>NZ_JXSX01000001.1:0-4042269 GCF_000876225.1 Micromonospora haikouensis | reverse complement strand
CGGGCACTTTTACTACGTTACCCTCCGGTTTCCGCACTGTCAAACCGGAGAATCCCGATCCGACCCGCTTCCACCCGAATTACGGGCACCATTCTGCACCCGGCATCCGCCGGTGGCTTCCTGGGGTCCGGCAGGCCGTCCGCCGTGGTCTCCCACCTGGCGCCCGTTTCCCTGCCGGCACAGAACATTACTCCGTCCCCTCGGGCCCACAAAATCGGCCCCCCTCCTTGGCGGAGAAGGCCCGCGACCTGCCCGGATGCCCGCCTCAGACGTTGTCGCGCCACCAGGGGGTCTCGACGAAGCCCCGCCGGATGGTGAGCAGCACCATGCTGGCCGTCCAGCCCTGCACCCCGTCGAGGCGGCCGAGCGTGCGGGTGGTGAACGCGTGCACGTCGTCGGTGGTGGGCAGGATGACCTCGCAGAACAGCGCGTTGCGGTTGAGGGTGGCCGCGACGTACCGGACGCCCCGGTGGGTGCCCAGCTCGTGCGCGAGGGTGTCGAGGCGGGCCGGGTCGACGGTGATGTTGAAGATGATCTCGGACTCGAAGCCGAGCGCCGGCGCGGAGACCAGCGTGACCACGCTGATGCAGCCCCGGCGCTGGAGCACCTCGAACCGGCGGCGCACGGTGCTCTCGTCGACGCCGAGGGCCTTGGCGACCGCGCGGAAGCTGGCCCGGCCGTCCTCCTGCATGAAGTCGATGATCTTCTCGTCGGCGGCGTCGAAGTGACCCGGCGCGCACTGGTGCACCTCGACCACGGTGTCGGGTGTGCCCGGCACGACGAGTTGCTGGCCCCAGTCGTGCGAGACCTTGTAGACGTGCAGGGTCAGGTCGGTGTCGCAGCGCTGCACGCCCTCGATCGCCTGGATCTCCTCGACGATCCGGGCGTGCAGCGAGTCGCCCCGGCGCAGGCTCAGCTCGGCGATGATGTCCGCCGGACCCGTGACCAGGGCCAGGAAGCGCAGGTCGGCCCGGTCGGCGAGCTGGGCCAGCACCCGCTTCTGGGTGCCCGGCTCGCAGGTGATGCGCAGCACGAACAGGTCCGCCGCTCCCGGGTACTCGACGTCGGGCATCACCGCGACCCGGACGATGCCGTCGCGCAGCAGCTGCTGGCCGCGGCGCGCCACGGTGGTCACCGACGTCTGGCACCGCTCGGCGATTTCGGTCCAGGTGGCCCGCCCGTCGGCCTGCAGGGCCAGGATGATCCGCCGGTCCAGTTCGTCCAGGTGCTCAGGACCGCTGCTCATCCGCCCCCACCTCGCGCAGGAAGTCGCGTACCGTCTCGCGCCACAGCTCGGCCTCCTCCACCTGCGGGGAGTGGCCGGACTTCTCGAACACCACCAGCCGCGCGTCGGGGATCAGGTCGGCGATGGTCCGGCTGCTGGCCACCGGGGTGATCCAGTCGTCGCGACCGACGGTCACCAGCGTCGGGCAGGTGATCCGGTGCAGGTCGGCCTTGATGTCGTACGCGGGCTGGTTCACCGCGAACGCGTGGTTGTGCGTCTCGTAGCGGTAGAACGTGGCCTCGACCTTGGCCTCGACGGCCGCCGGATCGTAGACGTGGTCGTAGAGCGGCAGGATCTCCCGCCAGCAGTCCCGCAGGTCGTCATCGTCACGCACCCGTCCGGTGTTGATGCGGTCCAGCTTGTCGGGGTCGATCTTCACACGGGTGGATGTCTCGGCGTTACGCCGGGCGGCCTTCTCGTTCTCGTGGTCGGCGGAGGTGTCGCGCAGCACGAGGGCGGTGAGCCGTTCGGGGTGGCGGATCGCGTACTCCATGGCGATGAAGCCGCCGTAGGAGCCGCCGGCCAGGACGAACCGCTCCGCGCCGGCCCACTGCCGCAACGCGTCGACGTCGGCGACCCACTGCTCGTGGGTGAACGGCGGCCGGCCCTCGCTGACGCCGCTGCCGCGGGCGTCGAAGACCAGGACGCGGAACGTGTCGGCGAACGGCCGGAACGTGGCGCGGGGCTCGGCGCGGGAGCCGAGGCCGGGCGCGCCGTGGTGGGCGATGAGCAGCGGAGCGTCCTCGGCGCCGAAGACCTCCACCTCCAGTTCGTTTCCGTTGATCGGCAGTCGCACGGCGGGCACTCCTCAAGGGACGGGACGGCGGCTCAGGGGACGGGGATGACGACGTCGTCGAGGGAACGGGGGTAGCTGGTGAAGGGGCGGGCCCCGGATTCGGTGATCAGCATCGAGTCGGAGATGCGGTAGCCGGCGTGGCCGGGCACGTAGATGCCGGGCTCGTTGGAGACGACCATGCCCTCCTCCAGCACGGTCGGGTCGCCGTCCTCCAGCCAGGGCGGCTCGTGCATGCCGAGGCCGATGCCGTGGCCCTGCCGGTGGCGCAGGAACCCGGCCAGGCCGGCGTCGCGGATCACGTCGAGGCAGTGCCGGTTGGCGTCGGCGCAGACCACGCCCGGGGCGAGGAACTCGGTGCCGGCCTGCTGGGCGGCGCGCACGGCCTCGTAGTAGCGGCGCTGCGCGGCGCTGGGCTCGCCGAGGAGGAACGTGCGCTCCCCCTCGACGTACCGGCCGCCGACGGCGCAGCCGAGGGAGAGCATGAACGTGTCGCCGGGGCGCAGCCGGTAGCCCGAGGGCAGGCCGTGCGGGTGGGCGCTGTTGGGGCCGGCGTAGACGAGGCCGCCGGCGAGCAGGGACACCACCACGACGTCGGCGTGGTCGGCGTACATCGTGGTGGTGCCGACGCGGGTGACGTGCGCGGCCAGCTCGGCCTCGCTCGGCAGCTCCCCGCCGGCGGCGAGCGCCTGTTCGACGAGGTCGCGGCCGGCGACCAGCATGAGGTCGGTGATCCGGGCGGCCTCGGCGTGCAGGGCGATCTCCTCGGGCCGCTTGCGCAGCCGGGCCGTGCCCACCACGTCGGCGATCTCCAGTTCGGCGCGGGGCAGGTCCCGGGCGATCTCGGCGACGCGGGCGGCGGCGGTGCTGCCGGGGTGGCCGACGCGGCCGGCGACGTCGCGCAGGTGGGTGAACGGCGGGACGCGGCCGGGGAACTCCGGGTAGGACACCAGGTCGGCGGCGGCGTGCTGGGCCTGCGCGTGCTCGCGTTCCAGCTCGGGCAGCAGCAGCCGGGTGGGTCCGTCGACGGGCAGCAGCACGGCCACCGGTCGTTCGCAGGGGTGGTGGAAGAAGCCGGTGAGGTAGGCGACGTCGTCGGGGTGGTCGGTGAGGACGGCGGCCAGGCCGGCGCGGTCGGCGGCGGCGCGCACGTCGTCCTGCACCGAGCGGTAGAAGTCCACGGGGAGCCGTTGGGTCGACAGCACGTCAGTTCTCCCGGGTGCGTGGGTTGCGGGCGTCGTTGTAGGCGATGGAGATGAGGGTGGCGGACACGACGAGGGCGAGCATCGCCAGCGAGGGGAACAGGGTGGTCCACCAGGCGCTGGACATCGCGCCGGACTGCTGGGCCTCGTAGAGGATCCGGCCCCACGACCAGCTGTTGGGGTCGCCGAGGCCGAGGAAGGCCAGGCCGGCGGCCGACAGCACGGCCCGGGAGGCGGTGAGCACGACCGACACCACGATGACCGGGGCGACGGCGGGCACCAGGTGCCGGCGGATGATCCACAGCCAGGAGCCGCCGGTGAGCCGGGCGGCGTCGATGTAGGGCAGCCGGACCACGGCCAGGGCCTGGGAGCGGACCACGCGGGCCACCTCCGGCCAGGAGAACAGGGCGATGACCACGACCACGGTGGCGAGGCTGGGCCCGGCCAGGGCGGCGACGAGGATCATCAGGGGCAGCACCGGCAGCGACAGGGCCAGGTCGACGACCGTGCCGACCAGGGTGTCGACCTTCGGGAAGTACGCGCCGAGCACCGCGACGAGCACGCCGATGACGATGGCCAGGGCGGAGGAGAGCGCGGCGACGAGCATGCTGATCCGGGTGCCCCAGACGACCTCGGCGAAGATGTCGCGGCCGAGGTTGTCGGTGCCGAACCAGTGCTGCCCGGACGGCGGGGTGAGCACCGCCGGACCGTAGCCGCCGGGATAGTCGGCGATGAGCGGGGCGGCGACCGCGACGACGACGAGGGCGGCGAGCACGGCGAGGGAGACCAGGCCCAGCGGGTTGCGGCGGAACGCCGTCCAGGTGGCGCTCGCGGCGGTCGGCTGGTCGGCGACGACCTGGTCGAGGGCGATGCCGGCGGCGGTCACTGGGTCCTCACTCTCGGGTCGAGCAGGCCGTACGCCAGGTCGGTGAGCACGTTGGCGAGCACGACGGTCGCGGCGAGCAGGACGAACGCGCCCTGCAGGACGGGGTAGTCGAGCTGGGTGACCGCCTCGTAGATGCCCCGGCCGATGCCCGGGTAGGCGAAGACGGTCTCGGTGAGCACCGCGCCGCCGACGAGGAAGCCCAGTTGCAGGCCGACCAGGGTGGTGGTGGGCAGCAGCGCGTTGCGCAGGGCGTGCTTCCACACCACCTTGCGGTGGGGCAGGCCCTTGGCGGTGGCCAGGACGCAGTAGTCCTCGCCGAGGGAGTCGATGAGGGTGGCCCGCAGGGTCAGCACGTAGGAGCCGAGCTGCACCAGGACCAGGCTGACGCAGGGCAGCACCAGGTGGGCCGCGACGTCGAGGTACCACTGCCCGCCGTAGACGCCGGGGCTGTACGCGCCGCCGATGGGCAGCCACCGCAGTTGCAGGCCGAACAGGAACAGCAGCGCGATCGCGACGCTGGGCACGAAGACCGACTGGCCGACGACGCCGCCGACCTGCACGAGCCGGTCGAGCAGCCCGCGGGGGCGGGTCGCCGCCAGCACCCCGAGGGGGATGCCGACGGCGACCGTCACCAGCAGGGAGGACCCGGTGAGCAGCAGGGTCCACGGGAGGCGTTCCAGCAGCACGTCGGTCACCGGAACGGACTGGGTGATGGAGACCCCGAGGTTGCCCTGGACGAGCTGCCACAGGTACTTGCCGTACTGGACGAGCAGGGGCTCGTCGAGGCCGTACTGGCGCAGCAGGATCGCCTGGGTCTGCGGGGTCATGTTGGGGGTGGCGACGGCGAGCGCCGGGTTGCCGGGCAGCAGCCGCAGCAGCAGGAAGGTGATCGTGGTGGCGAACCACAGCGTCAGGACCGCCCGTCCGAGCCGCCGCGCGACGAAGCCGACAACCGGTGGCATGTGCTCAGCCGACCTTCCGCGCGTTCGCCAGGGACTGCGGGTCGACCACCGACAGCAGCTCGCTGGGCTTGACCACGAAGCCGTCCCACTTGTCGCTGTGGGCGACGTACAGGTTCTGCATGTACATGACGTTGTCGTAGACGTTGTCGTGCACGAGGGTGGCGGCCTGCCAGATCAGTTCCTTCTGGGCGGCCTTGTCGGTGGTCGCGGTGGCCTTGGTGATCAGCGCGCTCAGCGCCGGGTCGTCGACCTTGGTGTAGTTGATGGCGCCGTCGGGCAGGAACGTCAGGGCCATGTTGGTCGCCGGGTCGTCCATGATGGCGAAGTTGCCGGCGTAGATGTCGTACTCGCCGGCGGCGGTCTTGGCCAGGTAGGTGTTGCGGTCCATGCCCTGCAGCTCGATGGTGATGCCGGCCTGGGCGGCGTTGTCCTTGACCAGCTGCGCCCACTGCGAGGTGACGGCGTCCTGCAGCGAGTAGATCATCGTCAGCGGGCGCAGGGTGCCGACGCCGGACTCGGTGACCAGCTTGCGGGCCAGCGCCGGGTCGAAGGCGTACTCCTTGAGGTCGGGCTTGACGAAGTCCTTGAGCACCGGCGGGATGGGGCTGGAGCCGGTGGTGACCGCCTGGCCCTGGAGCACGACGGAGCGGATGGCCTCGTAGTCGACGGCGTGGGCGAGGGCCTGCCGCACCTTGAGGTTGTCCAGGGGCTTGCGGGTCATGTTGTAGGTCATGTGGGCGTACCCGAGGCCGGGGACCTCCTGGACCTTGACCCCGGGGGTCGACTGGAGGGTCTTGACCTGGGCCGGGGGCAGGGCGTTGGCGATGAGGTCCACGTCGCCGTTGCGCAGCGCGAGGATCTCGGTGTTGACGTCGGGGTAGACCCGGTAGACGACCTTCGCCACGTTGGGGGTGCCGGCGGGGGCCATCGGGTACGGGGTGACCCGCTCCAGGGTGTAGCTCTGGCCCTTGGCGACGGTGGTGAGCTTGAACGGCCCGGCGCTGACCCAGTCGCTGTTGTTGGCGAAGGTGCCCGCGTCGGGGGCCTTCTCGAAGACGTGCTTGGGCACGACGTTCATCCAGAAGCCGACCTCGTCGACGACGGTGGCGTCGGGCCGCTTGAGCTTCAGCTCGACCCGGGTGGCCGTCGGGGCGGAGGCGGACTCGACGTTGGCGAGCTGGCCGTAGACGACGTTGCCGGCGGGCTTCTTCGTCATGATCGTGTTGATGGTGTACGCGACGTCGGCGGCGCTGACGGCGGTGCCGTCGCTCCACTTCATGTCGCCGCGCAGCTCGTAGAAGCCGGTGGTGGGGTCGCTGTAGCCGCGGTCGGCGGCCAGGTACGGCTGCTTGGCGCCGTTGGCGTCGATGGTGAGCAGCCGCGGGTACATCAGGTTGGTGATCCAGCCGTCGGTGCGGCTGTTGCCCAGCAGCGGGTTGAAGTTGACCACGTCGGTGGTGGTGGCGATGGTGAGGGTGGCGTTCTTGTCGCCGCCCTGGGCGGCCGAGTCGCTCGGCGCGCTGGGGCTGCAGGCTGCCGTCGCGACCACCGCGGCGAACGCGGTGACGGCGACGAGGGGTAGGCGGAGACGCATCAGACCCAGACCTCCTCGAGGACGCGGATGGTGTTGCCACCGATGACCTTGCGGATCTCGTCGTCGGAGTAGTCGTGGGCCACGAGCCATCCGATGATGTTGTAGAAGCACTCGGCGGGGTTCTCCAGGCCGTCGACGTACTCGACCTTGGGGTACTCGACCCGGCCGTGGGCCTCCTTGGTGGACAGGTTGGCCGCGAAGGCGTCGTGCAGCCCGACGTGGTCGCCGAAGAGGGTGTCGGGGCCGAAGGCCACGTGGTCGATGCCGATGAGGTCGACCGCGTGGACGAAGTGGTCCATGACCGACTCCAGGCTGTGCCGGGGGTGGGCCGGGGACAGGGTGGTGTGCGGGGCGGCCTCCAGGCCGAGCACTCCGCCGCGCTCGGCGCAGGCGCGGATGACCGCGTCGGGCTTCATCCGGTTGGTCGGCCACACCTCGCGGGAGCCGCAGTGGGTGATGAAGACCGGCTTGGTGGACTTCTGGATCACGTCCATGGCGGTGCGGTCGCCGGAGTGGGAGATGTCGATGGCCAGGCCGAGCTTGTTCATCCGTTCGACGGCCCGCTCGCCGAAGTAGGTCAGGCCGCCGTCGCCGCGCTCCTTGAGGCCGCCGCCGAGCATGTTGGCCTCGGAGTAGGCGATGCCGATCTGCCGGACGCCGAAGCCGTAGAGCACGTCGAGGCGGTCGACCTCGTTCTCGATCATGGTGGCGGCTTCGAGGGCGAACACGTGCGCGAGCCGGCCGGTCTCGTGGGCGTGGTAGATGTCCTTGAGCGACTCGGCCTTGATCACGTAGTCCTGGTGGGCGATGTCGGCCATCCGCACGCCGAGGTCGAACAGGACGTCGGTGTACTTCCAGCCGGCGTCGCTGGAGATGCAGCAGGTGCCGTCCATGCCGTTGTCGAACACGGCGGTCATGCCCGAGCGGGACAGGCCGAGGTAGCCGGTGGGTTCGCGGCCGGCCCGGATGTGCTCGCGGAGCTGGCCCATGTCCTCGGGGAAGACCTGGACGTGGTCGTGCAGCGAGATGACGATCTCGTCGCGCAGCAGCCGCTGCGTGCGTTCCCGCTGGCTGTCGGAGAGGTCGAGGCCGGCGTAGGCCGGCACCCGGCCGATCTGCTCGGCGTACCGGAACTTCTTGAAGTCCTTGCCGGCCTCCAGGTAGTCGTACGCCGTGTAGCCGGTGTAGCGCTTCGCCTGTTCAAGCATCCGCGTGGGGTCCCTTCAGATTCGCGGCCCGCGAAGAAGAGGCGCGGCCGCCGGGGTCGGCGCCCAGAACCGGCGCGACCGATTAGAGGGTTGCAATGATTCGGCACGGAAGTCAAGATGCAGTTCAGGAACAGGCACGGACGGCCGTTGCAGCGGGGATTACCGGCACGGGCGTCCGTTATGCGTAGCTGGAGGCTCGCGGTGAATCAGCCAGACGCCCCAACCACCGCCCCACCGGACGGAGGAGGACAGGCCCTGTCGGTACGCGGGCTGTCCGTGACCTTCGCCACCCGGCGCGGCGACGTGCCCGCCGCCGTGGACGTCGACCTCGACGTCGCCGCCGGCGAACTCGTCGCGCTGCTCGGCGAGTCGGGCTCCGGCAAGTCGGTCACCGCGAAGGCGATCATGGGGCTGCACCCGCCGACCGTGCGCGTCGAGGCCGACCGCGTCGCGCTCGGCGGCACCGACCTCACCACGCTCACCGAGGCCGGGCGCCGGGCCGTGCGCGGCAACCGGATGAGCATGGTCTTCCAGGACGCGCTGTCCGCCCTCAACCCGGTGCTCAGCATCGGCGACCAGCTCGGCGAGTTGTTCCGTACCCATCGCGGCGCGTCCCGCCGGCAGGCCCGCGCCGCCGCCGTCGACCTGCTCGCCCAGGTCGGCATCCCCGCCCCGGACCGCCGGGTCGACGAGTACCCGCACCAGTTCTCCGGCGGGATGCGCCAGCGCATCCTCATCGCGATGGCAATCGCCCTGCGCCCCGAGCTGATCATCGCCGACGAGCCGACCACCGCCCTCGACGTCACCGTCCAGGCCCAGATCCTGGAGCTGCTCAACGGGCTGCGCCGGGATCTCGGCATCGGCATCCTGCTGATCACCCACGACCTCGGCGTCGTCTCCGAGGTCGCCGACCGGGTCGTGGTCATGTACGCCGGGCGGGTCGTGGAGACCGGCACCACCGCCGAGGTCCTCGGCGCGCCCGCCCACCCGTACACCGACGCCCTGCTGCGCTCCGTGCCCCAGGCCCACCAGCGCGGCGACGACCTGTACGCCATCCCCGGCACCCCGCCCAACCCGACCCGCAAGCCGCCCGGGTGCGCGTTCCACCCCCGCTGCGACCGGGTCGTCGAGCGGTGCCGCACCGAGCGCCCCGCGCTGAGGGTCATCGACGGCCGCGCCGCCGCCTGCCACCGCACCGAGGAGCTGTCGCATGTCGTCACCGGCTGAACCCGTCCTGGTCGCCACGGACCTGCACAAGACGTTCACCACCGGCCGGGCCGGGCTCGGCCGCACCCGGGTCAGCGCCGTCGACGGGGTGAGCATCCGGCTGCACGCCGGGGAATCCCTCGGCGTCGTCGGGGAGTCCGGGTGCGGCAAGTCCACCCTGGCCCGGATGCTGGTCGGCCTGGAACGCCCCGACTCGGGCAGCATCGTGGTGCGGGGACGCGACATCACCGGCGTGCGGGGGCGCGACCGGCGGCTGCTGCGCCGCCAGGTGCAGATGGTCTTCCAGGACCCGTACACCTCGCTGGACCCGCGCATGTGCGTGCGCGACCTGATCGCCGAGCCCCTCGTGGTGCACGGCCGCGGCGACCGGCAGGCCCGCTCCGACCGGGTCGCCGAGCTGCTCGGCCTCGTCGGGCTCGCGCCGGAGCTGATGCACCGCTACCCGCACCAGTTCTCCGGCGGGCAGCGCCAGCGCATCGGCATCGCCCGCGCCCTCGCCCTGGAACCGGAGATCCTCGTCTGCGACGAGCCCGTCTCCGCCCTCGACGTCAGCGTGCAGGCGCAGGTGGTCAACCTGCTGCGGGACCTGCAACGCCGGATGAACATCGCCCTGGTGTTCATCGCCCACGACCTGTCCGTGGTGCGGCACGTCGCCGACCGCACCGCCGTCATGTACCTCGGGCGGCTGGCCGAGATCGGCGACACCGAGACCGTCTACTCCCGGCCGGCCCACCCGTACACCCAGGCGCTGCTGTCCGCCTCCCCCGTGGTCGATCCCACGGGCCGGCGCGGCGGCAGCCGGCGCATCGTGCTCGCCGGTGACCCGCCCAGCCCGTCCGACCCGCCGCCGGGCTGCCGGTTCCACACCCGCTGCCGGCTGGCCCGGCAGCAGTGCGGGCAGGTGCAGCCCGTGCTCGGCCCGACGCCGGGCGACGCCGACCGCGAGGTCGCCTGCCACTTCTCCGACCTGGCGCTGCGGGAGGGCGCGGGCGGCGTGCCGGCCCGGGCCTGACGGCCTTGCGCCGGTGCCCCATGCTGGGAGGCGGGACCCGGATGGCGGCCGGCGAGGAGGTGTCCCTACGCCCATGAGGATGCAACCTCGGCAGCAGCTGCTGGAGATCTGGCGGGCGACGGCGCGGCTGTGCTACCGCGACGGCACCTGGGTGTGGGGAGGGCGCGACGGTTCCAACTCGATCAGCGACGCCGAGCAGTTGCTCTGCCTGATGCTGCCCGCCACGACCGATCCGCGTTTCGTTCTGGAACGGCCGGATGCGACCTCCGACGACGCGCTGCGGGCGCTGGCCGACCTCGGCGACTCGATCGGGGTCCCCCGCCTGCTCGTCCGCGTCCTCAGCGAGTACCTGCAGCGGTACACGGATCTCGACGGCACCCCGGTCTTCTCCGGCGCGGGCTACTTCCACGTCGCCGGGTCCGACAAGGTCAGCGCCGAGCAGGCCGGCATGGACATCGTCGACTCGTACACCATGTCGGTGCGGCTGTCGCTCGCGGCGATCGGCTTCGCCCGGGTCTTCCGCACCGTCGTGACCCGGGCCCAGCTTCGCTCCGAGATCGACGAGCTGGAGGAGCACGCGAGCCGGCGGCTGACGGCCGCGATGGTCGGGCTGCTGCGCAGCTTCGCCGTGTACGCGTTCGAGGCCGACTCGCCGGCCGGCCGGACGCTGATCCGCACCGTCAACCAGACGGGGCTGCCCGACCGGATGGTCGTCGAGAGCCTGTGGCAGGGGCTGGCCGACGTCCGGGCCGCGCTGCGGGGCGTCCGGATCGCCGCGCCCGACGTCAACGACACGCTGGACCACCCCGGCCGGCTGTTCGAGTGCGGCTGGTCCTGGGGCGTCATCAGGGACGCCCCCATGGTGGACGTCGGCGAGGAGATCGGCGTCCAGCGGCCCGGCGTCGCCGAGGCCGCGCCCTACCTCTACTTCTCCCTCGCCGCCCTGAACGGGATCGAGGAGCTGTTCTCCGAGCGGACCCGGATCCTCGGCCTGCTGACCGAGGAGCAGGAGCGCCTCGCCCGGGCGCTGCAACTGCGCTGGGACATCACCCAACGCTACTGGTCCACCGTGGCCAGCTTCGGCACCGCGCGCTGGCCACTGGAGGACATCCCGTGGCGCACGACCGACAACCAGGAGTCCGACTACTTCAGCCTCCTGGTGACCGCGATGACCGTGCAGGACCTCATCCAGCAACGCTCCCCCGACACCGAGCTGGGCCGGGTGGCCCGGGTGCTCGACGAGCTGGCCGGGCGGGCCCGGATCGTCCGCCGGCCCTTCGAACGCGATCCGGCGGTCGCCCTGCACTCCCCCGGGGTGCTCATCTCTCTCGTCGGCAGCGAGGAGGCCGGCCCGGGCCGGCTGCTGTGGCCGTGCACCGACTTCTCCCCGCTGCTGCTCAAGCGCATGCTCGGCCTGGCCGGCCTGATGCGGGACCCGGGCCTGCGCGGCGAGCTGCTGCGACAGGCCGACGAGGTGTGGGACCACCTGTCGCGCCGCCGCATCAGCGACGGGCCGGCGCGCAACCTGTGGGACCAGGCCGTCAACGTGTACCCCTTCGTCGACGACCGGCACGACCTGCCGTCGTGGCGGTACACCGAGCGGGTGGTCGAGTGCCTGGTGGCGGCGGCGAGGCTGACGGGCGGGCCGCCGCTGCGCAGCGAGCGGCTCGTCGCCTACGGGGAGGACCTGCTGCTGGAGGCGGAGCACCTGTTCAGCCAGGAGCTGTTGAACGGGGCCGACACCGCCGGCCCGGCGATGCGTCAGCACCTCCAGGCCGTCCAGGCCGGCCTGGAGCGCGCCCGGCGGATCATCGACACCCGGCCCGGCACGGCCGCGGCCCTCGCCACCCGTGTGCTGCAGGAGCTGGACCAGCTGGCCGCGGCGCGCCAGGACGTGGAGTAGGCCGTGCTGGTCTTCGCAGCCTCCGACAAGGGCGGAACCGGCCGGTCCGTCACCGGCTGCAACATCCTCTACCGGTGGGCCCTGGCCGGCGTCGACGTCTGCTACCTCGACTTCGACTTCGGCTCCCCGACGGTGGGCACGATCTTCCAGGTCGACTCCGTCGGGCGCGGCACGCCGTCCGGGGGGCTGCACAGCTACCTGACCGGCTCGGTGGCCAGCCCGCACCGGGTGGACGTGTGGACCGAGAGCGAGCGACCCGGGCTACGCACCCGGACGGCCGGAACAGGCCAGCTGGTGCTGTTCCCCGGCGACGAGGGCGGTGGCGAGTTCCCCATCCACGCCCAGACTGTCCAGCGGTGCGCCGACCTGCTGTTGCGGCTGGAGGAGGAGTTCGACGTCTGCCTGGTCGACCTGAGCGCCGGCCGATCGTACGCGACCCAGCTCGCGCTCGCCGTCACCGCGCGGCCTGCCCTGGCGGCGGTGCCGGTGCGGTGGCTGGTCTTCCACCGGTGGACCCGCCAGCACATCCTCGCCGCCGCCGGGCTCGTCCACGGCCGGCACGGCCTCGCGGACACGGGGGAGGCGCTCGGGCACGACCGCGCGGCCCTGCTGGACTCGATCAGGTACGTCCGCACCGCCGTCGTCGACCTGGACTCCGCCGAGCTGGCCGGCCTGCGGCCGGGACAGATCGCCTGGTTGCGCGACTGCAACCAGGATCTCCAGGAGCTGGCCAGCCGCAACCGCATGGGGCGTACCACGCTGCTGGGCAGCGCGCCGTTGGAGCCGCTGTTGCAGTGGCGCGAGCAGATCATCTCCGACAACGACGTCTGGGGCCGGGGAATCGCCAACCAGGCGACGATCGAGGCGTTCGACCGGCTGGCCCGCGCGGTGACCGATGCCGAATCGTGGGAACGCCTGTGACCGCGCCCGGGCCGAACGCGCCGGAGCCGACCGGGCCGGCGGAGGTGCGTTTCGAGCAGGCCGGCGCCCGTCGCCGGGTGGAGGCCGTGCCGCTGGCCCGGCTCTCCGTGGAGCTGGGCCACCTCTACCAGGCCGACTACGCCGAGGGCGCGGACCGGTACCGGGAGCTGTTCGCCACGGTGGCTCCCTGGTTCCGGGCGGCGGCCGAGTCCGAGCGGCGAGGCGCCAACGCCGCCCCCCGGGTGAGCACGTGCTACCTGGTGGACGACTACCTCGCCGCGCCGGGCCCGCCCCGCGAGGTCCTGCCGCCCCTGCTGCGGGCCGCCGAGGAGCACGGCGTCGCGATCGACTACCTGGCACGCGAGTCCGCGTGCGCACAGCTCGGGGACGTCTCGCCCGCCGCGATCGTGGCGGGCAGCCTGGTCTGCGAGCCGACCCCCGGCACGAACGGGACGCGACCGCCGCCCATGGTCGCCGGCTGGCTGTCAAACGGGCAACGGTCGGGTCCCGGGGAGGCCGCCGAGGCCGGCCAGGCGATGTCGCCGGGTGCACAGTGGACCCCGCCGCGGCAGAACGTCCCCCGGCGGCACTCCGTCTTCGTCGACGTCGAGCTGTGGGACGAGCGCGACGGAGTGCGTACCTGGTCGTGCGCGTTCCTCGCGGGGGTGTGGCAGCTGCTGCGGCTCGGGCTGCTGCGCGACGCCGGGCGTCCCGTCGCGCAGCCCCGACCGTGGCGCGGCGCCTTCCCGGACACCTGGGCGGAGCTGCCCGCCGTGGTCCAGCTCGGCGACCGGCCCGCGCCGTTCTGCGCGTACCGGACGTTGTCGGTCCTGCCGGGCGGTTTCCTGCCGGTCGAGACGGCGGTCCGGACGATCCTCGACCAGGTCGCCGTGGACCCGGCGGCGGCGCGGCAGGTACGCGACCGCGCCGCCGGCGAGGGGTTGGCCCTGCCCGGGTACCCCGTCGACCGGCTCCGCTACGTGTTTCTGTGAGGGGCCGGCAGGTCGGGGCCGAGCTGGTCCACCGCCGCCAGCAGCGCGACGACGGCGGCCACCCCCGCCGACAGCGATCCCACCTGCTCGCGGATGCCGCCGAGCACCGCGTACTCGTCGGCGTAGATGGCCACGAGCGGGTCGATGCTGCGTTCGCTGAGGGTCATCCGGGCGGCTTCCGCGAGGTGGTGGACCTCGCCCGGGTCGTCCCGCAGGAACGCGTCGACGTCGGCGAGCAGCCGATCGACGCGGTCGGCGGTCGCCCGGGAGGGCCACGAGACGCCGTGCGCGCGCAGCCGGGGGGCGACGTCCCTGCGCAGGTGCCGCCAGGTGGCCTCCGCATCCCGCAGCACGTCCCTGGCCGGCGGGCCGCCGAGCAGCCCCGCGCCGCACAGGCCGACCGCTTCGGTCCACACGGTGAGCGCCTCGGCCAGGGCGGGCCCGAACCGATGGTCGGCCAGCCCGGCCAACAGCTCGTCGTCGAGCCGCCGCAGGATGCCGGCGGCCCGCTCGGCCAGCCGCCGGTCGGGGCACAGCGGTGCGAGGTCGGCGGCCAGTCGCTCGGCCGTGACGCGGGCGACGTGCAGTGCCTCGGCACGCTCGGTGCGGCGCCCCTCCACCGCGGTGACCCGGCGGAGCACGATGAGCGCCAGCGGAATGCCGAACAGCGCGCCGACGAGCGAGGACATCAGGTTGGTGAGGAACGGCCGGTCGTCCCACCAGCCGAGCTGGTCGCCGACCACCCCCACGACCGTGCCGAGCCCGCCGGCGGACCACATGCCCAGGGAGGCGACCCGCACCGGCCGGCCGGTCTGCGCCCATGCCTCGCGCAGGCCCGACAGCCCGCTCATCGGGGCCCGCCCGGCCGGTGCAGGGAGGCGAGGCCCACCCGGTCGCGGACCCAGGTGGCGCAGCTGTCCCACTGCCGGCTGAATCCCACCTGACGGTCCAGGCTCGCCCACAGCGGCGCGGTGGTCCGGTCCGGGCGCGCCGCCGGCATCCACAGGTGCAGGAGGTGGTCGACGACCGGGCGCAGCCGCCGCACCGCGTCCGCGCCGTCCACGCCGACGGCCTTGTCGATCAGATGGAGCAGGCCGGTGAGCAGCCAGTCGTGCAGGGCGACGTCCTCGCAGAAGGACCTGACCTCGTCCCACGGGTCGCCGTCGGCGGGGACCAGGCCGAGGCGCAGCGAACGCAGGTGCCCCTCCTCCACCCCGAAGTCGATGTGCGCGATGGTGGTGTGGCGGGCGGTCCAGCGCAGCCGCGTGCGCGGGACCCGGAACGGCGCGCGCCGGTCCAGGCCGGCGGACTGGACCACGTCCATCAGCCGGGTGTTGATCGCGCCCAGGTCGAGGCCCCCGCCCGGCTGTTCGCTGGCGAGGAAGTCCTCGTCCGCCCGGTCCGCGAGCCGGCCCCCCAGCGGCTCCAGCACGCCGGGGCGGGCCAGGTAGTGCGACCACACCGCACGCCGTCCCCGGCCGCCGGGCGCGATCCGCGCGAACGAGGACGCCTGCACGACGTGGCCGCCGGTGACGGTGGAGCGGGACGACACGGCCCCGACCACCCGGGTGCTGCCCGACGCGCCGCCGAACCGGCAGTCCACTCCCGTGAGCAGGGACGGGGAGACGGCGTACCGGATCGGCCGGTCCATGGTCCCGACCCGTTCCCCGGGGCGCAGGCGCAGGACCCGGGCCACCGAGCTGGCGGGAAGCGCGGTGGAGTGCTGCAGGAGGCCGGTGTGGACCTCGCCAATCAGCAGTGGGGCCCCTGGCCCGGTGGTGTCCACGTCGATGCGTCCCTCGAACCCGCGAACCCGCGTGTGCCCGGATATGCTCCATCGTGGACCATCTCCGCAACCCGGCGGCTCACCCGGCGGGCGGGATCACGGGCAGATCCAGCAGTAGCGGCCGTCGCCCGCCGCGCACGCCGACCGGCCCGCCGGCTGCCGCGGCGCACCGTCCGGCCGCTCCGCCGAGGCCCGCGGCGTCGGGGCCGGACCGGTCACTCGGGCGTGGGCGGGCCCAGCAGGCGGATCTCCTCGATGTCGAGCGCGGCCTGCAGCTCGCGCAGCACCGTGTCGTCGATCTCGTTGGCGTTGCGCAGCCGGGTGATCTCGCGCCGCTTGCGGTCCAGGACCGCCAGCCGCAGCCGACGCTCCAGGTCGCGGGCCTGCTCGGCGGCTTCGCCCTGCTCGGCGGCGCGGATGTCGTCGAGGTGGTCCTGGTAGTCGACGCGGATCCGGTCGGCGACGTCCCGGTGCACGCCCAGCCCGTCGGCGACCTCCGGCAGCGCCGCCAGCCCGGCCTCGGTGGCCCGCAGGCGGGCCATCCGCACCTCGTCGGCGCGCTGCTGGTCGCCGACGAGGCCCGCCCAGCGGACCACGAGCGGGAGGGTGGTGCCCTGCACCAGCATGATCATGACGATCACCAGCGCCGTGCAGAAGATGATCAGGTCCCGCTCGTGGACGGGTTCCCCGGCCGGGGTGGTCAGCGGCACCGCGAGGGCCGCGGCCAGCGACACCGCGCCGCGGAAGCCGGCCCACCCGGCGGCCGTGCGGATCCGCCAGCCGACCCGCAGGGCCCGTTGCGACTTACGGCGGTCGACGAGTCGCAGCAGGTACGCCGACAGGTGCAGCCAGGCCATCCGGGTCGCCAGGACGGTGCCGGCGACCAGCACCGCGATGAGCAGCGCCTGACCCACCGACGTGCTGGTGACCCCACGCAGCGCCCGGGGGATCTGCATCCCGAGCAGCACGAACAGGCCCCCGTTGATCAGGAAGGTGGTGAGGTCCCAGAAGGCGTAGGCCAGCACCCGGGAGGGTGCCCGGATCACCCGGGGACCGGCGAAGGAGAGCACCAGGCCGGCGACCACCACCGCGAGCACCCCGCTGGCGTGCAGTTCCTCGGCGGCCAGGAACGCGACGAACGGCGTGAGCACGCTGAGCGCGCCCTCGCGCAGCGGGTCGTCGAGGCGGCGGCGGATCAGTACGACCACCACCCCGATCGCCAGCCCGGCCGCGACGCCGCCGAGGAACGACCCGCCGACGCGCTCGACGAGCGGCAGAGCCCCCGGCGGCGCCCCGCCGGTGATCAGGCCGAGCGCGACGGCGAACAGGACGAGCGCGGTGCCGTCGTTGATCAGGCTCTCCGCGCGCAGGACGGTGAGGAACCGGCGGGGCATCCGCTTGGCCAGGCCGGCGACCGCGGCGGCGTCGGTCGGGGCCAGCACCGCCCCCAGCACCCAGGCCGCCGGCCCCTCGACGCCGACCGCCTGGGCGACCAGCGCCACCGTCACCATCGTGACCGCGACCAGCCCCACGGCGAGCAGGGCGATGACGGTCAGGTTGGCGCGGATCTCCCGCAGGCTGATGGTGAGGCTCTCCCGGTAGAGGATCGCGGGCAGGAACAGCAGCAGCACCACGTCCGGTTCGAGCACCACGTCCGACAGCGGCGGGGCGAGCGCCAGCAGCGCGCCCATCCCGATGAGCAGGACCGGCGGGGCGACCCGGTAGCGCCCGCCGATGGTGGTGCCGACGAGCACGGTGGCCGCCAGCACCACGATCAGGACGAGCCCCTCCACGTCGACCCCTCCACGTCGTACGGCCGGTGCGGCCGCACCGCGTCGGTAGGCGCGCCGGCCCGCCCCCACATGGTTCTACGGCGGGCGCGGGCAGGAGGGGCGAACGGGCCTATCGGCGGGGACGGGACGGGGCGAGCAGCGCCGACGCGGCGAAGCGCAGCAGCGGCAGGTAGATCCGGGCGGAGTCGCGCAGCGCCCCGAAGTGCGAGGACGCGTTGTCCGCCAGGTAGGTGGTGGCGACGACGGTCTGCCGGACCGGGTGGCCGTCGCGTGCCGCGTGGAGCAGGACGTTCATCTCGTACTCGAAGCGTTCGCCGGGCACCGCGAGCAGCCAGTCGAGCAGGCCGCGCGGGTACGCCCGCAGGCCGGTCTGGGTGTCGTGGACCCCGACGCCGGTGGCGGCCCGGAACAGCAGCCCGGTGACGCCGTTGCCGATCCTGCTGCGCAGCGGCACCGTGCCGTCGAACCGGCGTACCCCCAGCACGATCGCGCCGTCGCCGCCGGGCAGGGCGCGGGCGACGCGCAGGATGTCGGCGACCCGATGCTGCCCGTCGGCGTCGGCGCAGACCACGTCGTGCCCGGGATAGGCCCGGGCGACGTGCCGGAATCCGGTCTTCAGGGCCGTGCCCTTGCCCCGGTTGGACCCGTGGCGCAGGACGTCGCCGCCGAGCCGGCGCGCCGCGTCGAGGACCGGGTCCGAGGCCGGGGAGCTGCCGTCGTCCACCACGACGACGGGCACGTCGGGGGCGGCGTCGCGCAGCTCGCCGAGGAGGTCGGGCAGCCGCTGTCCCGGCTCGTACACCGGCACGAGGACGATCATGGGGTCCGCCTGTTCTTCGTGACGGCGGTCGATCCGCCGGCGACGGTCCTGTACCCCGTCGGCGCGTCCGCGTCACCTCCCGTCGGCCGCCGAGCGGGGGGCCGCCCGCCCGGCGGGCCCCGGCGGGTGCCGCGGCGGGCCCGCCGCAGCAGCGCGACCATCGTCCGCTCGCGGCGCAGCAGGCCCGCCGGGTCGCGGACGCCGAGGAACCACAGCCGGCACGCGACGCGTACGGCACCCTCCGGCCACCATCCGGGCGCGGGTTCCCCACCGGTGGCGGGCACGTCGAGCAGCGCCCCGCCGCGCAGCCCGAGCGCCCGGCGGGCGAGGTAGCGGACCCGGGGCAGGTGCCAGGTGTGCGAGACGATGCCCAGCGGGTGGTGCCGGTCGAAGGCGTGGCCGGCGAGCAGCCCGTCGGCGGCGGTGCGCAGGAGGTTCTCCAGGGTGCTGCGTGAGCGGGTCTCAGTGCGCAGGTCGGCGTGCCGGTCGAGGCCGGCCGCGAGCGCCTCGCGGAGCATCAGGTCGGCCTCGCGCCACCCGGCCGGTGGCGGGGCGGCCCCCTCGGCGGCCTCGGCCCAGCCGCCGGTGAACACGATCCTCGGCCGCCGGCCCCGCTGGGCGGCGGCCGCGAAGGCCGCCTCGTTGGCGGCGACGTAGTCGCGGGCGGCCCGGACCCGCGCGAGGCTGGCCGGGGTGAGCGCCCAGGTCCCCCCGGCGGCGGGCAGCACGCCGCGCCCGAGGACCACGAGCACGGTGGCGGTCGGCGGCAGGTGCCCTCCCCTCTGCGACGTACCGGGCAAGCCTAGCCAGGCGTCGGGCCACCTGCGGCATAGCCGCTCACCGATTGACAAAGTTTGGGTTGCAAACTTAATCTGCCCGTCCGGCGGGCGTCACGTGCGCGTTCCCGACGCCCTGCCCACCCCCATCATGCGGCGGCATCTTCCCGGCAAGGAGTGTCATGATCGGCACACGAGGCACCACCCGACGGACCCGATGGCGGGTCGGCGCGTTCACCAGCGCGGTCACGATGCTGCTGGCCGCCGTCGGCGTCCTGGTCGCGGGCACCGCGCAGGCGGCGGCGGGCTGCGCGGTGACCTACCAGGTCAGCAGCCAGTGGCAGGGCGGGTTCGGCGCGAACGTGAGCGTGACCAACCTCGGCGACGCGATCAACGGCTGGCGCCTGACCTGGACGTTCCCCGCCGGGCAGCGGGTGACCCAGGCGTGGAACGCCACCGTCACCGCCGCCGGCGACGACGTCACCGCCGCCAACGTCGGCTACAACGCCGCCATCGCCACCAACGCGTCGGTCTCGTTCGGCTTCAACGGCTCGTGGTCCGGCACGAACCCGAGCCCCACCTCCTTCGCGCTCAACGGGGTCGCCTGCACCGGCGGCGTCGGCCCGACCACGGTCCCGCCGACCAGCACGCCCCCCACCACGCCGCCGCCGACCACTCCCCCGCCCACGACGCCCCCGCCGGCCGGCGACGCGATGGCGGCCGTGGCCGCGATGCAGCCCGGCTGGAACCTCGGCAACTCGCTCGACGCCGTCGGCGCCGACGAGACCGCCTGGGGCAACCCGCGCATCACCGAGGCGCTGCTGGACAACGTGAAGGCGCAGGGCTTCAAGAGCGTCCGCATCCCGGTCACCTGGAGCGCGCACCTGGGCAGCGCGCCCAACTACCCGATCGAGGCGGCGTACCTGAACCGGGTCAAGGAAGTGGTCGACTGGGCGCTCGCCGACGACCTCTACGTGATGATCAACATTCACCACGACTCGTGGCAGTGGATCAACACCATGCCCACCGACCGGACCACCGTGTTGGCCAAGTACAACGCCATCTGGACCCAGCTGGCGAGCACGTTCCGCGGCTCGTCGCCGAAACTGGTGTTCGAGAGCGTCAACGAGCCGCAGTTCACCGGCAGCTCCGGCGACGCCCAGAACGCCACCCTGCTGGCCGAGCTCAACACGTCGTTCCACCGCATCGTGCGCGCCTCCGGCGGCAACAACGCCACCCGCCTGCTGGTGCTGCCCACCCTGCACACGTCGTCGGAGCAGGCCCGCATCGACGAGCTGGTCGCCACGTTCAACGCGCTGAACGACCGCAACCTCATCGCGACCGTCCACTACTACGGCTACTGGCCCTTCAGCGTGAACGTCGCCGGGGGCACCCACTTCGACGCCACCACCCAGAAGGACCTCACCGACTCCTTCGACCGGGTGTACGACGCCTTCGTCGCCAAGGGCATCCCCGTCATCGTCGGCGAGTACGGCCTGCTCGGCTTCGACCGGCACACCGGCACCATCGAGCAGGGCGAGAAGCTGAAGTTCTTCGAGTACTTCGGCCACTACGCGCGGGCCAGGAAGCTCACCACCATGCTGTGGGACAACGGGCAGCACCTCGGCCGGACCTCGTTCCAGTGGAGCGACCCGGAGCTGATCGCCCAGATCAAGTCGAGCTGGACCACCCGCTCCGGCACCGCGTCGTCGGACCTGGTGTTCAACTCGAAGTCCAGCGCCATCAGCGCCAAGACGCTCACCCTGAACCTCAACGGCACCACGTTCCAGGGCCTGCGGCAGGGCAGCACCGACCTGGTCCAGGGCACCGACTACACCGTCAGCGGCAGCCAGCTCACCCTGACGGCGGCCGCGCTGACCCGGCTGACCGGCAGCCGGGCGTACGGGGTCAACGCGACCCTGCACGCGCGGTTCTCGGCGGGCGTGCCGTGGCGCATCAACATCATCACCTACGACCGGCCGGTCCTGGGCAACGCCACCGGCACCACCAGCGCGTTCACCATTCCGACCCAGTTCCGGGGCGACCAGCTCGCCACCATGGAGGCGAAGTACGCCGACGGCAGCAACGCCGGCCCGCACGACTGGACGTCGTTCAAGGAGTTCGACGTCACGTTCCAGCCCGACTACACCGGCAACTCCATCGCCCTGACCTCGGACTTCTTCGCCGCGGTCACCGACAACGCCCCGGTCACGCTCACCTTCCACTTCTGGAGCGGCGAGAAGGTCACGTACAAGGTGACCCGCTCGGGCAGCACCGTCACCGGCACCACCGCCTGAGACGATCGCACGGACACCGCGGGCCCGGTCCCGCCCACGAACGCCGTGGGCGGGACCGGGCCCCGCGCGTCGACCGCCACGGGCCGCAGGAGCCGCGGCTCAGCCGCCGGCGGTGACGGAGGTGGCGGTCATGGCGTTGTCCGTCAGCGCGCCGCCCTGCACGGTCACCTTCTGGCCGCGCTTGATCGCCGTCAGCTTGCTGGCCCGGGTGGTCCGCACGGCCGTGTCGTCGGTGGTGCGGACCGTGACCACGGTGCCGTCGACGGTCTCGACGTAGAGGGTGTCGCCGTCGACCAGCGTCACCGTGCCGGTGGTGGTGCCCGCCGTCGCGCCGGTCGCGGCGGCGCTCGGCTGGTCGCCGGGGCCCTGGCCGCGTCCCGAGCCGGCCGCCCCGTTGGCCAGACCCGCCGGGAACGGCCAGGACGGGACCGCGGCGCCCGCCGCCGGCTCGCCCCACCGCTGTTGCACCTGCACCCCGCCGCCGAAACCGGCGACGACGAGCACGAGCGCGCCCAGGACCAGGGTGCCCCGGTTCCACCACCGGCGCGGGGCGGCGGCGGCCAGCGCGGCGGTGAGGCCGTCGTCGGGTTCCGCCGCCACGGCCGGCGACGCGGCGCCGCGGTCGTCGTCCGGCTCCGCCGGCCCGCCCGGCGCCGTGGCGCCGCCGACCCGGGCGAAGACGACGGTGTCGCTGTTGTCCATGTCTGATCCTTGCCTGTCGGGCACGCTGGCCTACTCGTAGCGCAGGGCGTCGATGGGGCGCAGCCGGGCCGCCCGCGCCGCCGGCAGCCCGCCGAAGAAGAGTCCGATCGCGATGGAGACGCCGAGGGCCAGCGCGACGGAGCTGGGCACGATCACGGGCCGGACACCGACGATGGTGAACCGGGAGCCGAGCAGCGCGGCGGCCACCCCGAGCGCCCCGCCGAGGAGGCTCAGCAGGGTCGCCTCGATCAGGAACTGGGTCAGCACCGTCCGGCGACGGGCACCGAGCGCCTTGCGGATGCCGATCTCCCGCGTCCGTTCGGTGACGGTCACGAGCATGATGTTGGTGATCCCGATGCCGCCGACCAGGAGGCTGATCGCGGCGACCGCGCCGAGCAGGGTGGTGAAGGTGTCGGCCGTCTCGGTCTGGGTCTGCAACAGCTGCGCGGCGTTCTGGATCCGGTACGGCGCGCTGGCCGAACCGGTGGTGGGCAGCCGCTGGGCGAGCACCGTGGAGATCTGGGCCTGCACGGCGTCCACCTCGCCCGGGTCGGCCGCCTCGACGAGGATCGAGCTGATCGGCCCGTACCCGGTGAGCACCTCCCGCACGGCGCTCAGCGGCGCGACGGCGGTGTCGTTGGCGTCCTGGAAGCCGGTCGAGGACTTCGGCGCGAGCACCCCGACCACCGTGAACAGGGCCCCACCGGCGGTGACCTGCCGGCCGACCGGGTCGAGGCCGGCGAACAGCTCGTCGGCGACGGTCTGCCCGATGACGACCACCCGGCGGGCCTGCGCCTCGTCGTCGGCGGTGAACGCGGCCCCCGCGGCCACCGGCGAGTTGGACGCGGCGAACCAGCCCGGCCGGGTGCCCACGAACTGGGCGACCTCGTGCTCGGCCCCCTCGTAGGTCACCGTGGTGGAGGTGGTCGCCAGCGGGGACACCGAACGGACGCCGGGGGCGAGCACCGGGTCGGCGAGCGCGTCGGCGACCTCGACGGTCAGGCCGCCCGGCCCCGAGCCGCGGTTGGTGCCGGTCACGGTGAGGGTGTTGGTGCCCAGCGCCTCGATCCGGCTGGTGACGGCCTGCGCCGACCCGTTGCCGACGGCCACCAGCAGGATCACCGCGGCGACGCCGATGAGGATGCCCAGCATGGTCAGCGCCGAGCGCAGCTTGTTGGCGGCCACGCCGCGCAGGGCGAACCGGATCGTCTCGGTGACGGTCATCGGCCGGCCACCGCCGCGTGCCGGCCCGTGCGGTCCTGGCGCTCGTCGGAGCGGACCCGGCCGTCGAGGAGCCGGATCAGCCGCCGGGCGCGGTCGCCGACCTCCGGCTCGTGGGTGATCAGCACGATCGTCCTGCCAGCGGCGTTGAGCTGGTCGAACACCGCCAGGATGTCCTCGGTGGAGCGGCTGTCCAGGTTGCCGGTGGGCTCGTCGGCGAGCACCAGCGCGGGCTCGGTGACCAGCGCGCGGGCCACCGCGACGCGTTGCTGCTGCCCGCCGGAGAGCTGATTGGGGTGGTGGTCGGCGCGGTCGGCCAGCCCCACCGCGTCCAGCGCGGCGAGCGCCCGCCGCCGCCGCTGCCCCGCCCGCACGCCCGCGTACGCCAGCGGCAGCTCGACGTTGGCCACCGCGCTGGTGCGGGGGATGAGGTTGAACGCCTGGAAGACGAACCCGATGAGCCGGTTGCGCACGAGGGCGAGCTGGCGGTCCGCCAGGCGACCGACGTCGACGCCGTCGAGCAGGTAGCTGCCGCCGGAGGGCGCGTCGAGGCAGCCGATGATGTTCATCAGGGTGGACTTGCCGGACCCGGAGGATCCCATGATCGCCACGTAGTCGCCGGCGTCCACCGTCAACGACACCCCGCGCAGCGCGTGTACGGCGGCGGGGCCCTCGCCGTACACCTTGGTCAGCGCGCGGACGTCCAGGACCGGACGGCGCGGCGTGGTCCGGGGCTCCATCAGCGGGTCCCGGTGCCGGCCCGGGGGCCGCCCTGTCCCCCGGCGGGGAAACCGCCGCCGGGGAAGCCTCCGCCGCCGGGGAAGCGGCCCCCGCCGCCGGTCAGGCCGCCGCTGGTGCCGGAGGTGCTGGTCTCGGGCAGCACGACCCGCTCGCCCTCGGTGAGCCCGGAGGTGATCTCGTACGCCCGGTCGCCGGCCAGGCCGACCTGCACCCGCCGGGTCTCCTGGCCGGTGTCGGTGAGCACGGTGACGATCCGCCGGTCGCCGCTGCCGGTCACCGCGGCCGAGTTGACCAGCAGCACGTTCTCGGCCGTGCCGGTCACGACGGCCACCCGCACGGTCTGCCCCGGCCTGGCCCCGGCGGGCAGGTCGGCCACGTCGAGGGTGACCCCGTAGGTGACCACGCCGTTGGCGGTGGTGGCCTGCGGGTCGATCGCCCGCAGCTCGCCGGTGGCGGTGGCCCCGTCCAGGGCGTTCCAGGTGACGGTGGCCGGCTGACCGGCCTTGAGCCGGGTGGCGTCGGCCTCGGCGACCGCGGCGGTGACCTGGAGCTTCGACAGGTCGGCGAGGTCGACGAAGCCGGACGAGGTGCCGCCGGACGACCCGCCGGAGGCGGCCCCGGACGAACCGGAGCCCGACGAACCCGACGAACCCGAGCCCGAGGAGCCGGAACCCGACGAGCCGCCGGACGGGCCGCCGACGGTGCCGTTGACGGCGACCACGGTGCCGGCCATCGGCGCGGTGAGCCGGGTGCCCTCCACCGCGGCCTCGGCCTCGTCGACGGCCAGCTCGGCCTGGGTCACCTCGTTCTCCGCCGTGGAGGTGTCGGAGCCGGCGTCCCGCGCCCGGTCCAGCGCGTCCTCGGCGGCGTCCAGGTTCGCCCGGGCCACCTTGAGGTCGCGTCGGGCGTCGGCCGGGTCGACCTCGGCGAGCAGCTGCCCCTTGCGTACCTTCTGACCGACGGTCACCGCGACCGAGGTGACCGTCCCGGCCGTGGCGAAGGTGGCGGTGGCGGTGGCGGCGCTCTCCAGCGAGCCGTCCGCCGTGACCGTCGCGGTCACCGTGCCCCGGGAGACCTGGACCGTCCGGGTGCCGCCGGTCGTCCCGGCCCGCGCCGACGCGTCGCCGCGCACGGACAGCCAGGCCCAGGTGCCGCCGCCGACCAGCATCAGGGTCAGGACGGCGTTGACCGCCACGGTGGGCCGGCGCAGGGCCGCCGGCAGGCGTGCACGCATGGAGGGGATCCTGGCGGCCCTGCCTCGGAGGATCTTCGACGTCACCTCATAGCTGGCTCGGAGTCGGCGGCGGCGCGTCGGGGACCGGCCGCGCCGGCCGGTCGCCCTCCGCCGGGGAGCCGGCGACGGGCAGCAGTACGCGGAAGGCGGTGCCCGCCCCGGGGCCGCTGTGCAGCTCGATCCAGCCGCCGTGGGCGTGCACGATCGACGCCGCGATGGACAGGCCGAGCCCGGAGCCGCCGCCGTCGCCCCGGCCCCGGCTCGCATCGGCCCGGTAGAGCCGCTCGAAGACCCGGGTGGCGTGCTCGGCGGGGATGCCCGGGCCATCGTCGTGCACCTCCAGCACGGCCAGACCGCCGGTGGGCGGTGCGGGCGCCGGCCCGGACCGGACCACCACGCCGCCCCGGGCCGGCGCGGGCGGCGGGCCGGCCACGGCGGCGGGCAGCCGGCCGATGCGGACGGTCACCCGCGCCCCCGGCCCGGTGTGCTGCATGGCGTTGCCGACCAGGTTCGCCGCGACCTGGCGCAGCCGGTGCTCGTCGCCGAGCACGGTCGGCGGCTCGAACGTCTCGTCGTCCTCGGTGAGCGTGGTCAGCCGGACCCGCCGTCCCGGGGCCCGGGCGTGCGCGTCGCGGATGGTGTCGGCGGCGACCTCCAGCACGTCGACCGGGCGCAGCACCGGGGCGCGGTGCCGGTCCAGCCGGGCGAGCAGCAGCAGGTCCTCGACGAGCACCCCCATCCGGGCGGCCTCGGCCTCGATCCGGCCCATCGCCTCGTCCAGGGCCGGTCCGGGCGGGGCGCCGCCCCGGCGGTACAGCTCGGCGAAGCCCCGGATCGAGGTCAGCGGGGTGCGCAGCTCGTGCGAGGCGTCGGCGACGAACTGGCGCAGCCGGCGGTCGGCCGCGGCGCGGGCGGTCATCTCCGTGCCGATCCGGTCCAGCATGAGGTTAACCGCCGCGCCGAGGCGGCCGGGCTCGGTGTGCGGGTCGGTGTCGTGCAGCCGGCGGGCCAGGTCGCCGCCGGTGATGCCCGCGACGACGCGTTCCATCCTGGTCAACGGGCTCAGCCCGAGGCGGACCACGAAGGCGGCGAGCAGGCCCAGCACGATCAGGACGCTGCCGGTCACCGCGACGTCGATCACCACGAGCCGGTCGACGGTCCGCTCCGCCTCGGCCAGGGACGCGCCGAGCACCACGACCTCCCCGCCGTCGCCGACCGGGACCGCCAGCAGCCGCCACGCGCCCCCGTCGCCGGCCACGGTGTACGGGCGGCCGGTCCGGGCCCGCGCCGCGACCTCGGCCAGCGGGCCGGGATCGGGCGCGGCGGCCGACGGCGTGCTGCTGCGGTCGGGGTCCCGGGTGCCGTCGGCCCGGTAGTGGACGACCAGTTGGTCCGGCCCGAGGCGCGCGAACCGGCCGGGGTTGCGCGGCCCGCCGGTGGTCGCGCCCCCGGCCGGGAACCCGGAGGCGGCGCGCGGGGCGTCGGTGAAGGGGCGGGCCAGCCCGGTGAGCTGCTGGTCGACCCGCTGCACCAGGTATCCGCGCAGCAGCACCAGCCCGGCGGCGTTCGCCCCCAGCAGGGCCAGGGTGGCGAGGATTCCGACGAGGAGGACCAGCCGGGACCGCAGCGTCCAGTGCGCCCAGGGGCGGATCGGCCGCCGGCTCACTCGTCGCCGCGCGGCAGCCGCAGCGTGTAACCCACGCCGCGCACGGTGTGGATCAGCGGCGGCCCAAGCTTGTCGATCTTGCGACGCAGGTAGTAGACGTAGGACTCGACGATGCGCCCGTCCCCGCCGAAGTCGTAGTTCCAGACCCGGTCGAGGATCTGCGCCTTGCTGACCACCCGGCCGGCGTTGGTGAGCAGGTAGCGCAGCAGCCGGAACTCCGTCGGCGACAGGTCGACCGGACGACCGGCCCGGCGCACCTCGTGCGCGTCGTCGTCGAGTTCCAGGTCGGCGTAGCGCAGGACGGCCGGGGGCGGGGGCACGGGCGGCGCGGCCACGGGCTGCTCCGGGTGGCTGCGCCGCAGGATGGCCCGGATGCGCAGCACCACCTCCTCGAGGCTGAACGGCTTGGCCACGTAGTCGTCCGCGCCGACGACCAGCCCGGTCACCCGGTCCTCGACGGTGTCCCGCGCGGTGAGGAAGAGCACCGGCACCGGCCGGCCGGCCGCGCGCAGCCGGCGGGCGACCTCGAAGCCGTCCACGTCGGGCAGCATCACGTCGAGGACCACGAGGTGCGGGTCGAACTCCTCGACCAGGGCCAGCGCCGCCCGGCCGCTGGCGGCCACCCGGGTCTCGTACGAGACGAGCCCCAGGGTGACCGCGAGCAGCGTGGAGATGTTCGGTTCGTCGTCGACCACGAGGACCCGCGCGGCGCAGGCGCCGTCGACGGCCGTGGCGGCCCGTCCGGTGGGTGGCCGGAGAATGTCGGTTCGCACCACCACTGCCTACCGGAGGCTGCTCCACGCGCCCTGTGCGGAAGCTGTGTCCCCGCTGTCACCAGGAGCGGAGCACCAGCTCACCGGTGGTGAGGCCGGAGGTCACCTCGGTGAACCGGCCACCCCGCAGCCCGACGGTGACGGTGCGCGGCGTGCCCTCGACGCCGACGCGGACGGTGCCGGTCCCGCCGGCGACGTCGCGTACGGCCGTGGACGGCACCCGCACCGCGTCCGCCACCGCCGCGGTCTCGACGGTCACCGCGGCGCTCTGCCCGACGAGCAGGTCCTGCGGCGCCTCGGTGAAGGAGAGCACGACGCCGTAGCGGACCAGGCTGCCGTCGCTGACGCCGACCGGGTCGACCTGGACGACGGTCGCCGGGAAGGTGCGGTCGGGTCGGTCGGGGAGGGTGAGCGTCGCCTGCTGCCCGACGGCCAGGGCCACGGCGTCGGCCTCGGGGAACCTGGCCTCGACCTGCATCGCGAACGTGTCGGCGAGGGTGATGAAGGTGCTGCCCCGGCCGACCTCGCTGCCCACCTTCCCGGCGACGGACAGGACGGTGCCGGCGATCGGCGCGGTGATCGTGGTGCCGGCCAGCGTCTCCCGCGCCTCGGCGAGACTCGCCTCGGCCTGGTTGACCCGGCGCTGGGCCTGCAGGATCGGGTCGGCGGCGGCGCCGGCCGCGCCGCCGCCGGCGCAGGTGCCGCCCGGGGCGGGCGCGGTCGGGCCGGACGCGGACGGGCGGGCCGACCGGCCGCCGGTGGCCGTCGGCGCGGGCGTCGACCTGGTGGCCGTCGGCGCCGGGGAGGCGGTCGCGGAGCTGGCGGAGGCACCGGGAGTCGGCGCGGTCGCGGTGGCCGAGCGCAGGGCGACCGGTCGTACGCCGGCACCGGTCGGGCAGTCCGCCGCCCCGTCGGCCGTGTCCTCGCGGGCCCGGGCGAGCGCGTCCCGCGCCTCGGTCAGGTCATCCTCGGCCTCGTCCACCGCCTCGGCGGCCGTCGCGGCGTCGTCGTCGGCGACCGCGGCCAACCGCTGTCCCGCCCGCACCACGTCGCCCGGCCGCACCGAGATGGTCTGCACCGTGCCGACGACGGAGAAGCCCAGGGCGCGGGTGGTCGCCGGCGCCACGGTGCCCGAGGTGGCCACCTCGACGGCGACGGGGCCCCGGTCGACGGCCACGGTAGCCGGGCGGGCGGGCGTCGGATCGGCGCTCGTGGTCAGCAGCCACGCGCCGCCGGCCACGAGCAGGAGCAGGGCGGCGCCGCCCGCCACGACCCGACGAGCACGCCGGGTGCGCCACCGTCGGTTCAGGCCGTCTCCCATGGGCGGCCAGTCTGCCCACCACGGCTCGGCACCGGCTCGGCCTCAGCTCGGAGTTGCCTGGGAACGCCCCGGCCCGGCGGGTTGCCGCGCCGACGAGCCGTCGCCGTGGTGCGGCGCGGACTCCGAGGCAACTCCGAGCCGGGACCGAGCGGCCGGTGAGGTGGGCCCGGTTACCTGGACGGGCCCCGGAGAAGGTTGAGGAGTTTCCCATGTCGTTGTCTGGAAGAGGCCGGCTGCTCGCGACCGCGCTGACCGTCGTCGCGTTGGCGCTGTCGACCGCATGCGCCGGCACGGACGACGCGGCGGCCCCGACCGGCGACAACGGGCAGGGCGGCCAGAACGCCTTCGCCGCCTACCGGGACTGCCTGCAGGACAACGGCGTCACCCTGCCCTCGGGCGGCGCGCGGCCGTCCGGCTTCCCGACGGCCCGGCCGTCCGACTTCCCCAGCGCGCGTCCCTCGGCCCGACCGGACGCCTCGGCGGGCGCGAGACGCGGCGGACCGGGCATGGGACGCCCCGACGGCGTCGACGAGGCCACGTGGGAGAAGGCGCAGCAGGCGTGCGCCTCGGTGCGGCCCAGTGGCGGCCCGGGCGCCCGGCCGGGTGGCTCCGGCGCGCCGGGGGGTGGGCAGGACGACGGTCGCCGCGCCGCCTACCGCACCTGCCTGAGCAACCGGGGCGTCGACCCCGCCGACATCGACTCCGGCGACCCGAAGACGACCGAGGCGCTGGCCGCGTGCGCGGCGGTCAGCCCGTCACCGGCGTCCTGAGCCGCCGCCTCCCGGCCTCCTGACCGCCCGGCGCGCCCCCGCCGGGCGGTCAGGAGAAGCGTTCGACGGTGACGGGCAGCAGCCCGGCCATCCGCAGCGTGGTGGTCAGCTCCCGCAGCATCGGCCGGACGGTGTCGTCCCGCCCGCCGGCCAGCTCGGCGGTCAGGTCCAGGCACCACGGCCCGCCCGCGCCGATGCGGCGCAGGTGCCAGGTGAACGCGTCGTCGCCGACGCGCCGGCGGGCGACGCCGAGCACCCGGGCCGCGGGGTCGGCCGCGTCGCCCGTGACGGTCATCCGCCACGTGGCGCGCAGGTGCGCCAGGCCGTCCGGCCCCAGCGCGTCGGCGAACAGGACCCGGTAGACCCGGGTCTCGGCGAACCCGGCCGCGCTACGGCCGGGTGCCAGCGGCAGCGGTGCCGTGGCCAACGGGGTCGAGTCGTGGAAGTGGCCACGCAGCGTCGCCTCGTCGGGCAGCTCGCCGCCGCCGAGCTCGCGATAGGTGGCCGCCGCCGCGCGGCGGGGCACGGCGACGACCCGGCTGCGCAGGGCGGCGTCGAGGCGCATGGTCCGGCTGAAGTCCGCCGAGCTCCACCAGCCGCCGTCCTGCGGGGTCCACGCGGCGCTGTGCAGGCGCACCGCCGAGTGGTCCGCCGCGAACACGAACTCCTCGACGACCACGCCCTCCGGCCGGCCGCGCGGCTCACCGCCGGCCGGGCCCGGATGGACCAGGTGGTAGTCCAGGGCGGCCGGCCCACCCTCCCCCACGCTCATCGCGCCATTGTGGACCTCGCGGCCGCCCCGTCCGGGCCGACCCGCCGCCCGGCACCCGACGGGATCGGCGGGGGGGCGACGGATCGGGCCGGACGGCGTCCGCATCGCCGTACCCGGTGCAGGGTCAGCCCTCCAGGCACCGGCGCACGGCGGCGACCAGCCGGTCGCCCCGCTCGTCGTCCACCCCGCCCATCTGGTTGACCACGTACGCGAAGCCCACCTCGTGGGCGTCGTCGCCGAAGGCCACGTGGCCGCCCGCGCCGTCGTGGCCGAAGCTGCGTGCGCCCAGCAGCGGCCGGGCCGGCGGGGAGTCCAGCAGGAAGCCGGTCCCCCAGCGCTGCCCCCCGTCCGGCGGCCCGTAGCGCTGCTGGCCCCAGACCCGGGGCGTGGTCGCGTCGTCGACCGACGCGGCGGTGAGCAGGCGTGGGCCGCTGCCGACGTCGGACACGGCGGCGGCGTAGAGCCGGGCCAGGCCCTCGGCGGTGCTGACCGCGCCGGCCCCCGGGATCCCGGCAGCCTGGATGACCGGGTCGTTGAAGCTGACCAGGCCCTCGTCGTCGGCCGGGAAGGGATAGGCGCCGTTCATGGTCAGCCCCCGCTCGGCGACCGGGTCCGGGGCCGGCACCGCGCCGGCCGGCGGTGCCAGCATCCAGGCCACCGCGGCACGGTCGGCGTCGGGAAGGCCGATCCAGGTACGCAGGCCGAGCGGGTCGGCGAGCGCGGCGCGGAAGAACGCGCCGGGCAGTTGCCCGGTGACCCGGCGGATCACCTCGCCGACCAGCCAGCCGTAGGTCATCGCGTGGTAGCTGTGCGCGGTGCCCGGCGGCCAGAGCGGCGGCTGCGCCTCGATCGCCTCGATCACCGGCGTCCAGGCGACCACGTCCGCGCGGGTCAGCGGCCGGTCCAGGGCCGGCAGGCCGGCCTGGTGGGTGAACAGCCAGCGCACCGGGATCCCGTCCTTGCCGTGCTGGCCGAACTCGGGCCAGTACCGGGTGACGGGGGCGTCCAGGTCGAGGCGGCCCTGCTGCACCAGCAGGTACGCGCAGACCGCCAGGATCCCCTTGGTGCAGGAGAAGACGACCGCCGGGGTGTCGGCGGCCCACGGGCGGCCGGAGCGCGGGTCGGCGAGCCCGCCGTACAGGTCGACGACCTTGCGGCCCCGCACGTAGAGGGCGACCGCGGCGCCCACGTCGCCGCGCGCGGTGAAGTTGTCCCGGAAGACGTCGACGACCGGGCCGAAGCCCTCGTCGGCGTCGCCGTGGACCGGTGCAGGCGTCGTCACGCGCTATCCCTTCAGCGATCCCTGGATGAGGGCCTTGATGAACTGGCGTTGGAAGATCAGGAACACGATGAGGGTGGGGGTGAGGATGAGCAGGGAGCCGGCGCACAGCAGCACCAGATCCGTCCCCCACTGCCCCTGGAACGCCCCGAGCGCGCCGGCCATGGTGCGTTTCGTGGCGTCGTCGACGAGCACGATGGCGAGCAGGAACTGGTTCCAGGTCCACAGGAACAGCAGGATGGTCAGCGACGCGATGGCGGGCCGGGCCAGCGGCACGTGGACGCGCCAGAACAACTGCCAGGTGTTGCTGCCGTCGACCCGCGCCGCCTCGGAGAGTTCCTTGGGCACGGTGGCGAAGTGCGCCCGCATCCAGAACACCGAGAACGGCATGTACAGGCCGATCAGCGGCAGGATGATCGCCCACCGGGTGTTGAGCAGGCCGAGGTCGCGCATCTGGTAGTACAGCGGGGTGACCACGGCCTCGAACGGCAGGGTCAGGCCGAGCAGGAGCAGGCCGAAGGCGATCCGGCCGCCGGGCACCCGCAGGTGTCCCAGCCCGAAGCCGGCCATCGTGGCGATGACCACGCCGATCGGCACGACCCCGACGACGATCAGCAGGCTGGAGCGCAGCAGCGCGCCCATGTTGGCGGCGGTGAACGCGTCGGCGAAGTTGCCCCACTGCGGGTCCGCCGGCCAGGCCAGTCCGGTGGGGACGGTGCCGCGCGGCTGCAACGCCGCCGACAGCATGCTCAAGAACGGCAGCAGCGTGACGACGACCAGCGCGATCAGGAAGATCCGGCCGGTCAGTCGCTCGCTGCGGCTGGTGAGGTTCATGCCTTGTCCTCCCGGGTCAGCCGCTGGATCGGCAGCACGCAGGCCAGCACCAGCACCATGAGCACCACCGCCAGCGCGGAGGCCAGCCCGACCTGCCGCTGGGAGAAGGCGAGCCGGTAGATCTCCAGCCCGGGCACGGTGGTCTGGATGCCGGGGCCGCCGCTGGTGGAGATGTAGACGATGTCGAAGCTGGCCAGGGCGGCGATGATGGTCACGGTCAGGCAGACGCCGACCTCCTGGCGCAGGCTCGGCAGGGTGACGGCGAAGAACTCCCGCACCGGTCCGGCGCCGTCGATGCGGGCCGCCTCGTACAGCGCCGGGTCGATCTTGCTCATGCCGGTGACGAGCAGGATCGTGCACAGGCCGAGCATCACCCAGGTGCCGATCACGCCCACCGCGGGCAGCGCCGTGTCGAACTCGCCGAGCCAGGCCCGGGTGACCCCGCCCAGGCCGACCGCCCGCAGCACCTGGTTGACCAGGCCGTCGGTGGACAGCAGCCAGCTCCACGCGATGCCGGCCGCGACGAGGGGGATCACCTGCGGCAGGAACAGCACGGTACGCACCACGGTGCCGAACGCGCCGCCGCTCATCCGGCGCACGAGGCTGGCGACCAGCAGCCCGAGGGCGACCGGGACGAAGCTGAAGAAGACGATCAGGACGAACGCGTTCCCGATGATCTTCAACAGGTCGCTGTCGGTGAACACGGTCAGGTAGTTGGTCAGCCCGACCCACTCGGCCTGGCCGATGCCGTTCCAGCGGTACAGCGAGTACTGCATCGTGAGCAGCAGCGGGCGCAGCACGAAGAACCCGTACATGAGCAGGGCCGGCAGGACCCACAGCCAGCCGAGCCACCCGGCCGTGCGGCCCCGCCGCCTCCGGCGGGGCCGCACGGGTGACTGCCGGTCCGCGCCGCCGGCCGGGACACCGGCGGCGGTGCCGCCGACGGCAGCGGTCATCGGGACAGTTCCTTCTCGTACTCGGCCTGGACCGCCTTCACGTACCCCTCGGGGGTCTGCTGCCCGGCGATCAGCTTCTGCAGCTCGGGGGTGATCGCCGCGGCGAAGATGCCGCCGGTGGCGTTCGCGGTGAAGTCGACCGCGCCGTTCTCCGCGCCGAGCTGCTGCGACGCCTTGAGCGTCTCGGCCAGCACGGTGCCCTCGGCGACGGGCGGCAGGGGCAGGTCGGCGGGGCCGCCGGGGCTGGAGCCGCCGACCTTCACGGAGATCTCCCGGGCCTTGGCGTCGGTGTGCGCCCAGTTCAGGAAGTACGCGGCGGCGTCCGGGTTCTTGGCCCGGGCACCGATGCCGAAGGTGTTCGGCGCGGACATCGCCACGTGCTTGCCGCCGGCGGCCTCGGTCGGGAACAGGAAGAAGCCCGCGTTGCCGGCCATGTTCTTGTCGAGGTTGCCCGACTCCCAGTCACCGTTGAACATGAACAGGCCGCCGCCCTTGGAGAAGTCGCCGACCATGGTGGCGTAGTCCAGGGCGTTGGCGTCCTTGGTGAAGTAGCCCGCCTTGGCCCACCGCTGGATGGTCTCGGTGGCCTTCAGCGCGGCGGGGGTGTCGAAGGTGGCGCCGGGCTTCTGGAAGATCCAGTCCGCGATCTGGGCGGGGTCGCCGAACTGGTTCTGCAACGCCTGGTGCGGGAAGTTGATGCCCGCGGTGTTCTTGTTGAACTGCACGATCGGCTGCACGCCGGCGGCCTTGGCCTTGGCCAGCAGCTCCTCGAACTCGGCGACGGTGGCCGGGGGCTCGGTCATGCCGACCTGCTGGGCCAGCTTCTTGTTGTAGAACACCCCGGTCACGCTGTAGCCGAGGCCCAGCCCGTACAGCGAGCCCGAGCCGCGCACCTTGCCGCCGTCGGCCAGCCGGAGCTGGACGAGCTGCGAGGCGGGGAACTTGTCCCAGCCGTAGGCCGCGACGTAGGGGTCGAGGTTCTTCAGCAGGTCGTCCTTGACCAGGTCGACCATGGTGGGCAGGCGGATGATGTCGGGCGCGTTGTCCGAGGCGAGCACCCGGGGCGCGTTCTCCGTGATCACCGTGAACTGGTCCTCGCGGATGTTGAACTTCACATTCGGGTGCTGCTTGGTGAACTCGTCGGCCAGCGCCTTGACCAGCGGGAAGCCGGTCTCCGCGTACAGCTCCAGGGTGATCGGCCCGGTGCCGAGTTCGGTGCTGACGGGTGCGTCGGACCCGGTCGACGACGGCTGGTCCGACCCTGGTGCGCTACACGCGCTCATCACCAGGCCGGCGGCCAGGGCCGGCACCAGCAGTGCCAGGCCGCGCCGCGAGAACCTGGTCGAGAAATCCGGCACGTCAACCACTCCTTGATGTCACGCCGCGTCACGCCGCCCGGCGGGCCGGCGCGCACCGGCCCCGACCGTGTCGTGCCGGGACCGGGCGACCCGCCCTGCGGGTCGCGACCGAGCCGGTCGACATGATCACGGGGAGGGTCGAGGTGCCCTTCCGCACGACCAAACGGCGTAGCTAAAATGATTTAGCAGAGCATGCGCGCGGTGCTCCGAACCTGTCAAGGACGAGTTCGCAACGACTCGGAAACGGCCGGTTCACATGTCCCGCGGCCCGTCACCCACCCGCCGGGGTGGCCCTCGTGACCCGCGCATGATGATGTGACGTGGCGGCGCCGGACGCGTCGCGGTGATTCGGAGGAGTCATGGGCCGCAACAGAGCAACCCTGGCCGATGTCGCGCGGCTGGCCGGACTGTCGAAGACGGCCGCCTCGATGGTGCTCAACGGGCGGGAGGGGACCCGGCTGTCCGCCGAGGCCCACCAACGCGTCTTCGCCGCCGCCGAGGAGCTCGGGTACCGGCCCAACATGGCCGCGCGCAGCCTGCGCACCCGCAAGACGGCCACCATCGCGTTCGTCTCCGACATCGTCGCCACCACCCGGTTCGCCGGCGACCTGATCCGGGGCGCGCTGGACGCCGCCCGGGAACGGGACCACGTGCTGCTGATCACCGAGACCCAGGGCGACGCGGCGTTCGAGCGGTACGCCATCGAGGCGATGCTCGACCGCCAGGTCGACGGCGTCGTCTACGCGGCGATGGCCACCCGCCGGCTCACGGTGCCCCCCGCCATCCTCGGCGGCCCGGTGGTGCTGCTCAACGCCGTCAGCCCGGACGAGCTGCCCTGCGTGCTGCCGGACGACGAGCAGGCGGCGGTCGCCGTCACCGAGGCCCTGCTCGCACACGGCCACCGCGACCGCATCGCGTTGATCGGCCGCAACCGCCTCAAGGAGGGTGATCCGGAGGTCTCCATCGCCGCGCCGGCCCGCCTGCGCGGGATCCGCGCCGCCCTCGCCGCGGCCGACGTCGGCCTGCTCGCCGAGTGCTTCTGCGCGGAGTGGCTGCCGGAGCACGGGTACGCCGCCATGCGCACCCTGCTGTCCCGCTCGCCCCGGCCGACGGCGGTCGTCTGCATGAACGACCGGCTGGCGTTCGGGGCGTACCAGGCGCTCGGCGAGGCCGGCCTGGCCATCCCCGACGACATCTCCGTCGTCTCGTTCGACGACGATCCCATCGCCGCCTGGCTGCGCCCCGGCCTGACCACCGCCGCCCTGCCGCACGAGCGGATGGGTCGCCGCGCCGTGGAGCTCGTGCTCGACGGGGGCGCGGCCGGGCCGTCGTACGTCCCCATGCCGCTGCGTCGCCGCCGGTCCGTCGCCGCGCCGGCCGCCGACGTCCCGGCGCCCCGGCGGCCCCCGGCGTAGGCCGGCGAGCGCCGCCACCGCCGGCCAAGGTAGTTGCTAAACCGATTCACTGGTAGGTTGCCGGCCATGCTGCGATTGCCGGACCACTGGGTGTGGGACAGCTGGTACGTCCAGGACGACGACGGCCGGTGGCACGTGTTCTTCCTGCGCGCCTCCCGGGCCCTGCACGACCCCGAGCGCCGCCACCACCGGGCGTCGATCGGCCACGCCGTCTCCACCGACCTGCGCTCCTGGACCCTGCTCCCCGACGCGCTCGTGCCCGCCGACGCGCCCGCCTGGGACGACCTGGCCACCTGGACCGGCTGCACCCTCCGCGGCCCCGACGGGCGGTGGCACCTGTACTACACCGGCGTCGGACGCGCCGAGGGCGGCCTCGTCCAACGCGTCGGCCTGGCCGTCTCCGACGACCTGACCACCTGGCACCGGCACGGCGACGGCCCCGTCGTGGAGGCCGACCCGACCTGGTACGAGCTGCTCGACCGGGACGCGTGGTACGAGCAGGCCTGGCGCGACCCCTGGGTCTTCGCCGACCCCGACGGCGACGGCTGGCACATGCTCGTCACCGCCCGCGCCAACCGGGGCCCCACAGGCGGCCGGGGCGTCATCGGGCACGCCACCTCGCCCGACCTGGTCACCTGGACCGTCCGGCCGCCGCTGTCCGCGCCCGCCGGGTTCGGTCACCTCGAGGTGCCGCAGGTCGCCGTCGTCGACAGCCGGCCCATCCTGCTGTTCTGCACCAACGCCGTCGCGGACCCGCGCCTGCGCGACCACCGGATCTGGGTGGCGGACGCGCCGAGCGTGCGCGGCCCCTGGGACGTGGCCGCCGCGCGCCCCGTCCCGCACCCGCACCTGTACGCGCCCCGCCTGGTCCCCGACGGCGACCGGGGGTGGGCGCTCATCGGCTTCCTCGACCGGGTCGACGGCGCGTTCGTCGGTGAACTCACCGACCCCGTGCCGTTCCGCCTCCCGGAGGCCGACCCGTCACCCGCCGGGACGGCTGCCACCGGGCGGTAGCCGTCCCGGCGGGCGGTGACCCGCCGGGACGGCCGGCCGTCAGGAGGCCGCCTGCGCCGGCACGGCGTCGTCCGCGCCGGCCTCGGCGTCGCCGGCCGGGCGGTCACGGACCATGGTCAGCACCGCCACCGCGAGCAGGACCGTGATCACGGTGCTGATCGCCCCGACGAGGTTGAGCCCGCCGGTGAAGGCGTCCCGGGCGGCGGCCAGTAGCGCCGCGCCCGCGTCGCCGGGCAACTGCTGCGCCGCGGCGACGGCCGCGGCAAGGGTGTCGCCCGCGGCCGAGCCCTCGGGGGCGGTGAACTGGCTGCGGTAGACGATCGCGCCGACGCTGCCGAGCACGGCGACGCCGAGCGCCATGCCCAGCTCGGTGCTGGTCTCCGACACGGCGGACGCGGAGCCCGCCTGCTCGGGGGGCGCCGACCCGACGACGATGTCGGTGCCCAACGCGATGAGCGGGCCGCCACCGGCGTAGACGAGCAGGAAGCCGACCACCAGCTGGGTGAGGCCGCCCTGGCTGTCGAGCAGGGCGAGCATCAGGTGCCCGACCGCCGAGACCGCCAGGCCGGCGGCCACCACCCGGGCCGGCGCGATCTTCCCCGCCAGCACCGGCGACAGCATGGACGTGACGATCAACGCGAGCGCCGCCGGCAGCAGCCAGAGCCCGGCCCGCAGCGGCGAGAGCCCGACGACGAGTTGCAGGTACTGCGTCACGAACAGGTACGTCCCGCCGGCGATGAGCATGCTGAACAGCATCGCCACGAGGGCCGTGGCCAGCGGGCGGTTGCGGAACAGCCGCAGGTCGATCAGCGGGCTGGCCAGGGCACGCTGCCGGCGGACGAAGAACACCCCGACGACCAGGCCGGCGACGACGGCGAGCAGCGGCAGCGGGCCCGCGTCGTCCTTGGCCAGCTCCTTCAGGCCGTAGATGATCGGCAGGATCGCGGCCAGGGACAACGCCACGCTGGCCAGGTCGAGCCGGCCGGCGTCGGCGTCCCGGTACTCCGGCAGCAGCCGCGGCCCGGCCACCAGCAGCACGGCCATGATCGGCACGTTGAGCAGGAACACCGAGCCCCACCAGAAGTACTCCAGCAGCGCGCCCCCGACGACGGGGCCGAGCGCGACACCGACGGAGAACATGGTGACCCAGACCGCGATGGCGACGCCCCGCTGGCGCGCGTCCTGGAACATGTTGCTGATCAGCGCGAGGGTGGAGGGCATCAGGGTGGCCCCGGCGACGCCCAGGGCGGCGCGCGAGGCGATCAGCATGGCCGGCGTGTCGGCGTACGCGGCGACCACGGAGGCCACGCCGAACGCGGCGGCACCGATCAGCAGCAGCCGCCGCCGGCCGATCCGGTCACCGAGGGTCCCCATGGTGACCAGGAACCCGGCGATCATGAAGCCGTAGATGTCGATGATCCACAGCATCTGCGGGGCGCTGGGCAACAGGCTCTCGCTGATGTGCGGCACCGCGAGGTGCAGGACGCTCATGTCGATGGAGAGCAGGAGCGTCGGCAGCGCCAGCACTGCCAGGCCGAGCCATTCCCGGGGGCCCGCCCGGTGCTGCGGTTCGATCGTGGTGCTCAATGTGGATCCTTTCTTGATGTGTCGCCGGACGGGGGAAACAGTGGGTCGTCAGGTGCGTGACCACCGCCTCGGCGACGTATGGCTCGTACAGGTAGAAGTGGCCGCCGGTGAACATCCGGCGGGCGAAGGGCCCCGTCGTCTCCAGCGACCACAGGTGCAGCCGGTCGGCGACGACGATCGGGTCGTCCGCCGCGCCCAACGACAGGATCGGCACGCCGGTGCCGGTTGCCGGCCGCTCGTAGGTCTCCATGGCCTCCAGGTCGGCGCGGATCGCGGCCAGCGCGGGTCGCACGAGGTCCGCCCGGTACAGCAGGTCGGGGGCGATGCCGCCGATGTCCACCAGGTGTTCCAGCAGCTCGGCGTCGGTGCGCCGGTGCCCGTACGGCGGTTCGCTGGGGAAGCAGGGCGGCTGCCGGGCCGACACGACGAGGTGCCGCGGCGGCAGTCCCGCCCGCTCCATCGCCCGGGTCAGCTCGTAGCCGAGCACGCTGCCGAAGCTGTGCCCGACGATCGCGTACGGCAGGGGCTCCCGCTCGGCGAGCGCCCGGGCGAGGCCGTCGACGAGCGGCTCGACCCGCCGCAGCGGCGGCTCGGCGGCGCGCAGGCCCCGGCCGGGCAGCTGGGCGACCAGGAACTCGACCCCGGCGGGGACGACCCGCGTCCAGGACCGGAACGCCGAGGGCCAGCCGCCGGCGTGCGGCAGCGCCACCAGCCGCGCCCACGGGGCGTCCGGCTCCGCCCCGCCGGCCGCCGGACGCGGCCGGCCACCCACCTTCAGCAACCAGGGGTTCATCGTCTGCGTCGTCCTCACGCCAGCAACGGATGGTGGGTTTCGAGGTGGGCGAGCACGCGGTTCTGGTGCGGTCGCAGACGCTGCCCCGGCAGGTGCTCCAGCGAGTGCAGGAAGGGATCGGGCGGCTCCGGCAGGCCCGCGAGCGCCGACGCGACGGCCAGCACCAGGGTCGGCTGGTACCACGCCGAGTAGCCGCCCTCGTGGGCCAGGACGATCCGCCCGCCGGTCAGCTCGTCGGCGAGGGCGCACATCCGGGCCGTCATGGCGTGGAAGGTTCGGCTGGTGCACATCATCCGGCCCATCGGGTCGTGGCCGCCCGCGTCGAGGCCGGCCGCCACGAGGATCAGCTCCGGGCCGAAGGCGCGGGCCGCCGGCTCGACCAGCCGGGTCAGCGCCGCCAGGTACGCCTCGTGCCCCGAGCCGGCCGGCAGCGGCACGTTGAGGGTGCGCCCCGCCCCCGCCCCCTCCCCCGTCTCGGTGACCAGGCCCGAGGCGGGCGGGAACAGCCCCTCCTGGTGGATCGAGACGTAGAGGACGTCCGGGTCGGTGTAGAAGGTGCGCTGGATGCCGTTGCCGTGGTGCACGTCCCAGTCGAGCACCAGCACCCGGCGTACGCCGTGCCGCTGGGCCGCCCGCGCGGCGATCGCCACGTTGTTGTAGAGGCAGAGGGCCATCGCCCGGTCGGGCTCGGCGTGGTGCCCGGGCGGCCGGACGAGGCAGTACGCCCGGTCGTGCCGCCCGTCGAGCACGGCTTCGGTGGCCTGCACGCAGGCGCCCACGGCCACCCGGGCGGCGTGGGCGCTGTGGTGGTTGACGTGCGCGTACACCCCGGCGTCGCCGGCACCGAGCGCGGAGGCGGCCTCGACGCGGTCGACGTGCTCGCGGGTGTGCACGAGCAGCAGGTCGTCGTCGCCGGCCGGTGCGGGGGTGACCTGGGTGTAGTGGTCCAGCACCCCGGCCATCCGCACCAGTCCCTCGGCGCGGCGCAGGTCGGGGTCGACGGCGAACTGGCGCAGGGGTTCGATGCCCGGGCCGACCGGCAGGTAGCCCGACCCCTGGCCGGGGTCGTGCCAGAAGCAGACCTCGTGGCTGTACCAGGCGAGATTCGGCATGTGCGACGTCCTTGGCGCTCGGGTCAAAGGGGTGGTCGGGGCCGCGACGCCGACGGGGGGGTGTCGACGCCGCGGCCCGCTCGGGGAGGGCGACCGGTTACGCGGCGACGGCCGCCTGGGTCCGGGTCTGTCCGGTCACCTCGGCGACGCGCCGCAGGTAGTGCTCCCGCTCCTCGGCCGGGGTGTGCTTGGTCCGGAACGTGGAGTCGAGCCAGGCGAGGACCTGGTCCACCTCGGCGGGGCCGAGCGGCCGGTCGCCCAGCTCCTTCTCGAACTCGCGGATGCGGGCCGTGGGCGCGAGCACGCCCTCGGCATAGCCGGACTCGTCCGGGTTGTGGTTGCGGGTGCAGGCGATGGCCTTCAGGACGGCACCGAAGAACGCCCTGCTGTCGATGTCGCTCACTGTGGTCTCCTCTCGACGGGGTTTCTTCCGCCGGCCGCCCGCTGCGGGCGGCCGGCTACACGGGTGGTGTCGCGACCGGAACGCTCCCGGCTGCCCTCAGGCGATGAGCCCGACCCGCCGGCCGGCGTCGGCGAAGACGGCGACGGCGTGGTCGAGGTCGTCGACGGAGTGGCTGAGGTTGACGATGGTCCGCAGGCGCGGCAGCGCCTTGGGCACGGTGGGATAGACGATGGGTTGGACGAAGATGCCCTCGTGCTGGCAGAGCCGGGCCATCTCCTGGGCCTGGCCGGCGCTGGCGCAGATGATCGGCACCACGGGCGTCACGCTGCCGAGGGTGTCGAAGCCGAGGGCGCGCAGCTGCGCGCGGTACCGGTCGGTGCGGGCCCGCAGCTCGCCGGTGAGGTGCGGGGCCGCCTCCATGACCTCGACGGCCGCCCGCGCGGCGGCCACCTGCATCGGGGTGCCGGCGGCGGAGAACATCCAGCCCCGGGCGTTGTTCTTCAGCGCGAAGATCAGGTCGCTGGAGCCCGCCACGTAGCCGCCGGTGCTCGGCACCGTCTTGGACAGGGTGCCCATCTTCACCGCGATCCGGGCCGGGTCGATGCCGAAGTGCTCGGTGATGCCCCGGCCGGTGGCGCCCAGCACGCCGAGGCTGTGCGCCTCGTCGACCATCAGCGGGGCGTCGTGGCGCTCGCAGAGCTCCAGGATGCCGGGCAGGTCGGCGACGTCGCCGTCCATGCTGAACACCGCGTCGGTGACGACCAGCTTGCCGGCGTCGCCCGCCCGGCGCAGGGCCCGCTCCAGGTCGGCCAGGTCGTTGTGGGCGTACGTGATGACGGTCGCGCCGGACAGCCGGTAGCCGTCGAGGATGCTCGCGTGGTTGTAGACGTCGCCGATGACCACGTCGCCCGGCCCGACCAGCGCGCCGACCGTCGCCACGTTGGCCATGTAGCCGCTGGTGTAGACGATGGCGTCCTCGGCGCCGACGAACCGCGCGATCGCCAGCTCCAACTCGCGGTGCAGGTGCAGGGTGCCGGCGAGCAGCCGGACCCCGTGCGCGCCGGTGCCGTGCCGTTCCAGGGCGCGCTGCGCCTGGTGGTTGATGTAGTCGTGGCCGATGAGCCCCAGGTAGCTGTAGGAGGCGAAGTTGAGGAACCACCGGCCGTCGAACTTGATCCAGGCGCCCTTGGACTCCTCGATGACCGGCTCGTAGAAGTAGTCGTCCCGCGCGATGACGAGCCGGTCGTCCACCGACAGCGCGTCGATGCGCCGGTCGAGGAACGTGCCGTCGGGGCGGTCGGCGAGCCGGCCGGGCAGGGTGCGGCGGGGAACCGCCCCGCCGAGGGGGGCGGCGACGCCCGGCGGACCGGCGGGCCGGGGCGCGGCGGGCGGGGGCCCGGCCGGGGCCGGGCGGGGGCCGGCGGCGGGGGCGGGCACGGGCCGCCCGTTCGCCGCCGCCGGGGGCTGCGCGGCGGCGGGCCGCCCGTTCGCCGCCGGAGGCCGTCCGTTCGCCGCCGGCTCGGCGGGACGCTCGGCCGGGCGGCGCACGACGGCGTCGCCGTCGCCGTCGCGGAACCGGTCCCAGTCCGGGACGAACCGGTGCGCCGCCGGCCCGCCCGACCCGACGGCCGCGGGCGACGCGGCCGCCACCGGGGGTACGGCGACGGGCGCGGGCGGCCCGGCGGGGCCGGCCGTCGGGGGCGCGACGGGCGACACGGGCGTGGCCGTGACGGCGGCGCGCGGGAGCCCCTCCAGGTGCCGCAGCAGCGCGCCGACGCCGGGGTGGTCGAAGAAGGTGGCCGGGTCGATCTCGACGCCCGCTCCGGCCAGCGCGGCGGAGACCTCGACCGCCATCATCGAGTCCAGCCCCAGGTCCAGCAGGTTGTCCTCGGGCGACACCTCGGCGACGTGCAGGGTCCGCTTCAGGATCGCCGACAGCTCCGGCCACAGCCGGGTGTCGGGAGAGGTCACAGGGGTCGTCATCTCGTCGTCCTTCGGGGTGTCGACTGCGGACAGGACGTAGTTGCCGGGCGGCAGCCCGAGGGTGTGCCGCAGGAGCGCGACGCCGTCGTCGGCGTGCAGCGCCGGGATGCCACGCGCCGCCGCCGCGTCGGCGACCCGCTCCCCCATGCCGACGGCCCACAGGCCCCAGCCGAGGCTGTACCAGGCCTCCCCTTCCGCCCGGCGGCGGGCGGCGTAGCCGTCGAGGTAGGCGTTGGCGCAGGCGTACGAGCTCTGGCCGAGGTTGCCGTGCGTCGCCGAGATCGAGGAGAACAGCACCACGTACCCGGGGCGCGCCCGCGCGCCGAACGCCGCGTCGAGCGCGTGCACCCCGCCGATCTTCGGGGCGAACACCTCGTCGACGCGCTCGGGCGACAGGCTGCGCGCCAGCCCGTCGCGCAGGACGCCGGCGGCGTGGAAGACGCCGTCGAACGGCTCCGCGTCGGCCAGCGCCTCCGGCAGGTCGCGCACGTCGGCGGCGAGGACCCGCAGGTCGCAGGCGGCGGCGAGCTTGTCCAACCGGTCCCGCGCCGGCCCCTGCGTCGGCACCGTCCGGCCCACCAGCGTGAGGTGGGCGCAGCCCGCGCCGGCCAGGGACTCCGCCACGTGCAGGCCGATGCCGCCCAGCCCGCCGGTGATCAGGAACCGGCCGCCGACCGCCCGGCCCGCCGGCTCGCCCGGGGTGGCGTCGACCGCCGGGTGCGCCGGGGCGTACCAGGTGCCGTCGCGCCAGGCCAGCTCCGCCTCGCCGTGGCGTACCTCGTCGAGCGTCGGCGGGGGCGTGGCACCGCCGAGGCCGAGGTCGACCAGGCGTACGCGGACCTGCGGGTGCTCGATGCGCAGGGTGCGCGCCAGCCCCCACAGCGCGGTCTGCACCGGCTCGACCGGCTCCTCGCCGGTGACCTGATGGGCGGCGTTGGTGACGATCGTGAGCGCCGGCATCGGCGGCTGCGCGGCGAGCCGCCGGACCAGGGTGAACACGCCCCGCAGGACGGCGGCGGCCTCGTCGGCGTCGCGCACCCCGCGCGGCGCGACGTAGACCACCTCGGCCGGCGGGGTCTGTGCGCGCGCCCGGTCGACGTGCTCGTCGTGCAGGTCCGTCGGGTCGAGCAGCACGGGCCCGTCGTCGGGCGACCCGGCGGACAGCTCGCGCGACACCAGCCAGGTGTGGCCGCCGGTCGGCTCCGGCTCCGGGGTCGGGGTGACCGGCTGCCAGGCCACGGCGGTGACCGACCCGGCGGGGACCGGCCGGTGCCGGGCCGGCGCCCCCGCCGGGCGGTCGGATCCGCCGGCCCGCCCCGGCGCCTTCAGGATGATCCCGTCCAGTTCGAGCAGCACCTCGCCCTGCTGGTTGCAGACGGTGGCCCGCCCGCGCACCGCGCCGCCGGACGCGCCCTGCGGGTCGGTGCGCTCGACCAGCGCCAGGACGGTGCCGGTGACCCGCCGCCGGACGGTGACCCGCCCCACGTACCAGGGCAGGCACCCCCCGGCGGTGCCGTCGTCGAGCATCCCGAGGCACTGGAAGACGCTGTCGAGCAGCGCCGGGGGGACGAGGTGCGGGTCGGTCAGCCCCCCGGACGCGCGGAGCAGGGCCAGCATCCGGCCCGGCCCCCGGTGGGCGGCGCGGATGGCGTGGAAGGTCGGGCCGTACTCGATGCCGCTGCCCCGCCGCCAGTCGGCGACGGCGGCCAGCGGCACCTCGTCGACGCAGCCGGCGCGCAGCTGGGCCACGTCCAGGTAGTGCGGGGGCGGCAGCGCGGAGCGGGTGGCCCGGGCGCGGCTGTGCGGCGTCGGGCTGGACGCGCCCGGCTCCCACGAGCCGAGCGCGCACTCCCCGTCGTCGGTCAGCGTGGTCTCGACCTCGACGGTCGTGCCGGGCGGCACCCGCAGCGGCGCGAGGAACGCGACCTGTTCCAGGCTCCAGCTCCCGCCGGGCCGCGCCGCGTCGCAGGCGGTGAGCATGGCGTCGACCTGCGCCGCCGCGGCCAGCACGGGCGTCCCGCCGATCCGGTGGTCGCGCAGCACCGGGTCGTCGGCGGTCAGCGGGTTCCGGTGGGCGCTCACAGCCGCAGGTCGAATCTGTCGGTGGCCAGGACCTGGCCGTTGACCTGGATGTCGACGAGGTGCTCGCCGGGGTAGTAGCGCCGGGTGGAGACCTCCCGCACCGGGTGGGACTTCTCCACCGTCCGGCGCTCCCCGGGGGCCAGCTCGAGGGTGGTGAGCTTGAAGACCTTCGGGATGCTCTGGCCGTTCTTGCGCACGTGGTGCACGACGTAGTCGACGGCGACGGTGTGCCGGCGGCTGTCGGTGTTCTCGACGTCGAGTCGGATGAGGGTCGACTCGCCGAGGGTCAACGACCGGGGCGACAGCCGCATCGACGGCACGCGGATGTGCTCGCCGCCGGTGACGCCGACGATCGCGAGCGCCTCCTGGTTGCCCTTCTTGACCAGGGTGCGCAGCGCGTGCCGGACGATCCAGGCGGTCTCCGGCGTCGGGCTCTCCTGCTGCCAGCGCAGCGCGGTGGCCAACGCGACGTCGGGCGCGTCCTTGGAGATGTCGTTGAGGTTGTTCGCCACGGACTTGCGGACGTACTCCGACGGGTCGCTGCGCAGCGGTTCGAGGATCTCCAGGACGGGCTGCGGGTCCTTGACGAACATGGTGAGCGTGCGTGCCCAGGGCAGGCGGGGACGGGTGCCCTCGCTGGCCATGCGGCGCACGTTGTGGCTGGGGTCGCGCGCCCAGTCGGCCATCCGCTTCATCGTCAGGTCGTAGTGCTGCTCGATGTACGGGCGGATGGCGTACTCGGCGGTGTGCCGCTTGGTGATCTCGACGAGGGCGTCGAGGGACACCTCCGGGTGGTCCAGGCCGTACTCCTCGACGAACCGGGCCACCGGCATGAGGTACCAGCTGACGTTGAACATCCCCTCCCCCTCGGCGAGCTCGTCGCCGAGGATCGACACGAGGATGCGCACGCTCTCGGGGTAGTCCTGTGGGAGCCGGCTGCGCAGCCCCTCCGCCAGGACGAGGACGCGGTCCTTCAGCTCCTTTCCGGGGATCCGCCGTTCGACCTCGACGGCGTAGTCCTCGACGTCGAACTCCGGGTGGACCTCGCGGATCTTCCCGCCGATGAGGCGGGCGGCGTCACCGTTGAAGTGGCGCTTGAGTCCGTATTCGCCAGTCATTGCATCCGGTCCTTCACGACAGAGATTCCCTCAGCGGGCGGGTAGAGGTGGATCTTAGGTTTGCGTGTTTCCTCCCTCAAGGAAGCGGGACGGCTCGTCGCGACGATTCTCGACTCGTCTCGTCCATTGGGGACCCAGTACGTCCGGCGTTCGAAGGGGTAGGTGGGAATGGTCGTCGTGCGGTGCCCCTTACCGGCGTGCACCCCCACCCAATCCACCTCACCCAGGCCACGGCTGTAGAACTCCGCCACCGCCGCATGCACCTGCGCCTGATCCGACTTCTCCCGACGCAACGTCGACAACCACACCAACCCCGGATCCGGCAACACCTGCCGACCCAACCCCGTCAACACCGGATGCGCACCGATCTCCCAGAACACCCCACCACCAGCCGCACCCACCAACCCCAACGCCTCACCAAACAACACCGGCCGACGAATCCCCCCACCCCACAACCCACCATCCGCCACAGATTCCTGGTCATGCCACCGGCCGGTGACCGACGACGCAAAACCGATCCGCGGCGCCGACACCACCACCCGCGACACCGCCTCCGCAAACGGCCCCACCGCCCCCGCCATCGCCTCCGAATGAAACGCATGACTCACCACCAACCGCTGACACCGCAAACCAGAGTCGACGCAGAACGCATCCACCACATCAGCCGGCCCCGACACCGTCACACTCCGCGGCCCATTCCACGCCGCCACCTCCAACCCCGGGTAGCCGACCACCGCCGACCCCACGTCACCGGCATCAGCGAACACCGCCGCCATCGCCCCACCCGACGGCTGCTCCTGCATCAACGAGCCCCGCGCCACCGCCAACCCCAACACATCTCTCAGCTCAAACACCCCCGCCGCCCACGCGGCCGACAACTCACCCACCGAATGACCCACCACCAACCCCGGCCGAACCCCCCACGACTCCAACAACCGCACCAACCCCACCTGCACCGCAACAATCCCCACCTGCGCAAACCGCGTCTGCACCAACTCCTCACCCCGACCACCGAACAACAACTCCAGCAACGGCACACCCGCCGGCGACACCAGCTCCGCACACTCGTCCAACGCCGCCCGGAACACCGGCTCCACCCCATACAAACCCCGAGCCATCCCCGCATACTGCGAACCCTGACCCGAAAACATGAACACCGACACCGGCGCCGCATTCACCAACCGACCCACCGCACGATCACCCGCCGCCACCGCCGACAAACCCTCCACCACACCCGCGCCATCCACACCCGACACCGCCACCCGGAACCGATGCGACGCCCGACCCACATTCGCCGTGAACCCGAAATCGCCCACACCGTCACCGGCAACCCGCGACAACGCCCGCGCATAGTCACCCGCCAAACGCCGCACACCCTCCTCACTCGACGCCGACACCTTCACCACAAACGACTCCTGCGGAACCACCTCACGCCCAGCGACAACCGGCGGCTCCTCCAGAATCACGTGAGCATTCACCCCACCCATCCCGAACGCCGACACCGCACCCCGCCGCGGCGAACCCGTTGTCCGGGGCCATGCGACGACCTGGTCGGCCACGAAAAACGGCGACTCCTCGAACCGGATGTGATCATTCGGCCGCTGCACATGCAGCGTCGGCGGAATCTGCTCCCGCTCGAACGCCAACAACACCTTCACCACACCGGCAAGACCAGCAGCCGGCTCCAGATGACCGATGTTCGACTTCACCGAACCAATCGCACAGAACTGCGTCCGCGACGTGAACTCCCGCCACGCCCGCGTCAAACCCTCCACCTCAATCGGATCACCCAAACTCGTACCCGTCCCATGCGCCTCCACCAGACCGATCCCGTCCGGACCCACCCCCGCATCCCGCAACGCCGCCACGATGACGTCGCGTTGCCCGGCGGGGCTCGGGGCGGAGTAGCGGGTGGTCCGGCCGCCGTGGTTGACCGCCGCGCCCTTGATCAGGCCCCGGATCCGGTCGGCGTCCCGCTCGGCGTCGGCGCGGCGGCGCAGCACGACCGCGACCGCGCCCTCGCCGGGCACGAAGCCGTCGGCGTCGACGTCGAACGCGCGGCACCGGAAGGTGGGCGACAGGGCCCGCAGGTCCTGCATGGAGCGGAAGTACTCGGGGCTGATCGCGGCGTGCACGCCGCCGATGACCGCCGTGTCGATGTCGCCAGCCCGCAGGTGCTGCAGCGCCGTGTGCAGGGCCACCAGCGACGACGAGCACAGCGTGTTGACCACGACGCTGGGCCCGTGCCAGTCCATCAGGTACGACAGCCGGTTCGGGATCATCGCCTCCAGGCCGAGGCCACGCCCGTCGGGCACCCCGTGCCGGGACCGCTCCTCGTGGTAGTGGTCGTGGCTGTAGGCGATCCACAGGCCGATCCGGTTCTCCCGGTCGCCCCGCCCCATCCGGCCGGCGTCCTCCAGGGCCTCCCAGATGGTCTCGTACACGATGCGGGCCTGCGGGTCGATCAGCGGCGCCTCCCGGGCGGAGATCCGGAACGGCACGGGGTCGAACTCGTCGACCCGGTCCAGGAAGGACGCCTGCGGGACGGGGCCCTCCTCGGCGCGCTGCCAGCGGCCGTCGGGCAGGACGCGGACGGTGTCGCGCCCCTCGGCCAGCAGGGACCAGTACCCGTCGAGGTCGTCGGCGGTGGGCACCCGGATCGCGGCGCCGACGACGGCGATGTCGCGCCCGGTGTCCGTACGCTCGGCGGCCCGCGCGTGGTCGACGGCCTGGGGCGGGGTGGTGACCGGCGGCGGTCCGGCGGTCACGGCCGGCGGCGTCGCCGTGGCCGGCTCGGGGGCCTCGACCGACCGGGGGGCCTCGGCCGGCTCGGGGGGCGGGGCGCTGGCGGCGACCGGGGGCGGGGCGACGGGTGGCTCCGGGGGCGGATCGGGGGCGGTCGCCGGACCCGCCGGGCCCGCCGGCGGTGCCGCCAGCGAGGCGACGAAGTCGGGGGCCTCGTCGACGAGGTGCTGGGCGAAGCTGCGGGGCGTCGGATATTCGAAGAAGACGGTCGGATAGAGCGACAGGCCGTGTTCCCGGGACAGCCGGTCGCTCAGCCCGACCAGGCCGACGGAGTCGAAGCCGGCCGAGAGGAACTCGGTGTCGGCGTGCTCGGCGTCCGTGCCGGACAGGGCCAGGAACCAGGCGAGCGCCCGCGCGACGGGCGACGCCGACGCGACACCGCCGGGGAGCGCCGCCGGCTGCGGCACCGGGGGCGGTGCGGGGGCGGCGGCCGGAGCGACCGGTGCGGCCGGGGCCGCGGTGGGCTGCGCGGCCCCGGCCGGAGTGGGCCGCCCGGCCGGGACGGCCGGCGCCGGGGGTGCCGGAGGCCGGGCCGCCGCGACCGGGGCGGGCGCGACGGCGGTCGGGGCCGGGCCGGACTCGGCGGGGGCCGGCGGCTGGTCGCTGAACGCGAGCACGGGCACCCGCTTCGACGAGATGTCGCCGAAGGTCAGCAGGGGCACACCCCGCGCGTCGAGGACGACCTGGGTGACCCGGCACGCCTCCTCGTTCCAGAAGGAGACCTCGGTGCGGACGTAGGCGGCGTCGTCGAGCGGGCCGTGCACGCTCACCCGGTCCGCCGACAGCGGGATGAACGCGGACGCGTGCTCGGTGCCGAAGACGGGGTTGTCCGGGTCGATGGCGGCGATGGTGACGCTGTCCAGCAGGCCCGGGAAGAGCTGGACGTCCGGCGGGTTCAGCCCGCGCTGCCGGCCGCCCTCGATGCGGGCGAGCGTGCCCCCGCCCGCGAGCCCGGCCACCCAGGAGATGTTGCGGTAGTAGCGGCCGTGGTGGTAGCCGATGCGGCGCAGCCACCGGTAGACCGTGGAGCCGGCGTGCAGCCGCGAGCAGGCGGCGAGCAGCTCCGGCAGCGGCTCGGTGGCCGGGGCCGGGTCGGGCTGCGGGGCGTACCGGCCGGTGACGAAGGGCGTGCCGTCGGCGTCGGCGACGGTGAACCGGCCCTGCCCGTCGACCCGGCACCGCACGCGGTGCGCGCCGGTGGGGATCAGCGGCCGGTGGAACAGCACGTCCCGCACCCCGTGGAACGCGTCGCCGCGCAGCTGCGCGCCCTGGCGCAGGAAGTCGAACCAGGCGACGCCGGGCAGCATGATCCGGCGGTACACGGAGTGCTGGGCGATGGGCGTCTCGCCCGCCCCGAATACCCGGGAGAAGGCGTACCCGGCCGGGCCCTCGTCGGCGTCCAGGGTGGTCGGGCCGCCGGGCTCGGCGGAGCGCAGGGGCTCCCGCAGGTCCAGCGCGGGCCCCCGGGCCTGTGCGGCGGGCAGCAGTCGCTTGCGCCACCCGGCCGGCCCCTGGAACGTGGCCCAGTCGACGTCCGCGCCGGCCTCGTACAGTTCCGCCGCGACGGTGGCGAGCAGCGCGGCGACGTCGCGCTCGTCGGCGGCGTCGGCCAGGCGGGCGCACAGCTCCGGGCCGGCGTCGCCGTCGGTGCCGGCGGCTGGATCGGCGGCGGCCGGGTCGTCGGTGGTCGCGGCCGGGCCGGTCAGGACCACGCTCAGCGCCTGCTCCAGCGTGGTACGCCCGTGCGCGAAGTCGGCGATCGGCGCCCAGCCGGGCGGCAGGTCCACCGCCTGCTCGGGGACGCCGGTGTCGCGCAGCGCCACGGCCAGCACGACCCCGGCGCAGATCCGCAGCAGCGGGCCGGAGAACGTCGTCACGGGGCTGCCGACGGCGGCCTCGAACCGGCCGACGATCTCCCGTACCGCCGGCACGGATCCGGTGAGCGCGAGCAGCCAGGCCGGCGGGGCCGGCGCGGCGGCCGGGCGCACGGTGACGGCGGGCCGCCGCCGGGGGGTCTCGCCGAGCGGGGCGTCGGCGGCGAGCAGACGGGCCCGCAGGGCTGCGGCGAGGCTGGCGGCGTCGGTGCCGGCGACGGCGCACCGCGCGGCGCGGTGGGGGCGTCCGAGCCGGGCGGTGGCCAGCACGTCGGGGAGGTCGTCGGCGGTCGTCGGCAGGAACTCCAGCCACTGCGCGGCCAACTCGCGCAGGCCGTCCGGGCTGTCGGCGGACAGGGGCAGCACCTCGGCGGCGCGCTCGGCACCGGCCGGGGCGGCGGGCGTGCCGGCCGCCTCGGCGACGACGTGCGCGTTGGTGCCGCCGAAGCCGAAGCCGCTCACCGCGGCCCGGCGGGTCGGTGCCGCCGGCCAGGGCTCGGCGCGCGGCGGCAGGTGGAAGGGGCTGGCGTCCAGCCGCAGGCGCGGGTTGACGGCGGGCACCGGCACGCCGGGCACCACCCCGTCCCGCAGGCAGAGGACGATCTTGGCGAGCCCGGCCAGGCCGGACGCCGAGTGCAGGTGCCCGATGCGCCGCTTCAGGGAGCCCAGCGCGACGCTGCCCCGGGCGACGCCGTGCCGGCCGAACACCTCGGTGAGCGCCCGCACCTCGATCGGGTCGCCGATGGCGGTGCCGGTGCCGTGGGTCTCGACGTACTGGACGGTCGCGGGGTCGACCCGGTCGTAGACGCGGGTGAGCAGCTCGACCTGGGCCTCCAGGTTGGGGGTGGTCACCCCCATGGTGCGGCCGTCGTTGTTGACGCCGGTGCCGGTGATCGCCCCGAGGATCACGTCGCCGTCGGCGACGGCCGCCGCCATCGGCTTGAGCACCAGGGCGACGGCACCCTCCCCGGGGACGTACCCGTTGGCCTTCTCGTCGAAGGTCTGGCACAGCCCGTCCGGGGAGAGCGCGCCGGTGCGGGAGAGCAGCACGAACGTCAGCGGGTCGACCAGCAGGTCCACCGCGCCGACCACGGCGATCTCGCAGCTGCCGGCGGCGAGGCTCTGGCAGGCCAGCCAGACCGCCGTCAGCGACGACGAGCAGGCGGTGTCGACGACGAGGCTGGGGCCGGCGAGGTCGAGCCGGTCGGACAGCCACGCCGCGACGAAGTTCTGCGAGCGGCCCCAGAGGGCTGCCGGGACCGGCGGGCCGGCAACCGGGGCGCCGGCCCGGCCGGCGGGGGCGACGCCGCGGCCGTGGTCGAAGCCGTAGGAGTTCATCCGGGCGCCGACGAAGACGCCCGCGTCGAGCCGCCGCCGGGCGGCCAGGTATCCGGCGTCCTCCAGGGCGCGGGCCCCGACCTCCAGCATGACCCGCTGCTGCGGGTCGAGCAGGACGGCGTCAGCGGCGGTGAGCCCGAACGCCTCGTGGTCGAAGGAGAACGGGTCCTGCAGGAACGCTCCCCGGTGGTGGGTGCCCTGGTGGTCGCCTTCGCCGAGGTAGAGGTCGCGGGCCCAGCGGCTGGGCGGGACCTCGTCGACCTCGACCGAGTCGTGGGTCAGCATCCACCGCAGGTCGGTCACGTCCTCGGCGCCGGGAAGCCGTACGGCCATGCCGATCACCGCGATCCGATTGTCCGTCATGGTCGCGTCGCTCCTTCCGTCCCGCTCGGTGGGCATGTCAGTGGCCCTGCTGCTGGCCGTGGACGAGCAGGGGCCGCAGCAGCGCGCCGAGGTCCGGGGCCGGCGCGGCGGGTTGCCCGCCCGCGTCGGGTGCCGGCGGCGGCGCGTCGGGCGTGGCGGGCCCGGCCGCCTCCTGGGGCGCGGCGGGCGGCGCGCCGGCGGGGCCGGGCAGCCGGGCCGCGAGGTCGGCCATGGTGCGGGCCCGCATCACCAGGGACGGGTCGACGGTGATCCCGCCGAGCCGTTCGATGGCGTTGGTCAGGTCGACGATGACCAGCGAGTCCAGGCCCAGGTCCGGCAGGGGGCAGTCGCCCGGATCCTCGCCGAGCACGTCGACGAAGGCGTCGCGCACCAGCGTGTAGGCGAGGCCGGCCGCGGCGGCCGGCGCGGGCTCCGCGACGGGTCGCGCGGGCGGTGCCGCCGGGGCGGGCCCGGCCGGCACCGTGGCGGCCGGCGCCACCGGTGCGGCGGGTGCCGCCGTCGGCGCGGGCGGCGGCGCGCTGTCGGGCACGGCGGTGCCGGGGAATACAACTCCCCCGCCCGTGCGCAGGTGCGCGGTGAAGCCGGTCAGCGCCTCGTCGAGGGTGATCGAGTGCCCGGCGGCGACGGAGTCGTCGGCCTCCATGCCGATGCCGACCCAGTTCGGCCAGGCGTGTGCGGTCACCGTCGTGCCGTCGTCGCCGGCCTGCTCGGCCAGCGCCAACTGGTAGGCGTTGGCCAGGGCGTAGTCCACCAGCCCCCGGCCGGCGTGCGGCAGCGCGCCGGCGATCGAGGAGACCAGGGCGACGTGGCCCGCGCCCTGGGATCGGGCCAGCCGCACCACGTTGCGGGAGCCGGCGACCTTCGGCGCGGTCACCCGGGCCGCCTCCGACCAGGGCCGGCGGCGCAGCGACCCGAACGGGTTGACCCCGCCGGAGCAGTGCACCACGCCGAGCAGCCGGCCCCACCGGCGGCCGAAGGACGCGGCGGCGTCGGTCAGGGCGGCGGCGTCGGCGACGTCGCACCGCAGGTAGTCGACCTCGGCGTGCAGCCGCATCTGCGCCAGGAACGCCTCGGCACGGGGGTCGGCCGGCGACCGGCCGACGATGCCGACGTTCCGCGCGCCGCCGCGCACCAGGTGCGCGACCAGCCGCCGGCCGATCGCGCCGAGCCCACCGGTGACGAGGTGGTACCCGTCGCCGTCCAGCGGGGTGGCCGGGCCGGGTGCGGCCGGGACCTGCTCCGGGACGTACCGGATTCCCCGCCGGTAGGCGACGGCGGTGTTGACGCCGGGGCGCAGCGCGGCGAACTCGGCGGCGATCTGCCGAGCGCGGGTCTCGGCCGGGTCGCCCGCGTCGAGGTCGAGGGCCGCGACGGCGAACCGGTGCTCGGCAGCGGCGGCCCGGACGGTGAACGCCCGCGCGGCGGCCTCCGGGTCCAGCAGGGCCCGGTCGGCCTCGTCGACCGGGGCCGAGCGGTGCTCGACCCAGACCACCTTCGCCTGCGGCGGGAGGGCCGCCGTGACCTCGCGGAGCTGCTCCCAGAAGCCGCGCAGGTCCGGTTCGGTGGCGGCGGACACGGGGGCGGCGGCGACCACGACGAGGGCGCGGGCGGGCGCCCCGGGGGCGGCGATGTCGGCGCCCTGGGCGGACAGCGCGGCGGAGACGAGGCCCTCGGTGGCCCGGTCGGCGGCGACCACCCGGACGGTGACGCCGTACGCCGACCCGCCGGTGAGGGGCGCGGTGGCCCGCCACCGCGTGCACAGCGCCTCGGGCGCGGCGGCGGTGGCGGCTGCGGGCGCGTCGGGCGACGCCGACGCCGTCGCGGCGGGCTGCGGCACGGTGGGCGACGGGGCCGCCACCGTCGCCGGGGTGCTGCGGGTGTGCCAGTAGCGGCCCCGGGCGAACGGGTAGGTGGGCAGCGCGACGATGCGGGAACCCGGCGCGGACAGCGCCGCCCAGTCGATGCCGGGGTGGCCGCGCCGGGCCAAGTCGGCCAGCGCCTCGTGCCAGGCGTCCGGCGGTCCGTCCGGGGCGGCCGGCGGCACGTCGGCGGCCAGGGCGGCGTCGACGCGGGCCACCGGGAGCCGGCCGTCGGCTACGGCCCGGAGCCGCTCGGCGAGGGCCGGGCCGGTGGGGCCGGTGACCGCGCTCTGGTAGTCGAGCAAGGAGCGGCCGACGTTCGCGGTGTGGCAGAGGTCGGCGGTCCGCCGGTCGTCGTCGGAGGCGGCGAACACCTCGGCGTACGCGGCGGCGAGCTGGCGCACCGCGTCCTCGCTGGCGGCGGAGACCCGGACCAGGTGCGAGCGCGGCGGCACCGGCTCGCGCGGGGCGGCGACGGGCGGCTCCTCCAGGATCACGTGGGCGTTGACCCCACCCATCCCGAACGCCGACACCGCACCCCGCCGCGGCGAACCTGTTGTCCGGGGCCACGCGACGACCTGGTCGGCCACGTAGAACGGCGACTCCTCGAACCGGATGTGGTCGTTCGGCCGGTTGACGTGCAGCGTCGGCGGGATCTGCTCCCGCTCGAACGCCAACAACACCTTCACCACACCAGCCAACCCAGCAGCCGGCTCCAGATGACCGATGTTCGACTTCACCGAACCAATCGCACAGAACTGCGTCCGCGACGTGAACTCCCGCCACGCCCGCGTCAAACCCTCCACCTCGATCGGATCACCCAGACTCGTCCCGGTGCCGTGCGCCTCCACCAGACCGATCCCGTCCGGACCCACCCCCGCATCCCGCAACGCCGCCACGATCACCTCCCGCTGCGCGGCACTGCTCGGCACGGTCAACCCGCTCGTACGACCACCGTGGTTCACGGCCGTACCCCGGATCACCCCACGAATCCGATCCCCATCCCGCACCGCGTCCGCCAGGGGCTTGACCACCACCGTGACCACACCCTCACCCGGCACGAACCCGTCCGCCGACGCGTCGAACGCCCGCGACGCACCCGTCGGGGACAGGGCCCGCAGGTTCCGCATCGCGGTGTAGTGCAGGGGGGACATCGCGAGGCGTACGCCGGCGACGATGGCCTGGTCGCACTCGCCGCTGCGAATGCTACGCACCGCCGTGTGCAACGCCACCAACGACGACGAACACAACGTGTCGATCGTCATGCTCGGACCCGACAGATCCAGGAAGTAACTCACCCGATTGGCCAGGAAGGCGTTGTGGTTGCCGAGGCCGGCGGCGGCGTCCAGCTCCGGCGGGATGTTGTAGTCCTTGTAGTGCTGGTAGCTGGCGCCGACGAAGACGCCGGTCGAGGTGGGCGTGGACAGCGGGGCGATCCCGGCGGACTCCAGCGCCTCCCAGGCGGTGCGCAGCAGCCAGCGGACCTGCGGGTCGAGCACCTCCGCCTGCTTGGCGAAGAAGTCGAAGAACCGGGCGTCGAACTCGTCGATCTGCGCGAGGAAGCCGCCCACCGGGGTGCCGTCGGGGTCGCCGTCGGCGGGCCAGCGGAAGGCGGGTGCCGGGCCGACGCCGCTGCCCCCGCCCGCGAGCAGGGACCAGAAGCCCTCGGGGTCCGTGGCGCCGGGCAGTGCGCAGGCGACGCCGACGATCGCCATGTCGTGGGCGTCGTCGCCGGTCGCCGCGTCCGAGCCGGTGGGGGCGGCGTCGGGGGTGGACGGAGCGTCGGGGGCCGGCGGCGCAGGGGGCTCGTCGGGCAGGAGGGACGCCACCACGGCGGTGAGGGCCCGGCAGTCACGCGCCTGGAGCACGTCGACCGGGCTGAGCGTCGCCCCCAGGCGGTCCTGCACCTCGGCGGCGACCATGGTGGCCAGCATGGAGTCGATGCCGGCGGCGGCGAGCGGGCTCGTCGCGCTGACCTGCGGGTCCCGCAGCACCGCGCGGACCAGGTCGACCACCGTCTCCTCCGGCAGGCGGGGGCCGCCGTGGGGGCGGGACGGCGGTGGGCCGGCGGCGGTCCCGCCGGCCGGCGGAACCCGGTCGGGCGTGGGGGTGCCGGCCGGCGAGGTCACCCGGCCCGGGTCGGGCGCGCCCGCCGCGACGGGCCGGTACACCACGTCGTCGAGGAGGACCAGGGCCCGGCCGTCGGCGTCCAGGAGGGTGGCGCTGGCCCGCCGGCTGCCGTCGGCGTCCTGCCCGGCGAGGCGCAGGTGGACGTGTCGGGTGCCGGCCGGGTCGCCCCAGCGCACCGCCCGGCCGATCGAGACCGGCAGGTAGGTGAGCGTGGAGGCGGCCGGGTCGGCCAGGGTCAGCACCGCCATGGTCTGCAACGCCGCGTCGAGGGCGGCCACCGCCCGGACGCCCGGGTCCGCGTCGGCGAGGTCGACCTGGGTGAGTACGCCGGTGGTGCCGTACGCGACGTGGCCGACGACGCGCAGCGGAGCGCCGAAGTCGACGTGCTTGGCGGCGAACCACGCGTACAGGCCGGCGGGGTCGAGCGTGCGCGGGTAGCCGGCGCGCAGGGCGTCCAGCGCCACCGGCTCCGGGGCGGGGTCGGACGGGTCGGCCGCGCCCACGGTGAGATGGCCGACGGGCCGCCCGCCGTAGGAGAAGGTGGTCGTGTCGCCGGAGGGGTCGCTGGTGAGCCGGTGCCGGCCGGTGCCCCGCGCGGTGAACGCGAGCCGGTGCAGGACGGCGGCGCGGGCGAAGCCGCTGGCGACGAGGAACGCGGCCGGCAGCGTCTCCTCGCCGAAGACGCGGTGCGCGCCCAGCAGCCGGTCCAGGACGCGGTCGTCGGGCGCGGCGGGGCGGGGCGGGCCGGCGGGGCCCGGCTGGGCAGGGTCGGCGAGGTCGCGGAAGGGGTAGGGCGGCAGCGGCACCCGGCGCAGCCCGCTGCCGGCGTGGAGCCGCCGCCAGTCGACGTCGCGCCCGGCGACGTACAGGTGGGCCAGCGCGGCGAGCAGCGTGCCGTCGGGCGTGCGCAGCTCTGCGGCGATCCGCTCGGCGGTCAGCGGCACGTACGCGGCGAGCCGGGCGGCGAGGTCCGGGCCGCAGGGCACCGGGTCGCCGGAGAGGACGGTCGCGCCGCGCAGCACCGTCGCCGATGGGTCCGGCCCGGCGCGCAGGGCCTGGCGCAGGCCCGCGCCCAACTCGTCGGCGGTCGCGCCGAGCACGGCGATCCGGTGCGGCAGGTGACTGCGCCCGACCGACGCGGAGAAGCACAGCGCGGCGGCGTCCACCGACCGGTCCCGCCCGATCAGCCGCTCCACGTCGGCGATGCGTCGGGCGAGCAGGTGCGGGGTGTGCGCCGAGAGGACGAGCAGGTGCTCGCCGACGGGCTCGTCGGGGCCGGCGACGGCAGCGGTGCGGGGCGGGGCGTACTCCTCGACGACGACGTGGGCGTTGGTGCCGCCCATGCCGAAGGCGCTGATGCCGGCCCGGCGGGGCCCGGCGGAGCGCCACGGCCGGGGCTCGGTCGGGATGGCCAGCCGGCCGGCGGGCAGGGCGATGTGCGTGCCGAGCGTCTCGAACCCGGCCAGGGGCGGGATCTCGCCGTGCCGCAGGCAGAGCAGGACCTTCACCAGACCGGCCAGGCCGCTCGCCGGTTCGAGGTGGCCGATGTTGGCCTTGACCGAGCCGACGTGCACCGGCTCGGGCCGGTCGCCGTCGAAGACCTCGGCCAGGGCGGCGATCTCGATCGGGTCACCCAGCCGGGTCGCGGTGCCGTGGGTCTCGACCAGGGAGATGTCGGCCGGGGCGAGGCCGGCGTCGGCCAGCGCGGCCCGGATGACGGCGACCTGCGCCTCGCTGCGCGGCACCGGCAGGGCGCTGCCCCGGCCGCCGTGGTTGACCGCCGCGCCCCGGATCACCGCGTGGATCCGGTCGCCGTCGCGTTCGGCGTCGTCGAGCCGCTTGAGCATGACCGCGACCGCGCCCTCGCCGGGCACGAACCCGTCGGCCCGGTCGTCGAACGGCCGGGGGCGGGTGGGCGACAGCGCGCCGAGCTGGCTGAGGCTGCGGTAGTACCAGGGGGTCAGTCCGACGTGGCAGGCCGCGACGATGGCCGCGCCGCACTGCCCCGTGCGCAGGCTCACCACCGCCTGCTGCAGGGCGACCAGGGAGGACGAGCAGAGCGTGTCGACGGTCTGCGAGGGGCCGGTCAGGTCCAGCGCGTAGGAGATGCGGTTGGCCAGGACGGCGTTCATCGAGCCGAGGGCGGTGTGCGGCCCGACGGCGTCGAGGCCGTTGGCGTCGCGGTGGTGGGTGTAGGTGGCGCCGACGAAGACGCCGACGTCCCGCCGTCCGGCGCAGCCGCTGTCGTCGACGACGGACCAGGCGTGCTCCAGCAGCAGCTTCTGCTGCGGGTCCATCTCCTGCGCCTCGCGCACGGCGATGCCGAAGAACCTCGGGTCGAGGCGGTCGATCCCGGTGACGAACGCGCCGGTGCGGCAGTAGGTGCCGGTCATGTCGGGGCCGCGCCGCTGGAAGTGCTCGTCGATGCTCCACCGGTGGGCCGGGATCTCGGTGAAGGCGTCGCCGCCGGAGCGGAGCATCGGCCACAGGTCGGTGAGGTCGCGGGCGCCGGGCAGGTCGCCGGAGACGGCCACCACCGCGATGTCGCCGCCGCGCGGAGCGGGCCGGGCGGCCGGCGCGGGGGCGGGCGCGGACACCGGCTCGGACGTGGGGGCGGCCGGCGCGGGGGTGGTCGCCTCGGGCGTGGCGACGACCGGCGCGGGCAGCGGGGCGGCGGTCGGCGGTTCGGGGGAGGCGGGGGCCGGCTCGGGGGCGGCGGGCGGTCCGGCCGCGTAACGGGTGGCGAGCGCGGCGGCCAGCTCGGCGAAGTCGCCGTACTCGAGGAAGAGGGTCGCCGGGAGGGTGACCCGCCAGCGGCGGGACAGCTCCTCGGCCAGCTCGACGCTCATGATCGAGTTGATGCCGTAGTCGGTCAGCGGCGCCGTCCGGTCGAAGCCGTCGATGCCGAGCCGTTCGGCGAGGAACTCGGCGAGCCCGTCCTCGGTGCGCCCGGCGTCGACGTCGCCGGCCGGGGACGGGCCGGTCGCCGCGGCGGCGGGCGCGGTGGCCGGCGGGACCGGTGCCGGCGACGCGGCCGGTGTCGTGCCCGTCGCCGTCTCGGCCCGGGTGCCGGCCGGGGCGTCGGGGTGGGCGATGACGACCTGCCGGACGTCGTCGCGCAGCACGGTCATCAGGGCGTCGAGCGCCTCGACGGTGCCCAGCGGCCGGACGCCCCGACGGCGGAGCTGCTCGGCAACGGCGGTGCCCATGCCCACCTCGCCCCACAGTCCCCAGTCGACGCTGGTCCAGGGCGCACCCCGCGCGTGGGCGTACGCGTCGAGGTAGGTGTTGGCGGCGGCGTACCCGCCCTGGCCGAGGTTGCCGAACGTCCCGGAGACCGAGGCGAACAGCACGGCGAAGTCCAGGTCGGTGCCGGCGACGGCGGCGGCCAGCTCGTGCAGCCCGTCGACCTTGGGGCGCAGCACCTGCGCCACGTCCTCGGCGGTGGTGCCGCGCAGCAGGCCGTCGCGGAGGGCACCGGCGGCGTGCACGACGCCGTGCAGGTCGCCGAAGCGCTGCCGGATCTCCGCCACCACGCCTGTCAGCGCGCCGGGCGCGGCGACGTCGGCGGCGAACGAGGCGATGCGGCAGCCGTACGACTCGATCCCGGCCAGGGCGTCGGCGTCGGCTCCGGTCCCGCCGGAGCGGCTGACCAGGGCGACCAGGCCGGCACCGTCGCCGGCGAGGCGGCGGGCGACGGCGAGGCCCAGGCCGCCGTGCCCGCCGAGGATCAGGTACCGGCCGTCGCGCCGCACCGGCGGCCGGCCGCTGTCGGACGCGCGCAGCGGGACGCGGACCGGAACGTGTCGCACGCCGGCGCGGTAGCCGACCTCGACCGGACCGTCGCCGCCCAGCTCGGCCACGAGCGCGTCGGCCGAGGCGGGGTCGAGGTCGACGAGGCGGGGCCGCAGCCCGGGGTATTCGATGGCGGCGGTGCGGACCAGTCCCCACAGGGCGGCCCGCGCCGGCTCGGGGGCGTCCCCGGCGGCCACCGGCTGGGCCCGTTCGGTGGCGACGAGGAAGCGACCCGAGCGCTGCCGCTGGCCGAGGGTCTTCAGGGCGGCGAGGCAGGCGTACAGGCCGGCGGCCAGCTCGGCCTGGTCCGGCCGGGCGGGACCGGTGTTCCACAGGTGCACGACGCCCTCGACGGGCGTGCCGATCTCCTCCCAGAGCCGCTGGAACGCGGCCTCGTCGGGCTGGGGCATGACCCGCCGGTCGGCCCCGGTCGCCGGGTCCGGCGCCTCGGGCAGCACCTCGACGACGCGGGCCCCGTCGGCGCGCAGCGCCCGCACCGTGGCCGCGCCCGCGGCGTCGGGGCCGCCGTCGTGCAGCACCACCCAGGTGCCGGTCGCCGGGCGGCGGGGCGCGGGGGCTTCGGCGGGGGCCCACTCGATGCGGGTGAGCAGCCCGGGAGCCGAGGCGGACCGGTGCGCCGGCAGCCGGCGCATGCGTACCCCGGTCAGCTCGGCGACGACCTGGCCGGCGGGGTCCAGCAGCACGGCGTCCGCGACGGACCAGGCGTCCTGCACGGCGGTGCGGCGCACCCGCACGGTCACCCCGGTGGTGAGGGCGGACAGGTTCGCGTACAGGGCGAACCGCGCGACGCCGATGGGCAGCATCGGGCCGGGCGCGTCGCCGTCGGCGAGATCCTGCAGGGCGCAGCTGACCACCTGGAAGACGCCGTCGACGAGCAGGGGGTGGGAGTACCAGGGCACCGGCTGGGCCACCGTGGCGAGGCTCGCCTCGGCGGTGCCGTCGCCGACGGAGAGCCGGCGTACGGTGTGGAAGTCCGGCCCGTACGTCAGGCCGGCCTCGGCCCAGCCGCGGTAGATCCGCTCGGGCGGGACCGGCACCGGGCAGGTCACCTCCCACGCGGCCGGCGGTCGGGCGTCGGCCGGCAGCGGCCCGCCGGTGCCGGTCGAGACGGCCTTGCGGCCGTCGGGGGTGACCGCGCTCAGCTCGAAGCGGGTCCGCTCGGCGAAGGTCACGTCGAGTCGGCCGGTGACCCGCTCGTCGTCGGCGACGGTGAACGGCCGGACGAAGGCGACGTCGACGAGTTCGAGCGGGGCGAACGCCCGGCGCTGGGCGACCCCGAGCAGGGCCATCTCCAGTTGTACGGACGCGGGCAGGATGCCGAAGCCGGAGGAGCGGTGCTGGGCGATGAACGGCTCGTGCCCCGCGAAGGTCTTCTCGTAGGTCTCAACCCGGTACGTCACGTTCCCTCGCTCAGTGCTCGTAGTGACGGTCGAACAGCGGATGGCCGGCGGCCTCGTCACCTGCGGTGGGTACGGAAACCTGCGCTTCGGGGCGGCGGCGGTGCGCGGGGGCGGTCTCGTGGACGCGGGGCGCGCTCAACTCGCGGCGTTCGAAGGGGTAGGTGGGAATGGTGGTCGTGCGGTGCCCCTTACCGGCGTGCACCCCCACCCAGTCGACCTCACCCAAGCCACGGCTGTAGAACTCCGCCACCGCGGAATGCACCTGCACCTGATCCGAACGGTCCCTGCGCAACGTCGACAACCACACCAGCCTGTCGTCCGCCAACACCTGCCGGCCCAGGCCCGTCAACACCGGATGCGCACCGATCTCCCAGAACACCCCGCCGCCGGCGGCGCCCACGAGCCCCAACGCCCGGCCGAACAACACCGGCCCCCGGATTCCTGCACCCCACAACTGGCCATCGGCCACCGATTCCGCGTCATGCCACTGGCCGGTGATCGACGACGCGAACCCGATCCGCGGCGCGGACACCGCCACCCGCGACACCGCCTCCGCGAACGGCTCGACCGCACCCGTCATCGCCTCCGAATGGAACGCGTGACTCACCACCAACCGTTGACACCGCAACCCGGAATCCGCGCAGAACGCGTCCACCGCCTCGACCGGACCCGACACCGTCACACTCCGCGGCCCGTTCCACGCCGCCACCTCCAACCCCGGAAACGACCCCGACCCCACCGCCTCTTCGACGTCGCCCACACCAGCGAACACCGCCGCCATCGCCCCACCCGAACGCTGCTCCTGCATCAACGAGCCCCGCGCCACCGCCAGCCCCAACACGTCGGCCAGCCCGAACACCCCCGCCGCCCACCCAGCCGTCAACTCGCCCACCGAATGACCGACCACCAGCCCCGGCCGGATCCCCCACGACTCCAACAGCCGCACCAACCCCACCTGCACCGCCACGATCCCCACCTGCGCGAACCGTGTCTGCACCAACTCCTGACCCCGGTCACCGAACAACAAGTCCAGCAACGGCACACCCGCCGGCGACACCAGCTCCGCGCACTCGTCCAGCGCCGCCCGGAACACCGGCTCCACCCCATACAAACCCCGAGCCATCCCCGCATACTGCGAACCCTGACCCGAAAACATGAACACCGACACCGGCGCCGCATTCACCAACCGACCCACCGGCCGATCACCCACCGCCACCGCCGACAACCCCTCCACCACACCCGCGCCATCCACACCCGACACCGCCACCCGGAACCGATGCGACGCCCGACCCACATTCGCCGTGAACCCGAAATCGCCCACACCGTCACCGGCAACCCGCGACAACGCCCGCGCATAATCGGCCGCCAACCGGCGCACGCCCTCCTCACTCGACGCCGACACCCGCACCACAAACGACTCCTGCCCCGGCAGCTCCCGAGACGCGACAACCGGCGGCTCCTCCAAGATCACGTGGGCGTTGACCCCACCCATCCCGAACGCCGACACCGCACCCCGCCTCGGGGCCCCCTCCACCCGAGGCCACCCCATGAGCTGATCCGCCACAAAGAACGGCGACTCCTCGAACCGGATGTGATCGTTCGGCCGGTTGACGTGCAGCGTCGGCGGAATCTGCTCCCGCTCGAACGCCAACAACACCTTCACCACACCAGCCAACCCAGCAGCCGGCTCCAAATGACCGATGTTCGACTTCACCGAACCAATCGCACAGAACTGCGTCCGCGACGTGAACTCCCGCCACGCCCGCGTCAAACCCTCCACCTCGATCGGATCACCCAGACTCGTCCCGGTGCCGTGCGCCTCCACCAGACCGATCCCGTCCGGGCCGATGCCGGCGTCGCGCAACGCCGCCACGATCACCTCCCGCTGGGCGGCACTGCTCGGCACGGTCAACCCGCTCGTACGACCACCGTGGTTCACGGCCGTACCCCGGATCACCCCACGGATCCGATCCCCATCCCGCACCGCGTCCGCCAAGGGCTTGACCACCACCGTGACCACACCCTCACCCGGCACGAACCCGTCCGCCGACGCGTCGAACGCCCGCGACGCACCCGTCGGGGAGAACGACCGCAGCCGGGAGCCGAGCTGGAAGTACTGGGGGGACATCGCGAGGTGCACGCCGGCGACGATGGCCTGGTCGCACTCGCCGCTGCGAATGCTACGCACCGCCGTGTGCAACGCCACCAACGACGACGAACACAACGTGTCGATCGTCATGCTCGGACCCGACAGATCCAGGAAGTAACTCACCCGATTGGCCAGGATCGCGTTGTGGTTGCCGAGGCCGGCGGCGGTCTGCACGACGTCGCCGACGACCATGTCGCGGTAGTGCTGGTAGCTGGCGCCGACGAAGACGCCCGTCGGCCGCTCGGAGGCGCGGCCGGAGAGCCCGGCGTCCTCCAAGGCCCGCCAGGCGGACTGGATGAGGTGGCGCTGCTGGGGGTCGATCCACTGTGCCTCGGCGGGCGAGATCCGGAAGAACGCCGCGTCGAAGCCGGTCAGCTCGTCGACGAAGCCCGCGCGGCGCAGGTAGACGGTGCCGGGCTCGGCGTCCTCGGAGTAGTAGTCGTCGATGTCCCAGCGGGACTTGGGCACCTCGCGCAGGCAGTCCTCGCCCCTGGTGACGACCTCCCACAGCTCGTCCGGGCTGCCGGCGTTCGGGAAGACCCCGTCGAAGCCGATGATCGCCATGTCGTGCCGGTCGACCGGCCCCTCCGTCGCCGCGACCGCCGGTGCGACGGGGGCCGCGGCGACGGAGGGCGCAGCCGCGACGGGAGGGGCCGGCGCGGCCGCCGGGATGGGCGAGGGTGCCGGTGATTCGACGACCGGGGCAGCGGGGGGCGCGGCCTCGGCGTCGGGCACGGCGGTGACCCCGTACGTGTCGCGCAGCTCGGTGACGAGGTTCTCCACCGTCCCCACCTCGAGCAGCAGCGTCACCGGGATGTCGACGCCGAGCCGGGCGCGGATGTCCTGGGCCAGGGAGACGGCGAGCATCGAGTCGAGGCCCTGGGCCTCCAGCGGGCGGTCCAGTTCGAGGGACTCGACGTCGGTCTCCAGCCCCTCGGCGATCCACCTGGCCAGCGCCGGCCCGAGGGAGGCGGAGGCGGCGGAGCCGTTGGCGCGGTGGTGGCCGCTCGGCACGGCGGGGTGCGCGGGCGCGGCCGGGGCGCGGCCGTTGCCGGCGGCGGTCGTCCCGGTGGCGACGCCGTCGTGCCGGGCCCGGTCCTGCGCGCCGGCGGAGCCGGGCTGACCGGGCGGCGGGGCCGGGGAGATCCGCCGCCAGGTGATGCCCTCGGCGGTCAGCACGGGCCGGTCGCCGTCGAGCACGACCAGGCTGGCGGTGAGCAGCCCCGCGTCGGGCGCGCTGCCGCGGTCGCGGCGGGCGTAGACGCGCACGGCCGCCGGGAGCGGGGCGTGCACGGTCAGCCGCGCGATGGTGAACGGCACGTACAGGCCCTGGGCCCCGCAGGCGGCGAGGGCCACCTGGAAGGCGCCGTCGAGCAGCCGGGCGTCGACCGCTCCGGCGGGGTCGCCGTCGGCGCGCAGGGTGCCGATCGCCTGGCCGTACGCGGTGGACAGCGACCGTACGCAGCGGAAGCCGGGGCCGTAGCGCAGGCCGTTGCGGTCGAAGTCACGGTACATCTCGTCGAGGCCGACCGGGGTGAACCCGACGGCGCTCGCCGGTGGCGTGAGCGCCGGGTCGGCGGGCGTCGGCTCGGTCAGCTCCAGGTCGGCCACGACGCCGGAGGTGCCGTCGCGGAAGGTGATCCGGTCGCCGGTGCGCTCGGCGGTGAGCGTGGCCGGGGGCTGCACGGTCGCCCGGAAGGTGAGGTCCCGCAGGGCGTACGCGGCGCGGCCGACGACCTCGGCGACCTTGCCGGGGTAGCCGGAGCCGGGCAGGGTGGGGTTGCCGAGGACGACGTGTTCGGCGGCCTCGGGGTGCTCGCCCCACGTCCAGCCGTGCGGGCGCGGCGGGGCCGTCGGGCCCGCCGTGAGCTGCGCGGGCGCGGGTTCGAGCCAGAGGTGCTTCTCCTCGTGCGGCGCGGTGGGGAAGCGCACGGGGGCGCGTTCCCCGGTCGGGAGGGTGTCGCCGGCGACGAACCGGCGGGCCGCCGCGTCGAGGGCGTCGCGGTCGGTGCCCAGCGGTGCGATGGTGCCGCCCGCCGCCGCCGGGTCGACGACGCCGACGTGGAGGTTGCGGGTGCCTTCGGCGCGGGCGAGGAACAGCATGAGCTTGTCGTCGAGCTGCTCGACGGTGTCGACGACGCAGGCGAGCCGGTGGGTCGCCGCGGGGCGCTGCCGGCTGGCCACGCAGAGCCAGGCCAGCGGCGGGCAGTACGGCGAGCGCAGCAGCAGGACCAGCCGGCCGGCGAGGGTCCGCAGCCCGTCGGCGGAGTCCGCCGACAGGGTGAGCAGGCCGGGGCCGGGGCCGGCGTCGGCGGGGGCCGGGGCGGGTTGCGGCGCCGCCGCGAGCACGGCGTGGGCGTTGACGCCGCCGAAGCCGAAGCTGCTGACCCCGGCGACCCGGGGCCCCGTCCAGGGCACGAGCCGGTCGGGGACGAACAGCGGCGAGTCCTCGAAGCGGAACCCGCGGTTGGGGAAGGTGAGGTTGGCCGAGGGCGGGATGCGCTCGGCCTGCAACGCCAGGATCGTCTTGATCAGACCGGCGATGCCGGCCGCCGGTTCGAGGTGGCCGATGTTCGTCTTCACCGACCCGACGGCCACGGTGGCGCGACCGGACCCGCCGAGGGCGGCGCGCAGCGCCTCCAGCTCGATGAGGTCGCCGAGCTGGGTGCCGGTGCCGTGCGCCTCGACGTAGCCGACGCCGTCGGCGTCGACGCCGGCCCGCCGCATGGCGGTGCGGATGACCGCCTCCTGGGCGGTGCTGCTCGGCGCGGTGAGGAACCCGGCGGCGCCGGTGTGGTTGACGGCGGCGCCCCGCACGACGGCGAGGATCGGGTCGCCGTCGCGCTGGGCGTCGGCGAGCCGCTTGAGGACGAGCACGCCCGCGCCCTCGCCGCGGACGTAGCCGTCGGCGTCGTCGTCGAAGGTGCGGCAGACCCCGTTCGGGGAGAGCATGCCGTTGCGCAGGAAGGATCGGGTCTTGGTCGGGGTGAGCACCAGGTTGGCCGCGCCGACGACGGCGGCGTCGATCTCGCCGGTACGCAGGTACATGGCGGCCTGGTGCAGGGCGACCAGCGACGACGAGCAGGCCGTGTCGACGGCGAAGCTCGGCCCGGTCCAGTTGAAGGCGTGCGACAGCCGGTTGGCGACCATGGACACGGCGGTGCCGGTGGCCACGTGCGGGTCGCCGTGGCCGATGCTGCCGGCCACCAGCTCGGGGAAGTCGCTGGCGATCGTGCCGACGAAGACGCCGGTGGCGGTGCCGAGGGAGGCGGCGTCGTGGCCGCAGCTCTCCAGCGCCTCGTCGGTGACGCTGAGCAGGATGCGCTGCAGCGGGTCCAGTCGCCGGGCTTCCCGGTCGGTGAGGTGGAAGCGGGCCGCGTCGAAGTACTCGACGCGGTCGACCCAGCCGGTCGGCACCTCGTCGGCGTCGGTCCACAGGTGCGCCCAGCCCCGGTGGCCGGGCGGCGCGTCGCCGACGCTGGTGACGCCGCCGGCGAGGTTGGCCCAGAACTCGTCGGGGGTGGCCGCGCCGGGGAACCGGCAGGCCATGCCGATGACGGCGAGGGCGTCGCCGTGGTCGGCGGGGGCGTCGGCGGGCCCGGCCGTACCGGCTCCGTGGTCGGCGCGGACCGTGCCGTGGCCGGCGCGGGTGTCGCCGCGCTCGGCCGGGCCGGTCGGGTCGTCCGGGTGGGCCGGGCCGGCCGGCGGCCGCTGGCGGGCCGGTTCCGGCCGGTCGGCGGCCGGGGTACCGGCCGCGGGCTGCTCCGCCGGCTCGGTCGCGGCCTCGGCGGCGACGACGGCCTCCGCGGCGGCGACGACGGCCTGCTCGGGGGTCTTGCCGGCGCCGCTGCGCACCGTGCCGGTGCCGGTGCGGGGCCGCTCGGCCGGGGCGGCGCCGGGCTGGAGCAGTTCGGCGAGCCGCTGCGGGGTGCCGGTGGCGAAGATGGCCGGCGGGGTCACCTCGACGCCGAACTCCTCGGTGAGGGCCGCCGCCGCGATCGTGACGTTGGCCGAGTCGCCACCGAGGTCGAAGAAGTTGTCCGTGGCCAGGAAGACGTCGTGGCCGAGGACGGCGGCGAAGATCCGGGCGATGCGCTGCGCCGGCGGCTCGGTCGACTCGGCCGTCGGCTGCTCGACGGCGGCGACGGAGGGCACGCCGGTGCGGATGATCGTGTCCCGGGACGGCTCGGGCAGCCGCGACCGGGCGATCTTGCCGTTGTCGGTCAGCGGCATGGCGTCGAGGCGCACGTAGGCGTCGGGCACCATGTACTCCGGCAGGCGCTGCCCGACGAACTCGTCCAGGTCGGCCTTGACGAGGGTGCGGTCGGCGACCAGGTACGCGGTGAGCCGCGGCTCGCCGCGGCCCTCGAACGGGACGGCGATCACGGCGGCGGCGGTGACGCCGTCGTAGCCGCCGAGGACGCGTTCGATCTCGGCCGGCTCGATCCGGTTGCCCCGGACCTTCACCTGGGAGTCGGCGCGGCCCAGCCACTCGATCGTGCCGTCGGTGTGCAGCCGTACGGTGTCGCCGGTGCGGTAGAGGCGCAGGCCGGTGGCCGGGTGGGTGAGGAACACCTCGGCGGTGCGGTCGGGGCGGTTGGCGTAACCCCGGGCCAGGCCGACGCCGGAGAGGTGGAGTTCGCCGGTGCCGCCGGGGGCGACCGGGTCCAGTTCGGCGTCGAGGACGTGCAGGTCGAGGTTGGGCAGCGGCTCGCCGAGCGGCAGGTACGACCCGACGGCGTCGACCCGGTGGGCGGACGCCCAGATCGTCGCCTCGGTGGGGCCGTACAGGTTCCACAGAGCGCGGGAGGTGGCGTGCAGCCGCTCGGCGACGGCCGGCGCGAGGGCCTCGCCGCCGGACAGGACGGTGAGCCCCGCCCCGGGGGTCCAGCCGGTCTCCAGCAGCAGCCGCCACATGCTGGGGGTCGCCTGGGCGACGGTGACCTCGCCGATGAGCTCGGCCAGGCGGTGCGGGTCGCGGGCCACCGCCCGCGACGCCAGCGCGACCGTGCCGCCGACGGTCAGCGGCAGCAGCAGCTCCAGCAGGGAGATGTCGAAGGCGACGGTGGTGTGCGCGAGCATCACGTCGGCCGCGGAGGAGCCGAGTCGCTCCCCGATGCCGGTGAGGAAGTTCGCCAGCGCGGCGTGCCCGATCTCCACGCCCTTCGGCTCGCCGGTGGAGCCGCTGGTGAACAGCACGTAGGCGAGGTCCGCTCCGGTGACGGTGGGCGGCACGGCCAGCGCGGAGGCGTCCGGGCCGGGGATCGGCAGGACGGTGCCGACGGTCTCGCCGAAGGCGCGGCTGGGCGCGTCGGCCAGGATCAGGTCGCAGCGGGCGACCTCCACGTAGCGGCGCAGCCGCTCCACCGGGTAGTTGGGATCCAGCGGCAGGAACGCGGCCCCGGCGCGCAGGATGCCCAGCATCGCGGGGACGAGGTCGGGGCCGCGCTCGGTGAGCAGGCCGACGACGCTGCCGGCCTCGACGCCCTGGTCGTACAGGTGGGCGGCGACGGCGTCGGCCCAGGCGTCCAGGGTGGCGTAGTCGATGCTGCGGTCGCCGGCACGTACGGCGACGGCGTGCGGCCGGGCGGCCACGGTGGCCGCGACCAGGTCGAGCACGGTGGGGCCGGTCGGCGTCGGCTCCGCCACGGCGGCGACGGGGGTGGCGGCGTCGGACCCGGCGCTGCCGGACGCCACGTCGTCGACCGCGGCACTGCCGGACGCGGCACTGCCGGACGCGGCACTGCCGGACGCGGCACTGTCGGAGACGGCGGCCGGTTCGGGGGCCGGCGGCACCGGCGCGGCGGCGCGCGGCGTGGCCGGACTGGCGGCGCCGGGGAGCATCGCGCCGAGGGCGATGTCCTCCACCCGCTCGGCGAAGTCGAGGGCGTCGTCGGCGGTCATCGCGGTCTCGCGGACGAACACGATCGGCGGCCCGTCGTGCAGGCAGAGCAGGGCGATCTCGGTGTCCGGGTCGGTGGCGGCCTCCTCGTCGGGGTCGCGCTCCAGCACCATCACGCGGGTGAAGGTCGGGGTGTCGGAGCCGGGCGGGCGGTACGCCAGCCCGAGACGGACCTCCAGGTCGGTGGCGTACCCGTGGCGGGCGGCTGCCTCGTCGAGCCGGTCGGCGAGGGCCTCGGCGTCGGCGGCGTCGAACCGGACCGGCACGCGCGCGGCGGCGAGCCCGCAGGTCGCCTCGGCCAGCGCGCGGGCCGACGAGGGCGACCAGGCGAAGTCGAAGGTGGGTGCCTCCATGCGCTCGGCGAGCACGGCGAGGAACGCGCGGACGACACTGACGGTCTCGGCCCGGGTGCGGGGCAGGTAGGCCAGCTCGTAGCGGCCGTAGTGCGCGGCGGCGGCGGAGAAGTCGTCGGCGGGCAGCGGCGCGGGACGCAGGTCGGCCAGGCGGGCCTTCCACCAGGGCTCGTGCCGGCGCAGCGGGGCCTGCGCCCCGGCGATCGCGGCGAGCCGCTCGGGCGGCGCGGCGGGCAGCGGCCGGCCGGGGGCGATGCCGAGGCGCTGGGCGGCGGCCCGCGCGGACAGCGCGCTGCCGTCGACGGCGACGAAGTCGCTCAGCAGCAGGTCGGCGTCGGGGGCGGACAGCGTCAGGGCCGAGTCGGTGATGGCCGTGGCGACGGTCTCGGGCAGCGGGTCCTCGCGGGGGATGCGGCGGACCTGGCGGGTGAAGACCGCGCCCTGGGCGGTGACGAGGGTCGGCACGCCGAGCGGGTTGGGGAAGGTGCCGTAGTCGAGGGCCTTGGAGATGCGTTCGGCCTCGGCGGCCGTGGTGCCGGCGTGGATGAGGCCGCCGTCGGCGATGCGGTCGGACTGGAGGTAGAAGCGGCGTTCCCGGCCGCCGGTGTCGACGGGTTCGGGCAGCGTCCCCGCAGCGACGTGCGGGACCAGGTCGGCGAAGAGGGCGATGCCGACCTCGGCCGTCTCGTAGGTCAGCGACAGCGCGGTGGAGTGGGTCCGGATCGGGAACCACCGTTCGAGCAGGACGGCGCCCGCGTCGACGCGTTCGGTCATCCGGTGCCAGGTCGCGGCGTGCCGGGACGCGCCCTCGTAGAGGGCCCAGGCGGCGACGTTGCTGCCGCCGTAGCGGGGCAGCGGGCCGTCGTGGAAGTTGACGGCGGCCACCCGGGGCAGCTCCAGCACGGCGCCGGGCAGGATGCGGAAGTTGACGATGCTGAACAGGTAGTCGACGGGGGTGTCGGTGAGGGCGGCGACGAGGTCGGCGCGCGGGTCGAGCACGGGCACGCCGTGCTCGGCCGCCCAGGCGGTGGCGGCCGGGTCGTCGGTGAAGACGCCCTCGACGCGTACGCCGGCCGCGACGAGCTGGTCGGCGCAGCGGGCGAGGACCCGCGTGCCGCCGATGACGAAGCAGTTGACCACGGCGGTCATCCCTCGTTCTCGACGGAGTCAGCGGTCTCCCGGGCCACCCAGGCGTCGATCTGGGAGACGACCTCCTCGTCGAGGGAGAGCTGGCCGGGCGACCACAGCGGGTTGGACAGGCCGCGGTGGGTGCGCTCGCACAGCTCCCAGTCCTCGTAGTTGGCCTTGTCCCAGAGGGCGAAGACGGCCTCGTGCGAGAAGTCGCTCTTGGCCGTCTCGGAGGGGTGGAACAGCCAGAAGTGCCGGACGATGCAGGTGCTGGGGCTCTCGGGCCAGACCCACTGCATCATCACGTAGTCGGCGGTGAAGCCGAAGAGCAGGTTCGGCAGGATCGTGATCCAGTTGATCTTCTTGAGGTCGGCCTCCGGGACCAGCGGCATGGGCGCGCGCTGGCTGCGCCCGGTCATGGAGACCGAGTTGTAGCTGTCCCGGATGACCTGCCAGGCGCCGACGATGTCGCCCTTGAGCTCGTACGTGCCCGCGTCGTCGAAGTCGGTGATGCGGTGCAGGTCCTTGTGGGCCGTCGGGAAGTGCAGGCTCTCGTTGACGTTGTGCGCCACGAGCTTCCAGTTGGAGGCGACCGGGTAGTCCTTGGCCTGCACGCACTTGAGGTCGGCCAGCTCGTAGACCCGGGCGAACTCGCCGAACTCGCCGAGGGAGGCGTCGAGGTCGGGGGCGTCGTCGGAGAAGGTGATGAAGACGACGCCGTACCGGACCTCGGTGCGCACCGGCAGCAGGCCGTTCTTCTCCTTGTCGAAGAAGTGGTCGAAGTAGGTGCCGTTGAGGCTCTTCAGCTTGCCGTTGCGGTCGTAGACCCAGCAGTGGTAGATGCAGACGAGGCTCTGCCGCTTGCCGGCGGCCTCCTCCACGAGCCGGTAGCCGCGGTGGCGGCAGTAGTTGTGGTACGCCTGGATGCCGTCGTCGCCGTTGATGATCAGCACCGAGCCGGTGCCGATGGTCAGGGTGACGTAGGACCCCTTCTCGGGGAACCGGGAGACGTGGTCCACCGGCAGCCACCGGCGGCCGTAGATGCGTTCCATCTCCCGGCGGTACTGCTCCTCGCCGGTGTAGAACGCGTGGGACCGGCCACGGCCGCCGGTGTCGTAGTAGGCCCGCTGGTCGTCCTGTTGGCCGATGAGGTCGAACATGCTGGACGCGCGCGTCATCTGCTTGGCTCCTTGAGGATGAAGTGCACCGAACGAGGGGCGGAGGGCCGCGGCCCTCCCCCCGTCGTGCCGCGCTCGCCCGGCGCGGCCTCACTCAGGTCAGGACGGTTCGTAGATGCGCTTGTGCTGGGGCACGCCGGCGTCGTCGTAGAGCCGGTCCAGGTTGTCCGGCGCGAAGATCTCGTAGCCCTCCACCCCGCCGGCGATGATGCCGAGCATCTTGGTGGTCCACTCCTGGCTGGTGCTGATCGCGCCCAGCACGGTCTCCAGGTAGGGGGTGAGGGTGAGTTCGGCGACGCTCGTCGTGTAGTCGTAGACGGGGGCGGTCTCCTCGTCGCGCACCTTCACGTAGTCGGCGAGGGCGTCGTCCATGGTCCGCGCCCCCGACAGTCCCTCGTGGATGCGGTCGGCGAGCAGCTCGCCGTGCAGGAAGGCGTCGGTCATGCCCCAACCGGTGATCGGGTCCTTGTGGTATCCGGCGTCGCCGACGAGCGCCCAGCCCGGCCCGTGTGACTGGCGGTAGTAGTTGTCCGGGTAGCGCATCGGCCGCAGCGGCTCCTCGCGCCGGCCCTGGTCGCGCAGCTGCTGGGCCATCTCCGGCTCGACGTCGTCGAGGACGGCCAGGAAGCGGGCCTCGGGGTCCTGGCGGAACTCCTTGAGCTGCCGCCGGGTGCAGATGACGGCGACCATGTTGAGGTCGTCGTTGGTCGGCCAGGTGCCGTACCACTGCTCGTGGAAGCCGGTCTTGTGGTGCAGGCCCCAGTCGAGCCCGCTGTAGTAGGAGTAGTAGGTGAACCCGGCGGCGGGTCGCACGTTGTACAGCTCCGCGCCGACCTTCCTGGCCACGGTGGAGTGGAAGCCGTCGGCGCCCACGACGACGCTGGCCCGGAACTCCCGGTCCGGCCCGTCGCCCTCGCGTCCGCGGATGCCGACCACCCGGCCGTCGGCGAAGACCAGGTCGGACACGGTGAACTGCTCCAGGACCTCGACGCCGGCGCGCCGGGCGGCGTTGACCAGGATCTCGTCGAGCACGACGCGCCGGGGGCAGTAGACCGCGTCGATCCCGTCGATGGGATCGGCGAAGCCCACCAGGGGGATGCCGTGGTTGGCGTAGTTCATCTTGCGGATGGCCGGCGTCTTCGCGTCGATCACCTCGTCGAGCAGACCCCATGCCTGGAGGCGGGCCAGCCCGGACTGGTGGATGTAGTGGGTCGACACCGCGTCGCTCGGAAAGGAGGAGCGGTCGACCATCAGAACCCGGTGGCCACGCCTGGCCAATAGCATTGCGACCGGCGAACCAGCGCAGCGTGCACCGACAACGATTACATCGAACATGGGGCTTGCTCCGATCAGTCGTCAGCCCGAGATAAAGCAACCGTCCAATGCGGGTGTGGGATGGCCAAGAGGCTAGTTACGGCGTTCCAGTCGGTCAATGGATAGGTAGGGGTACCCGGTTGCCGCAGGCACCTATCGGAACGACCACCGAGGCGGCAAGCCCCTGCATGTTGACCATGAACCCCGACAAATACCCGAACGAAGTGTGACGCGTATCACATCTGCAAAGTTTCCTGAAAGCAAGCTGGGAATACGGCTGACCAGCGGCAATCACTATCAGTAATACGTAACGACACCGGAAACCGCAGCGCTGAGCCGGTCGACACCTCGTCCGGTCCCGACGGAAGGGATCCTTGCCGGCGAAGCCCATAGGCGGGGGGATCAGCCCCATAAGGCGGCGAACGAGCCGAGATGGGGGCCAGCCCAGCCGTTCCCACCGAACGCTACATTCCGGTCATCACCCCTCTGAGCTGCGGCGATGTGGCGGCAACGCGGCCAGTTTGGTTGATCGACGACAATTAACCGACGCGACGCCCGCCGGTCACCCGGAATCAGTTCGGTTGCCTTTGGCGATTTCTGCACCGACGTGTGGTTGCCTCGGAGAACATTTGCCCTGGATAACCACAGGGCGTCGGGGCGGGCCGGTCCGCCTCGGCCCGCCCGGCCCGTCCGCGCCCCGCGCCGCGTTTCCTCAGCCGCGCCGCCAAGCCGGCGGGCCGAGGAATCGAAGAAAGGAATCAGGGCGGGATCGCATTTCGGCGGGCCGAATTCGTAATAGGAGGAAGCATGCCGGTGACGTTTGCCGCCCGCTGGCAGATCCGACGCCCGCCCGGATTGGTCGTTTCCGCCGCGCCGCCGCGAGAACGACGGATGGGGCGCCGCTCCCGGACGCGACAACGCGCGCACTGAACGGGGCCGGGCACCGGTGGACGATCGCCCGCAGAACAGTTCTCGGCGATCGCCGAATCACATTAGCCGGCCGGTGGACGGATAGGCGCGGCCAGCCGGCCCCACGAGAACGCGCGGACGACTCGCCCCTCACCCGCCGGGCGGCGACGGCGCGCCCCCGGGGAGGACTCCGCCGCGCAGCCGGGCGACGCCGGGCGCGGACCCCGGCACCCCGGCGAACCGCCGCCTCAGCAGCCGCGATCCCCATGTCACTCCCGAGTGACACCGTCCGGCCCCCGGTCTCGGACGACCGCCACCGGCGCCCGGGGACACGGCGGCCACCCGGCACCGCAATGCGCCGCGCGAATCCCACGGACGACAATTCCGCGAGACGACTTCCCGGCATCCGACGCGGCTCGGCGCCCCGTCCCAGGCACGACCCTTCGCCGACCTCGCACGCCGCGCCACCGGGAAGACGGCCGACCGCCTTCCACAGCTCACACACAGGATTGCAACGCGCGCTGCAACACATCGAGGCATGACAATGAGATCACGGTCACGTTCCACCTGGCGGACTCCGCGCGGGGTGCCCATAATCGGGCCGACCCGATGTGCTCCCGCGATCAGCGGCGGCTGAGCAGGGAGGTGACCCGCATCCGTTCGCTGTGGATCCACACGTCGGAATACTCGATCGCGCGACCGTCGTCGAGGTAGGTGATCTGCTCCAGGTAGAGCAGGGGGAAGTGCTCCGGCACGCCGAGGGCCTCGGCGATCCGCCCGGTGGCGGCGGTCGCGGTGAACGTCCGCCGGCCGGTGGTGATCTTCAGCCCGTAGTCGTTCTCCAGCAGGCCGAACAGGGACCGGTCGGCCAGGTCCGCCCGTTCCAGGCCGGGGGCCAGATCGGTGCGGACGTAGTTGACCAGCCACGCCACCGGCCCGCTGGCGGCGCAGCGCAGCCGCTCCAGCCGCAGCACGGACTGCCCGGGGTTCAGGTCGAGCAGCGTGGCCAGCGGCGGCGGGGCCGCCATCACCCGCTGGGTCACCACCTGGGTGGTGTACGAGACGCCCTGCCGGGCGAAGTCCTCGGACAGCGTGGTCAGCTTCTGCGCGATGGACGGCTCGATGGCGGTGGAGGTGACGAAGGTGCCCCTCCCCCGGACCTGCACGAGCAGGCCGTCACGGATCAGCGTGGACAGGGCCCGGCGCAGGGTGCCCCGGGAGATGCCCAGGTCGGCGGCGAGCTCGGGCTCGCTGCGCAGCCGGTAGTGCGGCGGCCACTCGCCCGCCAGGATCCGGGCCCGGATCTGCTCCGACACCTGGGCGTGCAGGGGCGCCGGAGCGTCGCGGTCGAGCCGCTCGGTCGCCTCGTGCGGGCTGGACTGGTCGGACATGGTGCCTTCCCGTGGGGGCCGTCGCCCCTCGACGTGGTGGCCGGTGCCGCCACCGCCGTCGAGGGGCGACGGACGGTCAGTAGCTCGTGGTGTGCTCGTTGACTTCGTCGGTGACGATAGCCACCCCGGCGCTGGTGCCCAGCAGCACCGCCCCCGCCCGCAGCAGGGACACGGCCTGCGCGAAGGACTTGATGCCGCCCGAGGCCTTGACCCGGACCCCCTGCGGGGCGCGGTCGACCAGGTAGGCGATGCTGTCGGGGTTGGCGATCTCCACCGCGCCGCTGCTGGCGTTCTTCAGGAACGCGACGCCGGCCTCGATGGACAGCTCGACGGCGGCCTCCCGCTCGGCCGGGGTGAGCAGCGGCAGCTCCAGCATGACCTTGATCGGCACGCCGGCCGCCCGGACGACGCCGGCGATGTCGTCGCGGAAGTCGTCGTAGCGGCCGCTCTTGAGCCAGCCGATCTGCACGCCGATGTCGATCTGCGTGGCCCCGGCCCGGACCAGGCTCTCCGCCTCGGCGGCCTTGCCGGCGCTGGTGGTCACGCCGACGGTGGGAAAGTCGAGGGCCGAGGCGACGCCGGCGTCGGTGCCGCGCAGCACCTCGGCCACCTCGGCGACCCAGGAGCCGGGCACCATGGCGGCGTCGAAGCCGTACCGGAGGGTCTCCTCGGCGTGCGCGACCATCCGGTCGCGGGTGACGCCGACGTCGATCAGCGTGTGTTGGATGTAGGGCGCCAGCGCCGCCGGGGTGATCTCGGCGTCGGGCAGGATGGCTGTGCTCACGTTCTTCTCCAAGTCGGTGCGTCGTGGTGCGGGCGGATGCCGGGCTACATGCGGTCCCGGTAGTAGTCGGGGACGACGACGCCGGGCTCGTCGAACCAGCGCGGCACGTCCACGCCGCAGACCAGCCCGACGTTGCCCCACGGGTTGAACGCGCCCGTGCGGACGATCGCCTTGGCCTGGTGGGCCAGCTCGCCGAGCATCTCGGCGTGCGGGCGGGTGGTCAGCGGCGCGCCGGGGAAGCGCTGCCCCAGCCAGTCCGCGAGGGGACGGTTGTGGGTGGTCACGTCCTCGGCCACGACGACGCCCTCGACGATGATCTCGTCGGCGACGAGGTCGAGCACGGTGGTGAGGCCGGGCAGGTCCTCGGCGACGGCGAGGTCGATGCGGTGCGCCGTGCGGGGGATCGGGAACCCGGCGTCGACCACGAGCAGGAGGTCGGTGTGGCCGAGGGTGGCGAGCACCCCGGACAGCTCGGCGTGGAGCAGGCCTGTGCGTTTCATGCGTTCTCCTTCATGGTGTGCGCGCCGGTGGCCAGCGCCATGACCTTCTCCTCGGTGGCCTGCTCCGCCGGGAGCACGCCGACCAGACGCCCGGCGGCCATGACGGCGATCCGGTCGCTGACGGTCAGCAGCTCGGGCAGGTCCGAGGAGGAGACGACGATCGACACGCCGTCGGAGGTCAGGCGGCGGAACAGCCGGTAGATCTCCGCCTTGGCGCCGACGTCGACGCCGCGGGTGGGTTCGTCGAGCAGCATCAGCCGGGGCTCGATGGACAGCCAGCGGGCGAGCAGGGCCTTCTGCTGGTTGCCGCCGGAGAGCTGGGTGATGCCCTGCGCGGTGCCGGACGTCTTCACCGTCAGCTCGCGGGCCCGGGTGTCGGCGTCGCGGCGCAGCGCCCCGCGCCGCAGCAGGCCGAGGCGCTGCCGGCGGCCGAGCGTCAGGACGTTGACGTTGTCGGCGACGCTCATCGTCGGCAGGATGCCCTGCTGCCGGCGTTCCCCGGGCAGGTAGGCGACGCGGGCGCGGATCGCGTCGCGGGGCCTACGCGCGGCGAACGGCTCGCCGTCGAGCCGCAGCTCGCCACCGTGGACCGGGTCGGCGCCGAAGACGCCGCGCAGCAGCTCGACGCGGCCGCTGTCGGGCAGGCCGGCCACGCCGAGCACCTCGCCGGGCGCGACGTCGAGGTCGACGCCGGTGAACCCGGCCCCGGTCACGGCCCGCATCCGCAGCCGTGGGGTGGCCGTCGCCGCGGGAGCGACGGTGTCGTGCCGGGCGAACTCGGCGGCCAGCTCGCGGCCGACCATCGCCGAGACCACCTCGTCGGGGCTGACCCGGGCGGTGGGCCAGTCGGCGACGTGCCGGCCGTCACGCAGCACGTGGATGTGCTGGGACAGCGCGAAGACCTCCGGCATCCGGTGCGAGACGTAGAGCAGGGTGACGCCGTCGGCCTGCAGGGAACGGATCACCTCGAACAGCCGGTCCGACTCGGCCGGGGACAGGATCGACGTCGGCTCGTCGAGGATGACCACCCGCGCCTCGCGGGCCAGGGACCGGGCGACCACCACCAGTTGCTGCGCGGCGGCGTCGAGGTGGCGGACGGTGCGCCGGGGGTCGACCCGCAGGCCGAGCCGGTCCAGCAGCTCGGCCGCGCGCTCGTCCATCCGCCGCCGGTGCGGGAAGGGCCGGGATCCCGGCTCGGCGCCGAGCATGATGTTCTCGGCGACCGTGCGGTCCTGGGCCAGGGCGAGCTCCTGCGGGACCAGGGCGACGCGGTGGCGGCTGAGCAGGGTGGCCGGGTCGAAGCGGCGCACCTCCTCGCCGGCCACCCGGACCGTACCGGTGGTGGGCGTGTCCAGCCCGGCCAGGATCTTCATGAGTGTCGACTTGCCGGCGCCGTTCTCCCCCATCACGGCGGTGAGGCTGCCGGCGGGAACGCTCAGGGTGACGTCCTGCAGGGCGCGGACGACGCCGAAGTGCCTCGACAGGCCGGTCACCTCGACGGCGGCCGTCGGCGGTGCGGCGATCGTGGCCGGGCTGGTCATCGGTCAGCCCTCCACCGGCACGTCGTCGACGGTGGCGGGGGTGACGACGAGGACGCCCGTGTCGACGCCGGCGATCGGGGTGCCGTTCTTGAGGTACTCGGCCAGCAGCTTGACCGCCTGGTAGCCCTGCTCGGCCGGGGCCTGGCTGATGGTCAGGTCGACCACGCCGGCCTTGAGGTACTCGACGGTCTGCGGCTGCACGTCGAAGCCGACCGAGTGGATCTTGCCGACGTTGCCGGACTGCTGGAGCCACTTGGCGCCGGCCGTGAAGCTGCAGCAGTCGAGCGAGACCAGGGCGATGGCGTCCTTCTGCGCGGCCATCGTCGACTCGATGGTGTTGTACGCGGCGCTGGGCTCGTTGCCGGTGTTCACCGGGCCGACGATCTGCAGGCCGGAGTCCTTGACCCCCTCCTGAAAGCCGGAGAACCGGTCGTTGGACCAGCCGGCGCCGGAATCGACCGAGGCGACGACGACCTTGCCGGTCCTGCCCTTGAGCACGCCCAGCAGCTCCTTGGCCAGGGACCGGCCGGAGGCGACGAGGTCCTGGCCGACGAAGCCCATCTGCTTGGACTCGGGGTTGTTGGTGTTGAACGAGATGATCGGGATGCCGGCGTCGTACGCCTGGGCGATGACCGGCTTGAGGGCGTCGTTGCTGGCCGAGGAGACCGCGAGGCCGTGGATCTGCTTCTGGTTGATCAGGGTCTGCAGCTCGGCGACCTGGTCGGCGGGGTTGCCGCCGGACGGGCCGATCATCTGCGCGTCGACGCCGAACTCCTTGGCGCCGCGCTCCATGCCCTGCCGGATCGGGACGGCGAAGGCCAGCGACGGGTCGTGGTAGCTGAGCTTGATCTTGAGGGGTTCGCCCTTCTCGACGGCGTCTTTGATGTAGTCGGCGAGCGTGAACCCGCCGCCGTTCTCGGCGGAGGCGGTGCTGGCCGGGGTGACCGCGCCGCAGGCGGCGTTCGCCAGCAGCGCCAGGCCGAGGGTCGCGACGACCGCGACCCGGCGCCGGAGGGACAGCTTCATCGGGGTGGCTCCTTGGGGTGTGGGGGGAAAGGGGAGAAGGCGCGGGCCGGGGACGGTCACCGACGCCCGGAGCGTCTGCGCAGCCAGGTGTCGGCCGCGACGGCGAGGATGATCACCGCGCCGGTCGCCACGGTCTGCCAGAACGAGGAGATGCCGCGCAGGTTGAGGATGTTCTGCAGGACGCCGATGAACGCGACGCCGATGACGGTGCCGAGCATGGTGCCGGAGCCGCCGAACAGGGCCGCCCCGCCGATGATCACGGCGGAGATCGCGGTCAGCTCCATGCCGGTGCCGGTGACGCCCTGCACGTAGGACAGGAACGACAGGCCGAGCACGCCGGCCAGGCCGGCGAGCGTCCCGGACAGGGTGAACGCGGCGACCTTCACCCGGCCGGTGTCGATGCCGCACAGCCGGGCGGCCTCGGCGCTGCCGCCCACGGCGTAGGTGTTGAAGCCGTAGCGGGAGCGGGACAGCACGATCGTGCCGACGACGGCGACGAGCGCGAACAGCACGAGCTGCATCGGCACGACGCCGAACAGCTTGCCCTGGCCGAGCAGGTTGAACTCGGCCACGGCGGGGTCCTTGGCCGACAGCGAGATCGGCGCGCCGCCGCTGAGCAGCAGCGTCACGCCCCGGTAGACGCTCAGCGTGCCGAGCGTGACGATGAACGACGGGATGCCGAAACCGACCGTCATCAGCCCGTTGAGCAGGCCCGCGGCCGCGCCGGCGGCGATGCCGCCGAGGGCGGCCAGCGGCCAGGCGACGTCGGAGGTCATGAGCAGCCCGCAGACGACGGCGCCGAGGCCGTAGATCGAGCCCACCGAGAGGTCGATCTCGGCGTTGATGATGACGAACGTGACGCCGACGGCCATGATGCCGATCTGCGCGATCTGCTGGCCGACGGTGAGGAAGTTGCCCGTCCCCACGAAGCCCGGGGCGATCAGGGTGCCCAGGGCGAACAGCACCACGAGGGCGAGGAAGGTGCTGGCCTCCCGGGCGTGCAGGAAGCGGCGCAGCGGGGAACGGGCGGGCGGGGCGGCGGGCTTGCCCGCCGCGGGCGCCACGGGGGTGGTGGTCTGGGCCATCGGTCTCATCTCCTCAGCAGGGCCGCGACGTCGTCCGGGTAGGGCAGGGCGGGAATCACCTCGGCGACGCCGACGGTGTGCGCGCCGGCAGCGGCGGCGAAGCGCACCGCGTCGGTGAGGGCGTCGCCACAGGCCAGGGCCACGGCGAGCGCGCCGGTGAAGGCGTCGCCCGCGCCGGTGGTGTCGACGACGCGGGCGACGGTGACCGGGTCGACGCAGGTGCGCCGCCCGTCGTGGTCGACGAGGGCGCCCTCGGCGCCGAGGGTGAGCACGATCGTCCCGGCGTACCGGGTGCGCAGCAGGTCCACCAGCTCGTCGCCGGTGGCCGGGTCCCCGGGGTCGCGACCGGTGAGCACCCGGGCCTCGCTGGCGTTGGGCGTGACCACGTCGATCCAGGCCCACGCCTCGTCGGGCAGCGCGACGGCGGGGGCGGGGTTGAGCAGCGTGCGTACGCCACGCTCGTGGGCGGTGCGCAGCGCGGCGAGGGCCACCGGCAGGGGGATCTCCAGGGAGACCACGACCAGGTCCGCGTCGGCGATGCGCTCGGCGAAGCCCGCGACGTCGGCGGGGGTCAGCTCGTCGAGCGCGCCGGGGGCGATGGCGATGCGGTTCTCGCCGTCGGCGTCGACGAGGATGACGCCGACCATGGTCGCGGACGCGGTGGTGGTGCGCACGCCCGCCGCGTCGACCCCCTCCCGCGCCCAGAGCTCCCGGGCGGCGACGCCGAACTGGTCGGCGCCGACGGCGGTCAGCAGGCTGACCTGCGCGCCGAGCCGGGCGGCGGCGACGGCCTGGTTCGAGCCCTTGCCGCCGTGGCCCGAGGCGAAGCTGCCGCCGGAGAGGGTCTCCCCGGCCACCGGCACCCGGGGCACCCGCATGGTCAGCCCGGCGCCGTAGCTGCCGATCACTGCTATCTTCATCCCGACCCCATGTTCATGGACAACCATGTACAACTCAGGGGACCGTAAGGATCGCCGAAGGGCGGTGTCAAGAGCTGCGACGACATTTCGCGGCAACATTCCCGCAACCTGGAAACCCGCCGACCGGTGCCGAAAGGTGGCTTAGGCCGCCTTCGCGAGGATGATCCCCGTGGCTTTCGTACCACATGGGGCTTTTGTTTCCGTCGGCATCGCCGGGCCGGAACGCCGCGGCCGACCGCGCGGGCGAGCCCGGGATCCGACCCGCCGGCCATAGGGCCACGCTATGAACCGTTCGGTATATATCGATGTTCGCGGATTGACCTTAGGCTCCCCACAACCGCTCGGACCGGCCCTACGGGTTCACGAAGCCCGGGCCGGCCAGAACAAGGGAGGACCGGGAGATGACACTCCCCCGCACGAGCCCCCGCCGGTTGGCCGCCTTCGGCGTCCTCACCACCGCCGCGCTGGCCGCCGCCACGGTCGGTGCGCCGGCCAGCGCGGCACCCGCCACCGGCGAGATCCTGTCCGCCGGCAGCGCCACGGCGGTCAAGGACAGCTACATCGTGGTGCTGAAGGACAGCGCCGTCGGTGGCCGGGCCGGTACCCGGGCCGCCGCCGTCGCGAACTCGGCCGGCACCCTCGCCGGCCGGTACGGCGCCACCGTCGGCCACGTGTACGGCGAGGCGCTCAACGGCTTCGAGGTCCGGCTGTCGGAGCGGGCCGCGAAGCGGCTGGCCGCCGACCCGGCCGTGGCGTACGTCGAGCAGAACCAGACCGTGACGGCCACCACGACCCAGACCAACCCGCCGTGGGGCCTGGACCGGATCGACCAGGCCGCCCTCCCGCTGTCGGGCACCTACAGCTACGTCAGCACCGGCTCGGGCGTCACCGCGTACATCATCGACACCGGCATCCGGACCACCCACAGCCAGTTCGGCGGGCGGGCCGTCGACGGCTACGACGCGGTCGACAACGCCCTGCCGGCCGCAGACTGCAACGGCCACGGCACGCACGTCGCCGGCACCGTCGGCGGGTCGACCTACGGCGTGGCCAAGAGCGTCCGGCTGGTGGCGGTGCGGGTGCTCAACTGCGCCGGCAGCGGCACCACCGCGGGCGTCATCGCCGGGGTCGACTGGGTGACCTCCAACCACCAGGCCGGCCAGCCGGCGGTGGCGAACATGAGCCTCGGCGGCGGCCTCAACACCTCCCTGAACACCGCCGTGGCCAACTCGATCGCCGACGGCGTCACCTACGCGGTGGCCGCCGGCAACTCCAACGCCAACGCCTGCAACACCTCCCCGGCCGCCGTGCCCACGGCCCTCACCGTCGGCGCGACCCAGAGCGACGGCGCCCGCGCGTCGTACTCGAACTACGGTTCCTGCCTGGACATCTTCGCGCCGGGCTCGGCCGTGCTGTCCGCCTGGTACACCAGCGACACGGCCACCAACACCATCAGCGGCACCTCGATGGCCTCGCCGCACGTGGCCGGCGGCGCCGCCCGCGTGCTGCAGAACAACCCGTCGTGGACCCCGGCGCAGGTGGCGTCGTACCTGACCTCCACCGCCAGCACCGGCACGGTGGGCAGCCCCGGCAGCGGCTCGCCGAACCGCCTGCTCTACCTCGCCCCCACCAGCTGACCTGACGACCAGCCGCCGGCCCCGGGGTGACCACCCCGGGGCCGGCGCGTCGGAGGAAAGGACCGGACATGATCGTTCCTGGCACCCGACGCCGGCGGTCGCTGGCGGCCACCCTCGGCGTCGCCCTCGCCCTCGCGCTCGGCGCGGGCCCGGCCGCCGCGTCGCCGGCCGCCGCGGCCACCGGACCCATCCGGCACGCCGGCGGCGCGACCGCCGTGCCCGACAGCTACCTCGTGCTGCTGGACGACCGGGCCACCGCCGGGTCGGCCGCCGCGGTCGCCGCCACCGCCGACCGCCTCGCCGGCAGGTTCGGCGGCGTACGCGGCCACGTCTACCACGCCGCCGTACGCGGCTTCGAGATCCGCCTGCCCGAGCGGGCCGCCCGACGCCTCGCCGCCGACCCGGCCGTGGCGTACGTCGAGCAGAACCACGTGACGGCGCTGGCGGCGGGCGTCCAGCTCAACCCGCCGTCGTGGGGGCTGGACCGCATCGACCAGCGCGCGCTCCCGCTCGACGGCCGGTACGCCTACCCGAACACCGCGCCGAACGTGCACGCCTACGTCCTGGACACCGGCATCCGCGCCAGCCACGTCGACTTCGGCGGCTCCGTCGCCGGCGGGTACGACGCGGTCGACGGGGCCCTGCCGGCCGACGACTGCAACGGCCACGGCACCCACCTCGCCGGCACCGTCGGCGGCCAGTTGCACGGGGTGGCCAAGGACGCCCGGCTGGTGCCGGTGCGGGTGCTCAACTGCACCGGCAGCGGCACCTGGGCCCAGGTCATCGCCGGCATCGACTGGGTCACCCGGTACGCGGTGAAGCCCGCCGTGGCCACCATGGGCCTCGGCGGCAGCGCCAGCAGCGCCGTCGACGCCGCGCTGACGGCCTCCATCAACTCCGGCGTCACGTACGCGGTGCCCTCGGGCAGCTCGTCCAGCGACGCCTGCAACTTCTCGCCCGCGCGGGTACCCACGGCGCTCACCGTCTCCGGCACCCTGGCCACCGACGTGAAGATGGGCTCGGCCAACTACGGCACCTGCGTGGACATCTTCGCCCCCGGCGGCAGCATCACCTCGACCTGGCACACCAGCGACACCGCCACCAACACGGTCAGCGGCAGCCCGATGGCCGCCGCGCACGTCGCCGGCTGCGCCGCCCTCGTGTTGTCCGACCATCCCACCTGGACCCCGGCGCAGGTGGCGGCGCACCTCGCCGCCACCGCCACCGCCGGTGTCGTCGGCAGCCCGGGCGCCGGCTCGCCGAACCGGATGCTCTACTGCGGCCCCTGACGCCCCGGTGACCGCCCCGACCGCGGCCCGCCGGGCGGGGCGGACCGCGGCGGGAGGTCCGGTCAGCGCCGCAGCACGGTGACCGCGTCGGCCCCGCCGACCAGGTCCAGGTCGAGGCGGTCGGTGGCGGCCTCCCAGCCCGGGGTGGTGATCACCGTGCCGCCGGCAACGCCGACGCGGCGGTCGGCGTGCACGGTGACCGAGCCGGCGCCGCGGACGGCCCGCACCCGCACCGGTCGCAGGTCCGGCACGGACACCGTGAGCTGGTTGACCCCGGCGCTCAGCCGCACGGCGAGGCTGCCGTCCCCGGCGGGCAGCCGCAGCTCCGTGCGGTCGGTGCCCCCGGCCAGGTCCACGCCGATCAGCCGGCCGGCGCGCAGGTCGAGCAGCTGGGTGCTCGCGCCGCCGCCCATCACCAGCCGCCAGGCGACCCGCGAGGTGAGCCGGATCTGCACCGCCCCGGGTCCGGCGCGGCCGGTGGGCGTCAGGTGCAGCGCGACGCCCTCGGCGGTACGCACCGGCCGCGGGGCGCTGTCGCCGTCCGCCGGGGTGCTGATCCGGTAGAGGTCCGCGCCGAGGTCGACGAGGCGCAGGTCGACGGCGGTGGTGCCGGTGACCAGCTCGAACGCCGCGCGGGCCCGGCCGCTCAGGGGCGCGGTGACCGTGTGCGGGAGGCCGCCGCCGGCTGCGGGGCCGCCGCCGACCGCCGGTGCCGGCCCGGCCCCGGCCGCGCGCAGGCCGGGCGGCCCCGAGGCGAGGGCCAGCGCGGCGGCGGCGAGCAGGGCCAGGATCACCCCGACCCCGACCAGGCCGACGACGGGCCGCCGGCGGGGCGGCGCGCGGCGCGCGGGTTCGACGTCGATCACCGGGCCGGCGAAGAAACCCGACCCGGCGTACGCCTCGGCCGGGTGCGCGGCGCCGACGCCGACGTGGGGATCGGGCTCCACGACGACCCCGGTGACGACGCGCGGCCGGCGACCGTCGACGTCGGACGGTGCGGGACGCGCCTCGGGTGCGGACATGCGCTGACCTCTCTGTCCGGTGAACGGCACCGGGGAGTACGGATCCGGGGCCGGGATCGATCGACGCTGGGCGCGGCGTTTCCGATCTTCACCGGTCGCCCGGCGCCCGGCGCCGGACGGCCCCGCCGCCGCCGGCGCACCGGCGGCGGCGGGGCGCGGGTCGGGTCAGTAGCGCGCCCACTTCTGGTTGGCCGCGCCCGTGCAGTCCCAGAGCTGGAGCTTGCCGCCGTTGGCCGGGTTCTGGTCGCGGACGTCGACGCAGCGGTTGGCGCTGAGGTTCACCAGGTCGCCGTTGCCGTTGAGGGTGAACCGTTGGACCGGGTTGCCGTTGCAGGTGACGAGGTTGACCTCGGTGCCGTTGGCGGTGCCGGCCCAGGCCGGGTCCATGCACTTGCCCATCGCCCGCACGGTGCCGTCGGAGGCGAACGTCCAGGCCTGGGCGGCGGTGGTGTTGCAGTCCCAGATCTGCAGCTTGGCCCCGTCGACCGGGTCGGCGTTGGGGATGTCGACGCACCGCCCGCTCTGCGCGCCGCGCAGCCGGGTGGTGCCGGCCGGCGGGTTGCCGCCGGAGGTGTACCCGGACACCCGGACGTAGTCGACGAGCATCTGCTGCGGGAACTGCGTGGTGGCGTCGGGGTAGCCCGGCCAGTTGCCGCCGACGGCCACGTTGAGGATCATGAAGAACGGGTGGTCGAACACCCAGCGGTTGCCGCCGAGCCGGCTCGGGTCGACGCGGTGGTACTCGACGCCGTCGAGGTACCACACGATCGAGTTGGGCTCCCAGTCGACCCGGTAGGTGTGGAAGGCGTCGGCCAGCGGGGCGCCGATGGTGCGGCTGTTGGTAATGCCGCCGCCACCGGAGTAGCCCGGGCCGTGGATGGTGCCGTGCACGGTGTTCGGCTCGCGGCCGATGTTCTCCATTATGTCGATCTCGCCCGCGTTCGGCCAGCCGACGCTTCCCATGTCGTTGCCGAGCATCCAGAACGCCGGCCAGATGCCCTGGCCCCGGGGGATCTTGATCCGGGCCTCGAACCGGCCGTACGCCTGGGTGAACGTCGCGGCGGTCAGCAGTCGGGCGGAGGTGTACTCGCACCGGCCGTAGTGGCACTGGTAGTTGGCGGGGTTCTCCTTGCGCGCGGTGATGACCAGGTTGCCCTGGCCGTCGTGCACCGCGTTGCTCGTGCTGTTGGTGTAGTACTGCCGCTCGTTGTTGCCCCAGCCGCTGCCGCCGATGTCGAACCGCCACCGGTTCTGGTCGACGGGCGTGCCGGCCGGCGCGTTGAACTCGTCCTGCCAGGTGATCGAGCCGATGGCCGCCGCGGCGGGCTCGGCGTGGCCGGGCAGGACGAGGGCCACGCTGGAGGCGACGAGCGCGGCGGCGGCGAGGGCGAGCGCCCGGGGGACGGATCGACGTCTGGTCACATTGTCTCCTCGGTGGACGGTCCGGACGGCGACGCGGGGTGCGGCGAGCCGACCGGCGGCGGTGCGCAGAGAGCGCTCTCTCTAGCGAAGTCTGTCGATGCGGCTCCTGTCCGTCAAGACTGTTGCCAGTTCCGTAGGGTCACCGGGGCAACCCGGGGCGTCGCCCCGGCGGACCGGCGACCGCCGGGACCCGTAGAGTCTCGCCGTGATCGAGATCGGCGCCCGGATCGACCTGCCCCATCCCACCGGCCGGGTCTGGCGCGCGTTGACGGACCCGACGCTGCTGGCCCGCTGGTACACCGAGGTCGAGCCCGCCGCCGGCCGGCCGGGCCGGCTGCTGCTCTACACGGCGGGGCTGCCCGGCTTCGACGCCGCCGTCGACGCGGAGGTGACCGAGCGGCGGGAGCCGGACGCGATCGCCCTGCGCTGCCAGGAGGCCGGCCGGCGCACGCTGCTGAGCTGCGCCGTCACCCCCACCGCCGAGGGTTGCCGGCTGACGGTCCACGAAACCCTCGAACACGGTTCCTGGCCCGTCGAGCAACGCGTGCGCCGCGAGCAGTTCTACCAGCAGGCGCTCACCGGCCGGCTGCCCGCCATCCTCGACTGGCTGGCCTTCCAGCAGGTCGACCTGCTCCGCGACCAGGGGCCGCCGACGGCCGAGATGCCGATCGTCGAGACGCCCGGCGACGCGGCCCCGCTGCGGCGTCGCCGCCGCACCGCGCTGGTCGCGGCGCTCGGCGGCGGCGTGCTGGTCACCGGGCTGGCGACGTGGGTGCTGCTGCCGTCGGACCCGGACCGCGCCGCCGCCCCGGAGCCGGCGACCGTCCCGCCCGTCGCGACCACCGCCGCCACCAGCGGTCCGCCCCGGGCCACGCCGACCGCGCGGCCCACCCCCGGCGCCAGCCGGAGCAGCGCCCGCCCGAGCCGCTCCGCCTCGCCGACGCCGTCGCGGACGGCCACCCCGTCCCCGACGCCGCAGGCGCCCCTGGCCGCCAGGTACGAGCTTGTGGCGACCCGCATCTTCGGCTACACCGGCGAGGTGGTGGTCGACAACGCGGCCGGCGCGGCGGCCCGCGACTGGACCGTGGTGCTCACCCTGCCCTCGGGCAGCACGATCGGCGACGTCGAGGGCGGCGAATGGCAGCAGGACGGCCGGTCCGTCACGATCACCGGGCCGGCGGTGCCGGCCGGCGGATCGCAGACCGTCCGGTTCGACGTCCGCGACGCCGACCCGTTCGTCAAGGCGCCCGAGGCGTGCGCGGTGGCCGACACCCCGTGCGCCGGCCTGTGAGGGCCGCCGGGGCGGATCAGCGGAAGGGCCGGCCCCGGCCCAGGGCGTCGGCGTACCCCCAGCGGCCCCGGATGTCGAGCAGCTCGATCTGACCCATCTCCTCCGGCACCCCGGCGTCGATCGCCAGGTGGTCGTCGTGCGGTTCGAGGCCGAGCAGGGCGCGCAGCAGCAGCAGCGGCGCCCCGGCGGAGGGGGCGTACGGGCTGTCGGTGAAGTGGTGCGGCACGGGGACGCGGGTGACGGCCCGGTCGTAGCCGGCGAAGTACGGGGGCAGCGCGCCCTGGAAGTGCTGTCCCGCCTCCAGCAGCGCCAGCGCGATCCGGGCGGCCTCCTGCCGGAAGCCGTAGCGGCGCAGCCCCCAGACGATGAGGGAGTTGTCCGCCGGCCAGATCGCGCCGGTGTGGTGACCCAGCGGGTTGAACTGCTCCTCGGTGCTGGCCAGGGTCCGCACCCCCCAGCCGGAGAACAGCGCCGGCCCGAGCAGATGGTCCACCAGGCGCTCGGCGCGTTCGGGCGGGACGATCCCGCTCCACAGCAGGTGCCCGACGTTGGACGCCAGCGCGTCGGCCCGCTGGCCGTCGGCCTGCAACGCCAGCGCGTAGCAGCCCCGCTCGGGCAGCCAGAAGTCCCGGTCGAACCGCTCCCGCAACGCGGCGGCGTCCCGTTCGAGCCGGTCGGCGTAGGCCGGGTCGTTCCAGAACAGCCGGGCCATCCGGGCCGCCCTCAGCCGGGCATCGTAGGCGTACCCCTGGATCTCGCAGATCGCCTGCGGGAAGGTGGCGAGCCGGCCGTCGCGGAAGCAGACGGCCTGCACCGAGTTGCGCCAGCTCTCGTTGACCGGCCCGGCCCGGCGCTGCCGGCGGGTGGACCAGACGTAGCCGTCGCCGGCCACGTCGGCGTAGTCGTCGAGCCAGGCGATGGCGGCGCGGACCTCGAACTCGTAGCGGCGGACCAGCTCGGCGTCGCCGGTCCAGCGTTCGTACTCGTCGAGCAGGATGACGAACAGCGGAGTGGTGTCGGCGGCGGAGAAGTCGGTCGCGTCGGGGGTGTCGGCGAAGGCGGCCGACTCGCCGTACCGGCTCTCCTGGACGATCCGGCCCGGCTGCTCGCCGCGGAACGGGTCGATCCGGGCACCCTGGCTCAGCGCCAGGATCCGCAGCGTGCTGACGGCCCGGTGCGGCAGGAACGGCAGCACCTGGAGGCTGCTGACCAGGCTCTCCCGGCCGAGCAGGGTCATCGACCAGGGCAGCCCGGTGGCGGGCAGCCGGTCGCGGTAGTTGAGGCCCTGGTAGTACAGGGCGGCGAGGTCGAGCACGCTGCGCCGGTACGCCTCGGCCAGCGGCCCGTGGTCGGCGCGCAGCTCGGGCACCTCGGCGACGATGTCGTCGATCTCCCGGCCGGCCTCGGCGCGGGACCGGTGGGTGGAGCTGCGCAGCCGTTCCCGCAGGTCGCGCCGGTGCAGGTCCCGCACGAGGGTCAGCACGCGCAGCCGGACCGTCCAGGTGTCGTGCGGGTCGACGGAGACGGTGAAGGTGAATCCGCGCTCGTCGACGTGGGCGGGTGCGCTGGCGCAGACGACCGTCTCCCGGTGCAGGGTGTGTCTGCGGTAGTGCAGCCGCAGCGAGCTGTCGTCGACCGTGGTGGTCACCTCGCGCTCCCGCCGCAGGCCGTCGCGGATGTCCTGCACCTCCGCGAAGTCCGCCCCGACGTCTAGGCGGACGGTGTACCGCACGGGCTCCGCCCCGTAGTTGAACAGGGTGACCTCCTCCTCGAAGGTCTCCCCCAGCGAGCGGTGCCGCAGGATCGACGTGGTGGCGTTGACGTAGTGCGTGGGCTGGCCGGGCACCAGGGCGAACTTCGACTCGAAGGAGCGCACGTCGTCGATCGACAGTTCGGTGAGTTGTTCGCCGTCGAGGCTCAGCCGCCAGGTCGACAGGAAGCGGGTGTCGAAGAAGAAGAGGCCGAGCGGGGTGACCGGTTCGGTCGCGACGTCGCCGTTGCGAGAGCTGATCATGAACATGTTGCCGTAGAAGATGCTGGTCGTGTCGTGCGACCCGACGCCGTCGTGCTCGACGCCGGGCCGGACGTCGGCGATCGGTTCGGTGGCGCCGCTGTCGGCGTGGATCGGCAGCAGCCGGCGGAACACCAGGAACAACGGCAGGTCGCCCTCGACGGACACCACGCCGCGAAAGAGCATCGCCACGCTGTGGTCGGCGCCGGCGACCAGCCGTTCGAACGTCTCCGGCCGCATCTCCACCAGGCAGTCCGGGTCGTGGCCGCGGCGGTCCACCCGCGCCCGCCCGCCGTCGAGGGTGACGAACCAGGTGCTGGCCGGCCCGTCGTCGGTGACGAAGCGGAAGGCGATGAGCCCGGCGGGCGTGGTGGGCAGTCGGCCCCGAGATGCCTCCGGGAGGCCGGCGAAGAACCGGTCGATCTCCGCGCTCACAGGGTGCTCCTGTCGCCACGCACCCGCACACCCCTTTCGCTATAGCCGACGAAACGGATGTAATGACACGAAGGCCACAGTACGCTATGGCGGCCCGCGACGGCCGCGCTTCAGTGGAACGAGAACCCTCCACCCACCCACCGCCCGGGAGGGCCGATGACAGACCGACACACCGCCGCCGGCATGCGCTACTGGACGTACGGGCGCGGCCGGCGCGACACGTTCCTGCTGGTGCACGGCTGGTGCTGCGACCACCGGTTCATGGAGCCGATCGCCCGACACCTGGCCGGCCGACCCGCCCGGGTGATCGCGGTCGACATGCCGGGGCACGGGCAGAGCCCGCCACCGCCCGAGGGCTACGGCGTGGAGCAGCTCGCCGCCCGGCTCCGGGCCCTGGTCGCCGAGCTCGACCTGCGGCGGGTCGTCGTGATCGGGCACAGCCTGGGCGGGGTCTGGTCGCTCGCCGCCGCCGCCGGTGACCGGGACCGCTTCGCCGGCCTGGTCATGCTCGACTCCGCGGTGGCCGGGCCGCCGGGCGCCGCCGCCGCGATCGAGGAGGTCGCCCGGTCGCTGCGCGACGACACCTCCGGCGCGGCCCGGGAGTCGATCGTCCGGTCGTACTTCCTGCCGCAGTCCGACCCCCGGCTGGTGGAGTGGGTGGTCTCGGCCATGGCGCGCCCCTCCACCGAGGTCGCGTACGCGCCGATCGCCGCCCTGGCCGCGTACGTCGGCTCCGGCGGCGACGAGGCGGCCCTGACCCGGTGGGACCGCCCGCTGCTCCTGGTCGGCAGCAACGCGCCGTTCGCCGACTACGCCCGGCTCGCCCGGCTGGCCCCGCAGGCGAACATCGGCCAGGCCGCCGGCTCGGGCCACTTCGTGCAGCTCGAGGTGCCGGACCAGGTCAACGCGATGATCGACCGGCACCTGGAGCTCACCGGCTGACCAACCCACCGGCGGGCCGGCACGCCCCGGTCAGCGGGAGTAGTGCTCGACGACGAGCTGCTCGTCGCAGATCACCGGCACCTCGGCCCGCCGGGGCAGCCGGGTGAGCCGGGCGGCGAGCCCCGCCAGGTCGACGTCGAGGTACGGCACGGGCCGGTGCGGGGCGTGCGCTCCTGCGGCGGCGAGCAGGAACGGCGTCTTGCCCCGGCTTCGTGCGGCCACCGCGATCTCGTCGCCGGGGCGCAACCGCGCCGACGGGCGGTCCGCCCGCCGGCCGTTGACGGTCAGGTGCTGGTGGGTGACGAGCTGCCGCGCCTGGTAGATGGTGCGGGCGAACCCCGCGCGCAGCACGAGGGCGTCGAGCCGGGTCTCCAGGTCGACCACGAGCTCCTCACCGGTCTTGCCCGGCCGGCGCGCCGCCCGGTCGAACGCGCGCCGCAGCTGCCCCTCCCGCAGGTCGTACTGCGCCTTGAGACGCTGCTTCTCCAGCAGCCGGACCTTGTAGTCGCTGTCCTTGGTCCGGGCCCGGCCGTGGTCTCCGGGCGGGAACGGGCGGCGCTCGACGTACCGCACGCACTTGGGGGTCAGGGCGATGCCGAGTCGACGCGACCGCTTGGCCTTGGGGCGGGACTGATTCATCATCTGCCTCTCAGGTAAGGTAAGGCTAACCTAATAGGAGGTGCAGATGTCGGGCAACATCCCCCCGGTCGCCGTCGCGGTGGCCGCCGGCACACCGGCAGAGCGGCTGCGTACCCTGCTCATGGCCGCCGACTCGGTGACGCTGCTGACCCCGACGCACCGGGCCGAGCTCACCGGCCGGCACCGCGTCGGCCCCGACGGCCGGCTCCGCGTCGAGGTGCCGGCCGACTCCGGCGCGGCCCACGAGCTGGCGCGGGAGGGGGACGTGCCCGTCGTCGTCCACGTGACGGACCTCGCCCCGATCCCGATGCCCGACCGGGTACGCGGCCGGGCGACCCTCACCGGCTGGCTGACCGTCGAGGGGCTGCGCGGCCGACGGCCCGACCTCGTCGCGGTGCTGCACCTCGCCACAGCCGGGATCACCGACACCGGCGGGACCGCCCCCGTCGACCCGGACGCGTTCGCCACGGCCCGGCCCGACCCGCTCGCCCCGGCCGAGGCGGAGCTGCTGCGCCGCCTCGACGCCGACACCCCCACCGTGGAACAGCTCACCGGGCTCGTCCCCGCGCGGCTGCGGCGGGAGGACGCCCGCGTGCGCCTGCTGCGGCTGGACCGCGCCGGCATCGTCCTGCGGGTGCAGTCCCCCGCCGGGTCCGCCGCGCGTCCGCACGACGTACGGCTGCCCTTCGCCCGGCCGCTGCGCGACCCGGACCAGCTCGGCGCGCGCCTCGACGCGCTGCTCGGCCGGCCCCCGCGCCGCGTGTCCCGCGCCGGGCGCTGAGGGCGACGCCCGACCGGCCGGTGGCGGGCGTCGGTCATGCTCGAAGGGTGATTCGCTTTCTGCTGAACGTGTTGTGGCTCGTCTTCGGTGGCGGGATCGTGCTGGCCGTCGGATACGGGATCGCGGCGCTGATCTGCTTCGTGCTGGTCGTCACGATCCCGTTCGGCGTCGCGTCGCTGCGCCTGGCCAGCTACTCGCTGTGGCCCTTCGGCCGGACGGTGGTGCCCAAGCCGGGCGCGGGCGTCGGCTCCGGGCTGGCCAACGTGCTGTGGGTGGTGCTGGCCGGCTGGTGGCTGGCCCTGTCCCACATCGTCGCCGGCGTCGCCCTCTGCGTCACGATCATCGGCATCCCGTTCGGGATCGCCAACTTCAAGCTCGTCCCCGCCGCGTTCTGGCCCCTGGGGCGGGAGGTCGTCGACGCGCCGTAGCCGCCGGTCGCCGGCCTGCCCCGGGGGAACGCGACGCCGCCATGCCGCGGTTCGGGGATGACCTGTGGCGGCGGGGCCGCGGATCAGGGGCGGTAGCGGTAGCCCATGCCCGGCTCGGTGATCAGGTGCCGGGGGCGGGCCGGGTCGTCCTCCAGCTTGCGCCGCAGTTGGGCCATGTACTGGCGCAGGTAGTTGGTCTCGTTCTGGTATTCCGGGCCCCACACGTCGTGCAGCAGCTGGCGCTGGCTGACCAGCTTGCCGGGGTGGCGCAGCAGCTTGTCGAGCACGGCCCACTGGGTGGGGGTGAGCCGCACCGGCGCGCCGTCGTCGCGGGTGACGGTGCGGTCGACCAGGTCCACCGTGTGCCGCCCCACCCGGGGGGCCGGGGTCGCGCCGTCCGCCGACGGCGCGGCGAGACGGCGGGTGACGGCGCGGATGCGGGCGAGCAGTTCGTCGACGCCGAAGGGTTTGGTGACGTAGTCGTCGGCGCCCGCGTCGAGGGCGGCGACCTTGTCCTCGCTGCCGGCCCGGCCCGACAGCACGATGATCGGCACGCTCGTCCACCCGCGCAGGCCCCGGATCACCTCCACGCCGTCGAGGTCGGGCAGCCCGAGGTCGAGCACCACCAGGTCCGGCGGGTGGGCGGCGGCGGCCTTCAACGCGGCCGTGCCGGTCTCGGCGACCCGCACGTCGTAGCCGCGGGCGCGCAGGTTGATGCGCAGGGCGCGCAGGATCTGGGGTTCGTCGTCGACGACGAGGATGCGGCTCATTCCTGCGGCCCCTCCGGCTCCCGCTGCGCTTGCGGCCCGTGCCGATCCTCCGCCTCCGGCGGACCGGGGTGGCCCGGTGGACCGGCGGCGGGCAGGCGCAGCACCATGGTCAGCCCTCCGCCGGGGGTGGTCTCGGGGGTGATGGTGCCACCCATGGCCTCGACGAGGCCGCGGGACAGGGCGAGACCGAGGCCCACCCCGGTCTGGTTGTCCCGGTCGCCGAGGCGCTGGAACGGCAGGAAGACGTGCTCCCACTGGTCGGCCGGGATGCCGGGGCCGGTGTCGACCACCCGCAGCTCGACCTGGCCGGCGTGGGCGCTGGCGGCGACGGTGGGCGGCCGACCGGGCGGGCTGTGCCGCAGGGCGTTGGCGACGACGTTGACCAGCACGCGTTCCAGCAGCCCGGGGTCGGCCAGCGCGGCGGGCAGGTCCGCGGGGAGGTCGGTGCCGACGTCGGCGGCGGCCGGGCCGAGCTCGTCCAGCGCCCGGGGCACCACGTCCTCCAGCCCGATCGCGGTGGCGGTGACGCCGAGCGCTCCGGCCTGCAACCGGCTCATGTCCAGCAGGTTCGCCACCAGCCGACCCAGCTGGTCGAGGGACTCGTCGGCGGTGGCGAGCAGCTCCTCGCGGTCGTCGGCGTCGAATTCGACGTCGGGGCTGCGCAGGCTGCTCACCGCCGCCTTCGCCGACGCCAGGGGCGTACGCAGGTCGTGGCTGACGGCGGCGAGCAGCGCGGTGCGCATCCGGTCGGCCGCCGCGAGGGGCCCGGCGGCGGCGGCCTGAACGGCGAGGCGTTCCTGCCGCAGCGCGACGGCGGCCTGGGCGGCGAACGCCTCGACGACGCGCCGGTCGGCGGCCTCCAGCCGCCGGCCGGACAGCACGACGGTGAGCGTGTCGTCGACGGGCACGGCCGTCTCCCCGGCGTCGGGGCTGCCGGCCGGGGCGTCCCCGACGCTGGCCACCACCCGCCAGGCGGCCCGGTCGCGGGCCCGGTCGGGGCGGCCCCGCGCCTCGTCGACCAGCTCCAGGACGCTGACCGCGCGCAGCGCGAACGTCTCCCGCAGCCGGTCCAGCAGGGCCGGCAGCGGGCGCTCGCCGCGCAGCACGCCGCCGGCCACGGTGGCGAGGGTCTGCGCGTCGGCGGAGGCCCGGGCGGCCTCCCGGGTACGCCGGGCGGCGACGTCGACGACCCAGCTCACGGCGACGGCGACGCCGACGAAGACGCCCAGCGCCAGCAGGTTGTCGGCCTCGGCGATGGTCAGCGTGCGGTACGGCGGGGTGAAGAACCAGTTGAGCAGCAGCGATCCGCCGAGGGCGGCGACCAGCGCCGGCCAGAGGCCCCCGACGAGGGCCACCCCCACGACCCCGGCGAGGAACAACAGGATGTCGTTGGTGAGGGTGAGGTCCGGCAGGGTGCGCAGCGCCAGGGTGAGCGCCGGCATGCCGAGCGCCGCGAGGGCGAAGCCGAGCAGCCTGCGCCGCCGCGACAGGGCGGCCGGTGTGGTGGCGGCCCGCCGGCCGCGCCCGGCCTCGGGGTGGGTGACCAGGTGCACGTCGATCGGCCCGGACAGGGCGGTGGTGGTGACGCCGACCCCCCGGGAGAACAGCTGGGCGAAGCGGCCCCGCCGGCTCGCGCCGAGCACGAGCTGGGTGGCGTTGACACCCCGGGCGAAGTCGAGCAGCGCGGCCGGGACGTCCGCGCCGAGCACCTGGTGGTAGGTACCACCGAGGCCTTCGACGAGGACCCGCTGGCGGGCCAGCCGGGCGGGGTCGGCGCCGGCCAGGCCGTCGCTGCGGGCGACGTGCACGGCCAGCAGGTCCGCGCCCCGGCCCCGGGCGGCGATCCGGGCGGCGCGGCGGATCAGCGTGTCCCCCTCCGGCCCGCCGGTCAGCGCGACGACGACGCGTTCGCGGGCCTCCCAGGTGTCGGAGATGCCCTGCTGGGCGCGGTACGCGCCGAGCTGGTCGTCGACGGTGTCGGCGAGCCAGAGCAGGGCCAGCTCGCGCAGCGCGGTCAGGTTGCCGACCCGGAAGTAGTTGCCGAGGGCGGCGTCGATCCGGTCGGGACCGTAGATGTTGCCGTGGGCCATCCTCCGGCGCAGCGCCTCCGGGGTCATGTCGACGAGTTCGACCTGCTCGGCGGCGCGGACCACGGCGTCGGGGACGGTCTCGCGCTGGGTGGCGCCGGTGATCCGGGCGACGACGTCGTTGAGCGACTCGAGGTGCTGGACGTTGACGGTGGTCAGCACGGTGATGCCGGCGTCGAGCAGTTCCCGCACGTCCTGCCAGCGCTTGTCGTGGCGGGAGCCGGGCACGTTGGTGTGGGCCAGCTCGTCGACGACGACGACCTCGGGGCGGCGGGCCAGCACGCCGTCGAGGTCCAGCTCGGTGAGCTGCACGCCCCGGTGGGTGAGGACGCGCCGGGGCACCTGTTCGAGGTCGCCGACCATGGCGGCGGTGTGCGGGCGGCCGTGCGTCTCGACCAGCCCGATCACCACGTCGGTGCCGCGCGCGGCCCGCCGCTGGGCCTCTTCGAGCATCGCGTACGTCTTGCCGACGCCGGGCGCAGCCCCGAGGTAGACGCGCAGCTCTCCGGTGGGCACGGTGGTTCCTCCTTTCGTGGGTCGACGTCGTCCGGGCGGGCATCGGCGGGCCGGGCCGGGGCGGGCCAGCGGTGGTCCGCCCCGGCGAGGGTTCAACGAGCGGGGAACCGCCGGTCGAGGGCGAGGTTCAGCTCCAGCACGTTAACGCCGGACTCGCCCAGGAAGCCCAGCGCCCGCCCGGTGGTGTGCGCGGCGACCAGCCGCCGCACCGCCGCCGGGTCCGCGCCGCGCTCGCGGGCCACGCGGGCGACCTGGAGTTCGGCGTACGCGGGGCTGATGTGCGGGTCGAGGCCGCTGCCGCTGGCGGTCACCGCGTCGGCGGGCACAGCCGGGTCGGCCGGGGCGTCGCCGCGCACCGGGACGATCACCGCCCCGGCCGCGACGTAGTCCTCGCCGGGCCGCGCCAGCTCCACCGCGACGCCCTGCCAGGTAGCCACGAACGGGGTGGCGGGGGCGGTCTGGTTGACGCTGACGACGCGGGTGACCGGGCCGGTGAACCCGTCGCGGTGGAACACGCCGAGGACGGCGCCGACCCCGTCGGCGGTGCAGTACGGCCGCCGCCCGTCCACCCCGTTGAGCGCGCCGACGGCCCGGCTGCGGGCGCAGACCTGGGTGAGCAGGCTCGGCGCCGATCCGGCGGGGTCGGCGGTGCGGGCGTCGACGACGCTCTCCGGGCCGAGGTTGCTCGCCGCCGTGGCGGTGGGATCGTAGCCGTCGCCGGCCGCCGAGGGGCGGGACTGGAAGTAGCGCGGGACGGGGTTGCCGTCGGCGTCGGTGAACGCCTGGCCGATGAACGCGCTGCCGACGGTCCGGCCGCCGGCGGTGACGAGCGATCCGTCGGCGCGGGCGTCGAGGCCGGGCAGCCGGCCGGCGGCGACCAGGGCGAGCGGGTACGCGAGGCCGAGCAGGGCGGTGAGCACGAGCAGGGCGCGCAGGGCGGCCAGGTGTTGGGCGAGCCAGGTGGGTGGGCGCATCACGAGATCCCCGGGACGAACTGGACGAGCAGGTCGATGAGCTTGATGCCGACGAACGGCACGACGATGCCGCCGAGGCCGTAGACCAGCAGGTTGCGGCGCAGCAGCGTCGCCGCCGCCGCCGGCCGGTACCGCACGCCCCGCAGGGCCAGCGGGATGAGCGCGACGATGACGATCGCGTTGAAGACGACGGCCGCGAGGATCGCGGACTCCGGGCTGGCCAGCCGCATGACGTTCAGCGTGTCCAGGCCCGGGTAGATGCCGGCGAACATGGCCGGGATGATCGCGAAGTACTTCGCGACGTCGTTGGCGATGGAGAAGGTCGTCAGGGCGCCCCGGGTGATGAGGAGCTGCTTGCCGATCTCGACGATCTCGATGAGCTTGGTCGGGTCGGAGTCGAGGTCGACCATGTTGCCGGCCTCCTTCGCCGCCGACGTGCCGGTGTTCATGGCCACCCCGACGTCGGCCTGGGCCAGCGCCGGGGCGTCGTTGGTGCCGTCACCGGTCATCGCGACCAGCCGGCCGCCCTCCTGCTCGCGCTTGATCAGGTCGAGCTTGTCCTCCGGCGTGGCCTCGGCGAGGAAGTCGTCCACCCCGGCCTCCTCGGCGATCGCCCGCGCGGTGCGCGGATTGTCGCCCGTGATCATGACGGTACGGATGCCCATCCGGCGCATCTCGTCGAAGCGCGCCCGCATGCCCGACTTGACCACGTCCTTGAGGTGGATCACGCCGAGCGCCCGCGCCGGTTCGCCCCGGACGTGCTCGGCCACCACGAGCGGGGTGCCACCGAGCCCGCTGATCTCGTCGACCACCTGGCCGACCTGCTCGGTGGGGTGGCCGCCGTGCTCACGGACCCACTTCGTCACGGCTGCCGCCGCGCCCTTGCGGACCCGCCGGGTGGGGCCGGTGGCGTCGCCGTCCGGGGTGAGGTCGACGCCGCTCATCCGGGTCTGGGCGGTGAACGGCACGAACGTGGCGTGCGGCACGAGGCCCGGTTCCCGCTCCCGCAGCCCGAAGTCGTTCTTGGCGAGGACGACCACGGATCGGCCCTCGGGGGTCTCGTCGGCGAGGCTGGACAGTTGGGCCGCGTCGGCCAGCTCGGCGGCGGTGACCCCGTCGACGGGCCGGAACTCGGCCGCCTGCCGGTTGCCGAGGGTGATGGTGCCGGTCTTGTCCAGCAGCAGGGTGTTCACGTCACCGGCGGCCTCGACGGCCCGGCCGCTCATGGCCAGCACGTTGCGCTGCACCAGGCGGTCCATTCCGGCGATGCCGATCGCCGAGAGCAACGCGCCGATGGTGGTGGGAATGAGGCAGACCAGCAGCGACACCAGAACCACGCCGCTGACGCCGGCGTCGGTGATCGCGCCGGTGTCCGGCGCCGCGCCCTGGTAGCCCTTCGAGAAGATGGCGAGGGGCTGGAGCGTGACCACGGCCAGCAGGAAGATGACGGTGAGCGCGGCGAGCAGGATGTTGAGCGCGATCTCGTTCGGCGTCTTCTGCCGGTTCGCGCCCTCGACCAGGGCGATCATCCGGTCGACGAAGCTCTCCCCCGGCCGCTGGGTGATCCGCACGACGATCCGGTCGGAGAGCACCCTCGTGCCGCCGGTGACGGCGCTGCGGTCGCCGCCCGACTCCCGGATGACGGGGGCGGACTCGCCGGTGATGGCCGACTCGTCGACGCTGGCGATGCCCTCGACGACGTCGCCGTCACCGGGGATGATGCCGCCGGCGCAGACGAGCACGACGTCGCCCTGCCGCAGCTCGGCGGCGGGCACCGCCTCGTCCCGGTAGGCGTTGGCGGGCGCGCCCGCAGACCAGCCGACCAGCCGGGTGGCGATGGTCTCCTGCTTGGCCCGGCGCAGGGTGGCGGCCTGGGCCTTGCCGCGCCCCTCGGCGACGGCCTCGGCGAGGTTGGCGAAGACGACGGTGAGCCAGAGCCAGCCGGTGATGGCCCAGGCGAAGACCGAGGGGTCGGTCACGGCGAGAACGGTGGTGAAGGCCGCGCCGATCTCCACGATCAGCATCACCGGGTTGCGCCACAGGGTGCGCGGGTCGAGCTTGCGCAGCGCGTCCGGCAGGGCGGCCAGGAGCTGCCCCGGGTCGAGCAGGCCGCCGCCGGCCGGGTTGCCCCGGATGGCGGGCGTGCCGGCGGCCGACGCGTCGGCGGTGCCGTGCGGTGCCGGCGTGGACGTGGTCATGTCCTTCTCTCTCATGGTGGTCACAGCCCCTCTGCGAGGGGGCCGAGCGCGAGCGCGGGCAGGAAGGTCAGCGCCACCAGGAGCACCGTGACGCCGACGACCATCCCGACGAACAGCGGCCGGTGGGTCGGCAGGGTGCCCCCGGTGGCGGGGGTGGGCGCCTGGCGGGCCAGGGAGCCGGCCAGGGCGAGCACGAAGATGACCGGCAGGAACCGGCCCAGCAGCATGCACAGGCCCAGGGCGGTGTTCCACCACGGGGTGCCGACCGTGATGCCGGCGAACGCGGAGCCGTTGTTGTTGCTCGCCGAGGTGAACGCGTACAGCACCTCGGACAGGCCGTGCGGGCCGGTGTTCATGGCCGTCGAGTCGTTGCCGGTGGCGAAGGCCGCCGCCGTCCCGGCCAGCACCAGCGCCGGGGTGACCAGGAAGTACAGCGACGCGAGCTTGATCTCCCGGGCGCCGATCTTCTTGCCCACGTACTCCGGGGTCCGGCCGACCATCAGGCCGGCCACGAAGACGGTGATCACCGCGAGGACCAGCATGCCGTAGAGGCCGGCGCCGACCCCGCCGGGCGCCACCTCGCCGAGCATCATGTTGACCAGCGGCATCATCCCGCCCAGGGCCGTGTACGAGTCGTGGAACGAGTTCACCGCGCCGGTGGAGGTGAGCGTCGTCGCCGCGGCGAAGGTCGCCGAGCCCGAGACCCCGAAGCGCACCTCCTTGCCCTCCAGCGCCGCCCCGACCGCCTGCGGCACCGTGCCGTGGCCGGCGAGTTCGAAGACGTTGGTCAGGGCGACGCTCGCCACCGCCAGGATCGCCATGACCGCGGCGATGGCGTACCCCTGCCGGTTCTGGCCGACCATCCGGCCGAACACCCGGGGCAGGCTGAACGGGATCACCAGGATGAGGAAGATCTCCAGCCAGTTCGTCCAGGCCGTCGGGTTCTCGAACGGATGGGCGCTGTTGGCGTTGTAGAAGCCGCCGCCGTTGGTGCCCAACTCCTTGATCACTTCCTGGCTGGCCACGGGCCCGCCGGTGATCGTCTGGGTCCCGCCGGTGAGCGTGGTGACGTCGGTGCCGGCGGACAGGTTCTGCACCACGCCGCCGAGCATCAGCACGAGCGCCCCGAGCACCGCCACGGGCAGCAGGACCCGCAGCACGATCCGGGTCAGGTCGACCCAGAAGTTGCCCAGCTCACCCGTGCGGCCCCGGGCGAACCCGCGGACCAGGGCGACCGCGACGGCGATGCCGACGGCGGCGGAGACGAAGTTCTGCACCGCCAGCCCGGCCATCTGCACCAGGTGGCCCATGGTCGACTCGCCCGAGTACCACTGCCAGTTCGTGTTGGTCACGAACGACACGGCGGTGTTCCACGCCCCGTGCGGCACCACCGGGGCGAAGCCCAGGGACAGCCACAGGTGGTTCTGCACGCGCTGGAACGCGTACAGGAACAGGATCGACACCGCGGAGAAGGCCAGCACCGCGCGGGCGTACACGCCCCAGGTCTGCCCGGCGGCCGGGTCGACCCCGACCAGGCGGTACACGACCCGCTCGACGCGGGCGTGCCGGGTGCCCGCCACCACGCGGTACAGGTGGTCGCCGAACGGTTTGTAGGCGGCGGCCAGGGCCGCCACGAGCGAGAGCGCGAACAGCACGCCTGCTGTCGTCGTGGTCATCAGAACCGCTCCGGGAACAGCAGGGCGACCACCAGGAACACGCCTAGGCCGATCGCCAGCACCAGGCCGACGGCGTTGACGGCGCTCACAGCTTCTCCACGCCCCTCACCACGAGGGCGAGCGCCGCGAACAGCGCCACCGTCACCAGCACGTACCCCAGGTCGGACACGGTCGTTTCCTCCTACCGGACACGGTTGTCGCGACCGCCTTCCGGTCGCGCCGGGCAAACACAACCCCCCTCGGCGGCGCCCGGCCAGGGGTCATAACGCGACCATGACGGCGAGGGGCCGTTTCTTGACGCCGCTTTCACGCGGCGCACCACTTTCGTGATCGCGGTCACCGGAGGCGCCGCGGGAGGACACCACCGGGGGCGGCCCGCTCCGGGCGACCGGACGCCGCGGGCGATTCCTCGTAACCCGGCTATTGACCGGTTTTCATCCGCCGGCAATACTCGCCCGTGTTAGCGCTCACATGCAGGGCGGTCCGACCGGGGCGCGGCGCGTCGGGCCCCGACCACGGCACGCCGGGGCGGTGCCGATGTCCAGGAGGCACACATGTTCCGACCACACCCACTGCTCGGCCTCGCGGCGGCCGCGCTGGTGGCCACCACCGTCGCCACCGCCGCGCCCGGCCTGGCCAGGACGCCGGCCCCCGAGCCCGAATACACCATCACCGTCGACCCGGCCGCCGCCGGCACCCCGATCAGCGACTCCATGTACGGGGTGTTCTTCGAGGACATCAACTTCGCCGCCGACGGCGGGCTCTACGCCGAACTGGTCCGCAACCGTTCCTTCGAGTTCGGCCCGGCCGACAACCGGTCCTACACGCCGCTGACCGGCTGGACGCCCACCGCCGACGCCGGCGGCGCGGGCACCGCGTCCACGGCGGACGACGCCGCCCGGCTGCACGAGCGCAACCGCACCTACCTGCGCCTCGACCTCGCCAGCACCGGCGACGGCCGGTACGGCGTGACGAACGCCGGCTTCAACAACGGGATCGCGTTGCGCGCCGGCGGTGCGTACGACTTCTCGGTCTGGGCCCGCACCGACGCCGCCGCCGGGACCCCCCTGACCGTCACCCTGCACGACGCCGCAGGCCAGCCGCTCGCCGCGCCCCTGAGGCGTGCCGTGCGCGGCGACGGCTGGACGAAGTACACCGGGACGCTGAAGGCGACCCGCACCACCGACGCGGGCCGGCTGTCCGTGCGCGCGGGCGGCACCGGCGTCCTGCGGCTGGACATGGTCTCGCTGTTCCCCCGCGACACCTTCCGCACGCGCCCGAACGGCCTGCGCCGCGACCTCGCCGAGAAGATCGCGGCGCTGAAGCCCGGCTTCGTCCGCTTCCCCGGCGGCTGCCTGGTCAACACCGGCAGCATGTCCGGCTACGACGCCGCCTCGAACTGGCCCCGGGCCCGCTCCTACCAGTGGAAGGACACCGTCGGCCCGGTCGAGACCCGCGCCACCAACGCCAACTTCTGGGGCTACAACCAGTCCTACGGCCTGGGCTACCGTGTGCGGGGGTCTGTCAAGTTAACGGCTGATCTTGGTTGTTGAGGTGGTCAGTTGTTGGCCGGGGTGAGCCGGCCCTCGAAGGCGATCTGGAAGGCGTTCAAGGGTGCCTTCCAGCGCATGGTCCACCGCCGGCGTCCGGTGCCGGTGGGGTCGAGGCTCATCAACGCCATGTAGACGCACTTGAGTGCTGCGGCCTCGTTCGGGAAGTGACCGCGGGCGCGGACGGCCTTGCGGATGCGAGCGTTCACGCTCTCGATCGCGTTGGTGGAGCAGATGACCTTGCGGATCTCCACGTCGAAGGCGAGGAAGGGCACGAACTCGGCCCAGGCGTTCTCCCACAGCTTCACGATCGCCGGGTACTTGCGTCCCCAGGTCTCGGCGAACTCGAGGAACCGTTCGGTCGCGGCGTCCTCGGTCGCCGCGGTGTAGACCGGCTTGAGCGCTTTCGCGATCTTGTCCCAGTCCTGGCGAGCCGCGTAACGGAACGAGTTGCGCAACAGATGCACCACACACGTCTGCACGATCGTGCGCGGCCACACCGTCGCGACAGCGTCCGGCAGGCCCTTGAGCCCGTCACAGACCAGCATCAACACGTCGGCGACGCCGCGGTTCTTCAGCTCGGTGAGCACATGCAGCCAGTGCTTCGCGCCCTCACCGCCGTCACCAGCCCAGATCCCGAGGATGTCGCGATGCCCGTCGACCGTGACCGCCATAACGACGTAGATCGGCCGGTTAGCGACCTGACCATCGCGGATCTTCACGTTGATGGCGTCGATGAACACGACCGGATACACCCTGTCGAGGGGCCGGTTCTGCCACTCCGCCATCCCGTCCATGACCTTGTCGGTGATGGTGGAGATCGTCTACTTCGACACCTCGGCGCCGTACACCTCGGCCAGGTGCGCGGCGATCTCCCCATGAGTGAGGCCCTTGGCCGACAGCGACAGCACCATGTCGTCGACCCCGGTCAGGCGCCGCTGGCGCTTGCGCACGATCTGCGGCTCGAACGTCCCGGCCGCATCGCGTGGAACCCGGACCTCGACCGGGCCGACGTCGGTGAGCACCGTCTTGGTCCGGCTGCCGTTGCGGGTGTTCCCGCTGCCCCGACCGGCCGGGTCGTGCTTGTCGTAGCCGACATGGTCGGTGATCTCTCCCTCGAGGGCGGACTCGAGGACCCGCTTGGTCAACTGCTGCAACAGCCCGCCCTCACCGGTCAGCTTCAACCCGTCACCACGAGCCCGATCGACCAGCATCGCGATCAACTGCTCATCCGTGACCGCACCCACCGGCCCGGCGGCCGGCTCTCCCACGGTGGTCTCGGTCGTCATCTGGCGTCTCTCCCTTAGGGATGTCTCGTAACTCGGCGGTGGGTCCATGGTGGATCATGTTCTGGTGCAGGTGATCACGGCGGCTCGCCCGGAGTGGATCTTCCCGTTCACCGGGCTGCAGCCCGCCCAGTTCCGCAGGCTGGTCAGGCTGGTCGCCGAACGTGGCGGGGACGCCATCGCCGACGGGCGGCCGGGCCGGCAGTGGTCCCTCGACCTCGCCGACCGGGTGCTGCTGGTCGCCGCCTACTGGCGCACGAACCTGACCATGCGGCAGATCGGCCCGCTGTTCGGGGTGTCGCACTCCGCCGCCCACCGGGTCATCGACACCCTCGGCCCCCTGCTCGCCCTGGCCCCGGTCCGCCGACGCCGGATCGAACAGATCGCCATCGTCGACGGCACCCTGGTCCCGACCCGGGACCACCGGCTGGCCGCCCCGAGCAAGAACTACCGCTACTCGACGAACCTGCAGGTCGCCATCGACGCCCACACCCGCCTGGTCGTCGCGTTGGGTGACCCGCAGCCGGGCAACCGTAACGACACCATCGCCTACCGCACCTCCGGCATCGACCAGAAACTGGCCGGACGGCCCGTCATGGCCGACGGCGCCTACCGCGGCAACCCCGAGGTGATCATCCCGTACCGCAAACCCACCGACGGCACCGAACTACCCGACTGGAAGAAGGACCTGAACAAGCACCACCGCACGATCCGGGCGCAGGTCGAACACGCCCTGGCCCGCATGAAGACCTTCAAGATCCTCCGGGACTACCGACGCGCCGCCAGCACATTGACCGACACCGCTTCCGGCATCGCCCACCTCCACAACATCATCCTGCTCGGATGACACCGACACCGTTGACCGGCAACGCCATCACCGAGTTACGAGACATCCCTTTGATCGGTCGATCAGCCGCTATTTGTACAGTCCCACAGGTGCGGTCGCCGAACACCTTGTGCCGGAACCTCGTTACGAAGACCAAGTGGATGTGCATGACGAAAGCGCAGTGCCTGCCAGTGCGGATGCCTTCGGGATCGGCCATAAGCCAATAAGATACATTCGTGGTCGTGCAGCTCCGGTACAACTTCCGCGTTTACCCGACGGCCGGCCAGCAGACGGAGCTGTCGAAGGCGTTCGGGTGTGCGCGGGTGGTGTTCAACGACGGGCTGCGCCTGCGCCAGCAGGCACGGGAGGCGGGGCTTGCGTACGTGCCTGACGGGGAGTTGTCGCGCCGTGTGATCACCGAGGCGAAGCTGACGCCGCAGCGGGCCTGGCTGGGCGAGGTGTCGGCGGTGGTGTTGCAACAAGCGTTGGCGGACCTGAACACCGCATACCGCAACTTCTTCAACTCGTTGTCGGGCAGGCGTAAGGGCCGCATGGTCGCCCCGCCGAGGTTCCGGTCGCGCAAGGACAACCGGCAGGCGATCCGGTTCACAAGGAACGCCAGGTTCAAGGTCCTCGACAACGGCCGTCTGCGCCTGCCGAAGATCGGGGACGTGGAGGTGCGCTGGTCCCGGACGCTGCCGCCGGAGGCGTCCAGCGTGACCGTCATCAAGGACGCCGCCGGCCGGTACTTCGCCTCGTTCGTCGTGACCACGGCCGAGGACGAGACGTTGCCGCCGGTCGAGTCCAAGGTGGGTATCGACCTCGGGCTGACCCACTTCGCTGTCCTGTCGGACGGCACGAAGGTGGCCGCGCCGAAGTTCCTGCGCCGCGCGGCGCGCAAGCTCAAGCGGCGGCAGCAGGCGCTGTCGCGCAAGCAGAAGGGCTCGGCCAACCGCGAGAAGGCCGTCGTGAAGGTCGCTCGCGCTCACGCGCGGGTGGCCGACACCCGGCGGGACTGGCAACACAAGCTGTCCACGGCGATCATCCGCGACAACCAAGCGGTGTACGTCGAGGACCTGTGCGTTGCCGGTCTCGGCCGGACCCGGCTCGCCAAGTCCGTCCACGACGCCGGATGGGCCGCCTTCACCGGCATGCTGGAGTACAAGGCCGCCCGGTACGGACGAACGTTCGCCCGGGTCGACCGGTTCTTCCCCTCCACCCGCATGTGCTCGCAGTGCGGCCGGACCACCGAGAAGATGACGCTGAACGTCCGGTCGTGGGACTGCCCCTGCGGAGCAACCCACGACCGGGACGTCAACGCCGCCATCAACGTGTTGGCCGCCGGACAGGCGGACAACTCAAACGACCGTGGAGCGCGGGTAAGACCAGGGCTCGTCCCGGCACCGCGCGGCGAAGCGGTAACCCACCCAGACGCCGCGCGTTCCACACGCAGCGTGGAGGGAACCTCCGTCCTTCAGGACGGAGAGGATGTCAATGCATGGGCCTGCTGACCGCCGACGCGGGCGCGAACCTGCTGGACAACCGGTCGTGGGTGAAGACCCCCGACCCGGTCTTCGCCACCTGGGAGCAGACCCGGCGGTACGGCCCGGGGCACAACTCGTTCACCGTCGCCGAGGACGGGGTGACCGACGTGCTCGTCTACCATGCCCGCGACTACCGCGACATCACCGGCGACCCGCTCTACGACCCCAACCGGCACACCCGGGTGCAGCGGCTGTACTGGCACGGCGACGGCTCGCCGCTGTTCGGGGTGCCCGTGGGCGAGGGCGGCCCGATCGTGCGCCTGTCCCCCGCCGACGCCCGCACCGCGTACGTGCGGCACTGGGAGTACGTGCTGCGGGTCGACAAGGCCGTGCGCGAGCTGGCCGACACCCAGTTCCGGTTCGTGCCGGGGCTGGCCGGCGCGGGCACCGAGTCGCTGCGGTCGGTCAACTTCCCCGACCGGTACGTCCGGGTCGTCGACGGGACCGTCCAGATCGTCCCGGTGGCGGCCGGCAGCCCCGAGGCGACCTCGGCGAGCTTCCGCCGGGTCCCCCGCGACGGTGGCGGGATCTCCCTCCAGCTCGCTGGCGACGCCACCGCGTACCTGCGGCACGACCGGGGCCGGCTGATCGTCGGGCCGGCGGCCGGGGACCGGACGACGTTCCTGCTGAGCTGAGCCGGCGTCGTGGCGGTGGCCCGGCCGGGCCACCGCCACGACGCGCCACTGATCGACGTACACAGATTGGCGAAGCCGGCCGGTGTGAGCGCGCACATGGTGCTTTCCCGCCGCCGCGCCCGCCCGGTCAGGTCGCGATGTCCGGGTACGGCAGGTCGAAGTGGGCCAACCGGGCGGCGTACGCCTTCTGGTACTCCAGCGGCTCGGTGTTGTCCCGCTCGAACATGGCGATGAACAGCGTCAGGGTGAGGAACGGGTGGGCGCCCAGCTGGAACAGCGCGACGTGGTCGTGGGCGATCAGGGCGGCCCGCTCGGCCGGGGTGAACCGCAGCCAGGTGCTGGCCTCGGCGGTGTGGCAGTTGAGCACGGTGTTGGCCCGCTCGGCCTCCCACCACCGCACCAGCCCCTGCGGGTCGGCCCGGTAGCGCTCCACCAGCTCCGGGTCCCGGTCGACGGTGTAGAGGAACTTGTCCAGCAGGTATTTGCTCATGCCGGCGCTCCGTTCGGGTACCAGGTGAAGTAGGCCTCCATGGTGTGGAACAGGTCGAGGGTGTCGACGTGGTCGGCCTTCGCGCCCGCGCCCGCGACGCCCATCATGAGCATGAAGTCCATGAAGCCGTGGGTGGCGTTGCCGGGGGCGTGCAGGCTGTCCAGGGTCACCTCCGACAGGCAGCCGTCGAGGTCGCCGTTGGCGATCCACTCCACGGCCCGGCGGTCGAACTCGGGGTCGGGGCCGTGCGGGCCGAACTGGCGGGGCCCGCCGAGCTCCAGCGACAGGTGGCCGGTGCCGATGATCGCCACCCGCAGGTGCGACGGCCACGACTCGACGATCTCGCGGATGGCCTGGCCGAGCTGGACGAAGCGCTTCGGCTGCGGCAGCGGCGGGGCGAAGATGTTGGTGTAGATCGGCACGATCGGCAGGTCGGCCTCGGGGCGCAGCGTGACGATCGGGCAGGTGATGCTGTGGTCGATGCGCAGCTCGTTGCTGAACGCCAGGTCGAAGCCGGCGTCCAGGCCGGCGCGCAGGATGTGCCCGGACAGGTCCTCCTGGCCGGTGAGCAGCATCCGCGGCAGCCCGAACTCGCGTTCCTCGTTGTACCAGTTCGCGTCGTAGAACGGCGCCTTGCCGACGAGGAACTGCGGCATGTTGTCGAGCCAGAGCTGGTGGAAGTGGTCGGAGCCGACCATCACCAGCACGTCCGGCTTCGCCCTGGTCAGGGTCTCCCGGAAGGCGAGGATCTTGCTGACCCACTCGTCGGCGAAGGGGGGACGGTCCGCGCCGGTGGCGGTGCTGGCCCGGTAGTAGAACGGGTGGTGGGTGGAGGCGATCACCGCGACGACGGTGGCCATGGCGGCTCCTTGACGGTCAGCTCTCGGGTGGTTGGTAGACGGCGTTGCGGTCGACGGCGAGGTAGACGTCCATGCCGATCGGGTTGCGGCGCTCCTCGGCGAGGTGGCCGAGCAGCCCGGCGGCGCGGGCGAGCAGGGCGAAGCCGCGCAGCAGCTCGACGGGCAGGCCCAGGTCGGCCAACGCCGCGCCGCACACGCCGGCCCCGTTGAGCGGCAGGGTACGCCCCAGCACCTGGGGGTGGACCCTGCCGATGGCCTCGAACAGGCGCAGGTGCGGCCCGCGCAGGCCCTCCTCGTCGGCGATGCGGATCAGCACCGGCGTACGCGGGTCCCGCTCCTTGTGCACCGGGTGGCCGAGCCCGGGGACGAGGCGCCTGTCGGCGCGGGCGCGGCGCACCGCGTCGAGGGCGATGGCGTCCCAGTCGCCGGTCTCGGCGGCGGTGGCCGCGGCGTCCCCGGCGGCGGCGATGGTGTCGGCGAGGAACCGCCCGCAGTCCTCGGTGACGCCGAGGAAGCGGGAGCCGCCGCCGAGCAGGCCGGCGGCGAGCGCGCCCTGGAGGGACTCGGGGGCGCTGAGGTACGTCAGCCGGGCGGCGATCGCGGTCGGGGTGAAGCCGTGGTCGGCGAGCGCCACCAGCACGGCCTCGAAGACGCGCACCTCGCCCGGGGTGGGGCGGCGGCCGGCGACCAGCCAGTAGGCCAGCTCGCCGAAGCCGACCGAGCCCATCAGGTCGGCGGCGAGGTCGTGGCCGAGCAGCCGGATCGTGGTCGGGTCGGAGGTGCCGAGGGAGGTGGGGAAGCTCAGCTCGTCAGCCATGCGCGGATCTCCTCGCCGTGCTCGTCGAGACCCGGCGGCGGCAGCTCGTACCGGGCCGGGGTGTCGGAGAAGGTGATCGGGTTGCGGACGCCGGGCACGTCGCCGACGGTGACCACGGGGTCGAGGCCGAGCTCCTCGGCCAGGGCGACCCCGCCGTCGATGGTGTTGATCGGGGCGCAGGGCACCCCGGCGGCGAGCAGGTCGCGGAACCACTCGTCCTTGGTGCGCCGGGCCAGCCGCTCGACGAGGATCGGGCGCAGGGCCTCGCGGTGGGCGGTGCGGTCCTGGTTGCGGCCGAAGCGGGGGTCGTCGGGCAGGTCGGGCAGGTCGAGCACCTGGCACAGCTTGCGGAACTGCCCGTCGTTGCCGGCGATGACGATGAGCTCGCCGTCGGCGGTGGGCAGCGGCTCGTAGGGGAACAGGCTGGGGTGGGCGTTGCCCATCCGGAACGGCACGGTGCCGCCGGCGACGTACCCGCTGCTGTGGTTGACCAGGCCGGACAGGGCCGAGGAGAGCAGGTTGACCTCGACGTGCTGGCCGGTGCCGGTGCGGTCGCGGTGGTGCAGGGCGGCGAGGATGCCGATGCTGGCGTGCAGGCCGGCCATCACGTCGAACACGGAGATCCCGGCCCGGTAGGGCGGGCCGTCGGGGTCGCCGGTGAGGCTCATCAGGCCGGAGATCGCCTGGACCATCAGGTCGTAGCCGGGATAGTTGGCGCCCGCGCCGGTGCCGAAGCCGCTGATGGAGGCGTAGACGACGCGGGAGTTGCCGGCGGCGACGGTGGCGTAGTCCAGGCCGAAGCGGGTCAGGCCGCCGGGCCGGAAGTTCTCGATCATGACGTCGGCGCGGGCGGCGAGCCGCCGGGCGACGTCGAGGTCGGCGGGGTCCTTCAGGTCCAGGGCGATCGAGCGCTTGTTGCGGTTGATGCCCAGGTAGTAGGTCGAGACCTCGTCGCGCACCGGCGGCATCCAGGTGCGGGTGTCGTCGCCGGCCGGGCCCTCCACCTTGATCACCTGTGCGCCGAGATCGGCCAGGAGCATCGTCGCGTACGGCCCAGCGAGGATCCGCGAGAAGTCCGCGACGAGGAGCCCGTCCAGTGGCCCCGAGCGTTGCTCCCCCATGACCCGACCACCCTCCTCGACCGCCATGCGGACAACCGTCCGCCGTGCCGCCAGTCTTGCCGGCGGCCGGGCCGCTGTCAACGGTCGCACGCTGGCAACACCCTGGAGGCGAGGTCTGACCGAGATACACGTTAAGAACTATTATGACCGGTACCGAAACACGTTCTTGACATGCCCGGTGGCCCGGAACACACTTGCGCCAATCGGCCCGCCGACCGCTGGACGGACATCCGTCCGCAAGCCCGGCGGGCCCCGACCCGGGAAGGGGTGGTGGCCGCGATGAGCGCAGGCGACCCGGTGGCGGACGGCCGGCCGGTGGTGTTCCGCAACGGGCTGGTGCTGACCATGGACGACCGGCACACGGTGCTGCCGGACGCCGACGTCCTCGTCGTCGGCGACCGCATCGCGGCCGTCGGCGTCGGCCTCGACGCGCCCGCCGACGCGGTCGAGATCGACGCCACCGGCGGGATCCTCATGCCCGGCATGATCGACACGCACCGGCACATGTGGCAGACGGCCATGCGCGGCTACGGCGCCGACTGGACCCTCACCCAGTACTTCGTCTGGTACTACCTCGACCACGGCCGGCTGTTCCGCCCCGAGGACGTGCACGCCGGCAACGTGCTCGCCGCCCTGGAGGCGATCGACGCCGGGGTGACCACCACCGTCGACTGGTCGCACGGCCTGCGCACCGTCGAGCACGCCGACGCGGCGGCCGACGCCCTCGAATCCGTGCCCGGCCGGTTCGTCCTCGCCTACGGCAACATCCAGCAGGGCCCCTGGGAGTGGGCCACCAGCCCCGAGTTCCGCGACTTCCACCGCCGCCGCATCGACGGGGGCCGCCTCGGCTTCCAGCTCGCCTTCGACGTCACCGGCGACCCGTCGTTCCCCGAGAAGGCCGCCTTCGAGGTCGCCCGGGAACTGGACGTGCCGGTGACCACCCACGCCGGGGTCTGGGGCGCCACCAACGACGACGGCATCCGGCTCATGCACGAGCACGGCTTCATGACCCCGTCCACGGTCTACGTGCACGCCGCCACGCTCAACCCCGACTCGTACCACCGCATCGCCGCCACCGGCGGCTCCGTGTCGGTGTCCACCGAGAGCGAGCAGAGCGCCGGCCAGGGCTACCCGCCCACCTGGGCGCTGCGCCGGCACGACATCGGCGTCTCGCTGTCGATGGACACCAGCGTCTGGTGGAGCGGCGACCTCTTCTCGGCCATGCGCGCCACCCTCGGCGCGGACCGCGCCCGGGAGCACCTCGACGCGCACGCCCGCCAGGAGACCGTCACCCACGCCCACCTGCGCGCCGAGCACGTCGTCGACTGGGCCACCCGGGGCGGCAGCCGCGCCCTCGGCATGGACTCGCAGGTGGGCAGCCTCCAGGCCGGCCGCAAGGCCGACGTGGTGCTGCTCAGGAACGACGCCTCGCCGGTGATGTTCCCGCTGCTCAACCCGTACGGGCACGTGGCCTTCCAGGCGCAGCGCGGCGACGTGCACACCGTGCTGGTCGACGGCCGGGTGGTCAAGCACGAGCACCGGCTGGTCGGGGTGGACCTGGCCGCCGCGCGGCGCGGGGTCGAGGCGACGGTGTCGTACCTGATGGACGCCATGGGCGAGGAGGCCTGGCGCAGGGGCATGAACCCCGACATCCCGGCCACGGCGGTGCTCGACAACCCGTACACGTACACCGAGTGGGACGCCGGCTCGGCCCAGTGGAAGCATTAGCCTGCCGCCCGGGCGCTCCGGGCGGCCGGTCGAGCACGGACGGAGGGAGCCCGATGGCACGCGAGGCGGGACCGGACTTCATCGAGGCCCTGGCCCGCGGGCTCGACGTGCTGCGCTGCTTCCGGCCGGGCCAGGCGGTGATGACGCTCAGCGAGGTCGCGGGCGTCACCGGCCTGGCCCGGCCCACCGTCCGCCGCATCCTGCTCACCCTGGAGGAGCTCGGCTACGTCCGGGTCGCCGACCGGGGGTACGCGCTCACCCCCCGGGTGCTGGAGCTCGGCATGTCCTACATCAACTCGCTGACCATGTGGGACGTCGCCCGGCCGCACATGCAGCGGCTCGTCGGGCAGACCGGCGAGTCCACCTCGATGGCCCAGCTCGACGGCGGCGACATCGTCTACGTCGCGCGGGTCGCCGTACCGAAGATCGTCACCCTGGCGGTGACCATCGGCACCCGCTTCCCCGCCCCCGCCACGTCGATGGGCAAGGTCCTGCTCGCCGCGCTCGACCCCGCCGGCCTCGACCGGGCGCTGGCCGAGCCGAGCCGCTCCGGGGTCGTCTCCCGGTGGCAGCCGGACCGCGCCGAGCTGGACCGGGCGCTGCGCGACGTGCGGGCCAAGGGCTGGGCGCTCGCCGACCAGGACCTCGCCCCCGGCATCCGCTCCGTGGCCACCGGCGTGCGCAACGGCGACGGTCGCATCGTCGCCGCGCTGAACGTGACCGTGCACGCGGCCGACACCAGCGTGGAGACCCTGGTCGACGACCACCTGCCGCGCCTGCTGCGCACCGCCGCCGACATCAGCCGCGACTGGGCGCTGCGCGACAGCGTCCCGCTGGCCGCGCCCGCCACCGGCTGACCGCCCCGGGGCCCGGCCCGGCACGGCCGCCGGGGCGAACCGCCCCCGCCGCGCCCGGCGACCGGCCGCGCCGGGCCGGCGCGGCAGCCGGCCCGGGGCCGCCGGTCAGCCGGCGGTGAGCGCCCGGTGCAGGCGGCGCGCCTCGGTCACCACCCGGCTCGTCCCGCCCCGGCCGGCCACCTCGGCCAGCCCCGGCACCTCGACGCGCGCCCCGGTGGCCGTGGCCGTCTCGGCGGCCAGGGTCAGCAGGTCGGGCAGGCCCCGGGGCGGGGTCGCCGCGGCGAGCAGCGGGGGCAGCGCCGCGGCCGTCAGCCGCCACACGCTCAGTGGCGCGCCCGCCCCGGCCGCGTCGCGCAGCGGCTCGACGGCGCGGGTCAGCTTCACCAGGTTGCCCGCGACCAGGTCGCCGAGCCGCGCGCCCACCCCGGCGGCGTCGAGCCGGCCGGTGGCGGCCAGGCCGAGCAGGGCGTCGAGCGCGGCGACCCGGTCGGCGCCGTGGCGCGCGCCGAGCCCGTAGGCCAGGGCCACGTCGACGGCGGGCCCGCCGGCACCGCCGCACTCGGCGAGCAGGGGCAGCACCAGCGCGCCGTCGCGCCGGTCCAGGTCCGCGGCGGCGGTCACCTGCGGCAGCACGTACGCGGCGACGACGCCGAGGTGGTGCGGCAGCACCGACGGCCACATCCGCGCCCAGGTGGCGTGGTCCGTCTCCATCGGCGGCGGGTCGACGGTCAGCAGCCCGTACGGGTCGGGGTAGCCGGCCGGCGGGCGCAGCTCGACCGCGATCCGCCGGGGCGGGAGCTGGTCGTGCTGCCAGTCGTAGCCGACCTTGCGGGGGCGGCGGGCGAGCGGGACGACCCGGGCGACCGGGTCGGGCAGCCCGCCGGCGCGCAGCCAGGCGGCGAGCCGGTCGCCGGCCGGGGTGCGCAGCGCCTCCGCCTTGCCGGCGAGGGTGTCGTCGACGCCGGGGGGCAGCCGCAGCAGCGCCTGGGTGAGGTCCCACCGCCAGGGCTGGCGCTCGCCGAGCGCCGTGAGCCGCTCCAGCAGGGCCAGCGGGTCGAGCGCGCCGTTGGCCGAGGTGGGGGCGGCGAGCAGGCCGGCGTGGCCGGGCTCGCCGAGGTGGTGGCCGACCTCGGCGAGACGGGCGCGCAGCAGCGCGTGCGGCGCGGGCACCCGGGGATCGGTGACGACCAGCTCGCGCGGCGGCCCCTGCGGGCCGGTGCGTCGCACGGCGGCGAGCAGCGCGGCCCACCGACCGCGCTGCGGGACGGCCGGGCGGGGCTCGCCGGCGGTCTCCAGCAGGTCGCTGACGAGGCCGCACAGGCAGCACGGGTCCCATTGGTGCTCGGCGGCCCAGGCCCAGTGCCGGCGGGCGAGGACCGGGTCGAGCGCGGCGCGCAGCCGCGGGCCGTCGGTCGGGGCGAGACGGACCAGCCCGTCGAGGATCCGGTCGAAGGGCTCGCCGCGGTGTTCGGTGCCGACGAGCGCGGCGACCTCCTCGGTGAGTTCGTCGAGGTCGGTGATCGGGGCCGGGGCGGGCGCGGGCGGGCCGGGGTGGGGCAGGTCGTCGCCGCGCGCGACGGCGACCGCCGGCGCGGTGTCGCCGCCGGCCGGGACGGGACCGGCGACCGCCGGGGCGGGGCCGTGCCGGGCCGTCAGGGCCGCCGCCCGGTCGCGCACGTCGACGGCGGGGTGTCCGGCGGCGACCGCGATCACCTCGGCGATCTGGGCCACCCGGTCCGGGTGCCGGCGGGCGAGCCGGTCGAGCCAGGCGAGCTGGCCGCGCACCAGCGCCTTGTCGGGGCGCAGCAGGACCTCGCGGGAGGCCGCGAGCACGGCCTCCGGCTCCGGGTCGGGCAGGGCGCGCAGGGCCTTCTGCGCCATGACGGCGACCGGGGCCGGGGCGTCGGCGAGCAGGCGCAGGTAGCCGGTGGCGCGGGCCGCGACCTCCTGCGCGCTGGGCGCAAGCTCGTGCAGCAGGACGGTGAACGCGCGCAGCGCGGCCGGGCGGTCGCCGCGCAGCAGCCGGCCGACAGCACCGTCGAGCAGGGCCGCCCGGTCGACGACCCCGTCGGCGGCGAGCCGCGCGAGCGCGGTGGGCAGGACGTGGCGGTGCCGGCTCTCCCAGTCGGTGTGGACCTCGTCGAACATCATGGGCGCGCCGATGCCGTCGATCTCGAACAGCCGGGGCAGCAGCGCGGCCAGCAGCGGGTCGTTCCGTAGCCGGTCGAGCAACGGCACGGGCGCGCCGCGGCGGCGGTCGGGGCTGGCCAACGACTGCACCCACAGCTCGACGAAGCGCTCCCCCGTCGGCGGCGCGGCGTCGGCGGGCAGCAGCGCGGCGACGAACCGCCAGTGCCCGATCCAGGCGTCGCGGGCCAGCTTGTCGGCCAGCCGGCGGGCCAGCTCGGGCAGCCAGTCGATGCCCCGCTCGGCGGCGACGACGCGGACGAGCCGGGCCGCCCGGTCGCCGTCGACGGTGACGGTGCGGCGGGTGAGGATCGCGGCGGCCTGGGCGGCGGTGGGCAGGCAGCCGACCACGGCGACGGCCAGGGCGGTGCCCCTGCCGCTGCCCCAGAAGGTGGACCGGCGCGTCTTGAACCACTCGGTGAGCTCGCCGCCGACGGCGCGGCGGCGCTGCTCGGGCAGCCCGGTCAGGGCGGCGGCGACGAGGTCGGCCGACCCGGCGTCGACGAGGTCGAACAGGTCGCTGCTGCCGCCGGCCGCCAGCTCCCACCGACGCCGGACCGTGGACTTCACACCGCCTCCCGCGCGACGGAGCCGGCCATCCGGGTGGCCAGCGCGTGCTTGCACGGCCCGCGCTGGCCGCGGTGCTTGGCCCACCAGGGGCAGGTGCAGGTGTACGCGTCGTCGGCGAGCCGCCGCACCCGGTAGACCTGGTCTGCGCTGCGGACGGTGGCCCCGGCGTCGTCGGGGTCGACGGCGCCGGACTCGACCAGCGCCCGCGCGCCCACCAGGCGGGGGTTGTCGCGCTCGGCCCGGCCCGCGTCGTAGGGCATGACGCGGTGGAAGTACGCCGCCTCGGCGACGTCGTAGCCGACCCGTCCGGCGGTGCCGAGCTGGGCGAGGGCGCCCCGCACCCGGGCGGCGTCGAGGCCGGCGGAGGTCGCCAGGGCGTCCACGTCGATCGTCGGGTCCCAGGCCAACAGCGCCGAGACCAGCTCGGCGTCGTCGGCGACGTCGTCGCCGGCCAGGGCGGCCAGCGCGGCGCCCTCGCCGGAGAAGCCCCGGTAGGGCTCCGGCGACAGGGTCAGCGACAGCCGCAGCGCCCCGGTGTCCAGCTCCCAGGTGCTGGGCAGCGCCCCGGCGCCAGGCGCGACGGTCGGACCGTAGACGGTCAGGGTGCGCGCGTGGCGCAGCAGGCCGCGCAGGGCGGCGAGCCGGCCCGCGCCGGCCAGGCAGACCGCGCCGGCCACGGGCCGGGAGGTCAGCCGCAGGCTCCGCCCGGCGGGCACGGCCCAGAGCACCGACCGGTCCCCGGCGGTCGGCAGCCGGCGCAGGAACGTCGCCGCCTCGGCCGCCGGGAGCTGCGCGCGCGGCTCGAACCCGGCGGCGAGCACCTGCACCTCGGCGAAGCCGCGCAGCCACCGCTGCGGCAGGGGCACCTTCTTCTCCACGACCGCGCCGTCCATCGTCTCCACGGTGAGGTCGTCGGGGCCGACGGACAGGCGCAGCGGGTCGAGGCCGCCGACGCGCGACAGCGCCTCGCGCAGCGGGTTGTTGACGTCCACGTTGGTGGTGCCGTGCTCCAGCACGTCGCCGTCGAGCCCTTCGGGCAGGGCGTCCAGGCGGGCGTAGACGCCGCAGCAGCCGGAGAACGATTCGAAGCGCAGCCGGTCGCGGCTGCCGGTGACCACCGGGTCGAGGCTGGCCGGGCTCACCGGCCGGAAGTAGCGGGTGCGGGCGACCTCGGCGACCGCGAGCAGCCCGACGGCGGCGGCCTGCGGCGTGGTGAGGAAGCCGCTGAAGAAGCGGGGGTTCGGGGCGGGCCCGCCGCTGGTGGACAGGGCGAGGCCGGACCGGCTCAGGGCGGAGGATCCGAGGTACCTGTACGTCTGTTGGGCGCTCACGGGCCCGGACGGTACAAGATCCCCCCGACACCGCGCCCCGGCCGGGCCTCGCGCGCCCTTGGGTCACCAGGGGTGCAGGGTGCCGTCCTCCAGCCGGTTGACCGGCAGGTACGCCGGCGAGTAGGGGTAGCGGGCGGCGGCCTCCTCGTCGATGTCCACCCCGAGCCCCGGCGTCTCGGCGGGGTGCAGGTAGCCGTCGGCGAAGTGGTAGCCGTGCGGGAACACCGCATCGGTCTCCTCGGTGTGCCGCATGTACTCCTGCAGGCCGAAGTTCGGGATCGCGAGGTCCAGGTGCAGCGCGGCGGCCAGGCAGACCGGCGACAGGTCGGTGGCGCCGTGGGAGCCGCTGCGCACGTGGTGCAGCGCGGCGTAGTCGAAGATGCGCCGCAGGTGGGTGATGCCGCCGGCCCGGACCACGGTCGTGCGGACGTAGTCGATGAGCTGCTCGCGGATGAGCGTGGTGGCGTCCCAGACGGAGTTGAACACCTCGCCGGTGGCGATCGGCGTGGTGGTGTGCTGCCGGATGAGCCGGAAGCCCTCCTGGAACTCGGCGGGGACCGGGTCCTCCAGCCAGGTCAGCGCGTACGGCTCCAGGCTGCGGCCGAGCCGGGCCGCCTCGATGGGGGTGAGCCGGTGGTGCACGTCGTGCAGCAGCCGCAGCGTCGGGCCGAACTCCTCGCGGACCCGGGCGAACACGCCAGGGGTGTGGGCCAGGTAGCGGGCCGTCGACCAGACCGTCTCGGTGGGCAGCGCCGCGTCGGCCGGCTCGTAGAACATCTTGTCGGCGCTCACGCCGTACGTCTTGGCCAGGCCCGGCACGCCGCACTGCACCCGCACCGCCCGGTAGCCGAGGTCGACGAAGCGGGCCACCTCGGCCAGCACCTCGTCCACGGTCTCGCCGTTGGCGTGGCCGTAGACGGTGACGCCCTCGCGGGACCGGCCGCCGAGCAGCTGGTAGACCGGCAGGCCGGCGACCTTGCCCAAGATGTCCCACAGCGCGGTGTCCACCGCCGCGACGGCGCTCATGGTGACCGGGCCGCGCCGCCAGTACGCCCCCTGGTAGAGGTACTGCCAGGTGTCCTCGATCCGGGCCGGGTCGCGCCCGATCAGCAGCGGCACGACGTGCTCGCGCAGGTACGCCTCGACGGCCAGCTCGCGGCCGTTGAGGGTGGCGTCGCCGACCCCGGTGACGCCCTCGTCGGTGATGATCTTCAGGGTGACGAAGTTGCGGCCCGGGCAGGTGACGATGACCCGGGCGTCGACGATCCTCACGCGCTCTCCTCCGTCGTGTCGGTGGCGGGGCCGGCGACGTCGCCCGGCGCGGCGAGCACCCCGGCGAGCCACGCGAGCTGCCGGCGGACCTGCACCGCCTCCCCTCCCTCGTGGCCGTTGAACGGGTAGACGTGCATCGCCCGCCGCGGCGGCTCCGGCCGGCCGTTGGCGGCGCCGTACTGGTTGTGGGCGGCGAACACGGTGCTCGGCGGGCACACGGTGTCGCGCAGGCCGACGCCGAAGTGCGCGGGCGCGACCGCCCGGCGGGCGAAGGTGACGCCGTCGACGTAGGACAGGGTGCGCCGCACCGCGTCCTCGGCCGTCCGGTCGGCGGCGAGGTAGCGGGCGATCTCGCCGTACGGCTCGGCGTCGGTGATCTCGATGGCCCGCTGGACGTGGCACAGGAAGGGCGCGGTGGTGATCAGGGCCGCCAGGTCGTCGACGAGGCCCGCCACCGCGAGGGCGATCCCCCCGCCCTGGCTGTTGCCGGCGGCCACGACCCGGCCGGGGTCGACGCCCGGCAGCGCACGGGCCGCCTGCACGGCCCGCACGGCGTCGGTGATCAGCCGCCGGTAGTAGTAGTCCTCGGGCGCGAGGATGCCCCAGGTCACCGGCCAGGGGCCGCCCGGGGCGCCGGCGCGGGGGTCGGGGGTGTCGCCGGCCGCGTGGTGGCCGGACTGGCCCCGGGCGTCCATCAGCAGGTGCGCGTAGCCGGCCACCGGCCAGGTGAGGCGCTCGTGCGGGAGGCCCCGGCCGCGCCCGTAGCCGACGTACTCCACGACGACGGGCAGCGGCCCGTCCGCCCCGGCCGGACGGGTGTACCAGGCCCGCACCGGGTCACCGCCGTAGCCGGCGAACGTGACGTCCCAGGTATCGACGAGTCGCAGGTGGGTCGGCTCGGGCCGGACGTCGACGAGCACGGGGTGCTCGGCCGCCGCCGCGAGGGTGGCCCGCCAGAACGCGTCGAAGTCGGCGGGCTCGGCCACGGTGGGGGCGTACTGCCGGAGCTGGTCGAGGGGCAGGTCGAAGTGGGGCATGGAACCTCTCCGAAATTTTCGAGGACTGTAACACGCGCGATGCCCGGGTACGATGACCACCGTCGATCCGCTTCGGGCGGGACGAGCCTTGACATGCCCATTTAAGGCCCTTAAGTTGCCCGAAATAGGTCACGCGGGGATTTCCGAAAATTTCGGGCCGGGCTCGCCGTCGCCAGTCGTCGCGGGCCGCCGGGGAGCCTCCCGGGCCCGGCTGAAGGGGTGTGGCATGAACAGTCAGCTGCCCGTCCACGACGCGGAGGCGTCCCCGGACGCCGCGCGGTGGCGCGACCCGCGGCTGAGTCCGACCGAGCGCGCCGACGCCCTGCTGCCGCTGATGTCGCTTCAGGAGAAGGTCGCCCAGCTCGTCGGGGTGTGGGTCGGCGCCGACGCCTCCGGCGAGGGGGTCGCGCCGCACCAGGCCGACATGGTCGACGGCGAGCTGCGGTGGAGCGACGTCATCCGGCACGGGCTGGGGCAGCTGACCCGGCCGTTCGGCACCGCGCCGGTCGACCCCGTGGCCGGCGCGCGCTCGCTGGCCGCGTCCCAGGCCGAGATCGCGGCGGCGAGCCGGTTCGGCATCCCGGCGCAGGTGCACGAGGAGTGCCTCACCGGCTTCGCCGCCTGGCGCGCGACGGTCTACCCGACGCCGCTGAGCTGGGGCGCGTCCTTCGACCCCGAGCTGGTCGAGCAGATGGCCGGCCAGATCGGCCGGTCCATGCGGGCGGCCGGGGTCCACCAGGGCCTGGCACCGGTGCTCGACGTGACCCGCGACTACCGGTGGGGCCGCACCGAGGAGACCATCGGCGAGGACCCGTACCTCGTCGGGACGACCGGCGCGGCGTACGTGCGGGGCCTGGAGGCCGCCGGCATCGTCGCCACCCTCAAGCACTTCGCGGGCTACTCGGCCTCGCGCGGCGGACGCAACCTGGCCCCGGTGTCGATGGGCCGCCGGGAGCTGGCCGACGTCATCCTGCCGCCGTTCGAGATGGCGCTGCGCCTCGGCGGCGCCCGGTCGGTGATGCACTCCTACGCCGAGATCGACGGCCTGCCCGTGGCCGCCGACGAGGGACTGCTGACCCGGCTGCTGCGCGACGAGTGGGGCTTCACCGGCACCGTGGTCGCCGACTACTTCGCGGTGCGCTTCCTCCAGACGCTGCACGCGGTCGCCGCCGACGGCGTCGAGGCGGCCCGGCTCGCCCTGCGCGCCGGGATCGACGTGGAGCTGCCCACCGTCGACGCGTTCGGTCCCCCGCTGGTCGAGGCGGTCCGCGCCGGCGAGGTCGACGAGGCGCTGATCGACCGCGCGCTGCGCCGGGTGCTGGCGCAGAAGGCCGAGCTGGGCCTGCTCGACCAGGGCTGGCAGCCGCTGCCCGACGGCGTCGACGGGCTGCGCCTCGACGACCCCGCCGCGCAGGAGGTGGCCCTGCGCCTGGCCCGCGAGTCCGTGGTCCTGCTGCGCAACGACGGCGGGCTGCTGCCCCTGGACGCCGGCCGCCGCGTCGCCCTCGTCGGCCCGGTCGCCGACGACCCGATGGCGATGCTCGGCTGCTACACGTTCCCCTCCCACGTGGGGGTGCGCCACCCCGAGCACGGGCTCGGCGTGGAGCTGTCCTCCCTGCGCGAGGCCCTCGGCCGCCTGCTGCCGGGGCTCACCCACGCCCCCGGGTGCGCGGTCACCGGCGACGACACCTCCGGCTTCGCCGCGGCCGTCGCGGCGGCCGCCGAGGCCGACGTGTGCGTGCTCGCCGTCGGCGACCGTTCCGGCATGTTCGGCCGCGGCACGTCCGGCGAGGGCTGCGACGCCACCGACCTGCGGCTGCCCGGGGTCCAGCCCGACCTGGTCCGGGCGGTGCTCGCCACCGGCACGCCCGTGGTGCTGGTGCTGCTGGCCGGGCGGCCGTACGCGCTCGGGCCCGAGGTCGACTCCGCCGCGGCCGTGGTGCAGGCGTTCTTCCCCGGCCAGCGCGGCGGGCAGGCCCTCGCCGAGGTGCTCACCGGCGCGGTGAACCCGTCCGGGCGGCTGCCCGTCGGCGTTCCCCGGGACGCCGGCGCCCTGCCGTCGACCTACCTCAACCCGGCGCTGGGCCGCCGGTCGGAGGTGTCGTCGGTCGACCCCACCCCGGCGTTCCCGTTCGGCCACGGGCTGAGCTACACGACGTTCGAGTGGGACGACGCGGGCGTACGCGGGGTCGACGAGGCCCCCGCCGTCGCCACCGGCGGCGACCGCCTCGACTGGGCGGTCGACGGCGAGGTCGAGGTCGACGTGACGATCCGCAACACCGGCGACCGGGCCGGCACCGAGGTCGTCCAGCTCTACCTGCACGACCCGGTCGCGCAGACCACCCGGCCGGTGGTCCGCCTGGTCGGCTACGCCCGCGTCCCGCTCGCGCCGGGCGAGAGCGCGCGGGTGACGTTCGGAGTGCCCGCCGACGTCACGTCCTTCACCGGCGTGCACGGCCGGCGCGTCGTCGAGCCGGGCGACGTGGAGCTGCGGCTCGGCCGGTCCAGCGGCGAGTTCGCCGCCACCCTCCCGCTGCGCCTCGTCGGCGCCGAACGCACCGTCGGCCACCAGCGTCGGCTGGTGTCGACCGCACGGGTCGCCCCCGCCGCCGTCCCGCAGTCCGCCTAGGCACCTCCGCCCCGTCCTGGAGGCCGTCGATGACCACCCCCGACACCCTCACCCCGCCGCCGGTGCCCCCGGCGCGGGACGCCGCCCGGCCGGCGGGCCGCCCCGCACGGCGCCGCCGGGGGCGGCGCCGCACCTGGCGGCAGGCGCTGCGCAAGGACTGGCAGCTCTATTCGCTCGCCGTGGCACCGCTGGTGTTCTTCCTGGTCTTCCGCTACCTGCCGATGGCCGGCAACGTGATCGCCTTCCGGCGGTTCTCCCCCGGTGGCAGCCTGTTCGGCGAGACCTGGGTGGGCCTGCGCTACATACGACTGTTCCTGGCCGACCCGACGTTCTGGGAGGTGTTCACCAACACCCTCGTGCTCGGGACGCTGACCCTGCTGTTCTGCTTCCCCCTGCCGATCGTACTGGCGCTGCTGCTCAACGAGGTCCGCGCCCGCCGGCTCAAGCGGTTCGTGCAGTCGGTGTCCTACCTGCCGCACTTCCTGTCCATCGTGATCGTGGCCGCCATGGTCATGCAGTTGACGTCGATGGACGGGACGGTCAACCAGATCGTGCGCGGCCTCGGCGGCGAGGCCGTGCCGTTCCTGCAACGGCCGGAGTGGTTCCGCACGATCTACGTCTCCTCCGAGGTCTGGCAGACCGTCGGCTGGGGCACGATCCTCTACCTCGCCGCGCTGACCACCATCGACGAGAACCTCTACGAGGCGGCCCGCATCGACGGGGCGAACCGGTGGCGGCAGACCTGGCACGTGACGCTGCCCGGCATCCGGCCCACGATGGTGACGCTGCTGATCCTCAACATCGGCACGTTCATGGCGGTCGGGTTCGAGAAGATCCTGCTGCTGTACAACCCGCTGACCTATCCGACCGCCGACGTGATCTCCACATACCTCTACCGGATGGGCTTCGAGTCCAGCAACTTCAGCTACGCCGCCGCGATCGGCCTGTTCGAGGCCGTGATCGGGCTGACCCTGGTCCTGACGGCGAACGCCATCTCCAAGCGCACGGTGGGGACGAGCCTGTGGTGACCGTGGAAGCCGCCGAGACCGGCGAGACCCGGCGGGTGGCCCGCCGGCCGAAGGGGATCCGCCCGACCCGGGGCTACCGGGTCTTCCAGGCGGTCAACGCCGTCATCCTCACCGGCGTCGTGATCGTCACGCTGTACCCGTTCGTCAACATCGTGGCCCGCTCGCTCAGCGACGAGGCGTACATCATCGCCGGGCGGGTCAACCTCGTCCCGCGCGGGTTCAACCTGACGACGTACAAGCTGGTGATGTCCGACGCGCTGTTCTGGACCAACTACCGCAACACGGTGGTGTACACGGTGGTCGCCACGGTCATCTCCATCGTGCTGACCACCTGCTACGCGTACGTGCTGTCGAAGCCGCGGCTCAAGGGGCGCGGGGCGCTGGTCGGCATCGCCGTGTTCACCATGTTCTTCTCCGGCGGGCTGATCCCCAACTACGTGCTGATCACCAGCCTGGGCATGAAGAACACCATCTGGGCGGTCGTCGTGCCCAACGCCATCAACGTGTTCAACCTGCTGGTGATGAAGGCGTTCTTCGAGAGCCTGCCGGAGGAGCTGGAGGAGGCCGCCGCCGTCGACGGGCTGAACACGTACGGGACGCTGCTGCGGATCGTGCTGCCGCTGTCCAAGGCCATCATCGCCACGATGGTGCTGTTCTACGCCGTGTCGTTCTGGAACTCGTGGTTCACCGCGTTCCTCTACCTGGACCAGCAGGAGATGTTCCCGGTGACCGTCTACCTGCGCAACCTCATCGCGGGGGCCACCGGCGCCCAGTCGGCCGGCGGGGTCGCCGAGTCCGACGCAGTCCAGGCCGCCGCGACCCTGCAGGCGGTGACCATCGTGCTCACCACCCTGCCCATCCTGGCGGTCTACCCCTTCATCCAGCGCTACTTCGTGTCGGGCGTGATGCTCGGCGCGGTCAAGGGGTAGCCCGGCAAGGTTCCCCCACCACCCCACCACCGTTCGGAAAGGACGAGCCGTGCTCCACAGAACGTGGCGGCGCGCGGCCATAGCCGCGGCCAGCCTGCTCACCCTCACCCTCGTCGCCTGCTCCGAGGAGGCCGGCGACGCCAAGGACCTGTCCGGCAACCGGGCCGGCGCCATGGCGGACTACGCCGTCGGCACCCAGTTCACGGCGACGGAGCCGCTCTCCTTCTCCATCCTCTACAACAACCACCCGAACTATCCGCTGAAGAACGAGTGGCTGTTCTGGTCGGAGCTGACCAAGCGGACCAACGTCAAGCTCGAACCGGTCGCCGTGCCGCTGAGCGACTACGAGCAGAAGCGCAGCCTGCTCGTCGGCGCCGGCGACGCCCCGCTGATCATCCCGAAGACCTACCACCCGGCGGAGAACCAGTTCGTCTCTTCCGGGGCGATCCTGCCGGTGAGCGACTACCTGGACCTCATGCCGAACTTCAAAGAGAAGATCGACAAGTGGGGGCTGAAGCCGGAGATCGACACCCTGCGCCAGTCCGACGGCAAGTTCTACCTGCTGCCGGGCCTGCACGAGAAGCCCTGGCAGGAATACACGGTGGCGGTCCGCACCGACATCCTCGACGAGCTCAAGCAGCCCGTCCCGAAGACGTGGGACGAGTTCTACACGGTGCTCAAGGCGATGAAGGCGAAGTACCCGGACTCATACCCGTACTCGGACCGGTGGAGCAAGCCCACCCCCGGCGGCGCGCTGCTGCGGATCGCCGGCAGCTCCTTCGGCACCCAGGCCGGCTGGTCCTTCCAGCACAGCACCTGGGACCCGGCCGCCGGCAAGTTCGTCTACACCGGGGCCACCGAGCAGTACAAGCAGATGATCCAGTACCTCAACAAGCTGGTCACCGAGGGGCTGCTCGACCCGGAGAGCTTCACCCAGAGCGACGAGGCCGCCCGCCAGAAGCTCGCCAACGGCAAGTCGTTCGTCATCACCAGCAACGCCCAGACCCTGGTCAACGACTACCGGCCGGACCTGGCCAAGACCATCCCCGGCGCGAAGCTGGTCAACATCCCGTTGCCGGTCGGCCCGGCCGGCGAGATCAACCCCGCCTCCCGGCTGGAGAACGGCGTCATGATCTCCAAGAAGGCCCGGGACAGCAAGAACTTCGTGGCGATGATGCAGTTCATCGACTGGCTCTACTACTCCGACGCCGGCCAGGAGTTCGCGAAGTGGGGCATCGAGGGCACCACGTTCGTCAAGGACGCCGCCGGCAAGCGGATGCCCGCCCCCGACGTCGACATGATCGGGCTCAACCCCAAGGGCACCAAGCACCTGCAGAAGGACTTCGGCTTCGCCAACGGGGTCTTCGCCTACGGCGGCAAGCTGGACCTGATGCAGTCCTTCTTCTCCCCGGAGGAGCTGGAGTTCCAGAAGGTGATGAACACGCGCAAGCCGATCGAGGTGCCGCCGCCGGCCCCGCTCACCGACGCCGAGCGCGAGCAGGTGTCGCTGTGGGAGACGCCGCTGAAGGACTACGTCACCCAGAACACGCTCAAGTTCATCCTGGGCCAGCGCCCGCTGACCGAGTGGGACGCCTACGTCGGCGAGCTGAAGGCCAAGAACGCCGACCAGTACATCGAGGTGGTCAACAAGGCGTACGAGCGGTTCAAGAAGGACAACGGCTGACCGTCCGGTCCCGGCCGGCCCCCACCACCGGGGTCGGCCGGGACCGGCGGGCCCGGCCGGCACGACGAGCAGGACAAGGACGACGATGCGGATCCACGTTCCAGACCGGCCCACGGGCCGGCTGACCGACGCCTGGCGGGCCTGCGTCGGCACCGGCCGGTTCGAGCTGGCGCTGCGGCGCGACTACCAGGACTCGCTGGCGCTCGTCCAGCGGGACATCGGCTTCCGGCACATCCGGGGGCACGGCCTGCTCAGCGACGGCGTCGGCGTGCACCGCCCCTACGAGTACGCGGGGTCGCGGCGCGTGCGGCACTCGTTCACGTACGTCGACCAGGTCGTCGATGCATATCTGGAGCTGGGGATCCGGCCCTTCGTGGAGCTGGGCTTCATGCCCTCGGGCCTGGCCTCCGGCGACCAGACGGTGTTCTGGTGGCAGGGCAACGTCACCCCGCCGCGGTCCTGGACCGAGTGGGCGGACCTGGTCCGGGCCACGGTCGCGCACCTGGTCGACCGGTACGGTCTCGACGAGGTGCGCGGCTGGCCCATCGAGGTGTGGAACGAGCCGAACCTGACGGCCTTCTGGCAGGACGCGGACCGCGACGCCTACCACCGGCTGTACGAGGTGTCGGCGCACGCCGTGAAGGAGGTCGACGCGTCCCTGCAGGTCGGCGGCCCGGCCATCTCCCCCGGCTCCGACGAGTGGCTGGTGCCCTTCGCCGAGTTCGTCGCCGCGCGGGACGTGCCGTGCGACTTCGTCAGCCGGCACGCCTACACCTCCGGCCCGGCGCAGCACGTGCCGTTCGGCACCCACCAGACCCTGGCCCCGGCGGAACACCTGCTGGAGCAGTTCGCCGCGCCGCGCCGGCTGCTGGCCGGCACCGCCCTGGCGGAGCTGCCCGTGCACATCACCGAGTTCAACTCCTCCTACCGGCCCGACAACCCGATCCACGACACCGCGTTCCACGCCGCGTACCTCGCCCCCGTGGTGGCCGCCGGCGGCGACCTGGTCGACTCCTTCTCGTACTGGACGTTCAGCGACATGTTCGAGGAGGTGGGGATACCGACGGCGCTGTTGCACGGCGGCTTCGGCCTGCTCACCCACCGGCAGCTCAAGAAGCCCACCTACCACCTGTACGCGTTCCTGGCCCGGATGGGCGACCAGGTCCTCGCCCGCGGCGCGGACCACCTGGTCACCCGCGACGCCGACGGCCGGGTCACCGTGCTGGCGTGGGCACCGGTGGACGTCACCGGCCGCGAGCCGGTGCCGGAGCGGCACACCCTGGCGCTGTCGGTGCCACTGGACGCGCCCGGGGCGACGTCGGCGTACCTGGCGCGCTCGTCGGTGAGCGAGGAGGCCGGCAACGTCTACGCGGCCTGGGCGGAGATGGGCCGGCCCCGGTCCCCGCTGCCGCGCCAGCTCGACGCGCTGCGGGAGGCCGCCGAGCCGGCCCGCGCCCACCGCAGCCTGCCGGTGACGGGCGGCCGGGTGGAGGTCGACCTCACCCTCGCCCGGCACGAGGTGACCCTGGTGGAGATCGACGCGGTGCGCGACGAGACCCCGCCGTGGTGGGACGCCGACCGGCTGCTCGGCCTGCCCGGCCGCGACGGGACCGGCCACGGCGGCGACGGGCGAGCCGACGGGGGGCGACGCGACGGCGACCCGGCCGGCGGGGGCGAGCGCCCGTGAGCGGCGACGCCGCGCGCGCCTCCCGGCAGTTCGGCGAGGGCCCGCTGTCGCGGTCCGCCGCGCGGGTCTACACCCTGCTCGTCGTCGAACTGCTCCTGCTGCTGGCCTGCCTGCCCGGCCTGGTGCCGCTGGTCCTGCTCGAATCCGACGCGAGCAACATCCCGCTCTACGCCGCCTGCGCGCTGCCGCTGGGCCCGGCGCTGTCGGCCGCGCTGTACGCGCTGCACCACCAGCGCCCCGACCTGACCGACCTGCGGCCCGCCGCCGCGTTCCGGCGCGGCTACCGGGCCAACCTGGCGGGGGTCCTGTGGATCTGGGTGCCGCTGCTGGCGTTGCTCACCGTCGTCGCGGTGAACCTCGCCCACCTGGACGTCGCGGGCGTGCCCCGGTGGTGGGCGGTGCCGCTGGTCGGCGTCGCCGCGCTGGCGGCCCTCGTCGGGGCGAACGCGCTGGTGATCACCTCCCTGTTCGCGTTCCGGGCCCGCGACGTGGCCCGCCTCGCCCTGCACTTCGCGGTCCGCGCCCCCGGGGTGGGCATCGGCACGGCTCTGGTGCTGGTGGCGGGTGCCGCCGTCACGGCGGTCACCTCGGAGGCGGTGCTCGCGCTGGCGGGCTCGGTGTGCGCCCTCTCGCTGCTGCGCGTCGCCGCCCCGATGGTCGACACGATCCGCAAGGAGTTCACCGCATGAGCCTGCCCCCCGCCACGACCGGCCCCGCCACCGCCGGCCACGACACGACGGGCCACGGCGGGGGCGTGCACGCCGCCTGGCTGCCGCCGGAGGCGTTCGCCCCGCTCGGCTCGCGTCGCGTCCTCGTGCGCGGCGACGGGATGCTCGTCGACACCGTCTTCGACGAGGTCGAGCGGGCCTGCGCCGGGCACGGCGGGCGGGCGGACCGGACCGCCGGGGACCGGGAGGTGGACCTGGTGCTCGCGCTGCGCGACGCCGGGCCCCTGCCCGCGCCGGCGGCGGCGCTGGCCCGGGCGGCCGGCGCCGGCGGGCCGCTCGGCGCGGAGGGGTTCGCGCTGGCCCGCGCCGAGGGCGTCACGGTGGTGCTGGCCGACGCGCCGGCCGGCCTGCTCTACGGGCTGTTCCACGTGGTGCGCCTCGGCGCGGCGGCGTTCGAGGGGGACCATCCGGCGCGGCGGCACGCGCCGGCGATGGCGCGGCGCATGCTCGACCACTGGGACAACGTCGACGTGCACCCGGTGATGGGGCAGGTCGAGCGGGGCTACGCGGGCGGGTCGATCTTCTGGCGGGCCGGGGCGGCGCGCCGCGACCTCGACCGGGTCCGCGCGTACGGGCGGCTGCTGGCCGCCTGCGGCGTCAACGCGATCTCGGTGAACAACGTCAACGTCCACGCGACCGAGGCGCGGCTGCTCACCGGCCGCCTCGGCGACGTCGCCGAGCTGGCCGACGCGCTGCGCCCCTACGGCGTGCGGGTGCACCTGTCGGTCACCTTCGCCGCGCCCGTCGTCCTCGGCGGCCTGCCGACCGCAGACCCGCTCGACCCGGCGGTGCGCGCGTGGTGGGCCGCCGCGACCCGCCAGGTGTACGAGCGCATCCCCGACTTCGGCGGCTACGTGGTGAAGGCCGACTCGGAGGGGCAGCCGGGCCCGTTCACGTACGGACGCGACCACGCCGACGGCGCGAACCTGCTCGCGGAGGCCCTCGCGCCGTTCGGGGGCGTGGTGCACTGGCGGGCGTTCGTCTACAACCACCGGCAGGACTGGCGGGACCGCTCGACCGACCGGGCGCGGGCCGCGTACGACCACTTCGCCCCGCTCGACGGCCGGTTCCGCGACAACGTGGTGGTGCAGGCGAAGTTCGGCCCGATCGACTTCCAGCCCCGGGAGCCGGTGTCGCCGGTGCTGGCCGCGATGCCGGCGACCCGGCTGGCGGTGGAGTTCCAGGTCACCCAGGAGTACACGGGCCAGCAGCAGCACGTGTGCTATCTCGCGCCCTGCTGGAGCGAGGTGCTGACGTTTGCGCCGTGGGGGCCCGGCGGGCCGACGGTCGCCGACGTGGCCGCCGGCTCGGGGCCGGGTCCGGCGACCGGCGGCGGCCTGGCCGCCGTGGCCAACGTCGGCGACGACCCGTTCTGGACCGGGCACCCCCTCGCCCAGGCCAACCTGTACGCCTACGGCCGGCTCGCCTGGGACCCCGGCCTCGACCCGATCGCGGTCCTCGACGAGTGGATCGACCTCACCTTCCCCGCGTCGACGGTCGGCGACCCGGCGCTGGTGCGCGAGACGCTGCACGCCGTCATGGACGACTCGTGGCGCACCTACGAGCGGTACACCGCTCCGCTGGGCGTCGGCTTCATGGTCAGCCCGGCCCGCCACCACTACGGCCCCGACGTCGACGGGTACGAGTACTCGCGGTGGGGCACCTACCACTTCGCCGACCGCGACGGGGTGGGCGTGGACCGCACCCGCGCCACGGGCACCGGCTTCACGGGCCAGTATCCGCAGCCGTGGTCGCAGGTGTACGAGTCGCTGTCCGACTGCCCCGACGAGCTGCTGCTGTTCTTCCACCACGTCCCGTACGGGCACGTGCTGCGCAGCGGGTCGACCGTCATCCAGCACATCTACGACACCCACTTCGCCGGGGTGCAGCAGGTGGCGCAGATGCGGCAGCGGTGGCGACGCCTCGCCGGGGTGATCGACCCGGCGGTGCACGCCCGGGTGGCCGAACGCCTCGACGAGCAGCTGCGCTGCGCCATCGAGTGGCGCGACCAGGTCAACACGTACTTCTTCCGCAAGTCCGGGGTGCCGGACGTGCGCGGGCGGGCGATCCACTGAGTGCAGGCGGCGGGCGGGCTGTCAATCATGTGACAGCTTTCCGGCCACCGCCCCGCGCCAGCCCGGGTTCCCGCAGGTCGGAAGGCGGAGCGTCGGCGGCGGGCCCGGGGCGGCGCTGGCGGGCGGCCCGGACGGCGTTCCCACGACGCGGCCCGCCTGCCTAGGCTCGCACGGTGATCGAACCCGCTGGTCCGGACCCGCTGCCGGCCGCGCCGGAGGACGACGGCCGGGGCGCGGGCGACCGGTCGCGCGTCCTGCTCGTCGTGCTCGTCGCAGCCCTCGTCTTCCTGGTGCCGGTGACCATCGTCTTCCTCGCGACCGAGGGGATCGACAGGGCGGACAAGTACGCGAGCGTGTTCGGGCTGTTCGCGGGGATCTCCAGCGTGCTCGTCGGCCTCGTGTCGCTGCTTCCGCGCCGGCGGGACCGGCAGGCGGGTCCCGGCGGCAACGGGAACCCGGAGAACGGCGGCCCGGGAGGCGGTGGTCGCGAGTCCAGCGGCCCCCGCTCGCAGCAGCGCAGCCGAACGTTCGGGTTCACCGCCGGCGTGGTGGGGACCACGATCCTCTCGTGCACCGTGGCGACGACCACGCAGTCGAGCCTGAACGCGCCGCCCCCCGTCGACGAGCCGCCGCCGTTCGCGGTCGTCGCCGCCGTCGACTGGCCGTGGTGCGACGGCGCGGTGCTCGCCGCGGCGGCGCCCGCCCGACTCCCGGCCCTGCCGCAGCGGTACACGCCCGGGGGCTGGGCCGACTGGTTCACCCGGCTCGGGGGCACCCGGACCGGCGCCGCCTGGGTGACGCTGACCATGCGGTCCCGCTCGGATGCCACCGTCACCGTCACGGACATCCGTGCCACGGTGGCCCGGCGGAGTGAGCCGCCCGAGGTCTCGACCACCGTCGGCCTCGTCTGCGGGGGGCCCGGCGACGACGAGCCCGTGGGCGACGCGCTCCGGTTCGACCTCGACGTCGAACCCGCCCGCTCGACCGGGGGCGTCCGGTTCCCGCTCGCCGTCACCCGGTCCGCGTCGGTGCTGCCCGTGCGGGCGCAGTCCGGCCAGCGACAGGTCCTCTCCTGGCGGCTGGAGATCGACTGGGCGTCGCAGGGCCGGCGGGGGACCCTCACCGTGGACGAACTGGACGGGCTTCCGCTGCTCACCGGCGGCGAGGGGCGTTCACGCTGCTTTTACGCGCAAACCGGCACGATCATCGAGGGCCTCTCCGGCGAGGAATGCCCGACCCGCTGACCGCCCCGGCTGCCGTGATCGTAACCACAGTTCACGCGGCCGAATTGGGCGCGTGAAACCGTGGACCGCCTTGTTACCGTTTCGCGGTGCGTTCGCGTGGCCGCGCGTCCACCAGGAGGGCGGTTGCAGCCAACCGGGCGCACGGGGCCGCCGTGTGTGACAGCCCCGCCCGACAGGTAACCCACAACGCGCTGCCGCCCGAGGTGCGGCACGCGGCCGATCGGCGGCACCCGCCGGCTTCATCAGGAGATTCTGTGAGCAGTCAACCCGCGGCGCCGGCCAAGCTCGACGCCGCCGTACTGAAGATCGCCGGGGTCGTGGTCCTCGGTGCGATCATGTCGATCCTCGACGTGACCGTGGTCAGCGTGGCGCTGCCCACGTTCCAGACCGAGTTCGACGCCTCCTACGCCCGGGTCGCCTGGACGATGACCGGCTACACGCTCGCGCTGGCCACGGTGATCCCGCTGACCGGCTGGGCCGCCGACCGGTTCGGCACGAAGCGGCTCTACATGGCGGCGCTCGTGCTGTTCACGCTCGGCTCGGGCCTGTGCGCCACCGCCGACTCCATCGGCCAACTCATCGGCTTCCGGGTGTTGCAGGGCCTCGGCGGCGGCATGCTGATGCCGCTCGGCATGACGATCATGACGCGGGCGGCCGGGCCGGAGCGGATCGGCCGGCTGATGGCGGTGCTGGGCATCCCGATGCTGCTCGGCCCGATCGGCGGCCCGATCCTGGGCGGCTGGCTGATCGACGTGGCGAGCTGGCACTGGATCTTCCTGATCAACCTGCCGATCGGCGTCGTCGCGCTGGCCTACGCGCAGTGGGCGCTGCCGAAGGACGCCCCGGAGCCGTCGGAGTCGTTCGACTTCGTCGGCATGCTGATGCTCTCGCCGGGCCTGGCCCTCTTCCTCTACGGGGTGTCGTCGCTGCCCGAGACCGGCACGTTCGCCGACCGCAAGGTGTGGCTGCCGATGCTCGTCGGCGGGCTGCTGGTCGTCGCGTTCGTCGTCTACTCGTTCAAGCCGAAGCACCCGCTGCTCGACCTGCGGCTGCTGCGCGACCGCAACCTCACCGTCGCGTCCGTCACGATGGCCGTGTTCATGGTCGCGTTCATGGGCGCCGGGCTGCTGTTCCCGAGCTACTTCCTGCAGGTGCGCGGCGAGTCGACGCTCGACGCCGGCCTGCTGATGGCGCCGCAGGGCATCGGGGCGATGGTCACCATGCCGATCGCCGGCATGCTGGCCGACAAGATCCCGGTGGGCCGGACGGTGCCGTTCGCGCTGGTGCTGATCGCGGCGGGCTTCTTCGCGTTCACCCAGGTCGACACCGACACGTCCTACCTGCTGCTGTGCGGCTCGCTGTTCGTCATGGGCCTGGGCATGGGCGGCACGATGATGCCGATCATGACCTCGGCGCTGAAGACGCTGACCAACCACGAGGTGGCCCGGGGTTCCACGCTGCTGAACATCCTCCAGCAGATCGCCGGGTCGGTGGGTTCGGCGATCATGTCGGTGATCCTGACCAGCAAGCTGAACGACGCGCCGGTCATCCCGGGGGTGGTCGACCCGAACACGGGCGCGCCGGTCACCGAGGCCGGGCTGGCCATCGCCGTCAAGCAGAACCCGGACCTGGCCCAGCAGTTCCCGGTCGACCCGGGGCTGCTCCAGCGCGGCCTGGAGTTCGTCGCCGACTCGTTCGCCACGACGTTCTGGGTGGGCTTCGCCCTGGTGCTGGTGACGTTCGTGCCGGCGTTCTTCCTGCCGCGCCGGCGGCAGGTGTCCCACCTGCTCGACGACGAGCAGGCGCCGGCCCCGGTGCTGATCCACTGATCCACTGATCCACTGAACCGCTGATCCGCCGATCCACCCGTCGCGGCGTGGGGCGTCCTGCCCCACGCCGCGACGGCGTCCCGGCCTCGCCCACCCCGGTGGGGCCGGGCGCTCAGGCCAGCGGGGCCACCGGACGGAAGGAGCTGTCCGCCCGGAAGACGGCGGTGTCCTGGTACAGGTCGATCCGCAGCGCGTAGTCGTAGTGACGCAGGTACCGGCCGGGGTAGTTGTAGGACTCCAGCGAGACCGCGCCGGTGACCGAGCCGGGCCGGGCGCAGAAGGTGGCGTCCCGTCCGAAGATCGCGCTGCCGTCGTTGGCGTCGGCCCGGATCCGGTAGTCGTAGTGCCGCAGGTACCTGCCGTCGGCGGTGCGCAGCGAGTAGCATTTGGCGTCGGCGAGCCCGGCGACGACGGTGAGGGTGGCGTCCTGGCGGGCCTGCGCCGGGCTGGCCGTGGAGACCGGGTCGAGGTAGCCGAGGTTGTCGGCGCGGCGGGCCACGTACCGGTCGGGAAAGTTGACCGACTGCAACGACCGGGTGCCGGTGGGGAGCGTGACGCCGCCGGAGACCGTCTCGCGGAGCACCGTGAAGTGCCGGGCGAATCCGGACAACCCGGGCAGCTCGACCGGCGGGGTCCAGGTGCGCAGCCCGTCGGAGCTGTCGCTGAAGAAGTACTTGCCGACCGTGTACCCGTCGAAGTAGATCCGCCAGCCCCCGTTGTCGAGCGGCACCAGCGCCTGGCCCTCGCGCGGGCCGCCCCAGCCGGCCCAGTCACCGGTGCCGACGAAGGTGTAGGGGCCGTTCAGGCTGCTCGCCGTGGCGTGCTCGATGTACTTGGTGGTCTCCTGCTTGGCGAAGGCGTGGTACGTCGCGCCGACCTTCACCACGAACGTGTCGATGTGGTTGGGGCCGATCCCGGAAAGGAGCGTGGGCGCCCCGAAGGCGGTGAGCGAGGCGTTGGTCGCGCGCAGCCGGTACGGCTTGAAGTCGGCCCCGTTGGTGGAGAGCGAGACGATCACGTTGACGCTGCCGTCGCTGTCGACGAACCACTCGGGGGCCCAGGTGTTCTGCACCGTCATCGGGATGGTGTGGTTGCGCAGGAACGTCCAGTTGACCCGGTCGGTGCTGGTGGCGAAGCCGATCGTGTTGCCGGTCCAGTTGGTGGTGTAGACGACGTAGTAGCGCCCGTCGGTGTGCCGGATGATGCTCGGGTCGCGGATCAGCCCGGTCGGCGGCGTGTAGGCGGGCCCGCGCAGCAGCCGGTAGCCGGTGGCGTCGGCCGACTCGTAGACGTACATGTTGGATTCGCTGCTGTTGGTGAACGCCGTCATCGTGTAGCGGGAGGTCTGCCCCGGTGGAGGCGCGGCGGCCGCCGGGGTGGCCCCGGCGGGCGGCAGCGCGGCGGCGAGCGACGCGAGGACGGTCGCGGCCGTCAGCGCCGCCCGACGCCACGACCGACGGACGGTTCGGACCATCTGCCACCCCCACGCGAGCAATCGAAGTTACTCGATGTTAACGCTCGCCTCACCGGGTGACAACGAGGGCGTGCCGCCGGTCAGTGCGCCGCCACGACCACCGCGTCGGCCGGCAGGCCGGCGAGCCGGGCCGGCCGCACGACGACGAGCAGGACCGCCATGGCCGCCACCATCCCGCCCGCCACCACCAGGGCCATCGCCACCGCACCGGTGCCGAGCATCCCCACCAGGGGCGCGGCCACCGCGCCGACGCCGAACTGCACCGCGCCGAGCAGGGCCGACGCCGTGCCCGCCGCCTCGCCGTGCCGGGACAGCGCCAGGGCCGGCGCGTTCGGCATCGCCAGCCCCGCCGCCGCGAGCACCGCCCACAGCGACGCCAGCAGGGTCGGCAGCCCACCCAGGCCGGTCGCGGCGAAGACGAGCAGCGCCAGCCCGGCCACGGTCCCCGCGCCCAGGGACGCGACGAGGATCCGCTGCGGGGAGTGGCGCCGCAGCAGCCGCACGTTGAACTGGGTCGCCCCGATCAGCCCCACCGCGCCCGCCCCGAAGGCCAGTCCGAACTGCTGCTCGTCGAGGCCGTACTGCTGTTGCAGGACGAACGACGACCCGGCCACGTACGCGAACAGCGCCGCCATGGCCAGGCCGGCGACCAGCACCAGGCCGACGAACGTGCGGTCGCGCAGCAGCGAGCCGTACACGGCCAGGGTGGCGAGCGCGCCGCCGCGCCGCCGCCGCTCGGCCGGCAGCGTCTCGCGCAGGCCGAACACGGCGACCACGACGAGCACCGCACCGAAGGCGGCCAGGGCCACGAACACGCCCCGCCAGTCCGTCCAGCGCAGCAGCCCGCCGCCGAGGGTCGGCGCGAGGACCGGCGCGGCCCCCATGACCAGCAGCAACCGGGACAGCAGCGTGGCGAAGGCCGCGCCGCTGAACAGGTCGCGGACCACGGCCATCGCGACCACCGAGGCCGCCGCGACGCCGAGGCCCTGCACCACCCGCAGCGCGCCGAGGACGGCGACGCTCGGCGCGACCACGCAGAGCGCCGACGCCACGACGTGCAGCGCGATGCCGGCGATCAGCGGCTTGCGCCGCCCGACGGCGTCCGACAGCGGGCCGATCAGCAACTGGCCGACGGCGAGGCCGGCGAGGGTGCCGGTGAGGGTCAACTGCACCGCCGCCGACGTGGTCTGAAAGTCGGCGACGAGCGCCGGGAAGGTCGGCAGGTACATGTCGATGGTCAGCGGGCCCACCGCGATCAGCGAGCCGAGCACGAGGACGAGCCGCAGGCGCTGCCGGCGACCCATCGCGTCGCCCGGCGTCGGCGGGGCTGCCGGTGCCACGGTGGCGGCCTTCATCGGGACGCCCCGGCGCGGCCGGCGCGCGGCCGGGCGGGAAATGATGCAACGGTCACAACAGGCTCCAAATCCGGAGCCCGGCATCTGATTCCCCGCCCGGCGACAGGTAACGCAGGTCACAGGCCGGCGGGCCCCCCACGAAGGGTACGGGCGCGGGGGGCCCGCCGGGCGTCAGACGGTCGAGCAGGTCGCGCCGTTGAGGGTGAAAGAGGACGGTTTGCCGGCGTTGCCGGTGTGGTTCGCCTGGAACCCGATGTCCACCGATCCGTTCGGGGCGAGGCTGCCGTTGTAGGAGACGTTGCGGGCGGTCACCGCGCCGCTGGTGGGCGAGTAGGTGGCGTTCCAGCCGCTGGTGATGCTCTGCCCGGTCGGCAGCGTGAACGCCAGGGTCCAGCCGTTGACGGCCGCGGTGCTGGTGTTGGTGATCGTGACGGACGCGGTCAGGCCGGTGCTCCAGGCGTTGACCGTGTACGCCACCCGGCACGCCCCGGACGCCGGAGGCGTGGTCGGCGGCGGGGTGGTGGGCGGGGGCGTCGTGGGCGGGGGCGTGGTCGGCGGGGGCGTCGTCGTCGGGGGCGTGCCGCCGATGCTGCCCGGCACCGCCCGCAGCGCGTTGTACCAGGCGGTGGCCATCTTGCCGTAGCCCGTCGCGTTGGGGTGGATGCCGTCGGCGAGGTCGGCGTAGGTCAGCGCGCTGCCGATGTCCACGAGGTGCACGCGGCGGCCGGCGTTGACCTTGCCCTGCACGATGCCCGGGATGGCCGCGTTGTACGTCCGCACGGCGTTCTCGGTGCCGGAGCGCGGGATGATCGTCGCGACGAAGACGTCCGCCGTCGGCGTGGTCGAGGTGATGCGGTCGATCAGCGTGGACAGGCGCGACGCGGCGGCGGTCGGGTCGCCGTACATGTCGTTGGTGCCGATGTGCAGCAGCACCGTGCGGGGCGTCGTCGCCCGCAGCCAGTTGACGACGTTGGCGTCGACCTGGGAGATGGTCCACCCCGAGTGGCCCTCGTGGTCGTGGTCGCCGAGGCTGGCCGGCCCGTTGAACATCGAGCCGACGAAGTCGATCCGGTAGCCGCCGGCGGCGAACTTCTGCCACAGGTCGATGCGGTAGCCGCCGGGGACGTTGAAGCCGTCCGTGATCGAGTCGCCGAGCGGCATCACCCGGACGCCGCCGTTGGACTCGGCGTTGGCGGGGGCGATCGCGAACGTGACGGCGGTGGCGACGACCGCCATGACGGCCGCCGCGGCGCCGAACAGGCGAGTTCTTCGTGTCATGCGTATCCTCCCGATGGTGGTTGCCCGGGCGAGGGACACGCCGGGCGAGGTGCGGAATCCGGGCGCGGCGGTGGCCCCGTCGAGGTCCGCCCACGGGCGGACGAGGGTGAACGGAGGCGCGGCGGGTCGGCGCACCACCGCAACTGCCGGGTACGGCATGGGAAGGCCAACCGTCAGCAGTGCCCGTGCGGCTGCGCCGCCGGCCCCGGCGTCCGGGCGGACGACCGGCGGCCCGTGGCTGGAGCGTGCCCTTCACCCTGGCCGCCGACACCATAGCTTGTGACCGCTAACACCCACAATGGATCGTCACCGGGCGATACTTCCAGGCGCGCGGCGGGCCGGACCGGGCCCCGGCTGCGGCGGTCAGAACAGCGCGTACCGGGCGCGAAGGAGGGTACGTCGGGACCGCCGTCAGCGCGGGGTCGACGACGGGGGCGACGGGGGCGCGGACGCCTGCGGCGTCGGGCTGGGCGACGCGCCCAGCGGCCCGTCGAACACCACCGCCGGCCGGTCGGCGTCGCGCACCCGGTGGAACACCTCCATGCGCAGCCGCGCCGCGTCGGCGGGGACGGCGAACGCGTAGTTGAGCCGCCGCACCGCCCCCGCCTCCACCGTCGGGCCGGCGTTCGGGTACTCCGGGTCGGGCACGACGATCGCCGGGGTCAACCGGTCGTCGACCAGCCCCCGGAAGGAGAACTCGTTGACGTCCAGCGCCCCGGGCCGGCCGTTGGTGAGGCTGGCGATCACCACCGCGTACCAGGTGCCCTGGAGCTGGACCCGCTGCGGCACGGCAAGGGTGAGCGTGACGCCGTCGGGCCAGGCGTACGTCTGCCCGAAGGCCAGCCGGGCCGGCGCCGGCACCGGTCCCGTCGGGCCGGGGTCCGGCGGCGGTGGGGTGTCCGGGCCGGGCCGGCCGCCGGTGGGCAGCCACCGGCAGTAGGTGGTGAGGGCCACCTGGGCCCGGCCCGGGCGGCGCACCTCGCCGCGCCGGGTCCCGTCGTAGAGCACCTGACCGAAGGCGCGCAGCCCCGGCGCGTCGGAGCCGGCGGCCCGCCGGCCCACCTCGACGTTAGTGATCGCCTGCTGGTCCACCAGCAGCGGGCGACCGGCCGCGGTCTGCGCGAACCGGCAGACGTCGGCCGCGGCCACGGTGCCGGCGGCCGGCGGGGGCGCGGCGGCGGCGACCTGCTCCGGCACCCATGATCCGCCCCGGCCGGGTATGAACTCGTTGGCGGACAGCCACAACCCGACGACCGGGCCGACGTAGCCCAGCACGACCGGCCCGGTCACGGCGACCACGACGACGCGGGGCCAGCGCCGGGCCCGGCGGGCACCGGCGGGCGCGGCCGGGTGGCCCTGCGGCCACCGCGCGCGGCGCCACCGCACCAGCCGGCCCACCGACGCCACGAGCGTGCCGGCCACGACCGCCGCCGCCAGGCCGAACACCCCGACCAGGGTGTACGCGCCACCGATGGTGAGCACGCCCTGGTAGACGCTGCCGCAGCCGGCGCCCAGGCACAACTCGACGAAGGAGAGCGTGAGCAGCACCGACACCAGCGCGTAGCCGGTGAGCACCGCCGCGACGAGGGCGTGCGCCGGGCCGAGCCCGACGCCGGACCGGCCGCCGAGGGCCGCGGCGACGAACGCGACCACCAGCTGCACGAGCGCGACGACGCCGAGCAGCGCGTAGACGTTGAGCAGGGCCCGCTGGTAGCTGCCCGGGTCCAGCTCACGGCCCAGCCAGGTCGCCGCCGCCACCAGCAGCCGACCGGAGCTGGCCTCGTTGACGGCCAGCGCGACGACGAAGACCAGCGCGGGCGGCAGCAGCGCCGCCGCGGGCCGGATGCGCGGCCGGGGCAGGGCCGCGCCGTCGGCGCGGTCGAGGCGCACCGCCCGCAGGATCCCGCCGCGCCGCACGGCGGCCGTCAGCGGGTACGCCGCAGCCGCGAGCAGCGGCAGCAGCACCCACGGGTCCAGCGCGCTGCCGAACACGCCGACGGGCAGCGCGACGGGCACGCCGGTGCCGGCCACCGAGGTCCCCGTCGACCAGGCCGTCAGGCCGGCGCCGAAGGCGAGCGCGGCCAGCGCCTGGCCCGCGCGTACGGCCGGGGTCAGGGTGCGGCCGGCCGCCGACGGCAGCCACGCCGCCGCCGAGGCCACCGACCAGCGGGCGAACAGCAGGCAGCCCAGGGTGAGCAGCACCAGCGCGAGCACGCCCTGCGCCGGGAACTGCCGCAGGATCGACGGCCAGGTCGCGTCGTCGCTCAACGGCGCGGCGACGAGTTCGCCACCGGCGATGCCGGCGGCCAGCGCCAGGCCGGGCCGGACGCCGGTGGGCAGCGGCGTGCCGGTCACCAGGGACACGAGGGCCTGCCGCCACAGGCCGGTGCCGACGACGGTCACGGTCAGCGCGCCGAGCAGCGCCGAGGCCAGCAACAGGCCGTGCAGCCGGTCACCGCCGAGCAGGTTGGTGGTGATGGTGCTCAGGTACGGCAGCGAGACGCCGACGGTGACGCCGGCCGCCAGCGCCTCGACGGCACCGGCGCGCAGCAGCGCCTCGGGCCGGCGTACCACGTCGGCGCGGTCGCCGTTGGTCGGGTGCAGCCGCAGCAGCCGCCACCACGCGCGCCGCGCCGGCCCGAGCGGCCCGCCCGCCGGGGGCTCCCGCTCCGGGAATGCCTGCGGGTGGAAGGGCGGGTCGGTGCGGTCGGGGCCGGCCACGGACGCGCGCACGTCGGCGTGGTGTTCCCGGGCGCGGATCACCGCGGCCCGGACGAGCCAGAGCAGGGCGACGGCGACGCCGAGCCGCCACCCGACGGGCCACAGCAGGGCGGGCGTCCGGACGGCCACGAACGCCAGCAGCGGCACGGCCACCACCAGCACGAACGCCCAGCCGCTGAGCAACGCCAGGACGGTGCGGTCGACGTCGCGGTTGCGCAGGTGGGCGAGTTCGTGCCGGACCACCGCCCGCAGCGCCAGCAGGCCGTCGTCGCTGGTGTCGTGCAGCAGTCCCCGGTTGAGGCGGACGTGGTGGTGGGGGCGGCAGCCGAAGGCCCGGCCGCCCGGCCCGGTGCGGTACGGGTTGACGACGAAGCGGGGCGGGCGGGTCAACCGCGCCTCGTCGACCAGCCGCGCGATCTCCCGCGCCGCGACCGGGTAGACGACCGGGTCGAGGGGACGCAGCCCCTGCCGGCGGATCAGCCGGCGGGGGTGCCGCCGGTAGCCGACGAACATCGCGGTCGCCACCAGTGCCGCCGCGCCCAGGCCGACCCCCGCCCGGCGGACGTCGACCGCCGAGTTGCAGGCCAGGTAGCCGTCGGTGACCCGCTGCGGCGGCCCGGTCGCGGCGGCGGTGTCGGCGGCGACGACGCACCGCCGGTAGCTGCTCTCCCAGCCGGTCAGGCCGCCGGCCACGGCGTCGTAGGTGTAGGCGGCGGCGCTGAGGGTGAGCGTCATCAGCAGCAGGAACAGCGAGGTGGTCGCGGGCGGGAGGGTGAACGGGTTCAGCCGTGCCCGGTCGGTGGCCGGGTCCGCTACGGCCGGGCGTTCCACCGCTGCACCAGCGCGGCGGCGAGGTCGGCGGCGAGGGCCTCGGGCGCGCCCCGGTCGGCGGCGCGCCGGGCCGCCAGCGCCCTGATCCGCTCCTCCTGGCCGGGCGGGATCGGCGGGGCCGTGCTGTCCTCGCCGACGGCGGGGCCGCGGAACGGCCACCAGCCCGCCGCCCGGTAGCGGCGTCCGGCGGCCTTCGCGCCGGTGACGACGAGGTCCTTGCAGATGTCCACGACCACCGCGGCGGCGAGCACGCCCACCGCATGGCCCGCCTCCTCCCAGCCGGCGGCGGTGGGCTCCGCGCCGGCCCGGCCCGCCCGGCTGGCGGCGGCCGGATCGCGCAGGTAGGCGGTCGCCACGAAGTCGAAGTCCGACAGCTCGTCCGGTGCCACCTCCGCGACGATGTCGCGGGCGATGTCGATGACCTTGCGCTGTTCTGTGACCGGCACCGCGCTCTCCCCTGAATCCGGAGTCAGGGGCAGCGTGGCAGAGCGGCGCGGGGCGAGGTGTCGGCTGACCGACACCGCCCACGCGTTCGCCGGATCGGCCGAGCGTCGGCGCGGCCGATCGGCTGGCGGCTCCCGGTCGGGTGGCGGGCCGGGCGGATGACGGGCAGGGTGGCGAGCCGGGCGGGCGGGTGGCGGGGACGGTCACCGCCCGCCGCTACGGCGGACGCCCCGCGCGCCGACCATCGCGAGGGCGACCAACGCCAGCGCCACCGCGACGCCGCCCACCACGCGGGATGCGGTGCCGCCGCGCCCGGCCCGGTCCCGGGAGCCGGGTCCGGCGGCGGCGCGGTCGCCGGCCCGGTCGGCCGCGCCACGGTCGGCGGCACGCCCGGTCGGCCCCGGTCCGGTCCGGCGCGCGGACGGGGTCGGGCCGGGGGGCAGGGCGTAGCGCAGGATCCGCGGCCGCGTGCCGGGTGGCTGGTTCGCCGTCTCCGAGACAGTGAGCAGGGACCGGCCGTCGGGGCTGTAGCTGACCGACTCGCCCTGCGGTTCGTCGGGCAGGGCGATACTCCTCGGCTGGCCGGTGGTGAGCGCCCCGACGAGATCGCCGTCGGCGACGTCGAACTCGAAGGCGTCGGCGTAGGTGCGCAGCACCACCCGCCGCCCGTCGGGCGCGCTCGCCCCGCCGGTGACCACCCTGCGGCCCAGGAAGGAGTACGGGTTGCCGGTCGTGGTGGACGGCAACCGCACCTGCCCGACCCGGGCCAGCGGCACCGTACCGCCGGCCCGCAGCGGCGCGGCCGGGCGGTACAGGCCCGCGCTGCCGCCCTGTTTCGTCACGATCACGGGCCGCCCGGCCGCGTCGACCAGGAGGGCCTCCGCGTCGTGGGCCCCGTCCGGGTACGTCAGCCGGTGCAGCACCGGGCGGGCCGCGCCGGGCGACAGCCGCCACAGGGCGACCGTCCGGCGGGCCCGGTCGTTGTCTCCGGTGTCGGCGACCCAGATCGTGCCGTCCGCGCCCACGGCCAGGTCCTCGGTGTCGCGGGGCCGCGAGGGGTAACGCACCGTCCGCACCACGCGGCAGCGGTCGTCGAGGAAGAAGATCCGGCGGCGGGACTCCTCGTCGGCGCCGTCGTTGACCACGACGAACCCGTCGTCGGTGGCGACGAGGCCGGAGATCTCGGTCAACCGGTCGTCGCGGATGTCGCACACCGGCCGGCCCGCCGGCGGCGCGGGCGCGGTGACGGGTCCCGCCGCCGCGACGCCGGGGGCGAGGGCGAGGGCGACGACCGTGGCCGCCGTGGCTGCTGCCGCCGACCACCGCCGAGGGTGCCGGATCGATCCGGGGTTGGTCACCCCCGCATCATTCCGGCCCCACCGTCCAGTGGGGAATCCCGGTGCCGCCGGCTACTGGTCGACCTGGCACGCGGCCCCGTTGAGGGCGAAGTCGTCGGGGCGCGGGTTGCTCGTGCCGTAGCTGGCCTGGAAGCCGAAGCTCGCCGTGGCACCCTGCGGCAGACCGGCGTTCCAGTCGACGTTGCGGGCGGTGACACCGGCCCCGGATTGGGTGACCTGCGCGTTCCAGGCGTTGGTGACCCGCTGCCCGGCGGCGAACGACCAGGTCAGCGCCCACCCGTTGAGCGCCGGCCCGCGGTTGGTGAGCCGCACCTCCGCCGTGAACCCGCCGGTCCACTGGTTGGGCGTCCAGGTGACCAGGCAGGGGGCCGGCGCACCGGTCGGCGGGGGCGTCGTGGGCTGGGTGGTCGGCGGAGCGGTCGTCGGCGGGGGCGTCGTGGTGGGCTGGGGCGTGGTGTCGCGCGGCGGGAAGCGCAGGATCCGGTCGTCGGTCGCCGCCGGCGAGCCGCGCCCGTCGCGGTTGCTGGTAGCGACCCAGAGCCAGCCGTCCGGGCCGTACTCCACCGTGCGCAGCCGCCCGTACGCGCCGACCAGCTCGGCGACCGGGGTGCCCGCGCCGCCCGCGCCGTCGAGCGGCACGTTCCACAGCCGGGTCCCGCGCAGCGCGGCGACGAAGAGCCGGTTGCCGGCGATCGTCGCGCCGCTCGGGGACGCCTCGGCGGTCGTCCACACCAGCAGCGGGTCGCGGAAGCGGGGGTCGTTGCCCCGGCCCTCCACCGTCGGCCAGCCGTAGTTGCCACCGGCGACGACGAGGTTGACCTCGTCCCAGGTGTTCTGCCCGAACTCGGTGGCGTAGAGCCTGCCCTGGGCGTCCCAGGCCAGGCCCTGCACGTTGCGGTGGCCGAGGCTGTAGACCAGCGACCCGGGGAACGGGTTGTCCGGCGGGACCGATCCGTCCGGCCGCATCCGCAGGATCTTGCCGTTGCGGCTGGCCGGGTTCTGCGCGTTGGCGGTCTGCCCCGCGTCGCCGACGCCGGCGTAGAGCAGGCCGTCCGGCCCGAAGGCGATGCGTCCGCCGTCGTGGTTGCTGGCCCGGGCCAGGCCGGTGAGGATCGGCGTCTGGGTCTGCGGGGCGGTGAGCCGGAACCGGACGATCCGGTTGTCCGTGGCGGTGGTCAGGTAGACGTAGACGTAGCCGTCCTGGGCGTACGTCGGCGAGACGGCGAGGCCGAGCAGGCCGCCCTCGCCGACCGGGGTGACGCCGGAGATCTGGGCCACCGCCTCGGGCGGCTGCCCCGGCCGCACCCGCAGCACCTGCGCGGAGTTGCGCAGCGTCACCAGGGCGCTGCCGTCGGGCAGGAAGTCCATCCCCCAGGGCACCGTCAGGCCGCTGGCGGCGACCTGCGGGCGGCTGAGATCGAAGTCACCGACGGCCAGGGCGACGCCGGCCGCCGGGCGGGGGCCGGCGGGCGACGGCGGGTCGGCGAGGGCTGCGGCGCCGGCGCCGCTCACCGCGAGACCCGCCACGACCGCTGCCACCATCATCGACCGGGCTCTCACGGCAAACCCCTCCAAACCATCCAGAGAATGACGTCAATATATCCGGCCGGCGGGAAATGCGACAGACAGCGACGCGGGCGACCACGTCGGGCGGGGGCCGGCATCGGCCCGGTCGAGGCGGCCGGCTCGACCGGGCCGGGCCCCGCCGCATCCGGTCAGGCCGCGCCGCGCCTGACGACCGGTTCGGCCCCGGCGGCCAGGCCGGCGTACCGGCCCTGGTGGTAGAGCAGCGGCGAGCCGACGTCGGCGTGCCGGAGCAGCTCCGGCTCGGCCAGCACGATGGCGTGGTCGCCGACGGTCACCCGGTCGACCACCCGGCACAACAGCCAGGCCAGGGTGTCGTCGAGGACAGGCACCCCCTGCGGTCCGGTACGCCAGCGGGTCGGCGCGGCGAACCGGTCGATGCCGCTGGTGGCGAAGGTCCGGGCCAGTTCCTGCTGTTGGTGGGCGAGCAGGTGCACCCCCACGTGCCGGGCCTTCGCGACGGCGGGCCAACTGGACGAGCGCAGGTTCAGGCAGAACGAGACGACCGGCGGCGCCAGCGAGACCGAGGTGAACGAGGTGGCGGTGAAGCCCGCCTTCGGCGGGCCGGGCGCGGTGACCACGACGACGGTGCTGGCCTGGTGGCGCAGCAGCGTACGCAGCGCGTCGGCGGCAGTCGGCGGGGCGTCCAGGGGTGTGGTCATGAACTGGCCTCCGGTTCGAGGGGTCGGTTGGTCACCAGGCGGTGTGTTGCAGCGCGACGATCGGCGCCAGCGGCGCGCCGAGGCGCAGTCGCTCGAGGAAGCCGACGATCTCCGCGGCCACGGAGCGGTGTTGCAGGTCGTTGAGGACGTCGTGGTGGGCGCCCCGGATCACCGACAGCCGCGCCAGCGGCAGGGCGCGCGCCAGCCGGGTCAGCCGGTCCCGGTCGGCGTACGGGTCGGCCTCCCCCACCAGCAGCAGGTGCGCCACCCCGGCCCGGCCGGCATACGCGGCGTCGAGCAGCGGCGCGGGAACCGGCTCGGCGAGGGTGCCCGGATGCACCGACGGGTCGTCGCTGAGCACGCCCCGGTGCACTGCGCAGTGGGTGCGGGTATCCAGTTCGTCGGCCCAGTCGCCGGGGCGGTGGGCGGCCTGGCCGGGCAGCCCGGCCAGCACGACGGCGGCCGGCCACCACACCGCCTCCGGGGTGGCGCGAGTGACGAGGGCGGCCACGACGGCGGCACCCGTGTCGGCGCCGACGAGCACCAGCGGGCGCACCGGGCTGTCGGCACCGGTTCCCTCGGCCGCGTCGTCGCCGGTGCCCTTGACCGCGTCGGCGAGCACGGACGCGAACCGGTCCAGGGAGCCGGCGACGTCGGCGTCGTCGACGATGGGGGCGGGCACGACGCGTACCCGGTAGGAGTCGGCGGCCAGCCGGCGGCCGAGGCGTACGTAGCTGGCCTGGCTCTCGCCACGTCCGGGGGCGACGAGGACGGTGCCTCGGGTCCGCAGCTCGGCGGGGCCGGTGAAGTCGAGGTAGTCGGCCATGAGGGGCCCTTTCTTCGGAGGACGGCTCAGGTGGCGGGGGCGGCGGCGACGAGGGCTCCGGCGGCGTCCGGCGCGACGGTCGACCGGCCGAGGACGCGGTCGAGCACGGCGGCGGCGCCGCCGGCCGGCAGCGTCGTCCCCCGCCAGGCCACGTGCTGGTCGGGGCGGACGAGTACGACGCCGCCCGAGTAGACGTCGCGGGCCGCGCTGTGGGTGAGGTGCACGACGGACAGCCGCAGGCCCCGCGCGGCGGCCTCGGCCGCGAAGGCGGGCGCGACGGCCTCGTCCCCGTCTGCGACCAGCAGGCCGAGGTCGTCGCCGAGCCGGTCGTAGAGGGTGTCGCCCCACGGGTCGACGTACGCGTCGGGTGCCCGGTGTCCGGGGCGCGGGTCGTCGACGTACGCGTCGGCCGCCCACGGGGTATCCGAGGTGAGCTGGTCCGGCTCGTACCAGATGACGCCGGAGGCGTCGTAGCGCTCGTCGTAGGTCACGCCGGGCGCGTCCCCGCCCCGGTCGCCGGCGAGCAGCGCGCCGATCTCGGCGCGGCGGCGGGCCGCGTCGGGGCCCGTGTCGGCGTCGTCGGGCACGCCGATGTCGCGGATCGCCCGCAGGGTGTCGCGGGCGCGGCGGGCCCGGTCGAGGGCGTGGTCGGCGACGCGCCAGTTGTGCGGCCGCCGCTCGTGGTCGTACGAGTCGAGCAGGGCGTCGCCGCCGTGGCCGGCGAGGACGGCGGCGAGCTTCCAGCCGAGGTTGACCACGTCGCCGAACCCCTCGCCGAGGTTGCCGCCGGGGGTGCGCACGTGGGCGGCGTCGCCGGCGAGCAGCACCCGGCCGGCGCGGAACGTCTCGGCGATGCGGGTGGCCTGGTAGAAGGACGTGACCGAGGCCAGCTCCAGGTCGAGGTCGACGCCGAACGCCGCGCGGGCGCTGGCCAGCAGCTCGGCGTCGGCGGGCTGGGCGTCCAGCGGGTACGGGCCGGCGTACACCCGCCACTCGTGGGTGCTGATCGCGGCGAGGAACCCCGACGCCCGCTGGTTGAACACGATGTTCGTGCCGCTCGGGGCGGGGCCGAGACGGTCGGTGGCGTCGCCGGTGCGCACGACGAGGCGGAACATCTTCTCGTCGGCGTACGCGCCCTCGCGGGCGATGCCGGCGAGGCGGCGCACGGTGCTGCTGCCGCCGTCGGCGCCGACGACGTACGCGGACCGGATCGTGCGGGTCTCGCCGGTGGTGGTGGACACGACGGTGGTGTCCACGCCGTCGCCGGTGTCGCGCAGCGCGTCGACCCGCCAGCCGCCGCAGACGGGCACGTCGTGCTGGCGCAGGTGGTCGAGGAAGACCCGCTGGAGGGCGGTCTGCGGGCGGCGGATCGGCCGGGCGAGGGAGAACCGGGCGCGCTCGGCGTCGGCGGCCGGGCGGGGCACGAGGTCGTGGCCCACGAGGGAGGTGGCCAGGCGGATGCCCCGGTTCCACTCGGGTGGGAAGGTCCATTCGGCACGGATGCGGTGCAGCAGCCCCCACCGGCGGAAGTGCTCCACGACGCGGGGTGAGTGTCCCATCGCGCCGGCGCGGACGAGGGCGGCGGAACGGGCGGCGTCGACGACCGCGACCGGCACGCCCCGGGCGGCGAGTTCCACGGCGGCGGCGAGCCCCACCGGTCCCGCGCCGACGACGAGGACGCCGGTGCTCACCGATGGCGTGGTCGACGGAAAGTGGACGGTGTGCACGTCCCGTCCGCCGGTGGCGGAGTGCTGTTCGGGCATGACGGTTCTCCTTCAGGCGTCGGTGGTGGCGTGCGCGGCGGAGTGCAGCAGGTCACGCAGCGCGTCGCGCCGGGTGCGGTCGGCAGCGGCCGAGCGCAGCGTGGGCGCGGAGCCGACGAGCAGGCGGGTGTAGGGGTGCCGGGGCGCGTTGACGACGGACCGGGCGGGGCCGACCTCGACGATCTCGCCCTGGTAGAGCACGGCGATCCGGTCGGCGACGCCGGCGACGGAGCCGAGGTCGTGGGAGATGAACAGCAGCGCCGTGCCGGCGTCGCGCAGGTGTTTGAGCAGCTCCAGCGCCCGTACCCGGTTGGCCGAGTCCAGGGCGCTGACGGGCTCGTCGAGGATGACCAGCTCCGGATCGGTGACCAGGGCCCGGGCCACGGCGACGCGCTGGCGCTGGCCGCCGGACAGCTCGCCGGGCAGCCGGGACAGCAGCGCGGCGTCGAGGTGTACGCGGGCGAGCTGCGCGCGGACGCGTGCGGCGGCCTCCGCCCGGGTCCGGCCGGCGATGAGCAGCGGTTCGACCAGGGACTCCTCGACGCTGAGGTCGGGGTCGAGGCTGCGCAGCGGATCCTGGAAGACGTACTGCAGGACGCCCCGGCGGCGCAGGGCCCGCCACCGGCGGGCGGAGTGGCCGGTGACGTCCTCGCCGGCGACGACGACGCGGCCGGCCGAGGGGCGGACCAGGCCGAGCACGGCGCGGGCGAGGGTCGACTTGCCGGAGCCGGTCTCGCCGATGACGCCCACGGTCTCGCCGGGCGCGACCGACAGGGTGGCGGCGCGCAGCGCGTGCAGGCGCCCGTGCCGGCGGCGGTAGTGCACGTCGAGGCCGGTCACGTCGAGGACGGGCCGGGTCGGGTCAGCCGACATGGTCGAGCTCCTTCGCGTGGTGCGCCGGAGCCCCGGCGTGGGCGTCGGCCGGCTCGCGGTCGTCGAGGAAGCGGTCGAGGCCGTACTGCTCGTGCTCGGCGACGAGCAGCCGGGTGTACTCGTGCCGGGGCCGGAACAGGATGTCGGCCGTGGGTCCCTGCTCGACGACCTCGCCGGCCCGCATGACGAGCACCTCGTCGCAGAGCTGCGCCACGACGGCCAGGTCGTGGGAGACGACCACGAGCGCCAGCCCGGCGCGTTCCCGCAGCTCGGCGAGGAGGTCGAGGATCTCGGCCTGCACGGTGACGTCGAGCGCGGTGGTGGCCTCGTCGGCGATGAGGACCTGCGGGTCGGCCGCGATCGCCGTGCCGATGAGGACGCGTTGCAGCATGCCGCCGGACAGCTCGTGCGGGTACTGCTGGTAGACCCCCTCCGGGTCGCGCAGCCGCAGGGTGGCGAGCAGGTCGACGGCCCGCCGCCGGGCTTCCCGCCGCTTCAGCCGCCGCTTTGCCCGCAGCACCTCGGCGATCTGGGCGCCGACGCGCAGCGACGGGTTGAGGTAGGAGGCGGGGTCCTGGAAGACGGCGCTCACGGTCGCGCCGCGCAGGTCCGTCCACTCCCGCCGGGTGAGGTCGGCGACGTCCCGGCCGGCGAGGTGGATCGCGCCGCCCGCCACGGTGAAGTGCTCCGGCAGGATGCCGAGCACGGCCCGGCAGGTGAGGGTCTTGCCGCTGCCGGACTCCCCCACGATGCCGACCGCCCGGCCGGGGGTGAGCGAGAAGGACACCCCGCGCACCACGTCCCGGTTGCGCACCGCGTCGTGGATGCGCACGTCGCGCAGGCTCAGCACCTCGTCGGCCATCAGGCACTCCCTTCCGCGGCGGCCAGCCGGCCCCGGATCGTCCTGCTGTGCAACAGCGCGCGGCCGGCCTCGCCGGACACGTCGCGGATCGCGTCGGCGAGCAGGTTGCACGCCCACACGGTGGCCATGATCAGCACGGTCGGGGCGAGCGGCGCCCACGGCCGGTAGCTGAGGTAGCCGAGGTCGGAGGCGAGCACCCCGCCCCAGGTGGGGGCGGGCGGGCGTACGCCGATGCCGAGGAACGTCAGGCTGGACACCACGACGAAGCCGACGCCGGCGGTGTTGGCCAGCGCAATCGCGATGGGCGGGAGCACCTTGGCCCAGACGTGCCGGCGCACGATCCAGCCGACGGACGCGCCGGAAATGACCGCCGCCTCGACGTACGGGGAGCGGGCGACCGACAGCGTCGCCGCCCGGGACACCCGGAAGAACAGCGGCGAGACCATGATGCCCACCGTGAGCATCGCCTGCGGGATGCCGTTGCCGAGCAGGGCGGTCACCGCGACGGCGAACACCAGGAACGGCAGCGCGATGAGGGTGTCGGCCAGCCGCAGCGTCACCCACTCGAAGCCGCGCCCGAGGTAGACCGACAGGATGCCGGGGACGACGCCGACGACGAGCGCCATCAGCGTGACCTGCACGGCGCCCAGGACGCTGAGCCGGGAGCCGGCCAGCAGCCGGCTGAACACGTCGCGGCCGAGGTAGTCGGTGCCGAGCAGGTGCCGCGCCGACGGCGGGGCGAGGATGTCGGTGCCGCCGGCCAGGGGGTCCTGCGGAGCCAGCAGCGGCCCGAACAGGGCCAGCAGCGCGACCGCGGCGAGGATGCCCACGGCGATGCGGCCGGAGGTGAGGCCGAGGATCCGGCGGATCATGTCACACCCCTCTCGCCGAGGCCGGGGTGACCCGGCTCAGAACGACGTTGACCAGCAGGTTGAACACGACGACGAGCACGATCGAGACGACCAGGACGCCCTGCACGGCGGGGACGTCGCCGCGCTGGGCCGAGCTGGCGGCGAACTGGCCGAACCCCGGCATCCCGAAGATCGCCTCGGTCACCACCGCACCGCCGAGCAGGTTGGGGAACTTCATCCCCAGCACGGTGAGCGCGGGCCCGATGCCGTTGCGCAGCACGTGCCGGAAGAAGATCCGGCGGGGGCCGAGGCCGCGCACGACGGCCCCGGTGACGTAGTTCTCCCGGTAGGCCGCCACGAGGCCGGAGCGCAGTTGTCGGGCCACGTCGGAGACCGTGTCGAAGCTGAGCGCGATCGCCGGCAGGGTGATGTGCGCCAGCCAGACGCCCAGCCCCCGGTCCGCCGGGGCGTAGCCGGCGGACGGGAACCAGCCGAACCCGACCGCGAACACCGCGACCAGGACGATGCCGACGACGAACGACGGCATCACCGACACGACGGTCATGAACCCGGTGATGGTCCGGTCGACCCAGGTGCTGCGCCGCAGCGCCGCGAGGACGCCGAAGCCGAACCCGAACACGACGCCGATGGCCAGCGCGAGCCCGGCGACGGACAGGCTGATCACCGCGCCCTCGGCGAGCAGTCGGGAGATGTCGGCCCCGTTGTGCCAGCTCGTGCCGAGGTCGCCGGAGAGCACGTCGCCGAACCAGTCGAGGTACTGGGTGAGGAAGGGCCGGTCCAGGCCCCACTGGTGCTCGATTCGGGCGATCGACTCCGGCGTGGCCGACTCGCCGAGTTGCAGTTGCGCCGGGCTGAGGCCGCTGAGGGCACGCAGCGCGAACGTCACGAACGTCGCCACACCGAAGACGGGGACGAAGATCGCGACCGAGCGGGCGGTCACGGCCGCGGTGCGGCCCAGGGCCCGGCGCAGACGGGTCGCGGTCACGGCGTCACCTTGACGCCGGTCCAGTGCAGTTGCCCCGGGACGGCCGGCAGCGCGGACAGCTTGGTGCTCTTGACGAGGATGTTCGGCTGCGAGTAGGTGAAGACCAGCGCCCGGCTGGCCAGCCCGGCCCGGGTGGCCGCCTGAAGGTTGCGGGCGTAGTCGGGCGATTCCAGGGGCGTGCGGCGGGCCAGGGATACGGCCTCGGCGAAGCCGTCGGGCTCGTACGGGGTGCTGAGGTTGAGCGGGCCGTTCGGGCCGAAGTGGGCGGTCAGGGTCTGCACCGGCGACTCGCGGCCGGTGGTGCCGTACAGCGACAGGGTGAGGTCCTTGGCGAAGAACGGCGTGGACCAGTTCGGGTCGACCTTGATGGCGACGTCGATGCCGACGGCGCCGAGCTGGGACTGGACGATCTCCGCGGCCGTCGACTGGGCCGGGACGACCAGGTCGAGCTTGATCTGCCCGGGGGTGTAGCCGGCCTCGGCGAGCAGCTCGCGGGACCGGTCGGGGTCGTAGGGATAGCGGTTGGCCGACTGCTCGTCGTAGGCGACGTAGCCCGGGGGGAACGGCTGGTCGGTGGCCTTGCCGTAGCCGAAGGTGACCTTGTCGACGTACTCCTGGCGGTTGACGGCGTGCCGCACCGCGTCGACGACCTTCGGGTCGTCGAAGGGCTTCTTGTTGACGTTGATGCTGATGTTGGCCGCGTTGAAGCCGGGCTGGAAGACCACGTCGAGCCCGGCGGCCTTGGCCGGCTTGACCTGGGTGGGTTCGAGGTACGCCAGGTCGTAGACGCCGGTCTGCACGCTGGAGACGACGGTGGCGGCGTCCGGCGCGGAGTGCAGCTCCACCCGGTCGAGGTGGATGTTGGCGGCGTTCCAGTAGTCCGGGTTCTTCGCGAGGTAGACGTGCGAGCCGGGCACGTTCTCGGTGACGACGAACGGGCCCGCGCCGACCGGGGACTGGTCCAGCTTGGCCGGGTCCCGGGCGGCCCTCGGGCTGGTGATCTGCGCGACGCGCTGGCCCAGCAGCAGCGGGATCTGGTAGTCCACCTGGGTCAGCCGGACGACGACGTCGAGGTCGCCGCGGGTGGTGACCTCCCTGATGGAGGTGAGGTCGCCGAACAGGGCCGAGTTCTGCTGCGTCTTGGCGCGTTCGAGGTAGAGCTTGACCGCCTCGGCGTCCAGCGGCTCGCCGTCGGTGAACTTCAGGCCGGGTCGCAGGTGGAAGGTCACCTCGTCGCCGGCGGCGTTGTAGTCCCAGCCCTGGGCGAGGCCGGGCACCGCCTTGCCCGACTCGTCGATCTCGGTCAGGGACGCGTACGCCAGGGAGAGGATGCGGAACTGGGCGCCGCTGCCGCTGACGACGGGGTCCCAGTGGGCGGGCAGGGCCACCGCCCACCGCAGGGTGGGCGCGCCGCCGGAGCTGCCGGCGTCGGTGGCGCAGCCGGTCAGCGCCAGGGCGAGCGCCGCCCCGAGCGCGGCGGCCCATCTCGTACGTCGGGCGATGGTCATGGTGGTGCCTTTCCGGATCGTGTCGGGGATGGTCACGGGACGGGGCTGAGGTCGGCGGGGGCGGAGTGCGCGGCGGCCCGGCGGGCGGCGGTGTGCCTGTTCTCGGGGATCGGCAGGCCGAGGTTGCCGCGCAGGGTGCTGGCCGCGTAGCCGCTGCGCGCGACGCCGCGTTCACGCAGGATGGGCAGGACGTCGTCGGTGAACTGGGCGAACTCGCTGGGCACGGTGACGCTGACGTTGAGCCCGTCGAGGGCACCGGCGCGGAACCACCGCTCGATCTCGTTCGCCACGGTCAGCGGCGACCCGACGAACGGCGACCGCTGGGCGTCGAGCAGGTGCTGCACGGTCTGCCGGAGGGTCAACCCGTTGTCCCGGGCGAGCTTCTTGATCCGCTCGGCCTGGGTCCTGAAGCTGCGGTCGCCGGCGGCGCCGACCTCCGGGAACGGCGCGTCGAGGTCGTAGCGGGAGAAGTCGTGCCAGCCGAAGGGGCGGCCCAGCTCGGCCAGCGCCCGGTCGAAGCTCTTGCCGTCGCGGGTCGCGCGCTCCTTCTCCCGGGCCTCGGCGTCGGTGTCGGCGACGACGGGGTTGATGCCGGGGAAGATGAGGACGTGGTCGGGGTCGCGGCCCCTCGCCGCCGCCCGGGCGCGGATGTCGCGGGCGAACGCCTGCCCCTGCTCGATGGTCTGGGCGTGGGTGAAGATCGCCTCGCCGACGGTGGCGCCCAGGTCGCGCCCCTCGTCGGAGTCGCCGGCCTGGAAGATGACCGGCTGGCCCTGCGGGGACCGTTCGATGTTCAGCGGCCCGGCGACGGAGAAGTGCTCCCCCACGTGGTGCAGGGCGTGCTGGCGGGACCGGTCGAAGAAGACGCCCCGCTCCTTGTCGCGGGGGAAGGCGTCGTCCTCGTAGGAGTCCCAGAGGCCCTGCACGACGCGGACGTGCTCCAGCGCCCGGCCGTAGCGGGTGGCGTAGTCGTAGTGCTCGGCGCGGCCGTAGTTGCCGGCGGTGCCGCCGTCACCGGTGGCCACGACGTTCCAGCCGGCCCGGCCGCCGCTGATCAGGTCCAGTGAGGCCAGTCGGCGGGCGACGTTGAACGGGTCGTTGTAGGAGGTGGTGAGCGTGCCGACCAGGCCGATGTGGGTGGTGTGCACGGCCACGGCGGACAGCAGGGTCAGCGGTTCCAGCCGGTTGAGGTAGTGGTGCGGCGAGTCCGGCGTGATGAACTGGCTGTCGACGATGAAGACCAGGTCGAACCCGGCCGCCTCGGCCTGCCGGGCGCGGGCGATGTACCAGTGGATGTCGACGCTGGCGGTGCCGGGGATCTCCGGGTCGAGCCACGTGTGGTGTTGGCCGGGGCCACCGACGCCGAGCAGGACGGCGCCCAGCTTGAGGGTCTTTTCGGTCATGAGGGTGCCTTCTCGGTCAGCAGGGTGCAGGCGGAGGCCACGCCGACGCCCGCCGGGCACAGCCCGGCGTCGGGGCGGAGCGGTCGTGGGGATGCGAGCCGTCGGCCCGCCGGGGCCGGCGGGCGGTACGGGTGGGCGGGGTGCTCGCGACGGTGCGGGGCACCCCGGAGGATCAGCGCGCAGGCGGTGCGGGCGCCTCGCAGGGCGGGCGCGGCGGTGCGACTCGCTCGATCAGCGACGTCGCCGGTTCAGCAACAGAGCGTTGCGCGGCTGCGTGCGTTGTCGAGCCAGCGGCGACGTGTCAGCTTCACGGCGGCTCTCCGACTCATGGGCTCAAGCCTGGCCCCTGAGCAGGGCGGATGTCCAACAACGGATCGTGATGGGGACCGATCACGATTCCTGATCGTTGTTCACGTTCTGTGAAACACTGTTCATAATCCGCGGCTCCCCCGCTCCTAGACTGACCAGCCATGAGCCGCATCCTGGACATCGCCCCGCTGCGCAGCTTCGTCGCTGTCGCGGACTGTGGCGGCTTCCAGCGCGCGGCGACCGCGCTCTACCTGAGCCAGGGGGCGGTGAGCCAGCACGTCCGCCGGCTGGAGGCCGCGATCGGGCGGCCGCTCGTGCAGCGGCAGGGGCGGGGTTCGCGGTTCACCGCCGACGGTGAGATCCTGCTGCGCCAGGCCCGGCTGATCCTCGCCGCGCACGACGAGACGCTGCGCGGCTTCGGCGTCGAGCCCGAGCAGACCCTGGTCGTCGGCTCGACCGAGCACGCCGCCGCGCAGCTGCTGCCGGAGCTGACCGCGGCGCTGGCGCAGACGTTCCCCGACTGGCGCGTACGGTTCCGCATCGACCGGGGCGCCCCGCTGCGCTCCGCCCTCGCCGACGGCCGCATCGACCTCGCGCTGCTGCTCGGCCGGGTGGAGCAGCCCGACGCGCGGATCGTCGGCGAGCTGGACCTGACCTGGTATTCCGCCCCCGACTGGCGGTGGCCGCCCCGGGACGAGCCGATCCCGCTGGTGGCCTTCGACGCGCCCTGCGCGCTGCGTACCCGGGCGCTGGACACCCTCGCCGCGCACGGCCTGCCCGCCGAGGTCGGCTCCGAGGCGGCCTACCTGGCCGGCGTGCAGGCGGCGGTGCAGGCCGGGCTGGGCGTCGGCCTGATGGCCACGCTCGGGCAGACCCCGCAGGGCCTGGTCGCCCGCGACGACCTGCCGGTGCCGCAGCCGCTGGAGCTGTCCGTATGGGCGCGCCGGGGGCTGCGCCCGGACGTGCCCGACAACGCCGCCGACGCGCTGCGCCGCCTGCTGTCCGCCTCCCAGGGGCGTCCGCCGTCGGACGCGACCGTCCTCGCCGCGCAAGGAGCCCGATGAGCATCGTGCACGTTCCCGCCGGTTCCGCCGGCGGCGACCTCGTCCGCACGCCGAGCGGCGTCCTGCTGCCGGCCGACATCGACCCGTTCCACCGGCGGCTGCACCGGATCGCTCCCGACGGGCTGGTCGGGCAGACCACGCAGACGCCGGGGATGAGGCGCCTGGAGGCGGTCAGCGGCAAGACCGTCGGCGCCCGCAACCTGTGGATGGGGCAGACCCACGTCCCGGGGGCAACGGCGTCGGCCAACCATCACCACGGCGCCTCCGAGACGGCGATCTTCGTGGTCTCCGGGACGCCGGCGTTCGTCTTCCTCGACCTGGAGGGCGAGGAGCCGGTGGAGACGCGCGTCCAGGCGGGGCCGGGCGACTACATCTTCGTGCCGCCGTACGTGCCGCACCGGGAGGAGAACCCGGACCCGGAGGTCGAGGCGGTGGTCGTGATCGCGCGCACCACCCAGGAGGCGATCGTGGTCAACCTCGACGCGCTCGACTGGTCGCAGGTCCGCCCCGGCTGACCGGCGTACGTCCACCACCAGGCCACCGCCGAGGAGCCCGCTCCACCCGGGCTCCGCGACACCTGGCTCGGCACCCTCGTCGCCAGCCCCGATCCCGTCGAGCGGCTGCGTCAGGGGCGGGCGGGCTCACCCCGCGAGGCCGGCGGCTACGCGACGGGTGCGACCCTCGCGGTCCCCCGCCGCGATAATGGGGTTCCGCGACGCCGCGAGCCCCGGAGGTCATGGTGGTGGTCCAGGAGGAGATCCGCCGGAGCAACCTCGCCGCCCTGCTCCGGCACGTCCACCTGGACGGCCCCGTGTCCCGGGCGGCGCTGGGCGAACGGATGGGTCTCAACCGCAGCACCATCGGGGCGCTGACGGCGGAGCTCGCCGCCGCCGGCCTGGTCCGCGAGGAGGCGCCGACGGAGACCGGGCGCGCGGGCCGGCCGTCGCTGCTGGTGCGGCCCGAGACCGGCCGGGCGTACGTGCTGGCGTTCGACGTCGCCGTGGACTGGCTGTTCGCCGCCCGGGTCGGGCTGGGCGGGGTCGTGCTGGACCGGCGGCGGGCGGCGCGGCCTCGGGCCGGCCCGGACCTCGACCGGGTGGTTGAGGCGCTCGCCGGGTTCGGTCGCGAGCTGCGGGAGGCGGCGCCGCCGGGCTCGACGTGCGTCGGCGTCGGCGCGTCATACTGCGGGATGATCCGGCCGGGCGACGGCATGGTCCGGTTCGGGCCGGACCTGGGCTGGGTGGACCAGGCGTTCGGCGTCGAGCTCGGCCGCCGGCTCGGGTTCGGTCCGCCGGTGTCGGTGGGCAACGAGGCCCACCTCGGGGCGCTGGCCGAGCAGCAGCGCGGGGCGGGCGTGGGCTTCCGGAACCTGGTCTACCTGCACGGCGACGTCGGCGTGGGCGGCGGGATCATCGTCGGCGGGAGGCTGCTCGACGGTGAGGGCGGCTACGGCTGCGAGCTGGGGCACATGGTGGTGAACCCGTACGACGGACGGCCGTGCGGGTGCGGCTCCCGTGGGTGCCTGGAGGCGGAGGTCGGCGAGCGGGCACTGCTCGACGCCGCCGGGCGGCCCGCCGGGCTGTTCGGCCGCGACGCCCTGCGGGACGTGGTGGCCGACGCCGACGGCGGCGACCCCGTGGCCCGGCAGGCGCTGCGCCGCGTCGGCGACTGGCTCGGCATCGGGGTGGCGAACCTGATCAACCTGTTCAACCCCGGGGTGGTGATCTTCGGCGGGATGCTGCGCGACGTGTACCCCGGCGCGGCGGCACCGGTCCGCGCCCGCATCGCCAGCAACGTGCTGCCGGTGGCCCGGGAGCGGGTGCGGCTGCGCACGTCGGCCCTCGGCGACGACGCGACCCTCGTCGGCGCCGCCGAACTCGGCTTCGCGGAGCTGCTGGCCGACCCGCACGGGTTGCTGGCCCGGACGGCGGCACGGCCGACGGCAGAGCCGCGACGCGGTTAGCCGGGCACGTGCCGACCGGGGTGGTGCCGACCCCGGCGGGTCGGCCCAGTACGGCGACGCACTGGGCCGACCCGCCGGGCGACGGGTGACGGGACCGGTCAGAAGGTCACCGTCTTGCCGCCGAGGGTCACCACGAGGCGGCCGTCGGAGGCGAACGACCACTTCAGGGCACCGGAGTAGTTGGCGCACCGCGAGCCGTTCGAGCCGGTCCAGAACTGGTTCGAGCTGTCGACGTTGCCGACGGTCTTGTCGTTGGACCCGCTGCCGCTGCGGCACGAGGTGTTGCTCCGGAACACCGAGGTGCCCGCGTCGAACGAGAAGTTGCGCTCGGTGTTGTCGATGCTGATGTTGTTCGAGATCGACATCGAGCCCGGGTTGCGGTTGTACGTGAAGCCGTGCTTGCCGTTGCGGAACGCGATGGTGCGGCGCACGGTGTGGTTGACGGCGATGTCCTCGCCGCCGAGCTTGAAGCCGTTGCGGTCGCCGTTGCCCGCCTGGCTGCCGTCGCTGAGGGTGCCGTTGTTGTAGGCGAGGGAGTCCTCGATGGTCACCGGGCCGATCGCCCCCGTGTCGCTCTTGGTGTAGAGGTCCCAGCCGTCGTCGATGTTGTTGTGGGACACGGCGTAGCGGAAGACGTTGCCGCTCCCGACGGTCAGCTTGGCCGCGAACCCGTCGGCGTCCTCGCCGTCGGAGTCGGCGTTGTCGTGCGACTCCGCGCTCAGGACGAGGTTGTTGGCCGGCCACTGGTCGCGGGGCGTGTCGGAGGCGATCCGCGAGATCTGCAGGCCGCTGTCGCGGTTGAAGCGGGTGATCGTCCGCTCGATGATGTTGTTGCTGCCGCCGACGAAGATGCCGTTGTCACCGGCGCGCTCGACGACGACGCCTTGGACGTGCCAGTAGGACCCGTTCAGCGCCAGGCCCCGGTTCGCCGGGTCCTCGCTCATCGCCGAGAAGTTGAGCACCGGGGTCTCGCCCGGGTAGGCGATCAGCTTCTTGCGGGCGCTGGAGGTGCCGTTGTTGCCCGGCGCGATGGTGACCGTCTTGGCGAGGCTGTAGGTGCCGCCGCGCAGGTAGATCGTCCCGCCGGCCGCGACCCGGGTGATCGCCGAGGTGATCGTGGTCGGGTTGGACTGGGTGCCGGCAGCGCCGTCGGTGCCCTGCGGCGAGGCGTACACCGCGCCGCTGGCGGGCGGGGTCGTCGGCGGCGGGGTGGTCGGGGGCGGGGTGGTCGTCGGCGGGGCGGTGGTGGCCGGCGGCGTGGTCGGGGTGACGCCGCCGGTGCAGATCACGCCGTTGACCGCGAAGCTCGTCGGCACGGGGTTGCTGCTGTCGTTCCAGGTGCCGTTGAACCCGAACGACGTGGTGGCGTTGGTCGCCAGGTTGCCGTTGTAGCTCACGTTCGACGCCTGCACGGTGCTGCCGCTCTGGCTGAAGTTGGCGCTCCAGCCCTGGGTGACGGTCTGTCCGGCGGCAAACGACCAGGTGACCGTCCAGGAGGTCAGCGGGTCGCCGGCGTTGGTGAGGTTGACGTTCGCGCTGAAGCCGCCGCCCCACTGCGAGGCGACCGAGTACGCGACCCGGCAGCCGACCGCGGCCTGGGCCGTTCCGGCAGTGACCACGACGCCGGCGGTGGCGGTGAGCGTCGCCGCCGCGACCGTGGAGACCCACAGCGCCCTGCGGCGCTCTCTGCTGTGCATGGTGGTGCTCCTTCACTGGTGTGCAGGACCCCGCGCACGGGGATGCCGCCACCGGTGCCCGGCCGGTGTGCAGGCGGGACGCGTCACAGGAAAGCGCTTGCCCAGGTTAGTGACGCCTGCCTGTCCCGTCAATCGGTCGAGCCGGCAGTCACCGGGCGGCGGGAAGCCGGCCGTCGCAGCGGACGTCCGGGTCGGCGACGGGCCGCCGGGGCATCATCCAGTCCAGGACCGTCTCCTCCACCGGCCAGCCGTGCACCGTCACCACGCTGTACGGCACCCGCGCCGCCTCCGGGCACAGCACCTGCGACCGGACCCGGCCGTTCGGCAGGAACCGCACCCCCTCGGCCCGGTCCAGCACGATCGTCGACGTGTCGGTGACCGTGATGAGCGCGCCGAGCACCACCTCCGGCCCCGCCCGGTCGGCCGGCGCCGGATCCGCGCCCGGGTCGGTGTCCGCGGCGGCGGCGCCCGCCCCCGGCGGGGCCAGCTCGACCGCGGCGGTCGGCAGCACCGGGACCCGGAGGAAGACCGCCCCCATCACCAGCGGGAGCACGGCGGCGACCGCGTACGCCAGGCCGTGCGTCAGCACCGGGGCGCTCCAGCCGGGGATCGGGCCGGTGAGCAGCACCGCGGCGGCGGGCGGCACCGCCAGCAGCGCGGCCGTGGCCAGTTCGTCCTGCCGCAGGGCCGCCCAGATCGCCGGGCCCAACGCGGTGTACGCCAGCACGGCCGCTGCCAGCGGCAGCGCCACGCTCACCAGCAGGATCCGGGTCGGCTGGTCCGGGTGCAGGTAGCGGGTGCGCAGCGCGAGCAGCCAGAGCCCCAGCATCAGCAGCGTCGGCAGGAAGCGCAGCTGCCACGTCAGCGCCCCCAGCGCGACGGCGCCGGTGAGCACCCAGCCCGGGGTGCGCGCCGTCCCGGAGGCCAACAGCGACCGTTCCGGGTCGAAGCGGTCAGGGGCGCTGAGCCGCAGCAGCCGACCGAGCACGCCGAACGTGAGCACGACCAGGGGGAACGCCCAGACCAACGCGATCAGCAGCGCGCTGAGCAGGCCGAGCGGGCTGACGTACTGCACCAGCAGCAGCATGGTCGACATGTCCTGCCGGCTGAGCTGCCACAGCCGCAGCACCAGCAGCAGGACGGGGAACGCCGGTAGGAGCGTCAGCAGCCACTGCTGCGCCTGCCGCGCCCCCGCCATGCGGCGCGGTCGGCCCGTCTTGCCGGGGCCGGCGGCGATCCGGGGTGCGCCGGGGCCGGTAGCGCGATCCTCTCCCACGGCCACTGCCGTACCTCCACCTTCCTCGGCTCCGGCTGCCGCTGTTCTGCGACGGACTGCGGGAGGTTGTACCGCTGCTGCCAGCGCAGGTTCGCGTCGTACGCGTGCTCCCAGGTCGAGTTCTCCTCGTCCTCGGCCGAGGCATAGAGGGCGAGGTCGACCAGGTCCCGCAGCGCCCCGTTGGAGCCGGTGTTGACGCCCCACCTCTCCTGCGCCGAGGAGCCGATGTCCCAGTGCCGCAGCGGCTTGACGCCCCGCAGCTCGACCGGGAAGCGCTGGCCGTCGTCGTCGGGCCGGTCGCCGGTGACGAAGCCGGCGAGGATCGCGGCGTCGGTGGTGACCGCGTACACCTTGCCGTCGTAGAGCATCTGGACGCAGTCGCTGATCCGGTTGCGGCCGATCGGCTTGGCGCCGGCCTCCCGCAGTCGCTGGGCGGAGGTCGAGGTGGTCAGCGTGCAGACCGTCTTCCCACTCAGGTCCTCCAGGCTGCTCACCTGCTCCGCCTCGCCGACGCTGTCCAGCGTGATCACCGACTGCTCGGTGTAGAGGTAGGGGGCGGAGAAGACCGCGCCCTCCTCCTCCCGTTGCTTGGTGATGCTGTAGGAGGCGATCACCAGGTCGACGGTGACGAACCCGTCCCCGTCGCGGGCCTGGCGGCGGGCCCGGTCCTCGCTCTCGATCGGCAGGAACCGCACCTGGGACCGGTCGAACCCGAGATAGCCGGCGATCATGTAGGCGATGTCGACGTCGAAGCCCTTCCAGACGTTGTTCGGAAACCGCTGGGAGATGCCGGGCTGGTCGTCCTTCACCCCGATCAGGAGCTGCTGCCTGCCCTTCAGCCCGGCCTGCTCCAGCAGCTCGTCGCGGGTCGGCGGGCCGAACGCGAGCACGATCGGGATCAGGGCCGCCGCGAGGACGGCCAGCGTGACCGTCAGCCCCACCAGCCGGACCTGCCGGGCCCGCGTGACGCGCGGCGGTGTGGTCTCCGCCGTGGCCGGCTGGGCCGGGCTCGGCTCGCTTGCCTGAGTCAACTGCATCCTCCCCCGCCGCACGGCCACGTGACCGGCCCTCCATTGTGAGCCACCGCCGGCGAGCACGGCGAGCCGCCATCCACCGGCCGGTCGGCCGGATACCGGACACCGCGACCGCCGTCCGACCGACGGGTCCCGATTCGGCGGTATCGCCCCGGGGCGGCGTCGCTCGCGAGAGAGTCGATGCCGAGACAGTCGGCGCCGACCCCACCCGGTGAAGGAGCAGGACCCGTGCCACGATCCCGTCGTCTGCCGGCACTGCTCGCCGTCGCCGGGGGCGTCCCGCTGGTCGAGGCCACGATCCTGACGCGAATCGATTTCGTCTCGCCGCAGGCGCTCGCGCCGCAGGTCACCGCGGTCTGGCCGTACGACACCTACCACGACCTGCGGTGGGTCTTCGTCTACCACAACTCCTGGCTGACCTTCGCCCTCGGTCTGGTCGCGGCGGTCGCGCTCCGGGGCGCCCTGTCCGCGCTGCTGGTCCTGCTCTCCTGGCCGGCGCGGGCGCCCCGGCCGGCCACGGGCGTGCTGGTGCGGCGCAACCTGGGGGTGGCCGCGCTCACCGCCGTCATCGTCACGCCCTTCGCCGCGCTGTCGGTCGCCGCGTCGGCGGTGGCCCTGTCCTGGTACCTGTTCGTCTCGCTCGGTCCGATGATCCTGCTCGCCCCCTTCCTGCAACGGATGGCCGTCGTCCCCCGCGGGTGGCGGGGGCTGCCGTCGGTGGAGCTGTTCGGCTGGTCGCTGCTGGACCTGGTGGTGCTCTCGGTGGCCGGGGGGCTGGTGTGGAGCGCCGCCCCGGCGTGGACGCCGCTGGTCGCGCTGACAGCGGGGTTGTGCAACGGGCTGCTGTGGCACCGGACGGTGCGCGCGGCGCTGCGGCCCGCCCACGTGCGGCTGCCCCGGGTGCCGGTGGTGCCGGTGGTGGTGGCCCTGGCGCTGGCCGTGCCCCTGGTCATCCAGATCCTCGCGGTGCCGCGCAGCGGCATGCGGGACACGTTCGGCCCGCCCGTCTTCTCGCAACCCCTGGCGGCGTCCGTCCCGTACGCGGTGCTCCTGCTCGCCGGGCACGACAGCACCTACGACGGTCGGCCGGCCGCGGACCCCCGGGTGCGGCGCTACTCCTACGCCGGGGTGGACGCGGGTGGCCGGCCGCTGCCCTACCAGGCGTTGGACACCCACCAGTCGCTGGCGACCAGTTCGGAGCGCCTGGCCGCACAGGTCGACGCGCTGCACCGGCTCACCGGGCGGCCGATCGCGCTGCTCGGGGAGAGCGAGGGGGCCATGGTGGCGCGGACCTACCTGCGCGACCGGCCGGGCTCACCGGTGCGCGCGCTGCTGATGTTCAGCCCGCTGGTCCGCTCCGGGCGGGCCTACTATCCGCCGGCGGAGGCCAGCAGCGGGTGGGGGATCGGCGCGGGGTGGGTGCTGCGCGCCATGTTCGGGTTCGCCAACCGCCTCGGCAACGGCACCAGCAATCCCGACGAGCCGTTCGTCCGCTCCCTCATCGACAACGCGCCCTTCTACCGCTACCAGACGATGTGCCCGGTCCCCGGGGTGCGGATGATCGCCTTCCTGCCCACCGTCAGCTCCGTGGAGGCACCGCCGGGACCGTTCACCAGGATCCCGGTCGTCGAGGTGCCCGCCCTCCACGCGGGGTTCCTCGGCCGCCGGATGATCGCCGACGAGATGATCGGCTTCCTCTCCGGCCAGAACCTCGACAAGCCGCGCACCGAGTACGGCGTGCTCCAGCGCCTCGGGGCGGCCTGGCAGGCGCCGCCCCTGACGATCACGCTCAACCCGGCGTGGCGGGGCCAGGTCCCGCCGGGCACGAAGCCGTTCCTGCAGTCGCAGCTCTGCGCGCCGGTCAGCTGACCTCCCGCCCGGCCGGCGGGCCGGGCCGCCGGCGGGGCGTCGCCCGCAGGTGCCCGGCGAGCAGCCAGACCGCCACGGTGGCCAGCAGCCCCGACATCACCCGCTCCACCGGCTGGTACGCGAACAGGGCCACGGTGAGCAGGACGCCGAACGCGCCGGCACCGATCGCCGCGCAGGCGGTGGCCCGCCGGTCGACGGTCAACGCCAGCGCCGCCGCGATCACCGCCAGCCCCGTCGCCAGTTGGAGCCACGCCCACCCCGTGACGTCGAGACGCCGGAATCCCTCGTCGATCACCACGTACGGGTCCACCCGGACGGCGCCCGCGCCGGCCGACGCGTCGATGGCGCCGGCCACGCCGAGGAGCAGCCCGGCGACGAGCCGGTGGCTGCGCCGGGCGTCATCCGACCCGGCCCCGCTCTCCGGGGGCCCGACCCGGCGCGGAGCGGGTCCGTTCGGATTCGATCGATGCCCTCGCATGCCGCTCCACCGTGGTGCGTCCCGGGCGCGCCCGGTGGCGCGGCCGTGGCGGGTCCCCGTCGCCCTGCCGCCGGCAGGGCGGGCCGCCCCGTTGCCGAGAATGCCAGGTCCGCAGTCGGAGGCGGGCAGAAAGGCCATATTCAGCGGTGCGCTGGCGGGCGCGTTGTCGTCGTGTGGCACAGCTGACCGGCCATCCGGCCGCGCCCGACGCCCTCCGACTGTGGGGCCGGGCCCGTGCCGTGGGGGAACGGGGGGAGAATGGTCCCGCCAGCGGCACCGGCGGCCCCGCCCGGCCGGCGGGGCGCGATCGGAGGAAGCGTCATCATGATCATCGCCGGACTCGTGCTGGCCGGCCTCGCCGGCCTCGTCCACATCTACATCTTCTACCTGGAGTCGATCGCCTGGACGGGCGCCCGGGCGCGCGCGACCTTCGGCATCGCCAGCCGAGCGGACGCGGAGACGACGAAGGCGCTGGCCTTCAACCAGGGGTTCTACAACCTGTTCCTGGCGATCGCCGTCGCGCTCGGCATCGTCCTCTTCGCATCCGGCTCGCGGACCGTCGGGGCGACGCTGGTCTTCGTCGGCGCCGGATGCATGGTCGCCGCCGGTCTGGTCCTGCTGGTCTCGGCCCCGTCGAAGGCCGGCGCGGCCCTCAAGCAGCTCGTGCCGCCGCTGCTCGGCATCGCCGCCCTGGCGCTCGGCCTCGCTTTCTGAGTCTCCCCGCGCGCCGCGCCCGATCCGGGGCGCCGACGACTCCGGTCCCACCGACGGCGGGTTCCCCCGAACATCGTTTCAGGTCGATGACTTGCCGATGTGAACGGTAACACGCTAGTGTCCGCTGCAGGAGCGAAGGGCGCGCTCCGACCGGCAGTACGGCCTCCGATCCGGGACCGGAGCCGCAAGCACGAGCGGCACCGACGACAGATGTCCGGGGCCATCCGCCGAGCGCTGCACCATGCCAGGTGCCGGTCGGGGGTGGGAGCCTCTGTCGGCCGGGCCTCGGGCTGATGTCGACAGACCCGTGACGTTCCGCAGCCACGATCGTCCAGTCTCACCAGCCGCGACCGTGCCGGGCTGCCATCCGACCGACCTCCGTCCGCCGGCGCGTGCCGGCGGGTGCGGCGTCACGGCGGTCGGGGTTCTCCGCCTCCCCGGCGTCGCGCCCCGGACGCCAGGCCGGCGCACCCCGCCCGACGTGCCACGACCAGCAGATCCAGGATCGCACAGAGGAGAGGAAAGGCAGTGAAACGCTCGCGTCTTCGGCTCTGGCTCGCAGCGACGACGGCCATCGCCGTCAGCGCCGCCGGGGCCACCATGGCCGTCTCCGCCCAGGCCGCCGCCGGCTGCAAGGTCACCTACGCGGTGTCCAGCCAGTGGCAGGGCGGCTTCGGCGCCAACGTCACGGTGGACAACCTCGGCGACCCGGTCAACGGCTGGAGTCTGACCTGGTCCTTCGCGGCAGGGCAGACGATCAGCCAGCTGTGGAACGGCACGGTCAGCCAGTCGGGTGCCCAGGTGACGGTGACCAACGCCTCGTTCAACGGCTCCATCCCCACCGGGGGCAACGTCAGCTTCGGCTTCAACGGCACCTGGACGTCGAGCAACCCGGCGCCGACCAGCTTCGCCCTCAACGGCGTCACCTGCACCGGCTCGGCCCCCACGGGCAACCCGACCACGCCGCCGCCGACGACCACGCCGCCGCCCACCACTCCCCCGCCGACCACGCCGCCGCCCTCGCCGTCGGGGTCGTTCACGAACCCGGTGCTGTGGCAGGACTTCGCCGACATCGACATCTTCCGCGTCGGTGACGCCTACTACTACTCCGCCTCCACCATGCACTACTCCCCCGGCGCGCCGATTCTGCGCTCGTACGACCTCGTCAACTGGGAGTTCGCCGGCCACTCGGTGCCCCGCCTCGACTTCGGCACCAAGTACGACCTCAACGGGTCGAACGCCTACGTCGACGGCATCTGGGCCTCGGCCATGAACTACCGCAAGAGCAACAACACGTTCTACTGGCTCGGCTGCGTCGACTTCTCCAAGACGCACGTCTACAGCTCCACGAGCGTCGAGAGCGGCTGGAACCGCATCTCCACCATCAACAGCTGCTACTACGACGCCGGCCTGCTCGTCGACGACAACGACACCATGTACGTCGCGTACGGCAACAGCCAGATCAGCGTCGCCCAGCTCTCCGCCGACGGGAAGACCCAGGTCCGCTCGCAGCAGGTCTTCTCCACGCCGTCCAGCGTCGGCACCCTCGAGGGCGCCCGCTTCTACAAGCGCAACGGCAGCTACTACATCTGGCTGACCCGCCCCGCCAACGGCCAGTACGTGCTCAAGTCCAGCTCCCCGTTCGGGCCGTACGAGATGCGCCAGGTCCTGCTCAACATGCCCGGCCCGATCTCCGGCGGCGGCGTCCCCCACCAGGGCGGGCTCGTGCAGACCCAGAACGGCCAGTGGTACTACATGAGCTTCATCGACGCGTACCCCGGCGGCCGGGTGCCCGCCCTCGCCCCGATCAACTGGACCTCCGACGGCTGGCCCCAGATCCAGACCGTCAACGGCGCCTGGGGCGCCTCCTACCCCAACCCCCTGCCCACCCGCCCGGTCAAGCCCATGATCGGCAACGACACGTTCCCCGGCACCACGCTCGGCCCGCAGTACGAGTGGAACCACAACCCCGACGACACCAAGTGGTCGGTCAACAACGGGCTGCGGCTCCAGACCGCCACGGTCACCACCGACCTCTACAAGGCCCGCAACACCCTGACCCACCGCATCCAGGGGCCGACCAGCACCGCCACCATCGAGCTCGACTACTCCACGATGCGTGACGGTGACCGCAGCGGCCTGTCCATGCTGCGCAACTCGTCCGCCTGGATCGGCGTCAAACGCGACAACGGGGCCAACCGGGTGGTCATGACCAACAACATCACCATGGACAGCAACTGGAACACCACCAACACCGGCACCGAGATCGCCGGCGCGGCGATCAGCGGCGGACGCATCTGGTTGCGCGTCAACGCCGACATCAGACCCGGCACGGGTCGGCAGGCCCGCTTCTCCTACAGCACCGACGGCACCAACTTCGTCTCCCTCGGCAACGCGCTCACCCTCGACAACAACTGGCCGTTCTTCATGGGCTACCGGTTCGGCGTCTTCAACTACGCCACCCAGGCCCTCGGCGGTAGCGCCACCGTCAGGAGCTTCAACATCACCACCCCCTGACCCGGCTCGCACCCGCGCCCCGGCACGTCGGCCCACCGGCCGGCGTGCCGGGGCGTACGCCTGTCGGCGCCGATGGGCCGGGGGCCGCCGCCGAACGTGCGGTGGCGCGGGTTGCGGGATCTTGCGAGGCTTACGGCGTGTATGACTACGACCTGTTGGTGCTGGGCTCCGGGCCCAGCGGTCAGAAGGCCGCGATCGCCGCCGCCAAGCTCGGTAGGCGGGTCGGCGTCGTCGACCGCCGCGACATGATCGGTGGGGTGTGCATCAACACCGGCACCGTCCCTTCCAAGACGTTACGCGAGGCCGTGCTCTATCTCAGCGGCATGAGCCAGCGGGACCTGTACGGCAGCAGCTACCGGCTCAAGGAGGAGATCACGGTCGGCGACCTGGCCGCCCGGACCCAGCACGTGATCAGCCGGCAGACCGACGTCATCCGCAACCAGCTGGCCCGCAACCGGGTCACGCTGATCACCGGCACCGGTCGGTTCGCCGACCCGCACACGATCTGGGTGGACGGCGAGTCCGGGCAGGAGTCGCGGGTCACCTTCGACAAGGCCATCATCGCCGCCGGCACCCGGCCGGCCCGCCCCGACAGCGTCGAGTTCGACGAGCGGACGATCGTGGACTCCGACGGGGTGATCAACCTGGAAGCCATCCCCCGCAGCATGGTCGTGGTCGGCGCGGGCGTGATCGGCATGGAGTACGCCTCGATGTTCGCCGCGCTCGGCACCAAGGTGACCGTGGTGGAGCGCCGCGACCGGATGCTCGACTTCTGCGACGAGGAGGTCGTCGAGTCGCTCAAGTACCACCTGCGCGACCTGTCGGTCACGTTCCGCTTCGGCGAGGAGGTGGCGGCGGTCGAGAAGCACGAGAGCGCCGCCCTGTGCGTCCTGAAGAGCGGGAAGAAGATCGTCGCGGACACCGTCATGTACTCGGCCGGCCGCCAGGGCCAGACCGACAAGCTGGCGCTGGAGGCGGCCGGGTTGCAGGCCGACCGGCGCGGCCGGATCACGGTCGACGCGAACTACCGCACGGCGGTGGAGAACATCTACGCCGTCGGCGACGTGATCGGGTTCCCGGCCCTGGCGTCCACCTCGATGGAGCAGGGCCGCATCGCCGCGCAGCACGCCTGCGGGGAACCGGTCCGCGCGCTCAACGAGCTGCAGCCGATCGGCATCTACACCATTCCGGAGATCAGCTTCGTCGGGAAGACCGAGGAGCAGCTGACGGAGAGCTCCACGCCGTTCGAGGTCGGCATCGCCCGCTACCGGGAGCTGGCCCGCGGCCAGATCGTCGGCGACTCGTACGGCATGCTGAAGCTGCTGGTGTCACCAGCCGACGGCCGGCTGCTCGGGGTGCACGTGTTCGGCACCGGCGCCACCGAGATCGTGCACATCGGGCAGACCGTCATGGGCTGCGGAGGCACGGTCGACTACCTCATCGACGCGGTGTTCAACTACCCGACCCTCGCCGAGGCGTACAAGGTGGCGGCGCTGGACGCGTCCAACAAGATCCGCAACATCGTCCGGATCGAGGGCTAGCGCGGCCCCGGCTCGTCGGGGGCGGCCCGCATCGGCATCGGTGCGGGCCGGCCCCCGGGTCTCACCCCAGGTCGAAGGTGAACTCGGCGGTGTGGACCTTGCCGTCGACCTGGAAGTCGAAGTACGCCCGGTAGCGGCTCGGGCCCGGCGCGGTCAGCCAGAACCTGGGCGCCCCGTCGACCAGTTCCTGATCCGGGTGGACGTGCACGTAGCCCAGGTCACCCTCGCGGACGACCACCAGGTGCCCGTACGCGCCCAGGTAGCGTTCCAGGCGCGCGGGCGCGCCGGCCCGGCCCACCCGGAACGACAGCGGCACCGTCGCCCCGATCGTCGGGGTGCCCACCATCTCCACCTCGAACGGCCCGGCCGTCGCCCGCGGCTGGGCGGCCGGGAGGGTGGCCGGGGTGTGCGCTCCGGGAACCTGGTGGTCGACGCCGAGGACCAGCGGCCGCGCGGTGCCGTCGGCGGCGGTCGTGGCGAAGTCGGCGTAGACGCGGTAGCCCCCGGCCCGCTTGAGCGTCAGGGGCACGCTCCAGGTGCCGTCGACGGCCATCGTGGGGTGCAGGTGCTGGTAGCCGCCCAGGTCCCGGCCCACCACGACCAGGTGCATCGGCTTGTCGTGCACGACCGCGAAGCGCGTCTCCGGCCGCCCGTCGGCGCCCACGATCCGGAACCGGTAGTCCGCGTTCACGCCGGCCGGCTGGGACCGCGTCACCGGTTTCAGCGTGTAGCCGCCGGCGCTGACCGTCGTGCCGGTCACCTGCGCCTGCGCCGGGTCGCCGTCGCCGGGATGCGTGTGCGCCCCGGCCCCCGCCGCGTGCTGGTGGCCGTCCCCCGCCGCGACCGGGCTTCCGGTGGCGGGCGACCCGCCGACGGCCGCCGTGGCGGCCCGACCGTCGCCGGCACCGACGCGGCCGAGCCCGAACCCGGCCAGCAGGGCGACCACCAGCCCGCCGACGACCACGGCGAGGCCCCGGTCGCCGAGCCGGGGCCCGCCCGCCGGCGCGGGCTCGGGTGCCTCGCCCGGCCCGGCCGGGTCGCGTCGGGGGCCGCCGCCCCTGGTCGCCGGGCGCGGCTTCGGGCCGGGCGACTTCGCCCGTCCCGCCGCCCGGGCGGCCGGGGCGCGGCGCGGCGCGCGGCCGGCGGGGCGGCGGGTCCACGGCCAGCGGGTTGCCGGGCCACCTGCCCACGCGGCGCGGTGACGCCACCCGACGACGCCGGCCACCGCCGCGACCGCCACGACGACGCCGAGCCAGCCGAGCCAGCCGGGCCCGCCGGCGTCCCCGGCGTCGGCGGGGGCCGCCGCGGGAGGGGCCGCGCCGGGGGCGGCCGGTGACGCGGCGGGCGCGGCCGACGCGCCCGCGGACTGGGGCGAGCCGTGTCCGGACGTCTCGTGCTGTTCGGCGGCGGCGACGAGCGACGGGTCGGGTCCCGTGGTCGGCGGGCGCCAGCCCTGCGGGGCGGCCGTGACCCGACCGGTGTACCGGAAGCTCATCGTGCCCCGCACCGGCTCGCCGTCGGAGGCAACCGACAGGTAGCTGACCGTGTACTGCCCGGCCGCCGGCAGGTGCGCCAGTTTCACCACCGCCGGGAAACCGGTGGTGTATTCGCGCGGCTCGAACTTCCCGTCGACGAGCAGGTATTCCCGCACCGGCTGGTCCAGGGGCGCGGGCGACCCGTGCGTCCAGCCGTTGTCGACCCGACCGCCGCCCGGCGCGGTGACCGCGAAGTACGCGTTGTCGGCGACCCGCTCGGTGAAGTAGAGCTGCACGGTCGCCAACGGCTCGCCGACCGTGGCGCCGGTCGCCGGCGTGGACATGGCCAGGGTGCCGTGCGCCGCGGCGGGCGGGGCGGCCCCGAGGACGGCGACCGCCGCGGCGAGGACGACAGCGAGCAGGCCCGAGACGCAGCGGCCGGGGACCGGAGGGGGACGACGCATCGGATCATCCTCGCCGTACCCGGACTTCCGTCAAGCCTCTGCGAACTTTTTCCGCAGATAGCAAAAGTTTCTCCACCCGCGCGCGGGTCCACCGGGCGCCCGTCGCGACGTCCACCCGACCGGATCCCACGAGTGGCGTGGGTCACGGACAGCCGCGGAACTTAACCCCCCGTGACGCCGACCATCCACCTGCAATCGATCATCGAAGGGGAACCCATGCCCAGCCTCACCGCGCCCCGCCGACCCCGGCGCACGGCAGCCCTGCTCACTGCCGCCCTCACGGCGGCGGTCGCCGCCGGCTGCGGCTCGCCGGACAACGCGTCCACCGCTGCACCGAACCCGTCACCGTCACCGTCGGTGTCGGCGAGCGCCGCCGCCGGGGTGCTGACCGTGCGCGACCCGTGGGTGAAGGCCGCCGACAAGGGCATGACCGCGGCCTTCGGCACCCTGGTCAACGACGGGGACGCGGACGTGACCATCACCGGCGCGGCCACCGACGTGTCCCCGATGGAGCTGCACGAGATGACCATGAAGGACGGCAAGATGGTCATGCAGGCCAAGCAGGGCGGCATCGTGGTCAGGGCGAAGAGCAGCCACGTCCTGGAGCCCGGCGGCGAGCACCTGATGCTGATGAACCTCCGGCAGCCGGTGCGGGCCGGCGACGAACTCTCCTTCACGCTCACCTTCGCCGACGGCCGGACGCAGACCTTCACCGCCGTGGCCAAGCCGTTCACCGGCGCGCAGGAGAGCTACGCCCCCGGCCACGGCGCGACCCCGATGCCGGGCATGAGCGGCACGCCGCAGGTGACCACGAGCCCCGCCGCATGACCGGCACCGCCACCGGCCGTCCGGTGCGCAGGCGCGCCCTGCTCACTGGCGGGGCCCTGGCCGCCGGGGGCACGCTCGCCGCCGCCGCGATCGCCGCCGCCCGCTCCGACGACGCCGACGTACGCCCCGGCGGGGCGGTCCCGGTGGCCGACGTCGGCGGCGCGGTGGTGCCGTTCCACGGCGCGCGCCAGGCGGGGGTGGACACCGAGCCACAGGCGCACGCGTCGTTCGTCGCGCTGAACCTCGCGCCGGCCACCGACCGGGCCGCCCTGGGCCGGCTGCTGCGGCTGCTCACCGACGACGCCGCCCGCCTCTCCCAGGGCCGGCCGGCCCTCGCCGACACCGAACCCGAGCTCGGCCTGCTGCCCGCGCGGCTGACCGTCACGTTCGGCTTCGGCCCCGGCCTCTACCGGGCCGCCGGCCTCGACGAGCGCCGGCCGGCGTCGGTGGCGGCGCTGCCGGCCTTCCGCGTCGACCGCCTCCAGCCCCGCTGGTCCGGCGGGGACCTGCTGCTGCAGATCTGCGCCGACGACCCGGTCACGGTGGCCCACGCCCAGCGGGTCCTGGTCAAGGACAGCCGGCCGTTCGCGACCGTGGCGTGGGTGCAGCAGGGCTTCCGCCGGGCGGCCGGCGCGGAACCGGGGCGCACCCAGCGCAACCTGTTCGGCCAGCTCGACGGCACCGCCAACCCCCGCCCCGGCGGGCCGCTGGAGACCGCCGTGTGGGTGCCCGACGGCCCGGCGTGGCTGCGGGACAGCAGCACCCTGGTCGTGCGGCGGATCAGCATGAACCTGGAGACCTGGGACCTGCTCGGCCGCGCCGACCGGGAGCTGGCCGTCGGCCGTCGGCTCGACACCGGCGCCCCGCTGACCGGCACGGCCGAACACGACGAGCCCGACTTCGCCGCCGTCGATGCTGCCGGGCTCACCGTCATCCCCGACTTCTCCCACCTGACCCGCGCCCGGGTCACCGACGACCGGCTGCGCATCCTGCGCCGCCCGTACAACTACGACGGGGTACCGGCCGCCGACGGCACCGCCGACAGCGGACTGATCTTCGCCTCGTACCAGGCGGACGTCACGACGCAGTTCCTGCCCATCCAGCGTCGCCTCGCCGAGCGGGACCTGCTCAACGAGTGGACCACCCCGATCGGCTCCGCCGTGTTCGCCGTGCCGCCCGGGTGCTCGGACGGCGGCTGGATCGGCCAGCAGCTGCTCGCCTGACCGGCGCCACCGAACGCCCGAGCGGCACCACCGCACCGGCTGCCGACCGCCACCCGGCGCACCGGCTGCCCGAGCGGCACCACCAGGAAAGGGAGCAGCATGCGCAGACCCGTCCGCCACCCCCGCGTCGCGGGAGCCGCCGCCGCGCTGGCCGCCCTGGCGGTCCTGGTCGCGCCCGCCGCGCCGGCCGCCGCCCACAACAGCCTGGCCTCGGCCACCCCCGCCGCGGACGCCCGGCTGGCCACGCCGCCGTCCGAGATCACGGTGCGGTTCCTGCAGAAGCTGAACCCGGATCTCACCACCGTCGTGCTCAGCGACGCCGCCCGGCGGGTGGTGGCCACCGGCGTGCCGGTCGTCGCCGGCACGCGGGCGACCGTCACCGTCGCCGAGCCGCTGCCCGACGGCACCTACACGGTGGCCTACCGGGTCGTGTCCACCGACGGGCACCCCGTGCAGGGCTCCTACCGGTTCACCGTCGCCGACCCGGCCGCCACCGCGACGGCCCCGGTGAGCCCCCCGCCCACCGCCGCGCCGCCCAGCGGAGCACCGGCCAGCGGGGCGGCCGAACGCGCCGGCCGGGACGGCGGGCCCGGGCCGGTCACCGTGGCGGCCGGCGTCGCCCTGCTCGCCTGCGCTTTGGTCGGCGGCGCGCTCGCCGCCGGGCGCGTGCGGCGCCGGCGGCGCGCACGGTAGCCCACGGCGGTCACGCCAACGGGGCCGGGAACTTCCCCGGCTCCGCGCCCGACCACCTCACCGGTGGGCCCCGCGACACCGGCACGACGGGACCCACCCCTGTCGTACGGGGGCAGTCCCACCGGGAAACGATCCCGGCTATTCCGATCGGAAGCATATGTCCATCACCGAACTGCACGGAGGCTCGACGCCGGAGCCGCTCGCCCCGGCCGACGCGCCCGCCCCGGCGGCGCGCCGCACCCCGGCGTGGGCGGCGTTCCTGCTCCGCCTGCACTTCTACGCCGGTGTCCTCGTGGCACCGTTCCTGTTCGTCGCCGCCCTGACCGGCCTGGCGTACACCGTCACCCCGCAACTGGACCGGGTCGTCTACGGCGACGTGCTGACCGCCGCACCGGGTGGGCCGCCGAAGTCCCTCGCCGAGCAGGTCGCCGCCGCCCGCGCGGCCCACCCCGAGGGCACCGTCGCCGCCGTGCTGCCGGGCACGGACGGCGCCACCACCCGGGTCGTGTTCGCCCAGCCCGACCTCGGCGACCGGGAGCACACCGTCTACGTCGACCCGCACACCGCAACCGTCAAGGGGCAGCTGACCACCTGGTTCGACTACACCCCCGTCACCACCTGGCTGGACGACCTGCACCGCAACCTGCAACTCGGCGACCTCGGCCGCCACTACTCCGAGATCGCCGCGAGCTGGCTGTGGCTCCTCGTCGGCGGCGGCGTCGTCCTGTGGTGGCGTCGGCGCGGCACCGCCCGTACCCGCGTCCGGCACCTGCTCGTGCCCGACCTGTCCGCCCGCAAGGGGGTGCGGCGCACCCGGGCCTGGCACGCGACCACCGGGGTCTGGCTCGCCGTCGGCCTGCTCTTCCTCTCCGCGACCGGCCTGACCTGGTCCCGGTACGCCGGTGGGCATTTCGGCAGCGCGCTCGACGCGTTGCGCGCCGGCACCCCGGAGGTCTCCACCAGCCTCACCGGCGCGCCGCCCTCCGGTGGCGGGGAGCACCAGCACGGCGGCGCCACCGCCGGGTCGGCGGACCCCGCGACGTTCGAGCGGGTGCTGGCCGCTGCCACCGGCGCCGGTCTCACCGGACCGATGCGGATCGTCCCCGCCGAGGACAGCGGCGACGCGTGGACGGTCGCCGAGACCGACAGCACCTGGCCCGTGGGCCGGGACCGCATCGCCGTTGACCCGGTGGCCGGCACGGTGACCGACCGCAGCGACTTCGCCGACTGGCCGCTGCTGGCCAAGCTCAGCAGCCTCGGTGTCGCCGCGCACATGGGTCTGCTGTTCGGCCCGGTCAACCAGGTGCTGCTCGCCGCGCTCGCCCTGGGCCTGCTCTGCGTCATCGTCTGGGGTTACCGGATGTGGTGGCAGCGCCGCCCCACCCGGGCCGACCGGCGCGCCCCCGTCGGGACCCCGCCCGCACGGGGCGGACTGCGCGGCCTGCCGTGGTGGGCGCTGCTGCCGGGCCTCGCGCTGACCGTCGCCGTCGGGTGGGCGCTGCCCTGGTTCGGCGGGCCCCTGCTCGCGTTCGTCGTCGTCGACGTCGTCCTCGGGGCACTGGCCCGGCGTCGCCGCCGGGCCGCGCCGGTCTCGCCCGCCCCCGCCGGCGGCTGACGGTACGTGCGGGGCGGCGGGCCGGTGCCGGCCCGCCGCCCACCGGCGGCTACCGGGCGGCGCTGCCGAACGCGCTGGACAGGTACGCCCGCGAGTCGGCGATGGCCCCCTCGATGATGCGGGCCGCCTCCCGGGCCTCCTCGGGCCGGTGGCCGGCCTGCACCTGGAGCCGGAACCGCGACGACCCGGTCGGGGTGACCGGGAACTCCACCATGAACGCGAGCACCCCCCGGTCGAACAGCAGCCGGTTGGCCGTCCGGGCGAGCTTCTCGTTGCCGATCAGCAGCGGCACGATCGGCGAGGGCTCACCCATGCAGGTCAGCCCCCGGCCGGTCAGCTCGTCGCGCAGCGCGTGGATGGCGGTGAACAGCCGGGCGCGCAGCTCGTCGCCCTCGGGGGACCGGATGATCCGGGCGGCCTCCCGGACCACGGCGGTCTGCACCGGCGACAACGCGTTGGAGAAGAAGTGCGAGTTGCTGAACATCTTCACGTACTGCTTCAGGGCCGGGGAGCGCGACGCCACGAAGCCGCCGTTGGAGCAGAACGTCTTCGAGAACGCCCCCATGACGATGTCGATCTCGCCGAGCAGGTTCTGCATGCCCAGCACCCCCGTGCCGCCCGGCCCCATCGAGCCGAGGTCGTGCGCGACGTCGACCAGCAGGGTCGCGTCGTGTTCCCGGCAGACCCGCTGCAGGGTCACCAGGTCCGGCCAGTCGGCATCGACGGAGAAGAGGCCGTCGGTGACGACGAGGATGCCGTTGCGGCTGTCGTGCGACCGGATGTCGGCCAGGTGCTGGCGCACGGCCTCGACGTTGAGGTGCTCGTAGCGGACCACGTTGCGGGTCGCCGCCCGCGCGCCCTGCTGGAGGCAGGAGTGCGCGAGCCGGTCGATGACCACGTGGTCGGACTGGCGGACCAGGCCGACGATCGCGCCGAAGCCCGCCGACCAGCCGGTCGGGAAGAGCGTGACGTGCTCCAGCCCCACCAGCTCGCCGAGCGCCACCTCCAGCTCGTCGGAGATGCGGGTGTTGCCGAGCACCATCGGCGAGCCGGCGCTGTGCGGGCCGTAGTCGCGCATCGCCCGGACCGCCGCCTCCCGGATGGCCGGGTGGGTGTTGAACGACAGGTAGTCCTGCGAGTTGAAGTTGATGCCCCGGGTCCGCTTGCCCAGGTCGTTGGTGATCTCGGCGACGCTGTCCGGGGCCGCCTCCAGGACCCGGGAGTACTGCCAGGTCTCCGTGCGGCGGCGGGCCTGCACCCAGTCGTAGAAGTCCTCGGTGCGGGCGAGCAGGTTGCGGCCGGCGGGGCGGTAGAAGTCGTACGCGTTCTTGTCCAGCGCGTACTCCTCGTCGGGGTCGACGGGGTTGCGCAGGTGCGCCGGCTCCCACATCTCCGTCAGGTCCGCCACGACCCGGGCCAGCTCGCCGTCGGCCCCGGAGGCGTCGAGGGTCGCGAGGTCGTCCCAGGGGATGTGGGTGGCCCAGTTGCGGGTCATCTCGGAGACCTCGGCCGCCTCGCGGGCCATGGTCTCGACGTCGCCGCGCCCGGCGGCGTCGAGGATGGCCTCGATCAGCTCGCCATCGTCGCGCTGGTGCAGGTCGGTGCTGGTCACGGTCTCGGCTCCCTGGTGCGGCATCAGGCGAAGAGGTTCTGCTGGTACGTGCGCGACGTCGCGGCGAAGTCGTCGAAGACCGGGTAGCCGGCGGAGGACTCCTTGGCGGCGTCGTTGAGCAGGAAGAGGTTGGACGCCTGGAAGAACTCGGAGACCGGCGCGATGTCGGCGTGCGTGGCGATGAACCGGTCGGTCTCCTCCTGGTTGCCGCGCAACGCGACGAACAGTTGCAGCTCGTCGTGCCGGTACGGCCGCATCTCGCTCAGGGTGCACACGTAGTCGTAGTAGGCGGCGGAGTTCTGGCTGCGCCGGCGGCCCTCGTACGCGGCCATCGCCTCGTCGAGCGACGACTCGCCGGTCAGCCACCGGTGCAGGGCGGCGCTGGCCAGCTCCGCGTCGCGGAACGCGTGGGTCATGCCGATCGCCGTGCACTGGTCCTTGGCCGACTCGGCGTCGCCGACGAGCACCCAGCCGGGCCCGTGCAGCGGCCGGAGGAACCCCGACTGGTCCAGGGTGCCGTAGATCCGCTCCTCCCGGGTGCCCTCGGTGCGGACCAGCTCGCCCAGCTCGGGGCTGACGAAGTCCAGCGCCCGCTGGACGTTGCCGGGCACGTCGGCGCGGAACTCCCGGGCCCACTCGCTGGGCCCCCAGACGAGGACCATGTTCTGCCCGAAGTTGGTCGGCACCACCGCGCAGCCGAGCCGGCCACGCCGGTGGATCTGCCCCCGGCCGAGGTCGAAGCCGGACCAGTAGCTCCAGTAGGCGAACGTGCAGCGGGGCCGCTCGTCGAAGCGGGGCAGGTCGAGGGTGCGCGCGACGAAGGAGTTGCGGCCGTCGGCGCCGACGACGATGCGGGCCCGCTCCTCGAACTCCCGCCCGTCGGCGGCGCGCCCCCGCACGCCGACGACCCGGCCGTCTTCGGTGATCAGCTCCCGTACGGTGCAGTGCGTGCGGACCTCGGCGCCGGCCTTGGCCGCCGCCTCGACGAGGATCTGGTCCAGCACGCGGCGGCGCACCGAGGCGTAGCTCTGCACGACGCCCGAGTCGTCGCCGTGCAGGTCCCGGAAGTGCTCGCGCAGCAGCGACGTGGGCACCGAGCCGCTCAGCGGGATGCCGTCGTTGACGATGTCGATGACCGTGTGCGTGGGGGTCACGGCGGTGACCTGGTCCAGCAGGCCCCACCGGTTGAGGTAGGACATGCCGTGCGGCCACAGGAAGTGCGTCGAGATGACGTCGCTGGGGAAGGACGACCGGTCCACCACCAGCACCCGGTGGCCCTGCCGGGCGAGTAGCAGGGCGGTGGAGGCGCCCGCGCAGCGCCCACCGACGACTATCGCGTCGTACATGATTCGTAGTCCTTCGAATGAGGTCCGGCTGCCCCGCCGGCCGGGCCTTCGTGCGGCGGCGGACCGGCACGGGGCACGGACCGCCCCCGCGTTGCCACCGGCGAGCGGGAGTGAACCGTCAAGGTACACAGTGGACCGGTCCCGGCTCGGCCCGTCGAATAGGGGTGTGTCCGTGGCCCGTTCGCCGTGACCGCGCTGGTCACCGGGGCACCGGGACGCGGTGCCGCACACCCCCGACGGTCGCTGTCCGAAAGCCGACAGTCACCGGGGTCGACCGGGCGTCGGGGGGGCGGGCGCGGCGGCGGCGCCCCCTCGATCGGTGCTCAGCCGGCCCCGGCGCGGCGGCAGCGGGCCAGTTCCGCCCGCAGGTCGCGGCGCAACGCCCGGTCCAGGCCCGGCTGGGCGAGCGCGTGGGCGAAGTCGCGGGCGGCCTCGTCCCAGCGGCCGAGTCGCATCAGCGCCGTGCCCCGGTTGTAGTGGGGCACCGGTGCCGACGCGGCCAGCGCCACCGCCCGGTCCAGGTCCGCCACGGCGGCGGCGACGTCGCCGCGTTCGAACCGGACGGCGGCCCGGTTGGTCCACGCCTCGACCAGCCCCGGGTCGCCGGCCAGGGCCCGGGTGAACAGCTCGTCGGCCTCGGCGGATCCGCCGCGCTCGGAGCGCACGAGCCCGAGGGTGCACAGCAGCGCGGGTTCCCGCGGGGCCAGGGCCAGCCCCGCCCGCGCGCCCGCCTCGGCCGCGTCGTGCGCGCCGCGCTCCAGGTGCAGGTTGACCAGGGCGATGCGGGCGTCGAGGTGTCCCGGCTCGATGGCGAGCACCCGATCGAGGTCGGCGCGCGCCCGCCCGGGGCGGCCCCGCTGCTGCTGGAGCACCGCCCGGTTGTAGTACGCCTCGGGCAGGTGCGGCCCGAGGCGGATCGCCGCGTCGTAGTCCCGGATCGCGGCGCGGGTGCGGCCCGCCGCCCGGTGCAGGGCGGCCCGGTCGACGTAGTACTCGCAGTTGTCGGGGTCGTGGGCGATCACGGTGTCGAGCTCGGTCAGGGCCCGGTCGGCGTCCCCCAGCGCCAGGTGCACCTGCGCGCGGTTGTGCCGCAGCCGGGCCAGGTCCTGGGGGCGTTCGCCGGGGGCGAGCACCGACGCCAGGCGGGCCAGCCCGTCGTCGATCAGCCGCAGCGCGCGGGCGGGCTCGCCCGCCCTGCTGTCCAGCAGGGCCACGCCCTGTTCGTAGAAGACGGTGGACAGCAGCCGCTGGCGTGGGTCGGCCAGGCCGGCGGCCAGGCGCAGCGCCCGGTGCAGCCAGTGTCGCGCCCGCTCCGGGTCCTGGTCGGCCGCCGGCAGGTGCCGGGCGTACAGCATGGCCGTGGCGTACGCGGCCGACATGGTGATCTTCGGGTCGTCGGTGGCGGCGCGGGCCTCGTCGTAGAGGTCGAGCGCCTCGGTGGCGCGGTCGAGCGCCGCCAGGGCGGTGGCCAGGCCGGTGGTGAACGCCCACCAGTGCCGCAGGTCGCCCGTCGCGGTGACGGCGGCGCGCCCGCGCCGGGCGGTGCGGGCGGCGTGGTGGTAGAAGCCGCGGGCCAGGGACTCCCCCACGGCCGCGCGCAGCGCCGCAGGCGTCGGGTCCGCGACGTCGCGCCGGGCGTCGCCGCCGTCGCGCAGGTCCAGGCGCAGCGGGTACGGCCCGACCCGGCGCGACAGGGCGTCCAGCAGCTCGCGGGTGGTCTCGTCGGCGACGTCGACGTGGTCGAAGCGCACCGTGACCGGGCGGCGGAGGGTGCCCGCCCAGGCGACCACGAACTCGGTCGCGCCGTAGGCGAGGCAGGCCGTGCGGCGGGCGGGGTGGAACCGGATCGGCTCCTCGTCGGCGGCGGGTCGGGCGGCGTGGTCGAGGCCGGGCGCGATGGCGTGCAACTCGACGGCGTGCCGGGACGCCAGGCGGGGACGGGCGGCGGCGACCCGGCCGAGGAACTCGGCGACCCCGGCGTACGGGCCGTGGTCGCGGTGGCAGTCGTAGCCGCCCGGGTCGGCGGCCGGGCCCCGCAGGGGCGGGCGCCCGGGGGCGCCCGCCGCACCGGGTCCTACCAGCACCACTCGATCCAGAGCCGGCGGGCGCCGGACAGCAGGCGCAGGGTGCTCGTGCGACGCACGGTCATCTTCCTCATGTGAACCTCCATTGTGATCACTGCGGAACTGCCCCGAGCGTAGGCCCGATCGGGGCGAATATGAAGAGTGTTCGTGGCCGCCGGGGCTCGGCCGGCGGCCCGGTACGCCCGCAGCCGGCACGATCCGGGCGTACCGTCGATGGCACCACGTCGGCCACCCGACCACGCGACGAAGGAGATGCGACCATGTCGAGCGCGGCGGACCCCGCTCCCGCAGCCGCCCGGCCGGCCCCGGAACACCCGGCCGCCCTGCCGGCCCCGGGCGACCTGGCCACGGCCCTGGCCTGCTTCGACGGCCTCCCGCCGGTCACCGTCGGGGAGATGCTCGGCTCCTGGCGGGGCAGCGGCTTCGCCACGGGCCACCCGCTCGACGGCCTGCTGGAGCGCTACGGATGGCACGGCAAGCGGTTCGACGGCCCCGAGGACGTGCACCCGCTGGTCTTCGCCGCCGGCGGGAGGCTGGTCAGCGTCAACCCGGCGCTGGTGCCGACGGGGCTGCTGCTCCGCCCGCCCGGCGCGGTACGCACGCCCCTGGCCGCGAGGGCCTTCGCGCTGGCCCTGCCGCTGCTGACCACGACCCGCCCGGCGGCGCGGCTGCGGATGACCGAGTACCGGGGGGTCGTGTCGGCGACGATGTGCTACGACCGCCTCCCCATCCACGACGTGTTCCGGCGGGTCGACGAGCGCACCCTGCTCGGCGTCATGGACCTGCGGGGCACCGACCGGCCGTTCGTGTTCGTGCTGACCCGCGAGCACGGGGGTCCTCCCCTCACGTGAGCGCGGTGACCGGGCCGACGACGAAGACCGCCGGGGGCCCGACGTCCTCCCGGGCGGCCAGCGCGCCGATCTCGTCGAGCCGGGCCGCGAGGGTCCGCTGCGTCGGGTGCCCCGCGTCCTGCACCGCCAGCACCGGGGTCTCCGGGGCCCGGCCGTGCTCCACCAGCACCGCGGCGATCTTCGCGATCGTGTCGACGGCCATGAGCAGCACGAGGGTGCCCCGGGCCCGGCCCAGCGCCGCCCAGTCCACCAGCGAGCCGGGGTGCCCCGGCGGCAGGTGACCGGAGACCACGGTGAACTCGTGCGCGACGCCCCGGTGGGTGACCGGCACGCCGGCCAGGGCGGGCGCGGCGACGGCGCTGCTCACCCCGGGCACCACGACCGTCTCCACGCCGGCCGCCGCGCATGCCTGGACCTCCTCGTGGCCGCGCCCGAAGACGTACGGGTCGCCGCCCTTGAGCCGGACCACCCGCCGGCCGGCGCGGGCGTGGGCGACGAGCGCCTCGTTGATGGCGTCCTGCGTCATCGACGGGCCCCGGGGCACCTTCGCCGCGTCGATCACCTGCACCCCGGGGCGCAGCCGGGCCAGCAGCCCGCGCGGGGCGAGCCGGTCGGCCACCACCACGTCGGCGGCCTCCAGCAGCGCCCGGCCCCGTACGGTGATCAGGTCGTCGGGGCCCGGCCCGCCGCCGACGACGGCGACCTGCCCCGGGCGCAGCCCCGCCTCGTGGGCGTGGTGGTGGTGACCGTGCGCGTCGCCGTGGTGGTGATGATGGTGGCCGCCGACCGGGTCGTCGGGGTGGTCGTGCGGGGTCTGCGGCCGGCCCACCTTGTCGGCGAAGCCGGGCATCGCCACCCGGTACGCGCAGGTGTCGCAGTTCATCCGGATGTCCCCGCGCAGCGCCTCGGCGTGCCGTTGCAGGACCAGGTCGGCGAGGGCGTCGCAGTCGCCGATCAGGTCGGCCACCCGCACGTCGAGGTCCGGGTGGGCGGCGGCGAACTCCGCCGACCGGGCCACGATCCGGTCCGGCAGCACCCCGGCGAACAGGAAGTACGGGGCGACGACGATCCGGCGCGCGCCGAGGCGGCGCAGCCGCTCCAGCACGGCCGGCACCGACGGCTCGGCCAGCGACACGAAGCCCGGTTCGACGCCCGCATAGCCGCGCCCCTCCCACAGCAGCCGGGCCACCTTGGTGACCTCGGCGTTGGCGTCGGGGTCGGTGGAGCCCCGGCCGATCAGGGCCACCCACGTCCCGGCCCGGTCGGCCCCGGCCAGCGCGGCGTCGATCCGGTCGGCGAGGGTGTCGTGCAGCAGCGGGTGCGGGCCCAGCGGGCGGCCGTAGGCGTAGCGGAGGCCGGGGAAGCGCTGCTTCTCCCGGGCCAGCGCGGCCGGGATGTCGCCCTTGCCGTGCCCGGCGGCGGCGAGGACCAGCGGCAGCGCCACCAGCCGGCGGTGCCCCCGGCCCGCGAGGGCGCCGACCGCGTCGGTCAGCGGCGGGCGGGACAGCTCGATGAAGCCGCCCTCGACGTCGTCGACGGCGCGGCGGCGGCGGATCCGGTCGACCAGGGCCGCGAACTGGGCGACCCCGGCGGCGCTGCGGGTGCCGTGGCCGACGATCAGCAGCGGGGTGCGGTCCTGCCCCCGCGCTCCTTCGGGTCGGTTCGTCACGTCTCCTCCAGGTACAGCAGGGCGTTGAGGGCGGCGGCGGCGACCGCCGAGCCGCCCTTCTCGCCGACGTTGGACACGGCGGGCAGGCCGCTGGCGCGCAGCCCCGCCTTGCTCTCGGCGGCGCCGACGAACCCGACCGGCAGGCCGACCACCAGCGCCGGCCGCGCGCCGAGGTCGAGCAGTTCGAACAGGGCGGTGGGCGCGCAGCCGACCACCCACACCGCGCCGGGGCCCACCCGGTCGTACGCGACCCGCACGGCCGCCGCCGAGCGGGTGATGCCCGCCGCGCGGGCCAGGGCGGCCGTGGCCGGCTCGGCGATCGGGCAGACCGGCCCGGGGCCGGGGCGGGTGATCCCGGCGGCGACCATCGCCACGTCGGTGACGACCGCGGCGCCGCCGCGCAGGGCGGCCAGCCCGCCGGCCAGGGCCGCCTCGTCGCACACCAGGTCGGTGACGTAGTCGAGGTCGGCACTGGCGTGCACCACCCGCTCGGTGACGGCCCGGGTCAGCGGCGGCAGGCCGGTCAGGTCCACCCGGGAGCGCAGGATCGCGTACGACTGCCGCTCGATCGGGTGCACGACGCGGCTCACCGGTCCGCCGTCCCGGGCGCGGCGCGGTCGACCCGGCCCGCCTCCCCCGGCTCGGCGCGCTCGCCCCGCTCGGCGGGACGGTCGGCGGCCGGGGCCCCGTAGCGCTCGTCGTAACGGCGCAGCTTCCACAGCGCGGCGGCGGCGACCCAGGCCAGGGCGAACAGCGCCACGACTGCGTAGCCGAGCTGCTCGAAGTGCTCGGCGAGGGTGGCGTACCCGGCCAGGGCGGACACCCCGAGGTGGTCGACGAGCAGCCCGGCGAGGTAGACGCTGGCCACGAGCGCACCGACGAGCACGGTCATGCCGGTGGTGGCGAGGTTGTAGTAGAGCCGGCGGGCCGGCTGCCGGTACGCCCACGAGTACGCCCGGCTCATCAGCAGGCTGTCGGCGGTATCCATGGCGGACATCCCGGCGGCGAAGAGCAGCGGCAGGGTGAGCAGGGCCAGCACGGGCAGCCCACCGGCGGCGGCGGTGCTCGCCGACAGGGCGAGCAGGGTCACCTCGCTGGCCGTCTCCAGGCCGAGGCCGAACAGGAAGCCGACGGGCGCCATGTGCCACGACGAGCGCACCAGCGAACGCGCCCGGGAGCCCAGCACCCGCTGCACGAGGCCCCGGTTGAGCAGGTGCAGGTCCAGCTCCCGCTCGTCGAGGTCGCCGTGGCGCAGCCGCCGCCACAGCCGGGCCAGGCCGCCGAGCACCACGGCGTTGAGGCCGGCGACGAGGCTCAGGAACAGGGTGGCGGTGACGATCGCGACGGTGGCGCCCACCTCGCGGGCCTGGGCCAGGCCGGGGCCGGCGAGGCTGGTCGAGGCGAGCCCGACGATCAGGGCGAGCAGCAGCACCACGGCGCTGTGGCCGAGGGCGAAGAAGAAGCCGACCCCGACGGGACGCCGGCCGCGCAGCAGCATCAGCCGGGTGGTGTCGTCGATGGCGGCGATGTGGTCGGCGTCGAAGGCGTGCCGCACCCCGAGGGCGTACGCGAGGGTGCCGGCGCCGGCCAGCCCGCCGGCCGCCGCGGGCTGGCCGTTCCAGTAGAGGTAGAGGCTCCAGCCGGCGACGTGCAGCACGGCGACGGCGAGCACGATGCCGCCGAGGCGTACCCGCTCGGCGCGGCTCCACCGGCCCGCCGGGGGTGCGGCGCTGACCACGGTCGAACTCATCGGGTTCCTCCACAGGGGTCGGTGCCGGTGACGCGGATGGCGTCGACCGGGCAGATCTCCAGGCACTCCAGGCAGCCGGTGCACGCCTGCGCGCGGACCAGCAGCCCGCCGGGGGTGGGTCGGATCGCGTGGGTGGGACAGGTCAGCAGGCACGCGCCGCATCCCTGGCAGCCGTCGATGGTCACGGGGGCGCTCACGCGCGCCACCGGTAGCCGCGCGGGGTGACCATCCGGCCGGCGACGAGCCGGGTGCGGCTGCTGCCGACCACCACCACGCTGTACATGTCGACCACGGCCGCATCGAGGGTGGCGAGGGTGGCCAGGTGCACGCGTTCGCCGGGCCGGCTGGCGTTGCGCACCACCCCGACCGGGGTGTCCGGCGGCCGGTGCGCGGCGAACGTCTTCAGCGCGGCGGCGAGCTGCCAGTCCCGGGCACGGCTGCGCGGGTTGTACAGCAGGGCCACGAAGTCGCCCTCGGCGGCGGCGGCGACGCGCCGCTCGATGACCTCCCACGGGGTGTGCAGGTCCGACAGGCTCAGGTAGGCGTGGTCGTGGCCCAGCGGCGCGCCGAGCAGCGCCGACGCGGCGAGCGCGGCGGTCACCCCGGGGACGCCGACGACGTCGATGCGGTCGTCGGCGTACTCCAGGGCGGGGCTGGCCATCGCGTACACCCCGGCGTCGCCGGAGCCGACCAGCGCCACGGCGTGCCCGGCGGCGGCCTCGGCGACGGCGGCGCGGGCGCGTTCCTCCTCCGCGCCGAGGCCGCTGGCGAGGATCCGGGTGCCGGGTCGCAGCACGTCGCGCACCTGGTCGACGTACTGGTCGAGGCCGACGACCACGGCGGCGCGGCGCAGCTCGGCGAGGGCGCGGGGGGTGCGCAGGTCGGCCGCGCCGGGGCCGAGGCCGACGATCGCGAGCCGGCCGCGCGGGGCGTGCCGGGCCACCGCGACGGTGGCCATCGCCGACGCGGTCTTCGGCGCGACCAGCGCCGCGTCGGCGCGCCGGCCGGGCTCGCCGAGCAGCGCGGCGGCCTCCGCGACGCTGGGCGTGCCGACGGCCGCGCGGACCACCTCGCTGGGGTGCGGCACGTCGACCGCCGCCAGGTCCGCCGCGGGATGCGTCACCAGGGGTACGCCGAGCGCGTCGGCGGTCGCCCGGATGCCCGCCTCGTCGGCCTTGATGTCGGCGCTGGCCAGGCAGCGGACGCTGGCCGGGCTCAGGCCGGCGGCGGCGAGCACCCGGTCGAGCAGGTCACGCACCTGCCCGGCGGGCACGCCCCGGCTGCCGCCCACGCCGACGACCAGCGACGGCGGCCGGAGCACGGCGGTGCGCCCGTCGAGCGGCACCACCCGGTCGGTGACGAGCAGCCGGGGCGCGTCGGCGGGGGCGTCGGCGCGCACGTGCGGCGGCAGGGCCGGCAGCGGCCAGGCCGCGTCGGCGACCAGCCGCACCGGCTCGCCGTCGAGCAGGGCCCGGGTCACGGCGGCGACCGCCCCCTCGACGGGCCAGCCGAGGGTGTCCAGGCCGGGCAGGTCCGCCGCGTCGGTGGCGGTGGTGACCACCGGCCGGGCGTCGAGCAGCGCGCCGACGTCGGCGGCGAGGGCGTTCGCGCCACCAACGTGCCCGCCGAGCAGCGCCACGGCGTGCCGGGCGGCCTCGTCGACGACCACGACGGCCGGGTCGGTGCGCTTGTCGCCGAGCAGCGGGGCGAGGATCCGCACCACCGCCCCGGTGGCGAGGAACGCGACGACGGCGTCGTGGCCGGTGAACGCGGCGCGCAGCGCGTCGGCGGCGGTGTCGGCCTCGACGAGGCGGGCGTGCGGCCAGGCGGCGGCGAGGGTGCGGGCGTGCCGGCGGCCGGCGGCGGTGGCCGCGACGAGTCCGATGCGGGTCATCTGCGCTCCCCGGGGGAAGGTGGGCGGTCGGCGGTGAGGACGAACACCGGGTTGGTGGCGGCGAGCCGCACCGACCCGCCGGGCAGTTCGGCCAGCCGGGCGGCGGACAGCTGCACGCCCTCGGCGCGGTAGCCGTGCCCGCGCAGCAGGTCGAGGGCGGGGGCGACCCGGTCCAGGGCGGCGAGGGCGGCGACCACGCGGGCGGGCCGGCGGGCGGCCACGGCGGCGAGGGCGGCCAGGCCGCCGCCGCCGACGAAGGCGGCGTCCGGGTCGGGCAGCCCGGCCAGCGCCGCCGGCGCGGACCCGGCGACGACCCGCACGTCGACCCGGTGCGCGGCGGCGTTGCGCCGGACGAGGCCGACGGCGTCCGGGTCGCGTTCGACGGCGATCACGGCCGCGCCGAGCAGGGCGCACTCGATGCCGACGGAGCCGCTGCCCGCGCCGACGTCCCAGACGAGGCGGCCGAGGCGGGGCCGCAACCGGGCCACGGCGAGGGCCCGCACCTCCGCCTTGGTGATCATGGAGTCGCGGTGGGCGTAGGCGTCCTCGGGCAGCGCCCAGCCCCCGGCGGGCGCGGCGGCCGGCTGGTTGTCGGCCCGCGCCCCGGCCGCCGCCCCGATCGCCGCCGCGCCGGCCGCCGCCGGGCCGGTGCCGAGATCGGCGGCGGGGCCGGGCGGGTCGGCCGGTGCCGGGTCGGCGAGGCTGAGCAGCACGTGCGGGTCGGCCCAGGCGGTGGCGGCGGCAGCCTGCGGGGTGGTCTCGACGATCCGCTCGGCCGGGGTGCCGAGGTGCTCGGCGACGACGAGCCGGCGCGGCCAGCCGACCAGGCCCGCGCCGATCTCGGCGGCCCCCGCGCCGGGGGCGGTGAGCACGGCGACCGCCGGCAGCGCCCGGGCGGCGTTGAGCGCGGGCCGCGGGTCGCGGCCGTGGGCGCTGACCACGGCCGCGCCGTCCCAGGGCAGGCCGGCGCGGGCGAACGCGGCGGCCACACTGGACACGGCGGGCAGCACCCGCAGGGGCAGCCCCTGGGCGCGCAGCCGGCGCACGATGCCGAACAGCCCCGGGTCGCCGCTGGCCAGCACCACCGTGGGCGTGCCGGCGGCGACGGCGGCGGTGAGCCGGGCCAACGCGGGGGCGAGGGGCCCGAGGGTGACCGTGGCGCAGCCGGCGGGCAGCGCGACGGCGGCGAGGTGCCGGGCCGCGCCGACGGCCAGCCGCGCCCCGGCGAGGGCCTCGGCGGCGGCGGGATGCGGCGGCGCGCCGCCCGCGTCGACGCCGACGACGGTCACGGGGGCGTCGGCGGCGCGGGTCACCCGGCCCGGCGGGGCGTCGCCCGGGAGCACGCCTCCCACCGGCCCCTCCGCGGGGATCACGGCGCCCACCGGCCCGAGGAGGCGACGAGGCGCTCCCCGGCGAAGTCGACCATCGCCACGTCGACGTCGACGGCGTGCCCGGCGAAGCGCAGCAGCACCTGGCGGACCCGGGCGCAGAGCAGGTCCCCGGCGGGGCGCAGCAGCCCGGCGGCCTCCCACAGCTCGTACGCGTGCCGGCCGGTGTTCGCCGCCACCACCTCGGCCACCAGGGCCGGCCCCCCGCCGGCGTCGGCGGTGACCGCGCCGAGCAGCGACAGGTCCACCTTGGAGCGGGTGTAGTGGGTCATCAGCACCCCGGCGGCGAGTTTGGCCAGCTTGCCGGCCATCCCGACGAACGCCACCCGGGTCAGGCCGTCGCCGACGGCGGCGGTGACGGCCGCGCCGGTGAAGTCACCGACCTCGACGAAGCACACCTCGGGCAGGTCGGGCAGCAGGGCGCGGGCGGCCCGTTCGGTGCGCCCGCCGGTGCACAGCACCACCGTCCGCTCTCCCTGGGCGGCCATGACGTGCACGGCCTGCACCACGCTGGCCCGCCAGGACGCCGTCGAGAAGGGCCGCACGATCCCGGTGGTGCCGAGGATGGAGATGCCGCCGAGGATGCCGAGCCGCCGGTTGGTGGTCTTGCGGGCCATCACCTCCCCGCCGGGGACGCTGATGACCACCCGTACCCCGACCTCGGTGAGGTCGACCACCTCGGCGACGGCCTGGCCGATCATGCGGCGCGGCGTCTCGTTGATCGCCGGGCCGCCGACGGCGAGCCCGAGGCCCGGCTTGGTGACGGTGCCGACGCCCGGCCCGCCGGCCAGGTCGAGGCCGGGGGCGTCGCGCCAGCCGACGGTGGCGGTGAGGTGCGCGCCGTGCGTGACGTCCGGGTCGTCCCCGGCGTCCTTGACGACCACGGCCTCCGCGCCCGCGCCGGGCGGGTCGGCGAGGTCGCAGCGGGCCACGGGGAAGGCGACCCGGCTGCCGGCGGGCAGGCCGATCTCCACCTGCCGCTGCGGCACGCCGGTGACCAGCGCGGTCACCGCCGCCTTCGCCGCCGCGGTGGCGCACGCGCCGGTCGTCCAGCCGGTGCGCAGCGCGGTGGGCCGGACCTTCGCGGTACGCGGCAGGTCCGGCTCGCGCAGCTCCGGCTCGGGGTACGTCATCCGGCCCGCCCTGTCCCGGCGGCCCCGCCGTCGTCGCCGGGGGTCTCCTCGCGGCGGCGGCGCAGCTGCGCGCGGGCGGCCGGCTCGGCCCGACGGAAGGTGTGGAAGTGCCCGGGGTGATAGAGGTGCGAGCGGGTGCCGGCGGCGGCCAGCGCCGGCCCGACGAGGAACAGGGTGTGCTTCCACAGCCGGTGCCGCTTGACGGTGGCCTCCAGCGTGCCGACGGTGCAGCGCACCACCAGCTCGTCCGGCCACGTCGCCTGGTACGCCACCACGGTCGGGGTGTCCGCCGGGTAGCCGCCGGCCAGCAGCTCGGCCTGCACCTGCCCGGAGCGGGCGGCGGAGAGGAACAGCGCCATGGTGGTGCCGTGCCGGGCGAAGTCGCGGACCCGCTCGCCGGGCGGCATCGGCGTCCTGCCGCCCTCCAGCCGGGTGAGGATCACCGACTGGGCGACCTCGGGAATGGTCAGTTCCCGGCCGACGAGCGCGGCGACGGCGGTGAACGCGGACACCCCGGGCACCACCTCGACGGCCAGCCCGAGGGCCCGGCACAGGTCGAGCTGCTCCTGCACCGCCCCCCACAGCGCCGGGTCGCCGGAGTGGATCCGCGCCACGGTCAGCCCCCGGGCGGCGGCCCGCTCGTAGAGCGGCAGCACGCCCTCCATCGGCAGCTGCGAGGAGTCGACGATCTCGGCGTCGGCGCGGGCGTGGTCGAGCACGTCGGCGTGCACCAGGCTCGCCGCCCAGACCACCACGTCGGCCGCGCCGATCACCCGGGCGGCGCGCAGGGTGAGCAGGTCGGCCGCGCCCGGCCCGGCCCCGACGAACCACACCTTCCCGGTGGTCGCCGGCGCGCCGGCGGTGTCTCCTGCGGTGGTCACAGCTTGCCTCCCCGGGTGTCCCGGCGGGCCGGGACGAGCAGCGTCGACAGGTACGGCGGGTCGCCGTCGTCGGGGTCCGCCGGGCCGATCCGTTCCCCGGGCAGGCCGAGACCCCGGCCCAGCACCGCGTCGCCGAGGCGGCCCTGCCGGCGCAGCTCGGCCACCAGCTCGGGGTGCCGCCGCCAACCCTTGTACGCGACGACCGTCCCCGGCCCGGCCAGGGCGGCGGCGAACAGCTCCGGCCCGGCGGTGGCGGGCAGCAGGGTCAGCGGCTCGCGCCCCTCGCAGAGCACGGTGCCGCTGCGGGCGGCGAGGTCCTGCATGGCGGTGATCCCGGGCACCGTGTCGACCCGCACCGCCGGCCGCAGCGCGCGCACGCCGTGGGTTAGGTAACCGAAGGTGGAGTAGACGTTCGGGTCGCCGATGGTGGCGAACGCGACCCGCCCCGCCCCGGCGTCGAACGCGTCGGTCACCGCGCGGGCGGCGGCGTCCCAGGCGGCCCGGCGGCGGGCGGTGACGCCGCCCCGGTCGTCGAGGGCGAACGGCAGCCGTCGCACCCGGCGACCGTCCACGTACGACCGGACGGTCGCCTCGGCCCGCCCGCCGCCGTCCGCCACCCCCGGGCCGGTCCCGGTCCCGTCGGGGCCGGCCGGGGTGCCGGGGTGCTCGGCCATCACCGGGACGAACACCACGTCGGCCTCGCGCAGCACCCGCACCGCCTTCACGGTCAGCAGCTCGGGGTCGCCCGGCCCGACCCCGACGCCGGTCAGCACGGGCCCGTCGGGGCGCGCCGCCGGGGCGGTCACCGGCACGCCTGCACGAGGCGGCGGGCGGCGTGCGGCTGGCCGGCCCAGTGGACGTGCAGGTAGGAGGCGTGCACCCGGCCGTCGACGAAGCCGTGCGCCGCGCCGTCGAAGCGCCACGCCGGGGTGTCGCCGTGGCCGGGGTCGGTGACGGTCCGGTGGAACTCGTGGCCGCGTACCGGCTCGCCGGCCCGGGTCACCGGGGAGTCGGCGGCGGCCACCGCCTCCCGGTAGCCGAGGGTGAGCCGGCCGGTCATCCGGGCGGTCAGGTCCAGCCGCCCGCACATCGGCGCCCCGTCGAGGGAGCGGCCCAGGTAGAGCAGGCCGGCGCACTCGGCGACGACGGGCCCGTCGAACGCGGCCAGTTCGGCGCGCAGCGCGGCGTTGCCGGCGAGCGCGTCGGCGTGCGCCTCCGGGAAGCCGCCGCCGATCACCACCGCCCGGGTGCCGGCCGGCAGGCCGGGGTCGCGCAGCGGGTCGAACGGGGCCACGGTCGCCCCGGCCGCCGCGAGGAGTTCGGCGGTCTCGGCGTACGAGAAGGTGAAGGCCGCCCCGGCGGCGACCGCGACCGTCGGGCCGCCGGTGCTGGTCGGGCCGCCGACGGGGGCGGTGCTCACCGGGCCACCGACGGCGGCGACCGGGTCCCAGGCGGGGGCGGTCAGCGGCGGGGCGCTGCGGGCCAGGTCGAGCACCGCGTCGAGGTCGACGGTGGCGGCGACCAGGTCGGCGAGGGCGGCCACGACCGCCAGGGACTCCGGCGCCCGCTCGGCGACCGGCACGAGACCCAGGTGGCGCGATGGGGCGGCGACCTCCACGGACCGGCTGACCGCCCCGAGCACCGGCACGCCCACCTCGGCGAGGGCGTCGCGCAGCAGCGTCTCGTGCCGGGGCGAGCCGACCCGGTTGAGGATGACCCCGCCGACGCGTACCCGCTCGTCGAACGCGCGCATGCCCAGCACCAGGGCGGCGGCGGAACGGCCCTGGGCGGTGGTGTCGAGCACCAGCAGCACGGGGGCGTCGACGAGGGTGGCGACGTGGGCCGTGGAGGCGTACCCCCGGCGGCCGACCGCGCCGTCGTGCAGGCCCATCACCCCCTCGATCACGGCGACGTCGGCGGGCGTGGGGACGCTCGCGCCGTGGCGCAGCAGCGGCGCGACGCGCTCCGGCCCGACCAGCCACGGGTCGAGGTTGCGGCCCGGCCGGCCGGCGGCGAGGCCGTGGTAGCCGGGGTCGATGTAGTCGGGGCCCACCTTGTGCGGGCTGACGGTCAGGCCGCGGCGGCGCAGCGCGCCGAGCAGTCCGGTCGCCACGGTCGTCTTGCCGTGGCCGCTGGCCGGGGCGGCGACCACCACCCGGGGCAGCGCCCATCCGGTGCTCACCATTCGATGCCCTTCTGGCCCTTCTGGCCGGCGTCCATCGGGTGCTTGACCTTGGTCAGCTCGGCGACCAGGTCGGCGGCGGCGACCAGGCGCGGGTCGGCGTCGCGGCCGGTGATGACGACGTGCTGGAAGCCGGGCCGGTCGGCCAGCGTCGCCACGACCTCGTCGACGTCGACCCAGCCCCACTTCATCGGGTACGTGAACTCGTCGAGCACGTACAGGCCGTAGCGCTGCGCGGCCAGGTCCCGCTGGATCTGCCGCCAGCCCTCCAGTGCGTCGGCGGCGTGGTCGGCCTCGCCGCCGCGCTGGATCCACGACCAGCCCTCGCCCATCTTGTGCCAGGCGACCGGCGCGCCCTGGCCGGTGCGCTCGTGCACCTCGCCGAGGGCGCGGAAGGCGTTCTCCTCGCCCACCCGCCACTTGGCGCTCTTGACGAACTGGAACACCCCGATCGGCAGCCCGGCGGTCCAGGCGCGCAGCGCCAGCCCGAACGCGGCGGTCGACTTGCCCTTCATCTGCCCGGTGTGGACGATCAGCAGCGGCCGGTGCCGCCGCTGCCGCGTGGTCAGCCCGTCGGCGGGCACCCGTTCCGGCCTACCCTGCGGCATCAGCGCACACTCCTGTCCTGCTGGCTCGTCCCGCCGGCTCTCCGCGATCTTGCAGTTGCGGCCCCCGCTTGCACCGCTTTCGCCCCCTTCGTCCGGGCCCGAAGTGCAAGATCGCTGTGCGTGAGGGCCGTGAGGGGGTGGTGTCGGGCGTTGAGGTGGGTGGCCAGGCGGCGGGCCAGGTGCAGGCGGACCGGGCCGGACTCGCAGTCGACGACCACGCACGGGGCGCCGGTGGCGGCGAGCAGCGCCGCCGCGCGGTCGGCCCGCTCCAGCGGGCGGGGCCCGGCGGTGGCCCGGCCGTCGGTGAGCACCAGCACGAGGGGACGCCGCTTCGGGTCGCGCAGCCGCTCCACCCGCAGCAGCTCGGCGGCGGCGGCGAGGCCCTCCGCGAGCGGGGTGCGCCCGCCGGTGGGCAGGTCGGCGAGGCGGGCGGAGGCGGCCAGCACCGACGACGTCGCCGGCAGCAGGGTCCGCGCGCCGACGCCCCGGAACGCGACCACGGCCACCTTGTCCCGCCGCTGGTAGGCGTCGGTGAGCAGGGCGAGCACGGCCCCCTTCACGGCGGACATCCGCTCGCGCGCGCCCATCGAGCCGCTGGCGTCGACGACGAACAGCACGAGGTTGCCCTCGCGCCCCTCGCGGACCGCCTCGCGCAGGTCGGCCGGGCGCAGCCGCAGCGGCCCGCCGGCCCGGCCCCGGGCCGCCTGACGCCCGGCGGCGGCGCGGACCGTCGCCGGCAGGTGCAGCGGGCCGGGCCGGCCGGCGCGCGGGGTCCGCGCCCCGGTGGTGCGGCCCCGGCCGGTGCGGGCCCGCGACCGCCGGCCGGGCACCCCGTCGCCGACGCCGGGCGCGGTGAGCAGCCGGGCCGTCAACCCCCGCTGGGGTACGGCCACCCGCTGCCGCCCGCCGCCGCCCTGCTCCCCGGGCCGGTCGACCGGCTGGTCGGCGGGCCAGTCGTCGGGCCGGCCGGCGGGCTGGTTCCCGCGCCGGGCTGCGGGCTGGTCCCCGGGCTCTCCCGGATCCCTGGTGTCGGCGGTCGACCCGGCTGTGCCGTCGCCGGAGCCGTCGCCGTCGCCGTCGTGCCAGCCGTTCGCCGAGCCGCCACCCGCCGTCCCGTTCCCGGGGTCGCCGCCTCCCGCCGGGCCACCGCCGTCCGGGCCACCTCCGTCGGGACCGCCACCGCCCCCGGGGCCGCCGCCATCCGGGCCGCCCCCGGGGCCGCCGCCGTCGCCCGGGCCGTCGCCGTCGGGGGCGGGCGGGTCGTCGTCGGGGTGCGCGTCGGCGGCCCGCCGCAACGCCTCGTCGAGGCGGTCCTCGTCCAGCCCCGGGGCGTCGAACGGGTCGCGGCGGCGGCGGTGCGGCAGGGCGAGCCGGGCGGCGACCCGGACGTCCTCGGCGGTCACCACCGTCCGGTCCTGCCAGGCGGCGTGCGCCATCGCGGCGCGGGCGGTGACGATGTCGGCGCGCATCCCGTCCACGTCGAACGCGGCGCACACCTCGGCGATCTGGCGCAGCGCGGCGTCGGGCAGCCGCACCCGGCCGAGCCGGTCCCGGGCGGCGGCGACCCGCCGGGCCACCTGGGCGTCGGCGTCGGCCCACCGGGCGGCGAACCCGGCCGGGTCGGCGTCGGCGGCGAGCCGGCGGCGCACCACCTCCACCCGCACGGCCGGGTCGCGGCTGGCGGCCACCTCCACGGTCAGGCCGAACCGGTCCAGCAGCTGCGGGCGCAGCTCGCCCTCCTCCGGGTTCATCGTGCCCACCAGCAGGAACCGGGACGCGTGGCTGACCGACACGCCCTCCCGCTCGACGTGGTTGCGGCCCATCGCGGCGGCGTCGAGGAGCAGGTCGACGAGGTGGTCGTGCAGCAGGTTGACCTCGTCGACGTAGAGCACACCCCGGTGGGCGGCGGCGAGCAGGCCGGGCTCGAAGGCGCGTACCCCCTCGGCGAGAGCCCGCTCCAGGTCCAGCGAGCCGACCACCCGGTCCTCGGCGGCGCCGACGGGCAGCTCGACCAGGCGGGCCGGGCGACGCTCGACGGGCGCGGCCGCGCGGTCCCCCTCCGCCGCGCCGCCCGGGTGCGGGTCCTCCACGGCGGCCGGGTGCGGGCCGTCGGGGCAGGACGGGTCCGGTGCCGCCGGGTCGCAGGCGAACCGGCAACCGGCGACCTGGTCGACGGGCGGCAGCAGGGCGGCCAGGGCCCGCACGGCGGTGGACTTCGCGGTGCCCTTCTCGCCCCGCACGAGGACCCCGCCGATGGCCGGGCTGACGGCGTTGAGCAGCAGCGCGAGGCGCATGTCGGCCATGCCGAGCACGGCGGAGAAGGGGAACACACTCATTGCCGGTCCTCCAGGTCGCCCTCGCTGGCCAGGTACGTCTCGCGGAGCCGGTCGAGGGTGGCCGGCTCCGGGGCGACCCACATCCCCCGGTCGGCGGCCTCCAGGAGCCGCTCGGTGATGCCGCGCAGCGCCCACGGGTTGGACTGCTCCAGGAACTGCCGGGTGGTGTCGTCGAAGACGTACGCGGCGGCGAGGCGCTCGTACATCCAGTCGTCCACGACGCCGGCGGTGGCGTCGTAGCCGAACAGGTAGTCCACGGTGGCGGCCAGCTCGAACGCGCCCTTGTAGCCGTGCCGGCGCATCGCGGCGATCCACTTCGGGTTCACCACCCGGGCCCGGAACACCCGCCGGGTCTCCTCGCCGAGGGTGCGGGTGCGCACGTCGTGCGGCATCGCCGAGTCCCCCACGTACGCGGCGGGGGCGACGCCGGTGAGGTGACGGACCATCGCCACCATCCCGCCGTGGTACTGGAAGTAGTCGTCGGAGTCGACGATGTCGTGCTCGCGGGTGTCCTGGTTCTTCACCGCCACGGCGATGCGGGCGAAGGAGCGTTCCATGTCGGCGCGGGCCTCCCGCCCGTCCAGGCCGGGGCCGTACGCGTAGCCGCCCCAGACGGCGTACACCTCGGCGAGGTCGGCGTCGCTGCGCCAGTTGCGGGCGTCGATCAGCGGCAGCAGCCCCGCCCCGTACGCCCCCGGTTTGGAGCCGAAGACGCGGGCGGTGGCCCGGCGCTCGTCGCCGTGCTCGGCAAGGTCGGCGGCGACGTGCGCGGCGACGTAGTTCTCCTCGGCTGGCTCCGCGAGGGCGGCGACGCGACGCACCGCGTCGTCGATCAGCGCGACGACGTGCGGGAACGCGTCGCGGAAGAACCCGGAGATGCGGACGGTGACGTCGATGCGGGGCCGGCCCAGCTCGGCGAGCGGCACCACCTCGACGCCGGTGACCCGGCGGGACCGGTCGTCCCAGGTGGGGCGGCAGCCGAGCAGGGCGAGCACCTCGGCGACGTCGTCGCCCTGGGTGCGCATGGCGCTGGTCCCCCAGACGGTGAGCCCCACCGAGCGGGGATAGGCGCCGGTGTCGGCGAGGTGCCGGGCCAGCAGCGAGTCCGCGAGGGCCACGCCGACGTCCCAGGCGTTGCGGCTGGGGATGGCCTTCGGGTCGACGGAGTAGAAGTTGCGGCCGGTGGGCAGCACGTTGACCAGGCCCCGGGTGGGCGAGCCGGACGGGCCGGGCGGCACGAACCGGCCGTCGAGCGCGCCGAGCACCCGGTCGACCTCGTCGGTGGTCCGCGCCAGCCGGGGCACCACCTCGCGGGCGGCGAAGCGCAGCACGTCGGCGGCGTCGGGGATCGCCCGGCCGGCGACCTCCGCGACGACGGCATCGACACGGTCGGCGACGGCGCTGTCGTCTGCGTCGGCGGCCCAGCCGAGGGTCTCCATGGCGACGACGAGGCGGCGGGCCAGCCCCTCGATCAGGTCGACGGCGTCGGCGGCGGTGCCGGCGGGGCCGGCGGCCACGTCGGTCAGCTCCGTCGGCACGGCGATGCGCCGTCCCGGCTCGGCGAGCAGGGCGGCCTCGTCGAGGCCGTACGCGGCGGCGAGCGCCTGGCGCAGGCCGGGCAGGGCGCGCACCCCGCCCCACACCTGGGGGGCGCGCAGCACGGCGAGGACCAGGTTGACCCGGGCCTCGCCGGTGGGCGCGCCGCCGAGGACGTGCAGGCCGTCGCGGATCTGCACGTCCTTGACCTCGCACAGGTACCCGTCGAGGTGCAGCACGAAGTCGTCGAAGTCGTCGGCGGCGGGCATGTCCGCGGTGTGCAGATCGTGGTGCAGCTCGGCGGCGCGCACCAGGTCCCAGATCTGCGCCCGCACCGTCGGCACCTTCGCCGGGTCGAGCGCCTGCACAGTGGCGTACTCGTCGAGGAGCTGTTCGAGCTTCGCCAGGTCGCCGTACGTCTCGGCGCGGGCCATCGGCGGGACGAGGTGGTCGACGACGACGGCGTGAGCGCGGCGCTTGGCCTGGGTGCCCTCGCCGGGGTCGTTGACGATGAACGGGTACACCAGCGGCAGGTCGCCGAGGACGGCGTCGGGGGCGCAGTCGGCGGCCAGACCGAGGCCCTTGCCGGGCAGCCACTCCAGGGTGCCGTGCTTGCCGAGGTGCACCACGGCGTCCGCCCCGAACCCGCCGTCGGCCTCCGGCGCGGCCAGCCAGCGGTACGCGGCGAGGTAGTGGTGGCTGGGCGGCAGGTCGGGGTCGTGGTAGATGGCGATCGGGTTCTCGCCGAAGCCGCGCGGCGGCTGGATCGCCAGCAGCACGTTGCCCAGCCGCAGGCCGGCGAGCACGACGTGGCCGTCGTCGACGTACAGCTCGCCGGGCGGCTCGCCCCAGTGCTCGCGGATCCGCTCGCGCAGCCCGGCCGGGACCGCGTCGAACCAGCGCCGGTAGCTCGCCTGCGGCACCCGGGCGTCGGCGGCGGCGAGCTGCTCGGGGGTGAGCCACTCCACGTCGTGGCCGCCGGCGGCGATCAGGGCGTGGATGAGCGCGTCCCCGTCGTCGGGCACGGGCCGGTCGCCGAGGTGGTAGCCGGCGGCGGCCAGCGCGGCGAGCAGCCGCACCGCCGAGGCGGGGGTGTCCAGGCCGACGGCGTTGCCGACCCGGGAGTGCTTCGTCGGGTAGGAGCTGAGCACGATCGCCAGCCGCTTGTCGGCGCCCGGCACGTGCCGCAGCCGGGCCTGGCGCGCGGCGATCCCGGCGACCCGGGCGGCCCGCTCGGGGTCGGGCTCGTAGACCGACAGCCCGTCGGCGTCGATGCGCTTGAACGAGAACGGCACGGTGACGATCCGGCCGTCGAACTCGGGGATGGCCACCTGCATGGCGGCGTCCAGCGGCGACAGCCCGGCGTCGCTGCCGGCCCACTGCTCGCGGGTGCTGGTGAGGCAGAGCGCCTGCACGATCGGCACGTCGAGGGCGGCGAGCGCGCCGACGTCCCAGGCGTCGTCGTCGCCCCCGCCGGAGGCGTCGGCGGCCACGGTCCCGCCGGCGGCGAGCACGGTGACGACGAGGGCGTCGCAGCGGGCGAACAGCTCCAGCGGCCCGTCGCCGGGGGCGAGCCCGCGCAGCGAGCCGCAGAAGATCGGCAGGGGGTTCGCCCCGGCGGCGTCGACCGCGTCGGCGAGGGAGTCGACGAAGGCGGTGTTCCCGGCGAGGGCGTGCGCCCGGTAGAAGACGATCCCGACGGTCGGCCGCTCGGGCTTGTGGGGGCGCTCGCCGTGGACGCCGTGCCCGGGGGTCGACGCGGGCGGGGCGAAGCCCTCGCCGGTGAGCAGCACCGTGTCGGAGAGGAACCGGGCCAGCTCGGCGAGGTTGCCCGGCCCGCCCTCGACCAGGTACGCCAGGGCGTCGGTAGCCACCCCGGAGGCCACGGTGGACGCGGCCATCAGCTCGGCGTCGGGGACCGCCTCGCCGCCGAGGACGACCGTCGGCACCCCGGAGCCGAGCACGGCCGCCAGGCCGTCCGGCCACGCCTGCCGGCCGCCGAGCAGCCGTACGACGGCGAGGTCGACGCCGTCGAGCAGCGCCGGCACGGCGTCGGCGGCGACCCGGGCGGGGTTGGCCAGCCGGTAGCCGGCGCCGCTGGCCCGGGCGGCGAGCAGGTCGGTGTCGGCGGTGGACAGCAGCAGGATGCGCACGGAAGGCTCCGGAGAGTGACGCACCGGGCGGCGGGTGGGCCGCCGGCGGGCAGGGGCGCGGGGTCAGCGGATACGGCGGGCCTGCGGCCGGTTCACCGGCGACGGCCGGGGCGCCGGGCGCGCAGCATGGCGCGGTACGCGGTGCGCGGGCTCAGGTGCGGCGACGGGGCGCGGGCAGGCTGCCGCGCGCCAGCAGGCGGCGACGATGGTCGTCGATGTGCGAGACGCCGTGCGTCATCGGGTCCTCCTCGGGTGTCCACGCCCTGGGGTCGCTCCGACGGCCGAAGTATCCTGGCTCCCGGATCGACGCTCTCCCCCGGCCTTCCAACCGCAGACACACGGCCGTGACTCACGAGGGGGGATCGCTCCCCGGTGACAGTGGCGGGACCGCGCCGGAATCGCACCGGCTTCCTTCACTGCCGTCAGGCCGCGAATGCTGCCACACCCGACCGCCGCCGGTCAACGCCGGGCTCCCGGCCACTCCCACCCCTGCTCGACATCGAGTGACGACAATGGCTCAAGGAATCGGATGCGGAAAAAGCAAATGTCGTACGCCGATGGCTCCGGGTCGCTCCGCGCGTCTTTTCCCGCCGACCGACCCCCGGATTGGTTAGGCTGATTCCGATCATCACCCGCTCGCGCGGGACGGGAATTGCCCGAAGGGAATCCGATCAGGTGGCGACGCAGGTCATCGTGCTCAACGGCGGCTCCAGCTCGGGCAAGTCCGCGATCGTCCGGTGCCTCCAGCGCGTCCTGCCGCACCCGTGGATCAGTTTCGGCGTGGACGACCTGATCGACCGGCTGCCGCCGGCCATGCTGGGTTCCCCCGCCGGGCTGAGCTTCGGCCGGCGGGGCGAGGTCGACGTCGGGGAGGACTTCCTCGCCGTGCAGCACGCCTGGCTGGTCGGCATCGCCGCGATGGCGGGCGCCGGAGCCCGGATCGTCCTGGACGAGGTCTTCCTCGGTGGCGGCGCGTCCCAGGAGCGCCTCCGCGGCTACCTGACCGGTCTCGAGGTGCTGTGGGCCGGGGTGCGGTGTGCCCCGGCCGTCGCGGCGGGCCGGGAGATCGCCCGGGGCGACCGGGTGATCGGGATGGCGGCGACGCAGGCCGAGACCGTGCACGAGGGCGTCCACTACGACGTCGAGGTCGACACCGGCCGCACCGAGTCGCTCGACTGCGCGCGCGCCATCGCCGCGCACGTGCGCTGAGCGACGCCGCGCGGCGGGCCGGTGCGCGCCGACGCGGGTCCGTGCGCCGGCCCGGCGGGTCAGTGCGCCCGGCGCTCCGGGTGCGCCCGGTTCCAGGCCCGCATGCGCTCCGGGTATCCGGTGCGCGCGGCCTCGTACAAGGGCACGGCGTGCCGTTGGGCGATCTTCGCGGCGGCCCGCGGCGACCCGGTCCGCCGACGGATCCACTCTCCGTCGTGGGCGATCGCCATCACCGTCGTGTCGGTCGCGGTGGTCTCCGGTTCCAGATAGAACTCCACCCCCCGGCGGCTGCGGACGAACGCCTCCAGGGCGGCGAGGTCGTCCGGCGTCGCCTCGCGGTCGAGCTTCGTCGGGGTTCCGTCGGCGGCGGGTCGGCGGCGGCTGAACCAGCCCATGCCCGGCTCCTCTCCTCGGCGTACGCTCCAGTGGACCATCCCCGCCTGGCAGCCTGCTGGACGCGGGATGAGAGGAAGCTGACCCCGCCCGGCCTCCCCGTACACTCGCCCGGTGGTGGCGTGGCGGGCGGTGGCGGCGCGGGACAACGCCGACTGGTGCGACCTGGTCGGCCGGGCCCACGGCCTCGCGGGAGCGCGCGACGCGGACGCCTGGTCGGTGCCCCGCCGTTCCCCACCGTGGTATCCGGACGCGGTGACGCTGCGCCCCGGCGTGGACGCCGCCCGACTGCTGGCCCGGATCGACGCCGGGCCCGGCGCGTCGGTGAAGGACAGCTTCGCCGACCTGGACCTCGCCCCGCACGGCTTCCGGGTGCTCTTCGCGGCCTCGTGGATCCACCGCCCGCCCGCCGGGCCGCCCGCGACACCGCTCGTCGCGTCGCCCGGCACGCCGCTCGCCGCGCTGCCTGGGGCGGGCCCGACGGCGCTGGCTCCGGTCACGTCGGCGCGGGGGCTGGCCGCCTGGTCCGCCGCAGCCGGCAGCGAGGCCCTGCGCCGGCCGGCGCTGCTGGCCGACCCGCGGGTGACGATCCTCGCCCGGCGCGCGGGCGACGGCGCGGTCACCGCAGGCGCCGTGCTCACCGACTGCGGCCCGGCGGTCGGGGTCTCCAACGTCTTCGCCGCCGACGGGGATCTCGCCGGGGTGTGGCGCGGCGTCGTGGCCGCCCGCCCGGGCCGGCCGCTGGTCGGCTACGAGTCCGGCGGCGGCCTGCCGCCGGCCGAGGAGGCGGGTTTCCGGCGGGTCGGTCCGCTGCGCGTCTGGCTGCGCCCGGACCGCCACCGCGACCCGGAACCCGCCACCGGCTGACCACTCTGCGCAATCACCACGCGGGCGTGCGCGCCCGTCCACTCGCCTGACCCTGCGTCACCACAGTTTTCACCCCTCCCACCCGCACTCGCCCCTTTGCTCTGCACCCACCGACGCATCACCCCGGTCGAGCTGGCCGAATAGGAAATCACGGATGAATGGCGACGCGCCGACGTGGTCACGCTGCGCGAGCGCTGCGTATGTGGGTGCAGAGCAAAGCGCTCCGATCGGTGGGTGCCCTCCGATGGCCGCGATGACCAACAAGATCACGCTGCGTGACGACGGGCGGCTGAGGAACGGGCCGCTCCGGCAGCCGAGCGCGTGACCGGCAGGCGGTGGCCAGAGGTCCCCCGTGGGTCGGGCTAGGCCGGGCGGCTGCGCGTGCCGGCCGGCGGCCGGAGCACCGGAACCAGGGCGAGGGCGGGCACCAACAGCAGCGGCACCAACAGCAGCGCCCGCAGGGTGCCCACGTGATCGCCGAGCAGGCCGAGCAGCGGCGGGCCGCCGAGGAAGGCCGTGTAGCCGATCACCCCGACCACGCTGACCCGGGCCGGCGCCCCGGCCTCCTCGTCGGCGGCGGCGCTGAGCCCCACCGGGAAGCCGAGCGACGCGCCCAGCCCCCACAGTGCGACGCCGACGATGGCCACCGGCCCGCCGCCGGCCAGCACCGCGAGACCGGCACCCACGACGGCGAGCAGGATGGTGCCGAACAGCACCGGCACCCGACCCCAGCGGTCGATCGCCACCGTTCCGGCGGTGCGCCCGATGGTCATGCCGACCACGAACACCCCGAACACGGCGGCGCCGGCCGCCTCGCTGAGCCCGTACCCGTCGACGAAGGCCACGGCCAGCCAGTCGTTGGCGCTGCCCTCGGTGAACGCCATCACCAGCACCAGCAGGCCGATGAGCAGCGTGCGCGGCTCCCGCCAGGCGGCGAGCAGCGACGCGCGCCGGGCCGAGGCGGCGGCCCTCTCCCCGCCGGCCGGCGCGGTGCCTGCGCTGGGGAGGAACGTCCGGACCCCGAGCAGCGTGCCGACCATCACCACCACCGCGAGGACGCTCAGGTGCGCGGCGATGGGCACCCCGACCCGCGCGGCACCGGCGCCGATCCCCGCCCCGGCCACCGACCCGAGGCTCCAGGCCGCGTGGAACCGGGGCAGGATGGTACGCCCCAGCCGCCGCTCGACCGTCGTACCCTCGATGTTCATCGCCACGTCGCAGGTGCCGGCGCCGTAGCCGAAGGCGAACAGGCCGACGGCGGCCCCGGGCAGGAACCCGGCAGCTCCGGCGGACGTGCCGGCGACGGCCAACCCGCCCGAGACCAGCGCGGTGCCGAGGAGCACCGCGCGGGCGGTGCCGAGGCGCTGGGCCACCAGCCCGGCGGTCGGCATGGCCAGCAGCGAGCCCACCGACATCGACAGCAGCAGCAGGCCGAGCCCTCCGGCGCTGAGGTCCAGCGCCTCCCGGGCCGCCGGCACCCGGGCGAACCAGGTGGCGATCGCGAGCCCGTTCAGGGCGAACACGGTCGCCACGCCGTTGCGGGCGGACAGTACCGCGCGTTGCGCGCCGGCCCGACCGGCCTCCGGCTCGGCGGGCGGTGCGTCGGTGCTGCTCACGGCGAGTTCCTCTCGGTTCTACGGGCGTCGACCGCCCATTGGACACCCTGGCGCGACAGCACCGATCATGACCCCCGCCCCTTACCGTCATCCGGACCGACCCACTACCGGAAGGCGGCGGGTGCCGGGGTCACACGGCCGGTAGGCCGAGGGCCTCGTCGACCCGGCCGAGCACGGCGGCGTCGTCGTCCACGCCGACCCCGCGCAGCAGGTCGATCGCGGTGGCCCGCACCTGACCCACGATCATCGCCAGCGGCAGCGGCTGGCCGGAGGCGAAGAGCCGCCCGGCGCCCCGGACCGCGTCCAGCGCGGCGGTCTCGGCGCGGCCGGCGTGCTCGTCGGCGGCGGCATCGCGACCGTCGAGGTCGGCGGCGAACGCCTCCCCGGCCGCCTGCACGGCGTCGGCGAGGCAGCGGACCGCCCCGCCGAGGTTGGCCGGCACGGGGGTCGCCTGCCGGGTGAGGGTCACCCCGGCCCGGGCCAGCACCCGCACGTTGCGCACGGCGTAGTCGATCTGCCCGATGGACGCGTCGACGGTACGCAGCCGGCCCAGGTGCCGACGGCGGCGTACGTGCAGGGTCAGCGCCTCCCCGGCGGCGAGCACCGCGCCGCGCAGCCGCTCCACGGCGGCGTCCATGCCCCGCGCCCGGTCCAGGGCGGCCAGGGCGGCCTGCTCGTCGCGGCCGTCGAGGGCGTCGGCGACCTCGCGCAGCAGCCCGGCGAGATCCTCGAAGGTCTGCCGGAACTCGGCGACCAGCGGGGCGAGCGGGCGGCGGGCGTCGACGAGCTGGCTGGCCACGAGGGCCACCACCCCGCCGATCAGCGCGTCGACGAACCGGAACGGGATCAGCGACTCCGTCGGCGGGGCGACCACCACGAGGTAGAGCGCGGAGACGGCGGCCTGCACCACGGAGACGCTGCTCGCACCGACCGCCACGGCCAGCACGATGGTGAGCAGGATGACCGTGAAGACCGTCCAGCTGCTGTGCGGCCCGAGGGCCTGCACCACGACGTCGGCGACGAGCACCCCGGCGGCGACGCCGAGCACCACCTCCACCGCCCGGCGCATCCGCTGGCCCCGGGCCTGTCCGAGGACGATCAGCGCGGCGGCCGGGGCGAAGAACGGCTGCGGGTGCCCGACCAGCCGGGTGGCCAGCACCCAGGCCACCGTGGCCGCGACCGTCCCCTCCACCACCGGCAGCCAGCCCTGCCGAACCCGCCCGGCGGCCTCCCGGAACCAGCTCCACCGCACCATGGCCGCCTCCCCTGCCCGTCGCACCACCGCCCATGGTGCTCCGGCCCCGCCGCGCGCCCCGACCCGGGCCCGGTCCGGGCGGCTGGGGGCAGCTGTCGCGGCCCCCAGCCGCCCCGGGCGACGGCGGGTCAGGCCACGTGGGTGAGGTGGGCCGTGATCGCGGCGGCGAGGATCTCCGGGCCGGGGCGGGCCCAGAGGTCGGCGTGGAAGACCTCCACCTCGATCGCCCCCCGGTAGCCGGCCGCGTCGACCGCGTCGCGGAACCGGCGCATGTCGATGCAGCCCTCGCCGGGCAGCGCCCGGCCCAGCAGCACGCCCTCCGGCAGCGGGGTGATCCAGTCCGCCACCTGGAACGCGGCGATCCGGTCCCCCGCGCGGGCGATCTGCCGGAACACGGTGTCGTCCCACCACAGGTGGTACGTGTCGACCACCACCCCGACCGCGCCCGGGTCGTACCGCTCGGCGATGTCGAGGGCCTGGCCGAGGGTGGAGATCACGCACCGGTCGGCACAGAACATCGGGTGCAGCGGCTCGATGGCCAGCCGTACCCCGGCCGCCTCGGCGTGCGGCACCAGCTCGCCGATCGCGTCGGCGACCCGATCGCGGGCGGCGTCGACGTCGCGGCTGCCGGCCGGCAGGCCCCCGGAGACCAGCACCAGCTCGCGGGTGCCGAGGGTGGCGGCCTCCTCGATCGCCCGCAGGTTCTCGTCGCGCCAGCCGTCGGCCGTGAAGAACCCGCCCCGGCACAGCGAGGTGACGGCCAGTCCCGCCTCGCGGACCAGCCGCGCCGCCCGCTCGACGCCGTATTCGCGCACCGGCTCCCGCCAGAGCCCGACGCCCGGCACCCCGGCGGCCACGCAGCCGGCGACCAGTTCCTCCAGGCCCCAGCCGGTGGCGGTGGCCTGGTTGAACGAGAACCGGGCCAGCCGACCACCGAACCGGTCGCCCGCCGGCCCGTCCACGGCGGTCGCGGCCGGCCCGTCGGCCGTGCGCGTCGCCGGCCCGCCCGTCGTGGCCAGCTCCGGCCCGTCCACGGCGGTCACTGGGGCACCCCGGCGACCGTGAAGTAGGCCCGGGCCCGCGCGGCGGCCAGCTCGGCGTCGGGCAGCAGCCCGGCCGCGTCGGCCAGGACGAGCAGCCGGGCCAGGTGGGCCGGCGACCGGCCCGCCTGCTGGCCGCCGACCATGGTGAAGTGGTCCTGGTGGCCGGTCAGCCAGGCCAGGAACACGATGCCGGTCTTGTAGTGCCAGGTCGGGGCCGCGAACAGGTGCCGGGCCAGCGGCACGGTCGGGGCGAAGACCTCGTCGTACGTCGTGAGGTCGCCGGCGTCGAGGGCGGCCAGCGCAGCGGCGGCGGCCGGCGCGATGGCGGCGAACACCCCGAGCAGCGCGTCGGAGTGGCCCGCCTCGTCGCCCCGGATCAGCTCCGGATAGTGGAAGTCGTCGCCGGTGTAGAGGCGTACCCCGGCGGGCAGCCGGCGGCGCAGCGCGACCTCCCGGTCGGCGTCGAGCAGGGACACCTTGATCCCGTCGACCTTCCCGGCGTGATCCTTGATCAGGTCCAGCACGGCGTCGGCGGCGAGGTCCAGGTCGGCCGAGCCCCAGTAGCCGGTCAGCGCCGGGTCGAACATGTCGCCGAGCCAGTGCAGCACGACCGGCTGGTCGGAGGCGGCCAACAGGTGGGCGTACACCTGCTGGTAGTCCTCGGGGCCCCGGGCGGCGGCGGCGAGGTGCCGGCTGCACATCAGCACCGGCCGGGCCCCGGCGGAGAGCACCTCGGCGAGCTGCTCGGCGTAGGCGTCGCGGATCTGCGCGATGCTGGCCGGGCCGACGGGGAGCTGGTCGGTGGCGACCCCGGCGACGATCCGGCCGCCGGCCGCGCGGGCCTCGGCGGCGCTGCGCCGGATCAGCTCGCGGGTCGCCGGGTAGTCCAGGCCCATGCCGCGCTGCGCGGTGTCCATGGCCTCGGCGACCCCGAGCCCGTACGACCACAGGTGGCGCCGGAAGGCGAGGGTGCGGTCCCAGTCGACGGCAGCCGGAGCGCCGGGGACGTTCTCGGCGCGCGGGTCGGCCACCACGTGCGCGGCGGCGTACGCGATGCGGGAGGCCGCCGGGGCGGCGGGGCGGGGGAAGCCGCCGCTGCCGGTGAGCCGGTGCCGGGTGCCGTCGGGCAGGACGACGTCGCCGCTCATCGGCCCAGCTCCGGGATCTCGAGGCGGCGGTGCTCGCGGGCGGAGCGCAGGCCCAGCTCGGCGAGCTGTACGCCGCGCGCGCCGGCCATGAAGTCCCACGGGAACGGCTCGCCGGCCACCACGTGCCGCAGGAACGCCTCCCACTGCACCTTGAAGCCGTTGTCGAACTCGTCGTTGTCCGGCACCTCGCTCCACTGGGACCGGAAGCTCTCCCCGGAGGGCAGGTCCGGGTTCCACACCGGCTTCGGGGTGACCGAGCGGTGCTGCACGCGACAGTTGCGCAGGCCGGCGACGGCGCTGCCCTCGGTGCCGTCGACCTGGAACTCGACCAGCTCGTCGCGGTGCACCCGGACGGCCCACGACGAGTTGAGCTGGGCGATGATCCCGCCTTCGAGCTCGAAGATGCCGTACGCGGCGTCGTCGGCGGTGGCCGGGTAGGCGCGGCCGGCCTCGTCGACGCGGCGCGGGATGTGGGTGGCGTTGACGCAGGTGACGGCGCGGACCGGAGCGAACAGCTCCTCCAGCACGTAGTGCCAGTGCGGGAACATGTCCATCACGATGCCGCCGCCGTCCTCGGCGCGGTAGTTCCAGGACGGGCGCTGGGCGGGCTGCCAGTCGCCCTCGAAGACCCAGTAGCCGAACTCGCCGCGTACGGAGAGGATGCGGCCGAAGAAGCCGCCGTCGATGAGGCGCTTGAGCTTACGCAGGCCGGGCAGGAACAGCTTGTCCTGCACCACGCCGGTGCGGATGCCGGCGGCGTCGGCGGCGCGGGCCAGCTCGACGGCGGCGGCGCTGTCCTCGGCCAGGGGCTTCTCGGTGTAGATGTGCTTGCCGGCGTCGATGGCCTGGCGGACGGCCTTCTCCCGCTGCTGGGTGAGCTGGGCGTCGAAGTAGACGTCGACGTCGTCGCGGGCGAGGGCGGCGGTGAGGTCGGTCGTCCAGTCGGTGAGCCCGTGCCGCTCGGCGATGTCGCGCAGCCGGCTCTCGTTGCGCCCCACCAGGATCAGCTCGGGCCAGATGCGGGTGCCGTCGGCCAGCGGCACCCCGCCCTCCTCGCGGATGGCGAGCAGCGAACGGACGAGGTGCTGGCGGTAGCCCATCCGGCCGGTGACGCCATTGACGATGATCCCTATCGGCCTACGGCTCATGATTCTCTTCCCTCTCTTCGGGCGGCCGGCACCCGCCCGGCGGGCAGGGACGGCCGTCGCGCCAGGCAAGCGCTTTCCTGGGAGCGTAGGGGGCCGCCGCCCCGCAGGGCAAGGGCTTTCCGTTGCGACTGCGGTAACCTGTCCGCGACCGCGCGGGGTCCGGCCGCGCGGGCGGACCATGAGGGGCGGCGGATGGCGACGCTGGCCGATGTCGCGCGGCGGGCGGGGGTCTCCCCCGCCACGGCGTCACGGGTGATCAACGGCAGCAGCAAGCCGGTCGCCGACGAGCTGCGCGAACGCGTGCTGCGCGCCGTCGCCGACCTGCGGTACGTGCCGAACGCGCACGCCCAGCTGCTGGCCCGGCCGCAGCGCAGCGTGGTCGGCGTCGTCGTCCACGACGTCTCCGACCCGTACTTCGCCGAGGTGACCCGGGGCCTGCAACGGGTCGCCACCGAACGGGGCCGCCTGCTGATCATCTGCAACAGCTACCGCGACCCCGTCCGCGAGCTGGAGTACGTGGAGCTGCTGCGCGGCCAGCAGGTGGCCGCGATCGTGCTCGCCGGGTCCGGCTACCACGACGCCGCGTTCACCACGATGCTCAACGAGAAGCTCGCCGCGTACGAGGCGACGGGCGGTCGGGTCGCGGTGATCGGCCGGCACGACCACTTCGGCGACGCAGTGATGCCGGCCAACGCGACCGGCGGCGAGCTGATCGGCCGGGAGCTGCTGCGCCTCGGGCACCGGCGCGTCGGCGTGGTCGCCGGCCCCCGGGTGCTCACCACCATCACCGACCGGCTGACCGGGCTGCGGCGGGCGCTCGCCGAGCAGGGCGTCGAACTGCCCGACGAACGCATCCGGTACGCCGACTTCGACCGCGACGGCGGGGCCCGGGCCACGGCCGAGCTGCTGGACACCAGCCCCGCGCCCACCGCGATCGTGGCGCTGAACGACTCGATGGCCGTCGGGGCGCTCGCCCTGCTGCGGACGCGCGGCGTGCGGGTGCCCGAGGACGTGTCCGTCCTCGGCTTCGACGACATGCCGATCGCCGCCGACGTCACTCCCACGCTGACCACGGTGCGGCTGCCCCTGGTCGAGATGGGGGTGCGGGCGATGGCCCTCGCCCTCGACCCGACCAGCGGGAGCCCCCGCGTCGAGACCCTGCCGGCGGAGCTGGTCCGCCGGGACAGCACCGGCCCGGCCCCGGCCTGACCCGGCCCGGCCCGCCGCGCCCCGGGCGGGGCTCAGGCCGGCCCGCCGCGCCCCGGTCGGCTCAGGCCCGGCCGCCATGTCGGCGACATCGCGCGATCAACTCGCCGGGATACCGCCATGTCGCCGGCATGGAGTCGATCAACCCGCCCCGCCCGGTCAGGGTGGCTGCCTCGGCCGAGGGCCGCCGCCGAGGGCCGCCGCCGCGCGCCACGCCGGGCGGTCAGACCGCCCGGTCGCCCCGGGCCAGCTCCGCGAGGCGGTCGATCTGGGCGGGATCGGACAGGGCCGACCCGACCGCCACCACCTTGACGCCGGCCGCCAGGAAGTCGGCCGCGTTGCCGGCGTCGATGCCGCCGGTGGCGACGAAGCGCAGCTCGGGCAGCGGCCCGGCGACGGCCTTGAACCACTGCGGCCCGAGGCTCACCGCCGGGAACGCCTTCAGCCAGGTCAACCCGTGGTCGCGGGCGCGCTGCGCCTCGGTCGGGGTGGCCACCCCGGGCAGGTGCGGGATCCCGTAGGTCAGGGCCACGTCGGCCACCGCGAGGTCGAGCCCGGGCGCGACGGTGAACGCCGCGCCGGCCGACGCGGACTGCCGGACCTGCGCCGGGGTGAACACGGTGCCCGCCCCGACGATCCGGTCCCGCTCCCGCCCCGCCTCCACGGCCGCGCGCAGCGCGGTCACCGCCTCGGGGGTGCGTACCGGCACCTCCACCACGTCGATGCCGAGGTCCCAGGCCCGGTTGGCGAGCCGGACCGTCTCCTGCGGCGGCAGGTCGCGGAGGATCACCATGACCCGCGCGCCAGCGAAGATCGGTGCGAAGTCGTGCGCCGTCACCGGCTGCCCCTTCCGTTTCCGGGGCCGGCCGCGCCGGTCCCCACGTGTGCGCCCCCGTCCTCGGCGACGGCCGTCCCGCCGCCGTCGGCCAGGTCGCCGGCCAGGTCACCACCGCCGGCCAAGCCACCGCCGTCGGCCAAGCCGCCAACCAGGTAGCCGCCGTCAGCGAGGTCACCGCCGTCAGCGGATCCGTCGGCCAGGCCGTCGAGCAGGCCGGCCGCCACCGGGTCGAGCGCCGCCCACCCGTCGGCGGTCAGGGCCACGACCCCGTCGAGGTCCCGCCGCCGAGGCGGGGGCGCGCAGTCGCCGGGCACCGCGAGAGCCCGGACCGCGACGACGTGGCCGCAACGCAGCGCGGCGGCGTGGTCCAGCCCGCGCAGCACGGCGGAGAGGTAGCCGGCGGCGAAGGCGTCCCCCGCCCCGACCGGTTCCACCACCGGCGCGCGCAGCGCCGGCACGAACACCGCCGGCCCGGTGCGCGGCAGCGCCGTCGCGCCGACGGCCCCGTCCTTGACGACCACCGTCGCGGGGCGGGGCAGCAGCCGGCGTACCGCCTGCGGGTCGGCGGTCCCCCACAGCCGCTCGGCCTCGTCCAGCCCGACGAGGACGATGTCGGCCCGGTCGGCGAGGTCGCGCAGCACGTCGGCGGCCCGGTCGGCGGGCCAGAGCCGGGGCCGGTGGTTGACGTCGAAGCTGACCAGCGCGCCGCGCAGCGGCCGGTCGTCGACCGCGTGCGCCACGAGGGCGCGGCAGGACTCCGACAGCACCGGGGTGATGCCGGACAGGTGCAGCAGCCGCGCGCCGGCCAGGCGCGGGTCGTCCAGCGCCCCGGGGCCGAGCCGGGACGCGGCCGAGCCGGCCCGGTAGTAGTGCACGCCGGTGGCCTCCGGCCGGGGGTCCTTGAAGTAGACGCCGGTCGGCGCGTCGGGGTCGAGCGCGACCGAGTCGACGTCGACGCCCCCGCCGGCGACCTCGCGCAGCACCATCCGCCCGAACGGGTCGTCGCCGACCCGGCTGACCCAGGCCACCCGGTGGCCGAGCCCGGCCAGGCCGATGGCCAGGTTGGACTCCGCGCCGCCGACGCCGAGCCGGAGCCGGTCGGCGCGCTCCAGCGGCGCGGCGTCGGTCGGCGACATGACCACCATGGTCTCGCCGACGGTGACCACCTCGGGGCCGGGCCCGCCCGTCACGCCCGTACCGCCGCTTCGGTGGCGGCCAGGGCGGCGGCCGCGTCGCGGTCGAGGACCCCGTCGGCCACGACGACGCCGTGCCGGCCGTGCCGGCTGCCGCCGGCGGGCACCACGGCCGGGGTCTCGAAGGCGAACGCCACGCAGACCCCCGGGTACATCGCCGTCCGCACGAACCACCGGTCGCCGGGCCCCAGGCCCGTGAAGATCAGGGTGTACGCGCCGCCGCCCGGCCCGGTGCCGGTCAAGGCGACCCACGGTTCGGCGCTGCCGTTGACGTGCTCCTCCCCGTCGGCGGAGGCGGTGAAGGCGTGCGGCGGCTCGGCGGCGACCGCCCGCCAGAAGAACCCTCCGTAGCCGGCGCCGCCGGGGCGGCCGTTGGTGGCGGGGCTGCCGAGGGGGACGTCCCGGTCGGCGGGGGCGGTCAGGGCGTACCGCAGGTCCAGCCGCCAGGCGTCGGGGTGGCCGGGCACCGGGGCGGCGGCGAGGCGGCGGCGTTCGGTGAGCAGCACCGCGCCGGCCGGGTCGCGCCACTGGAGCCGGTGGGCCAGCGCGTCGTCGGCGCGTTCGTCCCATCCGGTGTGGACGATCCGGCCGTGGTCGTCGCGCCAGGTGTAGCCGGCGTCGCGCACGTAGGTGCGCCCGCCCCAGAGGTTGGTGCCGGCGACGTCCTGCACGGCCAGGGACGCCCCGAGGTGCCAGACGTGGTCGGCCGGCAGCTCGTCGGTCACCACCGTCCCGCCCAGCGTCCGCACCGGGTGCAGGTAGGGGCGGGGGCCGTGCGTGGCGTCGAGGTCGGGGGCGAGCACGTAGCGGGCCACCTCGACGCCGCCGACGCGCAGCCGGGGGGCGTCGGGGCTGCCGGGGCCCGCGTCGTCGGCGCGGGGGCGGGGGTGCTGGTCGGTCACGAGGGCTCCACGGCGACGGCGGGGCGGCGGGCGACCGCGTGCAGGGCGGCCAGAGCGTATCCGGCGAGGATCGGCAGCGCGACCGGGATGACCAGCGCGGTCAGGACACCGGCCACGCAGCACACGCCGCTGGTCGCCGCCCAGCCGCCCGGCCGGGCCAGGCAGGAGCGGGCGGCGGCGCGGGCCGCGGCCCGCCAGCCCCGCCCGCCGGCCCGCCCGACCTCGACGACGACGAGACCGGCGTATCCGGCCAGGGCCGCCGTGACGACGCCGGTGACCAGCAGCGCGGGCGCCCCGCCGGGGACCCGGCCGGTGGCCAGCGCGGCCAGGTCCGCCCCGAGCAGGACCGCGCCGGCCAGCACGGCGAGGGTGACCGGCACGCCGGCCGGCAACCCCCGCACGTACCGGCGCAGCGTGGTCCGGGCGTCGGGCCAGCCGCCGTCGGTGATCCGGTCGTGCACGGCGGCGCTGGCGGTGGCGAGCGCGGCACCGGCGGTGACCACCGGCAGCGCGCCCACCACCAGCGCGAACCCGACCAGGGCCAGGTCGGCGGCGTCGCGGAGCACGTCCCGCCAGTCCCGGCGGGCCGGCACGTCCTGCGGCACGGCGTTCATCCCTTGAGGCCGCTGGTGTTGATGCCCTCGACGAGCATCCGCTGGAAGGCCAGGAAGAACAGGAACACCGGCAGCAGGGACAGCACCGACATGGCGAACATCGGGCCGACCGCGCTCTGGCTGGTCGAGTCGATGAACAGGGTCAGCGCCACCGGCACCGTGTAGTCCTCCAGGCTGGACAGGAAGACCAGCTGCCGGAAGAAGTCGTTCCACGTCCAGATGAACGAGAAGATCGCGGTGGTGACCAGCGCGGGGCGGCTCAGCGGCAGGATGACGTGCCGGAAGATGCCGAACGCGCTGGCCCCGTCGATCTTCGCGGCCTCGTCCAGCTCGCGCGGGATGCCCCGCATGAACTGCACCATCAGGAAGACGAAGAACGCCTCGGTCGCCAGGAACTGCGGGATCAGCAGCGGCAGGTACGGCCACTCGCCGCCGACCAGCCCGAGGCTGCGGAACAGGATGTACTGCGGCACGATCAGCACGTGCCCCGGCAGGAGCAGGGTGCCGATCATGATCGCGAACCACATCCCGCGCAGCCGGAACCGCAGGCGGGCGAAAGCGTACGCGGCGAGCAGGCAGGAGACCGCGTTGCCGACGACGGTCAGCAGGCTGACCATCGCGCTGTTGAGGAAGAAGCGGCCGAAGCTGAGGTCGAAGTTGGTCCACCCGTCGACGTAGTTGCCGGGGGTGAACTCCTTCGGCAGCAGGCCGATGTTGCTGACGATCTCCTCCTGGCTCTTGACCGAGGTGCCGATCATCCAGAACAGCGGGTAGAGCACGACCACCACGATCGCGATCAGGACGAGCAGGCGGACGGCCTGCCCCCGTCCGGCGCGCGGGCGGCGCGGCCCGGTCACCGGCGGTTCTGCGGTAGCCGTCGTCACCGGTCCTCCCCGTCGGAGTAGTGCACCCAGAACCGTCCGGTGCTGAAGAAGACCGCCGTGATGACGCCGATGGCGATCAGGAAGACCCAGGCCATCGCCGAGGCGTAGCCCATCTCCAGGTCGGTGAAGCCCTTGATGTAGAGGTTCAGCGTGTACATCAGTGTGGAGTCGACCGGGCCGCCGGTGCCGTTGCTGAGCACGAAGGCCGCGGTGAAGCCCTGGAAGCCGTTGATGGTCTCCAGCACCAGGTTGAAGAAGATGACCGGGGAGAGCATCGGCAGGGTGACGGCGCGGAACTGCCGCCACCTGCCGGCCCCGTCCACGGACGCGGCCTCGTACAGCTCGGTCGGCACCTGCTTGAGCCCGGCCAGGAAGATCACCATGGGCGCGCCGAACTGCCAGATGGCGAGCACCATCAGCGTCTCCAGCGCCCAGTCGGGGTCGTTGACCCAGGGCTTGCCCTCGATGCCGAACAGGGCCAGCATCGAGTTGAACGCGCCGTCGCGGTTGAACATGTTGACCCAGACGATGGCCAGCGCGACGCTGCCGCCGAGCAGCGACGGCAGGTAGAACAGGCTGCGGAACAGCCCGACCCCGCGCCAGGCCCGGTTGAGCAGCAGCGCCACGCCGAGCGCGGCGGCCAGCTTCAGCGGCACCGCCACCAGGGCGAAGGTCAGGGTGACGCGCACCGCGTGCCAGTACGAGGGATCGCTGGTGAACATCCGCTCGTAGTTGGCGAAGCCCACCCACTCGACCTCCGAGAAGGGGGTGAGGATGTCGTAGTTGGTGAAGCTGAGGTAGAGGGACAAGAGCATGGGAATCGCCGTGATGGCCATCAGTCCGATGAGCCAGGGCGAGAGGAAGACGTACCCCGCGAGACCTTCGCTTTGCCGGATCCGCCCGGCCACGCCGTGGGGGGCGTGGGCGCGGGCGGATCCGGTGCCGCGTCGGGTCGGGTCGGGCACCGTGGTCAGGGCCACGAGCCGGCTCCTTTCCGAGCGTGTGCGGCGGTTCAGGCGATGGCGGACTTGCAGGCGTCCATGAACAGGGCCGCCGCGGCGGCCGGGGCGAGCCGGCCGTACTGCGCCTCCTCGGCCGCCTTGATCAGCTCGGCGCGGACCTTGCTGTGGCCCTTGATCGGCACCTGCGGCGACTGGCCGAACTTCTGGGCCAGCTCGGTCTCCACCGCGATCGACTGCTTCATCGCGGGGTCGGTGGTGTCGTCGCTGACGACGCGGCGCAGGTCCAGGTTGGACGGCAGCCCCCGGTCGGTGCCGAGGATCTTGACGGCCTCCGGGTCGTTGGCGAGGAAGTTGAGCACGTCGACGGCGACGTCCTTGTGCTTGCTGCCCTTGAACACCGACCAGTACATGGAGGCGCGGGCCCACTGGGCGCTCGGGTCACCCGGGTAGGCGACGACGCCCAGCTCGTCCTTGGTGTTCTTCTTCAGCTCCGGCATCTGGTTGACCCAGACCCAGGAGGTGCCGGCCTTGCCGGTGACCACGAGCTGCTTGGTGATGTCGGTGGCGTTGCCCTCGTGGATCACGTCCGGGGTCGGGGTCGCGCCGCGGTCCCGGGCGCCCTTCCACAGCTCGAACCACCTGGTGACGTCCTCGACGGTGAAGCCGAGCTCCGTGCCCTTGTACATGTCCTTGCCCTGCTGGCGCAGCCACACCCAGAACGCCTTGTAGTCGGCGCTGGGGTCCATGGTGCCGGGGACCTTGGTCTTCTTCGTCACCTGCTCGGCCCAGGCGATGTGCTCCTCCCAGGTCATGCCGGTGGTCGGCTCCGGGAGGCCGTTCTTGGTGAGCAGGGTCTTGTTGTAGACCAGGCCCTGGGTGTTCTCACCGGCGGCCAGGCCGGCGAGCTTGCCGTCGACCACGCCGTACTGCCAGAGGCTCTTGGGGAACTTCGACACGTCGAGCTTGCCGGAGTCGGAGTAGCTGGTCAGGTCGAGCGTGGTGTTGCGGGCCGCGTACTCGGCGAGGTAGTTGTCGTCGATCTGGAAGATGTCCGGCGGGTTGCCGCCGGCGGTGAGGGTGGCCAGCTTGTCGAAGTAGCCCTGGTTGGCCTGCCAGGTCTTCTCGAACGTGACGTTCGGGTTCTTCTTGGTGTAGAGGGCGAGGGCGTCCTCGGTCAGCTTGGCGCGGGCCTCGCCGCCCCACCAGAAGATGGAGAGCTTGACCTTGCCGTCGTCGCCGGCGGAGTCGTCGTCACCGCAGGCGGCGGCGCCGAGGACCAGCGGCGCGGCCACGGCGAGGGCGACGAGCCCGCGCAGCAGCCGACGGCGGGGAGTACGGTGGGAACGCCCGGCGGGTGCGCCGGCGGTGGGGGGCGTGGCGGGGTGCATGTGCGCTCACTCCTTGGCGTTAGGAGGCGACAGCGCCACCGGTGGCCGCCCTCGGGCGGCCCGGGTCCGCAGGGCGATGCGGATCCGGGCCGACACGGGCGGCACCGGGGCTACCGGCCCCTGAAGCGGGTCCGGTGGAGTCGCGGATGACCAACTCGGTCTGGAGCATTACCTGTGCGGTGGTGCGACGGGCGCCGACTGCCGTGCCCCTGCCGACGCCCCGCGGTCCCCGCGGCGCGTCGGTGTCCTGTTGCAGCAGCATGTCGACGGCCGTCCGGCCGGCGGCCGCGGTAGGCGTGGCCACCGTCGTCAACTTGGGCCGGGTGAGCCGGCTCAGGGCGATGTCGTCGATGCCGACGACGCTGACGTCCTGCGGCACCCGGACGCCGAGGGCGTCGAGGCCCTCGATCAGCCCGATCGCCATCAGGTCGTTGTAGGCGAGCACGGCGGTGACGCCGCTGCGCTGGACGTGTTCGGCCAGCGCGAGGCCCCCGTGCTCGGTGGGCGGGTTGGGCCCGAGGACGGTCAGCTCGGCGCCGCCGGCCCGGGCCGCGGCGCCGGCCGCGCGGCGGATCTCCCGGCTGGTCCACGAGCCGCGCGGCCCGCTGAGCAGGCCGATCGCGGTGTGGCCGAGGCCGACGAGGTGCTCGATCGCCGAGCGGGCGCCCTGACCGACGTCCATCACCACGCAGGGCAGGCCGGTCACCTGGCGGTTTATCACCACCAGCGGGACCTCGCGGCTGAGCTGCTCGATGAGGCTGTTGCTCATCCGGGGGCTGCACAGCAGCACCCCGTCGACCTGCTTGGCCAGGGCGTGGACCAGCTCCTCCTCGGCCATCGGGTCCTCGTTGGTGTCCGCGACGAAGATGTGGTAGTCGCGGTGCCGGGCCTGCCCCTCCGCCGCCTTGATCAGGGGCGGGAAGAACGGGTTGGCGATGTCGGCGATGATCAGCCCGATGTTGTGGGTGCGACCGGTGATCAGGGCCCGCGCGGCGCGGTTGGGCCGGTAGCCCAGGTCCTCCGCGCAGGCCAGCACCCGGACCCGGGTCTCCGGGTTGACCAGGTGTGGCGCGGAGAACGTGCGGGATACCGTCGAGATGTGCACGCCGGAGGCCCGCGCGACGTCCCTGATGGTGACTGGCACGGCGGCCCTTTCGTCCGGTGTGGCTGCGGTCACGTGGGGTGCCGCCAATTAATGCAAACGGTTGCTCCAGTGTCAACGCTCGAAGATTACGACCAGGTTTCGAACGGGCACGCGCCATGCGTTCGTATGGTGCAAAAGTAGGGCGAAGCACGCTGATTTTGTTTCCGTCGTTGACGCGCCGCGATCGATCGTGGTTTCTTCACTGCAAACCTTTGCAGCGAGCCAGGAGGCCCCGCGATGTCTTCGAGAACCGGTGGACGGACCCGTCACGCGGTGGTGGGCACCGGCGCCCGGGCCGAGATGTTCGTCCGGGCGCTGGTGCGCGACCACGCCGACACCGCCGAGCTGGTCGCGTTCGCCGACGTCAACCAGGCCCGCATGGACGCGCACAACCGGTGGCTGGGCGAGCTGGGCCACGCGCCGGTGCCGACGTACCGCGCCGACGAGTTCGCCGCGATGCTGGCCAAGGAGCGGGTCGACACGGTGCTGGTCACCACCGTCGACGCCACCCACGACGAGTACATCGTCGCGGCCCTGCACGCCGGCTGCGACGTGGTCTCGGAGAAGCCGATGACCGTCGACGCGCCGCGCTGCCGGCGCATCCTGGACGCGGTCGCCGAGACCGGCCGGCACGTCACCGTCGCGTTCAACTACCGCTACAACCCCCTGCACGAGCAGCTGCGCCGGCTGCTCGCCGACGGCGCGGTCGGCGAGATCGGGTCGGTGCACTTCGAGTGGCTGCTCGACGTGCGCCACGGCGCGGACTACTTCCGGCGTTGGCACCGCGACAAGGCCAACTCCGGCGGGCTGATGGTGCACAAGGCCAGCCACCACTTCGACCTGGTCAACTGGTGGCTCGACGCCACCCCGGTCGAGGTCTACGCCGCCGGCCGGCTGTTCTTCTACGGCGACGCCGGCCGCCGGCACGGCTACGCCCGCGACTACGCCCGCGCGCACGACGCCCCGGCCGCCGCCGACGACCCGTTCGCGCTGCGGATGGCCGAGCACCCCCGGCTGCGCGAGCTGTACCTCGACGCCGAGGCCGAGGACGGTTACCACCGCGACCAGAACGTCTTCGCCCCCGGCGTCACCATCGAGGACGACATGGCCGTGCTGGCCCGCTACTCCACGGGCGCGACGATGACCTACCACCTCACCGCGTACGCCCCCTGGGAGGGTTACCGGGTGATGGTCAACGGCAGCCGGGGCCGCCTCGAACTGGAGGTCGTGGAGAGCGAGTTCGTCAGCCCGCAGGCCGCCGGCGCGCTCAAGGGCGCGGCGCTGCACGGCACCGAGGCCGCCGCCGAGGGCGGCTCGGCCACGCTCACGCTGCGCCCCTACTGGCAGCCGCCGCAGCGCATCGAGGTCGAGGGCTACACCCGGCAGGGCCACGGCGGCGCGGACGCCCGGATGACGCAGGTGCTCTTCGGCGGCGCGACGGACCCGCTGCACCGGGCGGCCACCGCCCGCGACGGCGCCCTCGCGCTGCTCACCGGCCTGGCCGCCAACCGGTCCTTCGAGACCGGCCAGGCCGTCCGGGTGGCCGACCTGCTCTCCCTGCCCTGACCGACCGTGCCCGGGGTGCGCCGCCTCAGCGGCCCGCCCCGCCGGGGCCGGCCGGCGCTGCCCGGCCCCGCCGGCCCGCCCCCGCACCATCGACCGCATCCGAGGAGCCATCCGACGTGCCGACCACCTCCCGACCCGACCTGCTCCTCCCCGCCGACCCGGGCCTGCGCGCGCTGGCCCGGCAGCTGTACGCGCTGGCGGCGGAGCAACCGATCATCTCCCCGCACGGGCACGTCGACCCGGCCCTGCTGGCCGAGGACCGTCCCTTCCCGGACCCGTCCCGGCTGATCATCGTGCCCGACCACTACCTGACCCGGATGCTGCTCAGCCAGGGCGTGCCCCCGGCCAAGCTGGGCGTCCCCACGGTGGACGGCAGCCCGGTGGAGACCGACGGCAGGAAGATCTGGCGGCGCTTCGTCGACGGCTGGCACCTGTTCCGGGGCACCCCGTCGCGGCTGTGGCTGGAGCAGACCCTCACCGAGGTCTTCGGGGTCGACACCCCCCTGTCGCCCGCCACCGCCGACGCCGTGTACGACCAGGTCGCGGCCCGCCTCGCCGAGCCCGAGTTCCGGCCCCGCGCGCTGTTCGACCGGTTCAACATCGAGGTGCTGGCCACCACCGAGTCGCCCCTGGACGACCTGGCCCAGCACGCGAAGCTCGCCGCCGACGGCTGGGGCGGCCCCGGCGGCAAGGTGGTCACCACCTTCCGCCCGGACAACGTGGTCGACATGGAGTTCGACAACTGGGCCGGCAACGTCGAGCGGCTCGGCGCGGTCGCCGGGGAGGACACCGGCACGTACGCCGGCTTCCTGGCCGCCCTGCGGCGGCGCCGGGAGGCGTTCATCGCCGCCGGCGCGACCTGCTCCGACCACGGCCACCCGACCGCGCAGACCCTGGACCTCGACGCGCGGGAGGCCGCGGCGCTGTACGAGCGGGGCCTGCGCGGCACGGCCGACGCCGCCGACGCGGAGGCGTTCCGGGCGCACATGCTGCTGGAGTTCGCCCGGATGTCGCTCGACGACGGCCTGGTGATGCAGCTGCACCCCGGCTCGGTGCGCAACCACAACCGCTGGCTGTACGCCCGGCACGGCCGCGACGTCGGCGGGGACATCCCGCAGGCCACCGAGTACCTGCACGCGCTCACCCCGCTGCTGGACGCCCACGGCAACGACCCCCGGCTGCGGGTGGTGGTCTACACCCTCGACGAGTACACCTTCACCCGGGAGCTGGCCCCCCTCGCCGGCGGCTACGCGGCCCTCTACCTGGGCGCGCCCTGGTGGTTCCTGGACTCCCCCGAGGTGCTGCGCCGGTTCCGGGAGGCGGTCACCGAGACCGCCGGCTTCTACAACACGGCCGGGTTCGTCGACGACACCCGGGCGTTCTGCTCCATCCCGGTGCGCCACGACGTGGCCCGCCGCGTCGATGCCGGCTTCCTCGCCCGGCTGGTCGCCGAACACCGGCTGACCGAGGACGAGGCCGCGGAAACCATCGTCGACCTCGCCTACCGCCTGCCCAAGAGGGTCTACAAGATCGGGGAACAGCTGTGAGTGTCAGGATCACCTCCGTCGACGTGCACGACGTGCGCTTCCCGACCGCGGCGGCCGGCGACGGCTCGGACGCGATCAACAAGGGCGACTACTCGGCGACGTACGTCGAGCTGGGCACCGACGCCGGGGTGGTCGGCGCGGGCTTCACCTTCACCAACGGGCGGGGCAACGAGATCACCTGCGCCGCCGTGCGGGCCCTGGCCCACCATGTGCGGGGCCGCACGATCGAGGAGATCGTCGCCGAGCCGGTGAAGTTCTGGCGCTCGCTCAGCGCCGACGTGCAGCTGCGCTGGCTGGGCCCGGAGAAGGGCGTCATCCACATGGCCACCGGCGCGCTGGTCAACGCCGTGTGGGACCTGCGGGCCAAGCTCGCCGGCAAGCCGATGTGGCGGTTCCTCGCCGAGCTGCCCACCGAGGAGCTCGTGGCCAGCATCGACTTCCACCACATCACCGACGCCCTCACCCCCGACGAGGCGGCCACCATCCTCGACAAGGGATTGACCGGATGGGACGAACGGCTCGCGGTGCTAGAGCAGAGTGGCTTTCCCTCGTACACCACGTCGGTCGGGTGGCTGGGCTATCCCGACGAGAAGGTCCGGGCGCTGACCCGCGAGGCGTACGCGGCGGGCTGGCGGGCGATGAAGATGAAGGTGGGCGGCCCACCGGCCGACGACCTGCGCCGGGCGCGGATCATCCGCGCCGAGATCGGCCCGGACGCGCTGCTGATGATGGACGCCAACCAGGTGTGGGACGTCGACGAGGCGATCACCAACATGACGGCGCTGGCGGAGGTCGACCCGTACTGGATCGAGGAGCCGACGCACGCCGACGACATCCTCGGCCACGCCCGGATCGCCCGCGCGGTGACCGAGCTGACCGGCGGCCGGTGCCGGGTGGCCACCGGCGAGGTGGCCGCCAACCGGGTGATCTTCAAGCAGTTGCTCCAGGCCGAGGCGATCGGCGTCATGCAGATCGACGCCTGCCGCGTCGGCGGGGTCAACGAGGTGCTCTCGGAGATCGTCATGGCGGCGAAGTTCGGCGTGCCGATCTGCCCGCACGCCGGCGGCGTCGGCCTCTGCGAGTACGTCCAGCACCTGGCCATCTTCGACTTCCTGCGCGTCGGCACCAGCCTCGACGGCCGGATGGTCGAGTACGTCGACCACCTGCACGAGCACTTCGTCGACCCGGTCCGCACCCGCGACGGGCGCTACCTGCTGCCCGCCGCGCCCGGCTACAGCGCCACCATGCGTCCCGAGTCGATCGCCGAGTTCCGCTTCCCGGACGGCCCGGCATGGCGGTGACCGTGGGCGCGTCCCGCCTCGGGCTGGCCGCGCTGCGCCGGCTGCCCGAGGCCAGCCGACCGCTGCTGCGCCCCGGCACCGTGCCGGCCGGCATCGTGCACCTGGGCCTCGGCGCGTTCCACCGCGCCCACCAGGCCGTCTACACGGAGGAGGCGGTCGGCGCGGCCGGCGGCGACTGGGGCATCGTCGGCGTCGCCCCGCGCAGCACCGACCTCGTCGAGACACTCGCCGCGCAGGACAACCTGTTCAGCGTGACCACCCTGTCCGGCGAGGGCGACAGCACCCGGGTGATCGGGGCCCTGGCCGGGGTCCGGCACGCGGCGAGCGACCCGAACGCGGTGGTCGCGCTGCTGGCCGACCCGGAGATCAAGGTGGTCACCCTGACCGTCACGGAGAAGGCGTACCAGCTCGACCCGGTGACCGGGCGGCTGAGTCCCGACGCGGCGCTCGCCGCCGACCTGGCCGGCGACGCGCCGCCGACGACGGTGCCTGGCCTGCTGGTGCGCGGGCTGGCCGCCCGGGCGGCGGCCGACGCCGGGCCGGTCGCGCTGGTCAGCTGCGACAACCTGCCCGCCAACGGCGCCCGGCTGCGCGGCCTGGTCGAGCAGGCGCTGGCCCGCTCCGGCGCGTCCGACCGGGTGCTGTCCTGGGTGTCCGAGCAGGTCACGTTCCCCGGCACGATGGTGGACCGGATCGTGCCGGCCAGCACGGCGCAGACCCTCGCCGCGGCCCGCGACGCGCTGGGCTTCGCCGACCTGGCGGCCGTGGCCGCCGAGCCGTACCGCCAGTGGGTGATCGAGGACGACTTCCCGGGCGGTCGGCCGGCGTGGGAGGTGGCCGGCGCGGTGCTCACCGACGACGCCGGGCAGTGGGAGCGGGTGAAGCTGCGCGGCCTCAACGGGCTGCACTCGGCCACCGCCTACCTGGGCGCCCTCGCCGGGCGGGAGACCGTCGCCGACGCGCTGGGCGTGCCCGGGCTGACCGGGGTGCTGCGCCGGCTGGTCGCCGAGGAGGTGGCGGTCAGCTTCACCCCGCCGGACGGGGTGTCGATGGTCGCGTACGGCGACGAGGTGCTGGCGCGGTTCGCCAACCCGGCGATCCGCCACCGCACGCTCCAGATCGCCATGGACGGCTCGCAGAAGCTGCCCCAGCGGGTGCTGCACACCATCGTGGACCTGCGCGCGGCGGGCCGGTCGGCCCGCTGGTCGGCGCTGGTGGTCGCCGCGTGGATGCGGTTCGTGTGCGGGACCGCCGACGACGGCACGGCGCTGCCGCTGGCCGACCCGCTCGCCGAACGGATCACCGGCGCGCTGGCCACCACGGGCGGCACCCCGGCCGGGGTGGTCGAGGCGCTGTTCGGGCTGCGGGAGGTCTTTCCCGCCGAGGTGGCCGGCGACGACGAGGTCCGCGCAGACGTCACCGACTGGCTGACCGCCCTGCACCGGCACGGGGTCACGGCGACCCTCGCGGGGGCGGCATGAGCGCGGGGGCGACCGGCGCGCCGCCCCGGGTGGCGGTCATCGGCGCGAACGGGCACGGCCGCTGGCACCGCCGGGTGATCGCGCCGCTGCACGACGCCGGCCGGGTGCGCCTGGTCGCGCTTGTCGACGTACGCCTGATCGAGCCGGAGCCGGCGGCACCGCTGCCGGCCGACGCGGAGGTCTTCACCGACCACGCCCAGATGCTCGCAGTGGCCAGGCCGGACGTGGTGGTGGTCTGCACCCCGCCGCACACCCACCTGCCGATCGCCCGGGACGTGCTGGCCGCCGGGGCGGACGTGCTGCTGGAGAAGCCGCCGGTGCTGTCGATGGCCGAACACCGGCTGCTGGCCGCCGCCCTGGCCGAGACGGGCCGGGCCTGCCAGGTCGGCTTCCAGGCCCTCGGCTCGGCGGCGCTGGCCGAGCTGACGGCGGCGGTGACGGCGGGGCGGCTCGGCACCGTCACCGGCATCGCCACGGTGGCCGCCTGGCAGCGTTCGGACGGCTACTACGCGCGGGCCCCCTGGGCGGGCCGGCGCACGCTGCACGGCCGGCCGGTGCTCGACGGGGCGCTGGCCAACCCACTCGCCCACGCCGTGATGCAGTGCCTCGCCGTGGCCGAGGCCGTCACCGGCACGCCGGTGCGGCCGGCGACGATCGAGCTGGAGCGCTACCGGGTGCGCCCCATCGAGGTGGACGACACGGCGGCCCTGCGGGTCGTGCCGCGCTCCGGGCCGCCGATCGTGGCGGCGGTGACCCTGGCCGGCGAGGACTTCGTCGCCGGGGAGGTGATCGTGACGGGCTCGGCCGGGCGGGCGGTGCTGGAGTATCCGACGGACCGGCTGCTGCTGCCCGGCGACGACGCGCCCCGCGAGGTGCCGGGGCGGCGCGGCCTGCTGGAGAACCTGCTGGCGCACCGTGCTGACCCGGCCGGGACGCCGCTGATCGCCCCGCTGGCCCGCACGGCGCCGTTCACGGCCGTGCTGGAGGCGATCCAGGCCGCGCCCGAGCCGACGCTGCTCGGCGGCGACCTGGTGACCGCTACCGGCCGAGGGCCGGACCGGGTGCTGACCGTGCGCGGCGTCAACGCGGCGCTGCGGGAGGCGGCCGGGTCCGGGGCGCTGCTGTCGGAGCTGGGCGTGCCGTGGGCGGTGCCGCCGGTGCGCACCGAGCTGACGAGGGAGGAGGACGCCTGAGGCGGGCCCGGTGCCGGGCCAGTGAAAACGCACTGCAAACGACGGGCGACTGCCGCACCCGCAAATCGGGCGCAACCACCGCGTTCGCGACCGCGATCGGTCGGGCAAATGCCGCCTGTCACGATTTGATGCAACATAGCTGCATATAGAAATCATTGACTCACTTGAGTGATTTTCCTTACGGTCAGTCGTACCGGCATTTCGTACCCGTTACGGAATCCGCCGCACCGACAGACCCCTTCGGAGAGTCCTCATGCGCCACCGCTTTCCCGGGGCGGCCCTGGTCGCCCTGTCCCTGCTGGTCACACCGGGCGCGGCGGCGGCCGCGCCCGCCGACGCCGCCGGCCCGGTGCCCCGACCCGTCGAACGGTTCGCCCGCCAGACGCTGCCCGCCGGCGACGGCTGGGCGGCCGACGGCGTCGGCACCACCGGCGGCTCGGCCGCCGCCGCCGACCAGGTCCACCTCGTACGCACCCGCGCCGAGCTGGTCGACGCCCTCGGCGGCGACAACGCCACCAACCGCACCAACGCCACGCCCAAGGTGATCGTCGTCGACGGCGTGATCGACGGCTTCGAGGCCGCCGACGGCAGCCTGCTCGGCTGCGCCGACCTGGCCGACCCGGAGTACTCGCAGGCGGCCTACCTGGCCGCGTACGACCCGGCCGTCTGGGGCATGGTGCCCCCGACCGGGCCGCTGGAGGCCGCGCGGGTGCGCTCGGTGGCCAACCAGACGAAGCAGACCCAGATCAACGTCGGCCCGAACACCACCATCGTGGGGCTGCGCGGGGCGACGCTCACCGGGCTGACCCTGATGATCGACACCGCGAACAACGTGATCCTGCGGAACCTGACCTTCGACGACGCCCGGGACTGCTTCCCGGCCTGGTCGCCGACCGACGGCGCGACCGGCAACTGGAACTCCCAGTACGACCAGGTCTCGGTGCGCCGCAGCGAACACGTCTGGGTCGACCACAACACGTTCACCGACGGCGACAACCCCGACAGCGCGCAGCCGGTGTACTTCGGCCGCCCCTACCAGGTGCACGACGGCTCCCTGGACATCACCCACACCGCCAGCCTGGTCACCGCCTCGTACAACCGGTTCGTCGGCCGGGACAAGCTCATGCTGATCGGCTCGTCGAACACCGTCGGCCCGGACGTCGGCCGACTCAAGGTGACCCTGCACCACAACATGTTCGACCGGGTGCTGCAGCGGCTGCCGCGCGTCCGGTTCGGCCAGGTCGACGTCTACAACAACTGGTACCGGCTCTCCGGCGAGGGCTTCGAGTACGCCGTCGGCGTCGGGGTGCAGTCCGCCGCGTACGTGGAGAACAACCACTTCACCCTCGGCGCGGGCATCGCCGCCGAGGACCTGCTCTACGACTGGGGTGGCACCGCCGTCACCACCCGCGGCAACTGGGTGCGCGCCGACGGCGACCGGGCCCGCCCGGTCGACCTGGTGGCCGCGTACAACGCGACCCACGACCCCGACCTGGGCACCGACGCCGGTTGGACGCCGGCCCTGCGGCACGGTCAGGTGCTGCCCGCGCCGCTGGTCCCGCTGGTGGTCGGCGCGCTCGCCGGCGCGAACCGCCTGCCGCTGTGAAAGGAGGGGTCCCTTGTTGACGCATACGGTAGAGAAGGGTCCCCTTCTCACCTGACTCGGCGTGCCGGGGCGGGGGCCCCCTCTCTCCCCCGTCCCGGCACGTCGACCCCCCGATCACGGCGCGCAGGGGTCAGCCCCGGCGCGCCGGACCGGTCCGGCGGGCCGCCCGGTGGTGCCGCCACAGCCGCACCGCCACCACCACCACGATCACGGCCAGCACCGCCTCCCCGCCGAGGCCGAGACGATGCTCCAGCAGCCGGTACGAGGCGCCTGCGAGGAACCCGAGCACCGCGACCGTGACCGACCAGAGCATCCCGCCGGCCACGTTGGCCAGGGTGAACGTGGCCTGCGGCATCCCGCTGAGGCCGGCGATGCCCGGCACGAGGGCCCTCAGCGCCGCCGCCCAGCGGCCGATCACCACGGCGAGCGCGCCCCGGCGGCGCACCAGGTCGAGCGCGCGCCGCAGCTCGCCCGAGCGGACGAACCGCCGGGGCGTACGCGCCAGCAGCCGGCGGCCGTAGCGGCGGCCGACCAGGTAGCCGGCCTGGTCGCCCAGCGCCGCCCCCGCCACCGCAGCCACGATCACGGCCCACAGCGGCAGCCGGCCGGAGTGCGCCACCGCCCCGCCGACCAGCACGGCGATCTCCCCCGGCACGAACAGCCCGAGGAACGTCGACGCCTCCAGCGCGGGCAGCAGGAAGACCAGGGCGAGCACCAGCGCGGGCGGCAACGCCACCAGCACCCCCAGCACCCGGTCCACCCGATCATTCTGCCCGGCTGGACGCCGGCGGGGCCCCGTGCGGCCCACTCGCCCGGATGCCACGAATGCCGGTTCACTCCCGATAGGGACGGGTTAGCCTCGGCGCAGGACACGTGGTGAGCGCTGCTCGCCTTTTGGGGTGGGCGCGGCGGACGGGGGTACGACGCATGCGCGGTCCGCTTTGGCGCGGGTGGCTGCTGACGCCTCGCATCTGGTGGGCTCGCCTGTCCCGGCGGACGCAGGTGGCGATGGGCGGCGGGCTGCGCCAGGATCAGGCGCCGAAGGCGCGCCGGTTCCCGACGAACGCGCGCTGGTGGCACTACCCGTGGTCGCTGCTCCTCCTCGGCCTGATCATGGGCAGTGTCCTGTTCACGGTCGCCCTCAACCAGTTCTTCCTGCCCCTGTTCCACCTGCTCGTCCACCACGTGCTGGACGTCCACCTGCGCTGGCCGGCGGCCCTGCCCAACCCGTGCGGCGGCGCGGACGCCGCCAAGGCGTGCACCACGATCACCGGCTTCCTCAGCCCGGTCACCGGCGCCGCCCTGGCCTTCCTCGTCCTCTGGGTCTTCACCCGCTTCCACGTCCGCCACTGGTACCAGCGCCGGGCGAGGGAGCGGCCGTACGAGCTGGTGCGCACCGCGAACGACGGCATCGACCGGGTGGTGGGACGCGACGAGCTGTGCCAGGTCCTGATCGAGCGGATCCGGGACAACCGGGTGCGCTGCCCCACGGTCATCGTCGGCGGGGTCGGCTCCGGCAAGACCGCCACGCTGGTGGCCCTGACCAGGGAACTCGCCCGCCGGGGCATCGTCCCGGTGCCGATCCGGCTACACGACGCGCAGGACAAGGGCCAACTCGACTTCGAGCAGCTGGCCCGGGACCGGTTCCTGGAGGAGGTCAACTCTCGGCTCTACAGCGACGCCCAGGCCGGTCGGCTGTGGCGGATGCTGCGCTGGGGCAACCGGCTCGCGGTGCTCGCCGACGGGCTGGAGGAGGCGGCGAAGGCGGACAAGGCCCACAGCGGGGAGAGCGTGATCCGCGCCGCGATCGCGAAGGCCGCCAACGACCACCTCCCGGTGATCATCGCGTCGCGCCCCTACGACCCGCTGCGCGGCATGCCGGCCATCGTGATCGGCCTCGAGTCGCTCGGCGAGGGTGCCGCCCTGGAGTACGCGCTGACGGCGGGCGACCGGTCGGGCCCCGCCGCCTGGGGGCCGGTCATCGACATGGTCTACGCCGCCGACGTCACCGCCGCCCCGCTGTTCCTGCGCATCATCCGCGACCTCAACCGGCAGGGCCGGATGCGGCACCGCTCCGGATACCAGTCGGAGCCCGACTCGGCCAGCCGCCCGATCGACCGCTACGCGGCCCGCTGGGAGCTGCTCAAGGCGTGGCGCGAGGCGCTGCTCGACGGCTACCTGCGGGAGGACTTCGCGCAGAGCCGGCAGGATCGGGAGGACACCATGCTCGTGCTCGCCGCGTTCGCCTGCGCCGGATTCCTGCGCAACTCGCTGCAGGTGACCTACGAGGACCTCACCGACCACGGTCAGTGGCAGAACCCGGCCTCCGCCCACTGGCCCCTGTTCGACTCGCTGCACCAGAAGCTGGACGGACGCCGCGACCCCGCCGAACGCGACGACCTCACCCACGCGACGACGGCGGGCAGCGAGTTGGGCCTCGTCGACGCGCAGAGCGACGGGGTCCGCTTCCAGCACGGCGACCTGCAGGCCTATCTCGGCGCGCAACTGCTCGTCGACCCCGGGGTGCGGGACGGGCTGCTCACCCGGCTCGTCCGGGCGGAGCCGAGCCGGGAGGTCCTGAACGCGATGCGCCTGCTCTCCCGCGAGCTGGCCGACCGGCGCGCCGAGCAGAAGCCCCGGCTGACGAGGCTGTCGATGGCGTGCACGATGCTGTCCAGGACCGTCACCCAACCCGACGACGCGGCGAAGCTGGTGGACCTGCTCCAGCAGGCGGCTCCCGGCAAACCCAACGCCTGCTGGCAGCTCGAGTTCTACGCCGCCGCCCTGGAGATCGACACCAGCGCGCTGAAGCCCCGACACGCGAGCCTGGTCGCGGAGTTGGCCCGGCGGTGGCACAGCTACCAGCACGAGACGCCGGACCGGCCCCTCGACGAGGCGAAACTCGACGTGGTGCGGCGGACGGGAGAGGCCGCCCGGCTGATCACCGACCGGCGACGCCACGGGAGTGTCGACACGCGCCGGCCGCTGAAGGCCCCGCCGTACGCGGACCTGTTCCGGCTGGCCGCCGACGAGCACTCGTACCGCGTGCGGTTGGCCGCCGCGCGGGAGCTGGGCTTCGGCGGCATGGACGCCATCCTCTCCCTGTCGACGGCAGACCTGCTCCGCCCCCGCTCCATGGACCTGCGCCTCGGGGGTGATCCCAAGGCGCTGCGGGAGCAGCAGCTACGGGGCTGGATCGTCCCGCTGCTGCACCTGTCCACGGTCGAGGACACCGATTCCGGGGTGTCCGACGAGAAGCGGTACCACCGCAGCGGTGTCGCCCTCGCCGAGTGGCTACGCGAGTTGACCCCGACCGGCGAGGGTCCCCGGCTCTCGATCACCTCGGAGATGGCGCTCGCGCAGGGCTTCCGCCTCGCGGCCAACGTGCGGCGGCTGCCCGTCGGCCGACCACGCTGGGACCGCAGCTTCCTGGTCGAGAAGGCCGAGTTCGCGCTGCGAAACTCCCGCTTCTGGTACAGCCACCTGGCCCTCCTCCAGGCCCTCACCCTGCTCTCCCTGCCCGACGACCCGGCCGAGCCGCTGCCGAAGCGGGGTCGCGGCTCCAACCCGTACGGGCTGGTGCAGCACTGGACGCGCATCGCGGGGTCGGCGCTGCCGGGGCGGGAGCGGTGCGGCGCGCACCCCTTCGTGCTGGAGGTGGGGCGGCTGTGCGTGTACGCGCTGCTCACCCGGCGGCCAGAGCGGTACTGCTGGGTCGACGAGCGGGAGACCGCCAGCCGGGTCGGCTCGTGCAGCGTCCCCGACTACCTGCGTCACGAACAGCGCCAGTGGATCCCCGACTCCATGGGCTGGAGCATTCTCGGCGGCCGGGCGCAGCGGCTGCTCGCCGACATCATGCTGCTGCTCAACCTGGCCGACCGGGGCGACACCCTGACCGAACGCGAGGAGCGGCTGGCCCGCGCGGACCGCTGCGACCTGCCGCCCTGCCTCACCAACGACCGCTCGGCGATGCAGCCGTCGCGCACGCTGCACGCCAGCGACCGGTGCGACCCCGGGGCCACCTGCCTGGACGACTGCGACTTCCGGCTGTGCCCGCTGCCCACCCGGGGCGAGCGGATGCCGCACGAGATGGACCAGAACTTCTGCGCCCGGCAGCGGGACCTGGCCACCCTGCGCTACATCTTCGACGCCCGCGCGCCGTGGCAGAACGGCGACTATGTCGGCCTGCGCAGGTTCTGGCGGGAGATGTCGGAGCGGCAGCTGCCCAACTGGCGGCGCTGAGCCGGGCCACGGTCGGCGTCACAAGGCCGACGGGAAGGCCCACGGGCGGTGAAGATCAGCTATAAGTGGTGGATGGACTTCCCGCCGTACCTGGCCTCGATGCCCATGCACGCGATCACCGAGATCCACGGCGAGCCCGGCCTGCGGGAACGGTTCCGGCTGGAGATCGGCGCGTTCGACGAGGACGCCCGAGCCCGGCTCACCGCCGCCCTCGACCTCGCCGCCGACCTGCACGGCGACGACCGGCGGGTGCGCGAGCCGTACCTGAACCACCTGCTGCGGGTCGCGATCCGGATGATGCACCACTACCAGGTGCGCGACGCGGACGTGATCGTCGCCGGCCTGCTGCACGACGCGGTGGAGGACCACCCGGCGGAGCTGGCGAGCCAGCACCGGGCGGGGCCGGCGGCCGGCGGCGACCGCACGGCCGCGGCGCTGGCGACGCTGGCCGAGCGCTTCGGCCCGCGGGTGGCGCGGCTGGTCGGCGCGGTCACCAATCCGGTGTACGACCCGGGCCGGGACCGGCACGCGCAGTACCGGGAGCACGTGGCGGCCAGCCTGGACCGCGAGCCGTGGGCCCGGGTCGTCAAGGTCTCCGACTTCACCGACAACGGGGTCGGGTTGATCCACACCGTCGGGCCGAAGGTGCACTCCCTGGCGGCCAAGTACCGCCCGCTGGTGCCGGTCCTGCGGGAGCTGGTCGCCCGGCCGGACACCCCGCTCGCGCCGGCGGTCAAGGAGCACATCTTCGGCCAGCTCGACCTCGCCGAGGAACGCTTCGCCGCGATCCTTGACCGGCCGGTGGAAGCCGGGGCCCCGACCGGTCGGTGAGCGCGCGGCCCCGGCGGGCGCGGGCTCCGACGCGGCCCGCTCAGCGGCGGCGGCAGTGCGCGCCGACGGAGGCGTTGCCGGTCGCGGGCGCCGCAAGGTCGCCTCGGCGGCGCGGCAGTGCGCAGGCCGGCTCAGCGGCGCGGCAGGGCACGCGCCGTGCGGCGGCGCACGTCCGGCACGCGTTCCGGCGCGTCCCGCAGCACCACCCGCAGCGGGTGCGGGGCATCACCGGCGGCGCCGCCGAGGACCGCCAGGAGCAGGCCGAGGTGTCCGACGGGTTCGTCGGCGAGCAACTGCGCGGCCTCGTCGACCACCAGGGTCAGCGGGCCGGCATCGAGCCGGTCGCGCAGGCTGTCGGCGAGCGCGTCCCAGTTGCGGCCGACGTGGCCGGGCAGGTCGAGCGCGCCGACCAGCGCCGTGAACAGGCCGGCCCGGCTGCGGGCGCGCGCCGCGGGCAACACGGTCCGCTCCCCCGACGCGTCCGTGGGGCAGGCATCCGCGATGCTCAGCCACGACGGCAGCCCGAAGGCGTACCCCTCGATCATGGTGCCCTCCCCGGCGCGGGGCCGGACCGCGCGGACCGGCGCGAGGAACAGTCTGGGCACGGCGGCCGGCGTGGGCCAGGGGTGGCGGTGGAACGGATCCGCACGCGGCGGTGAAATCCTCGCCAACGCGGGTCGGGCGGCCCGGTCCGGGCCGCCCGACCCGGCCGGTCAGCAGCCGATCCGGCTCGGTCCGACCGCGACGTCGTCGAACCAGAGGGTGTCGGCCCCCTCGCCGTAGCTCTCCCAGCCCAGCCGCAGGTCGGTGAGCTGCGGACGCCACGTGCGGTTGAGCCACTGCCCGTCGATGTCGTGGGTCGGCGTGCCGTCCACGGTCAGGCCGGTGACGGCCGTGCCGTCGACCCAGGTGTTCAGCCGGCCCTGCGCGCCGTCGACCATGAACTCGACGCAGGACCAGCGGTTGGTGGCCAGCGGCAGGCTCAGCGCCACCCCGGACGGGCTCTGCTCCGGCAGCGTCGCGTCGTCGGAGGCCCGGTTCCACTGCAGCGCGCCGTTCTGGCCGCCCATCCGCAGGTCCTTGCCGCCGTCGGCGGAGTCGGCCATGGCCAGGAACGTGACGTGCGAGGTGGGCAGGGCGGTGGTGTGCCGCACCCAGAGCCGGGCGTACCGGACCGCGCCGAGGGTGCTCAGGCCCCGGGTGGTCCGGGCGAACACGTGGTTGCAGTAGCCGACCGTGCCGTTGATGCGCAGGGAGCGGCTGCCGCTGTGCGTCGTGGCGGTGTCGATCGCGGCCGTACCGGTGCCGGAGCAGTCGGGGTTGACCACCGTCCAGTCGCCCGACGGCACCGAGCCGGTCTGGTTCTCGAATCCGTCGCAGAGCACGGCCGTGCCGCAGCCGGCGGGCGGCGGGGTGGTGGGCGGCGGCGTCGTGGGCGGCGGGGTGGTCGGGGGCGGCGTGGTGGGCGGCGGCGTCGTCGGGGGCGGCGCGGTCGGCGGCGCGGTCGTCGTCGGGGGCGGGGTCGCGCCGTTGCACGGTACGCCGTTGAGCGCGAACCCGGTCGGCCCGGCCGTGTTCGCTCCGACGGTGCCCTGGACGCCGAACTCGGTCGAGCCGCCCGCCGGCACCGAGGCGTTCCAGGCGACGTTGCGGGCGGTCACCGTGGCACCGGACTGGCTGACCTCGGCACTCCAGCCGTTGGTGATCCGCTGGTCGCCGCCCCACGTCCAGGTGACGGTCCAGCCGTTGACGGCGGTGTCGCCGGGACTGATCCGGATGTTGGCGGTGAAGCCGCCGGTCCACTGGTTGGGCACGTAGTCGATCCGGCAGCCGGCGGCGGCCGTCGCGGGGGCGGTGGGCAGGCCGACGCCGGCCAGGGCGGCGGCCAGGACCGCGCCGGCGGCGACGATCGGGGTGAGACGGGCGCGGGAGATCCTCATCGGGTTCCTTCCGAGGGTGTGCCGCCGCACGGGCGCGGCCGGCGGGGGCACGGGGGAACTTCGGGAACGCTCGCATGGCGACGCGACCGGCGACGCGACGCGGATGCCCGGCTCCGGGCGGACCATCAGCCGTCGGGCCGGTCGGCGATCGACGGCACGGCGGCGCCCGACGACCAATCTAGTGATGTTCGCCGATGGATAGCAAGGCGACGGGCCGCGTCGCCGGGCCACGAGCGCGTCCGGCATGGCGGGCGGCCACGCCCCCGACCCGGGTCGTGTTCCCACGCCGGGATCGACCCGCCCTCCGATCCATTCCCGCCAACCTGTTCATTCCCGTCAACCGGATACGCCGCCGACGCCCGCTTCCTCACTTATGGCGTATCCCTGGCGGGCACGGTAGTGTCGGGGCCTGCCTTGGGTAGGGGGCCCTGTGGACAACGCACCAGTCGACCGCCGTCGGATTCGTCGCGGGAGAATCGCCACGTCCCTGGCGTTCCTGCTGTTCGGCACAGCGCTGGGAGTTTGGACCGCGCGGATTCCGGCGGTAAAGGAGAAGCTCGGGCTCAGTGACGGCCGGTTGAGCTTCGCGCTCCTGGCTTTCGCGGCGGGCTGCATCGTCGGCATGGCGTTGCTCGGTCGGCTCACCGACCGTTTCGGCAGCACTCGTGTGCTCATCCCCTCGGCGATCCTGGAAGGGCTGCTGCTCGTCCTTCCCGGATACAGCGGCACCCTGGTGGTGTTGTGCGTCGCCCTGTTCCTCTTCGGCGCGACGCACGGGACGCTCAACATCGCGATGAACGCCAATGCCCTTGAGGTCCAGCGGGCCTGGGGCAAACCGATCATGTCGTCGTTCCACGCCATCTACAGCATCGGCGGTTTCCTCGGGGCGATCGTGGGCAGCTTCTTCGCGCGCAGCGGGGCAAGCGTCGGCACCACCTTCCTCACCGTCGGCGTGGGGGTGCTGGTGCTGGCCGTCTGGGCGGCGCTGTGGGTGCTGCCCGCGACGAGCGCCCCGGAGGCCGCCGTCGGCTCACCGGACACCGGGCAGGGGCCCTCCCGCCGGTCCCTGCTGCTGGTCTTCTTCGGCGTTCTGGTGCTGTGCACGCTCGTCGGCGAGGGCGCGGCGGCCGACTGGAGCGCCGTCTACCTGCGGGACAACCTGGAGACCAGCCCCGGCTTCGCCGCGTACGGCTTCGCCGCGTTCTCGATCATGATGACGGTGGGCCGGCTCTTCGGCGACCGGCTGGTGCGCGCCCTGGGGCCCGTCACCCTGGTGCGGTTCAGCGGCGCGCTCGCGGCGTGCGGCCTCGGCGCGGCGCTGCTGGTGCACCATCCGGTCGCCGGCGTCGTCGGGTTCGGGCTGCTCGGCGCCGGCCTGTCGTGCATCGCCCCGCAGGTCTACTCCGCCGCCGGAAACCAGGACCCGAGCCGCGCCGGCCGGGCCCTGTCGACCGTGGTCAGCATCGGCTATCTGGGATTCCTGTTCGGCCCTATTCTCATCGGCGCCGCGGCGACCGTGGTGGGATTGCCGTCGGCGTTGTGGATTCCCGTGGTGCTCGCAGTTTTCGTCGCGGCGGGCGCCACCGCGATGCGGGCACCGAGCCGCTCCGGCGAAAAGCAGGACAATGCCCCGGTCCCGTCAGCGGGGGTCGAGCGCTGACGGTTGTCCGCCGGGGACGGATGTCACCTGGAAGGAACCGCGCTTGCACATCATCGAATGCCATTTCGAGTGCACCGGATTCGACGACTCTCTGGTGCAGGCGGGCACCTCCGTCTACCTGTGGAATCTGGTGCGGCAGTTCCGCGACCGAGGGCACCGGGTCACCGCGTTGACCGCGGCGCACGGGCTGATCCCACTCCTGCGGCGTGACCACGACGTCGTCGAGACGGATTGGCGGTCCACCGGCGAGATAACCATTCCGGTCGACCCCGACAGATGGCCGGGCCAGCCCGGTGGCGTCACGGTGGACGGATCCGCGCGCGCCTATCGGATGACCGTCGAGGGAATCGACGTGGTCCTGCTCAGCAACGAGATTCTCGACAGCCACACCGACACCCTGCACCCACCGGCGGGCGCCGAGGGGACCGACCCGACGTTCCTGAAGCCGCTGGTGTTCCAGGTCCTCGCCGCCCGCTTCCTGTCCGGCCAGGAAACCGCGCAGACCGTCGTGCACCTGCACGAGCCCGTCCTGCACCACCTGCTGCCCGCGGCGCTGTCGGCGTACGGCTTCCCCGTCGTGTCGACCGTGCAGACGAACCTGCCGGTCAACACCAAGGTCTACGCGCCGCAGGCCCGGGCCCTGCTGCGCGACCTCGGCGCCGACCCGACGGTCGTCGACGGGCTCGCGGATCCGCCCCTGGACTCGCCGCTGCACCGGGCCATGCGGGCGTTCCTGCCGCAGACCCTCCTCTACCGCGACCAGCCGCAGCGGCCGGGGCACGACTACGTCAGCGCGCTGGCCCTGGTGGCCCGCTCGGCGGACGCGGTGGACTTCCTGTCCGAGGGGCAGCTCGAACACGCCCTCACCCAGGCCGAGACGCCGTTCGCTCAGCTCTTCGCCGAGCTGGCCGTTTGCCGCGAGCTGTGGTCCCGGGCGGACCGGCTGACGGTCGGCGGGTGCGCCATCGGCGACGAATGGCTGGACGTGGCGCGCGGCGACGAGCGACGGCGGCGGACCCTGACCGCGCTCGGCCTCGACCCGGCGCTGCCGACCGTCTACCACAACGGGCGGTACTCGGTGGAGCACAAGGGGCTGCGGGAGCTGTTCCGGGCGACGCGGCGGCTACTGGACGAGGGCGAACGCTTCAACCTGCTGCTGCACTGCCTGGCGCCGCACCCGCCGCAGGACCCCGACCTCGCCGCGCTGGCCGCCGACCACCCCGGCCAGGTCCGGGTGCGCACCGGGCCGATGCCGCCCGCGGAGCTGATGGACTGGGCGGCCTCCAGTGACCTGTGCGTGTTCCCGGCGAAGTTCGAGATGGACACCTTCCTGATGGCGATGGGCGAGGCCATGGCCAGCGGCGCCGTGCCGGTCGCCACGGCGCAGCGGGGCATGCGCCACTTCCGGCACTCCTTCGACCTGGACGCGCCGACGGCGACGGGGCTCGCCGTGCCCCGCTCCTTCCGGGTCGCCGACCCGGACCTGACCGACGCGGTGCACGACGGCCTGGCCCGCATGCTGGCGCTGGTCCGCGCCGGGTCGCCGTTGGTCGACACGCTCCGCTCGCGGGCCGTGGCGACCGCCCGGGAGTTCACCTGGTCCCGGGCCGCCGACCGGTTCCTCGCCGTGTTCGCCGCGTGCGTGGCCGGCACCTGGCCCGGCGGGCGGCCGGGCCCCGCGGCCCTGCCGCCGACGCCCGCCCCCGGCGACGACGGCGGCGGCACCGGCACGGCGACCGCCGGCCCGGACGGGGTCGCGGTGCGCTGGGACCACCCCGAGGCGGTCCGGGTGGAGCTGGTGTATCCGGGTGACCCCGTCGAGGTGATCGCGCTGGCCCGGCAGGACGACGGGTCGTTCGCCGGCACCGGGCCGGCGACCGCAGGCCCGGTGGCCCTGCTGGTCACCTGCCGCGACGGCCGCTGCGTGTGGGCCGGTGCCCCGGTCGCGGCCAGGACCGGCTGACGCACGGCCGGGGCGGGGCCCGTGCCCCGCCCCGGCCGCCGGTGGCGCGTCAGTCGGCGAGGGTGAGGGTGACCCCCACCTTCTCCAGGATCGACTCGCCGGCGATGACCGGCGCCATGCCCGCGCCGCCGCCGGCGGGCGCGGGCAGCGGGCGTACCTCGGCGTCCGGGTCCGCCTCGAAGAAGAAGACCAGCGACACCAGCTCCTCGTCGGGGTCGCTGGCCGGGGGCGCCAGGACGCGGTGGCGCAGCGCCCGCCACCGGCCGTCGGTCCACAGGTTCATCATGTCGCCCAGGTTCACCACCAGAGTGCCGGGCACGAACGGGGGCTTGAACCAGCCGTCCTCGGCGTTCCACGCCTCCAGCCCGCCGACGCCCTGCTGCCGGTCGAGGAAGGTGATGGTGCCGAAGTCGGCGTGCGGCCCGACCCGCATCTGGCCCTCCTCCAACCGCCCCACCGCCGTCAGGGGCGGGTACCAGTTGACGTTCTGCGTCCACGTCGCCCGCTGGGAGCGGGAGGTGAAGTGGTCGGCGGGGACGCCGAGGGTGACGGCGAGGACCTCCAGGACCTCCAGCGCGAGCCGGTTGAGGTGGCCGGTGTACTCGGTGGCGACCTCGCGCAGCTCCGGCAGTTCCGCCGGCCACTTGTTGTCCGGGTAGTAGAGCCAGTCGAACTTCGCGTCCCCGGTGCGGTGGGTGGGGCCCATGTGGTATGCCTCGTGCAGGTCGGGGGCGCTGGCCATGCCGTCCACCGCGCTGGCCTGCAGCGCGCCGAGGCCCCGCCACCCGTTGTCGTACGGGCGGCTGACCGCGTACCGGCGCTTCTGCTCCGGGGTCAGCCGCATGAACGCGTGGCCGACGGCGCGCATCCGCGCGGTCAGGTCGGCCGGCACGCCGTGGCCGGCGAGGAGGAACATGCCGGTCTGCCGGAGCGCGGCGTCCAGCTCGGCCGACGTCCGGGCGCGCTCGTCCGGGCCCGCCGCCCGCCAGCGCGGCAGGTCGAGGGTGGGAATCGCGGTCGTCATGTGCTGCTCGCCTCTCACTCGGTGATGCCGGTCATGACCTGGGTCGCGAGCCGCACCTCGCCGGTGTAGGAGGCGGGTGCGGCGCCATCGACGAAGCGCTTCGGGTCGCCGATCGGCGTCTCGGCCCGCCAGGTCAGCGCGGGGATGTGGGCGTTGATGAGTTCGCCGTCGGCGCGCAGCAGCGCCGACGACGGGTGGTACATGTGCAGCAGCGGGTCGTCGTAGGAGTCGAACGCCGAGTTGGTGTCCATGCGGTAGCTGAAGTCGTTGTCCTCGCCGCCCCAGCCCTCGAACCGTTCGTCCATGCCGTCGATGCGCAGGAACGCCGACGTGCGCACCCAGACGCAGCAGCCGGGCGGGCGGCGCAGCACGAAGGCCCGCAGCCGGTCCGGGTCGACCTGGGCGCTGCCCTGGGCCAGCCGCTGCTCGATGGCGTGGGCGGTGGACTCGGCGTCGAGGCACCACATGTCGCGGTAGCTGAGGTGGCCCATGGTGCCGGGGCGGTTGAACCGGCGCGCGTTGCGGGCGACGAAGTCGTGGTCGGCCAGCACGTCCGCGTCGAGGATGCACACCACCTCGGGGTCGCAGGGGGCGTTCACGACCCCGACGTTGACCGCCCACGACTTGTTGAACAGGCCGTCCTTGTGCACCCACAGGTAGTCGTCGGCGTACGGCTCGATCACCTGCTGCGAGCGCGGCTCGGTGTCGGCCTCGACGACGAGGACCCGGTACTCGTCGCGCGGGGCGGACTGGTCGCGCAGCGAGACGAGGCAGGCGAGCAGGTTACGCAGCCGGGTCCGGTCGGCCGTCCGGTCCCGGAACGGGACGACGACGAGGATCTGGGCCCGTGCCGGGTCGCCCGGCGGGGGCCCCGGCGGGAGCGCACGCAGCTCCTCGAAGGACGCCCAGCGCCGCACCGGCCGGGTGCCGTACAACGCGCCGAGGTGGCTGCCGAGGCGGCAGTTGGACTCGGCCCGCCAACCGTGGGCGAACAGCGCGGCCACCCTGTCCGAGGGTGGCGCGGCGGCCAGCGCGGTCAGGGCCCGGTGCAGGGCGGCGTACGCCTGGGGGTTGCGGGTGTCGGCGAGCAGGGCCTCGGCGAGCCGGCGGACCTCGGCGTCGTCGACGTCGCGCACCGCGTCCACCACGGCCTGGGTGTAGGGGCGTCCGCGTTCCCAGTAGAAGATGCTGGACTCGGGCGCCTGTGGGTCGGCGGCGACGACCAGGCTGTCCGCGACGGCCGACGCGAGGGTCTGCGGATGCGACGGTTGGACGAGGGACATCGTCAACTCCCCGGGTAGTGGCCGAAGGTCGGGCCGGTCGGCGGGCCCCCGACGCCGGTGCCCCGGCGTGGGCGCGCGGCATCGACCCCGGCGGCGCGGGTCACCGGTCCGTCCAGCTCAGGGCGCCGGCCGGTGCCCGCCGGGCCGCCGTGGTCCGCTCGTAGGGCAGCGCGCCGTCGGGCATCCGGACGACCTCGACGTGCAGGCCGATCGGGCTGCGCACGTAGACCCACCGGTCGCCGGCGATCGGCCCGTCGTCGATGGTCTCGGGCGCGCCCAGGACGGTGAACCCGGGACGGGCTGCGAGGTGGCGCGCGGCGGCGTCGACGTCGCGGACGTGGATGGCGAGGTGCCGGCCGCCGACGTCGCAGTTGCGCGGCGGCGGGGCGGCCCGGTCGGTGTGGGCGAAGGTCCGCAGCTCCACGTTGTCGGTGGGGCCCATCCGCAGGGTGGCGACCTCCACCGGACCGTCGGGGTCGGTTTCGACGCCCCGGTGCAGCAGCTCGCCGCCGAGCACGTCGGCGAACACGGTGAGCGCCTCGTCCAGGTCGGCGACGGTGTAGCCGATGTGGTCCACCCCGCGCAGCCCGGTGATCGGCGGCGGACCGGGCGGCCCGCCGCCCCGGTTGGTCCAGGGCCCGTCCGGGCGGTGCCGGGCCGCCGGGGCGGGTGGCCCGTGCGGCGCGGGCTCCGGCGGCGACCGCAGCTCGAACGCCAGACCCCACGGCGTACGGAAGCGGGCGCGGCACGCCCCGGCGAGCGGTGACCGCCCCCCGGCGGCCGGGCCGGGGTCCTGCGGGGTGAGTCCGCTGAGCCGACCGACGGCGGCGGTGGCCTCGGCGACGTCGGCCACGAGGAAGCCGAGGTGCTGGTGGCCGGGGTCGTGGCGCTGCGGCGGCGCGGTGACCTGCCCGGCCACGGCGTACTGGAAGAGTTCGAGGTTGGTGGTGGGGCCGAGGCGGATCAACGCGATCTCCGCCGTGGCCCGGGGCGGCACGTCGAGGTGTTCGCTCATCCAGTCGTCGGTGCGGGCCAGCGGCGGCAGGCGGTAGACGACCTCACCGCCGAGGACGTCGACGGCGAACGCGGTGGCCGCGTCGAGGTCGGCGACCGTGAGCGCCACGTGGTCGACGCGCTGCGCGCCGGGTATGCCGGGGCCGGTCATCGGTATCTCCCGTCGAGCAGGGTGAGCGCCGCCAGGGAGACGGCGTCGGTGAAGCTGCCGTCGGCGACGAGCTGCCGCAGCTCGGCGTGGGTCACGAACCGGTGCACCAGGTCGCTCTCGCTGGCCTCCCGCGCGGGCGGCCCGGCGACCAGGTCGGTGGCGAGGAAGATGTGGCAGCCCTGGCTGGCGTAGCCGTAGGCCACGTGGACGCGGCCGAGGTGGCGCATGGTGCCGGCGGTCAGGCCGGTCTCCTCGCGCAGTTCGGCGGCGGCCAGTTCCTCGGCGCCGCGCCCGCCGGCCGGTTCGGACCACGAGCCCTGCGGGAACTCCCAGTACCGGCCGCCGACCGGGTAGCGGTACTGCTCGACGAGGTGGAATCCGCCCGGCTCGGCGGGGACGACGAGGGCGAAGTCCGGCTTGTCGACCACGCCGTAGACGCCACGGGACCCGTCGGGGCGTTCCACGGCGTCCTCGCGCACGGTCATCCAGGCGTTGCGGTAGACGGTGCGGCCGGTGATCCGGCGGGTCACCGGGCCGTTCGCGGCGCTCACCGCGCCGCCCGTACGCCGGCGGCGACCAACAGCCGGGCTGCCTCGCGGACGCCCCGGACGGGCACGCCGGCGGTGGCGGGTAGCCGGGACAGCAGGGTGCTGGTCAGGCAGGTGTTCTCCGGCCGTCCCGCGTAGCGTCCGGCGGCGCGCGGCTCGGCGACGACGAGCCCCGGGTCGACGCCGAGTTCCGCCGCGATGAGCAGCGCCCAGTCGGCGCGCGAGATCCGGTCCGGTCCGCCGAGGTGCAGCAGCGGGACGTCGCGGGCGGTCAGCACGGCGGCGGTCACCGCGGCGACGTCGTCGACCAGCACCGGGGTGGTCCACTGGTCGTGGGGGACGGCCACCGGTTCCCCGGCGAGCAGGCGGTGCGCGCAGGCCGCGAAGAAGTTGAGCCACTTGGCGCTGTCCGCCGGCTCCCAGCCGTAGACGAGGCTGACCCGCAGCACGGTGGCGGCGGCGTGCCCGGCGAACACCTGTTCCGCGGCAAGCTTGGCCCGGCCGTAGGCGTTCGGCGGGGCCGTCGGCGTCGCCTCGGCACAGTCGGGCCGGCTGCCGTCGAAGACGTTGTCGGTCGAGATGAGCACCAGGCGGCGGTCATCGGCGGCGGCGCGCATGTTGCGGGCCGCCGTCTCGTGGCCGGCCATCGCCTCGTCCGGGTGCCGGTCGCACCAGGTGACGTCGGACGGCCCGTGGACCAGCACGACCTGCTCGGCGGCGGTGTCGGCGAGCACGCGGGCGCAGGAGGCCGGGTCCGTCACGTCCAGCGGGGTCCACGGGGCCGGCGCGTGCTGCGGCGGGCGTCGGGACGCGAGGACGGGTCGCTCGCCCGCGCGGGCGAGCCGGTCGGCCACCGCCCTGCCGACGAACCCGCTACCGACGATCAACGTACGCATGCGCGGCCTCCGCTGCGAGTCGGGACTCCGCGCCGGCCGCGGCGAGCAGGCGGCCGACACCGATCAGGCTGTGGTCGTCGTCGGCCGCGCCCAGCGTGAGCATCGCGCGCACCTGGGTCGGGGTCAGGCCGAAGCAGCCCAGTTCGGTGAGCTCGTCGCCGAGGATGTCGACGAACGGCTGCCCCACGGCCACCGCGAAGCCGCCGATGAAGATGTACCGGCGGATGCCGATGGAGGAGAAGACGCTCGCGACCGCCAGGGCGAGCGGCCGGAGCGCGGCGCGCAGGACGTCGACGGCGAAGCTGTCCCCGCCCCGCACCGCGAGGGCGACGGCCTCGTTCGTGATGCCCTCCGGGCGACCCGCCGACGACGCCGCCAGCCCCGAGACGCCGAACTCGCCGGGCCGCTGCCGGGCGGCGGCCCGCACGGCCCGCAGGATGCCGCGTCCGGAGGCGATGCCGCCGAGGTGTCCGCGCCCGCCGCAGTCGCACGGCGGGGCGGTGCCGCTCCAGTCGACCCGCCAGTGGCCGAGTTCGCCGCCGAAGCCGGCGTCGTCGACGAGCACCTCGCCCCGGCGGAAGACCTTGCTGCCGACGCCCGAGCTGACGGTGAACAGGCAGAAGGCGTCGTTCCCGGCGTGGGCGTAGCGCCACGCCGCCGCGGTGATGTCGTTGACGGTCAGCACCGGGACCCCGAGCCGCGCGCCGAGGTGGGCGTTCAGCGCCACGGAGCCGCCGCCCTCGCCCCAGATGGTCGGGGCGGCGAGGGCGACGCCGTCGGCGGTGGTCGGCCCGGCGAACGACAGGCCCACCGCCCGGCTGCCGGCGGCCTCCGACCTGACGAGGTACGCGGCGAGTTCCGTGGCGAGCTGGCCCAGGACCCGCTGCTGCAGCTCGGCCACGGGGGCGCCGGGGTGGCGGGCCAACCCGTCGGTGGCGACGCGGCGCACCCCCCGGACGACGGGGTCGCCCGCCGTCACGTGCCCGATTCGCAGGGTCGTCCCGCCGATGTCGGCGACGACGAACGTGTCGTCCCGGTCGGTCATCGGTGGGCCTCGGCGACGGCGTCGCCTCCGGCGGCGCACTGCGCGACGGTGCCGTCCTCCAGGACGATCGCCCCGTCGATCCGGGCACCGGCCGCCACCGCCGCCCCCGGCAGCAGCACGCTGTCGTGCACCACCGCGCCCGCGCCCACCCGGGCCCCGGGGTAGACGACGCTGTGCGTGATCTCGCCGTGGTTGACCAGGTCGGCCGGGACGAGCGAGCGGCGGATCCCCGGCGCTTCGTCGACCATCCGCCGCGCGACCTCCGGCCGCACGGTGGCGGGCAGGTCGGCGAGGGGGATCGACGGCGGCCGCCGCAGCAGCGAGCGGTGCGCCAGGTGGTAGCGGTCGACGGTGCCGATGTCCTCCCAGTAGCCGGGCACCCGGTGGCCGCGGATGAGCTCCCCGCCGGCCAGCATGGCGGGGATCACGTCGCGGCTGATGTCGTGCTGCCAGGCGGTGCCGGCGAGCTGTTCCAGGTAGCGGCGCAGGATCCGGGCGTCGAACAGGCAGAACGCCGCGAACACCAGGTCGCTCGTGGGCTCGGCGGGTTTCTCGACGAACGCGGTGAGGCGGCCGGCGTCGTCGAACTCGACCATGCCGAAGAGGTGCACGAAGCGGCGTTCGATCCGCTGGTACGCGACCGTCAGCGCGGCCTTCGACGCCCGGTGCTCCCGCAGCATGTCCCGGTAGTCGAAGCGGTAGACGTGGTCGGCGTGCAGCACCAGGACGTCGCGGGGCGCGCCGCCGAAGACCCAGCGTTCCTTGCTGATCAGGGCGTCGGCGGTGCCCCGCTCGGCGGGCCAGGTCCGCTCCGGCAGCGCGCCGGGGACGGTCCCGGGCGGGGCGCTGCGGTACGCCTCGTCGTAGGGCCCGAAGTGGGCGCGGAACCCCGGCGTCCGGTTCCAGACCCGGTGCAGGTCGTCCATCAGCATGCGTTCCTCGTACTGCGACAGCAGCAGCACCTCGTCGAGGCCGGAGTCGCAGGCGTTGCGCAGGCTGAAGTCGATGAGCCGGCTCGTCCCGCCGAACGGGATCAGCGGCTTGAGCCGGCCGACGCCCAGCGGGCCCATCCGCTCCCCCCGGCCACCGGCCAGCAGCACCGCGCGTACGCCGTTCATCCGTTGCTCCCCGGCGTCGGCGCGGACGGGGCCGCCGCCATCGACGTCCAGTTGGGTTCCAGTCCGGCCAGGGCCGCGGCCAGTTCCGCGGGGGTCACGTCGTCGACGAAGCGGGCCTGGCCGATGCCGGCCGTGAGGGGGATGAGCTGCCGGCCGTCGCGGTGGCGCACGGTGTCGGCCAACGCCTCGGTGAGCAGTTCGGTGGAGCAGACCGGGTGCCAGGTCGGCAGGCCGAGTTCGCCCATGACCAGGCGCGCGCGGCTCAGGTCCTCGGCGGAGAGCAGGCCCCGGTGGTGGGCGAGCACGAGCGACAGCGCCATGTCCACGGCGACGGCCTCGCCGTGCAGCAGCTCCGGCAGCGCCCGCATCTCGATCACCGGCGAGAACGAGTGCCCGTAGTCGACGACCCGTTCGAGCTGGTGTTCCCAGAGGTTCGGCTGCAACTCCTGCAGCATGCCGCCGATGGCGAGGCGGATCACGGCCAGTGCCGCCGCGCCGCCGTCAGCGCTGCCGGCGGACTGCATCCGCTCGGCGATGATGCGGGCGCCGTGGACGGCGAGGAGCTCGAACAGGCGGCGGTCCTTGATCAGCGCCATCTTGAGCACCTCGGCGAGCCCGTTGCGCAGGTGCCGCACGGGCAGCGTGACCAGGAAGCCCGGGTCGATCAGGGTGGTCGCAGAGGGGTGGTACGTGCCGAGCCGGTTCTTGTGGTCGCTGAAGTTCACGCCGGTCTTCGAGCCGATCCCGGCGTCCACCATGCCGATGAGGGTGGTCGGCACCCGCACGTACGGCGTCGAGCGGCGGTAGAGGCTGGCGGCGAGCCCGACGATGTCGGTGAGCACTCCCCCGCCCACCGCGATGACGGGCTCGCGGCGGCGGGCCACGCCGAACGCGTCCATGGCCGACACCACGCGGAACACCGACGTCATCGTCTTGCGGCGCTCGTCGGCCTCGACGACGCAGAACTCGTAGGTCACCCGGTGCGCCTCCAGGTACGCCCTGATGCGTTCGCCGAACAGGACGTCCACCTGGGAGTCCAGCACGACCAGGCGGCGTCGGCCGGGGCCGCCGTCCGTGCTCGCGGCGGTCACCATCAGGTCGGAGGCCGGGTCGAGCAGCCCCCGGCAGAGGCGCACCTCGTAGCTCACCGCCTGCGAGGCGTCGACCCGCCACCTCGGGTCCCCGTCGTGGCCCAGGGTCGACAGCCCGTTGCCGGTGGCGGGCTGCCCTTCGGACACCGGTGTCGTCGATTCGATGAGTCCGTCCTCCGTCGTCACTGCGGTTGTCCTGGTGTCACCGGCGGAGTCACCGGGGTCAGCAGCTCGATGGTGACGCTGGACGGGTCGAGGGCCGGCGTGGTCGACATCGTTGGTCGCGCCTTCTCGAACCGCTCCATGGTGGCGACGATGTCGTCGGTTTCGACCTCGTAGATCGCGGCGTACCGCCGACGTTCGCCCGCGGCCTGCGGGGCGACGAAACGCCGCGCCCCGACGAAACCGGGTACGGCGAGAACCTCGGCGAGATGAACGTGGTCGTACCAGTGGTTGAACTCGTTCTCACAACCATGGAACGGACTGGTGTGGATCAGCAACAGGTGACGATTGTTGACGGCCATCGCGCATTACTCCAGCTACGACGAGGATGGCGGCTACGTGGCCCGGATCGCCGAGATCGACGGCAATATCCATCAATGCAGACATGGACCATAACCGATCGAATCCCACCCGGCAATGCCCTGCGAAAAGGATCTAGCCGACACCGTCAGCGCATCGGGTTCCTACACCTGACCAGCAAAGTCATTCTAAAATATTGACACCTGGCTATTGGTGCTGAATCATGCACGACCATGGATCATTCCCGAGTGCGTCGACCGAATGCGGTCGGCCTCGCCGCGTTCGCGGCAGCGACAACCATCCTGGCAATGGGAATCGCATCTCCGGCAACTGCTGCGGGACAGGTGCGAGGAACCGGAGATCCGGGTGCCATCGACGGCAGTTACCTCGTCGTGTTCGACGACCGGGTCGGCGCCGACAATCGCGCGGGCGTCGCCGCCCTGACCGGACGGCTGGCCGCGAAGTACGACGTCGGGGTGGAACACACCTACGAGCACGCGCTGCACGGTTTCGCCGGCACGATGAGCCGCGCCGCGGCACGACGCCTGGCGGCCGAGTCCGGCGTGTCGTACGTCCAGCAGAACCGCACCGTGCGGGCGCTGGACACCCAGCCCAGCCCGCCGTCGTGGGGCCTGGACCGGATCGACCAGCGCGACCTGCCGCTGGACGGCAGCTACTCGTACCCGACGACGGCGTCCACCGTGCGCGCGTACGTGATCGACACCGGCATCCGGACCACCCACACCACCTTCGGCGGCAGGGCTACCTGGGGCACCAACACCACCGGCGACGGCCTCGACTCGGACTGCTCCACCAACGGCCACGGCACCCACGTCGCGGGCACCATCGGCGGCTCCCAGTACGGCGTGGCCAAGGGCGTCTCCCTGGTCGCGGTCAAGGTGCTGAACTGCGGCGGCAGCGGCACCCTGGCCGGCGTCACCGCCGGCGTCGACTGGGTGACCGGCCACCACGCCGCCGGCGTGCCCGCCGTGGCCAACATGAGCCTCGGCGCCAGCGGCGCGCAGGGCGCCCTCGAGGACGCCGTGCGCAACTCCATCGCCGACGGCATCGTCTACGCCATCGCCTCCGGCAACAGCAACCTCGACGCGTGCAACTACTCCCCCGCCCGGGTCGCCGAGGCGATCACCGTCAACGCCAGCACCACGGCCGACGCCCGCGCGTCGTTCTCGAACTGGGGCACCTGCACCGACATCTTCGCCCCCGGCGACGGCATCGTCTCGGCGTCCAACGGCAGCGACACCGCCACCGCCACGCTCAGCGGCACCTCGATGGCCACCCCGCACGTCGCGGGCGCCGCCGCGCTGGTCCTCGCCGGCAACCCCGGCCTGGCCCCGGCCCAGGTCGCCAGCGCCCTCTTCGACGCCTCGACCCCCGGCAAGATCAGCAACCCGGGCACGGGCTCGCCGAACCGCCTGCTGTACACCGGCTCCGCGCCGCCCTCCCCCGGCACCGCCACGCTCACCCGGTACTACGGGGCCGGGGACCACGTCAGCTCCACCACCCACCCCGGCGGCAGCTACCTTGCCGAGGGCCCCCTCGGCAAGGTGCACACCAGCGCCGTCGCCGGCACGCACGCCCTCTACCAGTGCCAGGTGGGCAGCGACAGGTTCACCTCCGCAGCCGCCAACTGCGAGGGGAGGACGTTCCTCGGGGTGATCGGCTACGCCTACGACTCGCCGCCGGCCGCCGCCCACCAGATCATCTACCGCTGCCTCGTGCGCGGCAGCGGGGAGCACTTCGACTCGACGGCGGCCAACTGCGAGGGGCAGATCGTCGAGGGGCCGCAGGGATACCTGCTCCTCTGACCGTCGCCCGCCACTGCGCCCGCCCCACCGGCTGACGGGCGGGGCGCGACCCGGTCCCGTGGCCGCGCCCCGCCCGTCCCCACCTGCCCGTCCCACCTGCCCGCACCGCGTCGGGAGGACGCATGAGACGACTGCTCGCCGTTCTGGCCGCGCTCATCGTGCTGCCGTTCACCCCCGTCCTGCCCACCGCGTACGCCCACGCCGACGGCTGGTCCGGGCCGCAGTCGACGATCGTCAACCGCAACGGCCGCAAGGTGATCCAACTGTGCGACCAGGGCGGCGGCTGCCGGACGACCACGCCGTTCTTCATGGCGCTCAACACGCAGAGCACGCCGATCGGGCAGAACAACTGGTCGTACTTCAACTACCAGGCCCAACTGGCCGCCGCGAACACGGCCGCGCCGGAGATGAACGTCGCACCCATGCTCCAGGTGCACCTCAACAACACCAGCGACGCGTTCATCGACCAGTTGGCCGGCCGGCTCAACCAGCTCAACCCCCGGCCGTACCTGATGGTCCGCATGTACCTGCAGGACGCGCCGCCCGGCGCCGAGCCCATGCGGATGAAGGACCTCCAGGGCAACGTCCGCGACGACACCGGCGGCGCGGGCCACCCGTGGACGTTCAGCGAGGCGTGGCTGGCCTACCAGGAACAGCAGATCAGCCGGGTGCTGACGCGGATGGACGCCCAGTATCCCGGCCGGGTCATGGCGGTGCTGATCGCCTACGAGAACGGCGGCGAGTGGTTCTACCGTCCGTACGGCTACGACGACACCACCAACAAGATGCTGGACTGGGGCAGCCCGGACCTGTGCGCCACCGGCACGGACGGCGTGCGGGTCTGCCAGCTCTACCCCTGGACCAACGACGCGGGCACCCAGCCCGGCCCACGTGGGCGACACGCGTTCTACCTGGACGACTACTCCGCCAGCGCCGAGGCCGGCTTCTGCGCGTGGAGCGCCCTGCCGGCGAGCCTGGTCCCGGGCTGCCGGTCGGCCACCCCCACCGAACGCAACAACGCCGTCCCCGGCCAGTCGCCGCCGACCTCGGGGGCGGCGCGCGGCACCGTGCTGGACCCGGCCGACCTCAACTCGCTGCGGGCCGCGAAGTACAACCAGTACCTGTCGTCACGCAACGTCGCCGCCATCACCCGTCTGCTGGCCAGGGCCAAGCAGGCCACCGGCAACCGCATCCTCACCGCCGTCTTCTACGGCTACCTCTACGGCCTGCGCACCGAGCTGGGCATCAGCGGGAGCAACGACCTGGCGACGCTGGTCGACAGCCCGTACGTGGACATCATCGGCGTGCCCCACTCGTACGGCGACAGCCGCAGCCTCGGCAACGGCTTCGTCCAGCAGGGGCCGCCGGACACCATGCGGCTGGCCAACAAGCTGTGGCTGGACGAGGACGACACGCGTACGCTGCTGGCCTGCGCGCCGACGAACTGCCAGCCCATCCCGTTCCAGACCGCCACGAACCTGTGGGACAGCATCCGCCTGCTGCGCCGCAACCTGACCACCGCCGCCATCGGCGGCCGGGCCATCCACTTCCTCGACCTGCAGGGGGTCGGCTGGTTCGGCGACCCGGCGCGCACCGGCGACTCGGAGGCCCTGTGGGCGAACCTCCAGTCGGTGTTCCGGGCCGCCGACAAGATCCAGCACGGCGGGGCGAACGCCTACCAGCCGCAGGTCGCGGTGTTCGTCGACGACGTGTCGGCCAACTACCAGCCCGCCCTGACCCCCGCCGGGGAGAACTCGTACGCCTTCGCCAGCGACCAGCTGTCCAACCTGGTGGACGACCTGACCCGGCTGGGCACCCCCGTGCGGCACTACCTGCTCAGCGACCTGACCAAGGGCAACCTCGACCTGAGCGCGATCAAGCTCGCCGTCCTGCCCAACGCCTACGCGGTCTCCCCGACGGTACGCTCGGCGATCGACACCAGACTGAAGACCCCCGGCCGCACCGTGTTGTCGCTGTACGCCGCCGGTTACGTGCAGGGCGACCAGGCCGCCTCCACCGCCTCGATGACCGCGCTCACCGGCATCACGGTCGCCAAGGGCACCGGCACCCCCAACCTGGGGCAGACCTACTCGTTCGTCGGGCAGAGCGGCGGGCCGGCGTACCCGCTCACGCCGTGGTTCACCGTCACCGACGCGGGCGCGACGACGCTCGGCACGTACCAGGCGGGCGGGGTCTCCCTGGCCCGCAAGTCCATCCCCGTCGCGGGCGGAAGCTGGACGTCGGTGTACGCCGCCGCGCCCAAGCTGCCCCTGGCCGCGCTGCGCAGGATCAGCGAGGACGCCGGCGTGCACCACTTCGCGCCGGCCGGCGACGTCGTGGAGGCCGCCGGTAACACGCTGATGGTGCACGCCGGCACCACGGGCGCGAGGACCGTCCGGCTGCCGCAGGCCATGCCCCGGGTGTACGAGACCGCCCTGTACCCCAGCGACGTCGAGCTGTGCCGAAGCTGCGCGCAGCTGGCGAACCTGCCGTTCAACGCGGGCGACACCCGGGTGTTCCGCTGGACTACGCCCCCGCGCGGCAACTTCGAGCTGCTCACCGGCTCCACCGTGGAGGGCTGGGCCGTCGACCCGGACCAGCCGGGGACCTCCTCGACGGTGGCCGTCTACCGGGGCGGGCCGGCGGGCGTGGGAACGTACCTGGGCGACTTCCCGACCGCGACCAACCGGCCGGACGTGAACGCGTACTTCGGCATCAGCGGAGTGCACGGCTTCCGGTTCACGCTCTCCGGGTGCACACCCGGCACCCAGCTCCACGTCTACGCCCTCGACCCGGAGGGCGCCAGCGGTGACGGCAGCACCTACCTGGGGGCGCGCCCCTGCACGTGAGGCGTCGGTGGATCGCCGGGCCGGCGACGATGCCGGCCCGGCGGCCCTGACCACACTGTCGTTGTGTGCACGATGACGGACCGACCGCCGCCTCGGCTCACAGGCTCCAGCCACCGACCGCACCGCTGCCGGTGCCGCTGCCGTCGCTTCGGTTGCGATGCTCGTCAAGCCTTCTCCGGGCTTCGGTCGACGCCTGCTGATCGAGCAGTTGGCCGGAGGCGTCGATCGATGCCCGCCGGGAACGACGCCACAGCCAGACGGCTGCCGCAGCTACCAACACGATGATGAGGATCATGAGCCAACGCACGTCAGCCTCCGTCCATCGGGCGACCACGGGCCCAAATAACGGCCCGTAGAGACTATCGCGACCAGTTTGCCCAGCCCCAGTCAAGCGAGCGGCTTGCCGAGGCGTAGCGGTCTCACCGCCAGGATCGAGTCCGCCGGACACCCGAGCACCTCCCCGCACCTCAGCATCCAGCTTGTTCGCTGACGTGCGGCGGGGCGCGACCGGTCCCCGTGGTCACGCCCCGCCGCCCCCGCCCATTCTCAGAAACGGCCACACGACCAACCGGGGCAGCACCGTCGAGTCGACTTGGTCCACCCCTGTCGGTGTTTGAAGGGCGACGGAGCGCATGGCAAGCTTTGGGCCATGCGACGCGCCACGGGCGGGATCCGGCTGCCGGGCCGCCCGCGTCGCCTCGGTCACGACGAGTGCCGCGTGGTGCTGTCGGCGACGGCCGCGCTCTGTGCCGCGTACGGCATCAGCTGGCGGGTGGCCCCCGACGCGCCGGAACAAAATCTGCCGCACCTGTCCGAGAGCCTGGCACGGGCCCGCCGGGACGGCCGGGTCTTCCTGCTCCCGCCCGCTTCACGTTCCTGGCTCGGCCTGCGGTACGCGCACCCCGACACCGGCTACGCGCTGGCCCTGCTGCTCGTGTGGTCGTACGGCGCGAGCCGGCACGACGGCGACGAGGCGGGTGCCGGCGGACCGGTGGCGGTCGCGGTGTGGCACCTGCGGATGCTGTCGCCGCCGCACGCGCACCGGATGCTGGCCGACGTGGAGGCCGCGCTCGTCAGGCACCACGGGGCCCGTTGGGTGACCGAAGCGCCCGTTCGAGGTGCATGAGCAGCAGGAAGGGCCGGGCCCGCTGGGCCGCCTTGCGCCAGGTGAGGGCACGCAGCCCGTACTTGAGGACCACCGTCGAGGGGACGGTCGCCCCGAGGACGTCCCAGGCGATCTCCTCCGCCGCCTGCCGGGCGACCCGGGGCCGGGCGAACTCCGCCACCGTCTCGCGGTAGCGGCGGGTCAGCTCGCGCGCGGTGGCTTCCGGGGTCAGCACCGGGTCGTAACCGCGCGCCACCGCGAGCAGCGAGTCGTCCAGCAGGGTGCGGAAGGCGCCGTTGAGGCGTCGCGCATCGACGATCTGCGCCACGCTGAGCTGGCCGAGCGAGCCGATCCGCAACTGCCCGAGGACGTCCCGCACGACCGCCGCCTCGAACCGCTCCGTCGGTTGCTGCCCGAGGCCGCCGACCAGGTGCGTCCGCACGGCCGGGTTGGCCAGCATCCCGTCCTGCCGCAGCTCGGAGGAGATGACCAGGGAGGCCAGGTGGTTGCGCAGGCTGACGATCTCCGCCGCCCCCTGCCGCAGCGGCCGCGCCCCGTCCACCGCCGGCCGGTACGCCTCCTCCCGGACCGCGCGCATCACCTCGTCCATCCGGGTCAGGCTCTCGCGCAACTGCCCCTGGGGGACGACCAGGTCGGCCCGCCGGCCGCGCCCGGCGGCGCGGCCCACCCGCACCCGGCCCGCGTCGTCCACCTCGTACTCGTGGCCCCAGAGCCCGACCAGGCCCGCGTCGTGCAGGTCGTCGATCCGCCGGTTGATCTCGGCGGCGCGATCGCGGTACGCCGAGGCGACCTCGAAGGAGGCGCGCAGCACGACCCGGTCGGAGAAGAACACGACCGACTGGAGAAGCTTGTCGATCGTGTGCGGGTCGATCACGCCGCTGTCGAGCAGCGTCAGCGAACGGGTCATCGCGTTTCCGACAGGTAGGTCAGGTAGTCGACCTCGTAGAGGTGCGCACTCCACGCCTGGTAGCACACCTGGCTGCGGGTCAGCCCCAGGTCCAGGGCGGCGTCCGAGGCGAGCTGCGCGAAGGTGAGCAGCTCGGGCACCAGGCCCACCCAGACGTCGACGCTGCGCGCGGTCAGGAAGAGGACCAACTCGTCGGCGACGATCCGCAACGCCCCGCCCACCGGCGAGACGGGGAACCGGCCGCCGAGGTCCTCCTCCGGCTGCCAGGTCGAGAAGACCGCCGACCGGCTGTGCTCGTCCTGACGCAGCAGCGCGACGGCCTGGGCGAACTGGTCGACCGGTGTGCCGTCGGCCGGGGCCCACCGGCGCAGCCGTTGATGCAGCAGCGACGACTCCCGCTGGTCACCGAAGAGGCGGTCCCGGTAGTCCTTGATCAACTCTGGGTAGGGGTACCCGGGTGGTGGCGTAAGGTCGGCCGGGTTCCGCAGCCACACCGTCAGGCCGGGAAGGTCGAACGACACGCCGTGCCGGGTGGCGATCCGGACGGGCAGGTCCCCGGCGAACAACGCGACGACGTCGGGCCAGCCGGACGCGACCGTGGCGATCTCAAGCTCCACCACCCACCCCCCGAAGCCCCTCCCGCTGCCTCGGCACGGCGTCCCGGCCGAAGGACGGCAGCTCCAGCAAGGGCAGCGACTCGACGTCGATCAGCCCCGGGGCGGGGGACGCACCGGCCCGGGTCGCCAGGCACACGTCCGTCGCCAGCAGGGGGACGTCGTGGTCGAGCCCGTTCGCCGCCATCGTCTCGCCCGAGGTAACCAGCAGCACGCCGGCCCCGTGCGGGTCCGCCCTGATCACCCCTTCGGTGGAACCGCGCAGCGGCACGACGCGCGGCTGCCCCGCGTCGGCCCGCGCCGCGAGCCACGCCCGGGTGAGCGCCGGGTATTCGGTGTAGACGGTCCGCACGTCCCGGCCGGTCACCGTGCAGTAGGTGACGAACGACGTCCGCGCGGCGGGCAGCGCGCGCAGCACGAGCCCCGCGCCGCTGGCGAGCGACCACTCCACACACGTGTCGTAGCCGGTGATCCCGATGTCGACCACGCCGGTCGACACCAGTCGCGGGATGTCGAACCCCCGGCACAGGACCAGGGTGTCGCCTGCGGCGCGGTGCCACAGGGAGCGCGGGTGGTTGACGGCCAGCCCGGGAAAGAGCCCGCCGGTCAGTTCGGCGGCCGGGCCGTGCAGACGGCTCGACGAGCCGGGCGCGGCCACGATCACGCGGGGCCGCCGGGGCGGTGCGCGTCCCGGTCGATCCGCCGCACCGCGTCCCCGATCTCGTCGACCGGCACCACCGCGTCGGCCAACGCGCGCAGGGCGAACTCGGCCGGCTCCTCGGAGAACACGACGGCCTTGCCCTGGCCCACGGCGTAGCCCACTTCGATGCAGACGCTCACCCCCGCGTATCCGCCGTTGGCGATGACGAATACGGCGTCGGATCTGGCGACCTTGTCGAGGAATTCCCGGGTGAGGCGGATCTTGTCCGACTCGCCGACGCGCACCTGTTCCTCGCTGTAGTCGTAGCGGGGGGTGTAGACGGTCAGGCCGGCCTTTCGAAGAATCTCCTCCGCCCGCCGCGCGGTGTCGTAGAACTTCGAACTGCTGCAGATCGTGACTGAGCTGATCAAGGGAACTCTCTCCGTCGTTTCCGAGAAGGCGGAAGTCAGGTCAACGGCACGAGGTGCCGGGGTCTTTCGAGATATCTCGCGCCCGACCGGCGGAGAAGGATCTTCTCCCACAGCACGGACGGCGCGTCGACCTCCCTGGGGCGGGGCAGCAACCGCCGGTCGGCCAGGACGGGATAGTCGAGGTGGAACGGCCGCACCGCCAGCCGGGCGGGCAGGCCGGGGCTGATCGCGGCCAGCTCGCCGTGGAGCCGTTCCAGGTCGGCCACGCTCCAGTCGTTCGCGCCGACGGCCGGATACACGTCGAAGCCGAGGCCGACGGCGAACTCGACGCCGTTGCGGATCGCCGGCCAGAGCCGCGCGCCCGGCGGGAAGTGCAGGGTGGTGTGCAGCTTTACCCGGGGCAGCTCGGCGGTGTCGTCTGCGGTCAGCCGCACCGCGCTCTCCCGCCACGCGTACGGCAGCGCCGAGACGTTGGACTCCACCTTGAGCACGGTCGAGCCGAGCAGTTCGCGACGGCGCAGCTCACGCAGGACGCCGAGCACGAGAGCCGGGGCCAGCAGCGGTTCGCCGCCGCTGAGCCGCAGCAGGCTCAGCCCGCGACCAGAAGCCTGCAACGATTGTCGGAGCAGGACGAACTCGTCCACGACGGCCGCCGCCGTGGCGACGAAGCTGTCCACGCCCGACAGGTGGGCAAAGTCCACATAGCAGTAGGGGCACCGGAAGTTGCAGGCGGCGACGTGGGTGATGGCGGCGAGGTTGTGTTCGCTCCAGTGCCCGCCGAGCTCGGCGGCGACGGCGAGCGGGCTGTCCGACAGGTTGGCCTCGTGCCGCAGGGCCGCAAACTCGGGCAGGGAGGTGGGCAGCCGCAGCCGCTCGCGCCTGACCGGCGTGAAGAGGCGGAACTGCCGGCCCCGCACACCCCCGAGCGCCGTCAATCTGAGGTCGGTGAATGCGAATTCGCCGGCCCCGGCGTTGACGATGCGATAGGACCGGGCCAGCAGACGGCCACCGTCGGGCCCGGGGGACGGTGCCGATTCAGCCACGCGATCCTCCGTCGGGGTACGCCCGCGGCCACGTCACGCGATCAGCGGAGCGCTCAGGACAGGGTATCGACTACGCAGTGGACACCGATCCGGCTGTGGCGTCAGATATCCGTCATTTCCTCATCGCCACCGGGCCCAACCACAGTCGCCCGCAGATCCGTCGCTTTCGCTTCGTAGGGTGGGTCCGTCGGATCGTGATGCCTGGGCGTGACTGCGGGGTGACTGCGGAGTCGTGCTCGTTGGCTCGTGTCGGTTGCAGTGGATGCTGTGTCGACGCCGGGGTGGCATGGCGGCTCGTGTCGTTCAGTTCGCCGAGGTCGCCTGAGCGTTTCTGGCGTCGAACGCCCGCTGAAACTCCTGAATCTCGTCGCTGTGCGCTAGGGCCCATTCGTACAGTCGGGTGAACGGCTCACGGAATGACTCACCCAAGGGCGTAAGGGAGTACTCGACCCCGACCGGGGAGGTCTCGAGCACGCGGCGAACCACCAAGCCGTTGCGCTCCAGACGCCGAAGCGTCTGGGTGAGGACACGCTGGGTGACACCCTCCAGCTGCCGACGGATCTCGTTGAAGCGGGTGGGCTCTTCCAGCACCGTCAGCGCCATCATCGTCCACTTGTCGGCGACCTGGTCCAGGATCGGCCGGGTCGGGCAGTCCGCGACGAATCGGGGGCTTGAACCGGGTGCCGTGGTGGTCATGGGTATCCCTTCCGATACCTGGTGCGCCGAAAGTGCGTTCTTGACCAGCGCCTCCGACCCAACCAGCCTGGTATTCATGAGGAACCTACACTCCCTGCGACAACCACGGGGCAGGGGCGGGTGCACTCCGTAGGCACGTCACCGTCCGGCCGCCGTCCCAGGCTGCCCCGGCCAAACCCCAACCGCCTCTCTCCCCGCAAGGAACATTCATGGAAATCGCCACGTCCACTGTCGTCGTCACGGGTGCGAACAGGGGGCTGGGCCGCGCCTTCGTGACCGAGCTCGTTCGCCGCGGCGCGAAGGTGTACGCAGCCGCGCGCCGCCCCGAACTCGTCGACATCCCCGGCGTGACCGTGCTGGCTCTCGACGTCACCAACGCGGCCTCCGCAACCGCCGCCGCAGAGAAGGCAGTCGATGCCGACATCTTGATCAACAATGCCGCGACGAGCGCCGGAGGCAACCTGGTCACCGGCGACCTGGCCTCGATCCGCGACGTGATGAACACGAACTACTACGGAACACTGAACATGGTTCGCGCCTTCGCGCCCGTCCTCGGTCGCAACGGAGGGGGCGCAATTCTCAACGTGCTCTCCGGCGCGGCCTGGGAGACGGTCCCGGGCAACACGGCCTACGCCGCGGCCAAGTCTGCGCAGTGGGGTCTGACCAACGGAATCCGGATCGAACTCGCGGATCAGGGCACGCTGGTCAGCGCCCTCGTTCCGGGACTCATCGCGACCGAGACACTGCTGGCCTTCGCCGCCGAGCACGACTACCCCCTTCCCAAGGAGGACCTCAACGAGCCGGAGCACCTGGCGTCCCTGGCTCTTGACCGCCTCGCTGCCGGGGACATCGAGATCCTGGACCAGTCCACGATTCGCATGAAGCGTGCGCTGTCCCGGTAGTGCCGGGTCGACCGATCGCTCCAGCCGTCGAGGGGCGAGCGCTGCGTAGGCTCCCGGTCGAGGGCCTACGCAGCGCATCGGCGTCAGACGTCAGCCGCGACCTGGCGCAGGAAGCCTTCGAGATCACGCTCCGGCTCGGTGGTCTGCAGGTCCCGCTCCATCGCGAGCTTCATCTTCTTGGCTGGCGCGTCTCCGCTGACGAGCCGGTTCCACTCGTCGTGCTCCACGTTCAGGCCGCGAGTGAGATCCACGGCCGGAAGCGCACGCTTGGCTCCCTCGATCACGCCCGGGTCCAGGGCCGCGATGTTGCCGGCGAGCCGGGTCACGAACGCGTCGAGTTCAGCGTCGGGAATGGCCCGGTTGATCCACCCGTAGAGCGCCGCGGTCTCCGCATCGAGCAGGTCGGCTCCCAGCACCACTTCGAGGGCACGGTTACGACCCGCCTTTTCGAGCAGGAATTGAGTCCCCCCGCCGCCGGGAATGATCCCGAGCAGGACCTCGCTCTGCGCGATCTTTCCGCGTTCCGCGCCTGCGAACGCCATGTCGGCGGCGGCCACGAACTCCGCGCCACCGGCGCGGGCGATGCCGGCCAGTTTGACGATGGTGATCTGTGGCTGGCTGCGCAGCAGTTCCCCGATGCCCTGGTGGACGTTGACGTGCGGGTAGTCCTTCTTGACCGCCTCCAGCGCCGGGTAGCTGTCGAAGATCCCGAAGTCGACATGGGCGAGGAAGAACTCGTCGTGGGCGCTCTCGAACACGATCACACGCGTGGTGTCGTCCGTCCGCAGCCGCCCGAGCAGATCGTGCAGGTCGAGCATCATCTGTCCGTCCAGGGTGTTCACGGGCGGGTGGTCGAGCGCAACCGTGGCGACGCCACCAGCGAGGCGCACGCGCAAGGACGAGTAGTCGGGAAGGTGCATCGCATTTCTTCCAATCGGTTGCCGACAAGCGTGTAGGTTCCTCACGCATACCGATCATCCGGCGGATAGATCGAGCACCACAAGAACGCACTTTCGAGGTACCACGGATCGCCACGGATACCTGCCATATGCCGCGCGCCGACAGCGCGTCAGCTCCTGTCAGGCCCAGCCTTGACCGCCGGACTTGACGAGCACGACTGCTCGCCAGAAGGCTTACTCGCGCACGAGGATCCATTCACCGGCACGCGCACGCGTGTCGCGATCAGGGCTCCCGCATCCAGGTATTCGGATCGGTGACGAAGACACCCTTGCCCTGGTGGCGACGGATGACGCGCAGCGCCTCAAGCCGGACGTAGGCCAGCTGCACGGTCCCGTAGCTGACTCCGTAGTTCACACGGGTCTCGGCGACCGACGGCAGGCGGTCGCCAGGCTTCAGCTTCCCCGACCTGACATCAGCGATGACGTCGTCGGCGATGCGGAGGTATTCGGCTGATTCGGGCATGTCGCTCCTCGCGTGGCACCCCGAATTCGATCACACCTCGAATGCCTGAACAATGTGCTTTGACTTTCCTGTGTTCCCTAGTTATGTTTGTCGAGAGCTCCTCCTCGCGTGGCAACGGGGTCGGCTCATCCCCCGGTCGGGGCGGGTCTGCCCTGCCCGCCCCGACCCACCGCACGCACGCTCCACGCTCCCGTCTGCCCCGGAAAGGATCGTCGTGGCCCACGTGTACCGAGGCGGCCGGCTCTACGGAACGGGCCGGCCCGACCGGCTGACCCCGCACGAGGTGCGTACCTGGGCGTTCGACCCGCGTCGGCGGGGCGTCGACGCAGACCAGGTGCGCGAGTTCCAGGCCCGGCTGGCCGACGAGCTGGCCGGGCTGCACGAGGACGTGCGGCTGCTGACCCAGGAGAACGACCGGCTGAAACGGGCGCTGCGCGACTGGCAGGTCATGCACGCCCGGGAGTGCGTCCCGCCGGACGACGCCCGGCCCAACCGGGGTCACTGGTAGCGGTGCGCCCGGCCCCCGGTGACCTGCTGCGCGTCGACGGCCGGGCCTCGGTGCAGTTCGCCGGGGACCGGGCCGTCACCTTCCGCGTCGTGTCGGTGCCCGACCTGCCGACCTACCACGGCTGGATCTGGCTCGCCGGCTACGTCCTCGACCAGCGCGGCCTGGCCACCGCCAAGCGCGAGATCTACGTCCAGCTCGCCGGGCTCCGGCCTGCGGCCCCGGCGACGGCGACCGTCCCGCGTCGCTCGTCGTCACGCCCCGCGCAGCGGTCCGCGTCGACCCCCTCGGGAGTCGGTCGGGTTTCCGGGCTGCGGAGGTGAGCAGGCGGCGTCGGGAAAACCCGTTGGGCTGCCCGCCGCGCCTCGGGCACGATCACCGCGTGGACACCTATCTGGACACCGAGCGCCTGGCGCTGCGCCACTTCACCGCCGACGACGCGGACCTGCTGATCGAGCTGGACAGCGACCCGGAGGTGATGCGCTACCTGAGCGGCGGCGAGCCGACCCCGCCGGAGATCGTCCGCGAGCGCTACCTGCCGAACATCCTCGCCGGCTACCAGAAGTGGAACGGCAACTTCGGGCTGTTCGCCGCGCACGAGAAGGCCGGCGGCGCGTTCGTCGGCTGGTTCATCCTGCGCCCCGCACCGCAGGGCCCGCTGGACGAGGTCGAACTCGGCTACCGCCTGCGGCGGGCGGCCTGGGGCAACGGCTACGCCACCGAGGGCTCACGGGCCCTGCTGGGCAAGGCGTTCACGGAACTCGGCGTGCGCAGGGTCTGGGCGGAGACGATGACCGTCAACCGCGCCTCGCGCAACATCATGGAGAAGCTCGGCATGACGCACACGGAGACCAGCCCCGTCCCCGACGACATGGCGATGATAGAGGGCGCCGAGCACGGCGGCGTGCTCTACGAGATCACCAAGGAGCAGTGGGCGCGGCGGTAGCCGCGCTCACCCCTGGGTGGTGCACGCCCGGCGGTTCGGTGGCGGGGTGCCGTACAGCTCGTTCTCCGCCGGGTCGATCGGGTGCCGGTCGATCTCCCTCGGCACGTCCGACGGCGAGTCGAACGCCCTGCGGATGTCGGGCACGCAGAGCAGCGCGAGCCGCTTGCCGACCGCGATGCCGTTGGCGTCGAACCGGATCAGCCCGGTCACCCCCCGGTACGCGGGGTCGGCGACGTCGCGGATGGTGACGTACACCGTCGTGGGGGTGACCTCCCGGGGGTTCCACTCGCGGCCGGCGGGGGCGGAGAGGTTGCCGGCGATGGTCCGCACCGCCCGCAGGTGCAGCCGGGTCGCGTCGTAGGCCAGCCCGACCCGCTCCCCGATGGGCGAGTTGGACTGGCACAGCGACAGCACCGTCCGCACGTCGGTGAGGAAGAGCTTGCGCTCGATGTCGGTCGCGCCGATGATCCGGTTGCAGTAGGCCAGCTCGCCCTTGACCACGTACGCCAAAGGCAGGTTGTCCGGCGCGGGCCGGCGGGCGGCGGTGTTCGCCAGGTAGCGGTTGACCGAGTCGTCGCCGATGAGCAGCGGCACCCGGCCGCTGCAGTTCTCGGCCAGCCGGGCGGCGAACGCGCCGAACTCGGTGTAACGCCCGCCGAAGAAGACCACGCCGTCGCCGAAGCGGTCGGCACAGACCGGGGTCAGGTCGACCCCCTGCCGCCAGTACGTCTCCTGGTAGGCGTCGCCGCCGAAGCGGGACCGCAGGCCGTCGCGCAGCGTGTTGACGTACAGGTCGCCGCGCGCGCCCTCGTCCGGGTCGACGTTGCCGTACGTGTAGAAGTTGAAGATCCGCTTTTTCTTCAGCACCTCGGTGACGTGGTCGTGCACGAGGGTCGCCTCGTCGATGTTCGGCGCGGAGATCTGCAGGTAGCGGCTGGAGGCGTCGGCGATCCGGTCGGCCGACAGGGTCGGCGCGAGGACGGGCAGGTTGAGGTCGCCCAGCGCCTTGATCGCGTCCTGCACCGCCTTGCGGCTCTCCACCAGCCCGACCACGCCGAGCACCGTCGGCTCGTCGTGGGCCAGGTCGGCCAGCATCCGCACCACGTCGGCGGCGTACCGCATCTCCTGGCCCGCGTTGGCGACCACGATCCGCAGGTACGGGTTGGCCCGGTCGTCGTTGGCCTCCAGGTACGCGCGGCGCTGCGCCGCCGCCATGCCCTGCAACTCCTCCCGCTCCCCGGCGAACGTCTCCTCCCCGGGCAGCGCGTCGGGCTTGGTCAGCGACCCGAAGTAGACCAGGGTGACCCGGGGCCGGTCCCGGCGGACGGCCCACGCCGCCTCGACCTCCCGGTTCTGGTCGAAGATCTGCCGCTGCACGGCGAGCAGGGACGCGTCGCGGCTGAAGAGCTGCCGCCCGTTGTCGCTGTAGCCGATGCACTGGCCGTCGCGGACCGTCGTGTGCACCAGCCCACCCGTGGCCGACGGCGGCCACTCGCAGTCCGCCCGCCACCGCTGCACCTGCCCGGGGATCTGCCACACGCCGAAGGTGGTCAGCACGACCGCGACCAGCGCGACGAGGGCGACCGGCCGGGCCAGCCACGGCGGGCGGGGCGGCACGATCCGGGACAGCCGGTTGCGGAACGGGGTGAGGTCGGCCGCAGGGACCTCCACCTGGAGGTACCAGGCGTTGTCCTCCCGCGCCCGCCGGGCCCGCGCCAGGCCGCTGCGCCACGCCCGGTACGCCCCCTCCACCCCGTCCAGCGGGACGAGCTGGCCGGCGACGGCCGGGTCGGTGGGCGACAGCCCGTCCGGCGGCACGTCGTGGCCGTTCGCGATGACCAGCAGGGGATCGGAGCGGCCCGTCTCGTCGCGGACCGCGTTGATGAGCCTGACCAGGGCGTACCCGCCGTTGCCCGGGGCGAGGCCGTCGAGCAGGATCACCGGGCAGGCGGTGCGCCGCCACGGCTTGAGCCGCCACGGCCGGCGGCGGTACTCCACGCGCAGGTCCTGGAGGAACGCGTGCACGAGCAGCAGGTCGATCTGTTCCTGGTCCTCGGTCTCCCGGGAGGGGACGGTGAGCCGGCTGGCGAAGGCGACGAAGTCGCCGGCCGCGAGCTCGGGGGCGAGATACTGCTGGCGCAGGAACCAGCGGAACCGACGGCCCGCCCCGAACAGCCAGCCCTTGGTCAGCAGCCAGAACGTCACACGGGGCAGGACGCGCAGGACGAACCACAGCAGCACACCGAGCCAGCCCCCGGGGTCCGGCGGGGCCTGCTGCCCGTCCGACGCCGCCCGCTGCGACATCCGCTCGCGCAGTTGCCGGATCAGCTCCCGGCGTCGCCGGTTGGTCGCCACGCCGGTCAGGTCCACCTGCATGAGCCCGTCGGCGAGCGCGTAGTGGCGGAACGCCAGCCGGTCCGCGCCGCCGAAGTTGCCGGCCACCAGCCCCGTGTACGCCTCGTGCAGCAGCGCGCGCACGTCCCGGCCGGTGGCGTCGAGGCGGACGTGCGGCACCCGCCGCTCGTCTCCGGCGAACACGTGCGCCAGCATGGCCAGCGGTGACGGCGTGCCGGGCCGGGAGACCAGGCACAGCAGCGGCAGCCGCCAGCCGCGGCGCGCGGGCCGCAGCACCATCGACTCGATCAGCTCCACCAGCCGGTGGAATTCGGCGTACGCCCGCCGGCCCTGCTCGGGCACCCTCTCCTCGGTCATGTCCCCCCGCCCCGAACCCGCCGAAGAATCCGCGAAATCGTCGGTCCCGCCGCCTCGCCGGTAAGGGACACCCCGTCGTGCCGCACAACGAACAGTGAAACCGGTCGCTCGATGCTAGGCGGGGATCGAGGCCCCCGCCACGGCGCCAGGGGCCCGCACCGCAACTGTCAACTTTCCGATCCTCCACCGCGACCGCCCCCTCCCCCGGCCCTGCCCGGCCCCAACGCCGTTGATCAAGAGGTTTGCGTCAATGTCGATCAACTCTGACGCTTTTCTCTTGATCACCGACGAGAACGTGGGAGGGCGGCGGACCACCCGGTTGGGGCCAGCCGCCGTCAGGCGGCGAGGGTGGCGTAGCGGCCGGCGCGGTCGAGCAGGCTGGCGTGGGTGCCGGACTCGACGATGCGGCCGTGGTCAAGCACGGCGATCTGGTCGGCGTCGCGCACGGTGGACAGCCGGTGGGCGATCGTGATCGTGGTGCGTCCCCGGGCCAACTCGTCGAACGCCCGCTGCACCGCGCGCTCCGTCTCGGTGTCCAGCGCGCTGGTGGCCTCGTCGAGGATGAGCACCCGGGGGTCGCGCAGGAGGGTGCGGGCGATGGCGAGGCGCTGCTTCTCCCCGCCGGAGAACCGGTGCCCGCGCGAGCCGACCATGGTGTCGTACCCGTCGGGGAGGGCGGCGATGAGATCGTGGATCTGCGCGGCGCGGGCCGCGTCCTCGATCTCGCCGTCGGTGGCGTCCGGCCGGGCGTACCGCAGGTTCTCCCGCACGGTGGTGTGCAGCAGGTAGGTCTCCTGGCTGACCACGCCCACGACGGCGGCCAGGTCGGTCAGCCGCAGGTCGCGCAGGTCGACGCCGTCGATGGTGACCCGGCCGGCGGTCGGGTCGTGCAGGCGGCTGACCAGGGCGGCGAGGGTGCTCTTGCCGGAGCCGGTGTGCCCGACGACGGCCAGGCCGGTGCCGGCCGGCACGTCGAGGGTGATCCCGGCGAGGGCGGCGGTGTCGCTGCCCGGGTAGGTGAAGGTGACGCCCTCGATCCGCACGTGGCCGCGCGCCCGGCGCGGGTCGATGTCGACCGGGTCGGCGGGGTCGTCGACCTCGACGGGCAGGTCGAGATACTCGAAGATCCGGGCGAACAGCGCCATCGACGCGGTGACCGAGACGCCCACGTCGAGCAGGCCCATGAGCGGCCGGAACAGCCCGCCCTGCAGGGCGGTGAACGCGACCAGCGTGCCGATGCTGAGCGTGCCGGCGGCCCCGGGCAGGCCCGCGCCGAGGTAGATGAACGCGGGGATGGCGGCGAAGATGACGCTCATCGAGGCCATCCGCCAGCGGCCGGCGAGGTCGGAGCGCAGTTCCAGGTCGACGAGGCGGGCCGAGGAGGCGGCGAACCGGTCGACGAGCGCGCCGCCTGCGCCGAGGGTCTTGCTGAGCTGCACGCCGCTGATCGACAGCCCCTCCTCGATGGTGACGTTGAGGTCGGCCAGCTCGCGCTGCCGCTGGGCGGTGATCTCGCGCCGCATCCGGGCTACCCGGCGGGTGAGCCAGATCGACGGCGGCAGCACGACCAGGGAGATCAGCGACAGCCGCCAGGACAGCGCCACCATGGCCACGGCGGTGGCGACGACGGTGGTGAGGTTCGACGCGATCGAGGTGGCGGTGGAGGTGACCACCGTCTGCATGCCGCCGATGTCGTTGGTGATGCGGGACTGCACCTCGCCGGTGCGGGTGCGGGTGAAGAACGCGATCGACTGTCGGTGCAGGTGGGCGAAGACGTCGGTGCGCAGCCGGTGCATGACCTGCTGGCCGACGCGGGTGGAGAGCCAGGTCTGGACCACGCCGAGGGCGGCGGTCACGACGGCGACGGCGACCATGCCGAGGACCAGGCGGGACAGCAGGGTCAGGTCGCGCTCGGGCAGGGCCCGGTCGATCACCGCGCGCAGCAGGAACGGCGAGGCCATGGCGACGATCGAGGAGGCCACGATGATCGCGGTGACGGTGGCGAGCTGCCAGCGGTACGGGGCGAAGAGCCGGCCGACCCGGCGCAGCGGCACCTGGCGGGCCTGGGCCTTCTCGGCGGGGCTGATGGTGCGGGGGCCGCCCCGGCCCTCGCGGTGGGTGGTGGGTGTGTCCAAGGGACCGCCCTTCGGTCGGAAACAATGCTGAGGTTACCTCATCATGAGGGAGCAACAGCATTCTCTGCTACCGTATTCCGGTGAGCGCCGACATCCCGGTGAGCCCCGCCACTGCGGTGAGCGCCGACGAGGAGGGCCTGGCCGAGAGCTTCTGGGCCGTCGCCCGCCGGCTGCGCCACCTGTCCCGGCAGACCCTCGAACCGTGGCAGGTCAACCCCGGGCAGGCGCGCGCGCTGGGCATCCTCACCCGGCACGGCGCGCTGCGGCTCAGCGCGCTCGCCGAGCACCTGCGCATCGCGCCGCGCTCCGCCACCGAGGTCGTCGACGGCCTCCAGGAGCGCGGCCTGGTCGCCCGCCGCCCCGACCCGGCCGACCGGCGGGCCACCCTGGTCACCCCCACCGATGAGGGGGTACGCGTCGCCGCGGCGATCCGCGCCGCCCGACATGCCGAGGCCGAGCGCCTCTTCGGGGGGCTCAGCCCCGCCGACCGGGCCCACCTGGCCCGCATCCTGCGCACCCTGCGCGACTGACCGCCGACCTTCCCGCCTCCTTCTGCGCCCGGCCGGTCAACCCGTCAGCTCGGCTGGCGGTTGGCGGCTGGCGGCTGGCGGCTGGCGGCTGGCGGCTGGCAAGGATGGCCAGCACCTCGGCGCGTACCCGGTCCGGCTCGCGCACCAGCCTGCGGTGGGCGAAGCGGACCACGAGGATGCCCCGGGTCGCCAGCAATGCGTCGCGGCGCAGGTCGATCTCCCGCTGCCGGGGGTCACCGTGCGCGGTTGCCCCGTCCAGCTCGAAGTCGACCCGTTCCCGCTCGGCGTAGACGTCGAGATACATGGTGCGCCCCTCGATCCGTACCCGGAACTGCCGGCGCAGCTGGGGCATCTGCGCCCCGGTGAAGACGTGGTCGTGTCCCCATACTTCGAGGGGGCTGCGGCAGCCGGCGGACAGTCGGTCCAGCAGCACGCGCAGCTCGGCGCGGCGCGCCAGCCGGGGCGCTTGCGCCAGCGCTTCCCCGACGCGCGCCGGGGTGGTCAGGCCGTCGTTGACGGCGCGGATCAGCGGGGCGGGGCGGTCCACAACCGGCAGCAACGGCCAGGCGTCGACCAGCGCCCGCTCCAGCGGGACGACGGGCAGGCCCCGGCGGGTCACCGCCTGCGGCGGCTCGGGGCGGAAGCCGTGCCGGTGGTGCAACACCAGGCGCGGCGGCCGGGTGCGGAGCCCCGATCGGGCCGGCACGTCGAGGTGCACGGCCTCGTCCTCGGGTTGCCGGCGCACGCCCCAGATGTGCAGGGCGGTGGGTCCGCCGAGCGCGCCCCGCCCCTGCGCGTACGCCGCGGCGGCGCGGTGCCGCAGTTCCGGCGGGAGCACGGCGAGCCCAGCCGAGCCGGACAGAGGCGCAGCCAGCCCAGCCGAGCCGGGCGGGAGCACGGCAACTTCAGCAGAGCCAGGCGCGGGCGCGGCGAGCCCAGCACGGCCCGGCCGCGTCCGGCACGACTCGACGTAGACGCCGGGCAGCACGCGGAGCAGGTCGCCGGTGTCCACCGCGTGTCGCAGCACCCAGGCGGGCACCACCTGGGTCGCCAGCGTCCGGGTGAGCAGGCCGTCATGGCGGTCCAGCAGCGCTCGAAGCGGTTCGTCCACGGCATGGACGGTGTCGGTGGCCGTCCCCGCGCCGCAACCCCGCCGGCCGCCGGCTGTGGACAGGGGTCCGCTGTGGACGAGGCCCGCTCGGGGCGAGGATGTGGTAAGGCGTCCTCGATCGTCTGCTGATTTCGGAGACGATCGTCGGCGTGTCGGCTCACTTTTCGACAGACGATCATGGGGGTGCGAGCGCCGCCAGGCGGCGAGCGAGGTGGGTGCGTTCGCGGGTGTTGGCGGTGTGGGCGATTGCTGTCTCGTACGCCTCTTGGGACTCCTCCAGGCGGTCCAGGCGGCGCAGCAGGTCGGCGCGTACCGCATGGTAGACGTGGTAGCGCAGCAGCGGCGAGGCTGCGCCGCCCAGCTCGTCGACGACCGCCAGGGCCTCGGCGGGGCCGCGTACCTCCGCGAGGGCCACCGCCCGGTGCAGCGCGACGACGGGGCTCGGCGCGAGGGCGGCGAGGTGGTCGTACAACTGGAGGATCTGGGCCCAGTCGGTGTCGGCGGCGCTCGACGCGTCGCCGTGCACGGCGGCGATCGCGGCCTGGAGCTGGTACGGGCCGGGGCGGGCGCGGCGCAGGCAGCGGCGCACGAGCGCGTGCCCCTCGGCGACGAGGGCGTGGTCCCAGCGGCTGCGGTCCTGCTCCGCCAGCGGGACCAGATCGCCGTCGGGGGCCGTGCGGGCGGGGCGACGGGACGCGGTGAGCAGCATCAGGGCGAGCAGGCCGAGCGTCTCGGGCTCGTCGGGCATCAACTCGACGAGCAGCCGGCCGAGCCGGATCGCCTCGGCGCACAGGTCGTCGCGGACGAGGTGCTCTCCGGCGCTGGCGGTGTGCCCCTCGGTGAAGATCAAATAGACCACGGCGAGCACCGCGCGGAGCCGGTCGGGCAGGTCCGCGTCGCGCGGGATGCGGTACGGGATGCCGGCGTCGCGGATCTTGGCCTTGGCGCGGACCAGGCGCTGGGCCATGGTGGGCTCGGGCACCAGGAAGGCGCGGGCGATCTCGGCGGTGCTCAGGCCGCCGAGCAGCCGCAGGGTCAGCGCGACCCGCGCGGCCGGGGCGAGCGCCGGGTGGCAGCAGGTGAAGAGCAGCCGGAGCCGGTCGTCGCGCACGGGCCCCTCCTCGGGCGGTTCGGCGGGGGCGTGCAGCAGGGCCGCCTCGGCGTGCCGCCGCGCCCGGGTCGCCTCCCGGCGCAGCCGGTCGACGGCCCGGTTGCGGGCGGTGGTGATGATCCAGCCGTCGGGGCTGGGCGGCGTGCCGTCGACCGGCCAGCGCCGCACCGCCTCGACGAACGCCTCCTGGACCGCCTCCTCGGCGAGGTCGATGTCGCCGAGGAGGCGGATCAGCACCGCGACGGCGCGACCGTGGCCGGCGCGGAAGGCGCGCTCGACGTCGGTGGATCCGACGTCGGTGTGCCCGGGCACGCCGGTCAGGACCCGCCCGCGAACGGACGGACCTCGACCGGCAGGGTGGTGGCCCGCGCGTAGCGGCGGCCCCAGTCGAGGGCGACGTCGAGGTCCGGCACCGACACGATGGTGATCCCGCCGAGGTACTCCTTGCCCTCGGCGAACGGACCGTCGGTCACCAGCATCCCGTCGCCGTCGGCCCGCAGCACGGTGGCCGTCTCCGGCGCGTGCAGGCCCTGCCCGAAGACCCAGGAGCCGGCCTCCACCAGCTCGTGGTGGATCGCCTCGACCTCCCGCATCACCCCGGCGAGGAACTCCGGGTCCGGCCGCCCCGTGTCGGCCGGGTGATAGATGCTGATCAGGTACTGCCCCATGTGGTCCTCCTCGGTCGCGCGGCCGGCACACTGCCGGCCCCCACCTCCACCCTTCACCCTCCATACGAACGGGACCGGCCGGGATCGACACGCCGCCCGAGGAGTTTTTTGTCACCCTCGGCTTATATAAGGCAGCTCTGATATAAAAGGGGGGTGCATGCCTTCGACGTGCTGGGCGAGCCCGTACGCCGGCGGATCCTCGAACTGCTCGCCGAGGGCGAGCGGAGCGCCGGGTCCGTCTGCGAGGTGATCCGGGCCGAGTTCGGCATCTCCCAGCCGGCCGTGTCCCAGCACCTGCGGGTGCTGCGCGACAGCGGCTTCGCCACGGTGCGCCCGCAGGGGGCCCGACGGCTGTACGCGGTCAACCCGGAGCCGCTGCGCGAGGTCGACGACTGGCTCGGCCACTTCCGCCGGTTCTGGACCCCGCCCCTGCACGCCCTGGCCACCGAGCTGGCGCGGGGCCGCCGGGAACGCCGCCTGGCCGCGGAAGCCGACAGACCCGGGGAGCCCGCCGGGGCCACGCAGCCCGCCGGGGCCCAGGAGCCCGCCGGGGCCTCGGCGTCCGCCGGGGCCTCGGCGTCCGCGGCACCCGAGAACGAGAGAGTCGAGCAGAGGAGACCAGGATGATCGACGCGACGCACCAGATCAGCGCCGTGGAACGTCGGGTGGGCAGCCGCGTGCTGCCCGCCGGGCAGGCCCGGGTCATGACCATCAGTCAGACGTACGACGCGCCGGTCGAGGACGTCTGGGACGCCTGCACCAACGCCGACCGCATCCCGCGCTGGTTCCTGCCCATCAGCGGCGAGCTGCGGCTGCACGGCCGGTACCAGTTCGAGGGCAACGCGGGTGGCGAGGTGCTGCGCTGCGACCCGCCGGAGAGCTTCGCCGCCACCTGGGAGATGGGCGATCAGGTGAGCTGGATCGAGGTGCGGCTGTCCCCGGAGCCCGGCGGCCGGACCCGGTTCACGCTGGAGCACGTCGCGCACGTCGACGACGCGATCTGGGACCAGTTCGGGCCGGGTGCGGTCGGGGTCGGCTGGGACATGGGGCTGGTCGGGCTGGCCACCTACCTGCACTCCGGGGACGGCGGTGACGACAACCCGGCCGCGCGGGGCGCCGAGTGGGCCGCCTCGGCCGAGGGCCGGGAGTTCCTGGTGACGGTCAGCCGGCTCTGGGGCGAGGCGAGCGCGGCGGCCGGCACCGATCCGGCCCAGGCCGCCGCGGCGGCACGGCGGACCACGGAGGCGTACACGGGGGCCCCGGCCGGCTGACCCCCGAGGGCCCGGTCGGGCCGGTCACGGGGTAAACCGGCGGCGCGGTGTCGGGGGCGTTCGGCAGACTGTCGGCCATGTCGCCCCGCTCCGTCGCCGATCTGGTCGCCCTGCACGACGCCGGCACCCGCGTCCGCTACCTGCACTTCTGGGGGCACCGCCCCCGGCCGGACGGCACGGCCGGGGCAGGCTGCCTGAGCCAGTGGTGGCCCGCCCCGTTCACGGTGGACGGCCGGGTCTTCGCCACCGCCGAGCACTGGATGATGTGGCACAAGGCCACCCTGTTCAGCGACCACGACACGGCGGCGCGCGTCCTCACCGCCGGGCACCCGCAGCGGGCCAAGGCCCTCGGGCGCGCGGTCCGCGGTTTCGACGAGGCCACCTGGGCGGCACATCGGTACGACATCGTCGTGGCCGGCAGCGTCGCGAAGTTCGCCGCGCACGACGACCTGCGCGCGTTCCTGCTCGGCACGGGCGAACGGGTGCTGGTCGAGGCGAGCCCGGTGGACCGGGTGTGGGGCATCGGCCTGACCGCCGGCGACCCCGACGCGCAGGACCCGGCCCGCTGGCGCGGCGACAACCTGCTCGGCTTCGCCCTGATGGCCGCCCGCGCCGCCCTGCGCCCCTGACGCCCACCAGCACCCCGCGCCGCCCTGCGCCCCTGAGCCGCCCACCAGCGCCCCGCGCCGCCCTGCGGCCCTGACCCGCCCCCACCAGCACCCCGCCCTGCCCCGGCAAGCCGGCTGGCACCCGGGCTGGCACCCGGGCCGGAGGCGCGCGGCCGACGCGGTAACGTGCCGGGCGTGACCGGCGCACCGTACTCCCACTGTTCCTACTGCGGCGCGGGCTACCCGGCGGCGGCCGACTGGCCCCGGGTGTGCGCGACCTGCGGCCAGACCGTGTGGCGCAACCCGACGCCGGTGGCGGTCGCGGTGCTGCCGGTGCGCACCGACGCCGGCCTCGGCGTGGTCGTGGTCCGCCGGGACATCGAGCCCGCGCGCGGGCTGCTCGCCCTGCCCGGCGGCTTCATCGAGTACGGCGAGGCGTGGCAGGAGGCCCTGGTGCGGGAGCTGCGGGAGGAGACGGGGCTGGTGGCGTCCGCCGACGACGCGCAGCTGTTCGCGGTGCACGGGGCGCCGGCGGGCGGCACCATGATGGTCTTCGGGACGCTGCCGGAGCAGGCCGCCGGGCAGTTGCCGCCGTCGGCGCCGACGGAGGAGGCGACCGAGTGGCTGGTCGTCACCGAGCCGGTGGAGCTGGCGTTCTCCACCCACACCCGGGTGCTCGCCGACTTCCTCGCCGCCCACCGGGCGGCCTGAGCGGGCGATCCCTCAACCGGCGCGACCTGACCGAGGGTTGGGACGACCACGCCGGCACACTACCCACATAACCTATCGGGTTAGTAGGCTGCTCTCGCCCGCGGCCGCCTCGGCGTGCCCGCACCTGGAGCCGCCCACCACCCGACCCGGAGACCCGATGACCCGCTGGACCCCCGACCCGTCGTTCTACCCGTCGCCGCGCGAGGCCGCGCAGGCCCCGGCCGAGAAGCTGGCGTACGTCGCCGCGTTCGACCGCGCCGCTGAACGGCCCGACGCGCTCGCCGTGCTCGACACCGACCCCGACTCCCCCGAGTACGGGCGGGTGGTCGGCTGGACCGACCTGCCGCACACCGGCGACGAGCTGCACCACTTCGGCTGGAACGCCTGCAGCAGCGCGCTCTGCCCCACCGCGCCGCACCCGCACGTCGAGCGCCGCTACCTGATCGTCCCCGGGCTGCGCTCTTCGCGCGTGCACGTGTACGACACCAAGCCCGACCCGCGCGCGCCGAAGCTGGTCAAGGTGATCGAGCCCGGGGAGCTGGCCGAGCGGGCCGGATACTCCCGCCCGCACACCGTGCACTGCGGGCCCGACGGCATCTACCTGTCCGCCCTCGGCGGGGCGGGCGACGCCGACGGCCCCGGCGGCATCGCGATCCTCGACCACACCACCTTCGACGTACGCGGGGCGTGGGAGGCCGACCGGGGCCCGCAGCACCTCGCGTACGACTTCTGGTGGCACCTCAACCACGACGTGCTGGTGACCAGCGAGTGGGGCACCCCGTCGATGATCGAGGACGGGATCGTCGGCGAGCTGCTGCTCGGCCGCCGGTACGGGCACGCGATCCACTTCTGGGATCTGGCGAAGCGGCGGCACGTGCAGCGGGTCGACCTCGGCGACGCGTACCAGATGCCCCTGGAGCTGCGCCCCGCGCACGACCCGACGCAGACGTACGGCTTCGTCGGCGTGGTGATCAGCGTCGAGGACCTGTCCGCCTCGATCTGGCTGTGGCACCGCGACGGCGAGGCGTGGGCCGTGACCAAGGTCATCGACATCCCCGCCGAGCCGGCCGACGCGGCGGACCTGCCCGACCTGCTCAAGCCGTTCGGGGCCGTGCCGCCGCTGGTCACCGACATCGACCTGTCCGTGGACGACCGGTTCCTCTACGTCTCCTGCTGGGGCACCGGCGAGCTGCGCCAGTACGACGTCAGCGACCCGTTCCACCCGGTGCTGACCGGCTCGGTGCGCCTCGGCGGGATCGTGCGGCGCACCCCCCACCCCGGCTTCCCCGACGAGCCCCTGGCCGGCGGCCCGCAGATGGTGGAGATCAGCCGCGACGGCCGCCGGGTGTACGTGTCGAACTCGCTGTACGGCTCGTGGGACGACCAGTTCTACCCCGACGGGGTGGGCGCGTGGCTGGCCAAGCTGGACGTCGACACCGAGGCGGGCGGCCTCACCCCCGACGCCCGGTTCTTCCCGCGCGGCGAGGAGTTCCGGGGGCTGCGGGTGCACCAGACCCGGCTGCAGGGTGGCGACGCGTCCTCCGACTCGTACTGCTTCCCGTGACCGCGACGACCTGGCTGACGCTGGCCGGGCTCGGCGCGTTCCACGGGCTGAACCCGGCCATGGGCTGGCTGTTCGCGGTGGCCCGCGGGCTGCAGGAACGCAGCCGGCGGGTGCTGCTGGCGTCGCTGCCGCCGATCGCGCTCGGCCACCTCGTCTCCGTCGGCGTGGTGGCCGCGCTGGTCACCGCCACCCGGTCGGTCGCGGCGAGCACCGCCGTGGCGGTCGCCGGCGGCGTCCTGCTGGTCGGGTTCGGGCTGTGGCGGCTGCTGTCGCGCCGGCACTTCCGCTGGGCCGGGATGCGGCTGTCGAACGCGCAGCTCGCCGGCTGGTCGTTCCTGATGTCGTCGGCGCACGGGGCGGGGCTGATGCTGCTGCCGGTGCTGCTCGCCGAGCCGGTCGCCGGCGGCGGGCACGCCGGGCACCTGACGGCGGCCGGGGCGCTGCCGGGGCAGGCCGCTGCCGGGGCGCTGCCCGGGCTGGCCGCCGCCGGGGTGCACACGGTGGCGATGTTCGGCGTCGCGCTGGCCGCCGCCGTGGTCGTGTACGAGGTGCTCGGCGTCGGCGTGCTGCGGCGGGCGTGGTTCAACGTGGACCGGCTGTGGGCGGGGGTGCTGGTGGCCGCCGGGGTGGTGACGCTGGTCGCGGCGACCTGAGTGCGACGGGGTGGCGCCCACCGACCGGCAACTCCTACTGATTCAATAGGAGTTAGCTGTCGCCGAGCCGGAGGGAACCCCGATGCCGCACCACCTGTCGCACGACGAGGCCGACCACGACGCCCGGCGGGCCCGCCAGTGGCTCGCCGGGCGGGCCCGGGGCGCGGGAGTCCCCCGCGCGCGCCTGCTCGAACTCGGCGCGGCGATGACCGCCCTCGCCGCCGCCGCGGCCGAGCGCGAGCCGGTCGCCGTCGCGCCCCAACCGGTCGGCACCGACCCCGGGGCGACCGACTCCGGGGCCCCCGGGCCCGGCTCCGGGCCCGCCGCGGACGCGGGCGGCGGCCCGTCCGGCATCGTCAAGCCGCTGCCGGCGCAGCTGTTCGCCCGGCACGACACCAACGCCGAGATGCGCTGGGAGGCGATGGCCGGGCAGGGGTACGTCGTGCCGACCGACCGGTTCTTCGTCCGCAACCACACCCACACCCCCCGGATCGACACCGGCACGTGGCGGCTGAGCCTGTTCGGCGACGGCCTGCGCGGCGCGCCCACCCGGGACCGCCCCGTCGAGTTCGGCTACGACGACCTGCGCCGGCTGCCCGCCGAACGGGTCACCGCGCTCGTCGAGTGCGCCGGCAACGGCCGCCGGTTCTTCGCCGGTCAGCAGGGCCGGCCGACGCCCGGGGTGGCGTGGGGGCTCGGCGGCGTCGGGGTGGCGCACTGGCGGGGCGTGCGGCTCGCGGAGGTGCTGCGCCGGGCCGGGCTGACCGGCGCGGCCGTCGACGTGATGCCGGAGGGCCTGGACCCGGAGTACGTCACGGGCGGCGTGAACCTGGGCCGGGTCCGCCGCCCCCTGCCGGTCGGCAAGGCCCTCGACGACGTGCTGCTGGCGTACGAGATGAACGGCGAGCCGTTGCCGCCCGACCACGGCCACCCGGTGCGGGTGGTGGTGCCCGGCTGGATCGGCGTCTCCTCGATCAAGTGGGTCGGCCCGGTCGAGGTCTCCGCCACCGCCCTGTTCTCGCCGTGGAACACCCAGCTCTACCGCATGTTCGGCCCCGGCTACCCGGCCGACGGCGCGGCGCTGGGCGCGCAGTCGGTGAAGAGCGCCTTCGAGCTGCCCTGGGACGCCCGCGTCCCGGCCGGCGCGGAGGTGCTGCTGCGCGGCCGGTCCTGGTCGGGGGCGGGCCCGATCCGGTCGGTGCAGGTGCACACCGGCGACGGCGGCTGGCGACCGGCCGAGCTGGTCACCGCCGACGCGGGCGGACCGTGGCAGCGCTGGACGGCCCGCTGGCGGCCGGCAGGCCCCGGCCCGGTGACGCTGCGCGCGCGGGCCACCGACGCCACCGGCGCCGGCCAGCCGGCCCGTGCCCGGCACAACGACCTCGGATACCTCTTCGACGGCGTCGTCCGGCACCCGGTGACGGTCTGCTGACGCCACTGTCCCGGCGGCCGGTGCGCGGCGCTTCCGGTGTCGACGGCCGGTGCGCGGAGCCTTCCCGTCGCCGGCCGGCACGGCGGCGTCTTCGGGGCGGCGGTCAGTGCGGCGGGGCGGCGCCCTCGGTGTCGGCGACGTAGCCGCTGGCCTGGAGGTGGAACAGCTCCCGGTAGAGCCCGTCGGCGGCGACCAGCTCGTCGTGGGTGCCCTGCTGCACGAGTCGGCCGCATTCCAGCACGAAGATCTGGTCGGCGTGCCGGACGTTGGCCAGCCGGTGGGTGATCAGCACGACCGCCCGGTCCGGACGCCGCCGCAGGTGCTGGAAGAGGGAGTGCTCCGCGCGGGCGTCGAGCGCCGCCGACGGCTCGTCGCAGATCAGCAGCGGGGCGTCCCGGTAGAGGCCACGGGCGGCGACGAGGCGCTGCCACTGGCCGCCGGAGAGGTCGTGGCCGTCCTTGAACTCGCGGTCGAGCAGCGTTTCGTACCCGAAGGGCAGGCCGACGATCATGTCGTGCGCGGCGGCGGCCCGGGCGGCGTCCTCCACGCTGGGCCCCCGGTGCCCGGCGGGCCGGTCGTGCCGGCCCACGCGGATGTTCTGCCCGGCGGTGAACGGGAACTTCCACCACTCCTGGGTGAGCACGGCGACCTGCGCGCCGGCCTGGCGCGGGTCCAGCTCGGCCGCGTCGACCCCGTCCCAGCGGATCGTCCCGCCGGTGGGCCGGTACAGGCCGGCGATCAGCTTCGCCAGGGTCGTCTTGCCGGAGCCGTTCTCGCCGACGAGGGCGACCACCTGCCCCCGGCGGACGGCCAGGCTGACCTCGTCGACGGCCGGCCGGTCGGTGTCCGGGTACCGCAGGCTCACCCGGTCCAGCTCGATGACGTCGAACCCGCCGGTCGGCCGGTCGCCCCCGGCGGCGGTCCGGCCGACCGCGCGGTCGAGGAAGTCCCGGTAGTCCTGGTAGTAGAGGGCGTCCTCGTAGAGCGAGTTGGTGGCGAACACCGCGATGCCGAGGCTGGAGCGGGCGGACTGCAGGGCGATCAGCGCCGTCGCGGCGGCGGCGAGGGCCACCATGCCGGCCAGCAGCAGGCCGGCGAGGACCGCGTACACGCCGAAGGTCGCCAGGCCGGCGGTGGCGGTGCCGAGCACCCTGGTCCGGGTCTGGACGCGGACCAGGCGCAGGTGGGCCCGCGTCTCGGTGGCCATCATCTTGCGGTATTCGCCGAGCAGGAAGTCGCGCATCTGGTACGCCCGGATCTCGGCGGCGGTGTGCCGGTTGGCCATCAGGTTGGCCAGCATCCACATCCGGCGACGACGGTTGATCCGGGCCAGCATCTCCAGGTACTGCCGGCGGGCCGTCTTCACCGCGGTCGCGGCCTCGGGCACGGCCGCCAGCAGCAGGCAGGGCAGCAGCAGCGGCTGGATCACGGTGACCGCCGCGGCGGTGGCGAGCACCCCGACCACTCCGGTGATCAGGTTGACGGTGTGGTCGACGACGAACGCCGCCTCCGTCACCCCGCGTTCGCGGGCCCGGTCCATCTCCTCGGCGAACCCGGCGTCGTCGAACGCGGCCAGGTCGACGGCCGTGGTCGCCTCGAACAGCCGCAGCTCGACCTGGTAGTTGATCTGCGGCGTGAGGCGGGCCTGCGCCCAGCCGGCCGCGATGGTCAACGCGCCCTTGGCCGTCACGGCCGCCGCCGCCAGGGCCAGGGCCGGCAGCGCCGCCCGGATGCGGTCCGGCGTCGGGCCCGCCGCGAACAGCGCACGCAGCACGCCGGTGGTGGCCAGCAGGCCGAGGGTGGTCATCACCCCGGCGGCCACGTTGAGCCCGATGGACGCGGCCGTGTCCCGGCGGCTGGTCGCCCAGGCCAGGGCGACCGCCTCGCGGACCAGCCGGGGCAGCCGGCGGGCCACCGCCCAGAAGGTGGTGTGGGCGAACTCGGTCGCGTGGTGCATCCACGCCCGGTCCTCCAGCTCGGGCAGCACCGACGCCTCGGCGGTGTCGGGCGCGCCACCCGCCGGCGCGGCGCCCTCCGCCGTTCCGCCCGCCGGCGCGGCGTTTTCCCGCGCGGGGTCCCCCGACGTGGGGGCCGTGCCGGGGGCCGTCGGCGTGGGCTCGGCGGGGGTGGTGGCGTCGGGTGATCGGCGTTGGCGGACGGCTCTCTTCACGGGCACCTCCGAGGCGGGCGCGGGCCGCGCGACCGGCGGCACACCGACGACCACCGGGAGCCTACTGTGCGCGACCGATCGATGTCAGCACGTCATCGGCATGTCGAACACGTGTCGCAGCCCGCCCCGTTCCCCGGCCGGCGCGGGGCGGCTCTCGCCACCCCGCGCCGACGGGAAGGGAACCCTGCTGTGCCGCAGGCGTCAACAAGGGGCCCTTCCCTGCACCTCAGCTGGCGGTGAGGGTGACGTCGTCCACGACGAAGCTGGTCTGCAGCGACGAGTCCTCGACGCCGGTGAACGTCAGGGTGACCGTCTGGCCGGCGTACGCGGCGGCGTCGAAGGTGCGCTGGGTGTAGCCGGTGGCCTTGTTGAGGTTCGAGTACGTCGCCAGGGTGGTGCCGCCGACGGCGACGGTGAGCTTGTCGTACTGCCTGGTCGAGGTGGTCTCGGCGGTGTCGATGTGCAGCCAGAACGACAGGGTGTACGTGGTGCAGCCGGCCGGGACGGTCAGCGACTGCGACAGCGTCTGGGTGCGGCTGCCGCCGTACCCGCCGAGCCACGCCTTGTACGAGCCGGCGTGCGCGGCCTGGCTGGCCGAGTTGGTGATGACGCCCGAGGACGCGGTCCAAACGGTGGCGCCGCTCTCGAAGCCGGAGTTGCCGACCACCTGGCCGCCGGCGCAGCCGCCGGTGCCGGTCACGGTGACGCTGTAGGTGGCGGTGCGGGTCGCCGAGCCGGTGCCGGTGACCGTGATGGCGTAGGTGCCGGTGGCGGCCGAGGCGGAGGCGGCGATCGTCATCGTGGACGAGCCACCGGAGGTCACCGACGACGGGCTGAACGACACGGTCACCCCGCTGGGCGCGCCCGTGGCGGACAGGGCGACGGTCTGGGCGCTGCCGGAGGTGGTGGCGGTGGAGACCGTGGCGGTGGTGGAGGCGCCCCGGGCGACGCTGCCGGACGTCGGGCTCACCGCGACGGAGAAGTCGTTGGTCGGGGTGCCGCCGCCGACAGCCTGGTCCCAGATCGCGTACGCGATGCCGTCGGCGCTGCGGTTGAGCCCGGTGGCGTTGATGTTGCTGGTGGTGTCGCAGGCCCGGTGGTAGCACGGGTCGTAGGACGAGCCGGCGGTGCCGCCCCACTTGGTGGCCTGCGCGGAGGTCTTGGTGGCGCTGGCGCCCATCGCGTACCCGGAGGTGGGGATGCCGGCCTGCTGGAAGGAGTAGTCGTCGGAGCGGCCCTGGCCCTCGACGTTCTCCTCCGGCGACAGGCCGAGGGAGTCCCAGTACGCCTTCAGCGGCGCGGCCGTGGTGGAGGTGACCCGGTTGATGAAGTAGCCGCCGTTGGTCGAGGCCACCATGTCGAAGTTGTAGTAACCCTTGATGTAGCCCTTCTGGGTGGCACTGAGCGAGTTCACGTAGAACTTCGAGCCCTGCAGGCCCTGCTCCTCGCCGTTCCACCAGGCGAACCGGACCCGCTTGGTCAGGCCCGGGTTCTGCTGGGCCAGCACGAGGGCGTTCTCCAGCAGCACCGACGAGCCGGAGGCGTTGTCGTTGATGCCGGGGCCGGCGGAGACGCCGTCGAGGTGCGCGCCGAACATGATGACCTGGTCGGCGGGGGCGCCGCCCGGCCACTCGGCGATCACGTTGTTGCCCGAGTAGGTGCAGCTGGTGCAGGTCTGCTCGGTGACCGTGTAGCCGGCGGCCTGGAGCTTGCTCTTGACGTAGTTGACCGACGCCGTGTAGCCGGCGGAGCCGGAGCGACGGTTGCCGCCGTTGCTGGTGGCGATGCTCTGGAACTGGCTCAGGTGGGCCTGGACGTTCGTCACGGAGATGTCCGGCGCGGCCAGCGCCGCGACGGCCGGGGCGGCAGCGGGGGCGGCGGGGACCTCGGCGGCGGTGGCCGGCAGGGCCGCCGTCGACGTGGTCAGCGCGAGAGCCGCGGCGAACGCCAGGCCCGCTGTCACTGTGGTGCGTCTCATGGGTGCTCCTCGGTGCAGGTAGGGGGTGTCGTGCACCTGGGCGTGACCGGACCCCGCTCGCGAGGGTGGGGCGGGCGGGGTCCGGCGGCGTGGCGAGGGGGCGCCGCGACGTTCGTTCCAGGGAAGGAAACACTTACACGCGTCGATTCAGCGGTCAATATCCATCATGGTCATACTGATCCGCTGATCACCCCGCGTCGCGGCCGGCGCCTGCCGTGGATCTAGGCTGCCCGTCATGCTGTCACTCGATGACCCGCGCTGGTCGGAACTCGACCACCGCAGCCAGTCGGCGGGCCGGCGTTCGCCGGACGCCCCGTCCGTCCCCGACGAGCTGCGGGCGCTGCGCGCCGACCCCACGGACCAGGAACGGTTCAGCGACCTGTGGCCGTACCTGTGCTCCGAGGACACGGCCTGGCCCGCCGCCTACGCCGCGGTCCCCCACCTGGTCGACATCGCCCGCGAGCTCCCGCCCGGTGAGCGCGACGAGTACCTGATCGTGGTCGGCCTCGTCGTCGCGTGCTCCGGGGAATACGGGGAGGTCTCCGACGACCTGCCCGACGATCTCGCCGAGGCATACCGGCGGGCCCTGCCCGAGGCCCTGCCGCTGCTCGCCGAGACGCTGGCCGGCGGGCCGCACGACGACGTCGAGACCCGTTACCTGCTCGCCACCGCCGCCGCGCTGAAGGGCCACCCCGAGCTGGCCGAGCTGCTCAACGACCTCGACACCATCGAGTGCCCGGCCTGCGGCGAGCCCGTCTTCGACGACTCGGACGCCGAGGAGGAGGAAGAGGAGTGAGCGCGGCCGGGTAGGCGGACCGCCCGGCGGACGCACGCCGCCGCCTCAGCGCGAAGCGGCGGCGCGGCCCGTCAGCGCTCGCGGGCCCGTCAGCGGGTCGCCGCGGCGGCGGCCCGGCCGGCCTGCCGACCCGAGAAGAGGCAGCCGCCGAGGAAGGTGCCCTCCAGCGAGTTGTAGCCGTGCATGCCCCCGCCGCCGAAGCCGGCCACCTCGCCGGCCGCGTACACGCCGGGCAGCGGCTGCCCGTCGGGGCGCAGCACCCGCCCGTCCAGGTCGGTGTGCAGGCCGCCGAGGGTCTTGCGGGTCAGGATGTTGAGCCGCACCGCGATCAGCGGCCCCGCCGCCGGGTCCAGCAGCCGGTGCGGCGGGGCCACCCGGATCAGCCGGTCCCCCCGGTACGCCCGCGCGCCCCGGATCGCCGTGACCTGGGCGTCCTTGCCGAACGGGTTGGCGATCGCCCGGTCGCGGGCCTCGACGGTCCGGCGCACCTGCGCGGCGTCCAGGGTCGGGCCGTCGTCGGGGGCGACGAGGTCGTTCATCCCGGCCACCAGGGCCTCCAGGGTGTCGGCGACGACGAAGTCCGCGCCCCGCTCCAGGAACGCCGCCACCGGGGCCGGGGTGCCGGCGCGGGCCCGCTCGATCACCTGCCGGACGCTGCGGTTGGTCAGGTCCGGGTTCTGCTCGGAACCGGAGAGCGCGAACTCCTTGGCGACGATCCTCTTGGTGAGCACGAACCAGCTGTGGTCGTGGCCGGTGGCGCGCAGGTGGCGCAGCGTGGCGAGGGTGTCGAAGCCGGGGAACAGCGGCGCGGGCAGCCGCCTGCCGGTGGCGTCCAGCCACAGCGACGACGGCCCCGGCAGGATCCGGATGCCGTGCTGCGGCCAGATCGGGTCCCAGTTGCGCAGCCCCTCGACGTAGTGCCACATCCGGTCCGGGTTGATCACCTGCCCGCCGGCGGCCTCGGTGATGCCGAGCATCCGCCCGTCGACGTGGGCGGGCACGCCCGAGACCATCCGCTTCGGCGGGACGCCGAGCCGCGCCGGCCAGGCCGCCCGCACCAGGTCGTGGTCGCCGCCGATGCCGCCCGAGGTGACGACCACGGCCTGCGCCGCGTACGTGAACTCGCCCACCTCGACCCGGGAGCTGGGCGCGCCGCGCGGGACGTCGCTGGGCTCCAGCACCGCCCCGCGCACGCCGGTGACCGCCCCGCCGGTGGTGACCAGGCCGTCGACCCGGTGCCGGAAGCGCAGCCGCACCCGGCCGGCGTCCACCGCGGCGGCCAGCCGGCGGGCGAACGGCTCGACCACGCCGGGGCCGGTGCCCCAGGTGACGTGGAACCGGGGCACCGAGTTGCCGTGCCCGTCCGCCGCGCCGCCGCCCCGCTCGGCCCAGCCCACCACCGGGAAGAGCCGGTGCCCCATCGACCGCAGCCAGGACCGCTTCTCCCCGGCGGCGAAGTGCACGTACGCCTCGGCCCACCGGCGCGGCCAGTGGTCCTCCGGGCGGTCGAACGCGGCGCTGCCCAGCCAGTCCTGCCAGGCCAGCTCCACCGAGTCGCGCACCCCCATCCGCCGTTGCTCGGGCGAGTCGACCAGGAACAACCCGCCGAACGACCACCACGCCTGGCCGCCGAGGTTCTGCTCCGGCTCCTGGTCCAGCAGCAGCACCGTCCGGCCCGCGTCGGCGGCCTCGGTGGCGGCGACCAGACCGGCCAGGCCGGCCCCGACGACGATCACATCCGCATCCATGCCGGAACCCTACGGACCCGGGTGCCAAAATCAGTGGTACGCGGAAGCAGGTTCCGCGCCCGGAACTGTCATCCGGATGACAAACGCGAGGGGGCGGCGCGGTGGCGGAGAGCCTCGCCGAGTTGGAGCCCCGCCTCGGCGGGCTGCCCCGGCACGTCGGCGAGCGGCTGCGGGCCGTCCGGGCGGCGCTGCACGAGCGGACCCTCGACGCGGTCCGGGCCACCATGCGCGAGCAGGGCCGGTCGCTGACCGGTAAGCAGGGCCGGGGCCTTGCCCTGGGCGTACGGACGGCCGTGGACGCGTTCGTGTCCGCCGTCGCCGAGCCGACCCGCCCGCTCGCCGACACCCGGCAGGTGTTCCACGCGCTGGGCCGCACCGAATACCAGGAGGGGCACCGCGTCGACGCGCTGCGCTCGGTGCTCACCGTGGGGGCCCGGGCCATCTGGGCGTTCCTCGTCGCGCCCGAGCGACCGGACCGGCTGGCCGCCGACGAGCTGTACGTGATCGCCGCCGCCCTGTTCGGCTACACCGACACCCTCGCCGGGGCCGCCGCCGAGGGCTACCTCGACGAGCAGCGCGACGCCGCACACGACTGGATCGTCGTCCGCCGCCGGCTGATCACCCTGCTCGTGCAGCCCGACCCGCCCGCCGACACCGCGCTGCACGCCGCCGCCGAGGCCGCCCGCTGGCCGCTGCCCGCCACCGTCGCCGTGATCAGCATCGACGGCTCCGACGACGAGCACCTCGCCCGCACCGTCGGCGGCGGAGCCGTGGCCACGGTCATCGACGACGCGGTGCGGATCGTGCTGCCCGACCCGGACGCCCCGGGCCGGCTCGCCGCGCTGCGCCGGGCCCTCACCGGCCGGCGGGCGGCCCTCGGCCCGACCGTGCCGGTGCGGCAGGCCCGCGCGTCGTACCGGCTGTCGCGGCGGGCGCTGCGCCTGCACGCCGCCGGGGCGCTGCCCGCCGACGGCGTCGTGGACTGCGACGCGCACCTGCTCACCCTGCTCACCCACTGGGAGCCGGGGCTGACCGACCGGCTCGTCGCCCGCGCCCTGGCCCCGCTGGCGCCCCTCGGTCCGGCCGCCCGCCGGGCCCTGGCCGAGACACTCGCCACCTGGCTGGACACCCAGGGCCAGGTGGTGGAGACCGCCTGGCTGCTGCACACGCACCCGCAGACCGTCCGGTACCGGATGCGCCGACTGCGGGAACGCTACGGCGCGGACCTCGACGACCCGGACGCCCGGCTCGCCCTGCACCTGGCACTGCGCCACCACCTGGGCCGCCGCCCCTGACCGCCCGCCCCGGCCCACCTGTTGCCGGGGCGGCCCGGCTCGCGGGACGGACTAGCGGGGCGTGGCGGCTCGCGGGGCGGGCTCGCGGGGCGTGGCGGCTCGCGGGGCGTGGCGGCTCGCGGGGCGTGGCGGCTCGCGGGGCGTGGCGGCTCGCGGGGCGTGGCGGCTCGCCAGGTCGGCGACATGGGGGTGTCCTGCGACGGGGATGCCCCGATGTCGCCGACATGGAGTCGATCATCCGGCTCGTGGACCGGGCGGCGTGGACCGGGCGGCGTGGACCGGACGGCGGGCGGGCCGCCCGGGCCGGAACGGTCAGGCCGGCGGAGCGAGCAGGGCCGCGAGCGCGTCGGCGGTGGCCGGGTACGCCCTGAGCAGCCCCCCGGCCCCGACGGCGACCGCCGAGCCGGGGCCGCCCGGCCCGGTCCCGCCCGCACCGGTGGTCCCGCCCGGCCCGGTCCCGCCCGAGCCGGTGGTCCCGCCCCGCCCGGGGCCGCCCGAGCCGGTGACGGCCGGGTCGAGGGTCCAGCCGCCCGCGCAGCCGAGCAGGTCCGCCACGGCGTCGCAGGTCGCCGGGTGGCCCGCCAGCAGGTCGACCAGCGGGCCGGGCGCGACAGCCGCCGATCCCGCCGTCACCGGTCCCGGGACAGTCGCACCGGGGGCGACCGACCCGCCCGCCGCCGACCCGCCCGCCGGCCGGGGTGCCCACGGGGGCACCCAGGCGTCCAGGGCGGGCAGGGCCGCCGGGAACGTGCGGCCGGCCTCGCGGACCAGGGTCGGCACCAGCTCGCCGGCCTGGGCGCGCAGCGTGGTGATCAACGTCGGCAGCCACGGCAGCAGCACCGGGTCGGGCAGCCGGGCGAACGCCGTGGACATCACCTCCACCACGAACGGCGCCAGCCCGGGCACGGGCTCCAGGGCCTGCACGAACCCGCTGAGGTACTGCGGGAAGGACGGCACCACCAGCGGGTTGGCCAGCAGCTCGGCGCTGCGGGCGCGCAGCTGTGCCAGGGGCAGCAGGCCGAGGTGGTGCTGGGCGGCCCAGTGCAGCGCCACCCGGGCCGGCGCCTCCGGCCGGGACTGCCGCACCGCCAGTTCGAGCTGCGTACGGTCGCAGCCGAGGGACAGCGCGAGGCTCTCCATGCCGAACAGGAAGCCGAGCATCGCGCCCACCTGCCGCACCCCGGTCTCCGCGTCGACGAACGCGGTGGGCAGCAGCGTGCAGTACTGGGCGTACCCGGTGGTGACGAACGCGGCGCACCAGGGCGGCAGGGTCGGCTCGGTGGCCCGGTAGTGGGCCAGCAGCCGGCGGATGCGGCGCAGCACCTCGGGGGCCTCGTCGACGGTGCGCTCGGCCGCGAGCAGCTCCACCGCCCGGGTGCCCAGCTCGTCGACGAGCCGGCGGCCGTCGAGCAGCAGGAGCGCGTCCTCGACGGCTTCGAGGGCGACGGCGGCGGTGGCCCGGGGCCCCCACGCCCGGCGGCGCAGCCGCTGCTCCAGGACCTGCTCGACGGTGACGCCCTCATAGCCCAGCTCGATCAGCGCGCGCTGGTTGCGGCCGAGGGCGAGGTCCCAGCTCTCCTGCGTCGACCGTTCCCCGAGCCGGCGCTCCCCCATGATCGGGCGGACGGCGTCGCGGGGCAGCAGGTGGCGCAGCCGCCACAGCAGGTCCGAACAGCCGGCCACGGCCGGGTCGGCGGTCAGGTCCAGCAGGGCCCGCTGGATGGTGCGCTTGTCCAGGTCGAGCCCGAGGGGGGCGAGCCGGTCGAGCACGTCGCGGGCCAGCGGGGGCAGGGCGTCGTACCCGACCTGGCCGATCCGGTCGCCGCCGAGCAGGATCTCGCAGAGCCGGCGCACGTCGCGCCGGCCCGGGACCACGTCCTTCTCGATGCAGGTCACGGCCGCGTCGGCGAAGTCGTACGGGGTGGGTCGGGCCCGGTTGCGCAGCCCGGCGAGCAGGATCGACGTCTCGAACACGGCGATCGCGTCGGCGGTGCTGGCCAGGTAGCCGTTGCGTCGGGCCAGCCGGACGATGTCCACGCACCAGCCGCGCAGCTCCGCCTCGTCGAGCTCGTCGAGGACCGGCGGCCGGGCGAGGAACCCCGACAGTCGATCGGTGACGGGCTCGTCGGCGGCCTCGGCCGGGGCAGCCCTGCGGGCCCGGCCCTTCGCCGCCCTGCCGCCGGCCTGCCCGGCCAGCCGGAACGGGGTCACCCCGGAACGGGACACCGCCTTGGCCCAGGTGGCCGCCGCGATCGAGACCGAGCCGGGCGCCAGCCCGAACTGCGCCTCGATGGCGGAGTGGCTGGACGGGATCAGCCCGTACAGCCAGCGGGTGGCGGTGCGCGGGCTGATCTCGTACGGCGCGGCGTCGGGCCCGGTGCCGAACTGTTCGACGGGGCTCGCGGCGTGGAACGCGCCGCAGACGTAGAGACAGTCGGTCGGGTCGACGCCGGAGGCGGCGAGGTGCTGCCGCATCCGGGTCCACATGTAGCGCTCGCGGTCGGCGTCGCGGTCGAGGCGGTCGGCGTCGGCCGGGCGCAGCCGCCGGAACAGGCTGCCGATGAGGACCATCACCTGCCGGTACGTCTCGTGGTCGGCGGCGACGAGGGGCTGCTCGACGTACTGGTCCCACCACTCCGACCAGTGCCGGACCTTGCCGTGGTGCAGCAGGTAGGACTCCAGCTCGGCGAAGCGGGGCCGCAGGTCGCCGATCTCCACGCCGACGGCGTCGCCGTGCAGCGCGGCCTCCTCCTCGGCCGCGGCCGGGGCGTCGGGGGTGCCCGCCGGCCCCTCGGCCGGGTCGCGGGGCGCCCACTGGAAGACGTGGTCGACCGAGCGGTCCACCAGCACCAGCTCCACGCCGGGGGTCTCCAGCGCGTACGCGATGGCCTGGTATTCGGCCGACGCCTCGGTGATCGGGGCGACGACGCTGAGCGGGGCCCACTCGGCGGGGAACCCGTCGAGCTTCGACGCGTACGCCTGCACGGCCACCGGGAGGCGGCAGTTGCGCAGCTCCCCCAGCAGGGGCTGCAGGTCCTCGCACAGCTCCAGGTAGATCACCTTCGGTCGTTTGGCGCGCAGCCGGCGCGCCATCGCCAGGGCGGAGGCCGGCGAGTGGTGGCAGACCGGGAAGATCTCCAGCCGCTCGCCGAGCGCCCGGTCGACGTCGTCGATCATCCCGGTGAGGATCTCGGCGAGCGCGCCGGGGCTGCCGGCGAAGGCCGCGGCGGCGTCGGTGAGCTGTCCGCGCAGCGCGTCGAACGCGCCGGGGCCGCCGGGTGCCCGGGCGGAGGTCGGCGCGACGACGCCGGGCGGGTGCACCCCGGGGGCCGCGCCGGGCGGGGTGGTCGTCGGGCCGGTCACGACAGGGTGGCGATCGCCTGGCGGCCGCCGTCGAGGAAGCCCTCCCACGGGCCGCCGTCGGCCTTGGCCCGGGGCTCCACCACGCCGTGCAGGTATTTGTTGAGGATCGCCAGGTCCTCCGGGCTGCGCCGGGCCAGCGAGCCGACCAGCGAGCCGGCGAGGGTCTCGGCGCGCAGGGTGCGGTCGCCGAAGAACTGGCTGTGCAGGATGGCGTCCTCCAGCACGCCGATCTGCTCGGCGGTGGACAGCGCCGACTCCAGCTTCTCGTCGTCGCTGGTCGCCGACGCGGCGGCGGCCCGCAGGTCGGCGAAGCTCTGCAGCAGGATGTCCAGCAGGGTGGGCGGGACGTCCAGCTCGATGCGGTGCCGGCGCAGCAGTTCCTCGGTGCGGAACCGGACGATCTCCGCCTCGCTGCGCTTGTTGGTCACCACGGGGATGCGGACGAAGTTGAACCGCCGCTTCAGCGCCGAGGAGAGGTCGTTGACGCCCCGGTCGCGGCTGTTGGCGGTGGCGATGATCGAGAAGCCGGGCCTGGCGAAGACGATGTTGTCGGCGTCCAGCTCGGGGATGGCGACGTACTTCTCGGACAGGATGGAGATCAGGGCGTCCTGCACGTCGCTGGTGGAACGGGTCAGCTCCTCGAAGCGGCCGATGACGCCCTGCTCCATCGCGGTCATGATGGGCGACGGGATCATCGACTCGCGGGACTGCCCCCTGGCGATGACCATGGAGACGTTCCACGAGTATTTGATGTGGTCCTCGGTGGTGCCGGCGGTGCCCTGCACCACGAGGGTGGAGTTGCCGCAGATCGCGGCGGCGAGCAGCTCGGCGAGCCAGCTCTTGCCGGTGCCCGGGTCGCCGATGAGCAGCAGGCCCCGGTCGGAGGCGAGGGTGACGATGGCGCGTTCGACGAAGCTGCGGTCGCCGAACCACTTCTGGGCGACCTCCCGGTCGAGGCCGTCGGCCCGCTCGGAGCCGAGGACGAACAGCCGCACCATCCGGGGGCTCAGCCGCCACGAGAACGGCTTCGGGTCGGTGTCGACCGACTCCAGCCAGGCCAGCTCCTCGGCGAACGTGACCTCGGCGGGGGCGCGCAACATCTCGGACATGTCAGGGGTCTCCTAGGTGAGGAAGTTCTTCAGCTCGAAGACGAGCTTGCGGATGTGGCCGGAGATGACCGGGGTGCCCAGGTCCTTGAAGCGCTGCCGGAACCAGGGGTTGACGATCTGGGTGCCGGAGCTGTTGACCGAGCCGACCGGGATGAACTTCACCCCGGAGCGGTGCACCGCCTCGATGCCGTCGAACAGCGGCTGGGAGCGGTCGAACTCGTAGAAGTCGGAGATCCAGACGAGCACGGTGTTGCGCGGCTCGGTGATCTTCGGCCGGGCCATGGCCATCGCCACCGGGCCGTCGTTGCCGCCGCCGAGCTTGGTGCGCAGCAGCACCTCGAACGGGTCGTGCACCCACGGGGTCAGGTCCAGCGCCCGGGTGTCGTACGCGATGAGGTGCACGTCGACCTTGGGCAGGCCGGCGAAGATGGACGCCAGGATCGTGCAGTTGACCATCGAGTCGACCATCGAGCCGGACTGGTCGACGACCACGATCAGCCGGGCCGGGGTGGTGCGCCGGGCGGTCTGCCGGTAGAAGAGCCGGTCGACGTAGAGGCGCTGGTCCTCCGGGCTCCAGTTGGTGAGGTTCTTCCAGATCGTGCGGTCCAGGTCGAGGTTGCGGAACACCCGCTTCGGCGGCACCGACCGGTCGATCGTGCCGACGCTGGTCTGTTCGACCTGGGTGCGCAGCACCTCGGCGACCTCGTCGACGTACCGGCGGATCAGCGCCTTGGCGTTGGCCAGCGCCACCCCGGACAGGTTCGACTTGTCGCGCAGCAGCTGCTCGATCAGCGACATGCTCGGGGTGAGCTTCGCGGCCAGCTTCGGGTCGGCGAGGACCTCGCGCAGGTGCATCCGGCGCACGAGGTCGCCCTCCAGGCCGGCCAGCACCCCGCCGAGGCCGCCGCCGTCGCGCCCGTTGCCGGCCTGCCGGCGCAGTTCGCCGGGCTCGCAGCCGAGCGCCCGCTCGAACCAGCCGGCGTCGGACTGCCACCGGGCGAGCTGGGTGGCGCTGACGCTGCCGCCGCCGGTGGCGAACACGTTGAGCAGCAGCTTCGACACCAGCGCGGCCCGGCGCACCTCCGCGTCGCCGGCCGGCGGGGCGGGCCCGTCGCCCGGTGGCACCGCCTCATCCGCGGGCGGGGCGGCCCCCTCACCCGCCGCAGGCTCGGGACCAGGCGAGGGCTCGGGCGGGGTGAGCAGGCCGGTCAGCTCGCCGGCCAGGTCGGGGAAGCGCTGCACGACGGTGTCGACGGAGACCGACGGGTCCAGCAGCGCGGCCGGCAGGCCGAGGTCGTCGACGACGGCGACGCTCGCCGCCTCCAGCGCCGGCTGCTCCTCGGGGTCGAAGAGCCGGGCCAGCAGCCGCCAGTAGAGCACCTGCCGGCGGTTGGCGTCGGGGTTCACGGGCGGGCGCGCGGCGTCGCCCGGCCCGGAAGCGGGCAGGCCCGCCGCGGCGTCGCCGGGCCCGGGAGCGGGCGTGCCCTGCGGGGTGTCGGGGGTCGTGGTCATCGGCGCAGCAGCCGTCCCGCGCGTTCCCGCAGCACGGCGACGGAGTCGCCGGCCTTCGCCTCGGCCTTGGCGACCTTCGCGTCGGTGGGGCCCTGCGCCCAGTCGCCGGTGTGCGCGGCGACGGCGGCCCGCTTGACGGTGCTCTGCACGGCCAGCGGCTGCACCGTCCACCGGCCGGCGTCCCAGCGCAGCAGGCCCAGGCAGGCCGTCGAGGCGGCGACCAGGGCGGGGGTGAGCGGGCCGCAGGTCGGCAGCCGGTCGACGTCGACCGCGACGCTCGCCCCGTCGATGGTGAACCGGACGTCGTCGCCGGCGGTGTCGACCGCGTAGCCCTCCAGCAGCACCGGCTCGGCGACCGCAACGGGGTGCCGGTCCAGCGGCGGCGTCGGCGCGGCCAGCGCGGCGGGCAGCAGCACCCGGGCGGTGGCGAACGGGTCGGCGGGCTCGCCGGCGCGGGCCTGCCCGTCGCGCCACCACAGGTCGCCGCCGGCCAGCGGCAGGTCAGTCACCTCCAGGGCCCGGCGCTCGGCCAGCGCGGCCAGCAGGACGGGGTGGTCGGCGAGCAGCCGCCACAGCGCCGGGCCGACGATCGTGTCGGCCTTCGTCGCGGCGACGGCGGTGCGGACCAGCCGCGCCGGGGCGCCGCCGGACGGTTCGAGGACGCCGTGCACCTGCACCTGGACGGCGGTGGCGTGCTCGTGCACGTCGACGCCGAGCACCAGCAGCCGGCCGGAGACCCGCTCGGCGGCGGCCGGGTCGGCCACGCCGGCGGTGTCCTGGGCGAGCAGCACGGCGCGGGCCCACAGGTCGGCCCAGCGCCGGGCCGGCACCGCCGGCATGGTGGCCACCGGGCAGGACGCGGCCAGCTCGCCGGCCAGGCCGTCGAGGAGCACGGCGAGGCGGCGCAGCGGTGCGACGGCGAGGGTCGCCTCGACCGGCCGGCCCCCGGCCGCGGCCAGGTCGTGGCCGACCCCGCGCCAGCCGGTGATGGCCAGCTCGGTCAGCCAGGAGCGGGCGGCGGCCAGCGGGGCGGCGGCCCCGTCCGGCAGCGGCGCGGCCGCCGGGGCGGGCAGCGCGGCGCGCTCCCGGCCGAGCGCGGCGTCGGCGGCGGCGAGCAGGGCGTCGTGGGCCGCGCCGAGCAGGGCGGCGCGGGCCCCGGCCAGGGCGGCGAGGTGCTCGGCGGCGGGCGCCCCGGCGGTGACCTGCGCGACCGCCTCGGCGACCCGGCCGCCCAGCGGGGTGACCGCCAGGGCGGTGGCGACGTCGCCGAGCCCGGCGAGCTGCGCCTCGCCGGGGCGGGCCAGGCCGGCGACCAGGGCGTCGTCGAGGCCGGCGACCACGTCGAGGGCCGCGTCGACGCCGGCCGGCGCGGCGTCGACCAGCGCGGTGAGCTGGGCCCCGCGCATCAGCGGCCCGCCCCGGTCGCCGGGAACCAGTGCAGCTCGGGCAGCGGCCCGTCGGCCACCGGCAGCTCCAGGTAGGCCAGGTGGCGCAGGAACCGGCTGAACACGACCGCCGCCGGGGTGGGCTCGTGGTGGCCGTCGATCCCCCGGAGCAGGTCGCCGCCGGTCTGTGCCCCGTCGGGCGCGTCGATGCGCAGGTAGCGGCTGACGCGGGCGACGCCGTACTGCAGGACGGCCTCGTCGAGCAGGGCGTGCAGGTGCTTGCAGGGCGCGCCGCGCAGGCCGCCGCAGGGCCGGTTGTTGTTGGTGGAGCAGTGGAAGGCGTGGCTGCCGGCGGCGATCGAGGAGACGTAGACCCGCTCGATGTCGGAGCCGCTGGACACCACCCCCTGCAACCGGCCGTCCGCCAGCTCGACGAAGGGGACCTTCGCCAGCTTGCGGGGACGCACCGCGGGCAGCACCGGCGCGAGGCTGCGCCGCTCCCACGGTGCGTGCTGCGTCTGGGGCACTGCGACCTCCGTAACCGGTGCGCCCGCGGGCGCGCCGACTGGGGCGCCGGCCGTGGGCCGGCGCACGACGACAGGGGGATGGCGGAGCACGGTGGCCCACCGGAACCGGGCCCCGCAGCGCCCGTCCTGGGAAAGATCATGCCCCCGGGGTACGACAGGTTCGCCGCCGGGCCGGACGGGCGGCGGCGATGCGCGCGCCGGGGGTGCGACACGTCCCGGCTGGTGGCAGGCTGGCCCGGGCGGCCGGGCGCACGCAGTACGGTTACGGCCGCGCAACGGTTGTGAGCAGGTGCGGGAGGAGAGCCGGAATGGCCGAGGAGATCACCACCACCGACGAGTGGCGGGCGCTGGCGGCGCACGCGGAGAAGCTGCGGGACGCGCACCTGCGCGACCTGTTCGCCGCCGACCCGGACCGCGGTGAGCGGTTGGCCGGCGAGCTGGCGGACCTGCACGTCGACTACAGCAAGAACCTGGTGACCGACGAGACGTTGACCCTGCTCGCCGCCCTGGCGCGGCGGGCCCGGCTGACCGACCGGATCGCGGCCATGTTCGCCGGGGAGCACATCAACACCACGGAGGACCGGGCGGTGCTGCACACCGCGCTGCGCGCCCCGGCGGGCGCGGCGCTGACCGTGGACGGCCGCGACGTGGTGGCCGACGTGCACGCGGTGCTGGACCGGATGGCGGCGTTCGCCGACCGGGTCCGCTCCGGCGAGTGGGTCGGGCACACCGGTGAGCGGATCCGCACGGTGGTCAACATCGGCATCGGCGGTTCCGACCTCGGGCCGGTGATGGCGTACGAGGCGCTGAAGGCGTACCGGGACGCGGGGATCACCTGCCGGTTCGTCTCCAACATCGACCCGACCGACATCGCCGAGGCGACGGCCGACCTGGACCCGGCGAGCACCCTGTTCGTGGTGGTGTCGAAGACGTTCTCCACCCAGGAGACCCTGGCCAACGCGCGGCAGGCCCGCGACTGGCTGCTCGCCGGCCTGGGCGGCGACGCCTCGGCGGTGGCCCGGCACTTCGTCGCGGTCAGCACCAACGAGCAGCGGGTACGCGACTTCGGCATCGACCCGGCGAACATGTTCGGCTTCTGGGACTGGGTGGGCGGGCGCTACTCGCTGCCCTCGGCCGTCGGGCTGTCCGTGATGCTGGCGGTGGGGCCGGCGCGGTTCCGGGAGCTGCTGGCCGGCTACCACGCCGTCGACGAGCACTTCCGCACCACGCCGGTGGAGCGCAACGTGCCGGCGCTGCTCGGGCTGCTCAACGTGTGGTACACCAACTTCCTGGGCGCGCAGACCCACGCCGTGCTGCCGTACTCGCAGTACCTGCACCGGTTCCCGGCGTACCTGCAGCAGCTGACGATGGAGAGCAACGGCAAGTCGGTGACGCTGGACGGCACGCGCGTGTCGTACGACACCGGGGAGATCTTCTGGGGCGAGCCCGGCACCAACGGTCAGCACGCCTTCTACCAGCTCATCCACCAGGGGACCCGGCTGGTGCCGGCGGACTTCATCGGGTTCAGCCGGCCCCGGCACGACCTGGGCGACATGCACGACCTGTTCATGTCGAACTTCTTCGCGCAGACCGCCGCGCTGGCGTTCGGGCGCACCCGGGAGCAGGTGGAGGCCGAGGGCACCCCGGCGGAGCTGGCGGAGCACAAGGTGATGCCGGGCAACCACCCGACCACCTCGATCGTCGCCGCCGAGCTGACCCCGGCGGTGCTCGGCCAGCTCATCGCGCTCTACGAGCACATCGTGTTCACCGAGGGCGCGATCTGGGACATCAACCCGTTCGACCAGTGGGGGGTGGAGCTGGGCAAGGTGATGGCCAACCAGCTCGCGCCGCTGCTCACCGGCGGCGACGCCGACCTGTCCGGGCTGGACTCGTCGACCCGCGCCCTGATCGCCCGCTACCGGGCGCAGCGGCACGCCACCGACTGACCGGCCCGCGGTTTCCCGGAACCGGCCGACGCCCCCGCGGCGTCGGCCGGTTCTTTCTTTCGAGGCGGCACGGGTCGCCGGTGACTTTTGTCATCGCGGACCGTGCGGCCCGCATCCATGGTCATGACTTACTGCACTGGGAGCGGGCGGGTCCGGTCCACGAGACTCATATCCGTCGCCGGGCAACGGAACCGGCCGAGATCGCGGAGGGGGCCACGGTGGACGAGCGCTACGACAACTACTGCGCCGCGGACCGGCTCTTCTACGACTCGCTGGGCAGCGCGGTCGCGCAGCCGGCGTTCGCCGCCACCGAGCGGGACGTGCCGGCCGGCTGGCGTCGCGAGTCGCTCGACGACTGGCTGATCCACGCCCCGGAGGGCGGCTCGCTGCCCCAGCAGGGCTGGAAGATCCACGTGTCGGCGACCCTCGACAACGCCGAGCGGGTGCTCGACGCGGTGTGGGACTACTGCGTGCCGCGCGGGCTGTCGTTCAAGTTCCTGCGCGGGCCGCGCACCCTGCTGCTGCGCAATTCGAAGTACGCCTCGCGGTCGGCCAGCGGCAAGTTCGTCACCATCTACCCGCACGACACCGCCGAGCTGGAACTGGCCTGCAAGGAGCTCGACGCGCTGCTCGCCGGTGAGGCCGGGCCGTACATCCTCAGCGACCTGCGCTACGGCGCCGGGCCGGTGCACGTGCGCTACGGCGGATTCGCCCGCCGCTACTGCCTCTCCCCCGACGGCCAGGTCGTCCCCGCGATCGCCGACGCCTCCGGCACGCTCGTGCCCGACCGCCGCGACCCGGTGTTCCACCTGCCCGACTGGGTGCCGCTGCCGGACTTCCTGGCCCCGCACCTGGCCGCCCGCAACGCCACCAGCACCACCGAGGTGCCGTACAAGATCGAGAAGGTCATCCACTTCTCCAACGGCGGCGGCCTGTACGTGGGCCGGGACCTGCGCACCGACGCCAAGGTGGTGCTCAAGGAGGCCCGCCCGCACGCCGGCCTCGACGCCGACGGCAACGACGCGGTGGCCCGGCTCGCCCGGGAGGCCGCCGCGCTGCGCCGGCTCGCCGACCTGCCCCAGGTGCCCGCCGTGCACGACGAGTTCGCCATCGGCGACCACCGGTTCCTGGCCCTGGAGTTCGTCGAGGGCCGGTCGCTGAACAAGGTGGTCGTCGAGAAGTACCCGCTGATCGACGCCGACGCCACCGCCACCGACCGGGCCGAGTACGCCCGCTGGGCGCGCGACGTCCTGACGCAGGTCGAGGCGATCGTCGCCGCGATCCACGAGCGCGGCCTCGTCTACGGCGACCTGCACCTGTTCAACATCATGGTCCGCCCCGACGACCGGGTGGCTTTGGTCGACTTCGAGGTCACCGCCCCGATCGAGGGGCACCGCCGCCCCGGCCTGCGCAACCAGGGGTTCGCCGCGCCGAACGACCGGACCGGCCCCGCCGTCGACCGGTACGCGCTGGCCTGCCTGCGCCTGGCGCTGTTCCTCCCGCTGACCCAGCTCGTCCGGCTCGCCCCGGGCAAGGCCGCCCGCCTCGCCGACGTCGTCGCCGAGAACTTCCCGGTGCCCCGCGAGTGGCTGGCCGAGGCGGTCGCCGAGATCACCGGCACCGCCCGACGGGAGGACACCGGCGGCGACGGGGACACCGCCACCGGCCGCGACCAGACGGAGGGCGGCGACACCATCGACGTGACCGGCGACTGGCCCGGCACGCGCCGGCGGATCACCACCGCGATCCTCGCCAGCGCCACGCCACAGCGCGACGACCGGCTCTTCCCCGGCGACATCGAGCAGTTCCGCAGCGGCGGGCTCAACCTGGCCCACGGCGCGGCCGGGGTGCTGCACGCCCTCGCCGTCAGCGGCGCGGGCCGGTTCCCCGAGCACGAACAGTGGCTCGTGCGGCGGGCCACCGCCCCGGCGTCGGGCACCCGGATCGGCTTCTACGACGGCCTGCACGGGGTGGCCTACGCGCTGGAACACCTGGGCCGGCGTGCCGACGCCCTCGACGTCCTCGACGTCTGCCTGCGCCAGCCGTGGGCCGAGCTGGACCTGAGCCTGGCCAACGGGCTGTCCGGCATCGCCCTGAACCTCGCCGAGCTGGCCGGACGCACCGGGGAGACCGCGCTGCGCGACGCCGCCGACGAGATCACCGCCGCCGTGCTCGACCGGCTCGGCGACGACCCCGGCCCGGACATCAGCGGCGGCCGGCACCCGTACGCGGGGCTGCTGCGCGGGCGCACCGGGGCGGCGCTGCTGCTGGTGCGGATGCACGAGCTGACCGGCGACCCGGCGCTGCTGGAGCACGCCGCCACCGCGCTGCGGCAGGACCTGCGCCGGTGCGTGCTCCGCCCGAACGGGGCGCTGGAGGTCAACGAGGGCTGGCGCACCATGCCGTACCTCGGGCAGGGCGGCGTCGGCATCGGCCTGGTGCTCGACCAGTACCTGCGCCACCGCGCCGACGAGCGCTTCGCCGAGGCCAGCGCCGGGGCACGCCGGGCCGCCCGGTCCCCGTTCTACGCCCAGTCCGGCCTCTTCGCCGGGCGGGCCGGGATCATCGCGTACCTGGCGACGCTGCCCGACGCGGACAGCCGCCGGGAGCTGGACGCGCAGCTGCGCCGGCTCGGCTGGCACGCCCTGCCGTACGGCGGCGGGACCGCCTTCCCCGGCGAGCAGCTGCTGCGCCTCTCCATGGACCTGGGCACCGGCGCCGCCGGGGTGCTGCTCGCGCTGGCCTGCGCGCGGCACGACGAGCCGGCGACCCTGCCCTTCCTCGCGCCGCTGGCCGGCGCGCCCGAACTCCCCCGCAGCGGCGGGGGCGACCACGACCCGCCAACCGACGGGAGGAGGTGATTCGACATGGCACTCCTGGACCTCCAGGGCCTCGAGATGGCCCCGGCCGACCGCACCAGCGGCGACTCCAGGGCGAGCCTGCTGCTCTGCGGCGACAGCGGCCTCTCCGTCACCACCTGCAACTGACCCCATCCACCGCACCACCCCCCGAAAGGACTGATCGACATGGCGCTCCTCGACCTGCAGGGCCTCGAGATGGCCCCGGCCGACCGCACCGGCGGCGGCTCCAGCGCGAGCCTGCTGCTCTGCGGCGACAGCGGCCTCTCCGTCACCACCTGCAACTGACCCAGACCGTTCCGCGGCGCCCCGGGTGGACAGACGTGTCCACCCGGGGCCGCCCGCCGTTTCGCGGGGAGGCGCCGATGCGCAGGGGCGACGGGCCGTTCCGCCAGGCCGCCCGCGACGCCGGGGGCTGGGCCTGGGCGCTGGGCGCGGTCACCCTGACCGGTGCCGTCGCCGAGCTGCTGCTGCCGGCGGCGCTCGGGCTCGCCGTCGACGCCGCCCTGACCGGCGGCAGCCGCTGGTGGCCGGTGGCCGTCTGTGCCCTGGTCGCCGTGCTCGTCACCACCGACACCCTCGGCGACCTGGCCGCCGGCTACGGTGCCGCCCGCGCCACCGCCCGGCTGCGCGGCCGGCTTCTGCGGCACCTGTTCGCCCTCGACGTGCGCGCCGCCCGCCGGTATCCGGTCGGCGACCTGGTGGGCCGGCTGGTCGGGCAGGCCGCCGACGCCGGTCAGGCCGGCAACACCGTCGTGCTGGGCGCGATCGCGCTGCTGCCCCCGCTGGGCAGCGTCGTCGCGCTCACCCTGATCGAGCCGGCGCTGGGGGTCACCCTGCTCGCCGGCCTCCTGCTGCTCGGTGGCCTGATGCGCGCGTTCGTCACCGACGCGTCGGCGGCCACCGCCGGCTACCAGAAGGCCCTGAACCGGATCGCCGGCCGGCTGCTGGAGTCGCTCGCGGGCGCGCGGACCATCGCCGCCGCCGGGACCCGGCGGCGGGAGCAGGCGCGGGTGCTCGCGGCCCTGCCGGAGCTGGGCGGGCACGGCCGGCGCGGCTGGGAGCTGCTGGCCCGGGCCAGCGCCCGCACGGCCGCCGTGGCGCCGCTGCTGCAACTGGCCGTGGTCGCCGTCGGCGGGTACGCCCTGACGGCCGGCTGGCTCACCCCCGGGCAGCTCGTCTCGGCGGTCCGCTACGCGGCGACCGGGGCCGGGCTGGGTGCGGTGCTGGCCACCCTGAACCGGCTCGTGCGCAGCCGCTCCGGTGCCGCCCGGGTCGGCGAGCTGCTGGCCCTGCCGGCACCGGCCGACGGCGACGCCCCGCTGCCGCCGGGCGCGGGGGCGCTGCGGCTGCACGGCGTGACCGTGCACGGCGACGACGGCCGCCCCGTCCTCGACGGCGTCGACCTGGACGTGCCGGCCGGCGCGACGGTGGCGGTGGTCGGCCCCTCCGGTGCCGGCAAGTCCACCCTCGCCGCCGTCGCCGGCCGGCTGCACGACCCCGACGCCGGTCAGGTGCGGCTCGACGGGGTGCCGCTGCCCCGGCTCGACCCGGCCGAACTGCGCCGCGCCGTCGGGTACGCCTTCGACCGCCCCGCCCTGGTCGGCGCGACCGTGCACGACGCGGTCGGCCTCGCGCTGCCCCCGCAGCAGGCCGCGCCCCCGGCCGACGGCTCCCCCGCGACGGTCGCCGTGCGGCGGGCCGCCGAGGCGGCGGCCGTGGACGACGTCGTCGCCCGGCTGCCGCAGGGATTCCGCACCCCGCTGGCCGACGCGCCGTTCTCCGGCGGCGAGGCGCAGCGCCTCGGGCTGGCCCGGGCGTTCGCCGGTGCACGGCGGCTGCTGATCCTCGACGACGCCACGTCCAGCCTGGACACCGTCACCGAGCACCGGATCTCCCGGGCGGTGACGGGACGGCCGGGCGGGCGTACCCGCCTCGTGGTCACCCACCGGGCCGCCACGGCGGCGGCGGCCGACCTGGTGGCGTGGCTCGACGGCGGCCGGCTGCGCGCCGTCGCCCCGCACGCCCGGCTCTGGGCGGACCCGGCCTACCGGGCGGTCTTCCGCGCGGACGGGGAGGCCGGGTGAGCGCGCGGGGCCGCGCCGCCGGGGGCACGTCCGGGGTGGGACGGGCGACGTGGGCGGCGCTGCGCGCGCGGCGCGCGGCCGTGGCGCGGCTGGCCGGCTGGTCGGCCGTGGAGGCGCTGCCGGCGCTGCTGTCGGGCGCCCTGGTGGCGCGGGCCGTCGACGAGGGCTTCCTGGCCGGTCGGCTCGGCGCGGGGCTCGGCTGGCTGGCGGCGCTGGGCGCGGCGACGCTCGTCGGGGCGGTGGCGACCGGCCGGACGTACCGCAGCCTCGGCGCGGTGGTCGAACCGTTCCGCGACGACCTCGCCGCCCGGGTGGTCCGGGCCGCCCTGCACGACGCGACCCGGCCCGGCGGTCGCCCGGACAGCGCCGCCGCGGCCCGGCTCACCCACCAGGTGGAGCTGGTCCGCGACACCTTCGCCGGCCTGCTCATGGTGACCCGGGGGTTCCTATTCGCCGCCGGCGCGGCCCTGATCGGGCTGCTCGCCCTCGACCCGGTGGTCGCGGCGCTGGTGGCCGCGCCCCTCGTCGCGGGGGTGGTCGTGTTCCTCGCCGCGCTCCCGGCCATGGCGGGGCAGCAGCGCCGGTACGTGCGCGCCGGGGAGGAGCTGGGCCGGGCCGCCTCCGCCGCGCTGGCCGGGCACCGGGACGTACGGGCCTGCGGCGCGGCCGGGCGGGTCGTCGCCGACGTGGGCGCGCGGGTGACCGACCAGGCCGCCGCCGAGCGGACGCTGGCCCGGATGGCCGCCGTGCGCAGCCTCAGCCTCGGCCTCGGCGGCTGGCTGCCGCTGGCGGTGCTGCTGCTCGCCGCGCCCTGGCTCGTCGACCGGGGCCTCACCGCCGGGGCGGTGCTCGGGGCCCTGGTGTACGTCTCCACCGGCCTCCAGCCCGCCCTGCACGCGCTGGTGCAGGGCGTCGGGGGTGGCGGCCTGCGCTACGTGGTCACCCTCGACCGCATCCTGCGGACCTGCCCCGACGAGGCGGGCGAGCCGCCCGTGGGGCGGCCCGACGCCGCGCCCGTCCCGCCCGACGCCGGGACGCCCGCCGTCTGCGCCCGGGGGCTGACCTTCCGGTACGGCGTCGCGGCGCGGCCGGTGCTCGACGACGCAGGCGTGACGCTGGCCGCCGGGGAGCACCTCGCCGTGGTGGGGCCCAGCGGGGCGGGCAAGTCCACCCTGGCCGCGCTGCTGTCCGGGCTGCTCGCGCCGCAGGCCGGCACCGTCCGCCTCGGCGGGGTCCCGGTCGCCGACGCCCCGCCGGAGGCACAGGCCCGGCTGCGGGTGCTGGTGCCCCAGGAGGCGTACGTCTTCACGGGATCGCTCGCCGACAACCTGCGCTACCTGCGGCCCGACGCCGACGACGCCACGGTCGCGGCGGCCCTGGACGCCCTCGGCGCGGGCCCGCTCGCCGCCCGGCTCGGCGGGCTGGCCGGGGAGGTGACGCCGGCGGCGCTCTCGGCCGGCGAACGGCAGCTGATCGCCGCGGTGCGGGCGTACCTCTCCCCCGCCCCGCTGGTGCTCCTCGACGAGGCGACCTGCCACCTGGACCCGCCGACCGAGGCGCGGGTCGAGGAGGCCTTCGCCCGGCGACCCGGCACGCTGGTGGTGATCGCCCACCGGATCAGCTCGGCCGTCCGGGCCCGCCGGGTGCTGGTGCTCGACGGGGCGCGGCCGGTGATCGGCACCCACGAGGAGCTGCTGGCCCGGTCGGCGACGTACCGGGAGCTCGTCGGCCACTGGGACGACCGGCCGGCCGCCGCCGCCCGGAGCTGACCGCCCCGGGCCGCCGCCGGCCGGCCGGCGGCGTGCCTCAGATCCAGCCGGACTCGCGGGCGAACCGGACCGCCTCGATCCGGGTGCGGGCCCCGGTCTTGCGGGCGATCCGCCCGAGGTGGTTGCGGACGGTGCCGCAGGACAGCCGCAACGACCCCGCCACCTCGGCGACCGGTGCGCCGGCGGCGGTCAGCCGCAGCACCTCGGTCTCGCGGGCGGTCAGCGGGCAGTCGGCGGCGAGCGCCGCCATGACGAGTTCGGCGTCGACCACCGACTCCCGGCGGGCGAGGCGACGGACCCCGTCGACCACCCGCTGCGGCGCCACGTCGCTGGCGAGGATGCCGACGGTGCGCCCCGGGGCGAACACCCCGTGCAGGCCCCGGGCGCGGCGCGGATCGGCGAGCACCAGCAGCGGACACGGCTGTGCCGTCGCCGGGTCCACCATCGCCCGGCCCTCGTTGATCAGATCGAAATCCACCACGGCGACGTCCGGCCGGCCGGCACGGACGGCCTGGTCGACCGCGTCGCCGCGGCCCACCTCCCCCACCACGTGGATGTCCTCCTCGGCTGCGAGGACGAGCGACAACGCGCCCCGGACCAGGGCACCGTCCAGGGCGAGCAGGGTACGGATCACGTTGGACCTCTCCCAGGCGTCTCGGCGCATCACAGATCGTGAAAATTCAAACACGAATCACTATGCATCGCTCGACGAGCGAACGGGGTACCGGATCGCTTCGTCGGTACCCCGTTCGGCACGTCTACAACCATCCCTCCCGTTGCGCCAGGCGGACCGCCTCCATCCGGTTGCGGGCACCCGTCTTGTGCAGGATGGCCGACAGGTGGTTGCGCACCGTCCCGTGGGCCAGGAAGAGCCGGCGGGCGATCTCCTTGAGCGGTACGCCCTCGGCCGCCTCCCGCAGCACCTCCCGCTCCCGCCGGGTGAGCGGGTTGACCGGTGGGCTGAGCACCGCGACCGCGGCGGACGGGTCGATCACCCGTTCCCCGGCGGCGGTCGTGCGGACGGCGCGGACCAGTTCCGGCAGCGCGACGTCCTTGCTGACCAGCCCGCGCGCCCCGGCCGCCAGGGCCGCCTCCACCAGCGGTGGGCTCCACCGGTGGCTCATCGCCAGCACGGCCGTCCCCGGCGCCTCGGCGACCACCTTGGCCACCACCTCCGCCGACTCGGGCAGCTCCGGCTTCAGGTCCAGCACCAGCACGTCGGGACGTTCCCGGCGCAGCACCGCCCACAGGTCGCCGACGTCGGCGGCGTCGGCGATCACCTCGATGTCCTCCTCGCTCGCCAGCGCGGCGCACAGCGCGCTGCGCAGCAGTCCCATGTCCTCGGCCACGACGACGTGGATCACCACGGATCTCCGATCTCGGGTACGCGGCACGCCGGCCCGGCCACGCCGGCTCGGGGCGGGCGGGGCGGGGTCGGTGTGCGCGGAACGGGCAGCGTCGGCCCGCGGCGGTCCCTGGTGGACGCCCACAGGCCCCGTACGGCCACGTCGGCGGTGCGGCACGGCACAGAGCCGGCGACCGCGGGACGGGCCCTGCCGAGAACTCAGCCGGGACGGGCGGCGACTCCCGGAGCCCGGCCGTGGGCCGAGGCCGGCGGGAGGGTGGTGCGGTGCCGGCCGACCGCGCTCACGGGCGAGCGCGGGGCCTCGGCCGCTGCGGGCGTGGGCCCGGACCCGGTGCGCGGGTCGTCGGCGCGGTCGTCCGTGGGCGACACGGGTCGGCTCGGGCCACCCGCCGACGTCGGCCCCGCCGCCGCCCGGACGGACCCGGACGACGAATCCGACGACGCACCGGCGGGGACGGCCGGCCACGCGGCCAGGAACGTCCCGATCGGGGCCTCGGCCGCGACGGCGGACCGCACGGGCGGGAACGCGGACGGCGCTTCACCACCGGGTACCACCGCCGGGGCGTCCACCGGGTCGACCGGCCCGTCCCCGGGTGTCGGCCCCGCGCGCGGCGGCGCCGACCCCGTCGGGTCGGCGGGATCGGACGGGACCAGGGGAAGCACCGGCAGCACCGGCGAGAGCAGGTTGCCCACCAGGCCCAGGATCGGGGCCACGAGATGCTGGTTGACCCCGGAGAGGGTCGAGGCGAGCAGGGCGCCGAGGGAGCTCGTCAGGTCGCCGACGACGTGCGGCAGGCAGTGCGCGAGCCGCCCGTCCCCGCCCCGCCCCGGCTCCCCGGACGGCAGCGCGGGAAGCGAGCCGGCGGGCGGGACGGCGGGGTGCTGTGGTGCGGCGTCCGGCGCGGCCGGTCCGCCCGGCGTGACCGCCACCCCGCCGGGCGACGTGCCCGGACCAGCCGGGCCTCCGGGGACGGGGTCGACGGCGTCGGGCCGATCCGCCGCCGGCCCGGGCTCGGCCGGACCGGGCTCGGCCGGACCGGGCTCGGCCGGACCGGGTGGCACAGCCCCGGACGGCGCGGATGGCGCACCCGGCTCGGACGGCCTGCTCGGCGCACCCGGCTCGGAGGGCGCACCCGGCTCGGACGGTCTGCCCGGCTCACCCGGCTCGGAGGGCGCACCCGGCTCGGACGGCGCGGACGGCTCGGGATCGGCCGGGGCGGGCTTCGACGGGCCGGGGGTGGACGGGACCGGGGTCGGCGGGGGCCGGAGCACCCCCCGGAGCGGGCCGGGACGCTCCCGGTCGGGCCGCGCGGGATCCCGCAGGGACGAACCGGGACGCGGCCCGTCGCGCGACGCGAGGCCCACCCGGTCGGTGTCGCCGGGGGCGAGAGCGCCGACGGACGGGTCGGCGTGGCGGGGTGACCCCGGGCCCTCGTCTGCCGCCGCGGGGCCGGAGAACAGGACCGCCGTGACGACGCCCGCGCCCACCGCCGCCAGCAGCAGCCCGGCCCGCCGCCACAGTCGGGCCGCCCCCGGGTTCGGCGGGACCCCGGCACGCCGCGACGCCACGGCCACCACGGCCGGGACGGAGCGGACAGCGGGACAACGCACGCGGGCCGACCTCTCTGCTCGGAAGGCGTCGACACATGGTAGCCACGCCGTCACCGCGCTGCATCTTCGTCGCGCGTCCGGTTTCCGACTGACCGGGCGGGAGAGTCAGTGGGGCGGAAGGTGGTCGCGGAGCGCGGCGAACTGGGCGACGGTGAGGTACGACGGGTTGGCCGGGTCGCATCGCGCGGATGTCGGCGAGGTGGCGGTATCCCGGCGCCCGGATGCCGCCATGTCGGCGAACCGGCGCGCAACCCCGCACGCGCGACCCACCGCCGGCCCAGCGCCCCGCCGGACGGGCTCTCGCCATGCCTGGCGACTGCCCGGCGCCCCCCGGCCAGGCGTCCCCCGGCGGCGGGAGCACCGGGCGTGGTCAGCCGTCGAGCCAGCGGTGGATGCAGTGCAGCAGGTCCTCGGCGTCCACCGGCTTGGTGACGTAGTCGCTGGCACCGGAGGTGATGCTCTTCTCCCGGTCGCCGCGCATCGCCTTGGCGGTGACGGCGATGATCGGCAGGTCCGCGTAGCGCGGCATGGCGCGGATCGCGGCGGTGGCGGCGTACCCGTCCATCTCGGGCATCATCACGTCCATCAGCACGAGGTCGATGTCGTCGTGGCGCATCAGCGTCTCGATGCCCTTGCGGCCGTTCTCGGCGTAGACCACGTCGAGGCCGTGCAGTTCCAGGATGTTGGTCAGGGCGAAGACGTTGCGGGCGTCGTCGTCGACCACCAGCACCTTGCGGCCGGCGAGGCCGACGCCGAAGCCCTCCCCGGGTGCGGCGGCCGGAGGCAGGGGCCGGGCGAGGGGCACCACGTGGCCGGCGGCGTCCGCCGACAGGTGCAGGACGATCCGCTCCCGCAGGTCGTCCAGGCTGCCGAGGATCTCCAGGGGACGGTCGCCGGCCACCGCCCGCAGCAGCGCCTCCTGGCCGGCCGCCAGCGGGCGCGCGTGGTACGCCAGCACGGGCACGCCCCGGTGCGCGGGGGCGTCGTGCAGCGCCCGCAGGAGCACCGCCCCGCTGTCGTCCGGCAGGTCGAGGTGGACGACCAGGCACTGGTGCCGGTGCTGCGCCACGGCCTCCAGCGCAGCGGGGGCGTCCAGCGCGGTGGCGACCTCGACCGGCGGACCGGCCAGCCCGGCCGTCACGCCGTGGACCAGCATGGTCAGCAGCCCCTTGTCGTGGTGTTCGAGGACCAGGACCCGCCGCGGCCCGGCCGGCGGCTCCCCGGCCGGCGCGGCGACCGGGTGCGGCCCCGCCGCCAGGTCGAGCCCCGCGCGGCCGGCGAGGGCGGCGAGGGACGCGGCGGAGGACGCGGCGACTGGCGGGGCGGGGGACGCGGGCGGGGACCCGGGGGCGACCGGGCCGGTGAGCGTGGCCGGCAGGTAGAGGGTGAAGGTGCTGCCCCGGCCGAGGACGCTGCGGGCGGTGATCCGGCCGCCGAGCAGGTGGGCGATCTCCCGGCTGATGGACAGGCCCAGCCCCGTGCCGCCGTAGCGGCGGCTGGTGGTGCCGTCGGCCTGCTGGAAGGCGTCGAAGATGGCGGTGAGGTGCTGCTCGGCGATGCCGATGCCGGTGTCGACGACCCGGAACGCCAGCACGGTCTCCCCCGGGGTGAACCCCTCGGGCAGTTCGTCGGGGCGGGCCCGCTCGATGCGCAGCTGCACCCGGCCCTGCTCGGTGAACTTGACCGCGTTGGAGACGAGGTTGCGCAGCACCTGCCGCAGCCGCTGCTCGTCGGTGTGCAGCCACTGCGGCACGTCCGGGCCGGTGCTGATGTCCAGCTCCAGGCCACGCGGCGTGGTCAGCGGCCGGAACGTCGCGTCGACGTAGTCGCGCAGCTCGCTCAGCGCGAACGTCTCCGGGTTGACGTCCATCTTCCCCGCCTCGACCTTGGACAGGTCGAGGATGTCGTTGATCAGCTGGAGCAGGTCGGTGCCGGCGGAGTGGATGACGGTGGCGTACTCGACCTGCTTGGCGGTGAGGTTGCGGTTGGGGTTCTGCGCCAGCAGCTGCGCCAGGATGAGCAGCGAGTTCAGCGGCGTACGCAGCTCGTGGCTCATGTTGGCCAGGAACTCCGACTTGTACTTCGAGGCCAGCGCGAGCTGCTGGGCGCGGGCCTCCAGCTCCTGGCGGGCCTGCTCGATCTCCGAGTTCTTGGTCTCGATGTCGTGGTTCTGCCGGGCCAGCAGCGCCGCCTTGTCCTCCAGTTCGGCGTTGGAGCGCTGGAGTTCCTCGGAGCGGGCCTGCAACTCCTCGGAGCGGGCCCGCAGCTCGGCGGCGAGCCGCTGGGACTCGGTGAGCAGCACGTCGGTGCGGGCGTTGGCGACGATGGTGTTGACGTTGACGCCGATGGTCTCCATCAACTGGTCGAGGAAGTTGCGGTGCGTCTCGGTGAACCGGCTCATGCTGGCCAGCTCGATCACCCCGAGCACCTGGTCCTCGAACGGGATCGGCAGCACCACCAGGTGCCGGGGCACCGCCGCGCCGAGGCTGGAGGAGACGGTGACGTAGTCGGCCGGCACGGCGTCGACCACGATGGCCCGCCGGCTCGCGGCGGCCTGCCCGACGAGGGAGTCGCCGAGGGTGAAGCGGCGGCCGGAGGCGCGGTGACCGTACCCGCCGACCACCCGCAGGGTGGGCTCCCCGGCGCCGTCCTCGACCAGCAGGAACGTGCCGAGCTGGGCGGAGACGAGCGGCGCCAGCTCGTCCATCACCAGCCCTGCGACGACCTCCAGGTCCCGGTGGCCCTGCATGAGGCCGGAGATCCGGGCCAGGTTGGTCTTGAGCCAGTCCTGCTCCTGGTTCATCCGGGTGGTCTCGCGCAGCGACTCCACCATGGAGTTGATGTTGTCCTTCAGCTCGGCCACTTCGCCGGAGGCGTCGACGGTGATCGAGCGGGTCAGGTCGCCGGTGGCCACCGCGCTGGTCACCTCGGCGATGGCGCGGACCTGCCGGGTGAGGTTGCCGGCCAGCTCGTTGACGTTCTCGGTGAGCCGCTTCCAGGTGCCGGAGACGCCCTCGACCTCGGCCTGCCCGCCGAGCCGGCCCTCGCTGCCCACCTCGCGGGCCACCCGGGTCACCTCGGCCGCGAACGACGAGAGCTGGTCGACCATCGTGTTGATGGTCGTCTTCAGCTCCAGGATCTCGCCCCGGGCGTCCACGTCGATCTTGCGGGTCAGGTCGCCCTGGGCCACGGCCGTCGTCACCTGGGCGATGTTGCGGACCTGGCCGGTGAGGTTGTTGGCCATCGAGTTGACGTTGTCGGTGAGGTCCTTCCAGGTGCCGGCCACGTTGGGCACCCGGGCCTGCCCGCCGAGCCGCCCCTCCGTGCCCACCTCCCGGGCCACCCGGGTCACCTCGTCGGCGAACGCGCCGAGGGTGTCCACCATCGTGTTGATGGTCTGGGCGAGCACGGCCACCTCGCCCTTCGCCTCCACCGTGATCTTGCGGCTGAGGTCGCCCTGCGCGACGGCCGTGGCCACCAGCGCGATCGAGCGCACCTGGTTGGTGAGGTTGTTGGCCATCTCGTTGACGTTGTCGGTGAGGTCCTTCCAGGTGCCGCCGACGTTGGACACCCGGGCCTGCCCGCCGAGCCGCCCCTCCGTGCCCACCTCCCGGGCCACCCGGGTCACCTCGTCGGCGAACGCGGAGAGCTGGTCGACCATCGTGTTGATGGTCTCCTTCAGGGCCAGGATCTCGCCCCGGGCGTCGACCCGGATCTTCTGCGTCAGGTCGCCCTTGGCCACGGCCGTGGTGACCTCGGCGATGCTGCGCACCTGGGCGGTGAGGTTGTCGGCCATGACGTTCACCGACTCGGTGAGGTCCTTCCAGGTGCCGGAGACGCCCTTGACGTCGGCCTGCCCGCCGAGGCGGCCCTCGGTGCCTACCTCCCGGGCGACCCGGGTCACCTCGTCGGCGAACGACGACAACTGGTCCACCATCGTGTTGATCGTGCTCTTCAGCTCCAGGATCTCGCCGTGCGCGGTGACGGTGATCTTCTGCGACAGGTCGCCCCGCGCCACCGCCGTGGCGACCTGGGCGATGCTGCGGACCTGGTCGGTGAGGTTGCCGGCCATCGAGTTGACGGAGTCCGTCAGGTCCCGCCAGGTGCCGGCGACGCCGCTGACCTGCGCCTGCCCGCCGAGGCGGCCGTCGGTGCCGACCTCCCGGGCGACCCGGGTCACCTCGTCGGCGAACGACGACAACTGGTCCACCATCGTGTTGATCGTGCTCTTCAGCTCCAGGATCTCGCCCCGGGCGTCCACGGTGATCTTCTGCGACAGGTCGCCCCGCGCCACCGCCGTGGTCACCTGCGCGATGTTGCGGACCTGGCTGGTCAGGTTGCCGGCCATGAAGTTCACCGAGTCGGTGAGGTCCCGCCAGGTGCCGGCCACCCCGGGCACCTCGGCCTGCCCGCCGAGGCGGCCCTCGCTGCCGACCTCCCGGGCCACCCGGGTCACCTCGTCGGCGAACGACGACAACTGGTCCACCATCGTGTTGATCGTGACCTTCAGCTCCAGGATCTCGCCGCGCACGTCCACGGTGATCTTCTGCGACAGGTCGCCCCGCGCCACCGCCGTCGCCACCTCGGCGATGTCGCGGACCTGGTCGGTGAGGTTGCCGGCCATCGCGTTGACGGAGTCCGTGAGGTCCTTCCAGGTGCCCGACACGCCCGGCACCTCGGCCTGCCCGCCGAGCTGACCCTCGGTGCCCACCTCGCGGGCCACCCGGGTCACCTCGGAGGTGAACAGCGACAGCTGGTCGACCATGCCGTTGAAGACGGTGGCGATCTCGCCGAGCAGGCCGTCGCCGTCCTCCGGCAGCCGGGTGCCGAAGTCGCCGTCGCGGACCGCGGTCAGGCCGGCCAGCAACTGCCGCAGCCCGGGATCGGTCACCGGGCCGGGGGGCGTAGGGGGCGCCGCGCCACCGTGCCGTGCCGCCGACCGCTCGACCATCGCAACCCCCCGCACCGCGACCCGCCCGACGGCCCGCCCGCCCGGCAGCGACACCAAACCCGCGCAAGTATGCCCGGAAGGTCACCCAAGCCGCATCGGGGGCGGCCGGTGGGTCGTCAGCGGCGGTCGGCCGCCGGGGTCGGCAGGCGGGCGCTGACCCAGGCGGTGGTGCCGCGTCCGTCGGCCCGGATCTCCAGGCCGTCGGTGAGCTGCTGGGCCAGCCACAGGCCACGGTGGCCGACCTCGTGGGGCGCGGGCAGGGCGACGTGTACGTCGCCGAGGCCGGGGCCGTCGTCGCTGATCTCGCAGGTCAGCAGGTCGCCGTCGCGCCGCAGCCGCAGCCGGCCGCTGCCCCCGCCGTGCCGGACGACGTTGGTCACCAGCTCGTGCACCGCCAGCACGAAGTCCTCCAGGGCGACGTCGGCCAGCCCGGCCGCGCCGGCCGCGGCGGTGACGGCGTGGCGCAGCGCCGTCACCCCGTCGGCCCGGATGGTCTCCGCCAACAGCGTCACCCCGGCATCCCCACGGGACGCGCCGGCCCCCGCGCCGCCGCCGTCACCCCCACCGCTGCTCATGGCCGGACCGTACACGCCCCGCAGGTGACGTGGGCGGGCCCGGGCGCTTTGCCGCCGGTCAGGCCGCCGGGAGCCCGGCCAGCAGCCGGAGCTGCGCGGCGCGCGAGCGGGCGATGCGGTCGGCGAGATCGCGTACCTCGGGGCCCTCAGCCACCGGCAGGTGGGCCCGGGCCAGCGTGACGGCCGCCCGCTGGTGGGCCGTGAGCACCTCGACGAGTACGGCGTCGAACCGGCCCGCGGGCGCGGCACGCAGCCGCGCCAGGTCGGGATCGGCGGTCGCCGCGGCGCCCTGGGTGCCTTGGACGTCGTGGTGGGCGTCGTGGTGCGGATGGTGGCCCGCCGGTCCGGTTGCGCCGCCGTCGGGGGCCGCGGCGAGCCAGCGCCGCATGGTGGCGAGTTCGTCGGCCTCGGTCACGTCGACGGCGGCGACGAGGGTGCGCAGCTCGACGTCGGTGATCCGGCCGGTGGCCGCCGCGGCGACGACCCGGGTCCGGTCGTGGTGGGCCACCATCGCCCGGAGGAACGGCACGTCCGCCGGGGCGGGCGCGCAGCGTGCGCAGTCCCCGCCGGGCGTCGGCGCCGAGGCAGTCGGCGGGGCGGTCGGGGTGGGGGCTGTCGGGCCGGGGTCCGCCGCGCAGCCGGTGGCGGCCAGGAGCGCGGCGAGCGCCAGCGCCGCACGGCGGGCGCGGCCCGGGAGCCCGGGCCGCACCCGCCGGCGGGTCAGAGCCGGGTCCACAGGGCGGGCACGTTCGGCGGCTCCCAGCCGGGTAGGGCGGTGTGGGCCTGCACGCACCGGTACGTCGCGCCGCCGTAGGTGACCTGGTCGCCCACCCGGTACGCCTGACCGGCCGTCCAGGTGCCGCCAGGCGCGGGGGTGGTCGGGGCCGGGGTGGTCGGCGCGGGGGTGGCCGTCCTCGTCGGGGACGGCGTCGGGGTGGGGGTGGGCGTCGGGGTGCCGCCGGTGCCGACCTGGAGGTCCACGCAGGAGTAGAAGGCGTTGGCGGTGTCGGCGATGTTCCAGATGGCGAGCACCTTCTGCCGGCCTGACCAGCCACCCAGGTTGACGGTGTGCGAGACGGTGGCGTCGGGCTGCCGCCCGCCCCCGTCGACGACGGCGACCCGGGTGCCGCCGATCCAGTATTCCCAGTTGCTGGTGGCGTGCCGGGCGGTGTTGGTCCAGGTGAACGTGACGGAGCTGCCGACCTGGGTGGCCGGCCAGCCCCGGGCGTCGTCGTCGAGGACGGCGAACTGGCCGATACCGGCGCTGCAACTGCGCAGCCCCTTCGGGCCCTCGACGCTCTGCGGCTCGTACTTGATCTGGCCGCAGTCGGGGACGCGACCCTGGGCGCAGAGCGCCTGCCGGCTCGGCGGTCCGGACACGTAGCCGTGCGCCTGGGCGGGCACCGCGACGGCCAGGGAGGCGACGACGGCACCCGCCGACGCCAGCGGAAGGGCGATTCTTCGACGCATGTGACGCTCCTTCGTTTCGGGGCAGGCGTCGGCGCAGCGCACCGAGCTGGGCCGACACGCCCGCCGGAGGCATGCGATGAACATAAATTAAACTTTCTTAACAGTAAACCCCACCCCCTGCCCCTCCCCGCCACCTCACGCCCCTCCCCCACCCCGGCGATCAAGAGGTTTGCGTCAACACGGAGATCAACTCTGACGCTTTTCTCTTGATCACCGGCGCGAGCCGGGCGGGGGCGGGGTGGGTGGGGGCGGGGTGGGTGGGGGCGGGGCCAGGCAGAGGCGGGGCGGGCCAGGGCGGGGTGGGGGTGGAACAGGGTGGGGCATTGGTCGGGTGTGCCGTTCGGGCAATTCATACGGATGCCACCGTGGGGACAGATAGTCGGTTCCGCTCGGACAACACGCCATTGATGGCTGTTGACCAGCTTTGCGCCCCACCGAAGGCGAAAAGGCTGCCTATCCACTAGGGAATTGGAATTGCGGGGTCGACATTCCGGCCGCCACGCAATGCCGCCGGGAAGCCCTTACCGAGGGTGATCACCGCGAGGGCGTGGCGGAGGAGGTCCGCCCAGCTCAACGACGTACCAGCGGCCGACTGCGACACGGTCGACGACCGGCGGTCACCGGACCCCTCGTCGACGACCGGACGGAACCCGCCGGAAACCGAAGACACGGGTTGACGGGCCGCACCCCCAAGGCAATCATGACTGTCACTGGGCGGCGATTGACGCGATTCCGGATCGACGAATTCTCCCACGTCAGTGGGGCTATTCGTGCTGTCCGCACGACGCGCGCCGGCCACCGTTCCGCAGGTCGGAGAAAAGCCGGCGGAACACCCGTCAGGAACGAGCGAGGAGTCCGCCGGTGAACGGGAACGACGAAGCTCCCGCGCCGCCCCGGCCACTGCCGGCGGCGCGCCCTGATCGACCGGAGGACCGCCTCGCCCTGCACGGCGGCGCACCCGTCCGGCACACCCCCTGGCCCACGTACGACAAGGGTGCCGTCTTCGTCCACCCCGAGGACGAGGAGGCCGCCTGCCGGGCCGTGCGCAGCCACCTCTACTTCCGCTACGACCACCGCCCCCAGCACGAGACCGAGTGCGGCCGGTTCGAGGACGAGCTGTGCCGCTTCTTCGGCACCCGGCACGCGCTCGCCGTGTCCAGCGGCACCGCCGCGCTCGCCCTGGCCATCATGGCGGCGCGGGTGCCCCCGGGTTCCCTGGTCGCCTGCCCCGGGTTCACGTTCGTCGCCACGCCGAGCGCGATCGTCATGGCCGGCTGCCAGCCGTTCCTCGTCGAGGTGGACGAGGACCTGCGGATGGACCTCGACGACCTGCGCCGCCGCTGGCAGCCGGGGATCCGGGCGATCCTCGTGGTGCACATGCGCGGTTTCGCCGCCGACGCCGAGGCCCTCGCCGCGTTCGCCGCCGAGATGGGCGTGCCGCTGATCGAGGACGCGGTGCCCGCGCTCGGCGCGGAGCTGCGCGGCCGCAAGCTCGGCACGTTCGGGGCGGCCGGCGCGTTCAGCACCCAGTCGGACAAGGCGCTCAACTGCGGCGAGGGCGGCTTCCTGGTCACCGACGACACCGAGCTGTTCGCCCGCGCGGTGGCGCTGTCCGGGGCGTACGAGGGGCGGCTGCGGCGGCACTTCCCCGACGCCGAGCCGCCGCTGACCGGCCTCGACCTGCCCCTGCTCAGCCTGCGCATGGACGAGATCCGGGCGGCGCTGCTGCGCGCCGAGATGGCCCGCCTGCCGCAGCGGCTGCGGCTGTTCCACCGCAACTACGACCGGGTCGCCGCCGCGCTGGCCGACGTGCCGGGCATCGCGATCCGCCGGCCGGTCGCCCCCGGGGCGTACCTCGGGGAGGCGTTCGTGTTCCGGGTGCCCGGCGGCGACGCCGGCTGGTTCGCCCGCGCGCTGTGCCGGGAGGGCATCGACGCGCGCAACATCGGCGCCGACGACGACCTCAACGTCCGCGCGTTCTGGAACTGGCGGTTCGCGTACGACACCGACGACGTGGACGCGATCCGGGCGATGCTGCCGCGCACCGCCGGCTACCTGCGCGAGGCCGTCGACGTGCCGCTGTCGTCGAACCTGACCCCCGACGACTGCGACGACCTGGTGCGGGCGGTGCGCAAGGTGGCCGCCGCGCGGGACGCGGCACCCGCCGGGCCGCCGTCGGACGGGCCGGCAGGGCCCGTGGTCGCGCCGGCCGGGGCGGCGGAGCCGGTGGGCCGATGACGGACCACCCCGCCCGCGCCGTGCCGCGCCCCGCCCTGGTCGGCATCTTCGGCGGGCTGTTCGCCGGCTACCTGGGCCTCACCGCCGTGATCCCGGTGCTGCCGGCGTTCCTGCGCGACCGGCACGCCGCCGGGGACCTGGTCGTCGGGCTGGTCGTCACGGTCACCGCCGGGACGGCGCTGCTCGTGCGGCCCGTCGCCGGCGCGCTCGCCGACCGGTACGGCCACCGCACCGTGATGCTCACCGGCGCGCTCGTCGCGGCCCTCGGCGGGCTGCTCTACTTCCTGCCGCTCGCGGTGCCGGCGCTGGTGGCGGTGCGGCTGCTGCTCGGCGCGGGCGAGGCCGCCCTGTTCACCGCCGGGGCGGTGTGGACGGTGGCGCTCGCCCCGCACCACCGCCGGGGCCAGCTCATCGGCCTGTACGGGGTGAGCATGTGGGGCGGCATCTCCGCCGGCACCTTCCTCGGCGCGACCCTGCAACAGGTCTCCTTCACCGCCGTCTGGGCGCTCGCCGCCGCCGCTCCCCTGCTGGCCGCCGCCCTGATCGCCCTGGTCCCGGTGCCGCACGGGGAACCCGGTACCGCAGCGCCCCGGGAGCCCGGGACCACCGCGCAAGGGAAATCCAGGGGCGGCGGTGGGCTGCTGCTGCGCCCGGCGCTGCTGCCCGGCACGGCGCTCGCCCTCGGCGCCGCCGGGTACGCCGGCCTGGCCGCGTTCGTCGTGCTGCACCTGGACGCGCGCGGCATCGGCTCCGGCGTGCTGGTGCTGAGCTGCTTCAGCGCCGTGTACGCCGGCACCCGCCTGGTCATCGGCCACCTGCCCGACAAGCTGGGCCCCCGCCGGGTGGCGGCCTGGTCGGCGGCCGGCGAGGCGGTCGGCCTGACGATCGTCGCGCTCGCGCCGAACCTGCCCGTCGCCGTGGCCGGCGGCGTGGTCACCGGCGTCGGCTTCTCGCTGCTGCACCCGTCGCTGGCGCTGATGGTGATGAACCGGGCCGAGCCGACGCGGCAGGGGGCGGCGATCGGGGCGTACACCTCGTTCTGGGATCTGGGGCTCGCGGTGTGGGGGCCGGTGACGGGCCTGGTGGCCGCGACCCTCGACTACCCGGCCGTGTTCGGCGTCGGCGCGGCCTGCGCCGTCGCGGCGGCGGCCATGGCGGCCTGGATCGGCCGCCCGGCGGGCGGCCACGGCGGCACCGGCAGGCCCGGGAAGCCCGGGAGCGAACGGACGGAGGCCCGCGCGGCATGAGCGACCTGACGGTCCTGTGCGTCACCGGCTGGTGCCGCAACGGCAGCACCATCATCGGCAACGTCCTCAACGAGGTGCCCGGCTTCTTCCACGTCGGCGAGCTGCACTTCCTGTGGAAGAACTCCACCGGCCGGGGCGTCAACGGGCTGTGCGGCTGCGGCCGGGAGCTGACCGCCTGCGACATCTGGTCCCGGGTGCTGCCCGTCGGGCGGCCCGCCGGCCTGTCGGCCGACGCGCACGCCGCGCAGGTGATCGCCCGCCAGCGCTCCCGGGTGCGCACCCGGCACACCTGGCGGGTGCTGCGCCGGGGCCTGCACGACGGCGAGATCCGCGCCCACGCCGAGCTGATGGGCCGGGTCTACCGGGCGGTCGCCGAACGCACCGGCGCGCACACCATCGTGGACACCACGAAGATCCCCGGGGAGGCGGCGCTGCTGGCGCACCTGCCCGGGATCACCCCCTACTACGTGCACCTGGTGCGCGACCCGCGCGCCGTGGCGCACTCCTGGCGGGAGCCGAAGCAGTACGTGTACGCGATGTCGGCGGCGCGCAGCACCGCGTACTGGCACGGGTTCAACCTGGCCTCGGCGGCGATCACCCGGCGGCACCCGCAGCGGTCGACGCTGCTGCGCTACGAGTCGTTCACCGCCGACCCGGCCGGGACGATCGACGCGCTGCTGCGGCTGTGCGGGGCCGACCCGGCCGGCAACCCGGTGCGCGGGCGCACCGTCGAGCTAGGCACCAACCACACGGTGACCGGCAACCCCGACCGGTTCCGAAGCGGCCCGACCGTGATCCGCGACAGCGACGAGGCGTGGCGGCGCACCCTGTCGGCCGCCGACCGGCTGGCCGCCACCGCCCTGGCCCAGCCCCTGTTCACCCGCTACGGCTACCGGTCGGCCGGGGCGGGCCGGCTGTCACCGACCGGCGGAAGGTAGGAGACGTGGATCTGGGGCTCACAGGACGGGTGGCGCTCGTCGCGGGCGGGTCCAGCGGCATCGGGCTGGCCTGCGCGAAGGAGTTCGCCGCCGAGGGGGCGCACGTGGCGATCTGCGGGCGGGACCCCGGCCGGCTCGCCGCCGCCGAGCGGGAGCTGGCCGGGGTGGCGAAGGGCCGGGTCAGCGCCACCGCCGTGGACGTCACCGACGCCGACGCGGCCCGCCGCTGGGTCGACGGGGTGGCCGCCGACCTCGGCGCGGCGCACGTCCTGCTGGTCAGCGGCGGCAGCCCGCCGATCGGCCCGGCCAGCCTGTTCGAGACGGCCGACTACCGGGCCGCCGTCGACCGGGTGCTGCTGCCGGCCGTCGGGCTGGCCCTCGCGGCGCTGCCGCACCTGCGCGCCGCCGGCTGGGGGCGGCTGCTCTTCGTCGCCTCGGAGACCGCCGCCGTGCCGATCGCCCCGCTGCTGCTGTCCGGGGTCACCCGGGCCGCGCTGGTCCGCTTCGCCCAGGGCCTCGCCGTGGACGTGGGCCGCGACGGGATCACCGTGAACGTGCTCGCCCCCGGCTCGGTGCGCACCCCGCCGATGGAGCGGGCCGCCGCCCGGCTCGCCGGTGACGACGGCGACGTCGAGCGGCAGCTCGCCGCCATGGGCCACCACAGCGCGCTGGGCCGGCTGGCCCGCCCCGAGGAGGTCGCGGCGGTGGCCGCGTTCCTGGCCAGCGAGCGGGCCTCGTTCGTCACCGCCGGGGTGCACCTGGTCGACGGCGGCGCGAGCGCCACCGGCCCGGACCTGCCGCACCTCACCGGCGTCCGGAAAGACACCTACGCCTGAGATCCCCATCCCGGCGGCGGCCTCGCCGGCCGGCGGCACAGCACGGAGGAGTGCGCGATGTCCACGACCAGCCCCACGTTCACCGAGCGGGACGTCTCCGAGTTCTTCGACCAGACCACCCAGACGTACCTCAGCTTCTGGGACAGCGAGGGCGTGCTGCACACCGGCTACTTCGCCGACGACGCCGACACCGACTACCACGCCGCCGCCGACCGCACCTCGGACCTGCTGGCCGCCGAGGCCGGCATCGACGCCGCGTCGACGGTGCTCGACGTCGGCTGTGGCTGCGGCAACTTCCTCCTGCGGCTCGCCGGGCAGACCGGCTGCCGGGGCGAGGGCCTGGACCTGAGCATCGAGCGGGTCCGGTTCGCCCAGGCGAAGCTCGCCGAGCGGGGCACCGAGGGGGTCACCTTCCGGCACGGCTCGGCCACCGCAATGCCGTACGACACGGCGACCTTCAGCCACGTGGTCAGCCAGGACGCGCTGTTCCTGGTGCCGGACAAGCCGCGCAGCCACGCCGAGATGCACCGGGTCCTCGCCCCCGGCGGGATCCTCGCGGTCACCGACTTCCTGCAGCCCACCACCGACATCGGCGAGGCCGCCCGCCGGCACGTCTACGACCGGGTGCGGTGGAGCGGCGGCTACTCCCTCGACGGGTACGCCGAGGCCCTGACCGCCGCCGGCTTCGAGGTGCTGACCGCCCGCAGCCTCGACACCCACATCCGGCAGACGTACCGGGTGCTCGGCGAGACGGCCCGGCAGCGGGCCGCCACCACCGACGACCCGGCCGCCCGGGAGTGGATCCTCGGCTTCGCCGCGTCCTGCGGCGAGATCCAGGCCGCCATCGACCGGGGCGAGTTCGGCTGGGGCATGTTCGTCGCCCGCAAGCCCACCGCACAGTGACGACCCGCCCCACCGCGCAGTGACGACCCGACCCCGACCGGAAGGTGTGCGCCCGATGCAACGAACCGACGTCATCAAACGGACCATCGCCGAGGTCGTCGAGGACCGCCGCAAGCAGCTCTCGCCGGGGCAGGTCTTCGTCGACGCCTTCGCCGAGGGCGGCTTCGACACCCGCGTCGACTACGACGTCACCATCACCGACTCGCTGACCAGCTCGCGGCGCAAGCCGCGCTACCCGTCGCGCAACATGCTCAAGGTGGTGGACCTGTCCCGCGACCCGCAGGAGTTCTACTGGCACGAGAGCCCCGCCCGCCCCGGCGACCCGGCCGTGGACGGCGCGGACCTGCGGCGGGAGGCCGCCAACCACTTCCACCGGTCCCCCATCCCGCCGCTTCACACCACGAAGGCGTGGGTGCAGGTGCCCGACGGGCTGTGGGACGACCCGACCAGCTTCGCCGAGTTCATCAACTACCGCCTGGTGGTGCGGCTCGCCACCGCCGAGAACGTCACCATCCTGCGCGGCGAGGGCGGCCTGCTGACCATGCCGGACATCGCCCGGCTCACCGACCCGGGCCCGTTCGGTTCCACCATCCTGTCGGCCTGCAACGAGGTGGAGCAGAACGGCAGCACCGCCGACGGGCTGATCATCAACCCGGCCGACTACTACCGGCTGCTCGGCTCCGGCACCCTGATGCGCGACGTCGAGGAGAACGGCGTGTTCATCGTCCGGACCCGACTGGTCGACCCGGGCACGGCGATCGTCGGCGACTTCGGCCACGGCGCGCTGCTGTTCGACGCCGGCCGGTCGATGATCTCCTTCGCCGAGCCGCCGCCGGGCACGTTCGCCGAGCCCGGGGTGGCGCTGACCGCCGAGATCTACGAGCGGGTGGTGCTCAACCTGCCCACCTGCTTCTTCGTGGTCAGCCTCTAGGCCGCCGCGATGTCGACGACGCCCGCGCCGCGCCCACCCGGCGACGACCCCGACGTGCTGGTCGTCGGCGCGGGCGTCGTCGGCCTGTTCTGCGCCTGGTTCCTGGCCCGCGCCGGGCACCGGGTCACCGTCGTCGACCGGGGCGAGATCGGAGACCCGGCGGCCTGCTCGTCGGGGAACACCGGCTTCGTCGGCACCCAGGGCGCCGCGCCCCTGGCCGAGCCGGGCGTGCCCGCGAAGGGGCTGCGCTACCTGCTCGACCCGGAGAGCCCGTTCCACGTGCGGCCCCGCCCCGACCCGGCCCTGCTGGCCTGGCTGTGGCACTTCCGCCGCCGCTGCACCGAGCAGCACGCGCGGGCCGCGTTCGACGTGCTGCTCACCCTCAAGCAGCGCAGCCTCGCCATCCTGCGCGAGGTGTGCGCGACCGGCCCGCTCGCCGACACCCTCACCGCCCAGGGGATGCTGCTGGCCTGCAGGACCCCGGAGGGCTTCGCGGCGGCCCGCGCCTCCGTGCCGGCGGCCGTCGCCCGGGGCGTACCGCTGCGGGTGCTCGACCCCGGCGAGCTGGCCGCCCTCGAACCGGGCGTCGCGTTCGACGTGGCCGGGGCCCTGCTCAACGCCGAGGGGGCCGCGCTGCGCATCCCCGCGTTCCTGGTCGCGTTCGCCGACGCGCTGCGGGCCGCGGGCGTCGACATCCGCACCCACACCGAGGTACGCGACTTCGAGGTGGCCGGCGACCGGGTGCGGGCCGTGCGCACCAGCGGCGGCGACCTGCGTCCCGCCGAGGTGGTGCTCGCCGCCGGGGTCTGGTCGGTGGCCTGCGCCCGCCGGCTCGGCGTCGACCTGATGCTCCAGCCCGCCAAGGGGTACGCGGTCGACGTCGCCGCCGGCGCGCACCCGCCCCGGCTGCCGATCCTGCTCAGCGAGGGGAAGGTGGCCGTCATGCCGCTGGGCGACCGGCTGCGGCTGGCCGGCACCCTGGAGCTGGTGGGGATGGACACCAGCGTCTCGCCGCGCCGGATCGACGGCATCGTGCGCACCGTCGCGTCGTACCTGCCGGGGCTGGACACCGACCGGCGGGTGCAGGTGTGGAGCGGGCTGCGCCCCTGCACCCCGGACAGCCTGCCGCTGATCGGCCGGCCCGGGGCGTACCGCAACGTGGTCGTCGCCGCCGGCCACGGGCACATCGGGATGGGCCTGGCCCCGGCCGGCGGCCGGCTCGTCGCCCAGCTCGTCGGCGGCGAGCGCCCGGAGCTGGACCTCGCGCCGTTCGCCGTGGACCGGTGGCGGCGTCGCCCGTTCGCCCGGAGGAACCGATGATGCCGTCGCGGCGCAACCGACTCGCGGAGGAACCGATGACCGACGCCCCGATCGGCGTGCTCTGCCTGGACACCTCGTTCGAGAAGATCCCCGGGCACATCCGCAACCCGGCCACCTTCGACTTCCCCGTCGTCTACCGGGTCGTCGAGGGGGCCACGCCGCAGCGGCTCGTGCGGGAGGCCGACCCGACGCTGCTGGAGCCGTTCGTGGCGGCGGCCCGGGACCTAGAGGCCGCCGGGGTCGCCGGGATCACCGGGGCGTGCGGGTTCCTGGTGCTGTTCCAGGCCGAACTGGCGGCCGCCGTGTCGGTGCCGCTGTGGTCGTCCAGCCTGCTGCAGCTTCCCATGGTGCACCGGATGGTCGACGGGCCGGTCGGGCTGCTCGTCGCCGACGAGGCGGCGCTCACCCCGCGCCACCTCGCTGCGATCGGCGCGGAACAGGTGCCGGTGCGGGTGACCGGCATGGCCGGGCAGCCGGAGTTCACCGAGGTGATGCTGGAGGGCCGCCGCGACGCCCTCGACGCCGACCGGCTCGAACGGGAGGTGCTCGACCGCGTCGACCGGCTCGCCGGGGCGCACCCGGACCTCGGGGCGCTGGTGATCGAATGCACCGACCTGGTGCCGTTCGCGCACGCCATCCAGGCCCGGCTCGGCCTGCCGGTGTTCGACATCGTGACGCTCACGACCATGCTGCACGCGACGCTGACCCGTCGCCCGTTCCCGGCCGCGTGACGAGGCGCTGACCGGAGGCCCGCTGCTGGTGGGGTCCGTCGAGAGGTAGCACACCTCATCGATTGACATTAATGTCGAGGGTGTGACGTATGACGTCTCCATGCGTACCACACCACACCCCACCCCAGGAGAGGACCGACGAACGTGAAAGGAAGGCTGAGTCGCTTCATGACCGTCGCGGGGACCCTGGTGGTCCTCGTCGTCGGCGCCGGCAGCTACGTGCTCTCGGACGCGCCGCAGGCGCGGGCCGCCACCACCGGCCCATGTGACATCTACGCCTCCGGCGGCACGCCGTGCGTGGCCGCGCACAGCACCACCCGCGCGCTGTACGGCGCGTACAACGGCCCGCTCTATCAGGTCCGGCGCGCGTCGGACAACACCACCCGCGACGTCGGCGTGCTGAGCGCGGGCGGCTACGCCAACGCCGCCACCCAGGACACGTTCTGCGCCAACACGACCTGCGTCATCACGATCATCTACGACCAGTCCGGCCGCAACAACCGCCTCACCCAGGCGCCCCCCGGCTACTGGCCCGGCCCCGCCCCGGGCGGCTGGGACAACCTCGCCGACGCGAAGGCCGCCCCGATCACCGTCGGCGGCCAGAAGGCGTACGGCGTCTACATCGCGCCCGGCACCGGCTACCGCAACAACAACACCAACGGCGTCGCCACCGGCGACCAGCCGGAGGGCATCTACGCGGTCGTCGACGGCACCCACTACAACCAGTGGTGCTGCTTCGACTACGGCAACGCGCAGACCGACGGCCAGGCGGACTCGCCCGCCATCATGGAGACCGTCTACTTCGGCGCCAACAAGCAGTGGGGCTACGGGGACGGCGCCGGCCCCTGGATCATGGCCGACCTGGAGTGGGGGCTGTTCTCCGGGGTGAACGCGGGCTACAACAAGCTCGCGCCGATCAACCACCGCTTCGTGACCGCCATGGTCAAGGGCGAGCCGAACCACTGGGCGATCCGGGGCGGCAACGCCCAGTCGGGTGGCCTGACGAACTACTTCGACGGGCGGCGTCCCAACGGCTACCACCCGATGAAGAAGGAGGGCGCGATCCTGCTCGGCATCGGCGGCGACAACAGCGTCTCCGGTCGCGGCACCTTCTTCGAGGGCGTGTTGACCTCGGGCTACCCGTCGAACGCGACCGAGGACGCCGTACAGGCCAACATCGCCGCCGCCGGATACGCGCCGGCCGGCGGCGGCACCCCCCAGCAGAACGTCCAGCTCGTCGGCGGCCAGTCCGGCCGCTGCGTCGACGTGCCCAACGCCAGCACCACCAACGGCACCCAGACCCAGCTGTGGGACTGCACCGGCGGCACCGCCCAACGCTGGACCCACACCGCCGCCAAACAACTCCAGGTGTACGGCACCAAGTGCCTCGACGCCAGCGGCGCCGGCACCAGCAACGGCACCCAGGTGATCATCTGGGACTGCCACGGCGGCACCAACCAGCAGTGGAACCTCAACGCCAACGGCACCCTCACCAACGCCCAGTCCGGGCTCTGCCTCGACGCCAACGCCGCGGGCACCGCCAACGGCACCAAGCTCATCCTCTGGTCCTGCAACGGACAACAGAACCAGCAGTGGAGCACACGTAGCTGAGCGCACCGCGACACCCGCTCGCCGGGCGCCGGCGGGCAGGCCAACCAGGGCCTGCCCGCCGGCGCGCCGCTTCCCGCCGAGACTCAGGCAGTCCGGCGCCGGGCGTACGGGGCGATGGGGTTGGCCAGGGTGCCGGCGAACTGGAGCGCCGCCGACGGGTCGGACAGGTCCACCATCTGCTGGTTGTCGCGCAACTGGAGCCGGTTGAGGCAGGAGTGCGCGAACTCCGGCGCGAACAGGTCGTGGCGGGCCAGCCGGTCGGCCAGGTGCGGCACCCGGGCGGCGTAGTCGGACGCGCAGTCGGCGACCGTACGCCAGAACTCCTCCTCGGTGAGCAGCCCCGCGTCGAGCAGGACCACGTTGAGGTGGCGCAGGAAGCAGGAGAACACGTCGGTGAAGATCGACAGGATCTTCTCGCCCTCGGGGATGTTCGCCCGGACCCGGTGCACCGCCTCGGGCAGGTCGGCGTCCGGGTTCATCACCACGATCTCCTCGGCGATGTCCTTGAAGATCGCCCGCTCCACCGCCCCGTCGCGCAGCACCAGGATGACGTTCTCGCCGTGCGGCATGAACGCCAGGTCGTAGGCGTAGAGGGAGTGCAGCAGCGGGGTGAGGTACGCGTCGAGGTAGCGGCGCAGCCACACCGGCGCGGGCAGCCCCGACTCGGCGACCAGGGCGGCGGCGAACGACCCGCCGGCCGAGTCGACGTGCAGCAGCGACGCCATGGTGGCCAGCCGCCGCCCCGGCTCCAGGCCCGGCACGGGGCTCTCCCGCCACAGCGCCGCCAGCATCTTGCGGTACGGGGAGTACCGGTCCGTCGCCGCCTCGAAGCGGCGGTTGCGGTAGCCGATCGCGGCCCGCTCCCGCAGGATCGTCAGGCCGGTCGAGGCGAGCACCTCGTCGCGGTCGATCAGGTCGGCGAGCCAGTCGTTGATCGCCGGGGTGGCCTCCATGTACGCCGCCGACAGGCCCCGCACGAAGCCCATGTTGAGCACGGACAGGGCCGTCTTGACGTAGTGCCGCTCGGGGTGGGTGACGTTGAAGAACGTCCGCACGGACTGCTGGGCGAGGTGCTCGTCCGGGCCGGGGCCGAGGCAGACCAGCCGCTGCTCGGCCACGTCGGCGGCGAACGTGACGGCGAGCCGGTTCCACCACTGCCACGGGTGCACGGGCAGGTAGAGGTAGTCGGCCGGGTCGAGGCCGAGCCCGGTGAGCGTGGCGGCGAACCCGGCGAGCGTGGCGTCGCCCAGCTCGGCCCGGTACAGGGCGTCCGCGTCGGTGTCGGCGGTGCAGGTGAAGGTGGTGTGGTCGCGGTGCGCGGCGAGCCAGAGCAGCCGCACGGGCCGGCCCACCTCGGGGGCGTACCGGTGATATTCGTCGATGCCGAAGCCGATGCGGCCGTTGTTGGCGACGAAGCCGGGGTGGCCCTCGGTCATCCGGGTCTCGACCGTCTGGAAGTCGGCGCGGGCCAGCTCGGCGGCGGGGGTCTCGGGCCGGTCCAGCTTGTACGCCCAGCCGGCCAGGGTGGAGGTGATCTCCTCCAGGTAGACCGGCAGCACCCGGTCGGTGAGGCCGAGCGCGCCGCGCAGCTCCACGCACAGGTCGAGGGCGTCCAGGGGCAGCTCCACGCCGTCGCGGCGGCGGGTGATGCTGGCCGGGTCGATGTGCCAGTGGTCGAGGGCGAGCCGGCGGGCGGCGAACCGGTAGGTGACGGTGCCGTCGTCGCTGGTCACCTCGTAGTCGGCGGACGCGCCGGGTGCCGGGGCGGCTCCGCCGGGCTCGGGGGTGAGCAGCCGCTCGTGGGAGAACTCGGCGAGGGCCTTGCGCACCAGCAGCCGGTTGGCGCGCGCCCACGTGTCGGGGGTGAGGTGGGCGACGGCGTCCTGCGGGTCCACGGTGTCCGGTCCTTGGGGTTGAGCTGCGGTGGCGGCGGCGAACCGGGCGCGGGTGCAGAAGGAGAGCAGGCCGGTCTTGGCGGGCAGCGCGACGGTGCCGGCGGGGGTGAAGCCGACGGCGGCGTTGAGGGCGTGCACGGCGGTGTTGCGCACGTCTGGCTCGACGACCACCCGGCGGTGCGCGGGGTCGGCGAACAGCCACGCCATCACCGTGGTGATGACGGCGCGGGTGAAGCCGGAGACCGGGGTGTCGGTGGGCGCGCAGAGGAAGTGCATGCCCACGTCGCCGGGGCGGGCCGGGTAGCGCCCGGCCAGCTCGACGCGCGCCGGGTCGTAGCGTTCGACGAGGAACGCGGGCTCGCCGCGCCACAGGCCGACGAACGCGTCGTGGTGCGGGTCGGCGGCGATGCGGGCGTACTCGGCGGCGACCCGGGCCACGTCGGCGTCGCCCATCAGCCAGAACGCGGCCTTCGGGTGGGTCACCCAGGAGTGCAGCAGCGCGGCGTCCGCGGCCGGGTCGAGGGTACGCAGGGCGAACTCGCCGAGCCGGGGGTCGGTGCGGGTGTAGACGATCTCCGTCACGCCCCCACCCCCGCCGGCACGCCGAACTCCTGGAACGCGATGCGCCGCTCCACCGGGTAGGGCTCGCGGCCCAGCAGCTCCCGGATGATCACCGAGTTGCGGTACGGGCCCATGCCCAGGTCGGGCGAGGTGACGCTGTGGGTGTGGGTGCCGCCGTTCTGCAGGAAGATCCGGCCGGCGTGGTCGACGCGGTAGTCGCGGGCGACGTCGAGGCGGCCGTGGGAGTCGAAGCGCAGCAGGTGGCGCACCGGGTCGAGGAAGTCCGGCACCTGGAAGCGGTAGCCGGTGGCCAGCACCAGGCCCTCGGTGGTCAGGTCGAACTCGCCGCCCTGCTCGACGTGGCGCAGCCGCAGCGCGTACCCGCCGTCGGTGTGCTCCGCGCCGGTCACCTCGGTGTTGGTGAGCAGCCGGGTGTCCACCGCAGCGGCGACGCTCTTGGCGTACAACAGGTCGAAGATGTCGTTGATCAGGTCGGCGTCGATGCCCTTGAACAGGCCCTTCTGCTCGGCTTCGAGGCGGTAGCGGGTGGCCTCGGGCAGGGCGCGGAAGTAGTCGACGTAGTCCGGGGACGTCATCTCCAGGGTGAGCTTCGTGTATTCCAGGGGGAAGAACCGGGGCGAGCGGGTGACCCAGTTCAGCTGGTAGCCGTACGTGTCGATGTCGGCCAGCAGGTCCTGGTAGATCTCGGCGGCGCTCTGCCCGGAGCCGACGACGGTGACGCTGCGGCGGCGGCGCAGCGCGTCGCGGTGCGTCACGTAGTCGGAGGAGTGCACGACGCCGTCGCCGCCGAGCCCGGCGCAGGCCGCCGGCACGTGCGGCGGGGTGCCGGTGCCGAGCACCAGGTTGCGGGCCAGGTGGGTGACGGTCTCGCCGGTGGCGGTGACCGTGGCGGTCACCGCGAACACGTCGTCGGCCGGGTCGTGCGTGACGGCGGTGACCCGCTGGCCGAAGCGCACGCTGGTCAGCTTCTGCACCGCCCACCGGCAGTACGCGTTGTACTCGCTGCGCAGCGGGTGGAACCGCTCGCGGATGTAGAACGGGTACAGCCGACCGGTCTCCTTGAGCCAGTTGAGGAACGAGAACGGCGAGGTGGGGTCGGCGAGGGTGACCAGGTCGGCCAGGAACGGGGTCTGCAACCGGACGGTCTCCAGCAGCATCCCCGGGTGCCAGTCGAAGGTGTCGCGGGCCTCCAGGAACAGGCAGTCCAGGTCGGACAGCGGCTCGGTGAGGCAGGCCAGGCCCAGGTTGTACGGGCCGAGCCCGACGGCGACGACGTCACGGGTGGGCATGCGGTCGCTTTCTGCGCGGGGTTGGGTGGTGGGCACGGTCGCCGGTCAGCCGACCGGGCAGGGGGCGACGGCGGCGGCCCGCTCGCCCACGTACCGGTCGGCGTGCCCGGCGATCAGGTCGACGACGTGCGCCACGTCGTCGAGCGTGGTCTCCGGATTGAGCAGGGTGAACTTGAGGTACTGCCGGCCGTCGACCCGGGTGCCGGCGACGACGGCCGCCCCGGAGGCGGCCAGGGCGCGGCGGGCGTGCCGGTTGGCGTCGTCGGCGAGGTGGCCCGCCGGGGCGGGCGGCAGGTAGCGGAACACGACGGTGCTCAGCGTGGGCCGGGTGACCACCTCGAAGCGGGGGTCACCGGCCAGCAGCCGCCACGCCCCGTCGGCCCGGTCGATCACCTCGTCGAACAGCTCACCGACCGCGTCGGGGCCCATCATCCGCAGGGTCAGCCACAGCTTCAGGGCGTCGAAGCGGCGGGTCGTCTGGAGGCTCTTGTCGACCTGGTTGGGCAGCTGCTCCCCGCTGGCGCGGGGGGCCGGGTTGAGGTAGTCGGCATGGTAGGTGGCGTGCCGCAGCACCTGCCCGTCGCGCACCAGCAGGGCGCTGGAGGAGACCGGCTGGAAGAACGACTTGTGGTAGTCGACGGTCACCGAGTCGGCGCGTTCGATGCCGGCGAGCAGGTGCCGCCGGGTGGGCGAGACCAGCAGGCCGCAGCCGTACGCGGCGTCGACGTGCAGCCGCGCCCCGGCGGCGGCGCACCGGTCGGCGATGGCGTCGAGGGGGTCGATGGAGCCGAAGTCGGTGGTGCCGGCGGTGGCGACGACGGCCATCACGATGTGCCCGTCGCGCTGACAGCGGGTCAGCTCGGCGTGCAGCGCGTCGGGGCACATCCTCCGGTCGGCGTCGGTGGGCACGGTGCGCACGGCGTCGGCGTCGAGGCCGAGCAGGGTGGCGGCCTTCTGCACGCTGAAGTGCCCGGCGGCGGAGGTGAGCACCCGCAGCCGGGGCAGCAGCTCGCGGCGGGGGGCCGGATTGCGGGCGCACGCCTCCTCCCGGGCCAGCAGCAGCGCCTGGAGGTTGGACTGGCTGCCGCCGCTGGTGAAGACGCCGTCGGCGGCGGGCCCGAGGCCGATGCGCCGGGCGGTCCAGTCGATGAGCCGGCGCTCGATGAGGGTGCCGCCGGCGCTCTGGTCCCAGGTGTCCAGGGAGGAGTTCACGGCGGTGAGCACGGCCTCGCCGAGCAGCGCCGGGATCACCACCGGGCAGTTGAGGTGGGCCAGGTAGCGGGGGTGGTGGAAGTAGACGGCGTCGCGCAGGTACACCTCCTCCAGCTCGTCGAGGGCGGCGGTGGCGTCGGCGAGCGGCCGGTCCAGGTCGACGGCGGCCACGGCCGGGGCGAGCGCGGCCGGGCTGACGCCGGTGAACGGGCGGTCGGTGCGGGCGATGCGGGTGCCGACCCGGTCGATGCCCTCGGCCAGCACCCGCCGGTAGTCCTCGGCGGTGCCGGTGGTCAACAGGTGGGCGCGGGGAGTGCCCGCCACGGCGTCAGCTCACCTTCTTCGCGGCGGCGATGGCCTTGGCCAGGTTCTCCAGCAGCGGCGCGGCCCCGGCGTAGGAGAAGCGCGGCACCGCGTCCCACGGCGTGACCTGGTTGGCCTTCACCGCCGGCAGCGCCGCCCAGGTGGGCTTCTTCGCCAGGTCGGCCGGCTGCAGGGCGGTGGTGCGGTTGTCCAGCAGGATCAGGTCGGCCGGGAACTTGTCGGCGTTCTCCCAGCTCAGGGCCTCGAAGTAGTCGCCCTGCTCCAGCTTCGTCGGCACCACGATGTCGACGCCCAGCTCCGCGAAGTACATCAGGTCGGTGCTGACCTTCGGGTTGGACGCGTAGAACACGTCGGGGCTGCCGGACGCGGCGAGGACCTTGATGCCGGGGTTGGCCTTGACGGCCTGCCGCACGCTCTCGGCGGCCGCCTCGAACCGGGCCTTCGCGTCGGTGACCTTCTTGGCGTTGAGGTCGGCGCCGAGGGCGGCGGCCAGGGCGGCGTACCGCTCGATGGGCCGGTTCATCGGCACCCGGGCGGTCTGGATGGCGACGGTGGGCGCGAGGGCGAGGATCTTGTCCTTGCTCTCGTCGGGGACGTACCAGAACGCGCCCGGGTCGTACATGTGGGTGACCAGCAGCTCGGGGCGCAGGGCGGCGTACTTCTCGATGCTGAACTCGCCCCAGACGTTGCCGAGCACGGTCACCTTGCCGACGTCGAGGTCGCCGGCCTGCGGCTCCTTCGAGCCGTCGGAACGGGTGGTCTCGCCGAACACGCCGACGAGCTGGCTGTCGAGTCCGAAGTCGACCAACGCCGCGGCCACGCCGGTGAAGGCGACCACGCGGGTCGGGGTGGCGTCCCGGGTCACCTTCTCGGGCCGGTCGTCCGTGAACGACCAGGGGCCGCTGGTGGCGGCCGGCGAGGCGGAGTCGTCGGCGCCGCCGCAACCGCCGAGCAGGGCACCGACGGCGAGGGCTCCGCCGGCGGAGAGCAGGCCACGGCGGGTCAGGCGCGGGCGGGACACGGGTACGGGCATGACGGCTTCTTTCCGCTCCGGGGTGGTCCGATGACCAAGGGCGAGGTTAAGTTACCCTAACCTAAGTTATTGTCAACAGCCCTCAGCGATCGATTCCCACCACACAGGAGCTTCCGCTGTCCGTCACCGACTCGTCGCCGACCGCACCCGCGCCGCCGGCGACGCCCCCCGCCCCGCCGCCGCGACGCGGCCGGCCCGCAGCCCGGATCGCCGGGCTACTGGCCGCGTTCGCCCTGCTCACGGCCGTGTGCGCGGTCAGCCTCGCCGTCGGCGCGCGGCAGCTCGGCCTCGCCGAGGTCTGGGCGGGACTGTGGGACCCCGCCTCCCCCGCCCACGCGGTGGTGCAGCAGATGCGGCTGCCGCGCACCCTGCTCGGCCTGCTCGCCGGGGCCGCCCTCGGAGTGGCCGGCGCGGTCATGCAGGCCGTCACCCGCAACCCCCTCGCCGACCCCGGGCTGCTCGGCATCAACGCCGGCGCGTCCGCCGCCGTGGCCAGCGCCGCCGCGTTCCTCGGCGTCGCCACCGTCGGCGGGTACGTCTGGTTCGCCCTCGCCGGCGCGGCGGCCGTCACCGCCCTCGTCTACGCCGTCGGCGGCGGCCGGGGCGCCACCCCCGCCCGCCTCGCCCTCGCCGGGGCGGCCCTCAACGCGGCCCTCTACTCCTACGTCAGCGCGGTGATGCTGCTCGACGCGGCCTCGCTGGAGAAGATGCGGTTCTGGACCGTCGGCTCGCTGGCCAGCGCCGACCTCGCCACGGTGGCCCGGGTGCTGCCGTTCGTCGTGGTCGGCCTGGCGATCGCCCTGGCCGCGGCCCGCCCGCTCAACGCCCTCGCCCTCGGCGACGACCAGGCCCGCGCGCTGGGCGCGAACCCCGCCGTGGTCCGCGCCGCCGTCATCGTCGCCGTCACCCTGCTCTGCGGCGCGGCCACCGCCGCCTGCGGGCCGCTGGTCTTCGTCGGGCTGCTGGTGCCACACCTCGTGCACACCCTCACCGGGCCCGACCTGCGCTGGCTGCTGCCGGCCTGCGCGCTGCTCGCCCCCGTGCTGCTGCTCGGCGCCGACGTCGCCGGCCGGGTGCTCGGCCGCCCCGGCGAACTCCAGGTCGGCATCATGACCGCCGTGCTCGGCGGCCCGCTCTTCCTGCACCTGGTCACCCGCACCCGGGCGGTGCGCGCGTGAGCGTCGTACGCGTCCGAGGCTGGTCGGTGCGGTTCCGGGCCCGCGCCCTGCTCGTCGGGCTCGGCTGCGCCCTGGCCGCCGGCGCGCTCGGCGTCGCGTCGATCGGCGGCGGCGACTACCCGATGAGCCCCGCCGACGTGCTGCGCACCCTCGCCGGCGGTGGAACCGTCGCCGAGGACTTCATCATCGGCGAGCTGCGGCTGCCCCGGCTCGTCACCGCCCTGCTCGTCGGGGCCGCCCTCGCCCTCGGTGGCGCGGTCTTCCAGGCCCTCGTGCGCAACCCGCTCGGCAGTCCCGACATCCTCGGCGTCACCCAGGGCGCGGCCACCGGCGCGCTCCTCGTCGTGGTCGTCGGCGGCGGCACCCTCGCCCTGGCCGGCGCGGCCGTGGCCGGCGGGCTGGCCACCGGCGTCCTGCTGTGGGCGGTGGCGTGGGCGCGCGGCGCGCACGGGCACCGGCTGATCCTCGCCGGCATCGGCGTCGCGGCGATCCTCACCGGCGTCAACGGCTGGCTGCTGACCCGCGCGCAGCTCATGGACGCCGCCCGCGCCGTGCTCTGGCTCACCGGCAGCCTCGACGGGCGCGGCTGGGCGCAGGCGGTGCCCGTCGCCGTCACCCTCGCCGTGGCGGTGCCGGTGGTGCTGTTCGCCTGCGGGCCGGCGCTGCGGATGACCGAACTGGGCGACGACACGGCTGCCGCGCTCGGCGTACCGGTGCGGGGCCTGCGCACGACGCTGCTGGTCGCGGCGGTGCTGCTGGTCTCCGTCGCCGCCTCGGCCGCCGGGCCGGTCAACTTCGTCGCGCTCACCGCGCCGCACCTGACCCGCCGGCTCACCCGCGCGCCCGGCCCCAACCTGGCCGCCGCCATGGCGCTGGGCGCGGCGATGCTGGTCGCCGCCGACCTGATCGCCCAGCGCGGCTTCCCCGGCCACCAACTCCCCGTCGGCGTCGTCACCGGCGCGCTCGGCGGCGGCTACCTGGTGTGGCTGCTGGCCACCGAACGCCGCGCCGGCCGGCTGTGAAAGGAGGGGCACCTTGTTGACGCATCCTGTAGAGGAAGGGCCCCTTCTCAACACCCGCCCGGCCCACCTCTCCCCGACAGAGAACGGAGCACCACCCATGCGGCCCGGCACCCCCCGGCTCAGCGGCGACGGGCTGACCCTCGCGTACGACAAGCGGACCATCGCCCAGCGGCTCGACGTGACCATCCCCGACCGGTCGTTCACCGTGGTCATCGGCCCGAACGCGTGCGGCAAGTCCACGCTGCTGCGGGCCCTCGCGCGGATGCTCAGGCCCACCGCCGGCACGGTGCTGCTCGACGGGCGTGACATCCACGCCCAGCCGGCCCGCCGCGTCGCCCGCACCCTCGGCCTGCTCCCCCAGACCTCCATCGCCCCCGACGGCATCACCGTCGCCGAGCTGGTGGCCCGGGGCCGCTACCCGCACCAGGGGCTGCTGCGGCAGTGGTCCCGCGACGACGAGCGGATCGTCGGCGAGTCGATGGCCGCCACCGGCGTCGCCGACCTCGCCGACCGCCTCGTCGACGAGCTGTCCGGCGGGCAGCGGCAGCGGGTGTGGATCGCCATGGCCCTCGCCCAGCAGACCGAGCTGCTGCTGCTCGACGAGCCCACCACGTTCCTCGACATCGCCCACCAGATCGAGGTGCTCGACCTGTGCGCGACGCTGCACGAGGAGCAGGGGCGCACCCTCGTCGCGGTGCTGCACGACCTCAACCAGGCCGCCCGGTACGCCAGCCACCTCATCGCCATGCGCGACGGGCAGGTGGTCGCCGCCGGCCCGCCCCGGGAGATCGTCACCGCCGACCTGGTCGAGCGGGTGTTCGGGCTGCCCTGCCGGGTCATCGACGACCCGGAGACCGGCTCGCCGCTGGTGGTCCCGGCCGCCCGCCGCGTACCGACCCCACGCCCCTGACCCCCACTCCCCCGGACCCCCTGGCCACCGCCCGCCCCGCGTGATCAAGAGGTTTGCGTCACGGCGGGGCCGGAAGATGACGCAAACCTCTTGGTCAACGCACGCCTGGCGGCAAGCCGTCAGGTGGGGAGGGCGCGTTGGATCTGGGAGATCAGGACGCCGCAGGCGTAGCGGTCGGCCGCGCCCACCATGCCGAGGATGGTCGCCGGATGCGGGCCGTTGTCCGTCTCCGCCGGGTCGTAGTGCATGAACACGACGAGTTCCCCGCGGTCGATGAACGGGACGAGGACCGGCTCGACGTCGAGGCCCGGCGCGAGCGTGAAGAAGGTGGTCATGGCGCACGGGTGCTGACCCAGCAGGGAGCTGCGGTGCAGCACCGACGTGGTGGCCGCGCTGACCCGGAAGTTCGGGTCGATGACCCGTAGCTCGCCGTTTCGGCCGACCCCGGCGTCGAACGAGCAGTACCCCCGGTACCCGAGGGCGCTGGCCTTTCGGACCCCTGCCGTCAGCGCTTCGACCAGCTCCGCCGGCGGTTGGTCGTCGTCGAGCACGCAACCGACCCACGTCGAGGTGGGCTGCGGCAGGTGCACGGACGCACCGAAGTACTCGACCGAACCGCTCTCCGTCACACCGAACTGGAGGCCCCAGACCGTCCGGAAGGGAACCTCCTCCTCGACGATCCACCGGTCGCTCACCTGCTCCAGCTGGTGGAACAGCGACCGGTTCAGCCGGTCCTGCAACCTCCGGGTGAAGATCGCGATCCCGCTGTACACCTCGGTGCCGGCCGGCTTGAGCACCGCCGGCCGGCGGTCGGCCCGCACGATCTGCCGTACCTCGGCGGGGGTGGCCACCTGCCGGCGCGGCAGGTAGTCCGGCGCGATCAGGGTCTCCAGGACCGTCTTGTTGTTGAGGCGGGCCAGCAGGTCCGGGGCGACCCGGGCCGGCGCGGCCCGCAGCTGCGGGTCCTGCGGGGGAAACTGGAACTCCAGCAGCTCGCCCCGCCCGGCGGCCTCCCGGGCGAGCCGCACCGCCTGCTCGCCGGAGCGATACTCACGCAGGTCGCTGGGCGTCTTGAGGCCGCACCGGCTGAGCAGGCGCAGCGACTTGTCGGCGCTGGCCCCGCTGCTGCAGATGACCGCCGACTGGTGCGGCAGGGTCAGGTGGAGGCCGGTGACCATGTCCAACCCGTTGTGCAGGCCCGCGCCCGCGCTGGTCAGATAGCGGCTGCCGGCGGTCTCCACCGGGCTGGGCGGCCGGGCCAGGACCACCCCGTCGTGCGCGAACACCTGTACTTGGATAGGCCCATCCATTGGATCTCCTGACATGCCGGCCCCGCACAGGGGGCCTCGGGGTGTGGCGAGAAGCCCGGTACGCCACGGCCGCGAGCTGCGGAGCACGTGGCGGGTGAGGCATGGCGTACCGGTCCTGGTGAGGCCGCTCGGCCGCGAGAGTCGGGCGTGCCGCGTGCACCGGCCGGACGGATCCGGGCTGGGCCGGTCAGGTAGCGGCTGGCTTGTGGTCAGCGCTGCGCCGGCGCGATGCACACCAGCAGCCGATGTGTGATCAACCAGTCACCGACTGCGTCATGATCGACATCATGATCGGTGAAGCATAGTCAGCGCCCTGCGGGCGCGCGGATGGGCCGGACAGCCGAGTGGGACCGGCCCATTTCGCCACCGCCGCGCTAGGGGTCCACCCCACCCGAATTCTAGGGGTGTACGCCGCTTGGCCAGGCTCCGTAGCGTCGGGCCCCGTCGGGTCGTCGTTCCCCCGCACCGCACCGGACCGGGAACGGATGTGGGCGATCGTGGGCCCGCCCGCGACCGGAACATGGCGAGGGCGGGTCGTTCGGCGGTGGCCCGGCACCCTGCGGTACGTCCACCCGCGACACGTCCCCGCCACGGCATTGTCGTGCTGCGGTACGTCCGCCCCACGGCACCACGGCCGACCGGCCGCCTCGGCCCGCGCCTCTCCCGGTCGTCCCCATTCACTCGGAGGTTGGGCTCATGCCTGTTGGGTTCGCTGATGGCGCGGTGGACGCCGGGGGTCTGGACCTGGCGGGTGATCTGCGGCGGGTGGTGGTGTGGCCGGCGCGGGCGGGTTCGGTGTCGGGGGTGGTGTCGTGGCCGGTGGGTGTGGCGGGTTCGGGTGTCGTGGTGGTGGCGGGGCTGGTGGGGGTGTTGGCGCGGTATACGGGTCAGTCGGAGGTGGTCCTCGGGCTGGCCTCGGGTGGTGTGGTGCGGGTGGATGTGGCGGATGATCCGGGGTTTGGTGAGTTGCGGGGTCGGGTGGAGGCGGCGTTGGCGGCTCCGTTGTCGGCGGCGGCTGCGGAGTCGGTGGGTCCGGTGGTGGTGGGGTTGGCCGATGGGCCGGTGGCCGAGGTGGGGCCGGGTGTGGTGGATACCGGTCTGGTGGTGTGGGTGGCCGGTGACGGTTCGGGTCTGCGGGTGGACTTTGCGGTGGAGGAGTTCTCGGACGGTTGGGTGCGGGGGTTTGTGGATGCGGTGGTGACGCTGGTGGTGGCGGGGTTGGGTGAGCCTGGGCGGGGGTTGTCGGGGTTGGGGTTGGTGTCGGCGGTGGAGCGGGATCGGTTGTTGGGGTGGGGTCGGGGTCCGGTGCGGGAGGTGCCGACCGTGCCGATTCACGAGTTGGTGGTGGGCTGGGCACGGCGGTCACCGGAGGCGGTGGCGGGCGTGGCTGGTGGCGAGGTGTTGACGTACGGGGAGTTGGAGCGCAGGTCGGGGTTGCTGGCGGGGTTTCTGCGGTCGGCGGGCGTCGGTGTGGGCGATGTGGTGTCGTTGGCGTTGGATCGGAGTTTGTGGACGTTGGTGGCGGCGTTGGGGGTGTTGCGGGCGGGTGCGGCGTATACGCCGATGGATGTGGCGTGGCCGGCGGAGCGGATGCGCCTGTTGTTGGCTGATCATGGTGCGCGGGTGGTGTTGACCGTGGGTGAGGTGGTGTCGCGGGTGCCGTGCCCGGGTGGGGTGCGGGTGGTGGCGTTGGACGAGGAGTGGCCGCAGATCGAGGCTGCCGGTCCGGTGGACCTGCCGACGGTGGGGGTGGATGGGCCGGCGTTCGTGATCTACACGTCGGGGTCGACGGGCACACCGAAGGGTGTGGTGTTGACGCACGAGAAGCTGACGAACTTCCTGGCCTGGATGGCCGACGAGTGCGCCATCGGCCCCGACAGCAGAATGCTGCACTCGGCCGCGCCGGTCTTCGACGCCGCGTTCGGGGAGGTCTTCGCCACGCTCATCTCCGGTGGCCAGGTCGTCGTCTGCTCCCGCGACGACCTGCTCGACGTACGCCGGCTCACCGGGCTCATCGAGCGGCACGGCGTCACTCACACCTTCGGGCCCGCGACGAACGTCGCCCCGCTCGACCCGACGGCCTGCCCCAGCCTGCGCTGCGTCGTCCTCGGCGGCGAGGCCGCACCGCCGCAACTCGTCCAGCGCTGGCTGGCGGCGGGCGCCCGGGTCATCAACGCGTACGGGCCGGCGGAGGCGTCCGTGGCGTGCACCTGGTACGACGCCTCCACCGGCTGGGGCGGACCCTACGTACCCATCGGCTGGCCCATGCCCAACCGACAGATCCACATCGTCGACACCCACCTCAACCTCGTCCCCGCCGGCATGCCCGGCGAAATCCTCATCACCGGCCACGGCATCGCCGACGGCTACCTCAACCGCCCCGAACTCACCACCCAACGATTCGTCACCGACCCCCACACCGGCCAACACGCCTACCGCACCGGCGACCTCGCCCGCTGGAACACCACCGGCGCCCTCGAAATCCTCGGCCGCATCGACCACCAGATCAAAATCAACGGCATCCGCATCGAACTCGGCGAAATCGAAACCACCCTCGAACAACACCCCGACGTCACCACCGCCATCGTCACCCGCCGCGACGACAACAACACCCCCCGCCTCATCGCCTACGTCACCGGACGCGACGGACGTACCCCCACGCCGGAGGCGCTGCGCGAGCATGCCGCCGCCATCCTGCCGTCCTACATGGTCCCGGCGGTCGTCATGGTCCTGGACCGGTTCCCCGTCGGCGGCACCGGCAAGATCGACCGGGCTGCGCTCCCCGCCCCGGACGGCCGCCGCCCCGATCTCGGCGTCGACTACGTCGCACCTGGCACCGAGCACGAGCGACTCGTCGCCACGGTGTTCGCCACCGTCCTCGGCATCGACCGGGTCGGCGTCCACGACAGCTTCTTCGACCTCGGCGGCACGTCCCTGCAGTCGGCGGCCGTGGCCACCGGCATCGACGAGGCCGCCGACGTGGTCGTCCCCGTGTCCCAGATCCACCGCACCCCGACCCCGCACGCGCTCGCCGCGTGGCTCGCCACCGCGCCGCGGCGTACGGGCACCACCCCGGCCGCCGGCCAGGGCCGCCAGCGTCCCGGGCCGGTGCCCCTCGCGCAGCAGGTGGCCAAGTGCCTGATGTCGCCCCTGGAGGTCGTGGTCCCGGTGAGCTGGTGGGTCGAGGGCGACCTCGACCTGCGGGCGTTGATGGCCGCGCTCGGCGACGTGCACCGCCGGCACGAGGCCCTGCACGCCCGCTACCGACGGGTGGAGCCGCCGGTGGCGCTGGTCCCGGCGAACCCGGGTATGCCGCAACTGCTCCTGCTCACCGACGCCACCACCACCCAGGACGCCCTCGACCAACTCGCCGACGCCGTCCAACAACCCCTCGACTACACCCAGGGCCGCAACTGGCGCACCGCCATCATCCGCGACCGCTCCACCAACCGCACCCTCCTCGGCATCGGCATCCACCACATCGCCTTCGACGGCTGGTCCCACACCCTCCTCGTCCACGACCTCACCCACGCCTACACCGCTCGTAAGGCCGGACAGTCACCCACCTGGGACCATCCGGCGCCCACCCTCCGCCAGATCCACGACGAGTACGCCCGGCTCCGCGACGCCGCCGACCTGCCCGCCCAACGCGCATACTGGCGTGGCCAACTCCACGGCCTACCCCGGCAGGGCGACGGTGGGCCGACCGTGTCGCTGGAGCAGGCCCTCGCCTGGGGCCCGAAGGCCGGGCACACCGTGACGGTGCCGCCCGAGGTGATGCAGCGGTGGGACCGGGCCGCCCGGGAGCACCGGTTCAGCCGCTCCAGCTACTTCGTCGCCGCCTTCGCCACCGCCCTGCGCGCCGTCCACCACCAGGACGACATCGGCCTGCTGATGGTGGTCGCCAAGCGCGGCAGCCGGGTGCTCGACTCCGCGTTCACCACCCGACTCAACCTCAACTGCGTGCGGGTGCGCTTCGACGGGCCGCAGGACGACAAGCTCGTCCTGCGGGTCCACGAGACGGTCGCCGACCTGATGCGGGCGCAGGACGTGCCCTTCGCGGAGACCGCCGACGATCCCGCGGCCGGGCTCTCCAGCGAGGTGGTCGCCAGCCTGCCGACCTTCGTCTACCAGGACAACGTGGTGCTCCCGCTGGACCTGCCCGGCTGCCGCACCGAGGAGGTCGTCGACCCGTACGCCCGGGAGGTGTCCAACGGCCTCACCGTGGAGGTGCTGCCCCGCGCCGACCACGCCCTCCTGCGCGTCACCATCCGCACCGACTACCTGCCGTACCGCTTCGCCGAGGAGCTGAACGGCCACATGCTGCGCTTCCTCGAGGCCGGTCCCGCGCCGGCTCCGGGCCGCTGATCGAACGTCGTACCCCCTCATGCCGTGGGCGCGGACGGCCGCGTCCACGGGGTTTCCTGGTTTCCCGAACCGGCCCTGCCTACGGGCGACGCCGGTCCTGATCGGAGGTTTGGCTCATGTCTGTCGGGTCCGTTGGTGGTCAGGCCCAGGCTCCGGGGCTCGCCGGCCCCGGCACCGACTTCGAGGCCCTCGATCTGGTGGGTGATCTGCGTCGGCCGATGGGGTGGCCGGCGCGGGCGGGCTCGGTGTGGCGGGCGGTGCAATGGCCGGCCGGCGCGGCGGCGTCGGGCGCTGCCGTGGTGGCGGGACTGGTGGGGGTGTTGGCGCGGTATACGGGTCAGTCGGAGGTGGTCCTCGGGCTGGCCTCGGGTGGTGTGGTGCGGGTGGATGTGGCGGATGATCCGGGGTTTGGTGAGTTGCGGGGTCGGGTGGAGGCGGCGTTGGCGGCTCCGTTGTCGGCGGCGGATGCGGCGTCGGTGGGTCCGGTGGTGGTGGGGTTGGCCGATGGGCCGGTGGCCGAGGTGGGGCCGGGTGTGGTGGATACCGGTCTGGTGGTGTGGGTGGCCGGTGACGGTTCGGGTCTGCGGGTGGACTTTGCGGTGGAGGAGTTCTCGGACGGTTGGGTGCGGGGGTTTGTGGATGCGGTGGTGACGCTGGTGGTGGCGGGGTTGGGTGAGCCTGGGCGGGGGTTGTCGGGGTTGGGGTTGGTGTCGGCGGTGGAGCGGGATCGGTTGTTGGGGTGGGGTCGGGGTCCGGTGCGGGAGGTGCCGACCGTGCCGATTCACGAGTTGGTGGTGGGCTGGGCACGGCGGTCACCGGAGGCGGTGGCGGGCGTGGCTGGTGGCGAGGTGTTGACGTACGGGGAGTTGGAGCGCAGGTCGGGGTTGCTGGCGGGGTTTCTGCGGTCGGCGGGCGTCGGTGTGGGCGATGTGGTGTCGTTGGCGTTGGATCGGAGTTTGTGGACGTTGGTGGCGGCGTTGGGGGTGTTGCGGGCGGGTGCGGCGTATACGCCGATGGATGTGGCGTGGCCGGCGGAGCGGATGCGCCTGTTGTTGGCTGATCATGGTGCGCGGGTGGTGTTGACCGTGGGTGAGGTGGTGTCGCGGGTGCCGTGCCCGGGTGGGGTGCGGGTGGTGGCGTTGGACGAGGAGTGGCCGCAGATCGAGGCTGCCGGTCCGGTGGACCTGCCGACGGTGGGGGTGGATGGGCCGGCGTTCGTGATCTACACGTCGGGGTCGACGGGCACCCCGAAGGGTGTGGTGTTGACGCACGAGAAGCTGACGAACTTCCTGGCCTGGATGGCCGACGAGTGCGCCATCGGCCCCGACAGCAGAATGCTGCACTCGGCCGCGCCGGTCTTCGACGCCGCGTTCGGGGAGGTCTTCGCCACGCTCATCTCCGGTGGCCAGGTCGTCGTCTGCTCCCGCGACGACCTGCTCGACGTACGCCGGCTCACCGGGCTCATCGAGCGGCACGGCGTCACTCACACCTTCGGGCCCGCGACGAACGTCGCCCCGCTCGACCCGACGGCCTGCCCCAGCCTGCGCTGCGTCGTCCTCGGCGGCGAGGCCGCACCGCCGCAACTCGTCCAGCGCTGGCTGGCGGCGGGCGCCCGGGTCATCAACGCGTACGGGCCGGCGGAGGCGTCCGTGGCGTGCACCTGGTACGACGCCTCCACCGGCTGGGGCGGACCCTACGTACCCATCGGCTGGCCCATGCCCAACCGACAGATCCACATCGTCGACACCCACCTCAACCTCGTCCCCGCCGGCATGCCCGGCGAAATCCTCATCACCGGCCACGGCATCGCCGACGGCTACCTCAACCGCCCCGAACTCACCACCCAACGATTCGTCACCGACCCCCACACCGGCCAACACGCCTACCGCACCGGCGACCTCGCCCGCTGGAACACCACCGGCGCCCTCGAAATCCTCGGCCGCATCGACCACCAGATCAAAATCAACGGCATCCGCATCGAACTCGGCGAAATCGAAACCACCCTCGAACAACACCCCGACGTCACCACCGCCATCGTCACCCGCCGCGACGACAACAACACCCCCCGCCTCATCGCCTACGTCACCGGACGCGACGGACGTACCCCCACGCCGGAGGCGCTGCGCGAGCATGCCGCCGCCATCCTGCCGTCCTACATGGTCCCGGCGGTCGTCATGGTCCTGGACCGGTTCCCCGTCGGCGGCACCGGCAAGATCGACCGGGCTGCGCTCCCCGCCCCGGACGGCCGCCGCCCCGATCTCGGCGTCGACTACGTCGCACCTGGCACCGAGCACGAGCGACTCGTCGCCACGGTGTTCGCCACCGTCCTCGGCATCGACCGGGTCGGCGTCCACGACAGCTTCTTCGACCTCGGCGGCACGTCCCTGCAGTCGGCGGCCGTGGCCACCGGCATCGACGAGGCCGCCGACGTGGTCGTCCCCGTGTCCCAGATCCACCGCACCCCGACCCCGCACGCGCTCGCCGCGTGGCTCGCCACCGCGCCGCGGCGTACGGGCACCACCCCGGCCGCCGGCCAGGGCCGCCAGCGTCCCGGGCCGGTGCCCCTCGCGCAGCAGGTGGCCAAGTGCCTGATGTCGCCCCTGGAGGTCGTGGTCCCGGTGAGCTGGTGGGTCGAGGGCGACCTCGACCTGCGGGCGTTGATGGCCGCGCTCGGCGACGTGCACCGCCGGCACGAGGCCCTGCACGCCCGCTACCGACGGGTGGAGCCGCCGGTGGCGCTGGTCCCGGCGAACCCGGGTATGCCGCAACTGCTCCTGCTCACCGACGCCACCACCACCCAGGACGCCCTCGACCAACTCGCCGACGCCGTCCAACAACCCCTCGACTACACCCAGGGCCGCAACTGGCGCACCGCCATCATCCGCGACCGCTCCACCAACCGCACCCTCCTCGGCATCGGCATCCACCACATCGCCTTCGACGGCTGGTCCCACACCCTCCTCGTCCACGACCTCACCCACGCCTACACCGCTCGTAAGGCCGGACAGTCACCCACCTGGGACCATCCGGCGCCCACCCTCCGCCAGATCCACGACGAGTACGCCCGGCTCCGCGACGCCGCCGACCTGCCCGCCCAACGCGCATACTGGCGTGGCCAACTCCACGGCCTACCCCGGCAGGGCGACGGTGGGCCGACCGTGTCGCTGGAGCAGGCCCTCGCCTGGGGCCCGAAGGCCGGGCACACCGTGACGGTGCCGCCCGAGGTGATGCAGCGGTGGGACCGGGCCGCCCGGGAGCACCGGTTCAGCCGCTCCAGCTACTTCGTCGCCGCCTTCGCCACCGCCCTGCGCGCCGTCCACCACCAGGACGACATCGGCCTGCTGATGGTGGTCGCCAAGCGCGGCAGCCGGGTGCTCGACTCCGCGTTCACCACCCGACTCAACCTCAACTGCGTGCGGGTGCGCTTCGACGGGCCGCAGGACGACAAGCTCGTCCTGCGGGTCCACGAGACGGTCGCCGACCTGATGCGGGCGCAGGACGTGCCCTTCGCGGAGACCGCCGACGATCCCGCGGCCGGGCTCTCCAGCGAGGTGGTCGCCAGCCTGCCGACCTTCGTCTACCAGGACAACGTGGTGCTCCCGCTGGACCTGCCCGGCTGCCGCACCGAGGAGGTCGTCGACCCGTACGCCCGGGAGGTGTCCAACGGCCTCACCGTGGAGGTGCTGCCCCGCGCCGACCACGCCCTCCTGCGCGTCACCATCCGCACCGACTACCTGCCGTACCGCTTCGCCGAGGAGCTGAACGGCCACATGCTGCGCTTCCTCGAGGCCGGTCCCGCGCCGGCTCCGGGCCGCTGATCGAACGTCGTACCCCCTCATGCCGTGGGCGCGGACGGCCGCGTCCACGGGGTTTCCTGGTTTCCCGAACCGGCCCTGCCTACGGGCGACGCCGGTCCTGATCGGAGGTTTGGCTCATGTCTGTCGGGTCCGTTGGTGGTCAGGCCCAGGCTCCGGGGCTCGCCGGCCCCGGCACCGACTTCGAGGCCCTCGATCTGGTGGGTGATCTGCGTCGGCCGATGGGGTGGCCGGCGCGGGCGGGCTCGGTGTGGCGGGCGGTGCAATGGCCGGCCGGCGCGGCGGCGTCGGGCGCTGCCGTGGTGGCGGGACTGGTGGGGGTGTTGGCGCGGTACACGGGTCAGTCGGAGGTGGTCCTCGGGCTGGCCTCGGGTGGTGTGGTGCGGGTGGATGTGGCGGATGATCCGGGGTTTGGTGAGTTGCGGGGTCGGGTGGAGGCGGCGTTGGCGGCTCCGTTGTCGGCGGCGGATGCGGCGTCGGTGGGTCCGGTGGTGGTGGGGTTGGCCGATGGGCCGGTGGCCGAGGTGGGGCCGGGTGTGGTGGATACCGGTCTGGTGGTGTGGGTGGCCGGTGACGGTTCGGGTCTGCGGGTGGACTTTGCGGTGGAGGAGTTCTCGGACGGTTGGGTGCGGGGGTTTGTGGTTGCGGTGGGGACGCTGGTGGGGGCGGGGTTGGGTGAGCCTGGGCGGGGGTTGTCGAGGTTGGGGTTGGTGTCGGCGGTGGAGCGGGATCGGTTGTTGGGGTGGGGTCGGGGTCCGGTGCGGGGGGTGCCGGCCGTGCCGATTCACGAGTTGGTGGTGGGCTGGGCACGGCGGTCACCGGAGGCGGTGGCGGGCGTGGGTGGGGGCGATGTGGTGGCGTTGGCGTTGGATCGGAGTTTGTGGACGTTGGTGGCGGCGTTGGGGGTGTTGCGGGCGGGTGCGGCGTATACGCCGATGGATGTGGCGCGGCCGGCGGAGCGGATGCGCCTGTTGTTGGCTGAGTCTGGTGCGCGGGTGGTGTTGACCGTGGGTGAGGTGGTGTCGCGGGTGCCGTGCCCGGGCGCGGTGCGGGTGGTGGCGTTGGACGAGGAGGGGCCGCAGATCGAGGCTGCCGGTCCGGTGGACCTGCCGACGGTGGGGGCGGATGGGCCGGCGTTCGTGCTCTACACGTCGGGGTCGACGGGCACCCCGACGGGTGTGGTGTTGACGCACGAGAAGCTGACGAACTTCCTGGCCTGGATGGCCGACGAGTGCGCCATCGGCCCCGACAGCAGAATGCTGCACAGCTGCACGCCCGTGTTCGACGTGGCCCTGGGCGAGATCTTCACCGCACTCACCTCCGGTGCGACCGTCGTCGTCTGCTCCCGCGACGAGCTGCTCGACGCCCGCCGCCTCACCGACCTGATCGCCAAGCAGCAGGTGACCCACGCGTTCTGCCCGCCGACCAACCTGGCGGCCGTCGACCCGGCCGACTGCCCGAGCATGTCGTGCCTGACGCTCGCCGGGGAGCCGGTGCCGCCCCGGATGGCGCAGCGCTGGCTGGCCGCCGGCGTACGGCTGATCAACGCGTACGGGCCGGCGGAGGCGTCCGTGGCGTGCACCTGGTACGACGCCTCCACCGGCTGGGGCGGACCCTACGTACCCATCGGCTGGCCCATGCCCAACCGACAGATCCACATCGTCGACACCCACCTCAACCTCGTCCCCGCCGGCATGCCCGGCGAAATCCTCATCACCGGCCACGGCATCGCCGACGGCTACCTCAACCGCCCCGAACTCACCACCCAACGATTCGTCACCGACCCCCACACCGGCCAACACGCCTACCGCACCGGCGACCTCGCCCGCTGGAACACCACCGGCGCCCTCGAAATCCTCGGCCGCATCGACCACCAGATCAAAATCAACGGCATCCGCATCGAACTCGGCGAAATCGAAACCACCCTCGAACAACACCCCGACGTCACCACCGCCATCGTCACCCGCCGCGACGACAACAACACCCCCCGCCTCATCGCCTACGTCACCGGACGCGACGGACGCACGCCATCGGTGCCCGCGCTGCGCGAGCACGCGGCGGCGGTGCTGCCGTCCTACATGGTGCCGGCCGTCGTCATGGTCCTGGACCGGTTCCCCGTCGGCGGCACCGGCAAGATCAACCGGAGCGCCCTGCCCGCCCCCGACGCCCAGCGCCCCGACGTCGGCGTCGACTACGTCGCGCCCGGCACCGCCGACGAGCAGCTCGTCACCACGGCCTTCGCCACCGTCCTCGGCATCGACCGGGTCGGCGTCCACGACAGCTTCTTCGACCTCGGCGGCACCAGCCTCCAGTCCGCCGCCGTGGCCGCCGCACTCGACGAGGCCACCGACGCCGTCGTCCCCGTGTCCCAGATCCGCCGCACCCCCACGCCCCACGCGCTCGCCGCGTGGCTCACCACCGCGCCGCGTCGCCCCCGGGTCGAGGCGGAACCGTCGGGTGCCGCCCGCTCCGGGCCGGCGAAGCCGGTGCCGCTGACGCTGTCGGTCGCCAAGTGCGTCTGGCTCCCCTTCGAGCTGGTCTGCCCGACCACCTGGTGGGTGGAGGGTGAGCTCAATCTGCGGGCGTTGATGGCCGCGCTCGGCGACGTGCACCGCCGGCACGAGGCACTGCACGCCCGCTACCGACGCGTCGACCCACCCGTCGCGATCATCCCGCCCAACCCCGGCATGCCCCAACTGCTCCTGCTCACCGACGCCACCACCACCCAGGACGCCCTCGACCAACTCGCCGACGCCGTCCAACAACCCCTCGACTACACCCAGGGCCGCAACTGGCGCACCGCCATCATCCGCGACCGCTCCACCAACCGCACCCTCCTCGGCATCGGCATCCACCACATCGCCTTCGACGGCTGGTCCCACACCCTCCTCGTCCACGACCTCACCCACGCCTACACCGCCCGCCTCGCCGGCAAGGCCCCCGAATGGGACCGCCCCGCGCCCACCCTCCGCCAGACCTACGACGAGTACGCCCGGCTCCACGACGCCGCCGACCTGCCCACCCAACGCGCATACTGGCGCACCCAACTCCACGGCCTCCCCCGCCAGGGCGACGGCGAGCTCAAGGTGCCGCTGGAGCAGGCCCTCGCCTGGGGCCCGAAGGCCGGGCACATCCTCACCGTCAGCCCGCAGGTCCTGCAGCGCTGGGACCAGGCGGCCCGGGAGCACCGGTTCAGCCGCTCCAGCTACTTCGTCGCCGCCTTCGCCACCGCCCTGCGCGCCGTCCACCACCAGGACGACATCGGCCTGCTCATGATCGTGGCCAAGCGCGGCAGCCGCGTCCTCGACTCCGCGTTCACCACCCGGATCAACTCCAACTGCGTGCGGGTCCGGTTCGAGCCCGGTCAGGACCTGATCCGGCACGTCCAGCAGACCGTCGACGAGCTGATGGCCGCCCAGGACGTGCCGTTCTCGGAGAGCGCCGCGGACCCGGCCGTCGGGCTGCCCAGCGAGGTCGTCGCCGGCCTGCCCGGCTTCGCGTACCAGGACAACGTGGTGCTCCCGCTGGACCTGCCCGGCTGCCGCACCGAGGAGGTCGTCGAACCGTACGCCCGGGAGGTGATGAGCGGGCTCACCGTCGAGGCGATCCCCCGCCACGCCGACGCCCTGCTGCGCATCACGATCCGCACCGACCTGCTGCCGTTCGCCCTCGCCGAGGAGCTGGGCGCCCACATGCTGCGCTTCCTCGAAGCGGGCCCCCAGGTCACCGGCCCGGCGCGCTGAGGGTCCCGCCCCCGTGCGGCCCCGGGCGGCCGCCGGCCCGCCGGTGCCGGTCGACCGCCCGGGCGTGCGCGTGGGCGATCAGCCGGTCCACCTCCGGGAGCAGGTCGACGCCGGGACACAGGACGCACGCCCAGCCGTGCAGGCCGTACGCGGGGTGGGGCATGATCTCGCCCTGCCGGGTGAAATCGATGCCGGCCCGGTGGTCGGGAAAGCGCGCGGGCGGGTAGCCGAACCGGCGCTGGAACTCGGCACGGCCCAGTTCGACGTTGAGGCGGTGGACGTCGGGCCGGTCGAGGCGCGAGTCCTCGTCGAACCCGGGCGTGTCGTGCGCGACGATCGTGGCGAACGGCCGGCGGCGGTCCGGGCCGACGAAGAAGAACCGCTCGCCCCAACTGGCCGGCGGTGCGCCCGACGCCGCGTCGGCCCGCACCTGCGTGACTGCGGGCAGCGCGAGGATCCGCTGGGCGAGGTCGGCCTCGGTCGGGAGGCCGGCGGCGGGGACGCTCGGGGGAGGCTGGCTCATGACCTCTACCGTATCGTTGAACTCCCTTGTGAAGCTCGCGCCGAGAATCAGGCGGCGGAGCCGGCGGTAAGCATCAAACGGGAGGTCGGGTGCGCAGGAGTTCCTACCGGCCGGCCGACCTCGCGCGCGAGCACGGCATCTCGACGCAGACGGTCCGCAACTACGAGCGCGACGGGGTGCTGCCCCCGGCCCGGCGCACGCCCAGCGGCTACCGCGCCTACACGGCCGTGCACGTCCGGGCGTTGCGCGCCTACCTGGCGCTGATCCCGGCGCACGGGTACGCCGCCAGCGGCGAGATCATGCGCGCCGTCAACGCCGGTGACCTGGACGCCGCCCTGCGGGCGATCGACCGCAGCCACGCCCAGCTGCTGCGCGACCGGGAGACGCTCGACGCCGTCGAGGTGGCCGTGGGCCTGCTCACGCGGCCACCGGCGGCGAGCCGACCCGACCGGCCCCCGACGTCCCGTCCCGACCTGTCACCGGTGGGCGGCCCCCACCAGCCACCGACGGGCCGACCCGAGCGGCCGCTGGCGATCGGTGGTCTCGCCCGCCGGGTCGGCGTGACCCCGGCGGCCCTGCGCAAGTGGGAACGGGCCGGCATCCTCGCGCCGAGCCGGGGTCAGGCCACCGGCTACCGCCTCTACTCGGCCGACGACGTGCGCGACGCCGAGTTGGCCCACCTGCTGCGGCGCGGCGGCTACCGGCTGGACCACATCGCCACGGTCGTGCGGCAGGTCCGCGACGCGGCCGGCACCGAGCCGCTGGCCGAGTCCCTGGAGAACTGGCGGCGGCGGCTCACCGACCGGGGCCGCGCCATGCTCACCGCCGCCGCGCGACTCGCGGAGCACCTGTCCCCGCCGGACGACTGACCCGCGCGGCGGGCCAACCCCCGCAGCCTGCGCGGGTGACCGCAGCAGGCACCCGCGCGGCGACCGGGCCGGTCACGCGCCGGGGCAGCGCCCGGACAGGGCGTAGCGCAGCAGGACGACGTCGCCGATCTGGCGGACCTCCGCCAGGCCCGCGCGGCGGCCGGGGTGCCACGGGAACCGGCCCTCGCCGGGGAAGCGTGGCGCGCGGCGGTCGCCGACGAAGAACGGGGCGACCACCAGGTGCAGCTCGTCGGCGAGGCCGGCGCCGAGGAACAGGGCGTGCACGGCCGCGCCGCCCTCCACCATGAGCCGGCGCACCCCCCGGGCGGCCAGGTCGGCCAGCACCCGGCAGGGGTCGACCGGGTCGCCGCCGTCGGCGACGGTGGCCAGGCCGCCGAGCCGGTGCCGGGTCCGCGCCAGCACGGACGTGGCACAGTAGACGACCCGTTCGGCGTCCCCGACGGTGAAGAACCGGGCCGCCGGGTCGAGGTCGCCGCTCGCGGTGACGGTCACCTTCGTCGGCGACGGCGGCAGGCCGCGCGCGGCCCGCTCGGTGCGCCGCTGCGGCGAGCGGATCACCAGGCGCGGATCGTCGGCCCGGACGGTGGCCGCGCCGACGAGGATCGCGTCGCACCCGGCCCGCACGGCGTCGACCCGGTCCAGGTCCGCCTCGTTGGACAGCAGCAGCCGCTGGTCGCTGGCGTCGTCGATGTAGCCGTCGATCGACATGGCGCAGCTGAGCAGCACGTACGGCCGGGGCGTGGCGGGCGCGCCGGCGGCCGGCGCGGCGTCCTGCGGGGTCGGCGCGGCGGCGGTCACCGGACGAACGGGAGGTCGATGGTGTGGGCGGCGCGGTCCACCTTGGCCGCGAGGTAGCCGGCGTTGGCGTCGGACAGGTGCAGCCCGGTGGGCACCCGCTCGGCCACCTCGATGCCGAGCCGGCGCAGCTGGTCGGCCTTGTCCGGGTTGTTGCTGAGCAGGGCCACCCGCTCGGCGCCGAGGGCCGCCAGCATCTGCGCGGCGACCGTGTAGTCCCGTTCGTCCGCGCCCCGCCCCAGGGCCAGGTTCGCCTCGTAGGTGTCCAGCCCGGCGTCCTGCAGGGCGTACGCGTCGAGCTTGGCGTAGAGGCCGATGCCGCGCCCCTCCTGGCGCAGGTAGAGCAGGAGCCCACCGGCGGCGGCGATCCGCTCGACCGCCTCGCGCAACTGCGGCCCGCAGTCGCACCGCTGGCTGCCGAACACGTCCCCGGTCAGGCACTCGCTGTGCGGGCGGACCAGCGGCGGTGACCCGCCGGCGGCGGCCCGGTCCACCGCGACCGACCAGTCACCGAGCCCGAACGCGAGGTGCTCCCGGCCGTCCACGAGGCCGTGGAACGAGAACACCCGGGCGGTGGTGGCGTAGCCGTCGGGGAAGCGCAGCGGGACCGTCACCTGGGTCCGGATGGTCGCGACGGGCAGTGCTTCGGACATCGGTCTCCTTCGTCGGACGGTCAACCGTGCACGCCGGTGCGCGCCGGACGCGACACCCACCGGGCGGCGCGGGCGGTGGCGACGGGGGCCGGGGACACGACGGCGGTCGCCGCGGGTGGCGGAAGCCGGCGGGCCAGCAGCACCACGCCCCCGGGCAGGCTCGCCACCAGCGCCAACGCCCCGTACACGGTGGCGGCGGCAACGCCCTCGGCGGCGGTCAGGCCGGCGGCGGCGAACGCCCACGCGGCCACCCCCTCGCGCGGCCCGAACCCGCCCACGTTCAGCGGCAGGATCATCGCGAGCAGCGCGAGCAGCGTCAGCGGCAGCAGCCGGGACAGCGGCGCGTCGACGCCCGCCGTGCGGGCCGCGACGACGAACGTGGCCAGGTGGCCCGCCAGCACCACGGCGGAGGCGACCAGCACGCCGGCCCAGGTCCGCCGGCCCAGCACGCCGGAGCGGACGTCGGCCACGGCGGTGCGCAGCGCCCGCGCCCACCGCGACGCCCCCGACCGGGGCGCGACGCGACCCAGCAGCACCGCGCCCAGGCCGGCGGCGACGACCAGCCCCGCCGCCGCCGGCAGGTGCTGCCGCACCGGCGACGGGAACGCGGCCAGCACGCCCACCGCGAGGACCACCGTGACCGCCTGGCCGGCCGTGCGCTCCCAGACCACGGCCCGCACGCCCCGGCCGACGTCCCCGCAGTCGCGGCCGTGACGCACCGCGCGGTCGACGTCGCCGAGCACCCCGCCGGGCAGGGTGGAGTTGAGGAACACGGCCCGGTAGCAGTGCGCCACCGCCTCGCGCAGCGGCAGCCGGACGCCCAGCCCGGCGGCGACCAGGCTCCACCGCCACGCGGCGCAGACGGTGGTGACCAGGCCGATGCCGAGCGCCGCCGCGACGGCCGCGCCGTCGATCAGGCGCAGCCCGGCGACGAACGGGCCGCTGCCCAGCCGCCAGAGCAGGGCCGCCAGCACCGCGACCCCGGCAAGGGTGCGCGCCCACCCCCAGAACGACCGGGGCAGCCGGCCGACGCGTGTGGCGGGCGACGCCGCCGGTTCCGTGCTCGCTGGCAAACCCGGACCTCCCTGCACGATCATCTTCCCTCCGGGTTCACGTGTGGCACGCCCGGATGGTTCACCCGCAGCCGGCGAGCAGGTCGGCGTGGTCGACCAGGACGTCGAGCGTACCGGCGTGGGCGGCGGCCCGCCGGGTTCGGCCGTACGCCGTGGTCCGCCCGGTCAGCTCGGGCCGCTGCTCGCGGGCGGCGCCCAGCCAGCCGGTGAACCACTCGGCGGTCAGCTCGGCGCGGTCCGGGCCGAGCCGCCACGGGCTGGGCCGGGTCAGCACGTCGACGCCCCGGCGGGCGAACGCGGCCACGCAGGCGGCGACGGCGTCGGGGCCGAGCAGCGCGCCCCGGCCGAGGGCGACGCGCCGCTGGTGGTCGTCGAACGCGGCGGCGACCTCGGCGTCCAGCGGGTCGGCGGGGGTCAGCCGCACCCGGCCGACCACGGTGAGGGTGAACAGCGTGGGCCGGCCGGCGCAGGCCGCCACGATCCGCTCGACCTCCTCGGCGGTGAGCATGTCCAGCAGCGCCGACGCGGTGACCAGGGACGCGTCGGCGAGGTCGGCGGCGGACAGCCGGGTGATGTCACCCTGCCGGGTCTCCACGGTGACCTCGCCGCCGCCGGAGGCGGCGAGGCCCGCCAGGGCGGCCCGGGCCCGCTCCAGCAGGCCGGGGTCGCGGTCGTGGAGCACCCAGTGCTGCGGGCCGGGCAGCCGGGGGGCCAGCCAGCGCCCCATCGACCCGGTGCCGGCGCCCAGGTCGTGGATCACGACCGGCCGGTCGCCGGCGAGGCGTCGGCGCACCGGTGCCAGCAGGTCCACCGCGCGGGCCGCCGCGTCGGCGGGCTCCCGCAGTCGCAGCCAGCCGGCGAAGGCGGCGGTGTCGTCGCCGTCGCTCATGTGCCCCGCCGCACCGTCGTGGCCGTCGTCGCGCGTGCGGACCGTCGGGTTCCCGGTGCCGTGGCCGTCGCGCGGGTGGGCCGTCGGGCCCCCGCCGCCATGGGCGTCGCTCATGTCGCCGCTCCCTTCAGGACCGCCGCGAGGATGGTGGAGGTGGTCGACCAGTCGGTCAGGGCCGGCCGGCGGGCGCGGGCGGCGCGGCGCAGCCGCTCCCGCAGGCCGGCGTCGCCCAGCCAGGCGCGCAGCGCGCCGGCCAGCGCCGCCGGGTCGTCGGGCGGCACCAGCAGGCCGGGACGTACGCCGTCGGGGGCGTGGCCCAACGCCTCGGGCACGCCGCCGACGTCCGTGGCCAGCACCGGGATGCCCCGCGCGAGGGCCTCGGTGACGACCATCCCGTACGTCTCGCCGCGCGAGGCCAGCACCAGCAGGTCGGCGGCGGCGTACGCGGCGGCGAGGGCGGGGCCGGTGCGCGGGCCGAGCAGTTCCACCCGCCCGGTCAGGCCGGACCCGTCGGCCTGCCGGCGCAGCCGCCGCACGTGGGCGGGGTCGCGGGTCAGCGTGCCGACGCAGGCGCACCGCCACGGCAGGTCCGCCACCGCCGCCAGGGCCGCCAGCAGCACGTCGTGCCCCTTGTGCGGGGCGAGGGCCGCGACGCAGAGCAGCGCCGTACCGGCGGCCGTGCCGGCGACCGGTGGCGCGGGGTCGACCCCCGGCACGGCGACGTGGACCCGGTCGGCGGGCAGCCCGTACCGGTCGAGCAGTCGGCGGCGGGTCCACTCGCTGGTGGCGACGGCGGCCGTGGCGGCGGCCAGGGCGCGGGCCTCGGCGGCGTCGTCGCGCGGCATGTGGACCAGCACGACGAGCCGCAGCCGGTCGGCCTGCGCCTCCAGCTCCTGCGGCGTGACCGAGACGACGAGGCCGTCGAGCAGCACCACCGCGCCGTCGGGCAGGGCGGCGAGCCGGGCGGCGAGGTCGGCCCGCGCGGCCGGGCCGGGCGTCGGCCAGTCACCGGGCACCGGATGCTCGTGGACCCGCCAGCCGGCGTCGGCCAGCCCGGCGCAGACCCGCCGGTCGTAGTGGTTGCCGCCGCTGGGCGTGGCCGGGTCGTCGATGTCTCCGGGGAGCACCACGTGCACCTCGGGACGGGCGCCGGCGGGAGCCGCCCCGCCGGCCGGGACGCCCCCGCCGGCCGGGACGCCCCCGCCGGCCGGGGCCGGGGCTGTCACAGGGGCCGCTCGTAGCTGGCCCAGGCGACGTGCGACTCGTGCAGGGTGACGGTGATCCCGGCCAGTCCCCGCGCGCCCGCGCCGAGATCGCCGGCGTGCACCCGGTCGGCGAGCCGGTCGGCGACCGTGCGGGCCAGCACCTCCGTGGTCGTGTTGACCCCGGCGAACGCGGGCTCGTCGTCGAGGTTGCGGTAGGTCAGCTCGCCGAGGACGGCGCGCAGCTGCTCGGTGGCCAGGCCGATGTCGACGACGATGCCGTCGGCGTCCAGGTCGGGGCGGCGGAACGTGGCGTCGACGACGAACGTGGCCCCGTGCAGGCGCTGCGCCGGGCCGAAGACGTCACCGCGGAAGCTGTGGGCGATCATCATGTGATCGCGGACGGTCACGCTGAACACGGGTCACTCTCCTGGTAGGTGATGAGGTGGCACAGGGCGGGCAGGCTGCCGTCGGTGAGCCCGGCGAGCACGTCGGGCAGTTCCGCGAACGGCGAGCTGCCGGTGATCAACGCGTCGAACGCGGGGTCGGCGAGCAGTTCGAGGGCGAGGGCGAGCCGGTCGGCGTACGTGCGGCTGCCCCGGCGGGCCGGGGCGACCATGCCCACCTGGCTGCTGCGTACGGTCAACCGGCCGGAGTGGAACGCCCCGCCCAGCGACAGCCGCACCGCGCGGTCGCCGTACCAGCTCAGCTCCAACGCCGTGCCTTCCGGGGCGAGCAGCTCCAGCGACCGCTGGAGCCCCTCGGACGTGGCGCTGGCGTGCACCACCAGGTCGCGCCCGCCGGTGGCCCGCTCGGGGGTGGCGAAGTCGACGCCGAGCGCGGCGGCGACGGCGGCCCGGGCGGGGTCGGCGTCGACCAGTTCGACCCGTACCCCGGGGAAGCGGGCGAGCAGCGCGGCGACCCCGCAGCCGACCATGCCCGCGCCGACGACGCTCACCCGGTCGCCGATCAGCGGCGGGGCGTCCCACAGGGCGTTCACGGCGGTCTCCACGGTGCCGGCGAGCACCGCGCGGGCCGCCGGCACCCCGTCGGGCACCGGCACCACGGCCGAGGCGGGCACGACGTACGCGCTCTGGTGCGGGTGCAGGCAGAACACGGTCCGCCCGCGCAGCTCGGCCGGGCCCTGCTCGACGACGCCGACGCTGAGGTAGCCGTACTTCACGGGGGCCGGGAAGTCGCCCTCCTGGAACGGGGCGCGCATCGCGGTGTGCTGGTCGACGGGGACCCGGCCGGCGAAGACGAGGGTCTCGGTGCCGCGGCTGACCCCCGAGTAGCGGGCGCGCACCAGCACCTCGTCGGGGGCGGGGGCGGGCAGCACCGCGGGGCGGATCTCCCCCACCCCGGGCTCACGCAGCCAGAACGCGTACGCCTCGCCGGTCACCGGAATGTCCTCGTCGCCACCGTCGTCCTCCTCGCCCGCCGAACCATTTGGCCGGCAGATCCGTGTTGTCTGTCGACAGCCCGTCGAACAGCAGTCTCTCGATCATCAAACACGGAGGCACGGTGCGCAGGGTTCAACACGGTCCGCTGGCAGGACTGGTCAGCCTGTTCGTCCTGCTGGCGGGGATCGGCGCGACCGTCGGCCTCGGCCCGGCGGGCTGGCTCGCCGGCACGGCGTACGGGATGGTCCTGTGCGGGCTGCTCGCCCGGGCGCTGCGCGGGGCGGGCGGCTCCGGCCTGGGGCCGGCGGACGTGGTGACGTTGGGCCGGGCGGTGCTGATCGGCGGGGTGACGGCGCTGGTGGCCGACGGGTTCACCCGGGCCGCGCCGGTGCCGTTGCTGGTCGGCCTCGCCGCCGTGGCGCTGCTGCTGGACGCCGTCGACGGGCAGGTGGCGCGGCGCACCGGCACCGCAAGCGACCTCGGGGCCCGGTTCGACATGGAGGTCGACGCGTACCTCATCCTGCTGCTGGGCGTGCAGCTCGCGCCCACGGCCGGGGTCTGGGTGCTCGCCCTGGGCGCGATGCGGTACGCCTTCGTGGTGGCCGGCTGGACGTCGCCGTGGCTGCGCGGGACGTTGCCGCCGCGGCAGTGGCGTAAGGTCGTCGCCGCGCTCCAGGGCATCGTCCTGGTCGTCGCCGCGGCCGGGGTCCTGCCGCCGGTCGGGGCGACGGTGCTGCTGGCCGGGGCGTTCGCGCTGCTCGTCGAGTCCTTCGGGCGCGACGTGGGGTGGCTGTGGCGGCACCGCCCGGTCGCCGCGACCGACGGCGCGGCCCTGCGCCGGGACGAGCCGGTCCGGGTGCCGGCCCACCTGCCGGCCTGACCGCCCACCCCCTGCACGGGAGAGAAGACGACGTGACGAACCACACGGGCGACCCGACCGACGCGGCCGGCGACGACCCGCCCCGCGCCACCGGCGACGGCACGACGGGCGCCACGGGCAGCGGCACGACCGGCGACGAGACGACCGACGCCACTGGCGACGGCACGGGAGGCGACGAGGGTCGGCGCGCGGCGGACGACGCGGGCCGGCCGGTCGAGGTGCCGGGGCGGGGTCGACGGGTCCGCCGGGCGGTCGGCGGCCCCCTGGCCGCGCTGCTCGTGGCCGCCGCCCTCACCGCGCCGGACCAGTTGCGGGAGCTGAGCCCGGCCGCGTTCCTGCGGCTGCCGGTCGAGGCGCTGATCGTCGCCGCCGCCCTGCTCGCCCTGCCGCCGCGCCCCCGCCGGGTGGTCGCCGCCCTGACCGGGGCCGCCCTGGGGCTGGTCACCGTGGTCAGGCTCATCGACCTGGGCTTCCAGGTCGCCTGGGACCGCCCCTTCGACCTGGTGTCGGACTGGGTGCTGTTCGACGACGCGTACGCGTTCCTCGCCGGCTCGGTCGGCCGGGCCGGCGCGGTCGGCGCCGCCGTGGGCGTCGTGCTGCTCGCCGTGGGCCTGCTCGTGGCGCTGGCGCTGGCCGCGCTGCGCCTGGCCACGCTGCTCGCCCGGCACGACACCGGGGCGAGAAGGGCCGTCGCGGCGCTGACCGTCGGCTGGGTCGCCTGCGCCGCCCTCGGGGTGCGGATCGTCCCCGGGGTGCCGGTGGCCGACAGCGGCGCGACCGCCCTGGTCCGCTACCACGCGGACCAGGTGCGCGGCGGGCTGTCCGACGGCGACGTGTTCGCCGCCGAGGTCGCCGCCGACCGGTTCCGGGACACGCCGGGTGACCAGCTGCTGACGGCGCTGCGCGGCAAGGACGTCGTCGTCGCGTTCGTCGAGAGCTACGGCCGCGACGCGGTGGAGGAGCCGGAGTTCGCGCAGGTCGGCACGGTGCTCGACGAGGGCACCCGGCGGCTGCGGGCGGCCGGGTTCACCTCCCGCAGCGCGTACCTGACGTCCCCGACGGCGGGCGGCGGAAGCTGGCTGGCCCACGCCACGCTGCTGTCCGGGCTGTGGATCGACAGCCAGCAGCGGCACCGCAGTCTGCTCGCCACCGACCGGCTCACCCTCGGCGGGGCGTTCCAGCGGGCGGGCTGGCGGACCGTCGGGGTGATGCCCGGCGCGCTGGCCGACTGGCCGGAGGGGAAGTTCTACGGCTACGACCAGTTCTACCCGGCCCGGGAGCTGGGCTACCGGGGGCCGAAGCTGGGCTACTTCCTCATGCCGGACCAGTACGCCCTGTCGGAGCTGCAGCGCCGCGAGCGGTCGGCCCCCGGCCACCCGCCGGTGATGGCCGAGATCCCGCTGACGTCCAGCCACTCACCGTGGACGTCGTTCCCCCGGGTCATCGACTGGGACGACGTGGGCGACGGCTCGGTCTACCACCGCAACTCGGCGGTGGCCGACGTCGGCGGCAAGCCGGTGCGCCGCACCGCCGCCCAGATCCGCGCGGACTACCGGCGCACCGTCGAGTACACGCTGAAGTCGCTGATCTCCTACGTGGAGACCTACGGCGACGACGACCTGGTGCTGGTCTTCCTCGGCGACCACCAGCCCTCCCCGGTCGTCACCGGCGAGGACGCCAGCCGGGACGTGCCGGTCACCGTCGTGGCCCGCGACCCGAAGGTGGTCGACCGGATCGACGGCTGGCAGTGGCAGGACGGGCTGCGGCCCGGTCCGGGCGCGCCGGTGTGGCGGATGGACACCTTCCGGGACCGCTTCCTCACGACGTTCGGGTCCCAGCCCGACCCCGGGGCGCCGCCGGCCGCCGCGCCGCGCTGACCGCGGTGCCGTTCGGGCCGGTCAGGCCGCTGTGGCGCCGGGGGCGGTCAGGCCGCCTCCCGCCCGGAGCGGGGGTGTTCGGGCCGGGCCGGCGCGGCGGGTCGGGGACGGGGCGCGGGGGCCTGCGCTCCCGTTGCGGCGTCGCCCCGGGCCAGCCGCATGGCGCGCTCGGCGTTCAGCAGCGGGTCGCACGGGGCCTGCCGGCCGCCGCAGAGCAGGTTCTGGCAGCGGCCGGTGGCGTCGGGCTGGTGTGCCTCGGCGACGTCGTACGCCAGCCGCCACAGCAGCGTGTCCGTCACGTCGCTCGGCGGAGCCGTGTCGTGACTGGACCGGTGGTGCGTTGTGCCGGACACGCGGAAACCCCTCTCGTCGTCGCTACCCGAACAGGTTGACCGGCATTCCGGCCCGCTAAACCCGCCCCGGGCAGGCGGTTGGTCACACCCCGCCGATTGTCGTTCCCCGCCGCAAATGCGGTTGCCGGCGTCGCCGACGGCAAACCCGAGTGGTCCAACCAGTTGACGGGTTGATGTGGGCGGGGCCACACTGCACCGCATGACCTTCGTCCCTGTCCCCCGGGGTTCCGTCTCCGACCACGTCTTCGCCCAGCTCCGCGACGCCGTCGTCAGCGGCGCGTACCGGCCCGGGGACACCCTGCCCGGCGAGCGGGAGCTGGCCGCCGCGTTCGCGGTGAACCGGCACGCCGTGCGCGAGGCGCTGCGCCGCCTGCAACAGCTCGGCCTGGTCCGGGTCAGCCAGGGCGGCGCGACCCGGGTGCTCGACTGGCGGGTGCACGCCGGGCTCGACCTCGCCCTGTCCCTGGTCCGCTCCGGCGACGTCCTGCCGGTCGACACGCTGGTGCGGGACATGCTGGAGATGCGCGCCTGCATCGGCGTCGACGCCGCCCGGCTCTGCGCCGAACGGGCCGACGCGGCGACGCGGGACACCGTCACCCGCGCCGTCGAGGAGTACGCCGCGCTCGCGCCCGACCTGCCCCGGATGGCCGAGGCCAACATCACCCTGTGGCGGCACGTCGTGCGCGGCTGCGGCAACACCGCGTACCTGCTGGGTTTCAACAGCCTCGTGGCCGGCGCGCTCGCCGTCGGCGAGGTGCCGCCGCAGCGGCGCGCCGCCGAGCTGCTCGACGTCGCCGGGCACCGGCGGCTCGCCGCCGCGATCGCCGCCGGCCGGGGCGACGACGCCGCGCGGCAGGCCCGGTCCCTGCTCACCGCCGCCCTCGCCGCCCCCGCCGCGCCGGGACAGGAGTGCCGCGCATGATCCCCGCCGTGCTCTACGCCGTGCCCGCGTTCCTGCTGCTCATCGTCGTGGAGGCGCTGTCCTACCGGTTCGCTCCCGACGACGACGAACGGGGCTACGAGCTGCGCGACACCGCCACGAGCCTCACCATGGGGGCGGGCAGCCAGGTGATCGGCTTCCCGTGGAAGCTGCTCACCATCGGCCTGTACGCCGGCCTGTGGACCGTCGCGCCGGTGCAGCTCTCCCCCACCAGCGTCTGGACCTGGGTGCTGCTGTTCCTCGCCGACGACCTGGCCTACTACTGGTTCCACCGCACCCACCACGAGGTGCGGCTGTTCTGGGCCAGCCACGTGGTGCACCACTCCAGCAGGTTCTACAACCTGTCGACCGCGCTGCGGCAGAGCTGGACGCCGATGACGTCGCTGCCGTTCTGGCTGCCGCTGGCCCTGCTCGGCATCCCGCCGTGGATGATCTTCCTCCAGCAGTCGGTCAGCCTGCTGTACCAGTTCTTCCTGCACACCGAGCGGATCCGGGTGCTGCCCCGGCCGATCGAGTGGGTGTTCAACACCCCGTCGCACCACCGCGTCCACCACGGCGTGAACGCCGAGTACCTGGACCGCAACTACGGCGGCATCCTGATCGTCTGGGACCGCCTGTTCGGCACCTTCGAGCCGGAACGCGCCCCCGCCCGGTACGGGCTGACCACGAACATCGGCACCTACAACCCGCTGCGGGTGGCCACCCACGAGTACGCGGCGATCTGGGCCGACGTGCGCGCGGCGGCGTCCTGGCGGCACCGGCTGGGCCACCTGTTCCGCCGGCCCGGCTGGCGGCCGCTGCCGGGTCCGGCGGGGGCGGTCCGGGCCGCCGGGGGCACCCGGTGAGGCGGCTCGCGCCGTTCGGGCTGGTCGCCGCCGTCGAGCTGGTCGGCGTGGCGCTCGACAACCTGGTGCTCCAGTGGCTGGCCAAGCCGCTGCTGGCCCCGCTGCTGCTGCTCTGGCTGCTGCGGCCCGGCCCCGGCGGTCCCGGTGCCGGGCGGGCCCCCGCCGGCACGGCGCGCACGGGCGGGCGGCGGCGCTTCGACGCGTTCGCGCTCGGGCTGGTCTTCGCCACGGCCGGCGACGTGGCGCTGCTGCTGCCCGGCGAACCCGCGTTCCTGGTCGGCATGGGCTTCTTCCTCGGCACCCAGGTCAGCCTCGTCGTGGCGTTCACCCGGCACCGGCGGCCGCCCGTGGCGGCGGTCGCCGGCTACCTGGCCCTGTGGGCGCTGGCCAACGCCGCCCTGTGGGGCCCGCTCGGGGCGCTGCGGCTGCCCGTGCTCGGCTACAGCCTCGCGCTGTGCCTGATGGCCGCCGCGGCGGCCGGCGTGTCGGCGCGCGCGGCGGCCGGCGGGGCGCTCTTCCTCGTGTCCGACCTGCTGATCGGCGTGGACGCGGCCGGCACCGCCCTGCCCGGCCACGGCCTGCTGGTGATGGGCACCTACGTCGCCGCGCTGCTGCTGCTCACCACGGCGTGGGCGGCGGCCGGCGGCCCGGGTGCGGCCGACCGACCGCACCGGACCGGGGCCGACCGCGCGGCGCGGCGCGGCCCGGCGGCGCCCTGACCCGCCGCCGGCCCGCCCCGGTGCGGGGGCGGGCCGGCGGTCGGCGCGGGCGGTCAGCGTCGGCGGCCGTACGCCCCCGCGACGATCGACACGCCGATCGCGGCGAAGACGACCTGGATGAACAGCTCGATCCAGTCGACGCCCGCGGTGTCGTCGACCCCGAGCGCCCCGGCGACGAGGGTGCCGAGGATCGCGGCCACCACGCCGATCAGCAGGGTGAGCCAGATCGGGATGCTCTGCTTGCCGGGCACGACCAGCCGACCCAGCGCGCCGATGATCAGACCGATGATGATGGCGGTGAAGAAACCGGTGACTTCCACTGGGCCGTTCCTCTCGAGGGGTTGTCGCGTGCACCTCCACCGTGCCCCCGGTGGCCGGGGCGGCAAACCCGCCGCCACCTGACCGGCGGATTCTTCACACGACTGTCACGGTCCCGCGCGGCAACCGTCATGCCGCCGGCCGGGCGCGGTCAGCCGGCCGAGTGGGCGTACCGGGCGGCCCGCTCGGCGAGCCACAGCCAGCGGCGCTGCACCTCCCCGCCGGTCGCTGCGACCATGGCGAGGGCGTCGCCGCGCACGGCGGTCAGGGCCGCCGCGTCGGCCGCCGGGTCGTCGAGCACGGCCGCGCCGTCGCGGAACGCCTCGGCCTCGGCCGACCCGCCGAAGCGGGGGGCGACCTCGTCGCGCCAGAAGTCCGCCCAGGCCAGCTCCGGGTTCCAGGAGAACCGGGCGTACGCCAGATAGCTGATCTCGTTGGTCGGGTGGTAGGCCGCCGCCTCGGCGAAGATGGTCAGCCCGCGCATCCCGGCCGCCCCGGAGCGGGTGGCCATGTCGGCGTACATCTCGGGCACCCAGGAGTGGCGCTGCCGGTTCCACTGCGACCCGGCGTGGGTGCGCAGCACGTTCGTGGTGTGCGGCAGCCGGTCGACGTGGGCGGCGGTGAGCCGGTCGCGCTGGTCGTACCAGAAGCCCCGGTTGACGCAGTACTGGTAGGCCACGTCGTCGGGCAGGTCGGCGAGGGGCCGCTGCGCGTCCAGGTCGAAGATGTTGTCCCAGTAGACCTCGACGAGGTGGCGCAGCGGCACCCCGGCCGGGCCGGGGCGGCGGGCGGTCTCCAGCAGGGTCGGGTAGACCGCGCGCATCGCCTCGTACGACCAGGAGGTGCGCTCGCCGCCGGTGCGCCGGGCGCAGCGGGCGCAGGCGCAGCTGCCGTAGTCGCCGGTCTCGAAGTTGATCCCGCCGACGGGCAGGGTGTCCAGCAGCCAGTCGATGGCGTCGCGGTGCCAGGCCAGGTTGTCCGGCTGCGACGGGCAGGCGGCCATCATGTACTCGCTGGCCGGGAAGTGCAGGTCGCCGAACTCGTCGATGTCGAAGCCGACCTTCTTCGGCAGCTCCGCGGCCAGGTCGGGGCGCTGCCGCAGCCAGGTGGCCAGGTTGTAGCGGTGCCGGCCGTCGAAGTAGATGCCGCCGTAGGCGTTGATGCCGACCCCGGCGATGATCCGCACGCCCCGGGCGTTGGCGTACTCGCACAGGTCGCGGGCCGCCTCGACGCCGCCGTGGGCGTCGCGCAGCAGCCCGTACACGACGATGCCGCCGATCCGCTCGCGGCTGCAGAAGTCGACGAGCCGCCGGTAGTCGGCGCCGAACGCGTCGGCGGACTTCGCGTACGGGTTGAGCGCGCCGATCTCCTGCTGGCCGAGCTGCCGGGTGTCCCAGTTGGTCGAGTGGTCCCAGGTCCACAGGGTGCGCAGCGGCAGCCCGGGTGCGGCGGCGGACGCGCCGACGGGCAAACCGGCTCCGGTGGCGCGGTCGACGAGGTCGCGGGCGGCGTACACCAGGCCGGCGAAGGGGTCGCCGGTGAGCCGGATCTCGCCGGCCTCCGGCACCTCGACGCGGTGGCCGCCCTCGGGCAGCGCCGGGTCGACGGCGAGGCGCACCGGCACGGCGTCGGGGCCGCCGTCGCCCCACGCCTCACGCAGCAGCCCGGCGGCGTACGGCGCGTGCTCGGCCCCGAGCACCCGCACGCCGGCAACCTGGCGGTACGACGACATCATGTCCTCCCGAGGGTGTGGCTGGTGGCGGCGAGGTAGTCGGCCACGTCGAGCGTGGTCCACACCCCGTGCCGCCAGTAGGGGTCCTGTTCGACGAGGGCGCGGGCGGCGGTCGCGTCGGCGGCCCGCAGCACCAGCACGGAGGCGGTCAGGTCGGCGCGCGCACCGGCGACCAGGGCGGTGCCGTCGGCGAGCAGGGCGCGCACGTGCGCCAGGTGCGCGGCCCGGTGGGGTTCGCGCCGGGCGGCGGCGTCGGCGGCGAAGGCGGCGGTGACGAGGTACGTCGGCTCGAAGCGCAGCGGCGCGCCCGCGTCCTCGGGGCGGGCCGGGCCGCCCACGCCCGCCCCGCTGATGCCGCTCACGCCCCGGCCGCTCACGCCCCGGCCCCGCTCACGCCTCGGCCCCGATCGCGCCGAGCAGCCGCCGCATGGCGACCCGGTAGACGGCCTGCGGGCGGCCCGCGCCGGTGCTCACGTGCACGCCGACCTCCTCGGCGAAGCCGGCCGCCCGCAGGGCCTTGAGCAGGCGGCGGGCCGAGCGCGCCTCCACCCCGTACGCGTCGGCCAGCCCGCGGGCGGTGACCTGGTCGGGGTCCATCTGGTGCAGGGCCTCCAGCAGCCGGCGCGTCGACAGCGGCCCGATGCGCAGCTGCTCGGAGACGCGCAGCACGCCCGGGGCGGTCTCCCGCAGCCGGGGGCGCACGGTGGTCTCCCGGCTGGAGTAGACCTCGCCGTCGGGGAAGACCACGTGGGTGTCGCCGCTGTGCCGGCCCAGCGCGAGGGCCTTGCGGGCGTTGTCCTCGGCGGCGGCGATGGTGGTGCCCGCGCCGAAGCCGACGGCGTGTTCGACGTCGACCCCGCGCAGGGTGAGCAGGGAGGCGTGCCCGTCGCGGTGCCGGGCGATGGCGCTCTCCACGGTGCCCCGGGTGGTGGTGATCAGCATGGTCCGGTCGTCGACGGTGGCGAGCCGGCCGCGCATCCGCTCGGCGTGCTCCAGCAGCGCCTCCCGCACCCGCAGCCGCTGCCGCTCGGCCTGGTACGGGTCCTGCGCCCGGTGCGTCGACGCGCCGAGGTCGACCATCATCACGGCGATCTGGGTCGCCCGGGACTGGCGTACCTCGGCGGCGAGCCAGGCCCGGCGCAGCGCGTCGCGCACCGAGGCGCGGGTGTGCTCGACGCGCCACACCGGCACCCCGCTGTCGGCCAGGTCGCGGTGCACCGCGCCGAGGCAGGTCAGGCACGCCTCGACGGCGCCGGAGGCGTAGCGCTCGCGGTGGTAGGCGGTGATCTCGTCGAGCCCGGAGAAGAGCAGCCCGGAGGAGTCGGCGATCGGCAGGATCTCGGTCGGCGGGGCCACCTCGATGTCGTGGTACGTCTCGCGGACGATCTCGGCCTCGATGGTGTCCACGCTGACCCGGGGCAGCTTGCCGCCGCTGGCCAGCAGCATCCGCGACAGGGTCCGGTAGAGGTCGATGCCGGCGTGCGGGACGTAGTCGATCTCCGCCCGCAGGTCGCCGGCCGCGCTGGCGAACGCGTACGGGATGCGGCCGGTGAACAGCAGCACCTGGCACACCTCGTCCAGCTCGCGGGCGAGGTCGGGGGCCTGTTCGGGCCGGGTGTAGGCGCGCGCGGTGACGGTGTCCGCGCGGCCCTCCCCGGCCGCCACCTCCTGCACGAGCCGGATCGAGTCCTCCGGGCCGATGATCCCGATCACGATGCTGCCTCCATGTGGTGCGCCGCTGGCCTGGGGTGGGTGGGCTGCTCAGCCGGTGCAGACTGTGCCGACGAGGCCGGCACTGACCGGCGACGCCAGCAGGACCAGCACCGAGGCGACGTCCTCGGGGCGACCCAGCGCGGCCTCGACCGCGGCGATCCGCCCGCCGTCGGTGCCGTTGGCCCGCGCCTCGTCCAGCGACCGTCGCATCAGCGGCGTGTCGATGTCCCCCGGGCAGAGCGCGTGCACGCGGATCCCCTGTGGACCGAGCTGGCGGGCCAGCGTGAGCGCCAGACCGTGCAACCCTCCCTTACTCGCGCCGTAGGGTACCGAGCCGGAGCCGGTCTGCACGCCCGCCTTCGACCCGACCAGCACGAGCACCCCGTCGCCCCTGCTCAGGTGCCGCGCGGAGTGCTTGGCGACCAGGAACGGGCCGGTGAGGTTGACGGCGATGACCCGCGCCCACAGCTCGACCGGCACGTCGCGCACGTCCAGGCCCTGGCCGCGCATCACGCCCGCGACGTGCAGCACGGCGTCGACCCCGCCCAGGTCGGCGGCCACGGCGTCGAACGCGGCGGCCACCTCGTCCTCGACGGTGACGTCCGCGCCGCGGGAGCAGGCCGTCGCCCCGGCCGCGCGGGCCCGCGCGGCGGCGCGGTCCGCGCCGGCGGAGTCGGCGTCGAGCACGGCGACGGCCGCCCCGGCGTCGGCGGCGGCGACCACGGTGGCCAGGCCGATGCCGGACGCCCCGCCGACGACGACCACCCGCCGGCCGGCGAGCAGGCCGCCGCCGGTGCCCGCCCCGGACGGCGGGACCCCGTCGCTCACGCCCGCACCGTCCGGCGTACCGCGTCGGCCACGGTCGCGGCCTCGGGCACCACGACGGCCTGCAGGGCGGGCGCGGCGGGCATCGGCACGTCCGGGGCGGCCACCCGGGCGATCGGCGCGCGCAGGTCGGCGAAGCACTCGGCGGCGGCCCGGGCGGCGATCTCCGCGCCGAACCCGCCGGTGAGGTTGGCCTCGTGCGCGACGACCAGCCGGCCGGTGCGGGCCACCGACGCGGCGACCGTGTCGAAGTCGAGGGGGTTGAGCCAGCGCAGGTCGACCACCTCGGCGTCGATGCCCTCCCCGGCCAGGGTGGTGGCGGCGTCGAGGGCCGCCGACACCATCCGGGACCAGGCGACGACGGTGACGTCGGTGCCGGACCGGACGACCCGGGCCCCGCCGACCGGTTCCACCGGGGCGTCGGTGCGCACCGGGCCCCGGGTCGGGTAGAGCATCCGGGCCTCGGCGACGACCACCGGGTCGTCGCTGACGACGGCGGTGCGCAGCATCTGGTACGCGTCGTCGGGGGTGGCCGGCAGCGCGACCCGCAGGCCGGGGGTGTGCGCGAAGTACGCCTCCGGCGAGTGCGAGTGCTGGGCGCACGCCCCGGGCGAGTAGCCCTGCTGCATCCGGATCACCAGCGGGGCCTTCCAGCGCCCGGCGCTGGAGTAGCGGATGGTGGCGATCTGGTTGACGATCTGGTCCATCGCCACGAACGAGAAGTCGGCGTACATGATCTCGGCGATCGGCCGCAGGCCGGTCATGGCCGCGCCGAGGGCCATGCCGAGGAAGCCGGTCTCGGAGATCGGGGTGTCGAAGATCCGGTCGGAGCCGAACCTCTTGTGCAACCCCTTCGTGGCGCCGAACGGCCCGCCGGGCAGGGCCACGTCCTCGCCGAAGTAGACGGTGTCGGTCCGGCTGTCCAGGGCCCAGGTGAGGGCCGCGTTGACGGCCTGGATGTAGCGCAGCGACTCAGACATAGACGTGCTCCCTCGCGGTCGCCGGGTCCGGGTGGGGCACGGCGCGGGCGGCGGTGACGGCGGCCTCGATCTCGGCGTCGACCTCGGCGTCGATCGCGTCGAGCCGGGCGGTCAGGTCGGCGTCGGCGGCGGCCCGGATGCGGGCCAGCGGCTCGCGTTGCCGGGCGGCGGTGATCTCGCCGGCCGGGCGGTAGTGCTGCGCGTCGCCGCTGTAGTGGCCGACGAGGCGCTCGGTCATGGCCTCCACGATGGACGGTCCGGAGCCCTCGCGGGCCCGGTCCACGGCCTCGGCGACCGCGCCGTACACGGCGTCGGGGTCGTTGCCGTCGACCACCCGGCCGGGCAGGCCGTAGCCGGCGGCCCGCTCGGCGAGCTGCTTGACCCGCACCATGTCCGAGATGCGCGACATCTCGGAGTAGACGTTGTTCTCCACCACCAGCACCAGGGGCAGGTCGAGCACGGCGGCGAGGTTGAGCGCCTCGTGCACGTTGCCCTGGTTCATCGCGCCGTCGCCGATGCTGACCACCGACACCGCGCCGCTGCCGGTGCGCTGCGCGGTGAGCGCCGCACCCGTCGCGATCGGCACCCCGGCGCCCACGATGGAGTTCTCGCCGACGAACCAGCGGCCCGGGTCCGACAGGTACGGCGAGGCGGCGCGCCCACCGCACAGCGCCGAGTCGCGGCCCATCATCTCGGCGAACAGGCCGGTGAGGTCGACGCCCCGGGCGATCGCCCAGCCGTGCCCCCGGTAGGTCGCGGTGACGTGGTCCCCGTCGCGCAGCGCCCGGCAGGCGCCGACCGGGATGGCCTCCTGGCCGTTGCACAGGTGGATCGAGCCCGGGATCTCGCCGGCGTCCTTGAGGGCGGTCAGCCGCTCCTCGAACCGGCGGATCCGGGCCATGAGCCGATAGTCGTCCGGCAGCCCCATCACACCCCCCAGAGATAATTGAGCCTTATTCCGGCTCGTTGGTTGTGGAGCCTAGACCAGCAGTCCAAGGCTATGGAAGAGTGCTGAAGCAAGTTTGTGGCCGTTATTGGTCTCTAATTTGGGAGCGGGCATGGAGATCGTCGAGGTCGAGTCGGCGGTGCGCGGCGACGCGCACTTCGTCCAGGTGCACACGGCGGACGGGCTGACCGGGGTCGGCCAGTCCGCCTGCTGGGGCTACCCGACGGCGGTGCACGCCGTGGTGGAGGCGTTCCGGCCCTACCTGATCGGGGCGGACGCCGGCCGGATCGAGCACCACTGGCACCACCTCTACCGGATGGGCCCGTTCCGCGGCTCGGTGCTCACCGCCGCCGTCTCCGCCGTCGACCTGGCCCTGTGGGACCTGCTCGGCAAGCGGCTCGGCGTGCCGGTGTGGCAGCTGCTCGGCGGCCGGGTGCGCGAGAGGATCCGGCTGCACCTGTTGCTGGGCGGCACCGGCGCACAGGCCCTCGCCGCCGAGGCTGCCGCCGCCGTCGCCGACGGCTTCACCGCCGTGAAGTTCGACCCGCTGCCGGCGAACTACGGCGACCTGTCGCAGGCCCGCCTCGTGGCCGAGACCGAGGCCACCACGGCGGCGGTGCGCGACACCGTCGGCGCGGACGTCGACCTGCTGATCGAGCTGCACCGCAAGCTCACCCCGTTGCAGGCCGAGGCGGTCGTGCCGGCGCTGGCCCGGCACCACCCGCTGATGGTGGAGGACGCGATCCAGATCGACAGCGTGAGCAGCCAGGCCGGGGTGCTCCGGCGGGCGCCGGGCGTGCCGATGGCCAACGGGGAGCGGCTGCACACCATCTGGGAGTTCAAGGAGTTGCTCGCCCAGGGCGGCGCGCAGTACGTGCGGCCCGACGTCGGGCTCGCCGGCGGCCTCAGCCACGCCCGCAAGATCGCCGCGCTGGCCGAGGCGCACCACGCGGCCGTGGTCACCCACAACTGCCTCGGCCCGCTGCTGACCATGGCCTCCGTGCACCTGGACACGGTCATCCCGAACTTCGTCACCCAGGAGTACTCGCCGCTGGACGATGCGCTCGCCGACGGCCCGGCGCGGGCCTGCGTGCGCCGCGAGGGCGGGTTCCTGCCCGTGCCGCAGGACCCCGGGCTGGGCGTCACCCTCGACCTGTCCGACCCGACGCCGCTGGACCTGACCGGCCGTCCGCTGACCCGCATCCCGCTGCGCGCCGACGGCTCCGTCGCGTACGCGGTGTAAGAAAGGGCCCCTGTCAACGCCTGCGGTAGAGAAGGGAACCCTTCTCACCGCAGGCGCAGGCGGCGCGGGGTGGGGTGCGGTGGGGTGGGCGACGCGGGTGCGGTGGGGGCGGCGCACACCGCCCCGCTAGGCGGGTGGCGGGTGGCCGGGGTGGTGGAACACCTGGTGCGCCCACAGCGGCTCGCCGTCGGCGTCGGCGATCTCGGCGAACAGGTGCGCCAGCGACGCCGTCCACCGGGCCTGCACCGGCGAGGCGGCGGTGACCGCGCCGGCGTGGGCGAAGCCCGAGCGGGTCCGCAGCACGCAGATCAGCAGCAGGTCGCGCCGGTAGATGGCGTACTCGTAGATCCCCGCCTCGTCGAGCAACGCGGACAGCTCCGGCCACACCTCGGCGTGCCGGCGCTCGTACTCGGCCTCGGCGCCGGGACGCAGCCGGTACAGGTGGCACACCTGCTCCCCCGGCCCGGCCGTCGCGCCCGCCGGGGCGCTCACTTGCCGGAGCCGGCCAGCGCGCCGGAGACGAGCTGCCGCTGGAAGACCAGGTAGATGACCAGCACCGGCAGCAGGGCGACGATCAGGCCGGCGCTGACCAGCGGCACCGACACGTCGTACTGGCCGCTGAGCAGGGAGACGCCGACCATCAGCGTCTTGCTGTCCGAGCCGCCCATGATGACCAGGGGCAGCAGCAGGTCGTTCCACATCCAGACGAAGTTGAAGATGGCCAGCGCCGCGAGGGCCGGGGTGGCGATCGGGGCGAGCAGCCGGAACAGGATGGTCAGGTGCCCCGCGCCGTCGACCCGGGCCGCCTCGATCAGCTCGTCGGGCACCTGCTGGAAGTAGCCGGCGAGCTGGTATGTGCCCAGCGGCAGCCCGAACGCCGCGTACGCCAGGATCAGGCCCTGGTATTCGCCGGACATGCCCAGGTCCAGCACGGTCTGGTAGAGCGGGTAGATGATCGCCTGGCTGGGGATGGTCAGGGTCACGATGATCAGCAGGAAGACGACCTTGCGACCGCGGAAGCGCAGCTTCGTCACCGCGTACGCGACCAGCAGCGCGGCGAGCACCGACAGCACCAGCCCTCCGACGGTGGTGATCAGCGAGTTGAGCAGCAGCCGGGGCATGTTCATCCGGCGGAACGCCTCGAGGTAGTTGTCCAGGGTGATCCCGGCGGGCAGGCCCAGCGGGTCCTCGGCGAAGCCGGCCTGCGTCTTCAGCGAGCTGACCACGGTGAACAGCAGCGGGTAGATCGCTGCGACGGCGACGACGACCAACGCGAACGTCAGCAGGTAGCGCCCGATGCGGGCGGAATGGCGCGCGTTCATCGCGGCTTACGGGTCCCCTCTGTGAACATGTGCCGCACGCTGAAGATCGACAGCAAGGCGACGAAGACGAACAGGGCGATGCCGATGGCCGAGCCGTAGCCGCGGTCGAGGAACTGGAAGGTGGTGAGGAAGACCAGGTACTCGGGGAGCATGGTGGCGTCGCCCGGCCCACCCTGGGTCAGCGCGTAGATCAGCGGGAACAGCCAGATCAGCACGCCGGAGGCGCAGAGCACGCTCCAGTACGCCACGGTCGGGCGCAGCATCGGCACGACCACCGAGAACAGCCGCCGCCAGAAGCCCGCCCCGTCGAGGTACGCCGCCTCCAGCGTCTCCTCGGGGATGGTGGCCAGCCCGGCGAGGTAGGTCATCACGCCGAGGCCGAAGAAGCTCCACAGGGCGACCGCGACCAGCGAGAACAGCGCGCTGTGCCGGCCGTTGAGCCACTCGATCGCCAGCGGCTGCAGGCCGACGCCGCGCAGCAGGGCGTTGAGCGGCCCGTCGGGGGCGAGGATCTGCCGGAACATGATGCCGACAACGATGGGCGCGATGGTGTACGGCACGAAGTAGACGGCGCGGAAGAACTTCCAGCCCGGCGAGCGCTGGTGGATGAGCAGCGCCAGCACCAGCGGGACCACGATCCACACCGGCAGGGTGGCCACCACCAGCAGGGCGTTGCGGAAGCTGGTGCGCACCATCGGGTCGTCGAACATCCGGGTGTAGTTGTCGGCCCCGGCGAACTCGCTGCCGCCGAACCCGCTGGACGACTCGAAGCTGGTGAGCACGCCCCGCGCGAGGGGCACCAGCTTGAACAGCACGGCCAGGGCGAGCGCGGGCAGCACCAGCGCGGCGCCGAGCCACCATTCCCGGGCCTGTCCCGGCCGGCGGGCCCGGCGGCGGCCGGGCGCGGGCGGGGCGTCGGCGGCCACCGGCTCCGACACCGGCGCCGTGGAGATCGTCATCAGGGTTCCTCCCCCGGGGCTGGCCGGGCGGGGCGACGAGGGTCGCCCCGCCCGGGGTGGCTACTTGGTCTGCTTCTTCGTGGGGCTGCGCTCCAGCGCCTGCTGCATCTGCTCGGCCCACTTGTCGACGGTGAGCTGGCCGAGGGTGACCTGCTGCCAGCCGCGGGCCAGGGCGTCGGCCTCGGGGCCGGAGAGCATCACCCCGGCGTGCAGGGTCGGCTGGGCCACCAGCTCCTGGATCTTCAGGAAGGCCGGCGACGAGGGCAGCAGCGCCTTGTCGACGTTCTTGTTCAGCGGCTGGCCCTTGCCGTACTTGACCCACAGCTCGCCGTTCTCCTTGCCGGCGAGCCAGGTGATGAACTCCAGGCCGGCCTGCTTCTTCTGGCTCCACTGGGTGACGCCGTAGACGGCGCCCTCGATGCCGGAGAACTTCTGGGCCAGCGGGGCCGCCGGGTCGATCGCCGGCCACCGGGTGACGCCGAGCTTGTCGTCGCCGAGGGCCTTGCCGAACGCCTCCCAGTTCACCGCGTCGGAGATGATGGTGCCGGCGAACGCGGCGTCACCGCGCTGGAAGATGTCCGCGCCGTCGGGGAGCATGGTGATCGACGGGGCGTTCTTGTTCGCCCAGCCCTTGGTGGTGATCTCCGCGAGCTTCTCCAGCACCGCGACGAGCTTCGGGTCCTTCCAGGACAGCTTGCCGGCGAGCAGGGCCCGGATGTCGTCCTCGGTGAGATAGTTGCGGGCGATCTCCGGGAAGTCCCAGTACGCCGGGAAGGTGCCGGAGAGGCCGAGCGCGAGGCAGTTCTTGCCGGCCTTCTTCACCGCGTCGCAGGCCGCGCCGAACTCGTCCCAGGTCGCCGGGGGCTTCTCCGGGTCCAGGCCGGCGGCGGTCAGGACGGCCTTGTTGTAGTAGAGGACGTTGCCCTGATAGGAGAACGGCACGCCGTAGCAGGTCTTGCTGGTGTCGAAGCCCTCGCAGGCGCCGCTGTAGGTGACCAGGTCCTTGGTGATCTCGGCGGCCTTGTCGCCCAGCGGCACGTACGCGCCGCGCCGGTCGAACAGCTCCAGGCCGGCGTTGTTGGCCATCACGTCCGGCCCGGACTGCGAGGTGATGTAGGGGCCCTGCACCTCGGGGTACTTGTCGAAGGGGACGGACTGCATCTCCAGCTTGATGTTCGGGTGCCCGGCCTCGAAGGTGCTCTTGACCTGCTTCCAGTACTCGGTGCCGCCGGGCTCCCAGGTCAGCACCTTCAGGGTGACCGGGCCGTCGCTGGCGTCGTCACCGCCGCCGCCGCATCCGGTCAGCAGCGCGGCGGCCGCCATGCCGGCGGCGAGGGCGCCGGCCAAACTCCGTCGAAACATCGGGTAGCTCCTGTCACAAGTGGGGGCTCTGAGGGACGCGGCGGGCCGACCCGCCGGCGGAGGCGCTGTCGACCACGGCCTCGGCGACCCGGACGACGTGCAGGCCGTCGGCGAGCGGGACGACCGCCGTCGGCTCGGTGCCGTCGATCCGGCCGAGGAAGTGCCGCAGCTCGGCGGCGAGCGCTCCGCCGCCGTCGACCGGGGAGAGGAGCCAGTCCGGCGCCTCGGTCGGCTCGCCCTGGACGAGCAGCGTGGGGTGGCCGAGGTCGACGTGCGCGACCCCGTCGGTGCCGTACACCTCGACCAGGTCCGAGGTGTGGTTCGGGGTGTGTTCGGGCAGCAGGTAGCTGTTGCGGATCGACGACACGACGTCGTTGGCGTGCCGCAGCTCCGCCCACACCAGGACCGGGGTGGCCGATCCGGGTCGGGTCCGGGCCGCCGCGCGGACCTCGACCACGGGCGCTCCGGCGTACCAGAGGGCGAGGTCGATGTCGTGCACGGCGGTGAGCAGCGCGGGGTGTTCGCGCGGGAAGAGCCGGCTGAGGGTGCGGGGCCGGTCGCGGCGCGACGACACGGCGAGCACCTCGCCGATCCGGCCGGCGCGGACCGCGTCGTGCAGGGCCCGGTGCGGGGCGCTGTGCCGCAGGATGTGCCCCGGCTGGCAGAGCACACCGGCGCGTTCGGCGGCGGCCACGATGGCGGCGGCGTCGGCGGCGGTCGCGGCGAGCGGCTTCTCCACCAGCACGGGCACCCCGGCGGCGAGCAGGTCCACGGCGACCGCGCGGTGCGCCGGGCCGGGGACGCACACCGACGCGGCGTCCGGCCCGGCGGCGGCCAGCAGCTCGGCCACGGTGGCGTACGTCCGCGGCACGTCGTGCTCCGCGGCCACCCGCGCCCGGGTCTCGGCGTCCGGCTCGACCAGGGCGTGCACGGGCACGCCGAGCGACCGGTACGCGGCCAGGTGCCGTACGCCGAACGCCCCGGCGCCGACCACGGCCACGGACGGGCGGCTCATGCCCCGACCGCCTCGGAGGCGGCGGCGGGGGCGGCGTCGGCGGCCCGCGCGCCGGGGACGTCGGCGGTCTCCGCCTCGGCGAGGCGGCCGGCGAGGACGGCCCGGGTGAGGCGGTCCAGGGCGGCCACGCCCACCCCGATGCACCGCTCGTCGACGTCGAAGGCGCCGGAGTGCAGCGGCGCGCCGCCGCGCTCGCCGGTCACCCCGAGCTTGACGTACAGGCTGGGGCCGAGCGCGCCCAGCAGGGCGAAGTCGTCGGTGGTCAGCGGCGGCGCGGTCAGGTCCGCGACGGTGACCACGGCGGGCAGCTCGGCGTGGGCGAGGGCCACCAGCGGCGCGGCGTTGCGCACCGGCGGCATCTCGTTGGCCCAGGTGAACCGCAGGCCCAGGTCGAGCGCGGCGGCCTGCTGCCGCGCGATGCGCTCGATGACCTCCTTGAGCCGCGCGCGGGTGGCCTCGTCGTGGGTGCGCAGGGTGCCGGTCGCCTCCGCCCGCTCGGCGACCTGGCTCTGGCTGGCCCCGCCCGCGATCGTGCCGATGTTGAAGGCGACCAGCTCGTGCGGGTTGCGGGAGCGGGCGACCCCGGCGTGCAGGAGGTTGACGATGCCGGCCAGGCCGAGGATGGCGTCCCGGCCCAGGGCGGGGGTGGCGGCGTGCGCGGCGCGGCCGAGCACCTCGACCCGGAAGGCGTCCTTGGCCGCCATCGCGGTCTCCCGGTCGACGCCGACCGCGCCGACGGGCAGGTCGGGCCAGCAGTGCAGGCCGAGGACGGCGTCGAAGCGCCGGCCGCGCAGGGCGGCGTCGGCGAGCACGGCGGCGGCGCCGGAGTCCTCGCCGAAGGGGATCTCCTCGGCCGGCTGGAACAGCACGGTCACCGTGCCCCGCGCGGGCGGGTCGGCCGCGAGCCGGGCCGCGACGCCGGCGACGACGCTCATGTGCACGTCGTGCCCGCAGGCGTGGCAGACCCCCGGGTTGCCCGACGCCCAGGGCACCTCCTTGGCGTCCTGGACCGGATAGGCGTCCATATCGGCCCGAAGCAAGACCGAGGGGCCCGGCGCATGCCCTTCGATCTCGGCGACGAGACCGGTGCCGGCGACACCGGAGCGAACCCGGGCGATCGGGGCGAGCCGGTCGGCGAGGACCGCCGCCGTCTGCTTCTCGGTGAACCGCAGCTCAGGGTGCTGGTGAAGCTGCCTTCGCAGCCGCACCAGATCATCAACGCCCTCGTACGCCTGCACCACGCGGACCACCCCTCGCCTGCGTCCGATAATCCGGACCTAATTGAGACAAGAACCTAAGCGAGGGGTCCTCCCACGTCAATGGGCAGCTCGGAATCGGTTAGGGTCCGGCCATGGAACGCGCCGACGCACACCTGCACCTCTTCGCCGACGGGTATCCGGGCCGCTACGGAAGGTCCCCGGCCGGGGGCGACGAACTCACCGTCTACCGGACTTTGCGCCACGAACACGGCATCGACCGGGCGCTCGTCATCGGCTACGAGGGCGCGCCGGAGTTCGCCGGCAACAACGGGCACCTCGCCGCGCTCGCGGCCACCCACGACTGGATCGCGCCGGTGGCGTACGTTCCGGTCACCGGCACCGACCGGGCCGGCCTGGACCGCCTCTGGGCGGCGGGGTTCGCGGGCGTCGCCGCGTACCTGCCGGACCCGGACGCGGCCGACGCGTTCGCCGGCTGGGCCCTGACCGTCGCCGGGCCGCTCAACGACGCCCGCGCGGTGGTCAGCCTCAACGCCACGCCCGAGGCGACCGGCCGGCTCGGGCGGGCACTGGCCGCGCTCGACGGCTGCCCGGTGCTGTTCAGCCACCTCGGCCTGCCCGGCCGGCAGCGCGCCGTGCCGGCCGACCAGGCCGCCGCCGACCGGCTCGCCCCGCTGACGGACCTGGCCCACCTACCGCACGTCGGGGTCAAGGTCTCCGGCCTGTACGCCGTGAGCGACCCCGCCGAGGCGTACCCGCACGACGCCGCCCGGCCCTTCGTCGACCTGCTGCTGCACCGGTTCGGCGCGCGGCGGCTCTACTGGGGTTCGGACTTCTCCCCCAGCCTGGACCACGTGTCGTTCGCCCAGACCCTGCGCCCGGTCGGGCTCGACGGGCTCTCCGCCGCCGAGGCGGCCGACGTGTTCGGCGGCAACCTCCACCGCGCCCTGCGCGGGCGGTGACGCCGGGGCCGGGCGGGACGGCCCCCGGGGCGGGACGGGCGGTCCGCTGCCCGCCCGTCCCGCCGCAGCCGGGTCACGCCTGCGGCGCGGCCTCCCGGCGCAGCGTCGACGACCCGGCGGCCACGGACCAGCCGGCCACCCACCGGCTGGCGCTGCCCGGACGGGTCCGGTCGGCCAGGTGGTACCAGTCCATCCGGCACGCCTGCCGGGTCACCTCCAGCACTCCGTAGCCGTGGCCGTCCAGCTCCGTCCACCGCACGTGGGTGTTGGTCGCGCGGAGCAGGTCCGCGCCGAGGACGCTGAGCGCGTTGCCCTCCCGCAGGCCGAGGAAGTCGTTGACGTTGTCGCTGGTCACCGAGGGCACCACGAACTCGACGGCGGCCGGGGTGGCGGTGCCGGTGGCCCGGGTGGTGACCTCGTTGGCCCACGAGGTGTGGATGTCGCCGGTCAGGAAGACGACGTCGCGGGTGCCGGTGGCGCGCAGGTGGTCGACCAGTTCGTTGCGGTCGGCGTTGTAGCCGTCCCACTGGTCGGGGTTGAGCACCACGCCGTTCTCGGGGACGCCCAGCAGCCGGCCGATCGGGCCGAGCAGCCAGGCGGGCAGCGTGGCGAGGTCGACCCGGGCGATCATCACGGGGTTGCCGACGAGCTTCCACCGGGCGGTGGAGGCCGCCAGGCCGCTCTTGAGCCAGGACATCTGCGCGTCGCCCGTGATCGTCCGGGCCGGGTCGTCGACGGCGGAGCCCGACGCCTGCTGCGACCGGTAGCTGCGCAGGTCCAGCATGGACAGCTCGGCCAGCCGCCCGAACCGCAGCCGGCGGTAGATCGCCCCGTCCGCGCCCGTGCGCACCGGCATCCACTCGGCGTACGCCTGCCGGGCGGCGGCGACCCGGTCGGCGAAGTCGCCCTCTGTGGCCGGGGTGTGGTTCTCCGCGCCGCCGGACCACTGGTCGTTGGCCACCTCGTGGTCGTCCCAGGTGATCACCCACGGCACGGAGGCGTGCAGGGCCTGCAGGTCGGGGTCGGTCTTGTACAGCGCGTGCCGGATCCGGTAGTCGGCCAGCGTCAGCACCTCGTGCGCCGGGAGCACCGGCCGCACCACCGACCCGCCGGCGTCGAACTCGCCGGTGCCGTACTCGTAGAGGTAGTCGCCGAGGTGCACGACGAGGTTGACCTCGCCGCGGTCGGCCAGGTTGCGGTACGCCGAGAAGTAGCCCGCCTCCCAGTTGGCGCAGGAGACCACGCCGAGGCGGAGCCGGTCGATGTCGGCGTCGGCGGGCGGCGCGGTCATGGTGCGCCCGGTCGCCGACCACGCCCCCGCGTAGCCGAACCTGTACCACCAGGTGGTGGCCGGGGCCAGGCCGGTGACCGCCACCTTGACGGTGTGGTCGCGGGCGGGGCCGGTGGTCAGGGCACCCTGGGCCACCACGGTCGCGAAGTCGGGGTCGGCGGCGACCTGCCAGGTCACCTCCGCCTCCGGGCCGACGCCGGAGCCGGGCTGCGCCTCGTCGGTGGGGGTGAGCCGGGTCCACAGCAGGACCCCGTCGGGCAGCGGGTCGCCGGAGGCCACGCCGTGCCGGAACGCGCCGCCGGCCGCGCCGGCGGGTGCCGCGCCGGTCAGGGTGGCGCCGGCGAGCACGGCCGTGCCGGCGGATGCGCCGGCCAGCCGCAGGAGGGTACGACGGTCGATGGTGTTCGTCATGCCTCACGTATCTACCGTCTTCACCGTCTCGCCCGCTGCCCCGCCCGCCACTGTTCGCCGATCCTTCACCGGCCGTCGGCCGTTCCCGCGCCACGCGGCGGCCTGGCCACCGGAATCCCCGGCCGGCGGAGATAGGGTCGGCAGCCATGCGGACGAAGCATGAGTTGGGCGCGGCCATCCGGCGCGACCGGCGGGCGGCGCTGGTGGTCAACGCCCGCTCCCGCCGGGGTCGCCGCCTCTACGAGCACGCCCGGGCCCTGCTGACCCGCGCGGGCTTCGAGCTGCTCGGGGCGTACCCGGCCGACCGCCCCGGTGAGCTGGAGCGCAGCCTCGACGACGCCCTGGCGCTCGGGCCCGACCTGCTCGTCGCGGGCGGCGGCGACGGCACGCAGAGCGCCGCCGCCCGGCTGCTCGCGCACCGCGACGTGGCGCTGGGCCTGCTGCCGCTGGGCACCACCAACAACTTCGCCCGCACCCTCGGCCTCCCGCTGGACCTGGCCTCCGCGGTGGCGGTCCTCGCCGACGGCAAGGTGATCGACGTCGACCTGGGGCTGGCCGGGGACGTGCCGTTCGCCAACCACGTCGGGGTGGGGATGTCGGCCGACATCATGCTGCGCACGCCGCCCGCGCTCAAGCGGGTCACCGGCCGGCTCGCGTACCCGGCGACCGCGCTGGCGCTGCTGGCCCGGCACCGGGCGCTGCGGGCCACCGTGCGGGCCGGGGACGCGACGCACGAGTTCCACACCCACCAGTTGTACGTGGCCAACGGCGGCTTCCACGCCGGCCGCCCGATCACCGCCGACACCGACGCCGACGACCGGCTGCTGGTGGCGTACCCGGTCGGCGGGCCGACCCGGCGCGGCCTGCTGCGGGACACCGCCCGCAACGCCGCCACGGGGGCCCGGCGCACCCTCGCCGAGACGCCGTTCCTCGCCGTCGGCGAGCTGTGGCTGGAGACCGACCGACCGGCGCGGGTCGAGGTGGACGGCGAGCTGTGCGGCCAGACCCCGATCCGGATCGGGCTGGCCGCCAACGCGCTGCGGGTGATGGCCCCCGCCGACGCCCTCGACCGCTGACGGCGCAAGGAAGGGCCCCCTGTTGACGCATCCGGTAGAGAAGGGCTCCCTTCTCACCCTCCGTACGGCCGGGCCGCCCGCGCCGTGCGCAGCGCCTCGGCCCACCAGCCCAGTTGGTCGAGCATGGCGGTGGCCGCGCGGTTGACCGGTCCCGCGTCGACCGGCTCCCCGGCCGCGTCGAAGCACCCGTGGGCGCCGGCGAAGCTGACCGTTTCGCGGATGGTGACGGTGTGCAGCTCGGCGAAGACCCCTCGCAGCGGCTCCACCGCCCGCAGGCCGCCGGAGATGCCGCCGTACGAGACGAAGCCGACGGGCTTGGCGTGCCACTGGCCGCCCACCGAGTCGATCGCGGCCTTCAGCGGCCCCGGGTAGCTGTGGTTGTATTCCGGCGTCACCACCACGACGGCGTCGGCCGCCGCGATCCGCTCCGCGAAGGGTGCCTCGTCCGGGGCCACGGCACCCGGCACACCGCCGAGCGCCGCCGGGACGTGCGCGAGGTCGACCAGATCGACGACGAGGTCGGCGCGCTGGCCCGCCTGGCGGCAGAACCAGTCGGCCACGACGGGGCCGAACCGGCCGTCGCGGACGCTTCCGACGATGACGGCCAACCGGTACGGGGACTCGGACAACGCATCCTCCAGAGGGGACAACGGGCCGTCCCTCGACGACCACCCGCCGACCGTACGACTTCAACCAGGGTTGAGGTCAATCCGGACGCGACGGGGGCCGCATGCCGTCGTCGCCGGCCCGCCCGAAGGCGGCGGGCCGGCGACGGCGGGGTTCACTGAGCCAGCTCGGCGACCTCCTCGGCGGTCAGCCGCAGGGCGGCGGGGGCCGCGGGCGACGCCAGGCCGCGCGCCGCGGCGGCCGGGGCGGGCGGGGCCGCCGGCGGGTCGGCGGGACGCCGCCGGTGCCAGTCGGTGACCGCCTGGTACGCCGCCGCCACCGACAACAGCCGGTCCTCGCCGTACGGCAGGCCGCCGAGGATGGTGCCGATCGGCACGCCCGCGGCGGTGAACCCGATCGGGAAGGCGATCTCCGGCAGGCCGAGGATGTCGAACGGCACCGGGCTGGTCTGCACCACCACGTCGCAGGAGGCGAAGAGCTGGTCGAGCACCCGCTCCATGAGCAGCAGCTTGGCCCGCTGGCCGGTGATGAACTCGTCGGCGCCCAGCAGCGCGCCCTGCAGCCAGCCCGTCACCGACACGCCGAAACCGCGCAGGTCGGTGCGCAGGTACGGCATGAACGGCTCGCTGCGCTCGGGCAGCCGGACGTTGTTGAACGCGCTGCCGGTGAGCAGGTCCCACTCGTCGGGCAGCGGCACGTCCACCACGGTCGCGCCGGGGATCGCGGCGAGCGTCGCCAGGTACGCGGCCCGCGCCGCCGCCGTCTCGGTGGTGCCGGCGGTGAAGCCCGGCAGCACGCCGATGCGGGTCTTCCAGCGCAGCTTCAGCTTGCCGCCGGAGTACGCCGGGGTGGCCGCGTCGATCAGCTTCGGCACCCCGGGCAGGCCCTGCGTGCGCGGGTCGGCGGGGTCCTCGCCGGCCATCGCGGTGAGCATGATGGCCGCGTCCTTGGCGTCGCGGGCCAGCGGGCCGGGGTGGTCGCGGGTGTAGCTGAGCGGGATGATGCCGTGCAGCGAGACCCGGCCCATCGTCGGCTTGAGGCCGGTGAGGTTCTGCGCGTTGGACGGCGCGGTGATCGAGCCGCCGGTCTGGGTGCCGGTGCCGGAGGCGGCGAGCCGCCCGGCGACGGCGGTGGCGGTGCCGGTGGACGAGCCGCCGGGGTCGGTGCGGCTGTCGGCCGGGGTCCACGCGTTGACGGTGGTGACCACCCCGCTGGGGGTGGTCGCCCGGGTGGTGGCCAGCGGCCCCATCTGGGTCTTGCCGAGCACGATCGCCCCGCCGGCGAGCAGCCGGGACACGGCCGTGGCGTCGTACGGCGGCCGGAAGTCGGCGAACAGGTAGGAGTTGGCGGTGGTAGGCACCCCCGCGGTGTAGTAGTTGTCCTTGATCGCCAGCGGGATGCCGTGCAGCGCGCCCCGCCGGGGCTTCTTCGCCAGGGCGGCCGCCGCCTTGGCCGCCGCCTCGGCGAGCACCAGGTTGAACGCCTGGTACGTGCCGTCGTACGTGGAGATGCGGGCCAGGTACGCCTCGACCAGCCTGGCGGGGGTGAGCTTGCCGGCGCGGATCAGCCAGGCCGCCTCGGCGACGGTGAGTTCGGTGGGGTCGGCCACGGCCTCCGGGCGGGGCTTGACGTAGGCGTTGGGCACGTCCAGCGCCGGGTTCCACTTCGCCGCCGTGAGCAGGGGTGTTCGGGCCGGACCGGCCGCCGAGGCCACGGCGGGCAGCCCGACGGCGCCACCGACCGCCGACGCGGCGGCCAAGGCGGCGGTGCGGGCGAGGAAGGCTCGGCGGTCGACGCCACGGTCGACGGGGGCTGCGGTCATCACTTCCGCCATTCCGTGCTGATCGAGGGGTAGAGCATCGGCGCGGGCTGCTGGGACAGCGCCATGGCGACGACGGGGTCGGTGCCGGCCGGGGCGGGCAGCTGGTACGCGGCGAGCGTGCCGACGGTGCCACGGACGAAGGACCGCAGGGACGCCAGTACGGTGTCGCGGCCGGGGGAACCGGTCTGGGGGTCGGCGGTGGTGCCGGGCGGGAGCTGGTCGAGGTCGATGCCGAGGGACGCGAGCCGGGCGCGGATGAGGACGTCCAGTTCGGCGTCGGTCGGTGGGGTTGGCGCCAAGGGGTGCTCCTCCTGGGTTGGGAGATGATGCGCCCACTGTCGGACCGGGCCGTGTCGCCGGCGTGTCGAGTTGATCTCGACGCGATGAACCCACGCGGGTCTATGCCCTCTGACCTGCGCGGGCGCGGGCCGCCCCGCTCCGCCCGCCCGCCGGGCCGCCCCGGAGCCGGACCGTCCGGAGTGGACCTGCCGTACCGTCACTCAGATTGACAGGCATAACTGCGTTCGGTTATCAATGACGCAGAGAGCGCTCTCCCACCCATCCCGTCTACGGCCCGGCGATCCCGGGCCGGTGCCCGGTGCGCCGGGCGAGGAGGAAGCATGCGGTTCATCCGAGGGCGCCGCGACGCCGGCCCGATCCCCCGCCCGCCCCTGCGCCGCGTCGGCGCGCTGACCGTGGCGCTGCTGACCCTGGTCGCGGGCGGGGTGCTGGCCGACCGGGACGCCGTCGACGCGCAGGCGGCGACCGGCGGTCCGGCCGCCGCCGGCACCCACGCCGGTCACGCGTACGCGCTCAGCCCCGAGCAGGAGGCCGCCGCCCTGGAACTCCAGCTCGCGCCGGTGCGCGGCTCCGAGTTCCGGGCCGACTGCCCGAGCAAGGGCCGGGCCAACGACGACCCGATCGTCATGTCGGGCCGCCCGGGCGCCTCGCACACGCACGAGTTCTTCGGCAACACGACGACCAACGCGTACACCGACCTGGCCTCGCTGCGGGCCGGCGGGACGACCTGCAACCCGGTGGCCGACAAGTCCGCGTACTGGGTGCCGACGCTCTACCAGAACGGTGTGGCGCAGAAGCCGCAGAGCGTCCGGATCTACTACCAGGGCCTCACCGACCGGGCGAACGTCAAGCCCCACCCCCAGGGCCTGCGGATCGTGGTGGGCAACCCGCTTGCCACCAGCGCGGGCCAGAACCCCGCCGCCCGGTGGAACTGCGTCGGCATCCCGGCCGCCAGCGGCGACTTCCCGGTCTGCCCGGCCGGGTCCAAGCTGGAGACGTACCTGGACTTCCCGACCTGCTGGGACGGGAAGAACCTGGACAGCCCCGACCACAAGAGCCACATGGCGTTCGGCCTGGGCGGCGTGGGCGGCACCTGCCCGGCCAGCCACCCGGTGCCCGTGCCCCGGCTGGAGTTCCTCATCACGTACGACGTGCGCGGCACCGGGCTCAGCCTGGCCGGCATCCGCAACGGGGCCAACGTGACCACCGCCCCCGGCTACACGTTCCACGGCGACTTCTTCAACGCCTGGGACGAGGCGGAGCTCGCCCGGCGGGTGAAGACCTGCATCGTCGACGGCTACATCTGCGGCAACGACGGGCAGCCGATCCAGCAGTGACGCCCCCGGCGGCGGCGCGCGTCGACCCACCGGCCGGCGCGCGCCGCCGCGTCGTCGCCCGCCGGGCCGCCGGGTCCTACGGCCTGTCGTCGCGGTCGATGCGCAGCTCCCGCTCCAGTTCGGCGATGACGGCCCGCAGGTCGTCGAGCCGCTGGGTGAGCGCGATCCGGTCCACCTCGTCGGGCACGCCGTCGCCGTCGGCGTCGTAGTCCGGGGCCAGCCGCTCGGTCATCTCCAGCCGGCGGGCCTCCTCCATGGAGTTGACGATGACCGCGATCAGGATGTTGAGCAGCAGGTTGACGGTGATCATCACGTAGCTGACGTAGTAGACCAGCGTCCACGGCGACAGGGCCATGCCCTGCGCCACGAGGTCGGGCAGGGTCTCCAGCGACAGCAGAACGAAGAGGGTCAGCAGCGACCGTCCGATGTCGCCGTACTCCTCCGGCTGGGAGCGACCGAAGATCAGCCAGCCGGCCATGCCGTACACGTAGAGCGTCACGCCGGCGAGCGCGAGGAAGCCGGCGACGCCCGGCAGGCTGCGCCACAGCGCCGCCACGATCGTGCGCAGGCCGGGCGAGAAGCGCACCAGCCGCAGCATCCGGGCGACCCGGACGACGCGCAGCAACGCGGAGTCACCGTGCAGGCCGGGCACGAAGATCGCGGCGGTCACCAGGAAGTCGAAGACGTTCCAGCCGTGGCGGAAGAAGTCCTGCGGACGACGGCCGTAGGCCAACACCCGCACGCCGATCTCGGCGACGAAGGCGAGCCGGAAGGCCCACTCCAGGCCGCGCAGCACCGGCCGCGCCGACCCCAGGTCCGGGTACGTCTCGACGCCGAGCACCGCCCCGTTGGCCAGGATGAGCACGACGATGGCGATCTCGAAGGGCCGGGACCGGGTGACCCGCGCGCACCGCCTGGCCAGCCCTGCCGCGCCCCGTCCCGCCGCCGGCCGCCCACCGGGCGCGCCACCCCCTCGGGACGACGGCCCCCCACCGGGCCCGCGGCCCCCTCGGGACGACGACCCCCCGCCGGCCACCGGCGGAGGCGCATCGAGCATCCCCCCACCCTACCGGGCCCACCCCGACGCGATCTTGGACGGTCGTGGTCGGCCGGTGACACGAAGTGTCCACGTTCGACGACGGGCGACGTGGTGGCGGTGGGCACCGGGGGCTTTAGTGCACAAAGCGGACACCTCCTTGCCATACCCATTCACCGATCCCTATTCTCGGTGTCGGAAAGCGCTTTCCAGGCGACGCGGGTCCGGTCGGTCGGCGGCGATCATCGCCGCGGTCCGGTGCGATCTCCTGCGCATGTTGCCACCGCCACCGGTCCGGCGCGGCCGGGTCCCATACCGGACGCCGACGCACCGGAACGAGGGTGGACGCCATGACGAAGACGCAGCACGCCGCCCGTCGACATGTCGACGGCGACGGGCTCCCGTAGACCACGTCCCAGGGCGGGGGCCTCCTCGTCGCCTCCGGCAGTCGCCGGGCGTACCACCTCCAGGAACACATCGAAGGCGAGGCAAGGATGAGACGACCAGTCCCACTGCGACTCCATGCGGCGGTGGCCGCGACGGTCATCGGGGCCGCGATCTGCGTGGCACTGCCGACGCCCCAGGCGTCGGCGGCGACCGGCGGCGTGACCGGCTACGCGACCCAGAACGGCGGGACCACCGGCGGCGCGGGCGGGCAGACGGTGCGCGCCACCACCGGGACCGCGATCCACACGGCGCTGTGCACCCGGGCCAGCAGCAGCACCCCGATCATCATCCAGGTCGAGGGGACCATCAACCACGGCAACACCGCCAAGGTGTCGGGCGACAGCTGCAACACCAACGCCGGCCTGATCGAGCTCAAGCAGATCAGCAACGTCACGATCGTCGGCGTCGGCAGCGGGGCGGTCTTCGACCAGCTCGGCATCCACATCCGCGACTCCAGCAACATCATCATCCAGAACGTGACCGTCCGGAACGTCAAGAAGTCGGGCTCGCCCACCTCCAACGGCGGCGACGCCATCGGCATGGAGAGCACCGTCCGCAACGTCTGGGTCGACCACGTCACCCTGGAGGCCTCCGGCGGTGAGGCGGAGGGCTTCGACGGCCTGTTCGACATGAAGGACAACGTGCAGTACGTGACGCTGTCCTACAGCATCCTGCGCAACTCGGGCCGGGGCGGCCTGGTCGGCTCCAGCGAGAGCGACCTGGGGAACAACTACATCACGTTCCACCACAACCTGTACGAGAACCTCGACTCGCGCGCGCCGCTGCTGCGCGGCGCCACGGCACACATGTACAACAACTCGTACGTGAACCTGCGCGAGTCCGGCATCAACTCGCGGGCCGGCGCCAAGGCCAAGGTGGAGAACAACTACTTCAAGGACTCCAAGGACGTCCTGGGCACCTTCTACACCAACGAGCGCGGCTCCTGGCAGGTCGCCGGCAACATCTTCGACAACGTGACCTGGTCCAGCCCCGGCAACGAGAACTACCCGGCGGGGCCGAACCCGACCTCCACCACCACCGTCAGCATCCCCTACTCCTACCGCCTCGACGGGGCCAGCTGCGTGCCCAACCTGGTGCGCCAGACGGCCGGCGCCAACAAGGGCCTGCAGGTGTCCGACGGCAGCTGCACGCCGCAGACCCCGGCACCGACCACGCCCGCGCCGACCAACCCGACCCCCGGGCCGACCACCCCGACGCCGGGCCCGACCAACCCGGGCGGCACCAACCTCAGCCTCGGGGCCGGCGCCGACGGCTCCAGCAAGGCCGACGGCAGCAGCTACGGCAACGTGCTGGACGGCAACCTGAGCACCTTCTGGTCGCCCTCCGGCTCCACCGGCCGGATCTCGGTCAAGTGGGACGCCGCCGTCCGGGTCGGCTCGGTGAACATCCGCGAGGCCTCCGGCGCCACCGGCGTCATCCGCTCCTGGCGACTGGTCAACAACGACACCGGCGCCGTGCTCGCCTCGGGCAGCAACGGAGTGGGCGTCGCGTCCTTCAGCCCGACCTCGCTGAAGAAGATCAACCTGGAGATCACCGGCGCGAACGGCACGCCGCGGGTCGCCGAGTTCGAGACGTACGCCGGCTAGCGCCGCGCCGCTGATCGGCGGGAATCGGGGCCAGGGGCCGTCGGCACGTGCGACGGCCCCCGGTTCCCGCCCGCAAGGGGAACGACCCGCGCGGCGCGGATGCGCTGGGTGAGGGCGACGCAGAGCAGGACCAGCAGCGCGGCGACGACGGCGGCGGGCGTGACGCCCTCGCCGAGCAGGAGGGCCGACCAGCCCAGGGTGAGCAGGGGCTGGGCGAGCTGGAGCTGGCCGACCCGGGCGACGCCGCCCCGGGCCAGGCCCGCGTACCAGGCGAAGAAGCCGAGGAACATCGACACGGCGGTGAGGTAGGCGAACCCGAGCCACGCGACGGGTCCCGCGTGCGGCGGGGTACGCACGGCGGCGACGGCGGTGATGGCGACCGTGGCGGGTGCCGACAACACGAGCGCCCAGCAGATGGTGTTCGCCCCGCCGAGCTCCCGCGCCAGCGCGCCGCCCTCCGCGTAGCCGAGCGCGCAGAGGACGACGGCCGCGAGCAGGAACAGGTCCGCGACCGCCGGGGCGGCGGACGCGCCCGAGCCGACCGTCGTGAAGATCAGGACCGCGACGACGCCCGCACCGCTGGCGACCCAGAACGACGTCGGAGGGCGTTCCCGGGCGCGCAGCACGGCGAAGACCGCCGTCAGGCCCGGCAGCACCGCGATCACCACCGCGCCGTGGGCGGCCGTGCTGGCGGTCAGCGCCAGCGAGGTGAACAGGGGGAAGCCCACCACGACCCCGGCGGCGACGACCAGCAGCCTTCGGCACTGCCCGGCGGACGGCCAGGGCACCCGCCGGGCCCGCAGGTAGAGCGCGGCCAGGCCGGCGGCGCCGACGGCGCGCCCGAAGGCCACCACCCACGGGTCGAGGTCGCCGACGGCGACGCGGGTGGCGGGCAGGGACATGCTGAAGGCCAGCACGCCCACCGCGCCCAGCGCGCTACCCGTTATCGCACCACGGCGGGAAGTGTTACTCTCAGCTCTCATGAATGACGATAACGCTGTCGATCGCGTTATCCAAGATCTGCGTCGGGTGATCGCCGCCGGCGCGGGCACCCGGCTGCCGTCCGTGCGGGAGCTGACCGCCCGGCACCGCGCGTCACCGGCGACCGTCGCGCGGGCGACCCGCCGGCTGGTGGCCGAGGGGCTGGTGGAGGCCGTCCCCGGCCGCGGCGTCTTCGTCGTCGACCCGCCCGGCGGCCCGCCGGTCGCACCGGACCTGTCCTGGCAGGCCGTCGCGCTCGGGGCCCGGCCAGCGGGCGAGGAGGCGATGCAGGCGTTGCTCGCCGTCCCGCCGCCCGGGGCGGTCCCGCTGTCGGGCGGCTATCTCGACCCCGCGCTGCAACCCATCGCGGCGCTGGGCGCGGCGCTCAACCGGGCCGCGCGCCGCCCCGAGGCGTGGCACCGGGGACCCGTGGCCGGCAGCGCGGAGCTGCGGGCCTGGTTCGCGCGGGAGTGCGGCGGGGTGTGGCACGCCGACGACATGACCGTCTGCCCGGGCGGGCAGGCCGCGCTCTCCACCGCGATCCGGGCGCTCACCGCCCCGGGCGAGGCCGTGCTGGTGGAGTCCCCGACCTACCTCGGCGTGCTCGCGGCGGCCCGGGCGGCCGGGCGGCAGGTGGTGCCCGTCCCGGCCGACGCCGACGGCGTACGGCCGGACCTGCTGGCCACGGCCCTGCGGCGCACCGGCGCGCGGCTGTTCTACTGCCAGCCGCTGTACGCCAACCCGCACGGCGGCGTCCTGCGCCCGGACCGGCGCGCCGCCGTGCTGGCCGCCGTGCGGGACGCGGGCGCGTTCCTGCTCGAGGACGACTACGCCCGGGACCTGGGCATCGACGGCGATCCGCCGCCGCCGCTGGCGGCGGACGACGTCGACGGCCACGTCGTGTACCTGCGCTCGCTGACCAAGTCGGTCGCGCCGGGGCTACGGGTGGCCGCGCTCGGCGCCCGTGGACCGGCCGGGGCGCGGCTGCGCTCCGCCCGCCTCCTCGACGACTTCTTCGTCGCCGGCCCCCTGCAACACGCCGCCCTGGAGTTCGTCACCTCGCCGGCCTGGGCCCGGCACCGCCGCGCCGTGCGGTCCGCCCTGCGGGAGCGCCGCGACGCGCTGCTGTCGGCGCTGCGCCGGCACGCGCCCGACCTGCGGCCCGACGCCGTGCCGCGCGGCGGCCTGCACCTGTGGGTCCGGCTGCCCGACCACGTCGGCGAGGCCGACCTGGTCGCCGCCGCGGCCGCCGAACAGGTCGTCGTCTTCCCCGGACAGCCCTGGCACGCCGCCGAGCCGCCGGCCGCGTTCCTGCGCCTGACCTACGCCGCCGCCGGCGCGGCGCAGCTCGACGAGGGCGTACGCCGGCTGGCCCGGGCCCTGGCGGGCCTCGGCCGCCACCGGTAGCACGCGCGCCGAAGGCCACCTCCCGTCCCGGGGGAGGTGGCCTTCGGCCGTGGGCGATGGAACCCGGTTACCTACTTGACGACCTTCGCGGTCTCCTTCGACGTGGCCGTGCCGGGCTGCAGGTCCGAACGGGTGGCCGTCACCCGCACGGAGAGCCGGTACCCGACGTCGGCGGCCTTGGGCACGTACGACTTGCCGGTGGCCCCGGCGATGACCTTGCCGCCGCGCAGCCACTGGTAGGAGAAGGTGAGCTTCTTCTCGTCCCACGTGCCCGGGTCGGCGGTGAGGGTCTTGCCGACCTTGGCCGTCCCGCTGACCGACGGGAGCTTGGTGGCCTCGGCGGGGTCGCCCAGCGCGGGCACGTTGAGGGCCCGCTCACGGCTGACGTTGCCGGCCACGTCGTACGCCCGGTAGCGGATCACGTGGGCGCAGCTGTCGATCCGGGCCGGGGCCAGGTACGGCTGCCAGGCGCCCTTGTCGATCCGGTACTCGATGCGGGCCACGCCGGAGTCGACGTCGCTGGCGTTGACCACGAACTTGCGCTCCACCAGGTACGCCTGCACGGTCGGGGCGGTCTCGTCCACCTTGACCTGCAGCGACCACACGTCGCTCCAGAAGAGGTTGACGCCCTGGGCCCGGTAGTCGACGCGGTGGCTGCCCGCCGGCAGGTCCACCGGTTCGCGGTACGGGAACCAGCCGCCGCCGTCGATCTGGTACTCGACCAGCTTCACCTTGTCACCGGCGGTGATGGTCAGGGCGGCGTCCGCGCCGTACCATCCGTCGGCCCCCGCGTCGGTGACCGTCGCCGTCGGCTGCCCGCCCTCGTAGCGCAGCGGGTCGACGCTGCCCAGCGTCGGGACGACCTTCCTGATGGCGCCGTCCGCGTCGAAGTACAGCCGGTCGATCGTGGTCTCCCGGTGCGTGCCGTCGCCGCCGGGGATCCCGAACCGGTGGTACGCGATGTACCAGTCGTCGGTGCCCGGCACCTGCAGGATCGAGTGGTGGCCGGTGCCGAGGATGCCCTGGCTCGGATCCTTGGTGAGGATCTCCCCCTTGGCGCTGAAGGGCCCCAGCGGGCTGGTGCCGGTGCCGTAGCCGACGCGGTAGTTCTCGCTGCCGGTGTCGTCGATCGACCAGGACAGGTAGTAGGTCCCGGCGCGCTTGTGCATGAACAGGCCCTCGCGGAAGTCCGTGAGGCCGGTCAGCCGCACCCGCTTGGCGACGTCGTAGGAGACCATGTCGTCGTTGAGCGGGACCACGTACGGGGTGCCGTTGCCCCAGTAGAGGTAGCTCTGCCCGTCGTCGTCGGTGAAGACCGCCGGGTCGATCTGCTGGGCGTTGTTGTAGTCGGCCTTGCTCACCAGCGGCTTGCCGATGGGGTCGACGAACGGCCCGAGCGGCGAGTCGGCGACGGCGACGCCGATGTTCTGCTGCGCCGAGAAGTAGAAGTAGTACTTGCCGTTCTTCTCGATCGCGGCGGGCGCCCACGCGTTGCTGTCGGCCCAGGTGATGTCCGGCCCGAGGTCGAGGATCGTGTCGTGCTCGGTCCAGTCGACCAGGTTCCGGCTCGACCAGACGGTGAACTTCGAGCTGCCCCAGCCGGGGAAGCCGTCGGTGGTCGCGTAGATGTAGTAGGTGTCGCCGAACCGGACGATGTTCGGGTCGGCGTTGAAGCCGGGCAGCACCGGCGAGCGCATCTGCACCGCCCGCACGGTCCACTCGCGGGTCGCCCCGGCCGCGCTGGTCACGGTCAGCGTCACCGGCTGCGAGTAGTCCCGCGCGCCGCCGGGCGTGACGGTCGAGGTCGGCGCGACCACGTACGTCGGGGCGAGGGCGGTCACGTCGGTGCCCGGCTTGACCGGCAGCGTGATGGTGCTGCTGGCGGCGTCGATGATCGCGGGGACCTTGAGGCTGTCGAGTTCGACCGCCACGACGCTGGTGCCGTTGGAGCCCAGCGCGGCGACCTCGCCGTCGGTGAGCGCCCGGTTGTAGAGGGAGAAGTCGCGCACCCGGCCCTTGAGGTACTTGTCCGAGGCGTACTGGGAGCGGCCGATGTAGTTGGCCGTGGTCCGGCCGCCGCCGATGTCGCCGGGGCGGTGGGTCAGCCCGGTCTTCTCGGCGACCCGCACGCCGTCGAGGTAGATCCGGGCGGTGCCGGCCGAGTTCAGGGTGTACGTGAGGGTCTTCCACACGCCCCGGGGGACGGCGCTGCCGCCGTTGACGGTCTGCTCGCCGGTCCAGTTGCCGAGGCTGATCGAGGTCCGGTAGTTGTTGCCGGTGGTGAACAGGTAGCCGTTGCCGACGCCGTCGGAGTCGGTGTTGCCCAGGCCCCAGATGAAGTACGGGGTGGCCTGGTCGGTGGCCATCTTCACGTCCATCGACACGGTGATCTCGTCGAGGCCGGCCATGATGTTGTCGGGCAGGGCCACGTGGCCGTTGGTCCCGCCGAGGGCGAGGCTGCCGTCGCCCCAGGTCGCGTCGCCGGTCAGCTTCGCGTCGTAGCCGTTGCCGGAGTCGTCGGTGACGGTGGTGCCGCTGGCCTGGTCGAGCGCGTAGTGGGCGACGACGCCGTCGGCGTTGGCGCGCACCGGCGGCGGCGCGTCGTTGAGGGCGTCGAGTTCGGCCTTGGTGACGGGGATGACGGTGCCGTGCCGGGGGCTGGCGGGCAGGTCGTAGGAGGCCGGCACCTTCCAGTTCGGGTTCTCCAGGTCGTCGGTGCCCAGCGGGATGTAGCCCCGGCCGCCGTACTCGTCGACGAACAGGTAGTACTTCGAGCCGGAGGTGTCGCCCGGGTTGGCCTTGAAGACCGTGGGGCCCTCGACGGCGGAGGTGCCGGCGTCGCGGCCGATGCAGGAGTCGAGCACCGTCCAGGAGGGCTTGCCGGGCAGGTCGACGGCGGTCAGCGAGGGCGACTTCTCCTGGATGATGTCGGAGCAGCCGGTGCCGCCGCCGCCCTCGTCCTTGGTGAACCGGTAGTAGGTGTCGCCCTCCCGGATCACGGTGGAGTCGATGCGCGAGTCGCCCGGGTCCTGCCAGATCGTCGGCTGGCTGAACGTGACGAAGTCACGGGTCGTCGCGGCGAGCATCCGGTTGTACGTGTTGCCGGTGTGGTTCGGGTCGTTCTCCGCGTAGAGCTTCGATGCCCAGAAGACGAGGTACTCGCCCCGGGCGGCGTCCCAGTACGCCTCCGGCGCCCAGGTGTTGCCGGCGGTGGGCGGGGAGATCAGGATGTGCCGCTGCTCCGACCAGTTCACCAGGTCGGTGGACTCCCAGACCTCCAGGTACCGGCTGCCCTGGCGCTGCGCGACGTCCCAGTTGCCGTTGCGGCCGATGGACAGGTCGGTGGCGATGAGGAAGAACCGGTCCCCCTCGGGGCTGCGGATCAGGAACGGGTCCCGCAGGCCCAGGGTGCCGAACTTCGACTCCAGCTTCGGCTGGCCGCCGTTGACCTCGGTCCACCGCAGCGCGTTGTTGCCCTGGCTGGCCGCGAAGTAGATCTTCTCCCCGGCGATGGAGTTGCCGGTGAAGTAGCTGAAGGCGTAGCCGGCGTAGGGGGCGGCCTCGGGCAGCTCGCGGACGGTCAGGTCGATGGCCCGCTCGGCGGTGGCCGTGCCGACGGTGACGGTCGCGGTCACGGTGACCTTGACGTCGCCCGCCCCGTGCGCGGGGCGCTTGACGATGCCGTCGGGGCTGACGACGTCCGGGCTGGCGGAGCGCCAGGCGACGGTCGCGCCGTTGATCCCGGTGCTCGGCATGGTGAGGTTGCCGCGCACGTCGCCGGCGTTCACGAGCGAGAGGGCGGCGGCGGCCGCGTCGGCCCGCGTCTGGTCGGTCTCGTTGGGCAGGACGGTGGCGGTGAACGCCTTGGTGTCGCTGCTGCCGCCCCGGCTGACGGTCGCGGTGAGGGTGACCGTGGCGGGCCCGTCGGCGGGGGCGGGGCGGGTCACCTGGCCGGTCGCGCTGATGGTGCCGGGGGCGCTGGAGGACCAGGCGATCGCCGACCCGTACGTGCCGGTGGTGGGCAGGGTGAGCTTCCCGGTCACGGCCGAGAGGTCGCCCAGGTCGAGGGCGGCGGTGTCGCCGGCGACGCGGGTGGCGTCGGGCAGCGCGATGGCGGCCACCTCGTCGGCGGGCAGCGCGCGGTCGTAGATGCGGAAGTTGGCCACCCGGCCCTTGAGGTAGCGGTCCGCGGCGTAGTTGGACCGGCCGAGGTTGTTGTTGGTCGTCGTGCCGTTGCCGACGGCGCTGGGCAGCACGGTGACGCCGGTGTTCTGCGCAACCTGCACGCCGTCCTCGTAGAGGGTGCCGGTGGTGCCGGTCTGCGTGTAGGTGACGGACTTCCACACGCCCCGGGTGAGGTTCGCGCCCTTGCCGGTCACCTTCTCGCCGGACCAGTTGGTGGTGGTGATGGCGGTGCGGAAGGCGTCGCCGCTGGTGAACAGGTAGCCGGTGCCGGAGTTCGAGGTCGCCGGGTTGCCGAGGCCCCAGATGAAGTACGGGGTCTGCTGCGTGGGGTCGACGAGCACGTCGACGGCGACGGTGATCGACGACAGCCCGGCCATGATGTTGTTGGGCAGCTTGACGTGGTCGTCGACGCCGTCGAGGACGAGACCGCCCTGGCCGGTCCAGGTGCCGCCGCCGGTGAGCGTGCCGTCGTTGCCCCGGCCGGAGCTGTCGGTGACGGTCGTGCCGGTGGTCTGCGTCAGGTCATAGCGCACCAGCAGGCCGTCGGTCACGTCGGCGGCGGCGGCCGGCGCGGCGGTGGCGGGCAGCAGACCGGCGACCAGGGCGAGGAGCGCCCCGGCGACGAGGGGCCGGGCCCGGCGCCGGGAGCGGGACGGGAAGGAGGATCGCGGTTCCGGGGGAGCTTCGCGCATGGGGTTCCCTCGTGGTGGCGGGGGTGTGAGCGTTAACAAGCCCGAATTCTCGGCGCTACAAAACCCCGAAGTCAAGGGCCCCACCAGGTACAACGCTGGGTATGTGCGCGCTAACAGGGGTCGCTGCAATCCGGGGCGGGACGGCCACCGGCCGGCAGCGGGCGGACCCTCACGGTCGGCCGACACGGCGAAGACCGGCGCGGCCCTTGCGGCGCACCGGATCCCGACGTGCGGTCAGCCCTTCCGACCGCCGCTGCTCGCGCGTACGACGAGCTGCGGCTCGACCTGCGGATGCGGGAAGCGCCCCGCCGGGCCGTCGGCGTCGAACAGCTCGAGCAGGGCCGCCACGCACCGGCGGCCCACCTCGTCGAAGTCCTGCCGCACCGTGGTCAGCGGCGGCGAGAGGTATTCGGCCTCGGGGATGTCGTCGAACCCGACCACGCTGACGTCCTCCGGAACCCGCACGCCGCGCTGGTGCAGCGCCCGCAGCAGGCCGAGCGCCTGGTGGTCGTTGGCGCAGAACACGGCCGTCACGTCCGGGCGGTCGACCAGCGACTGCCCGATCTCGTAGCCCGCGCGCGGGCTCCAGTCACCGACGAGGACCGGCGGGACGGACCGCCCGGCCTGCTCCAGCGCCAACCGCCACCCGTCGACGCGGTCGCGGGCCTCCAGCCAGTCCCGGGGGCCGGCGATGTGCCACACCGTCTCGTGCCCGAGGGACAGCAGGTGCTCCACGGCCAGCCGGGCCCCGGCGACCTGGTCGACGGAGATGCTCGGCAGCTCCCGGGCGCCGCCGCTCGACTCGACCACCACGGCGGGCACGCCGGTGGGCAGTCCGTGCACGGCCACCGCCGCCGTCATCATCGGGGCGATGACGACCACCCCCGCCACCGACTGCTCGGTGAGGGCGTCGATCGCCGACCGCATCCCGGCCCGGTCGAGCTGCTCCAGGGTGACGATGCTGATGCCGTACCCCGCCGCGCGGGCGGCGCGCTCGATGCCGAGCAGGGTCGCCGCCGGGCCGTAGAGGATGGTGTCGAAGCTGACCACGCCGATGACCCGGGAGCGCCGCCCGGCCAGCCCCCGAGCCAGGGCGTTGGGCCGGTAGTTGAGCTGGTGCACCGCGCGCATCACCCGCTCGCGGGTCTCCTGCCGGACGCTCGGGTGGTTGTTGAGCACCCGCGACACCGTCTGGTGCGAGACACCGGCGAGCCGGGCGACGTCGTTCATCACCGCCGCGCGTGCGGCCGGCTGCTGACCCATGGCAACTCCCCTCGTGGCCATCGTAGCCCGTCGTGATCAACAAGACGGGCGGTCAGGCTCGCTGCGCGGACGGTGTGTCCGGCGTGCTCCCGCCTCCGGGACCACGCCGGACACCCGGTCGTACGGTCGACCGGTCGGGCCTCAGAAGCCCCTGGCCAACCGGTAGTAGGCCTGGTTCCACCGCAACTCGTTCGTCAGCCCACGGGTGGTCGTCTCCGCGTCGATGACGACCAGCTCGGTGGCGACCATCTCGGCCAGGTCGTGCAGTTCCTCGACCCCGACGGCCTGCGACAGCACCGTGTGGTGCGGCGCGCCGGCCGTGAGCCACGCCTCCGCCGAGCCGGCCAGGTCCGGCCGGGGCCGCCACACCGCGCGGGCCACGGGCAGCTTCGGCAGCGGCTGCGGCGGGACGATCACATCGATCTCGTTGGCGACCAGCCGGAACCGCTCCCCCATGTCGGCCAGCCCCAGCACCACGGCGGGCCCCGCCTGGGCGTCGAACACCAGGCGCACGGGGTCCTCGCGGCCGCCGATGCCCAGCGGGTGGATCTCCACGGCGGGCGTGTCGGCGGCGATGGTCGGGCAGACCTCCAGCATGTGCGCGCCGAGGACCACCTCCTGCCCCGGCGTGAGGTCGTAGGTGTAGTCCTCCATGAAGGACGTGCCGCCCGTGGTGCCCACCGACATCGCCTTGAGCGTGCGCACCAGCACCGAGGTCTTCCAGTCGCCCTCGCCGCCGAAGCCGTAGCCGTCGGCCATCAGCCGCTGCACCGCGATCCCCGGCAGCTGCCGCAGCCCGCCGAGGTCCTCGAAGTTCGTGGTGAACGCGCGGAACCCACCCGCGTCGAGGAAGTCGCGCAGGCCCGCCTCGATCCGGGCGGCGTAGCGCAGCGAGTCGTGCCGCTCGCCGCCGGCCCGCAGCTCGGCGACGAGCCGGTACCTGTCGTCGTACTCCTTGACCAGCTCGTCGATGCGCGAGTCCGCCACCGCGTCCACGGCCGCCACCAGGTCGTTCACGCCGTACGTGTTGACCGACACGCCGAAGCGCAGCTCCGCCTCGACCTTGTCGCCCTCGGTCACCGCCACGTTGCGCATGTTGTCGCCGAAGCGCGCCAGCCGCAGCGACCGCATCTCCGCGTGCCCGATCGCCGCCCGGGTCCACGCCGCGATGCGGGCGGTGACGCTCGGGTTGCTCACGTGCCCCGCGACGGTCTTGCGGGCCACCCCCAGCCGGGTCTGGACGAACCCGAACTCCCGGTCGCCGTGGGCGGCCTGGTTGAGGTTCATGAAGTCCATGTCGATGTCCGACCAGGGCAGCGCCACGTTGGCCTGCGTGTGCAGGTGCAGCAGCGGGGTGCGCAGCGCGTCCAGGCCGGAGATCCACATCTTGGCCGGGGAGAAGGTGTGCATCCAGGCGATCACCCCGACCGCGCCCTGGACGGCGGCGTCACGGCAGACGGCCAGGATGTCGGCGCTGGAGGTGAGCACCGGCTTCCAGACCACCCGGGCGGGGATGGCCGGGTCGGCGTCGAGCTGCGCCGCGATCTGCCGGGACTGGTCGGCCACCTGACGCAGGGTCTCCGGGCCGTACAGGCCCTGGCTGCCGGTGAGGAACCAGACCTCGGCGGCCGGGGATGGGTTGGTCATGGGGTTGCCTTCCGGTGTACTGGGGTGGTCACTTCTTGCGGATGCCGACGAGGCGCTGGAGGAGGATGAACGCGAACAGCAGGCCACCGATCACGATCTTGGTCCACCAGGAGCTGAGGCTGCCGTCGAAGGTGATCAGCGTCTGGATCACCCCCAGCACGAGGACACCCAGCACGGTGCCGAACACGTAGCCGGAGCCGCCCGTGAGCAGGGTCCCGCCGATGACGACGGCGGCGATCGTGTCCAGCTCCATGCCGATGGCGATCAGCGGGGCGCCGGACAGCGTGTAGAACGACAGCAGGATGCCGCCGATCGCCGAGCAGAGCCCGCTGATCGTGTAGACGGCGATCTTCGTGCGCCCCACGGGCAGGCCCATGAGCAGCGCCGACTGCTGGTTGCCGCCGATGGCGTACACGTTGCGGCCCAGCCGGGTGTACGCCAGCGTGTACGCCGCGACCGCCACCACGGCGAGGGCGACCAGGACGCTCACGGTCACGAAGTTCTCGCCGATGCGGATTCGCTCCTGCGCCGCCGAGGTCCAGAACCCGTCGGTGATCGGGATGGACGTCGAGCTGATCCAGGTGCACATGCCCCGGGCGAAGAACATGCCGGCCAGGGTGACGATGAACGGCTGGATGTCGAAGAAGTGGATGACGCAGCCCATCGCGAACCCGAGGGCGGGGCCGATGAGCAGCGCGATCAGCAGCACCAGCGCGGGGTGCACGCCGTCGCCGAGCAGCGACGCCGACACCATCGCGGTCATCGCCACCACCGAGCCGACCGACAGGTCGATGCCGCCGGTCAGGATCACGAAGGTCATGCCGACCGCGACGACGAGCAGGAAGCCGTTGTCGATGAAGATGTTGAAGACGACCTGGATGTTGGAGAAGGCGCGGTACTGCGAGACGCCGATGCCGTACATCACCAGCAGCAGGGCCAGGGTGGCCAGCACCGGCACCTGCCGCTGCGGCACCCGCCACCAGGCCCGGGGGCCTCGCGCGGCCAGTGGGGTCGTGGTCATGCCGGAACCTGCTCCTTCTGCTTCTCGACCGGGGCCACCGGGGGCGCCCCCGGTGCCTGCCGACGCCGGAACCGGGCGCGGAACGCCGGCGCCTGGATGAGGCAGACCGCGATCACCACGACCGCCTTGAACAGCAGGGCCGTCTGCGGGTCGATGTTCATGGCGTACACCGAGGTGGTCAGGGTCTGGATGATCAGCGCGCCGACGATGGTGCCGCTGAGGTAGAACCGGCCACCGACCAGCGACGTGCCGCCGATGACCACGGCGAGGATCGCGTCGAGCTCGACCCAGAGGCCCACGGCGTTGCCGTCGGCGCTGGAGACGTTCGCGGTCATCATGAACCCGGCGACGGCCGCGCAGGCGGCGCTCACCACGTACACGAGGAAGGTGATCCGCCGCGAGCGCACGCCCGCCAGGCGGCTGGCCTCGGCGTTGCCGCCGACCGCCTCGATGATCATACCGAGGGCGGTGCGGCGGGTCAGCACCGCCACGACCAGGGTCACCGCGAGGGCGATGATGATCGCGAACGGCAGCGTGAGCAGGTGCCCGACCCCGATCGTCTTGTACGGCTCGCTGTTGATCGTGATGATCTGCCCGGAGGTGACCAGCTGGGCCAGCCCCCGGCCGGCGACCATCAGGATCAGCGTGGCGATGATCGGTTGGATGCCTATCCCGGCGACCAGGATCCCGTTCCACGCGCCGAGCACCAGAGCGATGCCGAACGCGATCGCCACCGCGGTGAGCACCGCGCCGAGGCTGTTCTGGTCGGGCTGCTCGCTGATGTAGAGGCAGGCTATCGCGCCGCTGACAGCGGCCACGGAGCCCACGGACAGGTCGATGCCGCCGGTGGCGATCACCAGGGACATGCCCAGCGCGACCAGGATCAGCGGGGCGCTGAGCCGGACGATGTCGATCAGGCTGCCGTAGAGGTGGCCGTTCTTCAGCTCGACCGACAGGAAGCTCGGCCGGTAGATGGTGTTCGCCGCCAGCAGCACCACCAGCATGACCAGGGGCCAGAACAGCCGGTGGCCGGTGACGCCCGCGAGGCGGGTACGGGCTGTGCTCATACCTTCTCCAACCCTTCCTGCGCCGCGCCGCTGGCGATGGCCCGCATCACGCGGTCGGCGTCGAGGGTGTCGTCGTTGTCGAGCTGGGCGACCAGCCGCCGGTCGCGCATCACGACGACCTTGTGGCTGAGCCGCAGCACCTCCTCCAGCTCGGCGGAGATGAACAGCACCGCCATGCCGCCGTCGGAGAGCTGCGCCACCAGGCGCTGGATCTCGGTCTTCGCGCCGATGTCGATGCCCCGGGTCGGCTCGTCCAGGATCAGCAGCCGCGGCTCGGTGATCAGCCACCGGGCGAGCAGCACCTTCTGCTGGTTGCCGCCGGAGAGGTTGCGCACCGGCATGTCGGGGTCGGCGGGCCGGATGCTCAGCGCCTTGATGTAACGCTCGACCAGCTCGTCCTGCTTGCGCCGGGGCACCGGCCGCAGCCAGCCGCGGGCGGCCTGCATGGCGAGGATGATGTTCTCCCGCACCGACAGCTCGCCCACCAGTCCCTCGGTGCGGCGGTTCTCGGAGCAGAAGGCGACGCCGCGGTCGATCGCGGCCACCGGGTTGCGGATCGCGGCGGGCGCGCCGTCGACGGTGAGCCGGCCCTGGTCGGCGCGGTCCGCGCCGAAGAACAGCCGGGCGACCTCGGTACGCCCCGACCCGAGCAGCCCGGCCAGCCCGACGACCTCGCCGGCGTGGATGGTGAGGCTGAACGGCGCGACCGAGCCGCTGCGGCCCAGCCCGTCCGCCGCCACGAAGGGCTCCCCCGCCGCGATCGCCGCGCGGTCCCGGTCGGTCTCGGAGTCGAGGCGCTCCAGCGCGTCGAGCTCATGGCCGATCATCTTCTCCACGAGGGCGATCTGGGGCAGCTCGGCCGTCGGGTACTCGCCGACGAGGCGGCCGTTGCGCAGCACGGTGATCCGGTCGGCGATGCCGTACACCTGGTCGAGGAAGTGGGTGACGAAGACGATCGCGATGCCGTCGTCGCGCAGCTGGCGCATGATCCGCATCAGCTGGGCCACCTCGTCGGCGTCAAGGCTGGAGGTGGGCTCGTCGAGGATCAGCACCCGGGCGTTCACGTCGATGGCGCGGGCGATGGCGACCATCTGCTGCACCGCGAGGGAGTAGCTGCCGAGCAGCTCGGTGACGTCGATGTGCAGGTCGATGCGGGCCAGCAGCTCCTGGGCCCGGCGGCGCATCTCACGCCAGTTGACGGACCCGAGGCGGCGCGGCTCGCGGCCGATGAAGATGTTCTCCGCCACCGACAGGTTCGGCAGGAGGTTGACCTCCTGGTAGACGGTGCTCACCCCGGCCGCGGTGGCCTGCATCGGCCCGGCGAAGGAGACCTGCTGACCGTCGAGGGTGATCGTGCCGGCGTCCGTGCCGTAGACGCCGGTCAGCACCTTGATGAGGGTGGACTTGCCGGCGCCGTTCTCGCCCATCAGGGCGTGGACCTCACCGGGGAAGAGGCGGAAGTCGACGCCGTCGAGGGCGCGTACTCCCGGGAAGATCTTGCTGATCGCGGTCATCGTCAGGACCGGATGCCTCTGCGACATCTGACCAGGCCTTTCGTGTGTCGCGGAAGCGAGCGGCGGGGCCGCCGCGCGTGGCGCGGCGGCCCCCTCCGGTCAGTACTTCCGGGTCGGCAGAGCGGCCTTGGCCTGCTCCTGGGTGAAGGTGGTCTCCTGGGTCTCGACCCGGGCGGGGACCTCCTCGCCGGCCTTGACCTTCTTCACCAGCTCCATCAGCTGGTCGCCCAGCAGCGGGCTGCACTCGGCGATGAAGTTGAACTTGCCGTCGGCCAGGGCCTGCATGCCGTCCTTGACCGCGTCGATGGTGATGATGGTGATGTCCTTGCCCGGCACCTTGCCGGCCGCGGTGATCGCCTCCAGCGCGCCGAGGCCCATGTCGTCGTTGTGGGCGAACAGCACGTCGATCTTCGGGTTGGCCTTGAGGAACTGCTCCATGACCTGCTTGCCGCCGGCCCGGGTGAAGTCACCGCTCTGCGACGCGACGACCTTCAGGTTGGGGTTGGCGGCGATCGCCTCCGCGAAGCCCTTCTTGCGGTCGTTGGCCGGCGCCGAGCCGGTGGTGCCCTGCAGCTCGACGATGTTCACCGGACCGGTGGCCGACTTCTTCTGCTCGACCAGCCACTCGCCGGCGAGCCGGCCCTCCTTCACGAAGTCGGAGCCGATGAAGGTCTTGTAGAGGCTCTTGTCGGCCGAGTCGACGGCGCGGTCGGTCAGGATGACCGGGATCTTGGCGTCCTTGGCCTCCTTGAGCACGGTGTCCCAGCCCGACTCCACCACCGGCGAGAAGGCGATCACGTCGACCTTCTGCTGGATGAAGTTGCGGATCGCCTTGATCTGGTTCTCCTGCTTCTGCTGCGCGTCGTCGAACTGCAGCTTGATCCCGGCCTTCTCGGCGGACTCCTTGATGGAGTTGGTGTTCGCCGTCCGCCAGCCGCTCTCCGCGCCGACCTGCGAGAAGCCGAGGACGATCTGGCCGTTGCCGTCGCCCTTGCCGTCGCCAGCGTCCGAGCCGGTGTCGCTGTTGCCGCACGCGGCCAGGCTGGTGGCCATCAGGCCGGCGGCCAGGATCGCGCCGAACCCGCGGCGGGTGATGGTCGTGCCGGACTTGCGCATGTGATGACTCCTTGCGGGGGTGGGTGGGGTACCTACATGGGCCGGGGCCGCCTCGGCGTGCCGGGACGGCACGGCCAACCGGTGGTGCTGTGGTGAGGTGCGGTGGAACGGGCCGGGCCCTCGGGGTGCGGACCGGCCTGGACGGTGCGGGCGGCGGTCAGGGGGCCGCTGACGAGACCCCGGGCTGCCCGTAGACGTTCTGGTAGCGGTCGTAGAGGGAGTCGATGTCCTCGCGGGCCATCGGCACCGGCCGGCCGAGCGTGCGGGCCAGGTGGGCGGTGCGGGCGACGTCCTCGCACATCACCGCCGCCTTGACCGCCGCGCGGGCGTCCTTGCCGATGGTGAAGACGCCGTGGTTGCGCATGAGCACCGCCGGCGAGCGGTGCCCGGACAGGGTGGCCACGATGCCCTTGCCGATGTCGTCGCCGCCGATGAGCGCGAACGGGCCGACCGGGATCTCGCCGCCGAACTCGTCGGCCTGGGCGGTGAGGTGGCACGGGATCGACTCGCCGCAGGCCGCCCAGGCGGTGGCGTAGGAGCTGTGCGTGTGCACCACTCCCCCGACCTCCGGCATCGCCCGGTAGACGTAGGCGTGCGCGGCGGTGTCGCTCGACGGCGACAGGTCGCCCTCCACGACGGCCCCGTCGAGGTCGCAGACGATCATGTTGTCGGGTCGCAGGTCGTCGTAGGAGACGCCGCTGGGCTTGATGACCATCAGGTCCACGCCCGGCACCCGGGCGGAGACGTTGCCGGCCGTCCAGGCCACCAGGCCGTACCGGACCAGCTCGCCGTGCAGGGTCGCGACCTGCTCACGCAGGCGCGTCACCTCGGCGCCCAGGTCGGGGCTCATGCCAACACCTCCAGGGGGACTGCGGCCTCGCCGGCCGGGGAGTGGTCGGCCGCCCGGCGGGCGGCGTTGCGGATGGTGCGCAGCCGCAGCAGGACGTCGTCGCCGCCCCGGCCGAAGTGGTCGTGCAGACGCCGGTACTCCGCGTAGAGCGCGTCGTAGGCGAGCGCCCGCTGCGGGTCGGGCCGGTAGACGTCGCGGTCGACCCGGCCCATCACCGCCGAGGCGGCCGGCACGTCGGGGTACGCGCCCGCGGCGACCGCCGCGTGGATCGCCGAGCCGAGCGCCGGGCCCTGCGCCGAGCCGATGATGCCCAGCGGGCGCTGCGTGACGTCGGCGTAGATCTGCATGAGCAGCGCGTTGTTGGTCAGCCCGCCCGCGACGATGATCTCGTCGACCGGCACCCCGGCGTCGGCGAACGCCTCGATGATCATGCGGGTGCCGAACGCGGTGGACTCCAGCAGCGCGCGGTAGACGTCCGGCGGCCGGGTGGCCAGGGTCAGCCCGACGATCACCCCGCTGAGGTCGTGGTTGACCAGCAGGGAGCGGTTGCCGTTCCACCAGTCCAGCGCCACCAGGCCGTGCGCGCCGACCGGCTGGGCGGCGGCGGCAGCCGTGAGCGCCTCGTGCGAGGCGTAGCCGGCGGGGGCGGCGTGCTGGACGTACCAGCCGAAAATGTCGCCGACGCCGCTCTGGCCCGCCTCGTAGCCCCAGTGCCCGGAGCTGATCCCGCCGTCCACGACGCCGCACATGCCGGCCACCTCGGCCAGCTCGGTGCCGTTGACGACATGGCAGGTGGAGGTGCCCATGATGGCGACCAGCCGGCCCGGCTCGAGGGCCTGGGCGGCGGCGGAGGTGACGTGGGCGTCGACGTTGCCGACCGCCACCGCGATCCCCTCCGGCAGGCCGGTCCAGGCCGCGGCCTCGGCGGTCAGCCCGCCGGCCCGGGCGCCCAGCGGCGCGAGCGGACCGTCGATCTTGGCGACGAAGTCGGCGAAGCCCGGGTTCAGCGCGGCCAGGTACTCCCGCGACGGGTACCGCCCGTCCTGGCGGATGCCCTTGTAGCCGGCGGTGCACACGTTGCGGGTCTCGACGCCGCAGAGCTGCCAGACGATCCAGTCGGCGGCCTCGATCCACCGCTCGGCCCGATCGTAGACCTCCGGGTCCTCCTCCAGCAGCTGCAGGCCCTTGGCGTACTGCCACTCGGCGGAGATCTTGCCGCCGTAGCGGCCGATCCACGGCTCGTTGCGGGCGTGGGCCAGCTCGTTGATCCGGTCCGCCTGGGGCTGGGCCGCGTGGTGCTTCCACAGCTTCACCCAGGCGTGCGGCCGGGTACGCAGGTCGGGCAGCTCGCACAGCGGCGTGCCATCGGCGAGGGTGGGCAGCACGGTGCAGGCGGTGAAGTCGATGCCGATGCCGACGACCTGCTGCGGGTCGACGCCGCTGGCGGCCAGGGCCGCCGGCACCGCCTGCCGCAGCACCTCGCGGTAGTCGTCCGGGTCCTGCAGGGCCCAGTCGGCGGGTAGCGCCTGGCCGTCGACGGCGAGTACCGTGTCCATCACGGCGTGTCGGTACTCGTGCACCGCCGTGCCCAGTTCGGCACCGTCACCGACCCGTACCACCAGCGCTCGACCCGACAACGTGCCGTAGTCGACGCCGACAACGTACCGGTCGCCCGGCCCTGCCGAAACGCTCATGACATCCTCCGCTCACTTGCTGGCAACAGTGTTAGCGCTCACATGTAGTGGCGTCAAGATGCTTCCCGCCAAGATCTTTCAGTCCGGTCCACGACACGGCCCGCTGCCTGGAATCTCTCCAGATGACGACGTCGGCAACGATCCGGTCACGGGACGCGACCCACGACGGAGACGGCCCTGGATCAGGGATGTGTGCGTTCACAAGGAAGTGGGCGCTTCGGCCGCGTGAGGCAGGGCACGCCCCGCCGCCGCGCGCCGGCTGCGGCCGGCGCGCCCGCCCGCCGCCCGGCCGTGACGGGGAGTGAATGTTCTCGACCCAGCGGCACCCCATCCCGCCCACCCGCTTTGCTCTGCACCCAGGGACGCAACGCTCACGCTCCGCCGCCGCGCACGAACCTTCGCGATTCCCGGCGATGCCACGTATCCGCAGCTCCACCAGGGTGCTGCGCCCGTGGGTGCAGAGCAAAGCGCGCGACAGGACCGAGGCGGGCCCCAAAGGATGGCAACGCGGAGTAAGAACGATCGGCCCGATGTGGACAGCTCCCCTTCGTCACGGAGCGCGACGGCACCACCTGAGCCCGCGGGCCCCGCCGAAACCGCACCCCCGGCCCGCGATCCCGGCCCGGCGCCCCGTGTCGGGCAACCGGGTCGACGCCGCCCCGTCCGGCGGCGCCGACCCGGCCGACAGCGGACGCGGAGGCAGGCCGCGCCCGAAAGTTTCGAGCTTGTTTCGGACGCGAGCAGACTAAGCGCCCGCGCGACAGCGCGTCAAGCGTCACCCGTCGATGCGTCGAGGTCGGCCCCGGTTTCCGCCCGCCCCGCCCCCAAGCGTCGAAAGTTTCGGGATATGCTGCGGCGGGCCGGGAGCGAGGGAGATGCCATGGAACAACAGCGGGCGACGCTGGCGGAGATCGCGCAGGCGGCCGGGGTGTCCATCCCCACCGTCTCGAAGGTCCTCAACGGCCGGCCGGACGTCGCACCCGCGACCCGGCACCGGGTGCAGACACTGCTCGACGCACGGGGGTACACGGCCCGGGGCACGGCCCGCCCGGCGAACCGGGCGGGCCTGATCGACCTGGTGCTGCGGGACCTGGGCAGCCCGTGGGCCATGCAGATCATCGACGGCGTGGAGGAGCTGGCCTACCAGGCCGGCTTCGGCGTCGTCGTCTCCGCCGTCCACGGCCGGCACCGCACCCGCCCCGACCGGCGCTGGACCGAGCAGCTGGCCGCCCGACGCTGCAACGGGGTGCTGCTCGTCCTCTCCGACCTCTCGCCCGCCCAGCGCGGCCACCTCGAGGAGCTGGGCATCCCGGCGGTGATCATCGATCCGGCCGGGCAGCCCCCCGCGGACATTCCCTCCGTCGGGGCGACCAACTGGGCCGGCGGGCGGGCGGCCACCGAGCATCTGCTCGACCTCGGCCACCACCGCATCGCCGTCATCGGCGGTCCCCCCACCGTGCCGTGCAGCCGCGCCCGTGTCGACGGCTACCGGGCCGCCATGGACGCCGCCGGCCAGCGGGTCCCCACCGGCCACGTCCGCACCGGCGACTTCCTGGCCCCCTCGGGCTACCGGGAGACGCACGCCCTGCTCGACCTGGCCCGGCCACCGACGGCGCTCTTCGCCTGCTCCGACGAGATGGCCCTGGGCGCCTACGAGGCGCTCTACGAGCGGGGACTGCGGGTGCCGGACGACATGAGCGTCGTCGGTTTCGACGATCTGGACGCCGCCCGGTGGGCCGTGCCGCCGCTGACCACCGTCCGGCAGCCGCTGACGGAGATGGCGGCGATGGCCACCCGCATGCTGCTCAGCCTGGTCAACGGCGAGGAGCTGGCCAGTGACCGCATCGAACTGGCCACCCCGCTGGTCGTACGGCACAGCACCCGACCCTGCTGACCGCGCCGCCGGCCCGTGGCGCGGCGTCGGTCGGCGCGGCACACTTCGACGCATCGACATGTTGCGGAGGTGTTACGCACGCCCCTAAGCTGCCGTGGGAGCGCTCCCGGGCCCCCGCCCGCGCGCCACCCCACCACCCCCGACGGAATGAGACAGCCGATGAAGAGAGCTCCCCGCCCGTCCCGACGACAGCTGGTCGTGGCCGGCGCCGTCGGCGCGCTGACCCTCGGTGCGACGGCGATCCTACCGGCCACCAACGCCATGGCCGCCACCGGTTGCGCCGTCACCTACACGACCAACAGCTGGTCCGGGGGGTTCACCGCGTCGATCAGCGTCAAGAACCTCGGTGACCCGATCAACGGTTGGACCCTCGGCTTCACCTTCCCGGACCAGGGGCAGAAGCTCACCCAGGGCTGGTCGGCGACGTACCAGCAGAGCGGCAGCGCCGTCACGGCGCAGAGCCTGAGCTACAACGGCTCGTTGGCCACGGGCGCGGCGACGAGCATCGGCTTCAACGGCACCTTCACCGGCGGCAACCCGACGCCGACGTCGTTCACGCTCAACGGCACGGTGTGCACCGGTGGCACGACGCCGACCACGTCGACCCCGACGACGCCGCCGCCCACCACGCCGCCGCCGACCACTCCCCCGCCCACCACCGCCCCGCCGACCGGCACGACGCCGGTGGCGATCAACGGTCAGCTGCGGGTGTGCGGGGTCAACCTGTGCAACCGGTACGGCAAGCCGATCCAGCTGCGCGGCATGAGCACCCACGGCCTGCAGTGGTTCGCCCAGTGCTACAACGACGCGTCCCTCGACGCGCTGTCCAAGGACTGGCTGGCCGACCTGCTCCGCGTCTCCATGTACGTGCAGGAGGACGGCTACGAGACCGACCCGGCCGGCTTCACCAACCGGGTCAACACCCTCGTGGACGAGGCCACCGAGCGCGGCATGTACGCGCTGATCGACTTCCACACCCTGACGCCGGGCGACCCGATGTTCAACCTGGAGCGGGCCAAGACGTTCTTCGCCGCCGTGTCCGCCCGGCACGCCAACAAGAACAACGTGATCTACGAGGTCACCAACGAGCCCAACGGGGTGAGCTGGTCGACGATCAAGAACTACGCCGAGCAGGTCATCCCGATCATCCGCGCCAACGACCCGGACGCGATCGTCATCGTCGGCACCCGCGGCTGGTCCTCGCTCGGCGTATCCGAGGGCGGCAACTCCACCGAGGTGATCAACAACCCGGTGAACGCCAGCAACATCATGTACGCGTTCCACTTCTACGCCGCGTCCCACAAGGACAACTACCGGGCCGAGCTGGAGCGCGCCGCCGCCCGGATTCCCATGTTCGTCACCGAGTTCGGCACGGTCACCTACACCGGCGGCGGCGCCGTGGACGTGGCCAGCAGCAACACCTGGATGGACCTGCTGGACCGGCTGAAGATCAGCTACGCCAACTGGACGTTCTCGGACGCCGACGAGGGCAGCGCCGCGTTCCGCCCCGGCACCTGCTACGGCGGCACGTACACCGGCACGTCGGTGCTGACCGACTCGGGCAACTACATGCGCAACCGCATCCGCACCCCGGACAACTTCCCCACGAGCTGACCGCTCGCACCGCCCGGCGTCGCCCCGTCCACGATGGACGGGGCGACGCCGGTCAGACCGGCCCGCCGCGCATGGCGCGTACCGCCTCGCCCGCGTACAGGCAGGCGGCCCGCTGGCCGGCGGCCACCTCCACCAGCGCCGGGTCGACCTCGGCGCAGTCGGGCCGGGCCTGCGGACAGCGGGTCCGGAACCGGCAGCCGCCGGGCGGGTCCACCGGGCTCGGCACGTCGCCGCGCAGGATGATCCGCCGCCGGTGCCGCTCCACCTTCGGATCGGCCACCGGGACGGCCGACAGCAGCGCGGCGGTGTACGGGTGCGCCGGCTGCCGGTAGAGCTGCGCCGGGGTGCCGGTCTCCACGATCCGGCCCAGGTACATCACGGCGATCCGGTCGCTCATGTGCTCGACGGCCGCCAGGTCGTGCGCGATGAACAGGTACGTCAGTCCCAGGTCCCGTTGCAGCGCCCGCAGCAGGTTCATGATCTGCGCCTGCACGCTCAGGTCGAGCGAGGCGATGGGTTCGTCGAGGACGATCAGGTCGGGCTCCCCGGCCAGCGCGCGGGCGATGCCGACCCGCTGGCGTTGCCCGCCGGAGAGCTCGTGCGGGTGCCGGCCGGCGAGGTCGGCGCGCAGGCCGACCAGCTCCAGCAGCTCGGCGACCCGGCGGCCACGGGCCTGGGCGGAGTCGACGAGGCGGTGCACCACCAGCGGCTCGGCGACGCTGGCCCCGATCGTGCGCCGAGGGTCCAGCGACGCCTGCGGGTCCTGGAACACCATGGCTACCCGTCGGCGCAGGCCCCGCAGCCGACGGCGGGACCATCGGGTCACGTCCCGGCCGCCGACCCGCACGTGGCCGGAGGTCGGATCGACCAGGCGCAGCAGCGCCAGGCCGGTGGTGGACTTTCCGCTGCCCGACTCGCCGACCAGCCCGAGCGTCTCGCCCCGCCGGACGGTCAGCGACACCCCGTCGACGGCCCGCACCTGCGCGCCGCCCCCGGCCGGGAACCACACCCGCAGGTCGTCGAGCTCGGCGAGGGGCTCCGGCGGCCCGGCGTCCGGCGTCGGTGCGGCCGGGGCGGTGTCGGTGCTCATGCGTCCTCCCCGCCGGGATAGAAGGTGCGTACCTCGTGGCCGGGGACCACCGGGACCAGCGGCGGCAGCTCGTGTTCGCACCGGGCGTCGCCGCGGACCGGGCAGCGGGGCCAGAACGCGCAGCCGGGCGGCAGGTCCAGGGGGCTCGGCGGCGCGCCGGCGATCGCCGGGAGGTCGCCGCCGGAGCGCTGCGGGTCCGGGCGGGCCGCCAGCAGGGCCCGGGTGTACGGGTGCGCGGGCGCGTCGAACACCGCGTCGACGTCGCCCCGCTCGACGATCCGGCCGCCGTACATGACGGCCACCGTGTCGGCGACCCCGGCGACCACGCCGAGGTCGTGGGTGATCCAGACGACGGCGGTGCCGAGCCGGCGGCGCAGGTCGGCGACCAACTCGACGATCTGCGCCTGGGTGGTGACGTCGAGGGCGGTGGTCGGCTCGTCGGCGATGAGCAGGGCCGGCTCGCAGGCCAGGGCCATCGCGATGACGACCCGCTGGCGCATCCCGCCGGAGAACTGGTGCGGGTACTCCTCGACGCGCCGGCCCGGCGACGGGATGCCGACCAGGTCGAGCAGCTCGACGGCCCGGTCCCGGGCCTGCCGGCGGGTCATGCCCAGGTGCTCCTCGCAGGCCTCGGACACCTGCCGGCCCACGGTGAGCACCGGGTTGAGCGAGGTCATCGGGTCCTGGAAGACGAAGCCGACGTGCCGGCCGCGCAACTGCCGGCGGCGCGGCTCGGGCAGCGCGGTCAGCTCCTCGCCGAGCAGCCGGACCCGTCCGGTGACCCGGGCCGCCCGGGGGGCCAGGCCGGTGGCGGCGAGCACGGTCATGCTCTTGCCGCTGCCGGACTCGCCGACCAGGGCGAGGGTCTGCCCGGCCCGCACCGACCAGTCGACGCCGGCGACGGCGCGGGCCGGGCCGCGGCGGGTGCCGATCGTCACCGTCAGGTCCTCGATGGCCAGCACCGGTGCGTCGCCGCCGCCCGCGGCGGGGCCCGTACCGGCCGCGCCGGCGGCAGGTGGTGGTGTGCTCATGCCCTGCTCCTGTTCGCCTCGCTGACGGTGAGCTGACGCGGGTCCAGCACGTCGCGCAGCGCGTCGCCGACGAGGTTGAAGGCGAGCACGGTGAGGAAGATCGCTGCGCCGGGGAAGACGCCGAGCCACCACGCCTCGGTGACGAACCCGCGCCCGTCGTAGAGCATCCGGCCCCAGGCGGGGTCCGGCGGCTGCACGCCGAGGCCCAGGAAGGACAGGGCCGCCTCGGAGAGGATGGCGAACGCCAGCGACAGCGACGTCTGCACGATCAGCGGGGCCGCGATGTTGGGCAGCACGTGGCGGCGGATGATCCGCGCGTCCGACGCGCCGATGGACACGGCCGCGCGCACGAAGACCTGCTCGCGTACGGAGAGCACGCCCGCGCGGGTGACCCGGGCGAAGATCGGCGTGTAGACCACCCCGATCGCGACCATCGCGGTGACCAGGCCCGGCCCGAGCACGGCCACGATCGCGACGGCCAGCAGCAACACCGGGAACGCGAACAGCACGTCCATGCCGCGCATGAGGACGTTGTCCACCCAGCCCCGGTACCAGCCGGCGAGCAGGCCGACGGTGACCCCGACCAGCAGCGCGATGCCGACGCTGACCAGGCCCACCTCCAGGGAGACCCGGGCGGCGACGAGGACGCGGCTGAGCACGTCGCGGCCCAGTTCGTCGGTGCCGAACGGGTGGTCGAGGCTGGGCGGGCGCAGCATCTGATCGACGTCGACGTCGTTGACCCCGGCCGGCGCCAGCCACCGGCCGGCCACCCCGACGACGAGCAGCAGGAGCAGCACGACGGTGCCGGCGACGGCCGGCGGGTCGTGGCGCAGCGCGGACAGGGTGCGGCGCAGCGTGCCGTCGGACCCGCCGCTCACCGCAGCCCGATCCGCGGGTCGAGGCGGGCGTAGAGGACGTCCACCAGCAGGTTCATCAGCAGGAACAGGGCGGCGACGAAGAGCACCGCGCCCTGTAGCACCGGGTAGTCGCGGGCCTGGACGGCGTCGTAGGTGAGCCGGCCGACCCCCGGCCAGGCGAACAGCACCTCGATCACGATCACCCCGCCGACGAGGCTGGCCAACTGCACCGCCACGACGGTGACCACGGGGATCAGCGCGTTGCGCAGCACGTGCCGGACGACCACGACCCGGGCGCGCAGCCCCTTGGCCTCGGCGGTGCGCACGTAGTCCTCGGAGAGCACCTCCAGCACGGAGGAGCGGATGAACCGGGTGAGGATCGACGCGGTGACGAGCCCCACGGCCGTCGCCGGCAGGATCACGTGCGACGCCCACCGCGCCGGGTCCTCGGTGAGGGCCACGTAGCCCGACGGCGGCAGCCAGCCGAGCACCCCGGCGAAGAGCAGGATGCCCATGATGCCCATCCAGAAGTCGGGCACCGACACGCCGAACTGGCTGAACACCCGTGCGGCGTGGTCGAGGGCCGATCCGCTGCGCACGGCGGAGAGCACGCCCAGCGGGAACGCCACGAGCAGGGCGAGCAGCACGGCGGTCACCGCCAGCGACAGCGTCGCCGGCAGCCGCTCCAGCACGATCGTGGTGACCGGCTGGCCGCTGCGGAAGCTCACCCCGAGGTCGCCGGTGAGCGCGTGGCCGACGTAGCTGACGTACTGCGCGACCAGCGGCCGGTCGAGGCCGGAGCGTTCCCGCAGCGCGTCGTAGGTCTGCTGGTCGAAGCGGGTGCCGAGGGCGACCCGGACGGGGTCGCCGGGGACGAGCTGGAGCAGCAGGAAGACGACAAGCGTCACCCCGAACAGGACGACGACCGACTGGAGCAGCCGGCGCAGGACGAAGCGTGTCATGGCGGCCCCCGTCAGCTCACCTGTCGAGGCCGACGTCGCGGAACCGGATGGCCCGGTCGGAGCGGACCTGGTATCCGGTCACCTGCTTCGACCAGCCCTGCACCACGTCGGGGTTGTAGAGGTAGACGTAGCTGGCGTCGTCGACGATCTGCTTCGCCGCCTGGTCGTACGTCCGCTTGCGGGCCGCCGGGTCGGTCTCGGTGCGGCCGGCGTCGAGGAGCCTGTCGACGGTGGGGTTGCTGTACTTGTGGAAGTTGAACGTCGCGCCGGTGCGGTGCTGGGCGTAGTAGAACTCGTCCGGGTCGATGTTGCCGAGCCAGCCGAGCAGGAACGCGTCGAAGGCGCCCCGGCCCTGCTCGTCGAGCCACTGGGCGAAGTCGAGGGTGCGGATCTTCACGGTGATCCCGACGTCTTTGAGCTGGGCGGCGATGACCTGGGCCGCGCTGACCGTCTCGGGGTACTCGGTGGTCACCATCAGGTCCAGCCTCAGCCCGCTGACGCCGGCCTGGCCGAGCAGTTGCCGGGCCTGCGCGGGGTCGTGCCGGTACGGCGCGTACTCGAAGTGCCAGGAGCTGCCCTTCGGGATCGCGGTCTGGTTGACCGTGGCCTGGCCGAACTTGGCCGCCTTCGCGATCGCGTCCCGGTCCAGGGCGAACGCGATCGCGCGGCGCACGTTCACGTCGTCGTACGGCTTGCGGCCCTCGTTGAGGGCGAGGTACCAGTAGTCGGTCGACGACCGCGACTCGACGGTCACGTCGCCGCCGTTCTCCTTCAGCGCCGCGACCTGCTGGGGCGGCAGGTTGTCGGTCCACTGGACCTCGCCGCCGCGCAGGTTCTGCAGGGCGACCGTGGGGTCCTTGACGAAGGTGAACCGGACCCCGTCGAGCTTCGGCTTCGCGCCCCAGTAGTTGTCGTTACGGGTGAGCTGGATGCTGTCGCCGGAGGTGTAGCCGGCGACGGCGAACGGCCCGCTGCCCACCGGTTTGGTCTTGATCGCCCCGGACTCCACGTTGGCCTTGTCGACGATCGCGACGCCCTTGAACCCGCCGAGGCTGGCCAGCAGGTTCGGGGTGGGCTTGGTGAGCGCGACGACCACGGTGGTCGGGTCGGGGGCGGTCACGGACTTCACGGTCTCGAACCGGTACGCCTGGTTCAGCTTCTCGGAGATGATCCGCTCGTAGGAGTAGACGACGTCCTCGGAGGTCAGCGGTGACCCGTCGGAGAAGCGCACGCCCTCGCGGAGGGTGAAGGTCCAGGTGAGCTGGTCGGCGCTGGTGGTCCACTTCGTCGCCAGCGAGGGGCCCATCCGCAGGTCGGGGCCCGGCTCGACGAGGGTGTCGTAGACGTTCTCCAGCACCTGGAAGCTGTAGTAGGCGGAGGTCCGGTGGGGGTCGAGCTGGTCCGGTTCCCCGCCGATGGCGGCGTTCAGCGTGCCGCCGGATCCCTTGCCGCCGGTGTCGCCGGCCCCGTCCACGTCGACGCTGTCGCCGGCACCGCAGCCGGCGGCGCCGGCGAGCGCGATCGCGAGCACGGCACCGACCATCCTGGATCTGGTCATGGACCCGGTCCCCCTCCGTCACCGAAGCGCGGGAGTGATCCCGCCTCCTGCCCTCCTTGCCCGCAGCGTCCCGAAGGCGAAACCTGCCCCGCCGTCCCGGCCCGCCGCCGGGCGCGGCCACGACGGCACCGGTCCAGGTGAGAGCGGTTTCGTCACACAACCGTCATGGAACCGGGAGGTGCCCTCCAAACCCGCGTACCAGGGTGGGGGCTGCCGCCGCCGAGGAGAGGAGGCCGGATGACGGTCGTACCGGACGATCGCCTGATGACGCTGATCTGCGACGACTGCGGCGACACGACCACCGGCAACGCGTGCGTGCTGCCCGACGCCGAGGTCGTCTGGACGCTGGTGTCCGAGCACGGCTGGAGCGGCTCGCCGTTCGCCGTCGGCCCCCACCGGTGCCCGCCGTGCAGCATCGCCGGACCGGCGCCGGGCCAACTCCTCGGGCTCGACCAGGTCGACGGCTGCGACGACGCGCCCGGCCACGGCGAGGGCCGGCTGCGCGCCGCCCTGCGCGACGCGGTCGAGTTCGACGGGCGGGCCGTGGTGGACCTGCACGGCGTGGACCAGATCGACCCGGCCGGGCTGGGGCTGCTGGTGCGGGCCCACCAGGAGGCCCGGCAGCGGGGTGTCGTCCTGTGCCTCGCCGCCCCGTCCCGGTTCGTCCGCACCGTCCTGCACACCATGCGCCTCGACGGGCTCTTCCCGACCTTCGCGACCCAGCAGGAGGCCCTGGCGGCGGCCGGACCCGCCCTGCCGGCGGCCGACCCCGCGCCGGCCCGCTGACCCGGCGCGGGGCGGGTCGGCTCAGGCCGACCGGTCGGGCTGCGCCTGGTAGACGTCGGGCACCCCGTCGCGGTCACGGTCGACGGTCTCGACCTCGTGCACCCGCCGGTAGGCCCGGCTGCGGATGCGCAGGATGACGCTGGCCAGGCCGGCGGCGAGCACGGACCCGGTGAGCACGGCGACCTTGACGTGGTCGTCGCGCTCGCTGCCCAGGCCGAAGGCGAGTTCGCCGATGAGCAGGGAGACGGTGAACCCGATGCCGCCCAGCAGCGCCAGGCCGAACACGTCGAGCCAGTTCAGCCCCTCGTCGAGGTCGGCGCGGGTGAACCGGGACACCAGCCAGGTCGCCGCCATGATGCCGATCGGCTTGCCGAGCACCAGGCCGACGACGATCCCGACGGCGACCCGGTCGGTCAGGGCGGTGGCGAGGCCGGTGAGGCCGCCGACGGTGACACCGGCGGAGAGGAACGCGAAGACCGGCACCGCGACCCCGGCGGAGACGGGCCGGAACCGGTGCTCGAAGTGCTCGGCCAGGCCGGGCCCGGCGTCCGGGCCGCCCGCGGCCCGGCTGCGGACCACCGGGACGGTGAACGCCAGCAGCACGCCGGCGACGGTGGCGTGCACCCCGGAGGCATGCATCAGCACCCAGGTCACGACGGCCAGCGGCAGCAGCAGCCACCAGGACCGGACCCGGCGCTGCACCAGCAGGCCGAAGACCGCCAGCGGGACCAGCGCGCCCAGCAGCGGCCCGACGGCCAGGTCGGAGGTGTAGAAGACGGCGATGATCACGATGGCGAGCAGGTCGTCGACCACCGCGAGGGTGAGCAGGAAGGTGCGCAGCGCCGAGGGCAGGAAGCGGCCGACGACGGCGAGCACGGCCAGGGCGAAGGCGATGTCGGTCGCGGTGGGGATCGCCCAGCCCTGCGCGGCGTCACCGCCGGCGATGAGGACGTAGAGGAGGGCGGGCACGAGCACGCCGCCCATGGCGGCGGCCACCGGCACCGCCGCGCGGCGCGGGTCCCGCAGGTCCCCGGCGACGAACTCGCGCTTGAGCTCCAGCCCGGCGACGAAGAAGAAGATCGCCAGCAGGCCGTCGGCGGCCCAGGTGGCCAGGCTGAGGTCCAGGTGCAGCGCCGCCGGTCCCACCCGGAGATCCCGCAGCGCCTGGTATCCGTCGGCCCAGGGGGAGTTGGACCAGATCAGGGCCAGCAACGCGCCGACCAGCAGGAGCGCCCCGCCCACGGTCTCCTTGCGCAGGATGCCGAAGATGCGGCTGGTCTCGCCCCACGAGCGTCGGGCGAACAGGCTGGGGCGGCGCCGGGGGGCGTCGGTCACGGGGAACTCCTCGTCGGCAGGGCAGCATCGTCTCGTCGCCGACCAGACTTCCCGGCACACCGAAGCCCTACCCTAGCCGCTTGCGGCCCTCGAAACTTCCGCTGGTTGCCACCCTCACGACATATATACATACTGATGGACGTTCCTGAGCCGGACATGATCGGACGCCGGGCAGCCCCGATCGGAACCTCGCCCCATCGGCACTCTCCGGAGGAACCTGCCCCATGAGATCAAGGATGAAGCTGCTGGGCGCCGCCCTGGTGGCCGCCGCGGTGGCCGCGCTGGCGGCCGTCACGGTGCCCGCGCCCGCCTCGGCGGCGGCGCTGACCGAGGTCACCAACTTCGGCGCGAACCCCAGCAACCTGCGCATGTACCTGTACGTGCCGGACCGGGTCGCGCCCCGGCCGGGCCTGCTGGTCGCCGTCCACTACTGCACCGGCACCGGCCCGGCGTTCTTCAACGGCGCCCAGTTCGACGAGCTGGCCAACCAGTACGGCTACATCGTCATCTACCCGTCGGTGACCCGCAGCAGCCAGTGCTTCGACGTCTCCTCCCCGCAGGCGCTGCGCCGTGACGGCGGCAGCGACCCGGTGGGCATCAAGTCGATGATCGACTACGTCCGGGCGCGGTACCCCGTCGACGCGGACCGGATCTTCGCCACCGGCGTCTCCTCCGGCGCGATGATGACCAACGTCCTGCTCGGGCTCTACCCCGACGTGTTCGCCGCCGGCGCGGCCTTCGCCGGCGTCCCGTTCGGCTGCTTCGCCACCACGAACGGCTCGGAGTGGAACAGCGAGTGCGCCAACGGGCAGATCACCAAGACCGCCCAGCAGTGGGGCGACCTGGTCCGCAACGCCTACCCGGGCTACACGGGCAAGCGGCCCCGGATGCAGCTGTGGCACGGCACGAACGACGAGACCCTGCGCTACCCGAACTTCGGCGAAGAGGTCAAGCAGTGGACGAACGTGCACGGGCTTAGCCAGACCCCGACCTACACCGACACTCCGCAGTCCGGCTACACCCGCACCCGCTACGGCGGCAGCGGCACCATGGCGCCGGTCGAGGCGATCAGCATGGCCGGGGTCTCGCACAACCTGCCCGTCGACGCCGCCCAGGCCATCCGGTTCTTCGGACTGGACAGCGCCACCCCGCCCACCACGCCGCCGCCCACCACGGCCCCGCCGACGACGCCGCCGCCCACCACCCCGCCGCCGACCACCCCGCCGCCCACGACTCCGCCGCCGACCACCCCGCCGGCCGGCGGGGGCTGCGCCGTCGGGTACGCCGTCAACGCCTGGAACACCGGCCTGACCGCCGCCGTCACGATCACCAACACCAGCGGCGCGACGGTCAACGGCTGGAGCCTGGCGTTCACGCTGCCGGGCGGGCAGACCATCACCAGCGGCTGGAACGCCACCTACTCCCCCACCAGCGGCGCGGTGACCGCCCGTAACGTCTCGTACAACGGCGCGATCGCGCCGAACACGTCGGTCAGCATCGGCTTCCAGGCCAACCACACCGGCAACACCGCCAAGCCGGCCTCGTTCACCCTCAACGGGGTGGCCTGCTCGGTCTCCTGATCTCACCGGCGGCGAGGCACTCAGCCACCATCGCCTGCGAGGGCGCGCGCCGCTGCCGGTGCGCGCCCTCGTCACGATCCCGGAACGCCGGTCGCCGGCACGGGGGGTCCGGGTACGGCTCCCCGTGCCGGCGACCCACACCGGCCCGCCCGCCGGCTGCGGCAGGCCCGGTGGGCGGTCAGCTCGTCGCGGTGGCGGGCTCCCCGGGACCGTCCCCGGCCACGACCGGCTCGACGGTCCGGTCCGCCAGGTGCTGGCGCACCGACCAGGCCACCGCCGCCGCCCAGGTGGCCACGATGACGAGGTAGCTGGCGTACCGGATGCCGGTGGAGGCGTCGATCCAGTCGCTGAGCAGCAGGGTCCGCACGTTGGTGAGGATGATGACGCCGCCGACGGCGGAGCCGAGGACCCGCGGCGGCACCATCCGCACCAGCCAGGCGGCGATCGGCGCGGCGATCATGCCACCGAGCAGCAGCGCGCCCACCCAGCCGAAGTTGATGTTCTCCGAGCCGATCCCGACCAGGAACCCGGCGCTGGCGGCGATCGCCACCAGGAACTCGCTGGTGTCGATGGAGCCGATCACGCGACGCGGCTCCATCCGGCCGCTGGCCAGGATGGCGGGGGTGCCGACCGGGCCCCAACCGCCGCCGCCGGTGGCGTCGACGAAGCCGGCCACGAGGCCCAGCGGGCCGAGGAAGCGCTTGCGCAGGGGCAGCCCGACCCGGTCGCGGGGCAGCCCGGAGACGGTGAACCGGACCAGCACGTACACCCCGAGGGTGAGCAGGATCAGCGACATGATCGGGGCCGCGGTCGCGGTGGAGAGGCTGGACAGGAACGTGGCGCCGGCGAAGGCGCCGAGTGCCCCCGGCACGCCGACCCTGCGGACCACCGTCCAGTCGACGTTGCCGAAGCGCCAGTGCGCGGCACCGGAGACGAGGGTGGTGCCGATCTCGGCCAGGTGAACAGTTGCGGAAGCGCTCGCGGCGCTGGTGTTGATGGCGAGGAGCAGTGTTGTCGACGTCACGCCGTAGGCCATGCCGAGGCTGCCGTCTACCAGTTGCGCACCGAGTCCCACAAGGGCGAGGAGAAGGAGTTTACGCACAATAACCGCCGATCCGAAAGACAAAAGGGGGTCTGGCAGTGCCGGGCGGTGACGACGGTCGAGGCGGACCGCACCGTCCAGGCGAGCCGAGTCTGTGCAGGTACATGGATTGTCGTAGGCGACGGCGGCTGCCCCATTGACGGGCAACTCCGCGCTAATCATTCCGACAGATTGGGTAAAACGCTCGTTAAGCGGAGCTGTGGTGCCGCCGCCCGGTCGCGGTATCGGCTCGCCCAGCGCGACCGCCGGCAAGGCCGTCGCTGAACTCGCCTCCTGTGGCCGACCGCACTCGATGCGGTCCGCGTCGGTTACCGCAGTCAGGGTGACGCGGGTCACAACAGGTCACCCACCAGGGCGTTCGCTGATCGCCCGGCGAAGCTCACCTCACTTTCGGTGAATGTCGAACTTAATCGATGGGTAATAGCGATGACGACATTGACAGGGATCGTTGAGGCAGCGCGCAACCCCTGGCAAGACCCGTTCCACATCGTGAGACAGAACGACTAAAATCACCCACAGCCAGGGAATGCTCGGAGCACGTAAAACAATTTCGTAATGAACTCGACAATCGCCGCACTGCGGCGGGCGGCACCGTTCGCACCCCCCGCCGCCCCACCTCGCGGCCATTTTGCCTGGCCACCTCGGCGGCAAATCCCGCCGCCTTAGTAGGAAATCTTCACCTCCCCGATCAGGTTGGTCAGATTTAACCGGGCCGTAACTGGGCGACGCTACGTTATGACCCAGCGCGACATTGACTGCCGCAAATTAGGGCCCGAGCGCCGGTGGTACGGCCGGCCGGTCCAGCCCGTCGCCCCGCGATCTTCTCGCGACCGAAGTGGGAGCCTGATGAGTACTGCACCGCACACGCGCGACCTGATCATGGTTGTCAACCCTGCCGGCGCACTGGAGCCCGGCCCACGGATCACCGCCGCCGCCTGCGCCGGTGGCGGGCTGGGCGTGCTCGACCTGGCCGGCGGCGACGACTGGTCGCTGCGCGCGCTGACCCAGGCCGCCTCCTGGTCCCCCGGGCCGATCGGCGTCCGGGTGCCGGCCGGCTGCCTGGCCACACCGGACGAGGTCGACCACGCCGCACGCGGGCGGGTCGACCTGGTGGTGGTCACCTCCGACAGCCCCTGGTCCCTGGCCGAGATCACCCCGAGGTACCGGGTGATCGTGGAGGTCACGAGCCGGGAGGAGGCCCGCGCCGCCGCGGCGGGCGGGGCGCACGGGCTGATCGCCCGGGGCCTGGAGGGCGGGGGCCGGGTCAGCGACCTCAGCTCCTTCGTCCTGCTCCAGCAGCTCGTCGCCGACGACACCGTCGACCTGCCGGTCTGGGTGGCCGGCGGCATCGGCCCGCGCACCGCCGGGGCCTGCCTCGTCGGCGGGGCCGCCGGCATCGTCCTGGACACCCAGCTCGCCCTGATGCCCGAGTCCGAACTGCCGGCCGACGTCAAGGCCGCGATCCGGCGCATGGACGGCTCGGAGACGGTGCTCGCCGACGGGGCCCGGGGGATGCGCCGGGGCGGCCAGCACGACGTACGGTCGGAGCTGCTGCCCATCGGTCAGGACGGCTGGCTCGCCGCCGTCTTCGCCGACCGCTGGGCCGACACCGCCAGCGCGGTGCGGGCCATGCGGGCCATCATGCTCGACGCCGCCGACGACCCCGAGGCGGGCACGCTGCTGCTGCCCGGCGCCCCGCTGGCCGAGGCGCTCGGCGTGCGGGTGCCCGTAGCCCAGGGCCCGATGACCCGGGTCAGCGACGAGGCGGGCTTCGCCGCCGCGGTCGCCGACGGCGGCGCCCTGCCCTTCATCGCACTCGCCCTGAACTCCGCGGACCAGTGCCGCCGGATGCTCACCGAGACCGCCGCGCGGCTCGGCGACCGGCCCTGGGGGGTCGGCGTGCTCGGCTTCGCCCCCGAGGAGCTGCGCGCCGCGCAGCTGGCGGTCATCCAGGAGATCCGCCCCGGCTTCGCGATCATCGCGGGCGGCCGGCCGCCGCAGGCCAAGGCGCTGGAGGAGCAGGGGATCAGCACGTTCCTGCACGTGCCCTCCCCCGGCCTGCTGCGGCAGTTCCTGCGCTCCGGGGCGAGGAAGTTCATCTTCGAGGGCGCCGAGTGCGGCGGGCACATCGGCCCCCGGTTCAGCTTCCCGCTGTGGGAGGCGCAGCTGCTGGTGCTCGAGGAGTACCTCGACGCCGAACCGGGCGCCGCCGCGCAGCTCCAGGTCTTCTTCGCCGGTGGCGTCCACGACGCCCGCTCGGCGGCGATGGTCGCCGCGATGGCCGCGCCGCTGGCGCGCCGGGGGGCCCGCATCGGCGTGCTCATGGGCACCGCGTACCTGTTCACCGCCGAGGCGGTCGAGCACGGCGCGGTCCAGCCGCTCTTCCAGCGGGAGGCGCTCACCGCCGAGCGGACCGCCCTGCTGGAGACCGCTCCGGGCCACGTCACGCGCTGCCTGCACACCCCGTTCGTCGACGACTTCCACGCGCTGCGCGCCCAGCTGGAGCAGGCCGGCGCGGAGAACCGCGAGGTGTGGGAGCAGCTCGAGTTGCTCAACGTCGGCCGGCTGCGGATCGCCAGCAAGGGCCTCAAGCGCAACGGCGAGACCATCGAGACGGTGGACGAGGGCGTCCAGGCCGCCGAGGGGCTGTTCATGGCCGGGCAGGTCGCCGTGCTGCGCGACGCCGCCACCACCGTGGCGGGCCTGCACGACGCCGTCAGCACCGAGGCCCGCGACCTGCACGCCGCCCGGCTCGACGCGCTGCGCGCCCGGTTCGCCCCGCCCGCCGAGATCGAGGAGCGCCCCGCGCCGCTGGACATCGCCATCGTCGGGATGGCCTGCATGCTGCCCGGCTCCCCCGACCTGGACAGCTTCTGGCGCACCGTGCTCACCGGCGCCGACGCGGTCACCGAGGTCCCCGCGGAGCGCTGGGACACCGACCTCTACTACGCCCCGGAGGTCGGGCCGGGCCAGACCGGCCGGATCAGCGTCTCCAAGTGGGGCGGCTTCATCGAGCCGGTGCCCTTCGACGCCATCGGCTACGGCATCCCGCCGACGGCGCTGGGCAGCATCGACCCGACCCAGCTGCTCGCCCTGGAGGTCTCGCACCGGGCCCTGCTCGACGCCGGCTACCCGCACGACGCCGCCGGGGTCGACCACTCCCGCACCGGCGTCGTCTTCGGCGCGGAGGCCGGCAGCGACATGGGCCACGCGCAGACCCTGCGCACCATGCTGCCGGCGTACCTCGGCGAGGTGCCCGACGAGATGCAGGACCTGCTGCCCACGGTCACCGAGGACAGCTTCCCCGGCGTGCTGGCCAACGTCATCGCCGGTCGGGTCGCCAACCGCCTCGACCTGGGCGGGCCGAACTACACCATCGACGCCGCCTGCGCCTCCTCGCTGGCCGCCATGGACGCCGCCTGCAAGGAACTGGTCAGCGGCGACAGCGACATGATGATCTGCGGCGGCGCCGACCTGCACAACGGCGTCAACGACTACCTGATGTTCACCTCGGCGCACGCGCTGTCCCCGACCGGCCGGTCGCGGCCCTTCGACAGCACCGGCGACGGCATCGCCCTGGGCGAGGGCGTGGCCTGCGTCGTACTCAAGCGGCTGGCCGACGCCGAGCGCGACGGCGACCGGATCTACGGCGTGATCAAGGGACTCGGCGGGGCCAGCGACGGCCGCGCCCTCGGCCTGACCGCCCCCCGCCCCGACGGTCAGCGCCGGGCGCTGGACCGCGCGTACCGCCGCAGCGGCGTCTCCCCGCGCGACGTCGGCCTGGTGGAGGCGCACGGCACCGGCACCGTCGTCGGCGACCGCACCGAGCTGGAGACCCTGACCCGGATGTTCGTCGATGCCGGCGCGGAGCCGGGCGGCTGCGCGCTCGGGTCGGTGAAGTCGCAGATCGGGCACACCAAGTGCGCCGCCGGGCTGGCCGGCGTGATCAAGGCGGCCCTGTCGCTGTACCACGGCGTCCGGCCGCCGACGATCCACCTGAAGCGCCCCAACCCGGCCTGGCACCCGCAGCAGAGCCCGTTCGCCTTCTACACCGAGGCCCGCCCCTGGCCGGCCCCCGCCGAGGAGCGGATCGCCGGGGTGAGCGCCTTCGGCTTCGGCGGCACCAACTTCCACGTCGTGCTCAGCGCCCACGCCGGAGCCCCGGAGCCCCGGCACGGCCGGCGGATCTGGCCGGCGGAGCTGTTCTGCTTCCGGGGCCTCGACCGGGCCGCGGCCCACCAGTCGGTCCGGCAGCTGCTCGACGGCCTCGCCGGCGACGCCGGGCGGGACCGCCCGGGACGCCTCGCCGAGCTGGCCGCCTCGGTGGCCGCGAAGTCCGCCGGCCGGTCCGGCCCCACCCGGGTGGCGATCGTCGCCCGGGACCTGACCGAGCTGGAGACGCTGCTGCACCGGGCGCTGGCCGGCGAGCACGACCCGGCGCGGGGCCTGGTGCAGCCGGACGAGGTCGAGCCGGTCGGGCCCGGTCAGGTCGCGTTCCTCTTCCCCGGGCAGGGCAGCCAGCGCCCCGGCGCCCTCGCGGAGATCTTCGTCGCCTTCCCGGAGCTGCGGCACTACCTCGAACTCGACCGCGACGCGGCCGAGCTGCTCTTCCCCGCCGCCGCCTTCGACCAGTCGTCGCGGCGCGAGCAGGAGGAGCGGGTCCGCGACACCCGGGTCGCCCAGCCCGTGCTGGGCATCGGCGGGCTGGCCGTCGACCACCTGCTGCGCCGCCTCGGCGTACGCCCGGACATGACCGCCGGCCACAGCTACGGCGAGCTGGTCGGGCTCTGCGTGGCCGGCGCCTTCGACGCGCCCACGCTCATGGCGCTGAGCCGGGAACGGGCGGCGTCGATCCTGGGCGCCTGCGGGGAGGACCCGGGCACCATGGCGGCCGTCAACGCCTCCGCCGACGACGTCGCCGGTGTCCTCGCCAGCGCCGGGCTGACCAGCGAGGTCGTGCTGGCCAACCGCAACTCCCCGACGCAGGTGGTGGTCTCCGGGCCGACCGCGAAGGTGCAGTCGGCGGTGGTCGCGCTCAAGGAGGCCGGGCTGTCGGCCAAGGCCCTCTCGGTCGCCTGCGCCTTCCACAGCCCCGTGGTGGCCGGCGCGGTGGAGACCTTCGCCGACGTGCTCGCCGCCCACCGGATCGCCGAGCCGCGCATCCCGGTCTGGTCCAACCTGACCGCCGCGCGCTACTCCGGCGACGCCGACCAGGTGCGCCACCACCTCGCCGAGCAGATCGGCGCCCCGGTCCGCTTCGTCGAGCAGGTCGAGGCGATGTACGCCGCCGGCGCCCGCGTGTTCGTCGAGGTGGGCCCCGGCCAGGTGCTCACCCGCCTGGTCAAGGCCGTGCTCGGCGACCGGCCGCACCGGGCGGTCGCCTGCGAGCGCGGTCCCGAGGAGGGGCTGCGCGGCTTCCTGATCTCGGTCGGGGAGCTCGCCTGCGCCGGTGTGCCGGTGCGCCCCGACTGGCTCTTCCACGGCCGGGTCGCCGCCGACGCGCCCGCCACCGCACCGACCCGTCGTCCGATCTGGACGGTCGACGGGCTGCTCGTCCGGGACCAGCACGGCAACTGTCTTCCCGGTGGCATGACCCCTCCCCGACGGATCAAGGAGTTGTCGATGACCCCAGCGAACGGTGCCGTCACCGGTACCCCCACCGGCACCGGCCCCGACGCCGGCGGCCAGGACATCCGTGGCGAGCTGCTCAACGAGTACCTGCGCGCCACCCGGGACATGATCGCCTCCCAGCGCGACGTGATGCTCGCCTTCCTCGGCGACCCCGGCAGCGGCGGCCCGGGCGGCGGCGGCCGGCTCGTCTGGCAGCCCTCCGAGGCGTACCGGGTCGAGGGCCACACGCCGGCCGCGCTGCCGCAGGCGTCGGCGGCGCCCGCCGTCGCCCCGCCGGCCGCCGCCCCCGTGCCCGCCGCCCCGCGGCCCCCGGCGACCGCGCCCACCGCGGCCCCCGTGCCGGCCGTGGCGCTGGCGACCAACGGCGGGTCGGCCCTGGCCACGACCATCGCGCCGGCGCGGCCGGTGGCCCCGGCCGTCGTCCCGGTCTCGCCCGCCGTCGGGCCCATCATCCCCGCGCCGGCCCCCGCCCCCGCTCCGGTGCCGGCCGCGGTGCCGGTGGCCACCGGGCCGAGCGTCGCCGACTTCCAGAACGCCATCCTCGCGGTGATCAGCGAGCGCACCGGCTACCCCGTCGACCTCATCGAACTCGACCTCGACCTCGAAGCCGACCTCTCCATCGACTCCATCAAGCGCGCCGAGGTCGCCGGCGAAGTCGCCCAACGCCTCGAACTCGCCGTCGAAGGCGACGAGAGCGAGCTGGAAGACCTCGTCAAGGCCCGCACCGTCCGCGCCATGGTCACCTGGCTCGACGAGAAGATGGGCTCGGCGCCCGCCGCAGCGCCGATGGCCGGGCCGGTCGTCGTCCCGCCCGCCGGCACGCCGGTCGGCGTCACCACGGCCGACTTCCAGCAGGCGATCCTGAGCGTCATCAGCGAGCGCACCGGCTACCCCGTCGACCTCATCGAACTCGACCTCGACCTCGAAGCCGACCTCTCCATCGACTCCATCAAGCGCGCCGAGGTCGCCGGCGAAGTCGCCCAACGCCTCGAACTCGCCGTCGAAGGCGACGAGTCCGAGCTGGAAGACCTCGTCAAGGCCCGCACCGTCCGCGCCATGGTCACCTGGCTCGACGAGAAGATGGGTGGCAGCGTCCACGTGTCGGTGTCCACCACCGGCCCGGTCGCCCTGCCGACCGCCCCCGCTCCCACCGCTGCCGCACCCGGGGCCTCGCTCGCCGAGTTCCAGAACGCCATCCTCACGGTGATCAGCGAGCGCACCGGCTACCCCGTCGACCTCATCGAACTCGACCTCGACCTCGAAGCCGACCTCTCCATCGACTCCATCAAGCGCGCCGAGGTCGCCGGCGAAGTCGCCCAACGCCTCGAACTCGCCGTCGAAGGCGACGAGTCCGAGCTGGAAGACCTCGTCAAGGCCCGCACCGTCCGCGCCATGGTCACCTGGCTCGACGAGAAGCTCAACGGCGCGGTCACCGCGACGGCGACCCTGACCGCCACGGCGAGCATCGCCGCCCCGCCCGCCCCCGTCCAGGCCGCCCCCGCCGTGGCCCCGGCCGCGCCGGAGCCGGCCGACGCCGGGGTCGGCGTCGGGATCGCCCCGAAGCGGCTGGTGGCGCAGGAGAGCGTCCGCACCGAGCCGGTCGGCGACCCGGCCACCGTGCTCGCCGGCACCCGGTTCCTGATCACCGGCGGCGGCGCGATCGCGGCGTACCTGGCGGAGCTGCTCGGCGAGTACGGCGCCAGCGGCCAGCTCGGCGTGCTCGACAGCCAGCAGGCCGGCGAGGGCTTCGACGGGGTGCTCGTCCTCGACGGGCTCACCAACCTCGACGAGCCGCTGCTGCCCGACGTGTTCCCGCTGCTGCAGCGGGCGCTCGCGACCGGCCCGCGCTGGCTGCTGGCCGCCGGGGCCCGCGACGCCGCCGGTGCCGCCGACGGCATGCCCGGCCTGTTCCGCACCATCGCCCGCGAGTACCCGCAGCTGACCGCCCGCTTCGTCGAGGTGGACCCGGCCGCCGCGGCGGACGTGCTCGCCCGGCAGCTGCTCGACGAGGTGCTCACCAGCAGCGACGCGCCGGTGGTGTACCGCCGGGGCGACGACCGCTACGTCGCCGACCTGGTGCCGGTGGAGCTGGGCGCGCTGGCCGCCGGCGGAGCCGGCCCGGCCGGCGACGGGGTGGCCGAGGCTGCCGCGATCGGCCTGGAGCCGGACTCGGTGATCGTCCTGATCGGCGGGGCGCGGGGCATCACCCCGTGGTTCGCCCGGACGCTCGCCTCGGCCAGCCGGTGCCGCATCGAGCTGGTCGGCCGTACCCCGCTGCCGGAGGGCCCGGAGGACCCGGCGCTGGCCGCGGCCGGCGACAAGCAGGCCCTGGTCGCGGCGCTGGCCCGGCAGGGCCTGCGCAACCCCGCCGAGATCGACCGCACCGCCCAGCGCATCCTGGCCGCCCGGGAGGTCAACGCGACCATCGCCGAGCTGACCGAGCTCGGCGGCGAGGTCCGCTACCACACCCTCGACGTCCGCGACACGGCGGCGACCCGGCACCTGCTGGGCCGCATCCACGCCGAGCACGGCCGCCTCGACGGCCTGGTGTACGCCGCCGGGATCATCGAGGACAAGCTGATCGCCGAGAAGGACCCGGCGTCGTTCACCCGGGTCTTCGACACGAAGGTCGACGGGGCGCGGGGGCTGCTGACCGCCCTGGACGAGCTGCCCGCCAAGCCGCGCTTCGTGGTCTTCTTCGGCAGCATCGCCGCCGCCTACGGCAACCGGGGGCAGGCCGACTACGCGGCGGCCAACGACGCCCTGGACACGATCGGCACCCGCTACGCGGCCCGGACCGGGGTGCGCACCGTGACCGTCCACTGGGGGCCGTGGGCGCCCGGTGCCGGCCACGGCGGCATGGTCACCGCCGAGCTGAGCCGGGAGTACGCCCGGCGCGGCATCGGCCTGATCGACCCGGAGGAGGGCGCGCTGGCCCTGCTGCGCGAGCTGGCCTGGGCCGACGCGGCGGTCACCTCGGTCGTCTACACCGCCTCGGGCTGGTGAGCGCGCCGATGCCCCGCAACGCCCCCGCCCACACCGCACGACGGAGGAACCGATGAGCAACGGCGCACCCGCGCCCGGCCAGATCGCGATCGTCGGGATGGCCGCCCTGATGCCCTCCGCCGGTGACCTGGAGAGCTACTGGCGCAACCTGATCAACGGGGTCGACGCGATCACCGACGTGCCGCCGCACCGGTGGGACGAGGAGTTCTACGACCCGGAGCAGGCACACCGGCCGGACCGGATGTACTGCAAGCGCGGCGGCTTCGTCGACGAGTTCGCCACGTTCGAGCCGCTGCGGTTCGGGGTGATGCCCGCCTCCATCGGCGACATCGAGCCGGACCAGCTCATCACGCTGGAGGTGGCCGCCGCCGCGATCGACGACGCGGGCGGCACCGACAAGCTGCCCGACGGCGAGCGCGTCGGCGTCATCCTGGGCCGGGGCGGCATCCTCAGCCCCGCCCAGGCCCGCTACGCCCAGCGGGTGCGGATGTCCAGCCAGGTCATCGGGATCCTGCGGGAGCTGATCCCGGACGTCGACCCGGCCCGGCTGGAGCTGCTGCGCAAGAAGTTCGACGAGCGGCTCGGGCCGTACCAGCCGGAGGGGACCATCGGCCTGGTGCCGAACCTGGCCGCCTCCCGGGTGGCCAACCGGCTCAACCTGCGCGGCCCCGCGTACACCATCGACGCGGCCTGCGCCTCCTCGCTGATCGCCGTGGACCAGGGCATCACGGAGCTGCTCAACGGCCGGCTCGACGCGGTGCTCGCCGGCGGCGTGCACCACGTGCACGACATCAGCTTCTGGTCGGTGTTCAACCAGCTCCGGGCGTTGTCGCGGCAGGGCGAGATCCGGCCGTTCGACGCCGCCGCCGACGGGCTGCTGATCGGCGAGGGCACCGGCGTGGTGGTGCTCAAGCGGTACGCCGACGCGGTCCGCGACGGCGACCGGATCTACGCGGTGATCCGGGGCAGCGGGGTCTCCAGCGACGGCAAGTCCGCCAGCATGTTCAACCCGGCGGTCTCCGGGCAGGTGCTGGCCATCAGGCGGGCCTGGGAGGCCGCCGGGCTCGACCCGACCGCCCCGGACGCGCTGGGGCTGCTGGAGGCGCACGGCACCGGCACCCCGACCGGGGACGCCGCCGAGCTGACCACCGTGGCCCAGGTGTTCGGCCCGTACGCCGGCGGCCCCCGCCCGGTCATCGGGTCGGTCAAGTCGATGATCGGGCACACCATGCCGGCCGCCGGCGTCGCCGGCCTGATCAAGGCCGCGATGGCGGTGTACCGGGGCGTGCTGCCGCCCACCCTGCACTGCGAGTCCCCCCGGGCGGAGATGGCGGCGACCCGGTTCGCCCCGATCGCCACCGCGCAGCCCTGGGAGAGCGACGGGCCGCGCCGGGCCGGGGTCAACGCGTTCGGCTTCGGCGGGATCAACGCCCACCTGGTCATCGAGCAGGCGCCCGCGTCGGCCGGCGAGCCGCTCGTCGGGTTCACCGCGCCGGCCGCCGGCACCGGGGCGGTCACCGTCGACGAGGCCGACCAGGTGCTGTGGCTGGCCGCGTCGAGCCCGGCCGGGCTCGCCGAGCTGCTGGACCGCGACGACGAGACGGTACGCCGCCTCGGCGCCGACCTGGCCGCACGCTCGGGCGGCGACGCGCCGGGGCGGGCCCGCCTCGGCATCGTCAACCCCACCGACAAGCTGCTCGCCGTGGCCCGCAAGACGGTGGCCCGGGGGCAGGCGTGGCGGGGCGGGCGGGACATCTGGTTCAGCCCGCAGCCGCTGCTGGCCGACGGGGCGGGCAAGCTCGCGTTCGTCTTCCCCGGCCTGGAGGCGGAGTTCTCGCCGCGCACCACCGACCTGGCCGCCCACTTCGGGCTCCCCGACCGGGAGTGGTCCGCCGCCGACCTGGGCCGGCACGGCGCCGGCCTGATCGAGGTCGGCAAGCTGTTCAACGAGGCGCTGGAGCGCATCAACGTGCGCCCGGACGCGGTCGCCGGGCACAGCATCGGCGAGTGGACCGCCGCCGCCGTCAGCGGCCAGATCAGCACCGCCGCGATGGACGAGTTCCTGGAGCTGTTCAACGCCGACTCGGTGGAGGTCTCCGGGTACGTCTTCGCGGCCGTCGGCGCGGGCGCCGACCGGGTCACCCCGCTGCTCGGTGACTTCCCGGGGGTGGTGCTCTCGCACGACAACGCACCGGCCCAGTCGGTGGTGAACGGGCCGGAGACCCAGGTGGACCGCCTGGTGGAGGCGCTGCGGGGCCGCAACATCCTGTGCCAGAAGCTGCCGTTCCGCTCGGCGTTCCACACCCCCGCGTTCGCCGAGGGGCTGACCTCGATCGGCGCGGCGCTGGGCCGGTGGCAGGTGCACCCGACCCGGATGCCGGTGTGGTCGGCGACCCTGCACGCGCCGTTCCCGCCCGACGAGGACCAGGTCAACCACATCTTCGTCCGGCACATGATGGAGCCGGTCTGGTTCCGGCAGACCGTCGAGGCCATGTACGCCGACGGGTTCCGGGTCTTCCTCCAGGTCGGCGCGGGGCAGCTCGCCTCGCTGATCGGCGACAACCTGCGCGGGCGCGACCACCTCGCGATGCCGGTGAACACGGCGCACCGCACCGGGCTGAACCAGCTCCGCCGCGTCGCCACCGCACTGTGGGTGGAGGGGGCCGCCCCGGACCTGCGGGCCCTGACGACCCCGGCGCGTCCCGCGCCGGCCGCCCCGGCGAGCACCGCCCCGGCGAAGCCCGCCAGCAGCACCACCGGTCGGCGTGGTCCCCGGATGAAGCTCGACCTCGGCGGTCCCCTGGTCCGCCTCGGCGCGGACGCGGCCGGCCTGCTCGGGCTGGACGCCATGCCGGGCGCGACCGCCGCGCCGGCACCGGTGCGGCCCGCCGGCAACGGGGCGTCCGCCGCCCGGCCGGCGCTGGGCAACGGCACGGGCCCACGCCCGGCCGCCGGCAACGGCATGCCGGCCGCCCCGGTCGCCGCGCCGGCCCGCGCCACCGGCACCGGCACCCCGGCGGCACCGGTCGCCCGTCCCGCAACAGGCAGCGGCGCACCGGCGGCCACGCCCGCCCGCGCCGCCGCCCCGGCGGCACCGCAGCCGGTCGTACCCCAGGCCAGCGCCGCGCAGCAGGCCGGCGCCGCGCTGTCGAAGGAGGCCAGCGCCGCGGTGACCGCGGTGAGCCGGCTCGCCGGGCAGTCCAGCGCGGCGGCCGAGCTCGCGGCCCTGCTCCAGGACACCGCGCAGAGCGCGGCCAGCGTGCTGGCCGCGACCGGCGGCACCCTGGCCCCGGCCCGCCCGGCGCCGGCCGGCGGACCGGTCCGGTCCCAGCCGCCGCGACCCACCGTCGCGCCGGCCGCGCCCCGCAGCACGGCCCCGGTCGCGCCCCGCACGCCCCCCACCCCGGTCGTGCGCCCCGGCGTCAATCCCGGCGAGATCGGCCGGATCACCCTGCGGGTCTCCCTGGAGACCATGCCGTACCTGCTGGACCACTGCTTCTTCGTGCAGCCGGACGACTGGCCGGACCCGGAGGACCGGTGGCCGGTGGTGCCCGCGACCGCCCTGGTCGCGCACATGATGGACGCGGTGGAGCAGCTGCTGCCCGGCACCCGGGTGGTCCAGGTGCACGACGCCAAGTTCAACAAGTGGCTGATCGCCGAGCCGGCCACGGACGTCGAGATCGTGGTGAAGGCCGCCGGACCGAACCTGTACTCGGTCGTCTTCGCCGGCTACGCCCGGGCCACGATCGAGGTCGGCACCGCGTACCCGGCACCGCCGGAGGTCTGGACGCACGACCCGGCCACCGAGCGCCCGCCCACCCTCGGCGCCGCCGAGATGTACGCGGAGCGGCTGATGTTCCACGGGCCGCAGTTCCAGGGCGTGACCGAGGTCCACGCGCTCGGCGACATGCACGTGCGGGGCATCGTCACCGCCCCGGTGCCGCCCGGCGCGCTGCTGGACAACGCGTTGCAGCTCATCGGCAACTGGCTGATCACCACCCAGCCGTTCCGGACGGTGGCCCTGCCGGTGGGGCTGGGCCGGGTGCGGTTCTTCGGGCCGCCCCCGCCGGCCGGCCGGGCGTTCGTCTGCGTCGCCCGGGTGCAGTCCATCGACGACGGCAAGCTCGTCGCCGACACCCAGCTCAGCTACCAGGGGCGGGTGTGGGCGCAGATCGAGGGGGCCGTCGACCGCCGGTTCGACAGCCACCCGCAGGCCCGCGTCGCGGAGCGCTTCCCCGAGCGGTACCCGATGTCGCACTTCCAGCCGGAGGGCTGGACGATGGCCTTCGACTGCTGGACCGACCTGGTCACCCGGGGCATGGCGGCCCGGGGCATCCTCGGCGGCGCGGCCTACGCCGAGTACGAGCGGCACCCGGCCAAGACCCGCAAGCAGTGGATGCTCGGCCGGATCGCGGCCAAGGACGCGGTGCGGTCCCGGCTGTGGGAGCAGGGCCACACCGACATCTACCCGATCGAGCTGACCGTCGGCAACGACCCCGACGGGCGGCCGTGGGTGCGCGGTCGGCCCGGCCGCGGCCTCGACGACTGCGACGTATCGCTGGCGCACTGCGCCGAGATCGGGGTGGCGATCGCCCGGTTGCGTCCCGCCGGTTCGCCGGCCGCGACGCCGGGCGTCGGCATCGACGTCGCCGAGGTCACCGACCACCCGGACAGCACGTTCGGCTTCGCCCTCACCGACGGCGAGGCGGCGCTGCTGGCGTCGCTGGCCGGCGGGGACGCCGCCGCACGCCGGCTGTGGTTCACCCGGTTCTGGGCGGCGAAGGAGGCCGTCGGCAAGGCGGAGGGCACAGGGCTGGACGGCAAGCCGCGCATGTTCCAGGTGCGCGAGGCCGCCGACGCCGTGCTGACCGTCGAGGTCGCCGGACGCGGCTACCGGGTCGGCTACCGGGAGGTCGACAACCCCGAGGACCTGCCGCCCCGGCGCTACGTCGTCGCCTGGACCTGGGGCCCGGAGCCGGCCCCCGCCACCCCGCCCGGGGTGTCCCGACCGTGAACGACCGACCGGGCCGGCCGACCGGCCGGCCCACCCCGACAGCAGGTCACCCCACCGGAACAGTAGAAGGAGCAACCATCATGGCCGCGGCCCAGGACAGCATCCTCGCCGACCTCACCGAGATGATCAACGCCGTACTGGGCGACTTCGCGACCGACCAGGTCATCACCATGGACACCACGTTCCGCGACGACCTGGGCATGGAGAGCATCGACGTCGTCTCGCTCGCCGGCCGGCTGCAGGCCCGCTACGGCGACACCGTCAACTTCGCCCACTTCGTGGCGAAGCTGGACCTGGAGACGGTGGGCGAGCTGCGGGTCGGTCAGCTCGTCGACCACATCGCCACCTCCCTGGAGGGCGACGGGGTCCCGGCGGGCAGCCGGTGACGATGGTCAAGGCGAACGGGATCACGCTGCACGTGCAGCGGCTCGATCCCGCCGGTCCGGCCCCCGCGGGCCGGACCGGGCCGACGCCGACGGCGGTGCTGATCCACGGCATGGCCTCGGACACCATGGCGAGCTGGTACTTCACCATGGCCGAGCCGCTGACCCGGGCCGGCTTCCCGACCGTCCTGTACGACCTGCGCGGCCACGGCCGCAGCGACCGCCCGGCCACCGGGTACGCCCTCGACGACTTCGTCGACGACCTGGCGGCGCTGCTGGTCGAGCTGGACGTCACGGGGCCGCTGCTGCTGTTCGGCAACTCCTTCGGCGGGACGATCGCCTTCGGCTACGCCGCGCGCCACCCGGACCGGGTGGCCGGCATCGTGGCCGTGGAGTCGTCCCCGCCGACGCCGGAGTGGATGGGCCGGGTGCGGATGCGGCTGGAGCGGGTCGCCGCCCGGCTTCCCCGCGAGGGGGCGCTGGCCGAGATCGGCGCGGCCCGGGGGCGCATCGCCGCCCGCCGGGCCGCCGACACCGGCCGGATGCTCGCCGAGACCACCATGACGGCGGAGCTGCCGGCGAGCCGGCTGCCGGCGGGCGACGCGCTCGCCGCGATCGCCTGCCCGGTGCTGTGCCTCTACGGCGGCGACTCGGCGGTGGGCGAGCTGGCCCCGGCCGTACGCGGGCTGCTGCCGCAGACCCGGGTCGTCGTCCTGCCCGACGAGAAGCACTCCGTCCTGATCGACCGGCCCGACTCGGTACGCCGGCACGTCCTCGCCTGGCTGGGCGAGGAGTGCGGGCTCGACGTGGCCCCACCCGTCACCACATGACAGCGCGACTTCCAGGAGGAATCCCGATGGACACCCCGATCACGGGTCGGTCGATCATCATCAGCAACGGACGCTGCGGCTCGACGCTGCTGTCCGACCTGATCCACGAGGAGCCCGACACGCTGTCGGCCCAGGAGTTCTTCATGTCGGTGACGCCGTGGGCGCGCAGCGCCGAGGTGATCACCGGCGCGGAGTACTGGGCGGTGCTGGCCAGCCCCAAGCCGGAGCTGGCCACGCTGTTCCGGATCGGGCTGCCGCCCAAGGAGGTCCGGTACCCGGCCACGGGCCGCTGGGCCGGCCGGATGACGGAGCTGCCCCGGATCCTGGCGATCACCCTGTCGAAGCTCACCGACGACCCGGACACCCTGTTCGACCAGCTCGCCGAGCGGGTCCCGAGCTTCGGCACCCAGTCGGTGGCCCGCCACCACAGCGACTTCCTGGACCTGCTGGCCACGCTCACCGGCAAGACGCGCTGGGTGGAGCGCTCCGGCGGCTCCAGCCACCTGGCGCCGCACCTGCTCAAGGGCTTCCCGGACTGCAAGATCGTCTATCTGACCCGGAACCGCGAGGACACGGCGAAGTCGATGAGCCGGCACTCGTCGTTCCAGCTTATCCAGCTGCGGGTGGAGTTCCTGGGCCGCTGCGGCCTGGACCCGTTCCGGGTCACCGACGCCGACGACGTGCCGGCGGACCTCCAGCCGTTCCTGCCGCACCGGCTGACCGCCGAGGCGCTGCGCGAGCGCGGCGAGGACATGCGCCGCTACCTCGGGTTGTGCGCGTTCATGACCAGCCAGGCCGACCAGGCGCTGGCCGACGTGCCGCCGGAGCACCTGCTGCGGATGCGCTACGAGGACCTGGTCGCCGACCCGGTCGGCGAGCTGACGCAGCTCGGCGAGTACCTGGAGTTCCCCGAGGCCGCGCAGTGGGCCGAGCGGGTCGCCGGGCGGGTCGTCGCCCCGGCCCGCAAGCCCGCGCCCGCCGCCGCCTGACCCGCCCCACCCCACACCGCACCCCGTTCTCCTGCGCGCCGCGGCCCGGACCGCCGGGCCCGGCCGCCGGTGTCCCACCCTTTTTGCTGGAAAGAGAGGCAGTTGGTGAATCCACTCCGGATCTCCACTCGGCGGCTGTTAGCCGCCGTTGCCGTGCTCGGGCTCGGGCCCGTGCTGGCGGTTCCCTCGGCGGCGCTCGCCGCGCCGCTCGACGCCGCCGGGGCGGCCGGCGGCCAGCCGCCGACCACGCAGCTCCTCGCGAAGGCCCCGCCGGACGAGTGCTTCGCCGGGATCGGGCAGCCGTACCCGGCTGGTCCGCCCTGCGCCACGGGGCAGGCGAAGGTCAACCAGGCGTACCTGTGGGGGATGACCCGCGCCGGCCGGACGCTGTTCTTCGGCACCGGAGCGAACGTCAACTGCCTCACCAGCGGTCGGACGCTGGAGAACACCGTGCCCACGCAGAACGCCGACTGGGTCTGCGAGTACGGCGAGAGCCAGATCGCCAAGCGCAACCCCCAGTTGCCGGTCAAGCTGGGCGACCACCGCATCCCGCGGCTGTACACGTACGACACCAAGTCGAACCAGCTCACCGAGAAGACCGACGTGGTGAAGGCCGCCTCGCCCGACGACGCGACCCGGCTGCAGAACACTGTCGGCATCCGGGCCGCCGGCAACTACGGCGGCGTGGCCCTGCTGGGCGGACCGGCGCTGGGCGAGAGCATCAACCTCTTCGCCTTCGACACCGACACCGGTGCGTACCTGGGCTCGCACAACTTCACCTCGTACGGCAACATCCGGCACTTCACCGTGGCCGACGGCGCGCTGTACGCGGGCGTGGGCGTGGGCAACAACGGCGGCAACCGCGGCCACGTGCTGCGGTGGATGGGCAGCAAGACCGACCCGTTCAACTTCGCCCAGGTGGCGACCCTGCCCGCGCAGGCCGCCGACCTGACCGTCCACGAGGGCCGGATCTTCGTCACCACCTGGCCGGGCTCGGACAACGAGCTCGGCGGCGAGGCCGCGCCGGCCCCGGTGCCGGCGAGCATCGCCTCGGTGTGGATGAGCCCGAAGCTCTCCGACGGCGCGCCGGGGCTCACCCCGGACGACGACGCCGCCTGGCAGCAGGTGTGGAACGTGGCCAGCTACGAGCCGGACGCGGTGGTCGCCCGCAGCTACGGCCTGGGCGGCCTGGCCTCCTACGGCGGCTACCTGTACTGGGGCACCATGCACGTGCCGATGAAGGCCACCAGCCTGCACCTGAGCATCTACCCGCCGGTGGACGAGGCCGGGATCACCGCGACGGCCCAGAACACACAGCGGGCGATCAGCATCTACCGGGGCAAGGGCTTCGGCTCGTCGAAGCAGAAGGTGGACCTGCTCTACGGCTCGACCGAGCTGCCCGCGTTCGACCCGGAGGCCAACGGCGGGGTCGGAGCGTGGACGACGAAGTCGACCAACTACACGCCGAAGTACGGCCCCGCCGGCTTCGGCAACCCGTACAACAACTACACCTGGAAGATGGCGGTCGCCGGCGGCAAGCTCTACGTCGGCACCATGGACTGGAGCTACCTGGCCAAGGAGTTCGGCCAGCAGACCGCCGCCCAGCTCGGCCTGTCGCCGCAGATGGGTGACGTGCTGGCCAAGGCCCCGGCCGTGGCGGCGGCGCCGGCCGGAGCGCGGGCCACCGCCGAGATCCCCGAGGCGGTGTACGGCGGTGACCTGTACGCGTTCCCGTCGACGAAGAAGGCGGCGACGACGATCAGCGACACCGGGGTGGGCAACTACCTGAACTACGGGGTGCGCAACATGGTGGTCGACGGTTCGACCATCTACCTGGGCATGGCGAACCCGATGAACCTGCGTACCGACCCGAACGACGACGTTCCCGAGGGCGGTTGGGAGCTGATCAAGCTCAAGGCCGGCTGCTGATCTCCGTGCCGCCGGCCCGGCGTCCCCTCCTGCGCCGGGCCGGCGGCCGGCAGCCCTTGCCGAACCCTGGCCCGTTCCTGACATTCCTCGAACATTCGCGGGCGAAAGTGTTCATATGATGACTTTTTCCGATTTTCGCCCTGCCGTCGGGGCTCCCGGCGGTCGGTCACGCCGGTCGCCCTCCCCCGCCGCCACCCGCCTCGCCGGGGCGCTCGCGCTCCTCGTCGGGCTGACCCTGCTCGCCGGCTGCACCCGGGGCGGCGGCGGGGCCGACGACGGCGGGCCGGGCGCCGGCCCCGCCTCCGACGGCGCGTCGGCGGCGGACGTGCCCGTCGGCTCCTCCGAGCGCACCCTGACCGTCGACGGGCGGGACCGCACCTACCGGCTCTACCGGCCCGCCTCGGCGAAGCTGACCGACCCGGTCCCGCTCGTGGTCATGCTGCACGGCGCGGCCGGCACCGGCGAACAGGCCGAGGAGGCGTACGGCTGGACGGAGGAGGCCGACCGCAAGGGCTTCGTGGTCGTCTTCCCCGACGGCATCAACCGTGCCTGGGCGGTCGGGCCCGAGTGCTGCGGCGCGCCCGCCCGCGAGGGCGTCGACGACGTCAAGTTCATCACGGAGCTGGTCCGCACCGTCGGCGAGACCGTCCCGGTCGACCCCGCCCGCACGTACGTCTCCGGGATCTCCAACGGCGGGCTGCTCGCGTTCCGGCTGGTCTGCGACACCACGGTCTTCGCCGCCGTCGGCGCGGTGGCGACCACGCTCACCGGGCAGTGCGCCGACCCGAAGCCGGTGTCGGTGCTGCACATCCAGGGCAAGCTCGACAAGACCATGCCCTACGGCGGCGGCCCCGGCCGGCGCGACAACGGCGGCACCGGCCGCAACCCGGTGAAGATCGACGGCCCGCCCGCCCCCGAGCTGGCCGCCCGGTGGCGCGCCGTCGACGACTGCGGCGAGCCGAAGACCACCACCGAGGGCCCGGTCGTGCGCACCGCCGCGACCTGCCCCGAGGGGCGCGGCGTCGAGCTGATCACCATCACCGACGCCGGCCACCAGTGGCCCGGCGGCAAGCCCAACCCGCCCCGCGCGCAGCGGCTGCTCAACCTCGACCCGCCCTCCACCGCGCTGAACGCCACCGAGACCATCTGGCAGTTCTTCAGCGCCCACCCCAAGCCCGCCGGCGGCTGACCGCCGCACCGCGCCGTCCGCCGCCGGCACCCCTCGTGCCGGCGGCGGACGGCGGCACCCCGCACCCCCAGACAGGAGAGCAGATGCCCAGCAGAGACGGGCCGGCCGTGGTCGAGGTCGCCGACCTCGTCAAGCGCTACCCCCGCAGCGACACCAACGCCGTGGACGGGCTGTCGTTCACCGTCGCGCCGGGCGAGATCTTCGGGCTGTTCGGGCCCAACGGCGCCGGCAAGTCCACCACCGTCGGCATCCTCACCACCCGGCTGCGGGCCACCGGCGGCCGGGTGATGGTCGGCGGCGTCGACGTCGGGCGCGACCCGGCGGCCGCCCGCGCCCAACTGGCCGTCGTGCCCCAGCACAACAACCTGGACCGTGCCCTGACCCCCCGGCAGAACCTGGTCTACCACGCGACCTACCACGGGCTGCCCCGGCGGGAGGCCGAGAGCCGGGCCGGGGAGCTGCTGGAACGCTTCGGTCTCACCGAGCGGGCCGACCGGCGCATCGAGGCGTACTCCGGCGGGATGGCCCAGCGGCTGATGATCGCCCGGGCGCTCACCCACGACCCGATGGTGCTCTTCCTCGACGAGCCGACCAACGCCCTCGACCCGCAGACCCGGCTGCTGATCTGGGGCCAGATCCGCCAACTGCGCGAGCGCGGCGTCGCGATCGTGCTCACCACCCACGCGATGAACGAGGCGACCCGGATCGTCGACCGGGTCGGCATCGTCGACCACGGCCGGCTGCTCACCCTCGACACCCCGGACAACCTGGTCCGGGGCCTGGCCGGCGACGCGCTGCTCGACCTCACGCTCACCCCGGCCCCCGGCGACGACCCGGAGGCGCTGTGCGCCGCGCTGGGCGAGCTGGACGGCGTACGCAAGGCGGAGCGGCTCGCGTCGCCCACCGTGCCGGCCGGTCTGCGGCCCGGCGCGGGGCTGCCCGGCGGGGCCGGCGGCGGCGCGGCGCTGGCCGCCCTGGCCGCGCGGGCCGGCGGCGGGGCGCGGCCCGGTGGCGGCGGCCTGGCCGCCCTGGCCGGCGCGGGCCTGCTCGGGCGCGGCGGCGCGGCGGGCCGCAACGGCGGGGGCCCGGCCGGTCGTGGCCGGCTGCGCGTGCGCCTGCACCTGGCCACCGACCCCGCCGCGCTGCTCGGCGCGGCGGTCACCGTGCTCACCGCGCGGTCGGCGGCGCTCAACGCCATCGACATCGGGGAGCCGAGCCTGGAGGACGTCTTCATCGAACTGACCGGAAGGGAACCACGGTGACCGCTGTAGACACGCCGACCCCGCTGCGACCGGCGGTCACCCCGCGCGCCCGGCCCGGCGCCGGCCGGGTGTTCGCCGCCGTGCTGCGCCGCGACCTCATGGTCACCGGCCGCGAACTGTGGGTCATCCTGGTGCAGGTCGGGCTGACGCCGCTGTTCATGCTCTTCGTGTTCGACACGATCCTCGGCGGGCAGGGCATCGTCGGGCGCAACTTCGCCGACCTCTTCCTGCCCGGCATCATCGCGCTGGCCGCCCTCACCACCGCGCTGCAGAGCGTGGCCCTGCCGCTGGTGAAGGAGTTCGGCTTCACCATGGAGATCGAGGACCGGCTGATGGCCCCGCTGCCGACCAGCCTCGTCGCGATCGGCAAGCTGGTCATCGCCACCGTCCGGGGGCTGCTCGCCGCCCTGCTGATCTATCCGCTCGGCGCCCTGGTGGTCGGCTCGGCCCCGTGGCGGCCGGAAGGGCTGCCCCTGGCGTTCGTGGTGGCGCTGCTCGGCGCATGGATCGGCGGGGCCATCGGGATGAGCCTGGCCACCACCCTGCCGGTGCAGCGGATCAACGTCACCTTCTCGGTGATCCTCACCCCGATCATCTGGACCGGCTGCATCCACTACCCCTGGCCGAGGCTGTCGCTGCCCTGGTACCAGGTGGTCACCGCGCTCAACCCGATGACGTACGTCTCGGAGGGGGTGCGCGGCGCGCTGCTGCCCGAGGTGCCGCACATCCCGGCGTGGGTGTGCCTGAGCGTGCTCACCGGGGTGGCCGTGGCGCTGACCTGGCTCAGCGTCCGCTGCTTCAGTCGACGGGCGGTCCAATGACCGCCCGGGCGTTTCCCACCGGCCCCTGCGAGGAGCTGCCATGCCGCCCCTGACCCCTCCGGAAACCGACGCGGGCCTCGCCCGCCGGCTCGCGGCCCACGCCGGCGAGCTGCTGCTGCGGGTACGCTCCGCGCACGGCCACGGTGACCCGGCCGCGCTGAAGGCCGCCGGTGACCGGGCCTCCCACGACCTCCTGCTCGCCGAGCTGGCGACCCACCGCCCGGACGACGCGGTCCTGTCCGAGGAGGACAAGGACTCCCGCGTCGTCGGAAGCGTCGACGCCGGCGGCCGGCTCACCGCCGACCGGGTGTGGATCATCGACCCGTTGGACGGGACCCGGGAGTTCTCCGAGGAGGGCCGTTCGGACTGGGCGGTGCACGTGGCGCTGTGGGCGCGTACGGCGTCGACGCCGCACCGCCTGGTGGCGGGGGCCGTCGGCCTGCCCGCGCAGGGGCGGGTGCTGGTGACCGACGACCCGCCGGCCCCGCCGGCACCGTCCGCCGGCCCCGGCGCGCCGCTGCGGCTGGCGGCCAGCCGCAGCCGTCCCCCGGCCTTCCTGGCAGAACTGGCCGCCGAGATCGGCGCCGAGCTGGTGCCGATGGGCTCGGCGGGGGCGAAGATCGCCGCTGTGGTGACGGGTGAGGTCGACGCGTACGTCCACGCGGGCGGCCAGTACGAGTGGGACTCCGCCGCCCCGGTGGCCGTGGCCACCGCCGCCGGGTTCCACGCGTCGCGCGTCGATAGTTCCCCGCTGACCTACAACCAGGCTGACCCGCGCCTGCCCGACCTGCTGGTGTGCCGTCAGGAGCTCGCCGCGCCGCTGCTCGCCGCCCTCGCGCGGCAGCTCTCCGGCGCGGCGGCCCCCGGCTCCGGCGTCCCCTCGACCGGAGGCGTCCCCTCGACCGGAAAGGACACGCGATGAGCAGCGGATCGGCTGCGTACCAGGTCTCCCAGCTCGACGAGTTGGAGGCGGAGAGCATCTTCGTGATGCGTGAGGTGGTTGCGGAGATGGAGCGGCCGGTGCTGCTCTTCTCGGGTGGTAAGGATTCGATCGTGATGTTGCGGTTGGCGCAGAAGGCGTTTGCGCCGGCGAGTGTGCCGTTTCCGGTGATGCATGTGGATACGGGGCACAACTTTCCCGAGGTGTTGGAGTATCGGGATCGTCGGGTGTCGGAGTTGGGGTTGCAGTTGATCGTGGCGTCGGTGCCGGAGGCGTTGGCGCGGGGGTTGGTGCGGGAGTCCGGGGACGGGATGCGTAACCGGATCCAGACGCCGGTGTTGTTGGACGCGGTGGAGAAGCACCGGTTCGATGCCCTGTTCGGTGGGGCGCGTCGGGATGAGGAGAAGGCGCGGGCGAAGGAGCGGGTGTTCTCGTTCCGGGACGAGTTCGGGCAGTGGGATCCGAAGAACCAGCGGCCGGAGTTGTGGTCGTTGTACAACGGTCGGCATCATCCGGGTGAGTCGATCCGGGTGTTCCCGTTGTCGAACTGGACCGAGTTGGATGTGTGGCACTACATCGCCCGGGAGCGGATTCCGTTGCCGTCGATCTATTTCGCGCACGAGCGTGAGGTGGTGCAGCGGGACGGGATGTTGTATGCGGTGAACGAGTTCTTCACCCCGAGGGCGGGTGAGGAACGGTTCGTGGAGGTGGTGCGGTACCGGACGGTGGGTGACGCCTCGTGCACGGCGGCGGTGCGGTCGGATGCCGACACGGTGGCGGCGGTGATCGAGGAGGTGGCCGCGACGCGGATCACCGAGCGGGGCGCGACGCGGGGCGACGACCGGGTCAGCGAGGCCGCGATGGAGGACCGTAAGCGGGAGGGGTACTTCTGATGAGCATCGACATGGCGCCGGTCGAGGTGGAGACGCGGCCGATGGATCTGTTGCGGTTCGCCACGGCCGGGAGCGTGGACGACGGTAAGTCGACGTTGATCGGCCGGCTGTTGTATGACACGAAGTCGTTGTTCACCGATCAGTTGGCGGCGGTGGAGGCCGTCAGTGCGGCGCGGGGGGACGAGTACACGAACCTGGCGTTGTTGACCGACGGGTTGCGGGCGGAGCGGGAGCAGGGCATCACGATCGACGTGGCGTACCGGTACTTCGCGACGCCGCGGCGGAAGTTCATCATCGCGGACACGCCGGGGCACATCCAGTACACGCGGAACATGGTGACGGGGGCGTCGACGGCGGACCTGGCGTTGATCCTGGTGGACGCGCGTAAGGGCCTGGTGGAGCAGTCGCGGCGGCACGCGTTCCTGTGTTCGTTGTTGCGGGTGCCGCATCTGGTGTTGTGTGTGAACAAGATGGACCTGGTCGACTTCGACCGGGAGGTGTTCGAGGCGATCGCGGACGAGTTCACGGCGTTCGCGGCGAAGCTGGACGTGCCGGACCTGACGGTGGTGCCGGTGTCGGCGTTGCAGGGTGACAACATCGTGTCCCGGTCGGAGAACATGCCGTGGTACGAGGGTCCGTCGTTGTTGCACCATCTGGAGCGGGTGCACATCGCCTCGGACCGGAACCTGCAGGACGTCCGGTTCCCGGTGCAGTACGTGATCCGGCCGCAGTCCACCACGGTGACCGACTACCGGGGGTATGCCGGTCAGGTCGCCTCGGGCGTGTTGAAGGCCGGTGACGAGGTGATGGTGCTGCCGTCGGGGTTCACCTCGCGTATCGCGGCGGTGGAGACCGCCGACGGGCCGGTCGAGGAGGCGTTCCCCCCGATGTCGGTCACCGTGCGCCTGGAAGACGAGATCGACATCTCCCGCGGGGACATGATCTGCCGCCCCCACAACGCCCCGACCGTCGCGCAGGACATCGAGGCGATGGTCTGCTGGATGGACGAGACCCGACCGTTGACCGTCGGCGGCCGCTACGCCATCAAGCACACCACCCGCAGCGCGCGGGCCATCGTGCGGGGCCTGCACTACCGCCTCGACATCAACTCCCTGCACCGCGACGAAACCGCCACCGACCTCAAACTCAACGAGATCGGCCGGATCCGCATCCGCACCACCGTTCCGCTGCTCGTCGACGACTACCACCGCAACCGCACGACGGGAGGCTTCGTGATCATCGACGAGGCCACCAACCGCACGGTGGGCGCGGGCATGGTCGTGCAGCGCGACTGACGTCGCGCCGCGAAGAGGATCGGGGGTCGGCGTTCGCCGGCCCCCGATCGTCGTGTGCGCCGGCGGCATCGTCGGGCACGCCACCGCGATCGTCGGGCACGCCGCCGGCAGGTTCGTGCACGTCGCGCCGCGATCGTGGGCGCAGCGGCCAGCTAGGCCCCGCGCCCCGGCGGGTCGACCCGGGCCGCCCAGCGGCGCAGCAGGTCGATGCCCTCGTCGAGCTGCCCGCGCTCGGTCAGCAGCGTGATCAGCAGCGGCAGGGACCGCCGGTTGCCCTGCTCGACGGAGCGGCGCAGCAGGTCGATCGCCTCGTCCGGGCGGCCACCTGCGGCCAGCAGGGCCGCCAACTCGTCGTGCGCCCCGGGATCGCCGAGGTCGGCGGCCACGCGCCAGTAGCGTTCGGCCTCCTCGGCCTGGCCCCGCTCGGCCAGCAGCGCCGCCAACCGGGCGGCGGCGTGCCCGTCGCCGTGGTCGGCGCGCAGCCGCAGCTCGTCGGTGTGCCCACGGTCGGCCAGCAGGTCGACCAGGACGCTGCCCGCCCCCCGCGCCCCGGAGGCCCCCGAGTCGGCGAGGTCGCGCAGGTAGCCGGTCGGGTCGGGCACCGGGGTCAGCCCGGTCGCCTCCGACCCGAAGAACCGGCTGCCGCCGAACTCCAGGCGCAGCCGGTCGTCGAGGTCGTCGGCCAGGGCGATCATTCCGCGTACGGCCAGCAGCAGGTGGGTGGGGACGAAGTCCTGCCCGAAGACGGGGATGGAGGCCCAGACCGTGCCGCCGGTGCAGTAGACCCGGCCGACGACCAGCCCGTTGGTCAGGTCGGAGAGGCGCTGGTAGAGCGTCTCGGTCGGCTCGACGCCGGTGAGCAGCGGCGAGAAGACGTCCACCAGGGGCGGGTCGTCCTGGACGCGTACGAAGATCATGGCGGAGCCGGCGCGGATGCCCACGTCGCCGTCGGCGTCGACCCGCAGCTGGTCGGCGGTCACGCCCAGGACGGCGGCCAGGATTCCCTTCACCCGCTCGGTGAGCTTGCCGCCCTCGGCGTGCGCGTCCCCGAACGCGGACGGCGGCGGGCGGCGCGGGCCGGCGACCGGCCGCGCGGCCAGCGCGGCGGCCAACCTGGTGCGCCCGGGAACGGGTGCGGCGGTCGTGGTCGTCGCCGGCCGGGCGGCCAGCGCGGCGACCCACCGCTGCCACCGGCTGTCACGCGCCGTCATCGTGGTCACCGTCCGGTGTGTCGGCGGGCGGTTCGGCCGGCGGTTCCACCCGGACCTGGTCGAACATCTTGGCGATCACCAGCGGCGCGGCCACCCCGAAGGTGAAGCTGGCGAACGCCGTGTCGGCCAGGCCACCCGCGCCGGCCGCGGCGGCCAGGCCGGTCCCCGCCGCCGCCCGCAGCAGGACGGCGAAGACGACGATCGGCCGGTCCCGCCGGTCCCGCCACGGCCACTGCCACCGGCCCCCGGACTCGCTGGTCGGGCGCATCATGGCGGAGAGATTCAGTGCCTCCGCGACGGCGCTGCCGACCATTCCCCACATCGCGGCCATCCATAGAGACACGTCCCAACCCTAGCGATCGAGGGAGCCGCCACCGGCACCGCCCCACGCGTGGGTGGCGACGCCACTGCCCACGGTAGCCGGGCGCCACAACGGACCGTCCGGCCCGGACCGTCCGTTGTGGTGGGCCGCGAAAGCGCGGTCAGGAGGCCGCCGGCACGGTCAGCAGGTAGTCGTCGGCGTCGGCGCTCCACCGCAGGTCGACGACCCCGCTGGTCGCGGCGGCCTTGCAGAACTGGAGGAAGCTGCGGTAGCCGAGCTTCTTCTCGCTGAAGTCCGGGCGCGCCCGGCGCAGCTGGTTCTTCAGCCCCGACAGGGCGACGTCGCCCTCGCCGCGAGCCAGGTCGGCGACGACGGACCGGAGCAGCCCGAAGGCCACCTCCCGGTCGCCGTGCTCGGGCAGGGACACCTCGGGGTCGCCCTTCGCCGGCCCCTCGGCCAGCTCGATCACCGTCCGGCCGGCGAGGTGCCGCAGCAGCTCGCCGAAGGTGCGGAAGCCGTAGTCGGACTCGCTGAACGTCGGGTCCTTGCGCAACAGGGTGCGCTTGAGCGTCGAGGCGGTGACCTCCCCGCTGGAGCTGCCCTGGAGGCCGGCCACGGTCTGGGCCACCAGCACGCTGAGCGTGTCGACGTCGCGGGCCGGCTCCGCGCCCACCGGCTGCGCCTCGGGCTCCGCCGCCTCCACCGGCTCCGCCTGCTCGACCTGCCCGGCCTGCTCGGGCTCCGGGCTGGGCAGCCGGGCGGGCCGGCCGCGCCGGGCCCGCGCCGGCGGGACGTCGACGCCCTCGAGACGGTCGTAGTAGAGGAACTCGTCGCACGCCGGTGGCAGCAGCGCCGAGGTGGACTTCTCCACGCCCACGCCGATGACCCGCTTGTTGAGCTCCCGCAGCTTGTGGACCAGCGGGGTGAAGTCGCTGTCGCCGGTGCAGATCACGAACGTCGAGACGTACGCGCGCTCGAAGGCCAGCTCCACGGCGTCGACGGCCATCTTGATGTCGGCGGCGTTCTTGCGCGAGGCGCCCATGCGCTGGGGCATCTCGATCAGCTCGACGTGGGAGCGGGTGAGCATCCGCCGGTCCTCGTCGAAGTAGGACCAGTCGGCGTACGCCCGGCGCACCACCACCCGCCCCCGCTCGGCGAGGGCGTCGGCGATCGGACGCAGGTCGAAGACCATGCCGCCGAGGTGCTCGCGCGCCCCCAGCGCGAGGTTCTCGTAGTCGAGGAACAGGGCGATGCGGTCTTCGTGATCCACGGACGCCAGCGTACGCCCGGGGCCGGCCACCTGCGGCGTACGCGCCGCGCGGCACGGCTGTCGGAGGTGGCGGCGCGGCGCGACTGTCGGAGGTGGCGGCTAGCGTGCCGGCATGGACCTCATCCTGATCCCGGGCTTCTGGCTCGACGGCTCGTCGTGGCGCGGGGTCGCGCCGGCCCTCGAACGGGCTGGCCACCGCGTGCGGGCGCTCACCCTGCCCGGCCTCGACCCGGCCGACGTCGACCGCGCCGGCGTCCGGCTGCGCGACCACGTCGCCGCGGTGGTGGCCGCCGTCGACGAGGCCGACGGGCCGGTCGTGCTCGTCGGGCACTCCGGCGGCGGGGCGATCGCGCACGCCGCCGCCGACGCGCGGCCCGACCGGGTCGCCCGGGTCGTGTACGTGGACGCCGGGCCGCTCGGCGACGGTCAACCCGTCAACGACCAGATGCCGGTGGTCGACGGCGTGATCCCGCTGCCCGACTGGTCCGCGTTCGGCGAGGAGGACCTGCGCGACCTCGACGACGAGCTGCGGGCGGCGTTCCGGGCCCGGGCGGTGCCCCAGCCCGCGGCGGTCGCCCGCGACCCGCAGGTGCTCACCGACGCGCGCCGCTACGACGTGCCCGCCACGATCATCGCCTGCGAATACCCGGCCGCCCAGCTGCGCGAGTGGATCGACCAGGGGCACCCGTACGTGGCCGAGCTGGCCGCCGTGCGCGACGTCGAGTACGTCGACCTGCCCACCGGCCACTGGCCGCAGTTCACGAAGCCGGCGGAGCTGGCGCAGGCGATCCTCGCGGCGGTCGACCGACGCTGAGACGGCGGCCGGGCTGCGGAGCGGCGGCGGGCACGGCGCGCCGGGGCTACGCCGGGGCGGGGGCCGGGGCTACGCCGGGGCGGGGGCCGGGGCTACGCCGGGGCGGGGGCCGGGGCTACGCCGGGGCGGGGGCCGGGGCTACGCCGGGGCGGGGGCCGGGGCTACGCCGGGGCGGGGGCCGGGCGGATGACGGTGAACACCGCGCCCGCCGGGTCGGCGAGCGCGGCGACCCGGCCGGTCGCGACGTCCCGAGGCGGCACCAGCAGCCGCCCACCCAGCCCCTGCGCCCGCCCGGCCACGTCGTCGGGGTCGGCGACGGCGAAGTAGACCATCCAGCCGGTGGGCAGCAGGCCCGCCAGCGGCGGGGGCAGCGCCAGCCGGCCCGCCACGGGCCGCCCGGCGGCCAGCAGCAGGGCGTACGAGTCGTCGGGGGCGCCCGGCGGCGTGCTCGCCCGCAGCCCCAGGGCGTCGGCGTGGAACCGGTCGGCGTCGGCGGGGGCCGTCGTCATGTACTCGTACCAGCTGGGCCGGCCGGGGCCGGGGGCGACGAGGTCGGTGCCGGCGCGCAGCCGGAAGGACCCGCCGAGCGGGTCGTGCACGTCGTCGCCGTCGAGGCGCGCCCCGGACCGGCCGGCGGCGGCCCGGACGGCCTCGACGTCGCCGGCGGCGAGGACCGTCCACCAGCGGGCCGGGGCGGCAGCCGGCTCCAGCTCGGCGGCGGGTGTCCCCCCGGCGTACGCGGCGGTCGCCCCGGCCCGTGCGGGGTGCGGGCCGGCCGGCGCGGCGTACGTCCAGCCGAGCAGGTCGGCGTAGAAGGCGCGGGCGGCGTCGAGGTCGGGGGTGGCGAGCGTGACGCCGCCGGGCAGCGCCGGTGCGGGGGATGCGTTCACCTGGGTCTCCGGGGGGCGGCGGGTCGGTGGTCGGGCCGGGGCGGCGGTCAGTGGTCGGGGCGGCGGAGCGGAGCGTCCAGGGCGACGGGACCGTCGTCGGGCACCCGGTTGAGCAGGACGTCCAGCGGGACGGGACGGCCCAGGTGGAAGCCCTGGCCGGCGTCGACGCCCAGCCGGCGCAGGGCGGGCACCAGCGCGTCGCGGTCGACCGACTCGGCGACGGTGCGCATGCCCAGCCCGTGCGCGGCGCGCACGACCGCGTCGATGAGCACCGGGTCGGCGCCGCCCCGATCGGCCTGCCGGACGAAGTCCCCGGCGATCTTGACGGTGCTGAACGGCAGGTGCTTGAGGTAGGCGAACGAGCCGAAGCCGGCCCCGAAGTCGTCCAGGCTCAGCCGGCAGCCGGCGTCGCGCAGCGTACCGGCGAGGTTGCGCACGGCGGCGACGTTGGTGATCGCCGCCGTCTCGGTGACCTCCAGGCCCAGCCGGCGGGCCTCGACGCCGGCCGCGCGCAGCCGCCCCACCACCCAGTCGCCGAAGCCGGGCGACTCCAGCGACCGGGCGGAGATGTTCACGTCGAAGCGGGTCCCGGCCGCCGCGGCCGCCGGGTCGGCCAGCGCCGCCGTGGCGGTGGCCACCACCCACCGGTCCAGCTCCCCGATGAGGTCGTCGCGCTCCACCGTGGGCAGGAAGTCGGCCGGCGCCAGCTCCGGCTCCCGGCCGTCGCGCAGCCGGATCAGCAGCTCGTGGCTGACCACCTCGCCGGTCAGCAGGTCGATGATGGGCTGGGCGTCGAGGCGCATCCGGCGCTCGTCGAGGGCGCTGCGGACCCGGGCGACCACGTTGACCCGCTGCACGGCGTGCCGGTACTGCTCGGGCAGGTAGAGCCGGGCCCGGTTGCGCCCGGCGTTCTTCGCCTCGTAGAGCGCGAGGTCGGCGTGGGCGAGCGCCACGTCGCGGGTGTCGCCGGGGGTCAGCGACGCGGCCCCGATGCTCAGGGTGACCCGCAGGCCGGCGTCGACCAGCGGCACGGGGCTGCGCACCGCGGCGTTGCACAGGCTCTCGGCGACGGCGAGGGCCCCGCCGGCCGTGGCCTCGGGCAGCACGACCGCGAACTCGTCGCCGCCGAGGCGGCCCAGGACGGTGCCCGCCGGCAGGTGCCGGACGAGCAGGCGGGCCAGCACGCGGAGCACGTCGTCGCCCACGGCGTGCCCGTGCACGTCGTTGATGTCCTTGAAGTTGTCGATGTCGATCAGCAGCAGGGCGCCCGAGCGGCCGCCGCCGGAGGCGAGCAGGTCGTCGAGGCGGGCGAGCAGGGCGCGCCGGTTCGGCAGGTCGGTCAGGGGGTCGCGCTCGGCCAGCCGGGTCAGCTCGTCCTGGGCCCGGCGCATGGCCGTGATGTCGTGGGCGGTGCCCAGGACGCGTTCCGGGGCGCCGGTGGCGCCGGTGACGACCTCGCCGTAGCACTCGAAGACGCGGATCGTGGCGCGGTCGGGCAGGTACATGCGGTGGGTGTAGGAGAAGGGCGCCGCGTTGGCCAGCGCCGTCTCCAGGGTCCGCTCGATGAGGCCGATGTCGTCGGGGTGCACCAGCTGCCGGTAGGACGGGTAGTCCAGGGTGGTGCCCGGCGGCAGGCCGAACATCTGCAGCAGCACGTCGGACCAGACGACCTCGCCGGTCGCCACGGTCCACTCCCAGGTGCCGACCTTGGCCAGCTGCTCGATGCGGGCCAGTCGCCACCGGTGGTTGCGGCCCCGCTCGCGCTCGCGGCGCTCGGCGCTGACGTCGCGTACCTCGTACACGCGCAGGGGTTGCCCGTCGGAGTCGACGCCGTGGCAGCACACCTGCAACCACCGGGTGGCGTGCTCGGCGGCCGGCCAGGGGACCTCGACGGCCGGGCCGCCCGGCTCCACCCGCGCCAGCGGCAGCTCGTCCGGCCGGACCCCGAGCCGGCCGGCGGCCACGTTGGACCAGAGGCAGCGGCCGTCGGGGGCGAGCACCAGCAGGGCGGTGCAGGAGGCGTCGGCCGCGACCGCCGCAAGAGTCATCACCTGGCGGGCACCCCATCCCTCTCCCCGGGCACGGATCGCACGAGGACGCCCTCGCACGAGGGGCCCCGACGCATGGTCATCCGGCCGCGACGCGGAGTCTACCCACGGTCGTGGCCGCCGCGCGTCCCGCGCGCCGCGCGCCCTGGTCCGTCCGGCGCGGCCAGGTAGTCGGCGAGGTCGCGGCGCGGCCGGTAGCCCTGGGCGAGGGCCCGGCCGAGGTCGAGCACCATGTCGCGGGCGAGCTGGTCGACCGCGTACCGGGTCAGCAGCGGCGGGCGGCGGGTGAGCCCCGACCACGCGGTCGACGCCGACGCGGCGGCACGGGCGAGACCGGCCGGCAGGTGCGCCAGCCGCGCCGGATCGCCCGCCGCGGCGAGGACCGCGCGCAGCACGGCGTCGCGCGAGTACGGCCGGGCGTCGGCGATGTTGTACGCCCCGGCCGGCCAGGCGGGGGCGGCCAGGCAGGCGTCGGCCAGGTTCTCCACGGCGGTGAGGCTGAGCCGCACGTCGGGGCCGGGCACCGGCAGCCATCCGCCCCGGCGGGCCCGCAGCAGCCGGGGCAGCAGGTGCGGGTCGCCGGGGCCGTAGACCGCCCGGGGGCGCAGCACGACGGCACCGGCGGCGAGGGCGAGGCGCTCGCCGGCGGCCTTGGTGCGCCCGTACGCGGAGAGCTGCCCGTCGGTCGGGTGGTCCTCGGTGACCAGGGCCGCGCCCTGCGGCCGGTAGACGCTGGCGCTGCTCACCCAGACCAGTGGGCGACCGGCGGCGGCGTCGAGCACCCGGGCCGCCCCGTCGACGTTGACGGCCCGGTAGGCGCGTTCGGCGGCCCGGCCGGGCGGCGGGTCACCGACCGCCGCGGCGAGGTGGACGACGACGTCGGCGCCGGCGAGGTCGGGGGCGGTGCGCGCGGCGTCCCACGGGACGTGCCTTCCGACCGGGCCGGGGCGGCGGCCGAGGCAGCGCACCCGGGCACCGGCCGCCAGCGCGGCCCGGGCCACGGCGGCGCCGCAGAAGCCACTCGCCCCGGTCACCGCCACCTCGGCACCGTGGAGGTCCACGCGCCCGCCCCGCGCACCGGCCGAACTCACGCGCCGGCCCGGATCACCAGGCGCGCCCAGCCGGGCAGCGCGGCGCGGCCGTCGGCGCGGGCCCGCGCCACGACCGGCCGGTGCGGGGCGAGCGCGGCGAGGGTGTCGGCGAGCTGCGCGCGGGCCAGCCGGGCCCCCGGGCAGGAGTGCGGGCCGGCACCGAAGACGAGCCGCGCGATCCGGGGCGGGGCCGGGGCGGCCGGGTCGGGTCCGGCGCGGTGCGCCCCGGCGGCGTGCCGGGCGACCAGCAGCAGCCGGTCCCCGGCCCGGACGGGGCAGCCGGCTGCGGTGCCCGCCGCTGCGGCGGCCCGGGGCAGCAGCGGGCTCGGCGCGGTGACCCGCAGCAGCTCGTCGACCAGGGTGTCCCGGCGGGCCGGGTCGGCGGCGGCGGCCCACAGCCGGTCGTCGGCGCACCAGGCGACCGCCCGGGGCAGGCCGGACACGGTGGTGTTGACGGCGGCGACGGCGAGCATGCCGGCCAGGCCGGCGGCGTCCGGCGGCACGCCGAGCAGGGCGGTCAGGTCGGCCACGGCGCGGCGGGCGGCGCGGGCCCGGCCGGGCGGGTGCGGGCCCGGTAGCTGCGCGGCGGCGGCCGTGGCGGCGGCGCGGCGGGCGGCGGCGGCCAGGGCGGCGGGGTCGGCGTCGATGCCCAGCAGCGCCGCCGTGGTGACGCCGGCCAGTTCGGCGGCGACCGGCACCAGGTCCACCGGCTCCCCGGCGGCGAGCGGGGCGAGCCGCCGCCGCAGCACCGCCGTCCAGACCGGGCGCAGCCGGGCCACCCCGGAGCCGCCCAGCCCGTCGTGCAGGGCGCGGCGCAGCCGCCGGTGCTCGGGGCCCTCCTGGTCGAACAGGAGCCCGTCGGCGCCGAGCCGGTGGGCGGTCCCGCCGACGGTGCCGGCGGCGGCCCGGTCCAGGGGCAGCCGGGTCAGCGCGTCGAGGTACGCCTGCGGGTCGTGCACGAGCACGGTGCGGCCCAGCCGCAGCGCCGGCCGGTGCCGGGTGGCGACGAGCAGGCCGAACAGCAGCGGATAGCGCCGCAGGTAGACCCGGCGGTCGCGGCGGCGGCCCCGGCCGGGACGTGCGGCCCCGGCGGGCCAACCGGGCCCGGCGGGGGCCGCGTCGGCAGGGGCCGCGGCGGCGGGGCGTTCAGCCACGGCCGCCCCGCCGGGGGCTCGGGACGGGCCGGCCCGTCGCGGCGGCGGCCAGGGCTGCCGTGGCGGCCCGGTCGGGCTTGCGGGACCGTCCGCTCGTCGGCACCGGGGCGATGAGCAGCGCGTCGGGGCGGGCGGCACCCATCCGCGCGAGCACCGGGTCGAGGGCCCCGCGCAGCCGGCCGGGGTCGGTGCCGGGCTCGGGTTCGACGACGGCCACGAGCCGTTCGTCGCCGTCGCCCGCGGGCACGCCGACCAGCACCGCCAGGTTGACCCCGGGCACGTGCAGGGCCGGCTCGTACAGGCCGGGGTAGATGTTCTCCGCGCCGCGCAGGATCATGTCCTTGCTCCGGCCGGCGAGGACGATGCGGTCGCCGTCGAGCCGGGCGACGTCGCCGGTGTCGACCAGCTCGTGCGGCTCCTCGCCGAGATAGCGGTGCGCCTGCCCCGGCCCGGTGAGCAGCAGCCGCCCGTCGGGCCCGACCCGGGCGTCCACCCCGGGCAGCGGCGCGCCGACGAGGTCGCCGTCGCCGGTGAAGGCGGCCTTCTCGGTCGCCTCGACGGCGGCGGCCGGGAAGAGCTCGGTGAGGGCGTACACCCCCCATGCCTGCTCGGCGCCGGCCCGCCGGGCCCGGTCGAGCAGGGTGGCGCTGACCGGCGCGGAGCCGCTGTAGAACCGGCCGGACAGCCGGGGCCGCTGCGCCAGCAGGGCGCGCAGCTGCGGCGGGGTGAGGTAGCTGGCCTGCGGGCACAGCCGGGCCACCTGCCGGGCCAGGACCCGGGGCGAGCGGGCCGGCAGGGCCACCGGCGCGCCGCTGGCCAGGGCCGGGACGAGGACGAAGAACGTGCCGCCGAGCACCGGCGCGCCCGCGCGCGGCCGGACCAGGTCGGCGACGGCGCGCATCCCGGCGTCCAGGCCGGCGCGGCGGTGCACGACCGCCCGGGGCCGGCTGGTCGTGCCCGAGGTGAAGATGATCACCGCGTCGTCGTCGGGTCCGCCCCGGTCGGGGGTCGGGCCGGAGCGGGGGCGCAGCGCCGGGGCGCAGCCGGGCAGCCGGCGGCCGACGGTGCGCACCGGCCCCAGCTCGGCCAGCCGGGGCAGGGCCAGCCGGGCCCGGTCGGCCAGCGGGCGCGCCCACCCCGCGACGGCCTGCGCCGCCGCGTCGGCGACGACCAGGGCCGGGCGGGCCAGGGCCAGGCGCGCGGTGAGCACGTCCGGGCCGGCGCTGGGGTCGAGCACCGCCACCCGCAGCCCGAGCCGGTGCGCGGCGAGCAGCACCGACAGGGCCCGGGGGCCGGGGCGCACCGCCACCCCGAGGGTGTCCCCGGCGGCGAGGCCGTGGTGGTGCAGGGCGGCGGCGTACCCGTCGGCGAGGTCGGCCAGCTCGCCCCGGGTGGCCCGGGTGCGGGTACGGCCGGTGGGGCCGGCGGCGAGCACGGCGGGCCGGTCGGGGTGGCGGCGCAGCACGGCGGCCAGTTCGTTGAGCATCGTGGGACTCGTTTCCGGGCGGGGGTGCGGTCAGCGCGGGTCCGGGGAGAGCCGGCCGCTGCCCCGGTCCAGGTACCAGGCGGCGGTGCGGCGCAGCCCGTACGCCCGCAGCCGCCGGGTGGAGTTCTCCACCACCATGGTGCGCTCGTGGACGATGGCGTCGGTGTGCCGGCGTACCCGGTTGAGGAACTCCCGGTCGGTCGGGGACGGGCGGCGGGGCATGCCCCCGGCGGCGAGGTACGCCTCGGCGGTGATCGCCATGTTGTTGCCCGCGTGCATCCGGTACGGGGCCCGGTAGCCGGGACCCCGGTGGGCGGGGCGCAGCCGGCCGAAGGTGGCGGCGACGGCGACCAGGCAGCGGAACCCGGCCCGGCCCAGCGGGCCGTGCTCGTCGCGGCGGGCCTCGATCCGGCCGCACGCCATGGCAGCCCCGCCGGTGAGGGCGCGGCGGGCGGCGGCCACCCAGCCGGGGTGGGGCAGGCAGTCGGCGTCGGTGCGGGCCAGCAGCGTGGCACCCTGCGCGATCGCGTGCCGGAAGCCGGTGTCGACGGCCGCGCCGACGCCCCGCTGTTCCTCCCGCAGCAGCCGGGTCGGCACCGGCGCGCGCACGGCGAAGCGGCGCACCTCGTCCCGGGTGCCGTCGGTGGAGCCGTTGTCGACCACGAGCAGGGTGAAGTCCCGGTCGGTCTGTGCGGCGAGGGCGGCGAGGGTGCCGCCGATGCGGGCGACCTCGTTGTACGCGGGCACCACCACCCACAGGGCGGTCACGACTTCTCCCAGACCATCGTCATCAGGCTGACGCCGCCGCCGAGGCCGACGAAGAGCACCCGGTCGCCGGGGCGCAGCGTGGCGTCGACGCGGGCGAGCTGCACGCCGAGGGTGGCGCTGGCGAGGTTGCCCAGCTCGCCGACGGTGATCTCCAGCTTGTCCCGGGGGACGCCGGTGACCTCGACGAACCGGTCGAGGTAGGGCAGGGTGACCTGGTGGACCAGGACCCGGGCGTAGTCGGCCCAGTCGAGGCCCGTGCGGCCCCGGACCCGGTGCAGGATGTCGCCGCCGATCTTCTCGAACACGTCGCGCAGGGCGCGCCCGTCGCCGGTGAAGTAGGTGTGTTCGTCGCCGCGGGGGTGGCGGGAGCCGCCGCCGGGGATGCCGCCGACCGTCCAGTGCTCCGACCAGGTCTCGGTGTCGACGTCGACGATCCCGCCGCGCGCGACCGGCTCGACCAGGACGGCGGCCCCCGCGTCGCCGAAGGTGTAGCCGGCGAACGCGCCCCGGGCCTGGTCGAGGTCGGTGACCTGCCAGCGCATGGCCCGGGTGGGGGTCTCCCCCGTCACGACCAGCGCGCGGCGGGCCCGGCCGGCGAGGATCGCCGAGCGGGCCAGGTCGATGCCGTTGAGGAAGCTGTTGCAGGCGTTGGTGACGTCGAGGGCGTGGGCGTGGCTGCCGAGTTCGGCCTGCACGATGTGGGCCGTGGCGGGTTCGGCGACGTCCCGGGTGGCGGAGGCGAACAGCAGCAGGTCCACCTCCTCGGGTTCCCGGCCGGCGGCGGCGAGCGCCTGCCGGGCGGCGCGCACGGCGAGCGTGGAGGCGTACTCGCCGTCGGCGGCCAGCCGCCGGGAGGAGATGCCGGTCATCCGCGCGAGCAGGCCGTCCGGCAGGGTCAGCCCGCTGGCCTCGGCGAGCCGCCGCTGCACCTCGGCGGTGGGCACGGCCTGCCCGGGCAGGCTGGCCCCGACGGCGGTGATGCCCACCCGCCCCCGGGCCGGGCTCAGTGGTGGTGTGGGGTCCATCATGCGTCGAGCTTGCCCAACGCCCCCGGCCAACGGATGAGTAGGGGTGCTCATGTTCGCCCGGCGGGGGCACGGCGCGCGCTCGCGGGCGCGCGGGGTGGCGGCGGAGTCGCCCGCCGCGACGCCACCCTGTGGCGGGAATCACGCGCCGCGGCGGCCCGGCGGGAATACCGGGCCGCCGCGCGGCGCGTCGTCCGGCCCGCTACCTGCGGAAGGGGCCGGTGATCTCGAACGTCGTGCCGGGGGCGTAGCAGTTGACGTACATGGTCCGCCGGTCGTCGGCGAAGCAGGCCCCGGCGAACTCGCCGTACGACGGCGCGGACTCGGTGCCGAGGTTCTGCCGGTTGCGGGCGAACAGGTACGGCTCGCCGTCGACGGTGGTGCCCATCAGGTAGCTGTCGCCGTCGCCGTCCTGGCAGAGCATCAGGCCGCCGGCCGGGGTCATGCAGATGTTGTCGGGCGTCTTGTACAGCTCCGCCCCCGGGTCGGTGCCACGGAACACGACGACCAGCGTCAGCGTGTTGGTGGCGGGGACGTACCGCCACACCTGGCCCTGGTGGTCGGCCTCGGAGCCGTGCTCGCGCACCGCGAAGGAGGAGACGAAGTAGGCCGCGCCGTCGGTGCCCCACCACGCGCCCTCCAGCTTCTGGGCGTGCGTCACGCCGCCGGGGCCGTAGTCCTGCAGCCGCACGGGCACGCTCGTGGCGAGGGGGTCGGGCACGTCGAGCCACTCGACGCCGCCGAAGACGGCCCCGGGCTCTCCAACGGTGGACAGGTCGGCCACGCCGGGCACCCGCATCACCTGGAGCCGCCCGCCGGCCCGCAGGCTGCCGTGGCCGCCGAGCGGCCGGCGGGGCAGGAAGCGGTAGAAGCAGCCGAACTTCTCGCCGTAGGCGTCCTCGGTCTCGTACACCACGCCGGTGCGGGGGTCGACGCAGGTGGCCTCGTGCGCGAAGCGGCCCATGGCCGTGAGCGGCGTCGGGTCCACGTTGCGGTCGGTGCGCCACGGGTCGACCTCGAAGATGAAGCCGTGGTCCTTCTCGTGGCCGCCCTCGCCCCGCCGGATCTCCGTCTCCTCGCAGGTCAGCCACGTCCTCCAGGGGGTCACCCCGCCCGCGCAGTTGGTCGAGGTGCCGCCCAGGCTGATCCGCTCGGCCACCCCGCGCGGCCCGACGACCAGCGTCGTGGTCCCGCCCACGGCGACGGGGTCGTAGGTCAGCTCGGCGGGCGCGACCACCGGCGCGGCGGCGCCCACCCGGTTCTCGTGGTTGCGGACGAGCCGGACGTCCCGGCCGGGGCCCGAGAACGCGGCCATCCCGTCGAAGCTGCTGGGCGCCGCGCCGCCCGGCGCGGTGCCGCGCTCCCGGGAAAGGACCCGGTAACGGAATCCGCGGGGCAGGTCCAACAGCCCGGCCGGGTCGGCCACGAGTGCGCCGTATCCGCCGCCGTGGCCCGCGAGGGCGGGGGCCGCCGTGAAGAGCGCGTCAATTGTGCCCGAGAGCGCGACACCTGCGCCCATGATTCCTGTTTGCGCGAGGAAACTTCGCCGGTCGAGACCCAAGACAGCTCCTTAGTACGAGAGGGCGAGCAATCGTAACCGCTCAATGCCAGGACTGTCGTTGCGCGTTACCCGTACATCGTCCGTACCAGTGCCCCTATTTCTTTTCGCGGGCCCCCTGTCCCGGCGGCCGGCGGGCGTCCGGCGCGCGCCCCGCGCCGGGCGCGCGCTGCTACGGTGCGGGGCGTCGCGGGCCCGGAGCCGACGGGCCGTCGCACGGGGAGGTCGGGCCGGGATGCCGCTGCGCGTCGTCACGTACAACATCTGGGGCACCGGAACCCCGCACCGGTACTGGCACGACCGGGCCGTCCTGCGCGGGGCCCGGGCGGGCAGCCCGGCCCTCGCCGAGGCCGACGAGCGCCGGGTGTGGCGACGCCGGGCCGCGCTGTTGACCCGGGCGCTGGCCGACGCCGACGCCGACCTGGTCGCCCTCCAGGAGGTGCCCGCGCCGGCCGGGTCGGGGGCCGGGCGGGCACGGGAGCTGGCCGACGGGCTGCCCGGGCGGTGGGAGGTGGCGCACTCCGGCCCCGGTCACGCGCCCGGCCTGGCGGTGCTGAGCCGCGCGCCGATCCACTCGTGGCGGGTCTTCCCCGTGCCCGGCTTCGGCGGCTTCGGCGGGCACCCGGGCGTGCTGGAGGTGTCGACGTCCGCCGTCACGGTGTGGGTGGCGCACCTGCCGGTCGGGCCCGACGAGGTGAAGGAGGCGTGCCTGCGGGGCCTGGAGGCGGCGGCCGGGGCGGCCCCGCCGGAGCGCCCGCTGCTGGTCTGCGGCGACCTGAACTGCCCGGCGGACGGCGCCCTGATGGGCCGGTTGCGCGACCGGGGCGCACTGGTCGACGCGTGGGCGGCCGCGGGCGGCTCCCCGGCCGCGCTGACCATGCCGGCGCCGACGCCGACCTGGCGGCTCGACCACGTCCTGGTGCGCGCCGCCGACCCGGTCCGCGCGAGCCGCCCAGCCCTGCTGGGCACCGCCTGCGACGACAGCGGCCAGTATCCCTCGGACCATTTCGGGGTGTCGCTGTCGCTCGACGTGCGGACGCCCGCGTCCGCATCGTCCGACCCCGCCTCGCATTGACCGACGACAAAGCAATGCGACCGCCGACACGCGAAGGGGAAACGGCATCAGGGGTCGCCCCCGATCGGCAACGCTGGTACGTTGACCGCGATCCACGCCGATACCCGATCGTGACACCGCCGGCCGGAAGGAGAAGGAGTTGTCTCATGGTGGCGTGTCCGTAGCCGTCATGACGCATCCGTCCCGGCGACACCTCGCGGAGGACCTCGCGCGGCGGCTGGCTCCCTACCCGGTCGAGATCGTCCTCGACCCCGAGCCCGACGGCCCGCCGCGGACGCTGCGCACCGCCAGCGCGGCGTGGGCCGCCGTCGGGCCCGGCTGCACCCACCACCTGGTGTTGCAGGACGACGCGGTGGTGTTCCCCGGTTTCCTGGAGCACGCCTTCCGGGCCGTGCAGGCCCGGCCGGACGGCGCTGTCGCCCTGCACAGCGACTGGGGGTCGCGCAACGGGGCCGCCGTCCGGATGGCCGCGCTGCTGGGCGCGCGCTGGGTCCGCGCCGTCTGCGACTACGTGCCGACCATCGCGCTGGCCCTGCCGGCCACGGCGGCCAAGGGGCTCGTGGACTACCTGGCCGGACAGGACCCGGACGAGGCCGACGACGTCGCCGTGGCCCACTTCGCGCGGGAGGTCGGGCTGCCGGTCCACCTCACGGTGCCGAACCTGGCGGCGCACCACGACGTGCCGAGCGTGGTCGGCAACAACGACCGGGGCCGCCGCGAGGCGTCCTGCTACGTGGGCGAGCCGCCGCCGGGCTGGTCGCCCGACCCGGCGCGCACGCTCGACGGCTTCGACTGCCTGCCGTACTTCAAGCACAGCGAGCCGCGCGTCGTGGTCGAGAACGACCGGCCCACCAACAACTGGAGCCCGGTGCCGCTGGAGGCCGCCGTCGACCGGTTCGGCGTCGACGTGCCGGCGCTGCGCGAGCGCTACGCCCGTGACGTGGCGGACCCGCAGCCCTGGCTGACCGACCTCGCGGCGCGCGTGCCGGCCGACCAGCTGTGGTCGCTGTGGGTGACGGCGTGCCTGATGGGCCTGGCCCGCACACGGGTGGAGCCGTTCCGGTCGCTGTGGGACTCGTGGGGCCGGCCGGTCGAGCCGGTGCTGCGCGATCGGGTCCTGGCCACGCTCGCCCTCGGCGGGATGTTCCCCCGGGTGACGCACCCCGAGGTGGAGCGGCTCGGCGCGGCTCCGGCGCGGCTGGCCGCGTTGGGGTTGGCCGCCGGCGACGCCTGGGGGCGCGACTGACCGCCGGGGCCGCCCGCGCCCCTCGTCGTCCGTCAGATCGGAGCACAGCGCCATGGCCCCCACGGCCGCACTGGTCGAGGCCTCCGGCCTCGTCAAGGAGTTCCGCCGCCCGCGCAAGGCGCCGGGCCTGGCCGGCGCGCTCCGGCACCTGGTCACCCGGCGCTTCGACGTCCACCGCGCCGTCGACGGCATCGACCTGCGCGTCGACGAGGGCGAGTCCGTGGCGTACGTCGGTCCGAACGGCGCGGGCAAGTCGACCACCGTGAAGCTGTTGACGGGCATCCTGGTGCCCACCGCCGGCGAGGTGCGCGTCGCCGGGGTCGTGCCGCACCGGGACCGGGTCGCCAACGCGCGCAACGTGGGGGTGGTCTTCGGCCAGCGCACGCAGCTGTGGTGGGACCTGCCGGTGCAGGACACGTTCGAGCTGCTGCGCGACATGTACCGCATCCCGGCGGCCGACTACCGCCGGTCGATGGACCGGCTCTGCGAGGTGCTGGAGATCGGCCCGCTGCTGCCGGTGCTGGCCCGCAAGCTGTCCCTCGGGCAGCGGATGCGGGCGGACCTCGCCGCCGCGCTGCTGCACGAGCCCCGCATCGTCTACCTCGACGAGCCGACCATCGGGCTCGACGTCTCGGTCAAGGACCGGGTGCGCGCCTTCCTGCGCCAGCTCGTCGCCGACGGCACGACCGTCCTGTTGACCACGCACGACGTGGGCGACATCGAGGAGGTGTGCCGGCGCATCGTCGTCGTCGACGAGGGGCGGATCCGGCACGACGGCCCGGTCGACGTCCTGCGCGACACCCTGGCGGGCCACTCGACGGTGCGCTTCCAACTGGCCGCGCCCGCGCCGCTGGAGCTGATCCGACAGCACCTGCCCGACGCCGAGGTGAGCGCCGGGGCCGGCGAGCGCGACCTGGTGGTCCGCTTCGACCGGACGCTGCGCCCGGCGGGCGCGGTCGCGGCCGCCGTGATGGGGCTGGTCGAGGTGCGGGACCTGCGCATCGACGACGAGGGGGTCGCCGACCTGATCCGCCGGCTGCACGAGCGCGACTCCCCGGCCGCCCTGACCGGTGCCGGCTGATGCGGCCCTACCGGGCCATGGCGCGGATCGCCTGGCGCAACGCCCTGGCCTACCGGGTGCCGTTCCTGATGAGCCTGTCCATGCTGGTGTTCAACCTGGTGGCCATGTTCGCGCTGTGGCGGGCGCTGCTGGGCGACGGCAACTCGCTGGCCGGCTTCACCTGGCCGCAGATGAAGGCGTACCTGCTGGTGTCGTTCTTCACCAACTGCCTGGTCTCGACGTTCACCGACTTCGCGATGGCCTCGCGGATCCGCAGCGGCGCGGTGGCCGTCGACCTGGTCAAGCCGGTGGACTACCAGAAGGGCCGCTTCGCCGAGGCGCTGGGCTTCGCGCTGCTGGAGACGGTGGCGGCGGCGACCGTGTGCGCCGTGGTCCTGGTGGCCTTCGGCGGGGTGCCGCTGCCGCCGCCGGGGCGGCTCGCGCTGTTCGTGGCGAGCCTCGCCGCCGTGGTGCCGCTGAAGTTCCTCATCGTCTACATGTGCGGGCTGCTCTGCTTCTGGACGCAGAACTACCTGGGCATCAGCCTGGCCCGGGTGGCGGTCTCCGGGATCCTGTCCGGGGCCACGGTGCCGTTGGCGTTCTTCCCGGCGTGGCTGCGCCACGTCGCCGAGGTGCTGCCGTTCCAGGCCGTCACGAACACCCCCGCGATGCTGTTCCTGGGCCGCTCCCCCGGGCTGCCGGGCGCGCTGGCGGTGGCGGTGCAGCTGCTGTGGGTCGTGGCGCTGTGGTGGCTGGCCCGGCGGTTGTGGCACGTCGCGGTCCGCCGGCTCACCGTGCACGGGGGCTGAGCCGGTGCACACCCTGCGCGTCTACCGGCGCTGCCTCGGCGCGCACCTGCGGGCCACCCTGGAATACCAGGCCGACTTCTGGATCCTGGTGGTCGCCGCCGTGCTGACCCAGGGCGCCGGCCTGCTGCTCATCGCGACGATCTTCGCCCGGGTCCCCCGCATCCACGGCTGGGGGGTGTGGGAGGTCGTGTTGATCTTCGGGATGATGGTGCTCGCCCAGGGCGCCAGCGAGCTGCTCGCCGAGGGCACGTGGGGGCTGGCGGGGCTGATCAACCGCGGCGAGCTGGACCGGATGCTGCTGCGGCCGTACCCGTGCCTGTTGCAGGTGTGCAGCAGCCGGGTGGGCATGAACGCGTTCGGCAACCTGACCGTCGGCGGCGGGCTGCTCGGCACCGCGCTGGCGCACCTGGACGTGGCGTGGACGCCGGGGCGGGTGGCGCTCGCGGCGGTGCTGCTGCCGAGCGCGCTGCTGATCAAGGTGTCGCTGACGGTGGTGGCGAACTCCACCTCGTTCTGGCTGCGGGGGGCGATCAACACCTTCGCCGCCGGCCTGGACCAGCTCGGTGAGCTGACGAAGTATCCGCTGAGCATCTACTCGGTGGGGTTGCAGGCCGTGCTGGCGACCGCCCTGCCGTTCGCGTTCATCGGCTTCTTCCCGGTGTCGGCGTTCCTCGACCACGGGCGGCTGGCGTGGGTGGGCCTGCTGACGCCGGTGGTGGCGGCCTGGTGCGTGCTGCTCGCCGTCGCCGTGTTCCGTCGGGGGCTGCGCCGCTACGACAGCGCCGGGAACTGAGCCGACCGAGTCGGCCCCGGGCGGCCGCCGCCCGCCCGCCTCAGCCGACCGACGCCCGGGGGCCGTCGAACGCGTCGAGGGTGAGGGTGGCCTCGCCGGCCCGCGCGCGGATCGCCGCGACGGTCTCGTCGACCGTCAGGTCGCCGTTGTCCAGCCAGAGGCCGACGCCGGCCAGCTCGCCGGCCATCTCATCGGCCAGGTGCAGCCAGCCGTGCAGGACCGTCTTGTGCGGGCGGCGCTCGTCGCGTACCGCCGCGACGGCCAGGTCGGGACGCAGCATCACGAAGCCCAGCGGCGCGGGGTGCAGCAACTCCAGGTAGTGCCGCAGCCGCTGCCGGGACGTCACCACGTAGTCGAGGGCGACCAGGAAGTCTGCGGCGAGGAACGAACGCGCCAGCAGGCACTGGTTGCGGACGTTGAGCAGGATCTGCCGCTCGGCCTCCTCGTCGTGCTGCGGCTGCGGCGGCCGGCTGCCGGCGACGATGAGCCGTTGCAGCGCGTCGCCCTCGACGTGCACGCCCCGGGGCACGGAGCGGGCCAGCGCGCGGGCGGTCGTCGACTTGCCGGCCCCCGGCACCCCGGTGACCATCCAGACCCGGGGCCCGGCGTCACCCCCCGGCACCGGCCATGACCTCCTCGCGCACGTCGCGCAGCAGGCGCAGGGCGCGGGTCAGGTCGCCCGGGTCGGCGGACAGGGCGGCGAGCGCCGCCTCGACGCCCCCGCGGAACCCGGCCGGGGTGGTCGGGAAGGTCGCCGCCTCCGCCACCGCGCCCTTCTCGTTGACGAGGTAGCGGCCGGCGGTGGCGAAGAGCACCTGGGTGAGGCAGGCGACGGCCCGGTAGGCGCAGCCGGTGACGTACGCGACGTCGCCCCGGCCGGCGGCGGTGACCGCCGTGTCGAGGGCGAACTGCGACTCCCAGCCGAACTGCCCGACGAGCGCCTTCGCCAGCGGCTCCGGGTAGGGGTCGGTGAGCGAGCGCAGCTGCGCGAGCACGCCCTGCGGGTCGTGGAACGCGACGTTGTGGTGCAGCTCCCCGGCGTAGATGACGGTGCAGAACCCGTGCGGGTGGCCGGGCTGGTAGTGGATCTCGGGGCGCCCGGCGGCGCACGCCCGCACGACGGCGCGGACGCGGTCGACCTCCCGCAGCAGGACGTCGGTCTTCACCCCGTCGACGACGAGCCAGCCGCCGCCGTTGATCCACGGCCCCCACTCGCCGTAGTCGGTGCACCCGGCGTCGCCGCTGTCGTCGATGCGGGCGAACGCGGCGCTCAGCTCCCGGACGTCGGGCCGGCCGTCGCGGTGGTAGTAGACCCCGACGTCCACGTCGGAGCTGCGGTCGGCGGTGCCCCTCGCGCGCGATCCGCCGAGGGCGAGGCCCGCGATGCCGGGCAGCCCCGAGAGCGCGTCACGGATCTTGGCGAGGATCGCGTCCTGTTCGGCGTCACCCACGGGCCGCCACCCTTTCTGTACCGTCACCGGCCGCGTGCCAACGTAGCACATCCCGGGCCCGCGCCCGGCCTCCCTCCGGGGCCGGCAATAGGGGTTTCCAGCCGTTCTCGGCGTGTCGTATAAGGGCGTCGCATCGGCACTGGGAAATCAATTCTGGACCGGTCGAAGACATTGACGTACGCTGCGGTCTGACGACACGGTGGCGTCGCCATGGCATCGAGTGCCATCGACGGCCACGACCGAACCACGAACCATTGCGGGGCTCTCATGATTCGGCCTTTGCCGTGACGGATGCGCAACGCCGGGCGCTCGCCGAGAAACTGCGCCGCCACGCGGCGACGGCCGGGCGGCCGGTGCGGTCCTTCCTGCGCCGGCCGTACCCCACCGTCTTCCCGTCCACGGCGCGGCTGCGCCGCTGGCGGCACCGCGGCCACGCCCGGCTCGCCCACGGCCGCACGTTCTGGGGCGACCGGCTGCGGGTGCGGCTGCCCGACGAGATCTCCATCGCGATCCGCCGGCACGGCTTCATCGAGTACGAGCTGAGCGCCTTCCTGCTGCGCCACCTGCGCACCGGGGCGACCTTCCTCGACGTCGGCGCCCACCTCGGCTACTTCACGGTGCTGGCGGCGCGCTGCGTCGGCGAGTCCGGCCGGGTGGTGTCGTTCGAGCCCACGCCCGCGACGTACGCGCTGCTGGCGCAGAACGTGGCCGACCTCGGCAACGTCACGGCGGTGCCGGCGGCGGTCTGGTCGTCGCCGGGGACGCTCTCGCTCACCGACCACGGCGTCGGCTACAGCCCCTACAACTCGGCCTACCGCTCCCGGCTGCCGGCGGCGGTGCGGCAGCGGGTGGCCACCACCGTGCACGAGGTCGCCGCGGTCACCCTCGACGAATACGTCGCGGCGCGGGCGCTGACGCCCGACGTGGTGAAGGTCGACGCCGAGAGCGCCGAGAAGAACGTCCTGGAGGGCATGGGCCGCCTGCTGGGCACGGTGCGCCCGGTCGTCTCGCTGGAGGTCGGCGACCTCGACGTGCCGGGCGCGCCGCGCAGCGCCGAACTCGTCGAGTTCATGGTCGGCCACGACTACCGGGCCTACGAGCTGTCCGACGGAATACCGCGACCGCATCGACCGAGGTCATCGTATGAATACGACAACCTCGTCTTCGTCGCCGCCGAGAAAGGACACCTGTTCGATGTATGACGTCGTCGTTCGGTCCGGCACGGTCGTGGACGGCACCGGGGACGCCGCCCGGACCGGTGACGTCGCCATTTCCGACGGCCGGATCGTGGCGGTCGGCAGGGTTTCCGGCCGGGGCCGGCGCGAGATCGACGCGGACGGGTGCATCGTCACTCCCGGATTCGTCGACATCCATACGCACTTCGACGGCCAGGTGACCTGGGACCCGTTGTTGACGCCGTCCTGCTGGCACGGCGTGACCACGGTGGTGATGGGCAACTGCGGCGTCGGTTTCGCCCCGGTGACCGAGCCCAACCGGGAGTGGTTGATCGGGCTGATGGAGGGCGTCGAGGACATTCCCGGCGCGTCGCTGTCCGAGGGCATCCGGTGGGCGTGGGAGAGCTTCCCGGAATACCTGGAGGCAGTCGCCGGCCTGTCCCGGGTGATGGACGTCGGCGCCCAGGTGCCGCACGGCGCGGTCCGGGCGTACGTGATGGGCGAGCGGGGCGCCGCCAACGAGCCGGCCACGCCGGAGGACATCGCCGCGATGACGGCCATCGTCCGGGAGGCGATGCACGCCGGGGCGCTCGGGTTCTCCACCTCCCGCACGACCACCCACCTGGCGATCAGCGGCGAGCCGGTGCCCGGCACGTTCGCGGCCGAGGACGAGCTGTTCGCCCTCGGCGGGGTGCTCGGCGAGCTGGGCACCGGCGTGTTCCAGCTGGTGCCCGCCGGGGCCGGCGGCGAGCCGATGGAGGACCAGTTCCGCGAGGTCAAGTGGATGCGGCGGCTCTCGGCGCAGGTGGGCCGGCCGATCACGTTCGGCCTGTTCCAGAACGACCACGAGCCGCACCTGTGGCGGGAGATCGTCGACATGGCGCGCCGGGCCAACGAGACCGAGGGCGCGCAGCTGTACCCGCAGATCGCCGGGCGGCCGTTCAGCGTCATCGTGGGCCTGGAGAGCACCCACCCCTTCAAGCGCCGCCCCACCTACCAGGAACAGCTGGCGCACCTGCCGCTGGCCGAGCGGGTGGCCCGGATGCGCGACCCCGAGATCCGGCGGCGGATCCTGGCCGAGTCCCCGGCCACGGTCAACCCCCGGGCGCACCTCTTCCCCGAGGACTACGAGAAGTACTTCCCGTTCGGCCGGCAGCCCGACTACGAACCCGGGCGCGAGGACAGCGTCGCCGCCATCGCGGCCCGCGCCGGCCGCGACTGCGAGGAGGTCATGTACGACCTGCTCGTCGCCGGGGACGGCACGCAGACCTTCCTGCGTCCGCTGCTCGGCTACAGCGAGTTCAGCCTCGACCCGATCCACCAGATGCTCCGCGAACCGCACTGCGTGGTCGGGCTCAGCGACGCCGGCGCGCACTGCCGGCTCATCTGCGACGCGAGCACCCCGACGTCGCAGCTGACCCACTGGGCCCGGGACCGCTCGCGCGGCGAACGGCTCGGGCTGGAGTTCGTCGTACACAAGCAGACCTGGCAGACGGCAGCCCTGTACGGGCTGCGCGACCGGGGGCTGCTGCGGCCCGGGTTCAAGGCCGACGTCAACGTCATCGACTTCGACAACCTCGCGCTGCGGCCCCCGCAGTTCGTGCACGACCTGCCGGCCGGCGGCGGCCGGCTGATCCAGCGGGCCGACGGGTACCGGGCCACGCTGGTCTCCGGCGAGGTGACGTTCGTCGACGGCGAGCACACCGGCGCGCGCCCCGGCCGGCTGGTCCGGGGCGCCCGCGACACCGCCGGGGCGCGGCCGTGAGCCGGGCGCGGCGGCTGCGGGTGGGGCTCGTCGGGTGCGGCCAGATCGGCCGCATGTACGCCGAGCACCTGGCGGCGTCCGGCGACGTGGCGCTCACCTGCCACGACGTGCGCGCCGGGCAGGCGGCGGCGCTGGCGGCGCAGGTCGACGGCGAGGCGTGCGACGACGTCGAGCGGCTCCTCGACGGCGCGGAGGCGGTGGTGGTGACCTCCTCGACGGAGAGCCACGACGCGCTGGTCGCGCTGGCGCTGGAACGCAAGCTGCCCACGTTCTGCGAGAAGCCGCTGACGCTGGACCTGCACCGGACCCGGGAGCTGGGCCTCGCCGCCGACCACGGCGGCACCCCGCTGTGGATCGGCTTCCAACGCCACTTCGACGCCGGGTTCAGCGCGCTGCACGACCGGATCGCCGACGGCGACCTCGGCACCGTCTACACGGTGCGGATGTTCTCCCACGACGCCGCCTGGCCGCCGCTGGAGCGCCTCGCCGCCTCCGGCAGCATCTTCCGCGACCTGATGCTGCACGACTTCGACATGGTGCGGTGGCTCACCGGCCGGGAGGTCAGCGGCGTCGCCGCGATCGGGGACGTGCTGGCCGTGCCCGAGCTGGTCGAGCTGCACGACTACGACGCGGTGGCGGCGACGCTGGGCGTCGAGGGCGGCGGGGTCGCCGTGCTCACGGCGGGGCGGCACAGCCCGCTCGGCTACGACGTCCGCATCGAGGTGCTCGGCTCGCGGGACTGCCTGACCGTGGGGCTCGACGACCGGACCCCGATGCGGCAGGTCACCGAGCACGGCCCCGACCGGCGCCCCCGCCACCGCGACTACCGCGACCGCTTCGCCGCCGCGTACCGCGCCCAGATCGACGCGTTCCTCGCCGCCGCGCGGGGCGGCGAACCCGACCCCCGGGCGGGCACCTGGCGCGACTCGTACGCGGCGCTGGCGCTGGCCATGGCGGCGGAGCGGTCCGTGCGTACCCGGTCCTTCGAACCGCCGGTCGAGGCGACGCCGTAACGCGCGGCCCGCCGTGACGCGGCCCGGGGAGCGCACCGACGCACCGACCCGTCGGGCGGGGCGCACCGGCCCCGGCGACGTACCGCCACCTGACTGAAGGGTTGTCCCATGACCAGACGCGCACTCGTCACCGGAGCCGGCGGCTTCATCGGCGGCCACCTGGTGACGTACCTGCAGGACCAGGGCTGGTGGGTCCGCGGCGCCGATCTGCGGCTGCCGGAGTTCCGCGCCACGACCGCCGACGACTTCGTCGTGGGCGACCTGCGCGACCCGGAGGTCTGCCGGCGGGCGTGCGACGGCGTCTCCGAGGTGTACGCCCTCGCGGCGGACATGGGCGGCATGGGCTTCATCTCGAAGGACCCGGCGACGATCCTGCGCAACAACGCGCTGATCAACCTGCACACCGTCGAGGCGGCCCGGCTGGCCGGCGCGCAGCGCTACTTCCTCGCCTCGTCCGCCTGCATCTACCCCGAGTACGCCCAGACCACCCCGGACGTGCGGCCGCTGCGCGAGGACGACGCCTTCCCCGCCGGCCCGCAGGACTCCTACGGGTGGGAGAAGCTGATGGCGGAGCGGCTCTGCGTGTACTACGCCGAGCAGTACGGCCTGGACGTCCGCATCGCGCGCTACCACAACGTGTACGGCCCCTACGGCACCTGGGACGGGGGGCGGGAGAAGGCCCCCGCCGCGCTGTGCCGCAAGGTCGCCGAGGCGCCTCCCGGCGGCGAGGTGGAGATCTGGGGCGACGGCCGGCAGACCCGGTCGTTCTGCTACGTCGACGACTGCGTCGAGGGCACCTACCGGCTGATGCGCAGCGACCACGCCGAGCCGGTGAACATCGGCTCCGACCGCCTGGTGACGATCGACGAGCTGGCCGCCCTGGTGATGACGGCGGCCGGCCGCGACGACCTGCGCCTGCGCCACGTCGCCGGGCCGCAGGGGGTGCGCGGGCGCAACTCCGACAACACGCTGGTGCGCCAGGTGCTGGGCTGGGCCCCCCGCATCCCCCTCGAGGAGGGTCTCGCCGTCACGTACCGGTGGATCGCCGGTGAGGTCGCGGCCGCGCGGGGCGCCGCGGCGCACGCGACGCCGGCATGACGTCCCCCGGTTTCGTCCTGTTCGACCTCGACGGCACGCTCATCCGGCCCGGCGCACCGGTGCAGCGCCTCCACATGTCCACGATGGCCGCCGCCATCGCCGACGTCTGCGGCACCGCCGAGGAGTTCCGCTACGAGGGCGGCCAGCTCTTCTACGCCGACATCGACCTGGCGGGCTTCACCGACGCCGGCACGGTGCACGCGGCGCTGCGCCACCACGGCGTCCCCGCCGGCCGGCTCCCCCGGCTCACCCGGCAGGTCATGGACGCGCTCGCCGCGCGCATCGGCGGGTCCGCGGCCGACGGGGACGCGGGCGCCGGCGACCTGCTCCCCGGCTGCCGGGCCCTGCTGGAGGCGCTGCGCGGCCACGGCTGCCCGCTGGGCATGAGCACCGGCAACGCCCGGTCGGTGGCCCGGTGGAAGATGCGCCGCACCGGCCTGGCGGACCTGCTGCGCGACGGCGGCTTCGGCGACGCCGCCCGCGACCGCGACGACGTGGTGGCCGCCGGGGTGGCCGCGCTGGGCGGCCACGGGCCCGGCGTGGTGGTCGGCGACACCGCCAAGGACGTCACGGCGGCGCACGCGTCGGGCCTGCGCTGCCTCGCCGTCGCCACCGGGGCCACGCCGGCCGACGAGCTGCGCGCGGCGGGCGCGGACGCGGTCGTGGCGGACCTCGGCGGCAGCGCCGCCCTCGACGCGGTGCTGCGGCTGCTCACCCCCGTTGCATCCACAGAAGGAGTCCGATGAGCGAGACACTGCCCCGCGTCGACGTCGTGATGACGACCATCGGCGACGGCGAGGCGTTCCTGTCGGCGTACCGGACGCTGCTCGGCGCGGCCGACGCGTACGGGCGGGTGCGGATCGTCGTCATCCCCGACCGCAAGACGCCCGCCGCCCTGTTCGACAACGTCGAGCGGGCCCGCCGCGACGGCCTGCACGTCGTCTGCCCCACCGTCGCCGAGCAGGACGCCCTCCTAGCCGACCTGGGCGCCCCCACCCTCGTGCCGTACGACTCCGACAACCGGCGCAACGTCGGCTACCTGCTGTCCTGGCAGTCCGACGCCGACTTCCTCGTCTCCGTCGACGACGACAACTTCCCTATCGACGGCGACTTCCTCACCGCCCACGCGATCGTGGCCGCCGGCCCCCGGCCGGCGCGGGTCGTCACCGCCGCCTCCGGCTGGTGGAACCCGTGCGGGCAGCTCACCGTCGCGCCGATGCCGGTCTACCCGCGCGGTTTCCCGTACGCGCACCGCAACCCCACCCCGACCTCCGAGCGCACCGAGACGGTCGACGTGCGGATCAACGCCGGGCTGTGGCTGGGCGACCCCGACGTCGACGCGATCACCCGCATCGCCGTGCGGCCCGAGGTGACCGCCATGCCCGCGCCGGCCCTGGTCTGCGACACCGACACCTGGGCGCCGGTCAACTCGCAGAACACCGCCGTGCACCGCGACGCCATCCCCGCCTACTACTTCCCGCGCATGGGCTACCGCCACCACGGCCAGGAGATCGACAGGTATGCCGACATCTTCAGCGGCTACTTCGTGCAGGCGTGCGCGAAGCGGCTCGGGCACGCCGTGCGGTTCGGCGACCCGCTGGCCCGACACACCCGCAACGAGCACCTGCTGCTGCGGGACCTGCAACAGGAGCTCACCGCGATCGCGGTTCTGGAGGACGTGCTCGGCTGGCTGCACGACGCCAAGCTCGACGGCGACACCTACGCCGAGGCATACGTGTCGCTGTCGTACCAGCTCCAGGACGCCGTCGAGGCGATGACCGGCCGGGTGTGGACCCACGAGCTGCGCGGCTTCGTCCACCAGATGGCCCACCTGATGCGGCAGTGGGTCGGCGTGCTCCAGCGCTGCCACGGCGGAACGCCGGCATGACCCGGCGCACCGTCCTCGTCACCGGCGCGACCGGGGCGATCGGGCAGGCGGTGGCGCAGGCGCTGGCCGGCCCGGACGTGTCGCTGGTGCTGCACTACCACCGCGACGAGGCCGCCGCCGAGCGCCTCGTGGCCGAGCTGACGCCGCACACGGCCGGCGTCGCCACCGTACGGGCCGACGTCGGCACCGACGCGGGGGTCGCGGCCGTGCTCTCGGCGGCGCGCCGGTCCGGGCCGGTCGACGTGCTGGTCAGCAACGCGGCGGTGCTGCGCCCGGCCCCGGTGGCGCGGGTGCGCGCCGACGACTGGTCGGCCACCCTCGCGGTCAACCTGACCGCCGCGATGCTGCTCATCCGGGGCGTGCTGCCCGACATGACCGGCCGGGGACACGGCCGGATCGTGGTCACCACGTCCGTGGCGGGGCTGCGCGGCTGGCCGTTCCAGGCGGCGTACGCCAGCGCGAAGGCGGGGCTGGTGGGGCTGGTCAAGTCGGTGGCCCGGGAGACCGCCCGGTTCGGGGTCACCGCCAACGCGGTCGCCCCGGGCTACGTGCCGTCGGCGATGAGCGCGCTGGGCGGCGACCCGGCCCGCGAGGCGATCCTGGCGCAGACGCCGATGGGTCGGGCCGGCACGCCCGCCGAGGTGGCCGCCGCCATCGCGTTCCTCGCCTCGCCCGGGGCCTCCTACGTCACCGGGCAGGTCCTCGCCGTCGACGGGGGGATGAGCGCGTGACGACCCCCCGGTACGCGCTGCTCTTCCCCGGCCAGGGCGCGCAGTTCCCCGGCATGGCCCAGCGCTTCCACGACGCCTCCCCCGCCGTGCGGGACCTGTTCGACCTGGCGGAGTCCCGCACCGGCCTGCCGCTGCGCGAGATCTGCTTCCGCACCGAGCGCACCGACCAGGCGCGGACGGACTGGAACCAGCCGGCGGTGTTCCTCGCCGGCCTCGCCGGCTGGTACGCCCTGGTCGAACAGACGGCGCGGCGCGGCGCGGAACACCCGCCGGTGTGCGTGGCCGGGCACAGCCTCGGCCACTTCACCGCCCTCGCGGCGGCCGGGGCGTTGTCCGCGACCGACGCGCTGGACCTGGTGGCCCGGCGCGGCGAGCTGATGCACCGGGCCAGCCTGGCCGCCGACGGCGCGATGGCGACCCTCATCGGGCTGTCCGAGCCGGCCGTCGCCGACCTGGTCCGCGCGGCCGGGGACGACGCCGTCTCGGTGGCGGCGGTGAACGGCCCCGACCAGGTGGTCGTCTCCGGCGCGGGCCCGGCCGTCGCCGCCGTCTCGCAGCGGGCCGTGGCGGCGGGCGCGGAACGGGTGGTGCCCCTCGCCATCGCCCTCGCCGCGCACTCGCCCCTGATGGCCCCGGCCGACGCCGGGTTCACCCCGCTGGTGGCCGACGCCGACCTGCGGGAGCCCCGCGTCCCGGTGGTGCTGAACACCACCGGGCGGGCCAGCCGCGACGTCGCGGAGATCCGGGCCGACCTGCACCGGCACATGCTGGCCCCGGTGCGCTGGTGGCAGTGCCTGGCCACCGCCCGGGACGCGGGCGCCGACCTGCTGGTCGACGCGGGGCCCGGCCGCACGCTGAGCAAGGTGCTGCGCCGGGACCTGCCGGCCGACGCCGTGCACTCCCTCGACCATCCCCGTGGACTGGAGGCGCTGCTCCCATGACCCGAAAGGTCCTCTTCTGCCCCTGGTCGGCCGGCGGCGGCGCCGGGTACACCGGCCGGGCGCTCGCCGCCGCCGCGCGGCTGCGCGGGCGCTTCGAGTGCGCCTTCGGCCCGTCCGGGGTGCCCCGGATGGTCGCCGAGGGCGGCTACCGGATGATCGGGGAGCCGGCGCCGGACGGCGCGCCGAAGCGGGTGCCGGCGTTCCTGCCGTTCGCCAACGTGGAACGCGTCTACGCGGTGACCGCGCGCTACTACCGCCGGTCGGTGCTGGCCGAGCACCTGCGGCGGGACCTGGCCGCCATCGACGAGTACCGGCCCGACGTCGTGGTCACGGACATGCAGCCCACGGCGGTGCTCGCCGCCCGGCTGCGGGGCCTGCCCCTGGTGTCGATCGCCGACACCGACTTCCTCAGCCCCGACCCGCTGGCGTGGATGCCGTGGAGCGCCGCCGACCCGACGACGCTGCTGCCGCACCCGAGCGCCCTGGACGCCCTCGACGCCGTCGCCACCGAGCACGGGCTCGACCCCGTCGGCAGCATCCCCGAGCTGCTGTGGGGCGACCTGACGGTGGTGCCGAGCGCGCCGGAGGTGGAGCCGCCCCCGCCGGCACCGCCCGGCCAGTCGGGTCCGGCGTACGTCGGCCCGCTGTACTGGGATCCGCCCGGCGCGCCGTACGTGCCGCGCGCCGCCGCCGGCACCCGCCGGGTGTACGTCTCCATCGGCAGCGGTGGGATGGTGGCCGACACGGCGCTGCGGGAGGTGCTGGCCGCGTGCGACCGGCCCGACCTGTCGGTGTTCCTGTCGGCCGGGTTCGCGGCCCGCGAGTGGCTGCACCGCTACCCGAACGTGGAGCTGGGCGGGTTCACGGGCATCACCGGGCCGATCGGCTGGGCGGACCTGGTGGTCAACCACGGCGGCTACTCCACGGTGCTCGCCGGCCTGCTGCACGGCAAGCCGCAGGTGGTCCTGCCGTTCATGAGCGAGCAGGAGGCCAACGGCCGGCAGTTCCTGGCCGACCACGGCGCGGGCCTGGTGGCGCGGACCACCGAGGTCGAGCCCGACGGCCGGATCCGGTACGTCAACCGGCACTCGGGGGCCACCGACGATCCGGTCGTGCCGGCGGCCGACCTGGCGGCCACGATCGGAGAGGCGCTCGACGACGCCACGCTGGCGCAGCGGGCCGGCTACGCCCGGGACAGCCTCGCCCGGCTGCGCGCCGAGTCCGACCTCGCGGAGTCGTTCGCGGCGCTGCTGCGCTGAGCGGCCCTCGTCCGCGCCGAGCGGCCCGCCGCTGTGCCGAGCGGCCCGTGTCCCACCACGGCACGCCGCCGGTGCCCGACGCCGGCCCGCCCGCGCGGGTCAGCGCCAGGTGCCGGCGGCCAGCCCGCGCAGCAGCTCGGAGCGCAGCAGCTTGCCGTTGACGTTGCGGGGCAGCCGGTCGACGACGACCACCCGGGCCGGCACCTTGTACGCGGCCAGCCGCCCGTGCAGGAACGCGTACAGCGCCCGGTGGTCCAGCTCGCGGACGGTCTCGACGAACGCCACGACCTCCTGCCCGCCGCCGGGCCCCGGCGCGCCGACCACCGCGCAGTCCCGCACGGCCGGGAACGCCCGCAGCGCGTCCTCGACCTCGGCGGCCGGCACCTTGTTGCCGGCGACGTTGAGCGTGCCGCCCCGGCGGCCGAGCAGGTGCAGCCGCCCGTCGCCGTCGAGCCGGCCCACGTCGCCGGTCGGCTGGGGCCCGTGTCCGGCCGGCCCGGGGGCCGGCCCGGCGGCGTGGACGCGGGTCGGCGGGCCGGCGCAGGACACGAGGACGTCCCCGGGGCCGGGCGCGGGGTCGACGGTCAGCGTCACCCCGGCGACCGGCCGGCCGACGGAGCCGGCGACCGACTCGGTGTCGAGGGTCAGCATGCCGTGCTCGGAGGTGCCGTAGTGCTCGCCGATGCGCCAGCCCACCGCCTCCGCCCACCGCCGGCGGTCCTCCGGCGGCAGCGGCGCGCCCGCCGAGACGCAGAGCCGGGGCCGGTGCCGGGTGGCGAGGCCGGCGGTCGAGAACCACCGGTACAGCAGCGGCACGGACAGCAGCACCGCCACCCGGTGCCCGTCGACGGCGTCGGCCACCGTGCGAGGGCCCGGCCGCTGGTCCAGCGCCACGTACGTGCCTCCGGCGACCAGCGTCGTGACGAGGCCGCCGCACAGGGCGTAGCTGTGGTGCGGCGGGGTCGTGCAGGCGACCACCTCGCCGGGGGACAGCTCCAGCGCCGCGGCGAACGCCCGCGCGTTGGCCGTCACCGCCGGCCAGGGCCGCTCCACGCACTTCGGCCAGCCCTCGCTGCCCGAGGTCGACAGCCCCAGCCCGGCGGGCCCGTCCCCGCCGGGGTCGCCGGGTGGCCCGTCGTGACCCGCGACGGCGAGCCGGTCGGCGTCTCCGGCGGCGAACCCGTCGAGCCCTGCGAACCCGGCGAGCCCTTCGACCGTGAGCCGGTCGCCGTCGCCGGTGACGAGCCGGTCGGCGCGGAACAGCGACCGGGCCCGGTCCCGCTCGTCGTCGGCGGCCCGGGCGTCGCCGACGAGCAGCGGCACGTCCGCGATCGCGGCGGCCACGACCGTCACGGCGACGTCGTCGGCGCACCGCGCGACGGTGGCGGCCCGGCCGGTCAGCCCCGCCGCGAGCCGGTCCGCCCGCCGCAGCAGCTCGGCGTAGGTCAGCGTCCGGTCGCCGGCGACGACCGCCGGGCGGTGCGGGCTCCTGCCCGCCACTTCGGCGAGCGCGTCCGCGAGGGTGGCCGGGCCGCTCATCGGGCGAGCACCACGTCCCACGCCCCGGGCCGACCGGCCACCACGACCACGACCCGGCCGGCGGCCTCCCCCTCGGCGGCGGCGGTTTCCGTGCCGGCGTCAGCGGGCGGGGCGACCGCCTCGGCGAGGGCGCACACCGGCCCGACGGCCGGCGAGGACGCCCCGCCGACCCACGTCCGGGCCCGGGGGAACGCCGCGCCGAACTCGGCGCGGGCGGCCTGCTGGACGGCGACGGTCGCGCCGCACAGCCGCACGTCGGCGACGGCGGCCGGGTCGACGCCGGCCGCGTCCAGCACGTCGGGCAGCGCCCGACCGGACGCCACGCCCCGGGCCACCGACAGCAGGTGGCGGTCACCGGCGTCCCCGGTCGCCTCCCGGCCGAGCAGCACGGCCGCCACGTCGCCGAACTGGGCGTGGTGCGGCACCCCGAGCCGGTCCAGCGCCGCGTCCGCGAACGGGGTGAGCGCCTCGTACGCGCCGACCAGCACCGTGTCGGCCTGGCCGGTGGCCAGCCGGCGCACCGCGTGCAGGAGGGCCTGCATCCCGCCGTCGCGGCCGAGCAGCGTCGTGGCGGCGCCGCCGAGCCCGTGCGCCACCGCCGCCGCCGACACCAGCGAGTGCGGCGAGTAGTAGACGAACATCTCCGGCGCGAGCCACTTCGGCCCGGCCTCGTCGAGCTGCTCGTGCATGACCTCGCCGACGCGGGCCATGCCGTAGAGGGTGCCCACCGCGATCTCGGTCTCCCGGCGGGCGGCGGCGTCCAGCCCACCGGCCGCCACGACCCGGCCGACGACGTCGGTGAACCGGTCGACCACGACGCGGGTCAGGTCGGGCTCGGCGGGCCAGCCGTCGCGCCCCCGGGCCCGGTTGCGCGCCGCCTCGTCGAGGGCGAACCGGTCGCTGCCGCCGGCCGCCAGGCGCACCGTCGTCACGGTCGCCGCGCCGGCCGCCGCCGTGTGCACGCCCGCTCCCGTGCCCACCCCGGCTCCCGTGCTCACGCCCGCTCCCAGACGACCGCCGTGTTGACGCCGCCCAGGCCGCAGGAGACGGAGACGGCCGACCGGGCGTCGGCGAGGTCCCGGGGCTTGGTCACGATGTCGTACTCCCTCCACTGCGGGTCGACGGGCTCGGCCGCCGTCGTCGGGGTCAGCGTCCCGTGCCGCAGCGACAGCAGGCACGCCAGCGACTCGATGACCCCGGCCGCGCCCTGACAGTGCCAGAGCAGACCCTTCACGCTGTTGATCGGCAGCGCCCGGACCCGGTCGCCGAAGACGTCCGCGAGCGCCCGCATCTCGGCCACGTCGCCGAGCTTGGTGCCGGGGCCGTGGGCGTTGACGAACGAGACGTCGCCCGGCGCGAGGGACGCGGCGGCCAGCGCGCGGCGCAGCGCCAGCTCGATCCCCGCGGACTCGGGGGCCGCCATGTGGGTGGTGAAGCTGCTCGCCCCGTAGCCGGCCAGCCGGCCGAGGACGGCGTCGTCGCCGGGGGACGGCCGGCGCAGCAGGCAGGCGGCGGCGGCCTCGGACAGCGCGATGCCCCGCCGCGCCTCGTGGAACGGCTGGCAGCCGTCCACGCCGAGCGTGCGCAGGGCGGCCAGGCCGTGGAACGCGGACTTCGACACCGTGTCCGCGCCGACGACGAGCGCCTCCTCGGCGTCGCCGGCGAGCAGCAGGTCACGGGCGTACCCGAGGGCCACCGCCCCGGAGGCCGACGCGCTGCCCACGGTGACGGCCGCGCCGAGGCCGAGCTTCTCGGCGGCGCGCTCGGCGACCCACCCGGCCAGCGCCGCCCGGTCGTCGCCCGCCCCGGCGAGGGCGTGGCCGAGGGCGTTGCCGCCGGTGTCGGTGGTGCCGACGACGAGCGTGACGCCGGCCCGGCGGCCCAGGTCCAGGCCGTCGAGCGCCTCCCCGGCGGCCAGGCAGACCAGGTCGAGCAGGCGGTCCGGTGCCACCACCTCGGCGGCGGACGCGCCGGCCACCGCGCCGGCCCGGTGGCCGCGCGCGGCGTCGTACGGCATGGGCAGCCGGTGCGCCCGCTCGGCCAGCAGGCCGTCCCACAGGGCCGGCACGCCGTGGCCGGTGGGCGCCACGACGCCCATCCCGACCACGTCGAGCCGGCCGCCGGCGCGGCCGTCCGGCCGGTCGGCGGCGACGGCCGCGGCGGCGAGGGACGCGACCGACGCCGCCGGGTCGAGCACGGCGTCGTCTCCGATGGTGAGGTCCCACCGCTGGTGCAGCTCGGCGGCGACGGTGATCAGGGTGACCGAGTCGACGCCGAGGACGGCCAGCGGCTCGTCGTCGCCGAGGCCGTCGACCTGCGCCGGGTCGCGGTAGCGGGCCAGCAGCTCGCGGACGCGGTGGACGACCTGCCGCCGGCCCGGTTCAGCCATGGGCGGCCGCCTCGGCGGCGCGGAAGCCGGCTGCGGTCGCCTCCAGCGCGGCGTCGACGTCCTCGTCGGTCATGGCACCGCAGACGTACCAGTGGTGGTTGGGGTGCAGCAGCAGGCCCCGCCGGGTCGTCTCGGTGTAGAACGCGTCGTGCGCCCGGCCGCGCGCCGCCTCGTCGGGGTCGGTGAACCGCAGGAACGGCATCTGCGGCACCCCCAGCACCCGGCCGGGCAGGCCGTGCTCGGCGAGCTGCTTGGCCAGCCCCGCCTGGAGCCGCTCGCCGAGGCGCTCGACGTGCGTGAGGATCGCACCGTCGCGCAGCTGGCTGATGGTGGCCACCGCCGCCGCCATCTCGGCGCCGTTGACGTGGAACGTCGAGCTGATGTGCACCTCGCCGACGGCCCGCATGACCTCCTCGCGGCCCACCAGGGCCGAGATCGGGTAGCCGTTCGCCATGGCCTTGCTGAACGTCACCAGGTCGGCCCGGACGTCGTAGCGCTCCTGCGCGCCGCCGGGGGCCACCCGGAAGCCGGAGCGCATCTCGTCCAGGACGAACAGCGCGCCGTGCTCGTGGGCCAGCTCGGCCGCGCCGGCCAGGAAGCCGGGGGCCGGCGGGTCCACCTCGAAGGGCATCATCAGCAGGCAGGCGACCTCGCCGGGGTGGCGCTCGAACGCGGCCCGCAGGCTGTCCAGGTCGTTGTAGTCGAAGCTGTCCACCACGGCCTGGGCCTCGGTGGGCACCCCGCCGGGGCGGGTGGCGCACCAGTCGTGCCAGCCGTTGTAGCCCCAGCGGATCACCCGGGTCCGCCCGGTGTGCACGCGGCTGAGCCGGACGGCGGCGCTGGTGGCGTCCGAGCCGGTCTTGAGCAGGAAGACCTTCTCGGCGTGCGGGATCACCGTCGTCAGCAGCTCCGCCAGCTCCACCTGGACCCGCTTGCGCAGCGTGATGGCGAAGCCGTCGCGGATCTCCCGCAGGACCGCCTCGGAGACCACCGGGTCGGCGTGCCCGAGGATGATCGTGCCGTAGGCCAGGATCAGGTCGAGGTAGCGGTTGCCGTCGACGTCCCAGATGTGGGCGCCGCTGGCGCGCTCGCCGTACAGCGGGTACGCCCCGTCGACGAGGCGGTCGCGGGCCAGGACGTAGCCCTCGTAGGCGAGGGTGGCGTCGACCGCCACGGCGCGCCGCCGCAGCGCCTGGGACTCGCTCAGGTCGAGTGGGCCTTCTCCGGTCATCGGTTCCTCTCCTCGTCGCGGTGCTGGTCGGCGGGCGCGACCCGGTCGGCGTAGCACCACGCCTGGTTACGCACGATCCGCCGCCAGACGCCCTCGTCGTCGCCGTCGGCATCGGGGTCCGGCGCCGGCAGGTCGAGCTGGCGGTGCAGCTCGTCGCCGAGCCGGGCCAGCGCCGCCTCACACGCCTCGAAGACGGCGAGCACCGGGGCGTACACGGAGGTGTCGTCGGCCTGCGCGCCCGCCCAGCGGTGCGCGCCGATGAGGGTCCGGCCGAGCTTCTGCGCCGCGCGGGACGCGGCGAGCAGCTCGGTGGCCAGCGCCGGGTACGCCTGCTCGACGGCCAGCGCGGTGAGGAACAGCGACGGCTGGACCGCGCCCAGCACGACCACGTGCAGGGCCCGGGCGGCGGGCCCGGTGAGGCCGTCGCGCCGCCAGCGCCGGGCGACGGCGCGCAGCGCCGGCAGGTCCTCGGCCAGCGCCACGGCGGTCGGCTCCAGCAGCGTGGCGCGCAGCGCGGCGGCGTCGTCGCGGGGCGGGGTGAAGTGCACGGTGGCGAACCGGCAGCAGCCCCGGACCACGTCGGGCGTGACCTGGATCCGGCGGCGGTACCCGTCGGCCGGCGGCGCGTCGGTGTCCAGCACCTCCAGCACCTCGCCGTCGTACGCCACGGCGAGCACCATGTGGTCGAGGAAGTGCGCGACCCCCTCGAACTCGTCGCCGGGCCAGTAGTAGCGGTCCGGCATCAGCACGCACGGGGTGCCCGAGGCGACCAGCGCGGTGAACTCGTCCCAGTGCTCGTGGCCGTCGACCGCGTTGCGCCAGTCCAGCCGGCCGTGCCGGAACCAGGAGGACTTGCGCCGGTCGCCGCGCAGGTCCAGCGGCACGGCGAGGGCCTGGGCGATCTCCCGGTTGTCGAAGCCCTCGGCCCGCAGCGCCGACTCGACGCAGCGCAGCAGGCAGCTCAGCCCGTCCAGGGGGCCGTCGTCCCAGCCCAGCGACAGCCCCGGGTCCATGACCGGGGGGCGGCGGGTCCGCGTCGCGCCCTCAGCCATTGATCCGCGCGTCGATCGCCTTGGCCAGGTCGCCCACCGTGACGTACCGGCTCAGCTCGAAGTCCTCGTCGGCGAAGTCGGCGTCGTACTGGCGCTCGAAGTGCGACATCAGGTACGCCATGTCGATCGAGTCGACCGCCAGGTCGAGCAGCCGGTCGTCGGGGCCGATCGAGTCGACCGGGTTGCCCTGGCGGCGCAGCAGCAGCGCGACGAGCTGGTCGAGGGTGCTGTCGGCGTCGGTCATCTCAGTTCTCCTTGATCGATTCGCTGACCGGGATGCCCACGTGGCGGCCGGGCACGGCGGAGATCGCCAGCATCCGGTCGCCGACGGCGATGGCGGTGCAGTTGGTCACCGCGCCGGCCGCGTCGAACAGCCGCACGTGCCAGTCGTCCTGCACGATGGTGTTGATCGTCGAGTCGCCGATGCGACACTCGATCAGGCGCAGCGGACGCATCTCGGTCTTGATCCGGCCGACCAGGACCGGACGGGCGCGCCCGGCGGTGTTCACGGCGAGGACCTGCTCGCCGGCGCTGAGGTCGGTGATGTACGCGGTGCGCCCGGCCGGCGTCCACACGTAGGAGTGCACGGCGCCGGCGTTGACCCGGAAGGGCCGCAGGTTCATGTACGGCAGGTAGTGCACCTCGGCGCAGACCAGCAGCCCGCCCGAGGAGGTCGAGCCGACCAGGATCCCCTCGTCGGGCTCGAACAGGTCGGTCGTGTCCACGCAGCCGCGCATGCCCATGCCGATGGACCGCACCGCCGTCACCTCGGCCTCGACCAGGTCGAGCTGCTCCGTGCGCCGCTCCAGCAGCTCCCGGGCCAGCCGCACCACCTCGCCGGGGGTGGAGACACGCAGCAGCATCGCGTCCGGGCCGTGCTGGAGCACCCCGCGGGTGACCAGGGCGTCCACGGAGTTGTGCACGCGCTTGACGACCGTGGTGCGCTGCGACTGGGCCTCGGCGACGATGAGCTCCAGCGGGATGTTCGTCTCGTCGGCGAAGCTGACCAGCAGCACGTCGACGTGGCCGAGCGCCGCCACGGCCTCCTGCATCGTCTCGGCGTCGGTGACGTCGATCCAGCGCCCCCGGCGCCAGCGGCCCCCGTGCGGCACGGCGGCGAGGGTGGCGTGGTCGGCGGCGATGACGGTCAGCGCCCGGGACGGGTCGAGCTTGTCGAGCTGGGCCGGCTCGGTGACGAGCACCGCCACCTCGACCCGGTCGGGCAGGGCGGTGTCGGGCACCGCGTCCGGCGGGACCATGACGCCCCGCACGGGTGCCTGGACGACCGCCGCCACCATGTCGGGCAGGCCCTCGCGCAGGTGCGACAGGTCGCACCAGAGCGGGATCAACGCGTCACTGTCGGACACGGTCGTGCCTCCTTCGTCGGGGTCAGCCGGGGTTGTTGGCGTGCACCAGCGCGTGCAGGTCCGCGAGGGCCGCCTCGGGCGCGGCGTGCTGCTGCACCTTGCGCCCGATGCAGACGCCCGCCGCGCCCGCCGACAGGGCGTCCTTCACATCGAGCAGGACGTCCTCCCAGGAGTCGGACGGCTCGCCGCCGGCCATCACGACCGGGGCGAAGCAGCCGTCGACGACCGTGGCGAACGAGTCGGCGGAGCCGGTGTAGGGGACCTTGACGATGTCGCTGCCCAGCTCGGCGGCGGCGCGGGCGGCGTGGGCGATCTTCTCCGGGGCGGCGGTGGGGTCGACGCCGGCGACGTACACCATCGCCAGCAGCGGCATGCCCCACTGGGCGCACGCGCCGGCGAGCTGGGCGAGGTCGCGCAGCATGTCGGTCTCCTCGGGCACGCCGAAGGTGACCTGCGCCGACACGGCGTCGGCGCCGATCCGGACGGCCTCGACGACGTCGCCGGTGAGCGTCTTGACGTGGCCCCGGCCCGACAGGGCGGTGCCGGCGGAGAGGTGCATGACGACGCCCGTGGACCGGGCCACCTCCGCCGGCACCCGCCGCAGCACCCCCCGGTGGCCGATGATGCCGTTCGGCGCCCCCGCCAGCAGCCGGACGAGTTGGGAGTCGATCGCGTCCAGCCCGGCGATCGGGCCCATCGTCACGGGTTGGTCGATCGGCATGAGCACGGTGCGTCCACTGGTCGGACCCCACAGCCGCCGCAGCCGCCGCTCACGACCCGTTGACTCCATGTGTGCCTCCTTCAGGCGGACGATGACCCGGACCCGGGCGACCGCGGACTCGCGTGGTGACCAGGACGTGCGCGAACGGGCCGGCCGTGGACGCACGGCCGGGCGGGGCGGGGCCTCGCCCGGCCGCCCAGGGGGCACCCGCTCAGGGGGCCGGCACGGCCGGGTCAGGTGTCGGGGCCGGGGTCACCGGCAGACGGCGTGGGCCGCGACTTCGCCATTCCCCCGTGTACGTCAGCATCGTGGGTAGCCAACCGCCCGTCGTATCCGATTCGAGTCGCCGCCACATCCGCAAAGCCCAGCAAGCATTGTGGGACATTTGCCGGCGTCAGTGTAGCGAGGATCAGGACGCGGGACACCCCTTAGTCTCGACCCCTAACATCGCCCCGTCCGCCGTCACGCGACACAGCGGTCGGCAGATCGACGCCGATCACGCGCCGCCACTGCCGGACGATGGGCCGAAACCCGCTCCCACGTGCCCGGACGCCAGGCAGAGCCGCGCGCCGCCGTCAGCAGATCGCGCCGCAGGGAGCACGCCGACCAGCCGAGCCGCGACATTTGTCGACATGACGGATGTCAATGACAGCGGTAGCCTGAGCAACGCCGGTAAACCATTCGTCCGCACACCTGCGGCGCGGTTCAGTCGCGCGCTGCCGACGACGGAAGCTGCCGGTCGTGCAGCCGGCTGAGCAGGGCCAGCGACGTGATTGCGCCGAGCAGCGCCAGGAACATGTCCCACTGGGTGTCCCAGACGTCTCCCTGGGTGGCGAGGAAGTCGTCGGCGGCCGAGCCGCCGGCCACCGCCGCCCACCACTCGATCATCTCGAAGAAGGCGCTGAAGGCCAGGCAGGCGCAGACCACGAGCGGGGCGAGCCAGCGGCTGCCCCGCAGCGGGGAGCGGCGGACGAGGATCTCCCGGACCAGGATGGCCGGCACGAAGCCCTGCGCGAAGTGCCCGAGCCGGTCGTACGGGTTGCGGGACAGGTCGAACAGGTCGCGCACCCAGTCGCCCAGCGGGGTGCGCGCGTACGTCCAGTGGCCGCCAGCGATGAGGATCAGCGCGTGGACCGCGAGCAGGCAGCACAGCAGCGTGCTCAGCGGGAAGCGTCGCCAGGTGAGCAGCACCACCGGCACGCCCACGATCACCCAGACCGTCTCCAGCAGCCAGGTGAGCCGGTCGTACGGCCGGATGCCGGACGCCACCAGCGCCACCAGGACGAGGGCCAGCAGTGCCGGGGGGAGGACCGCGCGCGCTCGGGACACCGACGACCGCCTGTTCGGTTGTGCCAGGCCGGCAGCCGCCGGTCGGTCGCCGACGATATCCCCCGCTGATCGGCCACTCGGCGGCAGGGCGGGCGCGCGCCGGGAGTCAGCGGCCGGAGTCAGCGACCGGGGGCGGAGCCCGCCTTCAGGGCGGCCACGAAGCCGCCCCACGCGGCCGGGCCGAAGGCCAGGGCCGGGCCCGCGACGTCCTTGGAGTCGCGTACGCCGACCGCGTCGCCGCCGAGCCGCACCTCCACGCAGTTGGCGTTGCTGGAGCTGCGGGACGACTTGCACCAGTCACGACGACGGGCGGTCACGTCATCTCCTTGGCGATGCGGCGGATCAGGTCGACCGACTCGTCCGACCCTAACGCGAGTTCCCGGGTCTCGGCGAAGGTGACGATGTAGTCGGTCACCCGCACGGACTGGTCGATGATGTCGATGGAGGTCAGGATCTCCTGCCAGACCAGGTCGGGCAGCCGGGGCGAGGGAAACGACAGGACCTGGAACGGCCCGCCGAACGCGGGGTGCGCCCCGGCGCTGAACGGCAGCACCCGCACCTCGACCTGCTCGGGCCGCTCGGTGGCCAGCCGGACGAGGTGGTCGAGCTAACGGCGCATCACCTGCGGGCCGCCGACCTGCTGGCGCAGCGCGCCCTCGCTGAGCAGGGCGGACACCCGCAGCGGGTGCGCGCCGTCGAGGCGTGCCTGCCGGGCCATCCGCACGGCCACCCGCCGCTCGACCTCGGTCAGCCGGATCGTGGTGGTGCCGCCCCGGATCACCGCGCGGGCGTACTCCTCGGTCTGCAACAGGCCGTGGATCGCCTCCGGGTGGAAGCTGCGGATGTGCTCCGCGCCGGCCCGGAGCTGCTCCAGCTCGGCCGCATCGTCGGGCTCGAACTCGTACGCCTCGATCATCCCCCCAGCCGGCGGGCGGGTGACCCGGCCCGACTCCACCCCGGAGACGTACGCCTGGATGATGCCGATGGCGCGACCGGCCGCCGCCGCGGTGAAGCCGACCTCCTCGCGGCGCTGGCGCAGCCGGATGCCCAGCTCCCACGCCTGCACCACCGGCGACGACTCCAACTGCGACAGTGCCGCGCGCGGCCCGGACGACCCCGGGGATCCAGCGGGCATGGTTCCTCCTTCACGGACCAGCAACAGGGTCGGTGGGTCTACCAGGAGGAGAAGGTTCCGCACGCGTTCTCGCTGTGCCGGGTGCTCGACGCCGGCACCTTCGAACACCCCGGTGCCCTACTGTCGCTGCTGTCCTGTGGGGAGGAGGCGGCGATGGCATCGGACGAGCACGATCGACCCGGCGCGGCTGCCGCCCGCCGGTGGGTGCCGGCCGCCCGGGTCCGCGTCAGCCTCGACGCGTTGGAGCGCCTCGTCGGCGGGCTCGGCACCGCCGTCCTGGCCCTGTCCGCCCTGGCCCTGCTGACGGTCACGGCGCTGACCTGCCTGGTCGGCGTCGGCCTGCCGGCGGTGCCGTACGCGCTGCGGGCGCTGCGCCTGGTCGCCGACCGGGAACGCGACCGGCTGTCCCGCACCGGCCCGGACATCGCCGCCGGGCTGCCGGCCCCGCAGACCCTGCGGTCCGCCGTGGCCGACCCGACCGTACGGCGGGAGGCGCGCTGGCTGGTCACGCACGCCACCCTGGGGCTGTTCCTCGGCCTGCTCGGCCTGACACTGCCGATCAACGTGCTGCGCGACGGCACGTTCCCGCTGTGGTGGCGGCTGCTCCCGGCCGGCGAGGCGACCTCGGCGCTGGGCTTCCCCGTCGTGACCGACACCGCCGGGGCGCTCGGGGTCGGCCTGTTCAGCCTCGGCTGGCTGGCCCTCGTCGGCTACGCCACGCCCGCCCTGGCCCGCCTCCAGGAGCTGCCCGGCCGCCGGCTGCTCCCGCCCGCCCCGGGCGCCGACCTGGTGCTGCGGGTCGCCGAGCTGACCGCGACGCGGGCCGCCGCGCTCGACGCCCACGCCGCCGAGCTGCGGCGCATCGAGCGGGCCCTGCACGACGGTACGCAGAACCGCATCGTCGGCGTCACCGTGCTGCTCGGCGCGGCACGCCGGGCGGTGGCCCGCGACCCGGCCGACGCCGACGCGCTCCTGGAGCGGGCGCAGCGGGCCGCCGAGGACGCCCTCGCCGAGCTGCGCGCGGTCGTCCGCGGCATCCTGCCGCCCGTGCTCACCGACCGCAGCCTGCCCGACGCGCTGCTGTCGCTGGCCGCCACCTGCCCCGTTCCGGCCCGCGTCGACGCGGACGTGCCCGGCCGGTGCGCCGCGTCGGTGGAGGCCACCGCATACTTCGTGGCCGCCGAGGCGCTGACCAACGTCGCCCGGCACAGCGGGGCGCGACGGGCCACGGTGACCGTGCGCCGCGCCGGCGACCGGCTGCGCGTGACGATCGTCGACGACGGTCGCGGCGGCGCGGACGAGCGCGCCGGGTCGGGACTGTCCGGCATCCGGCGGCGCGCCGAGGCGCACGACGGGACGCTGACCCTGACCAGCCCGTCGGGCGGTCCGACCACTGTGGAGGTGGACCTGCCGTGCGGATCGTAATCGCCGAGGACGACGCGCTGCTGCGCGAGGGCCTGGCGCTGCTGCTGCGCGCCGAGTCGCTGGACGTCGTCGCCACCGCCGACAACCCGACCACGTTCCTGGCCGCCGTCGATGCGCACTGCCCCGACGTGGCGATCGTCGACGTGCGGATGCCGCCCACCCACACCGACGAGGGGATCGTCGCCGCCGTCGAGGCCCGCCGCCGCCAGCCCGGCCTCGCCGTCCTGGTGCTCTCCGCGTACGTCGAGCAGGCGTTCGCCACCGACCTGCTCGCCCGGGGCGGCGCCGGGCTCGGCTACCTGCTCAAGGAGCGGGTGGGCCGGGTGGAGGAGTTCCTGGTCGCCCTGCGCCGGGTGGCCGGCGGCGGCACGGCCATCGACCCGGACGTGGTCGCCCAGTTGCTGGTCCGCAGCCGGCCCGACACCCGGCTGGACCGGCTCAGCCCCCGCGAACGCGACGTGCTGGCGCTGATGGCCGAAGGGCTGGGCAACGCGGCCATCGCGGAGCGGCTCTTCGTCACCGACGGGGCCGTGCACAAGCACATCCGCAGCATCTTCGCCAAGCTCGACCTCGCACCCACCGACCGCACGGACCGCCGCGTCGCCGCCGTCCTGCACTACCTCAACACCCCCACCCCCACCTGACCCACCCACCCCCACCCCCGCCCCCGCCCCGCCCCACCCCGCCCCGGTGATCAAGAGGTTTGTGTCAGGCCGAAGATCAAACTTGACGCAAACCTCTTGATCACCGTCGTCGGCGCGGTCGGCGCGCGTGCCGGTGGGCGGCGTGGGGGGTGGGGTTGTCCCGGTTATTACGATGAGTTCTCGTCGATATCGCGCTTCGGGGGGATTCGCGTGTCATCTTCCGGATCCGGAGGAAGGCGGGGCCGTCGCAGGCCACGGGTGCCACGGCCGACGGACACGCCGCACGGCACGCCGACGGGCACGCCGACGGGCAGCCGGGAGCCCGGCCCGGCCAGCACGCCGCAGCCGCCGCCGACACCGGCGCCCGGGGCAGGGCGGGCGGCCCCCGGGAGCGGCCGGACGGTGCCCGAGGCCACGCCGGAGCACGCCACGGAGCAGAGCGGCGGGCCGCCGGCCCAGTTCTCCCGGCGTGCCGTGCTGTGGGCGGCCGGCGGCGGCCTGGCGAGCGCGGTCGTCGGCGCGGTGGTCGCCGAGGTGGCCAGCCGGCTCACCTCCTCCGACCAAGCGGTGCGCGACGACCGGGCCGTCGAGGCGGCGAAGCAGTCGGCCGCGCAGCAGAAGCCGCCCCTGTCCGTCAACGCCTACTACTACGACCGCTCCGACGACGCCTCCGTCTGCCTGTTCCCGGGGCCGCTGACCGGCGAGCAGCGGCACCGCCTGCTCGACCTGCCGAGGACGCCGACCACCGTGGCCGACCTGGCCGCCACCGGCGACGCCGTCGACACCGTGTACCCGGGCGGCCCGCGGCACCCGTACCGGCTGTTCACCCGGATCCGGCTGTCGGTGGTCGGCCAGTGGACCGGCCCGGTGTTCGTGACCCAGATCCGGGCCCGGGTGCAGCGGCGCTCCGCGCCGTTGTCCGGCGCGTACGTGTACGAGGGCAGCCAGGGCGGCGGCGAGCCGCTGAAGATCGGCTTCGACCTGGACGAGCCGGACAGCATCGCGCGGGTCGTCACGGAGAAGCTCGAACTCGGTGCGGCCTACGTGGACGGGCACTCGCTGACGCTGTCGCCGGGCGAGCCGCTCACCGTGGACGTGCAGGCGCAGACGGACCGGTCGTACTGCGAGTGGGTCATCGAGCTGGACGTCGACCTCGGCGGCGAACGGCGGGTGCTCACCGTCGACGACGACGGCCGGCCGTTCCGCAGCACCAGCCTCGCCCGCCACTACCAGGAGCGGTACTACGCGAAGATCACGGGCGGCTGGGGGGCCGACGGTCCCGGGCCCTTCGAGGGCCGGTCGTGAGCGCCGGTCGACGGCTGCTCCGGGTCGTCGCCATCGGGGTGCTGCCGGCGGTGCTGGCCTTCGCCGCGGTCTACGCGCTGCGCTCGGGCAACGACGGCGGCGGCGACCGGGTCGAGCCGGGCCGCACCACGGCCACCGGCGGCGCTCCGCCGGATCGGGCGGGCGCGGGCAGGCGGCCGGCCGCCTCCGCAGGCCCGGCCGGGGCCGTCGAACTGGCCGCCACGCTCTCCGGCACCGCGTACAGCACCGAGCTGACGTTCGAGGTGCCGGAGGCGCGGGCGCGGGTCAGCCCACCGGAGTGGGTGCACGACTGCGGCCGGTTCGCGGCGTGGGCGCGGGACAACGGTGGCGTACCGGTCGGCCCCGAGCCCGTCCACACGCTGACGCTGCGTGCCCGGCGCAGCGTGGACGTGCAGGTCGCCACGGTCCGGGCAGTGCCGGTCGCGCGGGTGGACCGCCCCCGGGAGCAGGGGCCGTGGGTCGAGCTGGCCTGCCGCGACGGCGTCGCCTCCCCCGCCGCGTCCCCGCCCGGCCGGTGGCGCGGCGGCGAAATGCCGCACCCCCTCGCCGCCGGGCAGACCCTGGAGGTCCCGGTCGAGCTCGACGGGCTCGACGAGTCGGGCGGCCCCGTCGACCCGTTCCCGAGCGGCGTGTCCGACTACCGGCTGCGGGTCGAGCTGGAGGTCGACGGGGTGCCGCGGACCTACGACCTGCGCGACGGGGACCGGGATTTCCGGTGCTGCGGGCGCATCACCTACATGGGCTACCAGGCCGCCCGGTACGAGTGGACCCTCTCCCCCGCCCGCGCGCTGCGGTACTGCGCCGAGCTGCGGTACACCGGCGAGCCGCCGCCGCGCACGTGCACGCCCCGCGCGCCGGCCTGACCGGGGTCGACGCGGGACGGGTGCCCGCCCGACCCTGCGAGGCACACGCCGACCCCGCGAGGCACACGGCGGCCGGGCAAGGCGCACGCCGACCGCGCGAGGCATGCGCCGACCGCGCGGGCACCCGCCGACCGGGCGGGACACGCGGCGGCCTGGCTCCGGGCGGGGTCCCTATGATCCGGTGATGGCGCTGCTGCACCGGGCGGAGATCCGCCCCACGAAGCTCGAACTGTTGTCGGCCTGGCTGCCCCGTCGTCCGTGGTTCCTGGGAGACGCCGCCGCCGGCGTCGAGCGCGTCGCGGCGTACCGCTTCGACGACCCCGCCGGGGAGGTGGGGATCGAGACGCTGCTGGTGCGGGCCGGCAACGGGCCGGTGCACCAGGTGCCGCTGACCTACCGGGGCGCGCCGCTGGGCGGGGCCGACGCGTGGCTCGTCGGCACCTGCGAGCACTCGGTGCTGGGGCCACGCTGGGTGTACGACGCCTGCGGCGACCCCGTCTACGCGGCGGCCCTGGCCGGGGCGATCCTCGCCGGCACCGGCCAGTCGCAGGAGTACTTCGAGGTGGACGGTCGGCGCGAGGAGCGGGCGCCGAGCATGGGGATCGCGGTCGACGGGGCGGGCCTGGCCGGTGCTCCGGGGATCGACGCGGTCGACCAGGTCGACGACGGGGATCCGAGCCGGATCCTCGCCGGCTCCGTGGAGCTGGCCATCCTGCGGCGGGTCGGCGACGATCCCGACCTGCCCGGCGCCCGGCTGACGGGCACGTGGGAGGGGCAGCCGGCCCCGCTGCCGCTGGCGTACGCGTCGCCACGCTGACGCTGACGCTGACGCTGACGCTGACTCCGACCCGCCCGCCGCGCCGACGCCGGCTCGGACAGCAGGCGGCGACCGGCCCGGACAACGGGCGGCGACCGGCCCGGACAACGGGCGGCGACCGGCCCGGACGACATGCCGCAACCAGCCCGCACGGCAGGCGGGGCCACCGTCACCGGGCGGCGACGGTGGCCCCGGCACCGGGGCGGGTCAGGCCCTGCGGGCGGGCGGTCGGCTCCCGCGACCGGCGTCGACGGCCACCTGGTCGAGGGCGGGCGCGCCATCGACGGCGTCGGCGGCCACGGCGGCCGACCTGGCCGGGTCGGGCAGGTCGAGGCTGGTGCGCAGGGTGACCGGCCGGAGCAGGAGGGCCGCGACGACGCCGACGACCGCGATGGCCGCGGAGATCAGGAAGATGTGCCCGGTGGCGTCGCCGTACGCGGCCCGGACGATCTCGCGCACGGGCGCGGGCAGGACGTCGAGGTTGAGGCTGCCGCCGCCGGAGCTGCCGGAGACGGGGATGCCTGCGGCGGCGAGGTCGTGGGTGATCCGGTCGCTGACCCGGCGGGCGAGGACCGCGCCGAGCACGGAGACCCCGATGGTGCCGCCGAGAGAACGGAAGAACGCGACGGTGGAGCTGGCCGCGCCGATGTCGCGCAGCGACACGGTGTTCTGGACCGCGAGCACGAGGTTCTGCATGGTCATGCCGACGCCGGTGCCGACGACGAACATGGCCACGCCGACCAGGACGAGCGATGTCTCGTGGTCGATGGTGCCGAGCAGGGCGAACCCGGCGACGAGGAGGATCGCGCCGACGACGATGTAGGGCTTGATCCGCCCGGTCCTGGTGATCATCCGGCCGGCGATGATCGACGAGCCGAGGACGCCGGCCATCATCGGGATGGTGAGCAGGCCGGCCTCGGTGGGGCTGTAGCCGCGCCCGATCTGGAAGTACTGGCCGAGGAAGACGGCGCCGCCGAACATGGCCATGCCGACGGCGAGGCTGCCGAGGATGGCCAGGGCGGTGGTGCGCTCGCGGACGATGCCGAGCGGGACGACCGGCTCGGCGGCCCGGGACTCGACCCAGGTGGCCAGGGCCAGCAGGAGCACCGCGCCGCCGACCATCGCGGCGGTCTGCCAGGACAGCCAGGCGAACGAGTCGTCGACGAACGAGATCCAGATCAGCAGCACGCTGACGCCGGCGGCGATCAGGGCCGCGCCCAGATAGTCGATCTTGACGTTGTCGCGGCGGACGGTGGGCAGGCGCAGGGTGAGCTGGAGCAGGACGAGCGCGACCAGGGCGACGGGCACCCCGACGAAGAAGCACCAACGCCAGCCCAGCCAGGACGTGTCGACGATGAGGCCGCCGAGCAGGGGGCCGCCGACCGTCGCGACGGCCATGACGCCGCCGAGGTAGCCGTTGTAGCGGCCGCGCTCGCGCGGCGGGATCATCGCCGCGATGGCGACCTGGACGAGGGCCTGGAGGCCGCCGACGCCGATGCCCTGGAACGCGCGGGCGGCGATGAGCTGACCGGCGGTCTGGGAGAAGCCGGCGACCACGGAGCCGGCGAGGAAGACGACGATGGCGACCTGCACCAGCGTCTTCTTGTTGAACAGGTCCGCCAGCTTGCCCCAGATCGGGGTGGTGGCCGTCGCGGTGAGCAGGGTGGCGGTGACCACCCAGGTGTACTGGGTCTGCGAGCCGTCCAGCGCCCCGATGATCTTCGGCAGCGCCGTCGACACGACGGTGCTGCTGAGCATGGCGACGAAGAGCACCAGCAGCAGGCCGCTGAGCGCTTCGAGGGTCTGCCGATGGGTCATCGGCGCGGCTTCGGCCGTCGTGGTGGGTGCGCTCATCGCGCGGCCTCCAGGTTGTCGTTGTCTGCGGGGGCGGACCCGAGGTCGGCCTCGCCGCCGGGGGCGGACCCGAGGTTGGTTTCGCCGCCGGGGGCGGACGCGGGGTCGACTCTGCCGCCGAGGGCGGACCCGAGGTCGCGGGTGAACCGGCCCAGCGCCGAGCACAGTGCCGCCACCTCGTCGGGGGTCCAGTCGGCGAGCGCCCGGTCGAGCAGTTCGCCGTACCAGCCGTAGGCGTCCGCGAGGGCCGCCCGGCCGGCGGGGGTGACGGCCAGGCAGCTGGCCCGCCGGTCGGTGGGATCGGCCCGCCGCTCGACCAGGCCGTGCGCGACGAGCGAGGCGACGGCGCGGCTGACGGTGGACGGGTCGAGCCCGGTGTGTTCGGCCAGCTCCCGGGCGTGGGCCCCGGCGGCGAGCTGCTCGATCTGGGTAAGCATGCCGACCAGCCCGAGCGGCACGGACGGCCGGTCGTCGGCGCGCCGTTGCTTGATCAGCCGCACGCTCTTGAGCAGGTCGTACAGCCGCGCGCCCAGCTCCCGGGTGGTCTCCACGCCGCCCTCCCCACAGTGATGGTTGCTGCAAGCAACTATCCTCCGAACGTGCCCACTGGGCAAGTTTGCGCGTTGAGAAGTAGATCACCGGCCACGTATCGTGACGCCCATGGACCAGGTCACCGGGCTGCGCGAGCGCAAGAAGGCGGCCACCCGCCTCGCCCTGCACGAGGCCGCCCTGCGCCTCGCCGCCACCCAGGGGCCCGACCGGGTGACCGTCGAGGCGATCGCCGACGCCGCCAACGTCTCCCGCCGCACCTTCTCCAACTACTTCTCCAGCAAGGAGGAGGCGTTCTTCCACGGCGACACCGTGCGGCTGCGCCGGATGCGGGAGCTGATCCGCGACCAGGCGCCCGGCGAGCGGCCGTGGACGGTGCTGAGCCGGGCGGCCGAGCGCCTCACCGCCGAGGTGTACGGCGACCCCGACCCGGCCTGGCTGGCGCACCGCCGGCAGCTGCGGGCGCACCCGAGCCTGCTCGCCCACCACCTGGCGGCGTACACGACGGTCGAGCGGGAGGTGGCCGCGGAACTGGCGTCCCGGCTCACCGGCCCGCACGCCGCGCTGCGGTCCCGGGTCCTGGCCGCGAGCTTCCTCGCGGCGCTGCGGGTAGCCATCCAGCACTGGATCGACCACCCGGACGGCCCGCTGCTCGACACGATCCGCACCGCGCTCGCCGAGGCGGACCCCGCCGGCCCGCCGGCCCACCGCGACTGACGGCGACCCCACCGGCCCGCGGCCCGCCGGGCCGGACGACCGCCTTGAGCATCCGGGCACGGGCGTGAGATTCTTGTGCGTCGATGACCAGCCGCGCGCGGGGCTGACCGTCGTCCAATGGGCAACCGGTGGCCGGCGCGGCCTCCCGGGGGACGGCGACATCTGCGACCAACGCCAGATCAGTCCGTCCAGAGCCGCCCGCCGACCCGGCGGCGCTCTGCCCGTGGTCAAGAAGGAACAGCATGAACAACCCGAGCACGTACGGGTATCCACGCCACACCCCGCCGCCGCGCCGGCCCGGCCGACGCCGGTGGACGGCCCTCGCGGCGAGCGCGCTGCTCGCCACCGGGGCCCTCGCCGCGATCACTCCCCCGGCCGTCGGCGCGGCCGCCGACCCGGTCGTCGTCACCGTCAACGCCAAGGCGGGGCTGGCCGGCGTGCCGAACACCGCGCTGGGCGTCAACCAGGCGATCTGGGACTCGAACCTGGGCACGAACGAGACGTCGGACCTGCTGCGCGCGGCCGGCGTCCAGATGCTGCGCTACCCGGGCGGCTCGTACGCCGACATCTACCACTGGAAGGACCACACCGCGCCCGGCGGGTACGTGGCCCCGAACACCGACTTCGACACCTTCATGGCCGGGGCGAGGCGGGTCGGCGCCCAGCCGATGATCATCGCGAACTACGGCACCGGCACCCCCGCCGAGGCCGCCGACTGGGTGCGCTACGCCAACGTCACCAAGAAGTACGGCGCGAAGTACTGGACGATCGGCAACGAGAACTACGGCAACGGCCTCTACGGCTCGGCCTGGGAGGCCGACGACCACCCGGACAAGAGCGCGACCTACTACGCGAACCTGGTCGTCGACTACGCCGAGGCGATGAAGGACGTCGACCCGACCATCAAGGTCGGCGCGGTGCTGACCATGCCGGGCAACTGGCCCGACGGGATCACCGCCGGCAGCGACCCCGGCCCGTGGAACCAGGCGGTGCTGTCGATCGCCGGGCCGAAGGTCGACTTCGTGGACGTGCACTGGTACCCGGGCGGCAGCGCCGCCGAGTCCCTGCAGCGCACCGCCCACATCGACGAGGCGGCCCACCTGCTGCGCCAGCAGATCGCCCGGTACGCGGGGCCGAACGCCGCCCGCATCGGCATCAGCTTCACCGAGCTGAACGTCGACACCGGCCGCAACACCCAGCCCGGCGCGCTGTTCCTCGCCGACGCGTACAGCGACCTGCTGGAGAACGGGGTGTTCACCGTCCAGTGGTGGAACGTGCACAACGGCATCGACAAGGTGTCGCAGGTGGCCGGCCACACCGACTACGGCGACTTCGGGCTGCTCTCCAGCGGCACCTGCACCTCCGACGGCACCGTGTGCGAGCCGCCGCTGAACACGCCGTTCGCCCCGTACCACGGGCTGTCCATGATGAACCTGCTCGCCGGGGCCGGCGGCCAGTTCGTCCGGGCCGGCACCGACGAGGCGCTGGTCACCGCGCACGCCGTGCGCCGGCCCAACGGTGACCTCGCGGTCATGCTGGTCAACAAGGACCCGGACAACGCCCGCCCGGTCACCATCGACTACGCCGGGTTCGCCCCGTCCGCCGCCGCGCCGACCGTGCACACCCTCACCAACGGCGCGACCGCCATCGCCACCAGCCAGTCCGGCAGCGCGACCAGCCGCACCCTGCCGCCGTACTCGCTGACCACGCTGGTGCTGCGCCCGGACGCGGTGGTCACCGGGGCGCCGGGCGCACCCGCGCAGCCCACCGTCGCCGACGTCACCGACCGGGGCGCGACGGTCTCCTGGCCCGCGCTGCCCCCGGCGGCCGGCGGTCCCCTCAAGTACGAGGTGTACCGGCAGAACGGCACGGTCAGCGAGCAGCTCGGCGAGACCACCGCCACCTCGCTCGCGGTCGGCAACCTCGTGCCGGGCACCCGGTACACCCTCAACGTGCTGGCCCGCGACGGCGCGGGCCGGCTCTCCTGGTCGTCGCCGCCGGTGACCTTCACCACCGCCGGCCCGGCGGAGAGCACGTGCGGCGTGCGCCTGCGCGACACCACCAACTGGGGCAACGGATACGTCGGCAGCCTCGACATCGTCAACAACGGCGCGAACCTGATCGACGGCTGGACGCTCACGTTCACCTGGCCGACCACCTGGCAGCGGGTGGACAGCGGCTGGAGCGCCAACTGGGCGCAGAGCGGCCGGACCGTGACGGTCACCAACACCGCCGACAACTCGAAGATCGCCGGCGGCGGGGGCAGCACGAGCGCCGGCTTCGTGGGCGCGTACAGCGGCCCGAACGTCTGGCCCACCGCGTTCGTCCTCAACGGCACCCCGTGCGCCGTGCTGTGACGCGCCCGCCGACCCGCCACGCCGGGGTCGGCTGACCGGCCGTCGCCGCCGGCGGGAGCCCTCGGGCCCCGCCGGCGGCACCCGGGCCGGACGCGACGGGCCGCCCGCCGGCATGATCGAGGTCATCCGGCAGGGGCCTGAAACGGGGCGGTAATCGGGCAGAGCGGTCGATAGCCTGGGTCGGTGCCTCCGCGGATCCCCCATCCCGAGCCCGGTGTCCCCGACACGTCGGGGCCGCTGCGCTACATCTGGTGGCTGATCCGCTGCCAGCCGTGGCGGGTGCTGCGCGGCAGCGTGTTCGGCACGGCGTGGATGGTCGGGCTGTCGGTCCGCCCCTACCTGGTCGCCCGCGCCATCGACGACGGCCTGCGCGAGGGCGACGGGCGGGCGCTGCTGTGGTGGGTCGCCGCGATCGTGGCGGCCGGGTTCGCGCTGGCGTGGCTGGGCATCATGCGGCACCGCACGATGACGTTCATCCGGGAGGACGCCAGCGCCCGCTCCGCCGAGGTGCTGCTGCGGGCGCTCTCCCGCATCGGCGCGGTGCTCCCCCGCCGGCTGGCCGCGGGCGACGTCGCCACCGTCGGCGGGTACGACATCGTGCGCACCTCGCACGTGCTGACGCTCAGCGGCCCCGGGGTGGGCGCCGTCATCGCGTACGGGGTCGTCGCCGTGCTGCTCTGGTCGGTGGACCCGCCGCTCGCCGCGCTGGTGCTGCTGGGCGTGCCGGCGATCGCGGTGTCCGTCGGGCCGCTGCTGCGCCGCCTCGAACGCGCGGAGTCGGCCTACCGGCAGCAGCAGGGCGAGCTGACCACGCGGGCCGACGACATCGTCGCCGGCCTGCGGGTGCTCGCCGGGGTCGGCGGCCGCCACCTGTTCGCCCGCCGGTACGCGGCCCGCTCCCGGGCCCTGCGGGGCGAGGGCTACCGGGTGGGCGCGGTGGCCAGCTGGATCGACGCGCTGACGCTCACCATGCCGGGGCTCTTCCTGGCGGCCGTGGTCTGGCTCGCCGCGCGGACGGCGGCGAACGGCGACATCACCATCGGGCAGCTCGTCGCCGTCTACGGCTACACGGCCGTCCTCGTCGTGCCGGTCTGGTTCCTGCTGGAGGGCGGCTACATGCTCATCCAGGGGCGCGTCGCGGCCCGCCGCATCGTCGGCCTGCTGCGGCTGACCCCCGATCCGGCGGGCGGGCCGGTGACCGCGACCGCGCCGCGGCAGCCGGCCGAGCTGCGCGACCCGGCCACCGGGCTGGTGGTGCCGCCGGGCCGGCTGGTGGGCGTCGCCGCCGACGACCCGGCCGAGGCCGTCGCCCTGGCCGACCGGCTCGGCCGGTACGTCGCCAGCGACGTGACCTGGGGCGACGTGCCGCTGGCCGGGGTCGACCTCGACGACGTGCGCGCCCGGATCCTGGTCGCCGACCACGACAGCCACCTCTTCGCGGGCACCCTGCGGGAGCTCCTGCGCGGCCGGGCGGCGGGCGGCCACGCGCGCCCCGCCACGGCCGGCGACAACGCGGCCGGCACCGGACCTGCCCGCGCCGAGGCAGCCGGCGACGACGCCGACGTCTGGGCCGCGCTGCACGCCGCGTCGGCGCAGGACGTGGCCGACGCGCTGCCCGACGGCCTCGACACCCCGATCGGGGCCCGGGCCCGGACGCTCTCCGGCGGCCAGCGGCAGCGGGTGCGCCTCGCCCGGGCCCTGCTGGCCGAGCCGGAGGTGCTGATCCTCGTCGACCCGACGTCCGCCGTGGACGCCCACACCGAGGCGCGCATCGCGCAGCGCCTGCGCGATGCGCGGGCCGGGCGCACCACGATCGTGCTGGCCACGTCGCCGCTGCTGCTCGGGCACGCCGACACGGTCGCGCACCTGAGCGCCGGCCGGGTCGTCGCCGCCGGCACCCACGCCGACCTGCTCGCCCGCGACCCGGGCTACCGCGCGCTGGTCGCCCGCACCGAGGGCACCGCCGACGGCGAGCACGGCGAGTCCGCCGAGGGCCGGACGGCCGAGGGCACAGCGGTCGAGGGCACAGCCGTCGGGGGCCGGGCCGCCGGCGACGAGACCGTCGACGCCGGGCGGGCGCGGCGGTGACGAAGCTTCCGGTGGCGGGCCGGGCCGCCGTACGCACGGCCGCCCTCGACCTGATCGCGCGGGACCGCCGGGCCGTGGCCGTCGTGCTGGCGCTGCACGTCGCCGCGACGGTCGCCGGGCTCGGCGCGCCGTGGCTGCTCGGCCGGATCGTCGACGAGGTCTCCGCCGGGGCGGGCGTCGCCGCCGTGGACCGGCTGGCGGTGGCCATCGCCGCCTGCGTGCTGGCCCAGGGGCTGCTCTCCCGCTACGCGCAGTACGCCGGGCACCGGTTCGGCGAGCGGGCCGTCGCCCGGCTGCGCGAGGAGTTCGTCACCCGGATGCTCGCCCTGCCCGTGTCCGTGGTCGAGCGCGCCGGCACCGGTGACCTGGCCACCCGCAGTTCGGTCGACGTGACGACGGTCGGCACCACCGTGCGCGAGGTCGTGCCGACGGTCGTCATCGCCGGGACGCACCTGCTGCTGCTCTTCGCGGCGGTGTTCCTGCTGGATCCACTGCTCGGGCTCGTCGCGCTGGCCGGGCTGCCGTCCATCTGGGTGGTGACCCGCTGGTACCTGCGCCGGGCCGGGCCCGCCTACCTCGCCGAGGGGGCGGCGACGGCCGAGCTGACCGAGGCGCTGACCACCACGGCGGAGGGCGCGCGCACGATCGAGGCGCTGCGGCTGGGCGCCGATCGCGTCGCGTACGGCACCGGGCGGGTCGCCGGTGTGTGGGCGGCGCGGCGGGCCACGCTCGCGCTGCGGTCGGTGTTCTTCCCCGGGGTGGAGGGCAGCTACGCGCTGCCGATCGCCGCCGTCCTCTGTGTCGGCGGGGTCTTCCTGTCGCGCGGCATGGTCAGCCTCGGCGAGGTGGTCGCCGCGGCGCTCTACCTCCAGCAGGCGATCGACCCGCTGGACCGGCTGTTGCAGTGGGTCGAGCAGGCGCAGCGCGGCATCGCCTCGCTCGCCCGGGTCCTCGGGGTGGGGCTGGTGCCGCCGGAGCCGCGCGGGCGGGCCGACGCGCCGCACGGGCGGCGGCTGGTGGTGCGGGGCGCGCGGTTCTCGTACGCCGAGGGTCACGAGGTGCTGCACGGCATCGACCTGGCGGTCGAGCCGGGGGAACGCCTCGCCGTCGTCGGCCCCTCGGGTGCGGGGAAGTCCACCCTGGCCCGGCTGCTCGCCGGGATCGACGCCCCGCAGGAGGGGGTGGTGAGCCTCGGCGGCGTCGCGGTCACCGATCTCGACCCGGCCGAGCGGCGTCGCCGGATCGCGCTCGTCACGCAGGAGCACCACGTCTTCATCGGCTCGCTGCGCGACAACCTCGCGTTCGCCGCGCCGGACGCCACCGACGAACGCATGCTCGCGGCCCTGGACACGGTCGGCGCGGACTGGCACGCCGACCTGCCCGACGGCCTCGACACGCAGCTCGGCGACGGCGCCCGGGGCCTCGGCGCGGCGGAGGCCCAGCAGTTGGCGCTGGCCCGGCTGGTGCTGGCCGACCCGGACACGCTGATCCTCGACGAGGCGACCGCGGCACTGGACCCGACGACCGCCCGGCGCACCGAACGGGCGCTCGCGGCGGTGCTCGCCGGGCGGACCGTCATCGCCATCGCGCACCGGCTCAACACCGCGCACGACGCCGACCGGGTGGCGGTGCTGGAGGACGGGCGGATCACCGAGATCGGCGGCCACGACGAGCTGGTCGCCGCCGACGGCGTGTACGCCTCCCTGTGGCGCTCCTGGCACGGCTCGTGACGGCTGGTCGCCGGCACGCCTCGGGAAAGCCCGACGGTCTGCGCGCCGGGTGAAACCTGAGGGCGGCGCGGGGCGTCACACCCGCGCAGGGCGTCGTCCGGGAGCACCGTCCGGGGCACCCGACGGTCCCGCCGGGGCGGGTATCGTCCAGCAACCATCGTCCACGAAGGAGCCCATGTGCATCTGACTCATCCAGCGAGAACGCTGAGCCGCCTGCTGGTGTTCGTCGTGGGGGCCACCGCGCTGGTCGCGGCGCCGGCCTCGGCGGCCCCGGCGCAGAACTGGGGCCGGCCGCAGCTCCCGCCGGCCTCCGGCTGGACCCCGGTCCCCGGCGACTCCGGGGCGAAGTCGGGGCCCGCCGCCACCGTCTACGGCGGCGACCTGCACCTGTTCACCCGGGGGGCGGGCGACGCCGTCCGGGTCGACCGCTACAACCTCACCACCGACACCTGGTCGGGTTGGGCGACGGTGCCCGGCACCGCCGGGGCCAGGTCCGCGCCCGCCGCCACCATCTACGGCGGCGACCTGCACCTGTTCGCCCAAGGCGCGGGCGGCACCGTGCGCACCAACCGCTACAACACCTCCACCGACACCTGGGCCGGCTGGACCACCGTCCCCGGCACCGCCGGAGCGAAATCCGCACCCGCCACCACCATCTACGGCGGCAGCCTGCACCTGTTCACCCAAGGCGCAGGCAACACCATCCGCACCAACCGCTACAACACCTCCACCGACACCTGGGCCGGCTGGACCACCGTCCCCGGCACCGCCGGAGCGAAATCCGCACCCGCCACCACCATCTACGGCGGCGACCTGCACCTGTTCACCCAAGGCGCAGGCAACACCATCCGCACCAACCGCTACAACCCCACCACCAACGACTGGACCGGCTGGACCACCATCCCCGGCACCGCCGGAGCCAAGTCCGCACCCGCCACCACCATCTACGGCGGCGACCTGCACCTGTTCACCCAGGGCGCAGGCAACACCGTGCGGACCAACCGCTACAACCTCACCACGGGCGACTGGACCGGCTGGACCACGGTGCCCGGCCCCGCCGGGGCGCGGTCGGTGCCGGCGGCGGTCGTCTACGGCGGCGAGCTGCGGCTCTTCGTCCGCGGTGTGCAGCACCAGATCCACCAGGCGCGGTTCGGGCTGTAGCCCGTCCGGCGCGTTCACCGGTCCGGGGAGGACTGATCGTTCCTCCCCGGCCCGCTGCGCGTCTCGGCGGCACCCGTTCGGTGGCCGGCTGCGGTGCAATCCGGTGCGCTCAGGTGCAGGACAGCGCCGGCCCGCTGCCGGTGCAGGCCCCACACGTGCAACGCGCTGAGGTGGCTGAGCGCGGCCCGCCCGCCGGCCCAGGCGCAGACCGCCCGCTGGCCGAGGGCGGGGTGCAGGCGACCGAGGGCGGGCAGGGTACCCCGATCCGCCTCCTCGCTCAGCAGGCGGGCTTCGGCGAACACCTCGGGCAGCACCCGCAGCACGCGTGCTGAAGGGTCCACGGGGGCACCACCTGTGTCGCCATCGCCCTGGTGACCAGCCCGCCGCCGCGCCGCGCCAGGTCCCGCAGCACCTCGTCCATGCCGGTGACCGTGCCGACCGGCGCGGCACGGCGCAACCGGCCACCGGCCGGTCCTGTGGACGACCGCCGGGCTGTGGACGGCGCCCATCGCGGTGGAGCGTCTGCCATGGAGCCGGGCCGGCCCGGGTTGTGGAGTCATCGGTGTTTGCCTATGGTGCTCGGTAACCGGTTTCAGAAACCGGTTACCGAGGACGCACGACGGAGCGAGGGAGTCCATGGGCAGCGATCGGCTGACGGTCCGGGAGATCGCCCGGCTGGCCGGGGTGTCGGTCGCCACCGTCTCCCGGGTGTCCAACGGGGTCGGTCAGGTGTCCGAGGAGACCCGGCGGCGGGTGCAGCGGGCCATCGAGGAGCACGGCTACCGCCCCGACCACCTCGGCCGGGCCCTCGCCGCCGGCCGGCACGGCGCGGTCGGCCTGGTGTTCCCCGGGCTGTCCGGCCCGTACTTCTCGGAGCTCATCCAGGGCTTCGAGGCCGAGGCGGTGCACACCCGCACCAGCGTCCACATCCTCTGCACCCACCTGCGGGACGACTCCGACGCCCAGGTCGTGGAGATGGCCCGCCGGGTCGACGGGCTCGCCGTCTTCGGCGGCACCGTCTCCCCCGACACGCTGCGGGAGCTGGCGGCACTCGTGCCCGTCGTGGTGCTCGCCGGCGAGGGGCCGCCCGGCGTGCCGTCCGTACGCGCGGAGAACGTCGCGGCGGCGACGGCGCTGACGCGGCACCTGCTGGCCGACCACGGGCTGCGCGGGCTGGTCTTCGTGGGCGACCCGCGCAACTCGCCGGACGTGACCGGCCGCTGGGAGGGTTTCCGCGCCGCGCACCGGCAGCTCGGCCTGCCGCTGCCCCGCGCGCCGCTGCGGGTCGGCCTCGAACAGCACGACGGGGTGTTCGCCGCCGACCAGCTGCTCAGCCGGGCGGCCCCGCCGCGGGGCGTGGTCTGCGCCAACGACGAGACCGCGCTCGGCATGCTCGTCGGCGCGGCGGCCCGGGGCGTGCGGGTGCCCGCCGACCTGGTCGTCACCGGCTTCGACGACATCCCGATGGCCGCGCTCGTCAACCCGGCCCTGACGACCGTCCGGCAGCCGGTGCGCGAGCTGGCCGGGCGGACCGCGCGGCTGCTGCTGCGGGCCGCGGCGGGCGAGGCCGGGGGATCCGACGCCGCCCTGGTGCTCCCGACCGATCTCGTCGTCCGGCGCAGCTGCGGCTGCCCCGCGACCACCGGGGCCGGCCCCGCCACCGCGCACGGGCCCACCGACAGGCACACCACCACCGAGCACGACCCCACGGCTGCCGGGCACCGTCCGGCGACGGGTGCCCGCACCGCGCGGTAACCCCGGCCGTGGCGACCCATCCCCCTCAGGAGGCGCAATGAGGCACTGGAGACACGCGACGGCGGTCGTGGCCGCGCTCGCGCTGGGCGTGACCGGCTGCGGCCGGGACGACGGCGGGCCGGGCGCCGGCGGGCCCTCGGCCGGCGGGGCGGTCGCGGAGGGCAAGGCCACCGGCGAGATCACGGTCTGGGCGATGGGTGCCGAGGGGGAGAAGCTGAAGGCCCTGGCCGACGACTTCACCCGCGAGAACCCGGCGGCCAAGGTCACCGTCACCGCGTTCCCGTTCGACGCCGCCCACGACAAGCTCGCCACCGCGATCGCGGGCCGGCAGACGCCGGACGTGAGCATGATGGGCTCCACCTGGATGGGCGAGTTCGCCAAGACCGGGGCCTTGGACCCGACGCCCGCCGGGCTGTTCGACCAGGCCGCGTTCTTTCCGGGCGCGTGGGACACGACGGTGGTCGACGGCACCGCCTACGGCGTCCCCTGGTACGTCGAGACGCGGCTCATCTACCACCGCACCGACCTCGCGGCGAAGGCCGGGGTCGGCAAGCCGGCCAACTGGCAGGAGCTGACCGCGTTCGCCAAGGGGCTCAAGGAGTCCGGCGGGGCGAAGTGGGGCATCTCGCTGCAACCGGGCGGCACCGGCGCGTGGCAGTCGTTCCTGCCGTTCGCCTGGCAGGCGGGGGCGGACGTGCTGGCCGACGGGAAGTTCACCCTGGACACCCCGCAGATGCGGACGGCGCTGGAATACTACGCGTCGTTCTTCCGGCAGGGGCTCGCCCCGAGCCAGGTCGCGCCGGGCGCGCAGGAGAGCGGCTTCGTCTCCGGAGACATCGGGGCGTTCGTCTCCGGCCCCTGGCACATGAGCATCCTGCGCGAGCAGGGCGGCGCGGCGCTGGAGGGCAAGTGGGACGTCGCGCCGATGCCCCGCGAGAAGGCGGGCACCTCGTTCATCGGCGGCGCTGACCTGGTGGTCTACCGGGACACCGACAACCGCGACACGGCCTGGAAGTTCGTCCGGTACCTCACCTCGCCGGCCGCCCAGCAGAAGCTCTACGACCTGGTGGGCAGCCTCCCGGCGGTGACGGCGACCTGGCAGTCGGGCAAGCTCGCCGACGACCCGCTGCTCAAGGCGTTCGGCGCGCAGCTCGCCGACGCCAAGTCGCCGCCGGCGATGGCCACCTGGGAGCAGGTCGCCGACGTCATCGACGACGGCATCGAGCGGGTGGTGCGGGGCGTGACCGACCCGGCCACCGCCACCCGGGAGATGCAGGCCAAGGCGTCGGCCATCGGCACCGGGAGCTGAGGTGGCGTCCGCCCCCGCGCGGCGGGCCGCCCCCACCGGCGGCGCGCCGCCCGAGCGGCCCGCCCCCGGGCGGCCGGGCCCGCGCGGCAGCACCGGCAGGCGCCCCGGCCGGCGCGGCGTCACCCGCCGCCAGCGGGTCGCGGGGTGGGGCCTGGCGCTGCCGTTCCTGCTGATCTTCGCCGTGTTCATGGCGGGCCCCGTGCTGGCCTCGGCCGCCATGAGCTTCACCGACCTGCGCAGCGCCGACCTGCGGGACCCGCTCGCGGTCGACCCGGTGGGCGTGGACAACTACGTGCGGCTGCTCGGCGACGAGACGCTGCGGCGGGCCGCCGCCAACACCGCGTGGTTCGTGCTGCTCGGCGTGCCGCTGACGATGGTGCTGGGGCTGGCCGCGGCCGTCGCCCTCGACGCGGGGATCAGCCGGTTCCGCACGTTCTTCCGGGTCGGCTACTACCTGCCGGTGGTCACCAGCATCGTCGCCGTGGCCGTGGTCTGGCGGTTCCTGCTCGAACCGGACAGCGGGCTCGTCAACACGCTGCTCGCCCGCCTCGGCGTCGACGGTCCGGCGTGGCTGTCCGACACCCGCACGGCGCTGCCGTCGCTGGTGGTGATGGCGGCCTGGCGGAACATGGGCTTCCTGATGGTGGTCTTCCTCGCCGGCCTCCAGGCGATCCCCGGCGAGCTGCACGAGGCGGCGGCCATCGACGGCTGCGGGGCCTGGGCGCGGTTCCGGCACGTCACCCTGCCCCTGCTGCGCCCCACGCTGCTCTTCGGCGGGGTGGTGACCGGCATCGGCTACCTGCAGTTCTTCGAGGAGCCGTTCGTGATGACGGGCGGCGGGCCGCTGGACAGCACCCTGTCGGTGGCCTTCTACATCTACCAGCAGTTCGGCTTCGGCAACTACAGCTACGCGGCGGCGATCGCGTACGTGCTGTTCGTCGCCGTCGTCGGGCTCACCGCCGCGCAGTTCCGGCTGATGCGGTCGAAGACGTGAGGAGGGTGCCGTGACGACGACCGCGAAGAAACGGGAGCGGGGCCAACCCTGGGTGTACGTGGTGCTGGCCGGCGGCCTCGTGGTCCTGGTGGGCCCGTTCGTGTGGATGCTGCTCGGCTCGGTCAAGCCGGACGCGGAGATCCGCCGGGTGCCGCCGACCTGGCTGCCGGAGGCGCCCACGCTCGACAACTACCGCCACCTGTTCACCGAGCTGGACTTCCCGGCGTTCTTCCTCAACAGCGTGCTGGTGGCCGGTGCCGTCACCGTGGGCAACCTCGTGTTCTGCTCGATGCTCGGCTACGCCCTGGCGAAGCTGGAGTTCCCCGGCCGGCGCGTGGTGTTCGCGCTGGTGCTCGGGATGCTGATGGTGCCGGGCATGGTCACCTTCGTGCCGCTGTTCATGCTCGTGAGCCGGCTCGGGCTGGTGGACAGCTACGCCGGGCTGATCCTGCCGTGGCTGGCCAGCCCGTTCGGGGTGTTCCTGATGCGCCAGTTCATGACCGGGCTGCCCGACGACCTGATCCAGGCCGCCCGGGTCGACGGCGCGGGTGAGCTGCGGATCTTCGCCCGGGTCGTGCTGCCGCTGTGCGGGCCGGCCCTGGCCACCCTCGGCATCCTGACGTTCCTGTCGTCGTGGAACAACTTCCTCTGGCCGCTGGTCGTCGCGCAGTCGGAGGACCGGTACACCCTGCCGGTGGCGCTGGCCCTGTACGCGATCGGCGAGAACAACACCCGCTACGGCCTGCTGATGGCGGGTTCGGTGGCCGTCATCGTGCCGGTCCTGCTGGTGTTCGTCGCGCTGCAGCGGCACTTCGTCCAGGGCATCGCCACGACCGGCCTGAAGTGACCTCAGGCCACCTCGACTGACCTGACCGGCCCCAAGTGAGGAGTGTCCTCGTGCGATCCAGGTCCCATCCGTTCCGCACCGCGGCGGTGCTGCTGGCCCTCGGGCTGACCGCCACCGTCGCCCCGCCGGCCGCGGCCGCGCCGCCGACAGCCGCGCCCGCCGGGTCACCGGCCGCCGCGCTGCGGCAGTACGCCGCCGACACCTGGCGGTCGATGGCCGCCATGGTCGACCCGGGCACCGGGCTGGCGGCCGACAACGTCGGCGGCGACCTCGACCCGGCCGACCGCGCCGGCTACACGTCGCCGACCAACGTCGGCGCGTACCTGTGGAGCACCGTGGCGGCCCGGGAGACCGGCCTCGTCAGCGCCGGCCAGGCCCGCGACCGCATCGCCCGCACCCTCGCCACGCTGAGCCGGCTGGAGGTCCACGAGCCGTCCGGCATGTACTACAACTGGTACGACCCGGCGACCGGCGCGAAGCTGACCACCTGGCCCGTCGACGGCAGCGCCGTGCACCCGTTCCTGTCCAGCGTGGACAACGGCTGGCTCGCCATGGCGCTGACGGTGGTGCGGCAGGCGGTGCCGGAGCTGGCGGGCCGCGCCGACGCGCTGCTGCGCCGGATGGACTTCGGCTACTACTACGACCCGGCGCAGCGGCAGATCCGCGGCGGCTTCTGGGTCGAGCCGCCGCCGGGCTGCTCGCTGGCCGGCAACTACCGCACCGGGCCGGACGTGTTCTACACCTGCCACCACTACGGCGCGTTCAACACCGAGCCGCGCATCGCCAGCTACCTCGGCATCGCCGCCGGGCAGATCCCGCCGGAGCACTACTTCGGCACCTACCGCACGTTCGACCCGGAGGGCTGCGACTGGGCGTGGACGGAGCAGCGGGCCGTCGGTCAGTGGCGCACGTACCTGGGCGTGCGGGTGTTCGAGGGCGCCTACCGCTACCGGGGGTTGCAGCTCGTGCCGAGCTGGGGCGGGTCGATGTTCGAGGCGCTGATGGTGCCGCTGTTCGTGCCCGAGGACCGGTGGGGCCCACGCAGCTGGGCGGTCAACCACCCGACGTACGTGCGGGCGCAGATCGAGCACGGGCTGCGGGAGGCCGGCTACGGCTACTGGGGCTTCTCCCCCGCCAACGACCCCGACGGCGGCTACCGGGAGTACGGCGTGGACCAGCTCGGCATGGACGGGCCGGGCTACACCTCCGACCAGGAGCGCACCTCGGTCGACCCCGGTTACGGCGAGTGCCGCCCCGCCCAGCCGCCGCCGTCGGGCTACGGCCGGGGCGTGGTCACCCCGCACGCGTCCTTCCTGGCGCTGCGCTACGCGCCCGACGACGCCCTGCGCAACCTGGCGAACCTGCGACGGGACTTCGACGCGTACGGGCCGGGCGGGTTCTACGACTCCGTCGACGTGACCACCGGCCGGGTGTCGAAGCGCTACCTCGCGCTGGACCAGGGCATGGCGATGGCGGCGCTGGGCAACGCCCTGGCCCACGACGTGCTGCGCCGGCCGTTCGAGCAGGGGCCGATGCAGCAGCGGGTCGCACCGCTGATGCGGATGGAGGAGTTCTCCCTCCCGCACGGCGGGGGGCAGCGATGACGGGCCGCCACGAGGCCGCGGGCCACCTCGCCGGGGGCCTCGAGGCGGGCGGCGGGGGCCACGACGCGGGCACGGGCTCGGCCGCCCGCACCGACGCCCGGGGCGACTGGACGCGGCGCATCGCGCTGCGCAGCGACGAGCGCGGGGCGGCGGGCGGCACCCCGGACCTGCCGCCGCCGGCCGGGCTGGCGGCGGTCGCCGGGGTGGGCCACGTGCGGCTGTCCTGGTCGCCGGTGCCCGACGCCGTCGGCTACCTGGTGCACCGGGCCCCGCTGCGCGACGGGCGGCCCGCCGGCCCGTTCGCCCCGGTCGACCACCAGGGCGGCGACGTGCTCGCCGTGCCCGACACCTGGTACGTCGACACCACCGGCGAGCCCGGCCGGTCCTACGCGTACGCCGTGGCCGCCGTGCCCGAGGTGACCGTCACCGGTGAGCTGGGCGACCCGGTCGTCGCCGCCGCGTTGCCGGCCGCCGACGGCCCGCCGCCGACGGTGGACGTGCGCGTCGACGCCGCCGCGCCGGGCACGCCGCTGCACCGACCCTGGCAGCCGATGATCGGCAGCGAGCGGCTGTCGCAGCTGCTCTGCGCCGACACCAGCGGCGGCCGGGAGATCGGGGCGGAACTGCTGGCGGCCCTGCGCCGCGTCCGCGCGGAGGTGGGCGTCGAGGCCGTGCGGGCGCACGCGATCCTGCACGACGACCTGGGCGTCTACCGGGAGGTCGACGGCCGGCCGGTGCACGACTTCACCCGCGTGGACCGCGTCTACGACCTGCTGTGCTCGGCCGGGCTGCGGCCGGTCGTGGAGATCGGCTTCATGCCCCGCGACCTGGCCCGCGACCCGGAGCGGACGGTGTTCGCCTACCGGGGGGTCATCTCGCCGCCGAAGGACTGGGACCGCTGGGCGGAGCTGGTCCGCGCGCTCGTCGCGCACCTGCTCGACCGGTACGGCGAGGCGGTCCTCGGCTGGGACTTCGAGGTGTGGAACGAGGCCAACCTGGAGGTGTTCTGGGCCGGCACCCGCGAGGAGTGGATGCGGCTGTACGAGGTCACCGCCCGCGCGGTCAAGGACGTCGACCCCCGCATCGCCGTGGGCGGGCCGTCGTCGGCCGCCGCCGGCTGGGTCGACGCCCTGCTGGAACACGCCGCGCGTACGGGCACACCGGTCGACTTCGTCTCCACCCACACGTACGGCAGCCCGCCGCTGGACCTGCGGCCCACCCTGCGCCGGCTCGGTTTCCCGCACGCCCGGCTGTTGTGGACGGAGTGGGGCGTCACGCCCACCCACTTCCACCCGGTCAACGACGGCGCGTCGGCGGCGACGTTCCTGCTCGGCGGCATGCGGTCGGCCGCCGGGCGGGTCGACGCCCTGTCCTACTGGGTGGCCAGCGACCACTTCGAGGAGCTGGGCCGGCCGCCCCGGCTGCTGCACGGCGGGTTCGGCCTGATCACCGTCGGCGGCATCGCCAAGCCCCGCTACCACGCCCTGCGGATGCTCGCCCGCCTCGGCGACACGGAGCTGCCGGTGCGGGCGTCCGGCGACGGCGCGGACGGCCTGGTGCAGGCGTGGGCGAGCCGGCACGCCGACGGCGGTCTCGCCGTGCTGGTCTGGGTGTCGACGCTCGACCAGTCGAAGCGCGACGGCGATCCGGCGCTGGCCCGCCGGGTCCGGTTGGGCGTGGCCGGCGGGCCCGGCGGCGGCGTGACGGTGACCCGGCTCGACCGCGAGCACGGCGACGTCACCACCCTCGCGGGCCGGCTCGGCGTCGGGGACTGGCCGACCGGCGGGCAGTGGGACGCGCTGCGGGCCGCCGACGCGCTGCCGGCGGAGCCCGTCGAGCCGGACGTGGCCGGCGGGGTGGCGACGGTGGAGCTGCTGGTGCCCCAGCCGGGCGCCGTGCTCGTCGAGTTCGCGCCGCCGGAGCCGGCGGGTCGAGCCACCGGGCCGGCGACGGCGGGCTGAGGCTGGCCGAGCCGGCGGCTCGGGGCGGGGCGGGGTCACACGGCGAGCGCGGCCCGGACGGCGTGCTCGGCGGTGGCCCCGCCGTCGCCGGTCGAGGTGACCCGGCCCGACTCCAGCACGTAGTAGCGCTGGGCGACCCGCAGGGCGAAGCCGAGGTGCTGCTCCACGAGGAGCACCTGGATGCCGGCGCGGGCGGTCAGCTCGACGACGCGGTCCTGGATCTCGGCGACCACCGAGGGCTGGATGCCCTCGGTGGGCTCGTCGAGCAGCAGCAGCTTCGGCCGGGTGACCAGCGCCCGGGCGATGGCGAGCTGCTGGCGCTGGCCGCCGGAGAGCAGCCCGGCCCGGCGGCGCAGCAGCGGGCGCAGCGCCGGGAACAGGTCGAGCGCCTCGGCGGTGGCCGCCGCGCCGTCGCGCCGGCCGTCGGCGACCAGCCGCAGGTTCTCCCCCGCCGTCAGGTGCGGGAAGCACTGCTGGCCCTGCGGCACGTACGCCATGCCCCGGGCGACCCGCTGGTGCGGGGCGAGCCGGGTGACGTCCTCCCCGGCCAGCTCGACGGTGCCGGCGCGGGGCCGCAGCAGGCCCACCGCGACCCGCAGCAGGGTGCTCTTGCCGGCCCCGTTGTGGCCCAGCACGGCGGCGACGCCGTCGGCGGGGACGGCGAGGTCCACGCCGTGCAGCACCTCGCTGCGTCCGTACCCGGCGTGCACGCCGCGCAGTGTCAACATCACGCCTCCGTGGGAGCGTCGACGGGGTGGCCGAGGTAGACCTCCTGCACCCGGGGGTCGGCCTGGACCTGGGCGACGGTGCCCTCGCTGAGCACGCGCCCGGCGTGCAGCACGGTCACGGTGCGGGCGAAGCGGCGCAGGAAGTCCATGTCGTGTTCGATGACGACGACGGTGCGGTCCCGGCTGACGGTCTCCAGCAGGGCGCCGGTGGCGTCGCGCTCGTCGTGGCTCATCCCGGCGACCGGCTCGTCGAGCAGCAGCAGCCGGGCGTCGGAGACGAGCAGCATGCCGATCTCCAGCCACTGTTTCTGCCCGTGGGCGAGGGTGCCGGCGAGGTGGTCGGCCCGGTCGGCGAGGCCGATGGTGTCCAGGGCGGCGACGACCTCGTCGGGCAGCCGCCGCCGGCGGCGGGCCAGCGTCCACCAGCTCCGCCCGGCGCCGGCGGCGATGTCGAGGTTCTGCGCGACGGTCAGCTCCTCGAACACGGCGGCGGTCTGGAAGGTGCGGCCGACACCGAGGCGGGCGATGCGGTGCACGTCCCGGCCGAGCAGTTCCCGGTCGCCGAAGTGGACCGAGCCGGTGGCCCGGACCAGCCCGGTGACGGCGTCGACGAGGGTGGTCTTGCCCGCGCCGTTGGGCCCGATGAGGAAGCGCAGGTCACCGGCGGGCACGTCCAGGTCGACGCCGTCGACGGCGGTGAAGCCGTCGAAGCTGACCCGCAGGCCCCGCACGCGCAGGCCGCCGCTCTGTGCGTCGGTCATGCCGCCGGCACCTCCGTCCGGGTCCGGCCGCTGCGGGCGGGCGGGATGCGCCGCCACCACGGCGGCCGGTCGGGCGTCGCGCGCCGGGTGCGCCGCAGCGCCCACAGCGACGCCAGGCCGCCGGGGAGGAACGCGACCACCAGCACGAACAGCAACCCCTGCAGGTACGTCCAGGTGCCCGGGAACCGCTCGGACAAGGCGGTACGCGCCCAGGCCACCGCGACCGCGCCGAGCACCGGGCCGAGCAGGGTGGCCCGCCCGCCGACGGCGACGCCGATGACGAACTCGATGGACGGCACGATGCCGATCAGGGCGGGCGAGATGATGCCGACGGCGGGGACGAACAGCGCCCCGGCGAGGCCGGCCATGCCGGCGGCGACCACGTACGCGACGACCTTGACGGTGGCCGGGTCGTAGCCGAGGAACCGGACCCGCTCCTCGCCGTCGCGCACGGCCACCAGCAGCTCGCCGTAGCGGCTGTGGATGAGCTGGCGGGCCAGGGCGAGCAGCCCCAGCAGGGCGGCGGCGATCAGGAAGTAGACGGTGCGCTGGTTGACCGGGTCGTCGAGGTCGTAGCCGAAGAAGCCCTGGATGTCGGTCAGGCCGTTGGTGCCGCCGGTGGTGCCCTGCTGGCCCACCAGCAGGATCACCATGGCGGCGGCGAGGGCCTGGCTGAGGATGGCGAAGTAGGCGCCCCGCACGCGGCGGCGGAAGACCAGCGAGCCGAGCCCGAAGGCGACGGCCATGGGCAGCAGCACGGTGGCGGGCAGGGCGAACCAGGGGCTGGCGAACGGCCGCCACCACCACGGCAGCTCGTCGAGCTGCCCGTACAGCTGCATGAAGTCGGGCAGCGCGCCGGGGCCCGCGTCGGCGAGCTTGAGGTGCATGGCCATCGCGTAGCCGCCGAGGCCGAAGAAGACGCCCTGGCCGAGGGTGAGCATGCCGCCGCGCCCCCAGGCGATGCCGATGCCGACGGCGACCATGGCGACGCACAGGTACTTGGCCAGCAGAGCCAGCCGGAAGTCCGACAGCACCAGGGGGGCCGCGCCGAACAGCAGCGCCGCGCCGGCGGCGAAGCCGAGCGCCGCGCGGGCCCGGCCGCCGGTGCGGCGCGCGGGCGGCGGCGGTGGCGGCGCGGCGGGCTCGTCGGCGGCGGTGGCCGGGCCGGTGACGGTGGTCATGCGAGGCTCCTGGTACGCAGGGTGAACAGGCCCTGTGGCCGCCACTGGAGGAACGCGACGATCGCCACGAAGACGATCACCTTGGCGACGCTGAGGGTGGTGAGGTATTCACCGGTGGCCTGGAGCACGCCGAGGGCGAAGGCGACGATCACGCTGCCCTTGAGCTGGCCGATGCCGCCGACCACGACCACCAGGAAGGCGTCGATGATGAGGTTGGTGCCCATCGTCGGGCCGATCGGCCCGAGCAGGGTCAGCGCGACCCCGGCGACGCCGGCCAGGCCGGAGCCGACGAAGAAGGTGGTGCGGTCGACCCGGGCGGTGGCGATGCCGGAGACGGCGGCGAGGTCGCGGTTCTGCACCACGGCGCGGATGCGGCGGCCCAGCGGGGTGAGCCGCAGCGCGAGGGTCAGCGCCACCACGGCCGCCACGGCGAGGCCGAGGATGAACAGCCGGTTGTTGGCGACGGTGACGCCGCCGGGCAGCGCCACGTTGCCGGTGAGCAGCGCGGGCGCGCGGGTCTGCACGTTGGGGCTGCCGAAGATGTCCCGGGCCGCCTGCTGGAGCATCAGCGACACGCCCCAGGTGACGAGCAGGGTGTCCAGGGGCCGGGCGTAGAGGCGGCGGATGAGCAGCACCTCCAGCAGCACCCCGAGCGCGCCGGCCACCGCGAAGGCGACGGGCAGGGCGACCAGCAGCGACCAGCCGGCCGAGGTGATCGTCTGCTGGAGCACGTAGGTGGTGTAGGCGCCGGCCATGATGAACTCGCCGTGGGCCATGTTGATGACGTTCATCTGGCCGAAGGTGAGCGCGAGCCCGAGCGCGACGAGCAGCAGGACCGCGCCGATGCTGACGCCGGTGAAGAGCTGTCCGAACAGGACTGTCACGGTTGCTCCGAGGAGGGGTGGGGCCCGGGCGGCGCGGGGCCGCCCGGGCCGGGTGGTCAGCTCAGGCCGGTCGCCCAGGGGTAGCTCTTGAGGTACGGGTCGGGCTTGATCGGCTGGCCGGAGTTCCACACCTCGGTGATCAGCCCGTCCGCGCCGACCTTGCCGATCCGGGCGGTCTTGGCGATGTGCTGGGTCGGGCCGTCCACGGTGACCAGGCCCTCGGGTGCCTCGTAGGTGATGCCGTCGGCGGCGGCGCGGACCTTCTCCACGTCGAAGGAGCCGGCCTTGGTGACCATCTCCTTCCACAGGTACACGGCGACGTACGCGGCCTCCATCGGGTCGCTGGTCGGCTTGTCCGCGCCGTACTTCGCCTTGTACGCGGCGACGAACTTCGCGTTCGCCCCGCCCGGGGTGGTCTGGTAGTAGTTCCAGGCGGTCAACTGGTCCTTGAGGTACTGGGTGCCGATGCCCTTGACCTCCTCCTCGGCGATCGACACGGACACCACGGGCATGCTGGTCGCGTTGAGCCCGGCGGACGTGTATTCCTTGAAGAACGCCACGTTGCTGTCGCCGTTGAGGGTGTTGAACACGGCGTCGGCCTTGGCCGACTTCACCTTGTTGACGATGGTGCCGAACTCGGTGGAGCCGAGCGGGGCGTAGTCCTCGCCGAGGACGGTCATCCCGTTGGCCTTCGCGTACGCCTTGATGATCTTGTTGGCCGTACGGGGGAAGACGTAGTCGCTGCCCACGAGGTAGACCGACTTCTTGCCCTGCGCCTTGAGGTAGTCCAGGCCGGGGACGATCTGCTGGTTGGTCGTCGCGCCGGTGTAGAAGATGTAGGGCGACTGTTCCAGGCCCTCGTACTGCACCGGGTAGAACAGCAGCGCCTTGTTCTTCTCGAACACCGGCTTGACGGCCTTGCGGCTGGCCGAGGTCCAGCAGCCGAAGACGGCGGCGACGCGGTCCTCGGAGATGAGCTTCTCGGCCTTCTCGGCGAAGGTCGGCCAGTCCGAGGCGCCGTCCTCGCCGACCGGCACGATCTTCTTGCCGAGGACGCCGCCGGCCGCGTTGATCTCCTCCACGGCGAGCATGATCGAGTCGCGGACGGTGACCTCGCTGATGGCCATGGTGCCGGAGAGCGAGTTGAGCAGGCCCACCTTGACGGTGTCGCCCGAGACGTCGGCGCTGACGCCCGTTCCCGACGTGCTGTCGGAGGTCTTGCTGCCGCACGCGGCCAGCGCGGACGCGACGACGAAGGCCATGGTGCCGGCCAGGATGCGGCGGCCCCGGAACAGTGACATGCAATCTCCCCTGCGGTGAGCGTGGAGCGACGACCACCGGCCCTGCCGGGCCGGGCTGCATTGCCATTGGTGATTGGTGAAGCGGTGCGGTCACAGGTGTTGCGTCGGGCGGAAAGGCCGGCCGGCGGGTGGGACGCCGGCCGATCATCCGCAGTGGACGTCGGGCTGGGCAAAGCCTCGGCTCGATTCATTGCGGCCACGTTTCCCGGCCCTTAATTGCCTGTTTCCCGAACGGCCGGTAAGGCCAGCTCAGGGGCCGGAAAGCAGCAAAGGCCGCCACCATCTCCGGGGAACTCACGGAGAATGGTGACGGCCCACATCAGACAATCGGAAGAACGGTCGCCCGCGCGCCGGAATCGCATTTCGACGGAACGGGGGGCGGGCCAGTTACTTCCTGCGTGAAGGATTTTAGCGGGGTCCCCCGGCCGGCTGTCAAGCGCCCCTACAGCTCCGCCAGCACCGCGAAGTCGAGCCCGTCGGCCTCGGCCAGGTAGATCCGCTGGCGCACGTGCCGCCCCCGCAGCCGCAGCTCCCCCCGCGGCCCCTGGTAGGACACCGCGTCGGCGGCGGCCCCGATCGCCCGCACGTCCAGCGTGCGGGCCCGGGCGATCAGCGCCGCCAGCAGCATCACGCCCTCGTAGCAGGACTCCCCCAGGCTGCCCAGCGGCGGCGCCTCCACCCCGAACCGGCGGGCGAACGCCCCGTGGAAGTCGAGGTTCTCCCGGGTGACCAGGCCGGCGAAGAACCCGGCCGTGCTGTACAACCGGCGGGTCGCGCCCGCCCCGCTGGCCAGCAGCATGTTCTCGTCCATCAGCGTGCTCAGCCGCAGGCAGCGCTGGTCCAGCCCGCCGCGGGCGAACGCCCGGTTGAACCGCACCGCGTCCGCGCCGACCAGCAGCATCAGCACCCCGTCCGCCTCGGACTGCTCGACGGCGCGCAGGACGGGGCCGAAGTCGTGGGTGCCCAGCGGCAGGAACCGCTGCCCGCACACCCGCGCCCCGCTGCGCAGCGCGTACCGCTGGGCGGCGCGGGCCGTGCGGCGCGGCCACACGTAGTCGTTGCCCACCACGTACCACCGGCGCACGCCCTGCTCACGGGCCAGCAGCCGCATCGCCGGCCAGAGCTGCGCGTCGGGCGTCTCGCTGGTCAGGAAGACCCCCTCGGTGCGCTCGCCGCCCTCGTAGAGCGCCGTGTAGACGTACGGCACCCGGTGCGCGACGCGCGGGGCCACCGCCTGCCGCACCGACGAGATGTGCCAGCCGGTCACCCCCTGCACCGCGCCGGTCGACACCAGCGCCTCCACCTCGGCGGCCACCTCGGCCGGCGGGGCGCCGCCGTCGACGGGCACCAGCCGCAGCTCGCGGCCGAGCACCCCGCCGGCGCGGTTGATCTCCTCCACCGCGAGCTGGGCGCAGAGCTCGCAGGTCGGGCCGAACATTCCGGCGGGCCCCCGCATCGGGTAGACCAGCGCGACGCTGACCACCGACCGGTCCACGGTGAGCCAGGGCGCGGGAAGGTGGAGCGTCTGCCCCGGCTGGGGATGCGGCGCACCAGCCGGACGCCCTGCCGGCACGGACATGACGCCATGATTGCCGCCGGCCGGTGCCCACACCAGACCCGGTCAGGATGCGGGACCTTTTCGGTACGATGACAGCCCCACCGAACGGGGGAGAGTCATGCCCGAGGTGCCCGCGACGCCCGTCGACCTGCTGCGTGCGCTGACCCGTGCCGAGCGGCTGCTCGCCCGGCGGGTCGGCGGTGTCCTGGCCGCCGAGGGCCTCACCGTGGAGGCCTGGCGGGTGCTGTGCCTGCTCGCCGACGGGCAGGGGCACCCGATGAGCGAGGTCGCCGCCGAGGAGTCCCTGCCGCCGGGGACGCTGACCAAGCTGGTCGACCAGCTCGTCGACCAGAACCTGGTCTACCGGCGGATCGACCCGCAGGACCGGCGGCGCATCCGCGCGTACCTGACCGCCCGGGGCCGCCGCGAGCAGGAACGCGTCGATGCCCTGGTCCGGGCGGACCTGGCCGACCTGACCACCGACGACCTCGCGCTGGCCGGGGCGCTGGCCGCGCTGGTCGACCGGCTGGGCGCCGGCCGCCCGGTCGGCGCGGCGGTCGGGGCCCGCGCCCGCTGACCCCCGCCGCTGACGCCCGGAGCCGCCGCCCCGGGCCGGCCACATCCCGCGCCGGTCCGCTCAGGCCGGGGTGAGCCGCTCGCGCAGGGTGTGCGCGTCGGCGGCGGTGGCGGTGAGCAGCGCCGCCGGGCCGCCGGCCAGCGCCAGCCAGGCCACCGCGCCGCCGTCGCCGGTCACCGGCCGCGCCCGGGGGACGGGCAGCCCGCCCGGCTCGCCCCTGGGGCGGGGCGGCCCGGGCGGGACGTCCGGCCCCACCACCAGCAGCGAGCCGGTCGCCGGGGCCCCGCCGAGCACGGCCGGGCCCGCCCAGCCGGGCGCGGACGGGCCGACCGCCGTCGACTGACGCAGCAGCGGCCGGCCGCCGTGGTCGACCGACGTGCGGACGACGGCGTCGCCCGGTGACTCGCCGTACCGGCCGCAGATCAGCTCGTCGCGCCAGGTCAGCCGGGCCCCGGCGGCCAGCTCGACCCGCGACTCGGCGACGTGGTCGCAGCCGGCCGCCGCGACGAGCTGCTCCGGCACCCAGTGCAGGGTGCCCCCGTCGTGCACCACCGCGTGCACCCGCATCCGGGACGCCGCCGCCCCGGGCCGGCCGGGCAGGGCCACCGAGGCGGCCACGCTGCCGACGCGCAGCGCCGCCCCGGGGCCCACCTCCACCTCCAGCAGCAGGTCGTCGCCGCCGAGCGGGCCCGCCGCGCCGCCCACCACGTACACCGTGGCGACCCCACCCTCGGCGGCGGTGGACCGCAGCAGCAGCGGCGACTCGCCGCGCAGCTCCGTGAGGCGGGTCCCGCCGCGACCGTCGGCCCGCGCCACCACCCGGGCCCGCGCGCGCATCAGGCGACGGCCACGGCGGCCCGGTGGTGGGCCAGCTCGTGCCGGATCCACCCGGCCACCCGGGTCGCCTCCGGGTCGCCGACGATGGACAGGAAGACCGTCGGCAGGTCGCCGCGCCGGGCCCGCGCGTCGCGGTCCATCACGTCGAGGTCCGCGCCGACCATCGGCGCGAGGTCCGTCTTGTTGATCACCAGGAGGTCGGCGGCGGTGACGCCGGGCCCGCCCTTGCGCGGCACCTTGTCGCCGCCGGCCACGTCGACCACGAAGATCTGCCGGTCGATCAGGCCCCGGCTGAACGTGGCGGTCAGGTTGTCCCCGCCGCTCTCCACGAGCACCAGGTCCAGCGGGCCGACCGCCTCGCACAGCTCGTCGATCGCGTCGAGGTTCGCGCCGATGTCGTCGCGGATCGCCGTGTGCGGGCAGCAGCCCGTCTCCACCGCCCGGATCCGGGCCGGGTCGAGCACCCCGGCCCGGCGCAGGAAGTCCGCGTCCTCGGTGGTGTAGATGTCGTTGGTGACCACGCCGAGACGCAGCTCGGTGGCGAACGCCCGGCACAGCGCGGCCACCAGGGCGGTCTTGCCCGAGCCGACCGGCCCGCCGATGCCGATGCGCAGCGGCCGGGCCGCCGGCGGCAGCGGGGCGTGCGGGTCGACCCCGGGCTCGGGGTGGGTGTGGGGGACGTCCTCGTCGTGCGACGAGGTCAGGGCAACGGATTCAGGACGCAAAGAGACGCACCTCCCAGGTGGTGTGGACTTCGGCGTGGATGTCGGTGAGGGGGGCCGAGCCGGCCGGCAGCCACTCCGGCGGCCCGTCGGCGGCGGCCACCGCCCGCGCCGCCGTGGCGTCGACGTCGGCCGTCAGGGCGGCGAGCAGCCCGTGCACGCGGTACGGGTCGAGGCCGAGCAGCCGCACCGCCGCGCTCGCCGGGCCGGTCACCGACCCGTACGCGGCGGCGGTGGCCAGCTCGGCCGGGTCGAGGCCGGCGGCCGACCCGACCAGCCCGAGCACCAGCGGCTGGTGCGGCCCGGTCGGGTCGGCGGGCAGGGCGGCGAACGGCCCACCCGGCCACAGCGCCCGCCCGGCGCGCAGCAGGGCCCGGCCCTGCCGGCGGGAGACCGCGCGCAGCGCCGGGGCGGCCGTGCGGGCGTCCAGCTCGGCGTCGAGCCGGGCCAGCGCGGGGCCGGGGTCACCGGCCGCCGCCGCCCGGTGCGCCGCCACCGCGAACGCGGCGGCGACCAGCCCGCCGGTGGCCAGCCGGCCGACCAGGAAGCCGCGCAGCGACGCCAGGTCGGTGACCAGGCCGGCGGCGACGGCGGCCTCCAGCCCGGCGGAGTGGGCGTGCGCGCCGGCCGGGAACCGCCCGTCGGCGAGCAGGAGCAGCATGCTCGTCATCGTCGTCAGAACAGGTGGTAGAGCTGGGCCATCGGCAGCTCCGGCACCGGGTCCGGCTCGACCACCTCGCCGTCGATGCGGACGGTGAAGGTGTCCGGGTCGACCTCGATGCGCGGCATGGCCCCGTTCTCGGGCAGGTCGACCTTGCCCCGCGACCGCACGTCGGCGACGGGGACCAGCGGCCGGCGCACGTCGAGGCGGAGGCCGGCCTCCAGCGCCGCCGGGGCCACGAACGCGACGCTGGTCGCCGCCGGCACCACGCCGTGCGCGCCGAACATCGGCCGGGGCAGCACCGGCTGCGGCGTCGGAATCGACGCGTTCGCGTCGCCCATCTGCGCGTACGCGATCATGCCGCCCTTGAGCACCAGGTGCGGGCGTACGCCGAAGAACGCCGGGTCCCACAGCACCAGGTCGGCGAGCTTGCCCGGCTCCACCGAGCCGACCTCGCGTTCCAGGCCGTTGGCCATCGCCGCGCAGATGGTGTACTTCGCGACGTAGCGGCGGGCCCGGCGGTTGTCGGCGCGCCCGTCGCCGGGCAGCGCGCCCACCCGCCGCTTCATCACGTGGGCGCTCTGCCAGGTGCGGGTGATCACCTCGCCGATGCGCCCCATCGCCTGCGAATCGGAGCCGATGATGGAGATCGCGCCGAGGTCGTGCAGCAGGTCCTCGGCGGCCATCGTCGACGGGCGGATCCGGCTCTCCGCGAACGCCAGGTCCTCCGGCACCGCCGGGTTGAGGTGGTGGCAGACCATCAGCATGTCGAGGTGCTCGGCGAGGGTGTTGCGGGTGTACGGGCGGGTCGGGTTCGTCGACGACGGCAGCACGTTCGGCTCGCTGGCGACGGTGATGATGTCCGGCGCGTGCCCGCCGCCCGCCCCCTCCGTGTGGTACGAGTGGATGGCCCGGCCGGCGATCGCGCGCAGCGTGTCGGCGACGAACCCGGCCTCGTTGAGGGTGTCGGTGTGGATGGAGACCTGCACGCCGGAGGCGTCGGCCACCCGCAGGCAGGCGTCGATGGCCGCCGGGGTGGTCCCCCAGTCCTCGTGCAGCTTGAACCCGCCCGCGCCGGCCCGCAGCTGCTCCCACAGCGCCTCCTCGGAGACGGTGTTGCCCTTGCCGAGCAGCAGCACGTTCACCGGGAACGCGTCCAACGCCTCGTGCATCCGGGCCAGGTGCCAGGCGTTCGGGGTGACCGTGGTGGCGCGGGTGCCCTCGGCCGGGCCGGTGCCCCCGCCCACGAGCGTGGTGATGCCGCTGGTCAGCGCCTCGTGCACGAGCTGCGGGCAGATGAAGTGCACGTGGGTGTCGACCGCCCCGGCGGTGAGGATGCGCCCGTTGCCGGCGATCACCTCGGTCGCCGGGCCGATCACCAGGTCCGGGTGGACGCCCGGCATCGTGTCGGGGTTGCCGGCCCGGCCGAGCGCGACGATCCGGCCGTCGCGCAGCCCGACGTCGGCCTTGACCACGCCCCAGTGGTCGAGCACCACCGCGCCGGTGATCACCGTGTCGAGGGCGCCCTCGGCGCGGGTGGCCCGGGACTGGCCCATCGACTCCCGGATCACCTTGCCGCCGCCGAAGACCATCTCGTCGCCGCCGACGCAGTGGTCGACCTCCACCTCGATGAGCAGGTCGGTGTCGGCGAGCCGGATCCGGTCGCCCGTGGTGGGCCCGTACAGGTCGAGGTAGCGCCGCCGGTCGAGTTCGCTCACCGGTCCGACCCCCCGTCCGGCCGGTCGACGACGGCCGGGCCCGCGTCCAGCGGGCCGGCGACCTCGCCGCGCAGGCCGGCGACGATGCGGGCCCCGCCCAGCGGCACCAGCTCCACCTGGCGGCTGACCCCCGGCTCGAAGCGCACGGACGTGCCGGCGGGCACGGCGAGCCGTTGGCCGTAGGCGGCGGCGCGGTCGAAGCGCAGGCCGGGGTTGGCCTCGGCGAAGTGGTAGTGCGAGCCGACCTGGACCGGCCGGTCGGCGGTGTTGACCACCAGCAGGGTGGTCACCGGCAGGCCGGCGTTGATCTCGACCGGGCCGTCGCCGGGCAGCACCTCCCCGGGGATCACGGGATCGGGTGGTGCACCGTCACCAACTTGGTGCCGTCCGGGAACGTCGCCTCCACCTGCACCTCCTTCAGCAGCTCGGGGACACCGTCGAGCACGTCGTCGCGGCCGAGCACGCCGCGACCGGCCGACATCAGGTCCACGACCGACCGCCCGTCGCGCGCGCCCTCCAGCAGGAACGCGGTGATGATGGCGACGGCTTCGGGATAGTTGAGGCGCAGGCCGCGCTCGCGGCGGCGACGGGCGACGTCCGCCGCGACGTGCACGAGCAGGCGATCCTGCTCGTGGGGGCTGAGGAACACGGAAACCTCCGGGCGGTCCGGCGTGCACGCTCCCGCAGTCGCGGCGCGCATCGACGGGCGCCGGACGAGAGGGGGTCACACGTGACCGCCGCCGGCCGTCGGCGGTTCGCCCCGGGACCCCACCGGCCCCGGCCCGATCCTACGGCCGCGCAGCGGTGTGGGGGCTGGGAACGGACCGCACCGCCAACCGCTGACCAGACCGTAGAGGATCGCCGGGCACGGTCGCAACGGCCGGGGCGACGACATGGCGCGGCTCACCGCCCCACCCCACCCCACCCGCCCGCGCCGGTGATCAAGAGGTTTGCGTCATCGTGGAGATCGACTCTGACGTTTTCCTCTTGATCACCGGCGCGAGGCGGAGCCACCGGGCGTCAGCGGCGCAGGCGGATCGTGTAGGTGCGCGACTGCGAGCCGTCCTCGCTGGTCACCGACACGGTCGCCGTGCGGCTGCCGGCCTTCGGCTGGCGCACGACGACGGTGGCGTACGGGTCGGCGGCCACGGCGGTGACGCACGGCAGTTCGCCCCGGCGGGCCACGGTGTAGGACAGCTTCTCCGGATCGAAGCCGGCCAGCGGCACCCCGTCGAGGGCGATGCGGGCGGCGGACGCGTCCGACGACGTCCCGGGCGCGGCGGCGAAGACCTCGATCTCGCTGGCCGTGATGTGCCGGTCCGGGTGGGCCGTGAGCACGATCCGCACCGCGTCCGTGGTGGCGGTCACCGGCACGTCGACGGCGGGGGCGCTCGCCGTGCCCGTCGGGACGTCCACCGACGCGCCGGCGTCGACCCAGCCGCCCTGCGGGTCGCGGACCTGCGCCCGCAGGCTCTGCGGATAGCTGTCGAAGCCGTCGCGGTAGAAGTGGACGACGACCCGGGTGAGGGCCCGGCGCTCCGGCAGGGTGACCGTGAGCGTGTCGGAGGCGTTCTTCGCCCCCGACCGCCAGTTCGACCACGCCTTGTCCGTCAGCACGCCGTTGGCCAGGCCGTCCGGCGAGTAGCCGGGCTCGGTGAAGGTGGCGGCGACGCCGGCCGGGGTGGCCCGCTCCTGCACCGGCGGGGTCACCTGCACCCGCACGCTCGCCGCGAGGGTGCGCCCGTCGCCCGCGTCGGCCTGCCCGGTGAGGGTGACGACGCCGGGGGCCTCGAACGCGCCGGCCGGCGGCGGCTGCCAGCGCACCGGGCGCTGCACCGTCGCACCCCGCCGGGCCACCGCGGTGACCGTGGCCGGCAGCGTCGGTTCGCCGCCGACGGCGGCCTTCGCCCGGGTGGGCCGCGTCGCCACGAGGGTGTCGACCACGACCGTCGCCCGGGCGACGTGGGCGCGCCCGATGGCGTCGGTGGCGCGGCCGGTGATCCGCACGGTGCCGGGCCGCTTCCACTTCGACGCGGCGGGCAGCCGCCAGGTGACCGGCAGCGCCCCCCGGGCGCCGTCGCGGCGGACCGGGACGACGGTGTCCGGCAGCGCCGGGGCGACCCCGGGGACCGTGAACGCGTCGGTGGGCGCGATCCGCAGGACCGTCTCGTCGGTCACCCGCCAGCGCTGGTTGGCCCCCGAGTTGGCCAGCCAGGAGGTGACCGCCGCGCCGTCGCCGGTGGCCTGGCCGCCGACCTCCAGCAGGCGGCGGGAGCCGACGTTGACGAGGGTGTACGTGCCGTCGCCGGTGGTGGACAGGATCCACTGCGCCTGCGGGCCGGGTGCGGCGACGGCGGGGACGAGGGTGACGGCCTGGTCGACGACGGCGACCTGGCGGGTGCCGTCGGCGGTGGCGACGGCGTACCGGGCCCGGTTGCCCGTGCCCCCGGCGAGCCGGGTCAGCCGCCACAGCTGGTCCGCGCTCGCCGGGTCGGTGGTGCGGATGACCGCGCCGGAGCCGGTGCCGCCGGCCGGGGCGAGGGAGCGGCCGCTCTGCACGCCGGTGAGGCGGTAGACGTGGCCGTCGCGCACCAGCGCCGCGCCGGGGGCGACCCCGGAGACGCCGGTGACCAGGAACGTCGTCACCGACTGGGCGGGCACGTCCACCCGGGCGGCGCGGTCGCGCACGGCGACGGGGGCGCCGCGCCGCAGCGCCCCGTCCGCGCTGGTGACGACGGGGGTCACCGTCGCGTTCGCGGCGACGGCGCCGAACGCCGACAGGTCGAGCGCGACGGTACGGGCGGCGGTGCCGTCGTTGACGTGCACGACGGTGGCCCGCCCGCCGGTGGCCACGGCGGCGACGCTGGAGGTGTCGTTCACGGCGACGAGCCGGTCGCCGGGGCGGATGTGGTGGGTGAAGTTGCGGACGGTGTCGAACTTGGTGTTCGTGTATATCGGGCAGGTCCGCAGGGTGTCGGCGGCGGTGCAGTCGAACGGGAGCTGGATGCTGCCCCAGTTGGAGCCCTGCGGGAACTCGCCGCCGGGTTTCATGTTGTCGTAGTCCTCGACCGGCTGCCAGAACACCCACGCCGACGGTTCCAGCTCGCGCAGGTCGTCGACCATGTGCCGGGCCATCCCGAGGCCGGGGGCCATGCTGGTGAGGCTGTGCCCGTCACCCCAGGAGCCCTCGACCTCGCTCATCCACAGCGGCTTGTCCTCGCCCTTGGCGATGTCGCGGGCGGTGGTGCGCTGGCCCGTGCCGTAGGTGTGCACGTTGAGCTGGTCGACCAGGCCGCGTACGTCGTCGGGGTAGGCGTTCCAGTTCGTGGCGAACGTGCCGGGGTTGGTCTCGTCCATGGCGGACACGCGGGTCCCGCTGCCGGCGGCGCGCAGCTCGGCGGCGACCGCCCGGACGACCTGCTGCTGCAGGGCGGGGCCGGCGTGGGCGCCCTCCTGCCGGCCGCCGACCGGGTTGCCGTCGGCGCCCAGCCGGGTGCTCCAGTAGGTGGTGTTCGGCTCGTTGAGCGGGTCGATCGTGTCGACGGTGATGCCGTGCGCGGCCTCCAGGCGCTGGGTGACCCGCACGAGATAGGTCGCGAAGTCGTCGACCCGGTCGGCGCGGATCTGGTCGGCGGCGGGGTCGAAGCCGCCGGAGACGTACCCGCTGACAGTCTGGAACCACGGCGGCGAGTTGCTGAAGGTCTCCCACCGGGTGACGTCGTTCTTGATCCGGTCGACCCACCAGCGCTGCGCGCGGTCGGCGTCCGGGTTCCAGTGCTGCGGGTTCTCCGGGTCCCACCAGTCGGTGTCGGCCCGGGTGGTGCCGTCGGGGGCCCGCCACCAGCCGGGAACCGCGCCGCCGGGGCGCAGGTAGTCGGGGACGTCGGGGGCGTTGCCGCCGCCGATGTTGTAGCGGGCGATGTTGAGGTTGAGGCCCTGCTCGCCGAAGACGAGGTCGGCCAGGCGCTGCCGGATCTCCTCGGGGTAGCCGCCGGTGGCGTTGGCGAACCAGACGAGGCTGGTGCCCCATCCCTGGAACTCCTGCCCCTGGTAGGACGGGTCGGGGCGGACGGTGACCACCGGTGGCGCGGCCCCGGCGGCCGGCGCGGGGGCGGACGCGTTCGCGGTGCGGCCGGGGGATCCGGCCCCCGGCGCGGCGGAGGCGGGACCGGCGCCGGGCGCGACGGCGACGCCGAGGGTGACGACGGCCGCCGTGATCGCGGCGGCCGGCCCCCGGCGGGACGGGTTTCTGCTCATGTGGACGGTCTCCTCCGACGGGTGGTGGTGAGCCGGTGGATCGCGCCGCGTTCCTGCGGCGGGCGCGCTACCTCGATGTTTACGCAAACATCGAGTGTTGCGATGCTCCCAGTCGACCGGTGACCCGTCAAGCACGGCCGGCATACTGGGCTGCGCCGCGTGAGCACCGCGGCGGAGGTGGCGCGAGGCGCCGGCCGCAGGCGGGGCGAGAGGAGCGAGGCGGGATGAGTCGGTCCGGGCCCGACGGGGCGACCCAGGAGCCCGCCGCCGCGGGCCGCCCCCGCGCCGGCCGGCGGCGGGGCGTCTCGATGGCCGACGTGGCGCGGCTGGCCGGCGTCTCCGCGCAGACCGTCTCCCGCGTCTCCACCGGTCACCCCGGCGTCGTCGACAGCACGCGCGAGCAGGTCCTCGCCGCCATGCGGCAGCTCGGCTACCGCCCCAACAGCGCCGCCCGCGCGCTCAAGTACGGCGAGTTCCGCACCATCGGCGTCATCCTGTTCACCCTGTCCAGCACGGGCAACAGCCGCACCCTGGAGGCGATCGCCACCCACGCCGCCGACGCCGGCTACGTGATCACCCTCATCCCCGTCGGGGCACCCACCCAGGACCGCCTGCTCGGGGCCTTCACCCGGCTCGGCGAACTCGCCGTCGACGCGGTCATCGTCATCATGGAGGTGCACCTGCTGGACGCGGCGACCGTCGCCGTCCCACCCGGCGTGCACGTCGTCGTGGTCGACTCCGACGCCGGCGACCGCTACCGCGTCGTCGACACCGACCAGGCCGACGGGGCCCGCCAGGCCGTGCACCACCTGCTCGACCTCGGGCACCGCACGGTGTGGCACGTCGCGGGGCCCCGGGAGTCGTTCGCCGCGCAGCGGCGCGCGCTGGCCTGGCGTACGACGCTGCAGGAGCACGGCCGCCCGACGCCTCAGGTGCACCGCGGCGACTGGTCGGCGGAGTCCGGCTACCGCGCCGGCCTCGACCTGGCCGGCGACCCCGACTGCACGGCGGTCTTCGTCGCCAACGACCAGATGGCCCTCGGGGTGCTGCGCGCGCTGCACGACCGGGGCCGGTCGGTGCCCCGCGACGTCAGCGTCGTGGGCTTCGACGACATCGCCGACGCGGGAGCGTTCATCCCACCCCTGACCACCGTCCACCAGGACTTCGCGGAGGTCGGCCGCCGCTGCGTCGAGGCGGTGCTGCGCCAGGTCCGCACCGGCGTGCCGGAGACCGGCACGACCCTGGTCTCCACCCGCCTCGTGGTACGCGACAGCACCGCGCCCCCGCCGGGCGACTGAGGACGGCGGGCGGCCCGGCGGGGCTGCTCAGCCGTCCTCAGCGGTCGCCGGCGAACCCCCGCAGCTTGTCCGGGTTCACCACGATGAGCACCCGCTCGATCCCCCGGTCCGAGCAGTCCAGGGCGACGAGGGACTGCGGGCTGCCGTCGGCGTTCGTCACCAGCAGCGCCCCGCCGCCGTTGACCTCGACGAACCGGAACCCCGCCGTGTGCCAGTACTTGCGCAGGACGTTGTCCAGGAACGTCGTCACCCGCTCGACGCCGGCCAGCTCCCGGCGTGCGGCGTTGACCCGGCCGCCGCCGTCGGACCACGCCCGGACGTCCTCGGCCAGCAGCCGCTCCAGGGCGGCCACGTCGCCCTCCCGGGCCGCGCCGAGGAACGCCTCGACCAGCTCGCGCCGCCGCGCCGCCGACACGGGCGACGAGCGCTGCGACGCCAGGTGCCGGCGCGCCCTGCTGACCAACTGCCGGGCGTTGACCTCGGAGGTGTCGAGCACCTCGCCGACCTGCTGGTGGGAGTAGTCGAACGCCTCGCGCAGCACGTACGCGGCCCGCTCGGTCGGCGTGAGCCGCTCCAGCAGCAGCAGGACCGCCAGGTCCAGCGCCTCGGCCCGCTCGGCGCCCAGCGCCGGATCCGCGCTGGTGTCCACCGGCTCGGGCAGCCACGGGCCCACGTACCGCTCGCGGACGGCGCGCGCCGACGTGGCCGCGTTGATGGCCAGCCGGGTCGTCGTCGTGGTGAGGAACGCCGCCGGGTTGCGCACCGCCCCGCGTTCGGCCGACTGCCAGCGCAACCACGCGTCCTGCACCACGTCCTCGGCCTCGGCGACGCTGCCCAGCATCCGGTAGGCGATGCCGAACAGGCGCGGGCGCACCGCCACGAACTCGGCCAGCCCGTCCCCGGCCCCCGCCCCGGAGGGGGCGGCCGTCGCCGCGCCGCGCGCATCGTCGACCGTCACGAGGCCAATCTAGCCGCCTGCGACGCGCGCCAGTCCCCGAGGGACACCGCACCCGTCCTGGCGTCCCCGAGCGGCACCAGCGAGCGCTCCGCCAGCGCCGCGCCGAAGTACGTCGCACCCGGATCGGTCACCACCTCGCGGTCCTCGCCGCTCGCGGCGAGGACCGAACGGCCCAGCTCGTCGAGGCGGAACCGTTCGGGGCCGGCGACCTCCACGACGCCGTTCACCGGCGCGCCGAGGGTCACCTCCAGGAGGGTCGCGACCACGTCGTCGGCGGCCAGGGGCTGGATGGACACCGGCGCGAGGCGCACGACGTCGCCGTCTCCACCGGCGTCGACGATGGCGCGGACGAACTCGAAGAACTGCGTCGCGCGCAGAATCGAGTACGGGAGGCCGGAGGCGACGATCAGTTCCTCCTGGGCGACCTTCGCCCGCATGTAGCCGCTGTCGGGGATCCGGTCGACGCCGACGATGGACAGCGCCACGTGGTGCCGCACGCCGGCCCCGGCCTCGGCGGCGAGGAGGTTGCCGGTCGAGGTCCGGAAGAACTCCAGCACGGGCCCGTCCTCGAACGAGGGCGAGTTCGACACGTCGACCACGACGTCCGCGCCGTCGAGCGCCGCGGCCAGCCCCTCTCCGGTCAGGGTGTTCACCCCCGTCCCCGGGGACGCGGCGACGGCCTCGTGGCCCCGCCGGTCGAGCGCGGCCACGAGCCGGGAGCCGATGAGCCCGGTACCGCCGACGACGACGATCTTCATGATCGGTCACTTCCCTTCGCGTACGCGGCGCGGCGCGCCGCCCTGTCCCCCGTACGACCGGACAGGTCCCCGAACCGTGACACCCGCCCCGGGCCGCCGGGGCGCGTGACCGGCCGGCGGCGGTGCGTGACGGGTTGCTACGGTGTGCGGGACGGTCACCGGTGTGTCCCCTGGGGAGGGTCGGCATGTGGGCGGACGAGGCCGCGCTGGACGCGGCGACCCGCCGGCTCGACGAGTGGGAGTCGTCGATCGCCGACCGGGCCGCCCGCGCGCGGGCGCTGTCGGCGCGGGCGCGGGCCCTGACCGGAACCGCCCGCAGCCCCGACCGCGCGGTCGAGGTCACCGTCGACGCCACGGGCCTGCTGGTCGACCTGCGGCTCGACGAGCAGACCCGGCAGCACCCCGCGGCACACACCGCCCGGCAGATCGTCGCCACCACCCGGGCCGCGCACGCCGACCTGCTGCGGCAGCTCACCGAGGCGACCACGCAGACCCTCGGCGACGACGACCCCGCCGGGCGGGCGATCATCGACGGCCACCGGCGGCGGCTCGACCCCGGCCAGGGCCCGCCCGATGGCCGCCGGTGACGGCATCCGGGTCGACCCCGGCGACCTGACCACCCACGCCGCCCACCTGGAACGCTGCGCCGACAGCCTCGACACCGCCCGGCAGGCCGGCCAGCACGTCCGGTTGGGCACCGACGCGTACGGCCAGCTGTGCGCGATCATGCCGGTGCTGCTCGACGGCCTCCAGCAGACCCTGGTCGGCGGCGTCGACGCCGCAGCCCGGTCGGTGCGCGACACCGCCAATCGGGTGCGCTCCGGCGCCGAGGGCTACCGGGCCGCCGACGCCCGGGCCGAGCAACGGCTCCAGCGCGTACGCGACGCGCGGTGACCGGCAACCCGCTCGTCGCCGCCCCGGCGGGCGACGCGCCCAGCGCGTGGGCCGGCATCTGGATCTGCGAGGACATCGAGCTCATCGCGCAGGGCGTCCGCGACGGCAGCTGGATCGACGGCAGCCTCGGCGTGGTCAGCGCCGGCCTCGACGCCCTCGCCTTCGTCTCCGACCCGGTCGGCGCCCTGCTGCAGTACGGCATCGCCTGGCTCATCGAGCACGTCAAGCCGCTCAGCGAGGCGCTGGACTGGCTCGCCGGCGACCCGGCGCAGATCACCGCGCACGCCCAGACCTGGCGCAACGTCGCCGCGTCGCTGCGCGACGACGCCGCCGAACTGGCCCACGCCGCACGCACCGAGGTCGCCGGCTGGGGCGGCGACGCCGGCCCCGCCTACCGCGCCTGGGCCGCCGGGCAACACCAGGCGATCGGCGGCCTCGCCCAGGCCGCCGACACCCTGGCCGCCATCACCGAAGGCGCGGCCGGCCTCGTCGCCGCCGTCCGGCTCCTGGTCCGCGACGCCATCGCCACCTGCGTCTCCCGCCTCATCGTGTACGCGGGAGAACTCGTCGCCACCGCCGGCCTCGCCACGCCCGTGGTCGTGGAGCAGGTCACCACCACGGTGGCGTCGTGGGCGGCGCGGATCGCACGGCTGCTACGCGGGCTGCTGGCCAGCCTGCGGCGGCTGATGCCGCAGATCCGCCGCCTCGGCGAGCTGATCGAGAAGCTGAAGCAGGCACTGGGGCGGCTGAGGCAAGTCGCCCCTGATCCTGATGAGCTCAGTAGGGTTCGAGGCAAGGGCAGCGGCCCCCGAATGCCCATGAAAACGGAGTCGGTACAGGACATCGCCGCCAAGTACGGCATCGATGTATCCGGCATCCAGTTCAACATCAATAACCGGATCTCAGGCGTGTGCGGGATGACCAAGCCCGATCAATCAGTCACGCTCTGTCGTGAGGCGTTCCGAAGCGAGGAAGACCTGGCACGCACTCTCGAACACGAAAGGTTCCACGTGTCGGAGCTCCGGGAGGGGCGCCCCTACCCCATCACGCGCAGTGAGGCCGACGCCTTCGAGGATCGAGCCTATGCACATGAGGAACAGTGGTGGGAGAGCCACCCGGTCAGGCCAGAAGGAGCACGCTGATGGCAACCTTCGATGAATGGCTGGACGCGTACGACATTGTCTACCGCACCCTGCCAGCAACATCGCACCTGCAATGCCCGAACTGCGGCCACCGGACGCTGCGCCTCGTCTTCACCGGGCCACCCGGAGCTGGATACGGTTACGCCTCGTTCTGGTGCGACACGTGCCTGGAGGGCATCCACCTTTCCAGGGTGCCCATCCCGGAGGGAATCACCGCGCGCCCCCTCGACGCATCGGCCGAAGAACGCGGACGCGCCCTTCCCGACTATCGGTTGATCACGTAGTCCCGTTGGCAGGCAGGTCACTGATCTGACCGCTCCAGGTGCCGCCTCCCCACCGGCACCGCCTGGCGGGGTGACTCCTCCCGGCAAGTAGGAAGCTGAGTCGAATACGACATCAGCATGCCCGCCGCGCTCCCGTCGGGGACGGCCGAGCCAGCCCCCGAGCCGAACCAGCCGGCGACTCGGCCCGGCGATCAAGAGAAAAGCGTCAAAGTTGATCTCGACGATGACGCAAACCTCTTGATCGCTGGGCCACACCAGCCGTACCGCATCGAGCCGGGGTGATGTGGGACGGGCGTGGGGCGGCAGGGGCGGCGGTTGATGACGTAGATGACTCAGCTCCGTAGGGTGCCACTGCACCGCATCAACCCTCACGGCTTACAGGTTGCCCAGGCCGAGGGCCCCACCGGGCAGCACGCCCACAGAGGTCGCGCGGCAGTTCCAACCTGGTCCGCAGCCGGGGCGGGCGGGCAGGCGCGGGTGGCCGCCAGCGAACCACGTGGAGTGGAGCCTCACCGCTCCCAGTCTGCGCGATCCGCGGCTGCCCCTTCGGTGCCACGGCCGAGCCCTCCGGCGAATGACGTCTCCGGCCCCTCCGGCTGGCCGCGCGACAGGCGTCACGGCTGCGCTAGCCCTGGGCGAGGACGACGTGTCGGAACCCCTCGCGAGGAACCGGTCGGGCCAGGGCGTGTTCGACCGCCGGCACACCCGCCGCTCGTCGGCGTCCCCGATCGATGCCGCGACCCGGCCAGCAAGCGTGCGCTGCGGCCGGCAGAGGCGCTGACCGGGTCAGCTCGACCCACGGCCACTGTTCCTCGTGCCACCCCGGCACCCACGGCGTCATCGGCCGCGAGCCGGCATTCATCCGATCGGGCGGCGTGACGGGCACGATCGACCGCGCCCGATGACCGAAAGTGCACAGCCGGAAAGGAACACCGCCGGGCGTTCCGACACATCCCGCAGATTGCATTCAATTAGCTCGAATGAATTAGGTATCCGACCATTGCCACAACTACCGCGACTCCACGAGCCGCAGGCATCCATTCACGACATGTCGCAGCATTCACGACGCCGCACGTCTCAACACCAGAACGATTCCGGGGCGAGCATGGCGACGAATGCATTTGACCTCGTATTCATAGATCCAGATCATGCCGCCTGAATGCCCCTGGAGGAACGATGTCCACTGAAGCCGACGCGGCGCATTCAGCGCCCGCCCGACCCGCCGGCCCGGAACGGCCGGCGTCACCACCGCCCGCCGGCGAGCCGGGCCACGCCGGCCCGCCCGACCGGCCGCGTACCAGATTCCGTGGCGACATCGAGGGAATCCGGGCCGTCGCCGTGGTGACGGTGATGCTGTTCCACGCCGGCGTGCCGGCGCTCTCCGGGGGCTTCGTCGGCGTCGACGTCTTCTTCGTCATCTCGGGCTATCTCATCACCACCCAACTGCTGTCCGAACACAACCGGACCGGCGGGGTCGCGCTGATGGACTTCTACGCTCGCCGGGCCAGGAGACTGCTGCCGGCGGCCAACGTGGTGCTGCTGGCGGCAGCGGTGTTCGTGTTCCTGATGGTGCCCCGTGGCAGGTGGGGTCAGATCGGCGGCGACCTCGTCGCCGGGGCGTCCTACCTGCTGAACTGGCGGCTCGCCGAACGATTCGCGAACCCCGACCCGACGATGCCACCGTCCCCCGTACAGCATTTCTGGTCGCTTGCCGTCGAAGAGCAGTACTACCTGATCTGGCCGTTGCTGATCATGCTGGCGGTGGCGTTGGCCAAGGTGTCCGGCGCCCGGGTGAAGCCGGTGCTGGCGACGGCGCTGGTCCTGCTGGCCGCCGGCTCGCTGGCCTGGTCGGTGACCACCACCGTCGGCGCGCAGTCCCCGGCGTTCTTCCAGACCACCACCCGGATCTGGGAGCTGGCCGTCGGCGCGGGCGTCGCCATGTCGGTCGGGGCCCTGGCCCGGCTGCCCAGGCCGGTCGCCGTCGTGCTGGGCTGGGCCGGGCTGGCAGCGGTGCTGGTGGCCTGCCTGTCCTTCACCCCGATGATGGACTTCCCCGGCTACACGGCCGCCCTGCCGGTGCTGGGCACCGCGGCGGTCATCGCGGCCGGCTGCGCCGCTCCGGCCCGGGGCGGGGTGGGGTCCGTGCTCGGGATCGCGCCACTGCGCTGGATCGGCGCGCTGTCGTACGCGCTGTATCTGTGGCACTGGCCGATGCTCGCGATAGCGGCCACCTACTGGGGGCCGCTGTCGACGTCCACCGGGCTGCTGGTGATCGCGCTGTCGACCGTCCCGGCCTGGTTGACCTTCCACTTCGTCGAGAACCGCATCAGATACTCCCGGCGGGTCGCGCAGTCGCCACGGCTCGCCCTGGGCATCGGGGCCGGCTTCTCCGCGCTGGGCACGCTGGCCGGCGTCGCGCTGCTGCTGGCGAGCTGACCGGGTCCGGCGCCGACCGCCCACGCGGTCGGCGCCGGGCCGACGGCCGCGACGTCAGACCGACGGAAAATGGTACGGCTCAGAATGTCTGATCCCTGCCCGGTCGCTCGTCGGTAGGACGAATGCCGCTCGGCGGCCTGTCGAGCGGCTCCGGCCAGGGAGGTTCTCATGACATACGCCTTTGACGCGGAGCTGGCACCGTGGGTCCCGACGCTGCCCGTCCTCGACCTGCGCGACCCGGCCGCCGCGCGCGAGGTCGGACGGGCCATCGCGGCCCAGCTCCCCCCGCCCGACCTGACCGGCCTCACCGTGCTGGACCGGACGGTGCCCGGCCCGGCCGGCGCTCCCGCCGTCCCGGTGCGGATCTACACCCCGCAGCCGGCGGCGGCACCGGCACCGGCCGTCCTGCACCTGCACGGCGGCGGCTTCGTGCTCGGCGACCTGGCGCTCGAACACGCCGACGCCGCCGCGTTCGCCACCGGCATCGGGGCCGTGGTGATCGCCGTCGACTACCGCCTCGCGCCCGAGGCGCCCTTCCCGGCGGCGCTGGAGGACTGCTACGCGGTGCTGTGCTGGCTGGCCGGCAACTGCGACGAACTCGGCGTGGACTCCACCCGCCTGGCCCTCTACGGCCGCAGCGCCGGTGGCGGGCTCGCCGCCGGCCTCACCCTGCTGGCCCGCGACCGTGGCGGCCCGCGGCTGGCCATGCAGTATCTCGACGTCCCGGTGCTCGACGACCGGCTCGACAGCGTGTCCATGCTCGCCTACGTCGACACCCCGATCTGGAATCGCCCCAGCGCCGAGCTGGGCTGGGCCCACTACCTCGGGGACGGCGTCAAGCCCGGCGAGCCGGGCGTGTCGCCGTACGCCGCCCCGGCCCGCGCGGAGGATCTCGCCGGGCTGCCACCGGCGTTCGTCTCAAGCTGCCAGTTCGATCCGGTACGCGACGAGGGGATGCACTATGCGCAGCGGCTGGCCCAGGCCGGCGTGCCGACCGAGGCGCACCTCTACCCGGCCACGTTCCACGGTTCGGCGCTGGTGACCGAGGCGGCGGTGTCCCGGCGGATGCGGCAGGACGCGGTGGCCGCCTTCCGCCGACTGCTCTGACCGCCGCCGGGATGCGGCGGACTCCAGGCCGCCAGGTCGAACCATTCGGGTACGGGATCAGGGCACGTCAGCGGAAGCAGGCTCACGGGCGCCCGCCAACAGAACGGGGAGGGACGATGCCGCGTCCCTCCCCGTTTCGCCCGGACCGCCTCAGGACAGGAACTTGTCCAGGGCCGCCTCGATGGTGCCGCTGTCCGGCGAGGCGTACGACTTCATGGTGATCTTGTTGTACGAGATGAAGCTCGGGCACCGGTTGGCCGGGGCGTTCACGGTGCCGCCGTCGCCGATCTTCTCCGCGGTCTTCGCCGCGTAGAAGGTCATCGTGTAGCGCGACGAGATGTAGGAGATCGTGACCTGCTTGCCGGAGTTGTCCTTGTAGTCGCACTTCTTGGGCGTGCCCTCGCTGCCCTCGTCGACCTTCAGGCAGGCGACCACCGACACCGACGTGAAGTCGGCCGACTTCGCGTAGTACGGCTTCGCCGAACTGACCGACTTTGTCGACCAGAACGTGGGCCGCTCGATGGAGTTCGCGAAGGTGTACGCCTTCGCGCCGGACGGGCCGCTGTAGGTCGCCGCGTTCAGGATCGGGCTGCCGTCGCAGACCCCGGACAGGTCGCTGGAGTAGCGCGCCGTCAGCGCGTTGTTGTTGTTCGGCTGTTCCTGGGACTCGGCCGGCTCGGGGGTGGCCGAAGTCTCCGTGCCGGGCTGGGGGTTGCCGTTGCTCGGGGCCGCCGTCGCGGGGCCGGACGCGATCGGGGTGGGGTCTTCGTCGTCGCCGACGAGGGCGAGCCCGATGCCGGCGCCGCAGATCGCGAGGACGACGACCACGGCACCGGCGGCCAGGCCGATGATCAGGCCCCGGTTCGACTTCTGCGGCGGGGGCATGGGGGCACCGAACTGCGGGGGCCCCGGCTGGCCGTAGGCGGGCTGGCCGTAGCCCGGCTGGCCGTACGCGGGATACCCGGCGGGCTGGGCAGGGGCGGGCGGCCCGCTCCACGGGGTGACGTTCGGATCCGGCTGCCCTCCGTACGGAGGGTGATTGCTGCTCATCTGAAGCCCTTATCGCTATCGGCGGGTGCCACGGCACGGGATCATGGAACAGGGTAGTGAGCGGCGCAAATTGTCGCCCCGCCGATCGGGGCGGGTGACCGACGTCGATCACGCCACGTCAGGAGTCATGACTTTCCGTGTGGGATGGGCTGCGCTGGCGATTCTCCCCCGACGGGGGAATGGACCCTTTGGCGGCCGGTTGCGGTTTTCGGGAAAGAGGTCCCGCTGCAGGTGGACGACAGGAGTGGTCCCGCCGACCGAACGGTTCAATGTGTGACGCAGATTACTCAATCCGGTGTCAGGGCGGGCCTGCGGTGACCCACCGGGACAGCCGTCGGCAGGGGGCGGACACGGGGCCGGGCACCGCCGGCGGGTCGGTGCCCTTCGACGGTGCCCGGCTGGGCCAGCCCTGGTGCGGGCTTACTGGAGGTGGACGTGGGCGCGGGTCAGGACACCGGCTCCCGGACGTCCATGCGTTCCACCAGGCCGTCCCGGATGGTGTAGAGGTGGTGCACCACCTGGTCGGCCAGCACCTCCCCGTCGAGGGTCCTGACGACCTGGTGGACCTCGACGCAGATCCGTCCGTCGGGTTCCGGGGTGATGGCGCGCGGTTCGACCCGGGGGTCGATCGAGTCGAACTGACGCCGCCAGTACTCGCTCACCGCCACCGGCCCGGTGGCGCGGACACCGTCGATCATGTTGGGCCAGTCGACCGCCGGGCTGAGAACGGTGACGATGTCGTCGATGTCGCGGGCGTTGAACGAGGCGTAGAGGCGGCGGAGCAGTTCCGTCACCTCCGGTTCCAGATTGGTCGTCATGCCCCGAGTGTGGGCAGCCATGTCGGGCAGATCAGGTGAATCACATTATTCGGTGATTTCACATCTTCGGCGCTGCCTTCGGGGTCGGGGAGCGGGGTTCACCCGATACTTCGGCCGGTGCCGGGCCGGCACGCTCAGTAGGTCCCCGCGACCACGGCGGGCGAACGCCGTCGAAGGAGTGGATGTGTCGAGTCCGACCGCCGGCACGGCCGGCATCCCCACGGTGCCGGGAAAGCTGCCGGGCATCGGTCACGTGCCCCGGCTGCTCAGGAACCCCCTCGCTTTCATGCGTTCGCTGCGCGACACCGGCGACCTCGCCTGGGTGCACCTCGGGCCGCAACGGGTCCTGTCGGTGAACTCCCCGGAGCTGGTGCACCGGATGCTGGTGACCGACGGCCGCAAGTACGACCAGGGCAAGTACTTCGACAAGATCCGCCAAGAGTTCGGCAACGGTCTTCCGGTGTCCAACGGGGCCTTCCACACCCGGCAGCGCCGGCTCATCCAGCCCGCCTTCCACCGCGAGCGCATCGAGGGCTACTTCCGCGTGATGGCCGACTCCGCCGCCGCCCTGACGTCGCGCTGGCAGCCGGGCGAGGTCGTGCCGCTGAAGGCCCAGGCCCTCCAGCTCATGCTGGGGATGGTGGCGAAGACGCTCTTCTCGGCGGACGTCAGCGGCCGGGTCAACGACGAGGTGCAGCGGTCGTGGACGACCATCGTCAAGGGAGTGGCCTGGCGGACCATGTCACCGGTGGAGTTCCTGGAGAAGGTGCCCACGCCGGGCAACCGGCGCTACGTCCAGGCCAGCCGCCGCATGCGCGCCGCGGTCCGGGAGGCGGTCGTCGAGCAACGCAGGACCGGCGCCGACGACGCCAGCCTGCTCACCATGCTCCTGGCCGCGCGGGACGCCGAGACCGGCGAGAGGATGAGCGACGAGCAGATCATCGCGGAGATCTTCCTGATCCTGTTCGCCGGCACCGAGACGGCGGCCTTCATGACGGTCTGGCTCTTCCACGAGCTGGCCCGCGAGCCTGCGGTGGCCAAGCAGTTGTACGAGGAGGTCGACTCGGTGCTGGGCGACGGGCCGCCGACGTTCGAGGCCATCGGCAGGCTGACCTACACCCGCCGGGTGCTGACCGAGTGCCTGCGGCTCTACCACCCGGGCTGGATGTTCATGCGCCGGACCAACACCACGGTCGAGCTCGGCGGCCGGGAGCTGCCGCCGGGCACGGAGACCCTCTTCAGCATCTACGCCCAGCACCGCGACCCGCGGTCCTTCCCCGAGCCGCTGCGCTTCGACCCGGACCGCTGGCTGCCCGGGGCGCCGCAGCCGCCCGACGACGCGTACATCCCGTTCCTGGCCGGCAAGCGGCAGTGCATCGGCGACGGTTACGCGTGGGCGCAGATGGTGACGACGATCGCCACCATCGTGTCCCGCTGGCGCCTCGAACCGGTGCCCGGGCATCCGGTGAAGGAGCTGCCCCAGGCGCTGATGGCGCCGAGCGAGCTGCCGGTGGTGGTCAGGCCGCGGCCCTGACCTGGTCGGGGACGGCCCGCCGGACCCGGCGCTGGGCCAGCAGGATGAGCACGAAGGCGGCGAGGTAGAGGGCGCTCTCCCAGCCGAACACCACCCGGTAGCCGTGCATCGTGGCCGCCGCCCCCTCGCTCGGCCTGGTCAGCAGGTAACCCGCAACGGATCCCGCGAACAGGGTGTTCAGCAGGGCCGTCACCATCGAGGCGCCCATCTGCTGGGTGGTGCTCACGACCGCGCTGGCCACCCCCGCGTCCTTCGGGTCGATGCCCAGCAGGACGACGTTGTTCAGTGGGAACAGCGACATGGCCACGCCCACCCCGATCAGCACCAGGGGGATCAGCACGGCCGTCGGGTAGGGCGAGTCCACGCCGAGTCGGGTGAGGGTGAACAGCCCGGCCGCGCCGGTCAGGGCGCCGACGGACATCACCGGCAGGGGCCCGAACCGCACCACGGCGGGCGCGCTGAACTGGGCGGTGGTGATGATGGCGAGGGCGAACGGCAGGAAGGCCAGGCCGGTCTGGACGGCCCCGTAGCCCCTGGTGTTCTGGAAGTAGAAGGTGAGGAAGAGGAACATCGACAGCTGCGCCCCGTTGGCCAGCACCGCCGCGAGGTAGAGCAGGGCACGGTGCGGCTCGCTGACGATGCGCAGGGGCAGCAGGGGCTGCCTGCTGCGCGCCTCCACGAGGACGAAGACCCCGAGCAGGAGGACGCCGGCGGCCAGCGAGCCAAGGGTGACCACCGAGATCCACCCGTTGGCCTCGGCGAGGGTGAGGCCGTTGGCCAGGCACACCAGTCCGAGGGTGGCGGTCAGCGCCCCGGCGAGGTCGTAGCGACGTCCCTTGACCGCCGGCGGGTCCGGCCGCAGCGTGGCGACGGCCAGCACGACGGTGACGAGCACGATGGGGACGTTGACGAGCAGGCACCAGCGCCAGGAGGCGTACTGGGTGAGGACGCCGCCGAGCAGGAGCCCGACCGCGGCGCCGCTGCCGGAGACCATGCCGTAGACGGCGAAGGCGCGGGCGCGGTCGGCCTGCTCGGTGAAGGTGACCGAGATGAGCGAGAGCACCGCGGGCGCCACGACGGCAGCGAAGGCGCCCTGCAGGGCCCGGGCCGCGAACAGCTGGACGCCGTTGTCGGCCAGACCGCCGAGCGCGGAGGCGACGGCGAAGCCGACGAGCGCGGCCAGGAACATCCGCTTCTGCCCGAGATAGTCGACCAGTCGGCCGCCGAGGAGCAGCAGCCCGCCGAAGGCGATGGCGTAGCCGGAGACGACCCACTGCCGGTCGGCCAGAGAGATCGACAGGTCGGTCTGCATCTGCGGCAGCGCGACGAACACGACCGCGAGGTCGAGCACGATCATGAGTTGCGCGGTGGCGACGACCCCGAGGGCCAGCCAGCGGCGCGAATCGGCTGGAGAAAGATCCTTCGAAGACATGGCAACCTCTCACGCCGCGCGATTGGGAGGGCAGGATGTCCGTCAATTCGCTATCGCGCCGCAACGGTGAACCAGACAAGCATCCAAAGTGGATCGGTGTCAAGATAGAGAATTCGTTATGCCGTCGGCAGAATGACATCTCACGGGGTTTCGACCAATGGAGATCACAGTAGAATGGCTTCGGTATCGTCGTAGCTTCGACCGGAGGTAGCCAGATGACCCGCTCGCCCGAGCGCCTGGGAGCGATGTCACCAGACGCACCACTCGGAATCATCGCTCGCGCCGGCGAGAGCAACCTCAGCTTCGACGGCAACCTCTTCAACCGGCTGCTCGAGGAGCGCATTATCTTCCTCGGCTCGGAAGTGAACGCGGAGGTGGCGAATCGCGTCTGCGGGCAGCTCCTGCTGCTGGCCGCCGCAGATCCGGTCCGCGACGTCCACCTCTACATCAACTCCCCCGGCGGTTCGGTGGACGCCGGATTGGCGATCTGCGACACGATGGACTTCATCGAGAACGACGTGTCGACGCTGGTCGTCGGGCTCGCCGCGTCGATGGGTCAGGTTCTCTCGTCGGCGGGCACCAAGGGCAAGCGGTTCGCCCTGCCCCACTCGCGGATCATGATGCACCAGCCCCTCGGTGGCATCCAGGGCGTCGCGTCCGACGTGGCCATCCAGGCCGAGCAGATGCTCTACGTCAAGCGGGTGCTGCGCGAGGAGACGGCTCGCCACACGGGCAAGTCGGTGGACGAGATCGAGGCCGACGCCGACCGCGACCGGTGGTTCACCGCCGACGAGGCGGTCAACTACGGGCTGATCGACCGGGTCGTGTCCCGCGCGACGCACGTTCCGGACGGGGCCGGCACGCGGGGCTGAGCGATCCCGGGGTTGAGCATCCCCGGCAGTCAGCGAATGGCCGCCGCCGGTCGTCCGACCGGCGGCGGCCATTCCTCTGCGGAGCGAGGTGGCTCCCCTGCGGGGACTCTCCCCCACCCCTCGTGCAGGCACCCGGCCGGCGCCGGCGCCTCAGGGCCCGTCGGCCAGTCAGGATCCGTCGGCCAGGGCCTCCAGCGCGGCGTCGCAGCAGGCGACGTCCTGCTCACCGGCTCCGCCGGTGACCCCCAGTGCGCCCACCACCACTCCCTCCCGCAGGACGGGCACTCCCCCGGGCAGGAACGTCAGGCCCGGCTCGGCCGCCAGCAGGGCCGTCCTGACCGGCTCGGGGAACGCCTCGACGGCGACGTGGGTCGGCACGCGGAAGTTCAGCGCCCCGTACGCCTTCTTGCGCGCCAGCACCCCCGCGCTCGGGAAGCAACCGTCCATCCGCTGGGCGGCCACGGTGGTGCCGGAGGCGTCGACGACCTCGGCCGCGACGACCGCGCCGACCTTCCCGGCGTGGTCGACCACCGCCCTGAGCAGGGTGAGGGCCTGGTCGAGGGAGATGTCTGGCATGGTGGACTCCTTGTCCGTCGGGGGCCCGGCGGGCCCATGGCTGATCGGCGCGGGTCGGTGCCGGGAGAGCTGGCGGAGCCGGGGGACCACCCGCCGGGCGAAGATCGTCATGCTCCGCCGGAGGAGCGGCGTCGGCATCGCGTCCAGGATGCCCCCGCCGCCGACGTGGACGGCCGCGCCCGTGTCCCGGAGGTGTTCGTAGAGCCGGTCGCGGACGGTGCCGGGCGAGCCGACGAGGACGTGGCCCTGCGCGACGAGGTCGTCGTAGGACGGCGGCGGGAAACCCGGCGGGTCTCCCGCCCACGGCGTGCCGTCGGGCCCGGGGCCGCCCGGCACTGGCGGCGGGACGGGCGGCGGGACGGGCGGCGGTGACGCGGTCGCGCGAAGGAGGCGTTCGTACTGCTCCCGTGCCTGCTCGTGGGCGGTCCCGTCGTGCTCGGCGAGGTGGACCGGCACGCAGGTCACGACGCCCCCGGGGGCGCGTCCGGCCGCCGCTGCCGCCTGCCGGTACCGCCGGCAGACGTCGATGACCCAGGACCGGGGGCCGGTGGGCACCACGAGCGAGTGCCCCCGTCGGCCGGTCTCGACGACGGTCGGCCGACCGGCCTCGGTCAGCAGCCAGACCGGTGGGCTCGGCGACTGCCGGGGCCGCACCGGGGCGTCGACCCGGGGTCGGTAGTGGTGCCGGCCGTCCCAGCGGAAGGGCCGGTCCTCCGCCCACGACCGCACGATCAGGTCGAGCCCCTCCCAGAACCGCTCCTCCGCGGTGGTCGGGTCCAGCCGCGACGAGTGGAGATCGGCCCAGGTGCCCCGCACGAAACCGGCGTCGAGGCGTCCCGCCGACACGAGGTCGAGCGTCGCCAGTGTCCGCGCCAACAGCAACGGGTCGTCGTGCAGCGGCAGCGCGTTGCCGACGACGGCGATCCTGATCCGCGTGGTCCGCGCGGCGACGACGGCGGCCAGGACGTTCGGGTCGCCGACCCGGGCGTGCGACGCGAGGTGGTGGGCGCCCAGGCAGACGCCGTCGAACCCGAGCGCCTCGGCCGCGACGGCCTCGTCGACGTACGCGGGGAGCAGGTCGCGGCCCGCGCCGAGGTCCGTGCGCCCGGGTGGCGGACCGGCCGACCCCGTGACGAGGTGGTAGAAGCGCATCACCGGCTGCCGATCCCGTCGAGGAAGCCGCCGACCAGGTCGGCGACGGCGTCGGGCCGCTCGACCACGAGCGCGTGGCCCGCCGCCTCGACCACGGCCAGTCGCGAGTCGGGCAGCAGCCGGTGGTAGCGGCGCGGCACCTCGACCGGCACGTACCGGTCGGCGCCGCCCACCACGACGAGAGCCGGCGCGGTCACCCGCCGCAGCAGGCGGGGCAACCGCCGGCTGTACGGCCGGCGCCAGGACAGCCGCGCGTAGGCAGCCTGGTCGGCGTGCAGGCCACGCCGCCGGGCGGCGTGGGGCAGCGCGCCCACGGCGGGCAGATCGTTCATGGTCAGCTCGATCAGTTCCCGGTCCGTGGCGGCGAAGGGGTCGACGGCGACGGGCGGCCCGTCGGGCGGGGCCAGGCCGACCGGCGCGATCAGCACGAGCGCGCGCACCAGGTGCGGGTACGTCACCGCGAACTCCGCCGCCACCCAGCCGCCGAAGGAGTATCCGACGAGGTCGAACGGCCGGTGGAGGCCGAGCGTGCGGCGCAGGTCGTCGTAGTGCGTGACCAGGTCGTCGAAGCCGTGCAGCCAGTCCGGCATGGGCGTGTCCCCGCAGCCGAGCTGGTCGGGCGCGACGACGTCGGCGCGTCGCGCCAGCAGCTCGTGGAACCGCAGCCAACGACCGGCGAGGCCCGCCCCGTGCAGGAACAGCAGCGCGGGCCCGGCGCCGCGGCGGCGGACCGCCACCGGTGTGCCGTGCACGTCGATGAGGTCGGGCCGCACCGGCGGGGGCAGGCGCAGCCGCCGGTGCGTGGGGACGACCATCCCGTTCAGCTCCCGGCCCGCCGCCGCAGCACCCGCATCCGCAGTCCCGGCCGGGGCCGCACGATGATCCGCGCCTGGGGCTGTACCCGCTGTCCGCCCAGCGGTGCGAAGTGCCAGCTCTGGCAGATCGTGGCCAGGGCGATGACCGCCTCCATCTGCGCGAAGACGTTGCCGATGCACTGCCGGGGGCCACCACCGAACGGGAAGTACGCGAACTTGGGACGGTCCTGGCCGAGGGCGGTCCCGGTGAGCTGGTCGTCCTCGCCGGTGGGTTCCAGCCAGCGCTGCGGGGCGAACCGCTCGGGGTCGGCCCAGAGCCCGGGGTCGCGGTGCACGACCCAGGGGCTCATCATGACCATCGCATCCGGGGGCAGGCGGTAGCCGCTGAGGACGCGCTCCTGCAAGGGGCGACGCCCCACGGTCCACACCGGCGGGAAGATCCGCAACGCCTCCTGGAACACGGCCGTGGTCCACTTCAGCCGGGGCAGGTCCTCCAGGGTGGCCCGGCGGCCGTCGAGCACCTCGTCGACCTCCCGGTGCAGCCGGGCCAGCGCGGCGGGTTCCCCGACGAGCAGGTGCAGCGCCCACGCCAGGGCGTTGGCGGTGGTGTCGTGCCCGGCCATCAGCAGCGTCAGCGCCTCGTCGCGGACCTGACGGTCGTCCATCGGCTCGCCGGTGTCGGCGTCGCGCGCCTGCAGCAGCAGCGACAGCAGGTCCGCGCCGTCCGCGCCCTCGTCCCGGCGGCGGGCGATCAGCTCGAACACCACCGAGTCGAGCGCGGCGCGGCCCCGCCAGAACCGGATGTTCGACGGCGAGGGCAGCCGGGCCAGCAGGCCGCCCATCGGCATCAGGGCGTACCGCAGGGGCCCGTCGTTGCGCGGCATCGCGGTGCGGATGGTCTCCGCCTCCCGGCTGCCGAGGGCGACGTCGAAGACCGTGCGGGCCACGATGGACAGGGTCAGGGTGACCATCTCCCGCAGCATGTCCACCTCGCCCCCGTCCGGCCAGTCCCGCACGTGGCGCTCCGACAGCGCCGCGAAGTCCTCCGCGTACCCGGCGATGCGCTGCCGGTGGAACAGGGGCTGGATCAGCCGTCGCTGCCTGCGGTGCAGGTCACCGTCGCTGGTCAGCAGGCCCTGGCCGAGCAGCATCGTCAGGGGCGTCTCCCGGCGGCCGGTGGCGGCGCTGCGCAGGATGTCGTTGCCGTAGAAGCGGTTCGCCGTGACGAGCACCTCCTGGATGGCGTGCGGGTCGCTGACCAGGTAGATGGGTCGCTGCGGCAGGGGCAGGCGGACGAACGGCCCGTGCCGGTCGCGCATCTCGGCGAAGAACAGCGGCGGCTGGTTGGCCAGGGTGCGCAGCGCGCTCAGCGGAATCCGCTTCGGGCCCGGCATCGGCTGGGCCGCGTCGACGCGCGGTGAGGTGGTTCCGGTCATGGTCGCCTCTTCCGATCGCTGTTTGACAGGCGTGGTCAGTCGACGGGGCGACGGACCGGTGCGGTGCGCGACTCGTACACCCCGCGGTAGCCGAGGGCGCGGCCGAGCGGGGCGAGGGTCCGGAACACCAGGTCCTGCAGCCACAGCGGCGGCCCGGCGAGGTAGAGCTCCCCCCGGAAGTGCGCGCCGCTGACCGCCGCCTGGAGGATGCCGGGGATGCCGCGTCGGTTGGTGCGGCCGTCGGAGGCGAGCGCCCACATCGTCTGCAGGAGTTCGTCGGAGAGCATCGCCGGCCGCAGGGTGCTGTAGAGATGCGCCGAGGCCGAGGTGTGGTTGACGATCCGGTGGGCGACCCCCGGGGGCACGACGTACGTCCGGCCGGGCTCGGCGAGGATCTCCCGGCCCCCGATGCGGATCCGGACCTTGCCCTCCAGGACCTCGAAGGTCTCCTCCTGGCGGGGGTGGACGTGCGCCGCCGCCACGTACCCGCCGGCGGTGAGGTGGTAGTCCGCCTCCAGCAGCTTGCCGTCAGTCTCGTGACGGGTCGAGCGGAACACCGCCCGCTCCCCGGTCATCGTGTTCTCGATCATGTCGCCGGCCCGGGGCATCGGGCACCTCCTCGATGGTGTCGACGTACCTGGTGATGGCAGCGGTCCGGTCGGCGGGGCAGAGCAGGGCGACGTAGCGGTCCGGGCGGACCACGACCGCCGTCGGCCGCCGCACCCGCAGCGCCTGCGCCACCTCAGGCTGCGGCAGCCGCAGCACCGGCAACGCGGCCGGAAGCCCGTGCAGGGCTGGCCCGGCCGGGCCGACGAGGAGCACGCAGAAGCCGTCGGGGAGCAGGTCCCACAGCCGGGCGTCGCCGACCGTCACGTTCGGCAGGCGCCCGCCGGGGCCGGGCGCGAAGGGCAGGAGGGGGCGGCGTCCCGGGCTGACCGCCGATCTCCGGTAGCGCTGCGTCAACCCGGCCATCGCCGGCGCCGCGTACCGGTCGACCACGCCCAGCCGCATCGCCGCCCGCCACAGCCCGTCGCGGGCCCCGACGGCCACCGGGGACCGCAGGGTCCCGGCCCGGGTCGCCCGGTCGGTCGCCGCGACGACGGCCGCCGCGGCGGGCCTGCGCTCCACGTCGTAGCTGTTCAGCAGCTCGGCGGAGCTGCTGCCCCGGCACACCCTGGCGAGCTTCCAGCCGAGGTTGGCGGCGTCCTGCAGCCCCGAGTTGATGCCCTGCGCCCCGGCGGGGCTGTGCACGTGGGCGGCGTCGCCGGCGACCAGGACCCGGCCCAGCCGGAACCGGGTGGCGAGTCCCTGGCGCACGCGGAAGCCGGTCACCCACTCCGTCTCGTGCACCCGGACGGGGACCGCGGCGCGGCGCGCGGCCTCCGCCGCGAGGCGCTCCAGCGGCCAGTCGGCGGGGTCGGGCCGGGTCTTCCCGACGTTCATCGTGATGCGCCACGTCGGGGTGCCGCCGCCCGCGCGCAGCGGCACGACGTGCAGCACCTCCCCGGCGGAGAGGAAGTAGTTGACCCGCGTCGGTTCGAGTGCGGTGCTCAGCCGCACGTCCGCGCCGATCCACCCCTCCGGCTCCAGCCGCTGGCGCATGGCGATGCCGGCGGCGGCCCGGACGACGCTGTCGGAGCCGTCGCAGCCGACGACCCAGCCGAACCGGCGTTCCTCGGTGCCGCCGGGATGCCGCAGGACGACGGTGACGCCGAGCGGGTCGGCGCGCACCGCCACGCAGGCGACGCCGCGTTCGACCTCGCCGCCGAGCGCGGCGAGCCGGCGCTCCAGGATCTCCTCGGTCTCGTACTGCGGCAGCACCAGGCCGAACGGGAAGCGGCTGGGCAGGTCGTGGAGGCCGAAGGAGAGCGTCGGGCGGCCGTGCGACCAGGCCGTGGCGCCGGCGAGCCGGATGCCCCGGTCGACCGCCTCGTCGGCGGCGCCGAGGTCGGCCAGGATCTCCAGGACGCGGGGCCAGATCGCGATCGCCTTGCTCCGGTCGCCCCGCCGGACGCGGGCCTCCACCACCGCGCAGGGCACGCCGCGTCGGCGCAGCTCGCAGGCGAGCGCGAGGCCGGTGGGCCCGGCGCCGACCACGAGCACGGAGTCGTCGCCGGCCATCAGACGATCCGGTAGATCTCGTACTCGAGGCCGAGTCCGGGCAGGAACCGGCCCTGGCCGACGAAGAGGGCCTGGTTGACCCACTCGTATCCCTCGCCGCCCGTCTCCAGGCGGGGGGTGATGCGGAAGTAGTGGTCGGTGAACTCGGTGGGGGTGCCCTCCGCGAGCGCCCGGACGGTGGCGTCGTTCATCTCGATCAGGCCGTGGTACTGCGCGTAGAGGACGGCCCCGTCCTCCGTCTCGAACTGGGCGCGGACGTCCATCCGGGCCCAGTTGTCCGAGCCGACCAAGACCCAGTCGGCCCCCGCGCCGACCACCCTGGCCTTGATCCGGGGCCCGCTGAGCTCGCCCTCGACCACCTGGAAGACCATCCTGATCCCCATCGGGCCGGCGCCCACCATGAGGGGCGACTTGAGCTGGGCGGTGCAGCGTGCTTCGAATTCGAGATCCATGCTCACTCCTCGGGTTGGTGGCGGCGGAACACGAGCGAGGCGTTGTGGCCACCGAAGGCGAACGAGTTCGACAGGGCGGCGCGGACCTGCCGGGAGCGGCCGACGTTGGGCACGTAGTCCAGGTCGCACTCGGGGTCGGGGACCTGGTGGTTGACCGTGGGCGGGATCCACTGGTGCCGCAGGGCCAGCGCGCAGATCGCGGCCTCCAGGGCCCCGGCGGCACCGAGCAGGTGGCCTGTCATCGACTTGGTCGAGCTGACCGGCAGCGCTGCGGCGTGTGCGCCGAACGCCCGCCGGATGGCCACGGTCTCGGCGATGTCGGCCATCTTCGTCGACGTCGCGTGGGCGTTGACGTAGTCGACGTGGTCGGCGGGGAGGCCGGCGTCGGCCAGCGCCGCGGTCATGGCGGCCGCGGCGCCCCGGCCGGTGGGATCGGGGGCCGTCATGTGGTGCGCGTCGTTGCTCTGCCCGAACCCGGTGACCTCGGCGTAGACGCGCGCGCCCCGGCGCAGGGCCGCCTCGACCGGTTCGAGCACCAGCATCGCCGCGCCCTCGGCGAGCACGAAGCCGTCCCGGCGGGCGTCGAACGGCCGCGAGGCCCCCGTGGGGTCGTCGTTGCGTACGGACAGGGCGCGCATGTTCGCGAAGCCGGCGACGATCGGCGACACGAGGCAGGACTCGGCGCCGCCGGCCACCGCGGCGTCGGCGTACCCGTCGCGGACCAGCCGCATCGCCTGCCCGACCGCGTCGGTCGACGCCGCGCACGCGGTGACCGGCGCCGAACTGGGCCCGCGCAGGCCGAACCGGTGGGCGACGAAAGCGGCCGGCATGTTCGCGATCGAGTTCGGCACGAAGAAGGGCGACACCATCCGGGGCCGGTCGATGTCGACGTGCACGCCCCGCTCGATGCTCGCGGCCCCGCCGATCGCGCTGCCCACGACGGTGGCCGTGCTGTCCGGGTCCGCGAGGCCGCCCGCGTCGTCGACGGCCTGCTGGGCCGCCGCCAGCGCGAAGTGCAGCACCCGGTCCAGGCGGATGCAGTCCTTGCGGGACACCCAGTCGTGCGGGTCGAAGTCGACGACCTCACCGGCGATCTGCACGGGAAGCCGGGTCGCGTCGAACCGCGAGATGGGCCGGATCCCGGACGAGCCGCGCCGCAGCCCGTCCCACACCGCGTCCACGCCGACGCCGAGTGGGGTGACCAGGCCGATCCCGGTGACCGCCACCCGGCGACGGGTCGGCGTCATCGCGGCCCGTCGCCGTCGAGGCCGAACATGCGTTCCATCCGCATGGCGAGCTGCACGTCGCCCTGTACCCGCAGCTGCCCGTGCAGCATCAGGTCGACGCCGCGCCGGGCGCCGCTGGCCATCTCGACGAAGGCGGCGCTGTCGAAGACGAGCGTCACCGCGGCGGGACGGTCGGCGGCGACGGGCCGCACCTCGCACCCGTGCGGCCCGAGGGCGAGGTCGTACTCGATCGGTTCGGCCGGCGGCCGGCGCACCCGCCAGCGGGCCACGGTCTCCTCGCCGAGGAGGTTGCGGACGAAGAAGTCCGGCATCCGCCGGAACGCGTCGTGCAGCACCTCCGCGCCCGCCGGGGTGCGCAGCCAGGCCACGAGCTGGGCGCGGGTCAGGTCGGCCAGGGCGGCGCGGACCGCCGCCCGTTCCCCGGAGCGCAGGCCGGCCTCGGTCGCCGGCGCCAGGGCCTCCGGGCGCTCGGTATCGGTCATCGGATTCCCGCCCTTCCGACGGTCGTCGCCGACAGTCCCGCCGCGGCCGTCAACGCCGCCGCCAGTTCCCGCTCCGGGTCCTCGCCGGGCAGCCGGTCGGCCACGTGCCCGTCGGGCCGGACCAGCACCGCCTCCCGTGGGGCCAGCCGGTAGGCGTCGGCGAAGGCCCCGGTGGTGTCGACGACGGTGTCCGCCGACGCCGGTGAGTCGGCATCCGTCACGGCGACGAGCACCACCGGCACGGGGCCCGACCAGGCCCGTACGGCGTCCTGCCACCGGTCGGCGGGACCGGCCGTGAACAGCGCGAAGCCGTTCGCCGTCCAGTCCTCCACGGCGGCGCGGCGCGTGGCGGAGTCGAGCCAGGCGTGCGGCGCGCGCGCCCCGGGCACGGCCTCCGGCCGGTAGCGCACGACGTCGCGCACCACCTCGGCGGGGGCGTCGGCGGCCCGGGTCGCCGCCGGCGGGTACCGGAAGCCGAGGGCCTGCCCGGCGAAGTCGAAGTGGGGCCGGTGCTGTTCCAGCATCGGCGCGAGCGCCGCGACGGCGTCCCGGGCGTCGTCGCCGGCACGGGCCAGGGCCGTGGCGTAGGACGCGGCGTCGTGCTCCAGGAAGTCCCGCATGAGCAGCGCGTTGTGCTCGCTCTGCCGGGCGTTGAAGTCGGCCACGGGGCGGCGCTCCCGCTCGTAGTCGTCGAGCAGTGCCGTCCCGCCCCAGCCCCGCAGCACCGCCGCCAGCCGCCAGGCCAAGTGGTGGGCGTCCTGGATGCCGGTGTTCATGCCGAAGCCGCCGGTGGGCGGGAAGGTGTGGGCCGCGTCCCCGGCGACGAACACCCGCCCGGAACCGTCCCGCCACCGGTGCGCGGCGGTGGTGCCCATGGTCCAGGTCCGGACCGAGCGGACCTCGACCCGGACCGACGCGCCGACCGCCTCGGCGACGAGGGCCGCGTGGTCCCGGTCGGGGGCGAACAGCGTCTCGTCGGCGTCGTCGCCGAGCGCGGGCACCTCCAGCAGCCACTCGCTGCGCTGCGGGTCCACGGCGATGATCACCCCGTTCACCCGGGGGTTGACGATCCAGTACAGGGCGCTCTCCCGGCCCCGGATCCAGGGGGTGAGGTCGCCGATGAAGTGCACGTCCAGCAGGCGGCCCAGCGGCGGCTGGTGCCGCACCTCCAGCCCGGCCCGGCTGCGGATCCGGCCGTGCAGGCCCTCGGCGAGCACGGCGTACCGGGCCTCGACGTGCCCGACCACGCCGTCGGGGCCGCGGTGGGTGAGGCGGACGCCGACGTCCGGGTCGGCGACGAGGTCGGTCACCGTCGTGCCCGTCCTGAGCTCCACGTCGGGGTTCGCGCGCAGCGCGTCGGCGAGGATCCGTTCGAGCCGGTGCTGCGGGCAGATGGTCGGCAGCACGGGGCTCTGCGCCATCATCCGCATCAGCGTGGCGGCGTCGGGGACCAGCTCGATCGAGCCGAGGTGGACGCCCGCGAGGGAACGGACGAACGACACCCGGGGCATGTCCTCGATGGGCACCCCGGCCTGCCGGACGGCCTCCGCGAGCCCGAACCGGCGCAGGATCTCCATCGTCCGGGCGTTGACCATGGTGGCCCGCGGGTGCCGGGCGGGGGTGGCGCGCGCCTCGACGACCGTCGAGCGGATGCCGTGGGCCGCCAGGGCGTGTGCGGTGGCGAGGCCGACGGGGCCGCCGCCGACGATCGCCACCTCGGTACGGGAGTCCGTCACCGTGGGCCTGCCGACATGGTCGGTCCGGCGGCGGCGGCGAGCCCTGGCGCCAGGCGGCGGTGCACCGCCCTGGACAGCGCCCCCCGGTTCACGGCGTGGGCCGCGACGAGCGCCGGCAGTCCGAGCAGGATCGCCCCGGCCAGGGTGCCGACGAAGGCGCCGGTCAGCAGCGCCCGCCCGCCGGCGGTCCGGCGCTGTCGGATCCGGCGGCCCCACCACCCGAACGCGGCCCCGGCGAGCAGGTCCCCGGCGGCGATCGGCACCTCCACCGGTGCCGCGTCCCGGCGGTGCAGCAGGTCGCCGACGCGGTGGGCGAGGGGCGCGGCGGCCGGCGTGGTGAGCACGGCGGCGAGTTCCTCGCCCAGGTCGCGCACCCGCGTCAGCTCCCGCTCGTTCACGCCGGCCGCGGGGAACCGCCAGAAAGGGCCCCGGCGGCCGGCCAGCAGCCACCGCAGCGTGGTGACGAAGGTGACCCCGGCCGGCGCGGTGTCGATGGCGGCCACGGTGCCCACCAGCCGGCCGCCCGCCGCCTCCACCAGCCGACGGAACTCCAGCGCCGCCGAATACCACATGTTGCGGCACGCGACCACGCCGAGCACGTCCCGCCCGGCGAGGTGACCGCTGTCCAGCAGGGACCGGACGGGGATCGACGGGGCGAGGTACCAGACCTGGTAGCCGAGCACCACGAGGTCGCCCGGGGGCGCGGTGGGGGGGGCCAGGGTGTACGGCACCCGCGCCGCCGGGTCGACCGCCTCGGGGAAGATGCCGAAGAAGCGGCGCACCGGCCACGGGAAGGGGTACGGGGTGACCGGCCGGACCGTGACGGTGTCGACCTCGACGCCCGCCTTCACCAGCGGGGCCGTCAGGGCACCCAGGACCTCGTCGAGTTGGCCGGTCTGGCTGTAGGAGTAGACGGTCACGGTCGGCGGGGCCGAGGCGGCGTCCGGCACCCGTCAGCCCTCCCCGTCGGCGGTCACCGCGGTCAGGTGCATGAACGAGACGGAGAACCGGCCCGACTCGGGCACCATGCACAGCATGGTGTCGCCGGGGTTGACCAGCCCCTGGGAGAGGATCTCCTCCAGGATCACGTAGATGCTGGCGCACCCGATGTTGCCCACCTGCGGCAGGTTGCTGTACCACACGTCGACGGGCGGGCCGGGGGTGCCGCGGCGGGCCATCTCGCGCAGCACCATCTGCTTCATCCGCTCGCTGGAGTAGTGCGCGGGAAGCCAACGCAGGGTGTCGGGGTCGAACCGGCCGGCCGCCAGCAGCCGCTCGTACTCGTCGATGCCGACCTTCACCAGGTGCGGCAGCAACGCGAGGTTCTGCCGCAGGGACAGGGCACCGTCGGCGAGGGCGTCGGCCGGGGTGTCGTAGTCCCACCACGCCTTGGTGGAGGTGTTGTTCGGCAGGCCGAAGTACATGCAGGTGTCGCCGGTGTTCGCGTACGACGTCAGGGTGAGCCAGTCGATGCGCAGGCTGACCCCGGCGGAGGCGGGCCGGTCCTGGACGAGCGCCGCGCCGGCGCCGTCGGAGAGCATGTAGCGCAGGAAGGCCATCTCCAGCGCCAGGGAGCCCTCCTCGTCCACCGGGCGGACATCGCTGTTCCGGATGCTCTTGAAGCTGCGGGTCGGGTTCTCGCAGGCCACGGCGATCGCGTTGCGCTTCTCGCCGACGTTGATCTGGAGGTAGGCGTTCTTCAGGGCCATCATCCCGGAGTTGCACACGCCGTGCGTCGAGACGATCTCGCACGGCGCGTTGCCCAGCTCGCCGTGCACCATGCTGGCCATCCCCGGTGCGATCAGGTCCGGGATGGTGCTGCCGGCGGCGATCAGGTCGATGTCGTCGAGCTGGATCTCGGACCGGGCGACGGCGGCGCGCACGGCCTCCGCCGCCATCCGGGTGTTCGAGTACCGGGTCTGCTGGTTCTTGTCGATCGCGTAGTACCGCGTCTTGATGCCGGCGTTGGCGAGGGTCTGCTCCCGCAGGTTGGACGTGGCCCGGCCGATGACGCCGATGTAGTCCTCGACCTCCTCGTTGGGCACCGGCTCGCCAGGCAGGAAGCGGCCCATCGCGGTGATGTAGGCGGGCATGTGTCACCTCTCCAGGACGGTCGACTCGCCGGCGCCGGCGCCGGCCACGCGGTCCGACATGCGTCGGCGGACGAAGGCGACGACGTCGCCGACGGTCCGGATCTCGGCGATGCCCTCGTTGTCGAGGGCCACCGAGTACTTGCTCTGCAGCGCCTGCGCCATCCCGATCAGGTCCAGCGAGTCGAGACCCAGCTCGTCGAAGAGCTGCGTGGTCGGCCCCACCCGGGCCGGGTCGACGGCACAGTGGTTCGCCAACAGCGTCGTGACGTCGTCGTACAACTCGTCATCGAGCGTCATGCGCAACCTCCCCCGGTCGACGGCCGTGAGCCGTCGACGTCGTTGTCGTGCGGGCGGGGCCGTTACGCCCCGCGGCACGGGATACAGACTGTCGGCCGGCACCCCGGCCGACCATCCGGAGAACCCCGCTCGGGCACCCCGAATCAGCCGGCGCGGCGTCGGGCAGGGGTTCGGGGTGCCGACCACGCGTCGGGGCGGCCCGCCGCCCGAGTGGCGGGGCGCCGGATCCGTTCCCGCTCCACGGCTCGCGCGAGCAGGGCCCGCGAGGTGATGCCGAGCTTGCCGAAGATGCGGGTCAGGTGGGTCTCCACCGTCTTGGCGCTCAGCAGCAGGGCCGCGGCGATCTGCCGGTTGGTGCGGCCCGCCGCCACCAGCTCGGCGATCTGCCACTCCCGGTCCGACAACGGCAGGCGCTGGTCGGCCACCGTCGGCACCGGGCCCAGCGGGGTGCGCCGGCCGAGCCGGCGCAGTTCCCGGGCGGCCTCCCGTTCGTAGCGCACCGCGCCGCAGTCCCGGAACTCGTCGAGCGCGACCCGCAGCACGGTCGCCGCGCCGGCCCGGTTGCCGCCCAGGGCCAGCGCCGCGGCCTCGGTGAGCATGTCCCGGGCCGCCTCGACTCGCGCGCCGGCCGCGGCGGCGGACCGGGCGGCGGCGCGGGCGCACTCCGCCGCCGCGGCCGCCTCCCGTCGGGCGAGGTGCACCATCGCCCGGGCCCGTCGGGCGTGGACCGTGGCCATCGGCAGCCCCGTCGCCCGGGCGACGTCCTCGGCGGCGCGGGCCTGCTCGTCGGCCTCGTCGAAGCGGTTCTCGCCGAGCGCCGCCGCGGCGGCACAGCAGCGCCACGCCCCGTCGCTGACGGGGTCGACGGGTGCCACCCGCCGCAGCGCCACGACCGTCTCCAGGTCGGCGACGACGTCGCCCACGTCGATCCGGACGATGGTCGCCCACTGCTCGGCCACCGCCCGCGAGGTGTCGTCGTCGCCGGTCGCTGCGACGGCCTCCAGCGCCAGCCGAACCGCGCCGTCGTCGTCGTCGGCCAGCGTGCGGATCTCGGCGGCGGTCAGCAGCGCCCAGGGCAGGACGGCCCGCGCCTGCCCGTCCTCGGCGAGTTCGACGGCGGCCTCGACGAGTTCCGCCGCCTCCGCCGGCTCCCCGAGGGCGAGTCGGGCCCGGGCCGCGATCCACAGCGCCGGGGCGCGCCACCAGACGGCCGGGGCGGGCCGCCGGTGCGACAGCAGCCGGTCGACGAGCACGATGGCCTCGGCGTAGTCGCCCATCAGCAGTTCGAGCAGCGCCGGGACGAGCAGCGCCTCGGGGTGCGTCGGCAGTTCCCGGTCGCAGACCAGGGTCAGCTCCCGCCGGGCCGCGACGCGGGCCGCCAGCGCCTGGTTCATGGCGTGCTGCTGGAGCTGGCCGAGGCCGACGAGACCGTTGGCGAGGGCACGGGCGGGGGGCGTACGGGCGTGCCGGAGCGACTCCCCGGCCAGCCGCCGCAGCTCCGCGGAGTCGCCCGCCTGGGCGGCGGCGCAGGCCCCGAGCGCCGACAGCAGCGCCACGGCCTCCGCGTCGGCGCTGTCCGCTTCCGCGCGCAGCGCCCGGACCCGCTCCCGCGTCCTGGTGTGGTGTCCGGTCAGGAACTCGACCATGGCCAGCCGACGGGCCAGTTCGAGCCGGCCGTCGGAGCGTCGGTCGGGCTCGTGCGACCAGGCCCGGTCGTACGCGGCGCGGGCCTGCTGCAGCAACCCGGCCGCCGCGGCGGCGTCGCCCTGGCCCAGGAGCGCCTCGTGCCGGGCCACCGGGTCCCGTTCCAGGGCGCGGGCGGTCCGGAACCACTCGGCGGCCCGTGCCGGGTCCACGTCGACGGTCTCCCGCGCGGCCTCGGTCAGGGTGGCCGCCGCCTCCGGGTCCGGCGGGGTGGCGAACGCCGCCAGGTGCACGGCACGCCGCCGGGCGGGAGCGCCGCGCAGCGCCTCGGCGGCCCGCCGGTGGCCGGACACCCGGCGGCCCGGCGAGGCGAGCAGGTAGACCCCGTGGCGGACGATCGGCTGCCGGAAGGCGAACTCACGCGGTACGTCGGTCTCCCTGATCAGTCCGGAGGAGACCAGCTCGTCCGCCGCCAGGAGGGTCTGTTCGTCGGTGGTGCCGTTGACGGCCCGCACGAGTTCCAGGTGGAAGGTCTCCCCCACGATCGCCGCGGACGTGAGCAGGTGCCGCGCGGGCTCGCTGAGGCGGCCGAGTTCCCAGCGCAGCACGGTGACGATCCGGTCGGGAAGGCGGTCGACGGGCCGGCCGCCGCCCTGCTCGGCCAGGGCGCGCAGGTAGAAGGGGTTGCCGCCGCAGAGGCGCAGCAGCTCGGCCCGGCGGCGCGGGCCGCGTACGGCGGTCAGGAACGTCTCGGCCTCCCGGTCGGGCAGCGGCTCCAGCTCGACGGCGACGCCGGGCTGTTCGGTGCACAGGCACAGGCCGACCAGCGGCCCCTCGCATGGCCCGCTGCGCCAGGCGGCGAGCAGCAGCAGCCGGCCCTTGGGCTGCCGTTCGAGCAGGTGGGCGAGGAATGCCACGGATTCCCGGTCGGCCCACTGCAGGTCGTCGAGGACGAGGACGAGGCCCGACGGCTCGGCGAGCCGCTCCACGAGCGCCCGCATCGCCCGGTGGGCGCGGTAGTTGTTGTCCTGGGCCGCCTGCGGGCAGGTCTGGTCCCGGCCGCTCAGCGAGGGGAAGACCCGCGCGAGGTCGGCCACCCGGTTGTCGCCCAACCCGGCCAGCAGGTCGCCGCCCAGGCCGTCGAGGTAGTCGTCCAGCGCGTGCACCAGCAGGCTGAACGGCACGTGTCGCTCGTATTCGCTGCCCCGGCCCCGGAGCACCAGGAAGCCCTCCCCGGCGGCCTCCTCGGCGACCGCGTTGAGCAGCCAGGTCTTGCCGGTGCCGGGATCGCCCCGGACGAAGGCCCAGGCCGTGCCGGACCCCGCCAGGTCGAACACCGTACGCAGTTGGTCGAGTTCACGACGCCGCGGCGTCGCGGCGGTGTTGTCGATGAATGGCATTGCTCTCCCCCGTCTGGACGACCTCGGTGATGACGTTCGCCGGTGGCGGGGGCCGCGCCGCCGGCCGGGCGCCGGGGCTCACGGCACCTGGACGACCTGGGCGGCGTAGGCCAGCCCGGCACCGAAGCCGACCAGCAGCGCCCAGTCGCCGCGGTGGGCGCGCCCGGCCTGCCGGAGCTGTTCCAGGGCCAGCGGGATGGACGCCGCGGAGGTGTTTCCGGCGTTGATGATGTCGTCGGCGACCGGGGTGTCGGCCGACAGGCCGAGCCGTTCGGCGGCCCGCTCGATGATGCGCAGGTTGGCCTGGTGCGGCACGAACGCCCTGACCTGGGCCATCTCCAGGCCCGCTGCCTCCACCGCGCGCCGGCCGAGCTCCGGAACGGTGTCGATGGCCCAGCGGAACACCTCGCGCCCCGCCATCTGCATGGTCGGCCAGGGCTGCTCCGGTCGGTCCCGGTAGTCCCGCCAGCTCGCCCCGTGGGCGATGAGCTCGCGGCGGGCGCCGTCGGCGCCCCACACCGTCGGCCCGATCCCCATCGTGTCGCCGGGGCCGATGACCACGGCCCCGGCGCCGTCGGCGAACAGCAGCGCGGCGCTGCCCTCGCGGGAGACCAGGTCGGTCATCCGGTCGACGCCGATCAGCAGCACGTGTCGCACGGTCCCGGCGCGGACCAGCGCGTCGGCCATGCCCACCCCGTAGCTGAACCCGGCGCAGGCGGCGTCGATGTCGAGTGCCGCCGCCCGCCGGGCCCCCAGCCTGAAGGCGATCTCGGGGGCCGCCGCCGGGGTCTGCCGGAGGTCCGACATGGAGGCGACGAGCACCATGTCGACGGCGTCGGCGGAGATGCCGGCGGCGGCCATCGCCCGGCTGCCGGCCCGGCTGGCCATTTCCGTGATGGTCTCGTCCGCGGCGGCGTGTCCACGTCGTACGACGCCGGTGCGGCGCCTGACCCAGTCGTCCGTATAGGTCGTGCCCCGCACCAGATCATCGTTACACACAATTGTTCGTGGTCGATATGTGCCGATGCCGATCATCCTCGCGCCAGAAGTCGCCAAGGCCACCTACACCACCAATCGCACGTTCTCGGCAAACGGGAATGTGAATCGCCCACGACTTCGCACCGAATCGAATCGCCCGCTTTGCGGGGACCCACGATCCGGCTCACCCAGCAACGAACAACAAAGGGGAAGCGCGGCCTCCGATGGCCACACATGTCAGACAGGACAGCTCAGATTCCCCCCGAAGCTGCACTCAACCTTCGCCAAGTTACTGCCGGCAACCCGATGCTCACGATGACGGATGCAAATTTTTCACGATGTGAAATCTGTTCACGCCCCGATAACATCGAAGCCACTGAGGACGGACGCGACGCGCCAAGCCAGGGAATCGACGCCGATAACCGTTCAAAATGGCCCGACGGGTCGCCGGATACGCCGTCACGACCAATCATTGACGGAAACCGGACAGTTTCCGCTCACCCGTCGGCCACGACCCCCGCGCCCATCGGCGTCAACTCGGCCACGGTCGCGCGCACCAACTCGGCGAGACCGCCGGGGCCGACGACGATCCGCCCCTCCAGCAGGAGCGAGGCGAGGCCGTGCACGAGCGACCAGGTGGCGAGCAGCGCCGCAGGCCGCCGCCCGGCCGGCGCCTCTCGCGCCAGGCGGCCCTCGATGACCGCCGTGCACCTCGCGGCCGCGGCGAGCGCCTCGGCGTTCGACCGTCCACACGGGTAGGCGTACATCAGCCGGAACAGCCCCGGGCGGTCCAGGGCGAACCGCACGTACGCCTCGGCCATGGCGGGGATCGCCTCCGCCGCGCCGCCCGCGCCGTCGGCGGCCGAGAGGCACTCGGCGAGGGCGTCGTATCCGCGCACCGCCAGGGCGGTGAGCAGCGCGTCCTTGTCCGCGTAGTGCCGGTACGGGGCGTTCGCGGAGACCCCGGCGCGGCGCGCCACCTCCCGCAGCGACAGCGCCCCGGGCTCACCGGAGGCCAGCAGCAGCTCCATCCCCGCGTCGAGCAGGGCGTGCGGCAGATTGCCGTGGTGGAAGGGACCCGACCGCGATGTTGACACTGCACACACCCTCTCCTACGCTGGCATCCGCCCGTGACATCCGAGCACCGCCCCCCGCACCGCGCGCAACCAGCCTTCCTGACCACTCCTTGAGCGGAGCGCGTAGTCATGACCGTGCGGCACGTGGACGTCGTCATCGTCGGGGCCGGCCTGTCCGGCATCGGCGCAGCCTACCGACTACAGACCAGAAGACCGGGCACCTCCTTCCTCGTCCTCGAGGCGCGCGACGCCCTCGGCGGCACCTGGGACCTCTTCCGCTACCCCGGCGTCCGCTCGGACTCCGACATGTTCACCCTCGGTTACCCGTTCCGCCCCTGGACCGGCGAGCGGTCCATCGCCGACGGGGCGGGCGTCCTCGACTACATCCGCCGCACGGCCGTCGACGCCGGCCTCGACCGGCACGTCCGGCTCCGCCACCGGGTGGTGCGGGCGTCCTGGTCCTCGGCGCACGCCCGGTGGACCGTGGAGGCCGAGGTCGGCCCGCAGCGGCAGCCGGCCAGCTGGTCGTGCCGCTTCCTCTACCTGTGCAGCGGCTACTTCAGCTACACCGGCGGCCACGAGATCGACCTGCCCGGGCGGGAGACCTTCCAAGGCCGGGTGGTGCACCCGCAGGACTGGCCCGAAGACCTCGACCACGCCGACCGGCGGGTCGCCGTGATCGGCAGCGGCGCCACCGCGATCACCCTCGTGCCGGCGCTGGCCGAACGGGCGGAGCACGTCACGATGGTGCAACGGTCGCCGACGTACGTCGTCGCACAGCCCACCCGGGACCGGATGGTCGCCGCCCTGCGGGCGGTGCTGCCGGCGGCGGCCGTGCACCGGACCGCCCGGGTCAAGAACGTCGCGGTCACGACCCTCGCCTACCACCTCATGCGGCGCTGGCCGGCCCGCGCCGCGGCCCTGTTGCGGGCGGGCGTGGCCCGGGAACTCGCCGGCGTGCTGCCGCTCGACCCGCACTTCCGCCCCCGCTACGACCCGTGGGACGAGCGCCTGTGCCTCAGCGCCGACGGGGACTTCTTCCGGGCCATCAGGCAACGGCGCGCCACCGTGGTGACCGGCGAGGTCGCCGCGCTGGTCCCCGACGGGCTGCGGATGGCCTCCGGCGAGACGGTGCCCGCCGACATCGTCGTCACCGCCACCGGCCTGCGCATGGTCGCGGTGGGCGAGATCGCCCTCCACGTCGACGGCACGCCGGTCGACCCGGGCCGGACGCTGATGTACAAGGGCATGATGCTGTCCGGCGTGCCGAACCTCGCCTGGTGCGTCGGCTACGCGAACGCGTCGTGGACGCTGCGCGCCGACCTCACCTCGCAGTACGTGTGCCGGCTGCTCGCGCACCTGGACCGCCGCGGGCTCGCGTGGGCCGCGCCCCACGTCGACGGCCGGGTCGAAGCCGTCCGCCCCCTGGTCGGCCTCACGTCGGGATACGTGCGCCGGGCCGCCGCGAGCCTGCCCAAGCAGGGCGAACGGCCACCCTGGCGGGTCCGCCGCAGCTATCCGTCCGACCTCGTCGCCCTGCGCTACGGGCGGATCGCGGACAGCGCCATGCGCTTCGGCGTGCGGGGCACACCGGTGCGCCCCCGCAGCGACCAGGAGTCCCTCGTGTGACCCCGTCGGCACGGCCACGGGGCGACACGCGCGTCCACGCGGCGACCCGAGCCGCTCCGGCCGCCGGAACGGCGGGGCCCACCCGCCACTATGCGGGGCGGGCGGGCCACGCCTGGTCCACCGTCGACCGGTCAGTTTCCGATGGCTGACTGCGGTCCGGCGTACGTCCTGACCAGGCTCGGCACCTGGGACGCCGGGTGGAGGGTGTAGGAGTAGAAGTTGCTCGGGTTGAACGCCGAGCCGCCGGTCTCCTGCTGGCCGCTGCAGCTGACGCAGATGCTGCCGGACTGGCGCAGCTCGGCGGTGTCGTCCCGGTAGTACGGGTCCTTCACGCCCTCGAAGTAGCTGTTCTCCAGGACCATCTTCGTGTAGCCGCGCGAGTAGTTGCCGTAGCCCGTGACGCTCTGCAGGTAGTTGTTGTAGAGGTGGGCATAGGCCACGTTGTCGGTGCTGGGGTTACGCGAGTTGGTGTGGTGGATCCAGTTGTGGTGGATGGTCATCCGGGCGGTGACGTTGGTGGTCCAGCCGATGCCGAACGCCTTGTTGCCCTCGCCGATGACGTTCCACGAAACGGTCAGGTTCGTGGTGTCCTTGCGGCTGTCGATCAGGCCGTCGTTCATCCGCACGATCTGGTTGTGATCTATCCAGATCTTGTTGGCGGTGTCCATCTGGATGCCGTCGTAGTCGAACTCCTTGTCGTCCGGGTCATCGGACGTCATCCTGGTGTCGCGGATCGTCAGGTTCCGGATGATGACGTTGCTGGTGCCCTCGCTGAGGAAGAACCCGCCGTTGACGATCTGGCCGTTCTTGCCGACGCCCACGATCGTCTTGTTGGACGTGACCGGGATCTCCTTGCCGTACGGGCTCACCGTGATCGCCGCGTTGACCCGGATGACGTGCGCAGCGCTGGCGCCGGCGTACCGCTCCAGGTCGGCCTGGTTGGTGACGGTGACCGTGGTGCCGCCCGCGCCGCCGGTGGTGCCGGCCGCCCCGGCGAACCCGTCGGGGCTGTTGGCGTACGGGACGCCGCTGGGCGGCGGGGTGGTCGGGGGCGGGGTGGTCGGCGGCGGCGCCGTCGGGGTGCCGCTGGTGGGCGTGACCCCGCCCGTGCAGGCGGTGCCGTTGAGGGCGAAGTTCGTCGGCACCGGGTTGCTGCCGTTCTGCGTCCCGCTGAACCCGAAGCTGGCCGTGCCGTTGGCGGGGATCGCCGCGTTGTAGCTGACGTTCGTCGCGGTGATGTTCGACGTTCCGGCCGGGATCGTCGCGTTCCACGCCTGGGTCACCTGCTGACCCGCGGTGAACGTCCAGGTCAGCTTCCACCCGTTGACGGCGTCGCCGAGGTTGGTGACGGTCACGTCGCCGTTGAAGCCGCCGTCCCACGAGCTGGCGACCTTGTAGTCGACGCGGCAGCCCGCCGCCGCCTGGGCGGAGACCGCCGTCACCGCGCCCACCGCCGCGAGCGCGGCGGTCGTGCCCAGCACCAGCGCGGACCGCCAGGTGCCGCGCGCCTTCTTCGTCGTCATCGAGTCTCCGGAGGAGGGGGTGAGAGACTCGTTGTCGAGCGGGGTCACATCGGGTTCCAGCCGTCGGAGCCCGCGAGGTACTTCTGCGGCGTGTAGTTGGCCGCCTGCGAGTCGCTGAGCTGCGGACGGTTGCTGTTGACGCCCGCACCGGCCCCGGTGTTGCGGTATTCCAGGAACCGGGCGTTCTGCCAGACGTTGCCGGACATGTCGGTCCAGGGTTGCGCGGTCTTGATGGTCCCGCTGAGCGACGACTCCCGGTACAGCACCTGGGCGGTCGGGCCCCACGGCCGGCCGAGGGTGGTGGTGTTGCTGGTCGCGCCGGTGATGGTCGAACGGTAGATCAGCATCCCGTACGTCTTGTTGGCGGGCGTGCGGGCGGCGGTGATCGGCCCGCCGGTGGACCGCTTCTCGTAGATCGAGGCCCGGTCGAGCACGACGGTGCCGCCGCCGAAGATGAAGTCGACGGTGCCCTCCACGTAGGAGTCGACCACGTAGGCGCGGGTGTTGTCGTTGACCAGGAAGGTGTCCTGGTCGCCGAGCAGCCGCACGTTGCGCAGCACCGCGCGGTCGGCGTTGAGGTGCAGGGCGACCGCCTGCTGGTCGCTGTTGTTCCAGTTCTCGACGTAGTCGTTGGAGATCGTCAGGTTCTCCGCGACGAAGTTGGCCCCGTAGACGAACATGCTGGCGCTGTTGAACGTGCCGTGGGTGGCGGCGTAGTTGTTGTAGACGAGCACGGTGTTCGACGGCGACGAGCCCAGGCCCCGCAGGGTGATGTGGGGCTTGTTGGCCGGCACCGTGACGACCTCGCGGTAGGTGCCCGGCTTGATCGTGATGGTGACCCGCGAGCTGTTGTTCGTCGGCACCGCGTTGATCGCGGCCTGCACGGTGCGGTACGTGCCGGTGCCGTCGGACGCCACGGTCGGCGTCCCGGCAGGGGGCGGGGTCGTCGCGGGCGGGGTCGTCGGCGGCGGAGTGGTCGGGGGCGCAGTGGTCGGCGGCGGGGTCGTCGGCGGGGTGGTGGTGGGCGCGGTCGTGCCGGTGCAGGCGGTGCCGTTGAAGGTGAAGACGGTCGGTGCGGGGTTGCTGGAGTTGTTCCAGGACCCGTTGAAGCCGACCTCCACCGTGCCGTTGGTCGGGATGGACGCGGTGTAGTCCACGTTCGTCGCGACCACGTTGCCACTGGCCGGGCTCGCGGTGAAGCCCCACGACTGGGTCACGGCCTGACCGGCGGTGAACGTCCAGCCCAGGCGCCATCCGGTGACGGCGTCCCCCAGATTCTTGATCCTGATGGTGGCGCTGAAGCCGCCGTCCCACTGACTGGCCACCGCGTAGGTGACCTGGCAGCCGGCCGCGGCCTGCGCGGAGCCGGTGGTCGCGACGCCCGCGACGACCGTGGTGGCGGTGGTGAGGGCGGCGGCGGCCACCGACAGGACTCGCCGCCGCCTCGACAGAACGTTCACGCTGACTCTCCCAGGGGTCCTGGCCTGCAGGCGGGCCAGCCATCGAGATTGGCCTATATTACGGGGCCATATCGTGGCACGGCGCGGACGAGCTGTAAAGCGCTTTCCCCGACCTCTCGGGAGAGCCGCCGGGGGCGGTCGCCGCGACCGGCACGACGACCACCCCCGGCGGGGACACCAGCGGACCGGACCGTCAGGCCCCGTCGTCGATCGCGAGGTGCGCCGCGACGGTGAGCAGGTGCCACAGCTCCGGTTCGATCCGGTACACCGACGCCATGCCGTAGAAGCGCCGGGTCCCGTACTCCCAGTCCAGGTCGCGGCGGGCCTCGTCGGCGGCGGCGCGGACGGCCTCCCGGCGGATCTCGGCCAGGCGCGTGGACAGCGTCACCAGGTCCCGCAGGATGAGCCCCAACCGCGCCTCGTCGCCGACCTGCTGGTGGGGCAGGCCGCGCTGCGACCGGGTCGTCCAGCCCAGGACGTGGTCGCCGCCGTCCGGGGCGAGAATCGGCGACAGCCGCTCGTTGGCCAGCGCCACGGCCGTGGCCCGCAGCAGGTCGGCGTCGCGGCACAGCAGCAGCAACTCCCCGCCGAGGCGACCCAGCGGCCGGGCCAGGACGCCGTCGCCGACCAGCTTCTCCGAGTACGCCTCCAGCACCGCCGCGTTCTTCTCCTCGGCGAGCACGTGCGGCGACGGCGGACTGGCCCGCCGCTGTTCGTACGAGCGGCGCAGGTCGGTGAAGCCGTCGAAGGCCGCCAGCCGCAGCGAGTGCCGGGAGGCGAACAGCACGATCTTGTCGGTGACCGGCCGCTCCTCGGCCTCGGTGGAGGGGACGATGTCGTTCAGGTCGACCCGCTGCTGGCGCAGGAACGCCCACAACCCGCGGCTCAGCGCCTCGCCCGGCGCGCCGGAGGGCGGAAGCGCCGCGAAGGCGTACACCTGCTGTTGCGGCTCGCCGTCGTCGTCCCCGGCCAGGTTGACCAGCCGGCGGTGCTCCTCGTCGTCGTAGTTGACCAGCCAGTCGCTGCCGTCGAGCAGCTCCCGGCCCAACTCGTCGGCCGGCATCCGGGACCGCTCCAGCAGCTCGAACACCGAGATCTGGCGCAGCGGCGCGATCAGCGGGCGGGCCCGGTCGCGCAGGACCCGTACCACCGCCGCCGCCGGGCCCCCGGACGCCGCCGGACCGCCGGGCGCCGACGCCAGGGCCAGCGTCGCCGCGCCCTCGGCGAGGGACACCCGCCAGGCCAGCGCCGAGGCCACGTCGGCCAGCCTGGGCCGCCGGCCCTCGCGGTCGGCACCACCGACCGACCGGTCGTACAACCAGTCCTCGGTGCGGTGGTCATCGACGGCGGGCACGACCCGGCGCAGCGGGAAGCGCTCGGCCTGCCGCCGCTCGTTGCGGACGTCCTCCATGGCCAGGCGCACGACGCGCGTCGCGTCGTCCACCGCGTCCCGCCAGCCCTGCGCCTCCTTGCGGACGACCGCGACCGTCTGCGTCAGCCGCTCCAGCATCAGCAGCGTCCGCTGCTGGCAGTCGTGCTGGTAGCCGGCCGTCAGCAGCGCCTGCTCGGCCGCCAGGTAGTCGAGCTGGTGCCGGCCACGGAACATGCCCCGGTCCTCGCGGACCCGCTCCTCGGCGTGGTCCCGCGCGGCCTTGGCGACGCCGGGATCCGCGCGGGGGGCCTCCTCGACCCGGCTGCGGAACAGCTCGAGCCGCTGCTGCACCCGGTCCAGGAAGGCCAGCCCGCCGCGCGGGCCGCCGTCGCGCCGGGACATGATCCGGGCCACCGCGCCGCGCAGGGCGATCCCCCACTGCCGGTCGGTCTCCCGGGCGTGCTGGTCGGCCACCGGGTGCCACTGCTGCTGCGTCTTGAGGGTCAGCGGCACGCCCTTCTCGCCCCAGAACACCCGCAGCGTCTCCTTGGTGGCGTCGATGACGACCTGCCCCCGGTGGTCGGTCCGCATCGGCCGGATGTCCTCGAAGGGCAGGCGCAGGTTGGGCAGGTCCGGCAGGCGGGGGCCGCCGCCGGGCGCGGTCAGCCAGCCCGACGACGGGGCCAGCAGCCCCTCCCGCGCCGGCTCGCTGTCGAGTTCCTGGAGCACCGGCGGCGGCTGCGCGCCCTCGGCGTCCCGCTCGTCGGTGGTCCCGGCGAGGAACTTGTCCACCTCCGGGCCCAGGTCGCCGACGGCGGTGGGCAGCGCGGCCAGCACGTCGGCGGCGGCCCGGTCGACCAGGCCGCGGATCACCGGCTCCCAGGCGTACTCGACGAGGTACACGCCGAACGTGGAGTAGAGGTCCGTCGCGCCGCGCGTGTACTTCTTCGCGTTGACCCGGTAGCTGCTGAACGCGGGCCCCACCGTCGGCAGCAGGTGCGCGTAGACGGCGTCGGCGACCGCGGCGGGGCAGACGGCCTCCGTGTCGTACGCCGGCAGGTGCCGGCCCGACGAGCGCGACCGGCGGCCGTCGATGAAGTACGTGTACTGCGCCGGAGCCGCGGTCATCTCGTGCCGGCTCCGCGCCGACCAGCGGAACTCCGCCGGGTGGGCGCGGTCGCTGTGCATCAGGCGGTCCAGTTCGCGCAGCAGCGCGTAGCCGTTGGCCTCGCTGCGGGTGCGCTGCGGCCCGTCGAGCCGACGCCGGAACGCGCCGGAGAGCACGCAGAACAGCGTCACGGTGAACCCGCCGCCGTGCTCGTGGCGCAGCTTCTGCAGGTATGCCAGCACGTCGAGCAGGATGCCGGCGCCGGTGCCGCCCGCCGTCGAGCTGACCACGTAGATGTTCGGCATGGTGTCCGCGTCGACCAGGGTGAGCTGGTCGAGCGCGTCCTCCAGCCGCTTCGTCACCGGCGTCGCGCCCAGCACGTCGGAGAAGAACGCCAGCCGGCCGAACGAGCGGATCTGCCCGGCGCCCTCCACCAGGAAGGACAGGGCCTCGTCGTCGCGGATCTCCCGGGCGTCCTGCGGGCCGAACCACGGCACCACGGTGGGGTAGAACTCCCGCGCGACGTCCCGCCCCTGCCGCACCTTGTCGATCATGGAGCGGACCGAGCCGTCCAGGTACAGGTCCTCGGTGTCGGCGTCGAGGCTCACGCCGTCGACCTGGGGACGCGTGCGACGGTCCACGTCGAGGGCGCGCAGCAGGACGGGCCAGTCGTAGGGGCGGCCCTGGGTCCGCTCCGGCGCGCCGGGGTCGCGGCGCAGGTCCTGCCAGCGCTGCTCGACCGCGAGCCGGTGCTTCAGGTGGGCGGCGGCGATGCTCCCGGTGCCGCCGAGCCCGATCACCAGTGCTGGGAGCACGATAACCTCCATGTCCGCCGTGAGGCTGTGGTCAGGGTTGATAGGTGAAGGTCGTGCCGTCGGCCGCCGACACCGGCTGCCGGGGCCGGCACACCACGCGGTGCCGGCGGCCCGCACGGCGGTAGTCGACGTGCAGCACCAGCTCGGTGCCGCTGCCCACCGTCCGGCGTCGCCGCAGCGCCCGGACCGTGCCCGTGCCCTGCGCGCCGCCCCGGCCGTGGGCCGCCGGGAAGCGCACCTTCCGGCCACTGAGCAGCTGCCGGTACGGCGCCGCCGCGCCCGGCTCGGCCACCAGCAGGTGCCCGCCACCCATCGGCTTCCACCGCCGGCGGCGCAGCGCCACCAGCAGCGCGACCAGCGCCACCGGCGCGAGCACGGCCACCACCGCCAGCCAGACGGGGATCCCGCTCGCCGTCCGGGCCCCGGCCGCCCGCGCGGTCACCGGCTGCGGGCCGAACTCCAGGCCCAGGTCGCGGTCGATCACGTCCCGCCAGGGCGAGTCGACGGTGCCCACCAGCCGGACCTCGCCGTCGGTGGTGCGTTCGCCGCCGATCCAGGTGCCGGGCAGCGCCTGCGGCCGGAGCCGGACGGTGACCCGCTGCTCGGGCGCGGCCGGGTCGAGGGTGACCTGTGCCGGTTCGACCGCCCCCGTGACGCGCAGGCCGTCCACCTCGACGGCCAGGTCGCGGACGGTCAGCGGCACCCGGGTGGCGGCGCTGCGAACGTGGGCCACGACGTCGACCGGGGCGTCGCCGACCACGACCGACGGCGGTTCCAGGGTGATCGTCGCGGCGAGCCGGTCCCGGGCCACGTACGCCGCCGCCTTCTCCACCGCGATCCGGTCCCGCACCCGGCCGAGATAGTCGCCCACCTGCTCCGGGGGCAGGTCCATGAGCACCGTGTCGTCGAAGACCTCGTCGAGCAGCCGCACGTCGGTGCGGCCGGTCAGCGGGACGCCGAGGGCGCGTACCGACCGGCGCTCCTCCACCGCCCGCGCCCGCTTGCGCAGGTCGGCGAAGGCATTGTCGCCCGAGCGCGCGTACCTCGACCCCGGCGGCGGGTCCTGCACGCCGTCGGTGAGCATGATGACCGTCGCCGGGGCGGCCTCGCCGGGCTGCTCCACGATCCGCAGCGCGGCCTCGATCGCCGCGCCGATGTCGGTCCGCTGGCCCTCGGCGCGGGGCGGCAGTCGCCGCAGGACGCCGGCGCCGTTCGCGCCGATGTCGCCGCTGAACACGGGATCGGGGCGCTCGGCGAACGCGATCAGGTGCAGCCGGTCCACCGGGGCCAGGCCGTCGAGCAGCGGGCGCAGCGCCGCCCGCGCGGCGGCGTACAGGTCGCGCCCGCCGTCCTGCATGGACGCCGAGACGTCGAGCAGGACGACGTAGTCGGCGGGCAGGGTGTCGACGCGCAGGCCGCGCAGGACCTCCGGCAGGGTGGCCTGGTCGGGGGCCGAGCCGGCGCGGGCGGGCGCGCCGACGAGCGTGAGCAGCGCCAGCAGGCAGGCCGCGAGCGCGGACCGGACGGCACGTCTCGGCATGGGGCTCCTCCTTCTAGTACGTGGCGCCGTACACGACCCGGCCGGGCTTGTCGCCAAGCTCGGCGCCGCGCAGGTGGGGCCGCAGGCAGTCGAGGATCAGCCCGTCCGACTCGGACGGGCTGGTGAGCCGCACGTCGTCGCGGCCGTCGGTCAGCCCGCTGTTGTTGGCCTCGGCGTACCGGCCGGTGATCTCGGTGATCGCCACGTGTGGAGCGTGTTCGGCGCCGACCTCCCGCACGAACCGGACGGTCTCGTCGCGCAGCCGGTGCCACCAGCTGTCCGGCGCGGCGAGCGGGCGGTGCACGACCATCCGCAGCCCCTCGGCGAGCTGGGCGGCGCGCAGGACGCACAGCTCCGTCTCGTCGTAGGCGACCGCCTGGCTGAACTTCACCAGCCGCTCGGTGAGCAGCTCGGTGTAGCCGTCGCCCTCGCGCGGGTCCCGCAGCGGCGTGAGCTGCCGGGTCCGGACGCTGTGGGCGGCCTCGTCGGTCGCGGCCAGCCAGCTCATCTGGTGGGCGAGCCCGGCGACGACGTCGTAGCCCGGCTCGTTGCCCGACAGCGGCGCGGCGACGCCGCCGGCCTTCGGCGCCCGTGGGTCGGCCAGGACGCCGGCGAAGCGCCCACACCCCGGCACGAGGATACGGGCCGCCATCCTGGCCGGCGCGGGGATCCGCTGCCACCCGTCGGTCGGCTCCAGCCAGGCCACCGGGGCGGCGGAGCGCATCCGGGCCACCCAGTACGCCTCCAGCGCCGGGGGCAGCCGCAGCAGGATCAGGTGGAACGCCCGCCACCGCTCGACGAGTCCGACGTTCGGGGGGACGGGCCTACCGCCGGTCCAGCGGCGTACCTCCGCCGCGTCGGCGAAGTCCGCGAAGACCTGCTCGATGGCCCGGCGTGCCTGTCCGCCGGACTCCCAGGCCTCGGGGGAGATGGGCCGGGATCCCGGCACGGCACCGCCGTCCACGTCCGGCCGGTGCGGCCCGGGCCTCCCGGCGGCCGGTGGGCCGGTCACGGCCTCCTCGTCACCGGGCGGGACGGCCCGGTCGGCGACGGACGCGCGGCCGGCCGCCGGATCGGCCGGCCGCGCCGCCGCCTTCACCGCCTCCGCCTGCGCCGGGGCCGGTCGGCGGTTCAGCCGGGACACCAGCCGGCGGCACAGCTCGGCGGCACACTGCCACATCTCGTCCTCCTCGCCGGGGGCCCCGCCGCGGGCCCGGTCCATCGCGGCCCGCAGGAGCCCCTGCTGCATGACCCCACCGAGCCGGGTCACGTGCTCCCGGAACAGCTCGGCGTAGCGGCCCTCGGCGCACAGCACGGTGGCGAGCAGCTCCTCGAAGGGCACGTCGGTGAGGTCGGTTCCGCGGTCGGTCACTGGGTCTCGTCCGTCCATCAGTGGGTCCCGTCGAACGGGTTGTCGTGGTCGTCGGCGTCCAGCTGCGGCGCGCCGAGGCGCACCCGGAACACCACGCCAGGGTGGGTCTCCACGTCGAGCGGGTCGTCGGTGGTCCACCGGGGCGGGTCGCCCGCGTGCACCCGGACGACGCCGTCGGCGTCCAGGCTCACCAGGTGCGGGCCCCGCGCCCCGGGCACCGCCGACAGCGTCCCGACGAGGTGGTCCCGGCCGTCGTCGGTGCGGTAGAGCAGGCCCCAGCGGTCGTCGTCGCCCGGCGGCGGCAGCGCGACCGCCCCGAGCACCCCCGGCCGGGTCTCGCCGTGCTCGTCGACGAACGTCTCCCGGGAGGCCGGGGCCGTGTCGGGGCCACGCAGCGCGGGGCGCGGCGGCGTCTCCCGCGCGCCCGCGACGTGGAGCCGGTCGGCGTGCGCCGTGGCGTCGGCGGCGTCGCCCAGCAGCCCGGCGGGCAGGCGCGGGGCCGGTTCCGCACGGTCGACGCGCAGGTACGGCCGCTCCCCTCGCCACAGCAGCAGGTCGAGGTTCCCGGCCGCGTCGACCTCGATGCCGGCCCGGATCTGGCGCGGCCAGAGCCGCCGGTCGAGCCGCCGGGGCGCGCCCGACTCCGCGAGCCGGGAGTCGAGCTCGCTCCAGCGGAACACCCCCCACGGCACGGGCTGCCCGCCGTCGACCTCCCGCCGGATGATGCACCGGTCGCCGAGCGGGCCGATCGCGGCGAAGGCGCGCAGGCTGCCGTCGGCCTGCTCGCGCAGCGGGGTCCCGGCGGGCAGGAGCACCCGCCCCTGGTCGGCGCGGCCGGCCATGCTCAGCGCGCAGGGCAGCGCCTGCAGCATGTTGTCGACCTCGACGGCGACCTCCGTGGCACCCTGCCGCAGCAGTTCCTCGTCGGCGACGGGGGCGCCCAGGGACGCCAACGACGCCGCCCAGGCCGCACCCATCGACGCCGCGTTCTTCGCGTACGTCCGCTCCACCACGACCCGCACCGGCGGCTCGCCGCGCCGGCTGCCGGCGGCCAGTTCCCGGCCGACGACGTCGGCGGCGAGGGCGAGCTGACTCGCCTTACCGGTGAGGATGACCCGGTCGAGCCGGTCCGCGCCGTCCAGGCGGGCGCGCGCGAGACCCGCGGCGAGCCGGCTGACCTCCACCAGCATCGGCTCGGTCACCTCGACGAAGTGCGCGTAGGACAGTTCGAGCGGCCCGCCGCCGATGCCGGGGGGCAGCTTCGCCGGCACGCCGTCGGCGCGGCTGACGATGTCCTGCACCACGTCGGCGGGCAGCCGGAACGGGCGGCCGGGCGCGACGGCGATCTTGGCGCGTTCGGCGAGGTCCCACAGGTCCCCGAAGGTCCTCTCCCGGCCCTGCGGGCTGCCGGTGACGCCGACGGTGCGGGTGCCGAGCACCCGTTCCACGTTGTCCCGGAACCGTCGGCCGGCGGGTCCCTCCGCGACGGCGGTGTCCCGGCGCAGGGCGCCCAGCGCCTGGCGGACCAGCCGGCCCGGCACGTACCGACCGTCCTCGCGGCAGGACGCGTCGAGGCCGGCGGTGACGGTGTCCTGCCACTCGCGCCAGGCCGTGGCCTCGCCGAGCTGGTCGGCGCCGGTGTGGCCGGTGGTGAGCAGGTGGTCGGCGATGATCGCCTTGAGCAGGTGGAAGACCTGCAGGGTGAGGAAGTCCCCGCCCCGCCGGGCCCGGCCGCTGGTGCCGCGCAGCTGCGGCAGCAGCCGGTAGTAGCGGCCCGTGGTGCCCGGCGCGGCCCCCGGCAGCTGCGGCGTCTCGTCGCGCAGGTGGACGGTGACGAGCGCGATGTCGGTGGTGCCGCCGCCGATGTCGACGACGAGGGAGTTCTCGATCCAGTGCCGCTGCCCGCCGGGGACCGGGCGGAACCGGGCCCGCAGGGCCTCGATCCCGATGGCGTAGTTGGCGCCGAGGTCGCGCATGAGGAAGAAGAGCGCGGCGGAGATCGCCTCGTCGTAGCGCAGGTCGGCCTCCCCGACGCCGAGCACGTCGGTGAGCACCCGCGCGAGGCGTTGCCGGGCCGACGGCGGGGCCATCGTCGGGTAGGTGGCCACGACCTGGTCGACGTGGCCGCTCTCCAGCCGGTCCGGATGGGCGCGGGTGAACTCGTCGGTGCGGTCGAGCAGGAAGCCGAAGGCCCCGCCGAGCAGCGCCTCCACGTCGACGGTGCGGTCGTCGTCGCGCAGCCCGACGCGGAAGGCGGGGTCGTCCAGGTGGTGCTTGAGACCCCGTACGGAGGCCAGCGGGGTGCCGTCGCCCAGCGGCGGGCCGAGGCGCACGCGCAGCTCCGGGTCGACCGCGGTGACGTCGAGCCGGCTCGGGACCTCCTCGGCCTCGATCGCGCTGTCCAGCCGCACCGGGAACAGACAGTGGTGTTCCAGGGCCGGGGTGGCGAACGCGGTGTCGTAGCAGTGGTGCAGGCGGCCGGCGAGCCAGGCCGAGAAGGGTGCGGTGCCGCCGGGCTGGGCCAGGTCGAGCGTCAGCAGCACCCGGTGCAGGAGGCCGCCCCCGGCGGCCTCGTCGCTCTCGACGGCCTCGACGAGGCCCTCGACGTCGGTGCCGCTCAGGTCGCCGGCGATCCGGTCGCGCAGGGCGGCCCACTCGGCGCGGCACGCCTGCGGCCGGGGCGTGGCGAGTTCGTCGTCGGCGGGCTCGGCGCGCAGCAGGGCCACGGTCTCCCGGCACAGGACGGCCCGCTGGTCGGCCGGCATCGGCAGCTGCGGCGGCGGCCGGTACGGGTCGTAGAGGGTGACCGTGGAGTTGGTGGTGCCGAAGTCGACGGCGGCCAGCCCGCCGTGCCGGTCGGGGAAGCGCCGGACGCCCGGCCGGATCCGTCGTCCGGCGCCGGGCGGACGGGGGTCCTCGGTGCTCATCTGCCCTCCTCGTCGGTGCGGGACGGACGGTCGTCCCCGCCGGTGCGGGACCACCGGTCGGGTTCCTCGGTGCGCAGGGGCCGGTCGTCCTCGTCGAGCAGGGCCTCCACCCGCCGGGCGAGGACCTGCGGGGGATCCGGCTCGACGTCGGGGCCCGCGCCGGCCAGCGCCCGGAGCTCCGCGTCGGTGCGGGGCAGGGCGGCGCGCAGCTCCCGCAGCGCGTGGCGGATGGCGTCGACCCGGCGGGCCTGTTCCACGGCGAGGCCCTCGACGGCCAGCCGACGGACGGCCTCGACCAGTTCCCGGCGCACCCGCATGACGGTCACCTGGTGCCGGCCGGGCCCGTGCGGGTCGTGCCAGGGCAGGGGCCGGTCCGGCGCGAGGGGGAACGCCTGGCGCGCGGCGTCGGCGTCGGCGGCGGGCGGCGCCCCGTCGGGCGCGCCGGCGGGGGTCAGCCAGTCGAGCTGCACGGCGCGCCGCAGCGTGGTCAGCGCCGCGTCGGAGCCGTCCAGGGCCAGCCGCTCGCGCGCCGGTTCGACGTCGTCGAGCAGCGCGGCCTTGAGCGGGCCGAGCCGTGGGGAGCGGCGCTGCCGCCAGGCGGCGACGGTCGCGTCGACGACCTCGCCGACCACCGACGGCAGTTCCCGCAGGGTGGCGCGGAACGTCGCCTCGAACACGTCGGGGCGCGCGGGCGGTTCCTCCCGGTCGAACCCGTCGCCGGGCTGCACGTGCTGCTCGGCGACGGCCGCGAACAGGACCGCCCACTGCGGCCACGAGTGGACCCGGGCCACCACCCGCTGGGTGACGGCCGCCTGCGGGGTCATCCCGGCGTCCAGCCGGGCGTCGGGGCCGGCCACGCCGCGCCCCACGTCGTCGATCAGCGCGGTGAGCTCCGTGCCGACGCGGCCCACCAGGTCGCGCAGCCGCTCCTGCGCGGCCGGGGGTGGCGGCGGGGCGGCGGCGGGCTCCTCGTCGAGCGCCGCGGCGGTGGCGCGCAGCACCCGGCGCAGGTCCAGGTGCGCCGCGTGGGCCCGGGCGGCGCGCGCCGCCCGGCCGGCGTCGCGGCCCGCGCCGAGGACGGCGTCGCGCAGGTCGTCGGCGGCGGGCGGTCCGGCGCGCAGCGCCACGCCGCCCGGCCCGGCCAGGACGGTCACGTGGGGGTGCGCCCGCACGGCCCGCTCGGCGTCGCGCCGCGGCCCCGGCAGGAGCACGACCGCGCTGGCCGCGCCGAGCTCGTCCTCGATCAGCAGGTCGGCGCGGCCGGAGGCCAGGTGGGGGGCGAGCACCGGCAGGTCGACCAGTTCCAGGGGCTCGTCGGCCAGCGGCCACCGGGCCTGCGGCACGTCCACCTCGACGGTGACCCGGCGGACCGCCGGGAAGACCCGGTGCAGGACGCTCTGGGTGAGTTCGGTGCCGGGCGCGTACGGGCCGGGCGCGGTGGCGTCGGGGAACGGCGGGACGCCGCCGGTCGCCCCGCCGACGTGGAACGGCATCGTCGCCTGGTGGACGGCGTCGAGCCGCGCCGGGACCGCCTCGACGCCGAGCAGGTGTTCGGCGAAGACCTCGGCCCGGTGCAACGCGACGAGCTCGGTCAGGCCGGCACGGCACCGCGCGTCGGCGGCGGGCCAGAGCCGCCGGGCCTGGGCCAGCGCCTGCGCCCAGTCGGCCGCCGACGCCTGCCCGTCGCCGAGCCGGTCGAGCAGCCGGGACCGGCAACGCGCGATCCCGGCACGGTCCAGGAAGGACACCGAGACGGTACGGACCGCCGCCCGATCCTGCGCGACGGCGCGCAGGCGCACCGCCGTGACGTACCCGAGGGTGGACCGCTGCGGGGTGAGCGCCGGCGCGCCGCCGCCGAGCAGCGGCTGCCACAGGTGGTGGCTGACGACGTGGTCGTCGTCGCCCTCGGCCAGCAGGGCGACGGAGATCGGCGCCTGCGCGACGCGCACGACCTGCGCCGCGGCCTCCCGGGCGGCGTCGGCGTGCGGGCCGCCCGGCAGGGCCTCGGTGACCGCGGCGAGCAGGCGCTCGGCGCGCTCGCGGGTCCGCACCGCGGGGTCTGTGCGGTGTGTCGGCACGGGTTTCCTCCGGTCAGGGGTACGGTCGGCCAGCCGTCGTCCGGCCAGCGTCGGGCCACCGGCGATCGGGAGAGGGTGCGGGGCGATCGGGGGTGACGAGGGAATTGCCGCGCCTCGGCGTCGGCGTGGCCCGACTGTAGTCGGGCACCGGGAATTGTCAGTGTCGGCCTTCGGACACTTTTTCGCCGCCGTCGAGGAAAAGCCGCACGGCCCCGGTCCCGCCGTCCGAATGGCTGGAGGTAATCGTCGGACGGCGCGCGGGGTCGAACGGTGCCGGTCCTTTCGAACGAGTTGTCATCGGCGTTCGCCTCCTACTTCGGCGGCAACCGGCCGCGGCCGAATCCGTCCTCGCGGGCGCGGTCGAGAAACTGCACCCGGTGCTCGATCGGCCGGCCGGCCCGCGCGTATTTCTCCTTGATCCGGTCAAGGTACGTCCGCACCGTTCCGGGTGCTATCCCCAGCACCCGGCCGACCGCCTCGACGGTGCACCCGCTGCCGTAGGAGACCAGCACCTCGCGTTCCCGGGCCGACAGCTGCGGGCGTTCCGGCCGGGCGTCGCGGCCCAGCCAGAACGCGTGCTCGGTGGTCATCGGCGTCTCACCGGCGGCGACCTGCCGGATCACGTCGGCCAGGACGCCGAGGTTGTTGGCCTTCAGCACGTACGCCGAGGCGCCGGCCTCGGTGGTCGCCGCGATGTAGACCGGGTCGGGGATGACCGACACGACGACCACCGTGTGCCCGACGGCGACCAGCCGGCGGACGTTGTCGGCGGGGTCGGTGAAGTTCTCCAGGTTCAGGTCGAGGATCACGATCCTGGGCCGCCGCGTCGCCGCGAGGAACTCGTCGACCGAGACGGCGAGGGCCGTGAGCGTGATGTCCGGCAGGCGGCTCATCCAGGCGGACATGCCCTCCAGCAGCATCTGGTCGTTGTCGATCGCGCCGATCTCGATCATCGCCGCCATGAGACCTCCACCATCGTTCCCTGTTCCGGCGCGGAGTCGATGGCGACCCGGCCGCCCACCTCCACGACGCAGTGCCGCAGCTCCCGCACGAGCCCCCGGCCGGGGGCGACCGCGGCCGGCCGGAAACCCCGTCCCCGGTCGACGACGGTGAGGGTGATTCCGCCGTCGCCGCCGACGGCGGTCAGCCAGGCCTCGTCGGTGCCGGCGTGTTTGGTGACGTTGGTCAGCGCCTCGCTGACCGCGTTGGTCAGCGCCTGCTCGACGTCCGGGGGCAGGCGTTCGGACAGGTCGTGGAACTGCGAGTGCACCTGCAGGCCCAGCGCCTGCTTGTCGCGCACCACGCCGGCCAGCGCGCTGGCCAGGTTGCCCGTCGGGCCGCCACTGCCGGCGGTGACCAGCCCGCGCAGGTAGTCGGCGTCGCGCTGGGCGAGCGCCCGCACCTCCTCCCGGCGGTGGTCCAGCCGACCCCGGGCGATCGCGCTCAGCGTCGTCAGCACGGTCCGGTGCAACGCGTCGTACTGGCGGGTCCGCTCGTCGAAGCGGGCCTGCGCGGCGGCCTCCCGGGCCCCGGCGGCCAGCGCCGCCTCGGTGGCGGCGTCCAGTTGGGCGGCGCTGCCGCGCAGGTAGCCGGCGACCACGGCGGCCAGCACCGCGAAGCCCAGCAGCGACACCGCGTTGACGGTGATCGCGCCGAACCCGTCCGGGCCGGCGAGCAGCTCACGCAGGGACCCGGCCAGGTACCCGGCCACGAGCAGGGCGACGGCCGCCGCCGCGGGCCAGCGCGGCGTGAACGCGGCGGCCACGATCGCCGCGCCCATCGCCGGCGGCAGGACCCAGTGCTGCCAGCCCGTGTCGCACGAGGCGATGCAGGCGGCCGGCACCAGCAGCAGCCCGAGCAGCGCCACCACGACGTCGGCGTAGACCCAGCCGTGGCCCAGCCGGCGGGCCCGCCCGGCGCGGACGAACAGCAGCACCGTCCAGGCGACCGTCAGCAGGTAGCCGGCCAGGACCAGGGCCGGCAGCCGGTACATCCGCAGGCCGCCGATGAGCGGCACCGGTATCCAGACGGCGAGCTGCACCGCGCGCAGGCAGCCGGCCGCCCAGATCAGCAGCACGTCCACCCGTGCCGCCGCCTTCTGCTGCGTCAGCGTCCCTGTTTGCACCACGTCCCGACGATGGCATGCCGCGTCCCCGTCGGACAGTCGGCATATCGGCGGACACGAGCGGGCGACCGCAACACCGGATGCGGATTTCGTCAGATTCGCCGCCGGACGGGCATTGACGAATCGAATAGCGGACTGCCACGCTGGCACGGCCGCAGTGCCGTACGCCTCTCACCATGCCAACCGTTCGGATGATTCATGCTGCAACAGATGGGGCTCATTCCCTGCCATCAGGTCGATGCCGCAGTGCGCACCGCCGAAGATCAACTTGCGGCTTCCGGAAGGCGCTCCGCCGCCGAGCGCGTCGCGTTGCTGTGGAGGCTTTGCGACGCATTGCAGAGCCGATTCCTGTGCACCAATTCCGCCGCCGACCTGAATAGCGCGATCGACGCGGTGCGGGCCGCGCGGGAGCTGGTGCCGAAGGCCCGGCCCGAGGCGCGGCTGGTCGCGGTCCGACTCGCCTCGCTGCTCGGCATGCGCAGCCGACCCGACGACGAGGAGGAGGCGTTCACGGTGCTCGTGGCCACCCAGCGGGTCCTGCGCCCGGACAGCGGGGAGCACGCGGCGCTCGACTTCATGATCGCCGCCATGCTGCTGCCCCGGTACCTGCGCCACCGGCGGGAGGAGGACCTGACGGCGGCGGTCGAGCGGCTGGAACGGTCCCTGCCCGTCCTGGACCAGGAGGCCAGCCGGGACCGACCGAACCCGCAGCACACCGCGATCATGGCCAACGTCGCCGGGATGGTGCGCTTCCAGCTGGCGTTCACCCACTTCGGCCGGCAGAGCGGCGGGCTGACCGACGAGGGCGACGAGGGGCGGATCGTCGCCCTGCTCGCCGAGGCGGAGCGGCTGTCGCCGCAGATGTCGTCCATGACCGGCATGCTGCACCAGGTCCGGGAGCTGCAGCGGGGTCTGGTGCAGGGTGAGGCGGCGGACCCGATGGCCATGGCCGAGCAGCTCTCGATCGACAACGGCCCCTTCCCCATCGCCAGCGGGATGCTGGAGAGCACGGCCAGCGCGATCCGGGCCGGCGGGCGGCTGGGCTCCTCCGGCGACCTGCAGGCGCTCGACGCGCAGATCGCCGTGCTGGAGGCCGAGCTCGCCGCCCCCGACCGCTACGAGCCCGACCCCGCGACGCAGCTCGTCACGCTGGCACAGTCCTACCAGCTACGGGCCAGGACGAAAGGGCTGTCCGAGGACCCGTCGGCGGGCGCCGACCGGCTGCGGGCGCAGGAGCTGGCGACCGAGGCGCTCGCCGTGGGCGGCGGCAACCAGGACCAGGCCCGGCTCGTGCTGGGCGTCTGCAAGCTGGACGCCCACCGCCCCGAGCGGCCCGACCCGCAGTCGCTCGACGAGGCGGTCCGGCTCCTGCGGCGGGCGGCCGGCGGCACCAGCCTGAGCCCCGCCATGCGCAACGCCGCCCGCGTCCCGCTGGCCGAGGCGCTGCTCGCGCGGGGCATGCTCGTCGGCGACCCGGACGAGATCGACGAGGCGCTGGCCCTGCTCACCACGCACCGCGACCGGCTGCCGCCGACGTCGTTGCAGCACGCGGTGGCGAGTTCCCGGGTCGCCGCCGCCCTGCACGTGCGCGCCGCGGTAACCGGATCCACGGAGGACCTGCTGCGCGCCGCCGACGCGTCACGCCGGGCGACGGCGGCGATCGGGGAGCTGAGCCTGGTGTGGGCGTACGACACCGCCCTGTACTGGGCCGAGTGGTCCTGGTGGCACGGGCGCACGGGCGACGCGGCCGAGGCGTACCTGCTGACCCTGCGGACGCTCAACCAGATGGCCCGCGCCCAGCTCAGCCGGGCGTACGGCGAGTTGGTCCTGCGGCGGCGCACGCGCGGGCTGGTCGGCCGGGCCGCGCACGCGCTGACCCGCCGCCGGCGGCTGCCGGAGGCCGCCGTGGCCCTGGAGTCGGGCCGGGCCGTGCTGCTGTCGGCCGCGCTGGAGCGGGACCTCGTCGGCCTCACCGGCGCGGAGCACGCCCCCGTGCGCGAGCGCTACCGCCGGGCGGTGGACCGGCTGACCGAGCTGGAGGACCTGGCGCAACGCGAGGCGTCGACGCGGGACGACCCGACGTTCGACGGGGCGTCCACAGCGGAGGAACAGACGGGGGAGGAACGGGCGTGAGCGACGTACCCACCCGGCGGGAGGGCCCCGGCCGGCAGGCCCCGCCCACCACCGCCGACCCGGCGCCGGGCAGCGCGCCGGCCACCACCCGGGAGACGCCGACGACGCCCCCGGCCGCACCGGCGACCGGCGACGACAGCGGCCTGCCGCAGGGCGTGTCGGCGCGCTTCAGCCCGGTCCGCCACCTGGCCACCGGCGGGGAGGCGCACCTGGTCATGCTGGTCGAGGAGCGGGCCACCGGCCTGACCCGGGTGGCGAAGGTCTACCCCACCTCCGTGCGACCAGACCCACGGCTGCTCGACGCGCTGCGCACCGCCGACGAACGCCACGTGGTCCGCATGCTCGACTACGGCACGGAGGTCAACCGGTACGGCACCCCCACCAGCTGGGAGGTGCTGGAATACCTGCCGCACGGCTCGCTCGCCGCGCTGGCCCGCGCCCACGGCGGCCCGCTCCCGACGCAGCAGGTGCGCCGGGTCGTCGAGGAGGTCACCGCCGCCCTGGCCTACCTGCACGGGCAGCTGCGCCACGGCGACGCCACCGGCATCGCCCACCGCGACATCAAGCCGGAGAACGTACTGGTCCGCTCGCTGGACCCGCTGGAGCTGGTGCTCTGCGACTTCGGCCTGGTCGCCGAGCTGCGGGCCACCCGACGCAGCACCGGCCGGGCGGGAACTCCCGCCTACCAGGCCCCGGAGACGTGGTGGCAGAAGAGCCAGGAGCCCGCGCAGGACTGGTGGTCGCTCGGGGTCCTCGTCGTCGAGCTGCTCACCGGCCGCAACCCCAACAGCGGCGTGGGCGGCGACACCGCCAACGAGCGGACCATCTTCGAACACGTCGCCAAGTACGGCGTCGACCTCAGCGGCGTCACCGACCCCGGCTGGCTGCTGCTGTGCCGGGGCCTGCTGACCCGGGCGCCCGAGCTGCGCTGGGGCGCGGACCAGGTGCGGGACTGGCTGGCCGGCGAGACGCCCGCCGTCGACGACCCCGACCCCGCGCCGGAGCCGGAGCAGCGGCCGGTGCCCCCGTTCGAGCTGGCCGGGCGCCTCTGCCGGACCCCGGCTGAGGTGGGCGTGGCGATGTCCGAGAACTGGCAGGCCGCCGTGGCGCTGTTCCGCCGCCGGGAGAGCCAGCTCGACCTCGACGACTGGCTGCGCGACAACTTCCCCCGGCTCAACCTGCCGACCAACCTGATGAAGTCGAAGGCCACCGGGCGGGACGACGCCGCCGCCCGGGTCGTCCGCTTCGTCTCCCACGTCGCGCCGGAACTGCCGGCCGTCTTCGCCGACGAGAGCGCCGACGGGCCCGGCCTCGCCGGACTGGCCGGGCGCGCCGCCGCCGGCGAACCGGCCGCCGCCGGCATCGTCGCCCGGCTCGACGCCCAGCTCCTGCGGGCCCTGGCCCGGCACCGCTGCCGGGCGCACCCCGGCTGCGTCGGCGGCCCCTGCGCGGTCCTCGCCGACGCCGCCGAGCGGCTCGCCCGGGTCACCTCGGCCGTCGACGCCCGCGCGGGGCAGCTCGGCGGCGAGCTGACCGCCGGGGCCACGGGCGGCCGGCCACTCGGCAGGCCCCCGGAGCTGGACCAGGCGCTGCCGGTCGCCCGGGCCGTCGCGCTGCGGCTGCTCGTCGACCCCGACCACGGCAGCCGGCTGCGCTCGTCGCTCGCCAGGCAGAAGAGGACCGCGGGTCGCTGCGACTGGTGGGAGCGGCTGCGCGAGGAGGCCGGCTCCGCCGGCGACGACCGGCAGGTCGCCGCCGCCGCGCTCGCCACCGCGCTGATCCCGCTGGCCACCGCCCGGAGGGCCGCGGAGAAGGCGGCCGCCGCCGAGGCCAGACAGCGGAGACGCAACACCGGCGCGGCCCGCGCCGGCTGGGTGCCCCCGGCCCGGGCCACGCTGCGCAACGCCTGGCGGGACGCCGTCAACTACCTGCTCGCGGTCGCGATCGGCTATCTCACCACGTTCGCCGCCGCCGCGTTCTGGACCTTCAACGCGTTCCCCGACGCGTGGGCGCGGCCGGCGGTGGTGCTCACCCGCGTCGCCGCCGCGCAGACCGCGATCGCGCTGCCCCTGCTGGCCCTGCTCGCCTGCCTGGTGATCTGCCCCGCCGACGCGGAGGCCGGGCTGCGCCGGGCCCGCCGGCTCTGCTGGGCCGCCGGGGCGGTGGTCTGGGTGCTGCTCACCGCCGACAACGGCACGTACGCGATGTTCCTGCAGTTCCCGGTGGTGCTCGACACCGGCGTACGGACCTGGCTGACCGACCTGGCCACCAGCTACGGCGACGCCTACCTGTTCGTGGCGTGCGGCGGCCTGCTCCTGGCGTGGTGGCTCGGCCGGCGGCTGGCCGCCCGCGCCTACGGCACCGAGGGCGGGCGGCTGTCCGGCCGGGCCCCGAGGTTCGTCCGCGGCACGGTGATCGCGCTGGTGGCAGCGCTCTACCTGCTGCAACCGGTCTACGTGTGGCAGGGGTGGACGGTGCCGCTGCTGCCCGAACCCACCCGGGTGTGGTGGTCGCTGTGAACGTCAGTGAGGTCGCGATGGTGAGGAGGCCGCGATGAGCGGGTTCACCGGCGCCCGGTACGTCGTGGAGACGGCCGCCGAGCGTCTCGCCCGGGAGCAACGGGCCCAGTGGCAGCAGTTCGTGCAGGTCCGGGGCGAGCTGGAGGCGCTGCGCGCCGAGGCCGAGGCGTACCGGTCGGTCTACGGCAGCCGGATCAGCCGGGTCGCCGCCGGCGCGCGGGCCCGCCCCCAGCACTCCCCGCGCCGGATCGCCGCCGCCACCGCCGAGGTCGCCCTGCTGGTCGGCCGCGAGCGGGAACGGCTGCGCACCGAGGTCCTCGCCGCCTCCCGGCAGGACGTCAGCGGCCTGCTCGCCGCCCCGGCGGCCGGGGCGACGCAGCCGGCCCGGCCGCGCCGGCAGTGGGACGAGCGCACCGTCACCGAGCCGGACGCCCGGCGGCGCGACGACGCGACGGCCCGCGCCGCCCGGGCGGGCGACGACGCGGCCGCGCAGGAGCGGCACCGGGCCCGCGCCACCCGGGCCGCCGAACTGCTGTCCCGGCTGCCCGCCGCCACGCCCGACGAGGTCCGCGCGCCGTGCGCCGCGGCGGTCGCCGAGATCGCCGCCGGGGCCCCGGCCAGCCGCGCCCACCTGCTGCTGCGCGACCTGGAGGAACGGGTGACCGCCCAGCAGCGCGCCGAGGAACACGTCGCGCTCACCCGCCGCGACCTGCTCACCATCGCCGCCCCGCTGGAGACGGTGCCCGGCGAGGCGGCGGCCCGGCTGCGCAGGCGGGTGGCCCGGCTCGTCGCCGACCGCGCCGACCACGTCCCCGACGGACTGCGGGCCGAGGCCGACGAGGTCGTCGCGCAGGCCGACCGGGCCCGCCGCCGCAAGGCCGTGGCCGACGCCGTCCGGGTCGGGCTCACCGACCTCGGCTACCGCGTCGGCGACGGCTTCGACACGGCCCTGGCCGGCACCGGGGTGGCGTACGCGGCGATGGACGGCGACACCGGCTACGGCGTGAAGGTGCTGCTCGACCGGGACGACCCGGTCATCCGCACCCAGGTGGTCCGCGCCGGCACCGCCCACGCCGCGCGCACCGAGGACGACGCCGCCGCGGAACGGAAGTTCTGCGACGACTACGAGGTGATCAAGCGGCGGGTGCGCCGCGCCGGCATCCCCATCGACCAGTTCGGGCAGGTCGACCCGGGCCGGCAGGCGGTGCAGGTCGTCGCCGACGAGATGATCCCCGCGCAGGCCCACCGTGCCGCCGGGCAACAGAGGAGGCAGGGGCTGTGACCACACCGCCGACCGACGAGACGACCCAGCAGCCGGCGTGGCTGCGCGAGGTGAGCCTCGCGCTCTGCGCGCACCCGCAGGTCCTGCTCACCGGCAACGTCCGCGACCTCTACCGGCTGCCCGACCCGGAACGCGCGGGCGCCGTCCGGTTCATGGGCCTGGTCGAGGCGCTGTGGAGCGTCGCCCGGGCCCGCGGCTACGCGGCGCTGCTGACGTACTCCAGCGGCGTCGGCGTGGAGGTCGCCGCGCAGCTGCCCGACGGCGGCGCGGCGGCCGCCCAGGCCGTGCTGCGCGACGCCGACGTCGAACCGAACCGCCCGCTGCACCTGGCCCAGGTGCGCGACCTGCTCGGCGCGGTGGTGGACGTGCCCCGGCGGCGCGCCGCCGGCCCACCCGTGGCGCTGGCCCTGGTCGACGCGGCCCGGCTGTTCACCGGCGAGCTGCTCTCCCCCGAGGAACGCCTCTTCCTCGCCACCGCCGACCGGCTCGCCTACCGCGCCACCCCGGTGGGCAGCGGCTACAACACCGTCTTCTGGGTGCTCGACCGCGAGCACGACCTGCCGGCGTGGTTCGCCACCGGCAACCACACCCTGCGGATCACCGCGATCCCCGAACCCGACCTGGCGGCCCGCCTCCAGACCGCCAACGACCTGGTCGCCACCCTGCCCGGGATGCCGCAGGACACCGACGAGCGGTGGGCCGTCGCCCGCCGGTTCGCCGAGGCCAGCCACGGCATGCGGCTGCGCAGCATGCGCGACGTGGTGCGCCTCGCCACCGCCGCCGGCATCCCCGGCCCCCGCGTCGATGACGCCGTCCGCGCGTTCCGGGTGGGCGTGCCGGACAACCCGTGGCAGAGCGCCGGGCTGCGGGAACGGCTCAGAACCGCGCAGCAGGAGCTGAGCCACCGGGTGCTGGGGCAGCCCGACGCCGTACGCCGGGTGCTCGACATCCTGGCCCGCTCGGCGACCGGGCTGGCCGGCGCGCACACCGGCGGACGCAGCAAGCCCCGCGGCGTGCTGTTCTTCGCCGGCCCCACCGGCGTCGGCAAGACCGAGTTGGCCAAGGCGCTGGCCGCGCTGCTGTTCGGCGACGAGAACGCCTACCTGCGCTTCGACATGAGCGAGTTCGCCGCCGAACACACCGAGGCCCGGCTGATCGGCGCCCCACCCGGGTTCATCGGCCACGACGCGGGCGGCGAGCTGACCAACGGCATCCGGCAGCAGCCGTTCCGGGTGGTGCTGTTCGACGAGATCGAGAAGGCCCATCCCCGCCTGCTCGACAAGTTCCTCCAGATCCTCGACGACGGCCGGCTCACCGACGGCCGGGGCGGCACCGTCTACTTCACCGAGGCGCTCATCGTCTTCACCACCAACCTGGGCATCGTCATCCAGGACGAGGACGGCAAGCCGAAGGAGAACGTCACCCCCGCCCAGGAACTGCCCGACATCGAGCAGGGCGTACGCCACTACATCGAGGTGTTCTTCCGCCACCTGCTGCGCCGGCCCGAGCTGTTCAACCGGGTGCAGCAGAGCATCGTCGTCTTCGACTTCCTGCGGCCCGAGGTGGCGGTGGAGATCGCCGACCGGGCGATCGGCCGCGTCGCCGAGGCCGTGCACCGCACGTACGGGGCGACGCTGGAGTTCAGCGACGACGCCCGCGACGAGCTGCGCAAGGAAGCCACGTTCGACCTGTCCAACGGCGGCCGGGGCATCGTGTCGGCCATCGAGAGCATCCTGGTCAACCCGCTCGCCCGGGAGGTCTTCGCCAACCCGCCCGCGCCCGGGCAGACGCTGCGCGTCGCCGCGATCGCCCAGGACGGCCAGAACCGCGAGCTGGTGATGGAGTGAGGCTGCGACTGTCCCGGCTGCACCACCCGGTCACCGCCCTCGGGCCGGGCCGCCGCGTCGGCGTCTGGGTACAGGGCTGCGTCATCGGCTGCCCCGGCTGCGTCTCCCGCGACACCTGGGTCGCCGGGCCCCACCACGACGTCGACGTCGACGACGTGCTCGACCGGGTCGCCGCCCTCGACCCGGCCGGCCTCACCGGCGTCACCGTCACCGGCGGCGAACCGTCGGAGCAGCCCGAGGCCCTCGCCGCGCTGCTCACCGGGCTCCGCGCGCTCGGCGCCGGGCACGACTGGGACGTGCTGTGCTACACCGGCGTCGAGCTCGACGAGTTCCGGGCCCGCTGCCCCGGGGCGTACCCCCTGGTCGACGCGCTGATCACCGGCCCCTACCGCGCCGGGGAACCGACGGACCTCGTCTGGCGCGGCTCGGCCAACCAGCGGCTGGTGCCGTGCTCGCCGCTCGGCCGCCGCCGCTACGCGCCGTGGGTCGACGCCCGCCGCGACCGCCCCGAGCTGCAACTACAGGTCGACGACGACCGGGTCTGGCTCGTCGGCATCCCCGGACGCGGCGACCTCGCCCGCGTCGAGCGCGCCCTGCAGGCCCAGGGCATCCGGCTGGAAGGAGTGTCATGGCGGCCCTGACCTGCCCGAACCACGGGCCGCAGCCGGCCGGCGGCGCGTTCTGCCCCAGCTGCATGGAGTTCCTCGTGCCGGAGTCCGCGACACCGGAGGCCGGCGCCGGGCAGGTGTGCCCCATCCCCGGCTGCGGCAACCAGCTCGACGCCGACGGCCGCTGCCCCCTGCACGACCTCGGCGGGATGGCCACCGAGGCCGGCACCTGGGCCGGCGATCCCCCGCCCGGGCGGCCGGCGGACCGGCCGGGCAGCACCGACCGGCCCGCCGGTCCGGGACCGGGCGGCGCGCCCGCCACCACCCGCGACGCGCCGCCGGACGCCACGGCGTACCGGCTGGAGTTCCCGTTCGGGCCGGTCGGCGTCGGCCGCGCCGAGGTCCGCGTCGGCCGCGCCGACGACCTCGGCGACATCGCCGCCCGGCTGGCCGCGCACCACAACGTGTCCCGGCAGCACGCGCTGCTCTGGGTCGAGCACGGCGAGCTGTACGTGCAGGACCTCGGCTCCACCAACGGCACCTACGTCAACGACCGTCGCCTGGACCCGCACACCCGCCAGCGCCTCTTCGACGGCGACGAGCTGCGCCTGGCCAGCACCGTACGGGCCCGGGTGCGCCGCACCGGAGGAACGCCATGACCGCGTCCACACCGGACCCGCGCGCCTTCGCGGCGGTACGGGTCTGCGCCGTCACCGCCCGCGGCGCCGTCCGCGCCGGCAACGAGGACGCCGTCCTCGTCCTCGACTGGATCAGCCAGTCCCCGCGCGCCCGCGTCACCGACCTCACCACCGCCTGGACCCCGCCCCTGGCCTGCGCCGTCGCCGACGGCCTCGGCGGGCACCGCGCCGGCGAGCTGGCCAGCCGGCTCGCCGCCGCCGACCTCGCCAACCGCTACATCGCCTGGGACTCGCCCCACGCCGTGCACCACGGGATCGTCGCCATCGGCCGCGCCCTGCACGACACGGCCGCCCGCCAACCCGGCACCACCGGCATGCGGACCACCATCGCGGGCGTCCTGCTCACCGGCGACGGCGCGTACGTGTTCAACGTCGGCGACAGCCGCGCCTACCGGATCACCGACGGCTACCTGGAGCAGCTCAGCGTCGACGACGCCGGCCCGGACGGGGCCACGGTCACCCAGTGCCTCGGCGACCCGCCCGACGCCCCCCTCGCCCCGCACGTCGCCCTCGCCCCGCTGGACCCGGCCGGCGCCCGCTTCCTGCTGTGCACCGACGGCGTCCACGGCCAGCTCGACGAGCGGCACCTGCGCACCATCTGCCGCACCCCGGACCCCCGGGCGCTGGTCGAGACGCTGCGCGACGAGGTCTACGCCGCCGGTGCCGCCGACAACCTCACCGCCGTCGTCGTCGACGTCCTGCCCCGTGAGTGAGCAGGCGTCAATCCCACGCAGGGGTCCGGCGTCACGCCCCCGCGGCGGGCAGGCGTCCCGCCCCGGGGGTGAGCAGCCGTTCCCGCAGGCGGGCGTGGCGGAACTGGTAGACGCCGCCGATCTGGCGCAGGACGCCGCGCCGGTGCGCGTCGTCCAGGAACGCCAGCAGCCGCCACGGCAGCTCACCCCGCACCGCGAACCACGCCCGCGCCACCCCGAAGCGACCCCACGCGGTGAACAGCACACTCGCCCCGGCCGTCGCGGCGGCGACCGCGAGGCCGGTGCCCGCGTCGATCAGGGCCGCCGTGGTGAAGCCGAGGATGCCGCCGCGCACGACGGCCTTCGCCAGCGCCGTACGCCGGTCGGCGCCCAGCACCGCCAGCGGACCCGCCGCGGCCGTCACGTCGGTCGGCACGTCCAGCCAGGCGTCCAGGAACAGCGCCAGCAGCAGCGCCCCCGCCGCCGCGACGGCCGCCGCGCCCCCGGCGGCCAGCCACCCGGCGGCGACGATCGCCGCCCCGCCGGTCACCCACCCGACCAGCCCGGGCGTGACCATGCCGCGACGGGGACGCGGCAGGCCCCCCGGGACGCCGCCGGGCCGCAACAGGCGGGCCGCCTGCCGGTGCCAACCGGCCCCACCGCCGTCGTCGGCCGGCAACCCGGTGGGCACCAACGGCTGGCGGACCATCACGAACCCGCTGACGACCGCGCCAACCACCGCGCCGACGCCACCCGCGACGCCGCCGGCGGCCGACCCGGCCACCACGCCCAGGGCCACCGCGCCGAACACCCCGCCGACCGCGGCCGGCACGGCGCGCGGCGGCACGGCGGACAGCCGCCACCAGGCGATGTCCGGCCCGGCGTGCGCCGCCAGCCACGCCAACCAGGGCCCGACGCGGGCCGCCGTCCGGGCCGCCGTCCCGCCCGCGTGCTCGGTGTAGGCGACCGCGACGGCCCGGTCCAGCAGGTGCCCGGCGAGGTCGTCGGCCGTGCCGAACCGGCCCGGGTCCAACAGCGCCGCCGGGTCGGCCCCGGTGTCGCTGTAGGCGGCGCGGGCCAGCGACGTCATCAGCGGCGTGGCGAGCACCCGGGCGACGAGCCGGGCCCGGTCGTCGGCGGGCGCGGCGGCGAGCCGGGCCAGCACCGGCTCCCACCTGGTCGTCGAGGCGGGACCGGCGGGACGGGCCGTACGCGGCAGGTACGCCGCCAGGTCCGCCACCCCCAGCGGCAGCAGCCGCACCACGGCCGCGCCGGTGAGCACGTCGCCGTCGCCCACCGCGTCCAGGTACTGCGCGGTCCGGCTCGCCACGACGAGGCCCGGCAGCCCCGGCGACGCGGCGTTGAGAGCGAGCAGCGCCACCGGACGCGCCGCCGCCGGCAGCTCGTCGAGCCCGTCCAGCACCGGCAGGATCCGCTCCTCGGCGAGCAGGGCCGCCGCCACCGTGCCGAAGTCCGGATGCCCGGCGGCCAACGCCGGGTAGTCGGCGGCCAACCGGGCCACCAGCCAGTCGGCGAAGCCCGACCGGCCCGGATCCCAGGACGTCGCCGACAGCAGCACCGGCACCGGCTCGCCCGGCACACCGTCTGCGATCAGGTCCAGCACCAGCCGGATCAGCAGCACCGACTTGCCGCCACCGGCCGGCCCCAGCACCACCAGCCGCCGCGACGGGACCCGGCGGAACACGGCCGCGACCTCCGGCAGCCGCCCGGCGACCGCCACCTCCACCGCCGTCGCGCCGGCCGCCGCCAGCCCGACGTTCGCCCAGTGGTCCTGGCCGCCCAGCCCGGCGGGGAGCGCCTCCCACCGCACGGGGATCGGCACCGGGTCCTGGACCCGGCGCAGCGCCTCCTCCACCCGCCACTGCTGGCGCACGGCCGCCCGCAGCGCGCCCTGGTGCTCGTCGAGCGACCGCGCGGGCCGGCGCGCACGGCCGCCCCACACGGCGAGAAGCAGCGTGGCCGCCGCGACCGTGAAGCTGCCGACGCTCGCCACCCGGTCCGCGGTCTCCAGGTCGGACCGCCAGATGACCCACCCGGCAACGACGACGGCAACCGTGACGACATACGGAACGAGGGGTTGATGACGGACCTTCGACAGAATTCGCCGCACGCGGTTCATGATGGCGGGCAGCGTCCAGACGCGCTCTACGACGAGCTGCGGGCCGCCCACGCCGAACTGCGGGCGGCCATCGGGGAGATCCAGCAGATCCCCGGCTACGAGCAGTTCCTCGCCCCGGTCGAGATCGGCGACGTCACGGGCGCGGCCGACCACCCCCTGGTGTACGTCACACCGGCCGACGACACCGGCCTCGCGCTCGTCGTGCGGGGCGACGACATCGTCGACGTGCCGCTGCCGCACCTGCGGGCGGCCCAGGTGCACGAATGGGCCGAACGGCACCGCGAGCACTTCCCCACCGCCGACGCCCCCGCCTCCCGCCGGGCCGCCTGGGACCGGCACCTCGCGCAGCTGTGCGACTGGCTGTGGGAGGCCGTCGCCGGGCCCCTGCTGACCGAGCTGGCCGGCGAGTCGCGGGCGTCGGTCGTACCGTGCGGCCTGGTCGGGCTGCTGCCCCTGCACGCCGCCCGGTACGCCGACGCCGCGCGCCCGGCGGGTTTCGGCTACCTCGCCGACGCGCTCGCCCTCAGCTACGTGCCGAACGCCCGGGCGCTGGCCGCGAGCCGGCGGCGGGCCGCGGCCGCCCCCGACGGGGGCCTGCTCGTCGTCGCCGACCCGGAGCTGTCCTACGCCCGGTGGGAGGGGGCCGCGGCCGCCGCCACCTTCGACGGCCCGGTCACCACGCTCACCTGGCCCGACGCGACCGTCGCGCGGGTCCGCGCGGAACTGCCCGCCGCCCGGGTCGCCCACTTCGGCTGCCACGGCAACGCCGACCAGCGGGACCCGCTGCGCAGCGCCCTGCGGCTGGCCGGCGAGGCCCGGCTGCGGCTGGCCGACGTGCTGCCGCTGCGGCTGCGCACGCGACTGGCGGTGCTGTCGGCGTGCGAGACGTTCCTGCCCGGCCTCGACCTGCCCGACGAGGTGATCTCCCTGCCGGCGGGCCTCGTGCAGGCCGGCGTCGCGGGCGTGCTGGCGTCGATGTGGCCGGTCGACGACCACGCCACCGCCCTGCTCATGACCGAGTTCTACCGACGCTGGCGCGCCGACGACGCCACCTCGCCCGCCGAGGCGCTGGCCGGCACCCAGCGGTGGCTGCGCGACGTCACCCCGGCACAGCTGGAGGACCGCTGGGCCCAGGCCCTCGACGCGGGCGAGGCATGGCTGCCGGTCGACGCCGCCGAGGCGCTGCTGCCGCAGGTGTTCCGCAGCGGCAGCGGCGACTCCCGCCCGTGGTCCGCGCCGTCGGTGTGGGCGGCATTCGCGTTCACGGGGGCGTGAGCGGTGCCCGACGACACCTGGACCCTGCGCTGGGTCGCCGCGCAGGCCCGCACCCGCCTCGGCGAACTCGTCGCCGACGCGGAGGCCGCCGCGCGCATCGACAAACTGCTGGCCGAGGCCCTGGCCCGGCCGCCGGGGGTGCTGGCGGACCTGGCCCTCGCGCGCGCCCTGCGCGGCGACCCCGCGCTGGAACGGTGGGCGATGGAGACGCTACGCGCCGCCGAGAGCCGGTTCCGCGCGGAACCCGGCAGCGCCCCGCCGGTGCGCTACCTGACCACGTCCCTGCCCCACCAGGCCCGCCTCGGCACCCGGTTCCCGCTGCACGTGACGATCAGCCGCGACGGCGGCCCCGGCAGCGTCCCCACCCGGCCGTTCCCCGTCCCCGAGCGGGGGGTCGACGTGCTGGTCACGGTCGCCTCGCCGACGCTGTCGATCGAGTCGGACGCCGTCCACGTCGTGCGGGTCCATCCCGGCGACGACCCCGACGGCGTCGTGTTCGTGCTCGGCGCCGCCGAGGAGGGCCGGCACGAGGTCACCGTCCGGGCCTTCCTCGACGGCGGCGGCAGCCAGATCGCCGCGATGGTCCGCACGGTCCTGGTCACCGACTCGGCGTCGTACGCGCCGCCGCACCGGCTGACCGCCCGCGTCGAGCACCTCACCCCCCGGCCCGACGAGGTGGCCCTCCAGGTCGACCGCCACCGCGACGGCTACGCCTTCCGGCTCGTCGGCCGCGACGGCCCCACGGCGACGGCCGAGTCGGTCCCCCGGGGGCTGCTCGCGGACCTGCTGCGCACCGTCAACGCGGCGGCCCGGGGCACCGGCGGGCGGCCCGCCGCCGTGCGGGGCGAACTCGCCGGGTACGGCACGCTGCTGTGGCGGGCGCTGCCGCCGGAGATCGGCCGTGAGGTCGAGGCCCGGCTGGCCACGGCCACCGGCCTGACCATCTGCAGCGACGTCAGCGAGCTGCCGTGGGAACTGCTCCTGCCGCCCACCTGGGACGAGTTCCCCGCCGAGCGGCTCGCGGTCATGCGGCAGACCGGCGGCCACTCCCCCGCCCGGTCGCTGGCGCTGACCGACGCGGTCTTCGTGCACGGCCGCAACCCGCCCACCGGCGCCGTGGCCGAGATCCGGGGGGTCAACGCCGGCCTCGACACCCCGGGCGCCCTGGTCACGTCGACCGAGGAACTGCTGCGCCGCATCGAACGGGGCGACTTCGGCCTGCTGCACCTCGCCTGCCACCAGGACCAGCCCGGCGCGGACTCCGACGGCGGCGTGGCGATGGACGACGGCCGGTTCCGTCCCGTCGCGCTGGCCCGCGCCGCCGCCCGGGGCAGCCTGCGCGCCCGCTGCCCGCTGGTGTTCTTCAACGCCTGCCGCAGCGTCGACGGCGGCTCCTACGACACGCTCATGGGCGGCTGGGCCAACGAGTTCGTCCGCGCCGGCGCGGGCGCGTTCGTCGGCTCCACCTGGGCCGTCCGCACCGACTCGGCGCACCGCTACGCCGACCGGTTCTACGCCGAACTGCGCGGGGGCGCGCCGCTGGCCGCGGCGTCCTTCGCCGCCCGCCGGGAGCTGCTCGCCGACCCGGGTGACCCGACCGGCCTCGCCTACGCCGTCTACGGCGATCCGCAGGCCACCGTCCTGACAGGAGCGACCGCATGAGCGACGACCGTCCCGTCATCGTGATCCACGGCATCGCCAACCGCGACCCGCAGGTGGTCGCCGGCCGGGTGGCGGAGCTGAGCGCCGCCGCCCTCGGCCGGTGGACGATGCACTCCGCCTACTGGGGCGACCTCGGCTCGTCCACCCTCGGGGTGGAGCTGGCGATGCCGCCCGGCCCCGGGCAGCCCTGGGACGTCCGCGACGGCGCGCCGCCGCCGGCCGCCGACGACGCCGGCCTGGGGCTGGCCGGCCCGGTCCCGTTGACGCCCGCGCAACGCCTGGAGCTGGTCCGGGCGCGGGCCCGGCAGACGCTGGACCCGCCGCCGGTCGAGTCGCGGGGCGCGCCGCCGGACGTCACCGACGAGGTGCTGGACGCGATCGCGCAGGAGTGGCCGCGGACCCGGTGGCTGCGCCACGCCGACGACCCGGCGCTGCTGGCCGAGGTGGGCGCGGCGCTCGCCGGGGCGGCGCTGGACGCCGTGGGCGACGCCGGGCACGAGGTACGCGACCCGGGGGCGCTCCGCCGCGTCATCCGCCGCCGCCTGCCCGAGCTGGACCGGGTGGCCGGCGCGGCCGTCGGCGCCGCCGGGGAGCGCTTCTACACCTGGGCCCGGATCGCCCGCGCCCGGTACGTCGCCCTCACCCTCGGCGACGTGCTGGTCTACCAGCGCCACGGCGAGCGGATCCGGGCCCGCATCCGCGAGCAGATCGCCGCTCTCGCGGGGGAACGCGCCGGGCGGGAGGAGCCCGTGCACCTGATCGGGCACAGCCTCGGCGCGGTCATCGCGCTGGACCTGGCCACCGGCGAGGACCCGGTGCGCACGGCGGGGCTGGTGACGTTCGGCTGCCAGTGGCCGCTGTTCCACCTGTTCGACCCGCGCGGCGGCCAGCTCGCCCCGTACGACGGCAGCGGGCCGGTGCTGCTGCCGGACTCGCTGGACCGGTGGTCGAACCTGTGGCATCCGCTGGACCCGCTGGGTTTCGTCGCGAGCCGGCTGTTCCGCTGGGCGGACGGCTCCATGCCCCGGGACGTGCGGGTGGAGCACCTGCTGTCGGACCAGCTCTACACGCACTCGGCGTACTGGACGAACCCGCGGCTGGTCTCGGTGCTGCACGAGACGTTCGCGGAGCCGGAGAGCCGGTGAGTCGGGGCGGTCGTGCGGGGCGGCGCACGCCGCGTAGAGCGTCCTAGGAGGATGGCCCGGGTGGGGTCGGGGAGGATGGGGGCGTGGACATCGAGCCGGTCGACCCCGCCCCCGTCCGGGCGTTCCCCCGGGCGAGCCTGCGGCAACGCTGGACGGACCTGACCTTCGTGCACTGGGCGGTCGCGCCGGAACTCGTCGCGCCGCTGCTGCCCGCCGGCACCCGCCCCGACACCCTCGACGGGGCGGCCCACGTCGGCCTCGTCGGCTTCCGGATGGTCGGGCTGGGTCTCGGCCGAGGGCCGGGGGTGCCGTACCTCGGCACCTTCTGGGAGACCAACGTCCGGCTCTACTCCGTCGATGACGCCGGGCGGCGGGCCGTGGTGTTCCGGTCGCTCGACGCCTCCCGGCTGGTCCCGGTGCTCGTCGCCCGGGCGAGCCTGCGGCTGCCTTACCTGTGGTCGAGGATGCGGCTGGACCGCGACGGCGACACCCTCACGTACCACTGCCGGCGCCGCTGGCCCGGCCCGGCCGGCGCGGCGAGCCGCCTGGTGGTCCGGGTCGGCGACCCGATCGCCGACCCGACGCCGCTGGAACACTTCCTCACCGCCCGCTGGGGGCTGCACACCCGGGCGTACGGGCGCACGCTGCACCTGCCGAACTGGCACCCCCGCTGGCCGCTGCACCGGGCCGAGCTGCTGAGCCTGAACGACGAGCTGGTCGCGGCCGCCGGGCTGCCCGCGCCCGCCGAACCGCCGGTGAGCGTGCTCTACTCCCCCGGCGTGCCGGTCGTGTTCGGCCTGCCCACCGTCACGCGCCGGCCCGGCTGACGGGCCGGCAGGGGCCCGCCGCCGGACCGGCGCGCGACGAGGTGCGGTGGGATCAGAACCGGCCCCAGTCGTCGGCGGCCGGCCGCCACACGTCGATGTTGCGGGGGTCCACCGACATGCGGCGGGCCCGGTGGGTCTCGTGCTCCTCGGGCGTGAAGACCCGGTGCCGGTCGCACAGCTCGTAGCGCGGCCCGTGCACCGGGTCGTGCATGTAGAAGGCGATCGACGTCGACGCGGAGTGGTTGACCAGGTCCGAGGCGATGGGCACCTGCTTGTACTGGGCCCGCGCCCGGCCACGCATCACGTGGTCGAAGCTCTTCATCATGAAGCACAGGTGCGCGACGTAGAACTCCTTGTTGCGCTGGATCGCCAGGCTGTGGTGGTAGCGGTCCTCGCTGCGCAGGAAGGCCGTCACGTCGCCGACGTAGTCGGAGACGAGGAAGCCGAGCACCTCGGTGTAGAAGCGCAGGGTCTCCTCGTACTTCTCGGTGGCGAGGAACGGGTGCACCAGGTCCAGCGGGCGCAGCTCGATCAGCGGCGGCTCGGCGTACTCGGCGAACTCGGTGAACAGCTCGACGATCAGGCCGTTGGGGTCCTTGACGGCGAAGCCGCGCTGGACGAGCCCCTTGACCCGGTCGGCCAGCTCGAGCACCTCGTGCCCGGCCGCGGTGACCCGCTCCCGCAGGTCGTCGAGGACCGCGTCGGACTCGACGCTGAACCCGACCGCCGTGGTCCAGGAGGCCTCCCGCTGCGGCGCGGCGACCAGCTCGATGCTGTGGTGCTCGATGTCGGCGCGCAGGAAGGCGTACTCGTCGTCGTGCTGCTCCAGCTGCAGGCCGACGTGGTACTGGAGGAACTCGATGGAGGCGGCCAGGTCCGGCACCTCGATCCGGGCGTACTCCATGCCGTACGGCCCGCGGCGGCGGGCGGCGGCCTCGGTGGTCATCTGCTACCCCTCTCGGTGTGCTGGTGGTCCCCGGCGGTGGGGAAGCTGACGATGGCCTGGCGCTCGACGACCGGACGCCAGCGTTCCCGGACGAACCGCTCGTGCGAGTCGCTGTGCAGGTAGTCGAGCAGGTCCTGCTCGGTGGGGAACTCCACGACGAAGCCGTGGCTCATGGTGTCGTCGCGGGTGCTGACGTTGGCCCCGCTGCGCCAGTTGCGCATCGCCGGATACCGCGACGGGAACGTCTCCAGCTCGGCCAGGACGGACTCGGCCGCGCCGGGCGGCAGGTCGTCGCGGAAGCGGAACACGAGCATGTGGGTGATCATGGCGGCCGGCTCAGAGGATGAAGCTGAGTCGGGCGCCGGGGTCCATGGACTCCATCACCGGCACGGCCCGCCGCACCCGGAACCGCAGCCCGTCGGCCTCGACCTTGAGCACGTGCTCGTAGCGGCCCACGTAGGTGTAGGCGCCGCCGTCGCGGTAGCGGTGGATGACGAAGTTCGCCGTGATCCAGACGGTCTCCGCGCCGGCCTCCAGCAGGATCACGTTGGACACCATGCGGTGGGTGCGCGAGTGCGGGTTCTCCGCGTGCGCCTTGCGGCTCTTGAGCCGCTTGACCCGGGCCCGGATCAGCTCGTAGTCGTCGGCGACGAAGTATCCGGCGGTGGTGGCGTCCCAGCCGGCCCAGTCGGTGGTCGGCACCTCCAGCCGGCCGCCGGGCTCGAAGAGGGTCAACCACTCGTCGAGGCGCCACTCGTCGAGCAGCTGGGCCTCGCGGTAGAGGAACTCCTCCACCTCGGCGCGGGTGACCTCGCGCGACTCCACACTCACCACTCCCCCACGGCTGCCGTTGGTCGACGTCACGGCGCTCACTCCCCCGCCCTGGCGGCGGCCGGGCCGCTCGCCGGGGCACCGGCCGGCGGCGCGCCGGCCACGCTGGTGGACGCGCCGACGACGTGCGCCCAGTGCCGCCAGAAGCTGCGCATCGCACCCTCGTCGATCGAGCGCCCCTGGTTGCCCTGCTTCTCGTTGGCCATGCCGCGCGACATGTCGCTCCAGTCGTGGGCGGGGTCGGCCGCGTCGGCGGTGGCGATGATGCCGCGCTGCACCGCCTCGTACGCCTCGATGTCGTCGGGGGTGGCCAGGCCGCCCGGCCCGACGAAGCTGACCATCGTCTTGATCCGCAGCGCGCGCACCGACTCGGGCTCGCCGACCTCGACGAACTGCCACGCCCGCACGTCGGTGCGGTCGGCGGCGACCGGTTCGAGCTGCCGGATGGTCAGCGCCTCCAGGTCGAACAGCAGCAGGTTGGGGAAGACGAACAGGATGCGGCTGGCGTCGGCCACCTCGGCGGCGAGCTCGGGCCCGAGGCGGGCCTCCAGCTCGCGCCGCTTGACGACGGTGCGCTCCTTCTCCTCCTCGCCGAAGCGGGGCTCCCAGACCATGCCGATGCGGCCGTTGTGTCCGGTGAGGACGAGCAGGCCGTGGCCGCCGCCGAGGTCGTAGGCGTACTGGTCGTCGTCGGTGACGGCGAAGCCGGTCTCGCGCAGGTAGCCGACGAACGTGTTGTGCGTCGGGGCGAAGTGGTAGCCGTCCATGGCGTTCTCGACGGCCAGCTTCCAGTTGCCCTTGACGCTGTAGAGCTGCACCCCGGGCAGGGTGGTCATGCCGCGCTCGCCGATCTTGGCCGTGAGCGACATGTAGTGCGCCGCCGGGCCGAGGTGGGTCAGCAGGTCGGGCACGTCGGGGTCGAAGGCGATGAAGACGAAGCCCTCGTGGATCTGCAGGCGGGGCACCTGACGCAGCGCCATCGACGCCCGGAAGGCCGGGTCGTCGGGGTACGCGTCGTCGCCGGGCAGCGCGGCCAGCTCGCCGGAGTTGCTGAACGCCCAGGCGTGGTAGAAGCACTGGAAGAACTTGGTGTTGCCCTCGCTGTGCCGGCACAGCACGGTGCCCCGGTGGGTGCAGGAGTTGAAGAACACCCGCACCTCGCCGTCGGCGTCGCGGCAGAAGATCAGCGGACGCCCGCCCAGCGTGCGGGTCTTGAAGTCGCCCGCCTTCGGGATCTCCGTCTCGTGACCGAGGTAGAGCCAGGTGTGCCCCCAGATCCGCGCGATCTCCTCGGCGAACACCTCCGGCTCGCGGTACGCCGAGCGGTGCACGCGGAACCGCAGCGCCTCCCAGTCCTCGTCGATCATCGCGCCGTCACCGGGTGCACCGAGCGGGCGTACCGGCGTCTGCTGCGCCATCACCTCACCGCCTTCTACGTCATGCGAGACAGCGTCTCGCACCACGATGCTGCTATCCGGCCCTGCCACCTGTCAAGAGCAGGAGATACTCCGGCACCGGGTTACTCGCTGTTAATGCGGACGCAACACGCAACGGCGGTTTCGTTGGCCACGATGCCGAACGTCGACAGGGCGCGGCCACGCCGCTGCATTGCGAGCACGGGCCCCCTGCGCCGCACGCCGCCCATCGCACCGCCAGCCGGTGTCACCCCTCCCGGAGGATCCCATGCTCCAGCCGCACGAAGGCCCGATCGCTGGAACCCACTACCTGCCCAGCACGCCCGACACCTGCCTGTGGGGGCGGCTGCCCGCCCGGCGGCACGAACCCGTCCTGCGGATCCGCTCCGGCGAGACGGTGACGATCGACACGCTCAGCCACGAGGGGATCCTGGAGGACCAGGGCCGCGACCCGGTCGCGTACCTCAAGCAGTTCGACGTACCCGCCGACGGGGTCCTCGCCGACGCCCGCGACCTGGCCGCCTCCGACGTCGCCCACGACTACGACGCCGACGGGCCGCACGTGGTCACCGGGCCCATCGCGGTCGACGGGGCCGAGCCGGGCGACGTGCTCCGCGTGGAGGTCCTCGACCTGCTCATCCGGGCCCCGTACGGCTTCGTCAGCAGCCGCCACGGCTACGGCGCGCTGCCCGGCGAGTTCCCGCTCACCCCGACCGACACCGGCGCGGGCGGCGACGTCCCCCGCGAGTACGGCAGCGTCTGCCACTTCACCGAGGTGGTCAGCAGCGGCGGCCGGCTGTACGGGACGCTGCCGTACGGCGACGGGCGGGCCGCCCGCTTCCCCCTCGCCCCGTTCCTCGGCCTGATGGGCGTGGCGGTGGACACCGACGACCCGGTGCACTCCGTGCCGCCCGGCGCGTTCGGCGGCAACCTCGACATCAACGAGCTCCAGATCGGCTCCGCCCTCTACCTGCCCGTGCAGCTGCCCGGGGCCGGCTTCTACGCCGGCGACCCGCACTACGCCCAGGGCGACGGCGAGGTGGCGCTGACCGCCCTGGAGGCGCCGCTGCGGGCCACGTTGCGGCTGTCGGTCGTCCCGCAGGCGCAGGCGGGGGCCCTGGGCGTCGCCGACGGCCCCTTCGCCGAGACCGCCACCCACTGGCTGCCCGTCGGCCTGCACAGCGACCTCGACGAGGCGATGCGCCGGGCCGTACGCGCCGCCGTCGCCTTCCTCGCCCGCACCCAGGGCATGCCGCCGCAGACCGCCCTGGCCTACCTGAGCGCCGCCGCCGACTTCGAGGTCAGCCAGGTCGTCGATGGGGTGAAGGGCATCCACTGCCTGATCCGCAAGGCGGACTTCCCGGCCCACGTCTGAGCCGGGCGACGGGCGGGACGGGCCCGGGTGAGCCTGGGTGGGCCCGGGCGGGCCGGCGCGGGCGTGGATGGGCCTCCGCCCCGGCCCGCCACCCGCACGTCCGCCGCGGGCCCGTCCGCCCCTCGGCAGCGCCGCCGGAGCAGGCGAGCGGGTGGGCGGCGAACGGGTGGGCGGGCCAGCGGGCCCGCAGAGCCGCCCGGCAGGTGACGTACCGTCACCCGCCGCCGCCCTGCGGCCACGAGTCCCCCGGCGCCCTTTGCTCTGCACCCGGATACGCAACGGTTGACCCGCCGTGACGGGCCGCTTCACCCCCGGACATCGACGTTCGGGATTCCGCCTGGTGGGTGGGGTGCTGCGTGGGCGGGTGCAGAGCAAAGCGAGCGCGCGACGTTGTCCGGGGTCGAAGGAGCGCCACGGAGCGTGAAGGCGGCGACCCCACCGGCAGACGGCACCAGCATGTACACGCACCGTGGCCGGCACCGGTGGGCGAGCCGGGGGTGGGCTCCACCCCCGGCGCCGCTGCGGCCCCTACGAGGCCGCCGGCACCTCGGCGCGACGGGGCGCGGCGGCCATCGCGCCCGGCCGGGTCACGGTCACCGCCGCCACCCGGCTCGCCCAACGGGCCGCCTCGTCGATCGCCGCGCCGTCGAGCAGCGCGTCGGCCAGCGCCGCGCAGAAGGTGTCCCCCGCGCCGGTGGCGTCCACCGCGTCGACGCGCTCGGCCGGCACCAGCCACTCCCGGTCGGCGGTGACGACCAGCGCGCCGTCCGCGCCGAGGGTCACCACCACCGGCCCCCGCGTCCCCAACGACCGGGCCAGCGCGGGCAGCCCGGCCAGCGCCGCCGGATCTGCCGGGCCGGGTGGGGACGCCGCGGCCGGAGCCCCGGCCAGGGCCGCCAGCTCGCCCCGGTTCGGCACCAGGATGTCGACCCGGGCCAGGGTCGCCGCGTCCACCGGCCGGGCCGGGGCCGGGTTGAGCACCACCAGGCCACCCGCCGCGGCCACCGCGGCGGCGACCACCTCGGCGCCGACCTCCTGCTGCAACAGCACCGCGCGGGCCGAGGCGATCAGGTCGTACGACGGCGCGAGGTGCTCGGGCGCGAGCCACATGTTGGCCCCGGAGCTGACCGCGATGGTGCTGTCGCCGTCGGCGGTGACCAGCACGATCGCCTGACCGGTCGGGCGGGGCGCGCGCAGCACCCCGGTCGTGTCCACGCCCTCGGCGGCGAGCAGCCCGGTGAGCCACTCCCCCTCCGGGTCGTCGCCGACCGCGCCGACCATGGCGACGCGGCGGCCCAGCCGGGCGGCGGCGACCGCCTGGTTGGCGCCCTTGCCGCCACCGGCGCGCCGGTGGTCGGCGGTGCCGAGCACGGTCTGTCCGGGCGCGGGCAGCTCGGCCAGGGGCACCACCACGTCGACGTTGAGGCTGCCCACCACCACGATGTCGGTCACGGCGGCCTCAGCCCTGCCCGGGACGCCAGGCGTGCGCCAGGAAGTCCGCCCGGGGCGGCGCGAAGACGTCCAGGTTGATGCAGGGGCCCTCGGTCGGCTCGACGTAGTGCTCCGCGCCGCGCGGCACGAGCAGCATCGAGCCCGCCCCCATCGGGTTCGCCACCCCGTCGACGTAGTAGTTGCACCGGCCGCCGAGGATCAGCACGAGCTGGTCGAAGTCGTCGTGGTGGTGCGGGTTGAGCGTCATGCCCACGCTCAGTTCGTGCCAGGCCAGCACGACCTCGTCGGTGGCGTACACCTTGCGGCGCACCCCGGGCCGCACGTCGGTGGCCGGGATGTCGTCCCAGTTCACGGCGATGCCGTAGAGCTGCGGGTTGAGCATGTCAGCGCTCCCTTTCCGGGTCGGGGTCAGCCGGCGAGCCGGCGCAGGCCGGCGCCGAGCAGTTGCAGGTCCGAGCCGACCACCAGGTAGCCGGCGTCGGTGAGGCCGTACCGGCCCAGGGCCTCGGCCGTGCGGTCGGCCGCCCAGCCGCCCAGCGCGGCCCCGGTCCCCCGGGCCGCCTCGGCGACGTCGCCGGTCCGCCGCAGCAGCGGCGTCGGGTCGTCGGTGCTGGCGAGGCCGAGGCTGACCGCCAGGTCGGTGGTGCCGACGAACCCGACGTCCACGCCGGCCAGCAGGTCGGGCAGGGGGTCGTCGGTGGTCGCCGTCTCGATCTGGGCGACCAGCAGCGGCGGGTCGGCGGCCTCCGCCGCCAGGTACCGGTCGAGGCCGCCGACACCGTAGCCGGCCGCCGGGTGGGCGAGGCTGATGCTGCGCCGCCCGTGCGGGGCGTACCGGCTGGCCGCGCGCAGCGCCTCCACCTCGGCCCGGCTGCGGACGGTGGAAAGCTGGACCCCGACGGCGCCGGCCTCCAGCAGCCGGTTGACCTGGCCCGGGTCGACCGCCGGCACCCGGACCAGCGCCGGCAGGCCGAGCGCGGCGGCGAACCGGAGCTGGTCGGCGGCGGTGCGCTCGTCCAGCGCGGAGTGCTCCAGGTCGACCACGACGAAGTCGAGCCCCGCCTGGGTGGCCAGGGCCACCACGTCGGGGCCGGGCAGCTTGAGGAACGTGCCGACGAGCCGCCCGCCACCGCGCAGCGCCGCCCGCAGTCGCCTGCGGGAGCGGTGCACGCCGACGGGCGGCTCGGCATCGGTGGCGGGCATCAGCGGTTCAGGCCCCGCCACGGCACGGTCGGCACCTGCTCGCCGGCGAGCAGCACCAGGCTCGGCTCCAGCCGGGGCGCGACGATCCGGTTGCCGGCGGCGTCGGGCAGCTCGGCCTCCTCGGCGTCGGCGAGGACCGTGACGTGGGCCGGGCCGCCCTCGACGAGGCTGCCGTAGCCCTCGGCGTCGAGGCCGGTCAGGCGGGCCGGGGCGGACGTCACCCGGGGCACGATCTGCTCCATGGTCATGCCCATGGCCCGCAGCTTGGCCATGCTGGTGACCAGGTCGAACACCGGGCCGCGCCAGTTGCGGCCGCTGGTGTCGGAGGTGATCACGTCGGGCAGGAAGCCCTGCTCGATGGCCGGGCGGGCCACGGCGAAGCTGAGGTTGCTCTTGCCGTGGGCCGACTCGAACAGCACGCCGCGCTCGCGGGCGGCGTACACCTCGGGCAGGACCTTGCCGTCGCCGAGGATGCCGTACGGCTTGCCGGTGTAGCAGTGGGCCACGACGTCGCCGGGGCGCAGCAGGTCGAGGATCACCGGCAGCGGCTCCGGGGTCTCCCCGATGTGGATCATCAGCGGGAGCCCGGCCTCGGCCGACAGCGCCAGGGACCGCTTGAGCAGCGTCCGCCACTCCAGCCCCACGACGTCCTCGGAGAGGCGGATCTTGAAGCCGCGTACCCGGTGCGGGTTGGCGGCGGCGATCTCCAGGGCGTCCTCCGGCACCAGCGTGCCCGGGTTGAGCAGCTCGCCGAACCGGAAGTCGATCAGGCCGAGGACCGAGACGTTGAGGAAGTTGACCAGCCGCATCCGGGCCGGGGCGGCGACGAAGCGCTCGAACGCGGCGAAGGTGGACGCGCCGACGGTGCCGGCGTCGCAGGCCGCGACGACGCCCCGGTGCAGGTGCGCCTCGTCCGGCGGCGCGCCGACCTTGGAGACCTCGGCGAAGATGTGGGTGTGCGCCTCGACCAGGCCGGGCAGCACGTACTGCCCGGAGCAGTCGACCACCTGCCGGCCCTGCGCGGCGAGGCCGGGGGCGATCCGGGCCACCCGGTCGCCGGTCACCGCGACGTCGGTCACTCCGCTGGCACCGGTGGCGGCGTCGAACACCTCGCCGCCGGCCAGCACCAGGTCGTAGCGCGGGAAACTGTCAGTCATGGCATCAGACTCTCTGTACGAAGCGGCAGCGACGGGCGGGCGTCGCCGGGAAGGGGGTCGGGCTCGGCCGTCGAAGCCGGGGTCCCGGCTGTCGCGGCCGGGGTCTCGGCTGCCTGGGCCGGGGTGTCGGCGCGGAACCGGGTGCGCAGCGGCAGCACCCCGGCGACGGTGACCTCGACCAGGTCGCCGGGGCTCAGGAAGCAGCCCCGGTCCTGGCCGGTGCCGGTGGGGGTGCCGGTGAGCACCACGTCGCCCGGCTCCAGCACCACGTACCGGGAGATCCAGGCGAGCAGGTCGGGCACCGGGAAGATGAGGTCGGCGGTGCTGGCCTGCTGGCGCAGCTCCCCGTTGACCGTGGTCCGTACGCCGATGGCGTCGCGGTCGGCGACGGCGTCCAGGCCGAGCACCGAGGCGCCGAGCGCGCCGAAGCCGGGGAAGCTCTTGGCCAGGGTGGGGCTGCCGGAGGCGACCATCACGTCGCGGCAGGTCAGGTCGTTGGCGGCGGTGATCCCGGCGACGTGCGCCCAGGCCCGCTCGGCGGGCGTGTGGTGCATCCGCGCCCCGATGACCAGGGCGACCTCGCCCTCGTAGTCGGACTGCGTGCTGACCGAGGTGGGCAGCGGCACGGTGTCGTCGGGGCCGGAGCCGGCGTTGGGCGACTTGAGGTAGAGCACGGGCTGGGTGGGCAGGGGCCGCCCGGTGGTGCGTGCCTTGCAGTGGTAGTTGAGGCCCACCCCCCACACGGCCGGCGTCCCGCCCAGCGGGGCGACGACGTCGCCGGCGAGGGCGTCGAGGGGCAGCCGGCGGCGCACGGCCGCGGCGCGGGCCGGGGCGAGCCCGGCGCCCGCGCGCAGCAGCGCGGCCACGTCGGCGTACGGCAGGTCGAGCAGCTCGACGTCGCCGTCGCCGGTGAGCCGGCCCAGCCCGTGCCGGGTGGCGACCAGGTGCGTGCCGTCGCCGGCGGTGTGCCGGGCGTCGTCGCGGGGGGCGGTCATGCCGCGTCCGAGGAGTGTCCGGGCACCGTGCCCAGCGCCGGGTTGACCAGCGGGGCGAGGTTGTTGACGGCGGCGGCGGCCTCGCCGAAGCCGACGGAGATCAGCCGCACCTTGCCCTCGTAGTCGGTGATGTCGCCGGCGGCGAAGACGCGCGGCAGGTTGGTGCGCATCGACCGGTCGACGGCGACGTAGCGCCGGTGCATCTCCAGGCCCCAGCGTTCCATGGCGCTGAGGTCGGCGATGAAGCCGAGGGCGGCCACCACCGCCTGCGCGGGCAGCTCCTCGCGGCCCTCGCCGCGCACCTCGGCGATCGTCACGGAGGTGACGTTCTGCTCCCCGGCGATGCCGCACACCTCGTACGGGGTGACCACACGCACGGTGGACGACTCCAGTTGGGCGACGCTGTGCTCGTGGGCGCGGAACTGCGGCCGGCGGTGCACGAGGGTGACGCTGCGGGCGTGCGGCTCCAGCGCGAGGGCCCAGTCGACGGCGGAGTCGCCGCCGCCGACCACGACGACCTCCTGGCCGGCGAGTTCGTCGAGGCGGGGCACGAAGTAGCGCAGGCCCCGGCCGAGGTAGTCGCTGCCGACGGGCAGCTCGCGGGGGGTGAAGGTGCCGATGCCGGCGGTGAGCAGGACGGCCTTGGCGCGCACCTGGGTGCCGGCGTCGGTGCCGATGAGCACGTGGTCCTCGGCGCAGGTCAGGTCGACGGCGCTCTCGCCGAGCAGGAACGTCGGCTTGGCGGTGGCGGCCTGGGCGAGCAGGGCGTCGACGAGTTCCTGGCCGCGCACCGAAGGCAGGCCGGCGATGTCGTAGATGGCCTTCTCGGGGTAGAGGGCGGCGATCTGGCCGCCGGGTTCGGGCAGCGAGTCGATCACCGCCACGCTCATCCCGCGGAAGCCGGCGTAGTAGGTGGCGTACAGGCCGGCGGGGCCGGCGCCGACGATCGCGAGGTCGACCTCGTGCAGCTCGCCCATCAGGTGGCGCTCCCCGCGACGGCCGGGTGGTCGTGGCCGACCCGACCGATCTTGCGGGCCCCGCCGGGGCTGCCGATCTCGCCGAAGAACTCGGCGTTGATCGGGCCGAAGTGGGCCCGGTCGGCCGGCAGGTCCTCCAGGTGGAAGATCGACGTGACGGGGCAGACCGGCTCGCACCGCCCGCAGTCGACGCACTCGTCCGGGTTGATGTACATCATCCGGTCGCCCTCGTAGATGCAGTCCACGGGGCACTCCTCGACGCAGGACCGATCCTGCACGTCCACACACTCGTCGGTGACCACGTAGGTCATCGGTCCTCCAGCGGTTGGGTCGGCCGTCCGCATCCGCACCGCTGACCGTCGCGCTGACGTCGCCGGATGCGGGGCGATGTCGTTGATGTCAGGTCACGCTAGAGAAGCCATCCCGAGTATGTCAACATACGAGACGTCATCTTGAATGAAGTCACGGCGGCGGGAGCGCGGGGATGGACGACGAGGTGCCGGCGGCACTGCGGCGGGCGGCCGAGGAGGCGATCGACGAGGCGGGCGTCCTCGACGCGCTGGCCGCGCTGGGGGCGGAGCACAGCCCGTACGGCCGGGAACGGGCCACCGCCCACCGGCTCGCCGACTGGGCCGCCGCGCGCTGGCCGGAGCTGTCCTGGCGGGTCGACCCCCTGGACCCGACGGCGGCGCTGCCCGACAGCGCCAACCTGGTCGGCTCCTCCGCCCTCGGCACGGCGCCGGAGCTGCTCCTCTACTCACACCTGGACACGTCGCTGACCGGCGGGGCCGAGTTCGACGCGCCGATCACCGGCCTGGACGCCCCCGCACCCGGGCTGATCAGGCCGGCCGGGGCGGACGCCGAGCCGGTGGTCAGCGGCTTCGGCCTCGGGGTGGCCCGCGCGGCGACCGCCGCCGCCCTGGTCGGCTTCGCCGCGGCGGCCGGCGCGTGCCGGGCCGCCGGCCGGCCGCACCGGCTGACCCTGCTGCTCGCCGCCGCCGGCACCCACCGCACCGACCCCGACGCCGGCCCCGTCGCCGGCGGGGTGGCCCACCACCTGGACCGGCACCCGCTGCCGGCCGCCGCCGTGGTGGCCAAGAGCGGCCCGCCGGGCGTGCTCACCGCCGAGCCGGGGGCCATGTTCGTCCGGGTACGGCTGACCAGCCGGTTCCATCCGGCGCTGTTCCGCGACGCCGCCGTCCCGCCGGGGGGCCTGCTGGCGCATCTCGGCCGGGTGGTCGCGGCGCTGGAGGCGTTCCGCGCCGCGCACCTGGCCAGTCGCGCCGGGCGCGGCGGCCAGGTCGGGGCGGAGGTGGGCATCGGCGCGGTGCGGGCCGGCCAGCCGGGCAAGCCCGACCTGCTGCCCGGGCGGCTGGACTTCCACCTCTACCTGGTGACGGTGCCCGGCGACGAGCCGGCGGAGATCGCCGACGCCCTGGCCGCGACGCTCGCCGAGAGGCTGCGCGGCACCCCGCTGGGCGACTGCGGGGTGAGCGTGACCGGCTGGCCCGTCCACCCGGCCGCCGCCACCGATCCCGACGCCCCGATCTGCCACTGGGCCGACGCCGCCTGGCGGGCCGCGCACGGCCGCGCGCCCCAGCCGATCCGGGGCTGGACGGGGTCGACGGACGGGGTGGTGCTGCGCGGGCGGGGGGTGCCGACCGTCCGGCTGGGCCCGCCGTCCCTGCCGTCGGACCCGGGCGACCCTCGGCGGGACCGCTACGCGGTGGCCGAGCTGGTGCGTTTCGCCCGGATTTATGCCGACATCGCGCTACGAAGCCGGCAGATATCGACAGCCTGATGTGCCATATGCCATGATACTGTCTCACTTCACGCAACGAGGGATCCAGATGGCGGACGACAGCCCCTCGCCGGGGAAGAACGCGGACCAGAGCGCCCCGGCGATCCAGACCGTGCAGCGCGCGGCGGTCATCCTCAACGCGTTCACCGCGGCGCGCCCACGACTCAGCCTCAACGAACTGACCGCCAGCCTCGGCACCAGCAAGGCGACGGCCCACCGCTACACCAAGGCGCTGCGCGAGAGCAACCTGCTGCGCTACGACGAGCGGGAGGGACTCTACTCGCTCGGCCCGCAGATCCTGACCCTCTCCGCCGCCGCGCGTGCCGCGATGCCGGTGATCAGCATCGCCGGCCCGCACATGCAGCAGCTCGTCCGCGAGATCGACGAGACCGTGGTGCTCAGCGTCTGGGACGGCGACACGGCAGTGGTCGTCCGCGCCGACGACAACACCGACCGGGTCATCCGCGTCAGCGTCCGCACCGGCTCCCGGCTCTCGCGCACCGAGTCCGCCCAGGGCCGGGTCTTCTGCGCCTTCCTGCCCGAGGACGACGTGGTCGGGCTGGCCGACGAGCTGGCCGCCTCCGCCGAGCTGCGCCGGGAGGTCGACAAGATCCGCCGCACCGGCATCTCGGCGAACACGCCGTCGGCCAACGGCGTGCGCAGCATCGCCGCGCCCATCTTCCGCGGCAGCACGCTGATCGCCGCGATGGCCATCGTCGGCACCACCACCTCCGTGCCGGAGGGCACCGACACCCCGCTCGCCATCGCCCTGCAGCGCGTCGCCGCCCTGGTCACCGCCGAGCTGGGCAGCACCGGCACCGGCAACGGCCACCACCCCGCGCCCGACGACGGCAACGGCCACCGTCCCCGTCCCCCGGCGGCACGCGGGAGCGCCGGCCGGGTCAGCTGACGGCCGCGCCGAGCCCCTCGGACAGCTCGCGCGCGATGCGCAGCAGGGTGTCCGCCGCCGCGGCCTCCGCCGCGCCGGAGAGCACCGCGTCCGTGCCGAGCACGCCCAACGCGGCCACCACCTGGGTACGCTCGAACACCGGCGCGGCCAGCACCCGCACCCCGAAGTCCTCCGGCGAGTTGACGGCGAACCCGTCGCGGCGCACCTGCTCGACCACCGCCCGCAGCCCGGCCGACAGGCGCAGCTGGCGGGCCACCACCGGGGCCTCGGCGGGCGGCAGGAACGCGCAGAACACCCGGCCCTGCGCCGAGCGCACCAGGTCCAGCGGCGATCCCGTACGCACGCTCAGCCGCACGTCGCCGCTGACGTTGTCCATGCAGCGGACCACGATCGGGCTCTCGCCGTTCCACACGCTGAGCACCGAGGTCTGGTTGGTGAGCCGGGTCAGCCGGTCCAGGTAGGGCTCGGCGGCGGTGACGATGGGCAGCGCCGCGCGGGCGGCGGCCTCCATCGCCAGCACCTGCGGGCCCAGCGTGTACGTGGCGGTGGCCGTGTCGAAGCGCAGCAGGTTGGCCGCGCGCAGCGCGCGGGCGTACCGGTGCGCGGTGGCCCGGCTGATCGCGAGGTCGGCGGTCAGCTCGGCCAGCGTGAGCCGGGGCCGCTCGGCGGAGAACGCCTTCAGGATGGTGGCCGCCCGCTGCACGGTCTGGATCGCCGGCGCGTCGCCGTGGTGTTCCTCGACCCCGACCGCCATCGCGTCACCTCGCGCATCCCCGTCGTCTCCGCAGGATGCGCACTCTACCCAGCGCGACGGGAGGGGCGCGAACGCGGCGGAGGGGCGGCGTGGCCGCCGCCCCTCCGCCGCACTCTCCGACTACAGTGAGTGACTCTTGGGTGCCAGGTCGCCGGGTCTCGGTCGGCGTTGACGCTGCGTCACGCCCCGCGACCCCGGCCCACGCACCCCGCCCCCCTTTGCTCTGCACCCACCGAGGCAACACGGCCGCCATGCTGCAATTCTGCCAAGTGCCGGGAACGACAGCAGACAGGCGGTCAACTACTCTCAGCGACCGATGCGTCCGTGGGTGCAGAGCAAAGGGGGTCAACCGGCGACATCGACCCAGGCGCGGCGACCACGCCCAGTCACTGCTCGACGGCGAGCTGACGGTGCACCTCGCCGCTGTCCCAGTAGTCGACCCGGTGCGCGACCAGGCCGTCGGCGTCGACCCGGAACCGGAACATCCCGCGCACGCGCACCGGGGCCCGGCCCGCGGAGACGAGCCGGAACGACATCCGGTACGCCAGCGCGGCCCGGTCCCCGTCGACGATCAGCTCCTCCACCTCGTAGCGGAGGTCGGCGAACTCGGCCAGGAAGCCGTCGAGCCGCTCCCGGTAGCCGGCCCGGCCGACCACTCCCCGCCCGAGCCCCGCGGTGTGCTCGTTGACGAAGCCGACGCTGACGCAGGCGGCGACGGCGTCGGCGTCGTGGGCGTTCAACGCGGCCAGGTAGCGCAGCACCGCGGCCCGGGTCCCCGCCGCGGTCAGTTCCCCCACAGCCGCCGTACGGTGTCGAACACCTGCTGGTCGTGGGAGATCTCGATGACGTTGCCGTCGGGGTCCTTCAGCGCGCAGATGTAGCCGACCGGCGGCGGCATCTGGCGGGGCTCCCAGTGCAGGCAGCCCAGCTCGCGGGCCCGCGCGGCGATCTCGTCGACGTCCGAGCGCTGCGGCACCTCGATGCCGATGTGCGCGAACGGGTGGAGCAGGCCGAGCTGGCCGCCCTTGTCCTTGTTGAACGAGACGAGCACCAGCACGAACGGCGTCTCGACCTGCTTGTCGTTGGAGAGCCACACGCTCTCCCCGTCGGCGTCGGCGAACCGCTCCACCACCACCAGCGGGGTGAGCGTGGTGTAGAACGCGATCGCCTTGTCGAGGTCGCCGGTGGGCAGTGCCACGTGCGTCCATCGGGCTTGGGTCAGGCCGGTCCCCATGAGTACCTCCACCGTGCCGGAATGTCCAGAACAACGCTGTCACCAGCCTATTCGTCCCCCGGGCGCGCGGCGATGTGCCGGGGACACAAACCCGTCCGGGCCGATTCGACCCGGCGGGACAGTGCCGGGGGCCGGGCCGGCGTGCCAGCGTGGTCACACACACCAGCGGGAGGACGATCAGATCATGCGCTACCGCAGGCTCGGCGGCACGGGCGTCGAGGTCAGCACGCTCTGCCTCGGCACGATGATGTTCGGCGCGTGGGGCAACACCGACGAGAAGGAGTGCCACCGGATCGTCGCCGAGGCGCTCGACGCCGGGGTCAACCTGGTCGACACCGCCGACGTGTACGCGCACGGCGAGACCGAGGAGATCGTCGGCCGGGCGCTGCGCGGGCGGCGCGACGACGTGGTGCTGGCCACCAAGTTCCACGAGCCGATGGGCGCCGACCGCAACCGGCGGGGCAACTCCCGGCGGTGGATCACGCAGGCGGTCGAGGACAGCCTGCGCCGGCTGGGCACCGACTGGATCGACGTCTACCAGGTGCACCGCCCCGACCCGCGCACCGACGTCGACGAGACCCTCGGCGCCCTGTCCGACCTGGTCCGGCAGGGCAAGGTACGCCTCATCGGCACCTCCGCGTTCCCCGCCGAGCAGATCGTCGAGGCGCAGTGGGTCGCGCAGCAGCGCCAGCGGGAACGCTTCACCACCGAGCAGCTCGCGTACTCGATCCTGGCCCGGGGCGCCGAGGCCGGCGTGCTGCCGACCTGCGAGCGGCACCGGCTCGGGGTCATGGTCTTCAGCCCGCTCAACGGCGGCTGGCTGACGGGCAAGTACCGCGCGGGCAGCGTGCCGGCGGACTCCCGCGCCGGGCGCAACGGCGACCACTTCGACTTCCGCGACGCCGCCGCCCGCGACCGCAAGCTCGACCTGGTCGGCGAGCTGGACGCGCTGGCCCGGGAGAGCGGCCTGACGCTGATCGAGCTGGCGCTGGGCTTCGTGCTCAGCCACCCCGCCGTGACCAGCGCCGTCATCGGCCCCCGCACCCTGGAGCAGCTGCGCAGCCAGCTCGGCGCGGGTCAGCTCGACGGGCTGCCTGCCGACGTGCTGGACCGCATCGACGCGCTGGTGCCGCCGGGCCACAACGTCAACCCGGCCGACGCCGGGTACCAGCCGCCGGCGCTGACCGACCCGGCCCTGCGGCGACGCTGACGCCCCGGGCGGCGACGCGGCACCGACCGCCACGGGAAGACAGCGGTCAATTCGTCAAGTAGGGTGACGGACGGTATCGGCCCCGGCACGGACGGGACGTTCGGATGACCCCTGCCCCCACTCCGCCGCGTCCCGCGCCGGGTTCCGCCGACGAGACCGAGGCGCTGACCGCCGTGCGTCCCAGCGCGCGGCAGGTGGCCTGGCAGTCGATGGAGTTCTATGCCTTCGTCCACTTCGGCATGAACACGATGACCGACCGCGAGTGGGGCCTCGGCGACGAGGACCCGGCCCTGTTCGATCCGGCGGAGCTGGACGTCGACCAGTGGATGGCGACGTTCGCGGCGGCGGAGATGACGGGCGTCATCCTGACCGCCAAGCACCACGACGGCTTCTGTCTGTGGCCCTCGCGGGTGACGACGCACTCCGTCGCCGCCTCGCCGTGGCGGGGCGGGCAGGGTGACCTCGTGCGGCTCGTGGCGGATGCGGCGCGGCGGCACGGTCTGCGGTTCGGCGTCTACCTCTCGCCCTGGGACCGCAGCGAGGCGACGTACGGCTCGGGGAGGGCGTACGACGATTTCTTCGTCGCCCAGCTGGAGGAGTTGCTGTCCGGCTACGGCGAGGTCTTCTCCGTGTGGTTCGACGGCGCCAACGGCAACGGCCCCGACGGCCCGCACCAGGACTACGACTGGGAGCGGTACTACGCCGTCGTCCGGCGGCGGCAACCCGGGGCGGTGATCTCGGTCTGCGGGCCGGACGTGCGGTGGTGCGGCAACGAGGCCGGACACACCCGGGCGGACGAGTGGAGCGTCGTGCCCGCCGCGCTGCGCGACGCCGAGCGCATCGCCGAGGGCTCCCAGCACGTCGACGACGGCGTCTTCTCCCGCCTCGTGCGCAGCGACGGGGAGGACCTGGGCAGCCGGGCGGCTCTCGCGGGCCGCCTCGACGACCTCGTGTGGTATCCGGCCGAGGTCAACACGTCCATCCGGCCGGGGTGGTTCCACCACCGGCGCGAGGACGACGCGGTCCGCTGCGCCGACGAGCTGTTCGAGCTGTGGCGCGCGGCCGTCGGCGGCAACGCCTGCCTGCTGCTCAACGTGCCGCCCGACTCCCGTGGCCTCGTGGCCGACCCCGACGTGGCGGCCCTGACGGGTCTGGGCGAGCGCATCCGCGCGTTCCGGGGCGCGGTGCTGGCGGCCGACGTCGTGCTGTCCTCCGGGGCGGTGCGTACGGCCGTCGGCGGGCCGGCGGACGACCCGGCCGCGCTCGCGCGACTGGCGGCGGGCGCGGCGGAGGGCGGCGTGTGGCGACCGGCGGCGTCCGACGGGCTGCCGGCCGCCTCGGTCGTCCTGCCCGCCCCCACCGAGGTCGCCGCCGTGGTCGTCGGCGAGGACATCACCCACGGGCAGCGGCTGGAACGGATCGTCGTGACCGCCGTGACCGACGGGCGCGAGGAGGTGCTGGCCGAGGCGGGTTCGGTCGGCTACCGGCGCATCCTGTGCTTCGCCCCGCGCGTCGTGCGCGAGGTGCGGGTGCGGATCGAGGCGTCCAGGGGGCTGCCGGCGATCCGCACGGTCGCGGTGGTCGCGGCGGGCGGCGGGTGGCTGCCACGAGACCGAGGAGTCGCCGGATGAGCTGGTCGCACGTCGACAACGCCTGGCCCACGCGGGGCCTGAGCTACGGGGCCGACTACAACCCCGAGCAGTGGGACAGGGCGACCTGGGCCGAGGACGTGCGGCTGATGACGCGGGCCGGCGTCAACCTCGTCTCGCTCGGCATCTTCTCCTGGGGGCTGGTCGAGGTCGCGGACGGGGAGTTCGACTGGGGCTGGCTGGACGAGGTCGTCGACCTCCTGGCCGAGGCCGGCATCGCCATCGACCTCGCCACGCCGACCGCCGCGCCCCCGGGCTGGCTGCTGGCGGCGCACCCCGAGATCCGCCCCGTCGACCACGAGATGCGACCGCACTGGCCCGGCGCCCGCCTCGGCTGGTGTCCGAGCAGCCCGGTCTTCCGGGAGTACGCGCTGCGCGTCGTCCGCGCCCTCGCCGACCGCTACGGGCAGCGGGACCACGTCGTGATGTGGCACGTCAGCAACGAGCTGGGCGGCGGCAACGGCCGCTGCTACTGCGACGTGTCGGCGGAGGCGTTCCGCGGCTGGCTCCGGCGCAGGTACGGCACGCTCGACGCGCTGAACGACGCGTGGGGAGCCGCCTTCTGGGGCCACACGTACCGCGACTTCGCCCATGTCCTCCCGCCGCGCGGCAACAACGCGAAGAACCCCTCGCTCGTGCTCGACTTCGACCGCTTCTCCTCGGACGAGCTGCTGGCGCACTATCTCGCCGAGCGCGCGGTGCTCAAGGCCGCCACCCCGCAGCTTCCCGTCACCACGAACTTCATGGTGGGCGCCGAGCCCGACGTCGTGGACTACCCGCGCTGGGCGGCGCACATGGACATCGTCGCCAACGACCACTACACCCGTTCCGCCGACCCGGTCCCCGAGCAGGACGTCGCCTTCTCCGGCGACCGGATGCGGGCGATGACGACGCAGCGCCGGCCGTGGCTGCTCATGGAGCACTCGACCAGCGCGGTGAGCTGGCAGCCGCGCAACCGGGCCAAGGCGCGGGGGGAGCTGATCCGCAACAGCCTGAGCCACGTGGGCCACGGCGCCGACGGGGTGATGTTCTTCCAGTGGCGTGCCTCGCGGGCCGGCGCGGAGCAGTTCCACTCGGCGATGGTCCCGCATGCCGGCGAGGACACCGAGCTCTACCGCGACGTGTGCCGGCTGGGCGCGTACCTGCGCAGTCTCGCCCCGGTCCTGGGCTCGCGCGCTCCCCGGGCCCGAATCGGCATCCTCTTCGACGACGAGGCGGGCTGGGCGATGGCGAAGGGGGTCAAGCCGAACAACCACCTCGACTACGGCCGCCTCGTCCGCGACTGGCACCACGCGTTCTGGCGGCTGAACGCGAGCATCGAGGTGCTTCCGCCGTGGGCCGACCTCGCCGGGTACGAGGTGCTGGTGGTGCCGGCGCTCTTCCTGACCGGCGACGACACGGCGGCGCGGGTGGCCGCCTTCGCCGGGGCGGGCGGCACGGTCGTGGTGAGCTTCCTGTCGGGGATCGTGGACGAGAACGACCAGGTGCGGCTGGGCGGCTACCCGGGCGCGTTTCGCGACCTCCTCGGTGTCCGGTGTGAGGAGTTCCGCCCGTTGCAGGAGGGCGAGACCTTCACCCTCGACAACGGCTGGCGCGGCACGGAGTGGACGGAGCTCCTCCGGGTCGGCGAGGCGGAGGTGCTCGCCGGTTATTCCGGGGGGCAGCTCGACGGCCGTCCCGCGGTCACGTCGCGCCCGCTGGCGGGCGGGGGCCGCGCGGTGTACGTCTCCGCCGGCCTCGACGGCGACTCGCTGCTCGCCCTCGCGCGGTCGTTGGCGGCCTCCCCCACCGGTGTGCCGGCCGGGGTGGAGGTGCTGGTGCGCCGCAACGACGAGGAGGTCTTCACCTTCTTCGTCAACCACGCCGACACGGATGCCGTCGTCGCGGCCACGGGCCGGGAGCTGCTCACCGGCCAACCCGTCGGCGGGAAGTTGCACCTGCCGGCCGGCGAAGTGCGGGTGGTCAGGTCGGACCGCCTCGGCTGACGGCCGGGAACGGGACGTGACCCCATTGGCGGCAGACGATCGACAACGGCTCCTTTGCTTGCCCGTGTGAGCGGTCACATGTTAACTTTCCCGAGGAGCTACCGGGCCGCTCCGACCCGCTTATCGGGATCCCCGCCAGCCTCGGAGCGATGCGCATTACCGCGTCGAGCCGTGGCCATTCGGGAATTCCGCGCAGCGCTGAAGACAGGTCGCATTCCCGCCCCGTAATCGCAGGTGACCACCACCAAGATGTCACCAGTGCACCACTCATGCCTGCCGAATGGCATATCAATTGGCAGGCGGCACGACGACGTCCACCGTCCCGAAGATGGAGAGTCAATGCGCGCACGTACGAGATGGTTCGCTGCCCTGGGCGTCGCACTCCTGGGAGCAGTCGGATTGACCGTGGTCGACACGGTTGCCGCGCCGAAACCGGCCCAGGCGCTGGAGAACGGGGTGGGCCGCACCCCACCGATGGGCTGGAACAGCTGGAACACGTTCTACTGCAACATCAACGAGGCACTGATCCGGCAGATGGCCGACGCCATCGTCAGCACCGGCATGCGGGACGCCGGCTACCAGTACGTCGTCGTCGACGACTGCTGGATGAACCCCAACCGCGACTCGGCCGGCAACCTGCAGGGCGACCCGACGCGGTTCCCCAGCGGCATGAAGGCCCTGGGTGACTACATCCACAGCAAGGGCCTCAAGTTCGGCATCTACCAGGCCCCGCTGGACAAGACCTGCGCCCAGTACTTCAACTCCTACCCCGGGGCCACCGGCGCCATGGGCCACGAGGCCCAGGACGCCCGCCAGTTCGCCGCCTGGGGCGTCGACTATCTCAAGTACGACTGGTGCTCCCCCACCGGCACCATCAACGAGCAGGTCAACCGGTTCGCCATCATGCGCGACGCGCTCGCCGCCACCGGCCGCCCCATCCTCTACAGCATCAACTCCAACAGCATCCACGAGAAGACCGGCCCCATGCGCAACTGGGGCGACGTCGCCAACATCTGGCGCACCACCGAGGACATCACCAACGCGTGGGACACCGGCCAGACCAACGGCTACCCGATGGGCATCCAGAACATCATCAACGTCACCGTGCCGCTGGCCGGTTACGCGCGTCCGGGTGCGTTCAACGACCCCGACATGATGGAGGTCGGCCGGGGCGGCATGAACGACACCGAGATGCGCAGCCACTTCGCGATGTGGGCGATGATGGCCTCGCCGCTGATCGCCGGCAACGACATCCGCAACATGAACAGCGCCACGCAGACCATCCTCAAGAACGCCAACCTCATCGCGATCAACCAGGACACCCTCGGCCTCCAGGCCACCCAGGTCTCCAACGACGGCACCCGCCGGGTGCTCGCCAAGCGGCTCGCCAACGGCGACGTGGCCGTCGCCCTGTTCAACCAGGGCAGCTCCACCACCACCGTCTCCACCACCGCCGCCGCGATCGGCAAGTCCGGCTCCTCGTTCACCCTGCGCGACGCCTGGACGAACGGCACCTCCACCACCACCGGTGCCATCTCCGCCAGCGTGCCGGCCCACGGCACGGTCGTCTACCGGGTCAGCGGCGGCGGCACCACCACCCCGCCGCCCACCACCACGTTCCGGCTGCGCAGCGAGTCCAGCGGCCGGTGCCTGGACGTCGACAACGGCAACACGGCCAACGGCACGGGGACGCTGATCTGGGACTGCCACAGCAACGCCAACCAGCAGTTCACCCAGTCCGGCCAGGCCCTCCAGGTCCTGGGCAAGTGCCTGGAGCTGCCCACGAACGCCGTCGCCGGCACGCGGGCCCAGATCTGGGACTGCAACGGCGGCACCAACCAGCAGTGGACCTTCAACGGCAACGGCACCATCAGCAACGTACGGTTCCCGTCGCTCTGCCTGGACGTCAACAACTCCGGCACGGCCAACGGCACCACCGTGCTCGCCTGGACCTGCCACACCGCCGCGAACCAGCGGTGGAGCCGGGCCTGACCTGACCGCACGCGCCACCGGGCGCCCCGGACGCCACCGTCGGCAGACGGCCCGGCCTCCGGGGCGCCCGCCTTCTCGTACGACGATCCGCCACACTGTGCCGCATGAGCGGATCGCAGGCGCCGGTGGTGGAGATGCTGTGGGAGGCGCACGATCCGCACCAGGCGCTCGACGCAAGGTTCGGCTTTGGCGACGCGCGGTCGGCGGGCCGCTGGGTCGCCGACGTCCTGGACGAGCACTGGGGCGTACGCGTCGACTCCTGCGAGCGGATCGTGCTGAGCGACGGCAACGCGCTGGCGTGGGTCGACATGCCGTCCGGTCGACGGCTCGCGAAGTGGTCGGTGGTGCCCGACCGTTTCCCGCGCCTGGCCGAGGTGGCCCGACTCACGAGCTGGCTCGACGGCCGGGGCCTGCCGGTCTCGGCGCCGGTTCCCACCCGGGACGGCCGGCTCCAGGTCGAGGCCGACGGTGTCTCGCTGGGCCTGCAACGGATGATCGAGGGCGATCTCCTCGACACCACCGACCCCGGTCAGGTGCGGGCGGCCGGAGCCGTCCTGGCCCGGCTCCAGGATGCGCTCGCCGCCGACCCGCACGCCGAACGATTCGCCACGCCCACCGTGGCGTCCCCACCGTTGACACAGCAGATCACCGAATGGCTCGACAGCCGCGCCGCGCACCTGCCCGCGGCGGCCCGCGATGCGCTGCGCGGACTGGTCGCCGGTGCGCCACCCGACCGGCTGCCGCGACAACTCGTCCACTTCGACTTCCGCTCCGCCAACGTCCTTTGTGCCGACGGCGAGATCACGGCGGTCCTCGACTTCGAGGAGGCCCGGCCCGACCACCGGCTCGTCGACCTGGCCCGCGCGACGGTCCTGCTCGGCACCCGCTACCACGACTGGGGACCGGTATCGGCTGAGGTCCACGCCCAGTTTCTCGCCGGCTACCAGGCCGTGCGCCCGCTGACCCCGGCCGAGGCGGACTGGTGGGACATCCTGCTGATCTGGCAGGCCCTCGCGATGGTGCCGCCCGACGAGGACCCGACCGGCTGGGGAGCGTCCGCGCTGAGTCAACTGCCGCACCCCTGAGCACGGTCCCGGACAGACCTTCACCACTCGGTGCCGAACTCTCGGCGAGCCGGCCGGATCGGGCGTGGTTCACGGTCATCCGGTCTGCCGCGGCTCTTCGCGGCCGGGTTCGGTGGGTTGGGCTGCTGGACGCCACAGGTGTGGTTCCGTCGCGGCGTGCAGGACGTCGCGGGCGGCGGCGGCCACCGGGCAGTCCGCCGTCCGGCAGGTCGGGCAGCGACCGTCGGGCCCAGGCTGATGATCGCGCAGGACCCAGCGGGCGGTGAGGACGAGCCGGTTGCGGATCTGCGCCAGGGACAGGAACGGGGCGGTCATCAGCCGATCCCGAGGGTGACGGCGAGGTGGACGAGCATCGTCGGGGCGGTCGGGTCGCGGGCGACCCGGGCGAGGACGTCGCGGCCGGCGGGTCGGTGGCGGATCTCGGCCGGCGCGATCCGGTCGGCCTCCATCAAGGCCCGGCCGGCGTTGACCGGGTCGTCGGCCTGGAGGTAGGCGCGGGCGGTGTCGAGCAGGTGGGCGGCCCGATGCTCGGCGGGCAGCCACCGCCAGCCGTCCCGCGCGGTCGCCTTCTCGTGCCGGGCCACCGCGTCCCTGCCGTCGCCCCACTCCACTGCGGCTGCGGCCCGGGCCAGCTCCACCGCCGTCGGTCCGAACCCGGTGTGGTGGTGGTCGTGTCCGTCACCGACCCGGACGGCCATGGCGGCGGCCTCGTCGAGCAGCCCTGCCGCCGCCGTGGCGTCGCCGTCCCCTGCGGCGGCCAGCGCCGCCTGGACGAGCAGCGTCCCGCACAGCGACAGCTCCGGGGGCAGGCCGAACTCGACCACCGGCGGGGCGATCCGGTAGGCGGCGGCCAACACCACCGACCTCGCCTTCTGGCCCTGCCCCGACGCGCGCAGCACCTGACCGAGCTGCACCGCTGCGGCGGCCACCACCACCCGGTCGCCCGTGGCAGCGGTCACCGCCCGGTCGGCAGCCAGCCACGCCAACTCCGGGGCGCCCAGCTTCACCAGCAGCGCCGCAGTGATCCGGTACGCCTCCACCAACGGCGCTCGACCCGCCACCGGGTCACCGGCGTGGGCGCGTTCCACGTCGGCCAGCAACTCTGGCAACAGCTCGGCCACCCGTGGGTAGCGGGCGTGCTGAAAGGTGACCCAGGCATGCCTCACCTGCCGGGCCACCTGCCCGGCCGGCAACACCGGCCGCCTGCCCGCCGCACGGCCGAGGGGAACCTCGTAGCGGAACAACGCCGACCGGATCCGCTCGACCCCCGCGTCCCGCTCGATCACCTCGGCGGGCTGGACGTCGCGACCGAGCAGCACTGTCGCGTCGATTCGCAGGACCGTGGCGATCTCCTGGAGGGTCGACACCCGGTCCAGCGAGCGGACGCCCCGCTCGACCTTGTCCACCCAGCTCTTCGACTTGCCCAGGCGGTCGGCGAACACCTGCTGCGACAGCTTCCGCCGTCCCCGCCAGTACGCCACCCGCCGCCCGACCGGCAGCCGGTCACCGTCCACGCCGCCACCGCCGGTCCGGCACCGCCCGGGTCGTCTCCTCGACCGGGATCCGATCCGCCTCGGCCTGGGCGAGGATCCGCCGCCTCGCCGCCTCCCGCTCGGCGGCCTCCGCCTGTTCTCCTAGACGCACCGCCGGCTCCTCGCCGTGACTGCCCATCGCCACCTCCGTCGGCGCGGCGGCAACCTGCCGACGCGCCACCAACGATGACGCCGCAACGTCGCTGGACGCGACGGCACACGACGCGACAATCAAGACACATCTGAGGCGACATTCCGGCGACATGCCGCTATCGTGGCGGGCATGACCACCCCGAACACCGCGCTCCGCGCCGTCCGCACCGGAATGCGCATGAGCCAGGACGACTTCGCCCGCGCGCTCCAGGCCGCCGGCCACCGCGTCGGCGAGCCCAACGACGCCAACAAGCGACTCGTCCAACGCTGGGAATCCGGGGCGATAGCCGCACCACGCCCCGTCTACGCCCGCGCGCTGGAGGTCGTCACCGGCCTACCCATCTCGCTGCTCGGCTTCGCCGCGGTGCCCGGCGAACACGTCGCCAGAGACGGGCACGGCGGCCACGACCTGACCTCCCCCATGTCCAGCCTGGCCACGCCGACGCCGAAGCCCAGCCCAGCCGCAGCACACAGGTCGTACGAGGGCGTGTGGCTCAGCCGCTACCAGTACCACTCCAGCGGCCGGGGCGACTCCTTCGCCGGGCAGCACTTCGTCGTGCTGCTTCAACACGGCGACCGACTCACCGCGCGCAGCCTGCCCGGCTCGGCGGCATCGTCGCTCTCCCTGGACCTCACCGTGGACGGCGCCGTCGTCACCGGCACGTGGGTGGAGCAGACCGACCCGACGGGCTACTACCGGGGCGCCAGATACCACGGCGCGATCCAACTACTGGCCGAGCCCACCGGCCGACGGATGGCCGGAAAGTGGGTCGGGTTCGGCAAGGACATGGACATCAACACCGGACCATGGGAACTCGTCTTCCGCGACGCCTCCACATCCAAGGCGACCCTCGATCGCTACAACACGACGGCGACGTAACGCGCTGCCATCCCACGAGCGGCCCGGCCTCTTCGGTCGCCGCTGGACACCGCCGCTGTCGATGGCCCGCCCCACGCGGGAGGAGCTGACATCATGCTGCACATGTGGGACGAGAACCTCGTGGGGCTCTGGGACAGCGGTCCGTACGACTACGGGGTGATGGAGTCCAGCTGGATCTGCTTGAGGGGTGACGGCACCGGCTGGTCCGCATGGGCGAACGCCGCCGGCGGTGCCTCACTGAGTCAACTCACCTGGATTTGCCCGCACGAGGGGCAGGTTGAACTGCGATACACGTGGACAGCCTCGGGCACCGGCTCCCCTGGTGCGCCGCCCGCTCTGACCGAGGTCGACGAGGAAGGGCCGGACGACACCCTGGTTCGCACCACCTTTGCGGTCAGCATGGACATGCCATCCATCGGCGGACCCCCGGTCATGACACTGCACTTCGAGGAGAGTGTCGAATGTTCTCACCGCTACGGGCTCCTGACTCGGGAAGCCGACCACCTTCTCGCGCGGTCCCGTCAAGAGCAAGGTTCACCGTCTGCACCCTGAGGCGAGAGGGAATCACCGGCACAGGAATGGGCAGATGAGCGAGGATCAGCATGCCGCCGCGATGAGGTTCATCTTCGAGGCCGGCGTCCTCAAACACGCCGCCCGCACCGGCTGGTGGTTCGCCGGGGTCAAGCACCCCGAAACCATCGCCGAGCACTCCCACCGCACCGCCCTGATCGGCATGATCCTCGCCGCCATGGAAGGGGCCGACCCCGCCCGGGTCACCATGCTCTGCGTCCTGCACGACACCCAGGAAACCCGCACCACCGACCTGCCCCACATCGCCAAGCGTTACCTGGCTGCCGCCCCCAACACCACCATCACCGCAGACCAGATCGCCGACTGCCCACCCGCCGTCACCGACACCATCACCGCCGCCGTCACCGAGTACGAAGCCGGCGAAACCCTCGACGCCATCGTCGCCCGCGACGCCGACAAACTCGAATGCCTCGTCCAAGCCGTCGAGTACCGCCACCAGGGCATCGACAACGTCCAACGCTGGATCGACAGCAGCCGCGCCGCACTCAGGACCGACTCCGCGCACCGCCTCGCCGAGGCCGCGCTGACCGGACAGCCGCTGGCCTGGCTCACACCTCCGGCAAGGCCGGAGTAGCAGCTTGCTCGTCGGCGGGTTCCTCTCCCCGTGTCGCCGCTTCGGGCCCTACGCCAGGCTGAGGTCGTGCTCCTCCAGGGACTTCTGGATGATCCCGAGCGCCTTCGGCCCCATGCCGTGCAGTTTGGCCAGCTCGGCGCGCGACACCCCGACCAGGTCGCGCAGCGTGGAGTAGCCGGCGTGGTGCAGGGCCCGCGTCGCCGGTGCGCTGATCTTCGGCAGGGTGTCGAGGGCGGAGGTCATGCCGCTGATCCTAAGCGGAAGAAGCGGGCCCACGGGGCCGACGCACAGCGCGCCGCGACCGCCTGCCGGACGGGGACGAGCCATCTCGCGCGATGTCGGCAAGCCACCGCCGGGTGTCGCGGGTGTCGGGATGGTCGACACCACGGGCCTCGATCTGCTGGGCGAGGATGCGGCTCAGCTGTCGACGCACCCGCCAGCGCGCGAGTCCGCCCGGTCCCGTGTCGGCCAGAGCGCGCGCTATCAACAGGTATTTCCTCGTCTCTGTCGTGTCGGGGTGGTGACGGCCCTGCAGGCGTCGACGCTCGGTCAACACCTGCCGGAGGATCCCCAGCGCTTGTTTCGCGTCGCCGCATCGGACCAGCATCTTGCCGACGCTGTGCCGGGCGTCGAGCGTGTCGCTGTGGCTCATGCCCAGTTCGCTTGAGCGGCCCGAGGCCACCTCGCCATAGCCCTTCAGCGCATCGTGCTTCCTGCCCAGTTCGCCGAGAACCCAGGAGCGCTTGCACTGGACGTGCCGGAGCAGCGGCAGATCGGGGTTCGGCACGAGTGCCCAACGGTTTTCCATGGTGGCCAACCCGGCTTCGGCCTCTTCGAGGCGTCCATCCGCCGCCACGGCCCACCAGTAGAGCTGCAGGGTGCGCAGGGTGCGCGGATCGTCCGCGCCGAACACTTCGGTCTCGTCCCGGTGCAGCCTCAGCAGCAGTTCCTCGGCTGCCGCGTGGCCGAGCCCGAGCCGGGAATGCGCATGAGCGCGGCGGAGATCCAGCATGGCTGGGTGGTCGAGGCCCAGGCGGGCGGCCAGGGGATGTCCACCCTCGACGAGGGGCGCAGCGAGCGCCAGGGAGAGCTGCTCGGCCCGGTTACCGACGAGCGCCTCGCAGGAGACGGCGATGGCCCTGGCGAGTTGGACCAGGCCGCTGTCGTCCAACGTTTCCACGGGAAGGCCGGACATCTCCTTCAGCCGCTCGGTCAGCTCGACGAACCGCCTGCGCTCGCCCCGGGACAGCTGCCGAATGTCCTCGAACTTCTCCATGCACGGGGGTCCGTACGCGTCGAGCTCCTGAGCAGTTCGGCGACCAGCTTGACGCAGGAGCAGCGACAGCGCCCACCGGTTGGCGACGAACAGCTGGGTGATCGGTCCTGACCTGACATCGTCGCTGAGCAGATGCTCCAGCTCGCTCCGCCAGTGTTGATAGATCTCGTCCCGCAGGTCCGGGGGCGCTTGGCGTGCGGCGAGCCACATGATCACGAACGGCAGCCGTTTCAGGCGTATGTGGACCTCTTGCCTGACCAGATCCTGCACGAGCGCGAGAACGACCATGGCCAGGAAGGTCAGGACCGTGACGTCCCCCGGCAGCACAGTCCTCACTGCAGCTCCTCCCCGAGCCGTAGGCCGCGCAGGGCGGCCGAGGGTCGCAGTTGGTCGTTGAGCCTGGCCAGTTCCAGGCGAGCCACCCGCGCTCCCTCGGCGGTCAGCCGATATCCGCGACGGGCCGGGCGTCCGGCTACCGCCGGGTCGATGTCCTCTTCCGCCACGGTCAGCCAACCCGCAGCCCGCAGCCGGGCCAGCAGCGGATAGATCTTTCCGCTGGCGAAGCCCGTCTTCTTCATGAGGTCGTAGCCGTAGTGATCCTTCTCGGGGTCTTCCAGGAAGACCCGAAGGATTGTCGCCACCGCGACGGTGATCTGGGGAGGCATGAGTAAGAGTTTTACATAGGGGTCGGCGGCTTTTCAAGACCGCATCCGATCCGAGCATGACGCGGGGACCGCCGACACGACCACCTCGCCCCGCCAACCCCCGCAACCTCATCGAAGCGTAGCCATACCGGCGCACTCAGCTACCTCTCAGGTTGAGTTGGTACTTTCCCGGCGCAGCGGCTTCCACCATGGACGCCGCTGAATCCGTTGCGGCACAAGGGTTCCGGTGGAAGTTCCACCGAGTCCCGCGTGGCGCACGTGGTGGCTGGCAAGGGAGACGCACGGAGTGTTCAAGAAGATGTTAGGCGCGTTCGGGGTGGGTGGCCCGAGCGTCGACACGGTCCTGTCCAACCCGAACACCCGCCCGGGGTTGCTGCTCGGCGGGCAGGTGAACCTGACCGGCGGCAGCCACGATGTGGAGATCGACCACATCACCGTCGGCCTGGTCACCCGGGTGGAGGTCGACGGCGCGGAGGAGGAGTACGACGCGCTCGTCGAGTTCCACCGCGTCCAGGTCGCCGGGGGCCTGCACCTGCGGGAGGGGCAGCACCTCTCCCTGCCGTTCCAGGTGGCGATGCCGTGGGAGACCCCGGTGACCGACCTGTACGGGCAGCGCCTGCACGGCATGACGATGGGCCTGCGCACCGAGGTGGCCATCCGCGGCGCGGTCGACAAGGGCGACCTCGACCCGGTGTACGTGCACCCGCTGCCGGCGCAGGAGCGCATCCTGGAGGCGTTCGGCCGGCTCGGCTTCCAGTTCAAGGCCGCCGACCTCGAACGCGGGCACATCTCCGGGCTGCACCAGACGCTCCCGTTCTACCAGGAGATCGAATACTTCGCGGCCCCGCAGTACGCCCACGCCGTCAACGAGGTCGAGCTGACCTTCGTCGCCAACGAACACGGCGTCGACGTCGTGCTGGAGTTCGACAAGCGCGGGGGCCTGTTCGGCGGCGGCCACGACGCGTACGGCCGCCATCACGTCGCCCACGGCGGCGCCGAGCACGGCGACTGGGCCGCGCAGGTCGACGGCTGGATCCGCCAGGTCCTCGACGGCCACCGGAGCCCGCACGTCGGCCACGGCTACGCCCCGCCCGTCCAGGGCTACGGGGCACCCGGCTACCCGCCGCCGCCCCCGCCGCCCGGCTACGGCCAGCCCGCCTACGGCGCACCGGGTTACGGCCAGCCCGCCTACGGCCAGCCCGCATACGGCGCGCCCGGCTACGGGCACCCGGGGGGCCACTACAAGGAGGAGCACCACGAGCGGCACGACGGGCCCGGCATGGGCGGGGTCGTCGCGGGGGTGGTCGGCGGCGCGGCGCTCGGCTTCGCCGGCGGCATGATCGCCGACGAGGTGTTCGGCGACGACGAGGACGACGACGGCGGCGACGAGGAGTGAGCCTCCGGCGGGTCCACTGTGGAGCCGCGCGCCGTTCCATGATCTAATTCGTCAGGTTTGTCCGCATCCGGCCGGATTGTCCGGCCGGAGTTTCGAAGGAGTGTGCATGCCCGTCACCGCCGACCTCACCAAGCTGGTCGACAAGGCCTACCAGGACAAGACCCTCACCGAGATCGTCGACGCCCCGGTGTCCGCCCTCGCCGGGGTCAGCGACGGCGACGCGAAGCTGCTCAAGGAGGCCTTCAACATCACCACCGTCGGCGACCTCGGCCGCAACCCCTACTTCCGCACCGCCAACGCCCTGGTCGCGCTGACCGGCACCGCGAAGTAGCACGAGCACCACCACGGGTGCCCGGCGCGCCGAGAACACCTCTCGGCGCACCGGGCACCCGTCCGTTTCGCTGCCGCCCGGGTCAGGTGGTGCCGCGTTGGAACGGCTGGGCCAGCGCCCGGGGTTCGCGGTGCGCGGTGGCGAACACCAGCATCGCGAGCAGGGCCAGCAGGTACGGCGCGGCGATCAGCAGCTGCGAGTTCATGGTGACCCCGAGTGCCGGCAGCGCCAGCCGCATCGCGTCGGCGAGGCCGAAGACGACGCAGCCGACCAGCGTGCGGCCGAGCCGCCAGGCGCCGAAGATCACGGCCGCGATCACCAGGTAGCCGCGCCCGGCCGTCATGTTCTGGTTGAACGAGCCGACCTCGCCGACGGCCAGGTACGCGCCGCCGAGCCCGGCGAGCAGCCCGCACCACAGCAGCGCCTGCCGGCGGCGGAGGTTGACGTGGATCCCGCTCACGTCGGCGGCCTGCGGATTCTCCCCGACAGCCCGCAGCTCCAGCCCCCACCGGCTGCGCTGCACCAGCCACCACGTCAGCGGGATCACCGCCAGCAGCAGGTACACCGGCCAGCGTTGGACGAACAGCATCGGGCCGACGATCGGGATGTCCCGCAGCACCGGCACGCTCACCTGCCACACCTGGTGCCCCGTGAAGGTGCTCACCGTGATCAGGTAGCTGGTCAGGCCCAGCACGAGGGCGTTGAGGACCAGGCCGACGACGAACGTGTTGATCTGCACCCGGTGCGACAGGTTGCCGTGCACGAACGCCACCGCCACGCCGACGAGCGCGCCCGCGGCCAGGCCGATGGTGGCGCTGCCGGTGGCGCTGGCCACGGCGATCGACCCGAACGCGGCGCCGAGCATCATCGCCTCGACGGAGATGTTGAGGGTGCCGGCGCGCTGGGCAACGTACTCGCCGCAGGCGGCGAATGCCAGGGGGACGGTGAGCCGGGCCCCGCTGGAGAGGATGGTGGCGATGTTGTCGGCGGCGCTCATGCCAGACTGCCTTCCATAGCGTCCTGCTTGCTCACGGCCGGGTCGGTGGCGGGCGTGGTGGTCGCCGGCTCGCCGGCGCGGCGGCGCTTGCGCAGCATGCCGATCACCACCGGCGGCGCGACAAACGCCAGCACAAGCAGCGCCTTGACCACGTCGACGAGGAACGGCGGCACGCCGGTGGCGGCCAGGAAGCTGCCCCCGGCCCGGAGCACGCCGAACAGCACCGCGACCGGGACGGCCAGCAGCGGGTTGTTCCGGGCGACCAGGGCGACCAGCAGGCCGTCCCAGCCGATGTTGAGGGACATGCCGGGCTGCAACCGGTTGGTGCCGACGGGGCTGGCCAGCAGCAGCGCCCCGGCCAGGCCGGCGAGGCCGCCGGAGATGGCCAGCGCCATGCCGCCGAGGGCGCCGACGCGCACGCCGGCGTGCCGGGCCGCCGCCGGGCTGAGGCCGGTCATCGTGAGCCGGAACCCCCATCGGGTACGCGCCAGCGCGAGGCTGAACACGACCGCGACGACGATGGCCAGGACGAGGCCGCCGTTGATCTGGAGGTTCGGGTACTCGCCGAGGGAGCTGATCCGGGCGCCCTCGGGCAGCGGGTTGGACTGCGGGGACAGGGTGCCCCGGCCCAGCCGGGACTCCTGCAGCAGCCACGGGGTGTTCACCGCGAACGAGACGAGCTGCTGGGCCAGGAACGTCATCAGCATCGTGCTGACCACGACGTTGACGCCGCGGAAGCGGTACATCAGGGCGCTGAGCCCGGCCCACGCGCCCGCACCGACTGCCGCGGCGGCCAGCACGCTGACGACGAGCAGCGGTCCCGGCAGCGCCAGGCGCAGGCCGGCCCAGGCGCCGAAGAGCGCCCCGATCAGCACCTGCCCCTCCTGGCCGATGTTGAAGAAGCCGGAGCGGGCGCTGACGCAGGCCCCGACGGCGACCAGCAGCAGCGGCGCGACGTACAGCAGGGAGGTGGTCCAAGCGGCGGGGCTGGCCATGCTGCCCTGGTACATGGCCTTGGCCGAGGCGGTCGGCGAGCCGCCGGTGACCGAGATCAGCAGGGCGGACAGGGCGAGGGCGACGGCGACGGTGGCCGCCGTGGCGGCGGCCACCTGCCAGCCGCCGACGCCCGGGTTGAGCCGGCGCAGCAGCCGGCGGCCGGTGGCGTCGGGGCCGTTCGGGCCGGTGGGCGGCGCGGCGACGGTGGTGGCGGCCATCAGTGCGCCACCCCGCCGACCAGCATGCCGAGGCGTTCCGCGGTGGCCTCGGCGGTGGGGAGGACCCCGACGATCCGGCCGGAGGAGATCACCGCGATCCGGTCGGCCAGGGCCATCACCTCCTCCAGCTCGGTGGAGATCAGCAACACGGCCACTCCTTCCGCGGCGGCCTGCCGCAGCCGCACGTACATGTCTTCGATCGCGCCGACGTCCAGCCCGTGGGTGGGTTGGGCGGCGACCAGCGCCTTCGGTCCGGCGGACAGCTCCCGGGCCAGCACCACCCGCTGCTGGTTGCCGCCGGAGAGGCTGCGCAGCGGGGTGTCCGGCGAGGGGGCCACGATGTTGAACTCGGCCATCTGCCGGCGGGCGATCCGGTGCATCCGCCGCCGGCTGAGCACCCCGCGCGTGCAGACCCCGGCGAGGGACTTCATGACGAGGTTCTCCGCCACGCTCATGTCGAGCACCACCCCGGAGTGGTGCCGGTCCTCGGGGACGATGCCGAGGCCGGCCTCGTGCAGCGTGCCCGGCCGGGTCAGCTCGACGGGGCGGCCGCCGACCTCGACGGCGCCTTCGTCGGGGACCAGCAGCCCGGACAGCAGTTCGCCGAGGGTGGCCTGGCCGTTGCCCTCGACCCCGTACAGGCCGACGATCTCGCCGGGGGCGACGTCGAGGTGCAGGTCGTCGAGGACGGGCAGGCCGCCGACGCGCAGGGTCACCCCGCGCAGCCGCAGCGCGGCCGGCGTGGTGGGGTCCGCCGCCGGGGCCGCCCCGGCGGGGTCGGTGGACGGCGGCCCGCCGGCCGGGCTCTGGGGCTCGACGGGCAGCAGGCCCAGGGCCGCGCCCTCGGCGCGCAGCGAGACGTCGCGGCCGACCATCTGCCGGGCCAGTTCCTGGGCGGTGGTGTCCGCCGTCGTGCCGTGGAACGCCACCGCGCCGCGCCGCAGCACGGTCACCCGGTCGGTGGCGGCCATGATCTCGGCGAGCTTGTGGCTGATCAGGATGACGGCGCGGTTCTCGGCCTGCACGACCCGGCGCAGCACCGTGAACAGCTCGGCCGACTCGGCCTGGGTGAGCACGGAGGTCGGCTCGTCGAGGATCAGCACGGACGGGTCGCGCCGCAGGCACTTGATCAGCTCGACGCGCTGCCGTTCCCCGGCGGAGAGCCGGTCGACCCGGGCGAGCGGGTCGATGGGCAGCCCGTAGCGCTGGGCGACCTGCTCGACCTGGGCGCAGGCCGCCGCCCGGTCGACCCGCCCGGTGTCGCCGAGGATGACGTTCTCCCAGACGGTGAGCGGCTCGATCAGGCTGAAGTGCTGGTGGACCATGCCCAGCCCGAGGTCGGCGGCGACCTGCGGGCTGTCGATCTCGATCGGTTCGGTGCCGCGCAGGATGGTGCCGGTGTCCCGGTGCACCAGCCCGAGCAGGATCTTCATCAGGGTCGACTTCCCGGCCCCGTTCTCGCCGAGGAGGCCGTGGATCTCGCCGGGCCGTACGGCGAGATCCACGGCGTCGCAGGCGACAACCGGACCGTAACGCTTGCTGACCCCGCGCAGGGTGAGAGCCGGCGTCAGCTGGTCGTCAACGTTCACAGTCCGTCCACCTCGTTGGTCGTCGAGCGGCAGGGGTCAGGAGCCGAGCTTGGCGACTTCCGCCTTGGTGTCGATCTTGTCGGCACCCACGTCGGCGATGAAGGCGTCCATCTTCTGGGTCTGCTCGGCGGTGGGGGAGCAGATCTTGACCGTCGGGTACGCGTCCTTGCCGAGGTGCCACACCTTGGTGGTGCCGAGCTGCATCTCGCCCTTGGCGAACAGCTCCAGGGCGGCGGCGAAGTACGCGCCCGGGTCGAAGATGACCGAGATGTCGAAGCGCGGGTCGGTCGAGTCGCAGCGGTCGGTGCCGGGGGTCAGGGTGATGGCCCCGCCGTCGGCGGCGAGCTTGGCGGCGGCGTCGGTGGCCCCGCCCAGGTACGGGTAGATGACCTTCACGCCCTGGCTGAGCTGCGCCTGGACGGCCTCCCGGGCCTTGGCCGAGTCGTTGAAGTCACCGGTGTAGGTGGTGACCAGCTCGGCCTTCGGCACGACCATGCGGATGCCGGCCTTGAACGCCTTGGCGGCGTTGACGGAGAAGTCGGCCTCCATGCCGGTGACGAAGCCGGCCTTGGTGGCGTTCTTCTGCTGCATCAGCAGGCCGGTGGCGTAGCCGGCGGCCAGCATGCTCTGGTTGGGGTCGTCGCTGGAGATGACGGTGCGCGGGGTCTGCGGGACGTTCTCCGACGACGGCACGTACCAGGCGGTCTTCGCGCAGACCGGCTCCTCGGAGGCGGGGATGGCGTCCTTGAGCTCGGACGCGCCGAGGGCGACCATGTCCACGCCCTGCTGGCACAGCGCCCGCGCGGCGGCGAGCGCCTCGGTGGCCGGGACGCTGCCGCGCTTGATGACCTGCCAGCCCTTGCTGGTGGCGAACTTCTCGGCGCCGACGACGAAGCTCTCGTAGTAGCCCTTGTCGTTGATGTCGCCGGGGCTGAGCACCCCGATGACGACCTTGCCGTCGCCGTTGACGTCGGGCTGCCCGGCCTGGGTGGTCCCGCCGCTGGCGGTACCCGCCGCCGAGGGCGCGGACGCGTCGTTGCTCGCGCAGCCGAACAGGGCGAAGGCGAGGGCGCCGGCGAGCACCGCCGCCGGGCCCTTCGCGGTACGAAGTGTCATGGTGCGTGTCCTTTCACAGTGGGGGCGCTGCGGCGGCCGGCTCGGCCGGGCGCGCGCAGTGTTCGGTCGCGGGCACGGTCGGCCAGCGATGGGGGATGTCGATGCCGGCCCGGCGCAGCAGGGCGGCCCGGCGTGCGGTGGCCTCCTCGCGCAGGGCGTCGACGTCGACGGTGGTGACCCGCCGGTCGCGGACCACCAGCCGACCGTCGACCAGGACGTCGCGGACGGTGTGCCCGGCCGCGCCCCAGACGAGCTGGGTGGCCAGGTCGCCGCGCGGGGCCCAGGAGATGGTCCGGGTGTCCAGCACGACCAGGTCGGCGGCCTTGCCGACCTCGATCGAGCCGGTCGTGCGCCCCAGCCCGACGGCGTCCGCGCCGTCGACGGTGGCCAGGGCGAACACCTCGTCGGCGCGCAGCGGGTCGGGCGTGCCCCGGTCCCGCTCCAGGCCGGCGAAGAGCCGGGCGGCGCGCCACACGTCGGGGGTGTCCCCGGCGTTGTGCGAGTCGCAGCCCAGCGCGAGCCGGCCGCCGGCGCGGCGCAGCTCGGTGTGCCGGCCGGCACGGCTGACGCCCTGCCCGAGGCGCAGGTACGCGCCGGGGCAGGCGGCGACGGCGGTGCCGGAGTCGACGAGCGCGGCCAGCTCGGCGTCGTCGAGCCAGACGGCGTGGCCGAGCAGCAGCCGGGGGCCGAGCACGCCGAGGTCGCGCAGGTGCAGCACGGGCCGCGCGCGGCCGGCGGCGGCGTACGCGGTGACGTCGTCCGGGCCCGGCGAGATGTGCCAGGTCATCGGCACGTCGAGCCGCTCGGCCAGCTCGGCCGCGCCGGTGAACAGCTCGTCGCTGACCAGGTCGTGCCCGAGCAGGGTGATCCAGCCGGTGACGAGGTCGTCGCCGGCGAGCGCGGCGACGGTGTCGGCCTGGGCGGCGAGGGCCTCGGCGGCGGGCAGCGCGTAGGGCGCGCCGGGGGTGTCCCAGCCCCAGCCGCCGACGCGGGCGCGGATGCCGGCGGCGCGCAGCCCCCGGGCGACCCGCAGCGGGTGGGCCACGGTGCCGGGCTCCAGCAGCGTGGTGACGCCGTAGCTGAGCGCCTCGACGGCGGTGAGGGTGGCGGACAGCTCGTCGTCGTCGCCGGTGACGGCGGCGTGCAGCGGCACGATCCAGTCGTAGATGGCCTGCTGGGCGGGGACGTCGTCGGGGATGCTGCTGCGCACGAGCGGGTCGGCGGTGGTGTGCTGGTGGGCGTTGACCAGGCCGGGCACGACCACGCAGCCGGCGGCGTCGAGTTCCGGGCTGCCCGGGTACGCGGCGCGCAGCGCGTCGGCGGGGCCGAGCGCGGCGATCCGGCCGGCGGTGACCGCGATCGCGCCGCCGGTGACGACCTCGCGGCCGGGGGCCATGGTGACGATCTCGGCGTCGACGATCAGCAGGTCGGCGGGGCCGGCGGGGCGGGGGGCGGCCGGGGTCGGCGGCGGGGTCCCGGTCATGGCCGCACCAGGATCTTGCCGACGAGGTCGCGGGACTCCTGCCGGGCGTACGCCTCGGGCAGGTCGGCCAGCGGGTATTCGGTGGCCCGCACCACGCGCAGCCCGCCGGCGTAGAACGCGTCGAGCATGGCGGCGAAGTCGGCGGGGGCGTACGCGCCCGCGCCGAGCAGGCGCAGCCCCCGGTGGTAGACGTCGGCCAGGGAGAAGGTCACCTGGTCGCCGCTGGTGTTGCCGAGCAGCGCCAGCCGGCCGCCGGTGCGCAGGCTGGCCAGGGAGACCGGCCAGGTGGCGGTGCCGACGTGGTCGACGACGAGGTCGACGCCGTGGCCGCCGGTGCGCTCGCGCACCTCGGCGACGGTCCGCTCGTCGAGGTCGAGCGCGTCGGCGCCGAGGTCGGCGGCGAGGGCCCGCTTGGCCTCGGTGCGGGCCACGGCGATCACCCGCGCCCCGGCGCGGCGGGCGAGCTGGATGGCGGCGATGCTGACGGCGCTAGCGCCGGCCTGCACCAGCACCCACTCCCCCGCGCGGACGGCCCCGACGCGGTGCACGGCGTGCCAGGCAAGGCTCCAGGCGGTGGGCAGGGCTGCGGCGTCGGCGAGGTCGACGTGCGCGGGCACGGGGTGCACGACGGCGGCGGGGACGGCGACGTACTCGGCAAAGCCGCCGGGGCGGTTGCCGCCGACGACCGCGAGCCGGGGACAGTAGCCGGGCTGGCCGTCGGCGCAGGAGGGGCACGCGCCGCAGCCGACGGTCGGGTCGACCAGCACCCGGTCGCCGGGGCGTACCGTAGTGACGTCGGAACCGACGGCGACGACCTGGCCGGCGACGTCCATCCCGGCGACGTGGGGCAGGCGGAAGCCGGGCAGCCGGCCGGGGCCCTTGCGCTGGAGCAGGTCGAGGTGGTTGAGCGCGGCGGCGTGCACCTGGATGACGGCCTCGGTCGGGCCGGGCTCGGGGTCGGGCAGGTGGCGCAGTCGCACCACCTCCGGGCCACCGAACCCCGTCTGGACCATCGCTCGCACAGGACCCCTCCGGCGCTCTGCCAATCAATATGGCGTCTTGCATTGTGATTCGCGTTGCTTAGCGACGTACTCTGCCTGCGGTCCGTCGGCATGTCAACGGCTTGACCGAAACAGGAACACCAGCGAAACCAAGCCGTGCCTTTACGTCCCCGCCGCACCGTTCACCGGGCATCGACCAGCAGGTCAGCCTGGGTCGGACGCGGCCAGCAGCTCCCGCGCGGCGAGCGCGGTGCGCAGCACCGTCGCCGTGTCGGGGTCGAGCGGGTCGACGCCGAGCAGCCGCTTGATCAACCCCACGCGGTAGCCGACCGAGTTGCGGTGCAGGTGCAGGCGCTCGCTGACGGCCTGCCGGCTGCCCCCGGTGGCCAGCCAGCAGTCCAGGGTGCGCAGCAGGTCGTCGCGGTGCGCGATCGGTCCCAGGTGCCGCCGCACGAACCAGCGCAGCCGCTCGTCGGGCACGGCCAGCAGGACCTGGTGCAGCCCGGCCCGACCGAACGACAGCTCCGGCGGCGCGTCCGGCTGGCGCAGCAGCAGGCTCAGCAGGCGGTCCGCGTCGCGGAACGACGCCGCCGTCCGGGCGGCCCCGCTGACCGTCGCGCCGCTGGCCACCCGCACCTGCCCCACGCCGACGATCTGGTCCAGCCGGGCCCGCAGCCGGGTCGCCTCGCGCTCGACGTCCTCGCCGTGCAGCAGGGTCCAGGCCCGCCGTCCCTCGGCGAGCACGGGCCGGTCCAGCCAGCTCAGCGCCGACGCCCAGCGCCGCTGCTGGGCCCCGGTGTAGCCGATCCCGGCGACCGCGTGCGGCTGGTCCAGCCGCCACCCGTGCGTCGCCCCGGCCCGCAGCAGGTCGGCCTCGGTGAACCCGCGCGGGCCGACGGCCCCGCCGGAGCCGGCGACGCCGGGCGGGGCGCCCGCACCGAGCGGGTCGCCGGGGCCGGGCTGGCGGACGCCGTCGCGCAGCGCCCGCAGCACGGCCGCGGCGTCGGCGAGGGCGGGCGGCGGGGGCGACTCGCGGCGTACGGCGTCGATCAGCAGCGCGGTGGTCGCGGCCCGGGCCAGGTCGAGCTGCCCGGCGGTGACCGGCTCGGCCACCAGCAGCGCGCCGAGCCGCCGCTGGCCCGCGCCGACCGGCACGGCGCGGCCGGTCCACCCGTCGGCGCAGCGCACCCGACCGGCGACGGCTCCCGCCACCTGCCCGCCGCCGGCCCGGGCGCCGGCCAGGGCCCGGCGTACGTCGTCGGGGTCGGCGCCGCGGGCGTCGCCGGCCGCGCCGTCGCTGGCGGCCAGCAGCTCCCCGGCCTCGGAGACCAGCCGGCAGGCCGCCCCGACGCGCTGCGCGAGCGCGGCCAGCAGGCCCGGCCAGCCGGCGCCGCCGAAGGCCAGCTCGGCGAGGGCCTGGGCGAACGCGGCCGGCGGCGGCCCGGTCGCGACGGTCAGCCGCGTCCGGGCCGCCGGAAGCTCGCCCGGCCGGGTCACGCCGATGGGCGATCGAGCAGGCGGACCGCCACGGCCTTCTCCTGGGTGTACTCGCGCAGCGCCGCGTAGCCGCCGCCCCGGCTGAACCCGCTCTCCTTCTGCATGTTGAACGGGAAGCCGATCACCCCGGCGTCGTGGAACTGGTTGACGGCCACCTGGCCGCTGCGCGCGTCGGCGGCGACCCGCAGCGCCCGGGACACGTCGCTGGTCCAGATGCAGGTCAGCAGCCCGAAGTCGGTGCCGTTGACCAGCGCCACGGCCTCGTCGACGCCGCGGAAGCCCTGCACGGCCAGCACCGGGCCGAAGACCTCCTCGCGGGCCAGCCGCATGCCGGAGTCGACCCCGTCGAAGACGGTCGGCGCGACGAACCAGCCGTCGCCGTGGCGTCCGCCGGCCGACTCGCCGCCGGTCACCAGCCGGGCCCCGGCGGTCGGGGCCTCGGCCAGGAAGCCGCGCACCCGGTCGTACTGGGCCTGGCTGACCAGCGGCCCCATGTCCAGGTCCTGGTCCCATGCGCCGGTGCGCACGGCCGCCATGCCGGCGGCGACCCGCTCCACCACCTCGGCGCGGATCGACTCCTCGACCAGCAGCCGGGACCCGGCGTAGCAGTTCTGCCCGGCGTTCTCGGTGATCGAGGTGACGATCGCCGGGATCGCCACGTCCAGGTCGGCGTCGGCGAAGACGACGTTCGGGGACTTGCCGCCCAGCTCCAGCTTCACGGGTACGAGGTTCTCGGCGGCGGCCCGCATGACGGCCCGGCCGGTCACCGTGGACCCGACGAAGCTGATGTGGTCGACGTCGCGGTGCCCGGTGAGGGCGGTGCCCGCCTCGGGGCCGAGGCCGGTGACGACGTTGAGCACGCCCGGCGGCAGGCCGGCCCGGCGGGCCAGCTCGGCCAGGGCGAACGGGGCCAGCGGCGCGATCTCGGAGGGCTTGAGCACGACGGTGTTGCCGGCGGCGAGGGCCGGGGCGACGTTGGCCGCGGTGAGCACGGCGGGCACGTTCCACGGGATGATCACGGCGCACACGCCGTACGGCTCGGGGCGGGTGTAGCCGAAGTAGTCCGGCGTGCGGGTGGGCAGGGTGACGCCGGTGAGCTTGTCGGCCGCGCCGGCGAAGTAGTCGACGATGCCGTGCGCGATGTACATGTTGAGGCGCCCGCCGGAGCGGGGCTTGCCCACGTCGCGGGCCTCGTGGTCGGCGAGGGCGTCGACGTGGGCGGCGATCAGGTCGGCCCAGCGGCGCAGGATCGCCCCGCGCTCGGTGGGTGAGGTCGCCGCCCAGCCGGGGAAGGCCCGGCGGGCCGCCGCGACGGCGGCGTCGACGTCGGCCGCCCGGGCCCGCGCCACCGGCTGGATGGGCGCGCGGGTCGCGGGATCGAGCACCGGCAGCTCGCCCTGGTCGGCGGCGGCGACCCAGGCGCCGTCGATGAGCTGGCGGGCGGGGGGAATGTCCAGGTCAGCCATGAGGGAATCCTTGACCCTTCATGTTTCACATGTCAAGATGCAGTCTCGCTTTGTGAGTTGACCGGGAGGACGTGTGCGGATCACTGCGGCGGTGCTGGAGAGCGCGGGAGCGCCGTTCACCCTCCAGCAGCTCGACCTCGCCGAGCCGGGGCCGGACGAGGTGCTGGTGCGGGTGGACAGCGTCGGCGTCTGCGGCACGGACCTGGAGTTTGCGAACTTCTTCCCCACCCCGGCGGTCCTCGGCCACGAGGGCAGCGGCGTGGTGGAGCAGGTGGGCGCGCGGGTCACCGGCGTCGCCGTCGGGGACCACGTGGCCATGAGCTTCGCCTCCTGCGGCGAGTGCCCGCTCTGCCTCGGCGGAAACCCGGCGTACTGCCGCCGGTTCGACGCCGTGAACTTCGCCGGGCGGCGGCCGGACGGCAGTTCGGCGCTGTCCCGCGACGGCGCGCCCGTCAACGGCCACTTCCTGGGCCAGTCGTCCTTCGCCACCCACGTGGTCGCCCCGGCCCGCGCCGTGGTGCCCGTCGCCAAGGAGATCGACCTGCGGGTCGTCGGCCCGTTCGGCTGCGGCTTCGGCACCGGCGCCGGCGCGGTGCTCAACGTGCTGCGCCCGGAGGTCGGGTCGTCGCTGGTCGTCTTCGGCGCGGGCGCGGTCGGCGTCGCGGCGATCCTGGCCGCCCGCGCGGCCGGCTGCGCCGTGGTGGCCGCCGTGGACGTCAACGCCGGCAAGCTGGACACCGCGCGGCTGCTCGGCGCGACCCACGGGGTGCACTCGGCCGCCGGGGACCCGCGCGAGCTGCTGGCGGCGATCGCCCCGCACGGCTTCGACGTCGCGATCGACACCACCGGCCGGGAGGACGTGCTGCGCACGGCGGTGGAGGTCCTCGGCCCGCTGGGCCGCTGCGGCGTCATCGGCGTCGGGCCGAGCGAGCGGATGAGCTTCGACTGGCGCAGCATCCTCAACGGCCGCACCGTCACCGGCATCATCGGCGGCAACAGCCTGCCGCAGGTCTTCCTGCCGAGGCTGCTCGACCTGCACGCCGCCGGCCGGTTCCCGGTGGACCGGCTGATCACCTACTTCCCGTTCGAGCAGATCAACGAGGCGGTGGCGGCGGTACGCGCCGGCGAGGTCGGCAAGGCGGTCCTGACCTTCTGACGCTCGATTCGTAACACCGTCTCGTGATGCGAGCGCGCTACGCTCGTCGTCCGACACCCCAGTGGCGCGGCTGGGCAACACCGCGCAGCGTCCCGCACCCGTGGAGCTCGTCCCCATGACCGAACACCAGCTGACCACACCGGCCGCCCCCTTCGACCACCACTCGGCCGAGTGCAACGCCGACCCCGTGGGCTACTACGAGGCGTACCGGCAGACCTGCCCGGTCGGGCGCACCACCGCGCACGGCGGCTTCGTCTACACCACCCGGTACGCCGACGTGGTCCGCATCGCCCGCGACGACGACACCTTCTCCTCCGCCCGGTCGGTCGCCGGGGGGGACGGCACCGCCATCGTCATCCCCCGGGGCCCCGGCCTGGAGCAGTACCCGATCGAGCTAGACCCGCCGGCCGCCACGGAGTACCGGGACCTGATCAACCCGCTGCTCACCCAGGACGCGGTGGCGACGCTGGCCCCCATGATCGCCCGGCACACCACCCGCGTGATCGACGCATTCGTCACCGAGGGCTCGGTCGACTTCGTCCGCGACCTGACCAACCCGCTGCCGGCCGCCGTCACCCTCGACTGGCTGGGTTTCCCGGAGGCCGACTGGGCCAAGCTGGCCGGCCCCATCCACGACATCTTCGCCGCGCTGCCCGGCAGCGAGCGCGCCGCGCGCGGGGCCGCCGGTCTGGCGTACCTCGACCAGCGCATCCGCGAGCTGATCGTCGAGCGCCGCGCGCAGCCGACCGGCGACGCCGTGAGCTACCTGGCCACCCAGCGCCGCCCCGACGGCGAGCTGTTCGACGCCGACGAGCTGGTCTCCGTCATCGGGCTGCTGATCGCCGGCGGGGTCGACACCACCACCTCGCTGACCGGGTCCACGCTGGTGCACCTGAGCCGCCACCCCGAGGACCGGCAGCGGCTGATCGACTCCCCCGACCTGCTGCACAACGCCACCGAGGAGTTCCTGCGGGCGTTCGCCCCGTCGCAGTCGATGGCCCGCACCGCCCGCGCCGACGCCGAAGTGGGCGGCTGTCCGGTCGCCGCCGGCGAGCGGGTGCTGATCCCCTGGGTCGCCGCCAACCACGACCCGGCGGTCTTCCCCGAGCCCGAGCAGATCCGGCTCGACCGCGACGCCACCCGGCACCTCAGCTTCGGCATCGGCAGCCACCGCTGCGCCGGCGCGCACCTGGCCCGGCTCATGTTCCGCGAGATGATCACGCAGGTGCTCACCCGGCTGCCCGACTACCGGGTCGTCGAGGAGGGGCTGGTCACGTACCCGACCCGGGGCAACCAGACCGGCTGGGACGCCGTACCCGCCGTGTTCACCCCCGGCCCGCGCGCCGCCGACACGCCGGGCGCGCGCCCGGCCGCCGGCCCGACCGTCGACCGGGACCTGCGCGTGGAGGTCGCGGCCGTCGCCGCCGACGACGTGCTGGAGGTACGCCTCGCCGACGCCGCCGGCGCGCCGCTGCCGCCCTGGGCGCCCGGGGCGCACCTGGAGGTGCGGCTGCCGTCGGGCCGGGTCCGGCAGTATTCCCTGTGCGGCGACCCGGACGACGCCCACCACTACCGCATCGCCGCCCTGCGCGAGGCGGGCGGCCGGGGCGGCTCGGTGGAGCTGCACGCGGTGGCCCGCGCCGGGGCGACCCTGTCCGTGCGCGGTCCGCGCAACCACTTCCCGCTCGTCGACGCCCCCGGCTACCTGTTCCTCGCCGGCGGCATCGGCATCACCCCGATCCTGGCGATGGCCCGCGAGGCCGACCGCCGGGGCGTGCCGTTCCGGCTGGTGTACGGCGGGCGCACCCGCGCCTCGATGGCCTTCGCCGACGAGGTCGTGGCGCTGGCCGGGGACCGGGCCACCCTGCTGCCGCAGGACGAGGCCGGCCTGCCCGACCTGGCGGCGCTCGTCGCGTCCGCCGGGCCGGACACCGCCATCTACTGCTGCGGGCCCACCGCCATGATCGGCGCGCTGGAGCGGACCTGCGCCGAGGCGGGCCGGTCGGGCCAGCTGCACGTCGAGCGGTTCACCGCCGGCGACGACCTGGAGGTCGCCTTCGACCCGGCGGCCAACACCGAGTTCGAGGTGCACCTCGCCCGCACCGGGGCGACCGTGCGGGTGCCGAGGGACCGCCGGATGATCGACGTGCTGCGCGAGACGGTGCCCGGCCTGACGTACGACTGCGAGAAGGGCTACTGCGGCGCGTGCGAGACGCGGGTGCTGGCCGGCACGCCGGAGCACCGCGACTCGCTGCTCACCGAGGCCGAGCGCGCGGCCGGACGCAGCATGATGATCTGCGTGGGCCGCAGCTGCTCCGAGCGGCTCGTGCTGGACCTGTAGATGCCAGGGCGGCGGTGACCCCGGTAGCACCACCGGGGTCACCGCCGCCCGCCGTTGGCCGCCGCACATTGCTCACGTAAGGCGACGGCCCTGGAGGCTATTCACGGTCCCGGCAACTTCACCGTCCGCAATCTTGTCGGGCCCTCACCACACGCCGCTCCCATCCTTTGCTCTGCACCCATAGGCGCAACACCCGCAAACATCAGGTCTCATAGCCCGCAATGGATGCCGTAGCGGCGGAATGGCCGGTTGCTCATCGTGATCTGTTGCGTATGTGGGTGCAGAGCAAAGGGCGGCGAAGGGGCGCTGCCCCCGCGTCCGCATGTTACTCTCCGTCACGGGACGCCGACAGATCGGGGCGCAGCAGGCCGGTGCCGACGCGGACGGCCCGCCGCGCCACGACTCTGGGGCGCTGCGGGCCGTCCTGACGAGGGGCCGGTGGGTCAGTTGCCCCACTCGAAGTTGGGCTCGACCGCCTCGGCGATGCGGAACCGGCCGCCCGGCGCGATCTCGCTGCCGCGCTCGGTCACCACGTGCTTGCCGAACCCGGCGACCAGCGGCCGGCCGACGTCGCGCTTGAGCCACAGCCGCAGCAGGTGGCGGCGGCGCTCCGGCTCGGGGAAGTCGACGTAGCCGGTACGCGAGTGCAGGGCGGCGTAGTTGAGCAGCCACTGCACGTCCCCGGGCTGGAAGTCCATGTCCAGGGCCAGGCCGGGGGCCTGGGACACCTCGTCGTAGAGGTGCAGCAGCTCGATCTGCGCCTCGGTGAGCCGGGGCACCTCCGGGTAGTCCTGCGCGGAGAAGATCATCGAGCTGCCGGCGTACGTGCTGAAGATGCCGTCGACGTAGCTGCAGATGGGCGAGGTGTAGGTGCGGGCCGGGGCGTCCGGGTCCTGCCGGTGCCAGTCCCAGTGCCACGACTCGAACAGCAGCGGCGCGAGGTCCGGCCGACGACGCAGGATCTCGTTGTAGATGGTGGTGCCGCTGACCAGGCTGCTCGCCCCGCCGGCCTTGGCCGCGCGAAGGCACATCAGCGCGACGACGTCGGAGCTGTCGGAGTGGAACGGCAGCCGGTCCCGCACCCGCGACGGCAGCGCCGACGGGTCGTCGAGGGTCTTGTTGGAGGTGGCGATGACGTGGTCGAGCACGTCGCCCATCTGGTTCTGCCCCATCGGCACGCCGAGGTGCAGCCCCATCAGGAAGAAGATGGCGCCGGCGAGGGTGTCGCCGTACTCCTCCGTGCGCAGCCCGCGGACCAGGATGAAGCCGCGCCCGGAGTCGATCTGACGGGCGCACTCCTCGTTGAGGCCGGCGCAGGCCGGCAGCGGGTAGTCGGCGGCGGTCACGGTACGCAGGTCGGGGTTGTCGGCCACGAAGCGACGGCCGACGGTCTCCAGCTCGGCGCGCTCGGCGTCACTGAGCTGGTAGATCCACTCGGTCGAGGTACGCAGCTCGTCGCCGCGCCAGGCGGACGGGCCGGAGATGGGGGCGAGGTCGATTGCGGTGGTCATGATGATGCGCTCCGAGGGTCGGTTCTGACGGGTACGGGTCGGTGCCCCGGCGCGGGCGTTGCCACGGGCCGGGCGATCGACGGCAGGGGCGGCCTCGCCGCCGGTCCACGGCGGCGGGGCGGCCCGTCAGAAGGGGGTCTGCGGATCCCCGGCGGCGGTCCCGGGGCGCATGCCCTCTCGCGGCGGGTGTACCCGCAGCGGCTCCTCGTAACCGCGCACCAACAATCCAGCGCCTTGCGGAACTCGGATCATGGCGTCTCCTGCGGCTGACGGTGTCGCCCCAGGCTAGGGCAGCCCCAGCGCGACGTCAAGAGAGACGGCGTCTCGCAATCTGACAAGCAGGCCAGGGGCGCCCCCGCGGGATCTAAGACATTTCCCAAACGAATTGTCGAGCATCGATGCTGATCGCCGCGCAGGGCGGCCGGTCAGACGAGGAGCGACCATGCCCGTACGACAGTCCGACACGATCCACGGCGCGACGACCCGCCCGGTCAGCGCCCTCCCCGCCGGTCCGGACGGCTGGCGAGGCCCCCTGTTGGACCACCTTCCACCACGCGAGCGCCGGCTGTTCCACCGGTTCGGCCAGGGGCCGCGGGTGACCGTGCCCGACCTGCGCATCCACCAGGCGTTCGAACGCTGGGCCGCCGCCACGCCCGACGCCGTCGCGGCTGAGCACCTCGGCGAGACGATCGACTACCGCGAGCTGGACCGCCAGGCCAACCGGCTCGCGGCCCGGCTCGCCGACCTCGGCGTACGGGCCGGGGACGCCGTGGGCGTCTTCGCCAGCCGCTCGCTGCCGATGCTGGTGGGGATCCTGGCGACGCTGAAGGCCGGGGCGGCCTACGTCCCGCAGGACGTCCGGATCACCCCGCACCGGCAGCTGCGGCAGGTCGCGACGACCGCCCGGTGCCGGGTGGTGCTGACCACGGCCGGTGCCCTGGACACGGTGCCGGCGCTGCCCGGCGTGACGCGGCTCGCCGTCGACGAGCTGATGGCGCAGCCGCTGCCGCCCGGCCGGCACCTGACCGCCCCCGGCACCGACCGCCCGGTGACCGCCGACGACGGCTGCTACGTCCTGTTCACCTCCGGCACCACCGGCACGCCGAACGGGGTCACCGTCACCCACGGCAACGTGGCCAACCTCCTGCTCACCGCGCCGGGAAACCTGGGGATCCGGCCGGGCCGGCGGGTGGCCCAGCTGCTCAACGTCGCCTTCGACATGGCCGCCTGGGAGATCCTCGGCTGCCTCGCCAACGGCGGCACCCTGCTCGTGCGCGACCGCGACCTCACCGCCACCGCCGCCCGCGCCGACGTGGTGATCGCCACCCCGTCGGTGCTCGGGCGCATCGACCCGGACCGGTGCGCCGGGGTGCGGACGGTCGCCGTGGCGGGCGAGCCCTGCCCGCGCCCGCTGGCCGACCGCTGGGCCGCCGGCCGCGCCTTCTACAACTGCTGCGGGCCGACCGAGACCACCATCGTCAATACCATGCACCGGCACCGGCCCGGCGGACCGCTCACCATCGGCCGGCCGACGCCGAACAACACCGTCTACGTCCTCGACGCCGACGGGCGGCCGTGCCGCATCGGCGAGGTCGGCGAGATGTGGGCCGGCGGCGGCTGCGTCTCCGCCGGCTACCTCGACAACGACGCGCTCAACGCCGAGCGGTACGCCCCGGACCCGTTCCTCGGCGGCGACCGGCTGATGTTCCGCACCCGCGACCGGGGCCGCTGGAGCGCCGACGGGGAGCTGGAGCACCTGGGCCGCACCGACGACCAGGTGAAGGTCCGGGGCTTCCGCGTCGAGCTGGACGCGGTCTCGACCGTGCTGGAGGCGGTGCCGGGCTGCCGGGCGGCGGTCACGCTCAAGCTGACCGACCGCGACCTGGTCTCCTTCGTCGCCCCGGCCGAGCTGGACCCGCAGCGGTGCCGGGACGCGGTGGCCGCCGCACTGGCCTACTACTGCGTGCCGGCGGCCGTGCACCCGCTGCCGGAGCTGCCGATGACCGGGCGGGGCAAGGTCGACCGGGACGCGCTGCGCCGGCTCGCCCTCGACCTGCGCTGGCAGTGGGCGCACATCGAGGAGGCGGCGGCGTGACCACCACCGGACTCCGGCCGCAGCCGGCCCCGCCCGCTCCCCCGCGTACCGACGCGGCGGGCCCGCCCGGCGACGCGCCGCCGCCCCCGGTGTCGACGCTGCGCCGGATCCTCGCCCACCCCCGGTTCATGCACCACCACCGCCTGGTCGCGGCGGTGCTCACGGCCAACGCCGCGCTGCTGGCGTACGGCCTGGCCGCCGACTGGTGGCGCGGGCCCGGCGCGGCCGAGGCCCTGGGCGCCGCCGCGCTGGCCAACGTCGCGCTGGCGGTCCTGGTGCGCCAGCAGTACGTGATCAACCTGCTCTTCTGGCTGGCCACCCGCGCGCCGACCCGGTGGCCCCTGCGGATCCGCTGGACCCTGGGCAAGGTCTACCACTTCGGCGGGCTGCACGTCGGCGGGGCGCTCGCCGGCACCGCCTGGTACCTCGGGCAGCTCGGCGCGCTGACCGCCGCCGGTGGGCGCGGGCCGGGCGGGGCGGGTGCCCTGGTCACCGGCTACGCCACCGCCGGCCTGCTGCTGGCGGTCGTCGGCACCGCCCTGCCGCCGGTGCGGTCCCGCCGGCACGACCTGTTCGAACGCACCCACCGCCTCGGCGGCTGGGCGGCGCTGCTGCTGCTGTGGGCGCAGGCCGGCCTCCTGGCCGGCGGGCCGGTCGCCCTCGCCGCCTCCCCGCAGGGCTGGGTGCTCGCCGTGCTGACCGCCAGCATCGCCCTGCCCTGGCTGCGGCTGCGCCGGGTGCCGGTCGTGGTCGAGCGCCCCTCGTCGCACGTGGCGCTGGTCCACTTCGACCACGGGGTGACCCCGTTCCCCGGCTCGTCCACCGCGATCAGCCGCCGGCCGCTGTGGGAGTGGCACTCCTTCGCCAACGTGCCCGCGCCGGGGCGCAGCGGCTTCCGGCTGACCGTCTCCCGGGCCGGCGACTGGACCGGACGGTTCATCGACGACGCGCCGCAGCGGGTCTGGGTGAAGGGGATCAGCACCGCCGGGGTCGCCAACGTCGAGACCCTGTTCCGGCGGGTGGTCTACGTGGCCACCGGCAGCGGCATCGGCCCGGTGCTGCCGCACCTGCTGGCCGAGCAGGTGCCGGCCCGCCTCGTCTGGGTGGCCCGCCGGCACCGGGAGACCTTCGGCGACGCGCTGGTCGACGAGATCCTCGCCCACCAGCCCGACGCGCTGCTGTGGGACACCGCCCGCGACGGCAAACCCGACATGCTGCGGCTGGCCTGGCAGGCGTACCGCCAGTTCGACGCCGAGGCGGTCATCTGCATCTCGAACCGCCCGCTGACCTGGCAGGTGGTGCGGGGCATGGAGGAACGCGGCGTCCCCGCGTACGGCGCGATCTGGGACTCCTGACGGACGGGCCGCCCGGCCGCCCGGGACCGCACCGGTCCCGGGCGGCCGGCTCAGAGGGCGCCGATCTGGTAGCCGAGGCCGTGCACGGTGCGGACCACCCCGTCGCCGAGCTTGCGCCGCAGGTAGTGCACGTACGTGTCGACCACCGCCTCGGTGCGGTCGGCGCCGAAGACCCGCCCCCGCAGCTGGCTGCGGCTGTGCACCATGCGGGGCTGGGTGGCGAGCAGCCGGATCAGCTCGAACTCCCGCCCGCTGAGCGTCACCTCCCGGCCGTCGGGCAGCCGGACCCCGCGTTGGGCCAGGTCGAGCTGCCCGGCCCCGATGGGGATCAGCTCCGCCCCGTCGAAGCGGCGGCGGGTCAGCGCCCGGACCCGGGCCATCAGCTCCGCCACCTCGAAGGGCTTCGGCAGGTAGTCGTCGGCCCCGGCGTCCAGGCCCCGGATCCGCTCGGTGGGGTCGGCCAGGGCGCTGAGCATGAGCACGCGGGCGGCGACCGCGCAGCGCCGCAGCCGGATGAGCAGGTCGACGCCGTCGATGGCGGGCAGCCGCCGGTCGAGCATGATCACCTGGTAGCGGCCGCGCAGGGCCAGGTGCAGGCCCCGCTGCCCGTCCCGGGCCAGGTCGATGCGGTAGCCGTCCCCGCTGAACAGCTCGACCAGCATGTCGGCGAGCTCCGCGTCGTCCTCGACGAGGAGCAGCGGTCCGTGCGCCGGGGCCCGCGGGTCGTCCATTTGTTTATGGTCCCACCGAATGCTGAGAAGGTTGACCCGCGGAATTCTCCGCTGGTCGGGACCCGGTCAGGACCCGGTCAGCTCGCGCTCCTGGCCTGCCCGGTCGCGGCCGACCCGCCAGCAGAAGGGCCACCGGGACCCGGTGGCGTCGCCGTCCGGGGGCGTCGCACCGGGCCGCGTCCCGTCACGCACCGGCAGCCGTACGGTGAAGGCGGCCCCGGCCCCCGGCCGGCCGGCGGCGCTGATCGTGCCGCCGTGCGCGGTGACCACCTCGCGGATCAGGGCCAGCCCGAGCCCGACCCGGCGGTCGCCGGAGCCGGGGCCCCGGTGGAACCGGTCGAAGATCCGGTCGGCGTGCCGGGGGTCGAAGCCCCGGCCGGAGTCGGTGACCACCAGCTCGACGTGGCCCGGCGCCGCCGGGCGCAGCCGCACCTCGACGCGGCCGCCGGGCGGGGTGTGGTTCAGCGCGTTGGCCAGCAGCTCCGCCACCACCCGGCGCAGGGCGGGCCCGACGCCGTGCACCGGCACCGGGGCGTCCGCGCCGGCGACGGCGAGCGTCACCCCGTGCTCGGCGGCGCGGGGCGCGTCGGCCTCGACCGCCTCGGCGACGAGCGCGGCGAGGTCGACCGTGGCGGGCGGCCGGGCCACCGACGTCGTGTCGGCCAGCCGGGCCGACAGCAGCAGCTCGTCGACGATCTCCCCCAGCCGTCGGGTGGTGTCCAGCAGCCGGTCCAGGTCCGCCCGGTCCGCGTCGTGGCCGGAGTGCGCCGCGCGCCGCGCCAGCAACTGCGCCGCCGTGTGCACCCGGGTGATCGGGGCGCGCAGCTCGTGGCTGGCGTCGGCGACGAAGCGCCGCTGCCGGTCGAGCGCCTCGGCCAGCGGCAGCACCGCCGCGCGGCGCAAGCGCAGGTCGGTCACGGTCGCCGCGACCAGCACCGCCGCCGCCGCGAGCGACACCCCCCAGAGCAGGTAGCGCCGCTCGGCGAGCTGGAACCGGGCGTCGAAGACCACCTGGACGACCTCGTCGCCGCGTAGCTGCGTCCGCACGTGGTAGACGGTGCCGTTGCGGGCCACCTCGCCGACCTGTGGCCGGCCGGTGCGGGCCACGGCGTGGATCGCCTCGTGCCGCGGGAAGCCGGCCGGGGGCGCGCCCGCGTGCCCCGTGTCGCTCGCGCCGCCGAAGATCCAGGTGCAGCCGGACGGGTCGGCCGGGCGGCCGTGCAGCACCGCCCAGTCGAGCTCGTGGCGGATCTTCGCCTGCTGGACGTGCAGCAGGGCGGCGTACGCGACGCCCCCGAACAGGGCCAGCAGGGCGACGACCAGCAGGCCGACGGTCAGCCCGGTGCGGGGTCGGGCGCGGCGCGCGGCCGACCGCCCGTCGTCGGTCAGCGGCACCGCGCTATCGCCCCCCGCCCCCCTGCGGGGACGTGGCCCCCTCTGCCAGCGCGCCTATCGACCCGCACCCATCGAAGATGACACATCACCGATCGGATCGGAAGGGATCACCGAGCGTCCTCCCGGATGGCGGGCCCGCCCGCCGCCCAGCGGCGGGCCAGCTCGGCGCAGACCAGCAGCTGGAGCTGGTGGAACAACATCAGTGGCAGCAGCACCAGGCCGACGGTCTGCGGGCTGAACAGCACCGCCGCCATCGGCAGCCCCGTCGCCATGCTCTTCTTCGACCCGCAGAAGATCGCGGTGATCCGGTCGGGCCGGGTGAAGCCGAGCAGCCGCGCCGCCCCGGCCGTGGCGAGCAGGACCACCAGCAGCAGCGCCGCCAGCACCCCGAGCAGCGCCAACAGCCGGCCGGGCGAGGTGCGCTGCCAGACCCCGGCGACCACCCCGGCGCTGAACGCGGTGTAGACGACCAGCAGGATCGATCCCCGGTCGACGAGGGTGAGCACCCGCTTGTGCCGGCCCATCCAGCCGCCGAGCCAGGGCCGCAGGGCCTGCCCGGCGGCGAACGGCAGCAGCAGCTGGGCCACGATCTCCAGGACCGACCCCGCCGAGAAGCTCACCGCGCCGGTGCCGGCCAGCACCACGCCGGCCAGCACGGGGGTGAGCAGCACGCCGGCCACGTTGGAGAAGGAGGCGCTGAAGATGGCGGCGGGCACGTTGCCGCCGGCCATCGAGGTGAACGCGATCGACGACTGCACGGTGGACGGCACCACGCACAGGAACAGCAGCCCCTGGTAGAGCTCCGGCGTCAGCACGGCGGGCTGCAGCACCCGGGCGGCCAGCCCGAGCAGCGGGAACAGCACGAACGTGCTGGACAGCACCAGCGCGTGCAGGCGCCAGTGCCGGGCGCCGGCCCACGCCTCGCCGGGCGAGATGCGGGCGCCGTAGAGGAAGAACAGCAGCCCGATGGCGAGGGTGGTGGCCACGGACGCGCCGTCGGCGAACCGGCCCCGGGCCGGCAGCACGGTGGCAACCACCAGGGTCGCCAGCAGCGCCAGGATGTACGGGTCGAGCGGGATCCGGGACAGCCAGCGGCGCACGATCGACCCTTTCCCGACAGTCACCACAATTCGAGACAGCGTCTCGCCTTGCGATGCTGCTACGGGCGTCGGTGCGGAGTCAAGGACTGCGGCGACGGTCACACCACCCGGCCCCGGCCGACACCCCTGCGGCCCGGCCCGGGATGCGCGGCCATGCCAGGATGTGGCCGTGTCGTATCCTCCTCACCCGTCGTACCCGCCCGGGCCCGGCGCGGTCACGCCGCTGACCGCCTACCCGCAACCGATCCCGCCGCCCCCGGGCCACGCCGTACTGGTCGTCTCGGTCAACCGGGGGCCCTACCTCGTCCCCGCCCCGGCCACCAGCAAGTTCAAGATCGACGGCCGGACGGTGCCGATCCCCGGCGAGGGCACCTGGCACGTGGCCGTCCCGGCGGGGTCGCACGACGTGCGGTACACCGACTTCATCGGAATCCCCGTCATCACCACCACGCTCGTCGCGCAGCCCGGGGCCGCGCACCACCTGTCGTTCCGCTTCGGCGGCTGGCGCAACCGGGTCCACGACGGGCACGGCACCGACGTCACGCGCTTCGGCATGTGGTCCAACTACAGCATCCTGCTCGTCACGCTGGCCGTGGTCGGCGTGCTGTGCTGCGGCGGCTTCGGGCTCGTCGCCGCCCTGTCCGGCACCTCCTGACCGGCACGTCCCGGCCGGTTCCCGCCCGCACGGCCGGGGCCGCCCTCCACAGCGGTGGAGGGCGGCCCCGGCCGACGACACGGTCAGGGCAGCGACACCGGGAACCGTTCCCACACCCGGTGCGCGGCCAGCAGCCGCTGCACGGCCGCGAGGGCGTCGTCGCCGGAGTCGCCCGCGATTACGCCCGGGGTGCCGGCCACCCCCGCCAGCTCCAGCACGGCGACGCCCGCACCCCACGCGCCGATCGCCTTCGCGTGCCGCCAGCACTCCTGCACCAGCAGCAGCACGCGCGGGTCGACGGCCGCCGGGCCCGGCGCGCCCGCCTTCTCGTCGCGCGCCGGCAGCGCGTCCGGCGCGGGCACGGGCGCCCCGGCCAGCAGCAGCGCGTCGAACTCGACCGACCGGCCGGTGGCGAAGGTCCGCTGCACCGGCAGCCCGCCCACGGTCCCGCCGTGCGGGGCGATCAGCAGCGGCACCATGCCGGCCGCGAAGACGGCCCGCTGCACCTGGCCGACCCTGTCGAGGCCGGCGTCGGGGTCGACGACGATACCCACCGTGCGACCGTCCGCCGGCCACTCGCGGCCGACCTGGGACAGCGCGGGGCTGGGCGCGACGTCCGCCAGCGGCACGGTCGGCTCCGGGGCGGGCAGGCCCAGCCCGGCGGCCACCTGCGCGCACAGCACCGGGTCGATGTTCGCCAGGCACGCGAGCTGACGTTCCCGGATCGCCTGGTGGTAGCACTTGCCCAGCTCGAAGGTGTAGGCGCGGACGATGTGCTCCCGCTCCACCGGCGACATGCTCAGCCAGAACAGGCGGGCCTGGCTGAAGTGGTCGTCGAACGAGGCCGGATTCGCGCGCACCTTCGGCGCCTGCGCCACCGTCACCGGCACGTCGACGAACGCGCCCTCGGCGTCGCCGGCCGGGAACGGGTTGCCGCCGTCGAGGGAGTTCGGCCGGTACGGCGCGGCGCCCGCGTGCACCGCCTGCTGGTGGAAGCCGTCGCGGAGCATGTCGTTGACCGGGGCGTGCGGGCGGTTGACCGGGATCTGGGAGAAGTTCGGCCCGCCGAGCCGGGTGAGCTGCGTGTCGACGTACGAGAAGAGCCGGCCCTGCAACAGCGGGTCGTTGGTGACGTCGATGCCCGGCGGCAGGTGGCCGACGTGGAAGGCGACCTGCTCGGTCTCGGCGAAGAAGTTCGTCGGCGTCCGGTTGAGCGTCAGCCGCCCGATCGGCTGCACCGGCGCGAGTTCCTCCGGCACGATCTTCGTCGGGTCCAGCAGGTCGATCCCGGCGAACGTCTCCTCCGGCGTGTCGGGCAGGACCTGCACGCCGAGCTCCCACTCGGGGTACGCCCCCGCCTCGATCGCGTCGTAGAGATCCCGGCGGTGGAAGTCCGGGTCCACGCCGCCGAGCAGCTGCGCCTCCTCCCAGGTCAGGGAGTGCACGCCCAGCTGCGGCTTCCAGTGGAACTTGACCAGCACGGTCTCCCCGGCGGCGTTGACCAGCCGGAAGGTGTGCACGCCGAAGCCCTCCACCATCCGGTACGAGCGCGGGATCCCCCGGTCGGACATGTTCCACATCGTGTGGTGCTGCGCCTCCGTGTGCAGGGAAACGAAGTCCCAGAACGTGTCGTGCGCGCTCTGCGCCTGCGGGATCTCCCGGTCGGGGTGCGGCTTGCCGGCGTGGATGATGTCGGGGAACTTGATCGCGTCCTGGATGAAGAAGACCGGCATGTTGTTGGCGACGAGGTCGAAGGTGCCCTCGTCGGTGTAGAACTTCGTCGCGAAGCCCCGGGTGTCGCGGACCGTGTCGGCCGAGCCGCGCGAGCCGAGCACGGTGGAGAACCGCACGAAGACCTCGGTCTCGCGGCCCTTGGCGAGGAAGCCCGCCCGCGTGATCGGCTCGGCGGTGCCGTAGCCGACGAAGACGCCGTGCGCCCCCGTCCCCCGGGCGTGCACCACGCGCTCGGGGATGCGCTCGTGGTCGAAGTGGGTGATCTTCTCGCGGAAGTGGTGGTCCTGCAGCAGGATCGGCCCGCGCGGCCCGGCCTTGAGCGAATGGTCCGTGTCGCGCAGCCGCGCCCCCTGTGACGTGGTGAGGTAGGCGCCCTGCTGGCCGTTCGCGGTCGTCGGCGCGCCGGTCGGCGCACCGGTCGGGCTGCGGGTCTCGGGAGCGCCCTGCTCCCCCTTCGGTGGCAGCGGGCCGTGCGGCGTCGTCGGCTCCGCGACGGGGGGCGGGGCGCTGCCGGGCGCGCCGGGGGCGTCGGGGGTCAGGACGTCGGCGACCTTCCCCGCGGCGGCCTCGACCACATCCTTGACCGCCTTGGCGGGCTTGCGAGCACTCATCTGGACGGGTACCTCCGGGAAGCGGCGATGAACGGGCATCCGGGTCGTACCCTGCTGGGTTCGAGCAAAACGGACCAGGTGGATGCGGTCGCGGCGGATCAAGGGTGGGCACGCAGCCAGGTCCGCAACCGGTCGAGCGGGCCGTCCGGCGGCGGCGGGGGAAGGGCGCGCAGCAGCTCCTCGTCGGTGGCCGGACGGGCGGCCAGCACGGCCCGGCGTAGCAGCGCGCGGTCGACGGCCATGCCCCCGGTGACCTGGACGTCGACGGCGCCGCGACGCAGCACGTACGCGTGCGTCGCCTCCGCCCGGACGTACGTCAGCCCACCACCCTCCGGCGTGCACCGCACCTGGAAGCAGGGCGCGTTGACATTCGCCCGGACGGCGGTGAGGGTCAGCACGACGCTGCGGGGCCCGCTCATGTGGTCCGCCGGCTCGTACGACATGCCGGGCGGGGGGCCCATCGGCTGGCCACGGTAGCCGGGCACGTCCGCCACGAACACGTCCCTCGCGTCCTGCAGGGCGGCGCTGGCCGGGCGCAGGGTCCGCGCGGCGTGCCGGAGCAACTCCCGGTCGACCCCGTAGGTGCCGGACACCACGATCGCGCCGTCGCCGTGGCGGACCTGGTACCCGTGCTGCTGCACCGCACGCCGGTAGACCAGGCCACCGGGCTCCCGCACGCACTCGCCGCCCAGGTGCGAGTCGACGACGTCCCAGCCGCACACCGGATCCGGGTCGACCGACCGGTACGCGACGACCGTGACCTGCCGCACCGGCGGCACGTCGTCCGGGTCCTCGGGCAGGAAATCCCCCGTGCCCAGCCGGCCCCCGTACGCGTCGTCGCTCGGGCGGTAACCGGGCACCTCCACCACGAACGTGGTGTCCCGGTCGAGGCCGGGCGTATACGCCAGACGGAGGGTCAGCTCGTCGGGCCCCGAGGTGCGCAGCGCGACGAGGCCGGTCGCCGCGAGCCCGACGAACGCGGCCACGGCCGCGAACCGCCACCGCGCCTGTCGCTGGAGCACCCCCGCCACCAGGACGAACGGGACGCCCCCGACCAGCGCGGTGAGACCGGGGCGGCCGCTGATCCCCGCCCCGATCTCGTCGGTGAGCGCCCAGCCCAGCCGCCAGAGGATCGTGCCGAACCCGAGCACCAGCGCCACCCACGCCGCCCGCCGGCCACCGGTGGCACCCAGCACCGACGCCGGGGCCGTCCCGTGGATGAGCACCGCCAGGAACACCACCAGCAGGACGGTGCAGGCCAGCGCAGCCACCGCGAGGAGGCCCACGCCGCCGAGGAGCAGCACCGGCAGCCCCGCGACCATCGCCGGCAGGACCACCGCGCCCACCAGCCACACCCCTGCAAGCTGCGGCACGCGGTGCCGCCAGACTTCACCCCCGCCGCTCATGCCCCGATCGTGCTGGCCCGGTCACGCCGCGCGCCTGAGTGGCCGTACTCAGTCGCTCGCCGTCACCCTGAGCGTTGCCCCGTGCCGGGCCGCCGGGCTTCGCCCGGTCAGCCGGGCCAGCGCCCGGCCAGCACCGCGGCCCCGTCGCCGTCGAGCTCGGGCAGGGCCACCCGTCGGCCGGTCAGCGTCAGCAGCAGCGCCTCACCGGTGCCCCGGACCACCGGTCCCTCGCCCGCCGCCCAGCCCAGGTCGGTGGCCTCGAACCGCAGCCCGGCGACCCGGCGACGGTCGACGAAGCCGACGGCCCGGCCGCCGGTCAGGAAGTCCAGCGACGTACGCAGCCGCAGCGGGTCCAGGTCGGCGGGCAGGCCCAGCGGGCGGCGGATGTCCTGCCCGTGCACCTGCACGTCGGTGAGCTGGCCGAAGAACCCGACCACAGGCGGCCGGAACGGATGCTCGGCGTGGGTCCGCAGCGCCGCGGCCAGCTCGCCGGCCGGCCGGCGGGCCACCTGGCTGGCCAGGCGCGCGTTCGCCGCGTGCAGGTTGAAACCGGAGCGCAGCACGAGCGGCAGGACCCGCCACGGGCTGACCACCAGCGGCGAGACCAGGTGGCCGGCGACCTCCCGCACGGTCCAGGCCCCGCACAGGCTGGGCGTGTCCAGCTGGGCGGGGGTCAGCGAGTCGAGCAGGTCGGCGATGCGGCGGCGTTCGGCGGCGATCATCGCCAGCAGGTCGGAGGACACGGCGACATTCTGCCCCCTGCGCGCCGCCCCCGGCACCGGCCGTGCGGTCCGCCGCCGGGCGGCGGCACCGCTGTCCGGCGGTCGCCGGCGACCGGCCCACCCTCAGCCGGACGCCGGCCGCCCCAGCACGGCGCCCAGCTCGGCACGGCTGGAGATGCCGAGCTTGCGGTAGGCGCGGGCGAGGTTGGCCTCGACGGTCTTCGGGCTGATGAACAGCGTGTCGGCGATGACCCGGTTGGTGCGCCCCTGCGCGGCCAGCCGCGCCACCCGCTCCTCGGTGGCGGTGAGCGTGGTCGGCGCGGCCGTCCGCCGGCCGATCCGGTCCAGCTCGCCGCGCGTCGCGGCGGCGAACGCGGCCGCGCCGAGCGCGTCGAACTCGGCCTCGGCCGCCTCCAGGGCCGCGCGGGCCTCCCGGCGACGCCGGGCCCGCCGCAGCGCGCGACCCGCGACCAGCAGGCAGCGGGCGCGGTCCAGCGGCAGCACGTCCGACGGTACGGCCGACCGCGCGGCACCGAGCGCGGCGAGCGCCGGCGACGTGTCGACGCCGGCGGCACCGTCGACCAGCACCCGGCTGCGGGCCAGCCCGAGCGTGGTCCACGGCCGGGGCAGTCGCCCGTGCCGTTCGGCGAGACGGGCGAGGGCCCGGCCCGCCGTGTCGAGGTCACCACAGCCGACGCACGCCTCGATCCAGTCCGGTTCGAAGCGCAGGGCGACCGGCTCGGCGATCCCGGATCCGGACAGCGCCCCCGCCAGCTCGCCGTACGCGGCGGCGGCCTCGCCGGCCCGGCCGGCGGACAACGCCACGAACCCGGCCAGTTGCAGGTGGATGCGCCGGCTCCAGTCGTCGTCGACCTCCCGGGCCCGGCGCAGGCCCTCCTCCGCGACCCCGGCGGCCTCGGCCAGCCGCCCCCGGTACGCGGCCAGCGTCCCCGCCAGCCAGGTCTCGCCGACCAGCGCGCTGCCGAGCTGTTCACCCAGCTGCCGGGCGGCGGCGATGTGCGCCTCGGCCGCGGCGAACCGGCCGGCCAGCAGCTCCGCCTCGCCGAGGTGGGTGAGCAGCTCGTGCTGCCACGGCTCGTCGCCCCGCGCCGCCGCCCGGGCGCGCATGTCGTGCAGCCGTTCGCGCGCCCGGTCGTGGTCGTCGGTGGCCTTCCACCAGATCGCCGGGATCGTGCCGGCCAGCCACGACGGCTCGCCGGCCTCCAGTGCCAGCGCCCGGTCGAGCAGCCCGGTGCGGGCGGGCAGGCCCGCGCGCACCTCGTGGAAGAACAGCAGCAGCAGCGAGGCGGTCAGCAGGGGCCGGTCCTCGTCGGCGCCGAGCAGGGCGATGGCGGCCTCGGCGTGCCGCCGGGCGGCCCCGGGCCCGTCGTGGAACAGGGTGAGGTGGGCGTGGATCCGCCCCGCGAGAGGGCCGCCGTCGGCGGCGGCCAGCGCGCGCTCGCCCGTGGACACGGCAGTGGCGAGGTCGTCGGCGAACCACGCGACCAACGCGCGCAGCAGCAGCGCCTCCGCCCGCGCCTGCCCGGTGAGCTGCCCGGCCGCGGCGTCGGCCGCCGCGCCCGCCGCCGCGTGGTCGCCGCTGTCGATCCGGCAGCGCACCGCGGCCAGGCGACGCCGGTCCCGGTCGTCGGCCTGGTCGGCGGGCGTGAGCTGCGCGGCCCGCTCGAACAGGTCGGCGGCGACGGCGGGGGCGCCCCGGGTGCGCTGGCGTTCGGCGGCGGCGGCCAGCTCGGCGGCGACCGTCCCGTCGGGCTCGACGACGCACCGGGCGAGCTGGCGGGCGCGTTCGTCGGGATCCGGCACCGCGTCGGCCAGCGTCCGGTGCAGCCGCCGGCGCACCCCGGGCGGGATGCCGCCGCGGACGGCGGCGGCGTAGCTCGGGTGGACGAAGCCGACCCGGTCCGGGGCGACACGGAGCAGGCCGGCCTCCTCCGCCGCGTCCCACGCGTCCGCCGGTACCCCGGCCGCGGCGAGGTCCGGCAGGGTGGGCACGGTCAGCAGCGCGGCCAGCCGCACCGCGTCCCGGGTGGGGGCGGGCAGCGCCCGCAGCGCGTCGGCGAGCAGCTGGCGCAGCGACGACGGCACCGGCAGGTCCTCGTCGGGCCCCGGCGGGCGGGGCAGGCGCAGCGCCGCCCGGGCCATCTCGATGGCCAGCAGCGGGTTGCCCCCGGCGTCGCGGACGATGCGGGCGAACAGCGGGCGGCTGAGCGCGCCGTCCAGCCGGGCCCGGACGATGTGGTGCAGGGAGCCGGCGTCCAGCGGGGGCAGGGCGACGCGGGTCACCGGCGCGCCGCCGGGCCGATCGTCGTCGAGGCCGAGGGGCGCGGCGGCGGGCCCGGTGCCGTCCGTGCGCCGGGCGACCAGCACGGCGGGCCGGGGCGCGAGCCGGCGCAGCGCGAACCGCAACGCCCGCGCACTCGGCGGGTCGAGCCAGGGCGCGTCGTCGACGGCGAGCAGCACCGGGGCCCCCGCGCCGAACGCGCCCTCGATCAGGGCGCGGGTCGCCGCGCCGACCGCCCGTTCGTCGATCACCTCGTCACCGGACGCGGCCAGCAGCACCATCTCGGCGGCGGCGCGCTGCGGCGGGGGCAGGGCCGGCACCGCGGCGGCCAGCGGCCGGAGCAGGTCGGCCAGCGCGGCGAACGGCAGCGCCACCTCGGCCTCGGCCGGGGCGCAGGTCAGCGTCGACCACCCGGCCCGCTCGGCCCGGCCGACCAGGGCCCTCCAGAGGGCGGTCTTGCCGATGCCGCTGCGGCCTTCCACGAGCACCGGCGTTCCCGCGACCAGCGCCCGCCACGCCCGGTCGGCGACCGCGTCGCGCCCCACCAGGGAGGTCTCCATGGCGGGATGATGGCACGCCCGCGCCAGGTGACGGCCCGTGCGCGCCGGTGGGCGGCCGGCGGCATCCCGGTGGGACGGTCAGCGAGGCGGCCGTCCGCAGACCGCGACGTCCGGGACGACCTCCTCGGCGTCGTGGACGGTGGTGCTCCACCGGGGGCCGGCCTGCGCCGGGATCGGGCCGATCGCGGCGGCCCGGTGCGGCGTCAGCAGGCTGAGGAACGTGTTGAGGACCCGCACGACCGGTTCCAGGATGCGGTAGCCGACGCCGAAGACGGCCCGCACGCCGATGCCCACGCCCCGGCACTGGGCGTACGGGGCGCCGAGGGCGGAGCCGAGCGTCGACCCGTACGAGGTGACCAGCTCGAAGTAGACGCCGGCGGTGAACAGGAAGGCGCTGATCCCGACGGTGAACCGGACGCCGTGCCGGATGACCAGGCCCATCACGCCGACGGGCACGCCGGTGAGCGAGTTGAGCAGGCTCGACCTGCGCTGGACCCGCTTGCTGATCCGGGGGCCGGCGGCGCCGTCGGCGTAGCCGAAGCCGAGCGAGCCGGCGAGGGCGAACTCGCCCGAGCCCTTGACGGTGCCCAGCTTCGCGCCGAACGCGGTGGTGACCGAGAGCGTCTGGCCGATCGTGAAGGAGAGCGGGATCCCGAGGACCTGCCCGATGGGGAAGGTGATGTCCACCGGGACGGGGAACGACCTGCTGTGGTTGCGGCCGTCCCGGATGCCGCCCTCGAAGTCGACCTTGATGCCGAAGCCGCCGCCGATCTCCAGCTCGGCGCGGGTCACGGTGCCGCCGCCGATGGCGAGGTGGAAGGTGGCGTCGGGGCGGCTGAAGGTGAGCGTCACGGTGCCGACGAGGCGGACGCCGCCGTCGTCGTAGGTGAAGTGGACGCCGACGCCGTTGGTGCAGCAGGTCGAGTAGACCTGGTATCCGTGGGCCGTGGCGGCGACGTCCCCGCCGCGCTGCGGTGGCGGCTGCACCGGCTGGTCGGCGGGCGCGCGGGCCGCCGGCCGGCGCAGGGGCGCGCTGCGCCCGTAGGTGCTCGGCGGCGCGGGTGCGTCGTCGGCCCAGGACGCCGCGCCGGCCGGGTAGACGATCGGGTCGGCGAGGGTGATGCCGCGCCGGGCGAAGGTGCCGTCCCGGACGACCTCGGTGATGTCGACCGGGCCGATCGTCACGAGCAGGTCACCGCCGTCGGGGGCGACGTCCAGCACCCGGCCCACCCCGCGCCCGGTGACGAACATGACCTTGCCGGGGGCGAGGGCGTCGGCGTTGCGGGCCCGCCGGTCGAGACGCCAGGTGAGGCCGTCGGCGGTGACCGAGCGGACCGACCGGCCGCCCCCGCCGACGAGCACCACGTCCGGCTGGAGGGTGACGCCGGGCTCGGGGACCGGTGCCGGGCCGTACCGCAGGTCGTCCGCGCCGGCCGCCGGGTCCGCCGGGCGGTCCGCCGGCTGCGGGTCGGCGCAGCCGGCGAGCACCAGGAGGGCCACCACAGCGGCGGCCAGCGCGCGGCGCGGGCGTGGGCGCATCCGGGCCTCAGAGCCGGGCGGCGACGGTACGGGCGAGGGACTCCAACGGGCGGCGGTTCTCCTCGGGGTCGTTGAGCCGCACCAGCCGGACGGCCACCCACCTGCCGGAGGCGTTGACGAAGAACGAGTCGGCGGTCGCGTACGCCTCGTCGCCCACGCCGGGCAGCGCCCGCGTCTCGTGCCCGAGCGTCCGCTCGATGTCGAGGTACTTCTTCGCGCCGTCGCCGACGAAGACCTCGACCTGTGCGGTCGGCCCGTCGACCGGCGCGGTGTAGGTGCAGGTGTCCCCGACCGGCCTGCCGTCGTCCAGTCCGAGGCCGGCCAGCTTCTCGGCCTCGGCCTTGCGGACCAGGGTGCAGGGGTCGGGCAGGGCCACCGCCTCGTCCCCCGGCTCCGGCGACTGCCCGTCGGCCGGGTCGCCGGGTTCCGGAGCGGCCGGGTCGGCCGACCCGCCGGGCTGCGACGCCACCGGGGCGGGCCGGTCGGCGGCGTCGCCCGGGTCGGCGGAGAGCGGGCCGGCCAGCCGGCCGCAGGCGGCGGGCGTCAGCAGGGCGAGCAGCAGGACGGGTGCCAGGCGGCGGAACCGCGTGGTGACCCGGGCCGGGCGGAGCGGGCGGGCCGGGGCGTGCGTACGACGGGGCATGCGCCTGACGCTAGGGCCGCGCGCCCGCGCGGTAATCGGGTGTTTCCCTACGCGGCGGCGGGACCGGGATTGTGTCGATCATCGTTCTGCGCTCTGCTGGGTGAAAGCGCTTGCCCCGTGGGCGGCGCGGCCCGTCCGACGGACGGGCGTCCGGGCACGGACCAGGGTCCGCTCCGGCATCCGGCGGGCACCGGCTGCCGGCACCTCCGCGGGCCCCACGTACAGCCAGGGAGCAACATGCTGCACAGACAGCGCCGAAGGTCCCTTCTCGCCGTCGTGGCGGCGACCACGCTCGCCGCCACGGGGGTCGTGGCCACGGCGGGCGCCGCGCAGGCCGCCGCCGGCTGCCGCGTCAGCTACGCGGTCGGCTCGCAGTGGCCGGGCGGCTTCTCCACCACGGTCACCCTCACCAACGTCGGCGACCCCCTCACCTCGTGGCGGCTCACCTGGTCGTTCGGCGCCGGCCAGACGGTCACCCAGGCGTGGAACGCCACCGTGACGCAGAGCGGCAGCGCGGTGACCGCCACGAACGTGAGCTTCAACGGCAACCTCGCCACCAACGCGTCGACCGCGTTCGGCTTCAACGGCACGTGGAACAACAGCAGCAACCCGGCGCCGACCAGCTTCGCGGTCAACGGCGTCACCTGCACCGGCGGGACCAACCCGACCACGCCGGGCAACCCGACCACGCCGGGCAACCCGACCACGCCACCACCGACCACGCCGCCGCCGACCACGCCGCCGCCGACCGGATCCTGGCCGACGCCGACCGGGCAGGTCGGCGTCGACGGCACGATCCCGGTCTCCGGGGTGTTCGACGGCGGCATGCGCCGGTACTGCTGCATCGGTGACGGCAGCCAGGAGGAGAGCCAGGACCCGATGTTCCAGCTCGCCGCCGGGGCCACCCTGCAGAACGTCATCATCGGCGGCCCCGCCGGGGACGGCGTGCACTGCGCCGGGTCCTGCACGCTGCGCAACGTGTGGTGGGAGGACGTGGGCGAGGACGCCGCCACGTTCCGCGGCAGCGGGTCGCCCGTCTTCCTGGTCGACGGCGGTGGCGCCCGCAGCGCCAGCGACAAGGTCTTCCAGCACAACGGGGCGGGCACGCTGACCGTCCAGAACTTCCAGGCGACCAACTTCGGGACGTTCTACCGCTCCTGCGGCAACTGCTCCACCCAGTACAAGCGCACCGTCGTCATCCGCGACAGCACGCTGACCCGCCCCGGCAACACGGTGGCCGGGATCAACGTCAACTACGGCGACACCGCCCGGTTCTCGGGCATCACGATCGTCAACGACCCCAGCCGGGCGATGGTGATCTGCCGCAAGTACAACGGCAACAACACCGGCAGCGAGCCCACCCAGGTCGGCACCGGGGCCGACGGCACCAACTGCCTCTACTCCTCGTCCGACCTGACCTACCGGTAACGCCCGCGCCGGCGTCGCGGGCCCGCAGCGGCGCGGGTCCGCGACGCCGTCCCGCGCGGGGGCTACCGGGCCGCCATGCGGCGGGTCAGCTCGGCCGCCCGGTACGCGGCGACCTCGCGCGCCTTCGCCGCCACGAACCGCCGCAGCGGCACCGGGGCCTCGGCGGTCACCCCTTCCCGCACCCGGGTGCCGCCCGCCACGGCGGTCAGGTCCACCACCGCGCGCAGCGACACCCAGCCGGGGCTGCGCACCTCGCTGACCAGTTGCTCGCCCGGCCGGGTCGCCACCATCCGTACCCGGATCGGGTTGTCCCACCGCACCGGGCCGACCAGCCGGAACCGCTCGACGGCGACGTAGCGGGCGACGGCCCGGCCCTGCGCGTCGTGGCCCGCGCGCACGTCGCGGACCGCCACGATCAGCGGCGACAGCCCGACGTAGCTGAACGGGTCGGACAGGTGGTGGTAGACCTCGTCCGGCGGCGCCGCGACGACGCAGGTCGTCTCGAACGCGACCGGTGGTCTGCGGGCCTCGGGCACGCCGACATCCTGCCACGCCGAAGCGGCGCGACCGTCGGGAAGGGAGATTGCCGCAGACATCGACGCACATTATTATGTCAACGCCGTTCCGCGAGCGGATGGACGGGGAGGGCGGAGATGAGCGGGAGACCCTCCCTGGCCATCGGCATCGCCTCCTCGGCGTCGCACCGCCGCCGCCTCGCCGAGCTGTTCGGCGGGTCCGAGGCCGTCCTGATCGTCTCCAGCGTGGACCAGGCGCGGCGGTTCCTCGGCGTGGCCGGCGAGCCTGCCGCCCCGCCCGCCGAGGCGGCGGCCCACCGGGTCGTGGTCACCGCCGCCGCGCCGGCCGCGACCGCGCTGAGCATCGACTCCGACCGGCGGGTGCTGCGCTGGCGCAACCGCGAGATCGGGCTGACCCCGCTGGAGCACGACCTGCTGCGCTGCCTGGTGGGCACGCCCGGGCACACCTGGACCCACCGGCGGCTGCACCGCGAGGTCTGGGGCACCGAGCGCCTGGGCCGCGGCTCCGACCTGCACTCGGTGGTGCGCCGGGTGCGGCGCAAGCTGGCCCGGCTGGGCGTGCCGGCGACCATCGACGCCGTCCGGGGGGTCGGCTTCCGGCTGGCGCTGCCCTGAGCCCCTCCCTCCGTCCGCCCGCAGCCGGGCGGCCGACACCCGGACGGCCGGCCCGCCGCAGGACGCCCGCGGCCCGCCCGGTCGGGTGACCGGGCGGGCCGGGGCTGTCCCGTCAGCCGTCGACGGTCAGCAGCGGATCGGCGCCAACGCGAAGTTCTCCACGGTGGGCGTGCTGGTGTTGATCTTCGTCTGGCGGGTCTGCGGCTTCCAGCCGTCCTTGGCGACGATCAACGTCAGCGGGTTGTTCCGCTTGTCCAGCCAGTAGGCGTACCGGCCCTGGTCGTCGGTGGCGAACGTCCACGACATCGCCCAGGAGTCGACCTGGACCACCGCACCGGAGATCGGCGCGCCGACGCCCTGGCAGCTCGTCCCGGTCACCGTGCCCAGCAGCTTGCCCCAGGTCTTCGGCGGCTGCGCGGTCATCGTGACCGGCACCGGCGCGACGGTGTACGGGGTGTTCTCGGTGATCACCACCGACGCCGTGTACGTGCCCGGCTGGTCCACGGTGGCCGCGATCCCGACGGTGACCGTGACCTTCTCGCCCGGCGCCAGCGTGGCCGCCGTCTTGTCGACCGTCAGCCAGCTGACGTCCGCGGCGGCCTCGGCGCACTCGCCGAAGCCGGGCAGCGCCTCGCTGTCCGCCGTCGCCGTGAAACCGCCCGAGGAGCCGCCGACCTTGTAGAAGCCGCACGCCGCGCCGCCCCGGTACCGGGCGGTGTTGGCGTTCGGCAGGGCCGACCACGAGTTGCCCGCCGGGTCGTAGGCGAAGCCGGCGTTGGTGATCGCCCCGCCCTGCGAGCCGCCGACGACCAGCAGCTTGCCGTTGGCCACGGCGAACGAGCTGGCCCAGTTGTCGGCCGGTGCGTCGGCGATCGCGGTCCAGGCGTTGGTGCCCGGGTCGAAGGCGTAGCCGGCCTTCTGCGCGACGGAGCCGTCGTTGCCGCCGGTGCAGTAGACGACGCCGCCGATGCCGCCGCAGGACAGGAACGCCACCGCCTTCGGATAGTCGGGCAGCGCCTCCCAGGTGTCGCTGGCCGGGTCGTACCGCAGGACGTCGTTCGACATCGGCGTGCAGTTCGCCGTCGTGCAACCGCCGACCGCGTACAGCTTGCCGTCGGCGACGGCCTGGCCGGCGGCGGACCGGGGCGCGGGGTTGTTCGCCTTCTGCGTCCACGCGTTGGCCGCCGGGTCGTACGACCAGGTGGCGGCGTCGGGGCCGGACGCGCCCCAACCGCCGGTCACGATGATCTTCCCGTCGACGACGCCGGCCGTGACGGCGTTGCGCGCGCCGGGCAGGTCGGCGATCGAGGTCCAGGTCTGGGCGATGGGGTCGTAGACGTAGTTCTTCGCCGACGACGCCGTGCCGTTGCCGCCGGCGATCGAATACACCTTGCCGTCCAGGCTGACCACCCGGTTGTCCATGATGGCGGCCGGGAAGTCGGTGACGTCCGTCCACGGCGCGGCCTGCGGGCCGGCCGGGGCGGGGGCCGCCGAAGCCGCCTTGCCGGACGCCCGCGCGGCCAGCGACGTGGCGGCGGTGATCCGCTGCTCCGGGGCCCCCTCGGCGGCCAGGATCTGCCGCTGGGTCACCCGGGAGCCGTCGGCCCGCAGCAGCTCGAAGCCGCCGTCGCGCTCGCCGAAGCGGACGTCGACGGGGGCCCCGCCGGTGTTGGTCACCGTGAAGGTCTTGGCGACGGTGCCGGTGGGCATCCGCACGGTGCCGCTGACCGCCGCCGGCTGCACGGACAGCCGGCCCGCCGCGAGCTTGAAGGTCGCGGTGGTGGCCCAGTCGGCCTCGACCGTGACCTGCTTGCCCTGGCTGACGTAGCCGCCGGCCTTGGCGGTGAACCGGTGCGCGCCGGTCAGCGAGGAGAACAGCCAGTAGAAGCCGTCGGGCAGCTCGGTGTCGTCGGGGGTGGCCACGGTGGTGGTCGTCTGCGCCGGCCGGTCGTCGCTGGTGACGGTCGCGCCGTTGACGTACCCGTTGTCGTTGGCGTCGCGGACGTGGCCGAGCACCAGGCCGCCGTCGGTCGGCGCGCAGGTGACCTCGCTGCCGATCAGCACGTTGTCGACCTGCCACCACCACTCCCAGGTGGCGTCGTAGTAGTGGAACCGCACCTGGACCCCGGACCTGCCCGCCGCCTGCGGGATCGCGATCTCGGTGACCTTGGGCCCGCGCACGTCCGCCGCCTGGCGCAGCACGTTGGTCCAGGTCTCGCCACCGTCGACGCTGAGGTCGACGTCGGCGCGCTCGGAGCTGACCCAGTTGAGGTCCTGGTTGAACCGGATCACGGGCGCGGCGACGTCGGTGAGGTCGACGACCGGGCTGACCAGCGAGGTGTCCTGCTTCCCGCCGCTGCCGTAGTCGTCGCTGTCGACGATCGCGAAGCCGCCGGTGCCGCCGGTGAGGTTGCCCCGGTTCCCCGTGTCGGTGAACCGCCACCCCTGGCCGGTGCCGGCGTTGTCCACGACCGACCAGCCGGCCGGGGCGCGGTCGCCGTCGAAGGTCTCGTACACGCCGTCGGAGCCGTACCCGTAGCCGGGCGCGGTGGTGCAGGCGGCCGGGTCCACGGTGACGGCGACGTTCTGGGTCTTGTTGCCGGAGCCGACCACGACCTCACGGGTCACGGTCTGGTAGCCCGGGTACTGCGGCTCCACCTTCAGCTTGTACGTGGCCGAGGCGGGCAGGGTGAGGCTGTAGCGGCCGTTGCCGGGCGTGGTGTAGTCGGACACCGGCAGGCCCTCGACGCTGACCTTCGCGTACAACGGCCAGCCGTGGCCGGAGCCGTCGGTGACCGAGCCGCTGACGGTGACCGACGGCACCGCCGTCAGGGCGACGTCGAGCGTCGTGGTCGCGGCGGCGCGGACCATGGCGGGCAGGGTCCGGGCGGCGTAGCCGAACGCGGTCACGGCGACCTGGTAGTCGCCGGCGGGCAGCAGGGACGAGTACCTGCCGTCGGCGCCGGTGGTGAGCTGCCGGGACGCCGGGCCGGTGAGGGCGACCGTGGCGCCGGGGACCGGGTCGCCGGTGGCCGCGTCGGTGACCGTGCCGGCGAGGGTGCCGGTCTCCCCGATCGGGGCGGCGTCGAGCAGCGCGAGGGCGTCGAGGCGGCCCTCGCCGAAGACGTTGTTGTCGTCGGCGGTGCCGCCGCACTGGGCGTCGGCGGTGTCGATCGCCGAGTCGTCCAGCAGGGCGCGGGTGGCCGCGACGTCGCCGACCAGCGCGGGCGCCGCCGACCACAGCAGCGCCACCGCGCCCGCGAGGTGCGGGGAGGCCATGGAGGTGCCGCTGAGGCTGCCGTAGCCGCCGCCGGGGATGCTGGAGCGGACGTTGACGCCGGGCGCGGAGATGTCGGGCTTGACGGCACCGCCCTGGCCGGCGCCCCGGGCGGAGAAGCTGGCGATGGCGTTGTTGACGTCGTACGCGCCGGTGGAGTAGTTGCTGGACCGGCTGCCCGGCGAGCCGCTGGTCTGGCAGGACGGGCCGCTGTTGCCGTTGGACCAGGCGCCGAAGATGCCCGACGCGGCCCAGGCCAGCGTCACGTCCTCCATGAACGGGTCGTTGGAGGGCAGCCGGGTGCCCCACGAGTTGTTGATGACGTGGGGTCGCTTGCTGGCGTCGGGGTTCTCGCCGTCGAGGTCGGTGGGTTCGAGCATCCACTGGCCGGACGCGATCAGCGCGGCGTCGGTCGGGCAGCAGCCGTTGGCCGCGATCCACCGGACGCCGGGCGCGACGCCGATCTGGTTGGCGCCGTCGGCGCCGGCCATCGTGCCCATCGTGTGGGTGCCGTGGCCGTCGCCGTCGCAGGGGGCGGCGGCGCAGTCGCCGGCCGCGTCGAACCAGTTGTAGTTGTGGTCGAAGGTGCCGTCGCCGTTGTTGCCCCGGTAGGACCGCACCAGCGCCGGGTGGTCGAACTGCACGCCGGAGTCGATGCTCGCCACCGTGATGCCGGCGCCGGTGACGCCGTAGCGCGACCAGACGTCGTCGGCGTTGATGTTGGCGATGCCCCACTCCAGGGCGTTGGCCGTCTTCTCGTCGGTGCCCTTCGTGACCTCGGGAAGCTCGTAGGCGACGGGCGCGTAGACGCCGTCGACCTCGGCGTGCGCGGCGAGGCTCTGCACCATCGTCAGGGAGCCGCTGCTGACCTTGATGGCGTTGGTCGCCCAGAAGCTCTGGTACTTCGCGCCCGCGCCGTCGAGCTCGGCGCGGACCTTGGCCTGGCTGTCGGCGGCGGTGCGGCGCAGCGCGTCCGCCACGGCGGCGCCCCGCTTGGTCCAGTCCGTGATCGCGCCGGCCTTGCTCAGGTCCGCCCGGGCACCGAAGTGGATCCAGAAGTCGCTCTCGCTCTTGGCCTGGAGCTGCTTGACCAGCTCGGGCCGGATCTTGTCCGCGGGTGTGCCGCCCGGCGCGGCCTGCGCCCCGGAACCGGTCGCGACCAGGGCCGTCGCGGCGAGGACGAGCGCCGCACCGGCGCTCACCAGGCGCCCGGCCGGGCCCCTGGGGTGTGGACGTCTCAGCATCGGTGCTGCCTCCTGCAGAACGACCCGCGGTTGGTCGGGCCGTGACAGGGGTACAACGACCGTGCCTCCCCTCTGGACGCACCGGTACGCGCGGTTCCCCAGGCCCTCCAGGCGCCGTGCGGGTCACGCCGGCCGCCTGTGGGCAAACTATGATCGACAAAGATGAAGGATCAAGCACGCGACGTGAGCAACTCGTCGCTAGGAGCAGCCCGGCCGGCGGTGGTGGCCGCCCGTCGCTGTCACCGCGCTGACAGACTCGGGCAGCAGCGGCCGGTCGCGTCCGGGTGGGCGCGGTGAGCGGCGGCGACGGCAGCGTGCCGTCGGGTCCCCTCGACGAGGCGGGGCCGCCGATCCCGCTGGTGATCGCGGTGACGCCGTCGCCGGCCGAGCGGATCCGGCTCGCCGAACGCCTCGACGGCATCGCGCCCCTGCTGCTGGTGGCCGACCTCGACGAGTTGCGCCGGATCATCGCGGTGCCGCAGGGGCCGCCCGCAGCGGGGCGGCCGACCCCCGAGGCGGGCCCGGACGACCTGCTGCGGATCGACCCGGCCCGGTCCACGGCCCGCTACGGCGAGCGCGAGGTCTTCCTCACCCGGCTCGAACGCGACCTGCTGACCCGCCTGACCAGCGAACCGGTCCGGGTCTGGAGCTACGCCGAGCTGCACCGGACGGTCTGGCACGACGAGGGGCGGCAGCGCCCGGCCGGCGTGCAGTCCCTGGTGAAGCGGCTGCGCCGCAAGCTCGACCAGCTCGGCACCGGCGTCACCGTCGTGGCGGTGCGGGGGGTCGGGTTCCGGCTGACCGACCACCGGCGGCCCCGGGTCGACGGCGGGTGAGGCCACGGCCGTGGCGTTGCAGGATGGGGGCATGGCCGGGCTTGTCGGGCGGGACGACCAGATCAGCCTGCTCGGGGATCTGCTCACCCACGCCACCGAGGGGCGGGGCGGCGCGCTGGTGTTGCGCGGCGAGGCGGGGATCGGCAAGTCGGCCCTGCTGGAGCACGTGGTCCGCGCCGGGCGCGGGCGCGGGGTGCGCGTACTGGGCGTGACCGGCGTGCAGGCCGAGGGGCAGATCCCGTACGCCGGGCTCGACCACCTGCTCCGCCCGCTGCGTGCCGCCGCGCTGACGGCGGACTCGCCGTACCGCCGGGCCGTCGAGGTGCTGCACCTGCTCGGCGAACCGGAGCAGCCCACGCTGCTCGCGGTCGAGGACGCGCACTGGCTGGACGCCGCGACCTGGGAGACCCTGACGTTCCTCTGTCGGCGGGTCGGGTCGGACCCGGTCGCCGTGGTCATGGCGGTACGCGACGGCGAAGACGTCGACCGGCGGCTCACCCGGGCCGGACTGCCCGAGCTGCGGCTGGAGCCCCTGCACCCGGCCGACGCCGGGACGTTGCTGGACCGGACCGCGCCCCGGTTGACCCGGCGGCTGCGGGACCGGGTGCTGGACGAGGCCGCCGGGAACCCGCTGGGCATCGTGGAGCTCGGCACCTCGGTCGCCCGGCTCGGCGACGGGGCGCTGTCGTCGTCGGCGCTGCCGCTGAGCACGCGGATGGAGCGGACCTTCGGCGGGCTGGTCGCCGACCTGCCGCCGCCGACCCGGACCCTGCTGCTGATCGCGGCGCTGAACGACGGGACCGGCCTGGACGAGATCCTGGCGGCCGCCGCGGTCCTGGTCGGCGCCGACGTGCCCGCCGAGGCGATCCAGCCGGCGGTGACCGCCCGCCTGGTCGCCGTCGACGAACGGTACGAGCTGCGGTTCCGGCACCCGCTGCTGCGCTCGGCGCTGCGTCAGCAGGCCGCGCCCGCGGACCGTCGCCGCGTGCACGCGGCGCTGGCCGAGGTGCTGTCCGCCAGCCCACAGCGCCAGCTCTGGCACCGGGCGTCGGCCGCGTCGGGCCCGGACGAGGCGCTGGCCCGGGAGCTCACCGACGTGGCGATCGCCGCCGCCTCGCGGCAGGCGCCGCTCGCGCTGGCCGCGCTCACCCGGGCCGTCCAGCTCAGCCGGGACCCGGCCGCGCGCGGCCACCGGCAGGTGTCGAGCTGTCTCGTGGCGCACGAGCAGGGCGACCCGCACGCCGTGCGGCGGCTGCTCGGCGAGATCGACGAGAGCGCCCTGCGGCGGGCCGACCGCGCCCGGCTGACCTGGCTGCGCGAGACGTACCTCCCGGTGGCCTGGTCCGGGCCGGAACGGCTGCTGGCCTACGCCGACCTGATCGACATGATGCGCCGCGACGGCGACCCCGAGCGCGCCCTCCAGGCGATGAGCGACCTGGCGCTCCGCGTCTACTACTCGAACGTGCCGGCGCCCGTCCGCGACCGGTTCACCGAGGTCACGCTCGCGCTCGGATCGATCGACGACGACCCGCGCGTGCCCGGGATCATGCTGCTGGTCGCACCGGTCGAGCACGGTGCCGCCGCGCTGCGGCGGCTGGAGCGGCTGGTGCACCGGATGGACCTGCCACCGGCCCTGCGCAGCGACCTGTCGATCGCCGCCTGGGCCGTCGGCGCGTTCGACCTGGCGGGGACGTTCGCGCTGTCCGCCGCGGCCGAGCTGCGCGCACAGGGCCGGATCGGCGTCCTCTCCCAGGCGCTCAACGCGGCCGCGTCGGCGTACGCGGCGCTGGGCGACACCCGGGCCGCCGTGCCGCTGGCCGCCGAGTGCATCAGCCTGGCGGAGGAGACCGGGCTGCCGATGTGGGCGCTGGGCGGCAGCCTCACCATGGGCCTGGCCGAGGCGCTGCGGGGCGACGTCGCCGCCGCCCACCGCCGGGCCGAGGCCGCCGAGCAGGTGCTCTCCGCCGGCCGGCGGCTGCCGATGCTGGCCCTCGTGCAGCGCATCCGGGGCGTCGCCGCGCTCGCCGAGGGCCACCCGGACGACGCGTTCCGGCAGCTCATGCGGATCTTCGACCCGGCGGACAGCGCCTACTTCCCGGGCCACCAGTTGCTCGTGCTCGGGCACCTGGCCGAGGCGGCCCTGCTCGGTGGCTTCCAGGACGAGCTGCGCTCGGTGGTCCGCGACCTGGAGCCGGTCGCCGTGCGAACCGGGTCGCCGTCGCTGCGGGTCGGCCTCGGCTACGCCCGCGCGGTGCTCGGCGGGGACTACCGGGCCGCGCTGGCCGAGGACCTGACCGGCTGGCCGTTCGACCGGGCTCGTCTCCAGCTCGCGTACGGCACGGCGCTGCGGCGGGCGCAGCGGGTCACGGAGAGCCGGCCGCCGCTGCGGGCCGCCGCGGCCACCTTCGACGCGCTCGGCGTCACCCCGTGGGCCGACCGGGCCCGGGCGGAGCTGCGGGCCACGGGCGAGAGCCGCCGTCGGCCGACGGACGCGCTGACCGCCCTCACCCCGCAGGAGCAGCAGATCGCCCGGCTGGCCGCGGAGGGGCTGAGCAACCGGGAGATCGGCGCGCACCTGTTCCTGTCCCCCCGGACGGTCAGCACCCACCTGTACCGCATCTACCCGAAGGTGCACGTCAAGTCGCGGGCGGAGCTGGCCCGCGTCATTACGTCATCCGACGTACGCTGAGCATCCACGCCGCTACCTATCGTCATGCCATGCCTGTTTCGCACAGTGTCGATCCGCGCCGCCCGGCGACGCACCTGCGGATCCTCGGCCCGCTACGGGTCCGGCGCGGCGACGCCGAGGTGGACGCCGGGCCGCCGCAGCAACGCTGCCTGCTGGCGCTCCTGCTCGCCCGCACCGGTCACCCCGTCGGCACGCCCGAGCTGGTCGACCTGCTCTGGGGGCCGGGCGCGCCGCCGAGCGCGGTGAACACCATCCACAAGTACGTCGGCGGGCTCCGCCGCCTGCTCGAACCCGGCCTGCCGCCGCGCGCCCCGGGCGCGTACCTGACCCGGCACGGCAACGGGTACCGCTTCACGGCCGGGCCGGAGGCGCTCGACCTCGTGCTGTTCCGGCGGACCGTCGCCGAGGCGAAGGCGTACGCGCGGAGTGGCAACCCCGACGCGGCACTCGACCGGTACGGCGCGGCGCTGCGACTCGGCCACGGCCCCGCCGGCGACGGCCTGGCCGGCACCCCGGGGGCCCGGGCCACGTTCGCGCGCCTCGACGGCGAGTTCACCGACGCCGTCCTCGACGCCGCCGGGGTCGCGGTCCGGCTGCGCCGCCCGGCGCCGGTGCTGGCGCCGCTGCGCCGCGCGGCCGAGTGGGACCCGCTCGACGAGCGCGTCCAGGCGGGCCTGGTGACGACGCTCGCCGCCGCGGGCCGCCAGGCCGAGGCCCTGGCGGCGTACCGGTCGATCCGCGAGCGGCTCGCCGACGAGCTGGGCATCGACCCGGGGCCGGACCTGCGGGAGGCGCACCGGCGGGTGCTGACCCAGGCCGGGCCGCTGCCCCGGCGCACGAGCAGGGCCGTAGCCAGGCGGCGGCGCTGGCTACGGCCCTCCCGCCGGTCGGCGGGGCCGGTCGGTCAGGCGGCCGAGTTCACGTTGAACGTGATCCCGGAGTACGAGCGCGCGGAGTCGAAGACCTTCGACAGCGGCGAGTAGTACGACCGCGTGGTGCAGTTGCCGACCTTGTCGGTGCCGCCGTGCAGGATGCCGTAGGCCATGTGGTCGGCCTCGCTGAAGAGCGGGCCGCCGCTGTCCCCGTTCTGCGTGCAGATGTCCGTCTTGATTCCGCCGTCCTTCGTGAGGACCGTGCCGCACCTGGTGTTGTTGGACGTCTGACCGGTGTGGCAGGCCACCCAGCCGACCCCGATCTGGGCGTAGCTGTACATCCCGTAGATCGGGAACTGCGCGCTCCCCCGCGAGTTGAACACCGTGTTGCGTGGATTCACCACCCAGTACGTGACGTACTCGAAGCCGTTCATCACCACGTACGGCATGATGACCCCGTCGTAGGGGTAGATCTGGCTGACGTAGGTCGGATAGTTGTAGCGGCCGACCCACAGGCCCGCGTGTTTGGAGTAGTAGGCCGTCCCGGCTTCGCTGCAGTGCCCGGCCGTGAGCGTGTACTGCCAGCCGTCCGAGCCGTGCACGTTGAATCCGTTGGTGCAGCTCCACTGGTAGTTCTTGTTGAAGTCGTACATCTCCAGCCGCAGTCCGCCGCGTATCGGCGCCTCACAGTTCTGGATCGTGCAGGCCTGCGGGGTGGGGGTCGGCGAGTCGACCACGGTGACGCCCAGGTCGTCGGCCAGCGCTCGCCGGCTGGCCGAGCCGCGCACGGCGTCCGCCGCGCCATGGTGCAGTTCCACCCGGTTACGCTGCGGGTTGATCACCGGCTCCTGCTGGGGCGTGAGCCCCAGCCGGGCGCTGACCTCTCTGGCCCTGGCCGCGAGTTCCCGGAGGGAGTGCCGCGCCCCGACGACGCGGATGTGCCGCCGGTCCGGGATCGCGCCCAGCGCGGGGGCCAGTTTTTCGGCGGCGGTGCTGGCGACGTAGAGCACGCCCCCGTTCTCCTGGTCGATCCAGGAGCCCGCGAAGGTGTCGCCGTGGTCGCGGGCCAGCACGTCCTGCAACGCGCCCGCGGTCCGCTGCAACTCCAGCCGGCGCACCGCCTCCCGCACGCTGACGCCGTAGGTCCTGGTGAGATAGTCGACCGAGCCGGCGACCTCGGCCGGTTGCACGGGGGCCGCCGGAGCCAGCCGGATGACGGGGGCGGCCGCCGCCGGCCCGGAAACCGTGAGGGATCCGGCGGCGACGACCAGGCTGAGCGCCGCGGCCAGCCTCCAGTTCGTTCCTTTTCGCACCTGAGTCGCGTCCCTTCGCCACGTGACGCCCTTCGCGTCTGTGGCGTAGACGCTGCCAGCCGGCTGTGGAAGCGATCTGGACGGTGACTGGAAGGCGGGCGCGGCCGGCTACGGCCGCGCGGCGGCGCAGTTGTTGCTCTTGCGGGTGACCGTGTATTCGACGTCGTCGTGGGTGATCCCCGACGGCTCGCCGTCGAACCAGGTCTCGACCTTCTCCCAGCCCCGGCGCTGCTCGTAGTGCAGGTGGGGCGCGCCGGAGTTGCCCGTGCTGCCGACCCGCCCGATCTGCTCGCCCTGGGCGACCCGCTGGCCCTCGCGGACCAGCGGCGGTTCGAGCAGGTGCAGGTACTGCGTCTCCCACCGGCCGCCGTGGTCGATCTTCACCCAGTACCCGCCTCCCCGGCCGCGCGGGCCGTCCGGGTTGTCGGGGGTACGGCCACCCAGCGACCCGTTGATCCCCGCCACGGTCACCGTTCCGGCGTACGAGGCGAGCACCGGCCGCCCCCACGCCTCGCCCCGCTTGGGGAACAGGTCGACGTCGTAGTCGTCGTGCCCGGGATAGGTGCCGAGCTGCCACGTCTCGCCGCAGGCGACGGGGAGCTGGAACAGCGGGCGCGGGCCCGGTGGCCGCAGGAACTGCCAGGCGACCCCGGCGACGGCGACGAGGGCGGCGACCGCCCCGAGCGCGAGGACGACGAGGGCGGCCCGGCGGCGCGGGCGGCGTGAAGTGGGGCGGCCGGTCGTCATCGTGCCGAGCATGGCAGACCCCGGCAACGCCCCGGGTGCCGGGTGGCCGGGCCGAGGGGTCGGCCCGGGTCGGCCCCGGGTGCCGGCGGGCGGCCCGCGCGGGGCGGCACCGCCACGACATCGATCCCCGTCTTGTCCGTGTTAACGGTAACAAGTATCCTGCCTCTCAGGAGCGAAGGGCACGCTCCGCCGCCGCCACCGAGATCGCCGATCCGGGGCGGCAGAGCCGGAGCAACAGCCGGGAGCTGAGCACGTCCGGCGTCCGCGTGGACGTCAGGGCCCGCTCCGACCCGTGATGTCGCAGCCCCTACCAGGGCCGACCGCGCCGCCGCACCCCCGGGCGGGTGCCGGTCGACCACCCACGCACTCACCCACCCCGGGCAGACACCTGTGCCAGGTGCGCTGCCCACGCCTCGGGAGGTACCTGTGAAGACCCTGACCGGCACGAGACTCAGGCGCGGCGTCGCCTGGGTCGCGACCCTGCTCTGCGTCGGGACGCTGTTCGCCGCCCCGGCGCGGGCGGACAACCCGATCGTGCAGACGATCTACACCGCGGACCCGGCGCCGTTGGTGCACAACGGTCGGGTGTATCTGTACACCGGTCATGACGAGGACGGGTCGACGTACTTCACGATGAAGGACTGGCGGGTGTTCTCGTCGGCGGACATGGTGAACTGGACTGATCATGGTTCGCCGATGAGTCTGGCGACGTTCTCGTGGGCGGAGTCGGATGCGTGGGCGGGTCATGTGGTGGCTCGGAACAACAAGTTCTACTGGTATGTGCCGGTGAAGCAGCGTGGCGGCGGCATGGTGATCGGCGTCGGGGTGGCCGACAGCCCGACCGGTCCGTTCCGCGACGCGATCGGTCGTCCCCTGGTCGGTAACGGTGAGATCGATCCGAACGTGATGATCGACGACGACGGGCAGGCGTACCTGTACTGGGGTAACCCGAACCTGTGGTACGTGAAGCTGAACCAGGACATGGTCTCCTACTCGGGCAGCCCGACGAAGATCCCGTTGACCACGGCCGGGTTCGGCACCCGTACCGGTAACGCGAGCCGTCCCACCTTGTATGAGGAGGGGCCGTGGGTGTACAAGCGCAACGGTCTGTACTACAACGTGTTCGCGGCGGAGTGTTGTGGTGAGTTCATCGCCTATTCGACGGCGCCGGGTCCGACGGGGCCGTGGACGTACCGGGGGACGGTGATGCCTCGGCAGGGCAGCAGTTTCACCAACCACCCGGGGATCGTCGACTTCAACGGTGGGTCGTACTTCTTCTACCACAACGGGGCGCTGCCCGGTGGTGGTGGTTTCACCCGGTCGGTGGCGGTGGAGAAGTTCACCTACAACAGCGACGGCACGATCCCGACCATGAACATGACCACGACCGGGGCGCCGCAGGTGGGCACGCTGAACCCGTACGTGCGGCAGGAGGCCGAGACCATCGCCTGGTCCGTCGGCGTCGAGACGGAGCCGGCGAGTGAGGGCGGCATGAACGCCAGCTTCCTCAGCAACGGTGACTACATCAAGGTCAAGGGGGTGGCGTTCGGGGCGGGCGCGTCGTCGTTCAGCGCGCGGGTGGCCTCGGCGGGCAGCGGCGGCACGATCGAGGTCCGGCTGGGCAGCCCCACGGGCACCCGGGTCGGCGCGTGCACGGTGCCGGTCACCGGCGGCTGGCAGACCTGGCAGACGGTGTCCTGCCCGGTGACCGGCGCGACCGGCACCCAGGACCTCTACCTCCGCTTCGTCGGCGGCAGCGGCAACCTGTTCAACCTCAACTGGTGGCAGTTCGGCACCGGCAGCAACCCGACGCCGACGCCCACCACCCCCGCTCCCACCACGCCCGCCCCCACCACGCCCGCCCCCACCGCCACGCCGCCGGCCGGGCAGGCGTGCGGCGTCACGTACACGCAGGTCGGGTCCTGGTCCGGCGGCTACGAGGGCAGGCTGACCATCACCAACACCGGGAGCGCCGCCATCAGCGGCTGGCGGGTGACCTTCTCGCTGCCCAGCGGGCAGTCCCTGTCCCAGGGCTGGAACGCGACCTTCGGCCAGCAGGGCAGCCAGGTCACCGTGACCAACGCCGCCTACAACGGACAGTTGACCGCCGGCGGCTCGACCACGGCCGGCTTCATCGCCTCCAGCACCGGCAGTGCCCAGGCGCCCACCAGCCTCACCTGCACGTCCTCCTGACCCACGACCCCACGTCCACCACCGATAGAGGAGTCAACAGATGACCAAGCACAGATCCTGGCTCGCGCCCGTCGCGGGCGCCGCCCTGCTCGCGCTGGCCCTGGTCGGCTCGACGCTCAGCGGCGGCCTCGGTGCCACGGCGTCGGCCGCCGAGATCGGCGCCGCCGCGGCGACCGCCGGGTGCGGCAAGGCCCCGACGCTGCGCAGCGGCACCCAGACGATCACCAGCAACGGCAAGAACCGCAGCTTCATCCTGCGCATCCCGGACAACTACAACAACAACAACCCGTACCGCCTGATCTTCGGGTTCCACTGGGTGGGCGGCACCGCCGTCGACGTGGACACCGGCCAGACCGTGCAGCGCGACGTCTGGTCCTACTACGGGCTCAAGCAGCTGGCGAACAACAGCGCCATCTTCGTCGCCCCACAGGGCATCAACAACGGCTGGGGCAACGCCGGCGGCGAGGACGTCACCTTCGTCGACGACATCATCCGCCGGATCGAGGCCGACCTGTGCGTCGACACGGCGCAGCGCTTCTCGGTGGGCTTCAGCTACGGCGGCGCCATGACGTACGCCCTCGCGTGCGCCCGGCCGAACGTCTTCCGGGCGGTGGCGGTCTACTCCGCCGGGGCGATCAGCGGGTGCAGCGGCGGCACGTCGCCGATCGCGTACCTCGGGGTGCACGGCATCCGGGACGGGGTGTTCCCCATCTCCACCGGGCGGTCGCTGCGCGACCGGTTCGTCCGCAACAACGGCTGCACCGCCCAGAACCCGGCCGAGCCCACCCAGGGCAGCCTGCGGCACATCACCACGAACTACTCGGGGTGCCAGGCCGGCTACCCGGTCACCTGGATCGCGTTCGACGAGGGGCACATCGCCGCCCCGCAGGACGGCGCGACCGGTGACAGCGGTTCGCGCACCTGGCTGCCCGGCGAGACCTGGCGGTTCTTCACCCAGTTCGGCGGCACCACGCCGACCCCGAACCCGACCACGCCGACCCCCGGGCCGACCACCCCCGGGCCGACCACCCCGCCGCCGGGCAACGCGGCCTGCCGCGTCACCGCGACCGTCAACGCCTGGAGCAACGGCCTGACCGAGGACCTCACCGTCACCAACACCGGCAGCAGCACCATCAACGGCTGGTCCCTGGTCTTCACGCTGCCCGGCGGCCAGAGCATCACCGGCGGCTGGAACGCCACCTACTCCCCCACCTCCGGGCAGGTGACCGCCAGGAACGTCTCCTACAACGGCACCATCGCCCCCAACGCCTCGGTGAGCATCGGCTTCCAGGCCAACCACACCGGCAACACCGCCAAGCCCAGTTCCTTCACCCTCAACGGCGCGACCTGCACGATCGCCTGACCGTCGGCGACGGTGACCGGGGGTGGGCCGACCAGGCCCGCCCCCGGTCAACGCGTGCGGGACGGGGGCGCGGTGCTGTCGCGGACGACGAGTTCGGTGGCGAGCTCGATCCGCGGGCTCTCGATCTTCTCGCCCCGGGCGAGCCGCAGCACGGTACGCGCCGCCAGCATGCCCATCTCCACGAGCGGCTGCCGGACGGTGGTCAGCGGCGGGGAGCACCACCGCACCTCGGGCAGGTCGTCGAAGCCGACCACGCTGACATCGTCGGGCACCCGCAGGCCGCGCTTGCGGACCGCCTCGTAGACGCCGAGCGCCATCTGGTCGCTGGAGGCGAAGATCGCGGTCGGCGGGTCGGGCAGGGCCAGCAGCTGGGTGCCGGCGGCGTAGCCCGACTCGTGGTAGAAGTTGCCCGGCCGGATGAGGGCGTCGTCGACGGCGACGCCGGCGGCGTCGAGCGCCGCCCGGTAGCCGTCCAGCCGGGCCCGGCTGCACATCAGCTGCGGCGGCCCGGCGATGAAGCCGACGCGGCGGTGGCCCAGGCCGAGCAGGTACTGGTTGGCCTCCAGGCTGCCCGCCCAGTTGGTGGCGCCGATGGTGGGCGCCTCCTGCGGGGCCACGCCGGCCGGGTCGACGATGACCACCGGCAGGTTGAGCCGGCGCAGCTCGGCCTGCAACGGCGGCGCCACCATCGAGGTCACGAAGATGACCCCCTCCGTGGACCGGCCACGCATGTTGTCGAGCCACTGCTTGGCCGAGGAGGTGCGCTGGTGGATGGCCGAGACGACGGTGCCCGCGCCGCTGCTGTGCGCGACGTCCTCCACCCCCCGGATGATCTCCACGGCCCAGGGGCTGTCCAGGTCGTTGAAGACCAGGTCGATCAGGGCCGAGCTGGTACGCCTGCTCGGCAGCCGGCGACGGTAGCCGTGCCGGGTCAGCAGCTCCTCGACGCGTTCCCGGGTCTGGGGGGCGACATCGGAGCGGCCGTTGATGACCCGGGAGACCGTGGGCACGGAAACGCCGGCCAGACGCGCGATCATCGCGATGGTGACGTTTCGGCTGCTGTCGGAACCCACGGCCCGCCCTTTCGTCTCACCTGGTGCCTACGGTCGCAGAAGGCTATCGCAGCGGTCGCCGGTCACCCCTTGACGCTGCCCGAGAGACCGCTGATGAGCTGGCGTTCGGCCACGGCGTAGAAGCCGAGCGCCGGCACCATGGACAGCACCACGTAGGCGAGCACCCGTGCGGTGTCGTCGGAGTACTGACCCTGGAACGCCTGGACCCCGACGGGCAGGGTCCACCAGCTCTGGTCAGTGAACACGACCAGCGGGAGCATGAAGTTGTTCCAGCTGGTCACGAGGGCCAGCACGGAGACGGTGGCCAGAGCGGGGCGGGCCATCGGCAGCAGGATCCGCCAGAAGAACCCGAACGGGCTGCACCCGTCGAGGATCGCGGCCTCCTCGACCTCGCCGGGGATGGTGCGGAAGAACTGCCGCAGGATGATGACGGTGATGGGCAGGCCGAACGCGGCCTGGGGCAGGATCACCCCGAGCGGGTTGTCCAGCAGGCCCAGGCCACGCAGCAGCACGAACAGCGGCAGGATGGCCACCGCGAACGGGAACATCAGCCCCACGCCGAACAGGGTGAACAGCAGCTCCCGCCCCCGGAACGCGAAGCGCGCGAAGACGAACGCGGCCATCGCCGCCGCGGCGACCATGATGAACGTGCCGGTCACCGCGATGAGGACGCTGTTGCCCAACTGCCGCCAGAACACCTCGGAGGCGAGGATGTCGGTGTAGTTGCTCGGCGCCCACGGGTCGGGCAAGCCGAGGGGATTGGTGGACAGCTGCCCGTTGTCCTTGAACCCGCCGAGCACCCCGAACAAGACCGGCACGACGATGACCGCGCCGACGGCGATGCAGACGAGGTGCAACACGAGGCGGCGGGCCCGCAGGGCGGGGTTCGCCGTGCTGGTCATCGGTTGTCTCCCTGGTTGGTGATCGCGCCCTCGGTGTCGCGGCGCAGCACGACGCGCTGGTAGACGAGGGCGAACACGAAGCTCAGCAGGAACATGACGATGCTGATCGCGCTGGCGTAGCCGACCTCGAAGCGGCGGAAGCCGTACTGGAACATCGTCACGGCCATGGTCTCGGAGGCGTGGATGGGGCCGCCGCCGGTGAGCACCCAGACCATGTCGAACAGCTGGATGGTGCCGATGACCGACAGGAAGACGCTGATCCGGATCGTCGGCCCGAGCAGGGGCAGGGTGACGTGCCGGAAGGCCTGCCAGGGGCCGGCGCCGTCGGTGGTGGCGGCCTCGTTCAGCTCCTTGGGGATGCCCTGCCGGGCGGCCAGGAAGAGCATCATGTAGAGCCCGAAGTACTTCCAGGACACGATCATGAAGACGGCGTACAGCACGGTGTCCGGGTCGGCGAAGATCGTGCCGGCGTCGGAGCCCAGCCACCGCGCGATCGAGTCGCCCAGCCCCCGGTTCGGCGAGAACACCAGGTTGAACAGGACGGCGGTGGTGACCTCGGAGAGCACGTACGGGGCGAAGAAGATCAGCCGGTAGACGCTGCGGCCCCGCAGGGGCTGGTTGAGCAGCATGGCCAGGCCCAGCGCGGCGGGCAGCTGGACGGTCAGCGACAGCACGATCAGCACGAGGGCGTGCCACAGGTCGCCGCGGAACGTCGGGTCGCCGAAGGCGCGCGTGTAGTTGTCCAGCCCGACGAAGTTCTCCGGCAGGCCGAAGCCGTTCCACTTGTAGAGGCTGGCGTAGCTGGCCACCACGATGGGGGCGATGACCAGCAGCAGGAACAGTGCCAGGGCCGGGGTCAGGAAGGCGGCGAGGACGCGGCGGCGGCCCGGCCGGGGCCGGGCGCCGCGCCGTCGCGCGGTGCCCGGCCCCGGCGGGTCGGTCGCCGGGCCGCCGCGCCTGGTGTCCGGCACGGTCGATGGCCTGGTCATACGTGTTCCACTCGATTCTCTCAGCGGGCCACGGGGCGGGCCACGGCTACTGGCTCTTCGCGACCGCGGTGATGTCCTTGAGGATCTGCGCGGACGTCTTGTTGCCGGCGATCAGTTCGGCGACGCTGTCGTTGACCTGCTGGCCGACGGCGGGCGGGTACGCCTGGTCGAGGTAGAGCTGGAAGCCGGTCGCGCTGGCCAGGGCCTGCGCGACGGTCTTGTTGTTGGGGTCGGAGATCGCGTCGGTCGCCTCCTTGACCGTCGGCAGCACCGCGCCGGTCTTGGCGGACTTGCGCTGGCTGTCGACGCTGAGCAGGGCCTTGAGGAAGTCGAGGGTCGCCGCGGGGGCGTCCTTGCCGACGGCGAAGCCGTTGCCGCCGCCGAACACCTCCGTGGCGGAGCCCTTGCCGCCGTCGACGGCCGGGAACGGGAAGAAGCCGAGCTTGTCGCCGATGCCCTTCTTGCTGGTGGAGCTGGACGCCTGCACGGACGGGGCCCACTGCCCCATCAGCTCCAGGGCGGCGCCGCCGTTGCCCATGGTGGCGGCCTGGCCGTCCGGGGAGCCGTACTCGGCGCCGAGGAAGCCCTTCTGGAACGGCTGCAGGTCGACCAGCTCCTTGAGCCGGTCGCCGGCGGCCACGAAGTCGGGGGTGTCGAAGTTCTTGTCCTTGGCGGCCTGCTGGAGGGCGCCGAGCCCACCGATGCGCATGGACAGGTAGGCCCAGTAGAAGTGGGCGGGCCACTTCTCCTTGCCGGCCAGCGCGATCGGGACGATGCCGGCGGCCTTGAGCTTGCGGACCGTGTCGAGCAGCGCGGCCCAGGTGGTCGGCGGCTCGGTGATCTGGGCCTTCGCGAAGAGGTCCTTGTTGTACCAGAAGCCGACCATGCCGATGTCGAACGGCACGCCGTAGATCTTGCCGTCGATGGTGTAGGGCTCCAGGGACAGGGGCAGCAGGCTCCCGATCCACGGCTTCACGTCGTCGGTGATGTCCTTGACCAGGCCGGCCTCCGCCTGCTGCCGGAGCACCCCGCCGCCCCACGACTGGAAGAGGTCGGGCGGGGATCCGGCCTGGGTGGCGGTGGTCAGCTTCGCCTTGAACGCCTCGTTCTCCAGCGGCTGAATCTCGATCTTGACGTTCGAGTGCGCCGTCTTGTACTCCTCGGCCGCCGCCGCCCACACCGGCAGCATCGGCTCGGTGTTCTGGATGTGCCACCAGTCGATGGTCTGCGGGGCGTTCGGGTCGCCGGATTCGTCGTCGCCGCTACAGCCGCTGAGCAGGTAGGCGCCGGCGCCGGCGCCGACGAGGCCGAGCAGCGTTCTGCGGGAGAGGTGCGCTGACATGGTCCATCCCTTCGGGGACTCACGAGGTGCTCGGATGCTGATCGAGCCGGCAGGACTCGACGTTATCTTCGGAAGTTCCAATGCTTCGCCGGTATTACCGATCGATGGCGGGCACGCTACGACGAAGCGTATGTCCGGGTCAAGGGGTCTGTCCTAAGGCGACGTCAACGGCTACCGTGGTCGGCACCTACCGATAATCCGGGCCGAGCGTCCGGAAGTTCCGAAAGCCGCACCAGAGGAGCCGACGTGTCGACCGAGACCGCTGACGTGGCGACCGCTGCCCGGTCGATCCGCAACCCCGTCCTTCCCGGGTTCCACCCGGACCCGTCGATCCTGCGGGTCGACGACGACTACTACCTGGCCACCTCCACGTTCGAGTGGTACCCGGGCGTCCGCGTGCACCACTCCCGCGACCTCGTGCACTGGCGCCCGCTCGGCGGGATCGTCACCGAGCGCCGCCTGCTCGACCTGCGCGGCTGCGGCGACTCCAACGGGGTGTGGGCACCGGACCTGACCTGGCACGACGGGCAGTTCTTCCTCGTCTACAGCGACGTGGCCAGCTTCGCCAGCGGCTACTGGGACCCGCAGAACTACCTCATCACCGCGCCCGACATCACCGGCCCCTGGTCGGATCCGGTGCAGCTGCACGGGCGCGGCTTCGACGCGTCGCTGTTCCACGACGACGACGGCAGCACCTGGATGCTGAGCATGCGCGCGGACTGGCGACCCGGGCGCGACCGCTTCGCCGGCATCGAGATCCAGCGCTACGACCGCGCCCAGCGCCGCCTCGTGGGCCGCCCCCAACTGCTGTTCACCGGCACCTCGGTCGGGCTCACCGAGGGCCCGCACATCTACCGTCACGACGGCTGGTACTGGCTGATCACCGCCGAGGGGGGCACCAGCTGGGAACACCAGGTCACCGTGGCCCGCTCCCGCGAGCTGCTGGGGCCGTACGAGGTGGACCCGGCGGGACCGCTGCTGACCTCGGTGGGCCGGCCCGACCTGCCGCTGCAGAAGGCCGGGCACGGCAGCCTGGTGCACACCCAGCACGGCGACTGGTACCTGGCGCACCTCGTCGGCCGCCCCTACACCCCGCTGGGCAACTGCGTGCTGGGGCGGGAGACCGCCATCCAGCGGGTCGACTGGCCCGCCGGTGGCTGGCCGAGCATCCCCGGCGGGGTGCCGGCGGACGAGGTGGCGGGGCCCGGCCTGCCCGCGCACCCGTGGCCCGACGAGCCCACCACCGACCACTTCGACGCCGGCGAGCTGGGCCCGTCCTGGTCGACGCTGCGCCGGCCCGCCACCGACGACTGGGTCGACCTGCGCAGCCGCCCCTCCCACCTGCGTGTCCACGGCGGACAGTCGCCGGTGGGCAAGCAGGCGCCCAGCCTGGTCGCGCGCCGCGTCGGCGCCACGCACTGCTCCCTGGAGACCGTCGTCGAGTTCGACCCGGTCGACCACTACCAGCTCGCCGGGGTGAGCGCCTACTACAACACCCTCAACTGGCACCACCTCTACCTCACCCGGGCCGACGACGGCCGACGGGTGCTGGAGCTGCTCAGCTCCGACAGCGGGCGACGCACCGCGTACCCCGAACTCACCGTCGACGCGCCCGGCACCGGCCCGGTGGGCCTGCGGGCCGAGTTCGACGGGCCCGTGGTGCGCTTCTGGTACGACCTCGGCGCGGGGTGGCGGCGGATCCCGGTGGAGCTGGACGCGACGATCCTGTCCGACGAGCACGCCGCGCTGATCATCGACGGCGAGCCGGCGGCGTGGGGTTTCACCGGGGCCCTGCTCGGGCTGTGGGTGCAGGACCTCGGCGGCGACGGCGCCCACGCGGACTTCGACCTGGCCACCTACCGGGAACACTGACGGCCCCGATGCGACCTGTCCCCGCGCCCCGCCCCGGGGTGAGCGCCGACATCGTCGACACCACCCGGGGTGGGGGGCGGGTGCTCGGCCTCACCTTCGACGACGGGCCGAACCCCGCCGACACGCCGCGTCTGCTCGACGTGCTGCGCCGGCACGGCATCACGGCCGTGTTCTGCCTGTGGGGCGAGCACGTCGACGCCCACCCCGACGTGGCGCGCCGGATCGTGGCCGACGGGCACACGCTGGGCAACCACAGCATGCGCCACGAGGACATGAGCTCCTGGTCCGCCGAGCGGATCGAGGCGGACCTGCGGGAGGCCGACGCGGCCATCCGCCGTGCCGTGCCGGGGGCGCGGATCCCGTACTTCCGCGCCCCCTACGGCGCCTGGGGCCGGACGCCCGCCGTGGCCGCCGCCATGGGCATGCGGCCACTGGGCTGGCGGTTGGCCCTCGGCGACTGGGACCCGCCGGGCACCGACGAGCTGGTCCGCCGCCTGCGCGACGGGATCACCCCGGGTGCCGTGGTGCTGCTGCACGACGGGGGCGGCGACCGCAGCCAGACCGTCGACGCGGTCGAGCGCGTCGTGCCCGTGCTGGCGGCGGAGGGCTGGCGGTTCGCCCTGCCGCGGCGGCCGGACTGGCCGTGACGCGGGCCCGACCCGTGGGCCCCGGAACCCGGCGAGTCAGAACCCGGCGAGCACGATCTTGCCGATCGTCGCGCCGCTCTCGACCGCGGCGTGCGCCCGGCGCAGGTTGGCCGCGTCGATGCCGTCGATCCGCGTGGTCATCGTGGTCCGCAGCACCCCCTGGTCCACCAGCTCGGCGACCTGCCGCAGGATGTGGTGCTGCGCGAGGCTGGTCGGGTCGTACAGGGGCCGGGTGAACATCAGCTCCCAGTGCCAGGAGATGCTCTTGGCCTTGAGGGGCAGCAGGTCCAGGCCCGGCGGCTCGTCGATGGCGACCACGGCCCCGAACGGGCGCACGATCCGGGCGAAGGTCTCGACCATCCCGGCGGAGAACGGGCTGAAGACGTGGTCGACGCCGCCGGGCAGCGCCTCGACGAGGTCCTCGTGGTGGTCGACGACCCGGTGCGCGCCCTGGTCGAGGACGAACCGCCGGGACTCGGGGCGCGACGCCGTCCCGACGACCTCGAGGTCGGTCAGGTGCCGGGCGAGCTGGACGAGGATGGAGCCCACCCCGCCGGCCGCGCCCAGGACCAGCAGGGTGCCGGTGCTGGTGGCGGTCAGCCGGAGCCGGTCGAACAGGGACTCCCACGCGGTGAGCGCCGTCAGCGGCAGGGCCGCGGCCTCGGCGAAGTCCAGCGACGCCGGCTTCGGCCCGACGATGCGCTCGTCGACCAGGTGCAGCTCGGAGTTCGTGCCGGGGCGGACCATCGAGCCCGCGTACCAGACCTCGTCGCCGGGGGCGAAGAGGGTGACGGCCGGTCCGACGCGCTCCACCACGCCGGCGGCGTCGTACCCGAGGATCTTCGGCTCGTCGCCCGCCGCGCTGCCGGCGCGGACCTTGACGTCGGCCGGGTTGACGGAGACGGCCTCGACCCGGACGAGAAGGTCGTGGTCCCCGGGGGTCGGGACGGGGAGGGTCAGGTCGAGCAGTGAGGACGGATCGGAGCTGGGCAGGTTCCTGCGGTACCCGACCGCACGCATCAGTTCAGCCATACCCGGGACGCTATTTCGCCGGCCCTAGTTACCGTCAACGGTCATTGGTATCCGAAGGGAACTACGATGGCCGGGTGCTCACCACCGCCTGCGGCCGGGCCCACGACGTCTACGACGCGTCCTGCCCGTGCCGCCACATCCTGGACCTGCTGGCCAACAAGTGGAGCGCGCTGGCGCTGGGGGCGCTGGAGGACGGGCCCCGGCGCTTCGGCGAGCTCCGCGCCCGCCTCGACGGGATCAGCCCGAAGGTGCTCACCGCCACACTGCGTCGCCTGGAGGAACACGGCCTCGTCGACCGCACGGTGTATCCGGCGGTGCCGCTGCACGTGGAATACTCCCTGACCGCCCTCGGCTGGGACGCGTGCGAGCCGTTGGCCCGGCTGCGCCGCTGGGTGGTGGAGAACATCGAGCGTTTCCCGGCCGGGGCGGGCGCGCCGGCCGGTCAGTAGTCCCGGTCGGAGACGACGTGCATCGCGGCCTCCTCGGCGGAGGCCGCCGCGCCGTCGACGCCGATGTCGGTGGCGTACAGGTCGAGGCTGTCGGAGTCGTCGCCGCCGTAGGCCGAGACCAGCCGCCCGGCCCGCCGGTCGCCCACCTCGTCGTCGATCAGCTCGCCGTCAGTGTCGCTCGCGTCGCCGAGGCCGTCGCCGGCCCAGTCGTCGCCCTCCGGCAGCTCGCGCCGGAGCCGGCCGGTGAGGCTCTCCCCCTGCTCCTGCTCGCGGGCCGTGGTGCCCCAGTCGTCGACCGCCCACGGCCGCTCCGCGGGCGACCAGCCCTCGTCGAGGACGTCGGCCACCCCCCGGTCGTCCAGGCTGTCCTCCGGCTGCAGCACCCCGGACTCGTCCGGGCCGTCGTAGTCACTCATGGTTTCCTCCCACCGGCGTGCCTGCTCCCGCGGGGCGGGCCGGGGCCCGGTGCACCGTGGGGTCCCCTGGACGGTACAACCCCCCGGCGCACACCACGGGGCCGGTGCGGAGCTCGCCCCCTCCGCACCGGCCCCACCGGCTCGGCCGGCCGGCGCGTCCGCGCCCGCCTGTGGCCGGTGCCCTGCCGGTGGTGATCCCGGTGCCGGCCGTGGGTCCGACCGGCACCGGAGCGTCGACCACGCCGACGTACGCCGTCAGCAGGTGGAGTTGGTCTGGGTGATCAGGCCCAGCCGCCAGGGCAGGCTGTTGTAGTCGCCACCGGCGTTCGGGTCCAGCCCCTGGTAGAGGAAGCGCAGGTTGCAGGGGCTGATCGGCAGGGTCTGGTCGTTGCCGCTGCGGATCAGCTCACCGTGGCTGATGTCCCGCGACCAGGCCGTGCCGCTGAAGATCACGTTGTTGTGGCGGGCGAACGGGTTGTTCTCCTCGGCGGCCAGGGCCTGCCACGGCCCGGCGATGCCGGTGGAGGTCCAGGAGCGGAACCAGCGCCGCCCGTCGCCGCCGATCGCCTCGATCAGCAGCAGGTACCGGTCGCCGACCCGGTAGACGTTGGACGCCTCGAACAGCCGGTTCTTGTTCGCGTCCTGCATCGCGATCACCGGCTGGCTCATCCCGTTGGGGAAGTTCGCCACGCTCGTCTGCGAGCGGTAGAGGTGGCCGTTGTCGTCGGAGGAGAACAGGTGGCAGTTGGCGCTGTCGCAGATGACCCACATGTCGACCCAGTAGCCGTCGCCGATGTTGTCGCGGATGATCTGCGGCATGCCGCTGTAGAAGTGCTTCGGCGCGGTCCACCCGTTCGGGTTGCTGATGTCCGGATTCGTCGAGTACGACGCGTTGCCGGTCTGGTAGACCAGGTACCACAGCCGCTGCGGCGCGAAGTAGAACACCTGCGGGGCCGCCCGGTAGCCGGTCCCGATGGGCGACTGGTCGAGGTAGTGGAACGTCGCCGAGCCCGCCTGTGACCAGTCGGTGAAGGTGAAGTACACCAGGTTGTAGCCCGACGACTGCGCCGTGCTGGCGAACACGTGGTACTTGCCGTCGTGGTAGACCACGGACGGGTCCTTGATCCCCGCGATGCCCCGTCCGTCGTTCTTCGGGCCGACCAGCGCGCCGCTGGAGGACCACCGGAAGCTGGACGGCAGCGTCTGCGTGGGCGGCGTCGTCGGCGGCGGGGTGGTGGGCGGGGGCGCGCTCGTCGGGGGCGGGGCGGTCGTGGGTGGGGGCGTGGTCGGGTTCGTGACGCCGCCCGTGCAGGCGGTGCCGTTGAGGGTGAAGCTCGTCGGGGCGGGGTTGCCGCCGGACCAGGAGCCGTTGAAGCCGAACGACACGCTGGCGTTGGTGCCGATGGTCGCGTTGTAGCCGACGTTGCGGGCCACCACCTGGGCGCCGCTCTGCGTCACCGTCGCGTTCCACGCCTGGGTCACCTGCTGCCCCGCCCCGTAGGACCAGGTCAGCGACCAGCCGTCGACCGGGTCACCGAGGTTCGTGACCGTCACGTTCGCGCCGAAGCCGCCCGTCCACTGCGACGACACGGCGTAGCTGACCGAACAGCCGGCGGCCGCCGCCCGGGCGGGCAGCACGGCGGCGGTACCGGAGGCGGCGAGCCCGGCGACGGCCAGGACCAGGCCGGCTCGGACCCTCGCAGACGTTCGCACTGGCATTCCCAATCTGTGATGGTGTGGCAGACGAGGACACGAGCCGACGGTCGCGCCCGGCCGCCCCGGGACAGGGGCGGGCGGCGCGCAGTGCGCATCGACTGAGGGGGTGCCCGGCGGCCGTTGCCGGGGCGCAGGGGCGGGCGGACCGCCAGTGGCTCCCGCGCGGACGGCGTCGGGTGGAGCGTGCCCTTCGCTCCCGTAGCGGAGGGTATCTTGTGACCGCTCACATCCACAAGGCATCGATGTGCAGCGATCTTGCCGGAAGGGTCGGCGGCGGGACACGGGCGGCGCGCAGCGCCACTTTTCGATCCCGTCCCGCCATCCGGTCACGGGGCAACTAAACAAGCCGCCCGGGGTTCCCGACCGCCGCCGGTCAACCAGCGAAAACTCGCTAAACCGGCGCTAACCATCGGAGTCGTCACTCGTCGGACTGTCGGGACCCAAGGTGTGAGATACGGCCGAGTCCGGCCAAACACCACTCTTGCAATGATTGTTAAACCTATGAATACTTCGACGCCTCCGATCGGGTGGGCCTCACCAGCCGATCGGCTGCCAGGGGCGGCCCGAAAGGCTGCCTGTGCTCAGCTCCAGGAGGTACCACATGCGACTCTCCGGGTCCCCGCTGCGCCGCGCTACCGCCGCATCGGTAGCCGGCGCGCTGGTCGTCGGCGCGCTGACCGGCGCTCCCGCCCAGGCCGCACCCGCGACGCCCGCCTCCCCAGACCAGGTCACCGCGCTCGCCGCCGCACTCGGCGACCGCTCCGGCGGGGCGTACGCCCGCCCCGACGGCACCATGGTCGTCACCGTGACCGACGACGCCGCCGCCCGGAAGGTCCGCGCGGCCGGCGCGACCCCGAAGCTCGTCACCCGTGGCGCCGACGACCTCGCCCGCGCCACCGCCGCCCTCGACAGCTCCGCGCGGATCCCCGGCACCGCATGGTGGACCGACCCGGCCACCAACCAGGTCGTCGTCTCCGTCGACAGCAGCGTCACCGGCACGAAGCTCCAGCGCGTCGAGGCCGTCGTCAGCCGCCTCGGCGGCAGCGTCCGCATCGAACGGGAAGCCGGGACGCTCAGCATCCGGGCCGCCGGCGGCGAGGCCATCTGGGCCGAGGGCGGCGGGCGCTGCTCGCTCGGCTTCAACGTCCGCAGCGGCGACACCTACTACTTCCTCACCGCCGGGCACTGCACCGACATCGCCGCCAACTGGTACGCCGACTCCGGGCAGAGCAGCCTGCTCGGCTCCGGCGGCACGGGCAGCTTCCCCGGCGACGACTACGGCATCGTCGCGCACAGCGACGCGGCGGCCGCCGACGGCAGCGTCTCCCGCTACGACGGCACCACCCAGGACATCACCGCGGCCGCCGACGCCTTCGTCGGGCAGAGCGTGCAGCGCTCCGGCAGCACCACCGGCCTGCACGACGGCACGGTCGAGGCGGTCGACGCCACGGTGAACTACGTCGAGGGCTCCGTCACCGGGCTGATCCGCACCACCGTCTGCGCCGAGCCGGGCGACAGCGGCGGCGCGCTGTTCAGCGGGAGCACCGCCCTGGGCCTCACCTCGGGCGGCAACGGCAACTGCTCCTCCGGCGGCACCACCTACTTCCAGCCGGTGACCGAGGCGCTGAGCGTCTACGGGGTCGAGATCGTCTGAGCGACGGGCGGGGCGGGGCGCCGGCTGCGCGGCGGCCCGCCCCGCCCGTCGACCCCCGCCCGTCGACCCCCGCCCGTCGACCCCCGCCCGTCGACCCCCGCCCGTCCGCCCCGCCGGGCCGCGACAGCAGCCCTCTGAACCACCCACCAGGCATTTCGGCGCACGCTTCCACCGCGCCGGGATGCCTGGTGCACGCTTTCCACCCCGCCTGTCCCCGCACCTTTCGTCGCCGTCACACGACCGGCGCCGGCCCCCATGATTCCCCGGGCCACGGGCGCGCCGGCATCGACGGGGCCCGGCAGCCGGGGCGACTTTCCGGCATTGCCGCCCCGCGATGCGCGACATGCCCGCCCACCGTGTCGAGGACCGAGGAACTGGGAATACGACGCGACAAGTCGAATCGCCCACCGCGAGAACACGGGTCTCCCGCGCCGACCGCGCGGGAGGGCACCATGCCGAGAACAGCGTCGGCGGCCCCTGCCACGGGCGCAATCCGCAGGCCACGGGACAGCAGTTCCCGTACCATCCGGACGGCCCGCCGTGGGACGCGGATCGCCTTGCGCCGCAACAGGATCCGGCACCGGCGGGGCGACGACGGCCCACCGGCCGACAGCCGGCTCGAATTCGCCGGGGTGCGCCCTTTCCGTTGAATGAGGCGGATTTCGGCGTATTGAGCGGAACGAACAATCCGCCCTCCGGGCTACCTCTATCAGTGAAGGCACCGAATCGACCTGGCCCGAACGGCGGAAATTGTCCACCGCTGATCCGGGTGTAACCTTGTTGCAATATGAGTGTGGTCAAGTCGATCACATGACGATACCCGTTCCGGGAAAAGCGATTCGGAGTGCGGGCCGGGCACTCCTTTTGACGTCCGGGCTGATTGCACTGGCCCTTCCTCTGACAGCGGCACCTGTCGACGCTCAGGGCCCGGCCGCCACCACCATCGTGATGCCCGAGTGCGCGTGGGCGTCGAAATACGGGGTCACGGGGCTGAATGCCTACTGGCCCGACAGCGCCGCCACCTACTGGTCGACCGTCTACCCCGTGACGGAGGACCTGGAGATCACCATCTCCGGGGTCTTCCCGGACGCCCGCTACGCGTCCTTCACCGTCTACGACGACAAGCCCACCTGGTTCAGTCGTAACGGCGCCAGCTCCAGCCTGCCCGACCACCTCATCGCCCCGGACCCGGGCAGCGCCAACCCGTGGCAGGGCGTGCGAAGGCCGGGCGGCCGGTTCACCATCACGCTCAGCCCGGACGTGGCCCCCGGGCAGCCCAACCGGTTGCCGCTGTCCCGGGAGGACGCCCTCCCCGGGGCAAAGGCCTCCGTGATCTACCGGGTCTACCTGCCCACCGGCGGCGACTCGACGGTGGTGCTGCCGACGGTGACCCTGACCCAGGGAGGCGTGTCGAAGACGCTGCCCACCTGCCCTCCCGCCCCTCCGCCGACCCCGACCCCCACCCCACCCCCGCCCTCTCCGCCGACCAGCCCCTCGCCCCCACCCCCGACCACCACGCCGCCCGCCACCACGCCCGCCGCCGCGCCCGCCGCCGTCCCGGCGGAGGATGTGGCGGCGACCTCCGACTCGACCGACCGGGCGGTCGGCGACGACCCCGAGGTCCCCGGCGAGGCGGATCGCCCCAGCCCTCCCCCGATCACCGGCGAGAAGCTCTTCACCCGCACCTCCGAGGTGGAGAACCTCGCGCCGAACCCGGACAACGCCTACCTCGGCACCTGGCTCCTCCCACCGGGACCGGACCACGTCGTGGTGATCCGGGGCCGGGCACCGCAGGCGGTCTCCGGGAGCCGTCCGGTCTCCTGGCCCCGCCGGCGCGCCGAGGTCCGCTACTGGTCGATGTGCACCAACCTCGGCGGCCAGTACAAGCCCGTCGTGATCAACCGGTTCGCCGACGGGTCGACGAGCTACGGCTGCCGCTACAACGACGAGACCCGGCTCGACCGGCACGGGAACTACGCCTTCGTCCTCGGCACGGAGGGGCAGCGGGCGGCCATCGAGGACGTCAGGAACACCACCTTCGTGCCCTTCTCCGTCTCGTACCCGACGGTCCCGCACATGGTCCTGCTCCGGCACCTGCTTCCGGTGGCGGACTTCCCGTACGCCGTGCAGAACGTGCCGATGAACAGCTCGGCGGAGACCGCCGCGGCGATCATGGGGGCGTACTACCCGCTGGTGACCGTCTGCTCGTTGGCCACGCTCACCACCGAGGGGCCCCACGGCTGCTCCGCCTGAGCGGCGCGGCGCACCCTCCGAGAGCGGGGCGATGATCGGGCTACGGCCCGACCGCCCGCCGCCCGGCCCGCTGGTCCCGCGGGCCGGGCGGACGGCCGGAACGGCCGGGACGAGGCGCGACCGTCGGCACAGCAGCGGCCCCCGCGACCGGGCCGGGGAGCGGGACGGTCAGGCACCTGTCCCATGAGCGGGTGAGGTTGACGGCTGGACCGATCCCGACGTCGGAGGTCGCGTGACCTGCCGCCCTGCGGCGGCCAGCCGTGCCACCCGGCCGGAACCTGCCACGGCCGGCCGACACGTCGCCGGTTCAGGCGTTCACCCCTCGGCCACATTCGGCGCGCGAGGCGGTGACAGTGCGACGCCAGACATCCGCATGCCCCTGAGGCGAGCCGGGTTGAGCGTGCCCGCCGTGACGACCCGCCTGCCGGTCAGCGCACCGACCGCGCCACGGGCACGGCCGCCGCGCCGACGGCGTACGGGTTCAGCACGTCGGTCGGCTCGTCGGAGAAGTCGACCTCCGTGCCGACCCCGAGGTGCGCGGCCCACTCGACGAAGAGGTCCAGGGCGACGTGGTCCTCGAGTGCGATGCCGGTCGAGTCGAAGATCGTCTGGCCGTACCGGGCGTCCGCCACGATGCCCGCGTCGGCGCAGATCTCGCTGAGCGAGGGGCCGAGGCGTCGCGGATCGAGAACCTGGCTCTCGCCCTCCCGTGCCGCCTGCTCCGGGTGGTCGGGACAGACGAGGGCCCGGTCCACCAACGTCCGGGGCAGCTCGACCTTGCCGACGATGTCGGAGCCGACCGCGTTGACGTGCAGGTGCTCCCGCAGTGCGGCATCCGGGAAGACGGGCCCCGCGCCGATGCCCACCGACGTCGCCGTCACCAGGATGTCGGCGGACCTCGCCACCTCGTCGGGGCTGGCCGCCGTCACCGCCAGCCCGGTGAAGCCGGCCCTGCGACCGAAGGACGCCAGGTGGGCGGGGTCGACATCCCAGGCCAGCACCGTGTCGATCGGGAAGACGAGGCTCAGGGCGTGCAGTTGGGTGACCGCCTGGGCGCCGCAGCCGATCAGCCCGACCGTCCGGCTGTCGGGGTGGGCCAGCGCCCGGCTGGCCAGCGCCGACGCGGCACCGGTGCGCAGGGCGGTGAGCGCCGCGCCGTCGGCCACCACCGTCGTACGCCCGGTCCGGTCGTCGAAGCGCGCCACGCAGGCGGTGATCGTCGGCAGGCCGTGGTCGTCGACGTTCGACGGGGTGTACGAGACGACCTTGATGGTGGTGCTGTCGTTCCGCTCCCGGTGCGGCATCCACTCGATCACCCCCGGGGCGGGTCCCTCCCGCTCGAACGCCCCCCGGGCGGGCGACAACTCGGCCACGCCCTTGTGCACCTCGACGAATTTGTCGCCGAGGCGCGAGATCAGCTCCGTCAGCAATGCGTCGACGCCGACCTCGTCCATTATTCGACCGATGTGCCGCTGGGTCAGAATGAGCATCTCGCTGGAACCCTTGTCTGTAGAGCCAGGCTTCGCCGTCGGAAACGCGTTCTGTGCGGAGACGCCAAAAGGCCGGATCGGGCCGGAACGCCACAACCCAACAGGTCAATCGAAGCCAATCACCATCCATCGGCACGCGACAACTCCGAATAGTAGTTGACCCCACACCGGACGGCAATGGCCGACGTTCCCGTCACGGCCAGGGCACCCCGTTTCACCTCGATTCACATCGTTTTCTCATCCAAGATTCACCTCATTCTCACTGCGAATCAAAAGCACACCGGAGCGAATCACCACACATCGACGCGAGCCACTTCCGCTCCCACTGGGCGGCGCCGGGGCGCCCCGCCGGCAACCCCCGCCGACAACCCACGCCGACAACCCTCGCGGGCGGCGGCACGGAGCCACCGGGAGGCCGACGCCGGACAGGAAGGGGCGAGACGCCACCCGGATCGACGAGCGCCGTTGCCACAACACTTAACTTTCTTTATAGTGCGATGACATAGATCACCTTCCCAGTCCCCGGAGGCACCCGTGCGACCTCGCGGCAGAACACTCCTGACCGCCGGCCTCGCCGCGGTCCTCGCGCTGGCCCCGCTCGCCCTGACCGGCACCGCCGGTGCGGCGGCGGCACCGACCGCGAGCTTCACCAAGGTGAACGACTGGGGCTCCGGGTGGGAGGGCAGCTACCGGATCACCAACTCCGGCAGCACCACCATCAGCTCCTGGCGGCTGGAGTTCGACCTGCCCGCCGGCACCACCGTCGGCTCGTACTGGGACGCGCTGCTGACCAGCAACGGCCAGCACCACACCTTCACCAACCGGTCCTGGAACGGCACGGTCGCCCCGGGCGCATCGGTGACCTTCGGCTTCGTCGCCAGCGGCACCGGCGCCCCGACCGGCTGCACCCTCAACGGCCAGCCCTGCGCCGGCGGCACCACCCCGACCACCGCCCCGCCGCCGACCACCACGCCACCGGCCACCGCCCCGCCCACCACCGCGCCGCCCACGACGACGCCGCCGACCGGCCTCTCGCCGGTCGCCGCCAACGGCCAGCTCCGCGTCTGCGGCCGCCAGCTCTGCAACCGCGACGGCCGGGCGATCCAGTTGCGCGGCATGAGCACGCACGGCATCCAGTGGTACGCGAACTGCGCCACCCCGGCCTCACTGGACGTGCTCGCCCGCGAGTGGAACGCCGACGTGCTGCGCATCTCGATGTACGTCCAGGAGGACGGGTACGAGACCGACCCACGCCGCTTCACCGACCTGGTGCACAACTACATCGAGCTGGCCACCGCCCGGGGCATGTACGCCATCGTCGACTGGCACATGCTCAGCCCCGGCGACCCGAACTTCAACCTGACCCGGGCGCGCACCTTCTTCGCCGAGATCGCCGACCGGCACAAGGACAAGGTCAACGTGCTCTACGAGATCGCCAACGAGCCCAACGGCGTGCCGTGGAGCGCCATCAAGAGCTACGCCGAACAGGTCGTCCCGGTCATCCGCAGCCGCGACCCGGAGGCCGTGGTGCTGGTCGGCACCCCCGACTGGTCGTCCCTCGGCGTCTCCGGCAGCGGCGGCGGGGTGGACACGATCGCAGCGAACCCGGTCACGGGCGGCAACCTCATGTACGTGTTCCACTTCTACGCCGCCTCGCACGGCGACGCGTACTACGACACCTTCGCCCGCGCCGCCGACCGGCTGCCGCTGTTCGTCACCGAGTTCGGCACCCAGGACTACTCCGGCGACGGCCCGAACGACTTCGCCATGGCCCAGCGCTACCTCGACCTGATGGCCAGCAAGAAGATCAGCTGGACGAACTGGAACTTCTCTGACGACTTCCGCTCCGGCGCGGTCTTCACCACCGGCACCTGCGGCAGCGGCCAGTTCGGCGGCACGGCCCGCCTCAAGCCGGCCGGCACCTGGATCCGCGACCGCATCCGCACCCCCGACACCTTCTAACAACCCAGCCACCCCCACCCCCACCCCACCCACCCAGCCCCCACCCCCGCCCAGCCCCGGTGATCAAGAGGAAAGTGTCATTCCCGAGATCAACTTTGACGCTTTTCTCTTGATCACCGGGCGGGGCGGGGGCGGGGCGGGGGCAACCGGGGTGGTTACTGCTAGTGATGCTTCTTACTTTGGGTGGGGCGGTGGGGGTGGTGGGGGGTGCGTGTCTGGTGGGGCTGACGGGGGTGGCGGTTTGCGTCTCCCACGGAGGCTCTGAGTTGTTGTGAACAGGGAAAACTGACCGATCGGACAGGGGGTGGTCGCAGATTTCGGTCGCCGGTCGGCTGTTCGTGGGAGCGCCTTCGGGGCGGTGGGCTCGGCACTCTTGAGTCGTTCCCGTTCACCGTGCGTAAGGGCCCCGACCATGTCGCAGCTCCTGCCCGCCGCCGACCGGCCCCTCCCGCCGGCCGTCGCCCCGGTCACCCCGCCCATCCCGGCCGCCCCGTCGTCGCCGGCCGTCGACCCGGCCGTCGCCGTCGCCGCTCCCGTCGCCCCCGGGGCCCGTACCGCCGTGGTCGGCCTCGGCTACGTCGGCCTGCCGACCAGCCTGGCCCTGGTCGGCAGCGGCGCGCGGGTGATCGGCGTCGACATCGACCCGGCCCGGCTCGACGACATCCGCGCCGACCGCGCCGACCTGCTCGACGTCGACCGCGAGCGGCTCCGCGACACGTTGCGGGCGACCGACCCGGCCCTGCGGCTCACCACGTCGATCGCCGAGATCGCCGACGCCGACACGGTGCTGATCTGCGTGCCCACGCCGGTGGACCGCCACCTCGACCCGGACCTCACCGCGCTGCGGGCCGCCTGCGCCGCGGTGGTCGCCCACGCCCGCGCCGGCCAGACCATCGTGCTCACCTCGACCAGCTACGTCGGCACCACCCGCGACCTGTTGGTCGAGCCGCTGGCCGCCCGGGGCCTGCGGGTCGGCCAGGAGGTGTGGGTGGCGTTCGCCCCGGAACGGGTAGACCCCGGCAACGACGGGCACCGCCAGGAGCTGACCCCCCGGGTCGTCGGCGGGGTCACCCCGGACTGCACCGCGCGGGCCGCCGCGGCGCTGTCCCGGATCACCCCCCGGGTGCACCGGCTCGGCTCGCCCGAGGCCGCCGAGATGACCAAGCTGCTGGAGAACACGTTCCGGGCCGTCAACATCGCCCTGGCCAACGAGTTCGCCGACGTCTGCCGGGACCTGCACCTGGACGTCACCGAGGTGATCGACGGGGCGGCCACCAAGCCGTACGGTTTCATGGCCTTCCAGCCCGGCCCGGGGGTGGGCGGGCACTGCATCCCCTGCGACCCGCACTACCTGCTGTGGCAGCTGCGCGGGCAGCGCCGCGAGGCGCCGCTGATCGAGACCGCGATGCGCGGCATCTCCGCCCGCCCACGCCGCGTCGTCGAGCGGGTCCGGGACCTGCTCGCCGGGTCCGGTCGTACGCTGCTCGGGGCCCGCGTCCTGCTGGTCGGGGTGACCTACAAGCCCGGCGTCGCGGACGTCCGCGAGTCGCCGGCGCTGGAGATCATCGGCGAGCTGGTCCGGGCCGGCGCGGACGTCGGCTTCGTCGACGACCTCGTCGCGTCGGTGCGCACCCCCGACGGCGCGGCCCTGCAGCGGCTGACCGACCACACCGAGCGGGAGTGGGACCTGGTGGTCGTGCACACCGCCCAGTCCGACCTGGACGAGGCGTGGCTGCGCGGCCAGCCGATGGTGCTCGACGCCACCTACCGGATGACCGGGCTGCCGCGCCGCGAGGTCGTCTGACATGCCGGTGCCCCACGAGGTCCGGCGCGGGTCGGCGCAGACGCCGGTGCGCCACGAGGTCCGGCGCGAGGCGGCCGAGTTGCCGGTGCCCCACCAGGTCCGGCACGAGGCGGCCGAGGCGCCGGTGCTCCACCCGGTGCGGCGCGGCGTGCGACGGCTGCTCGCCGCGCTCTGCCTGCTCCCGCTGATCGCCCTGCTGGCCCGGCAGCTGCCCCAGTTGCCGTACGCGCCGCTGGCGGCGTACTACGGCTTCGCCGTGCTCACCGCCACCGTCGCCGTGTTCTACCTGGCCTACGCCCGCTACGAGGACCCCAGCGAGGCCCCGCCGCACCCCCGGCACGCGGCCACGTTCCCGCCGCTGCCCCCGGCCCCCCGGGTCAGCCTGCTGGTGGCGGTCAAGGACGAGGTCGACGGGATCGAGGCGTGCGTACGGTCGATGACCGGCAGCGACCACCGGCCGTTGCAGGTGATCGTGGTCGACGACGGCTCCACCGACGGCACCGCCGAGGTGCTGGACCGGCTCGCCGCCGAACTCCCCGTCACCGTGCTGCACCTGCCCCGCAACGTCGGCAAGAAGCGGGCGCTGGTGCACGGCGCCCGGCACGCCACCGGCGACGTGCTCGCCTTCACCGACTCCGACTGCGTCCTGGCCCCGGACGCGCTGCGCCGCTGCGTCGAGGCCCTGCTGCGCCAGCCGGACCTGGGCGCGGTCAGCGGGCACGCCCGCGCGCTCAACCCCGACGAGTCGCTGCTCACCCGGGTGCAGGACGTCTGGTACGAGGGCCAGTTCCGGGTGGCCAAGGCCGCCGAGGCGTCGTTCGGGGCGGTGACCTGCGTCTCCGGCCCGCTGGCGGTGTTCCGGCGGGAGGCCGTGATCAACTACCTGCCGGCCTGGGCGGCGGACCGGTTCCTCGGCGGCGAGTTCCGCTTCGCCACCGACCGGCAGCTCACCGGCTACGTCCTCGGGCAGCGCTGGATCGGCGTACGCCTCAAGCGGCGCTTCGCCGACTCGCCGTTCGTCCGCGACGAGGACCACCCGCCCCGGGCCTGGCGGGTCGGGTACGTCCGCTCCGCGCGGGTCTGGACGACGGTGCCGGCGCGACCGCGCCCGTTCCTGCGCCAGCAGACCCGCTGGAAGAAGAGCTACGTGCGCAACCTCTTCTTCACCGGCACGTTCATGTGGCGGCGCGGGCCCGGCCCGGCGGCGCTCTACTACGGGCACGCGCTGTGGGTCGCGGTCGCCCCGGTGATGGCCTTCGCCCACCTGGTGTGGGCCCCGCTGCGCGGCTGGTGGGCGGTGCCGCTGCTCTACCTGTGCGGGGTGCTGCTCAAGGGCACCTTCTGGGGGCTGGCCTACCGGCTGGACAACCCGGGCGACCCGCGCTGGGCGTACCGGCCGCTGATGAGCGTGCTCTCCGCCACGGTGCTGTCCTGGCTGCTGCCCTACTCGGTGGGCACGATCCGGCGCGGCGTCTGGTCGCGGAGCGCGGTGTGAACGCGGGCCGGCGGCTGCTCGCCAGGCTGGCCCGGGTGGCGCTCACCCTCGCCGGTGCCGCGGCGCTGGTGGCGCTCTACGTCGTGGTGTTCACCCGTGGGGAGGTGCTGCGGTGACGCGCTGGTGGCCGCGCCCGCTGGGGGCGCTGCTCTCGCTGGTCACCCTGCTGGTGGTGGCGACGCCGTTCGGGGTCTCCTGGTACCTGGCCGACCTGCGGCGGCACGTCGGCGCGCAGCGGGACACCGCCGTGACCCGGCTCGACCCGGCCGACCTGCGCCGGTTCACGGAGCTGGCCGGTCGGCTGCCGCAGCGGGCCGCGCCGGTGGTGGTGGCCTACCACGACATCCGGCCGCACGGCGACGACCCGGCCGCGACCGAGCCGGGCGGCCGGGAGCACTACGTGGTCAGCCCGGAGGAGTTCGACGCGCAGCTCACCGCCCTGCAGGCGGCCGGCTACCGGTCGATCTCCTCGGCGCAGTACGTCGACTACCTGCGCGGCGGCGCGGTGCCGGAACGCTCGGTCTACCTGACCTTCGACGACGGCACCCGGGGCCTGTGGGCGTACGCCGACCGGATCCTCGCCCGGCACGACATGGTGGCCGCCTCCTACCTGATCACCGGGCAGGTGGGCGAGCACCGGCCGTACTACCTGAGCTGGGCGGAGATCGCCCGGATGGCCCGTTCCGGCCGGTGGGACTTCCAGGCGCACACCCACGACCTGCACACCCGGGTGCAGACCGGGCCGGGTCGACTGGGCTCGCCGCTGACCCACCGGCGGTGGGACCCGGCCGCGGAGGCGCAGGAGAGCCTGGCCGCCTACCGGCAGCGGCTCACCGCCGACCTCGACGCGATGTTCGCCGCGTTCGCCGCCCACGACCTGCCCCGGCCGCAGTTGTTCGCGTACCCGTTCTCCGAGGTCGGCGACGCCGTGACCGACCCGGCGGCGGCCGATTTCAGCCGCGAGCTGGTCGCCGGGCGGTTCGCCGGCGCGCTGACCAACAAGTCGCGGGGGCCCGAGCCGAGCAGCCGCCGGTCCGCGGCCGGCGGCCAGGTCGAGCGGGCCGAGGTGTACGCCACGACGAGCGCCGCCGAGCTGGTCAGCGCGGTGGTCGAGCGGACGGCCGTGCCCGCGCGGGTGAGCGCCCCGTTCACGAACCCCTGGGACTGGCGCGACCAGCAGGGCGAGCCGATGACGGACCTGTCGTCGTTGACCGCCGGCCGGTTCACCGCCGCCAGCCCGCGCCGCGCCTACGGCACGCTGCTCGCCTACGCCAGCGCGGACTGGACCGACTACACCGCCGACGCGGCGCTGCGCGGCCTGCGGGCCGACGGCGGCACCGTCACCCTGACGGTCCGGGTGGACAGCGACGACCCGGTCTCGGTGCGCGTCGGGCACGGCCGGGTGGCGCTGCTGCGCGGCGACCGGGTGGTCGCCGAGGCGGCCCTGGACCCGGCCGCCACCCACCGGGTGGCGGTGACGGTGCGCGACGGCGAGACCGTCGCCCGGGTCGACGGCGGCCCCGCCCTGCGGGTGGCGACGCCGGCCGGGCCGCGGTCCACGGGTGGGCTCGCCGTGGCGATCGACGACGACGCGGGTGTCGCCCACCCGTCGGTCGCCGCCCTCGACGTGCGCGCCGCGGGCTGACGGCCGCGACGGCCGGGCCGGGCAACCGCCCCGGCCCGGCCCCGTCGCGGGGACCGGGCCGGGCGCGGGGACGCCTCAGCCGTCGCGCAGCACCCGGCGGGACAGGCCGAAGCCGAAGGCGGCCCCCAACGTCGCGGCCGTGGCCAGGAACAGCACCGGGCTGCCGTACGCGTCCACGACCAGCCCCGCTGCCGCGCCGGAGAGCGGGAACAGCCCCAGCGCGGCGAGGAGGATGGCGCTCATCACCCGGCCGAGCAGGTGGGGGGCGGTGTGCTGCTGGACGACGGTGATCACCAGGACGTTGGTCACGGTGCTGGCGACCCCGGCCACGGCCAGCGCGACGAGGGCACCGGCATACCCGGTGAACGGCACGAGGGCCACCGCCCCGGCCAGCACCAGGCCGGCGAGCATGGCCGTGGCGCCGCGCCGGCGGATCCCGGTCAGCCCGGCGGTGAAGAACCCGCCGGCCAGCGAGCCGCCGGTGAACGCGGCCAGCAGGCCGCCGAAGCCCTCGGCCCCGGCGGACAGGTCGGCGCTGGCCAGCGAGGGCAGGCCCACCCGGACCATCCCGCCGACGGTCAGGTTGGCCGCGGCGGTCACCACCAGCACGGTACGCAGCAGCGGCGACCCGCGCAGCAGCTGCCAGAACGTCAGCCGGGGCGGCGACGCCGCGCCACCGGCGGGCGGGGCGGCGGCCGGCGCGGCCCGCCGGTGGTGCGCCCCGATGACGGCGAGGCAGGCCGCCGACACCGCGAAGGTCAGCGCGTCGACGCCGAACGCGACGCCCGGCGAGAGCAGCACGACGACGAGCCCGGCCACCCCGGGCCCGACCAGCCCGGCGGCGAAGCCGGCGGTGCTGTGCAGCGCGTTGCCGGCCTGCAACTGCTCGGCCGGCAGCAACCGGGGCGTGATGGCGTAGGCGGCCGGCTGGAACAGGCCGGCCCCCAGGCCGGCGACGGCGACCAGCACCCCGATCAGGACGAGGCCCGGGTCACCGGCGACGGCGGCCACCGCGATCGGGGCCGTGGCCGCCAGCCGGAGCAGGTCGGAGACCAGCATCACCTGCCAGGGGCCGACCCGGTCGGCGAGGATCCCGCCCAGCGGGGTGGTCGCGAGCCGGCACAGGCCGTAGCCGGCGACCAGCAGCCCGAGTTCACGGGCACCCCCGCCGACCTGGTAGACGAGGAAGGGCAGCGCGACGGCGTGGAAGGCGTCGCCGAAGACCGACACCGACTCGGCGACGAAGAGCAGCCGGTAGTCGCGGGACCGCAGCGGCGCCAGGCTCAGCCGCGGCCGGCGGCGGGGGGTCCGGGTGGCGGTGGTGTCAGCCACGGGGCGCCACCGGCAGCGACTCCAGCCCCCGCAGCATGATCGTGTTGCGCCAGCGCAGGTCCGTCTCCGTGCCGGCCAGGGCCAGCGCAGGGAAGTGGTCCAGCAGCCCGGCCAGCGCCACCTCGCCCTCCAGCTTGCCGAGGAACGCGCCGAGGCAGCGGTGCGTCCCGTGGCCGAAGGCGAGGTGCCCGGCGTCGCCCCGGTCGAGCAGCAGCCGGTCGGCGTCGGGGAACCGGTCGGGGTCGCGGTTCGCCCCGCCGAGGGACACCAGCACCAGCTCCCCGGCGGGGATCTCGACCCCGTCGACGTCCACCGGCGCGGTGGTGAACCGCAGGGTCGCCATGCTCACCGGCGACTCGTACCGGAGGAACTCGTCGACCGCCGCGGGCAGCGCGGCCCGGTTGCGCCGCAGCCAGGCGTGCTGGTCGGGGTGGCGCAGCAGCGCCAGGGTGGCCGTGCCGAGCAGGTTGACGGTCGTCTCGTGGCCCCCGATGAGCAGCAGGAACACCATGCCCACGATCTCGTCGTCGGTGAGCTGCCCCTGGTCGCGGGCGGCGAGCAGGAGGGTCAGCAGGTCGTCGCGCGGGTCGGTGCGCCGCCGCCGCAGCACGACGGCGATGTGCTCGGTCAGCTCCCGCAGCGCCCGGCCGAACGCCGCCGGGTCGTCGCCGTGGGTCAGGATCGCCGTCGACCAGCTCCGGTAGGCGGCCCGTTCCTCGGGCGGGAAGCCGATCAGCTCGCAGATGACCAGCATGGGCAGCGGGAACGCGAAGTCCGCCACCAGGTCGACGGTGTCGCGGTCGGCCAGTTCGTCGAGCAGGGCGGTGGTGATCCGCTGCACCAGCGGACGCATGGCCGCCACCCGGCGGGCGGTGAAGAACCCGTGGATCAGCCGGCGCAGCCGGGTGTGGTCGGGCGGGTCGCTGTTGAGCATGTGGACCATGTCGCCGCCGAGCGTCACCCCCGCCACCCGGCGGTCGGCCAGTTCCTGCGCCCGCCGGGCGTCCTGGCCGAACCTCGGGTCGGCCAGCGCCGCGCGCACGTCGCGGTAGCGGGCGACGACCCACATGGGCAGCCCCTCGTCGCTGTGCAGGATCGACACCGGGCCGTTGGCCCGGATCCGGGCCAGCGTCGGGTACGGGTCGACGACGAACGGGGCCTGTCGTGGCGGCGTCGGCCCGTCCTCGGCGGCGGTCATGGGTCTCCTCTTCGGTGGCGCTCGGGCGGTGCTAGACGATCAGGGCGGGGAAGGGCCAGCGGTGGGCGCGGGTCGGCAGCCACCACAGGTGGCCGGCCTGCTCGGCGACCAGGTGCGCTCCGACGAGGTCCCGGCGCACGTCGGCCGGCACCGCCGTCGCCGCGACGCCCTCGGCCAGCGTCGCGATCGCCGCCAGGTGGCCCGGCTCGTCGATCGTCACCACCTCCAGGGCGCCGGAGCGCCGGTCGCGGACCTCCACGAAGCCGGGGCCGCGCCGGTAGACGCAGCGGCCGAGGAAGAACGCCGCCCGCCAGCGGGCCGCGACCGTGCCGGTGGCGTCCCCGTCGAGGCGGGACGGTGGGCACAGGTGGGTGAACAGGTCGCCGCCGTGACAGCCGTCCCGGCAGCGCGCCGTCCAGTCCACCGCGATCCCCCGGGCGGTCAGCTCCCGGATCAGCAGGAGGGACCGCGCCGCGCGGGCGTCGGCGTCGGCGCACAGGTCCACCGGGTGGGCCAGCCGCGCGTGCCGCGCGCCGGCGGCGTACCAGCCGGCCACCGTCCCCCCGCACGGCCCGGCCAGCCGGTGCGTGCCGAGCGCCATCCCGGGCAGCCGCGCGGCGGCCGGGTCGTAGTCGCGGGACAGCTCGACCTCGACCACGGTCGCGCCGAAGTCAACCTGCGGCGACGACATGGCGGTCCTGTCCGGCGCGCGCGGCGGCGTCCGCGGCGGCCCGCTGGTGGTCGACCCGGGCCAGCACCTGGTTGTGCGACTCGACGGCGGTGTGCACCCAGCAGCCTCCCTCGTGGAACACGATGCCCAGCTCCGACCACCGGTCGAGCAGCGGCCGGACCGTCGCCGCCCCGCCGGGGACGCGGGCCGCCAGGGTGGCGTCCGTGCGGGGCTGCGCCAGCAGCCGGAACAGCGCCACCTCGGCCGGTGTGGCCAGCTCGCGCACCGACCAGTCGTACGCGGCGCGGCGGCTGACCAGCACGACCCGGTCGTCGATCTCCTGGTAGGTGAGCCGGCTGACCGGGTACTCGGTCCGCCACCGGTCGATCGCCGCGTCCAGGGCCGCCGCCTCGGCCCGGCCGATGCCCCGGGCCACGGTGGTGAAGATGTACGCCAGGTCGGCCAGCTCGGCAGCGGGCAGGTCGTAGATCTCCCGGTACTGCGGGGCGGGCTCCAGCACCGGGAAGCCCAGCTCCGGCTGGTTGAAGTAGGGGCTGAACCGCTCGATGGCGATGCGCGCCGCGCCCATCGGCGGGTCGAGGTGGTGCAGCGCCGGCAGCTGTGCGACGACGTCGGTGTAGTCCTCGGCGGTCTCGCCGGGGAAGCCGTAGAGGTAGTTCCAGCTCGTCGTCACCCCGGCGCTCTGGGCCTCGCGCAGCGCGCGGACGTTCTGGCAGCCGGTCACGCCCTTGTCCATCAGCCGCAGTACGTGGGTGCTGAGGTTCTCCACCCCGGGCTGGACCTGCACCGCCCCGGCCTCGGCGAGCCGTTGGAAGTGCTGCCGGCGCAGGTTGGCCTTGACCTCGAAGTGCAGGCGGACGTCGTAGTCGGATTCGGCCAGCCGCAGCAGCACCGAGTCGAAGTACGCCATGTCCAGGATGTTGTCGACCACGATGAAGTCGAGCAGCTGGTGCCGGCGGGCCAGGTCCAGCACCTCGTCGAGGAAGCGCCCCGGGCTCTTGCTGCGGAACTGCATCGACGAGCCGTTGAGGCCGCAGAAGGTGCAGTGGTGCTTCTCGCCCCACCAGCAGCCCCGGGAGCCCTCGACGACGAGCTTCGGGGCCACCCACTCGGCCGCCGCCGAGGCGTCGAGGCGTTCGACGAAGCCCGTGTAGTCGGGGGCGACGATCCGGCCCGGCGGCAGCGGTCGCGCCGACATGGGGTTGGCCCGCGCGACGCCCGTGGGGTCCCGCCAGCACAGCCCGGGGACGTCCGCGAGACCGCCGGCAGGGCCACCGCCGGGACGCGGGTCGCCGCCACCGGGACGCGGGTCGCCGCCACCGGGACGCGGGTCGCCGCCGCCGGTGACCGGTGCGGCGTCGAGCGCGTCGAGCAGCGCGGGGAAGGCCGCCTCCCCCTCGCCGCGCACGACGAAGTCGAGGAACGGGAAGTTGCGGTGCAGCGCCGCGCCCTGCGCCCCGTCGCAGTTGGCCCCGCCGAGGACGGTCCGCACGGCGGGCCTGCGCTGCTTGAGCAGCCGGGCGGCGGCCAGGCTGGCGGTGTTCTGCTGGAAGGTGCTGGTGAACCCGACGACGTCGGGCGCGGCGGCGTCCAGCTCGGCGACCAGGGTCGCCACGAACTCCGGCACCAGCTCGTGCAGCGCGGCGGTCATGGCGACCTCGGCCCGGCTCGCCCCCGCGTCGGCCAGCAGCCGGTGCAACGGCCCGAAGTCGCGCCGCCGCCCGTAGAGGGCACCGGCGAACACCCAGTCCCCGGCGCCCTGGAAGTAGGAGGTCTCGGAGAAGTACTGGTAGTCGGCCAGGCCGAAGGTGAGCCGGTCCACCGCCCAGTCGACGAAGTCGAGGTTCGCGTGGCGGACCCGCACGTCGTGGCCGGCGGCGCCGGCGGCGGTACGCAGGATGCCCAGGGCGAGCGACGGGACGTCGAGCGATCCCCACGGCATGTGCACCAGGACGACCTTCATCGCCGGTCTCCTCTCGGGCGGGCTGGGCATCGTTCCGGGGCCTCGCGGCGGCGCCCCGGAACGACGTCGTGGACGTGCGTCACCGCGGCCGGGTCACTTGCCGGCCGGCGGCGCCTCGGTCACCTGGGGTCGCGCGGCCGGGACCGCCCGGTCAAGATCGAGGAGCATCTTGACGATGACGGCGCCACGGTCCCGCTCGCCCGTGCTGATCGGGTCGTGCCGCACAGTGCGTCGCTTCATTGCATTCACCTCCCTCCGGTCGGTCGGGGTTCGGACCCCGCCGGTCGCGGTGGTCCTGACTGGGGGCCGCCGGGGGCGGCCCGTACGGGGGGAGCACCGCGGTGGCGTAGCGGAGCAGGGCGGCGAAGACGGCCGACTGTCCGGCGGCGTCGCCGTGGTGGCCGCCGGTGGTCCAGAGCACCTCGTGCGGCACCGCGCGGTCGCGCAGCGCGGCCACGTACCGGCCGACGGCTTCCGCCGGGCACCGCTCGTCGTCGGTGGCGGCGGCGACGAACAGCGGCCCGCGCACCCGGTCCAGGTACGTCATCGGGTCGGCGGCCCGGTACCGGTCGGGGACCTCGGCGGGGGTGCCGCCGAAGAGTTCCTCGTCCGCCTCGCGCACGGCGGGCAGCGTGGCGCGGTGCGCGGTCGCGTAGTCGGCCACCGGGGAGACCGCCAGCCCGACCGCCCAGTCGTCGGGGGCGACGCCCAGCGCGAGCAGCACCAGGTAGCCGCCCCAGGAGTAGCCGCACAGCCCGATCCGCCCCGGCTGCGCCACGCCGAGGTCGACCAGGTGCCGGCGTACGGCGTCGAGGTCCTCCAGCTGGGCCAGGCCGACCCGGTGGCCGAAGTCGTGCCGCCAGCGCGGGCCGTAGCCGGTGGATCCCCGGTAGTTGGTGCGCACGACGGCGTAGCCGGCCCCGGTGAGCAGTTCCACCCGGGGGTCGTAGCTGTCCCGGTCGTGCAGGAACGGCCCGCCGTGCAGCAGGTGGATCGTCGGCCACGGGCCTGGGCCGGGCGGGGTGGCCAGGAAGCTGTGGATCCGGCCGTACGGCTGGGGTGTCCACACCTCGCGGCGGCCCGGCGCGGCGGGCGGGCCGGGCGTCGGACGGGGGTCGGCGGCCGGGTCGACGACGAGCCGGCGCGGCGGCGTCGCCTCCCGGCTCCACACGTAGTGGATCGTGCCCTCGGGGGCGCAGGTCAGCTCCAGGATGGTCCCCGGCGGGGTGGGCAGGACGGCCGGCTCGCCGCCGTCGAGGTCGGCCAGGAGCAGCCGGCTGCGTCCCGCCCGGTCCTGTTGGACCAGCACCCGTCGGCCGTCGACGTGCCAGTGCGCGGTGATCTCCGTGTCGAACGCCAACCGCTCGTGCAGCCGGACGTCCCGGCCCGGCCGCCAGGTGCCGACGGTGTAGTGCCCGCCCGCCTCCACGACCAGCAGCAGCTCCGCGTCGCCGGCCGGGTCGGGGCGGAACTCCAGGGCCCACACCCGGCGGTGCGGGCCGCCGGCGAGGGCCTCGGTGTGGCCGTCGGTGCGGCGGACCACCGTGACGGCGGCCGGCCCGTCCGGTCGGCCGGCGAGGGCGAGCAGGGTGCCGTCGGGGCTCAGGTCCACCAGCGGCGCGTAGCCGGCCACGGTCGCCAGCGGGCGGGCCGGTCCGCCGGGCGTGCCGAGGTGGTACCGGGACTCCGCGTCGCCCCCGACGCAGACGACCGCCAGCGTGCCGGCGTGGTCGAAGGCGATGCCGTATGGCCGGCCGCGGGGCAGCCCGGTCAGCGCGGGCGCGGCCGGTCCACCGTCGAACGGCTGGCGGTGCCAGGCTCCGACGCCGTCCGGGTCGGCGTCGAACCACCAGACGTGGCCGCCGTCCGGCTCCAGGTCGCAGGCGTCCACCCCGTGCCGCGCCCGGGTCAGCACCCGACGCTGCCCGGTGGCGCGGTCCCACGCGACGACCTGGGGGCGGCCCGCGACGTCGTCGAGCTCGACGGCCCGCAGCGGGGCGGCGGCGGCGAATGCCGGTGCGCGCGGTGCAATCACGACGACCCCGTTCCACCGGACGGCCGGAGCACCGATCGTAATAGACGAATGACGATGCGTACATGCCGTCGGCCGCGGTTGCCCACCGCCCCGCAACTGTCACTTCACGGGCGCTTCCCGGTGAGTCGTCATGACGCGCCGCAAAAAGGTCCGTCCGCATCCCGGCGACGGCGGTCACCGTGGACGTCGGTGCCGGCCGCCCTGCGCGGCTGGGTTACCGTACCCGGGTGCCGCCGCACGAACCTCGTCAGCTCGGCCGCCGCCGCGGGCGGGCCTCCTCGTGACCGCGCCCCCGGTGCTGCGCGTGACGGACGCGACCGTCGTCCGCGACGGCAGACCGATCCTGTACGACGTGTCGCTGACGGTGCGGGCCGGCGAGCACTGGGCGCTGCTCGGCCCCAACGGGGCGGGCAAGAGCACGCTGCTCAGTCTTCTCGGTGCCGTCACGCACCCCACCCGGGGCACCGTCGAGGTGCTGGGCCACCGGCTGGGGCGGGTCGACATGCGCGAGTTGCGGTCCCACGTCGGCCACGTCGACCCGCGGCACGACCTGCGCTCGCCCCTCACGGTGCACGACGTCGTGCTGACCGGGCTGACCAACACCGTCGAGCGCGTTCCCCGCTGGGCGCCGACACCCGAGCAGGCCACGCAGGCCGACCGGCTGATCGGACTGCTCGGCCTCGGCGAACGCCACGGCGCGCGGTGGCCGACCCTGTCGCAGGGGGAACGGGGCCGCGCGCTCATCGCCCGCGCGCTGATGCCCAGTCCGCGGCTCCTGCTGCTCGACGAGCCCGCGACCGGTCTCGACGTCGCCGGCCGGGAACAGCTCATCGAGCGGCTCGACGAGCTGCAACACGCCTACCCGCGGCTCGCGTCCGTCCTGGTCACCCACCACCTGGAGGAGCTTCCTCCCGGGACGACCCACGTGCTGCTGCTGCGGGACGGGCGCTGCCTGGCGGCGGGGCCCGCCGACGAGGTCCTCACCAGCGACCAGGTCAGCAAGTGCTTCGACCATCCCGTCCGGCTCACCCGCGTCGAGGGACGGTGGAGCGTGCGGGCGAACCGCCCGGCGAGGCCGGCCGGCTGAGCCGGTGCCCGCAGGCTCACACGTCGGTGACGCGCAGGCCGGCGTGCGCCCGGTAGCGGCGGTTGACCGAGATGAGGTTGGCGGTGAACGCCTCCACCTGGTGCGCGTTGCGCAGCCGCCCCCCGTAGACGCCGCGCACGCCGGGGATGACGGCCGCGAGGTCCTGGACGAGGTCGGTGGCCTCGCGGTCGTCGCCGAGCACGAGCACGTCGGTGTCGACGGTGTCGAGGTCGGGATCCTCCAGCAGCACGGCGGAGACGTGGTGGAACGCGCCGACGACGGTCGATCCGGTGAGGATGGCCGCCGCCTGCTGGGCCGCCGAGCCCTCGGCGACGGGGAGGGCGAAGGCGCCCTGCCGGTCGAAGCCCAGCGGGTTGACGCAGTCGACCACGACCTTGCCGGCCAGCGCCGGGGCCAGCTCGGTGAGCAGCTCGGCGTGGCCGTCCCACGGGACGGCGACCACGACGATGTCGCCGGCCGCCGCCGCGTCGGCGTTCGCCGCGCCCCGGACCCGGCCGGGCAGCGCCGCGGCGGTGCTCTCCGCGCGTGCGGCGTCCCGCGAGCCGAGCACCACGTCGAGCCCGGCCGCGGCGAAGCGGCGGGCGAGGCCGCGCCCCTGCGGGCCGGTGCCGCCGAGCACGGCGACGGTACGGCCGCGAAGCGCGTCGCTGACGGTCATGCCGGGTTCCTTTCGTAGACGACGAGCGGGTTGCCGCAGGGGTCGACGACCACCGCCCGCCGCTCGTGCGGGCCGGTCTGGGGGGCCCCGGCCGTGGCGCCGGCCGCCACCAGCCCGGCCAGGCAGGCGTCCAGGTCGTCGACCTGCACGCTGAGCAGGGTCCGCCCGGCGACGGGCTGCTGGGTGGCGTCGGCGAGGCCGAGGGTGACGGTGCCGTCGGTGAGGGCGGCGTACCGGTCGCCGTCGCGGAACCGCACCGTCAGCCCGAGGGTGGTGTAGAAGGCGAGCTGGGCGTCCAGGTCCCCGGCGGGGACGATCACGTGCCCGATCCTCATGGGCGGAACCTCGGCATGACCTCGCGGGCGAACCGCTCGACGATCTCGATGGACCGCTCGATGGGCAGGCCGAGCCACTGGGCGCGGAAGACGAAGTGGTTGTAGCCGGCGTCGGCGAAGTCGCGGATCTTCGCGGCGATGTCGTCGGGCGAGCCGAAGAACAACGCCTTCTCCTTGATCGCGTCCCACTGCGACTCGAAGAAGTCCATGCCGTACTGGACGTACTCGCCGTAGGAGCGGCGCACCGCGTCGCCGGCCACCGCGAAGGCCGCCTCGGCCGAGTCCGCGACGCACAGGTCGCGGTGGATCGGGAACACCGCGCCGTCCTCGTCGAAGCCGGCCGCCCGGCGCTGCTCGCGGTAGTCGGCCAGGTTGCCGACGGCCCAGTTGCGGCGCACGTTCGACGGGGCCAGCCACGGCAGGCCCTGCCGGGCGATCCGGGCGATGCCCGTCGGGCCGTTCGCACCGACCCACACCGGCGGGTGCGGGCGCTGCACGGGCAGGACGCTGCAGCGTACGCCGTCGAGGGCGAAGTGCTTGCCCTCGTGGTGGACCGTCTCCCCCGTCCACAGCCGCTGCATCACCGCGAGGGCCTCGTTCATCCGCGACACGCGGGTGCGCCGGTCGATGCCGAACGACGCGAACTCGACGTCGCGGTAGCCGGAGCCGATGCCCAGCACGAACCGGCCGCCGGACATCTGGTCGATGGTCGCGATCTCCTCGGCCCAGTGCACCGGGTGGCCCAGCGGCAGGATGAGGATGCCGGTGCCGAGCTGCATGGTCCCGGAGTGGTCGACGAGCCGGCTCAGCAGCGGCAGCGGCTGCGGCGTGCTCAGCGACGACAGGTAGTGGTGGATGCCGAACACCGAGTGGTAGCCCAGGTCGCGGACGTGCTGGACGTACTCGACGGTCTCGCCGATGCGCCGGCCCAGGTCGTCGCCGGGGGCGTACTGGTGGTCGAGGAGGATGCCGAACTTCACGCCGCGCGCCTACTCTTCCCGGGACCGGGTGTCGCTGAGCCGGAAGTAGGGCGCGACCAGCCGGTCCCGGTCGGCCAGCGCCTGGGCGATGCCCTTTTCGCGGCGCTCCTTGAGGAAGTTCCAGTCGCCCTCGTCGAAGCTGACGTTGGTGGCCCAACCGTGCCCGACCCAGCCGGTCATCGCGCCCAGGCCCTTGCCCCGGGCCTCCATGACCACCTGCATCATCGACTTGCCCATCATCAGCGAGTCCAGCGGCATGACCGCGATCGCGTCGGCGTAGTCGTCGACCCACTTCTGCAGCTCGTCGCGCTCGACGACCTTGGTGACCAGGCCCTTGCGCTCGCCCTCCTCGGCGCCGATGGCCCGCATGGTCAGCATGACGTCCTTCATCGTCGTCAGGCCGACCTTCTCGATCCAGTGGTACATGTCCTGCGGGGCGGGGCCGAGGTAGCGGAACGCGGGGTGGGTGAACCGGGCGTCCGGGGAGGCGATGACGATGTCGGCCGACAGCGCGATCTGGAAGTGGCCGCCGTAGCAGTAGCCCTGCACCTGGCAGATGGTCGCCTTCAGCGACTCGATGATCGGGCGGGTGAAGCCGGAGCTGAGCACGTTGCGATCGGGCAGGATGCGCTGCCGCTGCGCCGGCCGCCGCCGCGACGCCTTGTCGGTGCCGGTGCGGTAGCCGATGTAGTGGCCCAGCTCGGCGGCGTCCGCGCCGGTGCCGAAGTGCTCGCCCTCGCCCTTGAACACGATGACCTTGACCCGGTCGTCGGTCTCGGCCTCCCGCACCAGGTCGCCGACCCGCTCGAACGCGGCGACGGGGATGGCGTTGAGCCGCTCGGGACGGTCGAAGGTGATGGTCGCGACGGACCGTTCCTCGTCGACGTCGTAGCGGACGTACTTCGCGAGGACCTCGGGGTCGACCTCCATGTTCTCGACGTCCCACTGGTGTTCCAGAAGCTCGGCTTCGGTCTTCTTCACGGCGGCTCCTCAGGTGGCGGGGGTGCGGAAGGCGGGGATCACTTCGGTGGCGAACAGCCGCAGCGAGGCGCGCAGCTTCTCGGTGGGCATGCCCAGCCACCCGGGACGGAAGATCAGGTGGTCGAAGCCCAGGTCACGCAGGGCGGAGATCCGTTCGACGAGGAACTCCGGGGAGCCCAGCAGCAGGGTGTTGCGCACCAGCTCGTCGAACCGGTCCCGCTGCCAGCGCAGCGCCGGGTACTCGGCGTACGTCGAGTACTCGACGCGGGCGTGGGGCAGCGCCTCCTCGACGGCCCGCTCGGTGGTCGGCGCGCAGTACAGCTCGACGCCGACGGGCCGCTGCACGGTCGCCGGGTCGCGGCCGTACTCGGCCAGGGCCTCGTTGTAGACGGCCAGGTGCTCGGGCAGGAAGCGGCGGCTCGGGGAGTTGCCCGGCGCGTACCAGGCGTCGCCGAGGCGGGCCGCCCGGCGGACGGCCTTCTTGCCGCCCGCGCCGATCCAGATCGGCGGGCCGCCCGGGGTGAGGGGACGCACCCCGATCGTGGCGTCGGTCTGCGGGTAGAACTCGCCCTCGTGGGTGACCGGCTGCCCGGTCCACAGGGCCCGGATGAGCCGCAGGCTCTCGTCGAAGCGGCGGAACCGGGTCTCCGGGTCGATGCCGAACGCGGCGAACTCGTTGTCGCGGTAGCCGGCGCCGACGCCGAGGACCACCCGCCCGCCGGAGAGGTGGTCGAGGGTGGCGAACTCCTCGGCGACGTGCACCGGGTGGAACATCGGCAGCAGCAGGATGCCGGTGCCGAGCAGCATGTCGCCGGAGCGGGGGATGAGGCTGGCCAGCATCGAGATCGGCTGGGGCGTGGCCAGGTTGGACTGGAAGTGGTTGATCGTCCACACCGAGTCGTAGCCCAGCTCGGCGGCCAGCTCGACGGTGCCGAACAGGTCGTCCAGGTGTCTGCGCAGGTCGTCGCCGTGCGGGTACTGGTGCGACGCCATGATGCCGAACCTCATCAGCTTCCCCCTCCCTGCGACACGGGTGCCGCCGCGCGGCTGGTCTTGCCGGTGGTGCTGCGTTCCAGGGCGGGCACGAACTCGACCCGCCGGGGGGTCTTGAAGTGGGCGAGGCGGTCCCGGGCGTACGCGACGACGGCGTCGGCGAGGCCGGCGTCGGTGACCGCGTCGTCGGCCTCCCGCACGACGAGCGCCACGGGGATCTCGCCCAGCCGGTCGTCGGGGCGGCCGAGCACCCGCACGTCGCGCACGAGCGGGTGCTCGCGCAGCACGTCCTCGATCTCCTCGGGCCACACCTGGAAACCGCCGCACTTGATCATGTCGCGCTTGCGGCCGACGAGGAACAGGACGCCGTCGGCGTCGACGTAGCCGATGTCGCCGGTGTGCACCCAGCCGTCGCGGACCAGGTCACGGGACGCCTCGGCGTCGTCGACGTACCCCCGGGTCAGCGCGGACCGAACGACCACCTCGCCCGACGAGCCGGTGGGCAGGGCCTCGCCCGCGTCGTCGCGGATCTCCAGCTCCACGCCCGGGTAGACCCGGCCGGCCGAACCGGGCTTCCACCGGCCGGCCTTCATGTCCCGGCCGGTCCAGCCGGCGATGTGCCCGGCCTCGGTCGAGCCGTAGTTGACCAGGATCGGCACCCGGTAGCGCTCCTCGAAGGCGCGCCGCACCGGCCAGGAGATCGCCTGCCCGGCCACGAGGACGGACTTGACCCCGTGGAACGGCAGGTCCCGCTCGGCGTGCACGATGTCGAAGACCATCGTGGGCAGCAGGAAGAGGTTGTCGAACGCGAACCGGTCCATCAGGTCGGCGAGCCGGTCGACGCCGAAGCGTTCCCAGACCACGGCGGCCCGCCCGACGAAGTACGCGAACAGCAGCGAGTGCTGGCCGCCGCTGTGGAACAGCGGCAGGGCGATGAGGTTGGGGGCGGCGTCGGGTGCGGCGGTGCCCTCGGCGTCGGTGCCGGTGCTGACCCGGGCCAGCCGCCCGAGCGACTCGCGGGTGCCGCCGTGGGTGACGCTGACGGCCTTCGGCCGCCCGGTGGTGGTGCCCCCGGTGAACAGGATGCACGCCTCGGCCTCGGGCGCGACGTCGACCGTCGGCACCCGCGCCTCGTGCCGCCACGGCAGCGCCGCCGCGCCGGCGAGCGGCTCCGCGACGCTACGCACCGGCGGCGCGTCCCCGGCGGCGGCGAGGAACTCGGCGACCACGTCCGGGCGGCGGTCGTCGACGAGCAGCAGGCGCGGGTCGGTCTTCGCGACCGACTCGGCCAGTTCGGCGGCGTTGTAGAGGCTGCTCACGGTGACCGGGACCGCGCCGATCTTCCACGCGCCGAAGAGGAAGAAGACGATCTCCGGGCCGTTGGTCAGGTAGCAGGCGACGCGGTCGCCGGGGCCGACGCCCTCGGCGCGCAGCGCGGCGGCGACCCCGCCGGCGAGCAGGTCGATCTGGTCGAACGTCCACGACCGGCCGTCCTCGCCGTACAGACCCGGGACGTCGGGGCGGTCGGCGCAGCGCCGGTCGAGGATGCGGGCGAGGTTGCCGGCGCTCATCGGGACGCCTCCCGTCCGGTCGGTGCGGTGTCGACGCGCGCGATGACCTCCGCGCCGAAGCGGGCGAGCTGCTCCATCGCCTCGTCCTGGCCGGCGCCGACGAACTGGTGGCGCAGGGAGACCTCCGTGATGCCGAGGTCGGTCTCCCAGCGGCGCAGCTTGTCGACGATCTCGTCGGCCGACCCGACGAGGCAGTCCTCGGCGAGGTAGCGGTCGAGGTCGAGGGACTGGGCGTCGTCCCACGACTTGTAGCCCGCGTACTGGCGCTGCAGGTGGGGGCGGACGGCGGCGACGGCGCCGGCGTAGCTGTCGCCGAGGAACGCCTCGCGGGTCATCGGGTACTCCCGGTCGAGGGCGAAGCCGCGCTCGGCGAGGTCGGCGCGGTAGATGCCGAGCAGCCGGGCCAGTTCGGCGTCGTTGCCCTTGGGGCCGATGAGCCACGGGGCGTCCAGCCGGGCGGCCCGGCGGATCGCGGGCTCGGCGAACGCGCCGATCCACAGCGGCGGGCCGCCGGGCTGCACCGGGCGCAGCGCCAGGGACGCGCCGGGGACCTCTCCCCAGCTGCCGGCGAGGTCGACGGTCTCGCCGTTCCACAGCGACCGCAGCGTCGGCACGTACTCGCGCAGGCGGCGCAGCCGGTCGTCCCAGGCGACGCCGAAGGCGGCGGTCTCCCGCTTGCGGTAGCCGGCACCGATGCCGACGGTCAGCCGGCCGCGCGAGAGCACGTCGAGGGACGCGAGGTCCTCGGCGAGCGCGACCGGGTTCAGCAGCGGCGCGAGCAGCACCCCGAAGCCGATGCGGACCCGCGAGGTGGCGCGGGCGAGATACCCGGCGAGCGGGATCGGCTGGACGAACGCCGACCGGGCCAGGTAGTGGTGGCCGAGGTAGACGGCGTGGAAGCCGGCCGCCTCGGCGGCGGCGGCCTGGGCGAGCACGCCGTCGATGCCGTCGACGGCGGAGGCCGACGGGTCGAACTGGGCGCTGAGGAAGCAGCTGATCCTCACCCGACGACCGCCTCGGTGACGGGCGGGGCGACCGGGGCGGCGTCGGCCTTCTCCTGGGCGCGGAAGTGCGGGATGACCTTCTCGGCGAACTCCTCCATCGACCGCAGTGCGGCCCGGCGGTCCAGCGACGGGATCCGCAGCCAGCCGATGTAGTGGTTGATGCCGAGCTGTTCGCGCAGCATCTCGATGGTCTCGATGACCCGCTGGGCCGAGCCGAAGTTGCCGCCGTGGGTCAGCGTCTGCTCCAGGGTCAACAGCTCGATGTTCTTCGCGACGGCCGCGTAGTAGGAGCGTTCCTGCTCGATGGCCTCCTCCGAGCCGGGGATGACCTTGCCGACCGACTTGTAGTAGTTCATCGCGGCCAGGGCGGCCTCCCGCAGGCCCTCCTCGCCCTCGCCGCACCAGACCTGCTGCATGAACGGCAGTTCGTAGTCGGCGATGTCGAACCCGTTCTCCCGCATGCTCTGCCGGTAGAGGCCGAAGTTCTTCTGCATGATGCCCAACGGCGTGAAGTTCGGGGAGGTGATGATCGACTCGCCGACCGCGCCGCGCTCGCGGAAGCTGTCCGGGGAGACGGTGCCCTGCAGGATCGGCGGGCCGCCGGGGGTGTGCGGGCGCGGGTAGGTCGTGACGTTGTCGTAGTGGAAGATCTGGCCGTGGTAGGAGAAGTTCTCCTGCGACAGCGCCAGCCGCAGGACCTCCAGGGTCTCCTGGTAGCGCTGCTTGGACTCCTCGAGGGGGATGCCGAAGCCGGCGAACTCGGCGGGCTGGTAGCCGCGGCCGACGCCGATGCGGACCCGGCCGCCGCTGAGCACGTCGAGGGCGGCGATGTCCTCGGCCAGGCGCAGCGGGTGGTGCAGCGGCAGCACGAGGACGGCGGTGCCGATGGTGATCCGCCGGGTCCGCTCGGCGACGGCCATGCCGAAGTTCACCGGGCTGCCGAGGATGCCGTACTTGGAGAAGTGGTGCTCGGCCAGCCAGATCGAGTCGAAGCCGAGCTCGTCGGCCAGCTGGATCTCGTCGAGGGTCTCCCGCAGCACCTGGTGGTCCGATGTGCCATCGCTCACCGGAAACAGGTTCATGATTCCGAACTTCACGGCCTCTCCTCGTTTATTCCGACCAGCCGGTATGTTACTGCCGTGGTAGATGGCCTGCAAGGGTTGCGCAGGTCAGGCCGCTGCGGTGGGCACGGGCGGCTCGCCGGCGCGCGCGCCGACCCGCAGCTCGCCGGCGCGGCGGCGGTGCCACGAGCCGCGCCCGAACCGGGCGTCGAGCACGAGCGCCCGGCGCAGGAACAGGTGCGGGTCCGCCTCCATCGTGATGCCCATCCCGCCGTGCACCTGGATGCACCGCTCGGCGGCGAAGACCGCCGCCCGCCCGGCCGCGGCCTTCGCCGCGTGCACCTGGATCCCGGCGTCGGGGCGGCCGGTGTCGACCGCCCACGCGGCGTACAGGGTCAGGTCCCACGCGGCCTTGCGCGCCGTGGCGGCCTCCGCGAGCTGGAACGCGACCCCCTGGAACGAGCCGATCACCCGCCCGAACTGCCGGCGGGTGCGGGCCTGCTCGGCGGCCAGGTCGATCGCGCCCTGCGCGACCCCGCACAGCTCGGCGGCCACCACCAGCGCGGCGCGCCGCACACCCGCACCGGCGGGCGTCACCCGCCCCGGCGCGGCCACGGTGACGTCCGACAGCGGCACCGACGGGTCGACGGAATCGCGTGCGGCGACCCCGGCCGCCTCGGCGGTCCAGACCCCGTCGGGGCCCAGGACGGCGAGGCCGTCGGCCTGCGCCGCGTACGGCACCAGGGTCCGCACCAGCGGATCGGGCGACACCGCGTCCGCCCAGCCGGAGCCGCCCGGCACGTCGACGGCACAGGTGAGCACCCGGCCGCCGGCGAGCACCTCGTCGGGCAGCGGGTCGGGGCGGTCGCCGCCGCAGAGCAGCTGGACGGCCGCCGCGTGGGCCGGGAACCGGCTCGGCACGAGCCGCTCGCCGAGCGCCTCGACGGCGACCAGCAGGTCGATCAGGTGCGACCCGACGCCGCCGGCGGCCTCGGGCACCCCGAGGAGGCCGAAGTCACGCAGCAGCGGGCCGTCGCAGGCCGGGGCCTGCCACGGGCCCGTCAGGGCGTCGCGCGCCCGGACGCTCTCCCCCGCCGCGAGGGCCGCGACGGTGTCGCCGATCTCCCGCTGCTCCGGGGTGAAGGTTGCTCGCATGTGGCCACTCCGCTCAGCGCGAGCGGGGCAGGTTCAGCACCCGCTCCGCGAGGATCGACTTCTGGACTTCCTCCGTGCCGCCCTCGATGGTGTGGGCGCGGGCACGCAGGTAGCGGCGCATCCGGGCGGCGGCCCCGTCGCCGTCGAGCAGCACGCCGCCGGCCTCGTCGAGCTGCACCGCGAGGCGGTTGGCGTTCTGCACGACCTGCGCCCACAGGCTCTTGAGCGCCGACGTCTCCGGGCCCGGCACGCCGCCGGCCCGGCTCTCGCCGAGCATCCGCATCGACCCGATCCGGACCGCCTCGGCGTCGCAGTGCAGCGCGCCCACGGTGTCGAGGAACGCGCCGTCGTCGGTCATCCCGCGCGCGACCGCGAGGTCGACGACGCGGTCCACGGCCTGGCGGGCCCACACCCACAGGTTCAGCGCCATGCTGCCGCGCTCGAAAGCGAGGGTGGTGAGCGCGACGGTCCAGCCGTTGCCGACGCCGCCGAGGACGTCGGAGTCGGGCACGAAGACGTCGTCGAGGAACATCTCGTTGAACTCGGTGTCCCCGTTGATCATCTCCAGCGACCGGACGGTGAAGGCGTCCATCGGGGCGAGGAAGTAGGTGATGCCCCGGTGCTTCGGCGCGTCGGGGTCGGTGCGCGCCAGCAGCAGGCACTTCGACGCGTTGTGCGCGTTGGACGTCCAGATCTTCGCGCCGTTGACGCGCCACCCGCCGTCGACCCTGGTCGCGGCCGTACGCAGGCTCGCCAGGTCGGAGCCGGAGCCGGGCTCGCTGAAGCCCTGGCACCAGTACGTCTCGCCGCGCAGGATCCCGGGCAGGTGCCGCGCCTGCTGCTCGTCGGTGCCGTGGGCGATGATCGTGGGCCCGGCCAGCATCATGCCGACCCCGTTGAGCGGGTACGGCGCGCCGCGCACGGCGGCCTCCTCGTTGAAGATGGCCTGCGCCAGCGAGTCCATGCCCCGGCCGCCGTGCGCGGTCGGCCACGACAGGCCGGCCCAGCCGCCGGCGCACAGCCGGTCCTGCCACACCCGCGACCAGTGCTCGCGCTCGTCCTGCGACAGCTCCTCCTGGTCGGGCACGTCGGCCAGCGCCTTGTCGAGCCAGTCGCCGACCTCGCGCCGGAACGCCAGGTCGGTGCCGCTGTCAGCGAAGTCCATGCCCACCTCCCAGCGGGTCGTCGTCGATGCCGCTCACGCCGAGAGCTCCTCGGAGCGCGTGAGCCGGGCCTTGTAGAGCTTGCCGTTCGGGTCGCGCGGCAGGGCGTCGCGCACGACGTACGACACCGGGCGCTTCGGCTTGGCCAGCCGCTGCGCGAGGTGGTCGCGCAACGCCGCCACGGCCGCGTCGGCGTCGGGCGCGGTGTCGGCCAGCACGACGTGCGCCTGCGGCACCTCGCCGAACTCCTCGTCGGGCACGCCGACCACGCCGGCGTCGACGACCCAGTCGTGTTCGAGCAGCGCGGCCTCGATCTCGGCCGGGTAGACGTTGACGCCGCCGACGAGGATCAGCTCGGCCGCGCGGCCGGTGACGTAGAGGAAGCCGTCGGCGTCGACGTGGCCGACGTCCCAGACGGTCATCAGGCCGTCGCGGCGTGCGCCGTCGGTCTTGCCGGGGTCGTTGTGGTATTCGACCCGGTCGTCGCCCTGGCGCATGTAGACGATGCCGGTCTGCCCGACGGGCACCTCGTTGCCCAGCTCGTCGAGGATCTTCAGCGTGGAGATCGAGGCCGGGCGGCCGACCGTGCCGGGGTGGGCGAGCCACTCGTGGGGGCGCGCGATGGTGGTGCCGACCTCGGTCGAGCCGTAGTACTCGTAGACGACGGGGCCGAACCAGTCGAGGATGCGCTGCTTGACCTCGCGGGGGCAGGGCGCCGCACCGTGCAGCACGTAGCGCAGCGTGGAGACGTCGTAGGCGTCGCGCACGTCGGCGGGCAGTTGCAGCAGCCGGTAGAAGTGCGTCGGCACCATGCTGGTGCCGGTGACCCGCTGGTCCTGGACCCGCCGCAGGAAGCCCTCCGGCGTCCAGCCGTCCATCAGGACCAGGGTGCCGCCGGCGTGCAGCGCGCCCATGGCCGGGGTGATGTTGGCCGAGTGGTACATCGGCGCGGAAACCAGCCAGGACGCGAACGCGGGGCGTTCCATCCCGAACTCCTTGAACAGCCAGACGTACGTCAGCGCCCCGGTGTCGGCGTCGACGCCGCTGAGCGGCCGTTTGACGCCCTTCGGGCGGCCGGTGGTGCCCGAGGTGTACATCATCAGGGAGCCGGCCGGCGTGTCCTGCGGGCTCGTGTCGGGCATGCCCTCGGTGAGCGCCGACAGTGGCCGGGCCCGGCCCGTGCGGGGCGTGCCGTCGACGAACACGTCGATGTCGGGGGTGGCCCCGGCGGCGGCGACCACCACGTCCTCGACGCGGGCGGAGCCGACGACCACCTTCGCGCCGCTGTCGGCGAGGATGTAGCCGACCTCGGGCGCGGTGAGGTGGTAGTTGAGCGTCACGAGGTAGAGCCCCGACTGCATCGCCGCGAGATACAGCGCCACCATGCCGGCGCTGTTCGTCATGACCGCCGCGACCGTGTCGCCGGCCTGGAGGCCCGCCCGGGTGCGCAGGCCGTGCGAGATCCGGTTCACCTCGGCGAACAGCTCGCCGTAGGAGATCCGCCGATCGTCGGCGGTCACGATCGCGCACAGGTCCGGTTCGGCGACGGCCCACAGCCGAAACCCCGTCCGCTCCTCGCTCATCGGACTCCTTGAATTAAATTCCGACCATCCGGTATGTTGTTGTCACACAGTAAGGGAGCCGTCCGACGATGTCCATACCCGTGAGCGACGCACACGCCGCCAGCTACCGCGCCCGCCAGGTGCCGGCCCCCGTCCAGGTCGCCGACGGCGTCTGGGGCATCCCGATCCCCCTGCACGGCAGCGCCCTGCGCTACGTCACCGTCTACCTGGTCGACACCGGCGACGGCCCGGTCCTCGTCGACGCCGGCTACGACCACCCGACCTGCTGGGCGTCGTTCCAACGGTCGGTCGAGTCGCTCGGCCACCGGGTCGAGGCCATCACGACCGTCCTCCTCACCCACAACCACCCCGACCACGTCGGCTTCGCCGCCCGCCTGCGGGAGGTCTCCGGGGCGCGGATCGTCATGGGACGCGCCGACGACTTCGCCACCGCGCACCGCACCCGCGGCACCTTCCTCGCCCAGCTCCGCGCCGCCCTCGACCTCACCGGCGCGCCGGCCGACGTCGTCGACGGCATGTACGCCGACGCCGTCGCGGTCGCCGAGCACCACGAGACGCTGCGGCTCGACGTCGCCCTCGACGCCGACACGGAGTTCCGCTTCGGCGACGTGACCATCCACGCCGTGCCCGCCCCCGGGCACACCTACGGGCACACGGTCTACGTCGACGCCCGCGGCCTGGTCTTCACCGGCGACACGATGATGGCCGAGGGGCCGACCCAGCTCGCGATCGTGAGCCGGCCCGACGACGACCCGGCCGGCGACCTGCTCCGTTCCCTGGCGCGCATCCGCGACCTCGGCGCGGCCATCGCCTGCCCCGCCCACCAGTTCCCCTACCGGGACGTGGCGGCGCGCGCCGACGAGCTGTCGGCCTTCCACCGGGGCGAGGTCGACCGGGTCCGGGACCTGGCCGGCGACGGCGCCGACGCGTGGACGCTCGCGCCGCGTATGCCGTGGCGCAAGCCGTGGGACGACCTCGGCCGGGGCACCCGGCGCTTCTCCCTGATGCACACCCTCGCCCTGCTGCGGCACGTGACCGGTGCCGCCCGCTAGGCGTCGGCGACCGGCGCGTCAGCCGCGCCCGGACTCGGCGTACGCCCAGTCGGGGCGCAGGTCGGCGCGCAGCTGGCGCAGGGTCCGCTTGAGCACCTTCCCCGACGGGTTCGTCGGCAGCTCCGCCACCAGGTAGACCTCCTTCGGCACCTTGAACCGGCCGAGCCGCTGCCGGGCGTACGCGATGAGGTCCTCGGCCTGAAGCCCCGGCCGGCCGACCACGAACGCCACCGGCACCTCCACCCACACGGGGTGCGGCGCGCCCACCACCGACGCGGCCAGCACGAGCGGGTGCCCGGCGAGCACGTTCTCGATCTCGGCGCTGGCGATGTTCTCCCCGCCGCTGCGGATCATGTCCTTGAGCCGGTCGCGGATGTAGAGGTAGCCGTCGGCGTCGAGGCACCCGACGTCGCCGGTGTGGAACCAGCCGTCGCGGAACGCGGCCCGCGTCGCCTCCGGGTCGTCGAGGTAGCCGGGGCTGACCTTCGGCCCCCGCGCCACCACCTCGCCGTCCTCGCCGGCCGGCACGTCGCGGCCGTCCGGGTCGACCACCCGCACCTGGACCCACGGCACCGGCAGGCCGACCGAGCCCTGCTTGGCCTCCTGGTGGGCGGCGTCGAGGTAGGTCAGCCCGCTGCACGTCTCGGTGAGGCCGTAGCCCTCGATCAGGCGCGCGTTGGGGAACAGCCCCCGCGCCACGGCGAACAGCGCCGAGGTCACCTGCGAGTAGATGACCCAGCGCACCGAGGACAGGTCGGCCGCGACGCCCGTCGCGCGGCGGAGCATGTCGAGCATCGTCGCCGCCATCACCATCCCGGTGATCCGTTCCGCCTCGATCGCCCGCAGCACGGCCGCCGGCTCGAAGCGCCGCAGCAGCACCATCGTGCCGCCGACGTGCCAGATGCCGTAGCCGGGCAGGTCGGTGCCGCCGACGTGGTAGAGCGGGGCGAAGTTGAGGATCCGGTCGCCGGGGCGCAGCCCCAGCTCCACGATCTGGGCGTGCATGTTCATGTTCACGTTGCCGTGGGTGAGCAGGACGCCCTTGGGCAGGCTGGTCGTGCCGGAGGTGTAGACGATCCGCTGCAGGGCGGCGTCGTCCAGGTCGGCGTCGGCGACCCGGGCCCCCCGGTGGGCGTCGATCAGCGCCCGCAGGTCGAGCCAGCCGTCGCCGATCGGTTCGAGGGCGAAGCGGCGCACGCCCGCGAGGCCGGCTTCGGCCAGCGCGGCCTCGGTCGGCCCGGCTTCCGTCAACGCGGCTTCGGTCAGGGCGGCCTCCGTCAACGCCGCGAACTCCGGGACGGTCGCGACCGCCTGGACCCGCGCGTGCGCGAGCAGCCGCGCCAGCTCCCCCGCCGTCAGCCGGTAGTTCAACGGCACGAAGACCGCGCCGAGCTTCGCCAGCGCCAGGGACAGGAGGAGGAACTCCGGCACGTTGTTCGCCACGATCGCCACCCGGCTGTCCCGGCGTACCCCCTCGGCCGACAGGCCCGCGGCCAGGGCGTTGACGTCGGCGTCGAGCTGCCGGTGCGTCCACCGGCGGCCCTCGAAGACGAGCGCGTCGGCGTCGGCGAAGCGCCGGGCGTTGCCGGCCAGCATCGCGGCGATGTTGGCGGTGCTCACCCGGCCACCCCCGGGCCCTGGCGCAGCAGCGTCTTGAGGACCTTGCCGGAGTCGTTGCGCGGCAGCGCGGCGACGATCTCGACGTATTTCGGCACCTTGTACCGGGCCAGTTCGGCCCGGCAGTGCCCGCGCAGGTCCTCGGCGGCGGTGGCCGCGCCGTCGCGCAGGACGACGAACGCCTTCGGCACCTCGTCCCACTGCGGGTCGGGGACGCCGACGACGGCGACCTCGGCGACGTCGGGGTGCCGGGCGAGGACGCGTTCGATCTCGGCGCTGGCGATGTTCTCCCCGCCGGACTTGATCAGGTCGGCGCGGCGGTCGACGAACCACAGGTAGCCGTCGGCGTCGATCCGCCCGACGTCGCCGGTGAGGAACCAGCCGTCGCGGCGGGTCCGCCGGTTGGCCTCGTCGTCGTTCCAGTAGCCGGGCGAGACCTTCTCGCCGCGCACGACGATCTCCCCCGCCACGCCGGGGGCGACGGGCCGGAAGTGCTCGTCGACGATCCGGATCTGCACGCCGGGGAACGGCGCGCCGAGCGCGCCCAGCTTCGCCTCCTCGTGGGCGGCGTCCAGGTAGCAGACGCCGTTGCACAGCTCGGTCATGCCGAACGTGTCGACGAGGCGCACGTGGGGCAGGCGGCGCTTCACCTCCCGGCGCACGCTCGGCGCGACCCCGGCGAAGAGCAGGTAACGCAGCGCGGCGAGGTCCGGCGGGTCGGGCAGGTCCAGCACTCCGAAGAGGATCTGCGCGGCGAGCACCATGCCGGTGATGCGTTCCTCGGCGGCGATGCGGGCGATGTCCGCCGCCTTGAACGTCGGGGTGAGCACCATCGTCGCGCCCGCCACGAACGTCGCCAGCCCCGGCGCCTCCAGGCCGCTGACGTGGAACAGCGGCGCGGAGACCAGGATCCGGTCGGCGTCGGTCAGCTCCAGTTCGAGGACCTGTGCGAGGTGGTTCGCGGCGAGGTTGCCGTAGGTGTGCACGACCCCCTTGGGCCGGGCCGTGGTGCCCGAGGTGTAGAGCAGCCGGTGCACGTCGGCGGGGCCCTTCTCGGCGTCGGCGACCCGCACGCCGGCCGGCTGCCCGGCGAGCAGGTCGGCCAGCCGCCGCGCGCCGCCGACGACCCGTTCGCCGTTGGCCACCAGGGTCCGCAGCCCGGTCGCGGTCGCCAGCCGGGCGGCGTCGTCGGCGAAGTCGTCGTCGTAGAGCAGGCCGGTGACGCCGGCCTGGTCGAGGACGTACGCCTGCTCGTTGACGTGCAGCCGCCAGTTCAGGGGCACCGAGATCGCGCCGATGCGGCTGAGCGCGAGCAGCTCGATGACGTAGGTGGCGGTGTTGCGGCCGAGCACGCCGACCAGGTCGTCGGCGGTGATGCCGGCGGCCAGCAGCGCCGCCGCGTGCCGGTCGACGTCGGCGTCGAGCGCGGCGTACGTGAACCGGCGGTCGCCGTCGACGAGGGCCTCCCGGTCGGCGCGGCGCAGCGCCTGCCGGCGCAGGTGCCCGGTGACGTTGCTGGCGGCCATCAGTTGCCGCCGCCGTCGCGCCGCCGGGCCAGGATCTCCTCCCGGGACGGCAGCGACACGAACTCCAGCAGGTTGCCGTCGAGGTCGCGGGCCGCGAACGCGGTGATGTGGCCGTAGTTCTCCAGCAGCACCCGGTTGGGGGTGGTCAGGCAGTCGGCGCCCAGGTCGACCAGCCGCTGGTGCAGCTCGTGGATCTCGTCGAGCGGCACCTCGAAGCTGAGCAGGAAGGGGCCCAGCTCCAGGTGGCCGCCGGTCGCCGTCCGGGTCGTCGCGCCGTTCCACTCGATGAGTTCGAGCTGGCCGACGCGGCTGGGCCCCTGCAGGTACTGGACCTTCCCGGTGGTGCCGGCGGGCAGGCCCAGCGACACCTCGATCCCGGGGCCGCCGACGTCGGTGCGCAGCGTCCTGCGGTAGCCGAGAGCCCGCTCGTAGAAGTCCGCGGCCCGGTCGACGTCGGAGACGGTGATGGCCACGTGGTGCACTTCGCTGACCGGCATGGTGACTCGCTTTCTGTGTGATCCTGGTCCGCGCCGGCTCAGGCCGGTCCGGCCGGCCCGGCCAGGACCCGCTGGATCAGCGTGACCTCGTCGGCGCCGCTGTCGGGCACGACGAAGTCGTCGAGCCGGCAGATGTCGTCGATGGACCCGTCGATGTCGTCGGGGGTGGCCGGCTCGGGCCCGCCGTACCAGCCGGGGGTGACGCCGAGGAAGATCCGGCCGACCCGGCCGCCGCCGACGGTGAGGATGTGCCGGTTGATCCGGCACCGCTCGGAGGCGAGGTACGTCGCCACGGCCGCGACGTGGCGCGGGTCGAACCGGTCGGCCAGGTCGCCGAGGAGGTTCTCGGTCATCCGGGTCGCCGCAGTGGGCGCGATCGCGTTGACCAGGATGCCGTGCCGGGCGCCCTCCAGCGCGAGGACGTTCATCAGGCCGATCAGTCCGGCCTTCGCCGCGCCGTAGTTGGCCTGGCCGAAGTTGCCGAACAGCCCGGACGACGAGCTGGTCAGCACGATGCGGCCGTAGCCGCCCTCGACCAGGTGCGGCCAGGCGGGACGCAGCACGTGGAACGCCCCGGCGAGGTGCACGTCGAGCACGGCGGTGACGTCGTCGTCGCCCATCTTGGCCAGCGTCCGGTCACGCAGGATGCCGGCGTTGTGGATGACGGCGTCGAGGCGGCCGTACGCGTCCACGGCGCGGCGCACGAGGCTCGCGCCGCCCTCGGCGGTCGCCACCGAGTCGGTCGAGGCGACGGCGGTGCCGCCGGCCGCGCGGATCTCGGCGACGACCTGCTCGGCCGCGCCGGAGGAGCCCGACCCGTCGACCGCGCCGCCGAGGTCGTTGACGACGACCGCCGCGCCCCGCTCGGCGAGGCTGAGGGCGTGGGCCCGGCCGATGCCGTTGCCGGCCCCGGTGACGACGACGACCCGGCCGTCGAGGGTGACCCGGGCGCTCATCGCTCGTTCCCGAGGACCGCCACGAACGCGACGGAGGAGCCGGGCTGCCCGCCGAGGTTCTGCGCGACCGCCAGCCGGGCGTCGGGCACCTGCCGGCTGCCGGCCTCGCCGCGCAGCTGCGTGAAGCACTCGAACATCATCCGCAGGCCGGTCGCGCCGATCGGGTGGCCGAACGACTTGAGGCCGCCGTCGGTGTTGACCGGCAGCGCCCCGTCGAGGTCGTAGCGGCCGTCGAGGATGTCGCGCCAGGCCTTGCCGCGTTCCGAGAACCCGAGGTCCTCCATGAGCACCACCTCCGTCGGTGTGAAACAGTCGTGCACCTCGGCCAGGGAGATCTGCGTGGCCGGGTCCGTGACGCCAGCCTGCTCGTAGGCCTGCCGGGCCGCCGCGACCACCTCCGGGAAGGTGGTGAAGTCGTACCCGTCGGTGGCCAGCCCGGCCCCAGACCCGGCGACGAAGCCCATCCCCCGCAGGTAGACGGGCCGGTCGGTGTAGCGGTGGGCGTCCTCGGCGCGCACGAGGATCGCGGCGGCGGCCCCGTCGGAGACGCCCGAGCAGTCCATGACGCCCAGCGGGCCGGCCACGCGCGGGGAGTTCTCCACCGTCTCGGCGGTCACCGCCTTGCGGAACTGGGCGCGCTCGTTGCGCGCGCCGTTGGCGTGGTTCTTCACGGCGACCCGGGTCAGGGCGTCGCGCATGCCGCGCGCGTCCACCCCGTACGCCCGCTGGTAGGCGGGGACGAGCAGGGAGAACCCGCCGGGCGCGGTCCAGTCGACGTCGGTGCCGTCGGCGGGCGGGTAGACGGCGGACAGCCCCGAGTAGGAGGAGTCCTTCAGCTTCTCCACCCCGGTCGCCATGACCATGTCGTACGCCCCGGACGCGACGGCGTAGGCGGCGTTGCGGAACGCCTCGGAGCCGGTGGCGCAGTAGTTCTCGACGCGGGTGACGGGCTTGCCGGTCAGCCGCAGCGGCCGGGCGAGGGTCTGCCCGGACAGGCCCGAGCCCTGCGTGCCGACCCAGAACGCGTCGACGTCGTCGAGGGTGACGGCGGGCAGCGACCCGACGCACTCCCGCACCGCGTCGACGAGCAGGTCGTCGGCCGAGGCGTGCCAGTGGTCGCGGAACGGGGTGCAGCCCATCGCGACGATCGCGACGTCGTTGACCGTGCGCCTACTGGCCATCGGTGGTGTCCTTTCCGGGCGGGGCGTCCTGGGGTGCCGGGCGGAGCTTCCAGAAGTAGTTGTGGATCGCGTCGGTGGTCCACAGCCGCCGGAAGGTCGGCGTCATCGCCATGCCCACCGTGACGTCGGCGGGCGCGACGTCGGTCGCGTACGCGCTGAGCCGGCCGCCGCCGTCGACGTCGGCGACGACGACCGCGACCTCCGGCTCCGGCATGGTGGTCAGGTGGTCGCGGGTCACCGACACGACCCGGGCGGTGCGCTCGCGCAGCGAGACCTTCCCGGTGGCGTCGGGCGCCCCGGCGATGCCGCAGGCGGCGCAGACCCGGCCGGGTGGCGTGGTGACCGCGCCGCAGGCGCCGCAGCGGCTGCCCTCCAGCCGGTACTTCCAGCCGGCGCGGCGGTGCATCGGCGGGGCCGCCGGGGCCGGGGCGGCCGGGCGGGCCGGGCCCTGCACGTCGAGCAGCCCGCGCCAGCGCAGGTAGCGGCCGTAGCCGAGGGGCTGCCGCGCGGCGAGCTGGTCGCGCACGGACGGGCCGCCGCGCGCCGCGCGTACCCCGTCGCCGACGGCGAAGACGAACGCGTCGGCGCCCTCGGTGGCCGACAGCAGCAGGATCGTCTGACCGGGACGGGCCTCGTCGAGCGCGGCGGCGAGCAGCAGCCCGGGGTGGGCGACGCCGGTGAAGCCGGTGGCCCGCTCGATCGTCGCGTCCCGGCCGTCGCCGCCCAGCGCCCGGCGCAGCGCCGCCGCCGCGCGGGGGTTCGACGACGACACGACGACGGTGTCGACGGCGTCGAGGGACGCCTCGGCCAGGGCGCGGCGGGCCGCGTCGAGGCCGGCGGCGGCGAGGACCTCGGCGGTGAACCGCTCGTCCCAGACCCGGTCGTGCCGCTCCCCGGGCAGCCGCCAGCGCTCCAGGACCTCGGCGGTGCGGCCGGCGCGGGCCAGGAGCACGGCGGCGGCGTGCCCGCCGCCGACGAGGCCGACGGCGGCGTCGCCCTGGGCCAGCTCGTCGGGCGCGCCGGGGCGGGTGGTGCGCAGGTCGGCCAGGGCGGCGGTCGCGCCGGCCCGGACGACGAGGTCGAGGGCGGTGGCGCCGCTGCGGTGCCCGCGCAGGTCGACCGCGCCGATCCCCGGGTCGAGCCCGAGGGCCTCGTGCACCACGCCGGCGGAGGTCTTCGCCTCGTACGGGGCGTTGGTGGTGGCGAACAGCAGTTGCGCGCCGGACGGGCTGGCGGCGGCGACGGGGCGCAGCGCCTCGACGGCCATCGTGACGGTGTCCTCGTCGAACGCGGCGACGCCCCGGGCCGGGCCGCCGGGCCGGGGCGGCCCGGTCGCGTCGAGTCGGTTGTCGGCGAGCACGTACGCCGGGAGGTAGGCCGCGTAGGCGTCGAGGCCGGGCTGCTCGGGCATGGGTGGCGGGTTCTCCTTCGGCTCCACGCGGTTCTGGTCGGGCTCCACGCGGTTCTCCTTCAGGTCCAGGAGGGGATGGCGGCGAGGAGCCGTCGGGTGTACTCCTGCTGCGGCCGGTCCAGCACGCTCGCGGCGTCGCCGGCCTCGACGACCCGCCCGCCGCTCATCACGGTGATCCGGTCGCAGAGGTCGCTGGCCAGCATCAGGTCGTGGGTGACGAACAGCAGGCCGATGCCGAGCTCGTCGACGAGGGTGCGGAACAGGCCGACGACCTTGGTCTGCGTCGTGACGTCCAGGGCGGTGGTGCACTCGTCGGCGATCACCAGGGCGGGCCGGGTGACGACGGCGAGCGCGATGGCGACCCGCTGGCGCAGGCCGCCGGAGAGCTGGTGGGGGTAGCTGTCGAGGACGCGGGCCGGGTCGGCGATGCGCATCTGCTCCAGCACCTCCAGCGAGCGGCGGCGCACCTCGGCCCGGGTGATGTCGCGTACGTGCCGGCGCAGCACCTCGGCGAGCTGGGTGCGGACCCGCATCAGCGGGTTCAGCGACCGCGACGCGTCCTGGAAGACCATGCCGACGGCGCTGCCGCGCACCCGGTCGGTGCGGTCGACGCCGGGGGACACCACCACGTCGCCGGCCAGCGTGACGGAGCCGCGCTCGACGCGGACGTTGCGGTCGAGCAGCCCGACGACGCAGCGGGCGAGGGTGGTCTTGCCGCTGCCGGACTCCCCGACGACGCCGACGATCTGGCCCCGGCGGATCTCCAGGTCGACGTCGTCGAGCAGGCGCAGGTCGCCGGAGGAGAGCCGGGCGGTGACGGCGAGGCCGTCGGCCTTCAGCAGTACGCTCATCGGCGCGCCTTCCGGGGGTCGTGGTGGGTGAGCAGCGCGTCGCCGAGCAGGTTCACCAGCAGCACCAGCAGCGTGATGGCGAGCCCGGGGAAGAAGGCGATCCACCACGCCTGGCTCAGCTCGTCCTGGCCGGACGCCAGCATCGAGCCCCAGCTGTTCATCGGCGGCACCACGCCCAGGCCGAGGAAGCTCAGCGCGCTCTCGACCAGGATGGCCGTGCCCACCTGGAGGGTGCCGAGCGCGACGGTCGTGCCGGCCAGGTTGGGCAGGATGTGCCGGAAGACGATCCGGGGTTCCGACGCGCCGGCCGCGCGCAGGCCGAACACGAACTGCCGCTCCCGGATCGCCATGGTCGCCGAGCGGGTGACACGGGCGCACACGGCCCAGCCGGTGAGCGCCAGCACGAGGAACAGCACCGGCAGCGAGCTTCCCCGGTTCGCGATGATCGCGAGGGCGACGAGGATGAACGGCAGGGCGAGCTGGGCGTCGATGAGCACCGAGATGACCCGGTCGACCCAGCCCCGGAAGTAGCCGGCGAGCACGCCGAGCAGCGTGCCGGGGCCGATGGCGACGAGCGCGCCGACCAGGCCGATGACGATCGTCAGGCGGCCGGCCGTGACGAACTGGGTGAGCACGTCCTGGCCGAGCTTGTCGGTGCCGAGGGGGTGCGCCCAGGTGCCGCCGGGCAGGAAGGCCGGCGGCTGCCGGGTCGCGGCCAGGTCCTGGCCGGCCGCCGGGAGCAGCCCGGTCAGCGGCAGCACGAAGACCCCGACGGAGACGACGGCCAGCGGCAGGGACAGCCAGAACACGGAGGTACGCGCGCGCCGGCCGGGCCGCCGGGGCGGCGTCCCCGCGGCGGTCGGGTCGAGTTCGAGTTGGCTCACGCCGGTCACCTCACCCTCGGGTCGACGATCGAGTGCAGGACGTCGACGACCAGGTTGAGCAGGACGAAGACCAACGCGCCGAAGACGACGATCGCCTGCACGAGCGGGAAGTCGCGGAACTGGATGGCCTGGAGCGCGAGCTGCCCGAGGCCCGGCCAGGAGTAGACGTACTCGACGGCGACCGCGCCCGAGAGCAGGATGCCGGTCTGCAGCACGACGATCGTCAGGATCGGCATCATGGCGTTGGCGAACGCGTGCCGCCACACGACCCGGCGGTTGCCGAGCCCCCGGGCGCGGGCGGAGTCGATGTAGGGCTCGGCGAGGGCCTCGCTCATCGAGGCGCGGGTGAGCCGGGCGATGTGCGCCATCGGGTAGACCGACATGGTGAGGGCGGGCAGGATCAGGTGCTTCGGGGTGCCCGACTGCCCGGCGGGCAGCCAGCCGAGCTTCACGGCGAACAGCACCACGAGCATCATGCCGAACCAGAAGACGGGCACGGACTGCCCGAGCAGGGCGAGGGTGGAGGCGGCCCGGTCCCACCAGGTGCCCTCGCGGGTCGCGGCGAGCACGCCGAGGGGCACGCCGACGAGCAGGGCGAGGCCCATGCCGGCGGCGACCAGTTGCAGCGTGTACGGCAGCCGGTCGGCGATCATCGACGTGTTGGACTGGTAGAACTGCAGCGACTGGCCGAGGTCGCCGGTGAGGACGCCCCGCAGGTAGTCGAAGTACTGCACGACCAGCGGCAGGTCGAGGCCCAGCTCGTGGCGCAGCGCCTCGCGCTGCTCCGGCGGCGCCAGCGGCCCGAGGATGGTCGCGGTGGGGTCGCCGGAGAGGCGGCCCAGCAGGAACGCGAGGCTGAGGGCGATCAGCAGCGACGCGAACAGGGACGCGAGCCGGCTGCCGACCCGGCGGACGGTGCTGGCCTTCATCGGCGGGACCTCCAGCGCGCTCCGGGCATGGCGGCGAGCAGCTCGCGGGTGTAGTCGTTCTCGGGGGTGACGAAGACCTGCTCGCAGGGCCCCGACTCGACGACCCGGCCGCGGTACATGACGTGCACGACGTCGCAGAGCGAGCGGACGACGGCGAGGTCGTGGCTGATCATCAGCAGCGCCGCGCCGGTGGTGGCGCGGATCTGCCGGAGCAGGGCCAGCACGTCGGCCTGGACGGAGACGTCGAGGCCGGAGGTCGGCTCGTCGGCGACGATGAGTCGCGGGCGCATGAGCAGCGCGCGGGCGATGCAGACCCGCTGGGCCTGGCCCCCGGAGAGCTGGTGCGGGTAGCGGTCGAGCAGCTCGGGGGCGAGCCGGACGCTGCCGAGCAGCTCGGCGTCGCCGATCCAGGAGGTGCGCTCGGGTTGCAGGGTGCGCAGCTCCCGCAGCCCGGACCGCACGGACTGCCGGGGGTCGAGGGAGCCGTGCGGGTCCTGGAAGACGACCTGCACCTCGGGCCGCAGCCGGCGCAGCCGCGTACGGCTGATCTCCGACAGGGAGTGGCCGAGCAGCCGGATGTCGCCCCCGCCGCGCGGGCCCAGCGCGGTGGCGGCCATCGCGAGCGTCGTCTTGCCGGAGCCGGACTCGCCGACGACGGCGACGCTCTCGCCGGCGTCGATGCGCAGCGACACGTGGTCGACGGCGCGGAAGACCTGGCCGGTGCCGCGGTCGCGGTGCTCGACGACGAGGTCGTCGACCACCAGCACGGGGGTGTCCGTCTCCGGGGTGCGGGGGTGCCGGGCGGCCTCGCCCGGCACCCCCTTGCGCACTGCCTCGGTCATCGTCAGCGGGTCGTCTTCGTGAAGTCCACGGTGTTCAGGGGGCCGAACACCACGCCGGAGACGCCGGGGGCGGTCGCGTAGTTGAACACCTGCCGGTACAGCGGCACGTAGCAGTGCTTGTCCACGACGCCGATGGTGTTGAGCTGGTCGTAGATCGGGGCGGCCTGCTCGGCGCCGTCCTGTTCCAGCGCCTGCTGGGCGAGTTCGTCGATCTTCGGGTCCGGGCAGTTGCCGGTGATCGACTTCGTCTTCAGGAAGCCGCTGACGAAGTAGTCCGGCACGGCGACGTTCGGCACCCCGGCGAAGATGGAGATGCCGGGCACCTGGCGGCCGATGATCCGCTTGACGAGCGTGCCGTAGTCGAGCGGCACGTACGTCACCTTGAAGCCGGCCTGTTCGAGGCTGCCGCCGACGGCCTGGGCGACCTCCTCGATGTTGGTGTACTGGGCCGCCGGGTAGCTGATCTGCACGGCCGGGGCGGCGGAGCCGACGAGTTCCTTCGCCCGGGCGGCGTCGGCGGTCACGCTGCGCGACGGCTGCTGGCCCGGCTTGACGTTGAGCAGCCCGGCGTCGGCGACGGCCTGGCCGTCGAAGATGCCCTTGACGATCGCGTCGCGGTCGATGGCCAGGGCGGCGGCCTCGCGCAGCTTCGGGTCGTCGAAGGGCGCCTTCGTCGAGTCGAGGAACGCGATGATCTTCATGGCGGTCTCGGTGCTGACCACGTCGACGCCGGCGCTCTTGGCCGCGCTCGCCTGCGCGGGCGGCAGGTCGAAGGAGATGTCGACGCTCTTGCTCTGGATCAGCGCGAGGCGCTGCGCGGCCTCGTTGGCCCAGGTGAAGGTGATGCCGTCGTTGGTGGCCTTCGTGCCCCAGTAGTCGGGGTTCTTCTTGACCGAGATGTCGCGGCCGGCGTTCGCGCCCGCCCACACGTACGGGCCGGTGCCGACGGGGGCGGCGGCGAAGCCCTCCGAGCCCTTCTCCTGGTAGTACTTCGGCGGCACCAGGTAGACCGTGGTGAGCAGGTCGGGGATGTTGTACTGCGGGGTCTTCGTCTTGACCACGACGGTGGTGGCGTCGGGCGCCTCGATCGCGGTGACGTTGGTGAAGTAGGACTTGAGCTGGGAGGCGGCGGCGTCGCGGGTGAGCGTGATGGTGTTCGCCACGGCCGCGGCGTCGGCCTTCTCGCCGTTGCTGAAGGCGATGTCGGGCCGGACCTTGAAGGTCCAGGTCGTCGCGTCGGTGCGCGTCCAGCTCGTGACCAGGCCCGTGTCGGTCGGGGCGAGGTCCTTGTCGGTGTTGATCAGGGGCTCCAGCATCGTCGCCCAGACGATCTGGGCGGAGCGCGCGCCGACGATCGGGTCGAGGGTCGCCGGCTGGGCGGCGAGCAACGCCCGGATGGTGGCCGAGCCGGACGACCGGGCGTCATCGGAGTCGGACCCGCCGCACGCGGTGAGGCTGGCACTCGCGACGGCAAGGGCGGCGGCCACGGCGAGGGGCCGCCGGGAGCGCAGGAATTTCGTGATCATCATGGGCGTCCTTCAGAGGCGATGGACCCGTCATGTCTCGGCCTGGGCCGGCGGTGACGTTCGCCACAAAGTACCGACCAGCCGGTATCAAGTCAACGGGTCGAGCGGGTATCTCGTCCGTGACGTTCGTGTGTCAAAGGGCCGCCCGCCAGGGGCGTTGTATTCATACCGACCGGTATGTATGATGCGGCGGTGACCATCACCCTCACCCATGGGCACGACGGCCGCGTGGCGCACGTCCGCTACGACAACGCCGCGCGCGGCAACTGCGTCGGCGACGCCGCGCTACGGGAACTCGTCGACACCATGACGGCCGCCGCCGCCGACGAGACCTGCGTGGTGATCCGCCTCGACATGGCCGGGCGGCACTTCTGCGGCGGCTGGGACACGTCGTCCTTCGCCGGGCTGGCCGGCGCGACCCGCGAGGCGGTCTCCGCCCGGCTGCGCGGCAGCGACGCGGCGCTGGAGGAGATCCGGCGACTCCCGGTGCCCGTCGTCGCCGCCGTCCGGGGCCACGTCATCGGGTTCGGCGCGGGCCTGCTCGACGCCGTGCACCTGCCGGTCGCCGCCGCCGACGCCCGGCTGTCGCTGCCGGAGGCCCGCTTCGGCTTCGCGCCCGCCGGGGTCGGCCACACGATCGCCCGGGCCCTGCCCCGGGCGCACGCCTACCAGCTGCTGACCGGCGCGGCGACCGCCACCGCCGCCCAGCTGCACGCGTGGGGCCTGGTCGCCCGGGTCGTCCCCGACGCCCACCTCGACCGCGAGGTCGACGACCTCGTCGACTCGCTGCTCGCGCTGCCGCGGGGCACCCTGCGGGCGGTGGTCGAGGTCGTCGAGTCGAGCCTGGCCACCGGCGCCCCCGACCACGCGTACGACGTGTCGGCGCGCACGATCGTCGCCGGCCTCGCCGCGCGGGCGGTGTCCGGGTGAGCCGGCCGTTCCGGCCCGGCGAGGCCGTCTGGGTGGAGCTGTGCACCCCGCATCCCGAGCGGGCCGAGGCCTTCTACGGCGCCCTGCTCGGCTGGACGGTCCGCGCGGAGCGGCTGGGCGCCACCACCTACCGCATGTGCGGCGTCGCCGGGCGCGACGTCGCCGGCATCTCCGACGCCGCCGCCCTGCACGGTGGCCGCCCCCGGGGCTGGCTCACCTACTTCGCCGTCGACGACGTCGCGGCATCGACGCGGCAGGCGGTCGCGCTCGGCGGGGAACTGGTCACGCCCCCGCGCTACCTGCCCGCGGCCGGCACCGGCGCGGCGGTCGTCGACCCCTTCGGCGCGGCCTTCGGCCTCTACCAGGGCGAGTCGCGCGCCGGCGTCCAGGCCCTCAACTCGGTCGGCGCGCTGTGCTGGAACGAGCTGGATACCGGCGAGCCCGCGCGGGCGGTGGCCTACTACCGGGCCCTGTTCGGCTACACCACCCGCCAGCGCGGAGACGCGCCGACGGCCCGGCCGTACACGCTGCTGATGCTCGACGACGTCCCGGTGGCCGGCGTCCTCGAACTGGACAACGAGTGGCCCAACCTCATCCCGTCGAAGTGGATCACCTACTTCGCCGTCGCCGACCTCGACGACGCGCTGGCCCGGGTCGCCGCCCTGGGCGGCACCCCGACCGTCGGGCCGGTCGACAGCCCGCACGGACGCCTGCACCTGATCAAGGACCCCGGCGGACACACGCTGTGCCTCATCCAGCTCGAAGGCGGGCTGCGCCCCGCGCCCGACTCCTGCGACCCGGCGGTGACCCGATGATGGCCGAGCCCCTGTTCGACTCCGCCGAGTTCCGCCAGGTGTGCGGGCACTTCCCCACCGGCGTGACGGCCGTGACCGCCGTGACCGGCGCCGGCGAGGTCGCCGCGCTGACCGTGAACTCGTTCACCTCGGTCTCGCTGCGGCCACCGAAGGTGTTGTTCTGCGTCACCAGCCACTCGTCGAGCTTCCCGGTCCTGATGGCGGCCGACCGCATCGCGATCCACATCCTCAGCCAGAACCAGGAGGACGTGGCCCGGCGGTTCGCCACCTCCGGTCTGTCCGGCGCGCAGCGGCTCGACGGGGTGTCCTGGGTGCCCGGCCCCGACGCCGTCCCGCTGCTGCCCGGCACGCCGGCGATCCTCGCCGGCCGCCGCGACGAGGTGATCACCAGCGGCGACCACGTGATCGTCCTGCTGGACGTCGACCACGTGCACCTGAAGCCGACGGGCGTGCCCGCGCTGTCGTTCTACCGGGGCCGGTTCGTCGCCCCGTCGGACGCCGCGCCGGAGTGAGCGCGCCGGCGCGACCGACCGGCGTGCCCGCGCCGGCGCGACCGACCGGCGTGCCCGCGCCGGCGCGACCGACCGGCGTGCCCGCGCCGGCGCGACCGACCGGCGTGCCCGCGCCGGCGCGACCGACCGGCGTGCCCGCGCCGGCGCGACCCGGCGGGTCGCGTCGGCGCGGGACTCGCCCGCAGTAGCGGACTCAGCCGTGGTAGCGGAACAGGATCTCCGCCACGCAGCAGGGCTGCGACTGGTCGGCGAACTCCACGACCACCGACGCCTTGGCCTGCACGCCGCCGGGCGAGCCGTCCTGGGCCGCCGGGATCGGCCGGGCCGAGACGAGGGTCGCCGTGCCCTGGATCTCGACGCCCGGCGGCAACGGCCGCACGAAGCGGACCCGGTCCAGGCCGTAGTTGACCCCCATCGAGTGCTCCCGCACCTCGAGGATGTCCGCGAGCAGGAGCGGGACGAGCGCCAGGGTCAGGAACCCGTGCACGACCGTCGTGCCGAACGGCCCCGAGCGCGCCCGTTCGACGTCGACGTGGATCCACTGGTGGTCGCCGGTGACGTCGGCGAACCGGTCGATCTGCTCCTGGGTCACCACCCGGGGCTCGCTCGCGCCCAGGTCCTGGCCGACGAGGTCGAGCAGGTCGCCCGGGGTGTTCACGATCGTCTTCTTCGCGGTGCGCATGGGTCGCTCCGTTCAAGCGGGTCGGTCGAGGGGTGCGGCGGGACAGGGCCGTGGGCTACGACGGGGTCCCTGGCGGGCCGGCCGGGCCCGCCGCCTGGTCCGCGACGTGCGCGACGAGGGTCTCCCACTCCCTCGCCCAGGCCGCGTCGGGAACGGCGGGCCGGGCGAGGCCCAGCATCCGGCGGACCGCCGTCTCGTCGCGGGCCGCGATGGTGGCCACCAGCGCGTCGACGTGCGGCACGAGGTCGGCGTCGGCGACGGCCTCGCTGACCAGGCCCCGGCGGGCGGCCTCGTCGGCCGTCCACGTCTCGCCGGTGACGAGCAGCCGGCGGGCCAGCGCCGGGCCGACGGCGAGCGGCAGCAGCACGCTGGATCCCCAGCCGGGGACCTGGCCGACGGCGAGGTGCCGGTCGCCGAGGCGGGCGCTGCCGGCGGCGACGGCGACGTCGCAGGCCAGCAGCAGTTCGAGCCCGCCGCCGAAGGCCGCCCCGTTGACCGCGGCGACGGTGGGCACCGGGGCCGCCCCGATCGCGCGCACGAGGCGGCGGCCCCGGTCGAGGAAGGCCCGCAGCGCGGGCTGGTCGCCGAGCAGGCCGGTGGCCTCCGCGAGGTCGGCGCCGGCGCAGAAGCTCCGGCCGGTCCCGGTGAGCACGAGCGCCCGTACGCCGGGATCGCCCGCACCGGCGAGCCACCGTTCGAGGCCGGCGAGCACCGCGCTGTCGCACGCGTTGCCCGCGCCCGGGCGGTCGATGCGGGCCCAGAGGGCGGGCCCGCGCCGGGTGACGACGACGGCGGTCATGTCAGGCTCACGCAGAGCTTGCCGAACGCGGTGCTGGCGAGCATCCGGGCGGCCTGGGCGCGGACGTCGGCGAGGTCGACGACGCTGTCGACGGCGGGCCGGATGCCGTGGGTGTCGACGTAGTCGACGAGGGCCCGGAACTCGTCGAGGGAGCCCATGGTCGACCCGTGGACGGTGATCTCCCGGGCGAACAGGCGCGGCAGGTCCAGCTGGGCGGTGAAGCCGCTCGTCCCGCCGCACACGACGATGACGCCGCCGGCCCTGGTAGAGCGCACCGAGTGCGCGAAGGTGGCGGGGCCGACGGTCTCGACGACGACGTCGGCGAGCTCCGGCACGCGGTCGCCGACGTCCAGGGCGACGGCGGCGCCGAGGGCGAGCGCCCGCTCGCGCTTGGCCGGGGAGCGGGAGGTGACGACGACGGTGGCGCCGGCCGCCACGGCGAGGCCGACGGCGGCGGTCGCGACGCCCCCGCCCGCGCCCTGCACGAGCACGACCCGCCCGGGCCCGACCGTGGCCTTGGTGAACAGCATCCGGTACGCGGTCAGCCAGGCCGTGGGCAGGCACGCGGCCTCGGCCCAGCTCAACGCGGCGGGCTTGGGCACGAGGTGGCCCGCCGGCACGACGACGCGCTCGGCGAGGAGGCCGTGGCCGGCGTCGGGGAGCAGGGTCGCGTGGGTGACGGTGCGGCCGTCGGGCGCGGTGGGCAGCACCGGGTAGACGACGACGTCCCGGCCGTCGGCCACCCCGGCGGCGTCGCTGCCGATGACGTGGGGCCCGCCGTGGGGGCGGCCGGCGACGCCGCGCAGCGTCCAGATGTCGTGCATGTTGAGCGCGCCGGCCCGGACGTCGACGCCCACCCAGCCGGGGGGCGGCTGCGGGTCGGCGAGGTCGCCGACGCGGAGGGCCTCGACGGGGCGGTCGGCGCAGGGCTCGACGACGTGGGCGGCCCTCATGCCGGCGCGGATCCCGCCGGCTCGACGGGTCCGTTCCAGAACGCCACGTCCGCCAGGTCGGCGCGGGCGGCGGGGCGGAAGTCGAGGCCCCGGGTGTAGGCGACGGGGAGCAGGGTGATCGGCCGCCACTCGGCCGGCAGGCCGAGCACCGCCTGGACGCCGCTGGCCTTGTGGGCCAGGGCGGTGGCCAGCACCGAGCCGAGGCCCCGGGAGCGCAGCGCGAGCTGGAAGGACCAGGCGAACGGGAAGATCGAGCCGTAGTATCCCGACGCGGTGCCGCCGACCGGCCGCTGCGGCAGCGGCTTGGTGCTGCACAGGACGACCAGGACGGGCACCCGGTCGAGGTGGTCGACGAGGTACTTCACCGCGCGCAGGACCCGGGCCTGCCGCGCCTGGGCCTGCGGGTCGGCGCGGACGGTCGGCGACAGGCGGGTGGTGGTCGCCGCCTCGCCGCTGGCCAGGGGGCGCTCGACCGTCTGGTGCCAGACCTCGGTGTAGAGCCCGGACAGCTTCCGTTTGAGGGTGGGGTCGTCGACGGCGACGATGCGCCAGTCCTCGAGGTTGGAGCCCATCGGCGCCTGCTGCGCGAGTCGGAGGCACTCCTCGACGACGGCGCGGGCGACCGGCCGGTCGAAGTCCATCCGGCGGCGCACCGCGCGGGTGGTCGTCAGCACCTCGTCGATGTCGGTGATCACTCTGGCGCTCATCGGGGTTCCTCTCCCGTGCGGCGGCCGACCTCCGCGTCGAAGCCCATCAGGTCGGCGATGTGCAGGGTGTCGCAGTACTCCCGGACCTCGCCGATGCCGTCGGCCCGGACGTCGACGATCCACAGGTAGCGGTTCTGGTAACGGGCCCCGTCGGCGAGGACGGCGTCGCCTACAGCCTCGACGGCGACCAGGGTGTCGTCGGCGATCCAGCGGCGCGGGGTCACCGTGACGGCGGCCGACCGGTAGCCGCCGGCAGCGAGGCGCGCCCGCATGGCCGCGAGCTTCTCGGTCAGGGTGACGGTCCCGTGGAAGGGGCCGTTGGCGTGGATGTCGCCCCGCCGGTGCGGGCGACCGAGGCGGCGGTCGCGGCCGGTGTCGGTCCACCACGTGGCATCGCCGGTGAAGAGGCCGCCGAACGTGTCGAGGTCGCCCCGGGCCAGCGCCGGCCACATCGCCACGGCCGTCGCCACGGCCGGCGGTGGGTCGCCGGGGTCGGGCGCGTCGCCGGCCACCGGGTGGTCGAGGCTGCTTCGGGGTACGGGCGCACCGCCGCCCACCACCTGCTGGGCGTGGACGGTGTCGAGGTACTCGCGGACCGAGACGACGGCACCGGTGGGGTCGACGTCGAAGACGAAACCGTACCGGTTGGCGTACTCGACGCCGCTGGCGTGCACGCCGTGCCCCTCGACCTCGATGACGCACGTGTCGTCACCGGCGACGACGCGGCGCGGGATCTGCCGGCAACCGGTCGGGAACGCGGTGGGGCCGAGCCGGCGCATCAGCGCGAGCTTGTCGTCCATCCGCATGACGCCGTGCAGCGGGAACCGGCCGCTTCCGTGGGGGGACAGTTGCGGGTCGCCGCCACGGCGGTCCGGGCCGGTGTCGACCCACCAGGTCGCGCCGGTGGCGCAGAGGCGGGCGAGGCCGCCGAGGCTTCCCCGGTCGAGCGCGGAGATGAAGTCCATCCCCGCCCGTACGGCGCGTGTCACCCGACCCCCTACATACCGACTGGAAGGTATCTACCACGACCGGCGAGGCAACTCAAGGGCAGAGTTCATACCGACCGGATGGTATTCTGCCGCGACAGGCTGTCCGACGAGGGGGTTCGTGGTGTTCGAGGCGTACCAGTTGCCCGAGGAGCACGCGGAGGTGCGGGCGGCCGTCCGCGCGGTGTGCGACGCCAAGGTCGCGCCCCACGCGGCCGAGGCCGACGAGACCGGCCAGTTCCCGCAGTCCTCCTACGACGCGCTGCGCGCCGCCGACTTCCACGCCCCGCACGTACCCGCCGAGTACGGCGGCGCCGGGGCCGACGCCCTCGCCACCGCGATCGTCATCGAGGAGGTCGCCCGCGCCTGCGCCTGCTCCTCCCTCGTCCCGGCCGGCAACAAGCTGGGCACCATGCCGCTGCTGCTGGCCGCCGACGAGCAGCTCAAGCAGCGCTACCTCCCGCCGGTGGCCCGGGGCGAGGCCATGTTCTCCTACTGCCTGTCCGAGCCGGAGGCCGGCAGCGACGCGGCGAGCATGCGCACCCGCGCGGAGCGCGACGGCGACACCTGGGTGCTCAACGGGGTCAAGCGGTGGATCACCAACGCCGGGCTGAGCGAGTTCTACACGGTGTTCGCCGTCACCGACCCGACCGCGCGCTCCCGGGGCATCTCCGCGTTCGTGGTGGAGCGCACCGACCCCGGGATCAGCTTCGGCGCGCCCGAGCGGAAGCTGGGCATCAAGGGCTCGCCGACCCGCGAGGTCTACTTCGACGACTGCCGCATCCCGGCCGACCGGATCATCGGTGCGCCGGGCACCGGCTTCGCCACCGCGATGCGGACGCTGGACCACACCCGGGTCACCATCGCCGCCCAGGCCCTCGGCATCGCGCAGGGCGCGCTCGACCACGCGCTGGCCTACGTGCGCCAGCGCCGGCAGTTCGGCAGGGCGGTCGCCGACTTCCAGGGCGTCCAGTTCATGCTCGCCGACATGGGCATGTCGCTGGAGGCGGCCCGCCAGTTGACGTACGCCGCCGCCGGCCGGTCCGAACGCGGCGAGGCGGACCTGACCTACTTCGGCGCGGCGGCGAAGTGCTTCGCCTCCGACGTGGCCATGCGGGTCACCACCGACGCGGTGCAGCTGCTCGGCGGCTACGGCTACACCCGGGACTTCCCGCTGGAGCGGATGATGCGCGACGCCAAGATCACCCAGATCTACGAGGGCACCAACCAGGTGCAGCGCATCGTGATGGCCCGCCACCTCCTCGGCGGCTGACCCGTCCGGCGGTCAGGCGTAGAGGCCCTCCAGCACCATCGCGCTGAACTGCCGCGCCACCTCGTCGACGCTGAGCGGGCCGCCGACGTTGAGCCACTGGTACGCCCAGGCGCACATGCCGACCAGCCCGAACGTGGCGATGCGCGGGTCGACGTCGGAGCGGAACGCCCCCCGGGCGACGCCGTCGGCGATCATCCCGGCGAAGGCCGACTCCACCAGGCCCCGCTTGCGGGTCACCTCGGCGAACAGGTCGGCGGTGAGGTTGCGCCGCTCCTGGTAGAAGATCGTCACGTGCGCCCGGTACTCGGCGACGCTGGTCAGGCTGAACCGGATCAGCTCGGCCACCCGCACCTTCGGGTCGTCGCTGCCGGCCTCGATCTTCGCGATCGCGGCGAGCTGCGCCTCCAGGTACTCCTCCTGGATGTGGCGCAGCAGGTCGTCCTTGCTCTCGAAGTGGTGGTAGAAGGCGCCCTTGGTGAGCTTGGCCCGGTCGGCGATCTCCTGCACCGACGTGCGGTCGAAGCCGCGCTTCTCGAACAGCTCCAGCGCGCTGGCGATCAACGACTTGCGGGTGTTCTCCGGGTCGTAGCCGTCGGGCCACCGCTGCCGGCGACGGGTCGACTCCGGCCGGTTGGACGTGGCACGCGCCATTGGTGGCCTCCTATCCCCTGCACAGCCCCACAATGCTACCGTCCGGTCGGAAGGAATGGGGTACGCGGCCCGGGGCGGTTCGCGCCGCGCCCCGTCGGTCAGGCCGCGCCCCCGTTGACGTACACCACCTGACCGTTGATCCAGCGGCCCGGGCCGGCCAGGAACGCCACCACCTCGGCGGTGTCGGCCGGGTCGCCGAGCCGCCCCATCGGCGACATCGCCGCCATCGCGGCGATCGTCTGCTCGTCCTTGCCCGCCAGGAACAGGTCCGTGCCGGTGGCGCCCGGCGCGACCGCGTTCACCGTGACGTCACGCCCGCGAAGCTCCCGGGCCAGGATCAACGTGATCGCGTCCACCGCCGCCTTGCTGGAGGCGTACGCGGCGTAGCCGGGCATGGACAGCCGGGGCGTCGTGCTGGAGATGTTGACCAGCGCGCCGCCGGGCCGGATCCGGCGGGCCGCCTGCTGGTCGACCACGAAGGTGCCCCGCACGTTGACGCGGTGCACCCGGTCCAGCTCCGCCAGATCCAGCTCGGTCACCGGGGCGTGCGACGCCACCCCGGCCGAGTGCACGACGACGTCGATCCCCCCGTACGTCCGCTCGGCGACGTCGAACAGCTCCGCCACCGCCACCTCGTCGGCGACGTCGGCCGGCACCGCGACGGCCTCCCCACCGGCGGCGACGATCGCCGCCACGACCTGCTCCGCCGCGACCTTGCCGGTGGCGAAGTTGACCACCACCGCGAAGCCGTCCGCCGCCAGCCGCTGCGCGACCTGCCGGCCGATGCCCTGGGAACCGCCGGTCACGATGGCGACACGCTGCGGGACGGTCATGACGATTCTCCTGGTCCTCGCGGGGCCGGGACGGCGACGCCGCCCCCGGAGATCGAATTAGATCAAACGGCGTACGTCAAGCGCCGCCCCCACGGTCGCCCCGCACCAGGCGCCGTGGGGGCGGCAGTCCACGCCGGCCCACCCGTGGATCAGCCGGCCGCCGGTGCCACCCAGGAGGACCGGATCAGCTCCCGCTCGGTGGCGGCGAGGTGGGCGGTCGCGGCGAGCCAGGCCCAGGCGTACCGGTCCGGGTCGGGGTCGGTGAGCCGCCCGAACGCGTCCCGGCCGCGCCGGTCCGACTCCGCCACCAGCGCCGACGCCACCGCGGCGGCGGTGGTGAAGCCGGCCCGGCGCAACGGCACCGCCAGCGAGGCGGCCTCGTCGCGGGCCGCCTCGGCCACCGCCCGGCGGCCACCCGAGACGGCCAGCTCCACCAGCCGACGCACCCGCCACAGCGGGGACTCCGCGACCGCGTCGACGGCCGGCGCCGACTGCGCCGCACCGGCCTGCGCGCGGGGCGGCAGGTGCGAGCCCTGGATCTGGTCGTAGCCCAGGTCCGCCCGCCCGTGCCACTCGGGCGGCAGCCGCAGGGTCTCGGTGGCACCCGGCACCGCGCCGACCGCGAGCGGGCGCAGCGTGCCGGCCCGGTCGGGGTCCAGCCGGCCGACCACCCGGATCCGCAGGCCCGGCCAGGACGCCAGCCGCCGCAGGTTGGCCACGTGCGCCAGCGCGGGGTGCGGGTTGGCCGGCACCAACCGGATCACCGGCCCGTCCGGCACCGGCGCCCGGTCCGCCCCCGCGTCGGGGGCCAGCTCGCGGGCCAGCACCTGGTCGCCGACCGCGCCGACCACCACCAGGTCGGCGCCGAGCAGCGCCGTGCCGGCCCGACCCGGATCGGCCGGGTCGTCGACGGCGAGCTGCCCGGACACCACCTCCGCCAGCGGCCGGGCGAACAGCTCCGCCAGCGCGCCGCTGGACCAGTCGGCCCCGGTGAGGGGGGTGGCTCGGACCCCCGCGCCGGCACCGAGCCGGCCGTCCGGGGAGACCGTGGTGCCGGTGATCCGCAGGCCACCCCGGGCCAGCGCCGCGTGGTCGACCGAGACCGCGCCCATCTCCGTGACCGCGTGGGCGCAGTCCCTGGCGCGATTCGGGCCGCCCGGCTTCACGTCGGCGAACGAGAGCCGACGGCCGTCGGCGGCGACCAGGTGGGTGACCACGCCGGCGTAGCCGGTCGCGCTGATCACCGGTTCGCGGCAGACGCCGTACACCTCCAGCGTGCCGTCCGGCTCGTAGGCCCGCCGGAGCACGCCGACCAGCGCCGGATCGGGATCGCCGGCGGCGAGCCGACCCGCCGCGTACAGCAGGTCGTGCAGCACCTCGACCAGGTCGGCGAGCCGGTGGCCGGTCTGCCGGGACCGGTGCGCGCGCAGGCCGCGCACCAGGCGCAGCGCGGCGGCCTCGGCGCGCGGCAGGCCGGCCAGGCGGGCCCCGTGCGCGGCGCGCAGCAGGTCGGCCTGGCCGACCGCGCCGGCGGCCGGGACACCGGAGGCGAGCACCGCGGCGGCGGCCCGCCACAGCGCGCCGGCGGCGGCCCGCTGCGCCTTCGTCGGCGCGCCGCCGGCGGCGGCCGGGCCGGTCGCGCCCGCCCGCCCGGCCCTGCTGGCCCGCCCGGCGCCGTCCGGGGTGGCCGGCGCGGCGGGTGCCGGATCGGGGTGGCTGGCCGGGTCGGCGACCGGGCAGGCGGCCAGGACCGCCGCGAGGTGCAGGCAGCGGGGTGCCAGCAGGCAGGAGCACCGGGCCTGCTCCGGGCCGGTGACCGCGCCGGTCGGGCCGGGCCGCAGGACGACCAGGGCCTCCGGCCCACAGTCGACCGACACGCCGCCGTCGACCTGGCCGACCGGCAGCGCGGCCAGCCGTTCGACGGTGGCGTCCAGCCGCCGGCGCAGCCGCGACGGCAGGGCCGCCACCGCCGCGGCGGCGACCGCCGGCGACACCGGCGGCAACCGGTCCGCGGCCACGGCGGTGGGGGTACGGTTCGTCAACGTGATCCTCCCCGGACACGGTCGCCCACCCAACGGGCGAGTTCGAGCGGGCTGAGCGCGGCGACCGGCATCCCGGCCGCGACGAGCTGCTCGGCGACCGGCACCGAGTAGCAGGGCATCCCCCGGTCGTTGAGCGCGGCGCAGCCCAGCAGGTGCACGCCGGCCGACGCCAGGGTGCGGACCTCGCCGAGCAGCCCGGCCAGCGGGTAGCCCTCCTCGAAGTCGCTGACCACGGCGACGATGGTGCGGCTCGGCACGGTCACCAGCGAGCGGGCGTGGGCCAGCCCGGCGGCGATGTGCGTGCCGCCGCCGACACGCACCTCCAGCAGCAGCGACAGCGGGTCGTCGACCCGGTCGGTCAGGTCGACCACCTCGGTGGAGAAGGCGAGGAAGTGGGTCGACAGGGTGGGCACCCCGGCCAGCACGGCGGCGGTCAGCGCCGACCACACCACCGACGCCTCCATCGAGCCGGACACGTCGACCACCAGCACCAGCCGCCAGTCGGCCTCCCGGCGGGTGCGGGTGTGGAACACCGGGCGCTGCGGCACGACCACCGTCCGGCCGTCGCCGAGCCGCCGGGTGTGCGCCAGGTTCGCCCGCAGCGTACGGGCGAGGTTGATCCGCCCGCCGGGGCGGCGGGTCGGGCGCGGGCTGGTCAGCCCGGTCAACGCCGGCCGCGCCTGGTTGGCCAACCGCGCGGTCAGCTCCTCGACCAGTCGCCGCACCAGGGGCCGCAACGCGGCCAGCTTCGCCTCGGGCAGGCCGCCCGCCAGCGACAGCACCGAGGCCAGCAGCTCCACCGAGGGACGCACCGAGGCCGGGTCGAGTTCGCTGAGCACGTCGGTGCGGCCGTTCTCGGCGGCCCGGGCGATGACCTCCTCGCGCACCGTCGTGCCGAACAGCGCCTCCAGTTCGTCGGCCCACTCGCGGGCCGTCGGGAAGGCGGGCTCCTGCCCGCCGCCGCCCGAGGGGCCGAGGTCGATGCCGCCCTCGCCGCGCCCCGCCCCGTACAACTCGTCGAGGGCGCGGGCGTAGCGGCGGGCGTCGGCCGGCAGCCGGTCGGGTTGCCGGCCGAGCAGCAGCCGCCACCGGTCGGTCGGGGTCAGCCCGCCGCCCGGCGCAGCCGCCGCCCGGTCCCCGCCGCCGACGGGGGCGTCGACGGCACCGGCGTCCGGGCCCGGGAGCGGCAGGGCGCGGGCGAGCAGCACGGCCCGGCCGGCCGCGTCGGCGGCGGCCCACCGGGCCAGCAGCTCGGGCGGGGCGGACAGGGACAGGTCGAGCCGGTCGCCCAACCGTTCGGCGACGGTGTCCAGCAGCCGCTCCCGGGCCGCCGGGGTGAGCGCGTCGAACCCGCCCCGCAGCGCCGGCAGCCGGTCCAGGAACTCGGGGTCGGTGAGTCGTTCGACCCGGTCCAGCAGCGGGTCCAGCGCGGCGGGCGCGGACTGCAGCAGCGGGTGCGCGGCGGTGAGCAGGCCACCGAGCAGCCGGTGCAGGTGCCGTCGCGTGTCCGGCCCGGTGGCCGCGTCGACCCAGCCGGCCACCCGGGTGCCCAGGGTCGCCAGGTCGGTCAGGTCGAGCAGCACCCGGGCGGCCAGGGCGGCGCCCTGCATCAGCGCCGAGCCCGACCGGGTCAGGTCGTCGAGGGCGGCGTCCAGTCGCAGGCCGATCCGGTCCTGCCCGGCCCGCACGGCGAGGTCGACCAGGGCGGCCGCGTCGTCCGCGGCGTCGCTGCCGGCCAGGCCGGGCAGCCCGCGCACCGCCGCGTCCAGCAGCACGACGGCCAGCTCGGCCGCCCGCTCCCGGCTCTCGGCGGTGGTGCCGGGCAGGTGCTGCCGGCGCAACGCCTCCAGCAGGTCCAGCGCGGCCAGCAGCTCCGGCAGCGTGCCGGTGGCGGGCAGCACGGCGGCGGCCAGGTCGAGCCGGTCGGCGACCAGCTCGGGCAGGTCGCACCGGGCGGCGTCGCGGAGCCCGGCGAGCAGCTGCGCGGCGGTGGGCCCGCCGTCGGCGACCTCGCGGCGGAACCGCTCCCGCAGCGTGCCGGTCGCGGCCAGCGCCGCGGTGACCCCGCGCACGCCGACCAGGTCCAGGCGGGCCGCCACGGACGGGGTCCAGGCCAGCTGCCAGCGGGTGGTCAGGGCGGCCCCGTCGCCGGTGCCGGTCACCGCGACGGGTTCGCCGTAGCCGACGCCGCAGACGTGCAGGCGGTGCAGCAGGACCTCCCGCCGCCGGTCCAGGTCGGTGCGCAGCGGGTCCAGGCGGACCTCGCGGGCCTTCGGGCTGTCGGGGTGGGGCAGGCGCAGCGCGGCCAGCGCCGCCTCGACCGCCGGGCCGAGCCCGGAGCGGGGCGTGCCGGGGGCCGTCCGGCCCCGGTCGGCGCCGACCAGCACGGTCTCCAGCGCGCGGGCCAGGGCGCGGCCCCGGCCGAGCAGCTCGCCCTGGCCGAGCACGGTGGTGACCGCCTCCAGCACCTCGCCCCGGCCGGGGGCGGGCAGGCCGCGCAGCCGGGCCAGGTCGTCGGCCAGCCGCACCGCCTCGGCGGCCTCGCCGGTGCCGGCGGTGTGCCCGGCCGCGCGCAGCTCCCGGCACACGTCGGTGACGGCGCGGGCGGCGGCGGCCCGGATCCGGTCCGGGTCACCGGCGGCGGCGAGGACGGCCTGCTGCCAGCGCGGGTCGCGGATCCCGGCCGGGTAGCCGGACCGGGAGTCGAGCAGGTCGAACGCGTAGGGCACCAGCGAGGTGGCGACGGCGTCGCCGGGTGGGGCCGTCGACCGGTCGGCCGCCCCGCCCAGCGGGCCGCCGGTCGACCGGGCCGGGCCGCCGGTGGCGAGGCCGGCGTGCCCGGCGGCGTCGGGCGCGAGCAGGGCCGGGGCGTGGAAGGCGCCGACGACGGCGGCGACCCGCCGGCCGTCCGCGCCCGCGTCGGCCAGCACCCGGCGCATGTGCTCCTCGCGGGCCAGGTCCCGCGCCGGCACGCCCTCGTCGCCGGCGCTGTCGGCGCGCATCGCCCAGCCCACCCCGAGGGCGGCCCGGCGCACGGCCTCCGGCGAACAGCCCGGGGCGCGTACCTCGACCACCCGGTCCCACATGTCGTCGCCGTCGCGGCCGGTGCCGCTGGCGCCGAGCCCGGCGGCGTAGCGCGCCGGGCGGGGGCCGGGCACGCCCTGGTCCGCGTCGGCACCGCCGACGGTCGTCGGGTCCGCGCCGGCGGCCGCCCCCGTGGCCGTCCAGCCGGGATCGGCCAGCGGCAGGTCGCAGCAGATCACCTCGACGCCGCGCTGCCGGGCCCAGCGGATCGCCGCCAGCTCCGGGGAGAAGTCGGCGAACGGGTAGAAGCCCATCGGCCCGTCCGCGCCGTGGCTGCCGACCACGGCCAGCGGCGCCCGGGCGGCCGGGTCGGACAGGTACGGCAGCCAGTGCTGGAAGTCCGCCGGCAGCTCGACGGCGACCACCTCGGCCCCGGCGGCGTCCAGCAGGGCGGGGACCACCGACGCCAGGGCGGGGCTGTGGTGCCGCACCCCGATCATGTAGGGCCGCGCCGAGGCGGCGAGGGCGTCGACCACGGCGCGCGGGTCGGCGGCCGACAGGTCGGTCGCGGCCGGGCCGTCTGCCGGCGGGTCGAGCACGGCCGGTGCGCCGGCCGGGCCGGCGGGTTCGCGGGACGGTGGCGTCACCGCAGGCTCGCCCGCAGGTCCCAGAGCCGACGCCACATCGCCGAGCCGTCCTCGGCGCGGCGGCGGACCGGGCCGTCCCAGTAGCCGAGCAGCCGGGCGTGGTCGTTCTCGTCGTCCTTGCGGACCACCCCGAGCAGGTGCCCGGGGACCAGGTCGAGCGGGTCACCGCCGGGCAGGTACGCGGCGGCCAGCCCGAGCGACGCCGCCACCTGCACCGCCTCGGCGGTGGACATCACGGTGCCGGGCCGTTCCACGTCCCAGCCCTCGCCCGACCGGCCGGTGCGCAGGTCCCGGAACACCGTGATCAGGGCGTCGAGCACCGCGTCGTCCACCGTGTACGGCGCTCCGGCGCGCTCCACGGCGGCGGTGGCCTGCCGGCGGACCAGGTCGGTCTCGGTGCCCGCGTCGGCGATCGGGTGGACCGTCTCGAAGTTGAACCGGCGCTTGAGGGCCGAGGACATCTCCGACACGCCCCGGTCGCGCAGGTTGGCGGTGGCGATCACGGTGAACCCGGGCGTGGCGCGGATCAGGCCGTCCCCGGTGCCGGACAGCTCCGGCACGTTCATCCGCCGGTCGGACAGGATGGACACCAGGGCGTCCTGCACCTCGGGCAGGCAGCGGGTGACCTCCTCGATCCGGGCCACCCGGCCGGTGCGCATCGCGGTCAGCACCGGCGAGTCGACCAGGGCCTGGGGGGTGGGGCCTTGGGCGAGCAGCAGCGCGTAGTTCCAGCCGTACCGGAAGGCGTCCTCGGTGGTGCCGGCGGTGCCCTGCACGGTCAGGGCGCTCGTGCCGCAGATGGCGGCGGCCAGCAGCTCCGAGAGCATCGACTTGGCGGTGCCGGGCTCGCCGACGAGCAGCAGGCCCCGCTCGCCGGCCAGGGTGACCACGCACCGCTCGACCAGGCTGCGCTCGCCGACGAACTTTCCGGCGATGGTCATGCTCGCCGGCAGCTCCACGCCGCCGGGGCGGTTACGCCGGTCGGCCGGCAGCGACAGCGCCTCGCCGTCGCTGCCCCGGATGAAGGTGACCACGGCGCGCGGGGTCAGCGCCCAGCCCGGCGGCCGGGCCCCGTCGTCGTACGCGGCCAGGAAGGCCAGCTCGTCGGCGTACCGCTGCTCGGCGGAGAGCACCTGGGCGGCGGCGTTGTCCGGCGCCGCGGTGGGGCGGACGTGTTCCGTCACGGTCACGGGGGTTCCTCGATCTTTCACTGGTGTCGGACGTGCGGGAGGTCGGTGGTGGGGCCGGCGGCCCCACCACCGACGCGGGGATCAGCGCGGGGCGCGGGTGGCCGGGGCGTCGAGGCGGGGCGGGTCGCCGTCGCACGACCGCCGCCAGGCCCGCCGGTACAGGTCGGCGACCGGCTCGCCGGGCACGGTGACGCCGAGCGCCGCCGTGCCGTCGGGGCCCAGGTCGAACAGGGTGGCCTTCCAGCCCTCGATGGGGGCCTGCCCGCCGCCGCGGGCCAGCCACGGGCCGGGCAGGAACAGCGACCGGCCGGCCCGGGGCCGGCTGGCGGCGACGACCAGGTCGGTGCCGGCCAGCTCGGCGCGGGCGGCCTTGAGCCGGGCCGGCTTCCAGCCGGTCCACGCCGCCGTGTTGCGGTCGGTCGGGTCCGGCATGGCCAGCAGCATCAGGTACACCGCCGCCGCGTCGGCGCCCAGGCCGTGCGCCGCGACCACCTCGGCGACCAGGTCGGGCACGGACCGGGTCGGGTCCTGCGGCCACCACGTCCCGTCGGCGGCCCGCTCGCCGCCGGCCGGGTCGCCGGGATCGGCGAGCAGCGCCTCGAACCGCGGGTCGCGGACCAGCCGCAGGGCCACCTCCATCGGGTACGGCCGGGCCGCGTCGTAGCGCAGCGTCGGCAGGTACGGGTCCGTCCCGTCGGCGTCGAGCAGGTCCGGCCGCAGCGCGGGCGAGGGCTGGTCGTCGTGGGTGGCCAGCATGATCGCGCCGTAGCGCTCCCAGCCCGGCCCGGTCTCCGACGGGGTGCCCGCCACCTGGCGGAAACTGGGCAGGGAGACGTACCGGTCGAGGTCGAGCAGCAGCTCGGGGTTGGCCAGCCGGTCCCGGATCGCGGCCAGGGCGGCCGGCAGCGCGGCCCGGCACGCGTCGCCGGCCGGCGTGTGGTGGGCGACCCAGGCGGTCAGGGCGACCGTCGAGGTCAGCACCGCGCCGGTGAAGCCGGTGGCCCGCTCGTCGACCGGCCGGGCCCGGTCGCCGCTGATCCGGAAGGCCAGGTCCGTGCTCAGCTCGACCGACCGGGCCGGGTCGAGCAGCGCCGGCAACGCCTGGGCGGGGCTCCAGGCCGCGCGGACCGCGCGCACCGCCGCGGCGAGCAGGTGCTCGGGCACCACGACCCGGCGGCCGAGGGCGGCGTTCCAGACCGCCGCCGCCGCGTCGACGTCCGGCCCGTCGGTCCACAGCCGGCCCGGGTCGGCGGGCAGCAGGGCCGCGACCACGGCCCGGCGCAGCGGCGCAGCGGCCTCGTTGAGCACGCCGAAGGCCAGCTTGACCTCGCCGACCTGCCGGATGCCGAGCGCCCGGCGGGCCTCGACCGGCACGGGGGTAGCCGAGTCCGCGTGCGGCAGGCCGGCCAGCACCAGCTTCGCGGCGGTGGGGGTGACGCCGGTCAGCTCGGCGAACCGCTCGGCCGCCTCCGGCCGCCACGGCAGCGGGCCCCGCGCGGCCCACTCGGTGCGGAAGCGGGCCAGCCAGCCGGCCGGCCGGTCGTCGCCGACCGGGGTCGCGGAGTCCACCGTGTACGGCTCGGGCACGGCGAACACGCCGGCCGGGTCGTGGTACAACGCCTCGAGGTGGTAGCCGGTGCGGGTGCCGCTGGCGGTGAGGACGGCGAGGAACGCCCCGCCGGGCAGCGGCAGGATGCCCGCCCGGGGGCGGCGGCGGTTGCCCTGCGCGTCGAGCAGGTCGTCGTCGAGCAGGTGCAGCCGCAGCCGACGCCACCGGGCGGGCGTGCCGGCCGTGGTCAGGTCGAGCCGGTCGAGTGCGGTGAGCAGGTCGGCCAGGTCCTCCCGCTGCTCGTCGGGGGTGACCGCAACGACGGCCCGGTAGGCGACGGCCGCGACGCCGTCGAGCACCGGCCACCAGTGCAGGGCGCCGGGCAGCGCCGGCCCGTCGATGTGCAACCGCACGGCGGGATCGACGCCGCCGGGCGCGGAGCGCTGGGCGTCCAGCGCCTGGAACTGGGTGAAGGCGTGGGCCAGGTCGGCCTCCCCGTAGACCGTGCCGCGCAGCCCGTCGAGCGCCGCGCTGAGCCGCCGGTCGGTGGGGCCGGCGGCGGTCGCCGCCGGGGCCTGCGCCGGGGCGGACAGCGCCCGGGTGAGCCGCTCGGTCGCCGCGTCCAGGTCGGTGCGGACGCGGGCGGCCAGCCGCAGCACCCCGGCGACCCCGGCGAGCAGCGCGTCGTGGCTGATCGCCGGCACCGCCGACCGGATCAGCGCGACCAGCGGGTCGGGGGCGGGCGCGGCCTGCCCGCCGGTCGGCGCCGGTGCGGCCGGGCCGGGCCGGCCGGCGCCCGTCCGGTTCGCCGCCGGGTCGGCCAGCAGGGCGCGTCGTTCGTCGACGGCGGCCACGAGCAGGGCGGCGACGGCGTCGCGGTCGATCCGGCGCAGGGCGGCGGAGCCAGCCGGGTCCCGGGGCAGCAGGTTGCCGAGGAAGTCCGGGCCGGGCAGCGGCACCGCGCCCGGGGTGTAGTCCCGGCCGGACTCCCCGGCCACGGCCGACGCGACGCCGTCCGGGTCGAGCAGGGCGAGGTTGCCGAGCACGGCGCGGGGCCGGTCGTCGCCGGGCAGCACCAGCGCGGCGATCGGCTCCTGTCCCGCCGGCACGGTGACGGCGCGGCCGGCCAGGTCCTCGCCGCGCACGGAGCCGTCGGGCCGGGTGACGACCCGCCAGCCGAGCAGGCCGTCCACCGGCGCGGCGGCCGGGGTGGCCTGCGGCGACAGGGCGGGCCGCAGCCAGCTCGTCCGCTCCGTGAGGCGCTCCTCGGCGGGCAGGTCGGCCAGGAACCGGGGCAGGCTGCGCCGGCCGTGGCCGCCGCTGGCCGGGTCGTACTCGCGCCAGCCGCGGTCGCCGTCGTCGTCCCTGCGGTAGACCCAGTGCGTGGTGCCGTCGGTGATGACCGGCAGCTCGTCGGGGACGGCGGTGTCCCCGGCGTGCAGCACGCCGCCGCCGGTGGTCCGCCCGCCGCCGGCCAGGGGCAGGGTGATCGTGTTGCGTCGCGGCTGGCTGCCGCGGGTGCGGCCCTGGAGGGGCTGCGGCTCGTCGGGGGCGGAGTGCCAGTAGCCGCGCAGGTTGTAGTCGAGCTCCTGGGAGCGCCAGAAGACCAGCAGACGGCCGTCGACGTAGTGGTAGCCGGGCTCGCCCCACCGGTCGCCGGCGGGGATGCGCAGGTCGTGGCGGAGCACGATGCCCTCGGGGCCGATGACGCGGACGGTGGTCGGGCCGCCGAGGATCGCGTAGGGCCACGCCTCCTGCCAGGTCGTCTCGACCCGGTGGTCGCCGCCGGTCACCTCCTGCCAGGCCGTCTCCCACTCCGGCCAGCCCAGCTCGTCGAAGATGCCGCCGCGCAGGCTGGCGGCTACCTGCTCGGCGAGGTCTACGCCGAGGGCCCACCCGAGGTCGCCACCAGGGCCGGCGTCGATCCCGTCGGCGTCGTCGGTGACCAGCCGCAGCGCCTCGGCCGGGAGCCCGCCCAGCCAGCCCACCGACTCCCGCAGGTAGGGCAGCCCGGCGGTGAACCGGTCACGGACGCGGCCCCGCAGCCAGTCGGCCAGCAGCGGCCGCAGGCCCGGCGTGTCGGCCAGCCGGCGCAGCGTCTCCGACTCGTTGTCGAGCCGGGCCAGCCCCCGGCGCAGGGGCTCGGTGAACCGGTCGTCGCCGGCCAGCGCGCGCAGGTCCCGTTCTCCCCCGGAGCTGGCCCACTGCGCCAGGTCCAGGGTCTCGCGCTGCCGCGGCGCGGCGACCGGCAGGTCGAGGGCGAGCAGCAGGTCCAGCAGGTCCAGGTCGTCGCCGATGGCGAGGGGCTCGCCGCTGTCGGCCAGCTCGGCGCGCAACCGGTCGGCCATCCGTTCGACCAGCGGATACAGCGCCGGAAGCCGAGGGGGACGGTAGCCGGAGGTGGCCCGGTCGAGGAAGCGGCGCAACCACCCGGCGGCGCCGTCGCGGGGGCGGGCCGCGTCCGGCACGTCGGGGTCGGAGAGCCCGGCGAGGGCGCCGGTCTCGGTCAGCAGGGCCAGCCAGGAGACCAGGTCGTCCCGGTCGGTGGGCATCAGGTCGAGCAGGTTGCCGCGCACCGCCGGCTCCCGGCCGGCCAGCGCCGCCACCGCCGGCAGGTGCGCCCGCCACCAGCCGGCCGGCGCCCCGGCGACGGCGGGCAGCCGGAGCAGCTCGGTCAGGTAGGCGGCCACCCGGTCGGCGGCCCCGGCGTCGGCCTTGCCGGCGGCCCGGGCCAGCCGGTTGACCGCGGTGGCCGACTGGGTGGACGGCACCACGCCGGCGGTGGCGGCCCGCAGCGCCAGCCGGCAGAACCGGTCCAGGGCCTCGCCGGGCGGCAACTGGGCGGACAGCTCCCGCGCGTAGCCGGCCAGCGCGGCACCGGACACCACCTTGGCGGACGCGAACTCCAGGTAGACCTCGTCGAGCCGGTTCAGGTCGATGGGCAGGCCGTGCTGCGCCTCCGCCCGGCGGGCCTTGTTGAACAGCTGCGTCGCGTAGGTGTCCTGCCCGGCGGCCAGGAACACCCGCGCCGCCTGCTCGAAGAACGTCGGCAGCACGTGCGGCAGCGTGCGGGCGAACCGCTCGGCGACGGCCAGGTGCCCGTCCAGGGCGGCCTTGGGCCGGGACCGGGCCTGCCGGGCGAGCTTGCGCAGCTCCGGCACCACCGGCAGGACGTGCCGGCCGTCGGCCGGGTGGTGTACCAGCACCCACTCGGGGAACGCCAACGGACGGCGGGGCCCGAGCCCGACGACGGCCGGCTCGGCGGCCGGGGCGAGGCCGAGGAAGCCCACGGCGGCGTCCTCGCCCTCGCCGAGGGCGGCGTCGACCAGCCGTACGACCGGCCGGTCGCCGAGGACCGGGTGCCCGTAGCTGCGGGCGGTCAGCGGCACCGCGAGATCGCCGGCCCCGGCGGCGCCGGTCGGCAGCACCGCCCCGGCGGCCAGCAGGCTCTCCGCCGACGGCGGGGCCGCGGTGGTGGTCGCGGTGGTGGTGGTCGCGGTCATGCCGTCCTCCCCGTGGTGGTCGCGGCGCCGGACAGGGCCGTGGCCATGCGCATCCCCTCCGACCAGGCGACCGGCCCGACCTCGGCCAGCCGCAGGGTCGGCCCGTCCACGACCGTCCAGGAGAGGCCGCCCAGCGTCGCCTCGGAGTCCCAGTAGTCCTCGTCGAAGCCCAGGGCGGCCTCGACCGTGTGGCCGTCCTCCCAGACGCGGCACCTGACCTGCGAGCCGGAGACCCGGAAGCCGAACGTGGCGGCCCGGACGGCCAACCGGTTGGGGACCTTCGTGCCCCGGAAGTCGGTGACGGTGGTGTCCCGGTCGGTCAGGGTCGCGGGCCGGGACCAGGTGCCCCGGTGCAGCTGCTCGACGCGCTGGGTGATGTCGAGTTCGTCGGCGAACTCGCGCAGGTCGGCCAGGGCGGGCAGGTGCGCCGGGTGGGGCAGCCGGGCAGTGCTCGGCGACAGCCGGACGGTCTCCCCGTCGAGGTCGACCATCCGCAGGTCGCCGCCGTCGGTGACGTCGCGCAGGAAGCCCGGCGCGGCCGGGTCGTCGCCGAGCACCACGAGGTCGCGCAGCGCGTCCCGCCAGGCCGGGTCCGGCCAGACCCGGGCCAGCAGCGCGGTCGGCACCGGCAGCGAGGACACCACCCAGGCGTCGACCCGGGCCAGGCACTCGGCGGCGTGCCGGTCAAGCCACTGGGCGAGCTGCCGCAGCCGGTCCACCTCCGGGTCGTCCCGCAACGCCTTGGGGAGGGTCTTCAGTGGACGCCCGGTGGCCCGTGGGCCGGCCGACCGGGCCGCCACCTTTCCGTCCACGAGGGAGATCTCGTACGAGTCTCCCACCGCTAGCCAGCCCATCAGGAACACCCTCCGCAATGGCGAAATCACCAGATTCCCCAAGGAATCCGTCATGATCGACGACGCACGGAGGCTAACAGTAGCGACCGACAAGATCGCTGAGGTCGGTCAGGGAGCGGTGCCGGACCAGGCCCGGGCGACGCCGCGAGCGGTTGTTGCGCCAGCCAGCCGGGCGAACGGGCCGCCGGCGGCCAGCAGCACCCCGGGCGGCCCGCACTCCACCAGCCGGCCCCCGTCGAGCACCAGCACCAGGTCGGCGTCGGCGACCGTGGAGAGCCGGTGCGCGATCACCACCCGGGTCATGGGCAGCGCGCGCAGGCCGGCCTCGACCGCCGCCTCGGTCACCGTGTCCAGCGCGCTCGTCGCCTCGTCCAGGATCAGCAGGGCGGGTTCGGCCAGCAGGGCCCGGGCGAGCGCGACCCGCTGCCGTTGCCCGCCGGACAGGCCGGCCCCGCCGTCGCCGAGGCGGGTATGCAACCCCATCGGCAGGGCCGCCACGTCGTCGTGCAGCGCGGCCAGCCGGATCGCGCGGGCGATCGCCGCGTCGGAGGCGTCGGGCCGGGACAGGGTCAGCGCCTCGCGCAGGGTGCCCGCGCCGACGTACGTCTCCTGCAACACCACGCCGATCTGCCGGCGCACCGAGGCCAGCTCCAGCGTGGTCAGGTCGACGCCGTCGAACCGGAGCTGGCCCTCCGTCGGCGCGTACAGCCCGGTCAGCAGGCCGACCAGGGTGCTCTTGCCGCTGCCCGAGCCGCCGACCACGGCGACCTTCTCCCCCGGCCGGAACACGGCGGTCACCCCCCGCAGCGCCCAGGGGGAGCGCCGGTCGTACCGGAAGCCCACCCCGGTGAGGGTGACCAGGCCGGTCAGCGCGGGCGCGGGCCGCCCCGGGGCGGGCTGTTCGACGGGTGCCTGGGCGATGTCGGCCAGCCGGTCCACCGTGGGCGTCAGCAGCGTGAACGACGGCAGCCGCTGCGCCAGCGCCACCGCCGGGGTGACCGCGGCGACCGCGAGCGCGGCCAGCCCGGCCGCCCGCCCGGGTGAGTCGGCCAGCCGGGCCGCCACCAGGAGCATGAGCACCGGGCTGGCCACCGACCACGCGGCGAGCAGCGCCTCCCCGACCGCCGACAGCCGGGCCAGCCGGTACGCCGCGTCGACGCCCCGGTCGAACGACTCCTGCCACCGCCGCAGCACCCGCCGCTGCGCCCCGGCGACCCGGATCGCCGCCATGCCCTGCAGCGCGTCGGTCAGCCGGGCCGCCTCCTCGCCCGAGGCCAGCAGCTCCTCCCGTTGCAGGGCGCTGGCGCGGCTGCCGATCCACGCCGCCGTGCCGACCTGCACGGCGATGACGCCGGCGGCCACCAGGCCCAGCAGCGGGGCCAGCACGGCCACCACGGTCAGGTAGCCGACGACCAGCAGCGCGTCGAGCGCCGTGGCCACCAGCGACGACGCCAGCAGGTCCCGCACGGAGCCGACCGCGCGCACCCGGTCGATCAGGTCGCCGGCCGAGCGGCGCTGGAAGTACCGGTAGACCACCTCGAACAGCCGGGTCACCGTGTCGACGCCGAGCCGGGTGCCGATGCGGCGTTGCAGGGCGGTCACGGCCAGTCCCCGCGCCAGCGACAGCGTGCCGGTGACCGCCGCGAGCGCGGCGACGGCGGCGAGCCACGACGCCTGCGGGGGCGTCGCGGCGTCGATGATGGCCGCCGTCGCCCACGGCACGGCCAGCCCCGCCACGGTGATCAGCAGCGACGCCGCCGCCAGCACGGCGAGCAGCCCGGTGTGCCGGCGGAGCACCGGCGCGAGCAGCTGGCGCACCGGCCCTGGGGTGGGGGTGACCGGCGGCGCGGGGCCGGCGGGCTCGGCCAGCAGCACCACCCCGGTCGAGCCGGCGCAGAACTGGGCGGGCGTCAGCCGCCGCCGCCCGACGGCCGGGTCGACGACGTCGACGCCGCGCCGGCCGACGCCTTCCACCACCACGTAGTGGTCGCCGTTCCAGTGCGCCACCAGGGGCAGCGGCAGCTCCCGCAGACGGGTCGCGTCCTGCCGCAGGGCCGGCAGCGCGATCGCCCGGCAGCGTAGCCCGAACTCGTGCGCCGCGTCCCGCAGGTCGCGCAGGCTCAGTCCGTCGCGGCCGACGTCGAGGTGGGCCCGCAGCCTCGCCACGGGCACCGTCCGGCCCGACGCGGCCAGCAGCATGGCCAGCGCGCTGGGGCCGCAGTCGGTGGCGGCGACCTGGAGCACCACGGGCACCCGCCGCCGGCCGGTCACCGGGGTCGCGCCGTCCGGTCCCGGGGCAGCCAGAACCACTCGACGTCCGTGGCCGCCCGCCGGTCGGCCAGCCACTCGTCGAACACGGCCCGCTCGACCAGCGGCCGGACGGCGTCGTCCAGTTCGGCGGGCTCCCGGGCCACCACGACGGCCGTCACCGGCGTGCCGGCGACGACGGTCGGCACCGGCCCGCAGGCGGCGCGCACCTCCGGGGCCGCCGCGGTGGCGACCGTCCGCAGCACCCCGGCGGCCCGGCCGGCGCGCACCGCCCCGGCCACCGCCGCGAGGGCCGCCTCCGGTTCGGCGGGCAGCGCCGCGTCGGCGGCCCAGGCGACGACGAGGGTGTCGAAGTCCGACCGGTGCCGGGCGAACCAGGCCGGCAGCCGGTCGGCCACCACCCGCTCGCGCAGCCGGGCGACCGCCACCGTGTGGGCGACCAGGTCGGCGAAGTCCGCGGCGGACAACCCCCGCTCCGCCAGCCACCGCGCGGTCGACGCCGGGTCGAGCAGGCCCTTCGCCCGGCGGTACGCGTCGGCCGCCGCCTGCAGCTCGCCGTCGGTGACCTCCACGGGGTGCAGTTCCAGCTCGGCGGCGAGCACGCCGGTGTCGACCAGCCGGGCGAGCACGTCGTGGTCGTACCAGAGGAAGTCGAGCGCGGCCAGGGCCTCCCCCACCAGCAGCGTCCGGGTGCCGACCCGGACGAGGTGGTGTTCGGAGTGCCGGATCGCCCCGCGCAGCGGCCACGGCAGCGCCGGGGCCGGGCTGTACGCGACGGAGACCGTGCCGGCGGGCTCGCGCAGCAGCACGTCGAAGGAGACCGAGCCGTCGCTGCTCTCCTCGTCCCGCACGAGCGCGGGATCGGCCTGCGGCCAGCGGTGTCGCAGGGACGCGAGCCGGTGCTGCCCGTCGCGCAGGCTGGCCCGGGTGCGGGTCAGCTCCCGCGCCAGGGTGAGGGCCTCGTCGAGCAGGGCGGGGTCCAGGGTGCTCATGCGGCGGCTCCGGTGGTGGACGCGACCCCGGTGAGCAGGTCGACCACGGCTGCCGTGATGGGCAGCCCGGTCTCCTCCTCGACCCACAGGTACTGGCCGCTGGGATTGATCTCGATGTACACGTACCGGCCGTCGGGGGTGACGATCAGGTCCAGGGCGCCGTAGCACAGGCCGAGCGCGCGGGTCAGCGCCACGCAGCGCGCCGCCACGTCGGCGGGCAGGTCGTACGGGCTCAGCGGGGTGTTGCGGCCGTCCTGCCGCCGCCAGTCGTGGCGGGCGTGGTTGGAGCGCTGCGAGTCGATGGCCGCGGTGAACACCCGGTCGCCGACGACGGTGACCCGCAGCTCCACCTGTTTGGGCACGCGGGCCTGGGCGATGAACGGGCAGTGCCGTACCCCGTCGACGTGCCCGATGTCGCGGTGGGTGACCGGCTCGGTGAAGCGCATCAGCTCGTTGCCGATGTCGGTCAGGCCGACCTGCTTGGCGATCAGCCGGCCGCCGGTGTGGCCGAACAGGTCGAGCACGGCGGCCGGGTCGTTGCCGACCACGGTGGCCGGCACGTCGAAGCCGAGGCGCACCGCGAGCTGGAGCTGGCGGACCTTCTGCTGGGCCCGCAGGACCACCGGGCGGGGCGCGGGCAGGGTCGGCACCTCGGCGAGGGTCTCCCAGACGTCGCCGACGAACTGCCGGCTCTCCTCGGCCACGTACCGCGCGTACGGGTCGCCGAGGTGGGCGGGGGCGACCGGGTTGCCGGGGCGGCGGAACCAGACGGCCGTCACCGCGTCGAGGTCGACGACCTGCCGGGCGGCGGGGTCCGCGCCGGGGTCGGACGGGTCGGGGTGGCGCACGAGGGTACGGGTCAGCCGCCCGTCGCGGACGGCGACCGACAGCGACGCGCGGGCCGGCACGTCGGCCGGGTCGAAGCGGACCCAGGTCTCGCCGCGGCGGCGCAGCTCCACCTCGGCCGCGTCGGCGTGCACGTCGTCGGGGGCGGTCAGGATGAGGATCATGGAGGCTCCGGACGAGGTCGCCGCCGGTGGCCTGGCCGCGCCGTGCGGTCGGGCCACCGGCGGCCGCGGATCAGAAGTCGGTGTCGGTGTCCGGCCGTCCCCCGTTGGGGATGTCGTCGATGGTCTTCGACGAGCCCGCCCCGGGTCGCGGCAGGCCGCCGAGCATCCGGGCGAGCTGGTCGTCGGCCAGCTCCACCCCGTCGGCGGGGATGGTGTCGATCTGCACGGTCCTGCGCTTCACGGTCCTGCCTCTCGCTGCGCCGGCCGGCGGGCCGGCGGGTGGCAAGCAGTGTCTGCCGGCGGGGGTCGGGGGGACACCGGGGAAATCCCGGGCTTGGACCCCGGTTCTACGCTCACCGTCGTGTCTACCGAGATCGTGGCCGAGCGTCTCCTGTCGGCGGCCGACAGCGCCGACCCGGATCGGGCCGCCCGGCTGGCCTTCCGGGCGTTCGTCGCGCTGTCCCGCACCGCCGACAGCCACCAGATGCTGCCGTTCCTGGCCCGCGCGCGGAAGGCACACGACGCGGTCCGCTCGCCACGGACGGAGCTGATCTACTGCACGCTCGCGGGCACCGCGGCGACCCGGGCCGGCCTCGCCGACGGGCCGGACTACCTCGACAAGGCCCTGCGGATCTTCGACCAGAACGCCTTCGGCGACGATGCGGTGCTGGTCGAGTGCGCGCTGACGGCCGCGCTGACCCTGATGCGCCCGCAGGAGGCGCGGCGCTTCGCCCCGCTCGTCGACGCCCTCGACCTGGCACCGGTGGACCGGGCCCGGCTGCTCGCGCTGATCGGCGCCGGTGACTCATGGGCCGGCAACCTGGTCCGGGGGCAGGCCGAGCTGCGGGAGGCGGTGCGCCTCGCCGCGCTCTGCGACAGCCTGGACGTGCAGGCCGAGGCGACCTCGTGGCTGGCCAAGTGCGACGCGCTACGGGGCGACCTGGACGAGGCGGCGGACCACCTCGACCAGGCCCGGGAGCTGGCCGCGCGGGTCGGTTCGGCCTGGGTCGCCCGGCATCTGCCCGAGTGCACGGTCGCGCTGGCGTTCGCGCGCGGCGACCACGACGCGTGGGTGGGGCTGCTCGAACTCGTGGTGGCCACGGACGCCGGCGTGACCGCCGGCCTGCAACACGAGCACCGCTGGGAGCTGGCGACCCACCACGCCCTGGCCGGCCGGCCCGGGCTGGCCGCCACCCTGCTCGCCGACGTCGCCGACCCGCCCGCCTCCTGGCCGGGCGGCCCGGTGCTGCCGGCGTGGCGGGCCTGGATCCTCGATCCGGACTCGCCGGCGACCGCGGCGGCGCTCACGGCCGCGCTCGGGAAGCTGACCCGCCCCATCGAGCGGCTGCTGGCGGCCCGCGTCGCCTGGCTGCTCGGCGCGCACCACGGCCGCTCCGGGCGGCGCGGCGAGGCGGCCCGGCTGCTGGAGCAGGCGTCCGCCGGCTACGCCCGCGCCGGTGCCGCCGGCCTGCTCGCCCTGGTCCTCAAGGACCTGCGGCTGCTCGGCGGCCGGCCGCCCACCGGGCCCGGCGGCGCGGGCCCTGCCGGCACGGACCCGCCGCCGGCGCCGGCGTTCCCGGTCGCGGCGGGTCGGCCGGCGCTGACCGGCGCCGAGGCCCGGGTCGCCGCCGCGATCGCCGACGGGCTCAGCAACCGGGAGGCGGCGCAGCGCCTGTTCGTCTCGGTCAAGACGATCGAGTTCCACCTGGGCAACATCTTCCGCAAGCTCGGGGTGCGCAACCGCACCGAGCTGGCCGCCCGCCGGGCGCGGACCGGCTGAGCCCGGGCCGGCACGACGGGGCCCGGTCGAATCTCCCGGGCCCCGTCGGCGGGTCAGCGGTAGCCGGCGGCCACCACGTTGGCCTGCACCGCGTTCTCCGTCGCGTCGGACGGGTAGCCGGCGACCATCGCCCCCTCGTAGAAGGTGCCGGCGCTCAGGTTCGCGCCGCCGTCGGGCTTGCAGCAGTCCCCGCCGCTGCCCAGGATGATGGCCCCCTGCTTCTTCATCGGGCTGTAGCCCGGCGGGAGCGCGCCGTCCCAGAGCGTGTAGAGGCCGCCCGACTGGGCGTTGCTGCCCTTGATCGCGAAGCGGCTCGTGCCGTTGTTCTTCAGCGTCGCGGTGACGAACTTGCTGGTGAACGCCCGCTGGTTGGGGTTCCAGGAGCTGCTCCCGCCGGGGAACAGCCCCCATTCGAGGTCCGCCTGCACCCACGGGCCGGTGCCGGAGCAGCCGCCGAACCAGCACTGGGTGCCGAAGTTGATGGCGTCCATCGCCCCGGCGGCGTCGGCCTTCCTCGTCGTCTCGCTGTTGCCGTAGTCGAAGCAGCAGCCGTTGTTGACGTGGGTGCCGCTGGTCACCATGTACATGCCCTCGGGCGCGGCACCGGTCGGCACGCCGGTCAGGTGGCCGTCGCGCCAGTAGCTGTTGCCGGGGTTGATGTAGAGCGAGTACGCCTTGGCGCCGCCCACCGTGAGCGACTCCGAGGTCGCGACCGCCGGCTTGCTCTGCGGCGAGCCGGGCACCACGCTCGACCCCTGGTACCACAGGTCGTTGCCGCGCCCGGACTGGTCGTAGACGACCGTGATCACGCAGGTCGTGCCGGCGCAGAACGAGTCCTGCGTCGCCGCGTTGGCGGTGCCGCCCGCGCCCGACAGGCCGATGTTGCGGGTCGTGTTGTCCGACGAGCGCCGCACCTGGTAGAGGTTGCCGTTGTACGCCGCGTAGAGCGCCCGGGTCGTGCTGTGCGCCGCCACGCACGGGGTGCCGCCGGAGGCGTAGATGTCGCAGGGCCGCCCACCGGTCGGCGGCGGGGCGGTCGTCGGCGGGGTCGTCGGGGTCGTCGGCGACGTCCACTGCTGGTTGGCGCCGCCGTTGCACGCCCAGAGGATGAGCTTCGTGCCGTTGGCCGTGCCGGCGCCGTTGGCGTCCAGGCAGAGCCCGGACTGCACCCCGGTGACGGTGCCGTTGGCGTTGACGTTCCACTGCTGGTTGGCCTGGCCGTTGCAGTCCCAGATGATGGCCGCCGTGCCGTTGGCGGTGCCCTGGCCGGAGGCGTCGAGGCACTTGTTGCCGTACACCGTGAGTTGCCGGCCCGACGTCCAGGTCCAGGTCTGGTTGGCGCCGCCCTGGCAGTCCCACAGTTGGGTCTGGGTGCCGTTGGCGGTGCTGGAGTTGGGGACCTCGAGGCAGCGGCCGGACTGGACGCCGACGATCGGGGCGCTCTGCCCCGGCTCGATGGCGGCCACCGCCGACGCCGCCTCGGCGGCCGGGAACACGGCGGCGGGCGCGGCGGCGCCGACGACGAGGAGGCCGAGCAACGCGCCGGCCAGGACGCCGAGGCGGCGCGGGCGACGCCGCCTCGGTACGGGTTCGCGGGCGGGTCCTGGCCCGCTGGGGGACGGGTTTCGCACGGGGTGACTCCTTCTGTCGGTGGGGGGGGAAACGGGACGACTACCGGCCCCAGATCCGCCACGTCTGGTTCAACGGGCTGCCCTGGCCGACCGGGTTGCAGGTCCACTGGTGGACCCGCGCCTGCGCGGCGGTGGAGACCCCGCTGACGTCGACGCACTTGCCGCTGTGCCGGGCGACGAGCTGGTAGTCGTGGGAGTCGTTGCCGGCGTAGGTCACCTTGCGGAGGGTGAACTGCTGGTTGAGCCCGTTCTGGCAGGTCCACTGGTGCACGGCCGCGCCGTCGGCGGTGGACACCCCGCTGACGTCGAGGCACTTGCCGCTGCTCTGGTTGACCACGGTGTAGGTGTTGGCCACGCCGTCGACCGGGCGGAAGTTCCACAGCTGCTGGTCCCCGCCCTCGCAGTAGTACTGCTGCTGGAGGTTGCCGTCGGCGGTGCCCAGCCCGGTGTTGTCCAGGCACTGCTGGGAGTGCTGGGCCACCGCCACCGACTGGAAGCCGGTGTCCGAGGGCGGCAGCAGGGTGACGGTGTAGGTGTCGGTCTGGTTGCCGTACGGCAGGGTCACGGCGACGTTGTTGTTGGACACGTTGACCACGCTGTTCGAGACCGTGACCGGCCCCTGCACCGCGCCGCCGCCGTTGTAGGGGATGCGCTGCGTGAGGACCCGCACCTGGTTGTTCTGCACGACGCCGCTGGTGGTGTCCAGCCGTTGCAGGTTGACGGTGAGGTTGCCGGTGGTGCGTCCGCCACCGACGAGGACCTTCGCCGCGCCGGTGGCCTTGGTGGCGTACGCGTCGTAGGACTGGCTGGCGGTCACCGAGACGGCCTGCCCGGTCTGCGAGGCGTAGTAGCGGTAGGCCCACCACTCGCCCTTGGGCTGGTGCTGGCCGGCCGAGTTGCGGACCAGCAGGTTGCCGAGGTCGTTGTGCAGGTTGCCGCCGCCGGCCCAGTTGGCCCGCAGGCCGTCCGCGCGGGCCCGTTCCAGGCGCGCGATGTACCAGGCGCCGTCGGCCGGGTTCTGCTCGTCGGTCGCGCCGTACTCGTTGATCTGGTACGGCCGGGGGTGGGCGATGCCGCGCGGGTCGAGGGTGGCGTTGGCGGCGGCGACGTTGGCGACCGGGTCGCCCGGCAGCGAGTGCCAGCTGACGATGTCCGGCACCGTGTTGGTCGAGCGGACGAAGTCCAGGTACTGGTTCCAGAAGGCGTGGTTGGTCGACGGCACGCAGGCGCAGCTCGGCCCGACGATGAGCTGGTCGGGGAACTCCGACCGCAGGCGCTGGTAGGTGCGCCGCCACAGCTCGAGGTACTGGGAGATCGGGCGGTTCCAGAAGATGGTGATGTTGGGTTCGTTCCAGATGTCCCACTGCACGGTGAGCCCGGCTGCCCGGACGTCGCGAATGAGCCGGGTGAGGAAGTTGTCGTAGTCGGTCCAGTTGCCGTTGTCGCCGGGGAAGCGGGAGATGCCGGCGCCGTCGGCGCCCCACAGGTCGTGCGGCAGGATGATGAACTGACCGCCGAGGGCGGCGGTCCGGCGGGCCTGGGCGAGGGTGGAGTTCCAGCGACGGTCGTAGTTGCCGCCGACCCAGCCGCTGCCGGGCAGTTGCGCGCCGCCAGCGCGCATGTACTGGAACTTGACGTCGCGGTAGAAGTGGTCGGCCGGTCCGCTGGCGTTCTCGGTCATGCCGTAGATCCAGCCGGACGCCCGGTAGGTCGGCGTGCCGGTGGTCGTGGCGAAGTTGACGGTGATCGACTCGTCGGCGGCCCGGGCGGGGGACCCGGCGACGGTCACGGCGGCGGTGGCGGCGAGCAGGCCGACCACGAGGCGGGCGACGAGCGCACGGGCTCCTCCTGGCCTGCGGCGGGACGGGGTTTTCACGGGCGGCTCCTTGGTGGGGCGTGGGGGACGCACTCCGGAGGGCAGCGCTTGCGAACCGATTCGCAGGGATCGTAGGACCGGACGTCGATTGATGTCAATGAAGTGACAGGGCGGTGACGACGCGGTTTCCCACCTGGCAGATCCGTCGCGCCCGGCAACCCTTGACCGCCAACCATAGACGGACATATGTTCGTCCGAACCGGTTCGTCGAATCGATTCGCCGACTGCGAAGCGTTCAGAGAAAGGGCACTCGCCGCCCATGACCGTCGCCCCGTCCGGCCCGGAGTTCCCCATCCAGGACATCCCGTTCAGCTACCGCGGATCCTGGTTCGACGTCTCCCCGGTGATCGCCGAGAAGACGTACGCCGACGACCTGCACCTGGTCTCGCACCAGACCGGGCTGCACGCCGTGCTGCGCCTGACCCCCGCCGGGTCCGACACCACGGTCGTCGCCACGCCCACGCTGCTGACCTGGCGCGACGGGACCGGCCGGATCGAGGCCGCCTACGCCGGGCCGGACACCCTGCGGCTGCGGGGCCGGCGGCTCGGGCTGCGGATCGCCGCGGCGGCGCCCACCCTCACCCCGTTCAGCGGCACCTACCTCTACCTCGACCCGCTCGACGGCTCGCACGTGTTCACCTCGTACGAGACCGGTCGCCGCTACCGGGTCACCGTGCTCTCCGGCGCGCTGCGGCAGACCGCGGGTGCCGAGGCGCTCGGCACCGCCGACCGGTTCCTCGACCTCCCCGGCGACCAGCCGTGGGAGGTCGCGATCGAGGAGTACGAGACCGCGCGCCCGCCGTACGCCGCGCCCGTCGACTTCGACCGGCTGCACCGCGACCGCAGCGCGGAGTTCGCCGCCTTCCTCGACGCGGTCGCGCCGTGGCGCGGCGCGGACACCCCGGCCGCCGACCTGGCCGCGTACGTGCTGTGGTCGGCCACCGTCGCCCCGGCGGGCTTCGTCACCCGGCCCGCCGTCCTGATGTCCAAGCACTGGATGGACAAGGTGTGGAGCTGGGACCACTGCTTCAACGCCATCGCCCTGGCCTCCGGCGAGCCGGAGCTGGCCTGGCACCAGTTCCAGCTGCCCTTCGACCACCAGGACGCGGCCGGAGCCCTGCCCGACTCGGTCACCCACTCCGAGGTCCTGCACAACTACGTCAAGCCGCCCATCCACGGCTGGGCCCTGCGGCACCTGCGCCGCCGCCTGTCCGCGCCGCCGGACCGGGCGGCGCTGGCCCAGACGTACGACCGGCTGGCCCGCTGGACCGGGTTCTGGCTGGACGCGCGCCGGGCCCCCGGCCAGGACCTGCCCCACTACCAGCACGGCAACGACAGCGGCTGGGACAACGCCACCACCTTCGACGGCGGCCGGGTCCTGCAGACCGCCGACCTCGCCGCGTTCCTCGTGTCGCAGCTGCGCTGCCTGGCCGACCTCGCCACCGAGCTGGGCGAGCCCGCCGGCCGCTGGTCCGCCGAGGCCGACCGGATCCGCGCGGCCATGCTGCGGGACCTGTGGGACGGCGCGCGCTTCACCGCCCGCGACCCGCGTACGGGGCGACGGCGGGCGAGCCGCAGCCTGCTCGACCTGATGCCCGTCACGCTCGGCGCGGACCTGCCCGCCCCGGTCGCCGCCGCGCTGGCCCGGGGCGTCGAGGCCCACCTGACCACGCACGGGCTGGCCACCGAGCCGCCGGACTCGGCCGACTACCTGGCCGACGGCTACTGGCGCGGCCCCATCTGGGCCCCCTCCACGGTGCTGGTCGAGGACGGGCTGCGCCGGGCCGGGCACACCGCGCTCGCCGACGAGGTCAGCCGGCGCTTCCTCGCCCTGTGCGAGAAGTCCGGCTTCGCGGAGAACTTCGACGCCGAGACCGGCGCCGGGCTGCGGGACCGCGCGTACACCTGGACCGCCAGCGGCTATCTCCTCCTCGCCGCCGCCCAGGAGCAGCGGCGGGCCACCGGCGGGTAGCCGGCCCGGTCAGCGCAGCCGGGCCGGGCCGGTGCTGGACCGCAGCGAGACGGGCGGGCTGTAGAGGCGGTGGCGCGGCACGGCGTCGGGCGCGGCGATGATCTCCAGCAGCAGCGCCACCGCCTCGGTGCCCATATCGACCATCGGCACGTCGGCGGCGGTCAGCGGCGGGGAGAAGTCCTCGGCCCAGTGCTGGGCGGCGACCCCGGTGACGGAGAAGTCCCCCGGCACGGCCAGCCCGGCGCCGGCCAGGGCGCGCTGCACGCCGGGCAGGGCGGCCTCGTTGATGGTGGCCATCGCGGTGAGCTGCGGGTACGCCGCGAGCAACTGCTCCACGCACGCCTCGCCGGAGGCGGCGTCGTCGCCGCAGCAGACGTCGACGCCGACCAGGCCCCGCTCCGCCACCGCCGCCCGGAAGCCGGCCAGCGCCCGGTGGCTGGGCCCGTAGCCGGAGGCGACCAGTTCGGCGGAACGGTTCACCAGGGCCACGTGCCGGTGCCCCAGGTCGGCCAGGTGGTGCACGCACCGGGCGATCAGCCCGGCGTAGTCGACGTCGATCCAGCTCATGCCGTGCGGCTCGGCCGTGCGGCCGATCGTGACGAACGGCAGGCCCACCTTGGCCAGCCGGGTCACCCGGTCGTCGGCCAGCCGGATCTCCATCAGGACCACCCCGTCGACCCGACGCCCGGCGACGATCCGCTCGAACGAGCGGTCGTGGTCGCCGCCGGACGGGGACAGCAGCACGTCCAGGTCGTGCCGGGCCGCCGCCTCGACGACGCTGGCGACGAAGCCCAGCTGCATGTCGGTCAGCCGCTGGCTGGCCGGGGGGATCACCAGCCCGAGGGTGCGGGTGCGCCCCTCCTTCAGCGCGCGGGCGCTGGCGTTGGGGCGGTAGTCCAGCTCGTCGATGACCGCCTGGATCCGCTGTCGGGTCGCCTCCGACACGGTCCGCTTCCCGCTCAGCACGTACGACACGGTGCTGCGGGACACCCCCGCCCGCCGGGCGATCTCCCCGATGTTCATCACACCGCCCTCGACTCGACGCCCGCCCCGGCGCGGGGGACGGGCCATGCTTCGCGCCGAAGCATAGCCCTCCCCGTTCCCCGGCCGGGCCGCCACAGTGTCCGGGCCGTCACGCCGGGTGGCCCGGCCGAGGCGTGCCGGCCGGGAGCCGCCTACCGGGCGCGCTGGGCGGGCAGCGGGAAGGTGACGCCGGTCAGCTCCTCGGAGACCGTCCACAGGCGACGGGCGGCCCCGTCGTCCCGGGCGGCCTTCGACCGGCCGACGAGCTTCGGCGCACCGCGCCCTTCGAGGAAGCCGCCCGGACCGGCGTAGCTGCCGCCCGGCACGTCGGCCACCGCCGCGTAGAGCGTGGGCAGCGCGCCGTCCTCGTCGCTCTGCGCCAGACGGTTGGTCACCGCCGTCTGGAGCCGGTGCAGCAGGGAGCGATCGTGGTCGAGGTGGCCGAGCAGGTTCGTGGCCGCGAGGCCGGGGTGGGCCGCGGTCGCGCGCACCGGCGAGCCGGCCTCGGTGAGGCGGCGGTGCAGCTCCGCGGTGAACAGCAGGTTCGCGAGCTTCGACTGCGCGTACGCGGGGAACGCCCGGTAGGGCCGGCGTTCCCAGTTGAGGTCGTCGAAGTCGATCGTCCCCGCCCGGTGCCCGGTGGAGGAGACGGTGACCACCCGTCCGCGGATCCGCGGCAGCAGCAGGTTGGTGAGCGCGAAGTGCCCGAGGTGGTTGGTGCCGAACTGGAGCTCGAAGCCGTCGGCGGTGCGGCCGAGTGGCGGCATCATCAGGCCGGCATTGTTGATCAGCACGTCGATCGGCTCGGTGAGGCCCTCGGCGAACGCGCGGACCGAGGCGAGGTCGGCGAGGTCGAGCCGGCGTACGACCACGTCGCCGGTCATGGTCGCGGCGGCGGCACCGCCCTTGGCGGGGTCGCGGACGGCGAGCACGACGCGGGCGCCCCGGGCGGCGAGCGCGCGGGCGGCGGTGCGGCCGATGCCGCTGTTCGCGCCGGTGACGACGACGGTACGGCCGGTCATGGCGGGGATCTGGGCGGTCGTGAATGTTGTCATGGGAAACAATGTATGCGGTGGCAACAATGTTGGCAACGACGACATCGTTGGCTACCATGATCCGGTGCCCGCGTATCACCATGGGAATCTCCGCCCGACGCTGCTCGCCGCCGCCGAGCGCAGCCTGCGCCAGCACGGCGCGGAGCAGCTCTCGCTCCGCGAGCTGGCCCGTGAGGCCGGCGTCAGTCACGCCGCGCCGCGCCGGCACTTCCCCGACCGTCAGGCGCTGCTCGACGCGCTGGCCGAAACCGGGTTCGCCCGGCTGCACACGCAGCTACGCGCGGCGCTCGCCGCCGCCGGGGGCGACTTCGGGCCGCGTCTGCACGCCATCGCGGCGGCCTACCTGCGGTTCGCCACCGAGGACGCCGCGCTGCTGGAGCTGATGTTCACCCGGAAGCACCGCGCGGGAGCCGATCATCTCGTCGAGGCCGCCGCCGCGCCGTTCGGGCTGATGCACGATCTGATCGCTCAGGGGCAGGCACAGGGCGCGCTGGAGCCCGGCGACCCGCAGCGCGTGGGTGTCGTGCTCTTCGCGACGTTGCAGGGCATCGCCACGCTGGTCAACGGCAACCTGGTGGCGCCGGAGCTGCTCGACGGGATCGTGCAGACCGCTGTCGACCAGTTCATCCGGGGATCACGACGCCATTAGCCCCTCGGCCGGCTCGGACGTGCGGCGCGCAGGGCCGGCGACGGGCCGGCCCTGCGCGCCCTCGGCTCAGCTCCGCAGACTCCACTGCTGGTTGGCGCCCCCGTTGCACGCCCACAGGATGAGCTTCGTGCCGTTGGCCGTCCCGGCGCCGTTGGCGTCCAGGCAGAGCCCGGACTGCGCGCCGGTGATCGTGCCGTTGGCGTTGACGTTCCACTGCTGGTTGGCCTGCCCGTTGCAGTCCCAGATCACGACCTGGGTGCCGTTGCTGGTGCCCTGGCCGGAGGCGTCCAGGCACTTGGTGCCGTAGACCATGAGCTGCTTGCCGGCGGTCTGCGTCCACCGCTGGTTGGCAGCGCCGACGCAGTCCCAGAGCTGGGCCTGGGTGCCGTTGGTCGTGCTGGAGCCGCCGATCTCGGCACACCGGCCGGACTGGACGCCGACGATCTGCACGCCCTGCGCTGGCGGGTTGGTGCCGCCCTGCACGCCGGCGTTGGCCATCACGGTCTGGGCGCCCGAGGGCCAGTTGTTGTTGCTGACGACCGTGTTGTTGTTGACGACGTTGCCCCGGTCGCCGTTGGTCACGTTGGTGCTGTTGTTGGTCGACCAGTTGTTGGTGACGGTGAAGTTGCCCATGTTCTCGGCGTACCAGTAGTTGGCGGTGGCCCAGGTGCCGGTGCTGGAGAACACGTTGTTGCGGGCGGTGTAGTACCGGGACCCCTCGTCGAAGTAGAGCCCGAACCAGCCGTTGGTGCGCAGGCAGTAGTTCTCGTTGATGGTCGCGCCCGGGTTAGCCGACAGGGTGTAGATGCACCCGCCGTCGGTCATCTGCTGCATGACGTCGTGCACGTAGTTGCCGATGACCTGGTTGTTGGACGCGGTGGTGGCCGTCGTGTAGCGCGGCTGGTAGTTGTACAGGCCACGGTTGGCGTAGTGGTTGCTGCCGCCGGCGTCGTTGGCGCCCCAGCCGTAGCCGACCGACAGGCCGGTGTAGGGCATGTTGTAGACCTCGTTGTGGGAGACGAGGGCGGTACTGACGTAGGTGGTCAGGATCGACACGACGCCCCGGTACTCCAGGCCCAGGTCGTGCACCCGGTTGTTGCTGACGGTGATGTTCCGGTTGACCATCCGCTGGTCGGCGGGGTGGTGGGCGTCGGCGCGCACGCCGCCGACGACGATGCCGCCGGCCGAGTTGCGGGCGATCTCGGAGCGGGTGACGGTGATGTTGCTGGCGCCCAGGCCGACACCGCTGGCGTGGGCGTTGGCGTCGTTGCCGATGCCGATGGCGGTCTGCCCCAGGTTGACGAACTGGGAGTCGCTGAAGCTGATGGTGTTGGCGGCGGACACCTGCACGGCGGCGGGCATCTGGGCCCAGTTCGGCCGGGTCGCCTCGAACTGCGGGCAGCCGGCCTGGCAGGAGGTCAGGGCGTCGGCCGGGCGGGCCCAGGTGCCGACGATGTGCGCGCCGGTCTGCTGGTCGGCGAAGCCGTTGCTGCTGCTGGGACCGAGCCAGCTGGTGCCGGTGAAGGTGATCCCGCTGAACGAGATGTGGTGCGCGGGGGCGTCGTAGGTGCCGCCGACGTTCACCAGGGACTGCAACTGCGGCAGTTCCACGCTGACGGTGCTCATGTTCTGCCCGGCCAGCGGAATGTAGTTGAGCTGGCCGCTGCCCGGATTCAGGTACCACTCGCCCGGCGCGTCGAGGAACTCGTAGGCGTTGGTCAGGTAGAACGGGCCCGCGCGGTGTGGGCTGGACAGGGTGTCGAAGCCGAACGTGTTGTTGTTCCAGGCCGGCTGCTGCATGGTGAGGAAGTTGCCGCTGATGCTCTGCACCGGGGAGTACCGGTCGGTGAACGAGCCGACGCTCTCCACCTCGACCCGGTTCTGGTTGCCGAGGTTGTTCAGATAGTTCAGGGAGCTGTTGCTGAACCGCAGGCCGGTGGTGGTGAAGGTGAAGTCGGCCCGGTTCACGGCGGTGCGCGCACGGGTGGCGACGGCGCCGTTGACGTAGAGCTGCCGGCTGTCGAGCCCGGCAGGGACGCTGGCCCGCCAGATGTTCTTGCCCGAGTCGACCAGCGACCAGCCGGTGACCGCCCGGGCGCCGCTGATGACGGGGCGGGCGGACGCGGCGGCCCGCCACGTCACGGTGTAGCCGTTGGTGCCGGAGTCGGCGGCGGTCATGCGCAGCGGCGCGGCGAGCCGGTACACGCCGTCGGCCAGCTCGACGACGATGTCGCCGGACATCGACGTGGTGCGGGAGCGGACGGCGTTCTGCGCCTCGGTCAGCGAACACGGCTGGCTGGCCGAGCACGCGGTGCCGCTGCCGGCGGGGGACGCGTAGAGGGTGGTGGTGGCCGCGAGGGCGGGTGTCGCCGCGGCGAACACGGCGGCCGCGGCGGCGAGCGTCGCCGCGGCGACGCCGGCCAGCACGGGCCGACGCCTGCTGGGGGATGACGGGACGGGCACTGGCGGGACTCCTATCGGTGGGGTGGCGGCCGGGGTCAGGGCCGGACGGCGGGCGAGGCGCCGTCGTGGGTGTGTGCGGGCGCGCCGGGCCGGACGGTGGCGTGCGGTCGCGCCGTGGCGTGGGCGTGGTCGGCCACCGCCAGCAGGCGTCGCCCGGCCCGTTCCGGCCGGACGTTGGGGCCGTCGGCGGCCGGGGCCTGCGGGCGGCGGTGGGGCGGGCGGATCTTCTCCTCGGCGACCGTGACGCCCAGGCCGGGCGAGTCGCCGAGGACGAACGCGCCGTCGGAGACGTGCAGGTCGAGGCTGACCCCGACCGGGGCGTGCAGGTCCTGCAGCTCGCTGACCAGGTGGTTCGGCACCGAGGTGGCGGCGTGCAGCAGCCCGACGGGGCTGTTGCCGATCGGGCTGACCGGCAGGTCGAAGGCGTGCGCCAGCGCGGACACCCGCAGGAAGTGGGTGACGCCCCACACCGCGGCCGCCTGGACGACGTCGACCGCCCCGGCGGCGAGCAGCGGACGGTACTGTTCGAGGCCGGTGAGGTTCTCGCCGGTCGCTACGGAGGCGCGGATGCCCTGGCCGACGGCGGCGAGGCCCTCGGCGTCCCACCGGCGCACGGGCTCCTCGATCCAGACGAGGTCCAGGGTGCGTTCGAGCTCGCAGACGTGCCGGACGGCCTGCTTGCGGGTCCACGCCTCGTTCACGTCGAGCATCAGGCCGGGCCGCTGCCCGTGCGCGGCGTCGGTCAGCACGTTCCGTACCAGGTGCAGGCGGTCGCGGTCCCGCTCGATGTCGAGGCCGCCCTTGAGCTTGGCGGCCCGCAGGCCGTGCCGGGCGTAGCCCTCGTACGCGGCGACCAGTTCGTCGTCGCCGAGCCCGATGTCCAGACCGGACGCGTAGGCGGGGACCCGCCGGTCGCGCCCGCCCAGCAGCCGCCAGAGCGGTTGCCCGGCCGCCTGTGCCTTGATGTCCCACAGGGCGGTGTCGAGCGCGCCGATGGTCCCGAACACCGAGCCCGCGTGGCCCGCCTTGAACGTCTGCCGCAGCATCCGGTCGTACAGGCTGGTCACGGCGCGGGGGTCCTCGCCGTGCAGGGCCGCGAAGATGTTCTCGATGTCGCCGTGCGGGCCGAGGCCGACGCCGGTGATGCCCTCGTCGGTCTCGACCAGGACGATCGGCACGGCGGTGACGCCGTCGGCGAAGACGCCGTTGGCGTCCCCGACGGGGCGTCCCCATTCCTGGCTGGTCGTGAGGGTCCGGTATCCGGTGATCCGCATGTCAGCCCTTCGTGGAGCCGGCGGCGACGCCGTCGGCGATCTGACGCTGGAGGAGGAGGTAGACCACCAGGACGGGGATCGCGGCGATCAGCACCCCGGAGGCGAAGGTGGGAATGTCGGCGGAGTACTGCCCGCGCAGCGAGGTCACCCCGACCATGAGGGTGCGGTGCTCGGCCGAGGGCATCAGCAGCAGCGCGATCAGCACGTCGTTCCAGCAGAACAGGGCGTCGAGGATGCCGACCGACAGCAGCGCCGGGGTGCCCAGGGGCAGCATGATCCGTCGGTAGACGCCGTACACGCTGTTGCCGTCGATGCGGGCCGCGTCGACGATCTCCGTCGGGATGGTCCGGTAGTAGCTGGTCATCAGGTAGATCGTGAACGGGAGGAACTGCGCGACGTAGGCGAGGACGAGGCCGGGATAGGTGTCGACGAGCCCGGCGTCGGCCATGATCCGGTTCAGCGGCACCATGATCACCTGGAACGGGACGAAGACCGCCGCGAGGCAGCCCAGGAACAGCACCGACGAGCCCCGGAAGCGCAGCTGACTCAGCGCGAAGCCGGCCATGGAGCCGAACAGCAGCAGCAGGACCACCGAGGCCGTCACCGTGCCGACCGAGTTGGCCAGGTAGCGGGCCATGTCGACGGTGTTCCAGGCGGTGGCGACGTTCTCCCAGCGCAGGGCGTCGGCCAGCGAGAAACGGTCGAGGACGTACTCGCGGCGGGTCTTCATCGCCACGTTGGCGGTGAAGACCAGTGGGTAGATCGTCGCCAGTGCCAGGAGGGCCATCGGGAGGGCGAGCAGCCACCTGCCCGGCCGGACGCGGGACATCACGCCTCCCTCACCCCCCGCCGGAGCAGGCTGATCTGCAGCAGCCCCACCACGAGCATGACGCCGAACAGCACCGTCGAGGCGGCCGACGCGAGCGCCGGCCGGTTCATCTGTCCCTGCTGGATCCAGATGTAGTACTCGGGCAGGTAGGTCGAGCCCTCCGGGCCACCGCTGGTCATCACGTAGAGCAGGCCGAACATGGAGGTCAGCATCCCGATCATGGTGGTCACGAAGACGAACTGGATGGTGCGGGAGAGGCTGGGGACGATCACGTGCCGGATGGTCTGGGGCAGCGACGCGCCGTCCACCCGGGCGGCGTCCAGCAGCGTGGCGTCCAGGGTGGCGAACCCGGCGAGGAACACCACCAGCGCCATGCCGAAGGTCGCCCAGACGTGCACCCCGACCACCACGAACATCGCCAGGTCGGGGTCGCCGAGCCAGTCCGTGGGCCCGATGCCGACGCCGCCGAGCACGGTGTTGAGCGGACCGTCGAAGGCGAGCAGGAGGTTGAAGATGGCGCCGACGATGACCGGGGAGAGCACCGCCGGGAAGAAGTAGACGCTGCGGTAGAGGCGGTGCCCCGGCACGCGCAGGTAGATGAAGGTCGCGAGCAGGCCGGGTATCGCCACCGCCACCGGCAGCAGCAGCACGAGCAGCCCGACGTTGCGCAGCGCGCCCCGGAACAGCGGGTCGGCGAACAGCTCCCGGTAGTTGTCGAGACCGACCATCGTCCCGTCGCGGTCGCCGTCCCCGGTGAAGGAGAAGTTGACCCCGAGCACCAGCGGCCACAGCCGCAGCAGCACGATGATCAGCACGGCCGGGGCCAACAGGACGTAGGGGGCGAGGCGTTCGCTCCGCCGGGCGCCACGGCCACGCCTAGCCGTGGCGCCCGGCGAAGCCGGCCGCTGGTGTCGCGCCCGGTCGGTCCGCCCGGCCACCACCGGACGGACCGACGTCAACGGTTTCCCACCCGGCACGGGTCAGCCGGCCTGGTCCGAGGCCGCCAACTGCCGCACGGCCTCGTCGACGGTGAGCGAGCCGCTCAGCAGTTGCTGGGAGACCCGGCCCATCAGGTCGAGGGTGCGCGAGGAGAGCGCCACGTGCAGGGCGGGCTTGCCGCTCTTGAGGTCGGCGACGATCGTGGTGACGGCCGGGCCGCCCTTCGACACGTCGATCGTCGTGTCGGCGGCGATCGCGCCGGCCTGCTCGTGGAAGGCCGTCAGGGCGTCGGTCGAGGTCAACGACCGCACCAGGTCGGCGGCCAGCTTCGGGTCCCTGGTCCACCTGGCGACCCCGTACCCGATGCCGCCGTCGAACGGCAGGCTCGGGGTGGCCCCGGGGACGACCACCGGCGCGCGCATCACGCCGATCTTGTCGGCCGGGAGGAACTCGCCGAAGTCCTTCCAGTGCCCGATGTCCGACATCAGGCCGATGACGTGGGAGGCCTTGGCGGACTGGAAGATCGCGAAGGCGTCGTTGAACATCGCCGTCGAGTTGGGCCCGTCGCTGTTGAGCTTCGCGTCCTGGGTCTCCTTCCACAGGGCGAAGATCCGCTTGACGTGGGGGGAGGTCCAGTCCCGCTTGCCGGCGATCCAGGCGTCGTACTCCTGCGGGGTGAGCACGCCCGATCCGAAGGCCGAGAGGAAGAACTGGATGCCGATGCCCTCCTTGTTGCCGAGGGCGAAGCACTTCGTGCCGGTCTGCTTCGTGATGGCGGCGCAGTTGGCGACGAACTCGGGCCACGTGGCGGCCGGCTTCGCCGGGTCGAGGCCGGCCTTCTCGTAGAGCGCGCGGTTGTAGTAGATCGGGTGGCCCTGGAGGGTCACCGGGCCGGCGTAGGTCCTGCCGTCCTTGGTGAACGCGTCCCAGCCGGCCAGCCGCTGCCGGTCCTCGGCCACGTACTCGTCCAGCGGCAGGAGCGCGTCCGCCCGGTCCCGGATCTGTCCGCCGCCGTTGAACAGGATCACGTCGGGCCCCTTGCCCGACTGGATCGCCGTGCCGAGCAGCGTGTAGTACTGGTCGTGGGGCTGGGCCACGAACTCGACGGTCACGCCGGGGTGCTTCCTGGCGAAGTCCGCCTTCGCCTTCTCGATGTACTGCGCGGCGCTGGCCTCACCGGACTTCCAGTCCCAGACCACCAGCTTGGTGTCGGCGCCGCCGGGCGAGGAGCGCGTCCCCGAGGCGCTACCGCAGCCACCCAGCACCAGTGCCGCGACGAGGATCGCGGGCCACACTGTTCGCTGCTTCATCGCTGCCCACCTTCGACTATGCGAGTGCCGGAGAGCCGGCCGTCGATGCAAGAATTGACGAGAAGGTAACTCGTATGACGTATGACGTCAACACTGGGGCGTAGAATTTCCCGACGGCGCACGACCGCCGCCCGCGGGGGCACTGGAGGGGACATGACGGCAGCACAGGAGACCACCCCGAGCACCTCGGCGTGGGCGCGGCGACCCGCCAACCTCGCCACGGCGGTCACCGCGGAACTGGTGGAGCGCATCGTCCGCGGGGTGCACCCCCCGGGGACTCCCCTGCCTCCCGAGCCGGCGCTGTGCGGGGCGTTCTCCGTGAGCCGCACGGTCGTCCGGGAGGCGGTGAAGATCCTCCAGGAGAAGGGGCTGGTGCAGGTCCGCCAGGGCAGCGGCACCATCGTCACCCCGCCGTCGACGTGGGACATGCTCGACGAACTCGTCCTCGCGGCGACCATCGCCGAGGACGACAGCCTGGCGATCCTCGACGACCTGGTCGTCACCCGCCGGGTGCTGGAGTCCGACATGGCCAACGTCGCCGCCCGCCTGGCCGACCAGGAGACCGTCGACCGGCTGCGCGCCCTGGTCGACCGGATGGACGAGCTGGTCGACGACCACGTCACGTACCACGAGCACGACCGCGCCTTCCACGACGTGATCATGCAGGCGTCGGGGAACCGCATCGCCCGTGGCGTGGTGCGGGCCCTGGAGAGCCAGGTCGTGAACACCGCCCGGTACATGGGTCGCACCGAGCGCGCGCTCTGCGTGGCGTCCAACCGGGGGCACCGGCGCATCTACGAACGCATCGCGGCCCACGACCCCGACGGCGCCGCCCAGGCCATGTTCACCCACATCACCGAGGCGTGGCTCGTCCGCCGCAGCGGGCCGGACACCGCCCGGCTGGTGCGCTGACGGGCGCACCGCTTGCGGGAGGGACCGCCCTGGGGCAGCCCCTCCCGGGCAGGCTCGGGCAGCGGTCAGCTCCGCGTCCACTTCTGGCTGTTGCCGCCGGTGCAGGTCGAGATGACCACCTGCGTGCCGTTGGCGGTGCCGCCGCCGGTCGGGGACAGGCACAGCCCGGACTGCACCCCGGTGATCGTGCCGTCGGTGTTGAGGTTCCACTGCTGGTTGGTGCCGCCGGTGCAGTCCCAGATGATCACCCTGGTGCCCGACGAGGTTCCCGCGCCCTCGGCATCGAGGCACTTCGTGCCGTACACCTGGAGCTGCTTGCCGGCGGTCTGCGTCCACTGCTGGTTGGGGCCGCTGTTGCAGTCCCACAGCGTCAGCTGGGTGCCGTTCGTCTGCGACTGCGACGGGACGTCCAGGCACCGGCCGGCGTTGGTGTTGCGCAGCGAGACCTGCGTGCCGCCGCCCACGCCCGGGACGACGCTGAGGTTGTCGAACTGGGCGGTCTGGCCCTGGCTGGTGCCGAAGCCGACCAGGCCCGCGCCGAAGGACGAGTCGGTGGCCGTGCCCACGGTGACCCCGTCGACGGTGGCGGTGATGGTGCTGCCGGAGAAGCCCAGGGCGAGGCTGTGCCAGCGGTTGGTGCCGAGCGCGGCGACGGTGCCGCTGCGCAGGGTGGTGAGCTGGTTGCTGGTGTTGTTGCGCAGGATCGACCACGCGCCGCCGTCGGTGACCCGCAGGAAGTACGCGTTCTGGGCGCTGACCGGGTCCAGGTTCTGGCTGCCGACCCGGCCCTCCAGCTGGACGTAGCCGGCCTTCTCCAGCAGCACGTCGGCCGAGACCGTGTAGTTGTTCCAGTTCAGGTTGCCGCCGTACGTGCTGGGGTCGGCCAGGGTCTTCCAGGTGATCGGCGCCATCGGCGACGACTGGCGCAGGCACATGCCGGCACGGCCGCCGCCGCAGGTGGCGGTCTCGAACGCGCCCTGGTTGTCCTGGAGGTACCGGGCCAGCTTGCCGGCGGGGTAGCTGTCGAAGTTGTCGCTGTAGGGCAGGCTCAGCTGGCCCTGCGGGGGGCTGGTCGCCGTGCCCTTCCCGCCGCCGGTCGTGGTGGTGATCGTGTAGAGGTAGCCGGGCTGCACGGTCAGCGAGTAGTTCCCCCCGGACGGGGTGATGTCGGCGCCGCGGACGAAGTGGTCGGCGGTGTTGTTGGAGTTCAGGTTGGTCGACCAGACGCGCACGGAGCCGGTGGAGAGCCCGCCGGTGACGCTGAGGTTCAGCGTCTGCGCGGCGGTCGCGTCCATGGTCTCGACGACCGTGGTGTAGTCGGAGTTGTTCGGCGACTTCAGCGACACGTAGCTGCCGTTGTTGCGCGCGCCGCCGATGAAGCCGCTGGACGAGTCGAGGTACTTCCAGCCCGGCGCGGTGAACTGGGTGGTGTGGGCGAGCGTCCAGGAGTTCTTGCCGACGGCGTACCAGCCGGACCAGGGCTGGTTGGCCAGCATCAGCCCGACGGTGGCCCAGGGGATGTTCGTGGTGGTCGCGCCGATCAGGTTCCAGTTGATGTACGCGGTCATCTTCCCGTCGATGTACCCCCGGTTGATGCCGCGCGCCAGCGGCTTGGCGCCGTCGTTGTAGTCCTGCGAGCCGCCCTCGCTGTTCCACAGGGTCTCACCGGTGGCGGTGGCGTTGGCCGACACGGTGCAGGTGGTCTGCGCGGCCAGGTAGCCGCACGGGTAGTGACCGCCGATGACGTCGATCGCGTTGCGCAGCGCCGCGTTGTTGACGGCCACGTTGGCCGGGTTCCAGCTGCCCGGGTAGTCGTCGCCGAAGATGAGCTTCACGCCGGCGTAGCCGTTGTTGTTGAGCGCGGTACGCAGGTTGATGGTCCAGTTGGCGTCGTACAACCGCTCGTTCTGGGCGGCGGTGAGGTAGTCGATGGTCAGGTTGTGCTGCTTGGCGCAACCCAGCCAGGACAGGTGGTAGTCGATCGAGTCCTGCGACATGAAGGTGCCGTTGCCGATCCAACCCGGCGCACCCCAGGCCAGCCCGACGAGCTTGATGTTCGGGTTGCGGAGCTTGGCCTGCTCCATGATCCACCACTCGTAGCCGCGGTTGCAGTCGAGGTCGCCGCGGAAGTGGGAGTGGCTCGGCTCGGACCCGCTGGTGGAGTTGGTGTCGCCGCCGATCTCCACCTTGAGGATCTGCAACGAGGCGCCGTAGTTGGGCTTGAAGAGGTAGTCGAGGATCTGGCCGCGCTGGGGCTCCGGGTAGTCGATCAGCAGCCGGCTGTTGCCGCCGCCGCCGCTGACCGCGCCGAGGCCGTCGAACGTCTTGCCACCCGACGCCCCGTTGATCGTGATCGAGGTGGCGGCCTGGGCCGGCGCGGCGAGCCCGCCCACCGCGCCGCCGACAGCCAGCAGAGCGCCGACGACCAGGAGCGCGAGGGTCGATGGGCGGCGGAGTAGCCGCCTGGTTCCTGACATGGGTCGAGCCTCCCCGGGAACACGGCCCGGCCTTGCCACCCCGCTGGGACCGGCCCACGTGTGGTGGTGGTGCGGTGCGGCATCAGGGAGGATCCGGTCGCGCCTATCCATTGATGAACTTCGAACTATTAGTCGTCATACGTTATAGCTGTCGGGGCGGCGCGGGTCAACCCACCCCGGCTAGGCGTCCGCCGGCTCGACGGCGAGCACCCGACGCAGCCACGCCTCGGAGGTGTTGACGTGCATCAGCGCGCTGGCCTGGGCGAGCAACTGGTCGCGCGCCCGCAGCGCGAGGTAGATCGCGTGATGCTCGTCGATCGTCTGGTGCGCCGAGTTGCCCTCGATCAACCCGCGCCACACCCGCGCCCGCACCGTACGGCTGGACAGCCCGTCCAGCAGCGAGGTGAGGGTCTCGTTGCCGGTCGCGGCGACGACGGTGTGATGGAAGGCGGTGTCGAACCGGATCAGCTTCTCGGCGTCGTCGGCCGCCGCCCGCATCTCCTCCAGGATCCGGCTCAGCTCGTCGAGATCGGCGTCGGTCATCCGCAGCGCCGCCAGGCCGGTCGCCACCGGCTCCAGCATCCGGCGCACCTCCATCACCTCCAGCAAGGTGTCGTCGCGCAGCAACTCCACCGCGACACCCAGGCCCTCCAGCAGCAGCCGGGGGGCGAGGCTGGTGACGTACGTCCCGTCGCCCCGTCGCACGTCGAGCACCCGGGCGGACTCGAGCACCTTCACCGCCTCCCGCACCCCGCTGCGCGACAGCCCCATCTGCGCGGCCAGCTGCGGCTCCGGTGGCAGCCGCGCACCCGGCGGCAGTTCGCCGCTCTGGATCATGCTCCGGATCTTCGCGATCGCGTCGTCGGTCAGTGCCACCCCGGCCCCCTCAGCACCCGCCGCCATGCGCCGACGGCACGGGACCCGGCACCCACGCCCAGTGGGTGCCGGCAGCACCCCACTATAGAGACGTCACATGTTTGCCACCCGGCGCGAGCACGGCCGGCGACGCGCCGCGCCGGTGCCGCGCCGGGAGCACGACGAGAACCCGGGGCGGCGGACCATGCGTCCGCCGCCCCAGAGCCGGGGTACGCCTGCCGACCCTCCAGTGGTCAGCTGGCGGTGCAGGTGGGGGTCTGGGTCGGCGCGGTGCCGTTGCCCTGGAACCCGAACTCCGTCACCTGACCGGCCGCGAGCTGACCGTTGTAGTCGACGTTGGCGAACCGCACCGTCCCCGAACTACCACTGGCCGTCGCCGACCACGTACCCGTCACACTCGTGCCACCCGGCAACGTCACACTCACGTTCCAACCCCGGGTACCACCAGAACCCGCAGTCACCTTCACCGTCGCCACGAAACCACCCGTCCACGAATTCGCCGACACCGTCGCCGAACAACCCGCCCCACCCGGCGGCGGAGTCGTCGGGCTCGGCGGAGGCGTGGTCGGGCTCGGCGGCGGAGTCGTCGGGTTCGGGGTGCCCTGGAACTGGGCGAAGAACCGCCAGATCTCGCCCTTGGTCCAGGTGGTGATACCGCTCTCGGCGTAGGTGCCGTCGACGGGGCCCGGCATGTGGCCGTTGTCGAACGCGGCCCACTGCACCGGGTACCCGGCCCGGCAGCCCGAGTACGCGGTGGTGATGTGCGTCTTGCTGCCCGCGGCCGGCTCGCGCGGGCTCTGGGCGGTGCAGCCGTTGTTGCGCACGAACGTGTCACGCAGCGCCCGGCCCTGGGAGATGTTGAGCACGCTGTCGCTGATGCCGTGCAGCCCGAAGTACGCGATCGGCTGGGTGCCGCCGCTGCATCCGCTGATCTGCGCGCCGCTGATGACCGCGACCGCCCGGAAGACGGTGGCACGGGCGCAGGCGAGGGCGTAGCTCATGCCGCCGCCCCAGCTGAAGCCGAGGGCGAAGCGCTGGGTGGTGTCGACGCAGAGGTCGCCCTCGATGCGGCGGAGCATGTCGTCGACGAAGGTGACGTCCTCGCCACCGGCGTTGCCCCACCCGTTGCCGAGGCCCTGGGGCGCGACCAGGATCGCCGTGTTGTTCGACTGTTCCAGCTGGCCGTAGTAGGACCAGGCGGCCCCGCTGGTGCCGCCGTTGTCGATCTCGGTGGCGGTGCCGCCCCGCCAGTGGAACGCGAAGATCAACCGGTACTGGTTGTTGTTGTTGTAGTTGTTGGGCATCCGCAGGATGAAGCTCCGGCTCTTGCCGTTGCTCTGGATCGTGTGGGTGCCGCTGCGCAGCGTCGGGGCCTTACCGCAGCCGGCGGTCGCCGCGGCGGCACCCACATCGGCAACCGGCTCCGCGGCGCCGAGGCCACCGTTCAGCGTCACGCCACCCGCCGTCACGACGAGTAGGGCCGCCAGCGCGATAGGGCCGGAGAAGAACCTGTGTCTGAACATCGATCGCTCTTTCTGCTGTTCGGGCAGGGACAGCTGGCGCGTCAGCTGGCGGTGCAGGTGGGGGTCTGGGTCGGCGCGGTGCCGTTGCCCTGGAACCCGAACTCCGTCACCTGACCGGCCGCGAGCTGACCGTTGTAGTCGACGTTGGCGAACCGCACCGTCCCCGAACTACCACTGGCCGTCGCCGACCACGTACCCGTCACACTCGTGCCACCCGGCAACGTCACACTCACGTTCCAACCCCGGGTACCACCAGAACCCGCAGTCACCTTCACCGTCGCCACGAAACCACCCGTCCACGAATTCGCCGACACCGTCGCCGAACAACCCGCCCCACCCGGCGGCGGAGTCGTCGGCGGCGGCGTGGTCGGGGGCGGCGTGGTGGGGGGCGGCGTGGTGGGGGGCGGAGTCGTCGGGGGCGGCGTGGTGGGGCTGGCCGCGTCGAAGCCGAGGAAGCGGATGGCCTGCGCGGCGTCGAAGGGGATGGAGTGGCCGTACCCCTGGAAGCTGATCGCCTCGACCGGCGCGGTGCCGCCGGTGCCGCCGTAGCGGGTACGGGTGGCGCTGGTCTGCGGGTAGTCGGTGTAGGCCGGCGTCTGGGACACGCCGAGTACGTTGGTCCACTGCTTGATCTGCTCGCCGAAGTTGACGTAGCTCAGCGTGGTGTCCGTGGTGCCGTGCCAGATCTGCATGCGGGGACGCTTGCCGGTGTAGCCGGGATACGCGTTGCGCACCAGGTCGCCCCACTGCTGCGGGGTCTTGACGATCCGTCCGCCGGAGCACTCGCTGTTCCACTCCGAGCCGTTCGTGGTGGCGAAACAGCCGAACGGCACGCCCGAGGAGCTCACCCCGGCGTGGAACACGTCCGGGTAGAGGCCGGCCATCACGTTGGTCATCATGGCTCCGGACGAGAAGCCGATGACCCCGATGCGGTTCGCGTCGACCGGGTAGCGGCCGCGGACGTAGTCGATCATGGACTTGAGGCCGACCGGGTCGCTGCCGCCGTCGCGCCGCAGGGCCTGCGGGGAGGAGACGTCCCAGCACTTGCTGCTGCGGGTCACCGACGGGTAGATCACGATGTAGCCGTAGCGGTCGGCGAGGGAGCTGAGCTGAAAGCCGGTGTGCACCGCCGGCCCGCTGCCGGTGCAGTAGTGCAGGGCCAGCAGCAGTGCGGGCCGGGCCGCCACCCGGTCCGGCACGTACAGGTGCATCTGGAGGTTGGTCGGGTTGGTGCCGAAGTTGGTCACCTGGGTGAGCGTCGCGGCCGACGCCGGGGTGGCGGCGGTGATCACGGCCGTCGTCGTCGCCAGGGCCGTCGCCAGCGCGGCCGCCAGCAGGGCGATCCTTCGTTTCATCGGCGGTTCCTTCGTGGTGGTGGGTGCGGCGGCAGGGCAGGGCAGGGCCCGGCCTGGTCGGGCCGGGCACCGGTCGCCGGGCCGGCCCGACCAGGGGCGTCGGCCCGACCCGGAGCACCCCGGGTCGGGCCGACGGTGGATCAGCTGGCGGTGCAGGTGGGGGTCTGGGTCGGCGCGGTGCCGTTGCCCTGGAACCCGAACTCCGTCACCTGACCGGCCGCGAGCTGACCGTTGTAGTCGACGTTGGCGAACCGCACCGTCCCCGAACTACCACTGGCCGTCGCCGACCACGTACCCGTGACACTCGTGCCACCCGGCAACGTCACACTCACGTTCCAACCCCGGGTACCACCAGAACCCGCGGTCACCTTCACCGTCGCCACGAAACCACCCGTCCACGAATTCGCCGACACCGTCGCCGAACAACCCGCCCCACCCGGCGGCGGAGTCGTCGGGTTCGGCGGGGTGGTGGTGGGGTTCGGCGGGGTGGTCGTCGGGTTGGGGATGCCGGTGCCCGCGTTGAGGGCGTTGAGGACGGAGTCGTACGCCGGCTTCTTGTTGCCGTTGCAGTCGAACAGCAGGGCGTTGTCGGACCCGCGCCACGAGTCGCAGTCCCGCACGCCCCACACCGTGATGCCAGTGCAGCGCGACACGTTCATGCAGGCCCGGGTCACCGCGCCGAAGATGTTGGCCTGGTTGCCGCCGGTCATGACGTCCAGCTCGGTGATCTGCACGTCGACGCCGAGGTCGGCGAAGCGCTGGAGGTTGGCCTGGTAGTCGCTGGCCAGGGTGGTGCCCAGGTGGGACTGGAAGCCGACGCAGTCGATCGGCACGCCCCGGGACTTGAAGTCGCGCACCATGTTGTAGATGCCGGTCGACTTCGCGTTGACCCCGTCGGTGTTGTAGTCGTTGTAGCAGAGCTTCGCGCCGGGGTCAGCGGCCCGCGCGGCGCGGAACGCCGCCTCGATCCAGTCGTTGCCGGTGCGCTGCAGGTTGGAGTCACGCCGGCCGCCGCTGCCACCGTCGGCGAACGCCTCGTTCACCACGTCCCAGGCGTAGATCTGCCCCTTGAAGTGGGTGGCGACCTGGGTGACGTGGTTGATCATCGCGCTGCGCAGGGCGCTGCCGGACATGCCCTGCGCCCAGCCCGGCTCCTGCTGGTGCCAGAGCAGGGCGTGGCCCCGCACGCTCATCCCGTTGGCCCGGGCGTGGCTGACGAGGCGGTCACCGCCGCTGTAGTTGAACACCCCCTGCTGCGGCTCGGTGGCGTCCCACTTCATCTCGTTCTCGGCCACGACGCTGTTGAACTCGCGGTTGAGAATCGTCGTGTACGTGCTGTTGGAGAGCTTGCCCGTCGCGACCGCGGCGCCGAAGTAGCGGCCCTTCTCGGCCGCGGCGGCCCGCAGGGTCGTGCCGGCGCTGGCGGCGGGGGCCATCGTCACCAGCACGCCGGCGGTGAGTGCGCCGGTGACCGCGAGGGTCACCGTCGTCAGGAGGACTCTCTTGCGTCTCATGTCGATTCCTTCTCCGGGTGGATTGCAGCGGTGGTGGTGCGCCCGGATTCGCTTCGCAGAGGAGATCCGGGCGGATGATCCTGGAGGGTCACTGTTGCCGCACGAGGCCCGTCCCGCCGTCGCCGGCGGCGCTGTGGGGGTGCTGACACGACGCCCGCATGCCCTGTCGGGAAGTCGCGATCCCGAGGTTCGACCAGCAGGCCCGCCCGGTGGACCATCGACGCTGGTTATCCTCGGCATCGACTGTGAACGATAACAAGGTCGTTCGTCAAGTCCTGCCGAATCGCGCCAGTTCGAGCCGCCGCTCGGGGGCAGCCGAACTGCCCGCGCCGGGTGCGGGCCGCCGGCCGCCACGCCGACGCCGCCGGCCGCCGCACAGTAGGATCCGGCGGTGGTCGGTCGTCGGCGCCGCGTCCTCCGCCGGGCCCTGGCGGCCGGGCTCCTGGTCGTCGCCGCCGCGCTGCCCGCCGCCGCGCCGGCGTCCCCCGTCACGTCCACGACGCTCACGGTGCTCCAGCTGAACCTCTGCAACAGCGGCCGGGCCGGCTGCTACACCGGCCGGGCGGTGCCCCGGGCCGCCGAGGTGATCCGCGCCGAGGCACCGCAGCTGGTGTCCCTGAACGAGGTCTGCCAGGGCGACGTGCCCGAACTCGGGCGGGCGTTCGCGCGGGTCCACCACGGCGGCACGGTGGTGGCGGAGTTCAGGGCCGCCGACGACCGCCCGAGCGGCGGCGTCACCCGGTGCCGCGACGGCCAGCCGTACGGCATCGGCCTGCTGGTCCGGCTTCCCGTGCCGCACCGGGGACACACGGTGCACAGCGGGATCTACCCGGTGCAGGACCTCGCGGACCCGGAGCTGCGGGCCTGGCTCTGCGTCCACGTCCCCGGCGTCGTCAACGCCTGCACCACCCACCTCGCGGCGTTCAGCGCCCGCACGGCGCTCGCCCAGTGCGGCCACCTGTTCGACGCGGTCGTGCCGGCGGTCCTCGGCCGCGCCGGGTACGCGCCGACCGTGCTGGGCGGCGACCTCAACCTCCGCTCCGGCGGCTCACCCGACCTGCGGTCGTGCGTGCCGCCGGAGCGTCCCCGGGTCGACGACGGCTCCGTGCAGCAGATCGTGGCCACGGCGGGCGTCACCGTCGCCGCCGGCCGGTCGGTGGACATGCGCGCCGCCACCGACCACCCGGGACTGCTGGCCACGCTCACGATCGAGCACGGCCGGCCGCCCCCGGTCAGGAGACCGCGGCCGTGACCAGCTCGACGACCTTCCGCTCGACGGCGGGGCTCCACGCCCGCAGCGCGTACGCCACCGGCCACAGGTCCCCGTCGTCGAGGTTGGCCGCGTCCTGGAAGCCGAGGGTCGAGTAGCGGTAGTTGAACTTGCCCGAGTCCTGGAAGAAGACGACGATCTTGCCGTCCGCGTTGGCGTAGGCGGGCATCCCGTACCAGGTCTTGGGTGACAGCTGCGGGGCGGCGGCGGTCACCGCCACGTGCACGCGCTCGGCGAGCGCGCGGTCCTCCGGCGCCATCTGCGCGATCCGGTCGAGGACCGCCTGGATCCCGTCGGCCTTCTTGGCGCCCTTCCTGCCCTCGGCGCGCAGCTCGGCGGCGCGCTCCTTCATCGCGGCACGCTCCTCGGGGGTGAAGCCGTCGGACGTGGTCGTGGACTCCGTGGCGGACATGCGGGGCTCCCTTGCGCCGTTGCGGGCCGGGCGGAGTGCCGGCTACCTGGCAAAAGGCTAGGCCCGGCGGCGTGGCCGTGCTTCTCGATTCCTGATCTCCTCCGCCGGGTGGGCGGACGCCTTCGCCGCGCGTCCCCGCGACGGCGGGGAGGTCACGGCGCGGGCGGAGCGGCGCCGCATTCGCCGGCGAGGAGGTCGGCGGTGGTGTGGGCGGCGATGCCGGGCTGCGCGCCGTCGGCGAACCGCGCGACGACCGCCCGGACGTGCCGCTCGGCGGGTGCGGCGAGGCCGTCGTAGACCGCCGCGAACAACTCCCGGGCCCGCTGCCTGGGCCACCCCTGCGGCAGCAGTTCCAGGGGCAACTGCGGATCGAGGACGGGAAAGCGCCGGTAGGTGTCCATGACCTCGGTGCGCGCCCGCACCGCCGCCGCGCCGTCGATCCGTCCGGACCTCACCCGGGGCAGCAGCGGGGTCCACCGCCGCAGGAACGCCTGGTAGTGCCGGCTGATCACGTCGATGTCCCAGGCGTCGACGGGAGCCCGGTGGCCGATCGCGTCGAGCGCGGCCTGCCGACCACGGAACACCGTGACGGCACCGGGGGTGAGCTCGGCGAGGTGCGCCCGCGCCTTGGGCGTCAGGTCGTGCGGCGAGATCCACAACCCGTCGTACAGCGGCGCGTAGCCGAGCCAGCGGAGCTGGCCGCGCAGGGCCCGCCGCTGTGCGCTGCGCTCCTGCGGCAGCGAGAAGGCCACGATCGTCCAGCGCCCGTCCCACGGCACCGCCGTGGTGGTGGAGGCCACGATCCAGTTCCCTCCGGCGGCCAGGTTCGCGGCGGCGAGGCGGCTGAGCCGGTAGGCGCTGCGCCGGCCCTGGCGGCTGCCCTCCAGCACGCCCCGGCGGGCCAGCCGGCTGATCGCGGTCCGCGCGCCGGCCGTGGACACCCCGGCCTCGGCGAGCAGCGCGACGATCGCGGCGGACGGGAGCGCGGCCCGGGCCCGCAGGGTGTAGTCCGCCAGGAGGGTCACCGCGACCCCCTGGGGTGAGTTGCCGGCCTGCCTCCGGGGCAGCCGCAGCGGGCGCCCGTCGTCCGGATAGATCTCCTCGATGCTGAACGGGCTTGCCACAGGCGCTCCGGGCTCGAAGTCTCGGGGACAACCCACGACTGTAGACGGATCTCCCGGCGGGCCGGCTCGCCGTGGGGGCCCACCGGGGCGGCCGGGTCGACGATCCGCAATGATCGAGCTACGTCGATTGACACTTGTGTGCCCCGGGGGAACACTAACTGCTACGCGATGCCCTACGGAGCCGGGCGGGCGAGCACACGCAGTGGGCGACACGCATCCCACGGGGCCGGGCAACCCCGACCGGGACGCGCGTGGCCCGACCCAGCCCGCACACCCGCACAGGTGACCGAAGGAGTCGTCCCCGTGAGAATCAGAAGGAAACTGCTGCTCGGCCTGGCCACGACCCTGGTGGCGGCCGGCCTGGTGGCGCCGACGTTCCAGCCCGCGTACGCGGCGTCGCTGGTCGAGGTGACCAGCTTCGGCAACAACCCGGGCCGGATGCGCATGCACGTCTACGTGCCGGACAACCGCCCGGCCCACCCGGCGACGGTGATCGCCATGCACGGCTGCGGCGGCTCGGGCCCCGCCTTCTATTCCGGCAGCGAGTTCGCTTCCCTCGCCGACCGGTACGGGTTCATCGTGATCTACCCGACCGCGACCCAGCAGGCCGGCTTCGGCAACTGCTTCGACACCTGGTCGGACGCCGCCAAGCGCCACGACGGCGGCAGCGACCCGGTGTCGCTCGTGTCGATGGTCCGCTACGCGCAGCAGCAGTACGGCGCGGACCCCGAGCGGGTCTACGCCACCGGCAGCTCGTCCGGCGGCATGATGACCAACCACATGCTGGCCGTCTACCCCGAGGTGTTCAAGGCCGGCGCGGCGTTCATGGGGGTGCCCTACAACTGCTTCGCCGGCGCGGCGGACTACCCGCCCGGCAGCAGCCAGTGCACGGGCGGCAGCATGAACCGGACCCCGCAGCAGTGGGGCGACGCGGTCCGCCAGCAGGCGTACCCCGGCTACTCCGGCCCGCGCCCGCGCGTGCAGGTGTGGCACGGCACCGCCGACACGCTCGTGCCGTACAGCCTGCTCCAGGAGTCGATCGAGCAGTGGACGAACGTGTTCGGCCTCAGCCAGACCCCCACGTCCAGCGACACCCCGCAGGCCGGCTGGAACCGCCGCCGCTACGCCGACGGCAGCGGCACCGTCCAGGTCGAGGCGTACAGCATCCAGGGCGCCGGGCACAGCCTGCCCTCCGGCGGCATGGCCGCGGCCGCCATCGCGTTCTTCGGCCTGACCAGCACGCCGAGCCCGACCACCACCCCCAGCCCCACCGTGACGCCCACCCCCACCACGACCCCCAGCCCGACCCTGCCCCCCACCACGCCGCCGGCTTCCGGAGCCTGTCGCGTGACCGTCGCCGTCAACGCCTGGAACACGGGGCTGACCGCGAACCTCACCATCACCAACACCGGCGCCAGTGCCGTCAACGGCTGGTCCCTGGTGTTCGGTCTGCCCGCCGGGCAGACCATCACCTCCGGCTGGAACGCCACCTACTCCCCCACCACGGGGCAGGTGACGGCCAGGAACCTCGCCTACAACGCGGCCATCCCCGCCAACGGATCGATCGACATCGGCTTCCAGGTCACCCACGGCGGCAACGCCGCCAAGCCGACCTCGTTCGCCCTCAACGGCGCGTCCTGCACGGTCGCCTGACAAGGCCGCGCTCCGGGGAGGCGTGCCCCGGCATGTCTCCCCGGAGCACCGGCGGGTGTCACCACCGCCGCGCGAACGAACCGGCGGGCCGCGCCCGCCCCCTGTGCCATCTCCATCATATGGGTCGGTCAAGCCGCCCGAATCGTCCGGGATGCCGATCTTCTGTCCCCGGCCGACGCATAGTGTCGACACGTCCGCGCCGGCCGCGCGCCCCGTGAGGCGCGCGGGCCGCAGCCGCCGCGCGCCTGTCGACCCGACACGCGCACGCCGAGGCGCCCGGCCAGGGCCGCGCGGAGCGACGCACGCAGGAATCGGGGGGCACCGTGTCGGAAGCAGCACACCAGATCGCCGTCGAGCAGCAGGTGGTCGACCGGGTGTACGCGCGCCTGGAGGTCATGCGCGAGCAGACGAGGCAACTGAGCGCGGAGGGACACCGCCGCGCCGGCTCCGGGCCGGTCACCGGCCTGGTCGAGCGGGACGCCATGGTCCTGGGCGCCGCCGCCAGGCTCGCCGAGCTCGACGGCCAGGAGGAGGGCATCGTCTTCGGCCGGCTGGACTTCGACGACGGTTACACCTACCGCATCGGCCGGCTCGGCGTACGCGACGAGGACCGGGAGCCGCTCGTGGTGGACTGGCGCGCGCCCGCCGCCGCGCCGTTCTACCGCGCCACCCCGGGCGAGCCGCTCGGGGTGGCACGCCGCCGCGTCATCACCTGCGCGGGTGACCGGGTCGTCGGCCTCGACGACGAGGTCCTCACCACGCGGGACGTCGACGGCGTGGTCGGCGAGGGAGCCCTGCTCACGTCGCTGACCCGGGCGCGCGGCGAACACATGCGCGACATCGTCGCCACGATCCAACGCGAGCAGGACGAGGCGATCCGCGCGCCCGCGCACGGCGTCACGCTGATCACCGGCGGCCCGGGCACCGGCAAGACGCAGGTGGCCCTGCACCGCGCGGCCTACCTGCTCTACACCGACCGGGGCAGGTTCACCGACGGGCGGGTGCTGGTGGTCGGCCCGTCGACGGTGTTCACGGAGTACATCGGCAAGGTGCTTCCCGGGCTCGGCGAGGACAGCGTCCACCTGCGCGCGATCGGTGAGCTGTTCGACGGCGTCGTCGCCACCCGGCGGGACCCCGCCGCCGTGGCCCGGTCCAAGGGCGACCTGACGATGGTCCGGGTGCTGGCCGACCTGGCCTGGGACACCCCGCCCCACGCGCCGGACCACCTGCGCGGCCTCACCGCCGACGACCTGGCGAAGGCCCGCGTCGAGATCCGGCGCAGGTGCGAGGCCAGGGGCGTCACGGTCAACGGCGCGCGGGCCGAGGCCGCGCGGGTGCTCGCCGAACTGCTGGACGGCAGGGAGGCGCCGGAGGCCTTCCTGAACGCGTGGTGGCCGCCGCTGACCCCGCAGGACGTCCTGCCCGCGCAGGACGGGCAGTGGTCGGTCGACGACGTCCCGCTGCTCGACGAGCTGGCCGAGATCCTGGGCAGGCCGCCGGAGCCGACCCGGGCCAAGCCGGAGTGGCAGCTCCGTGAGCTGCGCAGCGGCGCCCGCCTCGCGGAGACCTTCGTGCTGAGCTGGAGCCTCAACGACGGCTGGCAGCTCTTCGCGCCCGGCCTGGCCACGCCGATGGCGTCGTCCGGCCAGTCCATCGACCACAACGGCTACTGGGCGGCGCAGCGGTGGGCCGCCGCGATCGTCCTGCGCGAGGGCCACCAGGTGGTGAGCTGGGTCGACGGCTTCGACCCGTACGGCGAGGAGGGCTACGTGCCGGTGCTGGCCGAGCCGTTGCCGGTGGCCGAGACCGAGGAACCCGTCGGCGACGCCTACCTGCACGTCATCCTCGACGAGGCGCAGGACCTGTCGCCGATGGAGTGCCGGATGATCGCCCGCCGCGCCGCGCACGCCTCGATGACCATCGTGGGCGACCTCGGCCAGGCCACCCACCCGCTGGCCGCCGACTCCTGGCCGGAGCTGGTGCGGCGGCTGGGCAAGCGCGAGGCCAGGACCCTCGACCTGCCCACCGGCTACCGGGTGCCGCAGGTCATCGCCGACTTCGCCGCCCGTGCCCTCGCGCCGGGGATCCCGCCCACCCGGTCCTTCCGGCCCGGCGGCAGCCTGGAGATCCGACAGGTCGACGACCTGGCCGAGGCCGTCGCCCGCGAGACGGGCACCGTCATCGCCCCCGACCACCTGGCCGCCGCCCTGGGCGCCGTGCCGGTCAGCCAGGTCAAGGGCCTGGAGTACGACCGCGTGGTGCTGGTGGAGCCGGCCGACATCGTCGCCGCCGAGCCCCGCGGGATGAACCGCCTCTACGTCGCCCTCACCCGGGCCGTCGCGGAGCTGGTCGTCCTGCACACCAGGCCGCTGCCGGAGAACCTCACCGGCGGCGGGCCGCAGGCAGGATGACCCGGCCCGTCCGGCGCTCAGAAGACGGACATGAACTCGATCGGCCCCATCCTGGCCGAGGCGAGGCGGCGGACCGACTCCGCCCCGTCCCGCACGGCCGCCACGAACAGCTCCTCCAACCGCCGGGCGTCGCCCTCGGCGAACACCGCCGGGTCGACGTGCACCTGCCGCAGCTCGCCCAGCCCGGACAGGGTCACCGTCACCAGTCCCCCGCCGGCCCGGCCCGTCACCGACGTGCGGTCCAGCTCCTCCTGGGCGCTGGCCATCCGCTGCCGCAGCCGCTCGGCGCGGTCCAGCACGGCCCTGACCTCAGCTTGCACGCTCGCCTCCTGCGGGTTGCCGGGTGATCTGTTCCGCCGCCGCGGCCCGGCTCAGCCGGGGGCCCTGCGGCAGCACCGCCAGCAGCTGGCGGGGAAAGGGGACGGGCGGTCGCCCGCCGAGTTGGAGCGCCGCCACCGCCTGCGCGTCGGCGAGCGGGAACGCGACGCCGCCGTCGGAGATCAGCGACATCCCGGGCGCGGGGCCCGTCCCGTCGCCCGGGACGGCGACGACGAGCATGCCGGAGGCGGGTCCCGCGTGCACGAAGCCCCGCCCCCGGGCGTCGACCGCGGCCTGCTCGCGCGGGGCCAGGACGACGGTGCTGGCGTACGTGCTGGCCGAGGTGGGCTGCTGCCGCAGGCACAGCACCCGGCCGCTTGGGTCCTGCCACCCGGCCGCCGACAGGTCGGGCAGGCGGGACAGCAGCGAACGGTCCGCCGACCTGGGCGCCCCGGCCAGCGCGGCGGTGTCCAGCTCGATCGCGGCCCCGGCCGGCCCCGCCTCCAGGAACAGGGCCTCGGTGCGGTTCACCGGGGCGAGGCCGTCGGCGCGCAGCACGAAGTAGCGCCGCTCGCCGGAGGCCAGCTCCTGCCGGTACAGGGTGCCGATCGGGCGGCTGCGCCCGCCGACCTGCGGGCCCGCCGCGCCGGCCCCCGCGATGGTGGCCGCCCGCAGCGCCGGGCCGTCCGGGAGCCAGTCGAGCCACCGCTGCGGCGCCCGGACCGGGCGGGCGTCGAGGGCGCCGAGCGCGACCGGGACCGCGTCGTCGAGCACCCGGTGCTTCACGCCGGCGTGGATCAGGAACCGCGCCCCGTCCGGCCCCCGCACCAGCAGGAACCGCCCGGCGGGCAGCGGCTCGGCGACGGCGCGTGGGTCGAGGTTGACGCCGAGGGACTCGCCGGGGGTGTCGACGACCGAGCCGGGCAGGCAGGCCAGCCACGGACCGGTGGTCAGCTCGGCCGGCGACGGCACGAGCTGCGGGGCGTCCGCGATCCCCAGGGCCGGGCCGCGCGGGACGTCCCGCAGCGAGTTGCGGGAGATCAGCTTGACCTTCGCCTGGCCGCCCTGCAGCAGCATCGCCGACGCCAGGTTCGGGGTGGGGTGCAGCACCCCGTCGAGATAGACGTACCGCGTGCCGGACTCCTTCTCGACGAGGATCGCGCCCTTCTCCCGGAAGGCCGCGCTGCCGCCCGGGACGATCCAGCCGTAGACGCCGAACCCGGCCGCGACGAGCACCGCGACCAGGATGCCGAAGCCGAGACCGGTCAGGGCCCGCCGGGCCGGGAACACCGCCGTGCCGGGGTCGCCGAGCACGAGGGCGCAGCTGAGCCGGTCCATCATGAACTGGTACGCGTGGACGTGGTCCCGCTGGGTCTGCATCCCCGCCCCTAACCGAACAGGCCCCGGGCCCAGGCGTACCCGCCCAGGACGTGCGTCAGCAGCGGAAGCACCGCCAGCCCGGTCGTGACGTCGAAGAACGTCGCCAGGTACTCCCAGATCGGGAGCATCCGGCGCGGCCACGGCCGGATCGCCGCGAGCACCAGCGCCACGACGAGGCAGGCCAGGGCGACGAGCAGGCCCAGCCGTGCCCCCGGCGTCGCCCGCGCGGCGAACGTCGTGACCACCAGCAGGAGTCCGGATCCTCCGGCTGCCACCAGCGCCACCCGCTGCCACAGGCCCGTGAACGTCCGGGCCCGCAGCAGGACCGCGCTGGCCAGGACCGTCACGAGGGTCCAGCCGACCCAGCCCGGCGTCGCCATGACGAACAGGAAGAGCACCGGCAGCAGCAGCGCCGCGACGACCATCGTCACGGTCAGGTACGTGTCGGCCAGGTAGGTGCGGTCCCGGACCTCGTCCGACGGCGCGGGCTCGATGTCGACGGTCATGTCGGCGCCCGTCTTGGGCAGCTGCGGCCCCCGAAGCCCGGACATCCGGATCGCCGCCCTGGGTGCCAGCACCACGGCGACGACCACCGCCGTGGCCGCCACCGCCGCGGCCCGCTCGGCGCTCATGCCCATCGTGGCGTGCAGCGAGATCACGCAGACCACGACCAGCGCGGCGACGATCACCACGAGGAACGGCGCGAGCGGCAGCGCCGGGGCGACCGTACGCTGGGCGACGATCAACAGCACGGCCACGGCGGTGGCGGCCACCGCGGCGGCGCTGCCGGCCTCCGCCGTGACCGCGATCCGCTCCGGCGCGCCGTCGACGGCCGCGGCGGCGGCCAGGGCCGCGAAGGCCGCGGACGCCACGGCGAACACCAGCGACAGCGCCGAGTCGGCCATCCGCCGGGCGATCCGCAACGCGGCGGCGCCACAGGCGACGGCCAGCACGGCGGTGCCGGCCACCTGGGCCGGCAGCGGCCCGCGCGCCGCCGACGCGTACCCGAGCAGGCCGAGCGCCACGGCGGCGAGCGCGAGGAAGAGCCGGCGGCGGTGGTGCGGCTGCCAGCGGTCCGCGCGGCGGTTGACGCTGGTGGCGATGCCGTCGGCCAGGTCGTCGAAGTCCAGTTCCGGCAGCGGGTCCTCGGCCGGGCGCAGCACGAGTTCCTCGCCCTCCAGCCAGTCGAGGCTCTCCGGCGTGCCGGCCAGGTCGAACGGGGCCTCGCCGACCCGCTGCAACACCCACCCGGCCGCGCCGGCCGCGCCGGTGGGTGGGCCCGCCGTCGCCGTGTGTCGCAGCAGGATCGGCAGCAGCGTCGCGACCGGGGTGCCCGACGGCACGGCCAGGTCCACCTTCCGCCGGGGGCCGGTCACGGTGATCCGGCAGAGGTCGTTGTCCAGTGTGCTGCTCACGTCATCTCCCGGTGGTCACGAAGCCGGTCTGGACCAGGCGTACGCCGCGCCGGGTCACCAGTTGGGCGCGGCCGGCCGGCAACTGTCGCGGCGCGGCCTCGCCGAGGAACCTGCCCTCCTCCTTGGGGTAGGAGAACAGCAGGGCGGGGCTGCCGAGCTCCCACAGCCGGCGGATGACCGGGTCCATCATCGCCCGCATCGCCCCCGACGTGCTCCGGGCGACGATCAGGTGCAGGCCGATGTAGGCGCCCTGGGCCAGCAGCGGCAGCAGCGGGTCGAGGGTCGAGCCGGCGCCGACGCCCCTGGTCATCAGGTCGTAGTCGTCGACGACGACGAACAGCTCCGGGCCCTGCCACCAGTCCCGCCGGCGCATCCGCTCCGACGAGACGTCCGGGCCGGGGATGCGGCGGCTCATCGACACCGACGCCTGGCCCGCCAGCTCGAACAGCTTGTCGCCGGTGAGGCCGGTGCCGACCTGGTACTCGGCCGGCAGGGCGGTGTCCAGGTCCCGCCGGGTGTCGCCCAGCACGACCTTCGCCTCGTCCGGGCCGTAGCGGCGGCGGACCGCGTCCAGCACCAGGCGCAGCGCGTTGGACTTCCCGGTCTCGGCGTCGCCGAACACCAGCAGGTGCGGGGTGGTCAGGAAGTCGTGCCACACCGGGGCGAGGCGCTGCTCGTCGCGGCCCACGCACACCCTGAACTCGGGCTCCGGCGGCGGCAGCTGGGCGACGGGCAGCCGGGTGGGCAGCAGCCGCACCTCGGGGGCGAGGCGACCCGGCCAGAACACCCGGATCTCCTCGGTCACCGCCTTGGTGGCCTCCGCCAGGTCGTCGACCGCCGAGCTGCCGTCCATCCGGGGCAGGGCGGTCAGGAAGTGCAGGCCGTCCGCGGTGATGCCGCGCCCCGGCTGGTTCGGCACGGTGGCCGCCTTGCGCGAGCCCACCTCCGACTCCATCGAGTCGCCGAGACGCAGCTCGACCTTCGTGCCCAGCAGGTCCCGCAGCCAGGTCCGCAGCTCCGACCAGCGGGTCGCGGTGACGACGAGGTGGATGCCGAACGACAGGCCACGGGAGGCCAGCTCGCCGATCCGCTGCTCCAGGTCGGGGTAGTCCTGCTTCACCGTGTACCAGCCGTCGACGACGAGGAACACGTGCCCGAACGGGTCGTCGATCGCACCCGCCGCCCGCTGCGCCAGATAGGTGGCCATGGAGTCGATGCCGCGCTCGACGAACTCGGCCTCCCGCCGCTCCAGGATCTGCCGGACCTCCTCGACGGTGCGGACCACCCGGTCGCGTTCCAGCCGGGTCGCGACGGAGCCGACGTGCGGCAGCCCGGCCACCGCCGCCAGGCCACCGCCGCTGAAGTCGAGGCCGTAGATCTGCGCCTCCTCGGGGGTGTGGGTCACCGCCAGCGACAGGATCAGGGTGCGCAGCAGGGTCGACTTGCCGCTCTGCGGCGCACCGGCGACGCCGACGTGCCCGTCGGCCCCGGACAGGTCCGCGACGAACAGCTCGCGGAGCTGGTCCTGCGGCCGGTCGACGATTCCGACCGGCACCCGCAGGCGTCCGCGCAGCGCCGGGTCCCCGACGGTCGCGCCCCGCGCCGGGTCGGGAACGACGCTGGGCAGCAGCGTGTCCAGGCTGGGCGGGTCGGACAGCGGCGGCAGCCACACCTGGCGGGCCGGCGGGCCCGACCCCGCCAGCCGGCCGACGAGGACGTCGACGAGGCTGGGGCCGGTGGCCTCGTCGTCGGGTCCCGCCCCGTCCGCCGGCTCGACCGCGGGGGCGTCCACCCGCGCCGGGTCGTGCCGGACGCGGGCCTGCCGGGTGCCGAACAGGACCACGTCGGCGGGCTCCCGTGCCTGCCGGCCGGGCTCGTCCGCGACCGGTCGCCCGCCGCTGTACGGGCCGGACACGTACGCCGACTTGAACCGGACCAGGTTGCTGGTGTCGACCTTCAGGTAGCCGTTGCCCGGCTCGGACGGCAGCTCGTAGGCGGAGCCCACGCCGATGACGGCGCGGGACTCCATGGTGGAGAACGTCCGCAGGGCCAGCCGGTAGGACAGGTGCCCCTCGACCCGGTTGATCCGGCCCTCGTCGAGCCGCTGCGAGGCGAGCAGCAGGTGGACGCCGAGGCTGCGGCCCAACCGGCCGATGGAGACGAAGAGGTCCATGAACTCGCTCTTGCTGGACAGCAGCTCGCTGAACTCGTCGACGACGACCAGCAGCACCGGGAACGGCACCAGCGGGGCGCCCGCCGCGCGGGCCTTCTCGTAGTCGAACAGCGACGCGTGGCCGCTGGCCCGCAGCACCTCCTGCCGCCGCGTCAGCTCGCCGTTGAGCGCGTCCTGCATCCGGTCGACCAGGGGCAGCTCGTCGGCCAGGTTGGTGATGACGGCCGAGGTGTGTGGCAGCCGCTCCATGCCGAGGAACGTCGCGCCGCCCTTGAAGTCCACCAGGACGAGGTTGAGGATCTCGGAGGAGTGGGTGGCGGCGAGCGCGCAGACCAGGGTACGCAGCAGCTCGCTCTTGCCCGAGCCGGTGGCGCCGATGAGGAGCCCGTGCGGGCCCATCCCGCCCTGGGCGGACTCCTTCAGGTCGAGCTCGATGACCTCGCCGTCGGCGGTGACCCCGATCGGCACGGTGAGCCGGGAGCGCTGCGGCTGCCGGCCGCGCCACGACGCTTGCACGTCGAAGGTGTGCGCGTCGCGGATGCCGAGCAGGGTGGTCAGGTCGAAGCTCGACTCCAGGGGCTTCTCGACCGCTTCGAGGGTGCCGCTGGTCCGCTTCGGCGCGATGACGCGGGCCAGCGCCTCGGCCGGCACCACGCCGAGACCGTCGCGCTCGGCCGACCGCGTCTCGTCACCGGCGGGGAAGGCGACCTCGGTGTCCCGCACGTCGAGCCGGAGCACCCTCGGCCCGCCGGGCAGGGCCCCGGTCAGGTCGAGCAGCACGACGTTGCGCAGCCCCGCGCCGTACAGGCGGGAGCTGTCCGGAAGCCGCGCCAGGTAGGCCAGGATGACGACGAACGGCTCCGCCGAGCTGGGCCGGGCCGACTGGTCGTGGTCGCCGCGGTCGACCACCTCCTGCCCGAGCAGGTCCATCAGCTCGTCGTGGCCGGCGGCGAAGAGCCGCGCCGGGCCGGCGGCGTCGTGCGCGGTGGGGTGCGCGTTGTGCGGCAGCCACTTGATCCAGTCCCATTCGGCGCGGTGCTCCTCGGCGGCCAGCACCGCGATCCGCAGCTCGTCGGGGGCGTGGAAGGTGGCCAGCTGGGCGAGCATCGCCCGCGCCAGTTCGGCCGCCGGGCCGCCCTCACCCTCGAACTCGATGCTGGTGAAGCTGCGCAGACCGACGGCGATCGGTACGCCCGACACCGTGCGGTACGCCTCGGAGAAGCGGCGCAGGGAGATCGACGAGAGGGGTTCGAGATCCTCGATCGGCTTGGTGGTCGGGGGCAGGAACCGCATCATCGCGTTCTGCCGGCCCAGGCCGATCCGCACCTTGCCGAAGTCGTCGTGGCTCGGGCGGCGTTCCCAGAGGCGGCTGCTCATCGCCACCGACCAGAGCGTGTCCGGCTGGGGGTTGTCCCACAGCACGGCCTGCCGGTGCTGGTTGGCGGCCTTGCGGGCCTGCCGGCGGAGCTGGGTGACGTAGCGCAGGAAGTCCCGCCGTTCACCGCGCATCTTGCGCTTGCGGTCGGCGGCGGCCCGGCCGATCTGGACCAGCCCCATGAACAGCATCCCGGCGGCCATCGCGCCGCCCATGACGTACAGGATGGGGGTGCGGTTGAACAGGCCGAACATCATCATCATGCCGCCCATGCCCAGGCCCATCGGGACCATCATGGCGAACGACCGGAAGTCCAGCGGGGCCTCCTCGGCCATCAGCGGGGGCTCCTGGAGCTCGACCTCCCCGTCCGGGGCCTCCGGTCCGGCGGCACGCGGCGGCCGCTTCACGGTGATCGTGTTCACGTGCACCCTCCTCGGGTCCGGCTGCTCATCCGCCGCCCCAGGCGTCGTCCTCCCGCAGCAGCGTGACCGCGTACCGCGTGTCCTTCCCGGCGTCCTTCGCCGGCTCCTCGCCCATGGGGTCGTCGGCGGCGGCGACGTCGGCCGCGTCGGCGACGGGCCGGCGCCCGGCGCGTGCGCGCGAGGCCGCGCGGCGCTCCTCGGCCTCCGCCTCGGCCCGGGCCCGCTGCTCCGCCTCGGCCCGGGCCCGCAGCTCGGCCCGCTCGGCCGCGGTGTAGTCCGGCCCGCCGCAGCGCGGCGGCTGTTCCTCGGCGAGGGGCGTGCCCCGCCGGTCCCGCCGCCAGGTGCGGGACGGTTCCGGCCGGCTACGCATCCGTCCCCCGGTCCGCCCGGTCCGGGTCGGCGGCCGGCAGGTCCGCGCCGGCCAGCCACCACCGTTCGCCCGGCGCGTCCCAGGCGCTGGTGTCCTCGGGCTCGCCGGTCGGGCGTACCACCGGCACCCGGTCCGAAGCCGGCGCGTCGTCGGCGGCCCAGCTCGTCGGGGCCTCGGTCAGCAGCTCGGCGGCCTCGGGCCGCTCGGCCTTCTCGCGTTCTCCGGGCCTGGGCACCGAACCGACCGGTGCGGCCGCCCACCCCGGCCGCACCGGCGCGGCGGGGCCGCCCGGTGGGTCGACGGCGCGCTCCGGGCCGGGCTCACGTTCCGGCCCAGGCACACGTTCCGTGCCGGGCACACGCTGCGGCTCGGGGTCACCCTGCGAGCCGGCGGCACGCTTCGGGCCGGGCTTGCGCTGCGGCTCGGGGTCACCCTGCGGGCCGGCGGCCCGCGACGGCACGGGCAGCGGCACCGGCACCGGCAGGTCCTGGTGCCAGCCCGGTTCGGGATCGAGCAGTTCGGCGGCGTCCGGCCGCTCCGGCGCGGCGCGCCCGTCGGGATCGGCCGGTGCGACCGGCGGCGCCACCACCGGTGGCAGGCCGGATCCACCGGGCGGCGCGCCCTGCGGGGCGTCCGGCGCGTCGACGCCGTCCGGCACCGGAGGCTGCCACGTCTGCGGCTCGCCCTCGACCAGGCCGGACGCGTCCGGACGGTCGGGCGCACCGCCCCCCGCGCCACCGGGCGCACCCGACGGCGGCGGCAGGAACGGGGGCACGCCGCCGCTCCCCGCCGGGGCGGGCGACGCCGGGGACGCGCCGAGCCCGCTGCCCCCGGCCTCCGTGCCGCCCGGCGAGTACGGCACGTCGACGCCGCCCGAGAGCGGCGGGTCCCAGGTCTGCCGCTCCCCCTCGACCAGGCCGGACGCGTCCGGACGGTCGGGCGCACCGCCCCCCGCGCCACCCGGCGCACCCGACGGCGGCGGCAGGAACGGGGGTGCCCCGGAGGTGCCGTCCGGCCTGCCGCCACCGGTCGCATCGGGCGGATCCACGCCACCGAGCACCGGCGGGGCGAGCCCACCGGGCCCGTCCACGCCGGGCGGGTCGACCGTCGGCGGAGCGTCGACGCCCGGTGCCTCGAACCCCGGGAGCCCGCCGCCGTTCTGGCCGCCCGGCACCCCGCCGCTGCGGGGCGGTGGCGTGCCGGTCGGTGCCGGCGGCGTACCGCCGGGCCGGTCCACGCGCGGCGGGGGCGTGGTCACCGGCGGCGTGCCGACGGGCGGTCGCGGGGAGCCGACCGGCAGGGGCGTCGGCGGCCTCGGCGGCGGCGTCAGCACCGGAGGGGACGTCACCGGCGGCGTCACGACCGGGGCCGTCACCGTGGGCTTCGGCGGCGACGTCACCACCGGGGACCTCGACGGCGGCCTCGTCACCGGCGGCGTCACCACGGGCGCGGAGGTCGACAACGGCGGCCTCGTCACCGGCGGCGTCACCACCGGGGGGACCGTCGCCGACGGCCGCGTCGCCACCGACGGCGTCACCACCGGGGTCGTCAACGACGGCTTCGTCGCCGGCGGCGTGACCGTCGGCGGCTTCGCGGTGGTCGCCGGCGGCTTGGTCGAGGTGGGAGGCGGCGTGCCGGTCGGCGGCGTGCCGGTCGGCGGCTTCGTGGGCGAGGGTTTCGGGGGCGGCGGCTTCGTGGTCGTCGGCGGCGGCTTCGTCGTGGTGGTGGGCGGTGGCTTCGTGGTCGTCGTCGGCGGCTTGGTGGTGGTGGTGGTGGTGGCCGGCGGCGTCGTCGTGGGCCTGGTCGTGGTCGTCGGCGGCGTCGTCTGGAAGCTCTGGCTCGGGGTCGGTGGGACCACCCGGCCGTACGTGAGCTGGTACTGACCGGCGAGCGTGTCCACCACCTCGAACATCTGGGCGGTCATCGGCTTGACGTACTCGGTCGAGCTGATCGCGACGAGCCCGGTGTCGGTCACTCCCGCGCCGTTCGCCTTGGCGATCTCCGCCCAGCCGACGTCGATCGTCTCCATGGCGTTCTGCGCCCAGGCGAGGTAGTTGGCGCTGTTCCAGAGCTGGTCGGGAACCGATCCGGTGCCCCCGCTGCCGCCCCCGCCGGCGATCCGTTCGGCGTTGGCCCCGAGGTAGTCGGCGAACAACTGCATCTTGGCGAGGAACGCCTCGGCGGCCACTCCCGCCCACGCCCGGTCCTCGCCCGCGATCGCGTGCGCCTGGTCGTAGATGAACGACTCCAGCCAGGACAGCAGCTCGTACGCGTACTGGAAGGCGCCGTAGGCGTCGGCGAGGGACTGCGCGTCGACGATGCCGCTGGCGATCGCCGTCTTCTCCGCCCCGGAAATGGCGGTGGCCGACACCCCGACGACCGATGCCTTCAGCTTCTTCCACTGCGGCGGGTCGCTGTTGGCCCAGTCGACGTAGTCGTTGAGATCCTTGGCGGTGGCCGCCGTGCTGCCGAAGACGGCGTCCGGATCGATGTTCGGACGCTTCCAGTCGGCATCGGGGTCGGAGTTGTTGTCCGCCACGGTTCATCCTCGATCCATCTGAAGTACGACCGGCTGGCAACGGCCGGCTCTCCCCTACGGCTGGGCGGTGGTGCCCTCGTCGTCGCCACCGGTCGAGCCGCCCGGCACGCCCGAACTGCTGTTGCCGTAGTCCTTGAACATGCCGATCTTGGACCAGGTGTCCCGCATGGCGTTGTCGAACGTGGCGGCGGTCAGCTTGTTGAGGTCCTCGGCGCTCTCGTATTCCCGCAGCATCGCGCGCAGGTTCTTGGCGAGGCCGACTAGTGCCTGGTCGACCGCGTTGAGGAAGCCGATGGTGTCGCCCTTGAGGCCGTAGTTGGTGGTGGAGCCGCTGGGCCCGGTGATCACCTCGCGCAGGGCGACGGCGTGACCGAAGGTGCCCGGTTTGATGTCCAGCACCGACAGTTTCCGCACCGCCTGGGTGAGCGACCCGTCCTCGGTGATGCTCTCGATCTGTCGGCAGAAGTATTCGATGGCCGCCGAGCTGATGACGACCTCGCCCCGGTCGCCCGACCTTCCGTGCACGCCCGTCGGCGGCTCGAATTCGATGGGCGGCTTGTCCGTGTAGTGGCGCTCCGGGTCGTAGTCGCCGGGGTCGGGGGCCGGATTCTCGACGAGCTTCTCCCACTTGTCCTGCGGGAGGATGTGGTCCCGGTAGTAGATCCAGATGTTGGTCTCGTACTGGGTGTACTCGTTGTCCGCGTAGTTGTCTGCGAAGTCCTCCCGCATACGCACCATGGTGTCGAACGCCCAGCCCGGATAGTGATCGCCGTCGAAGCGGTCGAGCAGCCCCAGGCTCTTGATGGCTTCGTCGTTCGGCGTGCTGTAGTCGACCATCTGACCTCCAGAACACGATGACCAGGAATGGCGTCGGCCGGGTGGGTGTCGAGGCCGCCGTCGCGCAGCAGCCCCGACGCGCGGTCACCCGCCCCGGACGTCGTTCCAGATCTTGGCCGCGTTCTGTTCGGTGGTGCCGTAGTTGTCCGCGATGCTGAGCAGCGTCTGCCGCGCCGAATCCAGCGCGACCGTCATCTGGGCGGCCGCCGCGTTCCAGGCCGCCTTCGACACCTGGTACTGCTCCTGCGCCGCGCCGGTCCATTCGGCGAGCGTCCGCTCGACGTTGCCCTCCATCTCGGCCAGCGCGGAGGTGATACGCCCGTTGATCCCGTTCATGTCGGTCAGCGTGGCGTCGGCCTGGGTGAAGCTGAAACGGTAGTTCGACATCGGTCAGATCCTTTCTCGACGGTTCGGTCAGAAGCCCGGCAGCGCCTGCGCGAAGGATGCCGCCGTGGAGGACGCCTCGTCCTCGGCGGCCGAGTAGGACTGGGTGTTGACACCCATGGCCTCCATGATGGTCAGCAGCTCGTTGATCACCTTCTGGAACGCGTTCTCCCAGGCGTCCATGGCCGAGTTGAACTGAGCCGACGCCTCACCGGTCCAGGACGCCTGCAGCATTCCCATCTGGTCGTTGACGTTGCGCAGGTGAGTGGTGAACTCCTCTGCGCGGCTGGCGAACTCCTGGGCCGCCTGCTGCATGCCCGGTTCGTTGGTCTGCACCACTGGCATCGTCACAGCGAATCTCCTCCGAACGGTCGTTCCGCGATGACGCCGCGCGGTCGGCGATCCGGTTCCGTCGGCGTCGGCGACAGTTTTGCCAATCGACGTGCCCGTCGGGAGGCTTCCGCTGGCGGGATTGCCCGTTCGACGCCCCGGATTGCCTCCCGGTGCCCTGGCGGCACACTCGGGAAGATCCGCTGCCTGTTCCGCCCTGATCGGTCGTCGGCGCCTTGGCCACGGCCGCCGCCGGTCCTGTACTGGGGGCCGCGTCCGGCGAAGGAGGAGCGCGTGGAGTTCAGCGAGCGCATCGAGAGCCTGTTCCAGCGGTACCAGCAGCAACGCGACGGCCTCGGCGCCCTGCGGCGGCGGATGCGGTCGATCGCCGTCACCCGCACGTCGCCCCGGCGCGAGGTGTCCGTGACCGTGGGGCACAACGGCGTCGTCTCGGACATCACCTTCCCCACCAACGCCTACCGCCGGCTCGCGCCGGCCGAGCTGCGCACCCTGCTCATGCAGGCCATCGGGGAGGCGCGGGAGGAGGCCCAGTCACAGGCCGCGGCGGTCATCGCGCCCCTGCTGCCGGACGGGCTGAACGCCCGGGACCTGATCAGCGGCGACGTGGACACCGACACGCTGCTGCCGCCGCAGCCGCGGATGGTCAACAGCGTCCGGCAGCAGTTGGGGCTGGGGCGGGTGTCCGGATGAGCGGCGACCTCTTCGTCGACCCGGAGGGCCTGGGCCGCCTCGGGGACCAGTACCGCGGCCGGGCGGACGCGTTCCGCCAGCTCCAGGCGTACATCGAGGCCCTGCGCCACACGTACGGGACCAGCTGGGGCAACGACGACCTGGGCCAGCAGTTCGCCGCGAAGTTCGTCGCCGGGCTGCTCGCGCTGGAGAACATCGTCGGCGCGGCGGCCGACACGCTCGACTACACGGCCGACGGCCTGACCGTCTCCGGCACGACCTTCCGGGGCGCCGACGACGACGCGTACGGTGCCGGCCGCAAACTCGGGACCGTCTTCGGGAACCTCCGCCCGAACTCCGGCACCAACCCCGCCACGGACAACCGCCGCTACGAGAAGCTACGGCCGGCGCTGCTGCGTACCGTGCCGGACCGACTGGAGCCGGAACGGCTGAGGCCGGGGCTGGTCCTCACCGTGCCGGCGGGCACGCTCAGCTCCTCGGTCCTCGCCCCGGCGCTGCCGCCGGACGCCGAAGTCCTGGTCGGCGGCGTGCCGGTGGGCGACCACCAGCAGGTGGTGTACTTCCGGGAGGTCGCGCCGGGCACCGTGCGGGTGGACGCCAACCACTACCGCGCGATCACCCCCCTGCCGCCCGGGACGGACGTGCGGCTGGGCGGCACGCCGTTCGAAGTGAAGGACGGCTACCAGCTGTTCCTGGTGGAACGCGCGCCGGCCGACGGTCCGCCCGCCGGGCCCACGTACGTCGACTACCACCCCGACGGCACGTCCGAGCCGTACGGCACGGCTCAGGGATAGCGCCCGATGCCCGACCTGCACATCTCGACCGACCCGGAATGGCAGTGGGTCTACGACGCCATCCTCTACGGCGTCGGCGAGGAGTACCCGGAGGCCGACCCGACCGCCCTGCGCCAGATGGGTGACGAGCTGCTCGCCTTCACCAACACCCTCAACGAGGAGGTGGCCGGGACCGCCGGCCTCGCGGGCAACATGCCCGCGCTCCTGAGCGGCGACGCGGCGCAGGCGTTCGAGCACTTCGCGCAGAGCCTCACCACGAACGTGCCGGTCGCCGGCGACATCTCCACCGCCCTCGGGCAGAGCGCCTACGACTTCGCCCTCGACGCGGAGCAGACGCAGTACAACATCGCCATCGCGATGTTCACCACGCTGTGGGACGTCTTCCTGGCCCTGTCCGGCGGAGCGAGCGCCTTCATGGTGCCGGCCCTGATCCGGACCGGCAGCGAGATCGTCAGCACCCTGATCGCGCAGTTACGCAGCCGCATCCTGCAACGCATCGCCAACCTGACGTTCGACGCCATCGGCGAGGGTTTCGAGGAGCTGTGGCAGGGCCTGGCCGCCCAGGGCCTGCAGATGGCCGAGGGTAACCGGGACAAGATCGACGGCAACGACGTGCTGCTGGACTTCCTCGCCGGCATGCTGATCGGGGCGACGGCGAGCGGCGTGATGCAGGCCGGCGCGAAGTGGTTCCCCAAGGTCGGCACCCACCGGTACGGCCAGGAGATCTTCGCCGCAGCCGGCGAACTCCTCGGCGAGACGTTCCTCTGGGGGATCCTCGGCGGCGACTTCAACCCGGGTGCCACGGTGACCTCGTCCGTCATCACCGGCTTCACCCAGCAGTGGGCCGAGGACGTCGGCCAGCACGTCCGCCCCGGGCCGCAGTCCGGGCCCGGCGGCCACGGCCAGGGCGGAGACGGCATCGGGGACCCGGCCGGCCTGGACGGCCCGAAGACCGACCGGTCCGGCCCCGGGCAGGACCCGTGGCGGCCGGGCGACGACTCCCCGGCAGGGCAGTCCGGTGCCGACGGGCCGGGCGGCGACCCGCCCCCGTACGAGCAGCCGCCCTCGCACGACGACGTGACCGGGGGCCCGTTGCCGGTGACGGACGGTGGGCTGCCCGGCGGGCCGGGGCGCGAGCCCGGCGCGCAGCGCCCCGGCCCGCCGACGAACGTCGACGACGAGCCGGAGCCGCGCTCGTCCACGGGCGGCTCGACGGACCCCACCGACCGGCGCGAACCCCCGCCCGTGACCCGGGACCCCGCCGCCGAGGCCGGGCCCCGCACCCGCGACGAGACGCCGGCGACCCGCGACGGCGCGCCAGGCGACCCCGCGCCCCTGGACCCCGCGCCTGTCACCGGCCCACCCGCCACCCACGAGTCCGTCACCCGCCCGCCCACCGGCCCGGGTGACCTGCCCGCCGGCGGGGACGCGCCGCCCCTGGACCCGCCCACCGACGGGGAGACGCCGCCCGTCGACCCGCCCACCGACGGGGAGACGCCGCCCCTCGACCGGGACGGCCCCTCCCGCGGTCCCGAGCACGCGCCGCAGCGGCCCGGTGAGCAGCCGTCCACCCTCGACCCCGGGCGCGCCGACCCTGGCGAGACGCCGTCCCCGGTGGGCGACACACCCGGTCCGGCCGACCCGGAACACCGTGTCGGCGACCCGGAGCACCGCCCTGCCGGCCCCGAGAACCGTCTCGACGGCCCGGAGCACCGCTCCCCGGGCCCGGAGAGCCACCTCGGCGACCCGGCGAGCCGGCCCGGCGACCCGGCGACCCGGCCCGGCGACCCGGAGGCGCGCCCGCACGGCCCCGGCGGCCACCTGCCCCCGCCCGTGGACACCGGCCTGCGGGGCGGCCCCTTCCCCCAGGACGCCGAGGGCGTCACCGCCGGGCCCACCGGCAACCCGCGCGGCCTCGACGGCCCGGCTCCCCTCGGCGGCCCGCCCGTGCCGACGGGCCCGGCCGACGAACGGCCCGACGGCACCGGCCTGCCCGGCGTGGTGACCCAGTTGACGCCCACCGGCCCGACCCCGCCGGGCGGCCCGGCGGCCGGGCCGGAGGCCGCCACCACGGCCACCGCGCCGGCCACGACCGCCCCGGCCACCGGCACCACCGGCCCGGCCACCGGCGCCATGCGCCCGACCACCGGCACCGAGGGCCCGACCACCGCGCCGACCACCCCGGCCCGCGACGGCACCACCGCACCCCCGCGCGGAGCCACCACCAGTCCGCCCCGGCGGCGCGGACACCCCCCTCGATACGCCGACCCGCGCACCGCCACCGGCTCCGCCGCCGGCCCGCCACCACAGGTCGCCGACAGCATCGTCCGGCCGGTCGAGCCGCCGGTCGGGACCGCCCCGCCCGGGCCCGTCGCCCCTCCGGCCGAGGCGACCCGGTTGACCAAGCCGGCCCAGTCGACCGAGGCGGCCCAGTCCAGTGAGACGGCCCGGTCGACCGAGCCGGTGCGGGCCACCGCCGAGCCGCCCCTGCCGACCATGCCTGCGGGCGGCGAGGTCAGGCCGGCCCCGACCGACGGGCCACCGCAGGCCCAGGCCGACGGGCCACAGCCGGTCCCGGCCGGGTGGGCGCTCGTCGACCCGTACGACACGACCCACGCCGAGGCCGCCCGCTCGTTCCCCGCCCGCGACGGCGAGCTCGTCGTCTTCGCCCACGGCACCCCCGACCACCTGGTGCTCGGCGACCGGCGGGTCACGCCCGAGCAGCTCACCGAGCTGCTCGGGGCGGACCGTCCACAGCGGATCGTCCTGATCTCGTGCGACACGGGTGCGGACGCCGACGGCTTCGCGGCCAAGCTGTCGCGGCTGCTGCCGGGCACCTCGGTCACCGCCCCCACCGGCACGGTCTGGACGACCCCCGGCGGGCACGCGTTCGTCGCGGGCACCGCCTACGGCCCCGACGGACGCCCCCGCCCGGCCGAGCCGGACGCCGGCCACGGGTGGCGGACGTTCACCAGTGACGCCCCCGGCGACACCCACGTGCAGGAGGCCGGCGCCGACCTGCCGGGCACCCCGCCCCGCCCGGTCGCGGACGCGGTCGGGGACGCGGTCGCGTGGAAGGGCAACGGCCGGCCGTACACCAACCGGCCGGTCCTGGAGACCACCGAGCACCTGATCTTCGCGACCCACCTGGAGGAGCAGCTCGGGGCGTACCTGTACCGGCTGCCCCGGGTGCGGCGGGCGGCGCAGGCCACCGTCGCGCGGCTCCGGGAGGTGCTGGACGTCTTCGACGGTCGTCCCGGCGGCGTGTGGCGCTCGTTCATCAAGGACGACCCGACCAGCGCCGGGCAGGTGGGTGACCAGCTCACCGCCGCGCAGGTCGACGAGCTGCTGGACGACGGCAACCTGCGCGAGCTGATGACGGCCTTCTACAACGCCGCCTACTTCCACCACGCCTCGCCCGACCCGACGCTGAAGACCGTCGTCCAGGAGCTGTTCGCCGACACGGACTGGGACCGGGCGGCGCAGCTCGGCCTGGACGTGCCGGCCCTGCAACGCCAGCACGAGCAGCTCGACACGCTCTCCGGTGCGCTGATCGGTGGGCTGGCCAAGCTGGTCGGCCGGGGGCACACCTTCGGCGAGGGCGACCCGTTCGCCCTCGGCCGGGTGGCCGGGCAGTCGGAGAAACCGCTGACCGACCTGATCGCGCTCGGCGGCAGCCAGGCCAACCGGATCGCCCGCCACGACGACCAGGCGAACCGTGGCGGGCCCGGCAAGTTCACCCCCACCCACCTGGCTTCGCTCGGCGCGCCGCTGAGCGACCGGGAGAAGAGGTACCTCGCCGGCCGGGGACGTCGGCCCTTCACCGCCGTCGGGACGGACGGCACCGAGACGGTCCACGCCGAGCCCGACACCTCGTGGACCGCCGAGGGTTCGCTGGGCGTCGAGATGCCCCTGCCCTGGGTCGGCGGCCGGGCCGGCGTCGTGCTGGACACCGGTTCCCGGCTGGCGTCGGTCTGGTACCGCCGGACCCACCACGAGGCGGGCCTGCCGGTGACGGCCGGCATCTCCGGCACCACGGCCCGGCTCATGATGGCGTTCGAGTGGCTGAACGTGCCGGGGGTCAGCCGCGAGGACTTCCTGCTGGCCGTCATCGCGTGGATGCTCACCTTCCAGGACCACTCGCTGTACGAGATCCTGCGCGGCGCCGAGATCGTGGGCAGCGGCCCTCCGGTGTCCACCATGGCCGCCGACGAGGTGTACGAAGCGCTCGCCGCCCTCGGCGTTCCGGCCCCCGTCCTGCGCCAGGTCGGCGATCCGGAGCACCGGTTGCCGGCGGCCGGTCCCGAGGGAATGCCTCCGGCGGTCGACCTGGACGACACGGCGCTCCTGGAGCAGCTGCTGCCGCACGAGGCCGCCTACTTCGCCAAGGCCCGGGCCGCGCACACCGCGCACGGCTACGCCGCGGTGACGTCCGACGAGTTGGACGGGTCCCTGGAGGTGGCCGACGAGTTGGCCAACGCCGCCTACGACGTGGCGACGGCCAAGCAGCTCACCCAGGAGTGGCTCAACTTCAACTCCGTGGACCCGAAGGCCCTGGCCAACCGGCTCACCCGGGCCCACCTGCTCGCCCTGCAGGTGTGGACCGGCTCCAACCACAGCCTGCTCAACGCGGTCGCCCCCGCCGGCCCGTTCACCGACCTCGCCTCCGAGCTGGTGCTGGAGCACAAGATCCGGGAGGCCGTCGACCTGCTCGTCGACCTCGTTCCGGCCGAGATCCCGTCCATCCTCGCCAACGACCCGATCCTGCGTGGCCTGCACGACGAGATGGCCACCGACCCCGACCGGACGCCGGAGCGGATCGCCGCCGTGCGGGAGCAGGCGCAGGACCGGGGCCGGGAGATCCGGGACGCCGTCGAGGCCGAGCTACGGGCGCACTTCGACATGGTCGTCGACGCGCTGCGGCAGCTCCCCCCGGCCGACAAGGGCGTCGTGTGGCGCGCGGACTGGGCGGCCGGCGGCCTGACCAACCCGCTGGGGAAGATGTTCTCGGCCTACGGCGGGGACGACCTCACCCTCTCCGGCCTGAACAGCGCCAGCCGGGACGAGCGCGTCGCCCAGGGGATCCTGGCCAAGTACACCAACAGCGCCACCAGCCATCGGGTGCTGATCGGGATCGAGCTGGCCGGTCACGCCGGCCGGGACATCACCCCCTTCTCGGCAAAGCCCACCGAGCAGGAGGTGCTCTTCCTTCCGGGCGCCCGCTTCGTCGTCACGTCCCGCGAGATCGACGAGGCCGCCGGCATCGAAAAGATCATGATGAGGGAGGTGGAGCCCGAAGGGGTCGCCCGGGAGGCGCTCGTCGCCGAGGCCAAGCGGTCCATCGCGGAGGTGTCGGGGCTCGGCACCGCGGTCCGGAGTCTGGCCGAGGCCGTTCCCCCTCTGGCTGAGCAGGTGCGGGCGCTGACGCCGGAGTTGACCGCAGCCCTCGCGACGTTCCGTGACCTGCTCGACAGGTCCACGGCCTCGTCCGGCGCCGACGAGGCGGTGCGGGAGCGGCGGAGCAGGGTGCTGGCGGCGCAGCGGACGACCGCCGCCTACGAGAACACGATCGCGAACGCCTGGGCCGCCGTGCGGGACCTGGAGGACCGGGCGCAGGACCCGGGCAACGCCCGGGCGATCGTGACGGAGGCCGAACGGATCTGGGCCGACCTGCACCAGGCCGGCGAGGACGCCCACGACATCCTCGAGGCCATGGAGCACGAGGCCCTGGCCACCAGCCGGGCCCTCGGCCAGGCGCAGCACGTCCTCTTCACGGCCTTTCACGCTACCGAGTCGGGGCCGCGCACCATCGACGAGGCCGGGCGGGCCGTGGACACCATCGAGGACGGCGTCACGCAGCTCGCCGCAGCCGAGCAGGAGTCCGCCCGGCTCACCCACGGCCTGCCGGCCGACGACGACGATGGGCTGCTGGACCGGTCGGCGGCGCTGGCGCGCAACCGCGACGCCGCCACCCGGGCGATGCTGGAGGCCGAGGCGGCGCACGCCCACCTGCCGACGCAGATCCGTGGCCTGGCCGACGATCTCCGGCTGGTCGAGACGGCGGTCGCCAACGCGGAGTGGGAGATCGGCAGCGCCGACTCCGCCCTCGACGCGGTCCGGTCCCTGGCCGGGCAGATCGACGCCCGGTACGCCCGGTCGCAGGAGCTGGCCCGGTTGATCGACGAACTCCTCGACGACCTCGACGTGCTCGTGTTCGACGCCGCCAACACCTTCGGGCCGGCCGCCTCGCCGCTGGAGGGCGAGCTGACCATCGGCTGGGTCACCGACCCGGTCGTCGACGAGCAGGTCCCGGCCGGCCGGGTCCTGGTCACCGCGGCCGACGGGGCGAACATCGACGCCGCGCGTGCCTTCCCGGCCGACCCCGACCGATACGTGATCTTCGCGCACGGCACGCCGCACGAACTCGACCTCGGCGGGGGGCGGGGCCGCAGCCCGGCGGACGTGGCCCGGTTGATCAGGGACGACCCCGGGTGGCAGGGCCGGCCGATCCTGCTGATGTCGTGTCACACCGCCGCCGACGCCGACACCGGCTTCGCCGCCGCGCTGGCCCGCCTGCTCGACGTGCCGGTGACCGCCCCGACCGGCACCGCCTGGAGCACCCCGGACGGTTCGGCGCTCGTCGCCGGCACCGTCCTCGACGCCGAGGGGCGGCCCCGGCCCGCGCAACCGGGCCCGGACGACGGGTGGCGCACCTTCACCCCCACGGCCGACGACCTCCTCGCCGTCGACGACCTGGGGCCCCGCCTCGCCGGGTCGGCTCCGCCCCACACCACCGCCTCCGCGCCGCCGCCGCACCCGGTCGCCTGGGGCCCCGACAGCCGCCCCTACGGCGCCCGGCCCATCCTCGACACCGCCGAGTACCGGGAACACGCCACCCGGTTCGAACGCGACCTCGGCGCCCATCTCTACCAGCTCCCCCACGTCCAGCACGCCGCGAAGGCCACCGTCGAACGGCTGCGTGAGGTCCTGGAGGCGTACGCGAACGACGGGCGTCCCGACGGCGTGCGCCGCTCGTTCGTCAAGGACGACCCGACCAGCGCCGGCCAGGTGGGCGACCACCTCACCGACGCGGAGGTCCGTGCGCTGCTGCGCGACGGCAACCTGCGTGAACTCATGACCGCCTTCTACAACGCGGCCTACTACAACGACGCCGGCCCCGAGGCCACCCTCAAGAAGGTCGTCCAGAGCATCGTCGCGGACCAGGACTGGACCCGGGCCGACGCGTTGGGCCTCGACAGCGCCGCGCTGCGGAAGCTGCGCCGGCAGTTGACCGGCTGGAACCGCACCGTCATGCAGGGCATCGCCGGCATCGTCGGCAAGGGCTACAACTACGCCTTCGACCCCTTCGCCCTCGGGAACATCACCGCCCTGTCGAAGAAGCCGGCCGCCGACACCACCGCCATCACCGCCAGCCAGGCGGGCCGCTCCAACCGGCTCGGCACGGCCGACTTCGCCAAGAACCTCGGCGTGCCCGGCAAGCTCACCCCACGGCAACTCGCCGCCCTCGGTGCCGCGCTCAGCGACCGGGAACGCCGCTACCTCACCGGCCCCGGGCGCAGGGCCTTCACCGTCACCACCGCCGACGGCACCGAGCAGCGCCATGCCCAGCCGGAGAGCAGCTGGACGGACGAGGGCGCCCTCGGGGTCGAGCTGCCCCTGCCCTGGGTCGGCGGACGCGCCTGGTTCGACAACGACACCACCTCGCTGTGGTACCGCCACACCCACACCAAGACCGGCCTGCCGGTCGTCGCCGGCATCTCCGGCACCACCGCCCGGCTGCTCGCCGCGTTCGCCTGGCTCAAGGTCCCGGGCGTCGCGCCGGAGCACTTCCTGCTGGCCATCGCCGCGTGGATGCTCACCTCCGAGGACCACTCGCTGTACGAGATCCTCCGCGGGGCCGAGATCGTCGACGTCGGGCCCGTCGTGTCGGAGGCGACGAGCGCCGAGGACGTCTACCACGCGCTCGCCACGCTCGGCCTGCCGGTCACGACCCTGCGTGGCCTCGCCGACACCGGGATGCTCCCGCACGAGGCCGCCTACCAGGCCAAGGCGGAGGCACACGGGTTCAAGAGCCTCACACCGGGCGACCTGGCGCGCGCCGGCAGGAGGCGGTACGAGCTGTGGCAGGCGGCGGGCCAGCCGCAACGGGCGTCGACGGCCATGCTCGACTGGATCGCCACCAACGGGATGGACACCCGGGCGCTGACCCGGCAACTCACCCCGGCGCACTTCACCGCGCTCCAGGCGTACACGGGCAGCAACCACAGCCTGCTCAACGCCGTCGCGCCCGCCCCCGTCGTGGGCACCGTCGCGTCGGGCCTGCTCCTCGAACGTGCGGTGCGAAGGAGCGTCGACCGCCTCGTCGAGATGGTCCTCGGCGCTGCGCCCAACGAGATCCCCTCGGCGGTCAGCGCGGACCCGGCGGTAGTCGAGCTGCTCGGGCAGTTCCAGGCCGACCCGAAGAAACACGACAAGGCGGACTCCTACCGGCAGAAGCTGCGCGACCGGGCGCGCGCCCTGGCGGCCGAGCTCGAGGCGGAGATGCGGGTGCACTTCGACATGGCCATCGAGGCCATCCAGCTGCTCCCGCCCGCGACGGGCATGACGGTCTGGCGCAGTGACTGGGCCGCCGGGAAGCTGGGTGACCCGATGTCGGGGAAACTCGGCCAGTACGGCGGCACCGAGATCACCTTCGGATCGCTCAGCAGCGCGAGCCGGCGGAGCCGGGTCGCGGAGGAGTTCCTGGCGGGCCACACCGCCGACGGCACGAGCCATCCGGTGCTCCTGGAGATGCAGCTCGACGGCCATGCGGGACGGGACATCACGCCGTTGTCGGCCGAGCCCGACGAACAGGAGGTGCTCTTCCTGCCCGGCGCCCGCTTCGAGGTGGTCAGCCGCACGACCAACGACCAGTACGAACACATCGTCGTCCGGGAGGTCACGCCGGCCGCCATCGCCCTGCACACCTTCGACACCACCGCCGAGCACGCACTGTTCGAGCTGACGGGCATCGGCCGCAGCATCGAACGGACCGTCGACACGGTCACCGACCTGACCGCCGCAGCGACCCGGACGGCGGCGCAGGTCGACAAGGCCGCCGCCGACGTCGGCCCGCCGCACCGACGGGTGGCCGACCTCGCCCGGCAGGCCCGGACCACCCTCGGCGAGGCGAAGGCACTCGACGAGCAGGCCGGACGCGACCGGCAGGCCGCGCTGACCGTCGGCGAGCGGGCCCTCGCGGAGATCGCGCCCCTGGTCACCGACCGGCCGACGCCGGCGGCGCAGCGGGCCCGGCAACGGCGGGACGCGTTGACCCAGGCGCTGCGGGACGCGATCGCCGCCCGGTCCGCCGCCCAGCAGGCCCTGCAAGGCGCCCTGCACGCCACCCGACAGCTCGACCTGCTCGACCGGGCGACCCGCCACGCGGCCGACGTCGCCTCGCGGGCCGCCGCCTACACCGACGGCGTCGCCCGGCACGCCCGGCAGGCGGAGACGACGGCACAGGCCAGCGCCACCACGATCGCCACCGCCATCGCCGCCGCCTCCGTTCTGGCGAAGCAGGCAACCGACGGGACGGCAACCGACCCGAGGACCACCGCGAGGCAGCTGGCCCGGCACCGGGACTCGGCCGGCCACGCGGCGGCGGACGCCGAGTCGGCCCGGTCCGCCACCGAGGCCGGGATGGCCCACGCCCCCCGCGCCCTCGCCGACGCCACCCGGGCCCTCGCCGGGGCGACGGCCAACGCCGGCACGGCCGAGCAGTACCGGGGTCGGCTCGACGCCGAACGCCGACACGTCGAGCACCACGCGAACGAGGTCGCGCGCCTGAACGCGCTCGTCGTGCAGGCCGCGGCGGACGCGGTCGACGCGGCCGAGATCGCCGGCATCGAGGACATGGCCGCCCTCGACGCCGCCCTCACCGACCTGAGCGCCGAGGTCACGGCCGCGTCGACCGAGGCGGGCCGGCTCACCGGAGAGTCGCGGTCGCACCGCCGCACGACGGATCTCGACCGCGCGGCGACGGCCGGGATCGCCGCCGCCGAGGCCGCCCACGGGCAGGCGCGCACGGCGTACGACGACGCCCGCGCGGCCGTCGAGCTGGCGGCAGCGGAGGTCGCCGAGCTCGCCGCCAAGGTGCCCGCCGCCAGGCTCCAGCCGGCGCGGGACGCCCAGTCGGCCGCGCAGGACGCCGTCAGCCGGACCGAGAAGGCGCTGGCCACCGCCGCCGGGTCGCTCGACGGTGCCCGGGAGACGGCCGAGCGCCTGCACGCGTACGCCGCGTCGGTCCACCCGGCCGTCGCGCAGCTCGACCAGGCCGCGAAGGACGTCACCGAGGCGACCGCCGAGGTCGCCAGGGCGCAGGCCGCGGCCCGGGACGGCGCGGCCCGGATCGCCGCCGCCGAACCCCACTCGGCCGCCGCCCGCCTGGCCGCCCGCGAGGCATGGGCGGCGTACGCCGCGGCGAAGTCGGCCCACGGCCGGGCCCGGGCCGCGCTCACCGCTGCCGCCGACGGCCTCGCGCGGGCGGACGCGGCGGCGGGCAGCCCCGAGCAGTGGTCGGCCGCCCTCGACGCGGCCCTGCCTGAGGTCACGCGGCAGCAGCGCAGCGCGACCCGGCTCGCCGGGGAGACGACCGAATTGGCGACCACGGTGACCACGGCCGCGCAGCAGGCGGCCCGGGAGCCCGTGCCGTGGGCGCGGGGGGACGCGCCCGGCGACGTGGTCGACCTGTCCGTGCCCGCCGGACGGGTGCTGGTGCCGGGGTCGGACCGGGCCAACCTCGACGCCGCCCGCGCCTTCGCGCCCGACCCCGACCGGTACGTCGTCTTCGCCCACGGCACGCCCGAGCACCTCGTCGTCGGCGACCGCCGGATCACGCCCGCGCAGCTCGCGCGGATGATCCAGGACGACCCCGCCTGGGGCGGCCGGCCGATCGTCCTGATGGCGTGCGACACGGCCGCGTCGCCGGCCGGGGCGGCGGCGCCGTCGGCGAGCTTCGCCGAAACGCTGGCGGGCCTGCTGCCGGGGACTCCCGTCACCGCGCCGAACGGCACGGCGTGGCTGGCCGGGGACGGTCAGGCGTTCGTGGCGGGCACCGACTACGACGCCGACGGGCGTCCCCGGCCGGCCCCCAGCACAGAAGCCGACCAGTGGCGGACGGTGACCGTGGATCCGGACACCGGTCAGGTCGACTCCCGTCCCGACGGGGCACGCCTGGGCGGGGCGGCGCACCCGGCGGTGGCCGGGCCGGTCAGCTGGGCGCCGTCACCGCCGCCGCCGTCCTGGGAGCAGCAGGCGTGGCAGGCCTTCCAGGACCTGCAGGAGGCCCGGGGCTCGGAGCGACAGGCGGAGCGGGAGCAGCAGCTCCAAGCCCTCGCCGGCACCCCGGAGCAGCAGCAGAAGCTGCTGCTCATGGTGAGCGACCACGTGATCGAGACGACGAAGCGGCATCTCTACCGCGGCTCGGCGAACCAGGTCGACCACGTGGCCCGCACCGGCGGGCTGACCCACGAGTATCTCGGCAAGGTCCGCAGCGGCGACTACTTCACGCCGGACCAGGATCCGGCCGTGCGCCTGGCCCAGCAGGGCGTGGTCGCCACGCACCTGCACACCGGCAACTGCGGCGAGAACGCCGCGCTGGCATTCTCGCTGCTCTGGCAGCTGCTGCCCGGGGTCCGGCTGACCCAGATCAACCACAGCCTCGACCACGCGTTCGTGGTCATCGGCGACCCCGACAGCGCCGACGCGGTGATCTGCGATCCCTGGCCGGTCCAGGCCACCGCGACGACCCGCCGCGACTACTTCATGTCCAACTACGACGGTCAGGACCGCTTCACGGCGGTCTCCGACGGCACGGACCTGCTGGCCCGCGCCGCGTCCACCGTAGACCTGGAGGCCCTGGGCGCGGTGATGGACATGGAACGGCCCAGTGTCGGACTCGACGAACTCACCAGCCAGTTCGGCGACACCCTTCCGCGGGGCCTGTACCGGCACCTGCACACCACCGCCAACCCGCCCCCGCCCGTGGCGGCGGCCACCGGGCCCGGCGACGGCGACACCGGGGGCGGCGGCCGGGCCGATGCGGAGTCGGAGTCCGACGGCGGGGCCGACGCCATGGACACCGAAGACCTCGACGACGACGCCTCGGACGACGACGCGACAACCGACGATGCCATGGACGATGCCATGGGCGATGCCATGGACGACGCGATGGACGAGGCCCCGGACCCGGCCGACTCGGACGGCTCGGACGACGACGAGGGGGGCGACGCCGGCGACGACATGGAGCTGGACGACATCGACGGCGACGGGATGGACGTGGACGCGCCCGCCGCCGTCCGATTCGCCCAGCCGCCGACCGCCGCCGGTCCGGGCCCGATCGTGTCCACACCCGTGCCCGCCGGGTTCGCCTGGCTGCCGGCCGCCGACACCGCCAACCTGGACCTCGCCGCCAGCCACCCGCACACCTCGGGCCGGTACCTCGTCTTCGCCCACGGCACCCCCACCCACCTCGCCGCCGCCGACGCCACGCTGACCGCCGCCGAGCTCGCCGCCCTCGTCCGCGCCGACCCGGCCTGGCGTCCCGGGCAGGCCGTCACCCTCGTCAGCTGCGACACCGCCGCCCGACCCGACGGGTTCGCCACCCAGCTCGCCCACCACCTCGGCGTGCCCGTCACCGCGCCCACCCACGCCGCCTGGACCACGCCCGACCACCACACCTTCACGGCACCCACCGTCTACACCGCGGACGGCCGCCCCCGACCCGGTGGCGCCGGCACCGCCGTCTGGCACCACATCACCCCCGGCGCCGGGGCCACCACCAGCGCCGGGCCCCACCTCGACCAGCCGGCGACGGCGCCCGGCCCGGTGGCGGTGCCGTGGGGCCCGGCCACGGCACCGGTGGCCCCGCGACCGGTGCCGGCCGGGCTGCTGCTCGCCGACCCGGACGACACCACCGCCCTCGACGCCGCACGACGCTTCCCCGCCCGCGACGGCACGTTCGTCGTCTTCGCCGACGGCGACTCCGGCGGGATCGTCGTCGGCGACACGCCGCTGTCACCCACGCAGCTCGCGGACGCGATCCGCGCGGACCCACGCTGGACGGGGCGGCCGGTGCTGCTCGTCGCCGGGCGCACGGCGGCCGAGTCGGGCTTCGCCGAGCAGCTCGCCCGGCTGCTGCCCGGCACACCCGTCACCGCCCCGGAGGGTACGGCGTGGACCACGTCGGACGGCCGGGCGTTCGTCGCGCCCACCCGGCTCGACGACGGCCGGGGCCGACCGGCGGAGCCCACCACCGCCGACCGGTGGAGGACGTTCACCGTCGACCCGGCGACGGGCCTGACGAGCGAGGAGTTCCTCGCCGCCGCGCTGCTCCCGGCGCTCCCCGACGCCGTGCCGACCGGCGGGGAGGACCCGGTCTCCTGGGACGTGTCGGCGGCCGGACCGGGCGCGCCGGACCCCACCGGCGACACCGACCTGGGCATCGGCGACACCGAGAACATCGTGCTCACGGACAGCTCGGGGAAGGTGGTCGCCGTCGTCTTCCCCGTTCAGCCCCGCGACCGCGAGCACATGCCCGAGAGCGTGCTGGGGATCGATCAGGACGACGATCTGGGGTCCTACACGCAGGCCACCAGCCTCCAACCGGACAGCGAGGAGCAGGAGCTGCCGATGCCCTTCGGCGGCCGTCGGGCGTTCGGCGGACGGCAACCGGTGTACGTCTACACCCAGGGAAACCCGACGAGGTTCGCGGTCGCGCTGCGCGGCGGCGGCACCAGACTGCTCACGGGCGGGGACTTCGCCGCCCTCGTCCGGCAGACGGGGGCGTTACGGCGGGCGCGTTCCGGTGCGCTGGCGCCGATCCTGTTCCTGACGCCCTCCAGCGCCCGCTACCCGGGCCCGGGCGGTGCCGCGCACGACTTCTTCCGGCAGGTGCAGCAGTGGGGACATCTCGGCGAGGCGTACGGGCCGACCCAGCGGCTCGTGCCGTCCATCTTCGAGAAGAACAAGATCACTGTCTCCGACATGGGGATGTTCGTGCAGCTCCCCCAGTCGCCGGGCGACCTCACACCTGCGCCGCCGACGGCACCGGCCGTGCCCCTGGCCGTCACCGTGCCGACCGCCGCGGACCAGCCGACCAGGCGGGGACAGCCCCTGACCATCGACGACGTCGAACACGTCGTCGTGCGCAAGGCGGACCGGGTCGTCGGCATCGTCTTCCCGATCAAGGGCAGCACCAGGATCTGGTACGAGTTCCAGGATGTCGCCGAGGACGACCCGCTGGACCACTACGCCCAGACCAGTGACGGCGACCCCGACAGTTTCCAGCAGGAGCTGCCGACCCCGTTCGGCGGTCGCGCGGGGCTCGGCCAGCGGCAACTGTTCTACATCAGCGCCCACGCCGACCCGGCGAGCTTCCTCGTCCGGCTGGCGGCCAGCGGCGCGCACCGCAAGCTCAGGGGCAACGAGCTGGCGTTCCTGGTGTGGCAGTCCGGCGCCCTCCTCCAGGCGCCCTCCGGCCGGCAGGCGCCGCTGCTGTTCGTGTCGTGCAGCGGCGCCCGCCATCCCGGGCCGGGTGGCGCAGTGTACGAGTTCGTGCGCAGCGTCCAGGCGTGGGGACACGACGGCGAGGCGTACGGCGGCACGCAGACCACGTGGGTGTCGCTCACCGACAAGCACAAGATCACCGTGTCCGACATGGGGACGCTCGTGACGTTCCCGGGCTCCGGCCGGCCGGCCGGGGGGCCGCCGCCCTGACGTGACGCCCGGCCGAGGCGGCCTGCCCGGCCTGGGCGCGGTGCGGTCGGGCAGTCCACCGCGATGCCGGGGCAACGATGCGCGGGCACGGCTCGCGGGACGCCGCGCCGCCGTAGGTTGGGGCGCAACGACAGGACGGGAGGCAGGCGATGACCGAACCGACGACGCTCGGGCGTTACCACGAACTGCTGCTCAGGCTGGCCGGACGGGTGTCGGACGTGGTCGTCACGGGGGCCCGGCAACGGCTGTCCGAGGGGCGCGTCGGGGACGTGGCCCGGGCGCTGCGCGCCGCGGTCGGGTCGGGCCGGCTGACCGTCGACGCCGCCGAGGCGGCGCTGCTGGCCGCCGCCCTGCCGGACGTCGACGATCCCGCCCCGCCGAACGCCGGGCGGGCGGCTGCCCTGCCGGCGTACGCCTTCGCGCCGCTGCTGCCCGGGGCTTCCGCCACGATGGTGCCGGTGGTGCTGGACCTCACGTCGACCGTGGCCGCCGACAGCGGTCCGGACGCGGCGGCCGTCGCCGTGGCGGCCACCGCGCCGGGGGCCGTCGGCCTGTGGCGGGCGTGGCGGGCGCCCAACGCCACGAACCCGGGCCGGCCGGTGCCGGTCTACCTGCTGGAGACCACGGCCGATCCCGAGGAGCAGCCCGGCATCGCCGCCGCCGTGCAGGGCGCGCTGTGGGCCGCCGGGGTCGAACACCCGCAGGTCGAGGTGTACGGTCCGGCGACCGCGCTGCCGCCGTACCAGCGGCTCGCGCGCGGCCGTTCCGCGCTGCTGTGGGCCGCGCGGCCCGCCGGCCCGGTCACGATCGCCCGGGTCTTCGACCGGGTCGACCCGGTCGCCGGGCCGCGCTTCGACCCCGGCCACGAGGTGCTGCCGGTCGGCCCGGAGCGGGACCGCGTCCTGTCCTACCTGCGCGCCGGGCACGTGCTGATGGCGACGACCGCCGGCGCACCCGACGTCGTCGAGCCGCGGCGCGGCGACGTGGTGCCGATGAGCTACCGCACCGACGGGGCCTGGATCTGGACCGACACCGTGGCGTACTACCTGGAGAACCACGGGCTGAGCCCCGACGTCGAGCTGATGGCGCACCTACGGTCGGCCGGTGACCGTCCCGTCGTCGACTCGGTGGCCGCGCACCGCGCGATGGTGGCGCTGACCGCTCCCGTCGAGCAGCCGCCCGCCTGGACCGTCGCCGCGGCTCCGGCCCGGTGAGGTCCGGTGCCCCCGACCCGAGAGGCCGCCGAGATGCAGCCTGAGCTGCCGCACGACGCCGCGCACTACTTCCTCCTGATGGACCCGGCCTGGGAGCCGGAGCCGGGCGAGGAGGTGCCGCCGCTGGAGGTGGTCGTCGGCGGGTGGCCGGTGACCGACGGCGGCGACATCGGGGCGTTCCGGGCGAACCCCGGTTACGTGCCGAGCGACGAGAACGCCCCGACGGATCCGCTGGACGCCGTGCTGCGGCTCGTCATGTCCCACCGGGCCGACGCGGAACAGTTGCAGCTCGTCCTCCGCGACTCTGTCCTCGACATCGGCATGGACGGCGACGGGCGGCCCCTGGTCGCCCGGTCCCCCGACGGCGTGCCCTGCGTGGTGGTGGCCACCGGGCCCGCGCACCGGGCCCGCAGCGCGCCGCCGGCGTGGCGGCGCGGGGACCTCGACGACCTGGTGACCCTGCTGGTCGACGGCGTCGACGTGCTGGTCAACCCGGGTGGCCCGGCCGCCACCCGGCTGACCGGCGAGTTCGTCCGCGAGACGGTGCTGATGACCGACGCGGAGGTGAGCGCCGCTGCCGGGCGCTGCCTGCGCGCCGACGACCGCGTCGCCGTCGTCCGGTGGGACACTCCCCCGGCCGACGGCGACGCGGCCCGCCCCGGCGGCGGCGCTCAACCGGCCGCGCCGACGCCCACCGGGGCCCCGGACGACGGCTCCACGCCCGAGCGGCACTCCGGCGAGCTGGTGCCCGACCGGAACCCGATCCCCGCGTACCGTTCGTAGTCGGCGACCGTGCGCGCCGGGCCGCACCCCCACGGGCCCGGCGTCGGGTTGCGCAGCATCGTCACGACCCGGCGGCGGCTCGCCCGGTCCCGCGCCCACCAGGGCTTTCCCGCCCCGGGCTCGGTGTGGTCGGTCCAGTGCTTCGCGCCCTCCTCGCGGAGGTAGTAGTGCCAGGCCAGCGGGTCCGGCAGGTGGAACAGGTCGTAACCCCAGGTGTACGCGCGGACGGTCAGGCTGATCTCCTCGCCCATGAAGTAGACCCGTGGGTCGTACGGGACCTCGGTGACGAACGACCCGGGCGCGAAGAGGAAGTGCGCCGAGACGAACCGCGCCCGGGGCGGGGCGGCGAGCTTCTGCCAGCCGTCGATGGCCCGCTGGCCGAACAGCGGGATGCCGTCGTCGGTGAAGCTCTCGCACACCATCACGGTCGGCTCGCCCGTGCCGTCGCAGTCGGTGCCCGGCTCGTAGGCCGGCAGGTACGACGTGACGATCGGCTTCGCCGCACCGGTGGCCGCCGCGTGCCGCAGCACCCTGCTGTCCCAGCCCGGCGCGAACCGGGTGTGACTGTCGATCTGGAGGAAGTGGTCCTCGCCGTCGTAGAGCCGCATGACCTCGGCGCGGGCCCAGCAGGCGCCCCGGCTCTCGGCCGCGTCGAACTCTACGATCCTGATCCGCGCGTCGCCGCGCAGCGCGGAGATGTCCTCTCCGTCGGCGTGCTGCCAGTTGACCCCGATGCGGAGGCTCTCGGGCCGGTCGGCCTTGGCCAGGCAGTCCTGGACCGTGGCGACGAGCTCCGGGTCGCGGTACGAGGCCACGGACACGAAGATCGTCCTGTTGGTGGCCGGTTCGGTCATTCCTGCTCCCTGGTTGGTCTGGCTTCCCGGTCAGGCCGTGCGCGCCGGGGCGGGGTCGTGCCGGAACGGGACCGGGTGGTCGCGGCCGTGGCCGCGCGCCGCCGACGCCGGGGCGGCCTCGGCCCGGGCCGGGGGACGCCCGCCCGCCGCCAGCACCCGGCGGTACGCGGCGCGCAGGGCCGGACCGGGCTCGACGCCGAGTTCCTCCCGCAGGGTGCGCCGCAGCCGTCGGAACACCACGAGGGCGTCGGCGTGGCGGCCGGCCCGGTGCAGCGCCCGGATCAGCAGCTCGTGGACGGGTTCGTGCAGGCAGTTGGCGCGGGCCAGGCCCGCCAGCTCGGCCACCAGCCCGTCGTCGCGGCCACGGTCGAGCAGCAGCCGGGCCCACTGCTCGGCGGCGGCCAGCCGCAGCTCGGTCAACCGCTCCCGCTCCCACTCCAGGTGCGGCGCGCGGAGCCCGGCGTAGGGGTCGCCGTGCCACAACCGCAGCGCGTCGCCCAGCCGCCCGATGGCGCCCTCGGCGTCCCCGGCGGCCACCTTCGCCGCCGCCTCGGCCCGCCAGCGCTCGAAGACCGCCGCGTCCAGCGCGTCGCCGGGCAGCCGCAGCACGTAGCCGTGCGGCGTGGAGGTGAGCAGGTCGCCGGCCGGGGGGCGGGCCGGGTCCGGCTGGAGCCGGCGGCGCAGCCCGCAGACGTACGTGTAGACGCTGCCGACCGCCGTGGCCGGCGGGGAGGCGCCCCACACCGCCTCGACCAGCTCGTCCCGGCCGACCGCCCGGCCTGCCCGGGCGGCGAGCACCGCGAACACGGCCCGCTGCCGCGCCGGGCCGAGGTCGATCTCACTGCCGTGCACCCAGGCGCGGAGCCGGCCCAGGACCGACACCCGCAGGCGCACCGCGGCCGCTCCGCCGACGGCGACCCGTTCCATCTGTTCTGTCCCCACCATTGCTGACCGCCTTTGCGCAGCTTCGACGAACCGTCTTCCCGGCCGCCGCCGGGTGGACGCCGGAAAACATAGGTCAGCGGTTTACGGCGACGATGGGTCCAAGTGCCCACCGCGGTCGTTGTGGGGGGCCCAATTCGCGGGCCCCGCCGTCGTTTCGCAATGGCGGCGCCGGATCGCCGGACGACAGTTTCCGGCGAGATCGCGCTGTTCGCATCCATGCTGGACACCGGACGGAAACACCGCGTCAATCTGCTCAGGCTCAACTTGCTCCGCTTCCGCCGCGGCCGGTATCGTGCCCGAATCATGGGGACGGGGGACGATGTGGGCGGGAAGGATTCGTCCACAGAGGACACCGCCGGGTCCGACCGGCACATTCTCCCCCGGGGCGAGGCCCAGCGTCGCGTCCAGCTCGGCGCGCTTCTCGTCGGCGTCGCCGTGGCGACGATCGCCCTGCCGTCTCTGATCATGGGGCCCGGCGACGACGACCCGCCGGCGACGAGCCCACCGGCGATGGCGGTGTCGGTTCCGGCGAGCACGCCCGTCGGCCCACCGGCCTCGTCCGGCTCGCCGACCCCGGTGCCGTCGTCGGCTGCCGCGTCGCCGAGGTCCGGCGCGGCCACGCCCTCCGGCGGCTCCGCGTCGCGTCCCGCTTCCGGGTCGACCGCGTCGGGCACGACGCCTCGCTGCGCCGCCGAACCCGAGGGGAACGACGTCACCCTCACCGCGGCGGTTTCCTGCGGCGTCTACAACGCTGGCTTCGGCAACGGCTGGCGGGCAACCGGCGACGGGCTGAAGCTCCTGCCCGGCTGGAAGGTCCCGGACACCGGCGAGGTCGGCCTGCGGGTGGAGCGCACCCGGCCGGGGCTGCCGCAGACCGAGATGGCGCTGATCGCGGCCCGGCCCGTCCGCATCGACGGTGACGACGTGCTGCGGTTCCGGGTGTGGGGCGGCCGGGACTACGGCACCGTCCTGCGGGTCTCCGTCTCCCCCGCCGGGCGCGGCATGGTCACCGTCAGCGCCGGCGCGGACCGGTGGACCAACTACTCGGTCCGGCTGGGTCAGCTGACCGGCGCCGCCTCGCTGACCCGCATCGACCTGGTGGTGGCCGCCGACGAGGTCCCACAAGTCAACCGGTTCTACCTCGATGACATCGCCATCGTCGGCTGACCGGATCCACTCGGCCACCCAGGTCGAGCGGCTGGCGGCGGTGGCGGCGCTGTGCCGCGCCGTCCTGCTCGGGCGGGCGGTCGTCACGGTCACCGCCTCGGCCGCCGGCCTGCTCATCGTCGAGCGCCCGGACCGGCTGCTGATGGTGATCGGCCTCGTCGTGCTGTCGACCGCCGTCGAGGTGACCGTGCTCTCCCGGCACCCCCACTGCGTGCGGTTCGTCGGCTCCGCCCTCACCATCGACGCGCTGCTGCTCGGCGCGGTGCTCGCCCTCCAGGCCGGCGGCGCGGCGTTCTTCCTGTTCGCCGCCGGCGGCGCCGCCCTGGCCGGGGTGCTGCTGGGCACCCGCGCCTGGCCGCTGTGGGCGGTGGACGCGCTCCTCGGGTTCATCGCCGCGGCGCGGATCCTGCGCGCCGACGACGTGCCGTCGGAGGTGTCCGCGTTCGTGGTGGCGTTCCCGATGGCGACCGTCGTGACGGGGATCGTCGCCGCGTGGGTGACGCAGGCGACCGTGCGGCACGTGGACATGCTGGTCGACATCATCGGGGTCGCGCAGCGGTCGGCGGCGGCCTCCGAGCGGGCTCGGCTGGCCCGGGAGCTGCACGACTCGGTGGCGAAGACGTTGCGGGGGGTCTCCTTCGCCGCCCTGGCCCTGCCGGCGTCGCTGCGCAGCGGCCCGGAGCTGGCCGAACAGCTCGCCAACGTCGTCGCGGCCGGCGCCGACGCCGCCGCCGGCGAGGCGCGCGACCTGATCGAGGGCCTCCGCCTCGACGACGCCGACCAGGACTTCGCCGCCAGCCTCGACCGGATCTGCCGGGAGTGGTCGGCGGCCACGGGGACGCCAGTGCGGCTGACCGCCGAGGACGTCGACCCGACGGCGGCCGTACGCTACGAACTGAGCCGGATCCTGCGGGAGGCGCTGCACAACGTCGAGCGGCACGCCGAGGCCGGCCGGGTGACGGTCGGCCTCGCGCACACCGGCACGGTGCTCCGGCTGACCATCGAGGACGACGGGAAGGGCTTCGACGTGCCGGCCGACCTCACCGAGCTGCGCGCCAGGGGCCACTACGGCCTGCTGGGGATCGCGGAGCGGGCCCGCACGGTCGGCGGCACGGCCACGGTGCGCTCCAGCCCGGGGCGCGGCCTGACGGTCGAGGTCGGCGTGCCGCGACCCGCGCCGGTCGCCGCGCACCGACCGGCATGATCGACCTCGTCGTCGTGGACGACAACCCGATCGTCCGGGCGGCCGTGCGGGGCTTCCTCGCCGCGGCGTCCGACGTGCGGATCGTCGGCGAGGCGTCGGACGGCCGGGAGGCGCTGCGGCTGGTGACCAGCCTGCGCCCGCACGTGACGCTGCTCGACTACCGCATGCCGGTCGCCGACGGGCTTTCGGTCGTCGGCGACCTGAGCGCGCACACCAGGATCCTGGCGTTGACCAGCGACACCGACCCCGGGACGGTCTCCGGGATGCTGCGCGGCGGGGCCGGCGGCTATCTGGTCTGGGGCCAGTTCCGGCCGGACGACCTGCTCGACGCCGTCCGGGAGGTCGCCGCCGGGGGAAGCTGGCTGTCGCCCACCGCGGCCTCCGTCGCGGTCACCGCGCTGCGCCGGCACGAGCCCCCGCCGGACGACACCCGGGACCGCGACCTGGCCCGGCGGTCGGCGCTGCGCAGGTACGGACTGTCCCGGCGCGAACAGGAGGTGCTCGACCTGCTGGGCACCGGCCTCACCAACGCCGCCATCGGCCGCCGGCTGGGGCTCACCGAGAAGACCGTGAAGAACCACCTCAACCACGTCTTCGCGAAGCTCGGCGTCCAGAACCGCACCGAGGCCGTCCTGCTCTGGCTGAACCACGACCACTGATCCACCCCGTCGCCCCCGCCGGTCTGATTCTGCACCGCCCCGAGGCCCGCACTCGTCCAGCCTGGCGCTCGCGTGCAGTCATGTTGCGCGCTCGTACCTCCCCGCCGCCGGGGCGCAGACCCGGCCGGGCCCCCGCTTGTACGGTCCGGTTGCCGCATGGCCCGCAGCGGGCGAGCCGCGCGGGTCGTGCGCCCGTCACCCGACCTCGACGGAAGGTGGAACGCCGTGGTATCCCTGCTCCGAGGCCGCTTCCGTGGTGACCGGGACCCCGGAGGCATCGTCCGGCACACCGTGGGCAACGCCGTGGTGCTGCACGCCGAGGGCGTGATCAGCCCGGAGGCCCAGTCGCTGGCGCTCTCCGTGGCCGAGGACCACGAGAACGACGTGGTCGTGCTGGACCTCGCCGACGGGATGCCGATCACGTCGTGGGAGTCGATGGCCGGGGCGCTGCCCCGCCGCCGCCGGGGCATCCGCCTGATGACCTGCGGTCGCCAGCACGGGCCGGCGGCGATGGCCGGGCAGTGGCTGTCCGAGCGGCTCAACCGCACGGTCGTCGCCCCCGACGGCACCCTCGTCCGGGGGGCGGCCGGATCGCTGTTCGTCCACTCCGCCTCCGACAGCGGCTGGATCCGGTTCCGGCCCGGCCGGGCACCGGAATGGGACTCGAAGCGCTATCCGGCGCCGTCCTGGGACGCCGCCGCCGTGCGGCGTCGCGCGTCCAGCTCGACGGGGGAGATCGAGCCGCTGCCGGGCGGCGTGTGGATCCACGACACCGGCGAGCCGGAGCTGATCGAGCGGCACCGCGACCGGCTGGTGAGCGGCGTGCCGTGCCACCACGAGACGATGACCGTGCTCCTCGGCTGCCCCGGCACCGCGCCGCTGTCGCTCGACGACGTGATGCGGTTCTGGCGCGATCTCGACGCGGACAGCCGCACCCGGGCCCGCTTCGTCCAGTACGGCACCGTCGACCTGCCCGACGGCGAGGCCCTCGGCCAGCGGCTCGCCGACCTCTTCCAGTCCACGGTGGTCTGCTACACCGGGGTGCCGATCGGCACCCCGGACCAGACCGAGTTCCGCACCGTACGCGCCGACGCGTCGCTGGGCTGGCCCGTCTTCGCCAGCGAGCTCGGATACGCGCCCCGGTCCCGCCCCCGGTCGGCGGCCCGGTGTCCCGTGGTGCTCAGCCACCGTGGCCCGCTGCGCTGGAGCGACGAGGTGGAGCCGCGCGTCTACTGGTACGCCGCGGACGCCGTGATCGAGGTCGTGCAGGCCGGGCTGTGGATCCGGCCGCCGCAGGTGCCCCCGAACGCCGAGCGGGTGCGCGCCGCGTTCGTCGACCCGGAGCACAGCACCCTGTTCTTCGACGACTCGGTCGAGGAGACCGCCGCCCGGATGCGGGAGCTCGCCGCGGACGTGCTGGCCCGGCTCGACGAGCGCACGGCGGCGGGCAACGTGCTGCTGCCCGCGTCGGCCCTGGCCCCGGAGCCACGGCCCGCCGGGCCGGCGCTCGGCGCGCTGAGCCCCGACGCGGATCGGCCGCCGGTCGCGGCGCTCTCGGCCGTCCCGGCGTCACCGGCCGTCGGAGTCCTGCCGCCCGCCCCCACCATCGGGACCGCCGCTGCCGTCGTGGGTGTCGCCGCCGAGGTCCTCGCCGCCGAGGTCGTCGCCGCGATCGAGCCGGTCACGGCCGTCGGGCCGGAGCCGGCCGCCGCCGTGCCGATCGCCGCCGTGCCGGAGCCGATCGCGCTGGCGGTCGGGCTGGCGCCGGTGTCGCCCGGACCGACGTCCGCCCCGCCGCCCCCCACGCCGCGCCCGCACGGCACCGCCTCCGACGCGACCGGCACCGCCCCCACGCCGCGCCCGCCCGCGCCCGCACCGGCCCCGGTCCGCCGGCAACCCGTCCCCGCTCCGGCGGCGGCTGCGCTGCTGGTCGAGGGACGACCGCTGACCGACGAGCGGGCCTGGCTGCGGCGGACGCTGAGCCGCGAGTTCGACCAGCTGGCCAGCTCGGTGGCCCGGTTGCTGTCCGAGCATCCGGGGATGCAGCGCAGCGCCGGGCACGCCGTCGACGAGGTCCTGGCCGACTGGGTGGCCGTCCGCCTCTACCTGTCCCGGCGCGGCGCGGCCATCGACGCGGGCCTGCGCAGCGGGGAGCCCGGCCCGCACGTGCCCTTCGCCCGCTGCGCGGTCGCCGGCCTGTCCCGGCTGCCGTCGCACCGGGGCGCCACCGTCTACACGACCACGGCCTCCGACGCCCAGTGGGCGCTCTACCGCCGGGGCGGGCTGGTCACCGAGTGGGGCTTCGTCAACGCCCTCACCGCGCCGTGCGCCGGTCAGGACGGCGACGTGGACGTGCTGCTGTGGTCGATGACCGCGCGCCGGACCGCCCTGCTCGAACCCGGCGGCGAGGAACGCGCCGACGACCGGGTGCTGTTCGTGCCCGGCACCAGCTTCAAGATCCTTGAGGTACGCCGCCCTGAGGGCGGCCGGCGCGGTCACGTCATGATGCGGGAGCTCGGCACCAACGAGATCGACCCCGACGGGCGGGTCGACCCCCACCGGCTGTCCCTGGACGAGCTGGCCCTGACCACGCTGCGGCGCGGGATGGACCGGTGGGCCGAGGCCGAACCCGCCACGCGGGTGGGCCCCGGGGCGGCGGGCCGGTTCGCCGCGCTGCCCGGCCTCGTCGGCGGTGCGGCGCGATGAGCGGCGAGGTGCTGGTGGTCGGCGGCGGCCGCCCGAACGCGTACCCGACCATCGGCTCCGCGCTGTCGCGGGCCCGCCCGGGCACGACCATCGCAGTGCACGCCGGGCGCTACAGCGAGAGGCTCGTTGTCGGCAACAGCGTCACGATCGCCGCCGAGGACGGCGTCGGCACCGTCGAGGTGCACGTCGAGGAGGGCAGCGTCCTGGTCGGCAACGGCACGGGGGCGCAACTGCGCGGCATCGTGCTCTCCAGCGCGGACGACCGGCTCGCCGCCGTGGACGTGCACTCCGGGCAGGTCGCGCTGGACAACTGCACGGTCCGGGGTGCCGCGTGGGTGGCGTTGCTGGCCCGGCACGAGGGCTCCATCGCGCTGCACGGCTGCACGGTCGGCAGCACGGGCGGCGCCGGCATCGTGGTCACCTCGGACCGGCTCAGCACGGTCGAGGACACGGTGGTCACCGACGTCAGCTCGTCCGGCATCGTGGTCGCCGAGAAGGGCGTGCTCACCCTGCGGCGCAGCGCCGTGCGCAGCCCCGGCGACAACGGCATCTGCGTCAACGGCGACGCCCGCTGCGTCATCGAGGAGTGCGGGATCACCGGTGCGGGCAAGCCCGCGCTGGTGGTGGAGCAGCGCGGGCACGCCCGGGTCACCGGGCTCACCGTCCGCGACAGCCGCAACGTCGACCTCTACGTGCGCGGCGAGGTGGACGTGACGATCACGGGCTCCGAGTTCACCGGCGCCGAGGTGCAGGCGGCGCACGTGGCCGACGGCGCCACGCCGCACTTCCACGACTGCCTCTTCCGCTCGGCGGGCGGGGCCGCCGTGCACGTCACCGGCGGGGCCCGCCCCCGCTTCACCGACTGCACGGTCGCCGACTCCCCCGTCGGCGTCCAGGCCGACGGCGGGAGCCGGCCACGGTTCGACGGCCTGACCGTGCACGGCACCGGCGAGCACGTCGCCAGGGTCGTCGGCGGCGCCGGCGTCGAGCTGAGCCGGCTGCGCGCGGACCGGTTCGCCGGCGCCGGCCTGCTGGTGGACGGCGCGACGGTCGAGGGCACGGACCTGCGGGTGGACGGCGGCGCGGGGGTCGCCGTCGAGGTCCGGGGCGGGGGCGTCGCGACGGTGTGCGACGCGCGGCTCTCCGGCGGCGGCGAGCACGCCGTCACGGTCGGCGGCGGGTCCACCCTGGGGCTCGAATCGGCCCGGCTGCGGGGCGCCGGACTGCTCGCCGTGGACGCGGCGACCGTCACCGTCCGCGACTGCGAGATCGTGGCGGCATCGGGCACCGCGCTGACCGCCGGGGACGGGGTGCTGCTCACGGCCGCCCGTACCCGGATCCGCGACGCCGGCGGCACCGGCGTGCTGCTGGGCCCCGGCAGCAGCGGCACCCTCACCGAGTGCGAGGTGCTGGACAGCGCCGGCGACGGGGTCGGCGTCGACACCGGCCTGCCGGTCGAGCTGACCCGTTGCACGGTGCGGGGCAGCGCCGGGGAGGACCTGCGCCGCGGCGCGGACGCCCGGGTGGCGCTGCGGGACACGGAGGACCCCGTTCGCGCGCCGGGCCACTCCCCCCGCCCGCCCGACGCGTCCCCGGCCGACGACGGGCAGCCGACCCCACCGCCCGGCGCGGAGTCGCCGGCCGGGGCGCTGGGTGAACTCGCCGGCCTGATCGGGCTCAGGGGCGTCAAGCAGGAGGTCAGCGCCCTGGTCAACCTCATCCGGATGGCGCAGGCGCGGCAGCGGATGGGCCTGCCGATGCCGCCGATGAGCCGGCACCTCGTCTTCGCCGGCCCGCCGGGCACCGGCAAGACCACGGTGGCCCGGCTCTACGGCTCGGTCCTGGCCGAGCTCGGTGTCCTGACCAAGGGACACCTGGTCGAGGCGGCCCGGGCGGACCTGGTCGGGCAGTACATCGGATCGACCGCGATCAAGACCACCGAGCTGGTCACCAGGGCGCTGGGTGGGGTCCTGTTCGTCGACGAGGCGTACACGCTCTCCGCCGGCTCGGGTGGGTCCGGGCCGGACTTCGGCCAGGAGGCCATCGACGCGCTGATGAAGATGATGGAGGACCACCGCGACGAGCTGGTCGTGATCGTGGCCGGCTACTCGGAGCTGATGGGGCGGTTCCTCGACTCCAACCCCGGCCTGGCCTCCCGGTTCACCCGGACCGTCGAGTTCCCGAACTACTCGGTCGACGAGCTGGTCACGATCACGTCGAACCTGTGCGCCAAGCACTACTACGAGCTGACCGACGACGCCCACGACGCCGTGGCCCGCTACTTCGAGCGGGTGCCGAAGGGGCCGACGTTCGGCAACGGCCGGGTCGCCCGCAAGCTGTTCGAGGCGATGATCAACAACCAGGCGTCCCGGCTGGCGGCCCTGCCGCCGGGCCGGGACGTCGCCCTGAACCGCCTGACCGCTGCCGACCTGGGGCCGGAGCTGGCCCTGCTCGACGAGCTGCCGACACCGGCCGACGCCGCGCCCGACGCGGCGGCCGACCCGGCCGGCGCGGTCGACGCGACCCACGGCTGGCGGCGGATGGGCGAGCTGGTCGGCGGCGAGGCCGTGCGCGAGGCCGCCGCGGCGACCCTGGTGGAGCTCTGCCGGCTACGCGGCCGTCAACGGTCGATCGGCAGAGCCGGCAACGTCGTCATCACCGGCCGGCGGGGCGACGGCCGCACCGAGTACGCCCGGCACTACGCTGCGGCGCTGTCCGAGCTGGGCCTGGTGTCGACCGGCCAGCTGGTCCGGGTGTCGGTGGCCGGCGAGCTCGCGCCGCAGTGGCCCGGCCAGGCCCGCCACCTGGTCCGGGCGGCAGTCCGCGACGCGCGGGGCGGGGTGCTGGTCGTCGAGCACGCCCGCGCCGAGGGCGCCGCCGAGGTGTTGGAGGCGTTGGTCGACGAGATGCGCGACAACCCGGCCGACCCGCTGGTGGTCCTGATCGGCGAGGAACCGGTGACCGACGGGGTGCCGGGGCTGGCGGACGCCTTCGGCCGGCGCTGGCGGGTGCCGCCGCACTCGGCCGCCGAGCTGGGCGAGATCGCCGTACGGCAGCTGCTGCGCCGGGGACACGAGGTGCCCGACGACGTACGCGCGGCGATCGCGGAGCTGGCCGCGCGGCTGGCCGAGCCCACCGTACGCGGTGCGCACCTGCTCGCCGCCGGCCTGGCCCGCACCGCCGCGTCGCGTACCCTCGCCGTGGCCGACCTGGTCGGCGTGAGCTGGAGCCCGCAGCCGACGGGCGGCCTGGCCGCGGTCGGCTGAGGGCGGGCCCGTTGGACGCCGAGGACTTCGCCGGGGACCTGTTCCTCGCCCTGGCCACGCAGGGCCGCCTGGAGCTGGACGCGGCGGTGGCCGACGAGGCCGTCGCCGGGCTGCGGCGCACGCTGGACGTCGTCGTGGACCGGATGCGAATCCTGCGGGTGTGGGAGGGTGGGGCCCGCCCCGCCGTGTGCGACCTGCCGCCGGGGCTCGCCCAGGCCGTGGTGGACGTCGTCTTCGCCGAGCAGCTGACGCCCGGCCGGCTGGAGCACGCCGCCCGGGAGCTACCCAAGTACATCGAGGCCCTCCGGCTCGCCCGCCGGCCGCCGCGGTGAGCCGCCCGCCGGGATCGTGAAGGGTTCGTGAAGACGCCCTGCCGACACTTGGTCGCGTGCCGAGTCACCGGGAGGTTGTTGTGGAACAGGTCAGGGTCGCCGTGCACACGACGGATCCGCTGAGCCGGGCCGGCGTCGGCGACTACCTGCGGCATCGTGCCGAGGTGACCCTGCTCGACGACGGGCGGCAGGGCGAGGCCGACGTGCTGCTCGTCGTCGCCGACCGGCTCACCACCGACGTCGTGGCGGTGCTGCGGCGCAACGCGGCCGCAACCGGCGCGCCCACCGTCCTGATCGCCAACGAGATCAGCCAGGCGGAGTTGATCACGGCGGTCGACTGCCGGGTGGTGGCGATCCAGCCCCGGGCGGCGATCACCACGGACCGGCTCGTCGACAGCCTGGTGGCGGCCCGCGACGGCGGCGGGGTGATGCCCCCGAACCTGGTCGGCGAGCTACTCAAGCACATCGAGCGGCTCCAGCGCGACGTGCTCACCCCGCACGGCCTGACCGCCTCGGGCCTGAACGCGCGGGAGATCGACGTGCTCCGGCTGATGGCCGAGGGCCTGGACACCAACGAGATCGCCAGCCGGCTCTGCTACTCCGAACGCACCGTCAAGAACGTCATCTACGGCTTCACGCACCGCCTCAAGCTGCGCAACCGCTCGCACGCCGTCGCGTACGCCCTCCGTGCCGGGATGATCTGACCGCGGGCGACCGGCGCCGGGCAGACGGGCCCGCGCAGGGCGATGCCGAACGCCGACAGCACGACGCCCGAGACGGTCTCCCGGACGTCCTCGACCGACAACCCGCCTGGTCCGGGTTCAGGGTCAGAACCGCTCGAACCGGAACGCGGCCAGGGCGTCGTCCCGGTTCTCGCCGAGCGCCTCGGCGGCGACCAGGTCGCCGGCGTGCACGCTCAGGGTCGCCCCGCTGTGTGAGACGGCGAAGTGGAAGTTGGGCAGGTCGACCACGCGGCCCAGCACCGGCAGGCCGTCACCGGGGATGGGGCGCTCGCCGACCCGCACGCTCTCCACGACCACGTCCCGCAGCCCCGGGTACAACGCGCGGCCGGCGGCGAGCACCCTGTCGACCGCCGGTTGGTCGACGCTGATCTCGCCACTGTCGTCGAGGTGCGCCGCGCCGTCGATCTCATGGGTGTGCAGCAGGAGCCGTCCGCCGCCGTCGGGGCGCAGGTGCACACCCGGTGCGTGGACGACGCGGGACACCGCGACCGCGGCCGGGGACGTGTAGACGAGCACGCCGCGGGTGTTGCGCATCGGCAGCGCCAGCCCCGCCAGGCCGGCGATCCGGTCGGTCCCCGGCCCCGCGCAGTTCACGACCGCGTCCGTGACGATCTTCCGCCCCGAGACGAGGTGCACGGACCGGACCAGGCCGTCCGCCACCTCGAGGCCGGTGACGGCGTCGTGGCGCACCAACTCCGCGCCGGCGACGACAGCGGTCGAGAGCAGGTGGCCGATCAGCCGGGTCGGCTCGATCCAGCCCTCCTGCGGGAAGTAGGCGATCCCGTCGTCGGGCAGCTCGGCGGGGTTCATGTCCGGTTCCAGGCGCAGCGCCTGCGCCCGGGTGAGCCAGCGCGCCTCGTACCCGTAGTCGAGGACGCCTTCGACCTTCCGACGCAGTTTCGCGCGCCCGGCCTCGTCGTCGGCCCATTCCAGGTTGCCGCCCTCGTGGTACCAGTCGCTCAGTGGCACCTCGGCCGCCAGCCTGCGGTGTGCCGCCATGCCCGCGACGCTCAGGTCGTGGTACGGCCGGGGCTGCTTGCCGCAGGAGTTGGTCCAGGAGAACGTCGCGCCGGAGGTGCCGCCGGCCGGCACCGCCGCGTCGACGACGGTGACGTGGGCACCGCGCCGGGTCAGCGCGGCGGTCACCGCCGCGCCATAGACGCCGGCGCCGATGACGACTACGTGCTCAGCCATGATGATCTGGGTTCCGTTTCTCTCCGTGGGACAGGTCGGGTCGCTGACGGGAGTCTTAGAACACTCGAAGCGGCGCTGGATTCGGCGCGCCCTCACCCCCTGGGGCGACCGCCGCGACGGCGGCGTGCGGCCGACGGGTGGCGTCGCCGGGGTGTTGCAGGCGCTCGACCTCCGTGAAGCCGGCGCGCGCCAGCCGCGCGGAGAACACGTCGACGGGCCAGCGCCAGGCGGTCACGACCTTGTGGTCGAAGGCGGCGACCTGGTCACCGACGAAGATGCCGACCACCAACCGTCCGCCCGGGGCGATGACCCGCCGGAACTCGGCGAGCACGCCGTCGAGGTCCGGCGGCCGCAGGTGGATCACCGAACCCCAGGCCAGGATGCCGGCCACACGGTGGTCGGCGACGGCAAGCCTCTCCATCGACCCGAGCAGGTACCGGCCGTCCGTATGGGTCGCCCGCGCATGGTCGACGAACTCGCCGACCAGGTCGATTCCCGTCGCGTCGACGCCCAGCGAGCGGAGGTGGGCGGTGAGGTGGCCGGGCCCGCAGCCCAGGTCGAGCACCGGGCCGGGCCGGCCCGCCAGGTGGCGTTCGATGAAGGCGAGGTCGTCGGGGTGCACCTGTCGGGTCGTCCCGAGCAGCCCGATGTAGAGCTCCGCGGCGGACGCGTACGCCCGCCGGACCCGTTCCGTGTCCATCTCCCCACCCTACGGTGATTTGACACCTCCTATGGATAACGGTTATCTATTACCGGTCGACGGAGGGTGGGGCCGGGTGCAGGACGTGGTGCTGGCCATGCTGGCCAAGGAGCCGGCGTACGGCTACGACCTGCGCAGCCGGTTGCGGGCCGCGCTCGGCCCCCTCGGCGAGACGATGAACGCGGGGCAGATCTACGTGACGCTGACCCGGCTGGCCAAGGCGGGGCTGGTGACCTCGCAGCGCGTCGAGGGTCTGCCGGACCGGCCCGACCGCCGGGTCTACGCGTTGACCCCGGCCGGGCAGCAGCGGGTCGCCGCCTGGCTGGCCGAGGTGCACTGGCCGAGGCCCGACCTCACCGAGTTCCACCTCAAGCTGGTGGCCGCCGCTGCCGCCCGGCTCGCCGATCCGGTGGATCTGGTCGACGCGCAGCGGCGTGAGGTGCTGCGCCGCCTGCGCGACGCCCAGCGGGCCGCGTTGGACCGGGCGGTGGATCCCGTCGTCGGGTTGCTGTTGGAGGGGGTCGTGTTGCGGCTGCGGGCCGACCTGGAGTGGCTGGAAGCGTGCGAGCGGACCTGGACCGGGCATGACCAGGCCGGGCAGAAGGGAAAGCGATGACCGAGCGCAGCGGGGGCACGCCGGGTGGCGCCGCATGACCGGGCCGGCGCTGCTGCGGGCACGCGCGGTGAGCAGGTGGTACGGCCGCGACAGCGCCCTGGTGCGCGCGGTCGACGACGTCGACCTGGAGGTGCCGGCGGGGCAGACGCTTGCCATCATGGGTCCCAGCGGCTGCGGCAAGTCGACCCTGCTGCACCTGCTCGGCGGGCTGCAACGCCCCACCCACGGCGAGATCGTGCTGGCCGGGCACCGGATCGACGCCATGAGCGAACGCGCCCTCGCCCGGCTGCGGCGACAGCACATCGGCTTCGTCTTCCAGTCGTTCCACCTCATGGACGAGCTGACCGCCGTGGAGAACGTCGAGCTGGCCGCCTTGCTGGCCGGGCGGTCTCCCCGCCGGGCCCGGCAACGCGCCCTGCACCTGCTGGACCGGGTCGGGCTCGCCGACCGCGCTCGGCACCTGCCGTCGGCGTTGTCCGGCGGGCAGCGGCAGCGGGTCGCGATCGCCCGGGCGTTGAGCAACGAGCCGCTGGTCGTGCTGGCCGACGAGCCCACCGGAAACCTGGACAGCGCCGCCACCCTGGAGGTGCTGCGGCTGTTCGAGGAGCTGCGCGCGGCGGGGCAGACGCTGGTGGTGGTCACCCACGACGCGCGCATCGCCGCGGTCGCCGACCGGGTGATCTCGATGCGGGACGGGGCGTTCGCCGACGACAGCCGGTTCGCCGCCGGCACCGCCGGCCGCGCGGGCACCGGCACCGTCTACGGCGGGGGGCGCTGACATGACCGGGCGTCTGCTGCTCGTGTGTCGGCTGCTGGCGCGGGACCTGCGCCGACGCCGCGTCGAGACCGCACTGCTGCTGCTCGCCATCAGCGCCGCGACCGCGACGCTGACCCTCGGCCTCACCCTGAACGACGCGCTCGCGAAGCCGTACGAGCGGACCCGGGCCGCCACCGCGGGCCCCGACGTGGTGGCGATGCCGGGTGCGACGGGCCCGGCGGCCCTGGCCGCCCTCGCGCCGCTGGCCACCGCGCCCGGCGTCACCGCGCACAGCGGACCGTACCCGGTCGGCTATCTGATGCTGACCGCCCGAGGACGGGCCGTGCAGGCCGTCGTCCAGGGCCGCGACGACTCCCCGGCGACCCTGGACCGGCCGGCGGTGACCGGCGGCACCTGGGTGCGCCCCGGCGGCGTGGTCGTCGAGCACGCCTTCGCCGCCGCCCTCGACATGCGCATCGGCGACACGGTCAGCATCGACCGCCACCCCCTGCGGGTGGTCGGGACCGCGGTGACCGCCGCCCGCGCCGTCTACCCGCGCGCAGACTGGCGCGCCGATGCGGGCAGCCCTCTGACGGAGAGCGCCGGCCTGGTGTGGGTCGACCGCGGCGAGATCGCGGCGCTGGCCGGCGCACGGCCGCTGTCGTACGCCCTGAACCTGAGATACGCGGACCCGCACGTCGGCACCTCCTTCACCCACAAGCGCGAAGACGGAATCGAGTACACGAGCTGGACAGGGATCGCCGAGGCGAACGGCAGGCTCGTCACGGGGGCGCGGCTGGCCCTGCTGGTCGGCAGCTGGCTGCTCACCGCCCTCGCGGTGGTCGGCGTCGCCAACATCGTCGCCGGACGCGTCGCCGACCAGCGTCGCCGGGTGGGGCTGCTCAAGGCCGTCGGCGCCGGACCGGCCATGGTCGCCGCCGTCCACCTCGCCGAACACCTCGTCGTCGGGCTCGCCGCCGCCGGCACCGGCCTCGCCGCCGGCTGGCTCGCCGCGCCGGCGCTGACCGACCCCGGCGCCGGGCTCCTGGGCGCCACCGGCACCCCGCCACCCGGGCTGCGCGCCGTGGTCGCCGGCACCGCCCTCGCCCTCGCCATCGCCGCCGCGGCGACGCTGGCACCCGTGCTCCGCGCCGCCACCACCGACACCGTCCACGCGCTGGCCGACGCCGCCACGCCACCCCGGCGGCGCGGATGGCGCGTCTGGCTGTCCCGCCGGATGCCCACCGCCCTGCTGATCGGGGTACGCGTCAACGCCCGCCGCCCCCGCCGCGCCCGCCTCGTCATGGTGAACACCCTGATCACCACGACCGGCCTCGCCGCCCTGCTCATGGGCCTGCGGCAGGACCGGCAGGTCGGGCTCGGCGGGGCGGAGCTGGCCAATCCCCGCGACGCCCGGACCATCCAGGCCATGCTGCTCGTCATCGGCGTGCTGTGCGTCCTCGGGCTGGTCAACGCCATCGTGAGCACCTGGACCGCGGTCCTCGACGCCCGCCACCCCCTGGCCGTCGCCCGCACGCTCGGTGCCACGCCGGCGCAGGTGACCATGGGGATGGCGGTGGCGCAGCTCCTCCCCGCGACGCTCGGCGTCGCCGTCGGGGTCCCGGCCGGCATCGGCCTGTACCTGGTCGTCAGCGCGGGCGAGCAGCGGTACGCACCCGTCTCCTGGCTGCTCGCCATGGCCTGCGCGGTGCTGCTCGCCGTCGCCGCGCTCGCCGCCGTCCCCGCCCTGTCCGCCGCCCGGCGGCCCGTCGCCGACGTCCTGCGGTCCACCCCGGCCTGACCGGCCGTCGCGACCGCCCACCGCACCCGGTTGAGCTATAACGACCTGATGGGAACAAGGCCGACGCTCGTCGTCGTCAGCGGACCGTCGGGGGCGGGCAAGACGACACTCGCCCACCTGCTCGCCCGGCGGATCGGGTGCCCGGCGATCTGCCGGGACGAGATCAAGGAGGGCATGGTCCACGCGGCCGGCGACTTCGTCGCCGCACCGACCGACGAGCTGAGCCTCCGGACCCTGCCCACGTTCTTCGAGGTGCTGCGGCTGCTGTTGACCGCAGGCGTCACGACGGTCGCCGAGGCGGCCTTCCAGGACCGCCTCTGGCGCCCCGGCCTGCAGCCGTTGCTCGGGATCGCCGACGTCCGGGTGGTGCACTGTCAGGTCACCGCGCAGGCGGCCTTCGACCGCGTCCGGCGACGGCAGGACGAGAACGCGATCCGGCGGGCCCACGCCGACGCGTACCTCGGTGACCGGCAGACCCACGCCCTCGGCCACCGGGGCTTCCAACCCGTCCGGCTCGCCGTGCCCGAATTCGAGGTGGACACCAGCGACGGCTACCGCCCGGGGCTCGACGAGATCGCCGCCTTCGTGAATGCCGGCCGATGAGGCGCTGCCGCCCGCACGCCGCACGGAGGGGAGGTCACAGGTCGATGAGCCCCTCGGCCAGCAGATCGCCCCACAGGGCGTCGGGCACCGGCGTGGCGGCGAGCTGCACGTTGCGGTCGACCTGTTCGGCGTTGCCCGCGCCGAACAGCACGGAGACGACGGCGGGATGCCGCGCCACGAAGGCCATGGCCGCCTGCGGCAGGCTCACCCCGTGCGTGCGGCACACCTGCGCGATCCGCACCGCCCGGGCGTACGTCGCGTCCGGCACCGGCCCGTAGTCGTACGTCCGGCCCGGTGGCTCGGTGGCGAGGATGCCGCTGTTGAAGACCCCGGCGGCGAGCACACCGACCGACCGTTCCCGGCACCGGGGAAGCAGCGTACGCGCCGCCGACTGGTCGAGCAGGGTGTAACGGCCGGCGAGCATCACGGCGTCGATGTCGGTGTCGGTGACGAACCGCTCCAGCATCTGCCACTGGTTCATCCCGACGCCGATCGCGCCCACCACGCCGGCGTCGCGCAGCTCGTGCAGGGCCGGGTACGCCTCGTCGACCGCCTGCCGCCAGTGCTCGTCCGGGTCGTGGATCAGCACGACGTCCACCCGGTCGAGGCCCAGCCGGGCGAGGCTGGACTCCAGCGACCGGCGTACCCCGTCGGCGCTGAAGTCCCAGCGGCGCGCGTGGTCGGCGGGTACGTCGAACCCGCCGGCGTCGTCGCGCAGGTGCGCGGTCTGCGGCGACGGCACCAGGATCCGGCCGACCTTCGTGGAGACCGTGAACTCCGCGCGGGGCCGGCCCGTCAGCGCCGCGCCGAGCCGGCGCTCCGACAGGCCGAGGCCGTAGTGCGGGGCGGTGTCGTAGTAGCGGATGCCGGCCTGCCACGCGGCCTCGACCGCCCGGCGGGCCGTGTCGTCGTCGACCGCCCGGTACAGGTTGCCGATCCCGGCCGCGCCGAACCCCACTGTCGTGACCGGGGCCGACGAGCGCCCCAGGCGGGTGGTCCTCATGACGTCTCCTCGTTGCCGGGTCGGAGGTGGGTGCCCGGCGGGGAGCCGCCGGCGGCGGTCGGCCGGACGCGGAGACCGTGTACGCCGCCGTCGACGGCGAGCACGGTCCCGGTGGTGGAGGCGGCCAGCGGGCTGGCCAGGTAGGCGATCGCGGCGGCGACCTCGTCGGCGGCGACCAGCCGGCCCATGGGCTGGCGGGCCCGCAGGGCGGCGAGCTCGGCGGCCGGGTCGGCGGCGGAGTCGAGCAGCCGGCGCACCCAGGGGGTGTCGGCGGTGCCCGGGTTGACGCAGTTGACCCTGATCCCCTCCGCGACGTGGTCGGCGGCCATGGCGAGGGTCAACGCCTGCACGGCACCCTTCGTGGCGCTGTAGAGCGCCCGGTCGGGCAGACCCACGGTCGCCGCGATGGAGCAGGTGTTGACGACGGCCGCGCAGGCGGAGGCCCGCAGGTGGGGCAGGGCCGCCCGGGTGACCCGGACGATGCCCACCACGTTGACGTCGAAGACCCGGTGCCACTCGTCGGACGGATTCGCCTCGACGGACCCCTGCGCGCCGACGCCGGCGTTGTTGACCAGGATGTCGATGCCGCCGAGGTGGTGGGCCGCGGCGGCGACGGCCCCGGTCACCGACGTGTCGCTCGTGACGTCGCAGCGCAGGCCGTGCAGCGGGGCCGGCACCCCGAACGGGTCCAGGTCGAGGCAGGCGACGGCCGCCCCCCGCCCCGCGAGCATGCGGGCGGTGGCCAGGCCGATGCCGGAGGCACCGCCGGTCACCACGGCGGTCAGTCCGGTGAACTCGCCGGTCATGACTCTCCCCACTCGGTCCGGACGCGGCCGTCCCGGCCGGCGTGGTCGCTCATCGTCTCCTGTCGAAGCATCGCACCGAAACCCCGGCGACGCAGTCACCACCGGTCGCCCATTTCCCATGCCCCAGGGGGGTTATCGTGGTGACGCCCTCCTCCCACCAGCGATGGAGACCCCGGTGTCCCTGCACAAGCTCGGCTTCCTCACGATCGGCCTCTTCGACGAGGCGGATCCCCTGGCGGGCCACGAGGCGACGCTGAGCCTCATCGAGCTCGGCGAGCAGCTCGGCTTCGACAGCGCCTGGGTGCGCCACCGCCACCTCCAGTTCGGCATCTCCTCGCCGGTGGCGGTGCTGGCGGCCGCCACGCAGCGCACCCGCCGCATCGAGCTCGGCACCGCGGTCATCCCGCTCGGCTGGGAGAACCCGCTCCGCCTCGCGGAGGACCTGGCCACGGTGGACGTCCTCTCCGGCGGCCGGTTGAACCCGGGGGTCAGCGTGGGCCCGCCGATGCACTACGACCGGGTGCGGCACGCACTGTATCCGGACACCGGCGACGCCGAGGACTTCGGCCACACCCGGGTCCGCCGGCTACTCGACCTCGTACGCGGGGAGCAGGCCAGCGACCTCGACGGCGTCGAGGGGTTCGAGGCGTACTCCCGCCGGGTGCAGCCGTACTCCCCCGGCCTGATCCACCGGATGTGGTACGGCGCCGGCAGCCTCCGGTCGGCGCGCTGGGCCGGCGAGCAGGGCATGAACCTGCTGACCAGCAGCGTGGTCAAGGCCGAGGAGGCCACCGACTTCGACGACATCCAGCTCGCGCACATCCGCGCGTACCGGGCCCACCACCCGGCCGGGCCCGCCGCCCGGGTGTCGCAGGGTCTGGTGGTCATTCCCACCGACAGCGCCACCGCCGAGCAGCGCGCCCGCTACGAGGAGTACGTCCGCCGGCGCACCCCCCGGACGGCAGCGCCGCAGGGGCCGCAGCGGATGGTGTTCGCCCGCGACCTGATCGGGCCGTCCGACCGGATCGCCGAGGAACTGGCCTCCCTCGCCGCGTTCCGGGAGGTCGACGAGGTGGCCTTCGCCCTGCCCTTCACCTTCGACCACGCCGACTACGTGCAGCTGCTCACCGACATCGCGACCCGGCTGGGCCCCCTGCTCGGCTGGCACCCGGCGCGCTGACCGGCGCCCCCCGGGACAGGGCAGGCCCGTCGGGCGGCCTAGAGCGGGAAGCGGCCCTGGCGCCACTGCCAGTGGCGGCCGGCCGTCAGGTGGTCGACGACCGCGCGCTGGAGCGCGGTGCGGCGCGGCAGCCGGTCCAGCGGCGTGGTCAGGGTGCGGAACACGAACCGCAGCACCTCGACGTCGGCGTCGAGCCCTTCCGGCTCCTCGTAGGGCTCCAGCTCGAACCTCCGCTGGAACCGCACGATGTTGGAGCTCTCGGGCAGGTATTCCCGAAGCTGCGGGTCGAGCAGCCACGAGCCGCAGGCGAACGCCGTGTAGCGCTCGTCGGGGAAGTGGCGCGGGAAGAACGCGCGGGCCTCGTCGAGCGACGCCGCGACCGCCTCCGGGGTCAACGGCCCCGAGTCGGGGATGTGCAGGCCGATCGCGCCGTCGCCCCGGTGGTGCTGCAACCGGCCCAGCTCGTAGAGGCCGCCGCGCACGTGCAGCGTCAGCCAGCTCTGCATCACCGGCCAGCCCTCGCCGCGCATCCGCCGGTCGACCGCGAGATTGCGGCCCAGGTCCGCGAGGGTCGTCCACGACACGGCGTCGGCGATGCCGTGGTCGCGGTGGTAGCCCCTGACGACGTCGACCAGCGCCAGGTAGGCGTAGCCGTAGAGGTGCCGCCAGGCGGGGCCCCGGTCGCGGGGCAGCGCCGGGCCGGGCGACAGCCAGCCGTGCCCCCCGAGGTCTGCGCGGACCAGGGCGGTCGAGCGGTCGAGCAGCCAGCGCAGCTCGGGTGTCCACAGCGGAGAGTCGGCGTCCGGCCAGCCGGCCATGATCTCGGCGGCGTCGTCCGGGGGCACCGCGAGCCGGTCGAGGATGGCGGGCGCGTCGGCCCTCGCGGGCAGCGGCGCCGACGGCCCGTCCCCGGCGAGCCGGTGCACGCGCTCGACGTCCTCGACGGGCACCCCGAGCCGGGCGGCGATGGCGACGAAATCCACGCCGACGACGCTACCGGCCGCCGGACCGCCGCGACAGTCCGGCGACGACCGGCCCGCGCGACAGGTGGGGGCTTGGCCGCGCCCGCCGACCCGGCGGGCCGCTACGGTGATCGCCGTGGCGGGCTGGGAGAGGACGGGACCGGGGGCACGAGCCGGTCAGCGCCGGTGCTGCGCCGCCGGGTCGAAGCGGGCGACGAAACGCCGCTGCCACGGCGTCTCCACGGCCTGGGGCAGGTAGTGCGCGCGGACGTAGGCGACGGCCTGGGCCGGGGGCACGCCGTCGAGGATCGCCAGGCACGACAGCCCCGTCCCGGTGCGCCCGAAGCCGCCCCCGCAGGCCAGCTCGACCCGTTGCGTGCCGGCCCGGTCCAGCGCCTCGCGCAGGGCGGCCGCGAAGTCCGCGCGGTCGGCCGGCAGCCAGAAGTCGCGGCAGCGGACCCACCGGCTGTCCCACGGCACCGGCTCCGGCGGGGCACCCACCAGGTAGACCCCGAACTGCGGCTCGGGCCCGTCCGGCAGCGGGTTCCGCAGGCCACGGCCACGCACCAGCCGCCCGGACGGCAGTCGCATGACGCCCGGCGCGCTCGGCTGCCAACCGGCTTCGGTCATCGCCACACCTTCCCCACGGCCGGCGTCAGCGCCGGGCACCGCCCGGTCGACGCCGGTCGCCGCCGGCGGCCCGGTGGCCGACGCGGGGAGCCTGCACCACCGGGGAGTTGCCCCGCCCGGGGCGGGGGCTTCGCGCCGCGTCGGCGACCATCTCGTCGGGGTCGTCACGGAGCGCCTGCCGGATGTGCGGCGGGACCAGCTCCGACGTCGCCACCGCCATCCGCACCTGCACCGACCGGTCGTCGACCAGGTGCCGCAGGTCCGCCTCGGTCAGCTCGACCGCGAGCACCAACGCGACGCGCACGTCCGCCACGGGGTCCCGGGCGAGCGCGCCACGCTGGGCGGTGCTGGTCCGCGGGTTGCGGGCGAGCCCCCGGCGTACGCGCGCGGTGCGGTCGGCCAGCAGGGCGGTGATCACCTCGGGGTCGTGGGTGTGGGTGGCGAGACGTTCCCGCACCTCGGGGGAGACGTCGTCGACCAGCCGCGCGGCCAGGTCGGGCTCCAGTTCGCGCGACTCGGCGAGGAGACCGCGAAGCTCCTTGTCGTGGGCCTGCGCCATCACCTGGCGAACCGACTCGTCGCAGGCCGGATTGCCGGCGACCGCCCAGCGGACCCACCGGTCGGCGTCCTTGACCAGCCGCACCAGGTTGCCGACCGAGGCCGAGGGGTTCCTCGCCACGGCCTCCCTGACCTGACGGTCGTGGTCCCGGGCCAACGGCCGCAGCGCCTGGGCGGGCGCGTCGGTGCGGCCCGCGACCGCCCTGCGGACCAGGGGCGACGGGTCGGCCGCCAGGTCGATGAGGGTCAGCTGGGGCGTCTCGGGGTGCTGGGCGAGGGCGAGCCGCGCCTCGGCGCTGTCACCGTCCGCGCCGTCCGCGAGAGCGCCCGACCCACTGCGGCGGTGGGGCCCGCCGACGTCCCCCTGGTTTGCCATGGGCGCCATCATGTCACGGGCCCGTCCGGGTACGAAGTTCGTCGCCCGGGCGGCGGGCGGGCGCCTCAGAACCGGTCCCGGGTTCCCAGGAGGGCGTGGTGCGCGGCGCGACGCCAGGGCTTGAGTTCGGTGTCGATCGCGGCCCAGCGGGTGTCGTCGATGCGGAGGGTCCCGTCGACGTCGGGCAGGGCCTCGATCAGCCGCATCCGCTGGTCCTCGCTCGGGTGGGTGCTCCACAGGTCGGTGGCCCGCCGGCTGACCTGACGGGCCAGCGGCAGCTGGACGGCCAGGCGTTGCCGGGCCTCGGCCGCCAACTCCTCGAGCTGCTCACCGTCGATGCGGGGCGCCAGGTGCCACAGGTCCCGCCAGATCCGGTCGGCGAGCAGCACCGTCTCCGACGAGCGGAGGAAGGGCGCGGTGCCGGCGACCCGGCGGGCGACCAGATCGGCCCGGTACTCGGCGCGGCGGCTGTCGGGCATCGCGACGCTGTCGACGAGCAGCTGCACGGTCGCGCCGACGACGTTGACCAGGGCGATGGTCCCGTGGACGGCCATCCCAAGGAGGACGACCAGGCCGCCCTGCCGTTCGGCCAGCGAGTCCGCCGTGTCGAGGGCCCGCCGCCACGGGTTCCGCCCACCGGTGGCCGCCACCGCCCGGGTGCCGAACGTCCTCGCCGGCAGCGTCCACCGCACCCGCAACGGGTCGCCGTTGGCGAGGTGACCCAGCTCGTGGGCCAGGACCGAGACGCGCGCGGCCCGCGGCAGCATCACCCAGAGGGGGATGCCGATGACGAGCACCGGCCGCTGGCGCCACCCCAGCTGGGCGACCCCGGCGTTGATGCTCAGGTCGGCGCAGATCACGTCGGGCACCGGCGTTCCGGCGGCGTCGGCGACCTCGCGCACCAGCCGGTGCAGCTCGGGGGCCGCGCGCTCGGTGATCAGGCCATGCCTGGGCACCCGCCCGAACGAGGGCTTGACCAGCAGCAGGACGAGCACGGCGGGGATCGCCAGGACCAGCCGGATCCCCGGCGACAGGTCGCTGGCCACCACGAGCCAGCCGAGGTGGCCCAGCGCGACCACCCCGAGCAGGGCCAGCACCACGGAGACCGCCAACAGCCAGACCTCACCGGTCGACGCACCGGCCTCGCGCCCCTGCGGGTCGGCCAGCAGCTGCTCGTGCGTCGACCGGTCGAGCTTGAGCCCGCGCCGGAATCCCCATCGGCCGATCGCCCTGGTGCCGCGCCAGGGAGCCAGAGCGACGTCGTAGACCTCCAGGTTCCACCGGCAGGCGGGGCACCAGGAGACCGTGCCCACCTCCGGCGGAACCAGGTCGTGGGCACAGGACGGACACCTGCTCGGCGTCCCCGTCGTCGTCGGCACGACGCCGGAGTCTATAGCGCGGCGCCTGCGGATCCAGGCGTGGCGATCAGACGGGTCGCGTCGGGCGCGCCGAGGTAGCCGCCGGCACCGGCCGGCGGCTACCGTCCACTGTGGCAGGCCGGCGTCACGCCGGTTGGCCCCAGACGACGGCGACGCTGTTCGGGTCGGCCGGACTGTAGCGGACCGCCACCGTGCCGCCGGGCCGGAGTTGACCGAGGTACACCGGCGGCACGAGGCCGGTGTGCGTGGCGGGGAACGGCGGCCGGTCGACGGGGGTGACCATGAGCCGGATCTCGACGAGGGGGGCGTGGTTGACGTACCCCCCGGTCTGGCGGAGGCCGACGATCGTGGCCGTCGCCGGCGTGCCGGTCGTGGCGAGGTGGGCGGTCGCCTGCTGGCCGGCCAGTTGCTGGCGCATGTGTTGCATGGCGGCCAGCCCCTGGCGCAGTTGGGCCCCCGGGTCGTAGGTGCGGTCGATCTCGTCGGCCTGGCGGCGCAGGTCCCGCAGCGAGCTGAGGAATCCCATGGTCAGACCTGCGCTTCCTGGTAGAGCCGGCCGAAGTGGGTGGCGAGCTGCATGTCGCCCCGCATCCGGGCGTTCCACCCGGCGACGGCCGCCGGCCAGGTGGCCGGGTCGACGCCGAGGGTGGCCGCGTACCGGGCCATGCCGGCCTCGTCGAGGCCGCGGGTGGCGGCGGCCTTGGACGCCCGGGCGTACAGCTCCAGGCCGACCCCCTCGATCGGGGTGAGGCGCGGGTCGCCCGGCGGCACGTCGGCCGGCTGCGGCACCGCCACGTTGCCGTAGCCGGCGACGCCACCGCCGTAGCCGGGGCCGAAGCCGCCGGCGGCCTGGGCCTGGATGGCCTGCTGCTGCAGGGCGCGGGCCTCGGAGATCATCGCGGGAGCCGCCTCGACGACGTTCCGCATGTCCTTGAGCTGCTTGAACAGTCCCATTGCCGGGTTCCTTCCCTGTCGGCGCCGGCGCGGTGCCGGCGGTGCAACCAGTTCACGCCACGGCGCGGCCCGGCACCTGAGTAGCCGCTACTCATCCCCTGCCCAGGCCGTTGCTCAGCCGTCAGGCGGCGCACACCCCCCAGAGCGTCCTAGGACAGATCCGGCGGCAGGTGGGCAGGCCCGCCCGCCTCGGTGAGCCGGCCGCCGGCCAGCCGGAGCCAGCGGTCCACCCCGATCGCGGCCAGGAAACGGTCGTCGTGGCTGACCACGACGAACGCCCCCCGGTACGCCAGGAGCGCGCTCTCCAGCTGGGCCACGCTGGCCAGGTCGAGGTTGTTGGTGGGCTCGTCGAGCAGCAGCAGCTGCGGTGCCGGCTCGGCGTTCAGGACGCACGCCAGCGTGGCGCGCAGCAGTTCGCCGCCGGACAGCACGCCGACCGGCAGGTGGGCGCGGGCGCCCCGGAACAGGAAGCGGGCCAGCAGGTTCATCCGGTCCGCCTCGCTGCGCGAGGGCGCGAAGACGGCGAGGTTGTCGGCGACCGTCCGGTCCGCGTCGAGCAGGTCGAGGCGCTGCGACAGGTACGCCACCCGGCCCTCCGCCCGCGTGACGGCGCCGGAGACCGGCTCCTGGTGGCCGCCGACCAACCGCAGCAGGGTGGACTTGCCCGCGCCGTTCGGCCCGACGAGGGCGACCCGTTCGGGGCCGCGGATGTCCAGGCCGACGCCCTCGCCGGCGAAGACCGGACGCCCGTCGTACGCGGCCTGCAGGGCCTCGCCGTGGAAGACGGTGCGGCCGGCGGGCACCGTCGTCTCCGGCAGGTCGAGGGCGAGGTGGTCGTCCCGGCGGGCAGCCGCGCTCGCCTGGTCCAGCCGGGCCTGCGCCGCGCCGAGGCGCGCGGCGTGCACGTCGTTGGACCTGGCCGCCGACACCTGCGCGTCGCGCTTGAGGTTGCCGGCGACGATCCGGGCCAGCCCCGCGTCGGCCAGGTTGCGCGAGGCGGTGGACGCGCGGCGGGCGGCCCGCTCGCGGGCCTGCTGGAGCTCGCGCTTCTGCCGCTTGACGTCCTGCTCGGCCTGCCGTACCTGCCGCTCGGCGACCTCCCGTTCGGCCCGCACCGCCTGCTCGTACTCGGTGTGGTTGCCGCCGTACCAGCGGATCTCGCCGTGGTCGAGGGCGGCGATGCGGTCCATCTCGTCCAGCAGCGCCCGGTCGTGGCTGACCACGAGCAGGCAGCCGGTCCAGGAGCGGAGCACGGCGGTCAGCCGCGCCCGCGCCTCGCCGTCGAGGTTGTTGGTCGGCTCGTCCAGCAGGAGCACGTCGGGCCGCTTGAGCAGCTGGGCGGCGAGACCGAGGGACACCACCTCGCCGCCGCTGAGGGTGCCCAGCCGGCGGTCCAACGCGACGTCGGTCAACCCGAGGCGGTCGAGTTCGGCGCGGGCCCGTTCCTCGACGTCCCAGTCGTCGCCGACGGTGGTGAAGTGCTCCTCGGCGGCGTCGCCGGCCTCGATGGCGTGCAGCGCGGCGACGACGTGGTCGACCCCGAGCACCCGGGCGACCGTCTGATGCCGGGTGAAGGGCAGGTGCTGGGGCAGGTAGCCCAGCGTTCCCGCGACGGTGATGCTGCCGCCGGTGGGCCGGAGCTCACCGGCGACGAGCCGCAACAGGGTCGACTTGCCGGCACCGTTGGGCGCGACCAGGCCGGTGCGGCCGCCGGGCACGGAGAACGACAGGTCCTGGAAGACGGGGGTGCCGTCCGGCCAGGAAAAGGACAGGGCGGAGCTGACGACATGACTGTCGGACATGGGGAACCTCAGCAGACAGGTGATCCGGGCGCGCACGCGCCGCCCGGCGTGAGCAGGGCATGACGACATGGGCGACGCGACGGCACGGGTCGTGCTCCGTCGGTCACCGCTGCGGGCTCTCACCCGGAGATGTCGTCGTCACCTGCCACGCTGCGCTCCTGTCCTGGCTACTCGCGCCAGGATAGCCCACCGGGCCGCCCCCGGGCCGCGCTCGACCCGCCGGGCCGGGTCGGTCAGGTCAGCTCGCCGGGGGCGCGGTGCTCTGCCGGACGGTGAGGGTCGTCGCCAACTCCAGTCGCACCTGGGCGCTGCGTTCCCCCCGCCCGAGGGCGAGCGCCAGCTCGGTGGCGGTGGCGGCCATCTCGACCAGCGGCTGGTGGACGGTGGTCAGCGGGGGGTCGGTCAGCGCCGCCAGCGGCAGGTCGTCGAAGCCCACCACGCTGAGGTCGGCGGGGATCCGCAGGCCGCGCTCCCGCGCGGCCTGGTAGACGCCGAGGGCCTGCTGGTCGTTGCAGGCGAAGATCGCCGTGGGCCGGTCGGGTCGGCCCAGCAGGTCGAGCGCGGCGGACCTGCCGTCGACGGGGTTCAGCCCGGCGTGGACGACCAGGCCGGGCTCCACCGACAGGCCCGACGCGTCGATGGCGGCCCGGTAGCCGTCCAGCCGGGCCCGACAGCACAGGATGTGCTCCGGGCCCCCGATCATCGCGATGCGCCGGTGGCCCAGCTCGATCAGGTGGCGGGTGGCGGACCTCCCGCCGGCCCAGTTGGTCGCTCCGACGAACGGCACGTCGTCGGGCAGCTCGGTGGTGGGATCGAAGACCACGAAGGGGATCCCGCGGGCGCGTAGCTGGTCGTGCTGCTCCGCGCCGAGCTGGGCCACCACCACCAGGCAGTCCGGGCGGCGGGCGAGGGTGTCGTCGATCCAGTACCGGATCGCGTTGTGCTGCGGGCCGAACTCCGTCAGGACGACGCCGACCCGCTGCTTCCGGGCCGCCCGCTCGACGCCGCGGATGATCTGCAGGCCCCACATGTCCTCGATCTCGTCGAAGACGAGCTCCATCATGTTGCTGCGGGTGACGGGCGCCGACCGACGGTATCCGTGCTGGCTGAGGGCCGCCTCCACCCTGGCGCGGGTGTCGGCGGCGACGCCGGACCTCCCGTTGATCACCTTTGACACGGTCGGGATCGACACCCCGGCCGACCGGGCGATGACGGCGATCGTCACCGGCCTGGTCGAATCGGCGACCGAACCCGCCTCGTCGACCGGCTCGCCCGACTCGCCGTGCGTCAACCCGGCCTCCTCTGCAGCGCTCCCGCGACGGCCGCCCGCCACGCCAGTGCCGCGTGGCGGGCCACCAGCGTCGTTCCGCGCGCAAGGATAGCCGTTCGGCCGTCGCCCGACGGGCATCGATGGCTTTCCAGGCTCGATCTGAAACTTTCCAAAGTGGATCACCACGCGCTGGGGGAGGCTTTCTCACCTGGCGAGGACCCGGCAACCCCGCCGCCCGCCGGCACCACACCCCGGGGGGAGCGAGCTTCATTGACGCACATCACCGGTTGACGTACCGTCGGGCCAGAAACTTTCGGCCTTGACGGACCGATCGTTTCCATTCGGGAGCCTCGAAGGCCGCGGCGGACGCCTGGGCAGCGTCCGCACACTCCGCATTCTCCGGTCGCGCGGGCGGGCAGCGCTGTTCGCCCGCGCGGCCCCGCGTACCCCCTCAACCGCCACCATGGCGAGGAGTCCCTGATGAGTTCGCAGTACCTCGGAAAGACGCGACGGCGGATCGGCCTGATCGCCGCCGCGGTCGCCACGCTGATGATGGCGGGCACGATGGTCGCCGGCAACGCCCAGGCGGCGGCCGGCTGCCGGGTGGCGTACGCGGTGCCGTCCCAGTGGCAGGGCGGCTTCACCGCCGACGTGTCGGTCACCAACCTCGGCGACGCGGTCAACGGGTGGACGCTGGGCTGGACGTTCCCGTCCGGCCAGCGGGTCACCCAGGCGTGGAACGCCACGGTCACCTCGTCGGGTGACCAGGTCACCGCGAAGAGCATGAGCTACAACGCGGCGATCGCCACGAACGGCTCGGTCTCCTTCGGCTTCAACGGCTCGTGGTCGGGCAGCAACACCGCACCGACCTCGTTCACCCTCAACGGTGTGGCCTGCACCGGGAGCGTGGGCGGCACGCCGACCCCGACCCCGACCAGCACCCCTCCCCCGTCCCCGACGCCCACCACCTCGCCGTCGCCGTCGCCGGGTGGGGACGCGATGGCCACGGTCGCGGCGATGCAGCCCGGGTGGAACCTGGGCAACACCTACGACGCCATCCCCGACGAGACCGCCTGGGGCAACCCGCCGGTGACCCAGGCGCTGCTGCAGAAGATCCGTTCGCAGGGCTACCGCAGCATCCGGATCCCGGTGACCTGGAGCAACCACCACGGGCCCGCGCCGACGTACACCCTCGACCCGGCCTGGCTGGCCAAGGTCCGGCAGGTCGTCGACTGGTCGCTGGCGGAGGGTCTCTACGTGTTGGTCAACCTGCACCACGACTCCTGGCAGTGGATCAACACCTATCCCGGTGACCGCACGAACGTGATGAACCGGTACACCGCGCTGTGGACCCAGCTCGCCACCACCTTCCGCGACTACTCGGCGAAGCTGACGTTCGAGAGCATCAACGAGCCGCAGTTCGCCGGCACGTCCGGGGACGCCGAGAGCGACGAGGTGCTGCGTGAGCTGAACGTCGCGTTCGTCCGCCTGGTGCGTCAGTCCGGGGGCAACAACGCCACCCGGCTGCTCGTGCTGCCCACCCTCTACACCAACTCCAACCAGGAGCGGCTCGACGCGCTGACGGCCACGATCGACCAGCTCGGGGACCGCAACATCGCCGCGACCGTCCACTTCTACGGCTGGTGGCCGTTCAGCGTCAACATCGCCGGCGGCACCCGCTACGACAGCAACGTCGAGCAGGACATCGTCGACGGCTTCGACCGCGTCCAGCAGACGTTCGTCTCCCGGGGCATCCCGGTGATCGTCGGCGAGTGGGCGCTGCTCAGCTACGACTACACCCGGCCCGGGATCATCGAACGCGGCGAGCTGCTCAAGTTCTTCGAGGCCGTCGGCTACCACGCCCGGATCCGCAAGCTCACCACGATGCTCTGGGACGCGGGCTCGTTCCTCAACCGCAACACGCTGCAATGGCGGGACCAGGGCATCTACGACATGATGAAGGCGAGCCTGACCACCCGCTCCGCCACCGCCTCCTCGGACCAGGTCTACGTGCCCCGCACCGGCGCCATCACCAGCAAGTCGCTCACCCTGAACCTCAACGGGGCCACGTTCCAGGGCCTGCGGCAGGGCAGCACCAACCTGGTCTCCGGCACCGACTACACCGTCTCCGGCACCACCCTCACCCTGACCGCCTCGGCGCTGACCCGGCTGGTCGGCAGCCGCGCCTACGGCGTCAACGCCACCATCGAGGCCCGCTTCTCGCAGGGCGTGCCGTGGCAGATCAGCATCATCACCTACGACCCGCCGACCCAGGCGGCGGCCACCGGGACGACCAGCTCGTTCACCATCCCGACCCAGTTCCGCGGCGACCAGCTCGCCACCATGAGGCCACGTACGCCGACGGCAGCCCCGCCGGCCCGGCCAACTGGACCCCCTACAAGGAGTTCTGGTCCAACTTCCAGCCCGACTACACCGCGAACACGATCATCATGAAGCCCGAGTTCTTCGCCGAGGTCAAGGACGGTCCGGTCACGCTGACGTTCCACTTCTGGAGCGGCACGAAGATCAAATACCAGGTGACCAGGTCCGGGACGTCGGTCACCGGCGCGCCCGCCTGACCCGCGCCCGGCAACAGGCGGGGCCCGCAGCCAGGCGGCTGCGGGCCCCGTCGCGTCGGGGACAGCGGGGATACGGCCCGCCGGGGCGGGCGCGTCGGCCTCAGCGCAGCCCGGCGAACAGGTCGTCCTCGGGCGTCGGCGCGCCGGTGGTGTCGCGGACCCGGACGAAGGTCTCCACGCCCATCAGCTCGGTGAACCGTTCCTGGCCCAGTTGCAGGAAGAAGATGTTCTCGGCCTGGCTGGCGTGCGTGGCCAGCGACTCGAACTTCTGCGCGCCGTAGGCGCTCGTGTCCACCCAGGTGGTGATCTCCTCGTCGGGCAGGCCGAGCGGCGGCAGCTCCGCGGACCCGTCCGGCTCGGGGAACTCGGCGCCGATCTCCTTCATGACGCGGCCGAACTCCTGGAACGCGCTGCGCGGCACGGTGGTCCAGTAGACCTTCGCCGGGATGCCCGTCCGCTCGACGGCGGCCATGGTGATCCGGTGCGCCTGGATGTGGTCCGGGTGGCCGTAGAAGCCGTTCTCGTCGTAGGTGACGACGACGTCGGGCCGGTAGCGCCGCATCAACTCGGCCAGCCGGTCGGCCGCCTCCGCCACCGGCGTGTTCCAGAACGCGCCCGGCGCGTCGTTGGCCGCCCAACCCATCATGCCCGAGTCGGCGTAGTCGAGCGTCTCCAGGTGCGTGACCTTCAGCGCCTCGCAACTGGCCGCCAACTCGGCCCGGCGCATCGCCACCACGGCCTGCGGGTCGTGCGCCTCGTCCCCCGGCTTGACGCCGCCGGGACCGTCGCCGCACCCGCCGTCCGTGCAGGTCACGAGCACCGTCGTGATGCCCTCCGCCGCATAGCGGGCGAGGACGCCGCCGGTGCTGGTCGCCTCGTCGTCGGGGTGCGCGTGCACCGCCATCAGGGTCAGGTTTCGCTGGGCCACCCCACCACGATACGGGGCAAGCCCGGCCCACTAGCATTGCCGCGGTCCGCGACGTCTGCTGAATCGAGGCGAGATGCGTTGGCTGCGGCAGTTGCTGGGTGGCAACCGGGTCCAGCTCGACCCGGAGCGGCAGCAGGCGCTGCTGCGCGACGTCCGGCACCGGTACGGCGCCCGCTCGCAGGCGCGGTTCCCGGAACAGGCCGAGGCCATCGCCCGGCTGCTGGACGACGACGACGGGCTGGTGGTGGCGGCCCGGATCCTCGGCGAGGCCGCCGACGAGGCCCACGCGGAGCTGCAGGCCCAGGTGCACGACGTGCACCGGCGCACGGGCCGGCGGCTGCTGCTGCACCGCCGCAACTACCGGCCGCTGTGGAAGGAGGCCGGCCCCTCGCTGCGCTGGCCGTTGTTCGCGCTGCCGTCCGGCCTGCACCCGTACGCGCAGGTGGCCGCCGCCGTCGCGGTGGTCGGCAGCCGGGCGTCCCGGCTCGACCGGGTGACCGACCCGACCCCGCTGGTGACCCACGTGTTCGAGGTGCTCGACCTCACCACCGCCGGCTGGGAGTACGGCCGGGTGCGGGTGGACACCGACGCCGCCGCCCTGGCCGAGCGTCTGATCTCGACCGCCGGGCAGGTCCTCGCCACCATGGACGACCCGCCCCGGCTGCCGCCCGCGGTGCGCGAGCTGATGCGCCGCAACAACACCCTCGACGTGCACGACCCGACCGGCCCCCGGGTGGTCGGCGGGTTCAACCCGGGCGCGCGGATGCGGGAGGTCCTGCTCGCCTGAGGCCGCGCGGGCCGGCGGGCGGCGACGACCTGCGGCGACGGCCCCGACCGGGCCGCGCGGCGGTCCATCGCGAGCGGGCGGGCCGCCGGGGAGCCTCAGTCGTCGCCGGGCGCCCGGGACAGGACGCGGGAGAGGGCGAGGCTGGCGGTACGCACCGCCGGGGCGAGCCGGGCCGGCGGCAGCCGGTGGGCGGGCACCGAGATGGACAGCGCGGCGACGATCCGGCCGTGCACCAGGACGGGCGACGCCACGCAGGAGAGCCCCGGGGCCGCCTCCTGCCGGTCGTAGCCGACGCCGGCGTGGCGGATCCGGGCCAGCTCGTCGGCGAGCCGCCCGGGGTCGGTGACCGAGTGCGGGGTCAGCCGGGGCAGCGGCTGCGCCAGCACCTCGTCGATGAGCTCCTGCCCGGACCAGGCGAGCAGCACCTTGCCGAGGCCGGTGCAGGTCAGCGGCAGGCGACCGCCGACCCGCGACGGCGTGTCGACGCCCGCGTGTCCGCGGATCCGGTCGGCGTAGACGACGTCGAGGCCGTCGCGGACGCCGAGGTGGATGGTCTCGTGGGTGGCCTCGTAGAGGTCCTGCAGGAACGGCAGCGCGGCCTCGCGCAGGCGCAGCTTGACCGGCACGAGTTCGCCCAGTTCGAACAGCCCGATGCCGAGCCCGAAGCCCACCGGGGCGCGGCGCAGCAGCCCCAGCTCGACGAGTTGCTCGGCCAGCCGGTGCACGGTGGCCTTCGGCAGGCCCGTGCGCCGGGACAGCTCGGTCAGGCGCAGGGCCTCCTCCGCCGGGCGGAACGCGCGCAGCAGCCGTACCCCCCGGTCGAGCACGTTGCCCCGGGCGGGGCCCACCGGGCCGGACGACGACGCGCCCGGGCCGCCGGGGTCGGCGAATCCCGCCGTGTTGTTCCGTGGCATGGAACACGAGGTTGCCAGCCGGTGGGCGCGGCGTCTACACCTGGAGGCCGGGATGCCGGGTGCGCCAGCGCCGGCATGGTCGTCCCGCCGGGCGGAACGGCCGGGGTGTCCGTTTCGTCCCAGGCCAAGGAGCAGGAGACATGCCCAAGACGAAGGTCGCCATCATCGGCTCCGGCAACATCGGCACCGACCTGATGATCAAGATCCTGCGGGGGTCGGAGACGATGGAGGTCGCCGCCCTCGTCGGCATCGACCCCCGCTCCGACGGGCTGGCGCGGGCGGCGCGGCTCGGCGTGCCGGTCGTCCCGACCGGCGTGCGGGGGCTGCTCGACCATCCCGACTTCGGCGACGTCCGGATCGTGTTCGACGCCACGTCGGCGCAGGCCCACATCGCCAACGACGCCGCCCTGCGGGGGGCCGACCTCACGCTCGTCGACCTGACGCCGGCGGCGATCGGCCCGTACGTGGTGCCGCCGGTCAACCTCGACGAGCACCTCGGCGCCCGCAACCTGAACATGGTGACCTGCGGCGGGCAGGCGACCATCCCGATGGTCGCCGCGATCTCCTCGGCCGCCACCACGCACTACGCCGAGATCGTCGCCTCGATCTCGTCGCGCTCGGCCGGCCCCGGCACCCGGGCCAACATCGACGAGTTCACCGAGACCACCTCCCGGGCGATCGAGCAGGTGGGCGGGGTCCGGCGCGGCAAGGCGATCATCGTGCTGAACCCCGCCGAGCCGCCGCTGATCATGCGCGACACCGTCTTCTGCGTCGTCGACGACTGCGACCGCGACGCGGTCACGGCGGCGGTGCTGGCCATGGCCGAGAAGGTCCGGGCGTACGTGCCCGGGTACCGGCTCAAGCAGGACGTCCAGTTCCGCCGGATCACGGCGAGCAGCCCGGAAGCCGACCTCGTCCCGCACGCCCCACCCCGCGACCGCTGGGTGGTCAGCGTGTTCCTGGAGGTGGAGGGGGCGGGCCACTACCTGCCGACGTACGCGGGCAACCTGGACATCATGACCTCCGCCGCGCGGCAGGTCGGCGAGCGACTGGCGACGGCGGTGGCGGCCCGATGAGCACCCGGATCTACGTCCAGGACGTCACCCTCCGCGACGGCATGCACGCCATCCGGCACCGCTACACCCTCGACCAGGTCCGGGCCGTCGCCGCGGCCCTGGACGCCGCCGGCGTCGCCGCGATCGAGGTGTCGCACGGCGACGGGCTCGCCGGCAGCAGCATCAACTACGGCCCCGGGGCGCACACCGACTGGGAGTGGATCGAGGCCGCCGCCGAGGTGGTGCGCCGGGCGACCCTCACCGGCCTCCTGCTGCCCGGCATCGGCACCGTGCGCGAGCTGCGGAAGGCCTGGGACCACGGCGTCCGTTCGATCCGCATCGCCACCCACTGCACCGAGGCCGACATCGCCAACCAGCACATCGCCGCCGCGCGGGAGCTGGGCATGGACGTCTCGGGCTTCCTGATGATGTCGCACATGGCGCCGCCGAAGCTGCTCGCCGAGCAGGCGAGGATCATGGAGGCGGCGGGGGCGCACTGCGTCTACGTCACCGACTCCGGGGGCCGGCTGACGATGGACGGCGTCCGGGAGCGCGTGCGCGCGTACCGCGACGTGCTCGCGCCGGAGACCCAGATCGGCATCCACGCCCACCACAACCTCGGCCTCGGCGTGGCCAACTCGGTCGCCGCCGTCGAGGAGGGGGTGTACCGGGTCGACGCGTCCCTGGCGGGCCAGGGCGCCGGTGCCGGGAACTGCCCGATCGAGGCGTTCGTCGCCGTCGCCGACCTCACCGGCTGGGAGCACGGCTGCGACCTGTTCGCGCTCATGGACGCCGCCGACGACATCGTCCGCCCGCTCCAGGACCGTCCGGTGCGCGTCGACCGCGAGACGCTGACCCTCGGGTACGCCGGGGTCTACTCCAGCTTCCTGCGCCACGCCGAGGCCGCCGCCGCCGAGTACGGCCTCGACACCCGCAGCATCCTCGTCGAGGTGGGCCGGCGGAAGTTGGTCGGTGGCCAGGAGGACATGATCGTCGACATCGCGCTCGACCTGCGACGGCAGCGGTCGTAGCGGCCCGGCGCAGCCCCTCCCCGGCCGGTCAGCCCGGCGCGGAGCCGTTGTCGACCAGCCGGAACCGGGTGGTCACGGCCGCGTCGCCGGCCTCCTCCAGGATCAGTCCCCACGTCGGCGAGAACTGCAGGTACGCCGACTGGCTGCTGATCGCGTACGCCGAGCCGTCGCGGACGACCGTGAACCGCTGCCTCGGTTCGTCCCGCGCGCATCCGGCCGCCTCGACCCGCAGCGGCTCGCTGCCCGACGACCGGACCTCCCAGCAGGTGTCGGCCCCGTCGGGGCCGGGCTCTGCGGCGCGGATCTGGTAGGTGTCCCCCAGCGGCGCGAAGACGAACAGCTGGCGGCCCTCGTCGCCGTCGACCTCGGCCAGCCGGCCGCCGTCGAGCAGCGACACGCCGCCCGCCGAGGCGGCCACCCGGACGACGGTGACCTGACGCTGCCCGGACAGCACCGGGTCGCCACCCGGGGGGCCGGCAGGCGGGCCGGACGATCCGGTGGGCGGGGCGGACGTGCCGCCGGTCGGCCCGGACGACGTGCGCTCCGGCCCGGACGACGTGCGCTCCGGCGCGGGCGAGGTGCGGTCCGGCCCCGGCGACGTGGGGTCCGGCCAGGGCGACGCGACCGGGGCGGAGGTGGGGCCCGCCGGCCCGATCGGGACGGGGTGCGGCCGGCCACCGGACCCGGCGAGGGCGACACCCGCGCCGAGCGCGGCGACGGCGAGGGCGGCGAGCGACACCGACGCGGCCCGTCGCCGCCGGCGGCGGGCGTCGCCGCGCCGCCGGACGTCGGCGGCGGCGGGGACCGTCCCCTGCCCGCCGTGGCCCGCCAGCGCCCGCAGGGCGTCGGCGAGCTGGTTGTCAGAACTCATGACCGCGCCCTTTCGTCCACGCCGTGGTGCTCCGGTTCGGTCAGGTGTGCGGCGAGGGCCCGACGGCCCCGGGCCAGCCGCGTCTTGACGGTGTTCTCGTTGGTGCCGACCTCCGCCGCGATCTCGGCCACGCTCAGCCCGACCAGGTGGTACAGCACCACGGCCCGGCGTTGCTCGGCGGGAATGTGCCGCAGCGCGGCCACGATCGCGACGTGGTCGACCGAGGCCGCGTCGACGCGTTGCTCGGTGGCCTCCCGGCGGTGGGCACGCATCCGGTTGACGGTCTTGCGCCAGGCGCTGACCGCCACCCGGTACGCCACCCGGCGTACCCACGCCTCCGGGCTGTCGCACCCGCGCACCGCGGCCCAGCGGTCCCAGGCCCGGGCGTACGCCTCGGCCACCGCGTCCTCGGCCTCGGCCCGGTTGCCGACCATCGCGTACAACTGTCCCAGCACCCGGTGGGCGGACGCGGAGTAGAAGGCGTCGAACTCCGCGGCGTCACGCATCGGTCAAAGTCTCCACCAGAGCTGGTCGGTTCCGGAAATGGGGTCCTCCCGGGTGACGTCGGCGGCCCGGCGGGGGAACGGCCGGCCGGGCCGCCGACGGGGGTCACCGGCGCGGGGCGGGCCCCGTGTCGTTGAACCGGAAGCTGCTGACCGGCGGGGCGTCGCCCAGCTCCTCCAGGATCAGCCCGGACCGCGCCGAGTCGCGCAGGTACGCCCACCGGTTGCTGACCAGGTACTCGCGCGCCCCGCCGCCGGGGGCGGGCGCGATGGCGAACCGCTGCGCCGGGTCGTCCGCCCGGCAGGTGGCACCGGCGACGTACAGCGGCTGGCCGTTGTTCGGGTTGCGCGCCTGCCAGCAGACCGGCTTCCCGGTGCCGCCGCCGTAGTACGCCTTGATCAGGTACTCCCCCGCGCCCAGCGGGGTCGGCACGAAGACCTGCCGGCCACGGTCGTCGTCCACCTCGGCCAGCCGCCCGCCGTCGAGCAGGGACAGCCCCGACTCGAACGACCCCACCCGGACGATGGTGACCCGGCGCTTGCCCGACAGGACCGGGTCCGTGCTCGCCCGCGCCGCCGGTGCCGCCGGGGCCGCGGCCCCGGGCGGTGCCACCCCCGCCGCCACCGGCGCCGGCGCCACCCCGGCCGGCGCGGTGTCGCCCGCGGACGCGGACAGCGCGCCGTAGAGCGTCGCGGCGGCACCGGTCAACACCGCCAGGCCCGCCCCGGCGAGCCACCTACGCACCAACACCGTTACCTCCCCACTGCCCCGGCTCCCCGAGGCCCCGGCCGAGACCGGCCAGCCCTGCCGGCTGGCGGTCCTCGCTCGACTCGATCTGATGACGCGCGAGGCGGGCCGCAGGTTTCAGCAGATCCCATCGAGGTACGTCTGCGGCCGCGCGGTTGGCCGCCGGCCGGGCGCCGCCCCGGTCGGTCGGCGCCGGCCGCCGGGGTCAGGAACCGGACGGCCCGCCCAGCCGCAGGGCCAGGAAGAGGTCCACCCGGTCGGCGAACCGGTCGAGGTCGCGGCCGGTGAGCCGCTCGATCTGACCGATCCGGTACCGCAGGGTGTTGACGTGCACGTGCAGCGACTCGGCGCACCGCCGCCAGGCGCCGTTGGCGGACAGGAACGCGTTCAGGGTGTGCACCAGCTCCGTGCCGTGCTGCCGGTCGTAGCCGGTCAGCGGGTCCAGCAGCCGGGCCCGGAAGGCGCGCTGGGTGTCGGCCGGCACCCCGGCGAGCAGCATCAGGTGGGAGGCCACCTCGTCGGAGCGGACCACGGCCACCGGCCCGGGTCGGGCCGCCGCCGCGCGCAGGGCGTGGGTGGCCTCCTGCACGAGACCCGGCAGCGCCGTGGCGGCCCGGCCGGCGGTGCTGATCCCGACCGAGAGACGCCCGGTGCCCAGCCCGGCCGCCAGGACGTCGAGGGCGTCGCGGAACGCGCCGGCCACGCTCGCGGCGGTCGGCCCGGACGCGGCGTCGCCCACCACCGCCAGCAGGGTCCCGTCCGGCGCGTCACCGGGCAGCGCCGCCGTCACGGCCGCCGGCAGGCCCGTGGTGCGGATCGTCTCGCGCAGCACCGCCAGGGCCAGCGCCGGGGGCGTCCGCAGGCCGGTCAGGGTCGCGGCCAGCGCCACGAAGCCCCGGTCCGGCGCCAGCCCGCAGGCCCGCAGCCGGGCCCGCAGGTCGGCCTCGTCGCCGTCGCCGGCCAGCGCCCGCCCCACCTGGTCGGCCAGGCGCTGCTCGACCCGCTCGGCCTCGTCGGCCTGGGTCCGTTCCAGGGCGACCACGTCGACCAGCTCGGCCAGCACGTCGTCCCCGCCAGGCTCCGGCCCGGCCGGCGGGAGCGCCGCGGCCGGGCGGTGCGCCCCGTCCGGCACGTGCGCGCCGGCCGGGGCGCAGGCGAGCAGCCAGGACGCCATCCGGTGCTCCGGGGATCCGGTGATCGCGGTGACCGACACCCGGGCCCCGTCGACCCGGGTGGTCGTCGGCAGCCGGGTGGCTGTCAGGAAGGCGGTGCACAGCTCCCGGGCGGCCGGGGCCGGCAGCGGGGCGGTGCCGGCGATCAGCCGGCCGGCGGGCGAGAGCAACCAGCAGCGTACGCCCAGGTCGGCGGCGATGGCCGGGAGCAGGTCGGGCAGCCGGGCCCCCGCGGCCATCGCGGCGACCACCCCCCGCTGCCGGCCGAGCATGGTGGCCAGCCCGGTCGCCCGCTGCTTCCACACCGACGGCGCGAACGCCTCGATGACCTCGCGGAAGGACACCTCCACCGGAACCTCGAACAGGGGCACGTCGTGCCGGCGGCACGCCTCGACCAGGTCGGCCGGCACCCGGCCGAGAGCCGCGTGACCGGCGCCGATCGCGGTGACCCGGGCCGTGGCGCAGGACCGGACGAAGGTCTCGGCGTCCGTGGCCCCCCGCCGCCACATCAGGCCGGTGAGCACCACCTCCCCGCCGCGGAGGTAGCGGCGGGGGTCGGGCAGGTCGGTGACGAAGACCTGGGTCACCGGCCGGTCCAGCCCGTCGCCGCCGGTGAGCAGGGTCAGCCTGAGGGCCGGTAGGGCCAGCGCGTCGCGCAGCAGCATCGTCATCCCCGTCGTCGAGGAACCCGATCGGCACACGGTAGGACGGTGAGGTTTCGGTTACGTGTCCGATCCTCGCGGCTCACGGCGGAACGCGGCGGCCGTCCTGACCGGACAGACGGTGCCACACCCGGTCGCGGGTGAACGGCAGCTCGGTGAAGCGGACCCCGGTCGCGTCGCGCAGCGCGTTGGCCATGGCCGCGGCGACCGGGTTGAACGGGCTCTCGCTCATCGACTTCGCCCCGGCCGGCCCCACCGGGTCGGCGGTGCGCGCGAAGTGCACCTCCGTACGCGGCACGTCGGCGAAGGTCGGCAGGTGGTAGTCGCGGAAGCCGGTGGTGGTCACCCGGCCGCCGGCGTCGAGGCGGACGTGCTCGGCGAGGGTGGCGCCGAGGGCCTGCGCCACGCCCCCCTCGACCTGGGCGCGGCACTGCATCGGGTTCAGCACCGTGCCGGCGTCCGCGGCGTGCACGCTGCGCAGCACCCTGATCTCGCCGGTCTCGGGGTCGACGGCGACGCGGAACCAGTGGACGTTGAACGCCACCGACCGCTCGGCACCGTCGGCGTGCCCGGCGGCGGTCGGCGGGACGCCCCGGGCGGCGGCCAGCCGGTGCAGGTCGGCCAGGGGCAGCGGCGCGCCGCCGCCGTGGACGGCGTCGGGGCCCAGCCGCAGGCCGGCGGGGTCGGCGCCGGGGCGGGCCCCGGCCGCGAGGTCGAGCAGCAGCGCGCGCAGCGCGGTGGCCGCCCGGAGCACGGCGGTGCCCGCCACCGTCGTGGCGGTGGAGGCGAACGCGCCGGTGTCGTGCCCGACCAGCGCCGTGTCCGACTGCCGGACCCGGATCCGGTCCACTGTGGCCCCCAGCACGTCGGCGGCGATCTGCCGGTGGACCGTGGTGGAGCCGTTGCCGAACTCGGCCGTCCCCACGTCGAGCTGGTAGCCGCCGGCCGGGGTGAGGCTCAGTCGGGCCCGGCCGTGGTGTCCCCCCGGCGGCCCGGTCGCGATCATGGCCACAGCGGATCCCTCGCCGACCAGCCATCCGGCCGGCGCGCCGGCCCCGGTGCCCGGCCGCGCCGCCGCCGAGCGGACGACGTCGAGGCACTGGTCCAGGCCGTAGCTGCGGATCGCGAGGTCGGCCGCGTGGCCGGCCGGGGTGACCAGGTCGTCGCCGTCGCGGACGACGTTGCGGGCGCGGAACTCCTCCGGCGCGACGCCCAGCCGGCGGGCAAGCTCGTCGACGGCGGACTCGACGGCGAAGGAGACCTGGCCGAGGCCGTACCCCCGGAAGGCCCCGGCCGGGACGGTGTTGGTGTAGACCGCGAAGGCGTCGATGCGCGTGGCGGGGCACCGGTAGACGGCCACCGACTCCGCGCAGCCGTGGAAGAGCACCCCCGGGCCGTGGTTGCCGTACGCGCCGGTGTCCGAGACCACCCGCAGCCGCAGCGCGGTCAGCGTCCCGTCGCGCCGGCCGCCGACGCGGACCCGGACGGTGAACGGGTGCCGGGTGGTGGCGGCCGTGAACTGCTCGGCCCGGGTGAACTCCAGCTTCACCGGCCGCCCGGTGCGCAGCGCGGCGAGCAGCGCCACGTCCTCGACCAGCATCTCCTGCTTGCCGCCGAAACCGCCGCCGACCCGGCCGGCGACCACCCGGATCCGCTCGGCCGGCAGGTCGAAGATGCGGGCGAGGGCCCGCCGGGTGAGGAACGGCGTCTGGGTGCTGCTGCGCACGACGATCCGCCCGTCCGGGTCGAACGACACGATGGCGCAGTGCGTCTCCAGGTGCGCGTGCTGCACCCGCTGGGTGCGGAACGTCTCCTCGTACACCACGTCGGCGGCGGCGAACCCGGCGGCGACGTCGCCGCACCCGCCGTGCAGCTCGGCGGCCACGTTGCCGGCCGGTCGGGCGATCCGGGACCGCGCGCCCTTGTCGCCGTGGATCGCCGGCGCGCCCGCCCGCATCGCCCGCTCGGGGTCGGTGACGGCGGGCAGCGGCCGGTAGTCGACGCGGACCAGGGCGCAGCCCTGCTCGGCGGCGGCCTCGGTCTCGGCGACCACGGCGGCGACCCGCTGCCCGACGTGCCGGACCACGTCGTCGAGGACCCGGGTGTCGGCCGGGTCGTCGTCGGGGTTCTCGTGCTGGGCGGTGGAGAAGAGCGTCGCCGGGGCGTCCCGGTGGGTGAGGACGGCGAGCACGCCGGGCACGGCCAGGGCCGCGCTCGCGTCGATGTCGACGATCCGGGCGTGCGGCAGCGGGGAGCGGACCAGCCGGACGTGGGCCAGGCCGGGCACCGAGACGTCGGCGGTGAACCGGGCCGCGCCGGTGACGATGTCGGGCCCGGCCGGGGCCGGCAGGTTACGGCCCACCGCCTCGCCCGGTGCCGCGTCCTCGGTGGTGCGGACGCCGTGCAGCGCGTCGGCGATCGACCGGTACCCGGTGCACCGGCACAGGTTGCCCTTCAGCGCGGCGGGCAGGTCGGCGCGCTGCGCCTCGTCGAGGGCGACGGCGGTCATGATGAACCCGGCGGTGCAGAAGCCGCACTGGAAGCCCTGGGCGTCGAGGAACCGCCGTTGCGTCTCGGCCCCGCCGGGCACCGCGGCGACGCCCTCGATGGTGGTCACCTCGCGGCCGACGGCCCGCACGGCGGGATAGAGGCAACTGTGCACCGGCACGCCGTCGACGTGCACCGTGCACGCCCCGCAGTCGCCGGTGTCGCAGCCCTTCTTCACCCCGAACCAGCCCTGTTCCCGCAGGTAGCCGCGCAGGCACTGGCCGCCGGTCGGCGCGACGGCGCACGGCTGGCCGTTCACCCGTACGCTCACCGCGCCGTCGCCCGTGCCAGCTCGGCGCGGACCTGCTCGGCCAGTCGCAGGGTCATCCGCCGCCGCCACGCCGGCAGGCCGTGCACGTCGTCGTACCAGTCCCCGGCGGGGATCCGGGCGTCCAGCAGCTCGGCCAGCTCACCCGGCCGGGGCGGGCCGGGCAGGGCGACGCCGACCGGCCGCCGGGTGGCGGCGGTCACGGTGATGGTGAACGCCCCGGTGTCGGAGTCCCGGTGACCGACGACGAGCGCCGCCGAACGGCCGAGCGGGTGCAGCGACGCCCGCCGCAGCGCGAACCGGCCGCCCAGCACCCGCGCGGGCAGGCGGATCGTGTGCAGGTACTCGTCCGGGCGCAGCACCGTGACGCCCACGTCGCGGACCAGCCCGGTCGCCGGCACGCGCCGTCGCCGCCCGGCCAGGTCCCGGATCAGGCAGCTCCCCGCGGCGGCGGTGACCAGCGAGATCATCGGCCCGGCCGGCAGCGCCGCGCAGAGGTTCCCGCCGACCGTCGCGACGTTCCACACCTTGAACGAGGCGAGGAACGCGTCGCAGCAGCCCCGGATCAGCGGGCCCAGCGACGGCCAGCACGGCGGCGGCGCGTACCGGGACAGCTCGGCGACGGTGCAGGTCGCGGCGACGTCGAGGCCCGGCTCGTCCGGGTCGGGGCTGACCCGCAGCGGGGGCCAGCCCAGGGCGGTGAGGTCGCGCAGCCGGCGGACCTGCGGTTGCGGCTGCGCGAAGAGGTGGGTGCCGCCGCCGAGCCAGCGGTCGCCCTCCCGCCACGCGTCGGCGTCCGCGGCGATCACGTCCTGCACGGTGAACAGGTCCACAGGCATCGCGCTTTCGTTGGGGGCGGATGCCGCCGGCCGAAGCGCCCGGGGTACGGGGGCGGGCCGGCGGCGGTGGCCGTTCAGGGGAATCCAAGCAACCCGGCCGCCGGCCCGACAATGCGCGCCGGCGACAACGCGGCCGGGGGGCGGGACCGTCCCGGTTGGACGAAGCTCCAAACCGGGGCGGGCGGGGCCGGGCCGGGGGCGGACACCCTTGACAGCCTCCCGGCCCGCTCCGCATGGTGGGCCGGTCCGACGCCGTTCGGGCCGCGCCGCGCCGGGACCGCCCGTGGCCCGGCGCGGGCCATCGGCGGGCGTGGGCGCTCCACCCGGCGCGAGGGAGACGTCGTGCAGCTGTCCCGTACCCCCGGTTCGCCCCCCGCCGTCGCCGGGCTGGTGCTCGCCGCCGGCGCCGGCCGCCGCTACGGCAGGCCCAAGGCGCTCGTGCACCACCGCGGCTCGCTGCTGGTGGAACGCGCGGTGCGTACCCTCGTCGGGGCCGGCTGCTCGCCGGCGCTGGTGGTGCTCGGCGCGGCGGCCGACCGGGTCCGCGCCGACGCCGACCTCTCCGCCGCCCGGGTGGTGGGCAACCCCCGGTGGGCCACCGGGCTGGGCTCCTCGCTGCGGGTGGGGCTGCGGGCGCTGGCCGGCACCGAGGCGGTGGCCGTGGTGGTGCTGCTGGTCGACATGCCGGGCGTCTCCGCCGAGGCGGTGCGGCGGGTCGCGGCCGGCGCCACCCCGGCGTGCCTGGCCACGGCCGGCTACGGGCCGGGCCGCCGGGGTCATCCGGTGCTGCTGGGCCGGGAGCACTGGGCCGGCGTGTGCGCCTGCGCCGTCGGTGACAGCGGCGCGGGCAGCTACCTGCGGCAACGGCTCGACCGGGTGCGGATCGTGCCGTGCGCCGACGTGGCCGACGACGCCGACCTCGACGTCCCGCCCGCCGCCCCCGCCGCCGCCACACCGACCGCCGCCGCCGGGCTCGCCCTCGCCGCCACGCCGACCTCCGCCACCGGGTCCGCCGCCGCCGACGGGCGGCCGGGCCGTGGATGAGGTGCTCGCCGAGCTGGTGCGCCGCTGCGCCGACGGCGACGCCGTCGGCCTGGCCACCGTCGTCGAGACCTGGCGCAGCGCGCCCCACCCGGCCGGCACCGCGATGCTGGTCGGCCCGGACGGCGCGGTCACCGGCAGCGTCTCCGGCGGCTGCGTCGAGGCCGCGCTGCACGAGTCCTGCCGCCAGGCCGTGCGCACCGGGCGGCCCGCGCTGCTGCGCTTCGGGGTGACCGGTGCCGACGCGTTCGCGGCGGGCCTGACCTGCGGGGGAACCATCGAGGTGTACGTCGAGCGGGTCGACCGCGCCGGCTTCGCGGAGCTGCCGGTGCTGGCCGGTGCCGTCCGCGCGGGCACGGCCGTGGCGGTGCTGACCTGCGTGCAGGGGCCGCCGGGGCGGCTCGGCCGGCGGATGGTCGCCGGGCCGGACGGCCACCACGGCAGCCTCGGCGACCCCCGGCTGGACGAGGCGGCGCTGGCCGCCGGCCGCCGGCTGCTGGCCGAGGGCCGTAGCGGGCCGGTGCGGCTGCCGCCCGCCGGTCCCGGCGCGGCGGGACAGGTGCGGGTGCTGGTGCGCTCCTATCCCCCGCCGCCCCGGCTGATCGTGTGCGGCGCGATCGACGTGGCGGCCGAGCTGGCCCGCGTCGGCGTCGTCCTCGGCTACCGGGTCACCGTCTGCGACGCCCGCCCGGTCTTCGCCACCGCGCGCCGCTTCCCGCAGGCCCGGGAGGTGGTGGTCGACTGGCCGCACCGCTACCTCGCGGCCGAGGCCGAGGCGGGGCGGCTGGACGGGCGCACCGCCGTGTGCGTGCTCACCCACGACCCCAGGTTCGACGTCCCGGTGCTGCGGCTGGCCCTCGACCTCCCGCTGGGCTTCGTCGGGGCGCTGGGGTCCCGGCGGACCCACCACGACCGGCTCGGCCGGCTCCGCGAGGCCGGCGTCACCGAGGCGGCGCTGGCCCGGCTGAGCTCCCCCGTGGGCCTGGACGTGGGGGGCCGCGACGCCGCCGAGGTCGCGGTCAGCATCGCCGCGGAACTCGTCGCGGTGCGGCACGGCCGCGCGGGCGGCCGGCTGCGCGACGCCACCGGCAGCATCCACGGCTGACGCGCCCGCTCGCCCTGGCAACGGCTGCGGCTGCGCGTGGTCGGGCCCGGTGGGCGCTGGACGAACGTACAACGGCGGGGCCGGCGAGCCCGGCGGTTTTGGTCGTCGCGGCGCTGTCGACCCCGCCGGCCGGCCTGTTTGACTGCTCCTGCGAGAGGCGGGCCAGGGGAGGCGACCGGTGACACGGATCGAGGAGTTCAACGCCCTCGCCCCGCAGCGGGCCGAGGACGATCTGCTGGCCTGCTGCGCCGTGCCCCGTTGGGCCCGCGAGGTCGCGGCCGGGCGGCCGTACCCGGACCTGGCCGCGCTGCTGGCCACGGCGCAGGCCGCCAGCGCGCGGCTGACCTGGCCGGAGGTCGCGCGGGCCCTCACCGCCCACCCGCGCATCGGCCAGCGCCCGGCCGGGCAGCGCCGGGAGGACGGCTGGTCGCGCGCCGAACAGTCCGGCCTCGACGCAGCGTCCGCCCGGACCCGGGCCGCCATCGCCGAGGCCAACGAGGCGTACGAGCGCCGCTTCGGGCACCTGTTCCTGGTCTGCGCCGCCGGCCGCAGCGACACGGAGCTGCTCGCCACCGCCCGGGACCGGCTGGCGCACGACGAGGCCACCGAACGGGAGGTGGTACGCGGGGAACTGGCGAAGATCGCCGCGCTGCGGATCAGGAAGCTGCTCGATGGGCCGGCCTGACGCGGGGGCGACCGCGCCGCTGTCCACGCACGTGCTGGACACGGTCGTCGGCGCGCCCGCGCCGGGCATCGGCGTCCGGCTCGACCGGCTCGACGGCACGCGGTGGCGGCAGGTCGCCGCCGGCCGCACCGACGCCGACGGCCGGCTGCGCGACTGGGTGCCGGCGGCACAGTGGAGGGTCGGCCGGTACCGGCTCGTCTTCGGCCTCGACGGGCACCTCGGGCCGGATCCCTTCTTCCCGGAGGTGGTGCTCACCTTCACCGTCGGCGACCCCACGGCGCACCTGCACCTGCCGCTGCTGCTCAGCCCGTTCGGCTACACCACCTACCGAGGGAGTTGACAGATGGGAATCGTGCTGGGGCCCAACCGGTACGGCAAGGCCCAGGTGCGCGTGGTCCACGTGGTCCGCGACGGCGACCGGCACACGCTGCGGGACCTCGACGTGCGCACCGCCCTCGCCGGCGACCTGGCCGCCACCCATCTCACCGGCGACAACAGCCAGGTGCTGCCGACCGACTCGCAGAAGAACACGGTGTACGCGTTCGCCCGCAAACACGGCGTCGCCTCCCCCGAGGCGTTCGCGCTCCTGCTGGCCCGGCACTTCGTGCACAGCCAACCGGCCGTCCGGCGCGCCGAGGTGGCGGTGCGGGAGTTCGGCTGGCAGCGGCTCGGGCAGCACTCCTTCCAGCGCGGCGGCGCGGAGACCCGCACCGCGACGGCCACCTACGACGGCGAGACCGTCCGGGTCGTGTCGGGGCTGACCGACCTGGTGCTGTTGAACACCACGAACTCCGAGTTCCACGGCTTCGTGCGCGACGAGTACACGACGCTGCCGGAGACCACCGACCGGATCCTGGCCACCGCCGTGGACGCCCGCTGGCGGCACCTCGACGCCGACGCCGACTGGGACGCCGCTTACCGGCAGGTGCGCGAGGCGCTGGTCGCCGCGTTCGTCGAGACGTACAGCAGGTCGTTGCAGCAGACCCTGTACGCGATGGGCCGCCGGGTGCTGGAGGCCAGGCCGGAGGTGGCGGAGATCAAGCTGTCGCTGCCCAACCGGCACCACATCCCGGTCGACCTGTCGCCGTTCGGGCTGGACAACCCCAACGCCGTCTTCGTCGCCACCGACCAGCCGTACGGGGTGATCGAGGGCACCGTCGGCCGCGACGGTGTCGCCCCGGCCGACGGCGACTGGTGACGCCGTGATCGTCATCGACAACTGCGCCGTCGCCACGGTCGACGCCGCCGGCACCGAGCACCGCGCCGGGCACGTGGTGATCGGCGACGACGGGCGGATCGCCGCCGTCGGGGCCGGGCCGGCCGGCCCGGTGGACCCGTCGGCCCGCCGGGTCGACGGCACCGGCTGCCTGGCCACCCCGGGCCTGGTCAACACCCACCACCACCTCTACCAGTGGGTGACCCGGGGGCTGGCCCAGCAGTCGGACCTGTTCGGCTGGCTCACCAGCCTCTACCCCGTCTGGGCGCACCTGGACGCCGACATCGTCCACGCGGCGGCGGCCGCCGGGCTGGGCTGGCTCGCCCTGTCCGGCTGCACCACCAGCACGGACCACCACTACGTGTTCCCCCCGGGCGGCGACGACCCGCTGGCCGCCGAGATCGAGGCCGCCCGGCTGGTCGGGCTGCGCTTCCAGCCGTGCCGGGGGTCGATGGACCTCGGCCGGTCGGCGGGCGGCCTGCCCCCGGACTCGCTCGTGGAGGGCACCGAGGCGGCGCTGCTGGCCACCGAGGCCGCCATCGACCGCCACCACGACCCGTCCCCCGGCTCGATGCTGCGCGTCTCCGTCGCCCCGTGCTCGCCGTTCTCGGTCACCGGCACCCTGATGCGGGAGTCCGCCGCGCTGGCCCGGAGGCGGGGGGTCCGGCTGCACACCCACCTCGCGGAGACCGTCGAGGAGGAGGAATACTGCCGCGCCACCCACGGCTGCACCCCGGTCGAGTACGCCGAACAGCTCGGCTGGCTCGGCGACGACGTGTGGCTGGCCCACGGCGTACACCTGGCCGACCCGGCGGTGGCGATGCTGGCCGCCACCGGCACGGCGGTGGCGCACTGCCCCAGCTCGAACGCCCGCCTCGGCGCCGGCATCGCCCGCGTGCCGGACCTGCTCGCCGCCGGGGTGCCGGTGGGCCTCGGCGTCGACGGCGCGGCCTCCCAGGAGGCCGGCCAGCTCGGCGCGGAGCTGCGCCAGGCGCTGTACGCGGCCCGCCTGCGCGGCGGCCCGGCGGCGCTGACCGCCCGGCAGGCCCTCGCCCTGGGCACCATGGGCGGGGCGCGGTGCCTCGGCCGCGCCGACGAGATCGGCTCGCTGGAGGTGGGCAAGCTCGCCGACGTCGCGCTCTGGCGGGTCGACGGGCTGGGCCACGCCGGCATCGACGACCCGGTGGCGGCGCTGGTGCTCGGCCCACCAGCGCCGCTGGCGCTGCTGCTGGTCGGCGGCCGGACCGTCGTCGAGGACGCGGAGCTGCGCACCGCCGACGCCGACGCCCTCGCCCGGGCGGCCACCGGCGCGCACCGCCGGCTGCTGGAGCGGGCCCGATGAGGTACGACCTGGTGGTTCGCTCCCGCCGGGCGGTGCTGCCGCACGGGCAGCGGCCGGCGGCGGTCGCCGTGGCAGACGGCCGGATCGCCGCGCTCGCCGGCTACGACGCGCCGCTCGACGCCGTCGTCGACGAGGACCTGGGCGACGTCGCCCTGCTGCCCGGCCTGGTGGACACGCACGTGCACGTCAACGAGCCCGGCCGCACCGAGTGGGAGGGTTTCGCCAGCGCCACCCGGGCCGCCGCGGCCGGCGGCGTCACCACCCTGGTCGACATGCCGCTCAACAGCGTCCCGCCGACGGTCACCGTGGCCGCGCTGGAGACGAAGCGCGCCGCCGCGCGGGGCCGCTGCCACGTCGACGTCGGGTTCTGGGGCGGCGTCGTGCCGGGCAACCTCGGCGACCTCGTGGCGCTGCGCCGGGCCGGGGTGTTCGGCTTCAAGGCGTTCCTCGTCGACTCCGGCGTGCCGGAGTTCCCGCCGGTCGACGCCGGCCTGCTGGAGCGGGCCCTGGCGACGGTCGACGCGCTCTTCGTCGTGCACGCCGAGGACCCCGGGTCGGTACGCGGGTCGCCCCCGTCGCCGCGCTACGCCGACTTCGTGGCGTCCCGGCCGCCGGAGGCCGAGCGGTCGGCCGTCGCCACGGTGGTGGCCGCCGCCCGCCGCACCGGCTCCCGCGTGCACGTGCTGCACCTGTCGTCGGTCGGCGCCCTGCCCGAGCTGGTCGCCGCGCGGGCCGACGGCGTGCGGCTGACCGTGGAGACGTGCCCGCACTACCTCGCGTTGGCGGCCGAGCAGGTACCCGACGGCGCGACGGAGTTCAAGTGCTGCCCGCCGATCCGGGACCGGGACAACCAGGACCGCCTCTGGGCGGCGCTGGCCGACGGCACGGTGGACTGCGTGGTCAGCGACCACTCGCCCTGCCTGCCGGAGCTGAAGCGGGCCGACACCGGTGACTTCGCCGCCGCCTGGGGCGGCATCGCGTCGGTGCAGCTCAGCCTGCCGGTGGTGTGGACCCAGGCCCGTCGCCGGGGGCACGGCCTTTCCGATGTCATCCGGTGGATGGCCACCGGCCCGGCCGACCTGGTCGGGCTGCCCGGCAAGGGGCGGATCGCGGTGGGCGCCGACGCGGACCTGGTGGCCTTCGACGCGGACGCCGGCTTCCGCGTCGAGCCGGGCCTGCTGCGCCACCGGCACCCCGTGACGCCGTACGCCGGCCAGCGGCTGACCGGGGTGGTGCGGGCCACCTGGCTGCGCGGCGAACCGGTCACCGGCGACGCCCCGCACGGCCGGCTGGTGCGGGCGGGTGCGGCATGAGCGGCCGTCCCGAACCGGCCGCCCGTCCCGACCCGGCTGACCTGGCCGACCTCGCCGCCCTGCCCGATCTGGCGTCACGCGCCTTCGGCGGCGGCGTGGTCGCCGCCAACGACGAGTTCTTCGCCGCCGCGGACAACCTGGTCGACCCGCTGCCGCCGACGTTCTCCCCCCGCACGTTCGCCGCGAAGGGCCAGGTCTACGACGGCTGGGAGACCCGCCGCCGCCGCGAGCCCGGCTCCGACCACGCCATCGTCCGGCTCGGCCTGCCGGGCGTCGTGCGGCTGCTGGTCGTCGACACCAGCTTCTTCACCGGCAACTATCCGCCGTTCGCCGCCGTCGACGGGTGCGCCGTCGACGGCTACCCGGGGCCGGACGAGCTAGCCGGGACGCGCTGGGTGCCGCTGCTCGACCGCTCGCCGCTGGCCGGCGACAGCCGCAACGTCTTCCCGGTCGACGTGCCCCACCACGTCACCCACGTGCGGCTCACCATCTTCCCCGACGGCGGCGTCGCCCGGCTGCGGGTGCACGGGGACGTGGTGCCCGACCCCCGGTTGCTGCCCGACGTCCTCGACCTGGCCGCGACGGAACACGGCGGCCGGGTGCAGGCGTGCAGCGACCGGTTCTACGGCGCCCCGCAGAACCTGCTCGCCCCCGGCCCCGCCCGGGTGATGGGCGAGGGCTGGGAGACCGCCCGCCGCCGCGACGACGGCAACGACTGGGTGCTGGTCCGGCTGGGCGTGCCGGGGGTCGCGCAGTTCGTGGACCTGGACACCAGCCACTTCAAGGGCAACGCCCCGGGCCGGGCCACGCTGCGCGCCGCCGACGAGCGCCACGGCGACCTCGACGACCCGGCGGCGTGGTTCCCCCTGCTGCCGGAGACCCGGCTGCGGCCGGACACCCGGCACCGCTTCCCGGTCGACGCGCCCCGGGCCGCCACCCACGTCCGGCTGGACATCTTCCCCGACGGCGGAATGGCCCGGCTGCGGGTGACCGGCCGGATCGACGCCGCCGGCCGGGACGCTCTGGTCGCCCGCTGGCGGCGCACCCGGCCGCCGACGGCCGGCCCCGGCGGCGGCTGAACCCGGCCGGTCGCGTCGGGCCGATCAGCGCCGGCCGGACGCGGCGGGCACACAGCTTCCTGACAGTTGGCGGCGATCCTGGGCACCGGCGCGACCGCGTCACGCCGAACGTCCGACAGGAAGGCGTCACGATGAGGAAGTACCCGATGGCCGCGCTCCTCCTGGCCGTCATGATCGGTGGCACGGGGTGCTCGAACACCGGATCCGACCAGACCGACACCGCCGAGCCGCCGGAGGTGGCCACGCTGCGCACCGAAACGCCCTCCGTCGCCCCGTCGGCGTCGGCGGCCGAGCGTCCCCGCGAGCGCCTCGACGACACCGAGGAGGACGCGAAGGCGCGCGCGCGGCCGTACGAGAAGTGCATGGCCGACCACGGCGTCGACGTCCGCCGGGAACGGGCCGGCGGCACCACGTCGGGCCGCATCGGGAAGGCGAACAAGGCGTGCGAGAACCTGCTGCCGCTGCCGCCGTGGGAGCTCGACCCGGCCAACCCGGAGGCGAGGGACTTCGCGCGGGACGTCGTGGCGTGCCTCAAGGAGAAGGGCGTGCGCTACGTCGAGGTCAACCCCGACGGCCCGGGCTGGTCGTTCGGCGGCGAACAGAACGACGCGGAGTCGATCTCGAAGGGCATGCGGTTCTCGCCGGAATGCGAGCGTGAGGTCGCCGCGAAGCGCAAGTGACCCGCGAACCGGAGGCGCCACCCGCGATCGGGTGGCGCCTCCGTCGTTCTCCCGTGCGGCGGCCGGAACGTTCTCTCCTCCCCCGCGTGCTCCTTCTTCCCCGCGACGGTCAGGTCGAGGCGAGCGCCTCGGTCGGCGTGAGCCGGGCGGCCCTGATCGACGGGTAGACCCCGGCGACGACGCCGACCACGACGGCGCCGCCGAGCCCCGCGAGCGTCGCCGGCAGCGGGACCACGACCGGCCAGCCCTGGTGGACCGCGTACGCGGCGGTGGCGGCCAGGCCGACCAGGGTCCCGGCGACACCGCCGAGGGCGGCCAGCGCGGCCGACTCGGTGAGGAACTGGGCGCGGATCTGGCCCCGGTGCGCGCCCAGCGCCCGACGCAGGCCGATCTCGGTGCGGCGTTCCCACACGGCGATCACCATCGTGTTCGCCACCCCGATGCCGCCGACGAGCAGCGCGACCGCGGCGAGGCCGAGGAGCAGGGCGGAGAAGGCGCCCTCGGTGGCCCGCTTCGCGGCGAGGGCGTCCGACGGGCGGGTCACCACGACCTGCCCGGGCTGCACCGGCGAGACGGTGGCGGGCAGGACCGCGCGGACGGTCTCGATCGCCGACTCTCGGCACTGGACGTAGATGACGGTGGGATGGCCGTCGAAGCGGAGCTGGCTGCGGGCCGCCTCCCAGCCGACCAGGACCGAGCGGTCGATGTCGGGGGAGAGCGGCGTGGCGGCGAGGATGCCGACGACGGTGAACCACCGGTCGCCGATGATCACCATCGGCGCCGGGCCGCCGGTGGCGGGCAGGTCCGCGAACCCGAGCCGGGTGGCGGCGACCGAGCCGAGCACCACGGTCGGGAACCGCTCGGTGACGGGGTCGAGCCAGCGCCCGGAACGCACCGTGGCGTTGATGGCCCGCGGCAGGTCGAGGCGGGCGGCGAGCACGGTCAGGCCGGAGCCGTCGCGGGCGTCGGTGCGGTCGTTGCGGCGCACCAGCGCGTGGGTGTTGGCGACCGCGCTCGCGACCGTGACCGGGCCGATGCGCTGCACCATCGCCACGGACTCCTCGGGCAGCTGCGGTGGCGAGTCCGTGTTGGGCTGCGCCATGACCTGGAGGCTGTTGGTGCCCAGGGCGGACAGTTCGCGCAGCAGCGCCGCCTGGCTGGCGGCGGGGACGCCGGTGACCAGGACCGTGGTGGCGATGCCGATCGCGATGCCCAGGGCCGAGAACGCGGCCCGCATCCTGCGGGTACGGATGCCGAGCAACCCGACGTCGAGCAGGTCGAGCGGGGAGAGGCGGACGGGGCGGATCATCGGACGGCCGCCGTGTCCCGCACGAGCCGGCCGTCGCGGATCTCGACGCGGCGGGGCAGGCTGGCGGCGATCTCGTTGTCGTGGGTGATGACGGCGATGGTGGTGCCCTCCTCGTTGAGTCTGCGCAGCAGGCGCAGGACGGCGTGCCCGGTGCCGGTGTCGAGGGCGCCGGTGGGCTCGTCGGCCAGCACCAGGGCGGGTCCGTTGACGATGGCCCGGGCGATGGCGACCCGCTGGCGTTCGCCACCGGAGAGCTGGGCCGGGCGGTGGCCCACCCGGTGGGCGAGGCCGACCCGGTCGAGGGCGTCGAGCGCGAGCGCCCGGCGACGCCTGCGCGGGACACCGGCGTACAGCAGGCCGGTGGCCACGTTCTCGGCGGCGGTGAGGCCCTCGGCGAGGTGGAACTGCTGGAAGACGAAGCCGAGCCAGCGGCCCCGCAGGGCGGAGAGCTGACGGTCGGAGAGCGCGGCGACGTCCTGCCCCGCGATCCGGATGGTGCCGGAGGTGGGCCGGTCGAGGGTGCCCATGAGGTGGAGCAGGGTCGACTTGCCGGAGCCGGACGGCCCGACGATGGCGAGCAGCTCGCCTTCGGCGATGTCGAGGCAGATCCCGCGCAGCGCGTCGACCCCGCCCGGGTAGCGCCTGCTGACGTCGCGCGCGGACAGGACGGTGCTCACGAGGTGGTCACCACCCGCGTGCCCGGGGCGAGCCCGTCTCCGCTGATCTCGACGAGGCCCTTGGCGAACATGCCGGTCTCGACCGCGACCAGGCCGCCGCCCTCGACCTGGACGGCGTAGCCGCCCTCGGCGAGCGCCAGCAGCGCGCCGACCGGCGCGACGAGGACGTCCTCGTGGGTCTCGGCGACGAAGTCGACCTGCACGTCGGCAAAACTGATCTTGGCGACGGCGGCGGACTTGTCCAGGGTGACCGTCACGGTGACCTTGGCCGGGCCGCCGCCCGTCGGGTCGTCGCCCGCCGCGGCCTGCACGGCCTGGCCGACGGCGGCGACCTTGCCGCCGACGGCGCTCTCGTCGGGCAGCCGCACGTCCACCACGTCGCCCGGCTCGACCGAGGCGGCGTCACCGACGTCCATCTGCACGGTGACCACCTTCGCGGTCTGCGTGACCGACATCAGCGGGGAGTTCGCGCTGTCCCCGGGCTGGGCGGCGACCGAGTCGACCCGGACCCCGCCGACGAGCACCGCCACGTCCCCGGGCTCGACCGCGCCGGTCGCCGGGACCCCCAGGTCGTTCTGCCAGCGCTTGACGGCCGCGCGCAGCGCGGCCGTCAGGACGCCCTCGCCCCGGCCCACCGTCACCGCCGGCCGGGACGCGGTCGGCGACGGAGCCGGCGACGGGACCAGCCGGGTGCCGGGCCTCGGCTGGTCGCCGATCTCGTAGCCGAGGGCGTCGAGGTTGTCGGCGACGATCCGCACGTCCCGGCCGACCGTGCCGAGGTCACGCAGCGGGCGGTACAGCGGCATCCCGCCGTAGAACAACGGCACCGGCCGGTCGTCGACGCGGTAGAGCTGCTGGCCGCGCCGGACCGACGCCCCCGGCGCGGGCAGCCACGTCACCGTGCCGTCCTTGCCGCCCTTGAGCACCCGGGCGGCGCCGTAGCCGAGGGTGCCCGGCAGCGACTGCGCCATCGACATGTCCTGCCGCACCAGCGCGACGCTGCGCACCCCGGCGGGTTCGTCGACGGCCGGCGGTCGTCCGCTGTCCCGGCCGGACCAGACGACACCCGCCGTGACGGCCAGCACCGCGAGGACGACGGCGGGCGCCACCAGCCTCGGCAGGCGTCGGCGGCGCGGCGGCGGTTCCGCGCCGACGACCGGGATGACCTGGGTTTCGGTGTCCGACGGTGGCACCGTCCGGGGCAGTGGCATGGCGCGATCGTGGCCCGGGAATATCAGGATCCTGTCAGGCCCGGGCGTGACCTTTTCCGCACCGCCGCCGCGCCGCGCGGCGCACCGCCCCTGGGCTGCCCGGGCGCGGTGCGACCCGCGTCGCGGCCGAGTTCGCAGCCGGTTCGGGGCCTGGCGCCTGACCTATAGTCCCCACCATGTGCGCACAGGTGATGCTCGCGGAGGACGACCGGCGGCAGGCCGAGGCGCTGCGCCGCTACCTGGCCGCGGAGGGACACGAGGCGACGGTCGTGTACGACGGCGAGGCGGCGCTGCGGCAGGCCCGGCAGCAGCCGTTCGACCTGCTCGTGCTCGACGTGATGCTGCCGGGGCTGGACGGCATGCAGGTCTGCCGCATCCTCCGGCAGGAGTCGGACGTGCTGATGCTGATGCTGACCGCCCGGTCGAGCGAGGACGACCTCCTGCGCGGCCTGGACCTGGGCGCCGACGACTACATGACCAAGCCGTTCAGCCCCCGGGAACTGGTGGCCCGGATCCGGACGCTGCTGCGGCGCGTCCGGACGACGGGGCAGGACTCCCCCGTGCACCGGGTCGGGCGGCTCACCGTCGACGAGCCACGGCACACCGTGACCGCCGGTGGCGTCCCGGTCGACTGCACCGCCGGCGAGTTCGCGATCCTGGCCGCGATGACCCGCCAGCCGGGACGGGTGTTCACCCGCGGCCAACTGCTGGAACACACCCGGGGCGTCGAGCGGGAGTCGACCGAGCGCACCATCGACGTACACGTGATGAACCTGCGCCGCAAGATCGAGCTGAACCCCCGCCGGCCCCAGCAACTGCTGACCGTCTACGGCGTCGGCTACAAGCTCAGCCCCGGGGCGCCGTGAGGCGGCGGCGGGTGCCGCCGCACCGCAGTCTGGTGGTGCGGCTGCTGGCCACCTCCCTGCTGGTGGCGGTCTGCGCGATCCTGGCGACGACGTGGCTGGCCGTGCAGTCGACGACCCGGGCGATCCGGCAGGAGCAGGGCCGCTCGCTCGCCGACGACAAGAGCATCTACGACACGATGGTGGGCTACGCCGCCACCCACCGGGACTGGTCGCAGGTGGCCCCCGTGCTCGCCGAGCGGGCCGGCAAGCTCGAACGGCGGATCACCCTGATGACCCCCGACCGGCAGGTCATCGCCGACACCGCGCCGCAGGGCCCGTCGCTGCACGCGGCGCGGCCGTCGGCGACCGTCGACCCGTTGCAGGTGGACCTGGGCCTGACCGGCGGGACCGAGCGGATCGACCCGCGCGCGCTCGGGCCGTACGTGTTGACCGCGCAGGAGAGTGCCTTCAGCCGGGCGCTGGCCTCCCGGTGGCTCGGCTGCATCCGCGGCGAGTCCACGCTGGACGGCAAGGTCGTCGTCGGCCCGGGCGGGCGGGCGTCGGTGCAGGTGATCGGGCCGGACGTGCGCGACGTCGCCGGCTTCTGCCTGCCGACCGAGCTGGCCGAGCCGCTGCCGAGCGAGGCCAAGGGGATCGCGCAGCTGAGGACCGCGACGAAGACCTGCCTGCGCGAGGCGGGGCTGCCCGACCGGGTCGCGATCAGGGCGGACCGCACCGCGACCCCGAGCGGCGACGCCCGCGTCGACCGGCAGACCGACGCCTGCCTGCAGAAGGCGCGGCTCGCCCAGCTCAGGTCGTACGTGGCCCCGCCGGCCCTGCTCTTCGTGACCGACGAGGCACAGGGCACCGCCGAACCGGTGTTCAACCTGTCCCGGGACAACGCGATCCGCATCGCCCAGGTGACGGGAACGGTGCTGGCCGCCACCGTGCTGATCACCGTCCTGGTCGGGCGGCGGCTGGTCCGGCCGCTGCGGGCGCTGACCGACGCCACCCGACGACCGATGGACGAACAGGCCCGGGTCCCCGTGACCACCCGCGACGAGATCGGCCTGCTCGCCACCGCCCTCAACGACCTCGCCGCCCGGCGGGAACAGACCGAGGCGCTGCGCAAGAGCATGGTCAGCGACGTGGCGCACGAGCTGCGTACGCCGCTGACCAACATCCGCAGCTGGCTGGAGGCCGCCCAGGACGGCCTCGCCCAGCCCGACGCGCAACTGCTCAGCCTGCTGCTCGACGAGGCGCTGCTGTTGCAGCACATCATCGACGACCTGCGGGACCTGGCCGCCGCCGACGCCGGTGACCTGCGCATCCACCGCGAGCCGCACTTCGTGGCGGACCTGCTGGAGCAGGTCGTCGAGGCGCACCGGGGCGCCGCCGAGGCCGCCGGGGTGCGGCTGGGCACCGAGCTGCTCGCCGACCCGGAGCTGCCGGTCGACGGCGCCCGGCTGCGGCAGCTCGTCGGCAACGTCGTCGCCAACGCGGTCCGGCACACCCCCGCCGGCGGCTCGGTCACCGTGCGCTGCGCGGTGCGCGACGACCAGGTCGCCATCGCCGTGTCCGACACCGGGACCGGCATCGCGCCCGCCGACCAGGCCAAGGTCTTCGACCGGTTCTGGCGGGCCGACGACTCGCGGGCCCGCAGCACCGGGGGCAGCGGGCTCGGCCTGTCGATCGCCCGCAAGCTCGCCGAGGCCCACGGCGGCACGATCGGCCTCGAGAGCGTCCTCGGCCGGGGCAGCACCTTCACCATCCGGCTGCCGATCGCCGAGCCGGCGGCCTCCGGTCACCGCCGTCCCGTCGCCGGGCGGTAGCGGAGCGGGGCGGCGCCTGTCGGGTCGCCGGGCCGGCCGCAGGGCGGGCGCGGTGCTCACCGCCCGCCGCGGCGCAGCACCAGCGTCACGAAACCCAGCACGTGGCGGTATCCGCGCAACCACTGGTCGCGGTGCTCCCGGGCGGCGGTGAGCGCCTCGGCCGCGTCCGGGTGGCCGGGGTTGTCCAGCGCCCACTCCGTGAGCGAGCCGATCCACGACCATTCGTAGTCGTCCCACTCGGCGGCGTCGCTGACGTGGGCGTACGTCGGCGTCCAGCCGGCCCGCTCGGCGGTGTCGACCAGGCCGGCGAGGTCGGTGAACTCCTCGGGCTTCACGCCGAGCGCCGCCAGCGCCTGCGGGGTCGGCGGGACCTGCCAGAACCCCTCGCCGACCAGGAGGACGCCGCCGGCGTTCACGTGCCGGCCGGCCAGCTCCAGCGTCCCGTCGAACCCGCCGAACGCGTGGGTCGAGCCGACGCACAGCACCAGGTCGTAGTCGCCGTCGGGCACGTACGTCCGGGCGTCGCGCCGGTGCAGGGTGAGCCGGTCCGCAAGGCCGCGCGCCTCGGCGGCGCCGGCGGCGCGTTCGAGGGCGTACGCGCTGACGTCCACGCCGTCCGCGTGCCCGTCCGGATGGTGGGCGAGGGCCTGCAGCGCCCAGGCCGCCTCGCCACAGCCGAGGTCGAGGACGCGGGCCGTCGGTTGCCGGCCCGCCCGGCGCAGGAGCCGGTTGACGTTGACCCCGAAGATCGGGGCCGCGATCGGGTGGCGCGAGTGCGCGATGCTGCTGAGCCGTTGACGATCCACCGCCCGAGTCAACACGACTCCGGTCGCCCACCGCACCGGGGTTGTCGGGCCGGGCTCGGCCCCGCCACGGGCGGACCGGTCACGGCGGATTCAGCGGCCTGGACTTCTGCGGGTGGATCGTCTCGTGACGGGCCAGCATCGCGACGAACTCGGCGATCTTCCGCTCGCGGGTCTCCGCTCGCTTGACGGCGTTGAGGCGGTAGACGAGAGCGAACCGGTTGGTCCTGGTGAGCACGTCGAACATGGCCTGGGCGGCGGGGTCGGCGGCGATGGCGGCGAGGAGGTCGGCCGGCACCTCGGCCTCCGACGACGGGGCGTAGGCGGCCGTCCACCGCCCGTCGGCCTTGGCGGCCTCCACCGCCGCGCGGCCCGGGGGCAGCATCCGCCCGTCCGCCTCCAGCCGGGCCACGTGGGCGACGTTGCGCTGCGACCAGACGCTGCGGGGCCGGCGCGGGGTGAACCGGATCCAGGAGGTCTCCTCGTCCCGCTTGCGGGCCTGCCCGTCGATCCAGCCGAAGCACAGGGCCTCGTCGACCGCCTGCTGCCAGGTCAGCGTCGTGACGGTGCCGCCCTTGCGGGTCAGGGCGAGCCAGACGCCGGGCGACGTGGCGTGGTGGACCGACAGCCACGCGCGCAGCGCGTCCGCGTCCGCGACGATCAACTCGTCCAGTTCGGCAGTCGCCATGACCGGCAGGTTAGTCGCTGCCGCGGTGGCCGCGCCCTCCGCCCGTCGCCTCGCCCGGCCGGCCGAGCCGGCGGGTGGCTCGTCGCGCGCGGATCCGGTCACGAGGTGACGGCTCGGGAACCGTCGATCAGCGCGGTCATCGCGCGGCGGATGCGGCTCTCCGCCGCCGGGTCGGTTCCGTCGGTGAGGGCGACGTGGTGGAGGACGCCGACCACCGCCAGGGTCAGCGCCTCGGCGTCGGCACCCGCCGGTATCCGCCCGAGTCGTCGTTCGGCGGCCAGGTATTCGACGACCGCCCGGTGTAGTGGGCGCAGTGCGGCGGTGCCGGCGCCCAGCACCGCTTCGGTCCTCGCGGCCAGCGTCGGCCGACAGGCGATCAGGCGGGTGACGGCGAGGACGGTGAGCAACGGGGTCGCCAGGACCGTCTCGCTGAGGTTCCCGGCGACCGTGCTCGTGCCGGCGCGTCCGGTGAGGCCGGTGGCGGCGCCGGCGATCTGGAAGCTCCGGTCGACCGCGTAGCCGACCAGGAAGTCGTCGAAGTTCGCGAAGTGGGCGAACAGCAGCCCCGTGGCGACGCCGGCCTCGCGGGTGACGGCCCGGCTGGTGAGCTCGCCGGGGCCGCTGGCGGCGATCACGCGTTCCGCGGCGGCGAACAGGTGCTGCCGGGGTTCGACGATGGGGACTCCGCGTGGCATGCCCGAAGTCTACGCGTATTGCATCCGAATGAGCAGACGCTCATACTGTTTGAGCAGTTGCTCATTCCAACCTCGGGAGTGCGGATGAAACGAGCGGTGATCGTGGGCGCCGGCATCGCCGGTCTCGCCACGGCCCGACGGCTGGCACAGGACGGGTGGCACCCGCTCGTCGTGGAACGCGCCCCGGCCCGGCGCAGCGGTGGATACCTGGTGAACCTGCTCGGCGCGGGCTACGACGCCGCCGAGCGGCTCGGCCTGGTCCCGGCGCTGTCCGATCGCGCGCTGGGCCTGTTCACGACAGTGCTGGTCCGAGCGGACGGGCGGCCGAAGCTCACGGTGCCCTCGGCCGTCGCCGCGGCCGCGCTCGGCCCCCGGACCATGACGGTGTTCCGGGGCGACCTCGAGAATGCGCTGTACGAAGCGGTACGCGACCACGCCGAGATCCGCTTCGGCACCACGATCGCCACGATCAACCAGGACGCCGGCCGGGTGAAGATCAGCTTCAGCGACGGCACCACCGAGAACGCCGACCTGCTCGTCGGCGCCGACGGCGTGCACTCCGCGACCCGCACGGCGTTGTTCGGCCCGGATCACCGGGTCGACCTGCCGTACGTGGTGGCCGCGTTCCCGCTCCCCCAGCCGCCGGCGGAGGTGCCCGAGTCGTCCGCCACGACCTTCATCGGCCCCGGACGCACGGCGGCGATCGTCAACCTGGGCCCGCACCGCTCCTCGGCCTTCTTCACCTACCGCTGCGCCGACCCGGGCCGGGAGCTGACACGCGGACCGGTGGACGCGCTCCGCGCGGCATTCGGTGACCTGGCAGGGGGCGTACCCGAGGCGATCCGCCACGTGGAGACCGACCCGAGCAGCGCCTACTTCGACCGGGTCAGCCAGGTAGACGCGCCACGGTGGAGCATCGGCCGCGTCGCGCTCCTCGGCGACGCGGCCTGGTGCGTCACGCTCTTCGCCGGACACGGCGCGGCCCTGGCACTCGCCGGCGCCGACCAGCTCGGCGCCGCCCTGCGACGACACGGCCACGACGTCCCGTCCGCCCTCGCGGAATGGGAGACCGGCCTACGCCCCGAGATCGTCAAGCGGCAGGCGCTCGCCCGCCGCGGCATGTACCAGTACGCGCCACCGAGCCGGTTCCACGTCTGGATGAACGACGTCACGATCCGGGCGATCACCCTCCCCGGCATCCACGGCCTCGTCCGGCGCGGCATCGAACGACAGAACCGCTGACAGCGCGTCCCGGCCTCGCCAGCGGCGTCACGCCCGGTATGCCCTCCACTGTTCGGCCGGGGTGAGCGGCACGAGCGGGGGCCGCTCCACGGCCGTGGTCAGCTCGATCCGCCGGCCCTCGGCCGCCGAGCGCAGCAGGGCGGTCATCGTGTCGAGCACGTGCAGCGCCACGTCGCCGCCGGCCCGCGGCGGACGTCGGCCGCCGGCGGTGACGGCGTCGATCAGGCCGACGCCCCGGGAACCGTCGACGTAGCCGGCCCCCGGCGGCACGACCTGCCATTCGGTGCCGCCGAGCGCGAACAGCCGGACCTCGCCGTCGAAGTAGTTCGGATCGGGCACGGCGAGCGTGCCGGTCTCCCCGTGCACCTCGATCGGCGCGGCCGTCGTCGCGACGCCGTCGAAGCTCGTGGTGAGGGTGGACAGGGCGCCGTCGGCGTGTTCGAGCACGCCGGTGACGTGGGTGTCCACCAGCACCGGAACCCGCTGGCCGAGGCGCGGGCCCGAGCCGATGACGCGCTCGGGGCGCAGCCGGCTGGCGGCTCCGTGCACCGCGCGGACCGGCCCGAGCAGGTGGACGAGCGCCGAGATGTAGTAGGGCCCCATGTCCAGCAGCGGCCCCCCGCCCGGGGCGTAGTAGAAGTCGGGGTGGGGATGCCAGCGCTCGTGCCCCGGGGTGACCATGACGGCCGACGCGGACAGGGGGCGGCCGATGAGCCCCCCGTCGATGGTGGCGCGCGCCGTCTGCGTGCCCGTGCCCAGGACGGTGTCCGGCGCGCACCCGACGCGGACGCCGGCCGCCGCGGCCCGCTCGACGGTCGCACGGCCGTCCGGCAGCGTGGCGGCGAGCGGCTTCTCGACGTACACGTGCTTGCCCGCATCGATCGCGCCGAGCGAGATCTCGGCGTGCGCCGCGGGGATCGTGAGGTTGAGCACCGTCTGCACGTCGGGGCGGTCGAGCAGGCGCTCGACGCTCACCGCCTCGGCTCCGGGAAGCCCGGCGGCGGTCGCGGCGGACCGGGAGGCGTCGAGGTCGGCCACCGCCACGATGTCCACCGCCGGGTGGTTCGCGAGCGTGTCCAGGTAGGCGCGGGAGATGACCCCGAGCCCTACTACGCCGACGCGGTGCGGGTCGCCCACACCATCCCCCTCTCGATGACGGTACGGATGCTCGGGTGCTCCAGCACGTCGAGGCTGTGCCCCGGGGTCGTCACGACGACGCGCCCGGCGCCCCACTGCCGGGTCCAGATCGCCGGCGAGGTGACCGGCCGGTGCCACGGCTGCCACGGCTGCGCCGGGTGGGTGGTGGTGGCCAGCACCTCGATGAGGTCGTCGTGCAGCACCCAGTACTGCTCGGTGACCAGCTCGATGTCCGGAATCCCCGCGGTGATCGGATGCTGCCGCCCCAGGTCGGTGACGCGTACGGTGTGCGGCAGGAAGTTGTCCTCCGCCCCACCGCGGCGCTCGCACGGCTCCTTGCCCGGATGGGTCGCGAACTGGCCGCCGACCAGGTGCAGATAGTCGGACGACATCCGGAACGAGTCCACGATGCCGCCGTGCCAGCCGGTGAACCCGGTCCCGGCGACGACCGCCGCGCACAGGCCCGCCACCTGCTCCGGGGTGATCTGCGACATCGTCACGCACTGCACCACGAGGTCGGTGCCGGCCATCTCGGCGGCGTCGGCGTAGACGTCCGTCGACTCCTCGATCCGCACCGCGTAGCCGCTGCGTTCGAGGAACGGAAGGAACAACTCCGTCGCCCGGACCGGCTCGTGTCCCTCCCACCCGCCCCGCACCACCAGCGCTCTGCGCCGCGTCATCCTCGCTCCCTCCCCGGATCGCCGCCCCGCCGGCCGTTGCCGGCCCGGCGGGGCGCCCCGATGCCTGTGCCCGTCGCGCAACCGTACTCACTCGACGGTGGATGCGGCACCGGCCGGATTCGGGGCGCGGTCGGGATGACCTCGGCCGTCCGGGGCGCGCCCGAGGCCGGTCACCCCGTTCCACCAGCGCGGTTGCCGCGTACCGGCCCTGCGGGCAAACTCCTTCCTGATCTGACTGAACCGTCGACCGGTTCAGCCCGTTGAGGGGTCGAATCCGCAGCCTGCCGAGGAGCGCCACGGTGCCACTGACCTCCAAGCCCCACCGCCAGCGCCTGGGACGGCTCGTCGGTGCGTTGCGGCGTCGGATGCCCCGGCTCCCCGGCCCGCCGCTGGTCACCCGGATCGCCGCCGGCGTCCTCGTGCTGGCCCTCGCCGTGCTGGCCGGCTTCGCGGCGAGCGCCGGCTTCGGCACGGCCACCGCCGAGACGGTGCGCGAGGGCAGGCCGGTCCCCGCCGACCAGGCACAGATGATCGCCCAGGCCGCGCTCTCCTGCCCGACGCTCACCGCCCCGCGCCTGGCCGGTCAGCTCATGGCCGCGTCGGGCTTCGACCCCGAGGCGCGCACCGACAACGGCGGCTCCGGGGTCGCCGGCCTGAGCGACGAGCTCTGGCAGCGCTGGCGTCCCTGGCCCGACGCGCCCCGGCTGGACGTCGCGGCGAACATCGTCGCGCTCGCCCACCACATGTGCGACCTCGTCGGGCAGCTCCGGCACGGCGACATCGACGGCGACGCGTGGGAGCTGGCCCTCGCCGCCCACCACTCGGGGTTCTCCGTCGTGCAGGCCGACCGGCGCATCCCCGACGCGGCGGCCCCGTACGTGCGCACCGTCGTCGGATACACCGCGTGGTATTCCCGGCAGCCCGACTTCGACCGCGACGCCGCCGGCGGCCCGCCGACCGCCGCCCAGCCGGCACCGGCCGCCGGCAGCGCGCCGCGCGCCATCCCCCAGGAGCACCTGGAGCTGATCCTCGCCGCCGGCAAGGTCTGTCCGGCGGTGACGGCGGCGAAGATCGCCGGCCAGCTGATGGCGGCGTCGGGGTTCAACCCGCACCTGCTCGGCGCGAACGGGGCCCAGGGCATCGCCCAGTTCCTCCCCACGCTCTGGAGCCGGTACGCCACCGCCGGGCAGTCGCCGTGGGAGCCGGCGGCGGCGATCCCCACCCTCGCCCGGACGATGTGTGCCCTCACCACCGACCTCGCCGGGCTCGCCGCCGACCCGTACCCGATCGCGCTGGCCACCTTCCAGTGGGGCCCGGGGGTGCAGGCCGGCGGCGCACCGAACCTGTCCACGGTGGAGCAGCACGCCGGCCGGGTGCTCGCCTACGCCGCCTTCTACGCCCAGGACCCGCGCCTGGGCGGCCGTCCGTCGCCGCGTCCCACCGTCGCGCCGGCCGCCCCCACCGGGCCGGCGCTGGCCCTGCCCACCCGCAGGCCCGCCGCGGGCGGCGACGCGTCCCGCCCGGCCGCCGCGACGACCAGGACCACGGCCGCGGCCCCCCGCCCCACCCCGACGACCCCCCGGGCGACCACCGCAGCGCCCGCGGCGACCAGCTACCAGATCAAAGGGTACGGCGGGAAGTGCGTGCACGCGCCCACGGCCGCCGACGGCCAGCAGCTCGTGCTCTGGGGCTGCGGCAGCTCGACCCGGCAGAAGTGGACGTTCGGCGGCGACGGGACCGTCCGGATGGGCAAGCTCTGCATGGACCTGGCGAACGCCGCCACGGCCGACGGCACCCGGGTCCAGCTCGCGACCTGCAACGGCGGCTGGGCCCAGAAGTTCTGGGTCAACCCCTCCGGTGACCTGGTCAACTCGGTCGTCGGCAGGTGCGTCGAGGTGCGGGACTGGTCCACCGCCAACGGCACCGGCCTGCAGCTGGCCACGTGCAGCGGCGGGGCCAACCAGAAGTGGACGAAGGTGCGCGGCTAGCGGGGGGCGCCGAGGCGCGCCGACACCACGGCCGTGCCGTCGGCGTCGGCGACGGCGAAGAACGCCAGGGTGTCGACGGGGACGGCGATCTCGCCGGTGACCTCCTGCGTCCCGGCCGTCGCCGTCCACCGCGCCACCTGGTGGGTCCGGGTGTCGGCGGCGACCGCGTAGAGGCGGTATTCGACCCCGGCGGTCAGGCCGACCACGGTGGCCCGCACGTCGGCAACCGCGCCGGGCCGGTCGGCGCGGGCCGAGACGGTGACGGAGAGCCGCGCGGTGGCGCCGACTCCCTCCACCGTCACGCCCGCGTTGACCGGGTTGACGGTGGCCGGGCCGGCCTCGGGCGCCCGCCCGGCGTAGCGCTGGCCGAGGGAGACGCCGAGGGACACCGCCGCGACCACGGCGAGCCCACCGGCGACGAACCACAGCCGGCGGCCACGCCGGGCCAGGTCGGGGGCGTGTCCGGCCGGGCCCCGCCCCGCCGGACCGGTGGCGCCCGCCGGGCGGCGGCCCGGCCGGCTCCGACCCGTGCCCCCGGCGGGATCCGGCTCGACGGTCGGCCCGGCGGGCGGGGTGGAGTCGGGGCCGGCGGCGCGGGCGGAAGCGGGGCCGGCGGCGGGCTCGCCGGCACGGGTGGGGTCGGGGCCGGCGGCGGGCTCCTGGTCGGCGCGGGCCACGGCGGGCGGGGCCGGCTCCTCGGCCGGGGCGGGCGCGGAACCGACCGCGAGCAGCTCGGCGGCCTCGTCGCTGGTGAGCCCGGAGAACGCGGTCACCAGCGGGCCCAGCCGGTCGCACTCGTCCAGGCAGAGGGAGCACGTCCCGAGGTGGCGTTCGAAGTCCTGTTCGCCCTGCGGGTCGAGGTCACCCCACAGGTAGGGGGCGCACAACTCCAGTGGGGCGTGGGCCACCGGACCGGGGGCGTCGCTGTCGCTTCGGAGGTCGGTCATGGTCCGTCAGCTCTGCTCGGGGAGGCAGCGCCTCGCGGTTCTGCCGCCGCAATCGTATGCCATCGCGGTGGCGGCGGACGCCTCACGCACCGTCGACCGTACCGATGACGGCGCGCAACGCGCGCAGGGCGTAGTAGGCGCGGGACTTGACCGTGCCCTCGGCGATGCCGAACGCGGCCGCGATCTCGGCGGTGGACAGCCCCCGGAAGTAGACGGCCTCCACGACCCGGCGGTGCTCGACGCTGATCTTCGGCAACGCGTCCCGGATGGTCTGGGTGGTCACCACGCCCTCGGCCACGTCGCCGGTCGCCGGCATCCGGTTGAGGTCCAGCGAGCCGACCTCGGCCGGGCGGGCCTGTCGGGCCCGCGCCACGTCGATGGCGACCCGGCGCGCCACGGTGAACAGCCAGCGCCGCTGCGTCTCCGGGTCGACGGCGAGGTTGTCGATGTTGCGCCAGGCCCGGACCATCGTCTCCTGGAGCAGGTCCTCGGCGAGTTGCCGCTCACCGAGGGCCAGCCGCAGCAGGAAGCGGAACAGCGGATCGGCGTGGGCGTCGTGCAGCGCCCGCAGCCGCGCGTCGGGCGGGAGGTGCGCCGCCGACGACGTGGCCTCGACGTCAGCCGGAGACGAAGCCCGGTCGTCGACCCGGGTGTCGCCTGCGACCACCTCGATGCCGGCCCCGCCCGGCGCTTCCGCGTCCGGCACGCGAGAAAGACCTGCCACCCGGCGCCTCCCCAGCACACTCACCGTCCGCGTGACCGGCTGCGCAGGCGCATTCGGACAATCGGTCACACGGCGACTCAGGAGAGCATACGGGTAGCCCGCCGACGGCCCTTCGCTGCTGTCGCCCGGTGGCGGGCGGCGGGGCCGGGTCCCGTGGGCGCGGCCGGACCGCCGCACCCGTGGCGCGGCGGTCACGGCGTCCGCCACCGGCTAGACATGGGCGGCCGTCACGGGGGTGACGTCCTCGGCGCGCAGCGTACGCAGGTCCGCCACGGTCGGGCCGGTCAGTCCGCGCAGCCGGCCCGCCTGCCGGGTCACCGCCTCGTCGAGGACCTGGCGGGCGTACCGGCCGTTGCCGAAGGCCCGGCCGTGGGGCACCTGCTCGAAGTGCCGGCGCAGGGCCGTCAGGGTGTCCCCGGGGCAGTCGTAGCCGCCGGCCCGCGCGATGCCCTCGAAGATGGCGACCAGCTCGTCGGCCGTGTACGGGGCGAAGTGGATCCGCCGCGAGAAGCGGGACGCCAGGCCGGCGTTCGCGGCGAGGAACTGCTCGATCTCCGCCTCGTACCCGGCGACGATCACCACCACCTCGTCGCGGTGGTCCTCCATCAGCTTGACCAGCGTGTCGATCGCTTCCCGGCCGAAGTCGTTGCGGGCGTCGGGCGGGGCCAGCGTGTACGCCTCGTCGATGAACAGCACCCCGCCCCGGGCCCGCTCGAACGCCTCCCGGGTGCGCTGCGCGGTGTGCCCGACGTACTCGCCGACCAGGTCGGCGCGGGCCACCTCGACCAGTTGCCCGCCGCGCAGCACGCCCAGCGCGGTCAGCAGCTGCCCGTAGAGGCGGGCCACCGTGGTCTTGCCCGTGCCGGGCGGGCCGGAGAAGACGAGGTGCCGGGAGACCGACGGGGCCGGCAGGCCGGCCCGGACCCGGGTCCGGACGGCGGCCAGCAGGTCGATCAGCTCGGCCACCTCCTGCTTCACCGCGTCCAGGCCGACCATGGCGTGCAGCCGGGCCAGCAGGGCGTCCACGGCGGCCGCGGGTGGCTCGTCGTCTGCCGGGCCCGTGCCCACCTCGCCGAGATCCTGCGGCAGCAGCTGCGCCAGCTCCACCCCGGACGCGGCGCCGCTGCCCGACAGCCGGAACGCCTGCCGGCTGACCATCTCCTCGAAGGTCTGCCGGGCCACCCGGGCGTTGCCGAACGAGCCGGTGCGCGGCATCGCCTCGAACAACGTCTCCAGGGCCAGGCGGGTGTCGTACTCCAGGGCGTAGTGGTGGCTGCTGCACAGGCGCTCGACGATCTGCACCAGCTCCGGGGTGCTGTAGCTCTCGAACTCGACGGTCTTGGAGAACCGGGAGGCCAGCCCCGGGTTCGCCGCCAGGAACGTGCGCATCTGCGCCGAGTACCCGGCGACGATCACCACCACCTCGTCGCGGTGGTCCTCCATCAGCTTGACCAGCGTGTCGATCGCCTCCCGGCCGAAGTCGTGCCCCGAGCCGCCGCCGTCGACCGGGGCCAGGGTGTACGCCTCGTCGACGAAGAGCACGCCGCCGATGGCCTCCCGGAACCGCTCGGTGGTCTTCACGGCCGTGCCGCCGATGTGTTCGGCGACCAGGTCGGCGCGGGCCACCTCGACGAGTTGCCCGCCGGGCAGCACGCCGAGGGCGGCCAGGATCTGGCCGTAGAGCCGGGCGACGGTCGTCTTCCCGGTGCCCGGCGCGCCCGCGAAGATCATGTGCCGGGACATCGGCGGCGCGGGCAGCCCGGCCGCCGCCCGGCGCTGGCTGATCCGGTGCAGCCCGACCAGCGTCGCCACCTCCCGTTTCACCCCGGCGAGGCCGACCAGCGCGTCCAGTTGGGCCAGCAGCGGCGCGACCGGGTCGTCGGCGGCGGGCGCCGACGGCGGGGCCGGTGCCGCCGCCGCGCCGGTGGACGCCGGTGCCGGCGGGTCGTCGCGTACCGGCGGCTGCGGCGAGCGTTCCCGGCCCGGCCCGGCCCCGTCGGCGGGCCCGGCCGGGTCGACCGGCGGCGTGCCGCCGTCGCCGCCGACGATTTCCACGGCGGCGTCGGCGACCGTGGTACGCACCGGCCCTCCCTCGTTGCCGCGCAGTTCCGTACGGACCAGCCGCACCGGCTGGCGCGTCTCGACCAGCACCCCGGCCCCGGCGTTGCCGAACACCTCGCACCCGGTCAGCTCGCCCTGCGAGTCCCCGGCGAACCGCACCCCCGGCCCGCCGCTGCCCCGCACCCGGCTGCGCCGCAGGTGCACGGCCGCCCCGCGCTGCGCGGTGAGCCCGGCACCCCGGCTGCCGAGCACGTCCATGCCGGCCGCCCGCAGCCGCCCGGCCGCCACGACCAGCCCGCTCGCACAGTCGCGCAGCGTCACGCCGTCCAGGACCAGTTCGCCGCCGGTGACCGCCGCGCCGGCCGTGCCGGCCCCCGTCACCTCGCCCCGCCGGACGCTGACCCGGGCCTCCTCGGCGACCCGCAGCCCGTCCTCGGCCGGCCCGGTGACGGTGAGGTCCTCGACCTCGGGCCGGGAGTTGCCCCGGGCCAGGAGCCCGGAACGGGCCCCGGCGACCGTCACCCCGTGGACGCTGCCGGTCGCCGCCCCGGCGAAGACGAGACCCGCCCCGTCGGTGGCGGTCAACGTGCCGCCCTCGATCCGGGGAGCCGCCGTGCCGGTGGCCACCAGGGCCGCGCCGGTCGTCACCTCGACGCGGAGCCCGCGATAGGTGCCGGTGGCGGTGGCCTGGACGCTGATGCCGTGCCCGCTCCCGACGGCCACGACGCAGTCGCGCAGCGTCGGGTCGGCGTGCCCGTCGACCAGCACCGCCGGGCCGGTCGCCGCGTGGATCTCGCAGCCGGTCAGCTCCGGGCCGCCCCCGGTCACCAGCACCGGATGGCCGGCGGTGTCCGCGATCCGGGTGTCGACCAGTCGCACCGCGCCGTCCTCGACGACCAGCCCCGGGCCGTCGACGGCGCTGATCACGCACTGTTCCAGCAGCCCCCGTCCGCCGGCGGTGCACAGCACCCCGCTACCGCGGACGTCGGTGAGGGTGCACTCGCGCAGGACCGGGTCACCGCCGGTGATGGCGACGGCCACCGTGCCGATGCCGGCAATCGCGGTCCGGGTGACCTGTCCCGTGCCGGCACGTTCGAAGAGGAGACCGGCGCCGCCGGGGTTGCCGACCCGACCGTCCCGCATGGCCAGTTCGCCGCCGGGCACGTGCACCGCGACGATGCCGCCGGCCCGCACGGCGCACCGGGTGAGCTCCAGCCGCCCGCCGCGGACCTGGACCGTCGGGAGCTGCCCCGCGCCGCCGACCAGCTCGATGCCGTGCAGCGTCACCGATCCCCCGCCGACGAAGAGCGCGACGCCCTCGCCGCCGTCGATGGTCACCGTGCCCGGCCCCTCCTCGGCGATCAGCGTGACGTCGCCGCCGAGCTGGATCTGCTCGCGGTAGTGCCCCGGCTGCACGACGACGGTGGCGCCGGCCGGTGCGACGGCCAACGCGCCCGCGATCGTCGACTGGCAGCCCGGCTCCGTCTGGGAGACCGCCATCACCGTACCGTTCACCCCTCACCACCCTCTCGTCCTGTCGGTTGGGCCCGCCCCGGCGGTCCGTCGGGGGGCGCGACCACGCCCCGCCGGTCGTCCCGCCCGGCGTCGTCGGGGAGGGCGAACAGCCGCCCGGCCGCGTCGAAGCCGGGTGCCACGGCCAGCGGCGCCGTCGTGGCCGTCGCCCGGGCCCCGGCCCCGGCGGCCGCCCGCAGCCGGACCAGGGTCTGTTCGCCGCCGGAGGCCGCCCGGCCGGGCGGCAGTTCCCGGAGGAAGACCCGCTGGGAGTCCCGGACGCCGGACGGCTCCAGGGCGAGCACCTCGAAGCAGGTCCCGGCGGGGAAGACGGCGGGGCCGGACGCGCCGTCGGCGCGGGGGGCGGCCCGCGTGCCGGGCGGGCCGCCGCGCGGGGCGGGGCCGGCCACGGCGAGGCCGCCGAGCCGGCGGGCCCCGGTGGACCAGATCACCAGCTCGGCTCCGCCGTCGGGGACGACGGGGGGCACCGGGTCGACGTCGAGGAAGGCCGGCTCGACCAGGAGCGTGCCGGGCCGGTACCCGGGCTCGGGCAGTGCGGTCGCCGCGCGGAAGACCGGGCCGAAGACCGCTGGCAGGCGGCGCAGCCCGTAGGCGATCCAGCGGGCCAGCAGCGCCGGGTCGGCGGCCGGGTCGGGTCCGGTGCCGTCGCGCAGGGCCGCGTTCACCGTCTCCCGCTCGCCCGCGCAGTAGGCGCGGACGGCGACCAGGCCGGCCGGCAGGTCCGGGGCGCCCGTCGCCGCCACCCGCAGCCCCGGCTCCTCCGCCAGGGTCCGGGTCACCACCTGGGTGTGCGAGTCGTACCGGCCGGCGAGGATCCGGCGCAGCGCCGCCCGGTCTTCGGCGGCGAGCGTACGCCCGTCGGGCCGCCACGGCAGCGGAACCCGGGCCGGGCCGGTCGGCGGGGCGACCGGCCGCCCCGAGGCGGGCTCGCCGGCGCGGGCCGGCGGCGCGGTGGCGACTGCCGCACCGGACGGGGCCGGTGCCGCCGGTCCCGCCGCCGCGCCCGATCCCGACGCGGCCACCGCGCGGGGGGTACCCGACGCGCCCACCGCGCGGGGCGGCTCCGGCGGTCCCGCCGGCGGGCTCGGCGCCGGCGGTTCCGGCACGACGCCCGCCGGGGGCGGGTCCGCCGGCGGGGCCGACGCCGGCTCGGGCGGGCCGGCCGGTGCCGGGTCGATCCGCAGCAGGTCGAGGCCGGGGGCCCGGAGCCCTCGCCACCGTCGCGCGACGTCCGGCGGCACGAGCGCCGCATCGACGGCCGACGCGGACCGGCCGACCGCGAGCACCGACGCGACAGCGGTCGCCGCGGGTGGCGCGGGGTCGGCCGGGCTCGGCGGCGACGGCGCGGGCTCCGGCGCAGGCGTGCCGGACGGCGCGGGTTCGGGCGGGGCCGGTGAGACGGACCGCGCGGTGCTGGCGCGCGGGGGCAGGACGGGACCGAGGTCGCTCACCAGCCGGGCGGCACCGGCGGGGCCCCGGGGATGCCACCGGCGGAAGGTGCCCGGGGTGGTGAGCAGGCCCGTCGCGGTGACCTCGACCCGGGCGTCGCTGGCGACCACCGGGCGGGCGAGTGCGTCGGCGAGGGCCCCGAACAGCATCCCGGCCACGGCGGGGTAGGGCATGCTGCCGCGAAGCGCCACGGGCCGCCCGTCGCGCCACACCGCGGCCAGGTGGCCGGCGAGCACCCCGGGCGGCACCGGACGCCCGCCGACGCGGAAACCGCCGGCCCCGATCGCCACCTCTACCAGGAACGCGTCGAGGGGCTCCGGGTCGGACCGGCGGGGCTCCTCGGCGTCCAGGAAGGACCAGCCGCCCGGGATCGCCCGGCCCGGCGGCGGCCCGGCGGCGGCCGGCGGGAGCGGTGGTCTGCCGGTCGCGGCGGTGGGCCGGGGCGGGCCGGGGCGGGCGGGTTCCGGGTCGGACGTCGGCAGGACCGGCAGCCAGGTGTACCCGTCGCCGGCCCGGGTCACCCGCCAGCCCTCGGGCATCCCCGGCGAGGCCGGCCCCGGGTCGTCGCCCGGCCGGGGCGGCGTGGGCTCGTCGACCGGCCGGGATGGACCAGGGTCGTCGACCGGCCTCGGCGGGTCCGGCAGCGGGGCGCGCCAGGCCGCGGGCGGGTTCTCCGGCCGGGCCGGCCCGCCGTCGGCGCGGATCCACCGCAGCGCCGCCGGGACGGCCCGGGTGGACACGGCCGGGGCGTCCAGCGGCACCGACCCGTCGATCCCGAGATCCGTGGCGAGCCCCGCCGCCAGGTCGGGCACCGCGCCGGGGTCGGCGTAGCGGCCGAGCGGGACCAGCCGGAAGCCGGAAGCCGAACCGCCGAGATGGCGGGGCAGCAGGTCGGCGAGGAGACCGAACAGGTCCGGCCGCTCCGAGACGGCCGACGAGCAGAGCACCGGGGTCCGGTCCGGGTCGGCCGGCAGGCGGGCGGCGACGCCGGTGAGGGCGGCGAACGGCTCGGCCTCGCCGTGGACGAGGAGCACGTCGCCGACGAGAACCGCGTGGACGGTCTCGGACGGGTCACTCATCGCCGGCCTCCCCGCCGCCCGCCCGCCGGGGGGACGCGGGGTCGCCCGGCCCTCCGACGGCCCCGGCCAGCGCCGCCCGCGCCCGGTGCACCGCCACCGCGTCCACGTCGGGCATGGTGTAGTCGGCCGCCCGGATCGCGGCCAGCAGCCCCGGGTCCGGGGCGACCCGGTACCGGGTCAGGTAGTGCCCGGCGGCGGCCGACCAGATCCACCGGCCGTCGCCGCGCAGGTCCGTCGGCACCTCCCGGGTCGGCTCGATGACGTCGGGCACCCGCACCGGGCTGGCGACCAGGCAGAACCCGGCGGCCAGGTACCCGGCGACCCGGTCGGCCTCGACCGCCGACAGCCGGGGCCGGTCAGCGCCGAACGTCGGGATCCCGGCGGCGTCGAGGGCGTCGAAGGTCGCCGCGATCCGCACCGGCTCGGCCGGGCGGGCGGCCCAGAGCAGGACGGCCCGCCTCAGCGCGTGGCGCTGGTAGGACGACAGGTCGGCGACGTCTGCGAAGACCTCGACCAGCGGGTCGTGCTCGCCGGCCGCCACCAGCGCGGCCTGGATACGCGCGGCGAGCGCGACCGCGCCGGCGCGGGCCTGCGCCAGGTAGACGCGCCTGGCCGGCGGGTACGCCGTCGCCGTGGCCGGGCGCCGCCAGGCCCGCCACAGTCCGACGGGTTCGGCGCTGCCGTCGACGGCGGCGACCGCAGCCCGGTCGACCGGGTCCGGTCCGGCTTCGCCGGCCGGCTCCGCGCGCCCGCCGGCGGGACGCGCCGGGGTCAGGGCGTAGGGCGGCGGGTCGTCCCGCTCGCACCGGGGCACGTCGGCGAGCAGGTCGTCCGGGAAACCGGTGGCGGTGAGCGCGCCGGTGAGCAGCCGCGCGTCGGCGTCGGTCAGGCGGACCTGCCGGGCCAGGGCGGCGAAGGCCAGCGCCCGGGCCACCTCGGTCACCTCGCCCGCGGCCAGCCACCGGCGGGCGGCGGCCAGCAGCGGCTCGGGGGCGTGCCCGGCGACCCGCAGCAGCACCCGGTGCAACGCCGACGGCACGGTCATGCCCCCACAACGGGGGGTCCACCCGGTTGGTTCAACCCGATCCGGTCCGCGTCGCACATCGCGGCGAACAGGAACGACAGCGAGCGGTGCACCGCCACCGCGTCGACCGGCGGCGCGGTGTAGCCGGCGGCCCGGATCTCCGCGAGCAGGCCCGGATCGGGGGCGAGGCCGTACTGGTCGGTGTAGTAGGTGACCGCCTCCGACCACAGCCACCGCCCGTCGCCCCGGAGCCCCGTCGGCACCCCGGCGTCGTCGGAGTCCGGGGCGAAGACGTCCGCCGACCGTTGCGGGCTGGTCAGCAGCGGCACGCCCGCCCCCAGGTACGCCGCGACCCGTTCCGCCTCGTCGTCGGTGAGCGCCTCGGGCGGGGCGGCGGGGTCGGGCGGCGCGGCCATCCGCAGCGGCTCTGCGGGGCGGGCCGCCCAGAGCAGGGCCGAGTAGGCCAGCGCCCGCCGCTGGTACGGCGGCAGCTCCGCCGGGTCGGCGAAGACCTCGACCAGCGGATGCTGCTCACCGGCGGCCTCCAAAGCGGAGCCGACCCGGGCCGCGAGGGCGACCGGCTCTGCGGCCTGCACGAGGTAGAGCCGCTTCGCAGGCGGATACCGCGCGTCGACGGCGGGGTAGCGCCAGGACCGCCACAGTCCCGCCGACCCCGGTTGCCCGGCCACGGCGGCCACGGCGGCCCGGTCGAGGTCGTCGGGCCCGCCGAACTCCTCCCCGCCTGCGGTCAGGTCCAGGCTGTACGGGACCCGGACCCCGGGCACGGCCAGCACCTGCGGGCCGACCGGGGCCATCCCGTACGCCACCTGCTGCTCCGGCTCACCCGGGAGCAGCCCGGCCTCGACGCCGCCGTCCTCGCCGAGGATCCCGGCGAGCAGTTCCGCCTCGGCCCCGGTGACCCGGACCCGCCCGGTCAGGCAGGTGAACGCCAGCGCCTGGGCCACCTCGGCGAGCTGGCCCGCCGCGAGCCACTGCCGGGCCGCGCTGACCAGGTCGTCCGGTGCCTGTCCGGCGAGACGCAACAGGAGCCGGTGCACGGCGGTGCCCCGGTCGGTGGCCGGATCGGTCGTCGCAGTCATGCCACCACAACGGGCACCGGGGCGGGCCGGTTCACCCCCGGTCCGGCACCGGGCGAGGGGTCCGGTTCCGGCGGCGGGGCGGGCTGCCGGGGCGGTCCGGTGCCGGATCGGGCGACGGGGCGGGTGTCGCCGGCTGCGCACCGGGCGGATAGACCGGCAGACCGGTGCCGCCGGCCGCCAGGACGTCACCGAGGCCCGGCACGACGACGGTGCCCGGCACGACCACACCCACCCATGCCGCACCCGGCGGAGCGGCACCGGTCGAACCGGCGTTCGGCCCGACGACGGGGTCGGGCACGGCATCCGGCGGGACGGCGGCGACGGCGGCGGGTCGATCACCGGCGGCGGACGGGGCCCGCTCGGGGCGCGGTCGGTGCCGGGCGTTCGGCTCGTCCGGCAGCATCCGGCTGGCCTCCTCGACGACGACGACCGGGGTGCCGGCGGCGGCGAGCGCGTCCAGGTCACGCGCCCCACCGTCGCCCGCCACCGCGTCCGGGTCGGTCGCGTAGCTGGCCAGCGAGCCGGGTTCGGCCCGGTCGACCAGGGCGGCGAAGTCGCGGGCCGGGAAGACGTACACCTGCGTGTCGCCCGGGGCGGTGAACGCGTCGGCGTCGACCACGAACTGACGTACCACCGGGCCGTCGCCGGGTGGCAGGCCGAGCTGCGCGACGTGGTCGGCCATCCCCCGGGCCACGCCGTACGCCGTCTCCGGCCGCGCGAACACGGCGACCGGGGCGTACGGGTCACCGCCCCGCACCCGGAGCTGGCCGGTGTCCGGGTCCTGGTGCAGGTCGGTCGACACGGCCCCCGCCGTGGCGTGGGTCGCTTCGGCGACGAGGTGCAGCCGGACCTGGCCCGGGCGGGGCCGCACCGGCTCGGGTCCGGCCGCCCCCGCAGCCGGTCGGGCCGGACCAGCCGGGACAGTCGGTCCAGCCGGCCGGTCGTCGAGGAGCCGGTTCGAGACGTCGCTCGGATCGCCGCCGGCATCGTCCCGGTTGACCAACCGGACGAGGTCGGCCCGACCGGCGGCGATGCCGTCGCGGACCTGTTGGGCGAGGCGGTGCATCGCGCGCAGGCGGGGCCGGTCCGGCTCTCCGCCGTCCCAGAGCACGGTCATCCGCTGGAGGGTGCGCACCAGCGTCATCCAGTCGGCGAGCGGACCCGGTGCGCCGGGGATCCCGGCGAGGCCGGCGCGACCGGGGTCGCGGCTGATCCGGAACGTGTCCAGGGCGGCGGTCGCCGTGCCGAGCAGGCCGTCGAGCATCGCCTCCCGGGTGTTCAACCGGAGGCGATCCAGCTGCAGGTCGGTGCGCAGACCCACCACGGCCAGCGCGTCGTCGAGCTTGGCGAGGGCGCGGTCGACCTCCGCCTGGTCGAGGCTGGGGAGCATGCCGCGGGCCAGTGCCTCGACGGCCCCGGCGGCCCGGTCGACCGCCGCGAGGTCCGGGTTGCCGTCGCCGAGCCCGCGAACCACCTCGTGGTACGCGTCGAGCGCCGCGGCGGCGGCCCCGAAGAGCCGTCCGCTGGCGATCGGGCCGGGGCCCTCCGGCGCGCCGAACCACAGCGCCCCGAGCGTCTGGGTCAGCAGTTGCCAGCCGTGCACCTGAATGATCGGCTCGTCCAGCGCGACCTCGGTGGCGGCCCGCAGCCGGGTCAGCTCGGCGCGGAACCGGGCCAGCGCCGCGACGTGGTCGGTGTCGTCCGGTCGGTGGCCGTCGACCAGCGGCGTCAGGTCGAGGTCCCGCTGGGCGGCCGGGGCCAGGTCGATCAGCGGCACCAGGTCGGCGATCGCGTCGAGCGTCCCGGTGGCGCGCGCGACGAGGGCTGCGCCATCGACGTCCCCGGTACGCCAGTGTCGCGCCCACTGGCCCACCAGCCAGCGGAACTCGCCGAGCACGCCGTTCACCTGTTCGGCGCGGGCGGTGAACGGGACGGCCAGGGTCGGCGTGGCGAGCACCGGCAGCAGCCGGACCAGGACGGCGGCGAGCTGGTAGACGACGACCGCCGCGGTCGTCTCGGTCGCACCGGCGGGCAGCGCGGCGACGGCCTGTCTCGCCTCGGCGATCCGCAGCAGCAGGTCGCCCCGCAGCTCCCGGCCGTCGTACACGCCCCCGACCGCACCCTGGGACGTCGGGTCGTCGGCGAACACCGGGCCGGGAAGCACCCGGCGCAGCGACAACCCGACCTGGATCTGGCCCTGCTCGCGGACCCCGTCGACGACCCCGTCGAAGACGGTGACCTCGGCACGTACCCGCGTCGGAAGGACCCCGACGGGAAGTCGGGCGTCGAGCTGGCCCCGGAGGAAGTCGGCGGCGGCGTCGGCGACGATGCGGGCCACGGCGCTGTCCCGGGAGTCGCCGAGCAGCTCCGGAGGCACCCCCAGCACCAGCCCGAACTCCAGCGCCGTGCCGTGCGCCACCGGTTGCGGCAAGCCGGCCAGCCAGGCGGTGACCAGCGCGGCCCGCATGGCGATCATCTCGCGGGTCTGTCCGGTCAGGACCGCCCAGTCGGTGACCGGTTCGGACGGGGTGAGCCGCTGGTGGTCCTCGGCGGTCGCTGGCGGCACGGTGTCGCCGAGCGACCTCAGGTCCCACGGTCGCCGGACCAACTCCACCCGGTCGAGGACCGTCCGGACGGCGTGGGCCGCCCTGACGCGGAACGGGTACTCGAACCCGGAGCGCTCCGGCAGGTCCTGCCACGCTCGGTTCAGCTCCGTCGCCGTGATCGACGGCATCGTCGGCGCTGCGGCCGTGGGCTGCTGCCCCGGCGGGTCCGTCGTGGTCTGCGGCGCGAGCGGCGCGACACCGATCCGTGGGATGACCGGGTCCACCCCACGGTACGCCCCGTCCGTGTCCGGCTCCCCGATCACCGCCGCCAACAGGTGCAGGTGCCGTGGCCGCAAGCCACCCCACCCCATCCCCCGCAACTGGGCGACCTCCTCCTCGGACAGCGCCGCCCGCTCCTCGTCGGTCACGGCGTCACCGGGAACCCTCGCCAGATCACCGAGAAGGCTGCCGGGCACGTCCGGCCGGTGCGACGCCGTGTCGTCGCGGTACTCGTCACGCAGGCCGAGCTGGTGAGCGAACTCGTGCACCAACTCCTCCTCCTCGGCGTCACGCCGCCAGTGGAACTGATCGGTCGGCCCCTCGTCGACCACCTCCACCCGCAGATGGGCATCCTCCGGAGAAGCCGCCCGCGCCACCGTCACATGCAGGTGATCACCATGCCCGTTCGGCAAGACGTACGCCGCCTCGTCGGCGTAGCCGTCACCGCTGAACACCCGGCGCACCCCCCGCTGAAGAGCCGCCAACACCGCATCGTCGGGATCACCGTCCAGCCACACCCGCACCGTCAGATCCGTCACCGGCTGACCGTCGTACCGGAATCGCCGCACCTCGAACCGCGCCACCACCTCGTACCGGTCGTCCGACTCGGGGTCGGGCCGGCTCACCGGATCCGACCAGTGGTGCTCACGAACCGCCACCGACGCCATCGCCCGCCGCACCGTCCACTCCACCGGCTCGTCGGCCTCACGCAACACGGCCCCGGTATCGGTGACCAGCCGAACCCAATCGGCGTCGTCGGACCCCTGCTCCGCCGGGCCCGGTGCGCCGCCCGGCTGCTCCACCTCCACCGCTGGAGCGGTGATCGCCGCACGCAGGTCGTCGGGGACGGCGCTCGTGCGGCCCGCCCGCTCCGGCCGGAACACCCGCCAGCCACCCACCTCGTCATCGTCGGTCGTGGACACCGTCCTGACCGCGCCGGTGCGCAGCGAGACCTCGATGTCCGCCCCGTGGGTCAGGACCACCGGCGTGATGAGAAGTCCCGGCTGGTCGGCCACCGTACGGCCGAGCACGTCGACCAGGGCCTGCGCCGCCAGGTACGGCCACGGATGCCCGATCAGGAGGATTCCCTCGACCGGCACCGACTGGGCGGCGACCGCCAGGACGACGTCTGCCGCCCAGCGGGGGACGTCGGCCGGCGCGTCGGGGCCGGCGAAGACCACCTGGTAGCCCGGCGGCGCCTGGACCAGCCGCGCAAGGTCGAGCACGGCCGGATCCTCGGTGCCCATGACAGCGGGAAGGGTGTGCTCCACGTCCGGCGGCATGACGTTCAGGTGAACCGTCACCGGGAGCGCCACGTCGACGCCGTCACTCTGCGGCGTGAGCACACCCTCGGGGCCGGTCGCCCATCGCGGTGCCGTCTCGGTGCCGGCGTCGTACGCCGCCGGCAGGAACTCCAGCCAGGGCCGGAGATCGTCGGGCCAGTCGACCCGTACGTCCCCCAACGCCGGATCCCAGCTCGCCGTAGCCTCCTCCGCCAGCGCGTAGACGGGCCGACCGGTGAGATCCGCGAGGCGTTGCAGGACGACGAAGTACTCGGGCCGGCTCGCCCGCTGGACGACACGGATCGCCGTCACCTCGTCGGCGATCGGCCACAGCGGACGCAGCGACCAGTCCGACTCGTCCAGCGGCAGCTCGACGGTGAGCAGCCCCACCGGGCCCTCGTTACGCCACATCGGCCAGAGCCGCTGGTCGGACGGCAACGCCAACTGGACCCCACCCGGCCGGTGCACCGCCGTGCCGGTGACCCGCAGCGCCTCGTCGAAGGCCGCCCCGGCCGCCCGCCGCAACGCGTCGGCCTCGGCCTCGGCGGCCGCGCCGTCGACGTGCTGCGCACCGAAGTACCGGACCTCCAGCACCATCAGCGGCAGCGCGCCGTTGGAGTGGTCGAGGCCGCTGAGCACGGTCATCCCGCCGTATCCCGCATGCTGGCCCACGAATGCGCCGAGGTAGTCGATGATCGAGCGGCGCTTGGTCTTGCCCTTCCTCTTGTAGACGAGGTGGCGGTTGTCGAAGAAGTCACCGGTCAGCTTGACGCCGGTCCTCAGCTCGTAGCGCTCCTCGAGGTCCGGAAACCGTGCCGTGAACACCGAGCGGAACAAGTTCTCGATCTCGGCGAAGTTCTCCCTGAAGAACGACGCCGCCGGATCCGACAACTCCCCGAGCAGCGCCCCCATGTCGTGCCGGGACAGCGCCGCCACGTTCTCCTTGACCAGACCCGGGTGCAGCCAGCGCCCGGTCACGCCTGCCGTGTTGGCGTAGAGCACGGTGGCGAAGCCGCGCAACTCCGCGACGTCCGCGGCGCTGCCCCCTTCGGCGGCGAAATGGGCGGCCACCACCTCGCCGAATCGCAGCGCGTCCTCCAGATGGGGACGGGCGTAGGAGGGCGCCACGCTCGTCGGGCTGCGCCAGGTGTGCTGGGCCACGTAGCGCAGGAACGAGTGCGCTCCGGCGAGCGGGACGCCGACGCTGTGGTGCACCCGGGCGCCGGGCTCGCTGTCCGACGGGCGCGGCCCGATCGACACCCGCTCCCCGAGCGGCGTCAGCACCACCTGGGAGAGGTGCCCGGCGGCCTGCACCTCGGCCAGCAGTTGCCCGAACGGGACGGGCCGGGTCAGCCCCGCCAGGGCGTGCCCCAACGCGGCCATCGACGGGAACAGCGACTCGTCGCCGCGATGCGCGTCCACCTCGGCGTCGGTGTCGGGCACGACACCGACGATGACCTCCAGGATGGCGACCTTCTCCGGGGTCCGCGCCGGCACCGGTGCACCGTCGACCTCCTCGTCCGTGCTGTCGATCGCCTCCGACACCGGCTGGCGGTAGAGCCGACCGTCGCCGCTGTCGCGGTAGTAGGTCTTGGTCTCCACCTCGATGACGATCGTCTGCGCGGGATCTGCCGCGAGCGCGCTTGTGCGGGCCAGATCGGGGAGGGATTCGCCGCCGGTGTCGTCGAACAGGTCGGCGGCGGCGCTGAGGTCGAGGGTCTCGAAGAACTCGAACTCCCCGCCGTGCCCCAGAACGGTCCGGTTCACCGGCGCGTCCACCATGGCCCGCGCCACCGAGGACGAGGCGACCGGCACGGACGCCTCCGCGTCGACCAGCGCCGCGGGATCGACCGCACCGTGCGGATCGATCAGGACGGCGCGGGCGGCGACCTCGGGACCCAACGCGTTCAGCCGCGGCAACCCGTTGCGCGCCGCGGCCTGCGGCAACACCACCGCACCCCGGTCACCACCGAGCTGAACCCACCGCACCGGGTCGGTGTCACCTTCCAGCCGGTAACCCGCGAAGGCATGCCCGGGCGCGCCACCGGGACGCTCCAACAACACGAAGGCAGCGCTGCCCGGTGCGGCGCCCTCAAGCGCCCTCTCGACCTGCGCCCAGGAATCCACCACGGCCCAGTCGGACCGGTCACCGGCGAACCCGCCGGCGAAGCGGACGCCGATCGTCGAGTCGTCACGCGTCCGGCCGACCCGTAGCCCCGGCCGGGTGAAACCGTCGATGCCGGGGTGCAGGACGGCGGCGAACCGGCGGGCCAGGGCCAGACACGACTGCGGGTCCTCGGGCGGGTTCCAGTAGTCCGCCGTCGATACGGTTGGATCCGGTCGGACTGCGGCCTGCGCGTCGAGGGTCTCCTGCACGGCCGTCTCCAGCCCGGCCAGGGTCAACGGGTGACGCCCCCGTCCGGCCGGCCGGGGCGGGGGCAGGGGGGCCGGATCGCTGGCGACGTCATCGGACCCGGCATCGCTCTCGGCAGCGGCCTCCTCCCGGAACCGGGCCAGGTCGAGCGCCTCGGCCCCCGGCAGCCACGCCTGGTAGTGGGCGTCCGCCAGGACGAGCAGCACGGGTGCGTCGCCGAGCCGGGCCTCGGTGCCGTCGAACCTCGGGTGGTAGACCGTCCGGGTCGACCAGCTGAGGGTCGCCGTTCCGTCGGGACCGACCGTCGGGATCCCGGTGGCCACCACCACCGGTCGGTCCAGTGCCGCCCCGAGCAGCAGGACGAGCAGGTCGCCGCGGTCGCTCGCCCAATCCGACCGCCAGTTCTCGACCGTCCAGACGAGTTGCCGGCGCACCAGGGCTTCCGTGCGGACGCCGTCGCCCAGCAGACCGTGGTCGGCGATCACCCGTTCCAACGCGGCGAGGCGGCCGGAGACGAGCAGGGTGTGGATCCGGGCGCGGAGCCCCTCGGCGACCCGCACGACCGAGGCCTGCAGACGGGTGGGCAGGGTCACGTCGACGGCCTGGCGGCTGTCGCGCCACGCCTGGATGTCGTCGAGGTCCGCACGGTGCGCGTCGGGCACCAGGTCCCGCACGTCGGACAGGGCGCTGAGGACCGCGGATTCGAGCAGGCAGAGGCCGTTGCGGTCGACGTCCACGATCTCCTGTGCGGCGGGCGGAGGAAGTGCGGTGAACTGGCTACCGGTGACCACACCGGCCGGGGCCGGTGGCGACGTCGACCCGGCCGGCGTCGACGCGCGGTCGGGCACGACGGTGGCCGGTTCGTCGGGCCGCGCGTCGGCAGCGTCGGCCGCCGGGGTGGGCCGCGCGACCGCCGCCGGGGGCCTCGGGGCGGGGCGTCCGCCGGGTGGTGCCGGGTCGGTGCCGTCGACCGCCGGGAGGTGACGCGGCTCGGCGACCGGATCCGACGCGGAGCCTCGGCCCAGGTGGCCGGCGGCCAGCGCCACCAGCCGTTCGACCTCGGCGCGCGCCTCCAGCCACCGTCGGCGGGCCGCGGCTTCCGCCTCGGCGCGTTCCGCCGCGTTCGCGGCGGCGGCCTTGGCGACCGTGTCGGCGGCGGTGCCGGCGTCCCCCGGAAACTCGGCGACCAGGGCGATCCGTTCCAGCTCCTGCCAGGTCTTCAGCGCCTTCCGCGCCTGCTTCGCGGCGTGGACCGCCTGCTCCAGGTACCCGGCCACGACCACCCGGTCGACGGGGGCACTCCCGGGCGCGTTGCCCGCCAGCAGGTGGTCGAGGGCGTCGGCCTGGTCGACCAGCACCGGCTGGGCGTCGGTCAGGCTCAGCTGCACGGCGGCACGGCGGGTGCCGGTGAGGTCGGTGTGCTCGGCGACGACGACAGTCTCGGTGGTCCACCACACCTTCGCCCGCGGGCCCTCGTCGTCCACTCCCATCCGCACCAGGTCGGTGCCGTGGCCGCTGGCCTCCTGCTGGCCGGAGTTGCCGGGCACGGAGACACCGAGGGCCGGCACGTATCCGGCCGACGTGCCCAGGGTGTCCGGCAGGGCGGCGTCGGCGCGGGCCGCCAGCCGGGCGTCGCCGTGCTGGCCGGCCCCGCCGACGCCGGAGGCTTCCTCGGCGGGCACGAGCACGGTGTCCAGCCGCACCGAGGTGACCCGGGTGTGCAGGACGAGGCGGTACCCCTCGGCGAGGGTGATCTCGTAGGGGCCGGCCATCCGGTGCGGGGTGGCGGCCCACAGGTGGGTCCGCGCCAGCAGGGTCATGAGCTGGTGGTTGATGGTCGACCCGGGTGCCCCGACCAGCGGATCGGCGCCGACGATCCGCAGCGCCCGCAGCGCGGCGGCCTGGAGGGCGGCGGCCCCGTTGAAGCCGAGCGCCGCGTAGCGGGCGGGCGGCGGGACGGCGGCGTCCCGCCAGGCAAGCCAGTTGTCGGCCGGGATCGTGACCAGCCGCAGCGGCCCGTCCGCGCCGTCCTCGGTCAGCGGGGCGTCGGTCACCTCGGCCGGGTCGGGCAGCACGGTGGCCGGGCCGGGCGGCTGGTAGGTGAGGTTCAGGTGTTCGGCGGCGGTCTCGGTGCGCAGCGGCACGGTGATCTCGTGCCGGCCGATCTCCTGCCGGCGGCGGTGGGCCGTGAAGACCAGGCGTTGCGGGCCGTAGTCGACCGGCAGCCACGGGCCGGGTGTCTCGACGGCGGTGACCGCGCTGTTGAAGGTGACGTCGCTGGAGCCGCCGGCGTCGGTGCGCCCCAGCGCCCCGAGCGCGTTGAGCGCCGTCCGCTCCCCGAGGTGCGCCACCGCAACCAGCTCGTCGGTGACGGCCTCGCTCGACTGGAGTCCGCCACCGATGCCGCTGACGGTGCTCAGCCCCAGGGTGCTGGTGCCCGCCCGCAGCTCACCCACCTGCGCCGGGCCGGTGGCGGGTACGGCCCGGACGACGATCTGCACCGCCGGGCGGCTGAGCAGCCTCGGATAGCGCAGCACGAAGCTCAGGCCGCCGTCGAAGAGGTCGCCCAGGTGCACGGCGAGGGTGACCGGGTCCGTGTGGTGCAGGACGGTGCCGATGTTCATGCTGGTGTTGCGGTCCTGGCCGACCAGTTCCATCCCCTCGTCTCCGCCGAGGCGCAGCGAACGCAGCCAGCCCAGCAGTGCCTGGCCGATGGCGGGAGTGTCCACCAGCCGGCTGGTCTGGTGCATCACCTGCACCGCCGGCGGGGTGACCTGACGCGGCAGCCGCCAGCCGTCCAGGGGAGTCCCGAGGGCCTGCCGGTACTCCTCGGCCGACATGTGGCCCAGCAGCGACACGTCGCCCACCTGCCGGTACCGGGTGAAGGTCCGGTCGGGCAGCACCCACTTGGGTTCGGTGAGCACCACGGCGAGGTGCACCCGCAGCCGGCCGTGCACGCCCAGCAGGACCGTCTGGGAGCCGGAGTGCTTGACGGTGCGTTCGACCTCGGCGGTGGCGAGGACCGCCTCGCCGGTGGTCCACTCGATCTGCCGCCGGCCGAACGCCCGCAGCGCCAGGGCCGCGGGTGGCTGCGTGGGGGTGCCGGCGGCCGGCTGGGTGGGGTTCGGCGCCGGCGGCTGCCCGCCCGGCGTCGTTTCGCCCGCGACCCCGTCCGGGCGGGTGGGCTCGGCGTGCGCGGCGTGCTCGGCGGCCCGCCACGCCACGCCGCCCCCGCCGACCTCCAGCCGGGCCTGCACGCCCCGTTCCGCGGTCGAACGGCGCACCGCGAAGCCGCCGACGGCGCTCTCGTACCCGTCGCCGGTGAGCGCGCCGGACGGCGTCTGGTCGTGCCCGATCACCTCGGCGAAGACGAACACCGTGACCGGCACGTCGTCGCCGAGGACCACGCTGGGGGCGTGCACCGGCTGGGGTTGCTGGGTCGCCGGTGCCAGCAGCGCCGCCAGGTGGCCCTGGTCGACGAAGGCGTTGAGCCACTGGTGCAGGGGGGTGCCGGGGATGTCGCCGCTGAACACCGTGCCCCGGCGGCGTCCGTCGGCGCCGGAGGGCAGGTGGCCGGCGTCCATGTAGTCGGCGGTGGCGCCCCGCAACGCGTCCAGCAGCTGGTTGCGCAACTCGGGCATGCCGTGGACGTGGTGGGTGACGGTGTGCTGGGCCAGCGCCGCGCCGAGGCGGCGCAGCTGCTGCCGCTGTGGGGTGACGAGCGGGGGCAGCAACTCGCCGAGGGCCTCGCGTAGCACGATGCCCGCGCTGGGCCCGCCGGCCGGGGTGGGCAGCGCGACCGGCTGCGGCTGCCCGGCCGCGATGGTCTGGGTGAACGGCACCGAGAAGCCGAGTTGCAGGTCGATGGTGGCGGCTCCGGCGAAGCGCAGTGGTTGCGCCTGTGCGGGTTGGTCGGCCAGCCACCGCCAGGCGTCGGCGAGGTAGCCGCGGTGCTCGACGATGACCGACGCCGACAGCTCCAACTGGACGTCGTCGACGAAGACGGCGACCGCGCCGTCGCCGATGCCGACGACACCGGCCTGGTTGCCCTGGGTCACCTCGATGACGTCCCGCCAGATGCGCTGGAGCCGCAGCCCGATCCCGGCGGCCCTGCCGATCGCGTCGCTGCCGACCGTGGCACCCAGCTGGAAGCCGGGCGCGACGCTGCGGATGGCCCGGTTCGTCGCCGCCTGACCCCGGCCCTGGGTGGTGCGCAGCTTCACCGTCGGCTCGTCGTCCTCCGAGTCGCTCGACTCGCTGTCGCTGGGTTCGGGGACGTCGGCGGTGACCGGGTCGGGGTGGGTGCCCCGCCGGCCGAGGTAGCGTGGTGCGGTGTCCGGGTGGCGACGCCGCAACCCGATCCGCACCTGCAGGGCCCGGCCGGAGAAGATGTCGCGCACCCGCAGCTCGATCAGCAGTTCGCCGTCGGCCGTGCCCAACAGTCGGGCCGAGTAGCGGCTGGGGCTGTTCTGCGCCGACAGGCGTTCCTCGTTGCCCAGCCGGTCCAGGGCCTGCCGGATCCGGGCGGTCTGCACCCGCGGGTTGTCCCAGTCGGGCAGGTACCGCCGGTACACCGCGTTGCGGTCGTCGTCGAACAGCTGCCGCAGCCGGGCGGCGACCAGGCGGGCGACCAGTTCCCCGCCGTGCAGGAACCCGCGCCCGATCCGCAGCCGGTCGCCCCGCCACAGGTAGTCGGGCAGGGTGCGCGCGTCGGCCGGGTCGTCCTCGACGATGGCCGCCAGCAGGGCGACGAGGTCGCGGTCGGGCCGGTTCGACGGCGTGGCCTCGGCGAGCGCGGTCACGTGCCGCTGCGGCACGACCAGCAGCGTCCGCACCGACACCGGTTGCGACCCGTGCCGCAGCCCCCGGTGGGCCAGCGACCGGCTGACCGAGCGGTGCATGCTCCACTGCAGCGTGCCGGTGTACTCGGCCAGGTAGAGCCCCAGGACGTGGTCGCCCGTCTCCGCCCCGGCGGCGGTCTCGAACTGCGGCGCGAGGACCTGCGCGCGCCGGTCGACGACCGAGATGCTCGGCCCGGCCGAGAGCCGGAACAGGCCGAACGCCCGGCCGATCAGCACGGCGAGGAATCCGCCCCGGTCCGACGCGGACTGCACCGACTGCCCCTCGGTGACCGAGGCCACCGAGCGCAGCACCGCCGACTCGGGCAACTCACCGATCGGGGTCAACCGGGTCAGCCGCAGCGCGGGCCGGACCCCCTGGGCGTAGCCGGGTCGCCGCAGCCACGACGAGCTGGTCGCGGTCAGACCGGTCGCGCCGGGCTGCACCGCGTTGAGGGCCCGCTGGCCGCCCCAGAGCCGCCACACCCTGATGTTGCGACCGCGATGGACCACCTCGGGGATGCCGGCGAGCACAGCGGTGGTCAGGGCGCCGTCGTCGACGACGTGCGCCGGGTAGGCGGCGTCCCGGAGGAAGATCGCCCCGGCGGGACTCACCGCGAGCTGGTTGCCGTCGCTGATCGGCCGCATCGTGGCCAGCACCTCGGGGGTACGGAACCAGAAGTGGTCGCCGGCCTCGGGCACCCACGTCGCCGGGATGTCGTCCCAGGTCGGCGGCACGGGCCGCTCGGTGATCTCCACCTGGACGAACACGGCGCTGCGGGTGAGGAACGAGTCGGGCACCCCGATCAGCATCCCGTTGTCCCCGGTGGTGAGGGACTGCCCGATCGTGCGGACCGCCCGGCTGCTCATCACGCCGCCGACGACGGTCACCCCGACGGCGTCGGTGGGGATCGGCACCACGACCCGGGCGGTGGTGGCCTGCGGCTGCGCCCACGCCGACGCCGACACGGCGGTGGTCCGGCGGTCCTCGATGCTGGCCAGTCCGGGGGCGAGCCGCACGTCGTCGGTGTCGCTCGGGCGGGGCACGAGCCGCACCCAGGCGAACCGCCTGTTCCGGCCCACCCGGACCGGGTGGCCGGAGCCGTGGTGCAGGAACGCGGCGGGGTCGGTGGAAAGCTCGTGCAGCAGGGTGCGGGCGGTGGGCATGGTCACGCCCACCGCGCGCAACCGCCGGGCCACCTGGGTGCCGAGCACGGTGTGCCAGGCCGGGTGGTCGGTGTGCGGCGTCCCGATCAGCAGCGGCTGCGCGGTGATCGCGGTGCGGACCGCGGTGACCTGCTCCGAGGTGGGTTCCCGGCCCGGCACCCGGCGGGCCTCGCCGGTCGGGTCGAGCAGCAGCACCTGGGCCTTGCCGGTGGACAGCGCCTGGGTCAGGTCGGCGTCGCTGAGTTCGGCGGCGTCGACTCCGACGACCGTGAGCTGGGCCGGCACCGTCGCCAGCCCCGGCTCGACGACGAACATGAGCAGCCGCGCGGGTTCCTCGGCACGGGGCAGGTACGCCAGCGCCAGCGAGCCCGGCGACGCGCGGAGGGCGTCGATGGTGGCCGCGACGTCGTGCAGCGGTTCGAACTGCCCGCCCAGGGCGGCGGCCAGGGTGCCGGGGATCGTCTCCGGGGTGACCGTCAACTGCGCGCCGAGCGCGCGGGGGGCCCGCCCGAAGTAGCCGTCGACCAGCCGCACCATGGCCTGGAACAGGTCGGTGGCGTCGGCCACGGCCAGCGCCGGGTCGGCGACGGCCCGGATGAGCCCGGCCGGCGACGGGGCCAGGAAGTCGGCCAGGTCCATCGCGTCGCCGCGGGCGTCCACCGCCAGCACGGTGGTGCCGGCGCGGGTCAGCGCCGTGGCGGTGACCGGGTCGTCGGCGGCGGAGCCGGTGAACACCCCCGGCCGGCCGGGGTCGACCACCCGGGGCACCACGGCACCGCCCCGGTCGTCGGCGACCAGCCAGAACACCCGGGCGGGCGCGTCCGGCAGCCGGTCGTGGACCAGGACCATCGCGCCGGGTCGGCGGGTCAGCGCCTGGAGCAGCGAGCCCGGGTGGCCGGCGTCGAGTTCCACCGGCCGCCCGCCCAGTGCCCGGTGGAACCCGTCCAGGCTCAGCCCGGTCACCGCAGTGCCGGTCACCGGGCGGGCACCGATCCGCCCGTGCAGGACGAGGTACGCGCCGACCGCCCGGACCCGGGAGCTGGCCTCGCCGGCGGTGGCCTCGTCGACCTGCACCACGTCGACCCAGTCGGCGAGCCGGGGCAGGGACGGCCGGCCCCGACGTACCTGCCCGCCTGCGGCCAGGCGGGCCGCCGGCAGCCGGCGCAGCGCCTCCCCGACGGCGGCCACCGCCGCCGGCGACGGCCCGGCCGGGACGGGGTTCGTCACCGCCGAGGAGTCGGCGGCGTCCGTGGCGTCCGGCGGGGTCGCCTGGTCCTCGGTCGCCGCCGAGCCCGAGCCCGGGTCCGGGTCCCGGCCCGGAGGCGGGTCCTCCCCCAGGTCCGAGCCTCGGTCCGGGGACGGCTCCCAGTACGAGTACGGGTACGGGTCCCGGGCCAGATCCGGGTCCTGATCCGGGTCCTGATCCTGATCCGGGTCCTGATCCTGATCCGGGTCCGGGCTCTGGTCCGGGGCGGACTCGACCCGGCCGCCGAGGACGCGTCGTCCGGTGGCGACGCTGACGCCCACTGTCCGTCCCCCGAACAGCAGCATCGACAACGGGCCGGGCAGCTCGTCCGGGTCGAGCGCGGTCAGCCGGGCGCCTGGCTCGGCATCCGGGCGCACCAGCGTCAAGGCGCCGTCGGGGGCGCGGTGGACGAGGGCCACGGCGTCGTCGCGCCAGGCCGGGGCGACCGAGTTGGCCGGCAGCCGGCCCAGGGCCGCGGCCGTCACCCGGGTGACCGTCGCGGCGAGCCGCCGGGCCAGCACCGTCGGGTCCTGCCCGGCCGGGCCGGGCAGACCGAGCCGGGTGAGCACGTGCCCCACCGACTGCCCGCCGGGGTGCCCGTGGACGGCGGCGCGCAGCCGGTCCATCCCGAACAGGGCCGAGGCGAGCCGGTCGGCCCGCTCCGCCGGTTTGCCGATCGGCAGACCCGGCAGGCGGCGCAGCAGGCTGACGCCGTCGAGCCAGATCCGCGAGCCCAGCTCCCGAGTCCGTTCGTTGACCGCGCGGGCCAGCACTTCCAGGTCGGCGGCGACCGCCGCGACCGCGCGGTTGACCAGTCGGAACGCTATGAAGTCCGTCATCACGTCGGCGGCACCGGTGCTCGGCAGGGGACGGTAGGCCCGCCATTGCAGGTCGTCGGTCCGCACCAACACGACGGCCATGTGCGCGGCGAGCGCACGGGCGAAGGCCTCCGCTGCCCGGCTGTGGTCGAGCAGCACGACGATGGGGGGGCCGGCGGCGGTCTCCGGCAGGATCGCCCGGTACGCGCCGGCGGGCAGCGCGCCGCGCCCGTCGGGTCGCCCCGTGGTCACCCCGCCGCCGGTCACCACGCCGGGCTCGATGACGAGCCCCCGCTCGCCGAGCAGCGGGGCCAGCCCCAGGGACCACACCTCGTGGGGCAGGACCCGCAGCAGCGGCCCGTCCTGGTAGGGGATCGCCATCAACTCCGGCTGCAGCGACCCGTTGAACGCCTGCCCGGTGTCGTCAGCCGGTGGGGTGACCTCCCACGCGAGCACCCGCCTGGCGGTGATCCGGCCGGCGGCTGCCGAGGTGATCTCGACGGCCGACACGTGAGCGCCGAGCCACCAGGCCGGTCCGACCGGAGCACCGACCGGAGCCAGCCAGTCGGAAACCAAGGTGCGGTCGACCGGAGCGATCCCGTGCCGGCGCAGCGGATTGTCGGTGACCGGCTGCCCGACGCCGACGAGGCGGGCCAGTTCGAGCAGCGCCTCCCGCTCCGCAGGGGTCAGGTCCCTGGCGAACTCGGTCGGCAGGACCGCGCCGACCGGTCCTTCGTCGCTCACCAGGAGGTCGTGTCCGGCCTCGGCCAGCGCCTCTCCGTCGACGAGCCAGCCGCGCAGGACGGGCTCCCCGTCGGGGCCGGCTGTCGTGACCCGCTGCACCGAACCGGCCGGCAGGACGTACAGGTGGTCGTCGGCGGTGATCTCGTCGACGGCGACGAAGGCGACGTCGGTGACCCTGGACCCAGGGGTGCCGCCGTCCTCCCAGGCGGCCACCGTCTCGACCAGGAACCGCACGGCGGCCTGCGGCAACGGCAGCATCGGCGGCGCCGGCTCGTACACCTGCATGAGCTCCGGGTCCGTGACGGCCACACCGGCGACGACGAACGACAGGTCCGCGCCGGTCAGCACGCCGATCCGCTGGTCATCGTCGGACCGCGTGTACGCCGTCCAGGTCCCGGGGTCGCCGGACTCGGTGCGGGCCACCACCGCGTACACCGAGTCGAAGATCACCGGGATCTCCTCGATCGAGTCGACCTCGCCGGGCACCACGACGATCCGGGTCCCCCCGGGCAGCCGCCCCGTCAGGACCGCCACCGCTTCGGCCTGGTCGGCTCCCGCCTGGACGCTGTCGACGACGTCGTCCAGTTCGGACACCGGTGCCACGGCCACCCGGAACGCCGCACGCAGGGCGGCCGGCAGGCCGGAGCGGCCGGGTGACCAGAGCACCGCGCCGTCGCCGTAGCGGTCGACGGTGGGCACGGCGGACGCCGGCATGCCCACGGCGAGCACGGACCGCCCGTCGCCGGCCGGGAACTCCACGGCGGCCATCTCGGTGCCCAACCACACCAGCGCGCGGGCGTCGTCGTCCCCATCCGGGTCCACGTCCACCGTCCAGCCGAGGCTGCGCCACGACGGGTGCTCGCGGACCGTCCGGGCCAGCTCCTCGACGTGGTCGGGCGCGATCGGCAAACCACCCAGATCCCGGTGGTACGAGGCGGGGTGCCCCACGTCCGTCGCCCGCGCCGCACGGCCCAGGTCCGGCGTCCAGTGGACGATCGGGCCGGTCGCGATCCGGTCCCGGATGAAATCCGTCACCGGGGCGACGGTGGCCGAGTCCGTCACGACCAGGTGGAGCCGCTCGCCCGACCACCGGCGGAGCACCCGGACCTGGTCGACGGGCACCCGCACCGTCAGGCCGTCGTGGTGCCCGTCCTGGTCGCCGAGTAGCAGCAGCCCGTCGTGGCCGGCGTCTGCCAGGGACGGCTCCCGCCCGTCCAGGTGGAGGTGGATCTGGCCGTCGACCACCTCCTGCCCGTACGGCTGGCCGAGCATCTCGAAGACCGCGCGGACCAGCTCGGTCTGGGCCGCTGTCCGGCGGTGGGCCGTGGCCGCGCCGAGCACCACGGCGTCGAACTCCTGCCGGAGCTGGCGCAGCAGGCTGGCGCTGTCCGGGCCGGTCAGCTCCACCGCCCACCCGGGGAGCTGGTAGACGGCGGTCCAACCGGCCAGGTCGGCGTCAGGCGCGAGCACGCCGACGCCCTGCTCCAGCAGCCGCTGGACGAACGGGCTGCCCACCGGCGGCGACCGGTCGAGCAGGACGACCCGCGGATGCGCCCGCAGCGCGTCGTTCCCGAGCACCTCGTCGACGGTCACCTCCCAGCCGTCGCCGGTCAGCCGGTCGCCGTCGAGCTGCCCGACGGCGACGACCAACCCCCGACCGTCCAGGTCGTCGAGGTGGGGGATGGTCACCGCCGCCCGGGGCTGTGGGGGGCGGGGGACGAAGTAGACCACCGGGTAGTCGACGATCCCCCGGGCGGTGTCGTCGACCAGCAACATCGCGTCGGCCGGTGTGTCGACGGCGTGGGTCCAGACCACCCCCTCTTCGGTGGACCGGCCGGCGAGGACCTCCTGCGCCCGCGTCAGCGCGGCGGCCGGCACCGGCGCGAAGCGGTGACTGGCCCCCGGCCAGGGGCCCGGGTGCTCGTCGACGAGCAGCGCCACCTGGTCCCGGTGCGCCAGGGCCAGCAGGAACGGGTCCCACGGATAGGTGCGGTCCGGATCGAGGACCGCCAGCCAGGACCGGATGCTCGACCATGGCTCGCCCACCACCCGCCAGGTGTCGGGGTTGTCGGCGGCGTACCTGCCGTCGAGGAGGAACTGCCGCACCCGTATCCCGCCCCGGTCGACCTGGAAGGACTGCACCAGCTCCGGACGGGGGTCGGTGATCTCGATGACCACGCGGTGCCTCGGCAGCACGTGCGGGTCGACCACCAGGACCCCGGCCTCCCGCAACCCCGCGTGAAGCTCCTCGGCGTCGATCGTCGCCTCCCGGTTGACCAGGAGTCGCACGGGTTCGGTCGGCGCGGCCAGCAGCCCGCTGTCGAAGATCTCGGTGAGCCAGTCGCCGTTGTCATAGACCTGCAGGTCGGGGTTGGCGAGCAGCGCCTCGGCCAGTTGGCGGCTCTCGGCGGGGCCGGCGGCGTGCATGGTCGCCCGGGCGAACGCCTCCTCGAGGGTGCCGACGAACAGGTCCACCTCGGCGCCGGTGACCGCGCTGGCGCCGAGCACGGTCCACTGGACGTCGACGGGCAGGAGCGCCGGCAGGACGACGATGGCGGAGGCCCGCACCGCCTGGACGAAGCCGGACCCGACCGCCGTGGCGCGGTCGAGGTCGGGGAGGAACAGCACCCGGGTGCCGCCGTCGACGACGGGCAGGCGGGCCAGGTAGTCGGCTGCGGTGTAGCGGACGCCGCCCGGCGTGACCAGGACGTCCGACGCATCGGCGTCCAGCACGCCGGGTTGCAGGACGATGCGGTCCGCGCCCCGCCAGCCGTACCGCTGCACGTAGGACCCGATGTCCCGGGACAGCAGCCGCCACGGGTACGCCATGATCAGCTCGCGGACCTGGTCGTGCAACCAGTAGTCGGCCGGCGGCGTGTCCGGAGGCATCCTGGTCAGCGCGGCCAACGCGGTGGCGTACGCGGGGCTCTCCCCGAAGGTCTCCCACAGGGTGTCGCGGATCGTGCCGACCACGCGCGAGCGCAGCAGCTCGCGTTCGGCCTCGTCGAGCGGTCCGGCGTCGTCCTGGTCGTCCCGCTCGGCCTGGACCCTGGCCGTCTCGGTCCGCTCCGTGTCGTCGATCCGGAACAGCCACGCCCGCCGGATCATCTCGGGCGGGTCCACGATCGGCTGGGCCACCGGCCCGTCGGTGAAGTCGTTGCGCCACGACGACAGCACGGTGACCAGGCCCGGGTCGACGTCGAGCGTCGAACCCGCCGGCAGCTCGACCAGCGCCTCCACCTCCAGCGCCGGCTGGTCCTCGACGGCGGGCAACGACACCCGGACCAGCCGGGCCGCGTCGTTCGGGGCAGCCACGGTCAGTTCCACCGAGCCCACCCCGGTGGCGTCGGAGGCCACCAGCGGCCATCCGCCGTGCAGCAGCCAGCCCCGGTGCCCGCCGAGGCCGTCGACCAGACCGGTGTCGGCGACGATCACCCGCCGCGCCGGGCCGGGCGGGGGGAACTCCGCGCCGAGCCGCTCGACCTGCCGCTGCGCCGCCGCCCGGAACTCCTCCTCCTGCCGCACCCGCTCCTCGTGCCGCCGGTCCTGCTGGAAGCGCGCGTACGTCGGGGGCTGGTCGTCGGGGGCTGGCCCGACCACCGGTTCCGGGGCCGCCGACGGGGTGAAGTGGGGCAGCCCGTCGCGCCACGCCGCGTCACCGAGCAGCGTCCCCACGGTGTAGCCGGGCGGCGCGACGTACGCCTGCCGGACCCGGTCGGCGAGGCTGGCCAGGTGAGCCTGCGCAAGCTGCCCGGGAGGCGGCGCGGGGAGCCGGAACCGCAGCCGGGGAGTGCGTACCGGCTCGGTGGGCACCTGGTGCTGGCGCATGGTCACCACGCTCAGGTGGGTCGGCGCTGCCCACCCCCCGTCCAGCCGGCGTCGCAGCTCCCGCTCGACGGAGCGACCGAACGCCACCGCGTGGGCGTCGTCGTCACTGACCACGGTGAGCACCATCGGCGCACGGGGGTCGACGGCCACGGCCGGGGTCCACCGGATGCCGGAGGGACCGCCCGCGAACACGGCGTCCAGCACCGCCCCGGGTGGCACGCGCTCGCCGAACAGCAGGGCGTACTGCCCGTCGGCGAGCACGACGAGCAGGTGTTCGCCGGGCAGGTCGACCGCGTCGACCTGTCGGATGAGCGTGGTCACCGGCACGGGCTGGTCGTCGTCTTCCCCCGGCCACAGCACGCCCCGCTGCTTCGGGGTGCGCAGCACCCCCTGCCACCCGGGCCCCTTCTCGTTGTCGCCCGTCTCGACGGACCGGCCGCCGTCGTCCGGACCGGCCAGGGCGGTGGGAACCCACGCGTCGTAGTGGTCGCGTCCGTTGTAGAGCAGCTGCACCGGCTCCCCCGCGCCGTCCGGCCACAGCACCGTGGCCGACGGCGGGTCGAGCCGCCCCTGCCACACCGGCCGGCCGAGCGCCGCGCCGATCACCAGGGGCAGCACGTCGCCGGCCCGGCCACCGGCCGCCCCACCGTCCTCGACGGGCAGCGGTCGCCGCCAGTCCCAGGTGTCGACCACGTCGAGCAGGGTGGCCTGCACGTCGTGCCCCGCCGGGAAGAGCCAGGTCGTGGCCACGTGGTCGAACAACTCGGTCATCGTCGGTGAGGGGTCGGCCACCCGCCGCCGGACCTCCTCGCGCAACGCCGCGTCGATGTCGCTCAGATCGACGTCGTGGCGGCGCGAGCGGCGTACCCGCAGCAGCCGGTCCACCGCGTCCGCCGGCATGCCCGCGATGCCGGCCATCGCCTCGGGCACCGCGACGGCGACCGCGCTGAGCAGGCAGAGTCCGTCCCCGACGATGGGGACCCGGTCCCACCGGGTCGGCGGCAGCGGCGCGTTGGTCAGCCGTACGCCGGCCGGGTCGGCGGCGTCGGCCCGGCTGGCGTACCCGGCGAAGGGCACCGCGACCGTCGCGTCCGGCTGGTCCGGGTCGACGATCTCGTCGTTGACCACGTCCCACGCCCCGGTGCCGTCGGGCACGAACAGCGCCCACGGCCGGCCGTCGACCGACAGCGGCAGGTGTCCCGCCGGCCCGGCCTCCACGACCAGGTCACCTTCGGGGGCGAACACGTCGGTGTCGCGCAGGTCGGCCAGGCGCTGCACCGACCGTGCGCCGATCCGACCGGCCGCGCAGGAGAGCAGCGCCAGCCGCTGGCCGTCGCGCTCGGGCGAATCCAGCAGGGTGTGCAGGTCGTCGACGGTCAGCTTCGCCTCGCTCGTGCTGCCGTCCGGGTGGCGCAGCGGCACCCGGAACCGCTCGCCGGCCCCGTGCACCAGCACCGTCACGGCGTCGGTCACATCGGGCAGCCGCGGGTCCCCGGCCAGCCGGTTCCACTCCCGGTGCGACAGCAGGGCGATGCTCCCCGGTCGGCCGGGGACGTCGTGCGTCACCACCTGACCGTCGCCGATCCACCACGTCCCGTCCGGCTTGCGCCGCAGCCGGCCCGGGGTGGGCCGGCCGGACCGGCCGGCCGGGGCGGAGGCGCGCAGCCGACGCCGGTCCCGGCCGGTACGGTCGGCCCGCGCGGTGTCCCGGCGGGGGCTGCGGCTGGTGAACTCGGCCCCCGGCTCGGTCCAGAGCACCGCCCGGCGGCGCTGCTGGGCCGTCGTCGGGCGTCGCAGGCCGCCGGGGCTCTTGGACCGGCCGGCGCCCCGGCTGGTCTGTTCGATCCGCACCATCCCCGGAGGAATGCCCTCGGCCTTCAGTTGCGCCGCCACCTTTGTGGCGACCAGCTCCGCCAGCGAGGCGGCCCGCTTCCGGCCGGTCCGGCCGGCCCACAGCCGCAGCCGCCCCGTGCCGTTGCCGCCGCCCTCGATCCGGATCCGCACCACCCGGGGCCGGTCGGACTCCCACGCGCGGCGGACCTGCGCGACCGCCTGGTCGACGAACAGGTCCAGCTCGGCCCGCCGGCCGTTGCCGACCGCCCGCTCGCCCGGGGCGAAGTCCACCGTGACCGGGTCCGGCGGGCCGGCGTCCTCGTCGGGGGTGTGCCGGACCGGGACGACGGCCCGGTCGAACCGGCCGCCGACCGCCGTCGCGACGTTGCCCAACCAGCCCTGGACCTCGTCCGGGGTCGCCGCCGGACGGGCCGCGCCCATGAACTGCGCCGACCGGTCGGTGACCTGCCAGCGCCGCGCCGACTCGTTCCAGGTCAGTTCGCCGCCGACCCGCGCGTGCCGCTCGATGGCCCGGCCCCGCGCGTCGAAGCCGACCGCGAGGCCGGCGTGGCCCTGGCCGCCGAGCTGTTCGCGCAGCCGCTCGGCGGTCAGCTCCGGATCGTGCTGCCGCATGCCCGCCAGCAGGGCCCGGAAGTCCCGTTGCCGCATCGCCGCGGCGGCGTCGGCGGCGCCGAGGTAGACCTCGCCGTCCTCGGCCACCACGTAGAGCCAGGTGCGGGCCCGCGCCGGGTCGAGCAGGTGGGCCGGGAAGTCCGCCAGCCGGTACCAGAGCGGATTCAGCCGTACGTCACCGGCATCGTCGCGTTCGCCGGGCGTGATGCGGGCCGACCGCACCGCGGGCCCGAAGACGCCGTCGAGATCCGCGTCGGGAAGTACGGGGAGGTCGGGGACGTCCGTGACCGCCGGGTTGACCGACGAGGCGTCGTAGTGGCTGCCGTTGTGGTAGACGGTCACCGGGGCCTCGTCCAGTGGCCCGTACACCACGCGCTCACGGCCGTCGCTGCGGCCGCGCACGCTCAGCGGCAGGTCGAGGGCGTGCGCCAGCAGCGGCAGCATGGCCGTGCCGACCGGTTCCACCCAGGAGTTCGACCAGTCGGCCACCGCTTCCTGCAACACGCCGAACTCGTCGTCGGTCAACGGCCCGGAATGGCCGGCATACCTGTCGAGGTACGTGGCGAACAGTTCGTCGTCGGCCACCTCGGTCAGGGCCGGGTCGTGCCGGCGAAGCTCGGCGAGCCGGGCCGCCCGGGAGACCGGGTCCGGGTTCTCCCGCTCCCGGTCGGCCAGCGCGAAGCGGACCGCCGGGATCAGGGCCGGCAGGGTGTCCCGGTGGGTGGTCAGATACTGGGCGACGAGCGTGGCCAGGGCGGCGGCCACGAGGTCCGGCGGGGAGCCCTCGGGCACCGGCGTGAGGTCGGTGGAGTACGCCTCGGCGTGCCGGCTCATCGCCGCCCGAACGTCGTCGGTGTCGGCCAGCCAGCTCCGCAGCTCAGGCGACAGCAGCCCGGCCCGGGCCAGCCGGTGCGCCACCAGCCCCGGGGACGAGGTGAGGACGGCGTAGAGCAGGCAGCGCCCGTCCGCCGGCACCCGCACCAGGTCGGCCGGCAGGTCCGATGAGGAGGCGGCGACCTGCTCGACCGGCGCGGCGACCACCGGGTCGACCGGCGCGGCGTTCGTGCGCTCCGCCACCGGCGGCACCGCCGCCTCGCGCGGGTCCGGCCGGGCCGGGTTTGGCGAAGCCGGACCGAGTGGAGGCGGGTCCAGTGGGGCCGGGTTCGCCACGGCGGGTGCCGGGGGCGCCGCCTCCGGGCGGGACCTGCCGTACCGGGCGCTGGTGGCCGGGTCCACCAGCGCCCGTACGGTCGCCGTGTCCTCCGGTGTCGCCGGCACGGGGGTGCCCTGCCCGTCCAGCACGATGACCTGGGCACCCACCGGCAGCTCCGGCGGCTTGCCGACCGGCCGGACCCGCCGCTCCGGCGGCGCCTGGGTCTCCACCCAGAACAGCTCGCCGCCGTCGTTGACCAGGGCGAAGGCGTGGCGGGGGGCGTTCGGCGGCTCCACCAGCACCGCCGCCACCGCGTTCGGTCCGGCCTCGCCGACCCGGCCGACGACCTGCGCCCAGTCGGCGACCGGCTGCCAGTCGACGCCGAGCCGCGCGGCGAGCTCCCGCTCCGGGCGCGCCGGGTCGAGCGTGGCGTCGTCCCGGGTCACCCGGGCCGCCCGGGGCGCCGCCGAGAACTCGTCGACCACGGCCGCCAGCCGGACCACGCAGTCCGCGGCCGTGCCGTCGTAGGGCGGCAGCACCCCGGTCAGGCGTTGTTCCAGGGCCGCCTGGCGGCCGACGACGGGGCCGCCGGTCGCGGTCACCTCGCCCACCGACACCGGCTGCGGCCCGGGTGCCGACGACGCACCGGACGCCGGGGCGGTCACCGGCTGCGGCCCGGGTGCCGACCCGCCGACCGGCTGCGGCCCGCCCGCCCAGGAGCCGGAAGCGGATCGGCCCGGCGCGGTGGGCTCGGCCCCGGACGTCCGCCCACCACCCGCCGGCCCGCCGGCTCCGGCCTCCGCCGCGCCGGCCGGGACCGGCCCGGGCCCGCCGGCTCGGGTGCCGGAGAGCGCGCCGCCGGCCGCGCCCGGCTGACCGGCGGCCGGGCCGGACGAGGCGGGCAGGCCGGGTGGGGACGCGGGCGGGCCCGCCGACGCAGCCATCCCGGGCGCGGTGGACAGGCCGGGCGGGGTCGACAGGCCGGCGGTGCCTCCGGCGGCGAGGGCCGTCGGGTCCACCGGCTCCGGGCCGGTCGGCTCCCCGGGCGGCGTCGGCCCCCCGGCGGCCCGCCCGGCCGCGTCGGCGTCGACCTCGACGGGGCCGCTTCCGGTGCCCGTCCGGGCCGCCGGCCCGGCCCCACCGCTCCCGCCGGCACCGGTGCCCGCCCCGCCCCGGCCGGCACCGCCCGGCGTCGTGCCGCCGGCGCCGTTGCCGCCCGCCCCGGTCAGGGCGGCGCCCACGCCGGGCACGGCGGCCACCGCGTCGCCGTACGACGGCGGGCCGTCGTAGGCCGGCAGGCGGACCGGGTCGTACGCCGGCGGCGGCTCCTCGACCGCACCGGGGGGCGTCGACGGCTTCTTCTCCGGAAGCGTCGGCGGCTTCTCCTCGGGGAACGCCGACGACTTCGCCGTCCGGTCCCGGTCGCCTCCGGTCGTCTTGCGCAACTCGTGCCCGATGGCCGAGCCGGCGACGCTCGCCAGCCCCGACATCGCGCCCGCGACGACGGCCGCCCCGTCGGCGTCCCACTCGCCGGTCGTGATGCCGTTGTAGAGGAACTCGGTCAGCCACTCGCTGACGCCCTCGTTGAGGACCTCCTGGGCCGCCTCGCCGGGCCGGAACCCGTGCGGGTCCGGGGTGTTCGACGATGCCGACAGCCCGACCCGCCGGCCCACGTTCGTCGACCGGGCCAGCCGCTCCAGGCCCTGCATGAGCCCGCCCAGGCCGAGGCCGACCGCGCCGCCCAGCGAGCCGACCTCGGCGGCGGCGCGGGTCAGCTCGTCGTTCCAGCCGTCCCGGGTGTGGTTGCGGATCTGGTAGAGCTGCACCAGCCGGTCCATCACCGTCTGCAGACCGATCCCTACGGCCTGCGCCATGGCCACCTGGAACAGGACCCGGGTGGTGACGTTCTGGAAGATGATCCGCATGATCACCCGGCCGACCGCCAGCCGGGCCAGGGCGGCGGCCGGGTTGATCCAGGCGATCGCCAGGGCCGCCAGCAGCTCCAGCATCAGCGCGAGCAGCGAGGCGATGATCATCAGCTTGGCGTACTGCACCTCGGTCGCGGTGCCCCGGTAGCTGTCGCCCATCCGGTTGGTGTACTTCGACACCAGGCCGAGGTAGCCCGGGCTGTGCAGGACGTAGCGCTCCATCGTGTCGACGAAGGAGTCCTCGGCCTGCCCGTTGACCCCGGCCCGGTACGCCCGCACCCCGTCGCCGAACGTCTCGCTCGATGCGGCCACCTGCTCGGCGGCCCGGCGCAGCTCCTCGGCGGTGGCGAAGAGGTTGGTCTCGTCGGCCCTCGGGAACTTCTCCCCGATCAGGAAGCGTAGGAAGTTGGCCAGCTCGGCCGAAACCTCGATCGCCACCGGAGACCACCCCTCGTCGTCGTGCCGCTGTCAGGTGTCACGGAACCGCTGCCCGCCCGCGGCGGGAACCACTGCCGGCCGCTAGGAGTGCCGGCCGTTGTTGACCCCGCCGGCCATGTCGGCGTTGGTCGCCTCCACGTTGGCCAGGATCTGCCCCAGCTTCCGCAGGTCGTCCTGGTAGCCCTGCGGCACCGCGCCCAGGAGCTGGATGAGATCCGCGCCGAGCGCCGCCTTCGGCAGGTTCGCCACGATCTCGTCGATGTCGGCGTACGGCTCGCCGACGAGTCCGGGATGGTCGGTGTCGCTGCGCCGCAACGCCCGCTGGACCCGGTCCAGCTCCTCGGTGAACGGGTCGAAGTTCGGGTTCGTCAGCCGGCCGGTGTCGGCGCCGATCGGCCCGGTCGCCGGGGCCATCAGCGGGCACCCGTCGCGGGCGGCGGCACCGGGGCGTCGTCCGGCTCGGCGACGCGGAACACCTCGGCGAGCAGCCGGTCCATCGGCAGCGGGCCGCGCTCGGGGTCGGCCTCGCCGGTCAACAGGTCGATCATGGGCAGCCCGGCGGGGAGCAGCGACTCGAACGCGGCGACGGTGCGGGCCAGCGCCTCGTCCCGGGCCGACCCGATCGTGTCGACCAGCAGCTCGCCCAGCTCCGGGCCGGCCATCGACCGGTACGCCGAGGTCGGGAACTTGATCGCCGTGACCGTTCCCCGGCTGTCCACGGTGACCGCGACCGCCCGGTTCTTCGCGGTCACCGTGCTGTACGCGGTGTGCAGGTCGCCCTGGATCTCGTCGATCGCGGCCTTCTGCCGTTCGAGTTCGGCGAGCGCCTGCTCGACCTGGTTGGACAACGGACTCGACATGTCCTCACCTCCTGGTTCCCGTGGTTCGTCTCTGTCTCGTGGGGTCACCGGCGGCGGTCGCCCGCCGTTCGGTGTCGCCGGATGTCAGCCCTGGCCGCGCGCGTGCTCCCGACCGTGGACCACCGGGCCGACGGCCGGTGCCTGCGCCATGTCGACCGGCGCCGCCACCGGTTGCCGCCTCGGCGGATCGGTCCGGCCGACCACGGCCGCCGTGCACGTCGGGTCGGCCCCCCATGCCTCGTCGTCCTCGGTCAACCGGGTGCTGCGCCGCGCGTCGTCGCCGCCCGCCCGGCTCACCGGCGCGCCGATCGCCGGCAGGAGCGGAGGCCCGGCGGGTCGGCCGGAACCCGGCGGTCCGGGTGCCCCGGCACCGCCGCCCGCCACGCCGGGGGACCCCGCGCCCCCGACGCCGCCGGAGGACCCCGTACCACCGGGCAACCCCGCGCCGCCGACGCCGCCGGGCGGACCGGCGAGCAGGGCGGCGAGTTCCCGGCCGACGGCGGAACCACCGACGGCCGCGCCGGGCGCGACCGCGACCGGCGCGTCGGCCAGGTCGCCGATGTCGACGCCGCCGTCGGCCCAGTTCCCCAGCGCGCCGCCGGAGCGGCGGTCGGCGTCCGCAACGCCGCCGCCGGCCCGTCCGCCGATCACCGGGCCGACGCCGCCGGCCAGGCCCCCCACTCCGGCCAGCGCCCCGCCGCCCCACCCGCCGATGCCGGTACGCCCGACAGCACCGAACGCGCCGACGCCGTCGCCGGCCACGCCTGAGGTGTCGAGGCCGCCGGAGCCGCCGGCCAGGCTCGCCGCGCCGAGGGCGGACCCGATGCCCGCCCCGCCGAATCCGCCGCCGCCCAGCGCGCCGACCGCACCGATGGCCGCCGGCCCGCCGGCCAGGACGTTCCCCGTCCCGCCGGCCCCCGAGGAGGAGAACGTCACGTCCGGCCCGCCGCCCCCGGTGCCGTCGGGCCCGTCGAAGCCGGTGCCGCCGAACTGGGTGCTGGTGAACCGCACCTCGTCGCGGGGCGGGCCGTCGGTGGGGCCGTCCGAGGAACCCTCCAGGGGCGGCGGGGACTGCCCGCCGCCGGGGGGACCGGTGAACCGGTTGACGATCCCGCTGGTCTGGCGCAACGCGGCGACGAGCTGGCCCAGCGCGGTCCGCATCTGCATGTCGAGCAGGACGAGCTGCCGCAGCCAGGCGGAGCGGAGCAGCACGTCGAGATCGGCCCACCCGGCGGCGGTGGTGAGGTCGTACGTGCCGCTGTTGGAGCCGGTGCCGTAGGTGTCCGGCACGGTGACCAGCACCGCGTTCAGGCTGCCCTGGTCGACCTGTTCGAGGATGCTGCGGACCGTGCTGAACAACGCGGCCGGATGGTACGTGTTGTACCACTCGTGGGTGTGGTCGCTGAAGACCCGCCAGGCGTCGTTGATCCGCTCGCGGAACATCAGCAAGTCGTTCGACTGCTCGAAGACCCGGTCCGACCAGGCGTTGGCGTCGTTCGTCGCGTTCATGTCCCGGGTGAGCCGGTCGATGTCCGCGTGCAGCGAGTTCAACGCCGCCACGAAGACCGCCGACGCCGACCCGTCGAACCCGGAACCGGCCCCGCTGATCCCGTCGCGCAGCACCCGCAGCTCGGCGGCGGTGGTCAGCAGCGTCTGCTCGACCCGCCAGAGCAGGTTGCCGGCGTCGGTGAAGCTGCGCTCGCTGAACCAGCCGTTGGTGCCGGCGTACAGCCGGGTGAGGGCGTTGACGCTGGCCCGGTAGAAGCTGTCGAACGCGGTGCTCGGCGGCGGTCCGCCGGCCCCCTCCCAGAAGGTGATGTGACCCCGCACGATCTCCCAGAGATCCCGCTGCGGGTCGTCCACCCCGGGACCGACCCGACGGTAGCCGATCAGCTCACGGTCCCCCGGCTCCACGGTGGGGCGAGTGCCCCGGTCCAGCTCCTGGGTACGCCGTTCGACGAACCGGACCCAGGTGACCCCGTGGCCGGCGACGAGGTTGCGGTCGATCAGCGTGCCGCTGAACTGGTCGGCGCCGTCGCGGCCCTCGTTGAGGACGTCCCGCAGCATCCGTTCCCAGGTCCAGCCGGCGAACTCCTGGTTCGGGGCGGTCACCGCGCGGCCCGCCCGGGTCGACGGTCAGCCACGGCGACGTCCCGTCGCCCGGGTGGGACCGAGCGGCCCGCCGGTTCTGCGCGGCGCGGCCGGTGCCGTGGTGGCCGGCTCCTCGGACTGCTCGGCCCGGCCGATGACGGCCATCCCGCAGTCCGGGTCGGTGCCCCAGACGTCCTCGTCCTCCTCCAGCCAGGTCTTGCGCTCACGGTCCTTTTCCCCCTGTTGGCCGCCCGCGCCCATGCCGCCCATGCCGCCCATCGGCGGCATCATCGGGAACCCACCGGCGGCCGAGGTCGCGGAGTCCGCGCCGCGCGCCCCACTGCCGGCGGTCTCGAGGCCCGCCGGTTCGCCGAGCAACGCGGCCAGCTCGCTGCCGAGGGCCATCCCGCTGGTCGAGGACTCGCCCGGCGACCCGCCGCCCAGGTTGCCGACGTCGACGCCGTCCACGTCAGTCGGGAACTGCGCCGACGGGTTGGTCGTGTCGTCGCCGAGGCCGCCCGCCCCGCCGCCCTTGACACCGCCGAGACCGCCCGAGCCGCCCAGTCCCGGGGGCAGGCCGGGGACGACACCGCCGCCCAGGCCCCCACCGATCCCGCCACCGAGGCCGCCGCCGCCCGAGCCCGACCCGGTGCCGCCGCCGAGCAGGTCGTCCCAGTCGATGCCGCCGCCGACGCCGCCCAGCCCGCCGGTGCCGAGATCGCCGCCGCCACCGAGGCCCAGACCGCCCGATCCACTACCCCCGCCCAGCCCCAGACCGGAACCGCCACCCAGGCCCAGATCGCCGCCGCCCAGGCCGAGGCCCGAGCCGCCGCCCAGGCCGAGGTCCCCACCGCCGCCCAGACCGAGATCGCCGCCGCCACCGAGCCCGAGGTCACCGCCACCGCCCAGACCGAGATCGCCACCGCCACCCAGACCGAGGTCACCGCCGCCACCGAGGCCGAGATCGCCGCCGCCGTTCAGGTCGGGGCCACCGCCGCCGTTCAGGTCCGGCCCGCCGATGTCGGGGGTGCCCCCCGGCGGCGGGGTGGTGTCGGTGTTGCCGCGGGTCGGCGGCGGCGAGATGACGCTCACCAGGTGGGTGACGGCGCGCAGGCTGGTCGTCAGCCGCGCCAGCTCGGCGCGCATCGTGGCGTCCAGCTCACGCAACTGGCCGAGCCAGGCCCCCTTGACCAGGTTGTCGACCGCCTGCCAGCCGGCCTCCGTCATCAGGTTGAAGGTGCCGGTGTTCACCGTGCCGTTGCCGTACGCGTCCGGGAGGGTGATCGTGACCTGGGTGAAGTTGCCCGTCCTGACCTCGGCGATGATCTTCTTCAGGGAATCGATCAGCGTGGTCGGGTTGTAGCCGTTGAACCACTGGAACGTGTGGTCGCTGAACTCCCGGAACGAGCTGGCGATCTTGTTGCGGAAGGTGGTCATGTCGTCGACCACGTCGTCGACCTGGTCTGACCAGGCGCGGTCCGCGCTGTTCGCGTTCATGTCGACGGCGAGCCGGTGGACGTCCCGGCGCAGGTTCGCCAGCAGCCCGATGAACACCCCGGAGGCGCTGCCCTGGAACCCGGACGCGTCGTCGCCGACCCGGTCCAGGATGGCCTTCAGCTCCCGCTCGGTGCTGACCAGGTTCTTCTCCACGTCGTTCAGCATCAGTGCGGCGTCGGTGAAGCTCTTCCAGCTGAACACGGGGTTGGTCCCGCTGGTCAGCCGCTGCAACGCCCCCTCACTGGACTTGTAGAACGTCTCGAAGGCACCGCGTGGCGAGGGTGCCCCCTCGGTCTGCGACTCGCTGAAGACGATCTTCACCTGGATGTGCTGGCTCCGGATGGTGTAGTGCGGCTTTCCGTCCCGCAGCGAGCCGACCGTGCTGACCCGGAAGAGGAAGAACTCGTTGCCGTCGAGCGAGTCGGTCCGGTCGGTCCAGTCGCTGACGTCGGGCGGCTCCGAGGACTCGGTCACGGCGTCGGAATGGTCGACGAGGCGCAGCCACCGGACGTCCGGCCCGGCCACCAGCCTGCGGTCCAGCAGGGTGCCGCTGGTGCCGTCCGGGCCGTCCTTGCCCTCGCCCAGGACGTTCTGGAGCATCGATTCCCAGGTCCACTGGGACATGTCCTGGTACGGCGCGGTCACCGGGTCACGCCGTCGGGTTGGGGGTGCCGGTGGTGGGGGTACCGGTGCCGCCGGTGGTCGGGAGGTACTCCAGGAACCGCTCGGCGGTGATCGAGTTGAGCGACTCGACGTAGTCCGAGTTCGCGAGCAGCTCGGTCAGCCCGACCGCGAGGCTGTTCATCGTGGTCCGGTAGCCGGTCATCCGGGTCAGCAGCGTGTCGCCGGTCTTGTTGACCTGGTCGCGGATGGTCTTGCCCGGCTCGAAGTTGCTCGTGCCGGCCGAGACGGTCAGGTCGCGCAGCGTCTGCGACACGTACTGGCCCTGCCCGGAGGTGGCGGTGTCGACCGCGTCCCGCAGGCTGTTCAGCTTCGCGATGATCTGGTTGATGTACGGCTCGTCGATGACGATCGGCATCGGGTGCTCCTTTCCGCGAGGTGGGGGGCGGGCGGCCCCGTGCCGCCCGCCGCACCGAAGGTCAGACGTTGCCCTGGAACAGCGCGGCGCCCCGCGCGTCGCCCAGCCGGTAGTTGTCGTGGATCTGGTCGAGCCGGGACGACGCGGCGGCGAGCGCCTGGCGCATCTCGTTGATCCCGGTGTTCCACTTGGCCTGCGCCGCGGTGAACGCCTCCCGCGTGTCACCGGAGTTGGCGTTGACGTACGTCTGCACGACGGTGTTGAGCTCGTCGATCGCGTTCTGGATGCTGTTGGTGACGCCCTGCAGCTCGGCCGAGCTGTCCAGCAGCCCGTTGGGGTTGAGTCCGTACGACGGCATGGTCGCCCTCCCTGATGGGTCGGTCGGTGGTCAGGTCCAGCTCGCGGAGAGGGCGTTGTCCTGCTCCACCTGCGCGCTGGTCTGGTAGTGGCTGGTCATCGCGACGTTCAGGTCGAGCAGGCCCTGCTTCACCTTGCTCAGCCCCTCCAGCCACTGCTGGATGGAGTTGGTGAAGACGGTCTTCGCCTCCCCGCGCCACTGGGTGTCCAGGAAGCTGGCGGTGTTGTCGACGGCGCGCTGCGCCGCGTCGCACTGCGCGTCGGTCTGGTTCATCGCGGAGATGGTGCTGCGGATGGTCTGCTCGTCGACTTCATTGCCGAGTGGCATGTGCGTTCCTTTCCGGTTCGGGCGCTCGCGGCGGATCCGCGGCGCCGGCTCCCCTGCCGGGCCGGCCTCATCCGACGACCCCGCGCGGGTCGAGGGTGGGGCCGGTCGGCAGCAGGTCGATCAGGTCCGGCGAGACGACGGTCGCGTTCGCGGGCGGGTAGCCCAGCCGCTCCGCCACCGCGCCGCCGGCGAGGGGGTACTTCACCCCGGCGTCGGTCACCAGGTAGTAGCCGGTGCCGGGCTCCCCGCCGCGGCCGGCGACCAGCAGCCCGCCGAGCCCGGGGGCGACCGCCACCGCGTCGGCGGTGCGCGCGGTCCGGGTCACCCCGACCCCGCCCCGGACGGTCCCGGACGCCGTCACCGCCCGGGCCGCGACGACCCGGGGGCGGCCGTCGGCGCCGAACCGCAGGCACCAGGCGAGACCGGGGCCGCGGGACGCCGCCGTCGGCGCCACCTCCGGCAGCTCGTCGGCCAGCGGCGGCCGCGCCGCGACGGGCAGCCGGGCCAGCGCAGCCGGGCTGAGCGGGGTCGGGACCACCGCCCGGCCGTCGTAACCGGCGACGGTGGCGGGGTCGGCGGCCAGCAGCGCGTACGCCAGCGGGGTGAGCCGGACCAGCCCGTCGCGGCGCAGCAGGTAGTGGCGTTCCGAGCCCTCGGCGGTCCGGGCGGTGAAGAGCTGGCCGACGCGGGTCGGCTGCCCGTCCACCACCGGCCCGGCCTCGCCGCGCCCCGGCACGGCCACCGGCCCCAGGTCCGGCCCGGCCGGCAGCAGGTCCAGCCAGGCCGCCGGCACGGTGACCGCCGGCCCGTCGTGGCCGAGCACGGCCGGCAGCCACGGCGCGGTGAGGCGGAACCGGCGGCCGTTCCAGATCAGGTGGCCGGCGGCCGGGTCGCCAGCCGGCCGGGCCAGCAGCGCCCGGTCGGCCGGCAGCGCGGTCCCGTCCGCCGTCGCCGCGACGGCCAGGGTGAGCGCGGTCGTCTCGGTGCCGGCCAGGTCCGTGGCGGCGGGCGCGCAGGCGGTCCAGTGGGCACCGGCCAGCCCACCGGCCGGCAGCACGTCGGGGGCGCCCACGATGCCGACGGGCTGCCCGTGCGCCACCCCGCGCAGCGACTTCGCCGACACGGTGACGACGGCGAGGTCCTCGCCGAGCAGCAGCCGCGCCGAGGCGTAGTTGAGCACAGGACGCAGCCGGCCGTCCAGGAAGAGGTAACGCGACCCGGTCTCCTTCTCCACCACCAGCGCCCCGGCCCGCCGCCAGGCGGTGGCCCCGCCGGGGGCGAAGAAGCCGTACAGGGTGAAGCCCCCCGCGACCAGCGCGGCGACCAGGATCCCGGCGAGCAGGCCGACGGTGGTGCGCCGGTGCGGCGTCTCCAGACCGTCCGGATCGCCGGCCACCAGCGCGGCGCTGAGCCGGCCGAGCAGGTGGGACTGGGCCTGCACCTGGTCGCGTCGGGACTGCACGGCGTCAGCCCCCGATCGCCCGGAAGAAGCCGTACCCGCCGAGGACGGCGAGCAGGATCGGCAGCAGGGCCACGGCCGCCGCGGTCAACGTGAGGTCGCCGACCCGCCCCCAGTACGGCGTCACCCGCCGCTCGCTCAGGCTCCGCGCGGCCACCAGCAGGGCCGGCACGGCCACCGGCAGCGCACCGAGCGCCGCGATCCGGCCCACCGGCCCGAGGCCGGCCAGCGTGTCGACGGCCGCCGCGGTCAGCCCGAACAGCGCCGGTACGCCCTGCGCCAGCCGGTGCCAGGCGCTGGTCATCGGCCGGGCGTTCAGCGACCAGACGAGCGCGACCAGCACCACCAGGGTCAGCTCGGCCCAGCCCGCCCGGTGCGCCACCACCAGCAGCGCCACTGCGGTCGCGGCGGCCGCACCGGCGTACAGGGCGGTCATCAGCCGGTCGACGGCCCGTGCCCGGTCCATCAGCGGGCCGGCGGGCTCGGGGTCGATGTCCTCCTGGAGGTGCTCGGGCCGGGTCGGCAGCGGGGCCAGGCGCAGCCCGGCGAGGCGGAACGCGAGCAGCGGCACCGTCAGCACCAGGGCGGTCGCCGCCACCGCCACGACCGCGCCGGCCTGCGCCCCGGTGAGCCCGCCGGCGGTGGCGGCGGCCCCGCCGAGCACGCCCAGCAGCAGGGCGGTGGCCAGGGCGACGAAGACCGGGGTGGCCGCCCCGAGCAGGCCGGCGGCGAGCACGGCGACGGCCGCCGCGGTGGCGGTGCCGCCCAGCACCTGCGGCACGGCCAGCGGCCAGGCCGCGCCGGCGTCCCCGGGCAGCACGAGCCCGGCCGCCGCGGCGTAGCCGGTCGCGGCGACCGCGAGCAGCACCCCGAAGCCCCGCTCGCCGGCGGCCCGGACCAGGGCCGCCCCGCCGGCCAGCGCCAGCACCGCCACCGTCAGCGCCGCCGCCGACCGCAGCGGGACCGGGCCGGGCATGAGCAGGGCCAGCAGGCCGACCGCGAGCAGCGGACCGGCCACGGCCAGCGCCATCGGCCGGTTCAGCTCGGGGCGCCACCGGCCGGGCCGGTCCCGCACCCCGGTCGCCATCCCGTCGACGAGGTCGTCGAAGTCGACCTCGGGCAGCTGGTCGGCGCGCGGACGCAGGTAGACCAGGTCGCCGTCGTGCAGGTCGAGCGCGGCGACGCTGCTCTCCTCGTCGAGCGGGGCCGCGCCGGCCCGTTGCAGGACCCAGCCGCCGTGGCCGAGTCCGGTGTCGGCCAGCCCGTCGCCGAGGTGGTGCAGCAGCGCCGGCAGCAGGTCGGCGACGACGACCCCGGCCGGGACGGCGACCTCGATCTGCCGGCTGGGTCCACGCACGACCAGCCGGCACATCTGCTCGGTCACGGTGCCAGTCATGGCCCCTTCAACGGAGCCGTCGGCGGACGGTTCAACGGCGACCCGGTTTTTCTTTCCCGCCGGCTGCCGACCACGGCCCGCGCCGCCTCCGGACCGCTCCCGGGCGGACCGCCCGCGCCGGACCGACGAAAAGGAATCGACCCGAATGCGCCCCGGCTCCGTTGTGGGGTTCGGACCGAGGCCGGGTGTGGAGGGGGACGGGTATGGGGACGGTGCTGTTCCGGCGACCGGCGCGGCGCGGCGGGCCGGAGATGCCCACCGGCGAGTTGACCCTCCAGGAGCCGCCGGAGCTGAGTGAGCCGCAGCAGAACGGCGCCCGGCAGGCCATGATGGTGCTGCCGATGGCGCTCATGACCGGCGTGATGATGCTGATGTTCATGGGCCCGTCGCGCGGCCCGCTGACCTGGGTGATGGCCGGCATGATGGCGGTGGCCATGGGCGGGGTGATGATCGGCTCGATCATCGCCAGCAGCGGGGAACGCAAGCAGCGGCACGGCGGCGACCGCCGCGACTACCTGCGCTACCTCGCCCAGCACCGGCGGCGGGTGCGCCGGTTCGCGGTCGAGCAGCGCGCGTCCAGCCTCTGGCGGCACCCCGACCCGGCGTCGCTGTGGTCGCTGGCGATGACCACCCGGCGCTGGGAGCGCCGCCCCACCCACCCGGACTTCCTGGAGGTCCGCGTCGGCACCGGCGAGCAGCGGCTGGCGGTGCGGATCGCCCCGATGCAGACCAAGCCCGTCGAGGACCTCGAACCGGTGGCGGCCAAGGCGCTGCGCCGGTTCATCAGGGCGTACAGCACCCTGCCGGACCAGCCGGTGGCGCTGTTCCTGCCGGGCTTCGCCGAGATCCGGGTCACCGGCGAGCGGGCGCTGGCCCGGGCCCTGCTGCGGTCGCTGCTCGCCCAGCTCGGCACGCTGCACGCGCCCGAGGAGGTCCGGGTGGCGTTCTGCGTCGGGCCGGACGGGCTCGCGGCGTGGGAGTGGGCCAAGTGGCTGCCGCACGCCCAGCATCCCGCCGAGCAGGACGCCGCGGGCGGTCTGCGGCTCGCCGCCGACGGGATAGAGCGGCTCGAACGGCTCCTCGGCGCGGAGTTCACCGGCCGCCCCCGGTACGAGCCGGGGGCCACCGCCGACCGGGACGAGCCGTACGTGGTGGTCGTCCGCGACGGCGGCCGGGTGCCGGCCGGGCACCGGCTCACCGCCGGCGGCTACCGCAACGCCGTCTTCGTCGACCTGGACGACCCGCCGGTCGCCACCGGGAAGGGGATCCTCAACCTGGAGGTCACCGTCGACGCGCTGACCATGCTCGGCCGGGACCGGGTCGGCCAGGAGACCCGGCAGGTGCTCGCCGCCCCCGACCTGCTCGGCCCGGCGCGGGCCCGGACGGTCGCCCGGCTCCTGTCGCCCTACCGGCTGGCGGTCAGCACCGAGCTCGCCCCCGAGCCGATGAAGGCCGACTTCGACCTCGGCACGCTGCTGGGCATCCCCGACCTGGAACGGCTGGACCTGGCCGCGTTGCGCGGGCGGCGCGCCCCCGACGCGCGGCTGCGGGTGCCGATCGGGGTCGACGCCACGGGCGCCCCGGTGGAGCTGGACATCAAGGAGTCCGCGCTGGGCGGGATGGGGCCGCACGGCATGCTGATCGGCGCGACCGGGTCGGGCAAGAGCGAGCTGCTGCGCACCCTGGTCCTGGCGCTGGCCGTCACGCACTCCTCGGAGACGCTCAACCTCGTCCTGGTCGACTTCAAGGGCGGGGCCACGTTCCTCGGCCTGGACCGGTTGCCGCACACCTCCGCGGTGATCACCAACCTGGCCGACGAGGCGTCGCTGGTCGGCCGGATGCGCGACGCCCTGCACGGCGAGCTGGTGCGCCGCCAGGAGCTGCTGCGGGCGGCCGGCGGCTACAGCTCGGTGCTCGACTACGAGAAGGCCCGCGCCGGCGGTGCGCCGCTCGACCCGCTGCCCACCCTCTTCGTGGTCGTCGACGAGTTCTCCGAGCTGCTCGCCGCGCACCGCGACTTCATCGACCTGTTCGTCATGATCGGACGGCTCGGCCGGTCGCTCGCGGTGCACCTGCTGCTGGCCAGCCAGCGCGTCGACGACGGCCGGATCGGGCAGTTGGAGTCGCACCTGTCGTACCGGATCGGGTTGCGGACCTTCTCGGCGATGGAGTCGCGGTCGGTGATCGGGGTGCCCGACGCGTACGAGCTGCCGGCCGCGCCGGGCAACGGGTACCTGCGGATGGACGTCTCCACCCTGATCAGGTTCAAGGCCGCCTACGTCTCCGGGGAGTACCGCCCGCGCCGCAGCCGGGCCCGGCAGGAGGTGGTCCAGCGGCAGGTGGTGCCCTACGGGCTGGAGCTCGTGCCGGTCGAGACGCCGGCCCCACCGCGGGACGAGCCGGCCCCGCCGCAGGACGAGCCGGAGACGCCCGCCGCGCGGGCCGTCTTCTCGATCGTCACCGACCAGCTCGTCGACTCCGGGCCGCCGGCCCACCAGGTCTGGCTGCCGCCGCTGGCCGACTCCCCCACCCTCGACAGTCTCCTGCCGGCCCTCGCGCCCGACCCCGACCTCGGGCTGGTCGCCACGGACTGGCCCGGCAACGGCCGGCTGGTCGTCCCGCTCGGCTTCATCGACAAGCCCTACGAGCAGCTGCGCGACCTGCTCACCGTGGACCTGTCCGGGGTGGGCGGACACATCGGGGTCGCCGGCGGCACCCGCAGCGGCAAGAGCACCCTGATCCGGACGCTGATCTGCGCGCTCGCGCTGACCCACCGCCCCACCGACGTGCAGTTCTACTGCCTGGACTTCGGCGGCGGCACCCTGGGCACCGTCGCCGGGCTGCCCCACGTGGGCAGCGTCGCCGGCCGGCTCGACACCGACCGGGTCGGCCGGACCGTCACCGAGGTCACCGGCCTCATCACCCGGCGGGAGCGGCGCTTCGCCGAGCAGGGCATCGACAGCATCCAGACCTACCGGCGGCTGCGGGCCGAGGGCCGGATCGCCGACGACCCGTACGGCGACGTGTTCCTGGTGGTCGACGGCTGGTTCACGCTGCGGCAGGAGTTCGAGCCGCTGGAGGTCTCGCTGCGCGAGATCGCAGCCCGGGGCCTCAACTTCGGGGTGCACCTGATCGTCAGCGCGGCCCGCTGGTCGGAGGTGCACCACAGCATGCGCGACCAGCTCGGCATCAAACTGGAGCTGCGCCTCGGCGACGCCGTCGACTCCGCCATCGACCTGCGGTTGGCCGCTACCGTGCCGCGCGCCCCGGGCCATGGGCTCACGCCGGAGAAGCTGCACTTCCTGGGGGCGTTGCCGCGCATCGACGGCAACCCGGACCCGGCGAGCTCGGCCGAGGGTGCGCGGGAACTGGCCGCCACGGTCGCCGAGTTCTGGCCCGGGCCGGAGGCACCGCCCGTGCGGACCCTGCCGGCGGTGCTGCCCGCCGCCGACCTCCCGCCCGCCGAGGGGGACCTGTGGGTGCCGCTCGGCCTGGACGAGACCGACCTGCAGCCGTACTGGCACGACTTCGCGGAGCTGCCGCACCTGACGGGGCTCGGCGACAGCCAGAGCGGCAAGACCAACCTGCTGCGGCACCTGGCCCGGATGATCGTCGGCCGGTTCACCCCGGCCGAGGCGCGGATCCTCGTCGTCGACTACCGGCGGCAGCTGTTCGACACGATCCCGGACGACTACCGCCTCGGCTACTCGGTCTCGGCCGATGCCACCCGGGAGACCATCGCCGACGCGGTGGCCGGTCTCAAGGGACGCCTGCCGGGCAAGGACATCAGCCCCGAGCAGCTGCGCCGCCGCGACTGGTGGACCGGGCCCCGGCTGTTCGTGCTGGTCGACGACTTCGAGATGCTCGCCGGGCAGGACAACCCCCTGCAACCGCTGATCCCGTACGTGCCGCACGGCACCGACATCGGCCTGCACATGGTGGTGGTGCGGGGCACCGCGAACCTCATGCGGATGTCGATGGATCCGCTGCTGCGCCGGCTCCAGGAGGCCAACAGCCCGGACCTCGCCCTGTCCTGCCCACCGACGGAGGGGCCGCTGCTCGGCGGGGTGAAGGGTCGACACCTGCCGCCCGGCCGGGCCATGGTGCTGACCCGGCGCGGGCACCGGATGATCCAGACCGCGTACGTCGAGCCCGCGCCCTGACCACTGGGCGCGGCACCCGCGCGGCGCGCAACGGGGCCGGGGCGGCGCCGGTCAGGGACGGCGGGGTGCGGCCGGGTGCGGCGGCGGTCAGGGGCGGCGGCGCAGGCGCAGGCCGACGGCGAGGGCGGCGAGCGCGAGGATCGCCACCAGCGCGGCGATCGCGCCGGCCGGGCTCCGCCGCTCGACGGTGGCGGTGACGCCGGCCGGCTTGGCGTTCACCGCCGCCGCAGGGTTGATCATGCCCCAGCCGTACTCCCGGTCGCGCTGGCTGCGGGCACCCGCCGCCGCCCCGTCGGCCGTGGCCGTGACCCGGGCCGCCGCCTCGGCCGCGCCGAGCCGTGGCTCGCTGGAGCGCACCAGCGCCACCAGCCCGGCGACGAACGGGACGGCGTAGTCGGTGCCGCTGCCCTCCACCTCGCCCGAGCCGATCCCGAGGCTCACCACGTCCACGCCGGGCGCCACCACGTCGACCTCGCCCGGCCGGTACACCTCGGTCAGCCGGTCGTCGGGGCCCACCGCGCCGACCCGCAGCACCCCCTCGGGCAGGGCCGCGCCCTTCGCCGCCGTCGCCGCCGGGGCGGCCACCACCACGGTGGTTCCCCGGTCGACCGCCGCGCGCAGGGCCGCCACCACCCGCTTGTCGGTCGTGTCCACCGACGCGCCGACCATGGCGACCCCGGCCCGCTGTGCCGTCGCCACCCGCAGCGCGGTCACCAGGTCCGCCGAGTCCGCCACCCCGCCGCTCACCCCGATCTTCACCGGCACGATGGTGGCCTCCGGGGCGACGCCGACGAAGTCGGTGCCCCGCTGCGCGGCGGCGGCGACGATGCCGGCCATCGCGGTGCCGTGTCCCGTGCAGTCCCGGTCCCCCCGCGATCCCTCGCCGGTGCCGGCGGCGGCGTCCACACCGGGGCGCACCCGGCCGCCCAGCGCCGGCAGCGTGCCGTCCACACCGGAGTCGATGACCGCGACCGAGACCCCCGCCCCCTTGCCGCGCGTCCACGCGACCTCCGGGGTCAACCGCAGCTGCGCCCACGGCACCCCGGTGACCCGCCGCTTCGACGCCACCGTGCAGACCACGTCGCTGTTCGGCGCGGCGGTCGGGCGGGACCCCTTCGACGGCGTCGGGCTCGCCGGGGTGAACGCCGGCAGCGGACCGTAACCCACCTCGGCGCCGACGGCGTCCCACGGCAGCACCAGGATCCACCCCGGGCGCAGCACGCCGGGGTCGGTGACGGGGATGCCGTCCGGTTGGACCCGTCCCTTGTTCAGGGCGAAGATCTCCAGGTAGCGCTGGGCGTCGCCGAGGACCCGCAGCGCGATCTCCCAGAGGTGGTCGACCCGCCCCTGCTCGGCGCGGACCACCACGTACTTCACGAACCCGCCGGGTGCGACGTCGCGGCCCGGCGGGGCCGGCGCGCTCGGCGCGGCGCTGCCGGCGCTGGACGCGGGCGCGGGCGTGGCCGCCGCAGGCACCGCCACGACCACGGTCGAGGCGAGGATGCAGAGCCAGCACAGCAGGAGGCCGGGCAGGAGACGGGCCCGCCGGGCCCGCCGGCGCCTCGTCACCGGAAGCGGGCGGGACAGCGCTACCTCCCAGGCGATGATCGCGATCCCGCCCAGGCTACGGCGTCCACCCGGGACACCCGATGTCCCCCCGATTGCGATTCGGCAAACCGGCGGGCGGTTCGCGGCAGGCCGCGCTGAACGGATCGCCGGCCGCCGCCGTTGTAGGCCCGCAGGCCCACGACGGGCTCCGCTCGGCCCGGATGGAGGAAGGTGCGCGTGCTTTTCCCGACCGCTGCCGGCGGCAGCCGGCCACCGGAGGACTCAGCCAACCGGCGCGGTGCCGACGGGCGCCCCCTGCGGCGCGGTGCCCTCGTCGCGGCGGTGGCGCTCCTGGCCGCGCTCGTGCCGCCGCCCGCCCCGGCCGGGGCCGCGCCGTCTCCCGGCGCGGCGGCGAGCGGGAGGTACTACGTGGTGGGCCCACCGGTGGCCGGTCAGCGGGAGTACCTCTACCAGATCGCGGCGCGCACCCTCGGCAGCGGCGACCGGTACCGGGAGATCTTCGATCTGAACCGGGACCGGCCCCAGCCCGACGGCGGACGCCTGACCGACCCCGCCGAGCTGCGTCCCGGCTGGGTGTTGGAGCTGCCGGCCGACGCCCGGGGGCCGGGCGTGCGCACCGGCGCGGTCCCGACCGTCGCCGCCACGGCCACCCCGGCACGACCGGACCCGGCCCCGCCGCGCCGGCCCGGCCATCTCGCCGGTGGCGCCGGACTCGCCGTCGTCGCCCTGCTCCTCGCGGCCCTGCTCCTCGCCGCCCGGGCCCGCCGAGCCACCCGGGTACGCCGACGGGCCCGACGCCGCCGCGCCCTGCCCGCCCGCCCGCCCCGGCTCGCGCTCACCGCGGCCCCGGCGGCGGACGACGCCGACACGGCCGAGCCGCCCACGGCGGACGACGCCGACACGGCCGAGCCGCCGACGGCGGAGGTCACCGCCGTTGCCGAGCCGCCGGCGGCGCCCCGACCCACCACGACAGAACCCCCGCCCGACACGGACGGCGACCTGCGCACCGAGGTGATCTCGGCCGCCGGCACCCTGACGGTCCGGGTCAGCGGCGCGGCACCGGGCGCCGGACAGACCCGCTACGCCTGGTACGCCCCGGAGCGCCCCCGGCCGGCGATGCGACTCCCGGTGCGGCTGGGCGACCGGCAGGGCTGGTCGCTCTGGGTCGACCTGGCCGGCGTCCCGGACGTGTTCACCGTGACCGGCCCGCCCGGCACCGCCAGCCGGTATGCCCGGGAGCTGGCCGAGCAGGTGCACGCCGCCGGGCACAGGGTCACCGTCGTCGGTGACCTGTTTGGCGCCGACCTGCCCGACGGCTGCGTACGCCGGCCGGACTTCCCCACCGACGAGGCGGGCCTGCCCGAGGGCGTCGGGGTGGTGCTCACCGGCGGCCTGTCCGGCCCCGAACTGGCGTTCGCCCGCCAGGTCGCCGCCCTGACCGGGCACCGCCTGGTGCCGGTCGTCGTCGGCCGGGCGCTGCGGGCCCGTTGGTCGGTGACGCCCCGCGCCGCCGCCGGCGAGGTCGACGGCTCCCCCGGCCTGCCCGGCGGCGGGCCCGTCGGCGAACTTTCCGCCGCCGGCGGTGAACCGTGACCGGCGGCGGACCGTTGTCGGCCCGAGGCGCCCCGCCGGCCGGCGCCCGTCCGCGGTGAGGAGGCGGTGGATGATCCGGGTGCTGGTTTCCTGGGCAGGGTTCTCGTGGGCGCGCGCGCTGGGCTGTCTCGTGGCGGCCGGCGCGCTGGTCGTCGCCCCCGTCACCCCGGTCGCGGCGGCACCGCCCCCGGCGTACGTGAAGTACTACGCGGTGACCGCCGGGCCCCGGGGCACGGCGGACGACCTGACCGGCCTCGCCGCCCGGTTCCTGGCCGATCCCGACCGGGCCGACGAGATCTACCGGCTCAACGAGGGACGTCGGCAGCCGGACGGCCGGACCCTCACCGCCGTCGGGCAGCGGCTGGCCGCGGGCTGGGTCCTGGTGCTGCCCTGGGACGCCGTCGGCGACGGGGTCCGCTACGGCCTGCTGCCGGCGGTTGCCCCGAACGGCTCGCCGGCCCGGTCCACGGCGGGTGCCTCGACCTGCGTCGTCGCCGCCTCCGCCGGCACCGGGTCCGACTGGGCCGACGCGGCGCTCTCCCCCTCGCGGGCTTGGCCGCGCAGCAGGGGGGCCGGGACGCTGGTGGCGGTGGTGGACTCCGGTGTCGACGGCGGCCTGCCCGCCCTGGCCGGCCGGGTCGCCCCCGGTGCCGACCTCACCACCGGCAAGGCCCGCGCCGACACCGACTGCCTGGGCACGGGCACCGCGATGGCGAGCGTGATCGCGGCGGACACCGGCACCGGTCCGGGCCGGCCGGTGGTGGGCGTCGCCCCCGGGGCGCGCATCCTGCCGGTCCGGATCGTCTCCGCCACCGCCGACGCCGACCCGGCGCGGACCGCCCTCGGCATCGAGGTCGCCGTCTCGGCCGGCGCGCGCGTCATCGCCCTGGGCGGGTACGCGAAGCTCACCGATCCCGCCGTGGCGCGGGCCGTGCGCTCCGCCGTGGCGCACGACGTGGTGGTGGTCGCCCCCGCCGCCACCGCCGACGGCACCGCCGCGCAGGCGCAGGACGGGCTGCTCCGGGTCGGCGGGGTCGGCCCCGACCTGCGGCCCGTCGCGGCGTACCCGGCCGGCGGGGTCGACGTCACCGCGCCCGGCCTCGACGTGCCGGCGCTCGGCGTCGGTGCCACCGGGGCGCGCCCGCGCAGCGGCACCGAGTACGCCGTCGCCTACGTCGCCGGCACCGTCGCCCTGGTGCGCGCCGCGCTGCCCGAGTCGGATGCCGCCCAGGTGGCCAGCCGGATCAAGGCCACCGCCGACCCGGGGGGCCGGTCGAGCCCGAGCCCCGAGAACGGCTGGGGCATGATCGACCCGTCGGCGGCGGTCGGCCCGGACCCGGCCGGTCCGGCAGCGCCGGCCGCCGGCGGGGCCGCCGGCCCCCATCCGCTGGCGCTCGCCGGCCTCGGCCTCCTCCTCCTGGCCGCGGTGGGGCTGCTCGCCCGGCGGGCCCGCCGCTTCGCCCGGCAGGCCCCGGACCCCGCCGCGCCCGCCCGACCCGGGGCGACGCCGGAACCGGCGCCGCTGCCGTGAGCGCTCCGGCCCGCCGGGCCCGCGCCGGTGCCGTCGGCACGCTGATCGCCGTCGCCGTCCTCGCCGCCCCACCGGCGCGGGCCACCGGGGTCGACCAGCCGCCGCCGCTGCCCCAGGCGGCGGGCACCTGCGTCGGGCCGTCCCCGGTGACGGCGCGGGAGACCCCGTGGGCGCTGCGCCGCCTCGCCCCGCAGGCCAGCTGGCCGCTGACCCGGGGCGCGGGGGTGGTGGTCGCCGTCGTGGACACCGGCGTGAGCGCCGCCGCGCCCGCCCTGGCCGGCTCGGTGCGCGCGGGTGCCGACGTCACCGGCGGCCGGGCGGACAGCGACTGCGCCGGCCGGGGTACGGCGTTGGCCGGCATCGTCGCGGCCCGTCCGACGGGCGACGTCGGCCCCACCGGCCTCGCCCCGGACGCCGAGATCCTGCCGATCCGGGTCACCGACGCGAACCGTCGGATCAGCCCCGCCCGCCTCGCCGCCGGCATCCGGCTCGCCACCGCCGCCGGGGCGGACGTGATCCTCGTCGCCACCGGGGTCACCACCGACAGCGGCGAGCTGGCCCGCGCCGTGCAGGCCGCCGCCGAGCGGGACGCCCTGGTCGTCGCCGCCGTCAACGACCAGGGGCGGGGCGACGGCGCGGACCCCCCGGCCGGCTATCCCGCCGGGTATCCGACGGTCTTGGCGGTGAACGCGGTCGGCGTCGACGGGGTCCCCGGCCCGGTGGGGGCCGACGCCGGTGTCGACCTCGCCGCCCCGGGCGCCGGCCTCGGGATCGCCCCGCGCGGCTTTGGCCACTACACCGTCGGCGGGGCGGGGGTGGCGGCGGCCTACGTGGCCGGCGTGGCCGCCCTGGTCCGCTCGTACCATCCCGGCCTGTCCCAGGCCGAGGTCCGCGCCCGCCTCGAACGGACCGCGCTGCCCGTGCCCGGCGGTGGTCGCGAGGGCGCAAGCGGGGCCGGCGTCCTCGACGCGTACGCCGCCGTCGCCGCCCTCGCCCCCCGCCAGGCCGGCCCGCCGGTGCCGGTCGCCGCCGGCCCGGTCGCCGTGCCCGTCCACCCCGGCCCGTCCCGGGCGGTACGCGTGGCCGGCCTCACCCTCCTCGGCGCGCTCGTGGTGACCGTGCTCGTCGCCGCCGCCGCGCTCAGCCGGCGGGGCGCCCGTGGCCCACGCCCCGCCCAACGTCCACCGGCCGGCCCCGGGTGAGTTCCCGTGGCCGGCCGGTGGCCGGATCATCGTGTCGTCCGTCCCGGGTGGACGCGGTGTGTCCGCCCGGGACGGGTGGTGCTCAGGAGGCGGTGCACACCGGGGTCACGCCGGTGGCGCTCCCGGTGCCCTGGAAGCCGAACTCGGTGTACTGGCCGGCGTTCACCGCGCCGTTGTAGCTGACGTTGCTGAACTGCACGGTGCCGCTGGAGCCGCTGGCGGTGGCGCTCCACGCGTTGGTGACCGTGGTCCCGGCCGGCAGGGTGAGCGCGACGGTCCACCCCCTGATCGGCGAGGTGCCGGCGGTGACCCGCACGGTGGCGACGAAGCCCCCGGTCCAGGAGTTCAGCGAGACCGTGGCCGAGCAGCCGGTGGCCGGCGGCGGGGTGGTCGGCGGCGGCGTGGTGGGCGGGGGCGTGGTCGGCGGCGGGGTGGTCGGCGGCGGCGTCGTCGGCGGAGGCGTCGTGGGGGGCGGCGTGGTCGTCGGCGGGGTGCCGGTGCGGCCCTTGTTCAGCTCGTCGAGGACCGCGTGGTAGGCGGCCTTCTTCTGGTAGCTGCCGTTGCCGCCGGTGAACAGCAGGCCCCGCTCGGAGGAGCGCCACGACTCGCTGTCGGAGATGCCCCAGACGGTGATGCCGGTGCACTTGGAGACGTTCAGGCAGGCCCGCACGACCTTGCGGTAGTTCTCCGCCTGACCCGCGCCGATGTCGTTGTTGCTCAGGTCGTCGTCGATGTCCACCTCGGAGAGGTGCACCTCGACGCCGAGGTCGGCGAAGCGCTGGATGTTGGCCTGGAGGTCGTTGGTGATGATGCTGTTCGGGTTGTCGTTGAAGTGCGACTGGAACCCGACGCAGTCGATGTACTGCCGGTAGGTGCGGACGATGTCGTACAGGGCGTTGGCCTTGCGGTTCGGGCCACCACCCTGGACCGTCAGGCCCTCGACGTCGTAGTCGTTGATGCAAAGCTTGGTCGAGTACCCGCCGGCCTGCACGACCTGCTTGGCCCGGATGAACGAGTCCCGGATGACGTCGGTGTCGCCGGCGTCGAAGAAGTCACCGTCCCCGTTGGCGTCCCGGTTCATGGTGTGCGGCCACTGGTTGCGGCGCCGGCCGGTGTTGTTGTCCTCCAGGGCCTCGTTGACGACGTCCCAGTAGGCGATCTTGCTGCCCCAGCGGTTGATGGCGTTGCCGATGAAGGTGTTCAGCGTCGCCTGGCTGGCGCCCTGCAGCGCGCCGGCCTGCGAGTGCCACACCAGCGTGTGCCCCCGGACCAGCATGTTGTTGCTCTGGGCGTGGTTGACCAGGGTGTCCGCGCCGCCGGTGTTCTGCAGCCCGCCACTCGACGTGGCGATCCGGTCCGGCTTCATGTCGTTCTCGGGGGTCAGTTGGTTGAATTCCTGACCGACGATCGGGTAGAGCCGGTTGGGTGAGGCGGCGACGCCGAAGAACAGCCCCGCCTTGGCCGCCGCGGCCCGCAGCGTGGTCTCGGCTGCGGCGGCGGGGGCGGTGGACTGGACCGCCACCGCGCCGCTCACCAGCAACAACACCGCCGCCGGCAGGGCGGTTCTCGTCATTCTCTTCCGCCGTCTCAGGCTGCCGTTCACAGGCCCTCCTTGAGGCATGCCACCAATAATCGAAGTTCATGCATCCTTATCGGAGGGTCAGTATCGATACCGGGCAGCGACAGTGTCAACAACTTCCGGAAATGTTTCGGAAACCTCGCCGGACGCCCGGCGGGCCGCCGACAGCACGTCGGCGCAGGCAGGCGAGCGGGACCACCGGTGCCGCAGAGTCCGGCGGGAGGGCGCCGATCGCCCGCCGCCCCTCGGCCACGCGGCCGGTACCGAAACATTCGGAGCCCCGGCCCCCTGGCGCGCCACGGCCCGCCGCCCGGTCGCGCCGAGATAATGCGTTGCTCGCCGCCGCGGCGATCGGAAGGCTACGCCGGATGGGGACAGAGCCCGAGCACGAGCGCCCGGTCCGGCCGGCGACGGTGTCCGACGCCGACCTGGTGGCCGAGATGCTGGACGCCTTCAACCGCGAGTTCGACACCCCCACGCCGGGGCCACGGGTGCTCGCCGCCCGGCTGCGGCGGCTCCTCGCCGGTGAGCACTTCCTGGTCCTGCTCGGCGGCGAGCCGGCCGTCGGGGTGGCCGTGCTCTCCTTCCGGCCCAGCCTCTGGTACACCGGCCCGGTGGCCACCCTCGACGAGTTGTACGTGCGCCCCGAGACGCGCGGACGGCGGTACGGACACGCCCTGCTGGAGGCCGCCTGCCGGCTGGCCGGCGAACGCGGCGCCGGCTCGCTGGAGATCAACGTCGACGGCGAGGACGTCGACGCCCGCCGCTTCTACGAGGCGCACGGCTTCACCAACGTCGAGCCCGGGGCACCCGAGCCGATGTTCTACTACTATCGCGACCTGGACTGACCCGGGACGATCCCGACGCCGGCACGCCACCGCCGGCCCGGGCGGCCGGCCCCTGCCGCCGCTCGACGTGACCGGCGCACGGATCGACTGAGGAGTGTCAGATGGTCGACGTCGAGCAGGTCACCCCGCCCCTCGCCGGGCACGGGGAAGGGCCGGTGTGGTGCCCGGCCGACCGGCGGCTGCGGTGGGTCGACATGCTGGTCGGGGACATCCTGGCGCTGGACCCGGCCACCGGGGTCGTCGCCCGCCGGCACGTCGCCCCGGTGGTCGCGGCCCTGCGCCCGCGATCCGCCGGTGGGCTGGTCGTCGCCGTCGAGCGGGGCTTCGCGCTATTGGGGGACGACTCGGTGGAGCTGCTGCCCGAGGTCTGGTCGGACCCGTCGATCCGGATGAACGACGGGGCCTGCGATCCCCTCGGGCGCTTCTACTGCGGCTCGATGGCGTACGACGCGGCACCGGGGCGGGCCTCGTTGCACCGGCTCGACGCCGACGGCGCGGTCGAGACGGTGCTCACCGGGCTCACCGTCTCCAACGGGCTGGCCTGGACCCGGCAGGGCGACGCCGCCTGGTACGTCGACTCGGCCACCCAACGGTTGGACGTCTTCGCCTTCGACCTGGCGACCGGGGAACTGCGCGACCGGCGGCCGGCGGTGGATGTGCCGCCGGCGGTGGGCACCCCCGACGGGCTCTGCCTCGACAGCGAGGGCGGGGCCTGGGTGGCGCTGTGGGACGGGGGCGCCCTCCACCGGTACGCGCCGGACGGCCGCCTCACCGCCGTCGTGGAACTGCCGGTCCGGCGTCCCACGGCGTGCGCGTTCGGCGGTCCCGACCACGCGGACCTCTACGTCACGTCGTCCCGCCTGGGCCTGCCGGCCGACGACCGCTCCCCGGCGGGCGCGCTGTTCCGGTTCCGCCCCGAGGTGCCGGGCTTCCCGGCCCATCCCTTCGCCGGCTGAGCACCCGCGATGCCGCCCTCGAAGGCGTTCTCGTCGACGCCCGCCCGCCGGGAAGGGTTGTTCAGCGGCGCGGCAGGGTGGCGACGATCAGGTTCGGGTCGGCGGCGGTCAGGTAGGCGGCGCTGGTGACGTACGCGGTGTTCGCGCGCACGGCGACCGCGGTCGGGTTCTGCAGGCCGTCGGCGGCGGTCAGCAGGGTCGTCGACCGGCCGGCGGCGTCGACCCGGACCACCCGGTTGGCTCCGACGAGGGCGGCGATCACGTCGCTCCCGGCGAAGGCGAAGTCGTCGATGCTGCTCAGGCCGCTCGCCCGCACCTCGACCGGCCCGGGCTCGCCGTGGCGTACCGGGATCCTCAGCAAGGTGCCCCGGTCGTGGTTGCCGGCCCAGACCGCGCCGTCGCGGGCCTTGATCCCGTTGACGCCGAGGAACCCCGTCGCGGCCAGCTCCGGCGCCGACGACCACACGACGGCACGCCCGCCCGGCTTCACGGCCGAGATGGTGCCGAGCACCGAGTCGGTGACGTAGAACGTCCCGGTGCGCTCGTCGAGGGCCAAGCCGTTGGGCAGGCCGGCAGCGGGCAGCGCGGCGACACGGCACGGGACGCCGCCACGCGGCAGCCGGTACAGGCCCGTCGTCGCCGCGTCGCCGCTGGCGTACAGGAAGTAGATCGTGCCGTCCGGCTGCCGCACGATGCCCGTGGTCAGGGCGAAACCGAGGGCGGGCGTGTGGATACCGCCGTCGGCGGGGGCTGCCAGCGTGGCCAGGACCCGGACGGTGCCGTCCCGGTCGATCGAGGCGACCTGACGGGCAGCGGCGAACGTGACGTACGCGGTGCCGTCCGGCGCGAGGGCGATGTTCTCCGGCAGCTGCCCCTGCGCGAGGTCGAAGTGCCGGAAGATCCGGGCGGAGGCGGGCGGCCCGGCGAGGGCGGCCGGTCCGGTGCCGGTGGTCAGTAGCGTCGCGGCGGCGAGTCCCGCGGCCACGGCGGCGAAGTTCCTTCTGCGCATCTCTGTCCTGTCTTCGTTCGGCCGCGGACCCGGTTTCGGGCACGCGGGATCGCCGCGCCGCGCACGGCGCGTACTTCTGGGGCGGGTTCTTCTCGGAGCCGGTGGTCAGCTCGCGGCGGTCACCCGGGCGGTGGCGGTGCTGTGCGTGAGCAGCGTCATGGCCGCGTGCGACGGCGAGCCGACCTCGGTGGTGGCCAGCACGACCTGTTGGCCACGCTCGGTACGCAGGCTCTGCTGGGTGACGCTGATGGCGCCCACCAGCGGATGCCGCATCTCGTACACCGGCTCGGCACCGGATTTCACCCGGTGGTCGGCCCACAGGGCGGCAAAGTGGGGGCTGCCCAGCGACAGGTGCCCGATCAGCGTCGCCAGCGCCGCGTCGTCGGGATGTTCGCCGGCGGCCAGCCGCAGCGTGCCCACCACGGCGCGGGCCTTCGCCGGCCAGTCCGCGTACAGCTCGCGGACGTGCGGGTCGAGGAAGACCAGGAGGGGCATGTTGGGACGGTTCTCCGGGCGCTGCGGGGCGGCGAAGTCGACGTGACCGGCGAACAGCGCGTTCCCGGTGCGGTTCCAGGCAAGGACGTCGCCGCGCCGTCCCAGGACCATCGCGGGCACCTCGCCCAGCGCCGCCATGAGCTGGCGCACCGCCGCGCTGACCGTCTCCGGCGCCGACCGCCGTCCGGTGGCCCGGCGGCGGACAGCGCCGCTGGCCAGGACGTGCAGATGCCGCCGCTCGGCGTCGTCGAGGCGCAACGCCGTGGCGATCGCGTCCAGGACCTCCGCCGACGCGTTAGACGACTGCCCCTGCTCCAGCCGCGCGTAGTAGGACGGGCTGACCCCGGCGAGCAGGGCCAGTTCCTCCCGGCGCAGACCGCTCACCCGGCGCCGGCCGCCGTAGGTGGCCAGGTCGACGTCCTCCGGCCGCAACTGTGAGCGGCGGGCCTGGAGGAACTCCCCGAGCTGTCGTTTCGCGTCCACGACAGGAAGTATTCGGCAGGCCGCAGGCGTCAGCCACACCTTGCCAGGGTGAGGCACCCGGGCTGGCCGCCCCTCGACACCGGCACCGGCACCGAAGACACCGCCGGTGCCTCCGGTGCCGGTGCGCAGGACGCTCCGTGTCCGCCCGCCGGCGCACCGAGGCGTCAGGGCCCGGGGCGTCGTCCACGCGGCGGTCTCACCTTCGCCTCCCGGCCGCTGCTGCCGGGGCCGCGGGCAGGGCCCGGCGGAGGCCGGCCAGCCTCCTGCCGGCGGCCAGGACGACGCCGTCGGGGCGGACGACGGCCGCCCGTGCGCGGCCACCGGCCAGCCACCGGTCCAGTTCGCTGCCCGGTGGAGCGTCGACGACGACCGCTCCCCGGCGGGTCAGCTCGGCCCGGTGCTCCGCCGACGGCTCGACGGAGGTGACGACCGCGAACCGGCCCGCCGCCACATCGTCGAAGCGGAGGTCGCCGTCGAGGACGGCGTTCGGGCACAGGCCACCCACGACGCCACGGCCCAGCCGGGGCCGCAGCACCAGGGCGGACCGCCGCAGCGCGGGCGTCGCACTGTCCGTGGCGAGACGCTGGAGGCCGGGCACGAGGTGCAGGCACGGCGCCACCACCCGGCGGACGGCGTCCCCCCACCTGCCGCCGGCCGTCATGGCGGTGCCGATCAGCGTCGCCAGCCTGATCATGGCGACGGCGTGCCGGCGGCGTTCGATCTCGTAGGTGTCGAGGACGCTGTCGGGCAGGCTCGCGTCGAGCACGCCCGCGAGTTTCCAGGCGAGGTTCATGGCGTCACGCAGCCCGGCGCCCAGGCCCTGGCCGACGAACGGCGGGGTGAGGTGGGCGGCGTCGCCGAGCAGGAAGATCCGCCGGTCCCGCCACCGGTCGGCGACCTGGGCGCGGAAGGTGTACTCGGCCGCCCGGACGACCTCCAGCTCCGCGAGGGGAACGTTCCCCGTCCACGGGGCGACCAGCGGACGCAGCCGGGCCGGGTCGCGGAATTCGTCGGCGGTCTCGCCGGGGGCCAGCAGGAACTCCCAACGGTGGCGGGTCCGGCCGACCCGCAGGTACGTCCCGGCGCGGACCGGGTCGCAGAGCTGGTGCACGCCCTCCCAGTGGCCGAGGTCGACCTCGGTGACCACGTCGACGACGAGCCAGCGTTGGGTGAACCCGAGGTCGTGCATGCCCGCGCCGATCGCGGCTCGGGTCGACCCGTTGGCGCCGTCGCAGCCCAGGACGTAGCCCGCGCGGACGACGCCCGGCGCGCCCGTGACCGTGTCGGTGACACTCACCCGTACGCCGTCCGCATCCTGGTTCAGCGCGGTGACCTCGGTGTTGCCGCGCAGCGTGGCGCTGCCGTGCCGGCCGAGGTTGCGGCGGAGGATCGCCTCCAGGTCCGGCTGGTCGAACAGGCTCCCCTGCGGGTAGCCGTGCCGGCCCGGCGTCACGTCGCGGGGAAACTCGGCCAGCACCCGCATGCTCCGGTCCACCAGCCGCAGGCCCCGGTGCGGCCTGGAGATGGCCGCGAACTCCTCCCGCAGCCCCAGCCGGGCGAGGATGCGGTGCACCTCGTCGTCGAGGGCGACCGCGCGGGGCAGCGGATAGACCTCCGCCCACCGGTCGAGGACCAGGCACTCCACGCCGTACTGGGCGAGCAGCGTCGCGGCGGTGAGCCCGGTGGGACCCGCGCCGACGACGACGACGGGAACCACGGTCACCGCACTCCTGGTAGCGCGGGTAGGGCACCCGCCACGCACACCAGCACCGCCACAGTCGACCGCGTGTCCCTCGTCATGCCTGCGTCCCCGCTCCCGCCCTGCCGTGGCGGCGGCCACCGGCAGCAGATCCCAGTAAAACAGGATCGAATGTATGGGCGCCGACGCGGAGCCGCTGACGAAGAGGCATGGCGACGCCTGCGGCCGCTGGCCCCGCGGGCAGCGGCCGCAGGCGGGAGTCAGACGGCGGTGATGCTCCACTGGTTGTTGGTGCTGCCGTTCGGGGCCCACATGGCGACCGTGGAACCCGAGGTCGTACTACCCAGACCGTCCAGCGCCGTGCCGGTGCCCCGGTTGACGATCTGGTAGCGGCCGTTGCCCACACTGTTCAGCCGCCACTGCTGGTTGTTCCCACCGTTCCACGGCGCCTGCAGCGCGCTGGCCCCGTTCGCGGTGTTGCCCCAGCTGTCCACGACCATGCCGTTGGCCCGGTTCACGATCCGGTAGTAGCCGCCGCCGACGTCGACCAACTGCCACTGCAGGTTGGTGCTGCTGACGTCGCTCCACTGCTTCACCACCGCACCCGAGGCGACGCTTCCACCGCTGTCCAGCACCAGGCCGGTCGCCCCGTTGGCGATCTTCACGTACCCGGTGGGGGTGGGGCCGGAGCCGAGCGTCGGAATCTGGCCCGAGAAGGTCAGCTTCACCACGTACGCCAGGGCGCTGAACGGCGCCGTGGCCGACGGCATGGTCAGGTGCAGCCCGGAGCCGTCCTGGGTGCGGTTGGTCAGGTCGATGTACGTGCCGGCCGTCGTACCGAGCAGCCGCGCCGACGTCAGGGTGCTCAGGTTGATCCGGTTCGAGCCCAGCGTGGTGATGTTCAGGGTGGCGCCCGGCCAGCCGAGCACGGTGGCGTACAGGACGGTGTTGTCCTTGGTGCGGGTGAAGCGGATGTCCTGCCCGTTGCCCTCGCGGGGGGTCTGGAAGGAACCGCCGCCCATCTGGGTGGGACCCTCGCCGTGCACCGACCAGGCGCGGGTGGAGTAGACCGCCTCCCCGAACCGCCGCAGGTGGTCGCCGAAGCCCTGCAGGATCGTGCGCTGGCCGGAGGGGATGGTGCCGTCGGCCATCGGCGCGATGTTGAGCACCATCGTGCCGTTCTTGCTGATCCGGTCGATGAGTGCGTGCAGCAGCGACTTGGTGGAGTAGTAGCCGATGCCCTGGGTGTAGCACCAGCTCGAACTGGAGACGCTGTCGTCGGTCAGCCAGTACGGGGTCTGGATGACCGCCGGGCCGCCGCGCTCGAAGTCGTAGACCTCGCCACGGTTGTTGAACCCGTCCTTGTACGTGGCGACGACGTCCTTGTTCCACGAGACGGCCTTGTTGTAGTAGTACGACAGGAAGTTCAGCCGGTACGACTCCGGGATCTTGGACAGGTCGAAGTCCTGGTAGATGATGTCCGGCTGGTAGCCGTCGATGACCTCGCGCAGCTTGTCGTACCAGAGCTGGTACTCCGGGGTGGAGCCGAGCTGGCCGTAGAGCTTCTTCAGGCTGGCGTCGGACTGGGCCGGAGCCCACTGGAAGTAGCCGGTGAAGTTGAACGCGTGGTGCAGCGACGCCCACAGCTTGAGTCCCTTGCCCCGGATCGCGTCCGCCTGCAACCGCAGCAGGTCGAGGCGGGGTCCCTTGGCGACGGAGTTCCACTCGTTGACCTGGCTGTTCCACATGGAGAAGCCGTCGTGGTGCTCGGCCACCGGCCCGGCGAACTTCGCCCCGGCATCGACGAAGAGTTGCGCCCACTCGTTGGGGTCCCAGTTGCCGCCGGCCGACTTGAGCTTCGGCGCGAACTGCACCCAGTTGCCGGCCTTGTCGTTGGCCCCGTTGATGAAGTTGTGGTACGGCCACACCGACGGGTCGCCGTAGACGCTCTTGTGGTGGTTGTTCTCGCCGGAGCCGTTGTTGTACATGTTGCGCGGGTACCACTCGTTGGCGAACGCCGGGACGCTGTACACGCCCCAGTGGTAGTAGATGCCGAACTTGGCGTCCTGGAACCACTCGGGGGCCGGCGGGTGCTGGTCGACCGACGCCCAGGTGGGGGTGTAGCTCTGCGGCCCCTCGGTAGCCAGGGCGAACCCCATCCGGGACAGGCCGGTGGCCGTGGCGATGCCGGTGAGCCCGACGGCGGTGAGCAGCCGTCGGCGGCTGAGGTGCGGGGAGGTCGGATCCATGGAGGACATCCCTTCTGGTGGTCGGAGCCGAAGCTCTGCGGTGGGGACGGTGGAACCGGCGGCCGGCTGGGGCCGCTGCTGCTCGTTGCCCGCGCACGTCACGCACCCGGCCGGACTGCGGGCCTCCCGCCGACGCGTCCCCGGGCCGGCACCGGGGCCCGCCCGTGGTGCGGGCACGCCGGGTCGCCCCGCGACGCGGCTGGAGTTCGTCCAGCCGGCGGCGCGTACCGGGCAGTCGTTGTCTGCGCTCGCCGGGTGTCGTGGCTGTCCGGGGCCGGTGCACGCGGGACGCCTGTGGAGGCGTCGTGGCACCGGCCGACGGGGCCCGACAGGGTAGTGTTACCGATAACATCTCCCGGCTACCCCATGTAACAGGTCGATGAACGTCGATGTCAATAGACGATTTCCGCCACCACCACGCCATCCGCCGCACCACCGGCCGGCGACGGCGGCAAGGCCCGAGCTCCGCCGGCCGACAGCCCGCGACGGCCACCTCGCTCGACATCCATCTATGCGAGCGTTGACAGAAGCAAAGACGAGCGCCACGCTTGGCAGCGAAGTGAACGTTAACATCACGTCGTCCGGGAGGTGGATCGATGGGCCTCGACGACGCATGCCTCGACGCCTACGCCCCGGGTACCACTCACACCAAGATCGTCCTGCGGGCCTGCGACGGCGGGGCCGACCAGCGGTTGGGCCGTGCGCCGGCCGGTACGCGTGATCCGCGTACCGGCCGGGGCGCGAGGGCTGGGGTCCTCAGGCGACCGGGACCGGCTCGGGCAGATCCTCGGGCTGCGGCACCGGACCGTTCCTGCGGGCCTGGCGGCGTTCCCGGCGGCCCTCGACCATCGTGTAGAGAACCGGGATCAGGACCAGGGTGAGCAGGGTCGAGGTGACGAGACCGCCGATGACGACGACGGCCAGCGGGGTGGAGATGAACGCGCCCGCGCCGGTGATGCCCAGCGCCATCGGCAGGAGGGCGAAGATGGTCGCCAAGGCCGTCATCAGGATCGGGCGCAGCCGGCGCTGACCGCCCTCCACCACCGCCTCGGCGACGCTCATTCCCCGCTCGCGGTACTGGTTGACCAGGTCCATCAGGACGATGGCGTTGGTGACGACGATGCCGATCAGCATCAGGATGCCGATGAGCGCGGCGACGCCCAGCGGCGTGTCGGTGACCAGCAGCAGGGCGAACGCGCCGACGAACGCGAACGGGATGGACACCAGCAGGATCAGGGTCTGACGGATGCTGCGGAACACGCCCACCAGGATCAGGAACACCAGGGCGATCGCGGCGGCCATGGCCAAGATGAGCTGGGAAAACGCCTCGCTCTGGTCGGCGGTGACGCCGCCGATCTCGTAGCTCGCCCCGGCCGGCAGGGTGAGGGTCTCGAGCTTGTCGGTGACGGCGCTGCTCGCCGCGCCGGTGTCGTCGCCGACCGGGGTCGCGGTCACGGTGTTCGTCCGCTCGCCGTCGACGTGGGTGCGCTGTACGGGCCCGTCGACGCGGCTGACGGTGGCGACCTGGTCCAGGCGTACGGTCGCGGTGCCGGCGGGCAACACGAGCGCCTTCACCTTGGCGAGGCTGTCCGGCCCGGCGTCGGTCGTCCGCACGAGCACGTCGCGCGGGGCGCCGTCGAGGGTTACCTGGGTGACGGTGGTCCCCTCGACCGACTGCCGCAGCGCCGACACGATCGCGTTGGTGGTCAGCCCGTAGCGGGCGGCGGCCTGGCCGTCGGGCACGACGCTGATCTGCGGAGCGCTCTCGCTGAGGTCGCTCTCCACGTCGGTGACCTGCGAGACGCCGCCCAGGGCCTCCTGCACCTGCCGGGTGGCCTGGCTCAGGGCCTGGTCGTCGTCGGCCCGGATGGACACGGAGATGGTGCTGTCGCCGCCGGGCCCGCCACCGCCGGGTCCGCCGCCGCCGAGCTTCAGCTCACCGGCGTCGGTGATGGCCGCGAGCCGGTCGCGCACCGCGTCGCTGACCGTCGCGCTGTCCGCGTCGTGGGCCAGGTTGAGGGTGTAGGAGACGTTGTTGGCGGTACGCGAGCCGAAGAACCCGCCGGACGAGCCGATCACCACCTGGTACGACTCCACGCCGTCGACCGAGGCCAGGGCCCCTTCGACCTTCTTCGCCGCCGCGTCGGTCGTGGCCAGGTCGGTGCCGGCCGGGGGGGTCTGGGTGACCCCGATGGAGTCCTCGCCGGAGTCGCCGATGAAGGTGGTCTTCAGGCTCCCGGCCAGCACGACCGTGGCGGCCAGCAGGGCCAGCGCCCCGGCCAGCACGGTCTTGCGGTGGCCGACCGCCCAGCGGATGACCGGCAGGTAGACGCGCGGCAGCAGGCCCCGCCGCTCGTGTTCCTCCACCCGGGCGCGGTACTCGTCGGCCGGTACGCCGACGGCGTCCGCGGGTGCCTTCAGGAACCAGTACGCCAGCACCGGGACGACGGTGAGCGACACCAGCAGCGAGGCGAGCATCGCGGCGGAAACGGTGATCGAGAAGGAGCCGAACAGCTCGCCGACGAACCCGCCGACCAGCGCGATCGGCAGGAACACCGCCACGGTGGTGAGCGTGGACGAGGTGACGGCGGTGGCGACCTCGCGGACGGCCGACAGGACCGCCGTGGCCCGCTCCTCGCCGTAGCCGAGATGGCGCTTGATGTTCTCCAGGACCACGATCGAGTCGTCCACGACGCGGCCGACGGCGATGGTGAGGGCGCCGAGGGTGAGGATGTTCAGCGAGTAGTCCCGCTGCCACACCGCGATGAGCGCCACGAGCAGCGACAGCGGGATGGACACGGCGGTGACCACGGTGGCGCGGGCCGAGCGCAGGAACAGCACGATGACGAGGATCGCCATGAGCAGGCCCAGCGCGCCCTCCTCGACGAGGCCGTTGACCGCCTCCTTGACCCCCGGCCCCGAGTCGGAGACGACGACGAGGCGGGCGTCGTCGCCGAGCGCGGCCTGCAGCTGCGGCAGCTGGTCGCGGACGTCGTCGGAGATGTTCGGGCTGCTGCCGCCATGGTCCATGGTGAGGGAGATGCCGAGGCTGGGCTTGCCGTCCGTGCGGGTGATCGACGTGACGGGGGCGTCCGTGAGAGCCACGGTCGCGACCTGCTTGAGCTGCACGGGCTTGCCCGCAGCGGTGCCGGACGGGGCCGCCGGTGCGGGCGCGGCGGCGGGGCCGCCCGGTCCCGTCGTGCTACCGCCGCCGGGGGCGGACGCGGCCGGCGACAGCCACAGGTTCTGGATCTGGCTCAGCGAGGTGACCGGCTGGCCGACGGCCAGGCTGAGGTTGCGCCCGTCGGAGGTGATCTGCCCGGCCGACGAGGTGCCGCCGAGGGCGCCCAGCGCGGTGACGATCGACTGCGTGGTCAGCCCGGACCTGGTCAGGGCGGCGGTGTCCGGCGTGACGGTCACGATCCGGTCGCGTACGCCGGAGATGGCGACGTCGTTGACGCCGTCGACCGCCCGCAGCGCCGGCACGACCTTCTCGTCGAGGGCGGCGGCGAGCGCATGCTGGTCGCCGCCGGAGGTGGCGGCCAGGACCATGGTCGGCAGGTCGGCCGTGCTGCCGGTGAGCACCTGCGGGTCGACGCCGGCCGGCAGCGCGGAGGAGATCTTCGAGACGGCCTGCTCGACGTCGCTGGCGGCCTGGTCGATGTCGCTGTCGAACGAGAACGAGACCATCACCTGCACCGAGCCCTGCTGCGAGGTCGAGGTGGTGCTCTCCACCCCGTCGAGGCCCTCGACGGCCTTCTCGATCGGGCCGGTGACCTGCTCCTCGACGACCTCCGGCGCGGCGCCGGGGTAGGCGGCGACCACGGTCACGGCCGGGAAGGACAGGTCGGGCAGCAGCTGCTGCTTGAGCGACGGGATCACGTAGATCCCCAGGGCGACGAGGAGAGCGGTGAGCAGAGCCACCAGCCTCCGGTTCGCAAGACTGACCCGGGACAGGAACAACACCAGCGACCTCGCTCGCGGCTAGACGACTCGGTGACGCGCAGGGCGCCTGCGCAAGTCTCCGGGCGGATGGACGCGGTTGGCATCGTCCAGCTGCGGTCGGTCCGCTACCGCAAATGTGGTATTCCCACCCATCGCCGTACCGCCGGCGAAGGCCGCGCCCCCTACGGGGTGGCGTCCCCGGGCCTGACCAGCCCGCTCTGGTAGGCGACCACGACCAGCTGCGCCCGGTCCCGCGCGCCGAGCTTGGCCATGGCGCGGTTGACGTGCGTCTTGGCGGTGGAGGGCGCGAGGTGCAGCCGGGTGGCGATGTCGTCGTTCGACAGGCCGAGGGCGACCAGGGCGAGGACCTCCCGCTCCCGGTCGGTGAGCACGTCGAGCACGGTGGTGTCCGGCGGCGGGGCGGGGTCGCCGCTGGTGAGGAACCGGGCGATCAGCGCCCGGGTGGCCTTCCCGGACAGCAGCGCGTCGCCGTTGGCGACGGTCCGGATCGCCTCGATCAGCTCGGTGGGGGTGGCGCCCTTGCCGAGGAACCCGCTCGCCCCGGCCCGCAGCGCCCCCAGGACGTACTCGTCGAGCTCGAACGTGGTGAGGATGAGCACCCGCACCCCGGCCAGGTCCTCGTCGGCGGTGATGAGCTGCGTCGCCTGGAGGCCGTCGACCTCCGGCATGCGGATGTCCATGAGCACCACGTCGGCGCGCGCCGACCTGGCCAGTCGGACCGCCTCGCGGCCGCTGGCCGCCTCCGCGACCACCTCCAGGTCGGGCACGGATTCGATGATGCCGCGCAGGCCGGTGCGGATCAGGGCCTGGTCGTCGGCGAGGAGCACGCGAATGGTCACGGGGTGCCTCCGGGGCGTGCCGTGCTGGGCAGCACGGCGCGGACGTGGAAACGGCGCGGGCCCGCAGGCCCGGCGGCGAGGGTGCCGCCGACGGCGACGGCACGTTCACGCATGCCGATCAGGCCGTGGCCGGTGGGGTCCGGCCGCGGGCGGCCGGAGACGGTGGGGTTGCCGACGTCGATGACCAGGTCGTCGGGGCGGTATTCGACCCGCAGGCCGGCCACGTCACCGGTGCCGTGCTTGTGCGCGTTGGTGAGGGCCTCCTGCACGATCCGGTACGCGGCCTGGTCGATCGCGGCGGGCAGCGGCCGCGCCTGGCCGACCTGCTGGTGCTCGACCCGCAGGCCGGCGGCGGCGACGGAGTCCAGCAGCTCCCCGAGCTGTGCCAGGCCGCGCACCGGTTCGGTGGGCGCGTCGGCGTCGCCGTTCTGCCGCAACAGGGCGAGGATGGTGGCGAGTTCGTCGAGCACGGTCCTGGCCGCCTGTCGCACGTGTGCCACCGAGGCCGCCGCCTGGTCCGGCCGGGTGCGCACGCTGTGCTCGGCCAGCCCGGCGTGCACGTTGATGACGGCGATGTGGTGCGCGACGACGTCGTGGAGGTCACGGGCGATCCGCACCCGCTCCTCGGCGACCCGGCGGCGGGCCTCCTCCTCGCGGGTCCGCTCGGCGCGGCGGGCACGCTCCTCGACGGCGGACACGTACGCGCGACGGATGCGGGCGGCGTCGCCGATCGCGGTGGCCATGCCGATCCAGGCGGCCACGCCGAGCGGCGGGCCGAGCCAGCCCTCGCCGGTCCAGGCCACGGCCGCGCCGTACACCACGATCGCCGCGCCCCCGCCGGCGAGCCAGGCCGTGGGTCGGTTGGTGTGCGCCGCGACGGTGTAGGCGGCGACGGCGGTCACCACGAGGAAGGCCGGGGGTTGCCCGCCGGCGGCGACGGCGCCGGCGGCGAGCAGGGCCGAGACGGCGAGGACGGGCAGCGGCCACCGGCGGCGCACCAGCACCAGCGTGAAGGCCGCTCCGGCGACCAACGCGTCGGGCCAGGCCAACGGGCGGCCCTCGGTCTCCCCCGGCCGGCCGACGAGCGTCATGACGAGCATCAGCGCCGCGACGGCCGCGCCGAGCAGCGCGTCGTGTGCGCGCGGGTGCGTCCGCCACCAGGCCGGCGACTGGTGAGCGCCCGGTTCGTCCATGAAGATCACATTACCGGGCGGCCCGGCCCACCAGCGTCTGCCGAGCGTGGTACGCCCACCTACCGCAGCCGTGGTAGCGGACGGCGGGCGCGGGGCGCCCCGGCAGGGCCGGCGCGGAAGATCGGCGCCGACCCCACCGGGGCGGGTCTCAGGCCGTCAGGCGCGGGACCACTGCATGCTGGTCGCGGAGCCGCAGGTCCGCTGCTCCAGGGCAGCGCCCGGGGTGGTCGAGCCGCCGACCACGTTGAGGCACTTGTTGCTGTTGAGATTGACCAGCTGGTAGTAGCCGTCGCCGGTCGACCGCCAGGTGAAGACCTGGTTGGCCCCACCGTGGCAGGTGTACTGGACGATCCGCGCGCCGTCCGCGGTCGAGAAGTCGAGCACGTCGGCGCACTTTCCGCTGTTGACGCTCTGGAGGGTGACGTTGCCGTTGCCGGCGTCGTTGAACCTCCACTGCTGCCAGGCGTTGCCGTTGCTGGTCCACTGGCCGATGACGGCCAGGTCGTTCAGGTTGGGCGACTGCACGTCGATGACCTGCCCGCTGTTGCGGTTGGTGACGCGGTAGGACGTGGTGGTGCCGGTCCCGGCGGTGAACTGCCACCAGTCGAGGTTGAACAGGTCGCCGCTGCCGCCGGTGAACCGCAGGTAGAGGTCGCGGGTGCCGGTCGCGCCGGTCACCGCGCACGACGTGTTGGCCCAGGTCTGCCAGCCCCCGGTGCCCGCGACCCGGCAGGTCCCGACGAGGGGCCCGGTGGTGCTGTCCAGCCGCAGCTCGATCGTGCCGCCGCTGGTCGCCGACGCCGTCCGGGCCGTGAACGAGGCCGCCCCGGTGCCGAACGCGACGCCCTTGACCTTGATGTAGTCGCCGTTGTTGATCGACCACACGTTCTGCGTGCCGCCGCTGGCGGGTTGCGTCTCGACGCCGACGGACCAGGCGATGGTCTCGGCCTCCTGCCGCACGTACGGGTTCAGCGTGCCCACCTGCGGCGCCCCGGTCGTGGTCATGTTCATGGTCGGGATCGTGCCGTCGCTGTTGTAGGTGAACTTCTCCACCGCCACCGACCGGGTGAAACCACCACCACCGGGCAGCGCCCCGTTGTGGTAGAAGAAGTACGACCCACCGTTGAAGTCGACGATCCCCGGGTGGTTGGTGAAACTGCCGCCCTGCCGAGGCATCACCGTCCCCCGGTACGTCCACGGCCCCGTCGGACCCGGCGCCGTCGAATAGGCGATGAACTCCGAGCAGCACTCCGCCGCGAACACGTTGTAGTACAGACCGTTGCGCTTGTACACCCACGGCCCCTCCTCATACAAGGTGGGACGGCTCGCGTTACCGGTACGGGTACCGAACCCGGCCGTGGTCAACGGGATCTTCGTCGGGCTGCCCGAGTAGGAGATCATGTCCTGGTTCAGCTTCACGTACCACAGGTTCGGGTTACCCCAGTACAGGTACGCCTGCCCGTCGTCGTCGATCATCACGTTCGGATCGATCTCACCGTTACCGACCAGGGGACGACCGATCGCGTCCCGGAACGGACCGGTCGGGCTGTCGGCCACCCCGACGCCGATCACCATCCCGCCGCCACGCTGCTTTACCGGCACATACCAGTAGAACTTGTTGTTCCGAGCCACCACATGACCCGCCCACGCATCCGACTCCGCCCACGAGAACGTCGCCAGACTCATCGGCGAACCATGATCAGTCCAGTTCACCATGTCCGCCGACGAGAACACCCGCCAGTCCTTCATCGTGAAGTACGTCGACCCGTCCTCGTCATGACCGGTGTACAGATACACCCGACCGTTGTGCACCAACGGCGCAGGATCCGCCGTATAGATCGTCTGCACGATCGGGTTGTCGGCGTGGGCCGGGCTCCCCGGCAGCAGCGTCGCGATCAGGAACAGGCTCACGAGCCAGGCGCCGGCGCGTCTGATCCGGGCCCTGGTCGCGGGGGGGCTTGCGACTGTCATCGTCATCTCCTGGTGGTGGTGTATGGGGCCGGCGACGCGGTCAGTAGCCGACCCGGAAGGTCGCGTTCTCCCGCTCGGTGGCGGTGGTGATCTCGTGGATGTAGAGCTGGTTGCCCTGCTGCCGCAGGTACCTGGTGGGGAAGTTGTACGAGCGGAACGACGACCAGCCCGAGTTGGCCAGGCCGGCGACCCGGTAGAAGGTCGCGTCGGCGCGGAAGATCGCGGTGTTGTCGTTGGCCGCGAGCACCATGCTGTAGTTCGAGTGCCGCAGGTACCGTCCGGGCTGGTTCACCGACTCGAACGACACCCCGGCCGGGTCCGCGAGCCCCGGCACGATCCGCCACTGCGAATCCTGGTACGGGTCGAACGGCATCGCGTCGACGCGGCCGACGCCGTTGGCGTGGCGGACGTACGACCCGGGGTTGGTCCAGGACTTGATCCGGTTCCACTGGGTGGTGCCGCCGTAACGGTTGAGCAGGTTCGCTCGGTCGGTGGCGCTGATCGGGTGGATCGAGTTGTGCTTGGCGTTGAGCGGGGGCGTGTAGTTGCGCTGGTTGACCGCCGTCCAGGTGCCCGCGACGATGTCGCCCTGCCAGGCGAGGAACACGCTGTTCGGGCAGAACGTGTCGCCCCAGAGCCACCACGTCGACGAGTTCAGCGACTTGACCACCGTGGGCGCCTCGATGCATCCACCGCCGGTGCCGTTGGTGTAGCGGACGAAGCTGCCCGGGTTGAGCGACGTCGACCGCGCACCGTACAAGGTGGAGGGAGAGTTGCTCTTGTAGTAGAGGTAGTTCAGCCCGTTGACGCCGGTGACGACGTGCGAGTCGATGACACCGCTCGGGCCGCCGTCGAAGAGGACCACGGGCGAGGTGACGGTGGTGAAGTTGCTCGTGTACACGACCATGATCACCGAGTACGTGTAGCCGGCCGGCACGGTCGAGTAGGTGATCGCGTACTGGTTGCGGGACGCGTCCCAGTAGATCGACGGGGCCCAGGTGAACGAGTTCGGGTTGGGCCAGTTGATGTTGAGCAGGCGGTCCGACGACCAGTTCACCAGGTCGGGCGAGGTCCAGATGTGGATGTTCGGGTTCGGGGCCCAGAAGTTGCCGCCGACCGGGATGTCGGTGGCCGCCAGCACCCAGGTGCCGTCGTTGAGCCGGAACAGGAACGGGTCGCGGATGCCCCGGGTGCCGACCGTCGGCGTCAGGATCGCCTCGTTGTTGTTGAGCGGCGTCCACTCCAACGCGTCGGAACTGACCGCCAGGTGCACGCTGTTGACGTTGCCGGCCCCGCTGACGGACTCCTTGAAGTACGCCATCACGTAGGCGGAGTCGGCGGCCATCGCGGGCGCGGGGGCGACGACCACCGCTGCGAGGGCCGCCAGCAGCGTGGTCACCACCGTCAGCACCGACGCACGCAGCGGCCTCGATCTTCTTCGCGTTCCTCGCGCCACAGCCTTTTCGGACACGGGGCATCTCCTTTCAGGACGGGTTGCGCCGGCTCGACAGGCCACCGGATCCGACGGGGAACGGAGGGCAGGGGTGGACGAGGGCGCTGTCAGCCCGCTGCGCCCCTCCGTGCCGACCCCGACACGTGCTCTGGACGGGCGCGCCGATATGCGGGCGCGTGAGCGCTCTCAGGTGACCTGCCACCTCCGGGTCAGCTTCCTGCGATGACCGGAGGAGGCGGGGCCGGCCGGCGTTCCCACAACTGTGAGCGATAACATAGCCGCCCGTCAAGATTTAACAGCACGGATGCAAGGCGGAAACCTGGACCCCCTCGGTGGCGCACCCGCCGCAGCACGCGACGCGGTCGAGCCGCACCATCCCGCCACCGGACACCGGGATGTTATCGCTCACACCAGGCCACGCGAGTCGGCCCGGCCGCCGGTCGGACCGAGAAGCCGGGCAACTCCCCCGCTTCGTCGCGCGTTGTGAACGCTCACCCACGGGTGGAAGCCGCCATGGCCCGGTGGCCGCTCAGGCGGAAGCCGCCTCGATCCAGTTGGCGAACTCGCACGCGAGGTGCCACCGGTGACCCGCGACCATGGCGGGCAGCGTCGGCAGCGGAAACTCGACGATGAGGCGGGCGTCGAACCCGTCGCCGGTGTCGCGGAACTGGTGGCGCACGCCCCCGATCGCCCTGCCGTTCGAGGCACGCGCCACCCCCGCGATCTGGTGCGGGAAGGCGGGGTCAGCGGGGGTACGCAGGCTGGAGAGGTCGCCGTAGTCGATGACGAAGAACGCGGCCAACGGGCTCGCCCCGTTGGTCTCCAGGACCTCCTGCCCGGCGGAGCCGAGACGGAGCACGAAGTGGTCGGGGCAGGCCCGCATCATCGCGGCCTCGTCCGAGGAGTTCGTGGCGTCCTCGAACCACGCGGTGAACGCGGCGGCGTTGCCGGCGTCGACCCTGAGGTCGGTCACGCTGAACCGTCGGCGGTCGCTCACCCGGGCCTGGGCGCGGGCGACCAGGTCGGCCATCCGGGTATCGCGGGCGAGGCGCCGCGACATCTCCTCGGCACCAAGGTCGAGCTTGGTGCGCAGAAATGCCTCGCGTCGTCCGGCGACGTCCCCGGGCCGGGGTGCTGGGACACCGAGCTTGCTGGCGGCGGCGTCGATGCGGCGGTCCTCCCAGCGGAGGATCGCGGCGCGGTCGACCCGATGCCCGCCGATCTCCGCGACGACCTTCACCATGGCGCCCCCCACTAAAGCAACTAGGGTTGCCATGTTACCGGCGGCTGGAGGGCCGCGCCCTGGCTGTTTCCGCCGCCCGCCTGGCGAACAACTCGATGTCCGCCGGGCCGACGGGCTCGCCGGTGAACATCAGCCGGAAGTAGACCGGGCTGCTGGCCTCCTCCAGCAACAGGCGCGCATCCGTTCCCGGCGGCAGCTCGCCCCGCCGGACGGCCCGCTCGACGATCACCGCGCTGCGGCCGAAGCGCTCGGCCCAGAAGGCGTCGCGGGCGACAGCCACGGCCGGATCCGACTCGCCAGCCACCAGAGCCGCGAGGACGGCCCGCGCGGCCCGGGTGCGCAGGAGCGCCGCGACGTCCGCCAACAGGACGCACAGGTCTCCCACGAGGTCACCGGTGTCGGGAGTCCCGACCTGCTCGGCAGCCTGGGCCAGCAGGATGTCGGACACCAACTGGACCCGGGTCGGCCAGCGCCGGTAGACCGTCGTCTTGTTGACCCCCGCGCGAGACGCGACGTCGGTGAGCACCAGTCCCTCGTACCCCACCTCCTCCAGCAGTTCGACGGCCGCCCGCCGCACGGCGGCCACCACCGCCGCCGCCCGGCCGCCCGGACGCCGCCGAGGCCCCACCTCACCCAGCCCGCTCGCCTCCACCCCTCGGCCCGCCCTTCCCAATCGACGGCGATCCCCACCGTCGGCTCGCACCGGCCCGACAAGCATTACCAGGCCTGCGTACGCAACGACGCGACCCCGCCGCAGACACTTCCGGGCGGTCGAAGATGCGCGGCCGGGCAGTTCGCCGCGTCTGCGGGGTGGGCTGTCGCGAGGCGCACGGCGGAGAGATCCGAGACCCCTCCGATGCCGACGCAGCCCGTGAAACGCAACACCTTCGATGTTAACGTTCATACGATGCCGTACCGCAGAGCGACGCGGCGCTCATGCCGGCCGGCATTGATCTGACGTATCGGCGCCTTGAGGTGCCCAGTACAGCTGCGCGCTCGGGATAAAACGCTACCTTGCCGGACATTGAGACCCATTGACGTTACGCGCCGGAAACCCTTAACGTCTGATGTCTCGGCCGTGAGACAGGCAGCCGCCAGACCACCACCACCGCCACCATCATCCACTCCGCCTTCTGGAGGGAGCTCCATGTCCCGTCCCTCGATCTCCCGACGTTCCCTGCTGGCCGCCCTAGGCGTCACCGGCGCCGCCGCCGCCACCGGCGGCCTGATCCGCCCGTTCCCCGCCTCGGCCGCCATCCCCGGCCCCACCAGCTACTCCGAGTCGTGGGCCTCGGTCGGCCAGCACCCGGCCGCAGCCGAGTGGTTCCAGGACGCCAAGTTCGGCATCTACTACCACTGGGGCGTCTTCAGCGTCCCGGCGTTCGCCAACGAGTGGTACCCGCGCAACATGTACAACAACGGCTCCGGCGAGAACAACCACCACAAGAGCGTCTACGGCGACCCGTCGGTGTGGCCGTACCACAACTTCATCAACGGGGCCAACGACAAGGCCGGCCGGTTCGTCCAGTTCGCCCCCAAGCTCAGGTCTGCGGGCGGCAACTTCGACCCCAACGAGTGGGCCCAGCTGTTCGTCGATGCCGGGGCGAAGTTCGCCGGGCCGGTGGCCGAGCACCACGACGGCTTCTCCATGTGGAACAGCCAGGTCAACGAGTGGAACTCCGTCGCCAAGGGCCCCCGCCTCGACCTGCTGAAGCTGCACACCGACGCGATCCGGGCCCGCGGCCTCAAGGTCCTGGTCGCCATGCACCACGCGTTCAACTTCACCGGCTTCTACCAGTGGGCGCCGCAGCAGTCCGACGCGAGCCTGCGCAAGCTCTACGGCCAGCTCGGCACCGCCGCCGAGGAGCAGCTCTGGTACGACAAGCTCCGCGAGATCATCGACCAGTCCCAGCCGGACATCATCTGGCAGGACTTCGACCTGCGCCGCATCAGCGAGGCGCAGCGGCTGAAGTTCCTGGCGTACTACTACAACCGGGCCGTCGCGTGGGACAAGGAGGTCGTCGCCACCTACAAGGACGGCCTGGAGTCCGGGGGCGCGGTCTTCGACTACGAGCGCGGCGGACCGGCCGACCTGCGCACCCCCTACTGGCTGACCGACGACAGCATCAGCAGCTCGAGCTGGTGCTACACCACGGGAATCGGCTACTACACGCTCAACCAGATGCTGCACTCGCTGATCGACCGGGTCAGCAAGAACGGCAACATGGTGCTCAACATCGCGCCGATGGCCGACGGCACGATCCCGTCCGGGCAGCAGACGATCCTGCGCGGCATCGGCGACTACCTGCGCCGCTTCGGCGAGTCCGTCTACTCCACCCGGGCCTGGACGACGTACGGCGAGGGCCCGACCCAGATGGGCGGCGGTTCCTTCACCGAGCCGCGCGCGGGCACCCCCCAGGACATCCGGTTCACCCGCAGCAAGGACAACCGCGTGCTGTACGCGACGATCCTCGGCTGGCCGGGCAGCTCCGTCAACATCACCACGCTCTCGTCCAGCCGGATCAACCTCAGCTCGCTGGCCGGCGTGCAGCTGCTCGACACCACCGCCGGCAGCTACGTCAACCTGCCCACCCGCACCCAGGACGCCAACGGGCTGCGGATCACCCTGCCGTCGGCGAGCGCGCCGTTCAGCGCGCCCGCGTACGTGGTGAAGCTGACCTTCAACGGGACGATCCCGACCCCCGGCGGTGGGCCCACCACCTCCGCGCCGGTCAGCGTCTACGCCAACACCGGCTACGACGGCGGCGCCAACCTGTCGGTCGGCAGCTACACGGCGGCGCAGCTGCAGTCCGCCGGCATCGGGCTGCGGACCATCTCGTCGGTGCGGGTCACCGCCGGCCACCAGCTCGTCGGGTACGCCAACGACAACTTCTCCGGCACCAGCTGGACGTTCACCGGTGACAACGCCGACCTGCGCAACACCGGCAACAACGACGCCATCGCCTCCCTGCGGGTCACCTTCAACCCGGCGACGTACCAGCGGATCGTCAACGTGACCAACGGCCTGGCGCTGGACAGCGGCGGCAACGTCGCCTCCGGCTCGCCGCTGAAGCAGTGGACCTGGGACAGCAGCGCCAACCTGCAGTGGCAGCTCGTCGACCTGGGCACCGGCTACCACCGGATCGTCAACCGCACCAACGGCATGGTCGTCGACGGCTTCGGCCTCACCACGAACGGGGCCGCCGCCCAGCAGGCGGCGTGGAACGGCGGCAACAGCCAGCAGTGGCAGGTCACCGACCAGGGCAACCGGCGGTACCGGATCGCCAACCGCGCGACCGGGCTGGTGCTCGACGGCGGCGGCCAGGTCGCCTCCGGCTCGACCGTCAAGCAGTGGAGCTGGGACGGCAGCACCAACCTGCTCTGGACCATCACCACCGCCTGATCCCCGCAGCACACCACCCGGCGCGTGTGTCGCCGCGATCCCCACGGGTCGCGGCGGCGCACGCGCCGACCACTCCCCAGGGACGGAGAGAAACACGATGAACCGAAGGAACCTGCTGGGCACCGGGCTGACGTTGCTGCTCGGCGCGACGGCCGCCCTCACCGCCGGCTGCGGCGACCAGGCGGGCGACGGGGCCGCCTCGGGCGGCGGCAAACCGCTCGTCGGGGTCGACTACCCACGCTCGGACACCGACTTCTGGAACTCGTACATCAAGTACGTGCCGAAGTCCGCCGAGGAGCTGGGCGTCGAGGTGAAGACGACCAACTCGCAGAACGACGTCGCGAACCTCATCTCGAACGCACAGACCTTCATGAGCCAGGGCGTCAAGGGGGTGGTGATGGCCCCGCAGGACACCGCCGCCATCGCGCCGACCCTGGCCCAGCTGGAGAACCGCAAGATCCCGGTGGTCACCATCGACACCCGGCCGGACACCGGCAAGGTGTTCATGGTGGTGCGCGCCGACAACCGCGCCTACGGCACGAAGGCGTGCCAGTTCCTCGGCACCAAGCTGGGCGGCAAGGGCAAGGTCGTCATGCTCCAGGGCGGCCTGGACTCGATCAACGGCCGGGACCGCACCGAGGCGTTCAACGAGTGCATGGGCAAGGAGTTCCCCGGCATCAAGGTGTTCGGCGAGGCCACCGACTGGAAGGCCGACGTGGCGGCGTCGAAGCTGCAGACCCGCTTCGCGTCGGACCCGGACATCAAGGGCATCTACATGCAGTCCTCGTTCGCGCTGTCGGGCACGCTGCAGATCCTCAAGCAGCGGGGCCTGCAGGTGCCGCCGACCGACCCCAAGCACGTCTTCGTGGTCTCCAACGACGGCATCCCCGAGGAGCTGAAGAACATCGGCGACGGCCTGATCGACGCCACCGTCAGCCAGCCCGCCGACCTGTACGCCCGGTACGGGCTGGAGTACGCCAAGGCGGCGATCGAGGGCAAGACGTTCCAGCCGGGCCCCACCGAGCACGGCAGCACCATCATCCAGGTGCGCGACGGCCTGCTGGAGGACCAGCTCCCCGCGCCGCTGGTGACGCTGGACGGCGCGCCGGTCGCGGGGCAGCCGACCCTGAAGTTCGACGACGCGTCGCTGTGGGGCCGTAAGGCATGAGTGCCGCCCCGCACCGCCCCGGCGACGGGCTGGCCGGCGACGGCCGGCCCGTCGTCGAGGCCGTGAACATCACCAAGCGCTTCGGGTCCACGCTCGCCCTGTCCGAGGCGGGCATCCTGGTCCGCCGGGGTGAGACGCACGCCCTGGTGGGGCGCAACGGCGCCGGCAAGTCGACGCTGGTGAGCATCCTCACCGGGTTGCAGGCCGCCGACGCCGGCGCGGTGGCCTTCGACGGGCGTCCGGCGCCACCGCTGGGCGACCGCGACGCCTGGCGGCAGCGGGTCGCATGCGTCTACCAGAAGTCGACGATCATCCCCACCCTCACCGTGGCGGAGAACCTGTTCCTCAACCGGCACGCGCGGGGGCGCAGCGGACTGATCCGCTGGTCGAGCCTGCGGCGGGAGGCGGAGCAGCTGCTGGCGACGTGGTCGGTCGACGTCGACGTACGCCAGCCGGCCTCGACGCTCACCGTCGAGCAGCGGCAGTTCGTGGAGATCGCCCGCGCCCTGTCCTTCGGGGCCCGGTTCATCATCCTCGACGAGCCGACCGCCCAGCTCGACGCCGCGGGCATCAACCGGCTGTTCGCCCGGATCCGGGACCTGCGGGCGCACGGGGTGACGTTCCTGTTCATCAGCCACCACCTCCAGGAGATCTACGAACTCTGCGACCGGGTGACGGTCTTCCGCGACGCCCGGCACGTCGTCACCGCGGACGTGGCCGAGTTGAGTCGCCAGGCGCTGGTCGCCGCGATGACCGGCGAGGACGTGACGATGCCGGAGGCGGACCATCGTCCCCTGCCGTCCGACGCGCCGGTGCTGCTGTCGGTGCGCGACCTGGTCACCTCGTCCGGCGCCGAGTTCTCGCTGGAGGCCAGGGCGGGCGAGGTCGTCGGCATCGCCGGTGGCGGCGGCAGCGGCAAGGTCGAGGTGGCCGAGGCGATCGTCGGTCTGGCCCGCCCGGCGGGCGGGACCGTCGCCCTCGGTGACCGGGTGCTGCGCCCGGGCAGCGTGCCCGACGCGCTGGACGCCGGCGTGGGGCTGGTGCCGCAGGACCGGCACCGGGAGGGCCTGGTGCCGTCGATGTCCATCGCGGAGAACGTCACGATGACCGTGCCGCACCGCGTCGGGCGCTACGGCCTCATCTCGTCGGCCCGCCGCGACGCCCTGGCCCGGGACACGATCGCCGGCCTGGCGATCAAGGCGTCCGGGCCGCACGTGCCGGCCGCCGACCTGTCCGGCGGCAACCAGCAGAAGGTCGTCATGGGCCGGGCCCTGGCCAGCGATCCGCGGGTGCTGGTCCTCATCACGCCGACCGCCGGGGTCGACGTGCGGTCCAAGCAGACCCTCCTCGGCGTCGTCGAGGACGTGCGCAGCCGGGGCACCACCGTGCTGGTGGTCTCCGACGAACTCGACGATCTGCGGATCTGCGACCGCGTGCTGGTGATGTTCCAGGGCCGGGTCGTCGGCGAGATGGCCCACGGCTGGAGCGACAACGATCTGGTAGCCGCCATGGAAGGGGTGGACCTCCACCATGTCTGACACGCTGTCCACCACCAAGACGCCGTCCCCGGCGCCCCCACCGTCGGCCGCGCCGTCGTCGCGGAGCCTGGCCATCGCCCGGCTGCGTGACCTGGCCCTGGTGCCGGCGATCATCGCGGTCGCGATCGTCGGGTCGATCGTCAATCCGGTCTTCCTCAGCTCCGACAACATCATCAACGTGCTGCAGAGCATGTCGGAGATCGCCATCCTCGTCCTCGCGCAGACCATCGTGCTGATCACCGGCAAGATGGACCTGTCGCTGGAGTCCACGTTCGGCCTGGCGCCCGGCATCGCCGCCTGGCTGATCGTGGACCCCGCGCTCACCCGGGGCCTCGGGCTCGGCGTGCTGCCGGACGGCTGGGCGATCCCGGTGGTCCTGCTCGTCGGCGCCCTCGTCGGCGCGTTCAACGGGCTGCTCATCGTCCGGTTCGGCCTCAACGGCTTCATCGTGACGCTGGGCATGCTGATCATCCTGCGCGGGCTGCTCACCGGCATCTCCGGCGGGCAGACCTTCTTCGCGCTGCCCGAGTCGATGACGTACCTGGGCTCCGCGAGCTGGTTCGGGGTGCCGGCCTCGATCTGGGTGTCGCTGCTGTTGTTCGCGGCCGGGGTCGTCGTCCTGGGTCACACCCGTGCCGGCCGGGCGCTCTACGCGATCGGCGGCAACGAGGACGCGGCCCGCGCGGCGGGCATCCGCACCGACCGGGTGCTGTGGATCGCGCTCATCGTGGCCAGCGTGCTCGCGGCGCTCGCCGGCCTGCTGATCAGCGGGCGGCTCGCGGCGGTGCCGTCGGCCCAGGGCAGCGGCGCGATCTTCCAGGTCTTCGCGGCGGCGGTGATCGGCGGCGTCAGCCTCAACGGCGGCAGGGGCAGCGTGTTCGGCGCCTTCACCGGCGTCCTGCTGCTGTTTATGATCATCAATGTGTTGACCCTCGCCGGAGTGCCCGCGCAGTGGACCAACTTCCTCAACGGCGCCGTCATCCTGGTGGCCCTGGTGGTCTCCCGCATCACCGGGGGGAAGGCGCAGACGTAAGACGACCGGCCCGCCGGGCGGGCCCGTCGCGAGGCAGACCCACGAGCCGGGCACCCCGGCCGACGTTCTATCCCTTCAGGAGTTCAGGTGACTGAGCGCATCACGTCCGTAGCAACCATCGACGTACGATTCCCCACCTCCCGGCACCGCGACGGGTCGGACGCGATGAACCCGTTCCCGGACTACTCCGCGGCGTACGTGATCCTGCGGACCTCGTCGGGCGCCACGGGCTACGGCCTCGTCTTCACGGTGGGCCGCGGCACCGAGATCCAGGTCGCGGCCGTGCAGTCGCTCGCCCCGATGGTGGTCGGCCAGTCGGTCGACGAGCTGACCGCCGACCCGGGCGCGCTGGCCCGCCGGCTCGTCGGCGACAGCCAGATCCGCTGGCTGGGCCCGGAGAAGGGCGTCGTGCACATGGCCGCCGGCGGCCTGGTCAACGCCGTGTGGGACCTCGCCGCCCGGCGGGCGGGCAAGCCGCTGTGGAAGCTGCTCGCCGACCTCACCCCGAAGCAGCTCGTCGCGCAGGTCGACTTCCGCTACCTGCGCGACGCCCTCACCGAGGACGAGGCGCTCACGCTGCTGCGCGAGGCCGACGACGGCCGGGCCGAACGCGAGCGCCGGCTGCTCGCCGAGGGCTACCCGGCGTACACCACGACCCCCGGCTGGCTCGGCTACGACGACGAGAAGCTGGCCCGGCTCTGCGCCGAGGCGGTGCGCGACGGGTACGGGCTGATCAAGCTCAAGGTCGGCGGGAACCTGGCCGACGACGTCCGCCGGATGGGCATCGCCCGGCAGGCCGTCGGGCCGGACGTCCGCATCGCGGTCGACGCCAACCAGATCTGGGGCGTGCCGGACGCGATCCGGTGGATGCGCGAGCTGGCCGCGTTCGACCCGTACTGGATCGAGGAGCCGACGTCGCCGGACGACGTGCTCGGGCACGCCGCCGTGCGCAAGGCCCTCGCCCCGGTGAAGGTGGCCACCGGCGAGCACGTGCACAACGCGGTGATGTTCAAGCAGCTCCTGCAGGCCGACGCCGTCGACGTGGTGCAGATCGACGCGTGCCGGGTCGCCGGGGTCAACGAGAACCTGGCGATCCTGCTGCTCGCCGCGAAGTTCGGGGTGCCGGTCTGCCCGCACGCGGGCGGGGTCGGGCTCTGCGAGCTGGTGCAGCACCTGGCCATGTTCGACTTCGTCGCGCTCAGCGGCAGCACCGACGACCGGTCCATCGAGTACGTCGACCACCTGCACGAGCACTTCGTGGATCCGGTACGCATCAGCGGCGGGCGCTACCTGGCGCCCACCGCGCCCGGGATGAGCGCGGAGATCGTCGCGGCGTCCGTGACCGACTTCCGCTACCCGGACGGGCCGCAGTGGACGCGCCGGCCGGCGGCGGCGGGAGCGCCGACGGCATGATCATCGACGCGCACCACCACCTGTGGCGGCCGGAACGCGGCTACGCGTGGCTCGACGCGCCCGAACTGGCGACCATCCGCCGGCCGTTCACACCGGCGGACATGACCGCCGAGCTCGCCGCGGCCGGCGTCGACGGCACCGTGCTGGTGGAGGGGGGCCGCTGCCACCCCGACGAGGCCGCCGAGTTCCTCGGCTACGCCGCCGACACCGCGCCGATCCTCGCGGTGGTGGCCTGGCTCGACGTCGCGGCCGGCGACGTGGCCGCCACCGTCGAGCGCTACCGCGGGCTGCGGGGCGGCGACTACCTGGCCGGGGTGCGCTCGCAGGTGCAGGGCGAGGCCGACCCCGACTACCTCGACCGGCCCGACGTGCGACGCGGGCTCGCCGAGCTCGCCGCCGCCGGGCTCGTGTTCGACCTGGTAATCCGCGCCGACCAGCTGCCGGCGGCGGCCCGGGCGGCCCGGGCGCTGCCGCAGCTGCGGTTCGTGCTCGACCACCTCGGCAAGCCCCGGATCGACGAGGGCGGGGCGGGGCTGCGCCGCTGGCGCGGGCCGCTGTCCGACCTGGCCGCCTGCCCCAACGTCACCGCCAAGCTGTCCGGCCTGGTCACCGAAGCCGGGCCCGACTGGACGCCGGACGACCTGCGCCCGTTCGTCGAGGTGGCGGTCGAGGAGTTCGGACCGCAGCGGCTGATGTTCGGCTCCGACTGGCCGGTCTGCCTGCTCCGGTCGGACTACGCCGGCGTGGCCCGGGCGTTGGCGGCGGCGCTGCCCCCGCTGTCGGCCGCGGAGCGGCACGAGATCCTCGCCGGCACCGCCGTGCGCGCCTACGACCTGGCGCGGCGGGTCGCGCAGCTCCCCCCGGCGCCGGCCGGGGAGCCACACCCCACCGGAAAGGCATGACGTGCGACGCTACGGCTGGGTGATCCGGCTGCGACCGGACCACCGCGACACCTACCTGCGGCTGCACGCCGCCGTCTGGCCCGGCGTCGAACAGACGCTACGCGAGGCGAACATCCGCAACTACAGCATCTTCCTGCACCGGGACCTGCTGTTCGGCTACTACGAGTACGTCGGCGAGGACCACGACGCGGACCAGCGCCGCATCGCCGAGGACCCGCAGACGCGGGAGTGGTGGAAACTGACCGATCCGTGCCAGGAGTCGCTCGCCGAGCCCGGCTCGGGGCACTGGTGGGCCCCGATGCACGAGGTCTGGCACCTGACCGAGGAGGCGTCGTGAACCGCAGCGCGCAGTACGTCGGCGACAACACCTTCGTGGTCGCCGAGGCCGACCCCGTGCCGCCCGGCCCCGGCGAGGTGCGCATCGACGTCGCGTACACCGGCATCTGCGGCACGGACCTGCACGTCGCGCACGGCGCGATGGACCGGCGGGTCCGGGTGCCCGCGGTGATCGGCCACGAGATGGCCGGCCGCATCGCCGAGGTCGGCGCGGGCGTCGAGGGCCACCGGGTCGGTGACCCGGTGACCGTCATGCCGCTGGACTGGTGCGGCGAGTGTCCGGCCTGCCGGGCCGGCCACAGCCACATCTGTCACCGGCTCAACTTCGTCGGCATCGACTCGCCCGGTTCGATGCAGCGTTCCTGGACGGTGCCCGCGCGGCTGCTGGTGCCGCTGCCCGCGGACCTGCCCCTGACCCACGCCGCGCTGGTCGAGCCGACCGCGGTCGCCGTGCACGACGTGCGGCGCTCCCGGCTCGCCGCCGGCGAACACGCGGTGGTCATCGGCGCCGGCCCGGTCGGGCTGCTCATCGGCACGGTCGCCAGGGCGGTCGGTGCCGAGGTGACGGTGCTCGAACTCGACCCGCACCGCCGCGAGCTCGCCGCCGAACTCGGGCTGAGCACCCTGGATCCGGCGGCGGTCGACGTCGTGCGGCACGTCCACGAGGTGACCGGCGGGGCCGGCGCCGCCGTGGTGTTCGAGGTGTCCGGCTCCGCCGCCGGGGTCCGCACCGCGACCGACCTGCTCGCCGTACGCGGGCGGTTGGTGGTCGTGGCGATCCACCCCAACCCGCCGGCGGTGGACCTGCACCGCGTCTTCTGGCGCGAGCTGGAGCTGATCGGCGTGCGGGTGTACGAGCGCGACGACTACGCCGAGGCCGTCCGGCTGGTGCACGGCGGGCAGGTGCCCGCCGAGCGGCTCATCACCCGGATCGTGCCGTTGACCGAGGTGGCCGAGGCGTTCCGGGCGCTCGCCGCCGGCGGCGAGGTGAAGGTCCTCGTGGACTGTGGAGGTGCGGCGTGAACCCGTTCGACCTGAGCGGCCGGCTGGCCGTGGTGACCGGCTGCCGGCGCGGGATCGGCCTGGCCATGGCGGAGGCCCTGGCCGCGGCCGGAGCGGACATCGTCGGCGTCAGCGCGGCGTTGGAGGAGTCCGGCAGCGAGGTCGGCCGGCGGGTGGCGGCCCAGGGCCGGTCGTTCGAGGCGTACCGGACGGACCTGTCCGACCGCGTCGCCGTCCGCGCGCTCGCCGAGCGGCTCGGGCAGCTGCCCAGACCGGTCGACATCCTGGTCAACAACGCCGGCACGATCCGCCGCGCCCCCGCGGCCGAGCACTCCGAGCACGACTGGGACCACGTGCTGGAGGTCAACCTGTCCGCCCCGTTCCTGCTCGCCCGGGAGGTCGGCCGGGAGATGGTCCGGCGCGGCACCGGGAAGATCATCTTCACGGCGTCGATGCTCAGTTTCCAGGGCGGCGTGACGGTGCCGGGCTACGCGGCGGCGAAGTCGGCGATCGCCGGCCTGACCCGGGCGCTGGCCAACGAGTGGGCCCCGCACGGGGTCAACGTCAACGCGATCGCGCCGGGCTACATCGACACCGACAACACCCGGGCGCTGCGCGAGCAGCCGGAGCGCAACCGGGCGATCCTGGAGCGGATCCCGGCCGGTCGGTGGGGTCGGCCCGACGACCTCGCCGGGGCCACCGTCTTCCTCGCCTCCGACGCGGCGGCGTACGTCAACGGGGCCGTCATCCCGGTCGACGGGGGCTGGCTCGCGCGCTGAGTTGCCGAGGGCCGCAAGGCCGTGGTGCCGGGCCGGGGGCGTCGCCCCCGGCCCGGCGTCTGTCACGGGGTGGTCAGGTCGAACCGGCGGACGGTGACCGCGCCGCCGAGCGCCTGGGTGGCGTAGTTGAAGATCGCGAAGCGGTAGCCCATGAAGAACTGCCAGGCGTTGTTCAACGTCAGCGCGTTGCCCAGCGGGACGAAGTTCACCCCGTCGGTGCTGTAGGAGAAGGACGCCTGCCGTCCGCTGCCCGGCCTGATGTCGGCCTTGGCCCGCAACCAGATCCGGCCGCCGCTGACCGCCGCGCTGGCGATCTCGGTGCCGGTGCTGGTGGTCCGCCAACTGCTGTCCATGGTCAGGCCGTTGGTCATCACCACCCGGGTGGCCCCGTTGTCCCGGCGTACGCCGATCCAGGCCGAGGAGTCGCGGAGCATGGCCAGCCCGGAGCGGTCGCCGTCGCGCATGGTCGAGTAGTCCAGCTCGATGGTGGCCGTGGAGGTGGGCCCCTGGATGCGCCGGGTCGCGGTGTTACGGGCGCTGTAGAGGTCGTTGGTGACGGTGGCCGTCTGCAACCGCAGGCCGCTGCCGGCCGACCACTTCGTGTTGTCCGGGTTGTGGTTCCACTCCCAGTGCGGGCTCAGCGTCGTGCTGGTGAAGGTGTCCGCGCCGGTCATCGGCGCGACCGGCCGGGCCGGCAGCGGCGACGGGTAGCTGCTGCCCCAGGCGCCGTTGACGGTCTGGATCTGCGGCCAGCCGTCGGCCGTCCAGGTGATCGGCGCGAGCGCCGGCACCCGGCCACCCGGGTACGCGTCGACGAACGCCATGTAGTACCACTGGCCGTTCTGGGTCTGCACCAGGCCGCCCTGGTGCGGCACGCCGCCGCCGGAGATCGGGCCGGGCATGTTCAGCAGCACCTGGCGCGTCTCGTACGGGCCCCAGGGGCTGGTCGAGCGCAGGATGTACTGCCCGTTGGCCGGCTTGGTGACGAAGATGTAGTAGTAGCCGTTGCGCTTGTAGAACCGCGAGCCCTCCAGCGTGCCGATGTTCGACGGCGTGGTGTACACCTGCTGCGTGCGCACCTGGCTCAGGCCGTCCGCCGACAGCTGCGCCACGTGCAGGGTGCTGTTGCCGTACGCGACGTACATCGTGTCGTTGTCGTCGACGAGCAGACCCGCGTCGTAGTAGCAGTTGTTGATCTCGGAGCGCTTCTGCCAGGTGCCGCTGACCGAGGTCGACGTGTACACGTACGACTTGTTGAAGTCGATGCAGCCGATCCAGTAGAACGTGCCGTTGCTGGCGCGGTAGTTGAGCGTCGACGCCCAGATGCCGTTGACGTAGGCCCGGGAGGTGGAGCTGGGCAGGTCGTACTTGCTGCCGAAGTCCAGCCGGGGCACCGAGTGACCGGCGAACTCCCAGTTGACCAGGTCGTACGAGCGCAGCACGGGCGCGCCCGGGGAGTAGTGCATGGTGGACGAGGAGAGGTAGTAGGCGTCACCGACGCGGATGATGTCGACGTCGGCGAAGTCCTGCCACAGGACCGGGTTGGTGTAGCTGGAGCCGCCGGGGGTGCCGGGGTCGCCGACGCGGACGAGCTGCCACTGCTGGTTGTTGCCGCCCCAGTCGGCGTACTGCACCACGTTGCCGCCGTCGGCGGTCGAGGCGTTCTGGATCTCCACGGCCTTGTTGGAGTGCCGGGCGATCAACCGCACGTACCCGTCCGCGGAGTCGGCCAGGCGGAACTGCTGGTTGGTGCCGTTGACGTCCGACCACTGCACCACCGCCGCGCCATCGGCCGCCGACACGCCGGAGACGTCCAGCACCTTGCCCGAGTGCCGCGACTTCAGCCGGTAGTAGCCGCCGCCGGAGTCCACGAACTGCCACTGCTGCCAGGCGCCGTCGTTGCGCGTCCACTGGGTGATCCGCGCCCCGTCGTTGGTCGCCTGGTTGTACAGGTCCAACGCCTTGCCGCTGTTGCGGTTCACCAACACGTACGACGCGGTGGTGTCCACCGTCGCGGCCACGGCCGCCGACGGCACCACCGCGACGATCCCGGCGCCGAGCAGCATCGCCAGCATGGCGGCGGCGACTCGGGGCAACCGGCCACGCCGTCGCGCGCCCGGCACGACCTGTTCGATGAGTGCCATGTCCCTCCTTCGTGGACGGTCGACGGACGGCCAAGGCCGCCGACACCAACTCCTGTTAGCGCTCACATCGAGCACATTGACTGTGGGCGATAACACTCCGGACGTCAAGCCGTAACATTCGCCGGGCCCCCGGTCGACGGGGCGTGGGAACGCGCACACCGCGAGCCCACCGACGACGGCCACGGCCGGTGCCCGCCCGGCGGTCGGCATGACCCGCCGGGCGGCCCGTCACGGCCCGTTCACTGCAACGGCCCGGTCACTGGAACTGCGTGATGAAGCTCCACGCCGTCGCGGGGACCCAGGTCCGGGGTCCGCTGTCGCCGGGTGCGCCGTCCTGGGGCGCGGCGATGTGCCCGCCGTCGAAGGCGGCCCAGACCACCGGGTACCCCGAGCGGCAGCCGGAGTAGGTGGTGACGACGTGGGTCAGGCTGCCCGCCGACGGCTCGCGGGGCGACTGCGGGGTGCAGCCGTTGTTGGCGACGAAGCGGTCGCGCAGGGCACGCCCGCTGGCGGGGTTGTCACCGATGCCGTGCACGCCCAGGTACGCGACGGGCTGGGTGCCGCCGCTGCAGCCGCTGAGCGTGCCCGGGGAGGACTGCACCACGACCGCGCGGAAGATGTTCGGGCGGGAGCAGGCCAGGGAGAAGCTCATCGCGCCGCCGTAGCTGAACCCGATGGAGAAGCGCTGGCGCGGGTTGACGCAGAGCGCCCCCTCGATCCGGCTGAGCATGTTGTCGACGAAGGTGACGTCCTCGCCGCCGGCGTTGGCCCAACCGTTGTCGATGCCCTGCGGGGCGACGAAGATCGTGGAGTTGTTCGCCAGCCGCTGGAGCCCGTAGTAGGACCAGGTGTTGCGGTCCACGGTCTGACCGGTGTCCACGTCGACCGCCGTGCCGCCCCACCAGTGGAACCCGAAGACCAGTCGGTACGGGGTGCTCTGGTGGTAGTTGGCCGGGATCCGCAGGATGAAGGTGCGGTTCTTGCCGCCGCTGGAGATGGTGTGCGTGCCGCTGGCGATGCCCGGCGCCTTGCCGCAGCCGGCGGTGCCGTTGCCCGGCGGTGGCGTGGTCGGCGTGGTGCCGCCGTTGACGCGGACGAGCTGCCACTGCTGGTTCGACCCGTTCCAGTCGGCGTACTGGACGACGTTCGCGCCGTCGGCGGTCGAGGCGTTCTGGATCTCCACGGCCTTGTTGGAGTGCCGGGCGATCAACCGCACGTACCCGTCCGCGGAGTCGGCCAGGCGGAACTGCTGGTTGGTGCCGTTGACGTCCGACCACTGCACCACCGCCGCGCCATCGGCCGTCGACGCGCCGGAGACGTCCAGCACCTTGCCCGAGTGCCGCGACTTCAGCCGGTAGTAGCCGCCGCCGGAGTCCACGAACTGCCACTGCTGCTGGTTGCCGTCGTTACGCGTCCACTGGGTGATCCGCGCCCCGTCGTTCGTGGCGAGGTTGTACAGGTCCAACGCCTTGCCGCTGTTGCGGTTGAGCAGCACGTACCAGGCGCCGGTGTCCACGGTCGCCGCGGCGGCCGGTGTCGAGTTCACCGCGACGACCGCGCCGCCCACCAGCACTGTCGCCGCGGCCGCGGCCGTGACCCGGGCCAGCCACCCGCGTCGTCGGAACGACGCGGGTGACAGGAGCCCTGCGAGAGCAACCATGTTTCCTCCAATGACGACGGTCGGACCGATCGGTCCCGGGCGGGCACGCCACGCCGAGGCGCGACCGCCGAGACCAGCTGATTGAGGGCGCTCACCAGGGCAAATGCGTGCCCCGGCCAGAGCGACATCCTGAGTCGAGGCACAACGACCGGCCGCCCTCGGGCCGCCTCCCGGCACCTCGCCTATCGACTGTGAGCGATAACATGATGTTCGTCAAGTCGTCACCGCCGACACCGGGGCGCTCCGGCGTCCAGGGCTGCGAGCAGCGGTGATGCGCGACAGCGCCGCGCAGCCTTGCGGCGACGTTACGGCCACGTTATGTTATCGATAACATCCAGACCGATGCATGGATGTGCGACACGCGTCTGCCCTCAAGCCCGGGTCACGGCACCGATCCGAGGCCCGGTCCGACGACGCCCAGTGCCTGGTGGCGCCGTCGGATCCCCCGCTCGGCCAGGTCCGCACCCGGCAACGGGCCCGGCACGAGCACCGGGGGCCACCCCTTCGTCCCGAGTCCATCCCGCGACGCTGCGACCAGAAAGGCCGACACACCATGGCGTTGACCCGACGGCAGTTCACCCTGGGGGCGCTCGCCTCCACCGCGCTCACCACGACCGGGCTGTCGCTCGGCGCGCGGCCAGCCCTGGCGGCCACCTACACGGCCTACGCCATGACCTACTTCACCGAGTCGCCGAGCTTCACCGGGGCCAACTACGGCCTGCACGTCGCCGTGAGCCGGGACGGCCTCAACTGGACCCCGCTCAACCAGAACAACCCCGTGGTCACCCCGACCGCCGGCGACCTCGGCCTGCGCGACCCGTACATCCACCGCAAGCAGGACGGCACGTTCGTGGTGGTCGCCACCGACCTCTACGGCACCAACTTCGGGCGCAACAGCCAGTACCTGCACGTGTACGACTCGACGGACCTGACGAGCTTCACCGGCTACCGGCGGATCCAGATGCACACCTACAGCAACGTGCACACCTGGGCCCCGACGGTGTTCTGGGACGCCGGGCGCGGCCAGTACGCCATCGTCTACTCCGCCAACACCAGCACGGACCTGTTCCTGGTGAACTACACCTCCGACTTCCGCACCGTGAGCGCGCCGCAGACCTACTTCAGCCCGGGCTTCCCCATCCTCGACGCGGACATCCGGGTCAGCGGCGGGGTCACGTACCTGTTCTACAAGAACCTCTCGAACGGCAACCTGTACGGCGCCCGTTCCAGCACCGGCGCCCCCAACAGCTTCACCACCTACACCAGCGGCCTGCGGCAGGGCAACGCCATCGAGGGGGCGCACCTGGTCCCGCGCAACGACGGCGGCGCCTGGTGGCTGTGGGGGGACTCGTTCTCCCCGGTCAACAACGACATGTACATGTGGTCCACCAGCAACGTCGGTGGCAACTCGTGGTCGGTCATGAACCAGCGCGACTACACGCCGCCGCTGAACTGCAAGCACGGCTCGATCACCGGCATCACCGACGCCGAGTACAACGCCGCCGTCAGCCGCTGGGGCGCCCCGAACTGGGTCCGGCTGAAGTCCTCCAACCTGCCCGACTACTTCGTCCGGCACTCCAACGGCGCGGTCCGCATCGACCCGTATCCCTTCGACCCGTACCAGGACCAGATGTGGCGGATGGTGCCCGGCCTCGCCGACTCCTCCGCGGTGTCGTTCGAGTCGGTGAACCGCCCGGGCAACTACCTGCGGCACAGCGGCTACGTGGCGCGGCTCGCCGCCAACGACAACACCTCGACGTTCCGGGCCGACGCGACCTTCTACCGCACCGCCGGGCTGGCCGACAGCTCCTGGTCGTCGTTCCGCTCCTACAACTTCCCCGACCGCTACCTGCGGCACAGCAACTACGTGCTGCGCATCGACCCCCTCAGCGCGGGCTCGTCGGAGGCGGACCGCCAGAGCGCCACCTTCCGGGTCACGTCCTAGCGACGCCGGGTCCCCCGCCGCCGCGCCGACCCCGTCCCGGCGCGGCGGCCCGACCCGCGACACACCGCGACACCCGCGACACGCACAGGCATTGACATCGATTGCACATCCCGGCAGGCTTTGTGAAACCGTCTGCGGGCAGGCGGCGAACCGGGTTGTTCGAGTTGTGCCGAGTAACGTCAATCGATGTTCCCCTCAGCGATGAGGGAAATGCGTAACACCTCGTAGTAGTACCTGGACGTCGACGGTCCCTTTCGCCTGCCGGGCGTCTTCTCGCCTGTCCGGGGGCAGAGTTCTGCCGTTCGTGCGTCGCCGTCCCGACTCGTTGCCGAAGCCAGGGGGTGTCGCGGTCGTGGCTGCGCCGATTCGTCCGGAGCCAGATCCCGGGTCGACCTGGTCGTCATCTCTCGATGGATCGGAGATCTGATGCGCGTCGCCCTGCTCACCACGACTCAGCACGGCCATCTGAACCCGTATGTTCCGGTGGTCAACGCGCTCCACGCTGCTGGCAGTGAGGTCGCGCTGTTGCTGTTGTCCGCCGACGGCGGCGCGCTCGACGAGCAGCGCCGCCAGGCACTGGGCAAGGCACAGGTCCACGGGGTCGGGCAGGTCGAGATGGCGCCGTGGAGCGGCGACCCGGCCAGGATCGGCCCGATGCTCCGGTCGTCGCCGGTGGCGGACCAGACCGCCGAGGCGATCCGGGCCGCCGAACCGGACTTCGTGCTCGTCGACTCGCTGCCGGTCACGGCGTCGGCCATGGTCGGCGCGCACGTGTCCGGCGTGCCGTACGGGATGATCTGGGCCAACCTGGGCGGCGTGTGCCCGGCCGAGCACCGGCGGGGCCGCTGGCCCTACGACGAGCAGGTCGGCGCCTATCTGACCGGGCACGGGGTGGGGTGGTCGACCCGGACCCACTCCGCGCGGTCGCCGATCCTCAACCTGATGCCGACGATTCCCGCCCTCGTCGGGGCGGACGCGGTGACCGACGACGGTGTGCAGCTTGTCGGACTGCCGGGCGCGGCGGGCGCGCGCGGGGACGAGGTCGCCTTCGCGGGCCTGGACCGGCTCGACCCCGAGCGCCCGGTGGTGTACGTCTCCTTCGGCACGATCTTCTACCGGCGGCCGGACCTGCTGCGCACGGTGATCCTCGGGGCGGCCGCGACCGGCGCCCAGGTGATCGCCGCGGTGGGCGACCTCGCCGCGGAGCTGGCGCTGCCCGACGACGTGCTCACCGCCCCCTACCTGCCGCAACGTGAGGTGCTCGAACGCGCCGACGTGTTCGTCACCCACGGCGGCTACAACTCGGTGGCGGAGTCGGTCCGGGCGGCGACGCCGATGCTGGTGATCCCGCTGGCGGTGGACCAGCCCATCCAGGCGCACTTCGTGGGCAGCGCGGGCTTCGGCACGGCGTTGCAGCCGGCCGACGTCACCGGGCAGGCGGTCGCCGCCGCGGTCGCCGACCTGCTCGATCCCGCCCGGGACTACCGGGCCCGGCTGCGCGCCGCGCAGCCGGAGTGCGGCGACTCCGCCGCACGCACGGCCGAGCTGGTCGTCGGCACGGTCGAGACGCTGCAGCGGCAGGGGGCGCGGTGACCATCGAACTGCAGCGGCCGGTCGGCGACCCGATCGTGCTCGACGATCCCGGGCGCCACTCGTTCCGGGTGGACCGCCGCGCCTACACCGACGAGGACCTGGCCGCCCGGGAGCTGACCCGCATCTTCGACCGGTGCTGGCTGTACGTCGGGCACGAGTCGGAGGTGCCCGGGCCGGGCTCGTACGTGGCCCGCGACGTCGGCGGGCGTCCGGTGGTCATGGCGCGCGGGTCCGACGGGGTGATCCGGGTGTTCGCCAACAGTTGCACCCACCGTGGAGCCCTGATCTGCTCGCAGCCGGCCGGGCAGGTCAGATCGTTCCGGTGCCCGTACCACGACTGGACGTTCTCCAATCAGGGCGACCTGGTCGGGGTCCCGATCCCGGACGGATACGGGCCGGGTTTCCGGAAGGCGGACTTCGGCCTCGCGCGGCACCGCAGTGACACCTACCGCGGTTTCGTGTTCGTCACTTACGATCCGCAGCAGCCGCTCACCCTGACCGAATACCTGGCGGGTGCGACGGAATACCTCGACCTCGTCGACGACCAGTCCGAGGTGGGGATGGAGGTGATCCGCGGCGCGCAACTGCACGGGGCCCAGGCCAACTGGAAGCTCATGATGGAGAACAGCGTCGACATCTACCATTTCCGGGCCCTGCACAAGCGGTACGTCAGCTACATGGAGTCGCTCGGGTCGGTGCCACCCCGACGGCGGGGCGGCTTCGGCCGCGCCCTCGGCCTGGGTCACGGCGCCAACGAGCTGCCGCCGGCGGCGGCCCGGCCGCTCGCCTACTGGACGCCGATGTTCGGCACCGAGGTCCGGCCCCGGATCGAGGCGACGGCCGCACGCTTCGTCGACCGGTTCGGCCCCGAACGCGCCCAGCGGATCACCGGCACCAACCGCGCGCTGCTCGTCTTCCCCAACCTGATGATCATCGACGCGATCGCGATCACCATCCGCAAGATCGACCCGGTCGGCGCCGGCCGGATGGCCATCACCTCGGTCGCCCTGGCCCCCAAGGACGAGGATCCGGACATCCGGGAACTCCGCAAGAGCCACTACCTCACGTTCCTCGGCCCCGCCGGCTTCGCCACCCCCGACGACATCGAGATCATCGAGTCGTGCCAGCGGGGCTACCTCAACCGCACGGTCCGCTACTCCGACCTGTCCCGGGGCATGAACAAGGAGGTCCCGGAGACGACCGACGAGCTTCCCGCCCGCGAGTTCTGGCGGCAGTGGGACCGGCTGATGCACGGCGACGACGGCCACCACGTCGAGGTTGCCCACCCCGGCGGCGCACATGGGACGGGACCACGATGACCATCGAGCTGAGCGTCGACGAGGCGGCCCAGGTCCGGCTGTGGCACCGGGTGAGCCAGTTCCTGTTCCGCGAGGCGCGCCTGCTCGACGAGTGGCGCCTGCGCGAGTGGTACGACGAGATGCTGACCGACGACGTCCGCTACGCGGTGCCGGCCACCGACGTCCGAGACGGGACGACCGACGCCCTCGGGCTCGTCGACGACGACGCCGCCCGGCTGCGCCAGCGCATCGAACAGCTCCTCAACGACGAGGTGTGGTGCGAGAACCCCCGGTCGCGGACGAACCGGATGATCGGCAACGTGGAGATCCTGGCCGACCGGGGCACCCACCTCGACGTGGCGGCGAACGCCGTCGTGCACCGGTTCGGGCACGGGCGCTCCGACGCCTACGTCGGGAAGTACCGGTTCGAGCTGGTCGTGGCGGGCGAGTCGTTCCGGGTCCGGCGACGGGTCGTGGTGCTCGACCACGAGACGTTGTACGAGCACGGCAAGCTCAGCATCATCCTGTGACCGGGCAGTGACGGCGGCCGGCACCGGCAACGCCCCACCCGTTGCCACCGCCCAGCCGGATCTCCCCCGCGAGGTCTACGTCCTCAGTGTCGTCGGTGGCTGCGTCATGCTCGGCCTGGGGCTGGTGCTGCCGGTGCTCCCGGTGTACGCGGCGACGTTCGGGGCGGGGCCCACCCGGATCGGCGTGCTCGTCGCCCTGTTCGCGTTGCTGCGGCTGGCCGCCAGCCCGTTCTGCGGCCGGCTCGGCGCCCGGTTCGGGGAACGGCGGGTCCTCGTCGGCGGCCTGCTGCTGTGCGCGGTCTCCTCGGCCCTCACCGCGTTCGCCTCGTCCTACGGGCAGCTGCTCGTGTTCCGGGGTCTCGGCGGCGTCGGTTCGGTGCTGTTCTCGGTGTCCGCCCTGGCGACGCTCCTGGCGGTCGCGCCGGCCGACCGGCGGGGCCGGGCCAGCGCCGTGTTCGAGGCGGGCTTCCTGCTCGGCGGGGTCTGCGGACCGGCGCTGGGCGGGCTCCTCGCCCTCGTCGACCTGTCCACGCCGTTCCTGGCGTACGCCGTGCTGTTGCTGGCCGCCGCGGCGCTGACCCTGGCGGTGCTCCGCACCGGCCGCACCGCCGGCGCGGAGCCCGGCCGGGAGGCGGTCGGGCTGCCGGTCCTGTTGCGGGACCGCCGCTACGTGGCGGCGTGCCTCGCGGCGCTGGCGCAGGGCTGGGTCCTGTTCGGGCTGCGCGGCGCGCTGGTGCCCACGGTGGTGGTGGCCTGGCGGCACGACGTGACGTGGGTCGGGTGGGCGTTCACGACGTCCGCCGTCGTCCAGGCGCTGCTGATCGTGCCGGCGGGCCGGGTCGTGGACCGCGCCGGCCGCCGGCCCGCCATGGTCGCCGGCACCGGGGTGGCCGCGTCGGCGGTCGCCGCCCTGGCGTTCGTGGACAGCTACGCCTGGCTCGTCGTGCTGCTCTGTGTGTACGCGGCGGGTTCGGCGCTGCTCAACGCCGCGCCGGCCGCGCTGATCGGGGACGTCGTCGCGGGCCGCGCCGGCAGTGGCGTCGCTGTCTTCTCGATGTGCACCGACGTCGGCGCCGTGGTCGGGCCGGTCGTGGTCGGCCTCGTCGCCGAGCGGGTGGGCGTGCCGGCCGCCTTCGGCAGCGGCGCGGCGCTCCTGGCCGCCGCCTTCGTGGCGGCGTGGACGTTGCCAACTGTTCGGCCAATGCGAAGGAGTTGATCGATGAGCCAGCCGGATGTCCGCCACGAGCAGGGCGTGGCGATGTTCCAGCAGGTCTTCGGCCGCGAACCGCGCCCGGGGTCCTACCCGGAGTTCCTGCGGATCACCGTCGACCACCTGTTCGGCGAGATCTGGACCCGCCCGCACCTCAGCGTCGAGGAGCGCGAACTGGTGGCGCTGACCGCGGTGGCGCTGGCCCGGACCGACTGGGAGCTGCGCGGCCACATCGGCGCCGCCCTGCACCTCGGGATGTCGCGGGAGAAGATCGTCGAGGTCATCATCCAGCTCGCCTACTACGGTGGCTGGCCGGTGGCCAACAACGGGCTGCGCGTCGCCCAGGAGGTCTTCGCCGAGCTGGACGCCGCCGCGGGCAAGGACGCGGACCGTGACCGGTGAACCGTCCCCCCTCGACCCGGCCGAGAAGGTAGACCTGTGGCGTCAGCGGTTCTTCGAGGCCCAGGCCGCCGCGGAGGAGTTCATCCTGGGCGAGCACGGCGAGGAGGGCCTCGCCGCGTGGATCCAGGCGAACTCCCGGATCACCGCGGAGCTGCTGCGGGCCCAACGGCCCGCCGGGGTGTCCGCCACCGACCACTTCATGGCCCGGCTGCGCAACCAGCTGATGCTGTACGACTCGGCGGTCAGCAGCGAGCCCCAGCCCTCGGGCACCGTCCTGCGCAACGCCGACTGCGGGATCCTGCGGTACCGCAAGCGGGCCGCCCGCGCCGGCGTCGTGCTGACGTTCTCGTCGCCGTGCGCGTACTGCCAGGAACTCAACACCGCCATCGCCGCCCGCTACGTGGAGCCGGACGTCACGGTGACCTGTGACCAGGCGGGCGACGGGTGCACCTGGCGCGCGGAGTCCTCTCCTCACGCACCGGCGGGGGACGCGGCCGGATCGCCGCAGCGGGGACGGGCCGGCGTGTGAACCACCGGCAGGGCCGTGCGGTCGGAGGCCGGCGACCGGCTGTTGTCGAGCGTCATGCCGAGTTGCCGGCCCACGGCCACGCACAGGTCGATCGCCGCGGTGCGGGTCAGGTCCTGGTGCTCGTTCTGGGTGACGCACGCCGACGCCACGTTCCTGTTCCGTAGGCGCAGATACCACGGGAACAGCGCGCCCAGCGCGGGCTCGGTCAGCATCGTGCGCGAGTGGACGATCGTGCCCACCAGCAGGTTGCCGAACGGGCGGTGCCGGGCGTTCATGAAGCTCTTCAGGCGTTCCTGGAAGATCTTCAGCACGGCCGGCACGTTCCCCGCGTACACCGGCATGGCGAGCAGCATCGCCTGCGCGCCCTCGGCCAGGTCGACGACGTGCGCGAAGTCGTCGTCGAGGGTGCACCGGCCCACCTCGGGATCGAGGCAGGTGTCCTCGCCCTCGCACATCGCGATGCGGTGGTCGATCAGCCGGATCCGTTGGATCTGCGCGTCGCCGACCTCCCGGACGACACCGGTGATCGCCGCTTCGAGCAGCGCGTCGGTCACCGACGGCAGACGTTTCTGCGTGCAGGACAACGCGACGATCTTCATTCGAGGGGCCTCCCCTGTCCGCTCGGCGCCAACCCGGGGCCGGCCACCTGACGAAGCCCCGTGGCCGTCACGCGGAGGCAGCCTCAACCTACCGACAGTGGGGCACCGCCGGAAGCGGTCGCACCGCTTGCGCTCCCGGCCCGGGACACCACGGCGGGACCGGTCGCGGGTCAGAGGCTGCTGCGGTAGGGCGGCATGAACCGCAGCCGGGGCATCTGGTCGGCGAGCACTCCGCCGTCGACGACCAGGTGGGTGCCGTTGATGTAGCGGCCGGCGGCGGAGGCCAGCAGCAGCAGCGCGCCGACGCAGTCGGCCGGCGTGCCGTAGCCGCCGCGCAGCGGGATCCGCTCCGCCCAGGCGGCCTCGAACGCCTGGCGGTCCAGGGGGAACTCGCCGTCGATCGGGGTGGCGATCATGCCGGGGGCGATCGTGTTGGCGGTGATGCCGTGCGGCCCCAGCTCGGCGGCGAGCGACCGGGTGAGCAGCTCGACGGCGGCCTTGGAGGCGTTGTAGTGGGCCAGCCCGGCCTCGGCCATCAGCCCGTTCTTGGAGGAGACGTTGACGATCCGGCCCGCCACGCCGTCGGCGATCATGTGTTCGGCGGCGCGCTGGGCGAGGAAGAAGACGGCGTCCACGTTGACCCGCATCACCTCGCGCCAGGCGGCGACGGTGATCTCGTTGAAGTGCTCCAGCCGGGCCACGCCCGCGTTGTTGACCAGGACGTGCACCGGGCCGCGGTCGCGGCGTACCCCGTCGAACCAGGCCGCGATCGCCTCGGTGTCGGCGAGGTCGAAGGGGTACGGGTGGCAGGCGCGGCCCTGCTCGGTCACCGCGGCCACGACCGGGTCGAGGTCGACACCGGGCCGGTCGACCACCACCACGTCGGCACCGGCCGAGGCGAGGCCGGCGGCGAACGCGGCGCCGAGCCCGCGCGCGGCGCCGGTCACCACGGCCAGCCGGCCGGACAGGTCGAAGGAGGGCGGTACGCAGGAGGTCATGCCAACCCCAGCAGGTCGAGGGACGGGCGGTGGATCAGCCGCTCGATCTGATCGGTGTCGAGCGGGTCGAGGCCGGGGATGCCGGGCACCCGTCCCACCGCCCGCAGCCCCTCGATCGAGGCGTCGACGGTGGTGAAGGGGTAGTCGCTGCCGAACATGAGCTTGTGCCACACGCCGTAGTCCTGCACGAGCCGCAGGCTGTGCCAGAGCTGGAAGGGGCGGTAGTGCAGCGCGGACACGTCGGCGTAGACGTGCCGGTGCTTGCGGACGACCGCGATGCACTCCCCCTCGTACGGGTGGCCGAGGTGGGCGAGCACCATGCGCAGCTCGGGGTGGCGGATGGCCACCTCGTCGAGGTGCACCGGAAGCGCGTACCGCAGCGGCGCCGTGGAGACGAACGTGGTGCCGGTGTGCACCAGCAGCGGCAGCCCGTGCCGTTCGGCGTAGGCGTACAGGTCGTCGTAGGCGGGGTCGGCGGGGTCGAACCCGGCGTACATCGGCATCAGCTTGATGCCGCGCAGGCCCAGGTCGCGGTGCCCGTGCTCCAGCTCGTCGCGCCAGCCGGGCTGGGTGGGGTCCAGGGCGAGGTAGCCGACGAGCCGGTCCGGCCGGGCGGCCACGTACGCGGCCACCGCCGCGTCGTCGACCCACAGCCCGGACCGGCGGGCCTTGCCGCCGACGACGACGGTGCGGGTGTCCGCCGGTGCGGTGGCCGCGTACTGCGACCACCGCACCGTCAGGTCGACCTCGCCGCCGTGGGCCCGCGCCGCCTCGGCGGCGAACGGGTCGCCGACGTGGTCGGGGCAGTCGAACAGGTGCGAGTGCACGTCGACGATCATCGGCGGTCCCGCTTCTCCCACCCCTCGGCGAACATGTTCCAGAAGCCGTGGCTCGGCGGGTGCTCGGCGAACACCTCGTCCACCAGCTCGATGCCGAGGCCGGGCGCGGTGGGCAGGTCGATGTGCCCGTCGACCACCGGCAGGGCGCCCCGTACGGCGTCGAAGACGTAGTCCTCCAGCAGCCCGTCGAAGGTCTCCAGGATCTTGAAGTTCGGCATCCCGAGGACGGCGTGCACGGAGGCGGTGGTGCACAGCGGCGAGTTGGAGTTGTGCGGGGCGACCACCATGGCGTGCTGGTCGGCGATGGCGGCGAGCTTGCGCACCTCGGTGAAGCCGCCGGCCATGGAGAGGTCGGGCTGGATGATGTCGACGGCGTCGGTGGCGAACAGCCGGGCGTACTCGTAGCGGTTGTGGAAGTGCTCGCCGCCGGAGATCGGCATGGTGGCCCGGGCGCGCAGCTCGGCGTACCGCTCGATGTGGGTCCACGGCAGCGGCTCCTCGAACCAGCCGAGGTCGAACGGCTCCAGCTCCCGCACCAGCCGGGCGGCGGTGTGCATGGCGAAGCGGGCGTGGCCCTCGACGTACAGCTCGATCTCTGGCCCGACGGCGGCGCGGACGGCGGCGACGATGTCGATCGAGCGGCGCAGCTCGGCCCGGGACAGCTCGCCGAGGCCGGCGCCGAACGGGTCGAACTTCAGCGCCGTGTACCCCTTGGCGACGGTGGCCCGCGCCCGCTCGGCGAACGCGGCGGGCTCCCGGTCGCCGGTGTACCAGCCGTTGGCGTAGACCCGGACGCGGTCGCGGCAGGCGCCGCCGGTGAGCCGGTACGCGGGCACCCCGAGGGCCTTGCCCATCAGGTCGTAGAGGGCCTGGTCGACGCCGGAGACGACGATCCCGCCGACGTCGCCGCCGCGCAGGAAGTCGCCCTGGTACATGCGCAGCCAGATCTCCTCGACGTCGAACGGGTCGGCGCCGATCAGGTGCCGCCCGGCCATCGCCTCGGCGAGCTGGCAGGTCTCCCGGGCCCGGTACGGGTGGGTGATCTCGCCGACGCCGGTCAGCCCGGCGTCGGTGTGCACCCGCACGTAGGAGAAGTCGCGCCAGGCGGTGCCGAGGGTGAGGGTCTCCACCCGGCTGATCCGCCCGGCCGGCCCGACCGGCCGGGTGTTGTCGACGGTGAGCATCAGCGGCCCTCCCCGCCGGCGACCGCGCCGCCCATGGTGGCGGTGCCGGCCAGCTCGGTCGTCCCCCCGGAGGCGAGGGTGTCGCGCACGGCCGCCCGGGTGGCCTCGACGAGGTGGTCGATGTCGGCGTCGGTGTGCGCGTAGGAGATGTGGTTGCGCTTGAGGTTCAGCGGCAGCTCGAAGATGCCGTGCTCGGGCATCCGCCGACGGTAGCCGATGAACATGCCGGCATCGTTGCGCAGCAGGTCGTCGTAGCTGCGGGGTGCCGGGCCCGGCATGAAGTAGGTCACGAACACGGAGCCGTGCCCGGTGACCACGGCGGGGACGCCGAGGTCGGCGAGGGCCTCGGCGATGCCGGCGCGGGCCCGCTCGCCGAGGCGGTAGACGTGCTCGTGCACGGGCTCGGCGCGCAGCTTGCCGAGGGTGGCGAGGGCGGCGGCGACCACCGCCGGGTGGCCGTTGTAGGTGCCGGCGAAGAAGGCGGGCGCGCCCGGACGGGTGCTGAACAGGTCCATCAGGTCGGCGCGGCCGCCCAGGGCGCCGATCGGGTAGCCGTTGGCGATGGCCTTGCCGAGGGTGGTCAGGTCGGGGGTGACGCCGCTGATCCGCTGCCAGCCGCCCAGGTCGTGCCGGAAACCGGTGATCACCTCGTCGAAGACCAGGACGCTGCCGGCGCGGGTGCACTCGTCGCGCAGCGCCTGCAGGAACTCCTGGTCGGGCAGGAGGCAGCCGACGTTGTGCGGCACCGGCTCGACGATGACGGCGGCGATGTCGTCGCCGTGCGCGGCGAAGGCGGCCCGGACGGCGGCCACGTCGTTGAAGCGCAGCACGAGGGTGGCGTCGAGGACCTCCGGCAGGATGCCCGTGGAGATCGGGTCGGGCACGCCGACCCGGTCGGGGGCGGAGATCACGTTGAGGCTGACCGAGTCGTGCCAGCCGTGGTAGCAGCCCTGGAACTTGACCACCAGGCGTCGGCCGGTGGCGGCGCGGGCGACCCGCAGGGCGTGGAAGGTGGCCTCGCTGCCGGTGCTGGTGAGCAGCACCTTCTCGATGCTCGGGACCAGCTCGGCGAGGGTCTCGGCGAGTTGGATCTCGCCGTGGGTGACGGCCACCCCGCACAGGTCGACCCGCGTGCCGGCCTCGGCGACGGCGGCGTTGACGTCCGGGTCGTTGTGGCCGAGCAGGGGCGGCCCGAAGGCCGCGTGGTAGTCGGTGTACTGGCGTCCGTCGGCGTCCCAGAAGCGCGCGCCGGAGGCGCGGGCGATCACCATCTCGGTGAGGCCCGGGATGCTGCGCTGCCCGCTGTTGACGCCGCCGGGGATGACCCGGCGCGCCCGCTCGGCGAGGGTGACGCCGGACGGGGCCGATCGTGAATTCACACCTTCTCCTCATCGGTGCGGCGCGGCGACCCAGCCCGGTCGCGGCGCCGCGGTTTGTCCGCCGCGGGAGGAACCTAGCAAAACTTCGAACAGTGTTCGGCTATACCAAACGATGTTCGGCATACTAGGCAGGCTAAATCGCGAAGGTCAACAGCGAGGGGCCCGATTTCCGAACGGGTTTGTTACGCTGTTCGGCCTTGGCGAACAGCTTCGGCTTCCCTGCCCGAAAAGAGGACCATGACCACCACCGAAGACGGCGACAGCTCCCGCTACCTGGTCCGCAGCGTCAGCCGCGCGGCCGAGGTGCTGGAGGCGCTCTCCGCCACCGCGCCGGGCGAGGGGCTGAGCGTCACCGACGTCGCCCGCGCCTGCGGCCTGTCCAAGAGCGCCGCGTTCGCCACCCTGCACACGCTGTGCCACCACGGCCTGGCCGCCGACGACGGCGAGGGGATGAACCGCCGCTACCGGCTCGGCATGGCCCTGGCCCGCCTCGGCGTCCGCGCCCAGGAGCAGCTGTCGCTGCGCGACATCGCCCGCCCGGTGCTGACCGCGCTGACCCGCGACACCGGGCTCAGCTCCCGGCTGGCCGTCCCCGAGGGCGCCCACGCGGTCGTCATCGACCAGGTCAGCAACGGCGAGCGCATCCAGATCGAGCTGCGGATGGGCACCCGCGAGCTGCCGCACTGCACCGGGCTGGGCAAGGCGTTGCTGGCCGAGATGACCCCGGCGCAGGTGGCCGAGCTGATCGGCCGGGTCGGGCTGCCCCGGCGCACCGACCACACCATCACCGACCTGGACTCGCTCGTGGCCCACCTGCACGACGTCCGCAAGGCCGGGTACGCCCTCGACGACGAGGAGGACGCCGAGGGGGTGTTCTGCATCGGCAGCGCCCTGCGCGACCACAGCGGCGGGTGCTGCGGCGCGATCAGCGTGACCGGGCTGAAGCTCGGCCTGCCCAGCTGGCGCTACCAGGAGCTGGGCCGGCAGGTGCGCCAGGCCGCCGAGGCCATCTCCGTCCGCCTCGGCCACGTCCCGGCGGAGCAGACCCCTTGACAGCCGGTTCACCTGCTGTTTAACGTTCCCGCCAACGTCACGGCCCCGGTCGTGGCAGGTCGCGGCCCTCGGCCGCGACCGTCTCGGGCGAACAGCTGACTCCCGTCGCGCCGCAGCCCCGGCGCCGGGCGTTCCGGTCAGCAGCTCCGCCGCCTGCGCGCCTCGCGCGTTTGCCCGACCTTCCCCCGCCCTGCGTACGCCCCGTGGCGCCCGCAGGCCCCCAGCACCGCCGCCCGGCGCCCCGCCGGACGGCTGGACCGCGAAGGTTGAGGCTCTCCATGGGTCTACTTGGCACGTCCACGCCCACCCCCCACGACCAGATGCTGCGCGTCGACACCGTCGCCGACCTGGCCCGGCTCGCCCCCGCCACGCTGGCCGCCCGCGCCCTGGTGCGGGTCGCCGGCTACCACCGCCCCGGCGACGGCGGCGGCGGCCTGCTGCGCTGGGACCCCACCAGCACCGCCGCCGGCAACGGCGGCACCGTGCACGACCCGTACCCGGGCCGCGGCGACCGGCGCGGCCGGTGGCTGGCCGTGCACGACGGGGTCGGCGACTTCCGGCGGTTCGGCATCTTCGGCCGGGAGACCCCCGCCGACGCCGCGCTGGACGCCATGGTCGGCGACCCGGCGATCCGCCGGGTCGAGGCCCACACCGACCTGCGCTTCGTCAAGCGGCACACCTTCGGCCGCAGCGACATCGAACTGGACTTCGGCGGGCACACCGTGCACACCGACGGCATCGAGCGCAACACCCACGACAACCCGTTCGGCGCGGTGCTGTACTTCCGTGGCAGGGTGACCGACACGGTGATCACCCACACCCTCACCGAGACCGTCCCCGAGCTGACCGACGTCTTCCAGGTGCCGGACTCGGGACGGTTCGCCGTCGGCCAGTGGTGGACCGCCACCAGCAACGCCCTCACCGGCGCCGACGAGCGCGAACTGCAGAAGATGGTCCAGGTCACCCAGATCGTCGACGGCACCCACATCCGGGTGGGCTACCTCAACGGCTGGACCCTGGAGCCGGGCCGCCGGATCACCTGGCAGCGGGTGGAGCCGGTCCAGCGGGCCCACGTGCGCGACATGGTCTTCCTCGGCCACGTCGCCTTCACCGGCGAGTACCCCGGGTCGGGGCCCGACGACCGCGAGTACAGCGGCTCCCACCCCGTCGCCTACGAGTACGCCGTGCGCTGCGACGTCTCCGGCATCGACGCCACCGGCACCTGGTGGCCGGTGATCATGCGCCGCTGGTGCACCCACTTCACCACCGCGAACTGCACCCTGAAGAACCCGCCGGCCGTGATGTACGGCGGCGCCGGCTACCTCACCCAGCAGATCTACTGCCTGTACGGGCACGTGGTGGACTGCCGCAGCAGCAACGCCCGGCACCTCAACGACCTCACCGCCTCGGCGTACTGCACGGTGGAGAACTGCCACGGCGACGGCGACGACGCCGGCGGCAACCCGTTCACCACCCACGGGCAGTACGAGCACGACCTGGTCTTCACCGGCAACTCCGGCCTGATGGACATCGCCAACAGCGGTGGCCAGTGGGGCATCAGCGCCAAGCGGATCACCGTCCGGCGGCACGTCTGCTCCTGGTTCGTCGCCGGCACCAAGATCACCGACCTGACCCTGGAGGACGTGCGGGTCATCCCCCGCTCGACGTTCGACCCGGCCGGCACGCTCCAGGTCAACGCCGACGGCGCGCAGCTGCGCGGCTGCTCGGCGCGGACGCTCAGCATCGCCCAGCGCTCGGCCCGGTCGGGCCGGCCCACGATCATCGCCGACTGCGACTTCGACCAGCCCGCCGGCACCGTGATCGTGCAGACCCCGGTGAGCAACCCGGTGCACTTCGTCCGCACCACCTTCCGCGGCCTCGACGGCGCGATCCTGCGCGGCTCGGGCCCGGTGCGCTTCACCGAATGCACGCTGACCGGGGCGCCCGGCGCGGCGCCGCTGCTGATCGGCGCGGCCGAGGTGGTGGTGCGCGGCGGCACCCTGACCGACACCGGCATCGAGCTGTCGGCCGTGCGCGACCAGCGCCTCGTCGTCGACGGCGGCGCGGCGGTCACCGGCACCAACGCCCGGCGGGCCCTGCTGACCCGGGCCGCCGGCACCGGGGCCGTCCGGATCGAGCTGGGCGACTACCGCAGCGCCGCGGCCGACGCGCAGACCGCGCACGTGCGCATCGACACCGGGGTCAACCGGTACCGCGCCGTCGGCGCCCGCTTCTCCGGCGGCCGGCTGACGCTCGCCGAGGCCGCCTTCGGCGCCGGCTCCACCCTGCTGCACACCGGGTGCGTCGAGGAGGGGGTCGCCCGCGAGCTGCCCGCCGAGTCCGCCCGCGTCGTCACCCGCGACAACCTCGCCCTCTGAACGCCCCCGCAGGAGGAGACACCCCCATGCACGCCGACAACGCCAACCCCGACGGCACACCCACCCACCGCCTCGCGCCGGCCTCCCGCCGCGCCGTGCTGCGCGCCTCCGGGCTCGGCGGGCTCGCCCTCGCCGGCACCGCCCTCGCCCTCTCCCCCGCCACCGCCGCCCCCGCCGCCGCCAAGCCGGACGGCCCGCCCGCCCCGCCGACCCCGCTGGCCCCCGGCCTCAACGGGGTGCTGCACGTGGGCACCGTCGCCGCGCTGCTCGCCATCAAGCCCCAGACCCTGCGCGCCGGGCAGGTCGTGCACGTCGACGGCTACCACGCCGCCGGCGACGGCGCCGCCCGCCTGCTCCGCTGGGACGCGGCCAGCACCGCCCCCGCCAACGGCGGCACCGTCCTCGCCCCCGACGGCGACCGGCCCGGGCGTTGGCTCCAGCTCCACGACGGCGTCGTCGAGTTCCGGCACTTCGGCATCTTCGACGCCGGCACCCCCGCCGACGCGGCCCTCGACGCGATGGTCACCGACCCCACCGTGCACCGCATCGAGGCCCACTCCGACCTGCACTTCGTCCAGCGGCACCGGTTCACCCGCAGCGACCTGGTGCTCGACTTCGGCGGGCACACCATGTCCACCGACGGCATCGCCGACGCCGGCCGCGACGACCCGTTCGCCGCCGTGCTGTTCTTCCGGGGCAAGGTCACCGACGAGGTACGCACCCACACCCTGACCGAGGCCGTCCGCGAGGGCTGGGACTCGTTCCAGGTCGCCGACTCCGCGGCGTTCGCCGTCGGCCAGTGGTACGCCGTCGAGGTCAACCGGCTCGCCGGCACCTGGGAGCGGGAGCTGCAGAAACTCGTCCAGGTCACCCAGATCGTCGACGGCACCCACATCCGGGTCAACTACAAGAACGGCTGGGAGCTGGCCGCCGGCCGCACCCTCACCTGGACCCGGGTCGAACCGGTCAGCCGGGTGCACGTGCGCAACCTCGTCTTCACCGGCAACGGCGCGGACCAGTACACCGGCTCCCACCCGGTCGCCTACGAGTACGCGGTGCACTGCGACGTCGCCGACATCGACGCCACCGGCACCTTCTGGCCGGTGATCATGCGGCGCTGGTGCACCTACTTCCACACCGCCCGGTGCACCCTGAAGAACCCGACCTCCGTGACCTGGGGCGGCGCCGGCTACCTCACCCAGCAGATCTACTGCCTGTACGGGCACGTCGAGGACTGCCGCACCTCCAACGCCCGGCACCTCAACGACTGGACCGCCTCCGCGTACGGGTACGTCACCAACTGCCACGGCGACGGCGACGACCAGGGCCCCTTCGTCACCCACGGCCAGTACGAGCACGACCTCGTCTACACCGGCAACTCCGGGCTGATGACGTTCGCCAACTCCGGGGCGGCCTGGGGCTCGGCGGCGAAGCGGATCACCGTCCGCAAGCACGTGTGCTCCTGGTTCGTGGCCCGGGTCAAGGTCACCGACCTGACCCTGGAGGACGTCCAGGTCATCCGCAAGGCCGGGCTGGCCGGCTCCGGGATGCTGTGGGTCAACGCCGACGGGGTGCAGCTGCGCGGCTGCTCCGCCGACGACACGCTGATCATCTCCCAGCAGTCCACCCGGTCGCAGCGGCCCAACGTCATCGAGGGCTGCTCCTTCACCCTCGCCACCGCCGGCACCGACGTGGTGCAGGCCAACGTCACCACGCCGGTGCACCTGGTCCGCACCACCATCCGCGGGGTCGACGGGCACACGTTCAGCGGCACCGGGCGGCTGCACCTGACCGACGTGACCCTCGTCGGCGCGCCCGACGCCGCGCCGGCCACCGTCAAGTCCGCCGACCTGCGCGTGCACGGCGGCACCCTCACCGACACCGGCATCCGCCTCGCGGGCACCGCCGACCAGCGGATCACCGTCGGCGGCGGCGCGGTGCTCAGCGGCACCAACTCCGCCGGGGCGCTGCTGTCGCGCGCCGCGGCCACCGGCGTCGTGCGGTGGGAGCTGGGCGGCTACCTCAGCACCACCGCCGACGCCGGCACCGCGCACGTCGCCGTCGACGCCGGCACCAACCGGTACTCCGCCGTCGGCGTCCAGTTCACCGGCGGGAAGCTGCGGCTGGCCGACGCCGGCTTCGGCGAGGGCTCGTACCTGCACCACACCGGGTGCGTCGAGGAGGGCGTGTCCCGGGAGCTGCCCGCCGCCGGCCCGCGCGTCCGCGACGCCGGGAACCTCACGGTCTGACCACCCCACGACAAGAGAAGGCGAGGAGCCAGGTGCGACAGCAGGACCGGCCGGTGCGGGTGGCGCTGGCGGGCGCGGGCAACCGGGGCCAGACGTACGCCCGCTGGGTGGCCGCCAACCCCACGCGGGCGCGACTCGTCGCGGTCGCCGACCCGCGTCCCCACCAGCGGGGTCTGATCACCGCCGCCCACCCGGGCGCGGCGGAGTTCGCCGACTGGCGGGACCTGCTGGCGGCGGACCTGGCGGCCGACGCGGTCGTCGTCGCCACCCAGGACCGGATGCACGTCGAGCCGGCCGTCGCGTTCGCCAGGGCCGGCCGGCACCTGCTGGTGGAAAAGCCGCTCGCGCCGACGGCCGACCAGTGCCGCGAGATCGTCGACGCGGTACGCGCCACCGGCGTGCTCTTCGCCGTCTGCCACGTGCTGCGGTACACCCCCTACACCGACCTGGTGAAGCGGGTGGTGGACAGCGGGGTGCTGGGCGAGATCGTCAGCGTCCAGCACCTCGAACCGGTCGGCTGGTGGCACTACGCACACTCCTACGTGCGCGGCCCCTGGCGGCGGGAGGAGCTGGCCACCCCGATGCTGCTGGCCAAGTCCAGCCACGACCTGGACTGGCTCGGCTACGTCACCGGCCGGCGCATCGAGCGCGTCGCCAGCTTCGGCGGGCTTCGCCACTTCCGGCCCGACCAGGCGCCGGCCGGCGCGGCCACCCGGTGCCTGGACTGCCCGGTCGAGCCGGGCTGCCCGTACTCCGCGCCGAAGCTGTACCTGCCGGTGCTGCGGGAGCACGGGCCGGTCTGGCCGGTCAGCGTGGTCACCGACGGCACCGACGAGGCCGCGCTGGTCGAGGCGCTGCGCACCGGCCCGTACGGGCGGTGCGTGTACTCCGGCGACAACGACGTCGTCGATCACCAGGTCGTGGCGATGGAACTGACCGGCGGCGTCACCGCCACCTTCACCATGGCCGCCTTCACCGAACAGACCCACCGGCAGACCCAGCTGTTCGGCACCCACGGCTCCCTGTCCGGCGACGGCGAGCGGGTCCGGGTGCACGACTTCCGCACCGACCGGATCGAGGTCCTCGACGCCGGCACGGTCGGCGGGTCCACCGCCGCCGACGACCACGGCGGCGGCGACACCGGGCTGATGGACGCCTTCGTCCGCGCCGTGGCCACCGGCGACCGCCACCACATCCGGTCCGGGCTGGACGAGACCCTCGCCAGCCACCTCGCGGTCTTCGCCGCCGAGACGGCCCGGCACACCGGCACGGTCGTGACCGTGCCCGCGCAGTGAACCACTTCGAGAGGAACGCACAGATGAGACTTCGCAGGTTCGCACCGGTCGCGGCCGTCGCGCTGGCGGCCGGGCTGCTCACCGCCTGCGGCGGCGGCTCCGAGGCCGGCGGCGACAGGCAGAGCGTCACCATGTGGATCTACCCGGTGGTCCCCGACGAGGCCACCCACAAGGGCTTCTGGGACAAGCAGGTCGCCGCGTTCAAGGCCGACCACCCGGACGTCGACGTCAAGGTCGAGATCTTCCCGTGGGCCAAGCGGGAGGAGTCGCTGACGGCGGCGATCGCCGGCGGCAAGGGCCCGGACGTCGTCTACCTGATCCCCGACCAGCTCGGCAAGTTCCAGAAGATGATCGAGCCGGTAGACGACTACCTGCCCGCCGACGCGAAGGCCGACTACCGGGAGAACGTCCGGACCGCCGTCACCCTCGACGGCAAGATGCTCGGCGCGCCGCTGCTGACCAGCAGCAACCCGCTGATGTGCAACGCGAAGGTGTTCGCCGCCGCCGGGCTCACCGAGTACCCGAAGACCTGGGCCGACCTGCTGGCCCTCGCGCCGAAGCTGAAGGCGAAGGGCTTCGACGCCACCAACTACTACGCCGACCCGAGCGCCACGCTCAACCAGTCCTTCTACCCGCTGCTCTGGCAGGCCGGGGGTGACGTGTTCACCGCCGACGGCACGTCCGTGGCCTTCGCCGGGCCCGAGGGCGTCAAGGCGCTGACCTTCCTCAAGCAGCTCGTCGACGGCGGCTACGTGCAGAAGGACCTGATCACCAGCATCCCGGCGTTCGAGCAGACCAACGTGGCGAAGAACAAGGTCGCCTGCACCTGGCAGCACGTCCCCGCCGACGTGGAGCAGTTCTGGGGCAAGGAGAACATCAAGATCTTCCCGCCGCTGAGCGACGTGAAGAGCGTCGGCTACGGCACCGTGGGCAGCCTGTCGATCCTCAAGGGCAGCAAGGCCAAGAAGGCCGCGGGCGAGTGGATCACCTTCGTCACCGCGCCGGCGGTCGCCTCCGCGTACGACGTCGCCGGCGGCTACTTCTCCGCCAAGACCTCCGCCGGGTCGCTGTACCCGCAGGACCCGGTGAGCACCGAGATGGAGAAGACCCTGGGCAGCACCACGGTCGGCCCGCTCCACGAGAAGAGCCGCGAGGTGATGGGCGTGCTCGCCCCCGAGATCCAGGCCGCCCTGATCGGCAAGAAGACCCCGGAGCAGGCGCTCGCCGACGCGGCGAAGGCCGCCGACGCGCTGCTCTGAGCCCCGCCGGCCCGCCGCGGTGCGGCGGCGGGCCGGGCACCACCACACCGGCCCGACCGGCCGGTGTCGAACCTGCGAAGAGGATGGCGAGATGGCCGTACCTGCTCAGCTGCCGGCCCGCGGAGCCCGGCGGGTGATCGCCCGGCGCGAGGCACGATGGGGTCTGCTCTTCGTCCTCCCCGCGTTCCTGCTGTTCCTGGCGTTCCGCTTCGGCCCGGCGATCGCCGGCCTGGTGCTCGGCTTCATGGACTACACGATCGGCGGCGACGCCGAGTGGACCGGGCTGGAGAACGCCCGGCGGCTGGCCGACGACCCCGTCTTCTGGCAGGCGCTGCGGGTCACCGCCGGCTACACCGTGCTGTACGTGCCGCTGACCGTCGCCGCGTCGGTCGGGCTGGCGCTGCTGGTCCGGCGCGGCTTCCGTGGCGTCGGCCTGTTCCGGTCGGTGTTCTTCCTGCCGGTGGTCACCAGCCTGGTGCTGGTCGCCACCATCTTCTCCTGGGTGTTCTCCTCCGACGGCCCGTGGTCGCGGATCCTCGGCTGGGTCGGCCTGCCCGACGACTCCTGGCTGGCCTCCAGCACGCTGGTGCTGCCGGCGCTCGCCCTGGTCGGCGTCTGGTCGCACTTCGGGTACGGCATGCTGATCGTGCTGGCCCGCCTCCAGGACCTGCCCCGCGAGCAGGAGGAGGCGGCGCTCACCGACGGCGCCGGCCCGTGGCAGCGGTTCCGCTGGATCGTGCTGCCCCAGCTCAAGCCGGTGCTGTTCTTCCTGCTGGTGATCGAGACGACCGCCTCGTTCCAGGTCTTCGACCTGGTGTACGCGATGACCGGCGGGGGCCCCGCCCGCGCCAGCTACACCCTCGTCATGGCCCTGTACGACCAGGGCTTCAAGTATTTCGACCTCGGCTACGCCAGCGCGATCGGGGTGGCCCTGTTCGTGATGACGCTGGTCGTCGCGCTGATCCAGCGGCTGACCCTCGGGAGGGACAAGTGACCGCCACGACCACCGCCCCCGCGCCGACCCCGGTGCCCCCGCCGCGCCGCCGGCGGCGCTCGTACCGGGCGCTGCAACCCGGGCCCGGCGGCGTCGTGCTGCGCTACGTGCTGCTGGCCGTGGCCAGCGTGGTCACGTTGTTCCCGTTCTACGCGATGGTGGTGCTGAGCCTCAAGCCCGCCGCCGCCGTCGAGTTCCCCGGCAGCCTGCTGCCCTGGCCGATCGAGTTCGACGCGTACGCGACGGTGCTCGACTCGCGGGACATCCTGCGCTGGCTGCTGAACACCACCATCTACTCGGTGGTCAGCGTCGTCGCGGTGCTGCTGCTGGCCGCCATGGCCGGGTACGCGTTCGCGAAGAAGCGCTTCCCCGGCCGGGAGACCATGTTCTGGTCGTTCCTGGCGATGGTCATGGTGCCGTACCACGTCACCCTCATCCCCACCTTCATCCTCATCGCCAAGGTCGGCGGGGTCGACACGTACTGGGGGCTGATCCTGCCCACCCTGGCGAACGCGCAGGCGGTGTTCCTGATGCGGCAGTTCATCCAGGGCCTGCCCGACGAGCTCTTCGAGGCGGCGAAGATCGACGGCGCGTCCGAGTGGCGGATGTTCGTGCGGATCGTGCTGCCGCTGTGCAAGCCGATCCTGGCCACCCTCGGCGTGTTCGTCTTCCTGTGGCACTGGAACGACCTGCTCTGGCCGCTGATCATCGGGCAGAGCGGGGACATGCGCACCCTTACCGTCGGCATCGCCTCCCTGCAGAAGGAGCAGGTGCCGCTCAACGTCATGCTCGCCGGCTCGGTCGTCGCGTTCGTGCCGATCTTCGCCGCCTACCTCGTGGGCCAGCGGTACTTCACCGAGGGCGTCACGATGTCCGGAATCAAGGGATGAGTGCAGTGTTCAACAGTCAGTCCGAGTTGGAGGAGCGGCTCGCCCGGCCCTCGGCGGCGCTCGTCGCCGACCTGGCCGGCGGCACCGGCGACCTGGTGGTCCTCGGCGCCGGGGGCAAGATGGGTCCGTCGCTGTGCCGGCTGGCCCGCCGGGGGCTCGACGCCGCCGGCCGCACCGGCGACCGGGTGTACGCCGTGTCGCGCTGGTCGGACCGGGAGAGCGCCGCCGCGCTGGCCGCCGACGGGGTGGAGCCGGTCGCGTTCGACCTGCTCGGCGACGGCGACCTGGCCGGGCTGCCCGACGCCGCCGACGTGGTGTTCATGGTGGGCGCGAAGTTCGGCACCGCCAGCGCCCCCTACCTGGCCTGGGTGGTCAACGCGGTGCTGCCCGCGGCGGTGGCCCGGCGTTACCCGGCGGCCCGGATCGCCGCCTTCTCCACCGGCAACGTCTACCCGATGGTGCCGGTGGGCACCGGCGGCTGCGTGGAAACCGACCCGACCGGGCCGCTCGGCGACTACGCGATGAGCTGCCTCGGCCGCGAGCAGGTGTTCGCGCACGCCGCCGCCACCCGGGGCACCCCGGTCGCGGTGCTGCGGCTCAACTACGCGGTCGACCTGCGCTACGGCGTGCTCGCCGACATCGGCCACGCGGTGCTCGCCGGGGAGCCGGTCGACGTCACCACCGGCCACGTCAACGTGGTCTGGCAGGGCTATGCCAACGAGGTGGCGCTGCGCTCGCTCGGGCACGCCAGCACCGACGTGTTCACCCTGAACCTGACCGGCCCGGAGACCGCCCCGGTGCGCCGGATCGCCGCCCGGATGGGCGAGCGCCTCGGCCGGCCGGTCGGCTACACCGGCGAGGAGGCGTCGACCGCGCTGCTCAACGACGCCACCCGCTGCCACGCGCTGTTCGGCTACCCGGACGTCGCGCTGGGCACCCTGATCGACTGGCAGGCCGACTGGCTGGCCGCCGGCCTGCCCACCTCGGGCAAGCCCACCAAGTTCGCCGTCCGCGACGGGAGGTTCTGACCGTGTCCCTGGACCTGCTGCGCGCGGGGACCGTCATCCCCGCGCACCCGCTCGCGCTGACCGCCGGCCGCCGCCTCGACGAGCGGCGGCAGCGCGCGCTGACCCGCTACTACCTGGCCGCCGGGGCCGGTGGCCTCGCCGTCGGCGTGCACACCACCCAGTTCACGATCCGGCAGGCCGGCCTGCTGCGGCCGGTGCTCGCCCTGGCCGCCGAGACCGTCGACGCCGAGGCCGGGCGGCCCGTGGTGAAGGTCGCCGGGGCGTGCGGTGACACCGCCCAGGCCGTCGCCGAGGCCGAACTCGCCGCCGGTCTCGGCTACCACGCCGTGCTGCTGTCCCCCGTCGTGCCGGGCGCCGACGAGGCGTACCTGCTCCGGCGGGCCCGGGCGGTCGGCGAGGTGCTGCCGGTCGTCGGCTTCTACCTCCAGCCGGCCATCGGCGGGCCGCGCCTGTCCCCGGCGTTCTGGCGGGCGTTCGCCGACCTGCCGTCGGTGGTCGCGGTGAAGCTGGCCCCGTTCGACCGGTACCGGACCCTGGAGGCGGTGCGCGGGATCGCCGCCGCCGACCGGGGCGCGGAGGTGGCCCTGTACACCGGCAACGACGACCACATCGTCGGCGACCTGCTCGGCGAGTTCGCCGGCCGCCGGTTCGTCGGCGGGCTGCTCGGCCAGTGGGCGGTGTGGACCCGCGCCGCCGTCGGGCTGTTCGCGCGGGCCCGGGCGGCCCGGGACGGCGACGCGGCGGCGCTGGCGGAGCTGACCGCCCGGAGCGCGGCGGTCACCGACGCGAACGCGGCGGTGTTCGACGCCGCGAACGGCTTCCACGGCTGCATCGCCGGGGTGCACGAGGTGCTGCGCCGGCAGGGGCTGCTCGACGGGGTGTGGTGCCTCGACCCGGCCGAGGGGCTGTCGCCCGGCCAGGCGGAGGAGCTGACCCGGGTGAGCGCCGCCTACCCGTGGCTGACCGACGACGACTTCGTCGCGGAGCACCGCGATGGCTGGCTCCGGTGAGCCGCCGACGGGAGCCGGGCCGGCGGGCGGCCCACCGGTGACCCCGCCCACCGGCGCGCGCCGCCCGGTCACCGTGGTCAGCGTGTCCGCCGCGCTGCGGGCCCAGTTCTTCCCCGACCGGGTCGGCGACCGGCTGGCCGCGACCACCGACGCCACCCTCGTCGACGACCACGCGGCGCTCACCGGCGTCGACCTGGCGTCGGTGCTGGCCCGGGCCGAGGTGCTGGTCACCTCCTGGGGTGTGCCACGGCTCGACGCGGCCCTGCTCGACCGGGCCCCGGCGCTGCGGCTGGTCGCGCACACCGGCGCGTCGGTCAAGCCGTTCGTGACCGCCGAGCTGTTCGCCCGTGGCGTCACGGTCACCCAGGCCGGGCAGGGCATGGCCCGGTCCGTGGCCGAGGTCGCCCTCACGTTCACCCTGGCCCTGCTGCACCAGACGCCCCGCTTCGACCACGCCCTGCACGCGGGCACCGAGTGGCACCGGGCGGAGCAGGCGCCGCCCCGGCACGAGATCCTCGGCTGCCCGATCGGCGTCGTCGGCGCGTCCCGCACCGGGCGGGCGTACCTGGAACTGGTCCGTGCCCTCGGCGCGGAGGTCAGCGTCTGCGACCCGACCCTGACCCCGGCGGACGCCGCCCGGCTCGGCGCCCGGCTGGTCGGCCTGGACGAGTTGCTCGCCGGCAGCCGCATCGTCGCGCTGCACGCGCCGACCCTGCCGGAGACCCGGCACCTGCTGGGCGCCCGCGAGCTGGCGCTGCTGCCCGACGGCGCCGGGCTGGTCAACACCGCCCGGTCCTGGCTGGTCGACGAGGCGGCGCTCGTCGCGGAGCTGACCCGCGGCCGGATCGACGCCGCGCTGGACGTCTTCGACGAGGAGCCGCTGCCCACCGGCCATCCCCTGCGGGCGCTGCCCAACGTGCTGCTCACCCCGCACCAGGCCGCCGGCACCGTGCAGGGCCGGCGGCGGCAGGGCGAGATCGTCGTCGACGAGATCGTCCGGTACGCCAGCGGGCGGCCCCTCGCCCACGCGGTCACGCCCGAGCTGCTCGCCCGGACGGGCTGACCGGCGCGGCCACCCCCACCGGGGCCCGTCGAGGGGCCCACCGCACCATCTGGAGAGGACACCATGAAGTTCATGCGGATCGGCCCGGTCGGCGCCGAACGGCCGGTGCTGTTCGACGGCACCGACCACTTCGACCTGAGCGGGGTCACCGCCGACATCGACGCGGCGTTCCTCGCCGGGGACCCCGTGGCGCGCGTGCGGGCGGCCGGCCCCCTGCCGCGTCTCGACGTGACCGGGGAGCGGGTCGGCGCGCCGATCGCCCGGCCCGGGGCGGTGCTCTGCATCGGGCAGAACTACGCCGCGCACGCCGCCGAGTCCGGCGTCGCCCCGCCCGAGCGGCCGATCCTGTTCCACAAGTCGCCGAACACCGTCGTCGGCCCGTACGACCGGGTGCTGATCCCGCGCGGCTCGACCAGGACCGACTGGGAGGTCGAACTGGCCGTGGTGATCGGCAGGCCGGCCCGCTACCTCGACTCCCCCGCCGACGCGCTGGCCCACGTGGCCGGGTACGCCGTCGCCAACGACGTCTCGGAGCGGGACTACCAGTTCGCCGACCCCGGGGGCCAGTGGGCCAAGGGCAAGTCGTGCGAGACCTTCAACCCGCTCGGCCCCTGGCTGGTCACCCCGGACGAGGTGGCCGACCCGCAGGCGCTGCGGCTGCGCTCGTGGGTCAACGGCGCACCACGGCAGGACTCCCGCACCGCCGACATGATCTTCGACGTGGCGTACCTGATCTGGCACCTGTCCCAGTTCACCGTGCTCGAACCCGGCGACCTGGTCAACACCGGCACCCCGCAGGGGGTGGCGCTCTCCGGCCGGTTCCCCTACCTCGCGGCCGGCGACGTGATGGAGATGGAGATCGACGGGCTGGGCCGGCAGCGCACCGCGCTCGCGCCGGCGTGACCGCCCCGGTCGCGTACCGTCCGGCCACCGCGGCGGACGTGCCGTCGCTGCACGCCACCTGGGCGGAGGCGTTCGACGACGCGCACGTCGTGCGGCTGTGGTCCGGCGACCCCGGCCGCCTTCCGCGTACCTTCGTGGCGGTGCAGGCCGGGACGGTCGTCGCCGCCGTCTACTACCTGCCCCGCCGGATCCGGGACGCCGCCGGCGGCGTCGACCTGGTCGGCGGCGTCGCCAACGTGGCCACCCGGGTCCGGGCGCGGGGGCGGGGGCACGTCCGCCGCCTGCTCGACCTGGCCGTCACGGCGATGGCCGCGGACGGCTGCGCCTGGTCGCTGCTGTTCACCGGCACACCCGGCGTGTACGCGTCCAGCGGCTACCGGCCGTTCACCCTGCGCTACCCGACCGGGCGGCCGGCGGCAGCCACGGCCACGGCCCCACCGGCGGGCTGGACGGTGCGGGCGGAACCCGGGGTGGACTGGGCGGAGCTGGCCCCGGTGCACGCGGCGTTCAACGCCGACCGGCCGCTGAGCACCGTGCGCGCCGCCGACGACTGGCGGCTCCGGGTGCCGGTCTGGTATTCCCCGCCCACCGAACTGCTGGTGGCCCGCCACCGGGGCCGGGTGGCGGGCTACCTGGCCGCGCACTGGGCTCCCGGGCGCGTCCGGGTGGTCGAGACCGCCGCCCTGCCCGACCGGCCGGACGCCCTGCCCGCCCTGTTCCGCGCCGTCGCCCGCGCCGCCGCCGCGCGCGACGTACGGCACTGCGTGGCCCGGCTGCCCGCCGACCCGGCGATCGACGCCGCGCTGCCGTGCCTGCTGGTCGCCCCGGTGGTCGAGGCCGACACCACCGGGATGGTCCGGCCGATCCACGCGACACCCGACCACCTCGCCGCGATCACGGCGGCGCCCGGGGCGTTCCACTGGCCGGCCGACTACCTGTGACGGCACGCCGCACCCGGCCCCCGCCGCCGCCCGATGGTCTCTGCCGGGTGAGCCGGCCGGTGGACGTACGACGCGGTGCGCCGGTGGCCCGAGGATGGGGTTGACGTTCGAGCCACTATTCGGAGGTACCCGGCGATGTCCATCACCACCGCACAGCCCGGCAGGCCGACGGTCGTCCTCGTCCACGGCGCCTTCGCCGAATCGGCGAGTTGGGACGGCGTGATCGCCGAACTGCTCGACGGCGGCTACCCGGCGGTGGCCGTGGCCAATCCGCTGCGCGGCGTCCGGCACGACGCCGACCACCTGCGCGCCGTGCTCACCGGCATCGACGGGCCCGTCGTCCTCGTCGGGCACTCGTACGGCGGAATGGTGATCTCCAACGTACCGGCGGGGGCCGCGGACGTCACCGCCTTGGTCTACGTCGGGGCGTTCGCCCCCGCGTCCGGTGAGAGCGCCGCCGACCTGGCGGGGCGGTTCCCCGGCAGTTCCCTGGGCGAGACGCTGGCCGCCGTCCCGCTTCCCGACGGCGGCACGGACCTCTACATCCGGCAGGACCGCTATCACCACCAGTTCGCCGCCGACTCGCCGGCGCAGCGGGCCGCCGTGATGGCGGTGACCCAGCGGCCGATCACCGAGGCCGCCCTCAACGAGCCCTCCGGCGAGCCCGCCTGGCAGTCGCTGCCGTCCTGGTTCCTGTTCGGCAGCGAGGACCTCAACATCCCGGTCGCGGCCCACCGGTTCATGGCCGAGCGGGCGGGCTCCCGGCAGACGGTGGAGTTGCCCGGCGGCTCACACACCGTGGCCATCCCGGAGGCAGCCGCCCTCGTCGACCTCATCCGTGCCGCCGTCGCGTCGACGTGATCGTCGGCGGCGGGGTCAGTGCAGGTGGCGCTGCCAGTCCTGCGGCACCCGGCCGGCGGGGCCGGGGGCGGGCTGGTCGAGCGGACGCGACTGCGGCCCGGCCAACTCCGGCCCCTCGGCATGGAACTGGTCCTCGGAGTAGTCCCAGAACCACGACTCACCCGGCTCGAAGCTCCGCACGACCGGGTGCCCCGTCGCGGCCGCGTGCGCGGTCGCGTGCTGACTCGGCGAGGAGTCACAGCAGCCGACGTGACCGCAGGCCGCGCAGCGGCGCAGGTGGAACCACCACCCGCCGGAGGACGCGCACTCGACGCAACCCGGGCCGCTCGGCGGCACCGCCGGATCGATCGCCGCGACCATGGCTGGCGGCTCGGGCTGCTCGTCCACGACACGCTCCCTCTCGACTCGCGGCCGGCCGGCCGGGCCGGCCCGCCGGCGCCCTGCCACGTGATCCCGGCCCGCAGTCTGACACCCACGACCGTCACCCGCACCCACCGGGCCCACGCCCCGCCCGCGCCGCCGCGCGGGGCGGTTCCGGGTCAGGGGGTGAAGCTGGCGTAGTAGGACGCCCCCATGTCCTTCCCGCCGTGTCCCTGGGCCGCCGCGCGCCGGAACCGTTCCGCGCCGGCGGCCACGACGTCGAGGCGTACGCCGTGGTCCTCGCCCGCCGCGACGATCAGCCGGGCGTCCTTCTCGGCGGTCTCCACCGCGAAGCTCGCCGGCGACAGCCGGCCCTGCCGCACGAGGTCGGCCTTGGCGTGCAGGTAGCCCATGTCGAGCGGGCCGCCCCCGATCACCTCGAAGAAGCGGTCCGGGTCGACGCCGAGCGCCCCGGCCAACGCGAGCATCTCCGCCGCGCCGTGCGTCACCGTGAGCACCCAGCTGTTCGCCACCAGCTTCAACCGGGTGCCGTCGCCCCGCGCGCCGTCGTCGCCCAGCCACACCACCCGGGCCGCGATCGCGTCGAGCACCGGGGCGAGCCGCTCTTGGCCGGCGTGCGGCCCGGCGGCGAGCACGGTCAACTGGCCGGCCTCGGCCGGCTGCCGGGTGCCGAGCACCGGCGCGTCGTAGAAGGCCACCGAGTGCTCGGCGGCTGTCGCGGCGAGCGCGGCCACGTCGCCCAGGCTCGCGGTGGTCGTCTGCAGCCAGAGCGCGCCCGCCTTCAGCCCCGGCGCGGCCTGCCCGATCACGTCGCGCACCGTGCCGCCGTCGTACAGCATCGTGATGATCACGTCGGCGTCGCGGACGGCGTCGGCCGGCGACTCCGCCACGGTCGCGCCGGTCCCCGCCGCCTTCTGCGGGGACCGGTTCCACACGCGCACGGCATGTCCCGCCCCGACGAGATTGCGGGCCATGGCGGCGCCCATGATGCCTGTGCCCAGCACGCTGACGGTCAACTCCTCGGTCATGGACCCATCCTTGCGTACGGCCGGTCCCCGTCGGTCGCGCCGGCGCGACCCGCAGGGTGGGTCCGGGCCCTCCTGGTACGGCTAGCCAGGCGAGGGGACCGGGGAGAGAACGGCGAGCAGCTTCTCGATCCGATCGGCGCCCGGCTGGTGTCCGGTCGCGGCGTGGGACTGCGCGGCGAGCCGCGCGCTGTGCCAGGCGGTGGCCCGGTCGCCGGCCCGGTACGCGGCTGCGGCGCGGGCGGCGAGCGCCCGGCCTTCGAGGAGCCGGTAGCCGCACTGCCGCGCGACGGAGAGCGCCGCACGGCACCAGGACAGCGCCGCGGACTCGTCGAGCTCGGCGAGGCTGACGATGATGTCGGCCTCGATGTAGCGGTCCGCGGACGCGCGCGCGTGCGTCAGCGCGTCCACCAGGAGGCCGACCTTCCCGTCGACGAGGCCCAGGACGTGGAGTGCGACCGCTTCGAGCCGGGGTTCGGCCGGCTCGCGCGCCATGTCGAGCGCCTGACGGGCGAGCGCCGAGGCATGCGCGTCGTCGCCGCGGTCGTGGTGCACCCGCGCCAGCGCGCACAGTGCGGTGGCCCGGCCCCGGCTGCCCGTCTGCTCGTGCAACTCCAACGCGGTGGTCAACGTCCGCGCCGCCTCGTCGAGGCGACCGAGAAGGTGGTAGACCGCACCCAGGTTGTTCAGGATGAGCGCGCGGCTGCACACCGACCTGTTCTGGTCTGCCAGGGTGAGCGCCGCGTGGTGGTGGTTCGCGGCTTCGCTGAGCCGCCCGAGGTCGGCGCAGACCAGTCCGAGGTTGTTGTGGTTGACGGCGACGCCAGCCGTGCGGCGGGTGCGGCGGTTCAGCTCCAGCGCCTGTTCCATGACCCGCAGGGCTTCGCGCGGCTGGCCGGTCATCCGGAAGACCGGGCCCAGGTTGCCCAGCGCCGCCGCCTGCCCGTCGTGCCATCCCGACCGGTTCGCCGAGCGCAGCGCCAGCCGGTAGTCGTCGGTCGCCTCCGGGAACCGTTCGAGACGCCAGTTCAGGGCCGCCAGGCTCAGTCGGGCCGCCGCCTCGGCCTGCTCGTGGCGCGCAGCCTGGGCCGCGGTGAGGCCGAGCCGGGCGACCTCGGACCATTCCGCGGTGTGCATGCCCAGCCACAGGTATCCCCGCAGCGCGTCCGCCAGCGCCCAGGCGTACGCGTGCAGTCCCCGGCGGGTCGCGTGCCGGGTCGCGGCGACGAGGTTGTGGCGTTCCGAGTCGAGCCAGGCGAGAGCGTCGACGTGGCTGGTGAACCGCAGGGGACGGGCGGGGACGGGCAGTTGCAGGGGCACGCGGAGCACCTGCGGGCACAACCGGTCGGCCGCGGAGTGCACGCTGAACAGGTACCAGGAGAGCAGGTCGGCCAACGTCCGCCGGTCGTCGTCGAGTGCCGCGAGCTCGACGACGTAACGGCCGAGCAGGTCGTGGGTGCCGAAGCGACCCGGCGTCCGCTCGTGCACCAGGTGCGCGTCGGCGAGGCTGGCGAGCATCCCGGCCGCCTCCGCGGTCGGACAGCCCATCCTCGCGGCGGCCGACTCGGCTGTCACGTCGGCGCCGGGCACGAGGCCGAACAGCCGGAAGAGCCGCTGCAGTCGCGGCGGCAGGGTCCGGTAGGAGGCGGCGAACGCCGACCGCACCGCGATCTGCTCGTCCTCGCGTACGGCCAGCATGGTCAGCGGGTCGCCGGCGCGGAGCCGGGTCAGGTAGTCGCTGATCGTCTCGTGCGGACGGGTCTGCAGGTCCGCCGCGGCGATGCGCAGCGCCAGCGGAAGGCGGGCGCAGTCCCGGGCCAGCTCCGCGAGCGCGGCCTCCTGCCCGGTGATCCGGTCCGCGCCGATGACGCGGGCCAGCAGTTCCGTGGCCTCCGGGGGCGCGAGCACGTCCAGCGACAACCGCTGCGCGTCGTGCCGGGTGGCCAACCCGCCGAGGCGGCCCCGGCTGGTCACGATCACCAGGCAGCCGGCGCCGCCGGGTAGCAGCGGTCGGACGTGCGCGGTGTCCCGGGCGTTGTCGAGGACGAACAGCATCCGCCGGTCCGCGACCACGCTGCGGTAGAGGTTCGCGGCCTCGTCGACGTCGTCCGGGACCTGCGCGGGCGGCACGCCGAGCGCGCGGAGGCAGCGTGACACCGCGTCCAGCGGCGTGAGCGGCTCCCCGGGCGAGTATCCGCGCAGGTCGAGAAAGAGCTGCCCGCCGTCGAACAGGGGCCGCACCCGGTGCGCCCACCGGACTGCCAGCGCCGTCTTGCCGACCCCGGCGGTGCCGATGATCGCGACGACCGCCAGGGCGGCGCTCCGCCGGGCCCGGTCCAGCATCGCGTCCAGTTCGGCGAGCGCGTCGACGCGGCCGGTGAAGGTCGACAGGCCGGCGGGCAGTTGCGCCGGGCGCAGGCCCGGTCCGGCGTCCCGGGCGGCGGGCGCGGTCGGGGCGGGCGCGGGCCCGGTCGGCGGGACCTGCTGCCGCAGCAGCCGCAGGTGGGTCTCCGCGAGCCGCCCGCCCGGCTCGACGCCCAGCTCGTCGGCGAGCCGGCGGCGGGCCCGCTCGAACACCCGCAGCGCCTCGGCCTGGTGCCCCACCCCCGCCAGGGCCGTCATCAGCCGTACGACGAGGCCCTCGTGCCACGGGTCGGCAGCCACCAACCTGCGCAGCGGCGCCACCGCCTCGGCGTGCCGGCCGAGCGCGAACTCGGCGTCGAACAGGTCCTCGGACGCGGCAAGCCGCCTGTCGTGCAGGCTGGCGGCGGCCCCCGGCACGAAGACCGCGGACGCGCCCGCGAGCGCCGGGCCGCGCCACAGCGCCAGCGCCTGGCGCAACAGGCCGGCGGCCGGCTCGTGCTCCCCGGCATCGGCGTGCCGGCGGGCAGCCGCGACGAGGCCGGAGAAGACCCGCGTGTCCAGGTCGTCACCGTCGAGATCGAGACGGTACCCGCCGGATTCCGAGAAGATCATTTCCGGCAGGTCGGCCGCGCGGGTCAGTTGCCGCAGGCGGGAGACGCACACCTGGACCTGCGCGCGCGCCCGCGCGGGCAACGCCCCGCCCCACAGCGCCTCGGCCACCTGTTCCGCCGACACCAGCACATTCGCATTCAGCAGCAGATAGGCCAGCACGGCGCGCTGTTGGGGCCGACCCAACGGCAGCCGCTCGCCCCGCACCACGGCCTCGACCGGACCGAGCAGGCGCCATCTCATGCAGCCCCCCTCAACAGATCGATCACATTTTATTCGTCGAAGCCGGGGTGGCTATCGGACGGCTAGCCGATGGCAAGGCGGCCCGCGCAATCTCGATGGAAAGGCCGGGCGGATGACCCGGATCAATCGGTAAAGGAGTTTCAATGGGAGGAAGAATCCGCGCCGTCGTGGTCGCCGCGGCGGCACTCGGCCTGGTCATCGCCGCAGCCGGCGTCGCACAGGCCGACTCGTCGTCGCAGCCGTCGATGCGGGATGCACGGGCCGCCGCGACGGCCTCGGGCGAGCTCGGCGCCGCCGCGAAGGGCGGGTTCGGCACCGCCGCGACGTGGTTCACCGGGACGGTCGCGGCGGGCGGCACGCAGGGTTGGACCTGGACCAACGCCCCGGCTGACGCCGCCTACGTGGTCGGCTACAACCCGGTCGGCGCCACCACCTCGTCCATGTGCCAGTTCGAAACGATCAGCAGCCAGTACGTCCAGCTCTGGGGCGGCCAGCGGCAGTTCCAGTTCACCCTGAAGAACGTCGGCTCGATCGCCTGCGGCGCGACGGTCCAGCTCGCGGCGGTGAGCAGCTCGGTCGCGACCTCCACCGGCGGGGTCAGCCCGGGTGGCACCCAGACGCACCTGTGGAACATCCCCTGGCACACCAACTGGGTGGTGGGGCTCAACCCGAGTGGCGCCACCAGCTCGGCGGCCTGCCAGTTCCAGGTGACCCGCACCTGGTTCGTGCAGCCTGCCGCAGCGGGCGCGGTCCGCCAGTTCTACGTGGAAGTCAAGAACGTGGGGACCATCGCCTGCCAGACCGACATCCGGCTCGGCTCCACCGCCGTCTCCTACAACTTCACCATCGCCACCATCGCCTCCGGCACCACCTGGTCCACGGTCTGGTTCAACGCGAACCCCGTCACCTCGGTCTACCTGGTCGGCGCGTCACCGCAGGGCAGCGCGCCCATCACCTGCCAGTTCGAGGTCACCCGCATGATCTACCGCCAGAGCATCAACAGCGACGGATCGTCCCAGCGCCAGATCCTGATCTCGTTCAGGAACGTCAGCGGCACCACCTGCGGCGGGCTCGCCGAGCTACAGACCATCGCGGCCTGATCCACCCGCCCTCGCGGCCATCGCGCGGCGACCACCGTCGTCGCGCGATGGCCGTTGCGGGCCCGGCTATCCGTGGGACGGGGCCGCGTGGACGCCCGTGCCGTGCTCGTGTCGCAGGCCGCCGTCTGCGATCAGCCGCCCGGCGTGCGGCAGCACGGGGTGCGAGCCGATCCTGCTCACGGCCATCCGGCGGATCACCCGGTTCAGTCTGCCGGAGGCGCTGGTGACCGCCGCCCAGTCCCACGCGGCGGGATCGCCCAGGCGCGGCACGGCCGCCGCCCACGTCGCGGCGCGCTTGGCCGAATTGTGGTTGGTGTGGCTCCAGCGCAGCTCCCGCGTCCCGAATGGTCCGCCGTAGTAGAGCTGGACGAGCCCCCAGCCTTCGCAGCAGTGTCGAAACGTCGGATCTCCCGGCGAATCTGCGGACAGGTCGATCCGACTGACCGTCGGCTGCGGCCCGGAGCCGACGACGAACAACTCCAGGTGTCGCCCCTGCGGCGCCGTCGCAACGTCGGCGGCAGCCCGGAACTCACGCAGCTCGCGGCCCGGCTCCGAGTCGGACTCGAAGACCCGGAACAGGCCCAGATCGAAGACGGACTCGACGACCGCGGCCCAATCATCGTCGGCCGCGTAGAAGTCCAGATTCGGCACCAGCCGATTATCCCGATCGGCCAGGATCGCCGGCCACCGCGTCCTGCGACCCCGCGCGTCAGGCCAGCTCGATGACGGGTCGGGTCAGGATCGTGGCGGCGACCGCCGGCGATCCGAGGACGGGGCCGGGGTCGCCCGACCGGGTGTGCCGGAGCGGCCCGAGGTTCAGTCCCCGTTTAGCGCGGCCACCTTCGATGAGGTACACCATCCCGAGGGGAGAGCCCTGTGCGCGTCCTGTTCATCCCTTTTCCCAGCCCGCCGCACCTGTTCTTCATGACGCCGCTGGCGTGGGCCTGCCGCGCGGCGGGGCACGAGGTGCGCGTCGCCGGACACCCGCACCTGACCGAGACGACGCTGCGGACCGGCCTGAGCCCGGTCGAGGTCGGCGGGGACGGCGCGGGCCGGCGGAGGCACGGCCCCGCCGTCACCCAGGCCGGTCTCGCCCGGACGTCCGGCGACGAGCGGCACCGGCTGCTGGACCGACGGTTCGCGCCCATGGTGGACCTGGCCGGCGAGATGGCCCCGGGCCTGGTGCGGTTCGCCGATCGCTGGCAGCCCCAGATCGTCGTCGCCGACTCGCTGGCCTTCGCGGCTCCCCTCGTCTCGGCGGCCCTGGGCATCCCCCTGCTGCGCCACCTCACGGGCCCGGACGTCATGCACCGCACCATCTACCCGATGCACGGGCCGACCACCGGCGACGAGTACAGCCCGAACTGGCCCGAAGGGCTACGTGAACTGTTCGAGGAGTTCGGGGTGGCCACCCACAACGACCACTCGCTCGGCAGCATCGATCCGTGGCCGGGCAGCATTCAGGTGCCGGACGCGCACGCCCGCATCCCGGTGCGGCACATCCCGTACCACGGGGCGGCCCCCTCGCCGGAGTGGGCCTGGGGCCGGGCCGGACGCCCCCGGGTCTGCCTGAGCTGGGGCGAGCCGGGTGACGCGGCCCGCGCGGCGCAGTCCCCCGCGTTGCCCCGGATCCTCGACGCGCTGGCCCGCCGGGACGTGGAGGTCGTCGTCACGGGCAGCGGGATCGACCGGGACAGGCTCGGCGCGCTTCCCGAGACGGTCCGCGTCGCCGGGGACGTGCCGGCCGACGTGGTGCTGCCCACCTGCGACGCCGTGGTCAGCGAGGGTGGTACCCACACCATCCTCACCGCCGCCGCTCTCGGTGTTCCCCAGGTGCTCGTACCGCTGGTCGAGCGCCCACCGAACGCGGCCACCTTCTGCGAGAGCGGCGCGGGGATCACCCTGGACGCGGGCGGCGCCGACCCGGCGGCCGTCGGCCGGGCGGTCGACGCCGTGCTCGGCGACGAGCGGATCCGCGCCGCGGCACGGCGGATCCAGGACGAGATCGCCGAAGCGCCATCGCCCGTGGAACTGGTGCACACGCTGGAGAAGCTGGCCTGACCACCTCGGCGAAAGGGGCCACCGGCGGGTCCGGCGAATGCGGTTCTCACCGCACGCACCGGACCCGTCCGCTCTCTTTGCTCAGGCCCTCCGGACGGACACCGTCATCTCCTTGACCCCGTAGAACTCCGACGGGTGGAAGACGGGATCCGCACTGATCCGCAGATCGGTGAATTCGGTCATCAGCCGGTTCAGCGCGATCTCGGTCTCCAGTCTGGCCAGCGGGGCGCCGAGGCAGAAATGAATGCCGTGACCGAACCCGAAATGCCGGTTGGGATCGCGCTGGATGTCGAACTGCTCGGGCTTCTCGAATTGCCGCTCGTCATGGTTGGCCGAGAGGATCGACGGCATGACGAACGCGTCGGCCGGGATGACCTCGCCGGCGATCTCCACGTCGGTGGTGGCGATCCGGCAGGCCCGGGGAAACGGCGGCCGACGGCGTACGACCTCTTCCAGCGCGGCGGGGACCAGCGAGCGGTCCGCCCTGATCCGGGCCTCGGCGTCCGGGTTGTCGTCCAGGCACAGCAGGGTGTTGCCCAGCAGCAGCGTGGTGGTGATGTGCCCGGTGTTCAGCAGCAGCGCGGCGAACGTGGCCACCTGCAGATCGGTCAGTCGCTCGCCGTTGAGCTCGGCGGCGGCCAGGGCGCCGAGGACGTCGTCGGTGGATCCCTTCGCGCGCCGCTGCCGGACCTCGGCGAGCAGGTACTCGTCGAGCTCCTTGGTGGCTTCCGCGATGGCCTCGACCACCTTCTGCTCCGACTCCCCCTTCTCCGCGCCGATGCCGAGCAGGCGATCGGCGCACCGGCGGAAGAACGCCCGGTCGCCCGGGGAGATGCCGAGCAGTTCGGCGATGACGATGACCGGCAGCGGGTAGGCGAGCTGCTCCACGAAGTCGAACTCGTCGCCGGGCGCGTCGGCGAGCAGCTGGCCCACCACCTCGCCGATGCGCGGCCGCATCCCGGCGACCGTCTTCGGCGTGAATGCCTGACTGACCAGTTGGCGCAGCCGGCGGTGGTCGGGCGGATCCTGCCAGGGCAGATTGGCGCTGAGCTTCTCCGCGCCGAAGACCGGCATGAGCCGGCCGATGTTCGAGGAGAAACGGGCCGGGTCGGAGAACACCGCTTGGACGTCGGCGTACCGGAAGACGAAGTAACGGTTGTGCTCGTCGCGCCAGACCGGCCGGTCGTCACGCATTCCCTTCATCCACTCGAGGATTTCGGCGCCGCCGTCGGTGAACGGCGGCATCCGGACAGGCTCATCGGCACTCATCGCGCCTCCCACGTCGGACCGCGCACGGTCTCGCCGAACCTTACGAAGGAACAACAGCAACGGCAAAGCTAGCAAACAATCCGGTCCTTTGTCCCGACCGTTCAGCCCGACGCAAAAATTAGCAGCATTTTAGCTGCCATCTATAGGATTACCATCGCCGCAAGCAGAGGTGATTCGATGCAATTATCGTGCGCCCGCCGGAGATCCGCAGCGTCCCGAAACAGGAGTTGATCATGACCGAGGCCACGACGGCAGCGCACGTCGGCGACCTTCCCGACGTGCCCGACTTCCCGATGCCACGCGGCTACGCCCTCGATCCCGCGCCGACCTACGCGCGGCTGCGCCGGGAGCGCCCGGTCACCCAGGTCGCCCTGCCCAGCGGGCAGAAGGCGTGGCTGGTCACCAGCTACGCGCACGTACGCGCCCTGGTCACCGATCCGCGGATCAGCTCCGACCACACCCATCCGAACCTGCCGATGCTGGCGCCGCTGCGCCCGGAGGACATCGACACCCCGCACGAGCCCGTCAACACGCTGGTCGGGCTCGATCCGCCGGAGCACTCCGCGCCGCGCCGCTCCGTCATAGCCGAGTTCACGGTCCGCCGCATCCAGGAGATGCGCCCCCGCATCCAGGAGATCGTGGACGGTTGCGTGGACGAGCTGATCGCGGCCGGCCCCGGCAGCGACCTGGTCAGCACGGTGGCGGTGAGCGTGCCGTCCCAGGTGCTGTCGGAACTGCTCGGGGTGAACCCGCCCGACCGCGAGTTCTTCCACGTGCGTGCCTCCAAGATGCTCGGCAGGACGACCAGTCCGCAGGAGCGCCGGACGGCCATGATGGAACTGGCCATCTTCATCAACGGCCTGCTCATCGAGAAGGACCGCGAGCCGACGGACGACCTGCTGGGCCGCCTCATCGTCAACAACCGCGAGACGAAGGTCTTCACCCACCAGGGCCTGCTGCACATGGCCTACCTCCTGCTGGTCGCCGGCAACGAGACGACCGCGAACATGATCTCGCTCGGCACCACGGGCCTGCTGGAGAACCCGCACGTCCTGGCCGAGCTGAAGGCCGATCCGAGCCTCATCGGGCGCACCGTCGAGGAGCTGCTCAGATACTTCACCATCTCGGACGTCCTGGTCCGCGTGGCCAAGGAGGACATCGAGATCGAGGGGGCGACGATCCGGGCGAACGACGGCGTGCTGCTCTGCCTCGGTTCGGCCAACCGCGACGAGACGATCTTCGAAGATCCCGACAAGCTGGACATCCACCGGGGCACGCGGCATCACATGGCCTTCGGTTACGGCATTCACCAGTGCCTCGGGCAGAACCTGGCCCGCGCCGAGCTGGAGATCGTCTTCACCACGCTGTTCGCCCGGCTGCCCAACCTGCGGCTGGCGAAGCCCCTGGCGGAGCTGCCGTTCAAGTTCGACTCCAACACGTACGGCCTCCACGAGCTGCCCGTCCAGTGGTGAGTCGTCGGGTGGACCGTGAGGCGGAGGCGAGGGACATGCGCATCGTTGTCGAGCGGGACGCCTGCATCGGGGCCGGTCAGTGCGTACTGACCGAGCCGCGCGTCTTCCGGCAGAGCGAGGAGGACGGCATGGTGCAGCTGAACACGGATCGGCCGGCTCCGGACGCGGTGGAGGCGGTGGAGACCGCGGTCTCCCTCTGCCCGGCCCGGGCGCTCTCCCTTGAGCCCTGACGTGCGGGGCGGGAGGCGCCGGCCGTCCGGCGCCCTCGCGGTCGTGTGCGGGTCGGTGCGGTGACGGGAGGACCGATGGGTACGGAGAAGGCGTGGCCCCGGGCCGGCACCGGGTTGCGCGGGATGGTCGGCGACCGGGCCGTGGAACTGGGCGAGCCGCACGGTTGGCGGGCGCTGGACTGCGACGTGACCGACGCCGCCGCGGTGCGCAGGGCGGTCGCGCAGACGCCGGCCGAGGTCGTCGTCCATTTCGCCGCGTTCACCGACCTCGCCGCCGCCCACGCGCAGACCGGTGAGCGCGGCGGATCCTGCTACCGGGTGAACGTCGACGGGACGCGCAACCTCGCGCAAGCCTGCCGGGAGAACGACAAGTACCTCATCCACGTGTCCACCGACTACGTCTTCAGCGGCGCCGAACAGGAGCCCTACCGGGAGTCGGACATGCCGGCCCCGCAGGACTGGTACAGCCGGACGAAGTACTGGGCCGAGGGCGAGGTGCGCGGGTCGGGGTGCCGGTTCTCCATCCTCCGGCCCTCGTTCCCCTTCCGGGCACGGTACGCCCGCAGGGGGGACATCGTCCGGAAGATGATCAGCGGGCTCACCGCCGGGCGGACGCCGCCGATGTTCTGCGACACGCTGGTGAGTCCGGTCTTCGTCGACGAGTTCGTCGCGGCGATCGACCGGGTCGCCGAGCTGCGGCCCCCGGAGGGGCTCTTCCACTGCGCGGGCGGCACCAGCCTGTCGCCCTACGACCTCGTGGTGCTGGTGGCCCGCGTCTTCGACCTGGACAGCTCGCAGGTCTCCCCCGGCCACTACGCCGACTACGCGCGCACGGCCGGCCGGCCCTATCCCCGCTACCTCAACATCTCGAACGAGCGCGCCGCACAGGTGCTCGGCATCCGGTTCTCCCCGATCGAGGCGGCCCTCGAGACGATGCGGGATCAGCTGAGCAGCGCCGGCGCGGGGACGGCGGCGGCACCGCCGCCGGGCTGATCGTCAGCTCGGCCCGGTGCGCGGCGGGTCGGTGCGACCTACGGCCCGCGCGGCCCGCGCCGACGTGCTGCCGGCGGGACGCCGGAGGCCGGCCGGAGGGCGGCGACGACGATGCCGCCGCCGCTTCCTGCCCGCTCTCACCGATGCTTGGCCACGAACTCGTGGATCGAGTCGACCACGTACTGGATCATCTCGCCGGTGATGCCGGGATACACCCCGATCCAGAACGTGTGCTGGGTGATGATGTCGCTGACCGACAGGTCGCCGGCGATCCGGTACTCGACGTCCGCGTACGCGGGATGGCGGGTCAGGTTGCCGCCGAAGAACCGGCGGGTGGCGATGCGCCGGCCCTCCAGGAAGGCGACGAGCTCCTGACGGGTGTACGGCGCGTCCGGCTGCACCGTCAGCACGAAGCCGAACCAGCTCGGGTCCGAGCCCGGCGTGGGTTCCGGCAGCAGCAGGCCGTCCAGTCCGTCGAGCCCGTCCCGCAGCAGACGCCAGTTGCGGCGCCGCGCCTCGCCGAACTCGTCGATGCGCTGCAGCTGGGACAGGCCGATCGAGGCGTGCAGGTCCGTGCTCTTCAGGTTGTATCCGACGTGCGAGAAGATGTACTTGTGGTCGTAGCCACGCGGCAGGGAGCCCAGTTGCTGGTCGAAGCGCTTGAGGCACCTGTCGTCCTCGCCGGGTTCACACCAGCAGTCGCGTCCCCAGTCGCGGATCGACTCCACCAGGCGGGCCAGCGCCAGGTCGTTGGTCAGGACGCAGCCGCCCTCACCGAACGTGATGTGGTGCGCCGGGTAGAAGCTCACCGTGGCGAAGTGCCCGAAGGTGCCGGTCAGCCGCCCCTGGTACAGCGATCCGACCGCGTCGCAGTTGTCCTCGATCAGATACAGGTCGTGCTCCCGGGCCAGCGCGGCGACCTCGGCCACGGCGAAGGGGTTGCCGAGGGCGTGCGCGGTCATGATGGCCCGGGTACGCGGCCCGATCGCCTCGGCGATGCGTTCCGGAGTCGGGTTGTAGGTCCCCAGCTCGACGTCGACGAACACCGGCTTCAAGCCGTTCTGCAGCACGGGATTGACGGTCGTGGGGAACCCGGCGGCAGCGGTGATGACCTCGTCGCCGGGGCGCAGCCGCGCGTCTCCGAGCTGCGGTGACGTCAGCGCGCTCAGCGCCAGCAGATTCGCCGACGACCCGGAGTTCGTCAGGTGCGCCTTGCGGAGTCCGAAGTAGCGCGAGAACTCCCGCTCGAAGCGGCGCGCGCTCGGGCCCGCCGCGATCCGCATCTCCAGCGCCGCCTCGACCAGGGCGACACGATCGCTCTCCTCCAGCACAGCCCCCGAGGTGAGGACCGGGGTGGTCCCCGGCACGAACCCGTCGACGCGCTGGTCCCGGTGGTATTTCCGGACCAGCTCAAGAATGGCGTCCTTGTCCTCGCCCATGAATGGGTACCTCCATAGCCGTCCTCCGACGCTGTCGCCGGGAAGTCGAGGGTGTTGATCAGGTCTACCGGGCATCGGAACCGGGTCCTCGTCCGCCGCCGCCGACCACCCGGTCTGCCAGTACGAAGCTTGAGCGCCCGCACTAACGGCGGACTAGTCGAGCGCTAAAAGCACCGCACCCGTCCCGTCCCGGGCACGGGCCTCACCCGAGCTGCTCCAGGACCTGCACCACGTCCGCCGGGGACGGGGTGGCCGCGATCTCCTCCCGCAGCCGCTCGGCGGCATCCCGGATCTTGCCGTCCGTGAGCGCCGCGTCGACCGCCGACGCGATGGTGGCGGTGTCGGCCGTCGTGGCATCCAGCATGGTGCCGGCCCCCGAGGCACTGAAGTTGAACGCCACGGCGGGCGTGTCCGAGGCCTGCGGCAGCATCACCTGCGGCACGCCGTGGCACGCCGCGGTGAGCACCGAGCCGGCGCCGCCCGCGTTGACGACGGCGCCACACGATTCCAGGTACAGGTTGATCGGCACGTTGTCGGCCACGCGTACGTTGTCCGGCAGCGCGCCGAGGCGCTCCCGGTCCGCACGCACCACCGCGAGGACGACCTCCACGTCGCCAGCCGCCAGCGCGCCGACCACGCGGGCCAGGACGGTGTCGTCCGCGCCGAGCATCGTGGTCGTCGTGCCCCAGGTGACACACACCCGCGGACGGGAGGGCGGCTCCAGGAGCCAGTCGGGGGCGGCGGCCGCGCCGTTGTGGGGGACGAAACGGGTGGGGATCCGGCCGACGACGTCGGGCAGTTGCAGGCTGCCCGGCCACGGATCGACCGTCCGCACCGGATGGTCGTCGCGGACCTCGACGCCGTACCGGTCGTACAGCTCGACCAGCCCGGGAGGCCATTGCTCCCGTTCGGCTCCGGTGGTCGGCTGCCCCTGCACGGGGCACAGGCGGCGCAGCAGGTCGGGCCCCGTGAGGTGACGCACCAGCGGAACGCCCAGGGTCTGCGACAGCAGCGGGGCGGCCAGCATCAGCGGATCGGTGATCACGAGGTCCGGCTCCCAGCGCCGCGCGAAGCGCAGGAGGTCCGGTGCCATCACGGTGACCGTCTCGACGAGTGGCCGCAGCGACTCCTGCTGTATCCGGCGACGCTCGTCGACCGGCACGGCGGAGTCGAGGCTCTCCTTGTAACGCTGGGCCTGCTGTCTGTTGCTCAGGTGCTTCAGCATGTCGTAGCCGTGGCCGACCTCGACGGCGGGCAGCCCCAGGCCGACCGTCGCTTCGGTGAGCTCGGGCTGCCCGGCCACCCGTACCTCGTGACCGGCCGTGCGGCAGGCCCAGATCAGGGGGGCGAGTTGGTACAGGTGGGAGCGAACCGCCATCGAGGTGAACAGAATACGCACGGATTAACCTCGCATGGTTGTCGAGAGGACAACAGACGACGCGGTCGAGCACGTAGCGCCGGCCTGATCGGTCCCGGTCTCCGGCCGCCTCTTCGCGGATCGACCGCTGCCGTGGGCCAACCCAGTACAGGGAGGTTCCCTAAAACCCTGCTGAAAGGACGGCCCGTGCGCCTCGGCCACCGTTGTTGTCACGTGCGGGCCGGCGACGACGTGGGACCCGTCACAAGCCACAAAAGATACAGATGGTGCGAATGCTTCAGAACCTGATATCGAAGGATCAGTAGGTATCTATAGTAGCCTCCTCGCTACGATCCGTGACGGAGGGGGCCGTGATGAGCGAGGCGCTGGAGGTGCCGCTGTACATGCGACGCTACGGGTTGGACCCGGGGAAGGAGCTGGACGAGATCCTCGAAACCGAGGGCGTCGTCCAGGTGGCCCTGCCCGACGATACGCCCGCCTACCTTGTCTGCCGCTACGAGGACGCCCGGCAGGTGCTGTCCGATCCCCAGCGGTTCACCAGCGTCCTGCCGCGCTCGATCGGAGCGCATCTGGACGACGAGGAACGCCGGCGACTGCAGGCCGGGACGATGCTGCTGTTCGATCCTCCCGAGCACACCCGCCTGCGGCGCACGATGACACCGCAGTTCACGGCGCGCCGGCTCGAACGCCTGGAGCCGACGATCGCCGGCATCGTGGAGTCCGCGCTGGACGACCTGGAGGGCGCCGGCAAGCCGGCCGACCTCGTGCGCCACTTCGCCCTGCCGGTCCCGCTGCTGGTGATCTGCGAGCTGGTGGGAGTCGAGGGAGACGACCACGCCGAGATGACCGACCGGTTCACGCGCCTGATGGACCTGTCGCTGACGCCGCAACAGCACACGGCGGTGCACGCCGAGAACCGGCGCTTCCTGGCGGAGCTGGTCATCCGGGCCCGGGCGGCGCCCGGCGAGAACCTGCTGGGAATGCTCGTGCGCGAGCACGGTGCCCAGCTCAGCACGGAAGAGGTGGTCGGCATCGTGGCCTCGTTGCTGATCGGCGGCCACGAGACGACCTCGGGCATGCTCAGCCTCGGCACGCTGGCACTCCTGCAACACCCGGACCAGCTCGCCATGGTGCGTGACGACCCCACGAAGGCCCAGCAGGCCGTGGAGGAGCTGTTGCGCTTCCTGTCGGTCGTGTCGGTCACCGGGCGCACGACGACCACCGACGTGCACCTCGCCGGCCGCACCATCCCCGCCGGCTCGTCGGTGCTGATCTCGCTGCCCCGGGCCAACCGGGACCGGGCCTTCCTCCGGGACGCCGACCGGCTCGACATCGACCGGGCCGCCCCGGGCCACGTGGCCTTCGGCCATGGCGTGCATCGCTGCCTGGGCGCGCCACTGGCACGCCTGCAGATGCGCATCGCCTTCCCGGCGCTGCTGCGACGCTTTCCCGGGCTCGCCCTGGCCCAACCGGACGCGGAGCCGGCCTTCCGGCCCTTCGGCGCGGTCTACGGAGTGGAGACCCTCCCGGTCACCTGGTGACCGTCGCTCCCGGCCATCGATCGCCGATGTCGGCGCGCCCAGGGTGACGTCAGTGAACCGCTGAGCCGGAAGGCGGGTGGGGCCCGGCTGTCGCCGGGCCCCACCCGCGCCGACTCAGCGGCGGCTGCCGATCATCACGCCCCGGTCATCCGACGCGAGCGACGGACGGCCAGTACGGCACCCGTGCCGAGGGTGACCATGCCGGTGCCCAGACCCAGCGTCCACCACAGGCTTGATCCGCTGTCACCGGTCACCGGCAGGTGCGGGTGGCGCGTCGGGTACGGCGACGCGGTCGGCGACTGCGTCGGCTGGGTGGGCGACGGGGACGCCGTGGGCGTCACGGTGGGCGAGGCCGACGGCTGGGTCGGTGACGCCGTGGGCGTCTCGGTGGGCGAGGCCGACGGCTGCGTCGGGGTGGCCGTCGGCGATGTGGGGGCCAACGGCCGCTCACAGTTGGCCTCGGCGAGGATGACGGTGCCGACCGGGATGTCGATGACCTGACCGCCGACGACCGAGCCCGTCAACCGGACGGTGGCCAGCACGGCGACCGCGGCGGCGGTGTCGGCTGTGGTCTCCTCCACCGCGGTGAGGGTGACGGTGAGGCTGGCCTCGGTCAGGCCGGGCACCACGACGGCGGCGCTGGCGGTGACCCCGGGGGTGTTCGGTACCAGCACGGCGGGCGCGCCGAACAGCGTCAACCCGACGACGTTGGTGTCGGCGGTGGGCGTGCCGCTCTGCGGGCAGTTCACCTCGGCGGTGATCAGGTCGGCGGCGACGACCGGGATGCCCAGGATCCCGAGCGCGAGTTCGGCGATGTCGGAGTTCGCCGACGACGCGGTCGGCCCGCGGGTGGCGCTGACCTCCAGCACGGTGCCGCTGGCGGTGACCCCCACCGCACCGGGGATCGTCACGGCGAGTCCGGTGGTGGTGTCGGTGCCGCCGCCGGGCGGCGCGGTCGCGCTGCCGATGGTGGCGTTGGCGGTGATGACCGGCACCCCGAGGACGCTGGCGGAGAGATCCACCACCACACCACGGGCACTGGCGTCACCAGGTGCCGCGACGGCGGGACCACCGGTCGTCAGGGCGACGAGCCCCGCGATCCCCGCTCCGGCGACGGCAACGGTCGCCACTGATGCCATTCGTCTTACCAGTTTCACGCTCTGCCTCTTGTCCATCTGCCCTTCCGCCCTCGGAAGGAATACGCCACATGAGGTTAGACGGCCATATACCCCAATAGTGCATCAAACGGACAAAATGCCGGCAGTGACCCTACCGGCTAGCAATATTGTGTGCCACACACTATCGTGTGACTCGTGGTAAGCGACGACATCCTGCGGACCCATCTCCAGGAGCTGCGCCGGGGCACGGTGGTGGTGGCGAGCCTGGTCGCGCTGCGGCGGCCCGACTACGGCTACGCCCTGCTCCAGCGGCTCACCGACCACGGCTTCCCCGTGGACGCCAACACGCTCTACCCCCTGCTGCGCCGACTGGAGGAGCAGGGCCTGCTGACCAGCGAGTGGAACACCGAGGAGAGCCGGCCCCGGAAGTTCTACCGGACCAGCGACGAGGGGGAATCGGTGCTGCGCCTGCTGCTCGCCGACTTCTCCGCCGTGCAGAGTTCCCTCACCGGCCTGATCGAAGGAGTGGCCCGATGAGTTCCCTGACCGACCGCTACCTCGCCGCCACGCTGCGGGCGGTGCCGGCCCCGCGCCGGGCGGAGATCGCCGACGAGCTGCGGGCCTCCATCGCCGACATGATCGACGGCCGCACCGACGCCGGTCAGGACCGCGAGACCGCTGAGCGCGAGGTGCTCACCGAGCTGGGCAACCCCGAGCGGCTGGCCGCCCGGTACGCCGACCACCGCCTCCAGCTCATCGGCCCCGCCTACTACCTGGCCTGGCGGCGGCTGCTGCGGCTGCTGCTCGCCACCGTGCCGATCGCCATCGGCGCCCTGGTGGCCGTGCTCGACGCCGTCGACGGCGACAGCGTGGGATCGGCCATCGGCGTCGGCGTCACCACCGGCATCGAGGTGGTGGTCCAGGTCGCCTTCTGGGTCACGCTCACCTTCGCGGTCGTCGAGCGGTTGAGCCTGCCGCTGCACCTGCCCCGGTGGACCGTCGACCAGCTGCCCGAGGACCGACCGGCCGGGCGCGGCGTCCCGCTCGCCGACACGGCCGTGTCGATCGCGGCCCTGGTGCTGCTGATCGCGTTCCTGCCCTGGCAGCACTTCCGGTCCTGGGTGCGCGACGACGGGGGCGACCACATCCCGGTGCTCGACCCCGCGCTGTGGCGGTTCTGGTTGCCGGCGCTCATCGCCCTGCTGGTCGCCGAGATCGTCCTGCAGGTGGCCCGGCACCGGGCCGGCCGCTGGACCTGGCCGCTGGTCGGCGCGAAGGTCACCCTCGACCTGGCGTTCGCCGTGCCGGTGGCGTGGCTCGTCCTCACCGACCGGCTGCTCAACCCCGAGTTCGTGCAGCGCGTCGACTGGCTGCGCGACGGCGCCAACCTCGACGTCGTCTACACGATCGCCCTGGTCGCGGTGGTGGCGTCGCTGGTGCGCAACACCGTGGCCATCGCCGCGCAGGCCCGCCGCCGGGCGGCCTGAGCGCCCCGCGACGCCCGTCCCCGGGCCGGCCCGCCCACGGCGGCCGGCCCGGGCGCGTCGGCGGGGTGCCCGGCCGGGGTCACCAGGGCACGGCCTCCCAGCCGGCCGGCAGCGCCGGCACCGGCCAGGCGGGGTCGGGCCGCCAGCGCGCCCAGGCCGGGTCCCACCAGCGCTTCCCCGCGTCGAGCAGCGCGGCGATCCGGTCGCCCTCCACGCGGATGGCCTCCGCCATCCCCGGGTATCTTCCCTCGGCCAGGCGCTGGGCGAACACCTCCACGTCCTTGAAGACGTACCGGTCGGCGTCCGCCGCCCACCACAGGTCCAGCTCGTGGTCGAGGGTGTCCACCCCGATCGGGGTACGCCGCACCGGGTCCTGGAGGTTGAAGTACCAGCCCGCGAACTCCCGCCCCGGCCCGGCCCAGAACACGTCGACGGAGTGCGCCTCGCCGGGACGGTGCAGCATGAGCTTGCCGTGCCCGCGCCAGGCCCGCTGCCCGGCCACCTGCCACGGGTGCCGCCCGCACGGGAAGCTCCCCTGCTCGGGGAAGCCGAACTCCGCACCGCCGGGCAGGTAGAGGGCGAGCAGCTCCGCGGAGTCCACGACGCAGATCGTCGGGACCCCGAACCAGACCTCACCGCGCAGGATCTCCCGCCGGACGACCACGTCGCCCGGCGCGAACCGCCGCCCGCCCCCGGTCGCCACGGCTCAGCCGACCGCCGCCATGACCTCGTCGGATACGTCGAAGTTCGCGAATACGTTCTGCACGTCGTCGCAGTCCTCGAGGACGTCGATCAGCTTGAAGACCTTGCGGGCGCCGTCCTCGTCCAGCTGCACGTTGACGCTGGGGATGAGGGACGACTCGGCCGACTCGTACTCGATGCCGGCGTCCTGCAGGGCGGTGCGGACCGCGATCAGGTCGCTCGGCTCGGAGACCACCTCGTACGCCTCGCCGAGGTCGTTGACCTCCTCCGCGCCGGCGTCGAGGACGGCCATCATCACGTCGTCCTCGCTGGTGCCCGCCTTGGGGACGATCACCACGCCCTTGCGGGAGAACATGTACGACACCGAGCCGGCGTCGGCGAGCGAGCCGCCGTTGCGGGTCAGCGCGGTGCGCACCTCGGTCGCCGCCCGGTTGCGGTTGTCGGTGAGGCACTCGATCAGCATCGCGACGCCGTTCGGGCCGTACCCCTCGTACATGATCGTCTGCCAGTCGGCGCCGCCGGCCTCCAGGCCGGAGCCGCGCTTGACCGCCCGGTCGATGTTGTCGTTCGGTACGGAGTTCTTCTTCGCCTTCTGGATGGCGTCGTAGAGCGTCGGGTTGCCGGCCGGGTCGCCGCCGCCGGTGCGGGCCGCGACCTCGACGTTCTTGATCAGCTTGGCGAACATCTTGCCGCGCTTGGCGTCGATCACGGCCTTCTTGTGCTTGGTGGTCGCCCACTTTGAGTGGCCGGACATCTGCTACCTCCGTCTGTTGATCACGCCTGCGTCGACTGCCCGCGCCAACTCCACTTCTCCACCGGCGTACGACGGGCCGGTCGGCTCTGCGTGGATGGCCGCGGCGGGCGCGGAGCCCTGCCGAACCGCGGCAATCCTACCGAGGTGGGGTGCGCCGGTGTCACACCCGGCACCGGCACGCCCGGCGGCGGACGCGCCGAGGGCCCGCCCGGTCGTCCGGGCGGGCCCTCGGCCACGGCTCAGGCGGCGCGCACCAGGTCCACGAAGTAGCGGTGCAGCCGCAGGTCGCCGGTCAGCTCGGGGTGGAACGAGGTGGCCAGCAGGTTGCCCTGCCGGACCGCGACGATCCGCCCGGCGGCCGGCCCCTCGGTCACCTCGCCGAGCACGTCGACGCCGGCGCCGACCCGCTCGACCCAGGGCGCCCGGATGAACACCGCGTGGAACGGCTCCCCCTCGACCCCGGCGATCGTCACCGGGGCCTCGAACGAGTCGACCTGCCGGCCGAACGCGTTGCGCCGGACGGTCATCTCGATGCCGGCGAAGCCCCGCTGGTCGGGGCGGCCGTCGAGCACCTCGGTGGCCAGCATGATCATGCCGGCGCAGGAGCCGTAGACCGGCATGCCGGCGGCGATCCGTTTGTCGATGGGCTCACGCATGTCGAAGATGTCGGCGAGTTTGCTGATCGTGGTGGACTCGCCGCCCGGGATGACCAGGCCGTCGACCGCGTCCAGCTCCTGCGGCCGGCGTACGGGGCGGGCGTGCGCGCCCGCCCCGGTCAGGGCCGCCACGTGTTCCCGGACGTCGCCCTGGAGCGCGAGCACACCGATGGCGGGTGCTGCCGTCACGTTCGCTCCTCTCCTCGGCTGGTGGTCAGGAAGGGGCCCTTCCTCTGCGGAATGCGTTACCAGGGGGCCCCTCCTTGCGCGTCACCAGCCGCGTTCGGCCAGGCGGTGCGGCTGCGGGATCTCGTCGACGTTGATGCCGACCATCGCCTCGCCGAGGCCCCGGGAGACCTTGGCCAGCACGTCCGGGTCGTCGTGGAAGGTGGTGGCCTTCACGATCGCGGCGGCGCGCTGCGCCGGGTTGCCGGACTTGAAGATGCCGGAGCCGACGAAGACGCCCTCCGCGCCGAGCTGCATCATCATCGCCGCGTCGGCCGGGGTGGCGATGCCGCCGGCGGTGAACAGCACCACCGGGAGCTTGCCGGTCTCGGCGACCTCCCGGACCAGCTCGTACGGCGCCTGGAGCTCCTTGGCCGCGACGAACAGCTCGTCGGCCGGCAGGGAGCTGAGCCGGGCGATCTCCTGGCGGATCCTGCGCATGTGCATGGTGGCGTTGGAGACGTCGCCGGTGCCGGCCTCGCCCTTGGAGCGGATCATCGCCGCGCCCTCGGTGATCCGGCGCAGCGCCTCGCCCAGGTTGGTCGCCCCGCACACGAAGGGGACGGTGAACGCCCACTTGTCGATGTGGTTGGCGTAGTCGGCGGGGGTCAGCACCTCGGACTCGTCGACGTAGTCCACGCCGAGGGCCTGCAGGACCTGGGCCTCGACGAAGTGGCCGATGCGGGCCTTGGCCATGACCGGGATCGACACGGCGTCGATGATGCCGTCGATCATGTCGGGGTCGCTCATCCGGGACACCCCGCCTTGGGCGCGGATGTCGGCGGGGACCCGCTCCAGGGCCATCACCGCGACGGCGCCGGCGTCCTCAGCGATCTTGGCCTGCTCGGGGGTGACCACATCCATGATCACGCCGCCCTTGAGCATCTCGGCCATGCCGCGCTTGACGCGGGCGGTCCCGACGACGGGGGTGGCGCTGGCGTTCGGGGAGGTGGTTTCGGGCACGGGTCATCGCTCCTCGGCGTGCTCGGGGGGTGACGGCTAGCTGAATGCTACGACGGGTGCAACGCCGCTCCGACAGCCAATCAGACCCACGGTGGCCTGCCCTGTGGCCGTCGTCACCCGGCCGGCGCGGCTCAGGCGGGCACGTCCGCCGGAAGCTCCAGGGTCGGATCGTCGATGTCGAAGTAGCGCGGCCAGGGGTGCCGCCGCCCCATCCGCAACAGCCGCACCAGAGGTCGGCCCCGGGCGGACCGGGCGTCGCGGACCAGGTCGGTGTGCACCTGGCGGGCCAGCGCGAGCCGCCGGCTCGCGGCGATCACCGCCTCGCAGTCCGGTTCGGTCGGGTCCAGCCGCACCGCCCGCAGCTGCCGGGTGAGGTCGTTCTCGGCGGCCTCCCGCTCCTGCGGCTCGGCGTCGAGGGCGATCCGGGCCGCCGCGTACAGCTCGACGCCGTAGCGGCGCTCGGCCAGCACGGCCGCCGCCGCGGCCCGGCGCAGCAGGTGCGCGTCGAGGGCCCGGGCGGCGGACTCCGCGCGGACGCGCAGCCGCTCGACCCGGCCGGCGGTCCAGATCAGGTACGCCGCGACGAGCCCGACGACCAGGCTCGCGCCCACCACCCACCACATGCCCGGCATCGTAGTGCTGCTCCGTTCGCCTCGTCCGGGGTGCGGCCGACGCGGCCGGCGGTCACTCCCGTCACGGAAGCCACCCCGGTCACACCACTCAGCCGAGCCCCGCCCACTCCTGGTCGATGACCCGCCCGTCGGTCGCCTCGATCGCCGCCGCGTAGACCTCCAGGACCCGGCGGGCGACCACGGGCCAGTCGAAGTGCGCCACCACCTGGTCGCCGCAGGCGGTCAGCTCGGCCCGCCGCGCCGGATCGTCGAGCAGCGCCGCGAGGGCCTCCCGCAGCGCCGCGGCGTCGCCGGTGGGGAAGAGCTGCCCGGCCCGGCCGCCGTCGAGCACCCGGCGGAACGCGTCGAGGTCACTGGCCACCACGGTCGTGCCGGCGGCCAGGGCCTCGGTGAGGATCATGCCGAACGACTCGCCGCCGGTGTTCGGGGCCACGTAGAGGTGGACGCTGCGCAGCATCCGCGCCTTGTCGGCCTCGGAGACCAGGCCGAGGAACGTGACCCGGTCCCGCAGCGGGGCGGGAAACCGGTCGAACAGGTCGTCCGGGTCGCCCGGCCCGGCGACCAGCAGCCGCAGCCCGGGCCGGGTGCCGGCCAGCTCGACGAACGCGTCGCGCAGGATCGGGAAGCCCTTGCGGGCCTCGGTGAACCGGCCGAGGAAGCCCAGCGTGCCGCCCTCGCCGGGCCCGCACTCCCCGGGCCAGCCGGGCAGCGGTGCCGCGTGGCTGAACTTGGCGACGGTGACGCCGTTGGGGATCTCCACCGCGCCGCCGTCCATGTGCTCGACCTGGACCTTGCGGGCCAGCGCGCTGACCGCGATGCGGGCGGTGATCCGCTCCAGCACGATCTGGAGCACGCCCTGTGCGGCGGCGAGCACCCGGGACCGGGTCATCGCGGTGTGGAAGGTGGCCACCACCGGACCCTTGGCCGACAACACGGCCAGCATCGACAGGCTCAGGGTCAACGGCTCGTGCACGTGCAGCACGTCGAACTCGCCCCGGGCGATCCAGCGCCGGACGCGGGCGGAGGAGACCGGGCCGAACGCGATCCGGGCCACCGACCCGTTGTACGGCAGCGGCACGGCCCGGCCCGCCGGCACCACGTACGGCGGCAGCGGGGAGTCCTCGTCGGCGGGGGCGAGGACGCTCACCTCGTGCCCGAGCCCGAGCAGCGCCTCCGCCAGGTCCATCACGTGGTTCTGCACCCCGCCGGGCACGTCGAAGGAGTATGGGCACACGATGCCGATCCGCATTCCCGCGCCCCTTCGCCTCAGGCCGTCCCGGTGGCGGCCGGCGGGCCGGCGGCGGGCCGGGACCCGTCGCCGGTGCCGCGCTGGTCCAGCCACATCCGCTGCAACATGTGCCAGTCTTCCGGATGCCGGGCGATGCCCGCCGACAGACCGTCGGCAATGTGCTGGGTCAGCACCCGGACCCGCTGGTCCAGCGGCCCGCTGTCGGCGTCGGGCAGGGGCAGCGGGCCGGCGATCGAGGCGCACGCGGCGTCCGGTTCGTACCACATCGAGGCGACGTAGAGCGGCGCGCCGGTGCGGATGGCCAGCAGCGCCGGGCCGGCGGGCATCCGGGTCCGCGCGCCGAAGAAGTCGACCTCGATCCCCCGGGCCGAGAGGTCCCGGTCGGCCAGCAGCGGCACCACCGCGCCGCTGCGCAGCCGGTCGACCAGCACGTCGAAGGCGGGGCGGTCCCCGCCGTGGGTGGGCAGGATCTCCATGCCCAGGCCCCGGCGGAAGGCGAGGAAGCGCTGGTAGACGGCCTCGGGCTTGAGCCGCTCGGCGACCGTGGTGATCGGCCAGCCGGTGGCGGCCACCCAGGCGCCGGCGGCGTCCCAGTTGCCGGCGTGCGGCAGCGCCACCACCGCGCCCCGGCCGGCGGCCACGTCGGCGGCGAGCCGGTCGACGCCGTCGGGGGCGAGCCGGAACCCGGTGAGGATCTGCTCGCGGCTCAGCGACGGCAGCCGGAACGCCTCCATCCAGTAGCGGGCGTAGGAGCGCAGGCCCCGGCGGACCAGGTCGTCCAGCTCCGCCTCGGGCAGCTCGGGGCCGACGACCCGGCGCAGGTTGGCGCGCAGTCGGGCCGTACCCCCGCCGCCGGCGCGGTGGGCGCGGTCGGCGCCCGCCCGGAAGGCCACGGCCACGACGGACCGGGGCAGCGCGCGGGCCAGGCGCCAGCCGGCGACGTAGCCCAGCTCGGTGAGGTTCACCCCCGGGACCCGCTCGGCGTGTTCGCCTGGGCCTGCCGGTAGACGTGGGCCATCCGCTGGCCCACGGTGAAGATCGAGACGGCGGCCAGCAGCCAGAGCGCGACCTGGAGGGCGTACGGGACGCCGACGCCGGTGAGCAGGCCGCCGACGCCGACGATGAGCAGCCGCTCGGTGCGCTCGGCGATGCCGACGTTGCAGGTCATGCCGAGGCCCTCGGCGCGGGCCTTGACGTAGGAGACGAGGCCCCCGGCGGCCAGGCAGAGCAGCGCGGCGGCGACGCCGGCGTGGTCGCCCTCGGTGGCCAGCCAGTAGGCGACCGCGCCGAAGACGGCGCTGTCGGCGACCCGGTCCATGCTCGAGTCGAGGAACGCGCCGAACCGCGTCGAGCCGCCGCTCATCCGGGCCATCGTGCCGTCGAGCAGGTCGGTGAGCGCGAAGAACGTCACGACCAACGCGCCGGCGACGAGGTGGCCGCGGGCGCCGAGGCCGAGCGCGCCGACGAGCACCCCGAGGGTGCCGGTCACGGTGACGGCGTTCGGGGTCACGCCCGCGCGGAGCAGGCGGCGCGCGATCGGCTCGACGACGCGGGTCATCCCCGCGCGGGCCGACACTTGGAAGATCTTCGCCATGGCGGTCCCACGATAACGGCCGGCACCCCGCGGCGGTACGCCCCGGTCGCCGACCCGCCCGAGGAAGTCTTGTGCCGGCTCCGCAAGAGGTGTGAGATCGGGTGTGTGGGTGAGTTAGCTCACCCGCCGGACCGTCCCGTATCAGTCGTGCAGCCGATCACCGGAGGATGTCGCCGCGGCAGCAGCATCGGGCCGCTTCCCGTCGCGCGCGGCGGTCGCCACCCACCACCGGCCAAGGGAGGTGCGCCCCATGGCGCAGAAGAGTCAGGACAAGGGGGCCGCCGGCGGCGTGCCGACGGTCACCGAGCCCGGCGGGGTACGCAACGTGGTGCTCGTCGGGCACTCCGGGGCGGGCAAGACGACCCTGGTCGAGGCGCTGCTCGCCGCCACCGGCACGATCGGCCGGGCCGGCTCGGTCGCCGACGGCACCACGGTCTGCGACCACGACCCGGCGGCGGTGCGCCAGCAGCGCTCGGTGAGCCTGGCCTGCGCCCCGCTGGTGCACCAGGGCGTCAAGATCAACCTGCTGGACACCCCCGGCTACGCCGACTTCGTCGGCGAGCTGCGCGCCGGCCTGCGGGCCGCCGACGCCGCCCTGTTCGTGGTCTCCGCCGTCGACGGGATGGACGCCACCACCGCCGCGCTGTGGGAGGAGTGCGCCGCCGTCGGCATGCCCCGGGCGGTCGCGGTGACCCGGCTGGACCACCCGCGCGCCGACTTCGACGAGGCCGTGGCGCTGTGCCAGCGGGTCTTCGGCGACAACGTGCTCCCGCTGCACCTGACGATGCTCGGCGACGACGGCGAGTCGGTGGCGGGGCTGCTCGGCCTCGTCACCCGCCGGGTCTTCGACTACACCGCCGGCCTGCCGGCGCAGGTGCGCGAGCCGGACCCGGAGCACCTGCCGGCGATCGCCGAGTCCCGCAACGAGCTGATCGAGGGGATCATCGCCGAGAGCGAGGACGAGTCCCTCATGGACCGCTACCTCGCCGGCGAGGAGATCGACACCGCCGTGCTGGTCGCCGACCTGGAGAAGGCCGTCGCCCGGGGGCACTTCCACCCGGTGCTGCCGGTCTGCGCGGCGACCGGGGTCGGGCTGGACGTGCTGCTCGACGGCCTGGTGTCGGCGTTCCCCTCACCGCTGGAGCACGAGCTGCCCGCCGTCACCGGGGTCGACGGCTCGCCCCGGCCGCCGCTGACCTGCGACCCGTCCGGGCCGCTCGTGGCCGAGGTGGTCCGCACGACCGTGGACCGGCACGTCGGCCGGGTGTCGCTGGTCCGGGTCTTCTCCGGCACCCTGCGCCCCGAGCTGACCGTGCACGTCGCCGGCCACGGCATGGCCGAGCGGGGGCACCCCGACCACGACGCCGACGAGCGGGTGGGGCACATCTACACCCCGCTGGGCGCGAGCCTGCGCGAGGTGGGCGCGTGCGTGGCCGGCGACATCTGCGCGGTCACCAAGTCGGGCAGCGCGGAGACCGGCGACACCATCTCCGCCAAGGACGACCCGCTGCTGGTCGCCCCGTGGGAGATGCCCGAGCCGCTGCTGCCGGTGGCCGTCGTCGCGCGCAGCCGCGCCGACGAGGACGCGCTGGCCCGCAACCTGGCCCGGCTCGTCGCCGGCGATCCGACCCTGCGGCTGGAACGCAACCCGGAGACCCACCAGCTCGTGCTGTGGTGCATGGGCGAGGCGCATGCCGACGTGGTGCTCGACCGGCTGCGCGGCGGCGGCGTCGAGCTGGACACCGAGCCGGTGCGGGTGCCGCTGCGGGAGACCCTCGCCACGCCCGCGAAGGGGCACGGCCGGCACGTCAAGCAGTCCGGCGGCCACGGCCAGTACGCCGTCTGCGACATCGAGGTCGAGCCGCTGCCCCGGGGCGCGGGGTTCGAGTTCGTCGACCGGGTCGTCGGCGGCGCGGTGCCGCACCAGTACGTCCCGTCGGTGGAGAAGGGCGTCCGGGCGCAGCTGGAGCGGGGCCTGGTCGCCGGGCACCCGGTGGTGGACCTGCGGGTGACCCTGGTCGACGGCAAGGCGCACAGCGTCGACTCCTCCGACGCGGCGTTCCAGACCGCCGGGGCGCTCGCGCTGCGCGACGCCGCCGAGAAGGGCCAGCCCGTCCTGCTGGAGCCGATCGACGAGGTGGTCGTGCGGGTGCCGGGGCACGCCGTCGGCGCGGTGCTGGGCGACCTGGCCGGCCGGCGCGGCCGGGTGCTCGGCACCGAGCCCGACCCGGACGCCGAGGGGCAGACGCTGGTGCGCGCCGAGGTGCCGGCCGTCGAGCTGCTGCGCTACGCCGTCGAGCTGCGCTCGCTCACCTCCGGGACGGGCACCTTCCGCCGCCGGTTCGCCCGCTACGACCCCGCCCCCCCTCACTGACCCGCGTTCAGGGGCGGGTGGGCGGGGTCGGAGGCATGGGCCAGTAGGGGCGGTCGGCGGAACGCAGGGCCGCCGACCGCAACGCCGCCAGTTGGCGTTCCACCTCGGCGAAGTGGTCCGGGGCCAGCGGGCCGAGGGCCATGGCGGCGGCGTTCTCCTCCACCTGGGCGACCGTGCGGCAACCGGGGATCGGGATCGCGCGGTCGCTGCGGGCCCAGAGCCAGCCCAGCGCCCCCTGGGCGAGGGTGCGGCCGTCGGCGGTCAGCGCCGCCCGGACCGCGCCGACCCGGCGCAGCCACTCCGGGGCGGGCCGGCCGCTGCGGAACCACTCCAGCCAGGTCGCCGTCGCCCCCCGCACGTCGTCGCGGGGCAGGGTGGAACCGGCGGCGTACTTGCCGGTGAGCAGGCCCATGCCCAGCGGGCCGCGGTTGATGCTGGCCAGGTCGTACTTGTCGCAGACGGCGAGCATGTCGGGGGTGTCGCGCAGCACGGACAGGTCGTGCTGCACGGCGGTGCCGAGGCGGGCGCCCTGGCCGAGGGCGTCGGCCCGGTCCACCCGGTCGGTGCTCCACCCGTACGCCCGGATCAGCCCCTCGGCGACGAGGTCGTCGCAGGCCGCGAAGAGAGCCTGCGCGCGCGGCACCGGCAGGTCGCCCAGGTGCAGCTGGTAGAGGTCGATGCGGTCGGTGCCGAGGCGACGCAGCGAGTCGACCACGGCCCGGCGCAGGTGCGCCGGCGAGGCGTCCTGCCCGGTGGCCTGGCGGGTCGGGGGGTCGAACGTGTAGCCCCACTTGGTGGCGATCACGGCCTCGTCGCGGCGGCCGGCGAGGGCCCGGCCGAGGACCTGCTCGCCGTGCCCGGCGCCGTACGTGTCGGCGGTGTCGAAGAGGGTCACGCCGAGATCGAGCGCCCGGCGGACCGCGCGGATCGACTCGGCGTCGTCGACCGCGCCCCAGCCCAGCGGCTGGGTGCCCTCGGCCCAGGGGCCGCCGATGGCCCAGCAGCCCATGCCGAGGGCGCTGACCTCGATGCCGCTGCGACCCAATGTCCGTGTCGTCACTGCCACCGCCAGATCGTGCCACTCGGAGCGCCGCCGCGGGCGGCCGTTTCACCGGAACGGGACGACCCGGCCACGCAGGGTCAGCTCGGCCAGGCGCGGCGGAACAGGTCGCGGGTGTCGGTGAGCAGTTGGGGCAGCACCTTCGTCCGCCCGATCACCGGCATGAAGTTGGCGTCGCCGCCCCACCGGGGCACCACGTGCTGGTGCAGGTGCTCGGCGATGCCGGCCCCGGCGACGCCGCCCTGGTTCATCCCCAGGTTGAACCCGTGGGCGTTGCTGACCCGCCGCACCACCCGCATCGCGGTCTGGGTGAAGGCCGCCAGCTCGGCGGTCTCGGCGAGGTCGAGGTCGGTGTAGTCGGGCACGTGCCGGTAGGGGCAGATCAGCAGGTGCCCCGGGTTGTAGGGGTAGAGGTTGAGCACCGCGAAGACCCGCTCGCCCCGGGCCACCACCAGGCTCTCCTCGGCCGGCAGGCCGGGGGCCAGGCAGAACGGGCAGCCGCCTGGCTTGTCGTAGCCGCCCTCCGGGCGGTCGGAACCGGAGACGTACGTCATCCGGTGCGGAGTCCAGAGCCGTTCCAGCCCGTCGGTCATGCCGTTGCCCGTGTGCCGTTCCGCCCCTGTCACGCCGTCGATCCTACGTTCCCGGCGGCGGATAGGGGGTGAAGAATCTTGACGAAGAGACGTTGATCAATGAAGCTTCCAGTCAGGAGAAAGCTCGACAACCGTCGATGGGAGATCACGTGAAGACCGCACTCCGACGGCTCGGCAGGGCCCTGGCCGCCTGCGCTCTCGCCGCCGCCACCACCCTGGTGGGGCTGACCGTGACGACCGGCGCCGCGCACGCCGACGGGTGCTACACGTGGGGCCGGTCGCTGGCCTCCGGCGCCACCGGCGAGGACGTCCGGCAGCTCCAGATCCGCCTCGCCGGCTACCCCGGCTACGGCGCGGTCCTCGGCCTCGACGGCTCGTTCGGCCCGGCCACCCGCTCGGCGCTGATCCGCTTCCAGCAGGCGTACGGCCTCTCCGCCGACGGCGTCGCCGGCCCGCAGACCTTCAACCTGCTGTACGCGCTCCAGGACGACGACTGCACGCCGGTCAACTTCAGCTACGCCGAGCTGAACAACTGCAACGGCGACTGGTCCGGCGGGGCCGTGTCGGCGAGCACCGCGCGGTTCAACGCGCTCGTGTCGATGTGGAAGCTCCAGGCCCTGCGGCACGCCCTCGGCGACCAGTCGATCCGGATCACCAGCGGCTTCCGCAGCTACGCCTGCAACAGCGCGGTCGGCGGCGCGTCCAACAGCCGGCACCTCTACGGCGACGGCGTCGACATGGGCTCGGGCCCGCACTCGCTGTGCCGGCTGGCCCAGCAGGCCCGCAACCACGGCTTCGCGCAGATCCTCGGCCCCGGCTACCCCGACCACAACGACCACGTCCACGTCGGAGCGGCGGGCGGCTGGTCGGCCCCGAGCTGCGGCATCTGACGGTCACCGGGCGGGAAGGGTTCCCCTCTCACGGCGGCCGTGAGAGGGGAACCCTTCCTAGCGAATGCGTGAAGAGGGTCCCTCCTTACCCCTGGGCCGACGGGCCGGCGTTGGTGCGGGAGTTGACCACGTCGAGCACGTGGGCCACCGCCTCGTCGACCGGCACGCCGTTGCGCTGCGAGCCGTCCCGGTAGCGGAACGACACCGTGCCGGCGGCCACGTCGTCGTCCCCGGCGATCACCATGAACGGGATCTTCTGCTGCTGGGCGTTACGGATCTTCTTCTGCATCCGGTCGTCGCCCGCGTCGACCTCGGCGCGGACGCCCTGCCGACGCAGGGTGGTGACGAAGTCCTGCAGGTAGTCGGTGTGGTCCTCGCGGATCGGGATGCCCACCACCTGCACCGGGGCCAGCCAGGCCGGGAACGCCCCCGCGTAGTGCTCGGTGAGCACGCCGATGAACCGCTCGATCGACCCGAACTTGGCGCAGTGGATCATGACCGGCTGCTGCCGGGTGCCGTCGCTCGCCTGGTACTCCAGCCCGAAGCCCTTCGGCTGGTTGAAGTCGTACTGGATGGTCGAGAGCTGCCAGGTGCGGCCGATGGCGTCCTTGGCCTGCACGGAGATCTTCGGGCCGTAGAAGGCCGCGCCGCCCGGATCCGGCACCAGGTCCAGCCCGGTCTCCCGCGCACACCGCTCCAGCACCGCGGTCGCCGTCGCCCAGTCCTCGTCGGACCCCACGAACTTGTCGAGCTTGGCCTCGTCGCGGGTCGACAGCTCCAGGTAGAAGTCGTCGATGCCGAAGTCCTTCAGCAGGCTCAGCACGAAGTTGAGCAGGTGCTTGATCTCGCCCGGTGCCTGCTCCCGGGTGCAGTACGAGTGCGAGTCGTCCTGGGTCAGGCCACGCACCCGGGTCAGCCCGTGGACCACGCCCGACTTCTCGTAGCGGTAGACCGACCCGAACTCGAACAGCCGCATCGGCAGCTCACGGTAGGACCGCCCGCGCGAGCGGTAGATCAGGTTGTGCATCGGGCAGTTCATCGCCTTGAGGTAGTAGTCCGCGCCCTCGAGCTCCATGGGCGGGTACATGCCGTCGGCGTAGTAGGGCAGGTGGCCCGAGGTGTGGAAGAGACCTTCCTTCGAGATGTGCGGGGTCCCGACGTACTGGAAGCCCTCCTCGATGTGGCGGGCACGGACGTAGTCCTCCATCACCCGCTTGATCACGCCGCCCTTGGGGTGGAACACCACCAGGCCGGAGCCGATCTCGTCCGGGAAGCTGAACAGGTCCAGGTCCGCCCCGAGCTTGCGGTGGTCGCGGCGGGCGGCCTCCTCCAGGAGCTTCAGGTACGCCTTCAGCTCGTCGCGGGTCGGCCAGGCGGTGCCGTACACCCGCTGCAGCTGCGGGTTCTTCTCGCTGCCCCGCCAGTATGCGGCGGCCGACCGCATCAGCTTGAACGCGCCGATCAGCCGGGTGCTCGGCAGGTGCGGGCCCCGGCACAGGTCCGACCAGCAGACCTTGTCCTCCTTGGCGGCGAGGTTGTCGTAGATGGTCAGCTCGCCGCCGCCCACCTCCATCACCTCGGAGGAGTCCAGCCCCTCGCCCTTGACGTCGATCAACTCCAGCTTGAACGGCTCGGCGGCCAGCTCGGCCTTCGCCTCGTCGAGGCTGGCGAACCGCCGCCGCCGGAACCGCTGCCCGGACTTGACGATCTCCTGCATCCGCTTCTCGAGCTTCGCCAGGTCGTCGGGCTGGAACGGCTTGTCGACGGCGAAGTCGTAGTAGAAGCCGTTCTCGATCGGCGGGCCGATGCCGAGCTTCGCGTCGGGGAAGACGTCCTGCACCGCCTGGGCGAGCACGTGCGCGGTCGAGTGGCGCAGCACGTTGAGCCCGTCCGGGGTGTCGAGGGCGACCGGCTCGACGACGGTCTCCTCGGCGGGCGCCCAGTCAAGGTCGCGCAGGTTGCCCTGCGGGTCGCGGACCACGACGACCGCCTTCGGGCCGGTGGACGGCAGCCCGGCCGCGGCCACCGCGTCGGCCGCCGTCGTCCCGGCGGCGACGACGACGGGGTCGGCCACGACGGGGGTACGGGGTGCGAACACGGTGACTCCTCCAGAGGACGACAAACAGCGGCCGGCTGGCCGCCCCCGCTGATGCTAGCGGGCAAGGAAGGGTCCCTTCTTATCGCATTCGGTAGTGGAAGGGCCCCTTATTAACGCTGAGGGCCGGGCAACGCGGCGGGCGGCGGCGAGCGGGCGGGCCGGCGGGCGAGAGCGGGCCGGCGGGCGAGAGCGGGTGTCGGATTGAACCTTTCGGCCGCGCCAGCCGAACTACCGGGTGGGGCCGGTGTCGGAAGCGGCCGGAGGAAGACGAAGGGCAGGGGCGAGGGTGGCGATGATCCGCAGGCACAAGCGAGGGCTCCGGATGTCGGCGTCGGCCGTCCTGGCCGTCGTCGCGGCGACGCTGGGCTGGGCCGGCACGGCGCTGGCGGCGGACGTGACGAGCACCCCCGAGCAGGCCCGCCAGGGCGACCCGGTACGGCTGGAGATCGTCGTGCCCGAGGAGCGCCCGGGCACCCGGACCGAGCGGGTCGAGCTGCGGCTGCCGGCGGCGGCGCCCGTGGGCGAGGCGTACCCGATGTCGGTGCCCGGTTGGGCGCCCCGGATCACCACGCGGAAGCTGGCCGAGCCGATCCCCGGCATCCACGGCACGACGATGGACACGGTCACCGCCTCGGTGGTCTGGACCCGGGCCAAGGGGGCGCCCGCCGGCCCCGCCCGGCTCGCCGTCTCGATGGGGCCGCTGCCCCAGGCCGAGAGGATGGTGTTCGAGGTGGTGCAGACGTACTCCGACGGCGCGGTCGTGCGCTGGGCGGACCCGGCCGGCGGTGCGCGGCCCGCACCGGTGTTGACCCTGCTGCCGGCGGCGAGCGGCCACGGCGGGGACGGGGCCACGGGCGCGCACGGCGGGGGCCCGTCCGACACGACGGCGGCCGGCGAGGCTCCCACGCCGGCCGTCGCCCTGTCGGACGGCGACGCCGCGGGTGACCGTGGGTTCACCGATGCCCTGCTGGCGGCGGGGCTGGTCGCGGGGCTCGGCGGGGGCGCCGCGCTCGGTTGGCTGGCGACCCGGTGGCGGCGACGGACCGACCCGGCGGGGGTGACCGCGCCCGAGGGCGACGAGCTGCGCCGGATCCTCGACGGCGACCTCCCGCCGCCGGACGCGGACGACACCGCCGGGACCACGGGCCACACCGCCGGGGCCACGGGCGAGACGACCGGGACCGCGGGCGAGACCACCACGACCGCGGGCCACACCGGCGAGACCACGGACGGGACCGCCGACGAGGCCGGAGCGGTCGCGGCGCCGGAGCCGCAGCCGGCGGGCCGGTAGAGCGGCGACGCGGCCGGTCAGGCTACCCAGTCGGGCAGGGGCTCGCGGGCGGCGAGCCAGTCGGCGGGTACGCCGCCCGGCGTGCCGACGCCGGTGTGGGCGGCCACGACCGCCCCGACGATGGCGGCCGTGGTGTCGACGTCCCCGCCCGCCTCGACGCAGGCCCGGATCGCGGCCGGGTAGTCGTCGAGGTGGGTCGCCGCCGCCCAGAGCGTGAACGGCACCGTGTCCTGCGCGGTCACCCGGGAGCCGTTGCCGAGCGCGTCCACGGCGACGGCGAGGGGGCGGCCGAGCAGTCCGGCCGCGCGGCGTACCCCCTGGTGCACCTCGCCGGGGTCGAGGGCCGCGGCCACCGCGGCGAGCAACCGCGACGGCGGCGGGCGGTCCCCGTCGAGGCGGGCCCGGGTGGCCAGGGCGGCGGCCACCGCGACCGCGACGGCGCCGGCGATGCCCTCCGGGTGGGCGTGGGTGACCTCGGCGGAGGCTCGGGCCTGGGCCGCCGCCTGCCGGGTCGAGTCGGCGAACCACGCACCGAGCGGGCCGACCCGCATCGCCGCGCCGTTGCCGCACGAGCCCTGCCCGTCGAACGCGGAGGCCGCGGCGACGGGCCACGGCGTGCCGGTGCGGATCAGGCGCAGGATGGTCACCGCGCCGGGCCCGTAGCCGCGGTACGGCTCGCAGCGGTGCGCGAAGGCCAGCGCCAGCCGGTCCCGGTCGATCTCCCCGACCTCGGTCAGCTCGGCCACCACGGAGCAGGCCATCTCGGTGTCGTCGGTCCACTGCCACGGCGACGGCGGGAACCGGCCGGCGGCGAGGTCGGCGGGCCGCCGGCCCGGCACGAAGAACTGCGAGCCGAGGGCGTCGCCGACGGAGAGGCCGTGCAGGCTGTCCCGGGCGAGCGCCGCGCGGGTGTCCGCGAAGAGCGTGAATGCCATGGCCGTACCAGCTTGCCCGGTCGCCGGGTGCGCCGCAACGCGCCCCGCTTGCCATCGCGAGTACGGTGCTGACGTGGCCACGGTGCTCCTGGTCGAAGACGACCACGTCGTACGCGGCGCGATGCTGCGGTCCCTCGCCGACCGTGGGCACGCCGTGCACGCCGTGGGCACCGCGCTGGACGCGCTGCGCCGGGTCGCGGCCCAGACCCCCGACCTGGTGGTGCTGGACCTGGGCCTGCCCGACCTCGACGGCTCGGACGCCCTGCGGATGCTGCGCGGGATCACCGACGTGCCGATCATCATCGCCACCGCCCGCGACGACGAGCAGTCGGTGGTGCGGCTGCTGCGGGCGGGCGCGGACGACTACATGGTCAAGCCGTTCACCGGCGCGCACCTGGACGCCCGCATCACCACCGTGCTGCGCCGGGCGGGCCGGGCCAGCCGGACGGTGCAGCCGGCCGTGCACACCGTCGGCGGCCTGCGGGTGGACGTCGGGGAGCGCAGCGCCCTGCTCGACGGGGTGCCCCTCGCGCTGACCCGCAAGGAATTCGACCTGTTGGCGTATCTCGCCGCCCGACCCGGGCGGGTAGTGTCCCGCCGGGAACTCTTGGAGGAGGTATGGCGGCAGCCGTCGGTCGGCGAGGACCAGACCATCGACGTTCATCTTTATTGGCTACGTCGCAAAATGGGCGAGTCCGCGGCGAAGCCGCGCTACCTGCGCACCGTGCGGGGGGTGGGCTTCCGGTTGGTGGCCCCGGACTGAGGGTCGCGCTGGCCTGGCTCACGGCCGGCATGTGCGCCCTCGTCGCGCTCGCGTTCCTCATCCCCCTCGGCATCAGCCTGGGCGAGCGGACCCGCGAGGAGGCCATCGCGGACGCCGCCCGGCGCAGCGCGCTGGTCACCGGGGCCCTCGCGGTCAGCACCGAACCGGCCGTCGTCCAACGCGCGGTCGAGGCCAGCGGCGAGGACCCGGCGACCCGGCCGGTGGTGCACGGGCTGGGCGGTGACGACGCGGCCGGCCGGGCCGACGGGGCCGCGCTGGCCCGGGCCGCCGCCGACCGGCGTTCCGTGGTCACCGACGTGCCGGGCGGGGTGCTGCGGCTCGACCCGGTGGTGCTGGGCGACTCGGTGGCCGTGGTCGAGGTGTTCGTCCCGGACGCCGCCCTCGACGAGGGCGCCACGGGCCGGTGGCTGCTGCTCGCGGCCGTGGCGCTGGCGCTGGTGGGCGCCGCCGTGCTGGTGGTCGACCGGGTCGCGGCCCGCACCGTCGACTCGACCCGGGGGCTCGTGCAGGCCGCCCTCGCCGTCGGCGACGGCGACCTGGGGGTACGCGTCGAGCCGACCGGCCCGCGCGAGCTGGCCGAGGCCGGGTACGCGTTCAACCGGATGGCCGACCGGCTGGTGGCGGCGCGCACCGACGAGCGGGAACTGGTGGCCGACCTGTCGCACCGGCTGCGCACCCCGCTGACCGTGCTGCGGCTCGACGCCGACGGGCTGGACTCCGACGACACCAGCGTCGGCTCGTTCACCGAGGCGGAGCTGGACCGCCGGCGCGCGATCCGGCGGATCCGGCAGGCGATCGTCACCCTGGAGGGCGAGATCGACGTGCTGATCAACACGACCCGCAAGGCGGTCGCGCACGAGTCCGGGCCGGCGATGTGCGACGTCAGCGAGGTCGTCCGGGACCGGATGGTGTTCTGGTCGGCCCTCGCCGGTGACCAGAACCGGCCGCACCGGGTCAGCGGCGCGCAGCTGCGCATCCCGGCGCCGGTGCCGCGCGCCGAGCTGGCCGCCGCGCTCGACGCGGTGATCGGCAACGTGTTCCGCTACACCCCGCAGGGCACCGCGTTCGAGGTGGCGGTCTCCCGCCGGGACGGGTATGTCGCGATCCGCATCGACGACGCCGGCCCCGGCATCGCCAACCCGGACCGGGCGCTCGCCCGGGGCGCCAGCGACCAGGGCTCCACCGGCCTGGGCCTGGACATCGCCAAGCGGGTGGCGTTGCAGGCCAACGGGTCGGTGAGCATCGACCGGGCCCGGCTCGGCGGGGCCAGCGTGGTGATGCTGCTGGCCGACCCGGAGGCCGTCCCGCGGCAGGTCAACCGGTTCGGCCTGGTCGGACGGATGGCCCGCGACGCGCGGGAGCCGAAGGCCGAGGGCCGCCGCTGGACCCGCCGCCGCCCGTCGGACGGCTGACCGCCCCGGCTGCTCTGCGGCTGGCCAGCCGCCGGCCCGGGGCGCGGCCGGTTGTGCGCAGACGCAAGTCTTCCTTAGATCCGGATTAACCACGGCGGCACGCCGGGCGCGCGGTGGCAGGATCTGGGGCGAACCCATCAGTTCCACCGGCCATTCCGGGATCTCCTCCGGTCGGTGGAGCCGTGCGCGCGGCGGGAGTGCGGTCCCCCCACAACCTCCTCCCGCCGCGCGCCAGCCCGGATCCGGGCGCCCGTCGACCCGCGCTCCGGCGGGCCGACAAGCCCCCGGTCAGCCGGCCGACGCGGCCAGGTAGCCGTCGATCTCGCCGGCCAGCCGCGCCTTCTCCCCCGGCGACAGGAACGACGCGGTCACCGCGTCGGTGGCCAGCGCCGCCAGCCCCTGCGGGCCGAGGCCGAGCAGCCGGGCCGCCACCGCGTACTCGTCGTTGAGGGTGGTGCCGAACATCGGCGGGTCGTCGGAGTTGATGGTGACCAGCACACCGGCCTCGACCAGCCGGGGCAGCGGGTGCGCGTCGAGCGAGGCGACGGCCCGGGTGCGCACGTTGGAGGTGGGGCAGACCTCCAGGGCGATGCGGTGCTGCGCCAGGTGGGCCAGCAGCTCGGGATCGTCGGCGGCGGAGATGCCGTGGCCGATGCGTTCCGCGCCGAGGTCGCGCAGCGCGTCCCAGACCGTCTGCGGGCCGGTGGTCTCGCCCGCGTGCGGGACCGAGCGCAGCCCGGCCGCCCGCGCCTGGTCGAAGTACGGCGCGAACTGGGGCCGGGGCACGCCGATCTCGGGGCCGCCCAGGCCGAAGCTGATCAGGCCGGCGGGCTGCTCGTCGAGGCAGATCCGCAGGGTCTCCTCGGCGGCCGGCAGCCCCGCCTCGCCGGGGATGTCGAAGCACCAGCGCAGGGCGATGCCGAAGTCGGCCTCGGCCCGCTTGCGGGCGTCCTCGATCGCCTCGCAGAACGCCGGGGCGGGGATGCCCCGGCGCACGTGCGAGTAGGGCGTGACGGTCAGCTCGGCGTACCGGACCTGCTGGCGGGCCAGCTCGCGGGCCACCTCGTGGGTGAGGATCCAGACGTCCTCGGGGTCGCGGACCAGGTCCACCACGCTGAGGTAGACCTCGATGAAGTGGGCGAAGTCGCGGAAGGCGAAGTAGTCGGCGAGGGCGTCCGGGTCCGCCGGCACCGGGCTGGCCCCCTCGTGGCGGGCGGCCAGCTCGGCCACGATGCGCGGCGACGCGGAGCCGACGTGGTGCACGTGCAGCTCCACCTTGGGCAGGCCGGCGATGAAGGCGGACAGGTCGGTCACGGGCTCTCCTCGGGAGGGTGCGGCGGGCGGGCACCGGTGCGGGCGACGACGAACACGCGGCGGAACGGGAAGCACACCCGCCCCTGCCGGACCGGGTACGCCGCCGCGAGGCGGGCGGCGAGCTGGGCGCGGAAGTCGGCCCACCGGGCGTCGTCCAGGGCCGCCCGGACGGGGCGCAGGGCGGTGCCCTCCATCCAGGTCAGCACCGGGTGGTCGGCGTCGGCGGGGGCCGGCAGCAGGTGCACGTACGTAGTCTCCCAGGCGTCGACCGCGCAGCCGGCCCGGGTCAGCAGCGTGGCGTAGCCGACCGCGTCGTCGACCGGGTCGTCGCGCAGCGCCGGGGCGAGCGCGGCGGCCCACGGCCCGCCCCGGGCCACCGCGTGCAGCGCCCGGTGCGAGGGGGCGGCGAAGTTGCCCGGCACGGCGAAGGCGAGCCAGGCCCCGGCGGGCAGCTCGGCGGCCCACCGGGTCAGCAGCTCCCGGTGGCCGGGCACCCACTGCAGCAGCGCGTTGCTGACCACCACGTCGACGTCGGGGGCCGGCCGCCAGTCGCGCACGTCGCCGACCGCGAAGTCCACCGGCGCGGCCAGCGCGACGGCCCGGTCGATCATGTCCGCCGAGGCGTCGAGGCCGGCGACGCGGGCGTGCGGCCAGCGGGCCGCCAGGCCGGCGGTCAGCGTCCCGGGCCCGCAGCCGAGGTCCACCACGGCCCTCGGCCGCTCCGCCGGGACCCGCGCGAGCAGGTCGTGGAAGGGCCGGCCCCGCTCGTCGCGGTAGCGCAGGTACGTCGCCGGATCCCACATCCCGCCTCCAAACCGTACGTCCGTCTTGTTTCAAGGTACGGCCCGCCGCACGGCCGGACAAGCCGATCACTAGGCTCGGGGCATGGAGCAGCGCACCTTCACCCGGCTCGGACGGCACGTCGGCGTGGTCGGGCTCGGCGCCTGGCAGCTCGGCGCGGACTGGGGGCGGGTCGACGAGGCCGACGCGATGGCCGTCCTGGCCGCCGCCGTGGACTCGGGCGTCACGTTCGTCGACACCGCCGACGTCTACGGCGACGGGCGCAGCGAGCAGTTCATCGGGCGGTTCCTGCGGTCCCGCCCCGACGCGGGGCTGACCGTGGCGACGAAGATGGGCCGCCGGGTCGAACAGCGGCCGGAGGCGTACACGGCGGAGAACTTCCGGGCCTGGACCGACCGGTCCCGGGCCAACCTCGGCGTGGACACCCTCGACCTGGTCCAGCTGCACTGCCCGCCCACCGCCGTGTTCGCCGACGACCGGGTCTTCGACGCCCTCGACGCCCTCGTCGCCGACGGGCGCATCGCCGCGTACGGGGTCAGCGTCGAGACCTGCGACCAGGCGCTCACCGCGATCGCCCGGCCCGGCGTGGCGAGCGTCCAGATCATCCTGAACGCGCTGCGCCTCAAGCCCCTCGACCGGGTGCTGCCGGCCGCCTCGGCCGCCGGGGTCGGCATCATCGCGCGGGTGCCGCTGGCCAGCGGCCTGCTCTCCGGCCGGTACGACGAGCACACCACCTTCGCCCCCGACGACCACCGCACCTACAACCGGCACGGCGAGTCGTTCGACGTCGGGGAGACGTTCTCCGGGGTGGACTTCGGCACGGGGCTGGCCGCCGTGCGCCGGCTCGCCCCGCTGGTCGGCACGGGCCGCACCATGGCCCAGTTCGCGCTGCGCTGGGTGCTCGACCAGCCCGGCGTCACGGTGGTCATCCCCGGTGCCCGCGACGCCGAGCAGGCCCGGCGCAACGCCGCCACGGCCGGCCTCGCGCCGCTCACGCCCGACGAGCTGGCCGCCGTGCGGGACACCTACGACGAGTTGATCCGGCCGCAGGTGCACGACCGGTGGTGACCCGCCCGGCAGCGGTGCTCGCGCACCGCGGTGACGACGCGGATGCTGGAACGACGCGCATGCTGGACCGGGCCGGCGGGCCCGCCCGGTGAGCGGAGGGGGGACGCGATGAAGGGGTGGCTCCGGCTCACCCTCGGCCTGCTCGCGGTGGTCGTCGGCGCCGTCTGGACGGTGCAGGGCCTCGGCTACGTCGGCGGGAGCATGATGACCGACCAGCGGATCTGGGCACTGCTCGGCCCGGTGCTGGTCCTGATCGGACTCGCGACCCTCTGGTACGGCCTGCGCGCCCGACGCCGCCGTCCCTGACCGCCGGCCCGCGGTGGTGGGGAGGCGGTCGCGACCCGGGTGCCGGCGGGATCGCCCCGGGGTGGGGCGGACACGTGAAAAGCCCCGCATCCCGAACGGGACACGGGGCTTGACTTGATCCGGGTCGGATCATCCCCTCGGCCGGCGGGCCGGCCACGGCTGCTCAGATCGGGCGGACCTGCTCAGCCTGCGGGCCCTTCTGACCCTGGGCGATCTCGAACTCCACCCGCTGGTTCTCCTCCAGCGTGCGGTAGCCGCTGGTCTGGATGGCCGAGAAGTGGACGAACACGTCAGCACCCCCGCCGTCGACGGTGATGAAGCCGAAGCCCTTGTCTGCGTTGAACCACTTCACGGTTCCCTGCGCCATGTGTATCTCCTTCTAAAACTGGCGGCCGAGCACGCCGTGCGGCCGATTGGCCGTTTTCGAGCAGCGGCGCCTGAGGCGGCCCCCTGTGCAGGAGACTTCTCTCAACCCACGCTGTCTCGCAACAGCGTGGAACAGCAAACCACGTAGCGAAAACTCTGCACAGCCTACCGGACGAAATTCTTCGACATGTGACCTGAAGGACGCCCGAATTCCGACCTCCCGGGCCCTTCCCGCACGCACGAAGGCCCCCTTCCCGGTCACCCGGGAAGGGGGCCCACGCTGTCTTGGCTGGTCAGTCGGGCCAGCGGCCGGTCAGCCGGCGCACGCCCACCGCGCCACCCCGGTCGACGGCCGCGCGTACCACGGAGAAGATCGCGCCCTGGAGGGCGGCGGCGGCGAGGATCTCGCCCCAGCCGCGGTCCTCGTCGGTCGCGCTCGGTGCCTCGCCGTCGCCGGCCGTCACCTTCCAGACCTGCCGGAAGATCACGCCCGCGACCGCACCGGCGGCCAACCCCATCAACACCCCGACAGGCTTGTACGCGGCCCTGCCGATGCCCTTGCTCACCTGCGCCTCCCCCGGACGATCAACAGCACGATCATGGTAGCCACCGCGCCGGCGGCGACCGCCGCCCACGGCACCGGGCTGCGGCCCAGCTCCGCACCGGAGGCGGCCCGCTCCCGGGCGGCCTCGGCGCCCTGGGCAGCCTGCCCGCGCACCCGGGCCACGGTCTGCGCGGCCTGCTCCCGCATCCGCCCCCTGGCCTGCTCGGCGGAGGAGCGCAGCCGGGCCTTCACGTCGGCCTTCGCGGCCAGCGCCTCCATCGTCTCGCCGAGCTCCACCCGGGTACGCCGGATCTCCTCGCGCAGCGCCTCCGTGTCTCCCGTGCCGTTCGTGCCGTTGCTCGCGCCGCCCGTCATGCCCGTCCCCTGTCCTTCACCGCGGCGGTGACGGTGTCCACGTCCGCCCGGACGCTGCGCACCGCCGCCGCCGGAACCGGCGGGACCGCCTGGCCGACCTGCTTCTTGCCGACCAGGGCGAGGATCCCGGCCGCCAGGAAGAGCACCACCGCGACGATCAACGCGGCCGCCCAGGCCGGCACGACCAGCGCCAGCAGCAGGATCGCGGCGGCGATCAGCGCGCCCAGGCCGTAGAGAGCCAGTGCGCCGCCGCCGCCGAAGAGGCCGATCCCGATGCCAGCGTGCTTGCCCTTCTGGGTCAGCTCCGCCCGGGCCAGGGCCAGCTCGTCGCGGACGAGTCGGGAGACCTGCTCCGTGGCCCGCTGCACGAGTTCGGCGGTGGACGGCTCGCTCCCGGTCCGCGACGTGCGGTGATTCGCGACGTCAGCCATGCTGTCCTCCTTTCGTCATCACCGCGCTGTATGCCCGGAGTCGCCGCCCGTCAATCCTGCGCGGGGCGGCCAGTCGCACTGACCGCGCCGCGCAGCAGTCCCCGGGAGACGGCCGTTCAAACCCCGCCCGGACCCCGCGACGGGCGGCCGGCCTCCCGCCGGTTCAACGCCCCGCCGCCGGGACAGGACACGTCGCGCCGTGCACGCCGTCAGCGCGGGGCGGCGGCGTGGTTGTCGGACGAGGCTGCGCCGTGGTTGTCGGCCGGGGCCGGGGCGTCCGGGCGGGCGGCGGACTCGTCCGGGCCCACGAACGCCTCGCTGCGGGCCGCGCCGTCGTCGCTGCCGCCGAAGACCCGGGCGTCGTCGGGCACGTCCGCCTCGGCGCGGCGGCGTGCCGGGCGGCGGGGCTGCACCGCCTGCCAGGGCAGCGCGCCGGACGCGTCGCCGACCTCGGCGCGCATCCGGGGCAGCGCGGTCGGGCGGTGGTCCCGCACCCAGCCGACCAGGTGCTCCCGCACCAGGCAGCGCAGGTCCCACAGGCTGCCGGCGTTCGCCGCGCTGACCAGCGCCCGCACCTTGATCAGGCCGCCCGTGGCGTCGGTGACCTGCAGGACGCAGACCCGGCCGTCCCACAGCTCGCTGCCCTCCACCAGCCGGCGCAGCTCCTCCCGCATCGCCTGCACGTTGATCGACCAGTCGACGTCGAACTCGGCGGTGCCCAGCACCGCCGCCTCCGTGCGGGTCCAGTTCTGGAAGGGCTTGCTGGTGAAGTACGAGGTGGGCAGGATCAGCCGGCGGTCGTCCCAGATCTGCACGACGACGTAGCTGAGGGTCAGCTCCTCGATGCGGCCCCACTCCCCCTCGACGACCACCACGTCGTCGAGGCGTACCGCGTCGCTGAAGGCGAGCTGGAGGCCGGCGAAGACGTTGCCGAGCAGGCTCTGCGCGGCGAGCGCGGCCACCACACCGACCACGCCGGCCGAGGTCAGCACGCCGGCCCCGACGCCCCGGACGCTCGGGAAGGTCATCAGCATCACGCCGACGGCGAGGATCACGATCACCGCGATGGTCAGCCGGCGCAGCATCACCACCTGGGTACGCACGCGGCGGGCGTGCCGGTTGTCCGGCACGTCGACCCGGAACCGGGCCAGGGCGACGTCCTCGACCACCACCAGCAGCGAGGCGACCAGCCACGACAGGGTGGCGATGATGCCGAGCACCAGCGCGTGCAGCACCACCTGCCGCCACGGTGTGCCGACGGCGTAGCCGGTGGAGAACCGGACGGCGAACTGCACGGCGAGCACGGTCGCGGCGACCTGGAACGGACGGTGCGCGTGGTCGGTCAGCTCGGTCATCAGCAACGAACGTCGGCCGAGCCGACGGGTCGTCCGGTGCACCACCTCGGCCAGGAAAAGGGCGATCGCCGCCGCAGCGAGCGCGGCGACGATCGTCATGAGGTAGCTCTGCACGGGTGTCTCTCCCCCTTCAGCGGGTCCCTCGATCCGGGCAAAGGCCCAATGGTGCCCGCTGTCCGCCGTGTCGGCCAAGCCGGGCCGAGACCGGCCGGGCCAGGACGATCACACCTTGCGGTACCGGGACTGGAGGAAGCAGTACACGCCGAAGCAGGCGATGCCGAGGGCGACCAGGGCGAGCAGGAACGGGCCGTACGACTGGTCGCGCAGGGTGCGCAGCGCGGCGTCGAGGCCGCGGGCCTTCTCCGGGTCGTAGTTGACCGCGGCGACGACCACCAGCAGGCCGGCGATGCCGTACGCGACGCCCTTGGCGATGTAGCCGGCCGTGCCGAGGCGCAGGGCCAGGGTCTGGGTGTGCGCGTCCATCTCGCCGGTCTTGAGGTGCTTGCGGAACTTCTTCTTCCAGCCGTAGATCACCAGGCCGACGCCGATCGCGGCGAGCACCAGCCCGGCCAGGCCGACCAGCAGCCGACCGCCGCCGGACTCCATCAGCTTGCCGGTGAGGGCCTCCTGCTGGTCGGCACCGCTCGACCCGGCGTTGGAGAAGACCTTCCAGGCGGTCCAGGCGAAGTAGAGGTAGACGAGGGTACGGGCGGCGGAGGCGATCCGCTCGAAGAGCCGCTCCCGGCCACGCTCGGCGCGGTGCCCGACGGCGGCCTCCAGCGCCTGCCAGATCGCCATGGCGAGCATGCCGACGGCGATCGCGACGCAGAGGAACTTGCCCATCGGCTGCTCGGCCAGGGTGCTCAGCGCACCGGTCTGGTCGCCGTCCTTGCCGCCCGAGTCGCCGAAGGCGATCTGCAGGGCGAGCCAGGCGAACAGCAGGTGCACGACGCCGTAGCCGATGAAACCGGCCCGGGCGAGTAGTTCGAGCCACCGGCTGTTCGCGGCCTGCGAGGCGGTGGCTTCGGCGTTTCGGGTGAGTGACATGGCGCCTCAATCTCCGATTGCGGAGATCCCCAAACGTCGGCCACCGCCCGCGCGGTGCCCCGGCTAGCCGTTGGGGTTGCGCGACACGCGGATCTTGACCTGCTCGTCGGTGACGCTGTCCAGGGTGACCGCGAAGCCGCCGACCTCGGTGGCCTGCTGGCCCACGGTCAGCGACAACTGCTCGCCGGCGACCTCGACGGTCACCTGGTCGCCCTGGGCGCCGACCAGCTTGGCCTCGACGCCGAGGATGGTGGCGCTGGCCTCGACGCCCCGGTCGAAGGTCACCGTGCAGGCGTCCAGGCCGCAGTCGGTGGAGGCGCCCTCGGAGCTGCATCCGGCGAGCAGGGCGACGCCGAGTGCCAGGCTGGCCAGCAGGCCGGCGGCGCGGCGGGTGGGGGTGGACGGGGAGGTACCGCGTCGGTTCGTCACGCGATCAAGGGTACGAGACCCCCGCGACCCGCCCGGCGTGCAAGGAAGGGCCCTTGTCAACGCTTCCGGTGGAGAAGGGCGCCCTTCTCCACCCCGCACCGGCGGCAGGCCGCCCGCCGCCGGGAGCGGAGTGGGGGTGAACTGGACCGGCCGGCGGGTGGCGGGGGCAGAATGGCCGGGTGAGCTTCCTGGTCGAGGACAATCCCGCCCGCCACCGCTTCGAGATCCTGGTCGACGACGCGCTGGCCGGGTTCACCGCGTACCTGCCCCGGGGCGAGGTGCTGATCTTCACCCACACCGAGGTCGACGCGAAGTTCCAGAACATGGGTGTCGGGGCGGCGCTGATGCGGGCCACCCTGGACCAGGTCCGCGAGCGCGGCGGCCGGGTGGTGCCGAGGTGCCCGTTCATGGCGGCCTTCATCGAGCGCCACCCCGAGTACGCGGACCTGGTCACCCCCGCCCCCTGACGGCCGCAACGGCACCTGATCCCGCCGGGCTCAGCCGACCACGGGCTCGGCCACGCCGGCCAGCGGCATCGCGGCGACGCGTCCCGTGCCGGCCAGCAGTTCGGCGGCGGCCAGGGCACCGGCCCGGGTCGCGCCGTGGGTGGCGACGTGCACGGCGCCCGTGACGAGGGCCGGCACGCCCAGCTCGACCACCACCGCGTCCGGGCGGGCGACGAGGGCCCGGGCCACGGCGGCGCGCATCCAGTCGTGCCGGTGCAGGTCGCGGACGACCAGCACCAGCGGCCGGCCGGCGGCCCCGCCGACAGCACCGGCAGGAGCACCGTCGACCGCCCCTGCGGGGACGTCGCCGAGATCGTCCGCGCCGAGGCGGACCGCGGTGGTGCCCGGGAGCAGGGCGGCCAGCGGGGCGGCGATCCCCCACGGGGTCTCCGCGCCGATGGCGATGTTGCGGGGCGGCTCGAACTCGACCACGTGCGGGGCCCCGGCCAGCGGCAGGGCCCCGGCGGCGCTCGCCGTGACCCGTACGGCGCGGCGGGCGGCGGCCAGCCCGATCGGGGAGCCGCCGGGCGTGACGGTGGGGCGGGACGGGGCGTCGGCCCGGGCGGCCACCGTCCAGGCCGCGAGCTGGCCGACCCGCTTGGCCGCCTCGGCCAGCCGTTGTTCGGGCAGCTCGCCGGAGACGACGGCGGCGACGATCGCGTCGCGCAGCTCGCGGGCGGCGTCCTCGTCGGCGCGTTCACCGCCGACGCAGATCGCGTCCGCTCCGGCGGCGAGGGCGCGGACCGCCGCGCCGGCGAAGCCGTACCGGTCGGCGACCGCCCGCATCTCCACCGCGTCGGTGACGATCACGCCCGAGAAGCCCAGTTCCTCGCGGAGCAGGCCGCCGAGGATGCGGGGGCTGAGGGTGGCCGGCAGCCGCGGGTCGAGCGCCGGCACGAGGAGGTGGCCGGTCATCACCGCCTGCACCCCGGCCGCCACGGCGGCCCGGAACGGCACCAGTTCGGCGGCGTCGAGCTGTGCGCGGCTGCCGCCGATGCGGGGCAGGTCGTGGTGGGAGTCGACGCGGGTGTCGCCGTGGCCGGGGAAGTGCTTGGCGCAGGCGGCGACGCCGCCGGACTGGAGGCCGCGTACCCAGGCGGCGGTGTGCCGGGCGACGAGGTCCGGGTCGGCGCCGAAGGCGCGTACCCCGATCACGGGGTTGGCGGGGTTGGAGTTGACGTCGGCGTCCGGGGCGTAGTCGAGGGTGACCCCGACGGACGCCAGCTCGCGGCCCAGGTCGCGGGCGACCTCGGCGGTCAACTGCGGGTCGTCGACGGCGCCGAGGGCGAAGTTGCCGGGCCGGGAGCTGCCCCGGCCGGACTCGATGCGGGTGACGTCGCCGGCCTCCTCGTCGATGGCGACGATCACGTCGGGGCGCTCGGCGCGCAGCGCGGCGGTGAGCGCGGCGACCTGGTCGAGGTCGACGATGTTGCGGGCGAAGAGCACCACCGAGCCGAGCCCGTCGCCGAGCCACCGCAGGACCCACGGCGGCGGGGTGGTGCCGACGAATCCGGGTTGCAGGACGGCGGCCGCCAGGCTCGCCAGGTTCCCCGTCGGTGCGCTGCTCATGCGGCTGCCGTACCCCCGTCTTGTGCCGTGTCGGACCGGCCGCGGGCCGCGGCGGTGCTGCCATGGTCACACCACCGCCAGCAAATAGTCAATAAACCTTACTGTTACCGTCTGGCGCGGTCCGGCCCTTCGTGGGAGAGTTCCCACATGCCTGTCCCGCCGCTCGCCGACGCCAGCAGCGCGGCCGACGTGCCCGGCGTCCGCCTGCTCGGCCTGATCGTCGGCGGCCTCCTGCTGCTCGCCGCGATCCGGGCCATGTTCGGCCGGCGCTGACCCCACGGCCGCCGCCCGGCCGCCGGGCGGCACCGGCCCGCCGCCACGGCCGCCGCCCCGCCGCGCCGGGTTCACCCCGCGACCCGTGGGGTACGGCGGTGTCGTGCCGCCGGTGCGCCGCGCACCGGGCACGGCGAGGGGGAACGATGCGGATCGGCTACTTCCTGTCCAGCGAGGAGCTGACCCCGGCGCAACTGCTGGGGCAGGCCCGGGGTGCCGAGCGGGCCGGCTTCGAGGCGCTGTGGATCTCCGACCACTACCATCCGTGGACGGACGCCCAGGGCCAGAGCCCGTTCGTCTGGTCGATGATCGGGGCGCTCAGCCAGGTCTGCTCGCTGCCCGTCACCACGGCCGTGACCTGCCCGACGGTGCGCATCCACCCGGCGGTGCTCGCCCAGGCCGCAGCGACCAGCGCCGTGCTGCACCAGGGGCGGTTCGTCCTCGGGGTGGGCTCCGGCGAGGCCCTCAACGAGCACATCTTCGGCGACGCCTGGCCGCAGGCCGACGTACGGCTGGAGATGCTGGAGGAGGCCGTCGAGGTGATGCGCGAGCTGTGGCGGGGCGGGTTCGTCAACCACCACGGCCGGCACTACACCGTCGAGCACGCCCGCCTCTACACCCTGCCCGACGCTCCCCCGCCGGTCTACGTCTCCGGTTTCGGCCCGAAGGCCGTCGACCTGGCCGCCCGCATCGGCGACGGGTACGTCAGCACGTCGCCCGACGCCGACCTGGTCCGCCGGTTCCGCGCCGGCGGCGGCGGCGACAAGCCGTGCCAGGCCGGCTTCAAGGCGGCGTACGCCGACAGCGAGGACGCCGGCGCGGCGATCGCGTACGAGCGGTGGCCCAACGCCGGCGTGCCGGGCGAACTGTCCCAGGTGCTGCCCTCGCCCCGGCACTTCGAGCAGGCCGGGCAGCTCGTGCGGCCGGAGATGATGAAGGAGTCGTTCGTGTGCGGCGACAGCGCCGACGCGCACCTGGAGATGATCGACCGGTACGCGCAGGCCGGCTTCGACGAGGTCTACGTGGCCAACACCGGCCCGCACCACGAGGGGCTGTTCGAGCTCTACCGCACCTCCGTGCTCCCCCGGCTGCGCTGAGCCGCCGGGTTTCGGGGGTGATCGGGTCGGGTACCTCCGGCCCTCGATGAAGCTGTCCACGCACTCCATGACGTTGCGCCGCGCGGCGCGGAGCCTCTTCGGCTGGAAAGCGCTGCGGCCCAACCAGCTCGCCGCCATGCGCGCGGTGATGAAGCGACGCGACGCCCTGGTGGTGCTGCCCACCGGCGCCGGCAAGTCGGCGATCTACCAGATCCCGGCCAGCCTGATCCCCGGCCCGACCGTGGTGATCTCCCCACTGCTCGCCCTCCAGCAGGACCAGATCGCGGCCCTCAACGAGCGCCGCCGCCCCGAGCTGCGGGCGGTGCGGATCAGCTCGGACGAGACGCCCGCCCAGCAGGCGGAGGCGATCGAGGAGGTCCGCGCGGGCCGGGCCGAGTTCCTGTTCATCACGCCGGAGCAGTTGGCCAACCCCGACCGGATGGCCGAGGTCAGGTCGCTCAAGCCGGCGCTCGTGGCGATCGACGAGGCGCACTGCATCTCGGCCTGGGGGCACGACTTCCGCCCCGACTACCTGGCGCTGGGGCACCTCATCGAGGGCATCGGCCGGCCCCCGGTGGTCGCCCTGACCGCCACGGCCTCCCCGCCGGTACGCGACGACATCGTCGCCCGGCTGCGGCTGCGCGACGCCGAGGTGGTCGTGTCCGGGCTGGACCGGCCGAACCTGTTCCTGGAGGTCGCGCACTGCCCCACCGAGGACTACCGGTGGCGGCGGCTGCTCGCCCTGCTGCGCGAGGACAGGCGCCCCGGGATCATCTACGTGCCGACCCGGCGGGCGGCCGAGGAGCTGGCCGCCCGGCTCACCGACGCCGGCTTCCCGGCCGAGTTCTACCATGGCGGGATGCCCGCCGGGGCACGCGGCGAGCTGCACGAGGCGTTCCTCGCCGACCGGGTGCCCATCATGGTGGCCACCTCGGCGTTCGGCATGGGCATCGACAAGCCGAACATCGCCTGGGTGGTGCACATGGCGCTGCCGGACTCGCCGGACAGCTACTTCCAGGAGATCGGCCGGGCCGGGCGCGACGGGGAGCCGGCCCGGGTGCTGCTGCTGTGGCAGGCCGAGGACGTCGGCCTGCAACGCTTCTTCAGCGGCGGCCTGCCGGACGCCACCGAGCTGCGCGACCTGGCGGCCCTGCTGCGGCGCAAGCCGGCCACCAAGAAGGAGCTGCGGGAGGCGACGGGCCTGGGGCCGCGCAAGCTGGGCCAGTATCTCGCCCTGCTGGAGCAGGTCGGTGCCGCCGAGCCCCGGTCGCGGCAGCGCATCGGCGCGCCCCGGTACTCGCCGACGCCGGTCGAGGCCGGCGACGCGGCGCGGGCCGAGGCGGAACGCCAGCAGACCGTCACCCGGTCGCGGACGGACATGATGCGGGCCTTCGCCGAGACGACCGGCTGCCGGGGGCAGGCGCTGCTGGCGTACTTCGGTGAGCAGATGACGAAGGTCTGCGGGCACTGCGACAACTGCCTCGCCGGCACCAGCGTCGCCGACGACGGCGCGAGCGGGCCGTTCCCGGTGCACAGCCAGGTGCGCCACCCCGAGTGGGGACCCGGCATGGTGCTCAGCTACGAGGAGGACCGGATGACGGTGCTCTTCGAGGAGGTCGGGTACAAGACGCTGTCGGTGCGCGTGGTGTCCGAACAGGGCCTGTTGACCCTCGACTAGCCTGAGCCGGGCCGACAGGCCACGGCACCGGGACGGACCACCGTGCCCACGGCACAGAGATGGAACGACGAGAGGAGCGCGGTCGTGATCGAGCAGCCGGCGTACACCGGGTTCGGTTTCTCCGACGAGGAGTGGGGGCTGCTGGTCGGCCTGCCGCAGTCGGTGCTGACCGCGGCGAGCGCCGCCGAGCACGACAGCGCCCGCCGCACCATGGCCGAGAACGCGGCCGGGCTGGAGAGCATCGCCACGGGCCGCGAGTCGGGCAGCCCGCTCGTGGCCGCCGTGGCGGGCGAGATCGTGTCCCGGGTGGGCGACCCGGAGGCCGGCGAGGAGCTGCCGGTGATCGCGCCGGCCGACCCGCGTGCGGTGATCGAGGACGTGCTGAACCGGGCGGCCTCGGCGGCCCGGCTGCTGGCCGAGAAGGTCGACGAGGGCGAGGCCGGCGCCTACAAGCACTGGCTCGTGGAGATCGCCGAGCACGTGGTGAGCGCGGCGTCCAGCGGCGGGATCCTGGGCCTCGGCGGCGACGTGGTGAGCGACTCCGAGCGGCGCTTCCGCGACCGGCTCTCCCAGGTCCTCAACGACTGAGCTGCCACGGGTGCTCGATCGTCTGCTGTTTCTTGAGCCGACACGCCGGTGGAGGTCTCCGGCAACAGCAGACGATCGAGCGTCCTTCCGGGGCCTAGCCGCCGACCTTGTCCAGCTCGGCCAGGTCGTCGGCGGAGAGGGCGAGGCCGGCGCCCGCGACGTTCTCCCGCAGGTGCGCGACGGACGAGGTGCCGGGGATCAGCAGGATGTTCGGTGACCGCCGCAGCAGCCAGGCCAGGGCCACCGACATGGGTGCCGCCCCCAGCCGGGCGGCCACGGCCGCGAGCGCCGAGGACTGCAGCGGGGTGAAGCCCCCGAGCGGGAAGAACGGCACGTAGGCGACGCCCTGCTCGGCGAGCGCGTCGATCAGGGCGTCGTCCTGGCGGTGCGCGAGGTTGTACATGTTCTGCACGCACACGATCGGCGCGATCGCCTGGGCTTCGGCGACCTGCTCCGGCGTCGCGTTGCTCAGCCCGAGGTGCCGGATCAGGCCCTGCTGTTGGAGCTCGACGAGCGTCTCGAACGCCTCGGCGACCGGGCCGGGCCGGGGCCCCTCGGCGTCGCCGAGCCGCAGGTTGACCAGGTCGAGCACGTCGAGCCCGAGGTTGTCGAGGTTCTCGTGCACGGACCGGCGCAGGCTCTCCGGGTCCCGGGCCGGCGGCCAGCCGCCCCGCTGGTCGCGGTTCGCGCCGACCTTGGTCACGATGTGCAGCGAGTCGGGGTACGGGTGCAGCGCCTCGCGGATCAGCCGGTTGGTGACGTGCGGCCCGTACGCGTCGGAGGTGTCGATGTGGGTGATGCCGAGGGCGACGGCCTCCCGGAGGACGGCGAGCGCGCCGTGGTGGTCGGCCGGCGGACCCATGACCCAGGGCCCGGCGAGTTGCATGGCGCCGTAGCCGAACCGGGTGACGGTCAGGTCCCCCAGCGTCCAGGTGCCACCGGGAAGGGAAGGGGACGTCAATGCTGCACCTCTGCTTTCGTGTGCTGGGTGTCGGTGCCGGGCACCGCGGATGCCGGCTCCACTCTGATCGGGTAGCTTCCTGTCCGGAAGTAGGCACCTGGAAGTGCGTAACGCACCAGCGGTGGAAGGGGCGGCCCGATGGCGACGACGACGGCGGAGCAGAAGAGGGCGCGGGCGAAGGCCGAGTATGACGCGTTCGTGGCGCAGTGTCCGAGTCGCCAGCTGCTCGACCGCATCGCGGACAAGTGGGTCACCCTGGTGCTGGCCGCGCTGGGCAGCGACGGCTCGCACCGGTTCGGCGCCGACTGCGGCGGCGACCCCCGGCCGCTGCGCTATTCGGAGCTGTCGCGCCTGCTGGCCGGCGTCAGCCAGAAGATGCTGACCCAGACGCTGCGGTCCCTCGAACGCGACGGCCTGGTCACCCGGGCCGTGACGCCGACCGTGCCCGTCACGGTCACCTACGAGCTGACCGCGCTCGGCCACTCCCTGCACCAGACGATGCGCGGCGTGAAGGGGTGGGCCGAGGCGCACATGGACGACGTGCTGGCCAACCGCGCGACGTACGACACCCGTCCCGCCTGAGGCCGCTCACGTGCGGAAAGCCCGCGCAGCTCAGGCCTGCGTACCGGCGGTCGATCACCCGGCTGACCGCCCCGACCGGTCCCCGGCGGTGCCGCGCCACCCGGCGGCACCGCTCACCGGCGCTAGCGTCGACAATGGAGGAAGGCGACGACGGGGAGGCCGGTGATGGGTGGGCTGCGCACCGAGAGACTGGACACGACCGCGCTGCCGGCGGCGGAGCGCTGGCCCTTCTTCACGGAGCTCGCCTCCCGCGCCTCGGCCCCGATGGCCATGGACAGCGAGCACACGGCGGACTTCCGGGCCGACGTCGACATCCTGACGCTGGGCGAGGTCGAGCTGTGCCGGTTCCACTACCAGTCCCTGATCGGCCTGCGCACCCCGCGCCTGATCCGGCAGGCCGACCCGGAGGTCTTCCAGGTCGCCCTCACCCTCGCCGGCAGCAGCGCCATCGACTCCGGCCGGGCCACGAACGCGATCCCGATCGGCGACCTCACCCTGGTCGACTGGGCGCGCCCCCACCGGATCGTGCACTCCGGCCACGACGCCGAGCGGGCCCAGGCCAGCGCCGTCACCGCGCTGGTGCCCCGCGCCCGCCTGCCGCTGCACCCCGACAAGGTGGGCGGGCTGACCGCCGCGCGGATGTCGGGCACGGAGGGCCCCGGGGCGCTGCTGGCCCAGCACCTGCTCCAGATCACCCGGCACCCGGAGCAGTTCCGGGCCGCCGACGCGCCCCACCTCGCCGACGTCACCCTCACCCTGATCACCATGCTGCTCGCCCGGCACCTCGACGCCGAGTCCCGGCTCCCGGCCGAGATGCGCCAGCAGGCGCTGCTCACCCAGGTCCACGACTTCATCGAGCGCCACCTCGGCGACCCCGACCTGTCGCCCCGGGCCGTCGCCGACGCCCACCACGTCGCCCTGCGCACCCTGCACCGCCTCTTCGCCGACGAGGAGGAGTCCGTCGGCGGGGCCATCCGCCGCCGCCGGCTGGAACGCTGCCGGCGGGACCTGGCCGACCCGCTGCTGCGGGACCGGCCCGTCCAGGCCATCGCCGCCCGCTGGGGCTTCCGCGACAAGGCGCACTTCAGCCGCGCCTTCCGCGCCGCGTACGGCCTCAGCCCCCGGGCCTGGCGGGAGAGCACCCGGCCGGGGCCCGGCTGACGCCGGGCGCGGCGATCGGAACCGCAGGGCCACTCCCCGCGACGGCACGGATCGTCAACCACCTGACACCCAAGGTCAACTCCCCGGCCGGTCCCTCCCAGATACTGGTTACGGGCCGGGCTCGGGGCAACCCCGTGGCGGCCCGCACGTAACGGGGGCCGTGGCGAGGCGCCCGCGACACGACGGTCGCGGGCGGCCGCCCGGTGCCGCCGAGACCGGCGGCGGGGCCCTCAGGCGTCCGCCAGCAGCTCCAGCACCCGCAGCTCCGCCTCCGCGCGGGGCGTCTCCGGCCCCACCGGGGCGACCACGCCGTCGTGGAACAGGTCCACCACCCGGGGGTCCACGTACGAGGTGCGGGCGACGGTCGCCGTGTTGCCCAGCAGTTCCGCGACCTGCCGCATCACCGCCGCCACCGCCCGGCGGCGGGCCGTCACGGAGCGGGCCGGCGCGTGCCCGGCCAGTTCGGTGGCCGCCAGGACGGTGGCGTGCCAGGTGCGGAAGTCCTTCGCGGTCATCTCGCCGCCGCTGGCATCGCGCAGGTACTCGTTGACCTCGTCGCTGCGCACGTCCCGCCAGCCCCGGCCGTCCCAGTAGCCGAACAGTCGGTCGGCGGCACGCCGGCGGCGACGCAGGTTGCTCAGCACCCGGCACAGCTGCGGGTCCTCGATGCGGCGCACCTGTTCGACGCCACCCTTGGCGGGGAACGCGAAGACCACGCAGCCGCCCCGGCTGCGCGCGTGCTCGGGGCGCAGCGTGGCCACGCCGAAGGTGGCGTCGTCGCCGACGGCGTACTGGTCGCTGCCGACGCGGAACATGCCCATGTCGAGCAGCCGGGTGACCGTGGCCAGCACCCGGTCCCGGTTCAGCCCCCGGCCGGTCAGGTCGTGGCCCACCCGCTCGCGCAGCACGGGGAGGCGCTGGGCGACCTCCAGCACGTGGTCGAACTTCGCCTCGTCGCGCTGCTGCCGCCAGCGGGGGTGGTAGAGGTACTGCTTGCGCCCGGCCGCGTCGACGCCGGTGGCCTGGATGTGGCCGTTGGGGTACGGCGAGATCCACACGTCCCGCCAGGCGGGCGGGATCACCAGGTCCCGTAGCCGGGCCAGCTCGTCGGGGTCGCGGACCGGGTCGCCGGCCGGGTCGAGGAAGAGCCAGCCCCGGCCGCGCCGCCGGCGACCGTAGCCGGGCCTGCCCGGGTCGCTACGCCGTAACCGCACCGGCAACTCGCACCGCCTGTTCCGCCTCCGCCACGGCGGCCAGCACCTCGCCGACGCCGATCGCCGCCAACACCGGATCGGTACCTACCCCGGCAGATGCGGACCAATCCCCCTCCGGCCCGCCGGGCCCCTGCTCCCCCGCCCACAGCGCCCGGTGCCACGGCCGCTCCGGCGGCGGCCCCCACTCGGTCGGCGGGACCGGGCCGAAGAGGACCACCGACGGGGTGCCGTAGCCGGTGGCGAGGTGGGCGACGCCGGTGTCGCCGCTGACCACGAGGCGGGCGTGCGCCACCAGGGCGGCCAGCCCGCCGAGGTCCGTGCGGCCGGCGAGCACCGCGTCCGGCGCGAGCCCCGCCCGACGGGCCACCCGCCCGGCCAGCGCCCGCTCGTCGGCCGACCCGGTGACCACGACCCGGTGGCCGCGCCCGGCCAACGCGCGGGCCACCGCCGCGAAGCGCCCGGCGGGCCAGCGCTTCGCCGGGATCTTGCTGCCCGGATGCACGACGCTCACCCCGGCCGGGGTCGGGCCGGCGGGCGGGCGGCGCAGGGCGAGGTCGGCGCGGTCGGCGGGGATGCCGTACCAGTGCAGCAGGCGGCACCAGCGGTCGACCTCGTGTTCGCCGGGTCGCCAGTCGGGGCCGTCGGCGTGCCCGGCGTCGGGGTTGGCGAAGGCGAGCAACCGCCGCGGCCGGGTGGCGGCGAGCAACCGGTGCGACTGCGGGCCGCGTCCGTGCAGGTTGACGGCCAGGTCCGGGGGCGGGTCGGGCCGGTCGAGGGGGGCCAGCCCGGTCGCCGGCACGAGCCGGTCGACGCCGCCGACAAGGTTGACGAGGGGGGCCAGCCAGGCAGGGGCGGCCAGGGCGAGTTCCCGGTCGGGGTGGGCGGCGCGCAGCGCGCGCAGCGCGGGCACGGCGGTGGCGAGGTCGCCGACGCCGAGGGCGCGCAGGGCGAGGATCACGGGTACGACGACTCCCGCTCGGCGCAGACGACCAGTTCGCGCACGGCGCTGCCGGGCGGCTGGGAGAGGGCGAACATGACGGCGGCGGCGGTGTCGGCGGGGTCGTTGAGGCTGGCGTCGGGGCCGGGCCGGTACTGGGCGTCGCGTTCGTCGAAGAACGCGGTGCGCATGCCGCCGGGGACGAGCAGGGTGACGCCGACCGAGCCGGCGAGTTCGGCGGCGAGGGCGCGGGTGAAGCCGACGACGCCGAACTTCGCGGCGCAGTACGCGGTGGCGTCGCTGACGGCCTTGACGCCGAGGGTGGAGGCGACGGTGACCACGTTGCCCCGGGCCGCCTCCAGCCAGGGCAGGGCGGCCCGGACGACGGCGGCGGTGGCGAGCAGGTCGACGGTGACGATGCGGTCCCAGGTGTCGCCGGGGACGTCGGCGAGCCGGCCGGGCACGTCGATGCCGGCGGCGGTGACGACGGCGTCGAGGCCGCCGGAGCGTTCGGCGAGGTGCCGGGTGGCGGCCTCGGCGGCGCGGGTGTCGGCGAGGTCGCACTCGACCCAGGGCACCCCGTCGGCCGGCGCCTGCCGGTCCAGCACCACCGGCCGGCCGCCGGCCTTCGCCACGGCGGCCACCACGGCCGCCCCCAACCCGCTGGACCCGCCCGTGACCAGTACGGTCGGCCCGGCTCCCGGTGCGCTCGCGCTCATCGTGCCCCCTTGATCGTCGTGCCGTCCACGTCGACGCCCACCCGCCGGCCCGGCGCCCGAGGCCCGCTCGCTCCGCCGGTGGCGCGGGCGGCGGCGATCATGTCGGTGGTCGAGCGCCCGTCGAGGTACGGCACGACCACCGTGTGCCCGCCCCAGCGGCGCAGCACCTCCGCCTCGGGCAGCGCCGGCTCGCCGCCGCCGGCGTAGTCGCCGCCCTTGACCCACACGTCCGGGCGCAGCCAGGTCAGCGCCGCCTCCGGGGTGGGCTCGTCGAAGACCAGCACCGCGTCGACGCAGCCCAGCGCCGCCAGGAGCCGGCTGCGGTCGCCCTGCGGCACCACCGGCCGGTCCGGGCCCTTCAGCCCGGCCACGCTCGCGTCGGAGTTGACGCAGACGACGAGGCAGTCGCCGAGCTGCCGGGCCGCCTCCAGGGTGGCCACGTGCCCGGCGTGCAGCAGGTCGAAGCAGCCGCCGGTGGCCACCACGGTCCCGCCGGCCGCGCGTACCCCGGCGACGACCTCGGCGGCGGCGGCGACCCCGATCCGGGGCCCGCCGGGGCGCGACGGCGGCGCGGCGGCGACCCGGACCGGTGCCGGCAGGGCGGCGGCCACTCCCCCCGCGGCGACGTACCCCGACGCCTCGGTGACGGCCGCCTGCACCGCCTCGGAGACCAGCGCGCCCCGGGACAGGGCGATGGCGGCGGTCGCGGCGAACCGGTCGCCCGCGCCGCAGGTGTCCCCCTCGGCGCTGGCCGGCGCGGGCACCACCAGCGGCGTGGAGCCGGCGTGGCAGAGCAGCGCCCCGTCGCCGCCCAGGGTCACGGTGACCGCGCCGGCCCGCCAGCGCCGGCGCAGTTCCTGCGCGCCCCGCGACGCGGTGGCCAGCCGGGACGCGCCCGGCGCGGCCTTCACCAGCTCGCGCACCTCGGACTCGTTCGGGGTGGCCAGGTGCACGCCCGGCACGGCGGCCGGGCCGCGCGGGTGCGGGTCCCACACCACGGGGGCCCGGGTGCCCGCGAGCGCCGCCCGCAGGGCCGGCTGGCGGGCCACCCCCCGGCCGTAGTCGCTGACCAGCACGGCGGACGCGGTGGCCAGCAGCCGCAGCACGGCCTCGCTCGGCTCCCCGGGCTCCCCGGCCGCCCCGCCCCGGTCGTGGCGCAGCAGCACCCGGCCCCGGGCGTGCAGCCGGATCTTCTCGCAGGTGGCGCCGCGCAGCGGCAGCGCGTACACCTGCACCCCGGCGGCGGCGAGCAGCTCGGCCAGCCGCGCCCCGCCCGCGTCGTCGGCGAGGGCGGTCACCAGCGCGACCTCGGCGCCCTGCGCCGCCGCGAAGACCGCCGCGAGGCCGGCCCCGCCGGGCCGGTCGACGGCCGTGGACTCGTCGAGGACCGGTACCGGCGAGTCCGGGCACAGCCGGTTCACCACCCCCTCGACGTCCCGGTCGAGCAGGATGTCACCGACCACCACCACGGGTCCCGTCATCAGCTCGCCTCCTCATCCCGCCTCGGTCTGCCGGCCCGTACCGTCGTCGAGCACCACCTCGACCCCGGCGCGCACCGGACCGCCCGGCGCGCCGGTAGCCGGTGCCGCGCCGGCGGCCGGTGGCACGGCGCGGCCCGCCGCCGCCAGCGCGGCGGGGAGCACCCGGTCGACGTACTCGCAGAGCACGTGGGTGGAGACCAGGTGCAGCTCCTGGACGACCTGGCTGTCGGGGGAGGCGATGGCCAGGGTCTCGTGGCAGGCGTCGGCGAGGGGGTTGGGGGTGGGGCCGGTGAACGCCCAGCAGCGCAGCCCGGCGTCGCGGCCGGCGTGGGCGGCGGCGACGAGGTTGACGCTGGCCCCGCTGGTCGACATGAGCAGCAGGATGTCGTCGGGCCGGCCGTGGGCGCGGACCTGCCGGGCGAAGACCTCGTCGTAGCCGTAGTCGTTGCCGATGGCGGTGAGCGCGCTGGTCTCGGCGTGCAGGGCGATGGCCGACAGCGGCTCGCGGTCGTCGCGGAGCTTGCCGACGAGTTCGGCGGTGAGGTGCTGGGCCTCGGCGGCGCTGCCGCCGTTGCCGGCCACCAGCAGCCGGCCACCGGCGGCCAGGCGGTGCGCCAGCTCCCCGCCCCAGCGGGCCAGCAGCTCCTCCGAGCGCCGGTAGGGCAGCAGCGCGGCGGCCAGGGCGGCCAGGTGCGCGTCGAGCACGGAGGCGGCGGGACCGGCCGGGCGGGCGGCGGCCATCAGGCGACCACCCGGGTCGGCCGGCGCACGGCGGCCACCGCGCCGTACACCTCCGCCAGCCGCTGGGCGGTGGCCGCCCAGGAGTAGCTGCGCCGGGCCCGGTCGCGGGCCGCCCCGGCGTACGCGAACCGGCGGATCCGGTCGTCCAGCAGGCCCCGGATCGCGGCGCCCAGCGCGCGCGGGTCCCGGGCCGGCACCAGGTCACCGGTGACCCCGTCGAGGACGGTGTCGGTCAGCCCGCCGACGGCCGTGCCGACCACGGGCACGCCGCAGGCCATGGCCTCCAGCGGGGTCAGCCCGAACGGCTCGTACCAGGGGGCGGCGACCAGCACGTCGGCGGAGCGGTACCAGCGGCCCATCTCCTCCCGGGGCACGGCCCCGACCAGGCGCACCCGGTCGGCGACGCCGCACTCGCGGGCCAGGGCCCGCAGCCGCCGGGCGTGCGGGTCGGTCTCCAGCAGCCCTTCGGGCGGGCCGCCCACCACCACGCACTCGGCGTCCGGCACCAGGGGCATCGCCCGGATCACGTCCTGGAAGCCCTTGCGTTCCACCAGCCGGCCGACGGTGAGGACGCGGGCCCGGCCCGGGTCCCGCTCGACGGCCGGGCCGAGCGGGGCGAACGTGGCCAGGTTGACCCCGGACGGGACCACGCTGATCCGGTCGCGGGGCACCCCGAGGCGGACCAGCTCGTTCACCTCGTCCTGGCACTGGGCCACGACCCGGTCGACGGCCCGGCCGAGTTCCCGCTCGTCGCGGATCCGCCCGGGCGGGCTGGTGTCCTGGGCGCCCTGGTGCCGCCGCTTCACGGTGCCGAGGGCGTGGTACGTCTGCACCACCGGCACGCCGGTGCGCCGGCCGGCGGCCAGCGCGGCCAGTCCGCTCATCCAGAAGTGGGCGTGGATCACCTCCGGCGTCCCGTCCCCGCCCCGCCACCGCTGGGCCAGCCAGCGGCCGAACGCCGGCATGTGCGGCAGCAGCGCGTCCTTGGCCATCGGCTCCGCCGGGCCGGCCGGCACGTGCACCACGTCGTACCCGTCGGGGGCGCGGACCGTCACCGGCAGGTCCACCGCGTCGCGGCGGGTGTAGACCCGCACGTCGTGACCGGCGGCGGCGAGCGCGGCGGAGAGCTCCGCGACATGCGTGTTCTGGCCGCCGGCGTCCTCGCCGCCGAGGACGGCGAGCGGGCTGGCGTGCTCCGAGATCATCGCGATGCGCATACTTCCTCCTCCAGCAGCCGGTCCCAGTCGGCGAGGAAACGCTCCAGCCCGTAGCGGTCCCGGGCGGCCTTGCGCGCCGCCGCGCCCGCCCGGCCGGCGGCCTCGGGGTCGTCGAGGAACCGGCGGGCGGCCCCCAGCAGGTCGTCGACGCGGGTGGAGAGCGCGCCGGCCTCGGGCGGGACGGCCACCACCGCCTCGGTGGTGGCGAGCGCGACGACCGGCATGCCGATGGTCATGGCCTCGATCAGGCTGAGCCCGAGGGAGGTCCACCGGCACAGGTGCAGGTACGCCCGCCGCCGGCCCAGCTCGGCGTGCATCCGCTCCTGCGGCACGTCGTCGTGGCTGGCGACCCGGTCGGCGGGCAGCCCGAGCCGGTCGGCCAGCCCGGTCACCCCCATGCCGAAGACGTCGAGGGGCGCCAGCTCGGCGAAGCGGGGCAGCAGGTCGGTGCCGGTGACCCGCCAGCGGCGTACCGGCTCGTTGATGACGACGGCGAGCCGGTCGAGTTCGCCGGTCCACTCGACGGCCGGGGCGACGACGCCGTGCTCGACGACGGCGGTGCGGGTGGCCCCGTTGTCCCAGAACAGTTCGTTGAACCCGGTGACGTGGGTGAGCAGCAGGTCGTCGCGGTCGGCCATCGGGTGGCGGGTGTTGGGCACGTCGCCCTTGGGGGTGTTGTGCTCGACGTAGATCGCCGGCACGTCCCGGCCGACCCGCCGGCCCAGCCAGTCGCAGGCCAGGTCGAACTCCTCGGGACGCTGCAGGACGACCAGGTCGACGTCGGCCCGGCGCAGCTCCCGGGGGGTGACCTCGACGGCGCTGTCGGGCCACGGGTAGGTGCGGGCCCGGCCGAGGCCGTAGGGGCCCCGGTCGGGGGTGACGGGCACCAGGTAGCGGTGCCTGCCGCGCACGAAGGACGTGGTCCAGGAGCCGTGCACGTGCCAGACCAGGATGTTCATCGGCCGCTCCCGCCGCCGGCCGGCACGGCCACCCGGTCCGCCGGGCCGGCCGCCGCACGGCGCGATCCGCCCGGTCCGTCGGACGCGCCGTGGTCGCCGGCCGGGCCGGCGGGCGTGCCGGCGCGCACGCCGAGCAGGCGCAACGCGTCGAGGACCGCGCCGGGGTCGATCCCGGCCAGGCAGGGGTGCCCGGGGACGGGGCAGGTGGCGGCGCGGGTGTCGCGGCAGGCGGCCCCGGCGTCGCCGAGGCGCACGGTGGGCACCCGGTACGGCCCCCACTGCCCGTACGGGACGGTCGGGGCGAACAGGCTGACCACGGGCACGTCGAGCGCGGCGGCCAGGTGGGCGGGGCCGGTGTTGCCGACGACGAGCGCGGACGCGCCGGCGATGATGCCGGCGAGCTCGGCCAGGCCGGTGCGCCCGCCGAGGTCGACGCCGCCGGCGGCGGCCACCCGGGCGGTGAGTTCGCGTTCGCCGGGTCCCCCGGTGACCACCACCCGGTGGCCCGCCCCGGCGAGCGCGCGGACGATCCGGGCGGCCAGTTCGGGCGGGCAGGCCCGGGCGGTGGCCGTCGAGCCGGGGTGCAGCACGACGTACCCGGGCCGGTCGAGTCGCGGCGGCGGGGCGGGCACCGCGTCGCGGCGCAGGCGCAGCCGGGGCTGGTCGTCGCCGGGCAGGGCGTGGCCGGCGGCGGCGGCCAGCGACAGCGCCCGCTCCGGCTCGGGTACCCCCGCCGGCACCCGGTGGCGCACGTCGAGGAGGCTGCCCGGGTAGTCGTCGCTGATCGCGGCGATCCGGGGCACGCCGGCCAGGCGCAGCAGCAGCGCCAGCGGCAGCGGCGACTGGTGGAAGCTCGTGAAGATCACCGCCTCGTCGGCGCCCACGGCCGCGAGGCGCCGCACCAGCCGGCGGGTCCGGTCCGGGTCCACGGGGCCCGGGTCCGGGTCGATCCACTCCAGGGGCCACTCGACGATCTCGTCGATCCCGGGCAGCAGCTCCGCCGCCGCCCGGCCGCGCGGCCCGCACAGCAGCACCACCCGCCGCGCGTGGGCGGCCACCGCCCGGATGCCCGGCCCGGTGACCAGCACGTCGCCGGCCGAGTCGCTGCGCACCACCAGCACGGTGCCCGCCGCGCGGGGCGCGCCGGGGGCCACGGCGGCCTGCCGGCGCAGGATCTCGTCGACCGCCGCCGGCAGGGTGGGGCGTACGCACGGGGCGGCCGCCACCTCCTCGGGCCGGGTGACCGGCGTCGGCACCAGCACCCCGTGCGCCCCGGCGGCCAGCGCGGCGGCCATGTCCCGCCCGATGTCCCCCACCACCACGCAGCGCTGCGGCGTCGTGCCCAGCCGCGCCGCCGCCGCGTGGACGAGGCCCGGGGCGGGCTTGCGGCAGTCGCACCCGGCGTCGGCGTCGTGCGGGCAGACGTGCCAGGAGTCGAAGGGTCCCAGCAGCTCCTCGATGCGGGCGTGCACCCGGTCCAGCTGCCCCTCGGTGAAGCAGCCCCGGGCCAGCCCGGACTGGTTGGTCACCACGGCCAGCCGCAGGCCCGCGGCGCGCAGCCGGTCCAGGGCCTCCCGCGCGCCCGGCAGCGGGCGCACCTTGTCGGGGTCGCCGTTGTACGGCACGTCCTCCACCAGCGTGCCGTCGCGGTCCAGCAGCACCGCGTCGAACAGGACACCGCCGGACCCGCCCCGGCCAGGACCCGGGTCGACCCGGGCTGACCTGCGCTGATCCGGCTCCATCTGGTCCCGTCGCACGGGCGGCGGGTTCCCTGCGCCCCGGGGAGTAAACGTCGTCGGCGGCGCGGTGCCCGCCGCCGCCGGGTGCGGCGACGCCCGCCGCCCCGCCACCGTCCGGTGCCGCGATACCCGCCGCCGCCGAGAAGCTAACCCACCCGGCTCGTTAGGGGCCGCCGGGAGCGGGGTATGGGGGCGCAGTGGCGATTGTGGAGAAAGTGATCCAGGCACCCCCGCAGCAGGTGTTCGACGTGCTCGCCGACGGCTGGACGTACAGCGACTGGGTGGTGGGCACGGTGCACGTGCGCGACGTGGACGACGCCTGGCCCCGCGTCGGCACGCGGCTGCACCACAAGGCCGGGCCGTGGCCGTTCTCCCTCCAGGACGCCTCGACCGTGCTGGCCTGCGAGCCGCCGCACCGGCTGGTGCTGAAGGCGGGGCTGTGGCCGGCGGGCGAGGCGACCGTGGTCTTCACCCTGGAACCCGTCGGCGACGGCGTGACGCGGGTGCGCATCGGCGAGGAGTTCGCCGCCGGCCCGCTGCGCTGGGTCCGCACCAAGCTCAACGACCTGGTGCTGCACCAGCGCAACAAGGAGACGCTGCGCCGGCTGTCCGACATCGCGACCCGGCAGAAGGCGGACCGCTGACGAGTCGGCCCGCGGCGACCCGGCCCCGGCGCGCCACCCGGCTCCCCGCCCTGCGCACGGCGTGTCGCACGCGTCGGACGGGGAGCCATTACGACATGGAACGGGCAACTGGCTACCCTCTCAGGTAAACCTGTCGGCAAACCGAGGATGTCCGTCATGATCGAACCCGTGCAGTTGCCCGCCCCCTGGCGGGACGCACGCCTGACCGTCGTGGTTCCCACCTACAACGAGGCGGGGAACCTCCCGGTCCTGGTCGAACGGCTCCTCGCGCTGCCGCTGCCGGGCCTGAAGGTGCTGGTCGCCGACGACAACTCCCCGGACGGCACAGGCGAGGTGGCCGACAAGCTGGCCATCGAGCACCCCGACCGGGTCCAGGTCGTGCACCGCGCCGGCAAGGAGGGCCTCGGCCGGGCGTACGTCGACGGGATCGGCCGGGCCCTCGACGGCGGCGCCGAATACGTGGCGCAGATGGACGCGGACCTGTCGCACCCGCCGGAGGCGCTGCCCGGCATGCTCGGCGCGCTGCTGTCCACGCAGGCGGGTGTCGTCATCGGTTCGCGCTACGTGCCGGGCGGGCAGCTCGACGAGGCGTGGCCGCTCTACCGTCGCGCGCTCAGCGGCTGGGCCAACCTCTACGTGCACACGCTGCTGCGGGTGCGCATCCGCGACCTCACGGCGGGCTTCAAGATCTGGCGGGCCGACGCGCTGCGCGACATCGGGCTGGACCGGGTGCAGTCCAACGGCTACAGCTTCCAGGTGGAGATGCACTACCTGGCCACGAAGCTGGGGCACACGATCCTGGAGGTGCCGATCCGGTTCGAGGAGCGCCGCGAGGGCGCCTCGAAGATGACCACCGCCACCAAGATCGAGAGCGCGCTGATGCCGTTCAAGCTGCGCACCCGGCACCGCAACATCGAGCCCTGACGCGCCGCCGGGCGGCTCTTCAGCGGTAGACCGCCCGGTGCGCCGCGCCGATCACGCCCGCGTACAGGCCGCCGGTGAGCGCCCGGTCGCGGGCCAGCGCGGCCCGGGCGGCGTTCGCGCCCGGCGCGCCGTGCACCCCGCCGCCCGGGTGCGCCGAGGCGCTGGCCAGGTACAACCGGTCCACCGGGGTGTCCGCGCGGCCCAGGCCGGGGATCGGCCGCAGGAAGAGCTGCTGGTACGCCGCCGCGGTGCCGCCGCCCAGCGCCCCGCCGACCAGGCTCGGGTCGCCCCGCTCCAGGTCGGCCGGGCCGGCGACGTGCCGGCCGAGGATCCGGGCGCGGAACCCCGGGGCGGCGGCCTCCAGCACGTCCTCCATCCGCGCGACGTGCGCGGCGACGTCCTCGGCCCGCCAGTCGCGCCGGAACGGCAGGTGGGTGTACGCCCACAGCGACTCGGTGCCGGGCGGGGAGTGGCTCGGGTCGGCGACGCTCATCTGCCCCACCAGCAGGAACGGGTCGCGGGGCACCTGGCCCCGGGCCAGCTCGGCGGAGTACGTCGTCAGCCCGTCGAGGTCCGCGCCGAGGTGCACGGTGCCGGCCCCGGCCACGGCCGGGTTGGTCCACGGCACCGGCCCGGACAGCGCCCAGTCGACCTTGAGCGTGGAGCCGTCCCAGCGGAAGTGCGCCAGGTCCTGCACGAGCCGGGGCGGCAACGCCGCCGCGCCGACCAGGTCCAGGTAGAGGGCGGGGGCGGGGACGTCGGCGAGGACGGCCCGCCGGGCCCGCCAGGCCCGGCCGTCGACGGTGCGTACCCCCATCGCCCGGCCCCGGGCGGTGAGCACCCGGTCGACGCGCGCGTCGTGGACGATCCGGCCGCCGCGCGCGGTGAGCCGGTCGACCAGCGCGTCGGTGATCCGCTGCGCACCGCCGACCGGCACCGGCCAGCCGACCTGCTGGCCGAGCATGGCCAGCAGCCAGCCGTAGACGCCGGAGCCGGCCTCCTCCGGTGACAGGTCGGTGTGCAGGGCGCAGCCGGCCAGCAGCAGCGTGCCGCCCTCGCCGTCGAACAGCTCGGCGCCGAGCTTGCGCACGGGCACGACGAGCCGGCGGGCCAGCCGCAGCGACCCGCCGACCCGCAGCCGGCGCAGCAGGGCGACGCCGCCGCGCACCGGCGGGTAGGGGGTGGTGATGGTGGCCAGCATCGGCCCGGCCACGTCGAGCCAGTCGGCGTACGCGTGCCGCCAGCGCTCCCCGTCGGCGGGCGCGAACACGGCCAGCGACGCGGCGGTGGCGTCGAGGTCCCGGTTGAGCACGGCCGCCCGCCCGTCGGGCAGCAGGTGGGCCAGCACGTCGGGGGCGTGGGTCCAGCGCAGCCCGTGCCGGTCCAGGTCGAGGCCGGCGAGCACCGGGGAGGCGTACCCGAGGGGGTAGAAGGAGCTGTAGAGGTCGCTGAGGTAGCCGGGGACGGTCACCTCGGCCGAGCGCACCGCCCCGCCGGGCGCGCCGGTCGCCTCCAGCACCAGCACGTCCCAGCCGGCGTCGGCCAGCAGGTTGGCGGCCACCAGGCCGTTGTGGCCCGCGCCGACGACGACCGCGTCGGCGCGCTCCGGGCCGGTCGGCACGCCGGACGTGGCGGCGGTGGGGATGCCGGTCGAGGTCATCCGACCCGCCTACCCGGGGCCACCCGCGGCGAAACGCGTTTGCCGGGCCGGGGCCGGGGGATGCACCGCCGCATGTACACGGTTGCGCAGCTCATCGGTGGGGTGTGGGGCGCCGGCGGCGCGGGGGGCGAGCTGGTCGTCCGCGATCCGGCCGACGGCCACCCGGTCAGCACGGTGCCGGTCGCGACGGCGGACGAGGTCGGCAAGGCGGTGGAGGCCGCGCGGGGGGTCGCGCCCGGGTGGGCGGCGACGGACCCGGCGGAGCGGGCCGCCGCGCTGCACCGGGCCGCCGACGCGGTGCAGGCCGCGGCGCAGGAGCTGGCGGCGGCGGTGACGGCGGAGATGGGCAAGCCCCTCGCGGACGCCCGGGGCGGCGTCGAGGCGGGCGTCGGCACCCTGCGACAGTACGCCGAGCTGGCCCCGGTGCGGGGCGGGCGCACGCTGCTCGGCGGCGCGGAGTCCATCGACTTCATGGCCCCGCAGCCGCGCGGCGTGGTCGCGGCGATCACGCCGTGGAACGACCCGGTGGCGGTCTCCTGCGGGCTGCTCGGCGCGGCCCTGGTGACCGGCAACGCGGTGCTGTACAAGCCGAGCGAGCGCACCCCGGCGACGGGGTGGCTGCTGGCCCGCGCGCTGGACGAGGTCCTGCCGCCGGGGGTGCTGTCGCTGCTCACCGGCGGCGCGGAGGTCGGCGCGGCGCTGGCCGGCGGCGACGTGGACGTGGTGGCGCACGTGGGCGCGACGGCCACGGGCCGCCAGATCGCCGCCGCGGCGGCCCGGACGGGGGCGAAGGTGCTGCTGGAGAACGGCGGCAGCGACCCCCTCGTCGTCGACGCCGGGGTCGACCCGGTCTGGGCGGCGGAACAGGCGGCGCTGGGCGCGTTCGCCAACGCGGGGCAGATCTGTGTGGCGGTGGAGCGGATCTACGTGCACCGGGACGTGGCGGAGGACTTCGTCGATGCGCTGGTGCGGCGGGCCGAGGCGCTGCGGGTCGGCCCGGGGCGGGACCCGGCTACGGAGCTGGGGCCGCTGGTCGACCGGCGGCACCGCGACCACGTGCACGGGCAGGTGACGGCGGCGGTGGCCGGCGGGGCGCGGCTGCGCGCGGGCGGGGTGCTGCCGGACGGGCCGGGGGCGTTCTACCCGGCGACGGTGGTCGTCGACTGCCGGCACGAGATGACGCTGGTGCGCGAGGAGACGTTCGGCCCGGTCGCCCCGGTGGTGGTGGTCGACTCGTTCAGCGAGGCGCTGCGGTGCGCGGCCGACTCGCCGTACGGGCTGGCGGCGACGGTGCTCACCGGCTCGATGAGTCACGCCCAGCGGGCCTGGCGGGAGCTGCCGGTCGGCACCGTGAAGGTCAACGCCGTGTTCGGCGGCGCGCCGGGCGGGGCGGCGCAGCCGCGCCGGGGCAGCGGCCAGGGCTTCGGCTACGGCCCGGAGCTGCTGGACGAGTTCACCGCCACGAAGGCCGTGCACATCGAGGCCCCGGGCGGCGGCCACTGGTGAGCGTACGGCGTGGGGCCCGGGACCGTGCGGCCCCGGGCCCCGCGCTGTCGTGGCCGGTCAGCGGCCCCCGCGCGCCTTGCGGGTGGCGTTGTTGTTGGCCTTCTCGATGGCCTTGACCAGTTCCGGCTTCGTCATCCGGGACCGGCCGGGCACGTCCAGCTTGCGGGCCACCGCCATCAGGTGGTCCTTGGTGGCGTTGGCGTCGACGCCGCCCGCCGTGGGGGCGCGGCGCGCCGGCCCGCCGCCGGCCGCCTGCTGGTCGCTGGGCCCCTTGCGGCCCTTGGGCTCCCAGTGGTCGCCGACCTTCTCGAACTCGTGCTTGACGGCGGCGAACGCGGTGCGGTGGGCCCGCTCGCCCTCGCCGTACGTCTCCACCGCCGAGTCGTGCGTCTTCTCCCAGGTGCGCTGCGCCTTCTCCGGGGAGCGCCGCAGCGTGCTGGGCAGTACCTCGCGCCCGGGCATGTCGTCCTCCTCCGCGTCGACTGCTTCCCGGTTGACCGTTCCCCCGGGCCGCCTGGGCAAACCGCCGGCCCGCGCGGCGGACCGCCCCGCCCCGTGTCGGGTTTGTCGATTTCCGACGCTGGGTACGGGCGGGGCCAGGCGAGCGCCGGGTGCCGGTCACCCCGCCGCCCGGGACGCAGGGGGCGGTCATGGCAGCGACGACGGAACCGGACACGGCGGTCCTCGACGACGGGCGGGCGCGGCGGCCCCGCCGGGTACGCCAGCTCAGCTGGCCCACCTGGCGGGGGGTGCTGGTGCGCAGCGGCCGGAACTTCGTCAAGGACAACTGCGCGGACTGGGCCGCCGCGCTCACCTACTACGGGGTGCTCGCCCTGTTCCCGTCGACGATCGTGGTGGTCGCCCTGGTCGGCCTGGTCTCCGACGGCGAGCGGACGGTCGACACGGTGATCGACCTGGCCCGGGACGTCGGCGCCGGGTCGGTGGTCGGCAACGAGGGGTTCGTGAGCGTGGTGCGGGGCGTGGTCGACCAGAGCGGCGGCGCGAAGACGCTGCTCAGCTTCGGTCTGCTCGGCGCGCTGTGGTCGGCGTCGGGGTTCATCGGCGCGTTCACCCGGGCGTCCAACGCCATCTACGGGGTGCAGGAGGGGCGGCCGGTGTGGAAGCTGCGCCCGTTGCAGATCGGGCTGGCCGCCGTGACCATGCTGCTGCTGGCCGTGGTGGCCACCGGGCTCATCGTCAGCGGCCCGGTCGCCGACGCGGTGGGCGACCTGCTGGGCGCGGGCGGGCTGGCCCGCACGGTGTGGGGCGTGGCGAAGTGGCCGGTGCTGGCCATGGTGATGATGGTGCTGCTGTCGCTGCTGTTCTGGATCGCCCCGAACGTGCGCCAGCCCCGGTTCCGCTGGCTCACCCCGGGCGGCGCGGTCGCCCTGGTCTCCTGGGCGCTGGCGTCGTTCGGTTTCGGCCTGTACGTGGCGAACTTCGGCTCGTACGACGTGACGTACGGCAGCCTCGGCGCGGTGATCGCGTTCCTGGTCTGGCTCTACCTGTCCAACTCGGCGCTGATGCTCGGCGTGCAGATCAACGCCGAGCTGCAGCGGGGCCGGGCGTTGCAGGCCGGTGAGCCGGACCCGGAGGAGCCGGTGCTGCCTCCGCGCAGCCCCGCCGCCGGGTGACGGGTCGCCTCGGCCGGGCGGCCGCGCCGGTTTACCGGCGTCCGCCCCGGGTAGCGCAGAAGGCATGGAACGTGGCAGCAGCAAGCACAGCCCGAGGGTCGACGAGCAGATGAGCCAGGAGGTCAGCGGCCTGGTCCAGGGCCCCGGCACCGGCGGCTCGCGGGTGGACGAGTTCCGCCAGCCCGAGCCGGCCGGCGAGGACCAGCCGGAGGCCACCACGGCCCCGGCGGGCGAGCTGCGCACCGGTTCCCCGCAGGGGATGAGCTCCACCGACGTGGAGCAGCGCAGCCGGCTCGGACGGTTCATCACGATGACCGCCCTGCCCGGCGACCGGGAGGCGCTCGTCGCCAACGCGCGCGACAACGACGCGCCGGACGACCTGGTCGCCGCCCTGGAGGGGCTGCCGCCGGGCACCCGCTACCAGACGGTTTCCGAGGTGTGGGCCGCCCTCGGCCACAGGAACGAGACGACGCGTTGGTGAGGGGGACCGTCCCCCGGCCCGCCCCGCACCCGCGCACTGAGGAGGATTGCTGATGAGTGGCGTCACCGAGCACGTGGACGTGTCCGTCCCGATCCGGACCGCGTACGACCAGTGGACGCAGTTCGAGGAGTTCCCGCACTTCATGGAGGGGGTGCAGGAGGTCCGGCAGCTCACCGACACGAAGACCCACTGGACGGTGGAGATCGCCGGGGTCAAGCGCGAGTTCGACGCCGAGATCACCGAGCAGCTGCCCGACGAGCGGGTGGCCTGGCGTTCCACCGGCGGCACCCAGCAGGCCGGGGTGGTGACCTTCCACCGCCTCGACGAGGCCAACACGCGGGTGACCCTCCAGTTGGAGTTCGAGCCGCACGGCGTGGTGGAGCAGGCCGGCGACAAGCTCGGCGTCGTCGACCGCCGGGCCAAGGGCGACCTGGAACGGTTCAAGCAGTTCATCGAGCGGCGCGGTCAGGAGACCGGCGCCTGGCGCGGCAGCGTCGACCGCCCCCAGCCCTGACCTTCCCCCGCACGAGCTGACCATGGCCGCCGGCATCCGGCGGCCATCGTCGCGCCCGGGGCCGTTTGCGATCACCGGCCCCGGGTACCGCGAAGGGCATGACGGACAACGACAGCCACGTGTGGCGCGACGAGCAGCGGCTCCCGTTGGAGGAGCTGGACCGGGCGCTGGCCCGGTCGACCCTCGACGGGCAGGCCGACGACGTGACCGGCAACGACGCCGGGGAGGAGGCCGCGTTCGGGCACGGCCCGGAGGCGGTGGACCGGGGCGCGTCGCCGGCCGGCCGGGAGCGGGAGCGCACCGACGCGGAGCGGGCGTACCGGCCGTCGACCACGGGACGGACCGGCCCCGACACGATGTGACCGCCGCCCGCTGGTGGCGGTCAGGGGCGGCGGGACGCGACGGCGTGCAGGGTGGTCAGGGCCGCGGCGAGGACCACCAGCGCGGGCCCGAGGGCTTCGACCGAGGTGTACGCGACCAGCGCGCCGATGCCGCTGGGCACCAGCGCCCCGCCCAGCCCGGCCGCCGCGATCTGCACGCCGATGGTGCGGTCGGCGTGCGCGGCGCCGACCCGCTCGGCGGTGCCCAGGGTGAGCAGCGGGAACACGGGCGCGGCGGCGAAGCCCAGCACCAGCAGGCCGGCCACGGCCACCCAGGCCGGCGCGGGCAGGGCGATCAGCACCGCGCCGGCGACCATGCCGAGCAGGCTGGCGCGCAGCACCCGCCCGGTGCCGAGACGCTCGGCGACGAAGCCCTGCACCACCCGCCCGAGAAACAGGCTCCCCCAGTACCCGGAGACGCAGACTCCGGCCACCCCGGCGGCCAGCCCCCGCCCCTCGGTGAGCAGCAGGAACGCCCACAGGCCGGCGGCGATCTCGATGGCGACGTACACGGCGAACGCGAGGGAGCCCAGCCAGACGGCCGGCAGGCGCAGCGTGTCGCGTACCCGGACGGGGTCGGTGGTGGGCAGCGGGGCCGGGCCGGCGGCGGACGGGGCCGGGGCGGACCGGTCGGCCCAGGCCCGCACGGTGAGGGCGAAGGCGGTGCCGAGGGTGAGCTGGGCGGCGGCGACGGTGCCGTAGCCCCAGCGCCAGGAGAGGCCGGCGCTGAGCACGGCGGTCATGATCAGTGGGCCGATGGCGACGCCGAGGCCGAAGAAGGCGTGCATCCAGTTCATGTGGCGGGGGCCGAACGCGTTGGCCGCGTACGCGTTGAGCCCGGAGTCGATCGCCCCCGAGCCGAGCCCGAGCAGCAGCGCGCAGCCGGTCGTGACGGCGAGCCCCGGGCTGGACGCGTACCCGGTGAGCGCGAGGCTGGCCAGCAGGGTGCTGCCGGCGAGCAGCCGGCCGACGCCGAGCCGGGCCAGGGAGAAACCGGCCAGCACGCTGGCGGTGAGGTATCCGGTGGTCCCGGCGGTCAGCATCAGCCCGACGGCCTCGGTGGGCACGTCGAAGTCCGCCCGCATGGACGGCCAGCCGACGCCGAGCAGTCCGTCGGGCAGGCCGAGGCTGACGAAGGCGAGGTAGGCGAGCAGGAGCAGGGCGGGACGGGGCGACGCGGGGGTGGACACGATCGACCATCCTGCCTCACCCCAGCGAGAGCAACCAACGACTTCCCGCGCCTCCCCCGAAACGCCAAAAAGCGCGGTACGTCCGGCCGAAAACCCGGACAGGTCATCCAGAATCGTCCGATCGGGTGACGGCGATCCCGGCGCGTCGCGCAAGACTTTCCGAATGCAACAGGGCTCCGGCTTCCTCACCGTTCGTCAGCGTCGCCTCGCCTGGCTCGGCTTCCTCCTCGCCGCCGTCCAGGCGCCGGTCGCCGCCAAGTTCGCCACCGACGACTCGTGGCTGTTCAGCCTCTGCGTCGCCCTGATGGTCGCCACAGTGATCATCGCCGACGACGCCTCCCGGCGTCGCCCGGCGAACGCACGCTCCTCCGACTAGCGCGGCGGCGACGCGCCGGCCCGCTCGCCGGACCACCAGGTCGGTCACCGAAGGTAACGGCGGCAACACCGCGGACCGGTCGGCACCTCACGCTGGGTCACACCCCATCCAGCCTGCGCCACCAGTACCCCGCCCTTTGCTCTGCACCCACCCACGCAACACCCGGCCCGAGCTGGGGATATCCGAGATCCCGCCGGGCGAAGGCCGCCGCGTGCGGTTGCGCTGAGTGAACCGTTGCGTATCCGGGTGCAGAGCAAAGGGGTTCACCGGGGCCCTGCCGACCCCGCCCTTGGGGACAACGCAGGGTGACGACTCGGCGGGCGTACACGAGCGCAGGCCGCAGGCGGACGGCCCGGCGTCCGTCGCCGGGCCCGGTGTCACTCGCCGGCCGGGCGCGCCTCGTGGCCGGGGCGGCCCCGGGTGCGCCGCCGCTCCTTCATCTCCGCCTCGTACAGGTGCCGCCGGCCGGCGACCAGCTCGTCGCGGGCCTCCCGGTCGAGGTCCCGGAACAGCGCGTAGTAGCCGTCGTCGAAGTCCTCGACGATCTGGAAGGTCCACCGGCCGGCGATCACGTTGCGCCCGAGCAGGTCGGTGGCGATCCGGTCGGCGATCACGTCGTGCCCTGCGGCGCGGAACTTCTCGACGGCGTCGTCGAGCATCAGGTCCGCGTGGCCGACGAGCTGGTGCAGCGTGTAGAGGTGCCCGCGCGCCCGCTCGACGGTCTCCAGCGCCTCGCTGAGCTTGCCCAGCGCCTCGACGGTGTCGTCGCCGACCCCGGCGGGGCGGCGGTGCCGCTCGTCGGGCTGGTCCTGCTGTCCCATTGCGTTCCTCCAGGGTGCCGGTCGCGTCGGTGTCGACCCGTTCTCCCTTCTGCCCCGCGCCGGCCGGGTCAATCCCGGCGGCCGGGGTGTCGGCCGACCGGTGGAGGACCCGGGACCGGCCGAGCGGCGGAGGCGCGCGCGGTTACCGGCCGGTTAGCCTCGGTCCTCATGCGTGTGCCGTCGAACCGGGCCACGGGCCGCTCCGCCGTGGACTCCGCCAGCTCCGCCCTCGCCGTGCTGACGGTCTCGATCGGCACCGCCGGGCTCGCCGCCGCCGCCACCTGCCCCGGGTTGCTGGCCGAGGTCGACCAGCACGCCGCCGCAGTCCGGGACGCCCTGGGCGGCGACCGCCGGCCGCTGACCCCCGCCGCGCTCGCCGGCTACGCCGAGGGCGTCCGCGACGCGGCGCGCGAGCACGGCTGGCAGCCGCCCACCCGCTCGGCGGACTTCGCCGAAGCCGACTGGCTGCTCACCCGCCTGCTCGCGGTCTGCGCCCTGGCCCGTTCCCTGGGCACCCACCCGGCCCCGCTGCCGACGCTCTGACCACACCCCGGACGCGGGCCGCATCCGAGAACGGAGGGGACCCGTGCGGGCCCCCTCCGTCTCGTGCTACCCCCGGTCAGCTACCCGGGCGGCCGAACTGCTGGGTCTCGTCGCCCGGCATGTTGCCGGAGCGGTACGTCCCCTGCCCGCCGCGGGCGCCGGTCATCGACCCCTCGGGCATGGCCCGGGCGCGCTCGGCGCCCCGGTCGGCCATCCGCCGCTCGACGTCGCCCCGGCCGGTGGCCTGCGCCTGGCGGTGCTCCCGCAGCGCCCGGGACTCCTCGGCGGCCCGGTCGAGCCACCCCTCCCAGCGGTTCTGCATCGGCCGCACCAGGCCGCCGCCGACGCCGACGATCAGGATGCCGGCCACCGTGGCGAGCACCGCGATCAGCACCGGCGTGGTGACCGTGGTGGCGATGCCCACCTGGTTGAGCGCGGCGATGACACCGAGCGCCAGGATGAAGATCGCCGTCACGTCGGCCAGCACCCGGCCGTAGGACAGGCCGCCCAGGAAGCCGGTGACCAGGTCCCGCACCGCGTTGGCGATCGCGGCGGCCACCACCACGATGACGATCGCGATGAACGCCCGGGGCAGCCACGAGACCACGCCCCGGATCAGGTCGCTGATCGCGTTCGGCCCCCACACCCCGAAGGCGAACTGCAGGGTGAACAGCAGCACGGCGTAGTACGCCAGTTTCGCCAGGATGTCGCTGGCGTCGTACTTGGTGCGTTCCAGCGCGCGCCGGACCCCACCCCGTTCGACCGCACGGTCGAACCCCACCCGTTCCAGTGCCGCGTCCACGATCTTGAGGACCGCTTTGGCGATGAGCCACCCCACCACGAGGATCACGATGAACGCGATCGCCCTCGGGACGAAGAGCAGCACCGACCTCCACATATCGGTCAGGGCCGTACCGATGTCTACCTGCCCGACCGCGAGGGTTTTCTGCATGGTGTCCCTCCTGTCGCATGGACTTCGGCGCGCGCATACCCGCCTCGGTGCGCCGCACGCCGCGCGACGCGTACCGAATTTCCCGACATCGCCGCCCAGAGCGGCCCTGACCTGCGCTGACGGGCACCGGCCTCCGGCCCCGGGCGGCCGGTCGACGCGGGTCGGCCCCGCGATCGGGCCGTGAGCGGGGCGCTCCGGCTAGGCTGCGGACATGCCAGGCACGGTCGGGCGAGTCCCCACGCCAGCAACGCCCGCCGCGGAGGCGTCCGCCTCCGACGCCGCGGGCGTCGTCACCGGCCGCTCCCGGGCCGCGACGACTGCCGGCCCGCCCCAGCACTGGGACCCGTTGGTACGCGGCGCGGCCGAGCTGATCCTCGCCTCGCCGGTGCCGATGGCGCTGGCCCTCGGCGACGATCTCCTGCTGTTCTACAACGACGCGTACGCGACCCTCATCGGCGACCGCCACCCCGACGCGGCGGGCCGGCCGGCCGGCGAGGTCTTCGCCGACGTGTGGGGCGAGCCGGGCGTCGGCGACGCGTTCGAGCGCGCCTACCGGCAGGGCGAGTCGTCGCTGGAGCGGGAGGCGGTGCTCCCGTACGACCGGCAGCACCCCGACGCCCGGGGGCAGGCGGTGTTCACCCGGGGCCACTCCCCGGTGCGCGACAGCGCGGGGCGGATCGTCGGGGTGTTGACCGTGACCGCCGAGACCAGCCAGGTCACCGAGCAGTTGCAGAGCCTCAGCGACGTGGCCGCCGCGCTGGCCGGCACGCTCACCCTGGACGACGTGGCCCGGGTTTCCCTGCGTTACCTGCTCACCGCGTTCGACACCGACCGGGTCACCTTCGGCGTCGACGACGGGGCGGGGTGGCGCACGGTGCGGCGGGTCCGCGGCGAGCTGCTGGACGAGGCCGACGAGCGGCTGCCCCCGCTGTGGCGGCGCTCGCCCGCCGACTCCACCGGGCCGCTGATCGTCGCCGCGCGCAGCGGGGTCGCCCAGTTCGTCTCCGACGGGCAGCCGCTGCGGGACATCGCGGTGGACCGGCACGACCAGAAGGTGCGGGCGCTGGCCGCCCAGCCGTTGCGCACGTCGGCGCTGCGCGGCGGGCTCACCGTCGGATACCACGCGGCGCGCGCCTGGTCGGCCGCCGAGCGGGCCCTGCTGGCCGCCTCGGCCGAGCTGATCGGCCAGGCCGCCGAGCGCGCCCGCCGGTTCGAGACCCAACACGGCACCGCCCAGCTGCTGCAACGCAGCATGCTGCCGGAGCACCTGCCGGACCTGCCCCGGCTGCGGATCGCCGCCCGCTACGACGCCGGTGTCGACGGCAACGCCGCCGGTGGCGACTTCTACGACGCGTTCCTGCTGCCCAGCGGCGAGCTGGGCGTCGTCCTCGGCGACGTGGCGGGGCACGACGTGCAGGCGGCGGCCCGGATGGGCCAGGTCCGCGCGGCGCTGCGCGCGCTGGCCCTGAGCGACCCCCGGCCCGACGCCGTGCTCGCCGGGCTGGACCGCCTCGTGGGCAGCCTCGGCGCCGAGACGGGCAGCCAGGAGCTGTTCGTGACGGTGGTGTTCGGGGTGGTCGACGCGCAGCGGGAGCGGCTCACGCTGGCCAGCGCCGGGCACCCCGCGCCGCTGGTGCGCCGGGGCGGGCCCGGCGGGGAGCCCGTGGCGGAATACCTGGACGTGCCGCCCGGCGCCCCGCTCGGGCTGGGCTGCGCCCCGTGCACCACCACCGTCCGCTTCGCCCCCGGCGACACCCTGCTGTTGTTCAGCGACGGCGTGGTCGAGCGGCGGCGGCAGAGCCTCGTCGCAGGGCTGGACAGCCTGGCCGCCGCCGTGGCGGGGGCGGCCAGCGGCGATCCCCGGGCCCTGTGCGCGGTGGCGACGGCAGCCGTGGCCGGGGCCACGGAGGACGACGTGGCGGTGCTGGCGGTGGAGCACGCGCTGATCCCCAGCCGCTCGGCGAGCATCGAGGTGCCGGCGGAGCCGACCGCGCCGAGCCGGGTGCGGCACTGGATGACCGCCCAGCTCACCGACTGGCAGGTGCCCGAGGCGGTGGTCGGCGCCGCGGTGCTGTGCACCAGCGAGCTGACGACCAACGCGCTGCTGCACGCCGGCACCGCCGCCCGCGTCGAGATCGACCTCAGCCCGGAGCGGCTGTTGGTGTCGGTGGCCGACTCGGGCACCCGGGGCACCGTGACCCGGGCCCGCACCGACACGTTGAGCAGCCGGGGCCGGGGTCTCGGCCTGATCGAGCAGCTCAGCGACGCCTGGGGCACCGACCCGACGGTCCGTGGCTCGACGGTCTGGTTCGAGATCCTCATCCCAACCGGGCAACGGGACGTCCCGGCCGGGTAGGGCGGGCCCCGACCGGGTAGGAGGGCACGCATGGCCACCGACAATCAGCGCGGCGTCCTCTTCGACGTCGACGGCACCCTGGTCGACACCACCTATCTGCACACGGTGAGCTGGTGGGAGGCGCTGCGGCAGGCCGACCAGCCGGTGCCGATGGCGACCATCCACCGCGCCATCGGGATGGGCTCCGACAAGCTCCTGGACCACCTGCTCGGCCCGGAACGGGACCGCACCGCCGACGGGAAGCTGCGCGACGCCCACGACAGCCTCTACGGCGAGTACTGGGAGCGGCTGGTCCCGCTGCCCCGCGCCGCCGACCTGGTGCGCGCCTGCGCCGCCCGGGGGCTGCGGGTGGTGCTCGCCACCTCGGCCGCCGCGCACGAGGTGGGGGCGCTGCGCCGGGCGCTGGACGCCGACGACGCGATCACGACGGTCACCTGCGCGGCGGACGCCGAGCAGAGCAAGCCCGCCCCGGACATCCTGGTGGCCGCGCTGGAGCAGTCCGGCCTGGACGCGTCCCGGGTGGTCTTCGTCGGCGACTCGGTCTGGGACGTCGCCGCCGCCGGCAAGCTGGACATCCCGTGCGTGGGGTTGACCTGCGGCGGGACCAGCCGGGGCGAGCTGGCCGGGGCGGGCGCGGTAGCCGTCTACGACGACCCGGCCGCCCTGCTGGAGGCCCTGGCGGACTCCCCGCTCGCGGCACCGCGCTGACCGCCGCGAGCGGGGAGCGCGGCACCGCGCGCGGCTGACCCCCGGGGGGTGCCCAGCGGTCAGCCCTGGCGCGGCGCGGCGCATCGATTGCGGCGAGCACGCTTACGGCGGCCGTCCACGGGGCAAGGTCCGTCACCACTCGCCCGCATCTCGCGGACGGGCGGAAGGGTGGTGCCGTGGAGCCGGTAGACGTCTCGTTCGCGGTGGTGGGGCTGGGTGCCCTGCTCGCCGGGATCCTCCCCCGGGTGTTGGAGCGCCGGCCCCTGTCGATGCCGATCGCGTTCCTCGGCCTGGGCATGCTGATCTTCATCCTGCCGACCGGGCTGCCCGGCCCGGATCCGCTGGAGCACCCCGAGATCGCCACCCACCTCACCGAGATCGGCGTGATCGTGGCCCTGATGGGCGCGGGGCTGAAGATCGACCGCCCGCTGAGCTGGGCCAGGTGGTCGTCCACCTGGCGGCTGCTGGCGATCGCGATGCCGCTGTGCATCGCGGCGGTGGCGCTGCTGGGCTGGTGGTGGGCGGGGCTGGTGCCGGCCGCCGCGCTGCTGCTCGGCGCGGCGCTCGCCCCGACCGACCCGGTGCTCGCCTCCGACGTGCAGGTCGGCGAGCCGACCGACGTGGAGGACTCCGAGGACGAGGTGCGGTTCGCGCTGACCAGCGAGGCCGGCCTCAACGACGGCCTGGCCTTCCCCTTCGTGTACGCGGCCGTCGCCATCGCCACCGCCGGGCTCGCCCCGCGCGAGTGGTTCGTCGACTGGTTCACCGTCGACGTGCTCTACAAGCTGGCCGTCGGCGTCGGCGGGGGCCTGGCGGTCGGCTGGCTGCTCGGCAAGCTGTTCTTCCGGGCCCCGAGTCAGTTGCGGCTGGCCCGCCACGCCGAGGGGTTCCTGGCGCTGGCCGCGACGTTCCTGGCGTACGGGCTGGTGGAGGTCGTGGGCGGCTACGGCTTCCTGGCCGTGTTCGTGGCGGCGCGGGCGATCCGGGCGGCCGAGCGCACCCACGAGTTCCACTCGGTGCTGCACGACTTCGCCGAGCAGGTCGAGCGGCTGCTGACCGTCCTGTTGCTGCTGCTGTTCGGCGGCGCGGTGGTCGGCGGGCTGCTCGCTCCGCTGACCTGGCCGGCGGCACTGGTCGGGCTGGCGCTGGTCTTCGTGGTCCGGCCGCTGGTCGCCTGGTTGTCGCTGCGCGGCGCGCCGGGCCGGCCGGCGGAGCACTGGGTGATCTCCCTGTTCGGCATCCGGGGCGTGGGCTCGTTCTACTACCTGGCGTACGCGACGACGAAGGCCGACTTCCCGCAGGCGGAGCTGCTGTGGGCCACGGTCGGCCTGGTGGTGGTCGTGTCGGTGGTGGTGCACGGGGTGGCCGCCACCCCGGTCATGCAGCTCCTCGACCACGAGGGCGAACGCACCGGCTCCCCCACCTCCCGCGATCTTGCACTTACGGCCCGGGAATAACGGGCATAAGCCCCGCTCCAGGGGCCGCAACTGCAAGATCGCCGAGGGTGGGTGGGGGTCCGGGGGGGGGTCAGGGGGTCAGGCGGGCGGCCAGGGCCCGGCCGAGGTCGTGGCCGGAGCGCCAGGCGCTCTGGATGCGGGGCTCACCGAAGGCGTCCCCGGCCAGGCCGATGCCGTCGGCGTCGAGGTGGTACGTGCCGTCGCCGGCCCGGTCGACGGGCTTCGCGTACGTCCAGCGGTGCACGTGCACGTGCTCGGCGCGGTCGGGCAGGCCGAGCAGGTCGCGGACGGCCTCCTCGATGGCCCGTGCGGCCCCGGTGGGCTGGGCGAGGTGCCCGGCGGCGAACTCGGGGGTGGTGTGCGCGACCAGCACCGGGGCGCGGTCGCCGCGCCGGTCGCCGTCGTCGCAGACGAGGTTGAGCAGCGGGTGGTCGTTGACGAACGCGCCCCGGAAGTCGGCCCAGGACCGGGTGGGGAAGCGCAGCACCCCGCTGAGCGTCGGCGACCACCGCTGCGCCTGCACGGCGGCGGTGGCCGCCTCCAGCGCCGGGTCGAGCAGCAGGGCCGCCTGGGGGCCGGGCACGGCCAGCGCCACGGCGGCGCAGGGCTCCCCGTCGACGGTCGGCCCCGGCTCGACGCCGAGCACCAGCCGGTCGACGACGACGGGCAGGTCGGCGGCCAGGTGCTCGACCAGGGAACGCAGCCCGCGCGGGGCGGCCCAGCGCATTGGCCCGGGCACCTCCCGCCGGCCGGCGGCGGAGTAGGCGACGAAGGTGTCGGTCCATTCCCGGGCCAGCCCGGCGGCCGCCCAGCCGCGTACCACCTCGGCGAAGCCGGGGTCGCTGACGGTGAAGTACGCCGCGCCGAGGTCCGCCGGTCGCCCGTCGAACCTCTTGCTGGCCATCCGGCCGCCCGGCACCCGGCCGCGCTCGCGGACCTGGACGGGGATCCCCGCCCGGTGCAGCTCGGCGGCGCAGGCCACCCCGGCGATGCCCGCCCCGACCACCACGACGCGCGTCCGCTCCACTCCCATCCGATGATCGTAGGGGGTGGGGCGGCCCGGCGGTCTGGCAAGCTCGTGGGGTGACCGACGACCTGGATCGGGCGCTCGCCGGGGTCGGGCCCCGGCTGCGGGCGCTGCGCCGGCAGCGCGAGACGACGCTGGCCGAGTTGTCGGCGGCGACCGGCATCTCGGTGAGCACCCTGTCCCGGCTGGAGTCCGGTGCCCGCCGGCCGACCCTGGAGCAGTTGCTCCCCCTGGCGCGGGCGCACGGGGTGACGCTCGACGACCTGGTGGGCGCCCCGCCGACCGGGGACCCGCGCATCCACCTGCGCCCCGTCACCCGGCACGGCATGATCATGTTGCCGCTGACCCGCCGGGCGGGCGGCATCCAGGCGTACAAGCTGGTGATCCCGGCGGGCGGTGGGCGGCGGGAGCCGGATCCGCAGACCCACGAGGGCTACGAGTGGCTGTACGTGCTCAACGGCCGGCTGCGGATGGTGCTGGGCGAGCGGGACCTGGTCCTCTCCCCCGGCGAGGCGGCCGAGTTCGACACCCGCGTCCCGCACTGGTTCGGGGCCGCCGACGCCGGGTCGGTGGAGTTCCTCAGCCTGTTCGGCAGCCAGGGCGAGCGGGCCCACCTGCGCGCCCGCCCGAAGGCGTGACCCGGAAACCGATCGAACAACGTCACAGGGTCTTCACATGCTGGCAATGGACGCGTACCTTGTCGAGAAAGCGTGGGAGCGCTTCCACGCATAAACATCGATCCGTGGAGGACGACGCCCATGCGAAGCAGACCGGCGCTCGCGGCCGTGGCCGCCAGCGCGACCGCACTCACCGCCGCCACCGTCGCGGTCGGCCTGCTCGGGGCCACCCCGGCCGCCGCCGCCGACTCCGCGTTCTACGTCGACCCGCAGGCCAGCGCCGCCCGCTGGGTCGCCGCCAACCCCGGCGACTCGCGGGCCGCCGTGATCCGGGACCGGATCGCCAGCGTGCCGCAGGGCCGCTGGTTCACCACCACCAACACCTCGACCGTACGGTCCGAGGTGGACCAGTTCGTCGGTGCCGCCGCCGCAGCCGGGAAGATCCCGATCCTGGTGGTCTACAACATCCCCAACCGCGACTGCAGCGGCGCCAGCACCGGGGGCGCGCCCAACCACACCGCCTACCGGCAGTGGGTGGACCAGGTCGCCGCCGGCCTGGCCGGACGGCCCGCCACGATCGTGCTGGAGCCCGACGTCCTGCCGATCATGACGAGTTGCCAGAACTCCAGCCAGCAGGCCGAGACGCGGGCGTCGATGGCGTACGCCGGCAAGAAGCTCAAGTCGGGCTCGTCCCAGGCGAAGGTCTACTTCGACGCGGGGCACTCGGCGTGGCTGGCCCCCGCCGAGATCGCGTCCCGGCTCAACGGGGCGGACATCGCCAACAGCGCCGACGGCATCTCGCTCAACGTGTCGAACTACCGCACCACCGCCGAGTCCGTCTCGTACGCCAAGCAGGTCATCGCCGCCACCGGCGTGTCCCGGCTGAAGGCCGTGATCGACACCAGCCGCAACGGCAACGGCCCGGCCGGCTCCGAGTGGTGCGACCCGCCGGGGCGGGCGATCGGCACGCCGAGCACCACCGCGACCGGCGACTCGGCGATCGACGCGTTCCTGTGGGTGAAGCTGCCCGGCGAGGCCGACGGCTGCATCGCCGCGGCCGGCCAGTTCGTCCCGCAGCGGGCCTACGACCTGGCGATCGCCGCCGGCCCGCTCCCGACGACCGCCCCGCCGACGACCGCCCCGCCGACGACCGCCCCGCCCACCACCGCGCCCCCGACCACCGCGCCGCCGACCACCGCGCCGCCGACGACGAACCCCCCGGCCGGCGGGTGCACGGTCACCTTCACCCCGAACACGTGGGCCGGCGGGTTCACCGCCGAGCTGCGGATCACCAACGGCGGAGGCGCGCTCAACGCCTGGTCGCTCAGCTTCGGCTTCCCGGCCAGCGCCGGGGTGCGGCTGTCCAGCGGCTGGAACGGCGAATGGAGCCAGAGCGGCGATACGCTCCTCGTCCGCAACGTGGCCTGGAACGGCAGCCTGCCGGCCAACGGCACGGTGAGCGTCGGGTTCCAGGGCACCTTCTCCGGGTCCTCGCTGCCCGCCCCCAGCGGCTTCACCCTCAACGGCTCCCGCTGCAACTGAGCAAGGAAAAGGGACCCCTCTTGACGCCTCCGGTATGGAGGGGTCCCCTTCTCAGCACCACCACCACCGGGCCCCGGCCGCCGCGCGAGAAGCGCGGGGCCGGGGCCCGGACCCGTCGGACGGGCGGGCGACGCCGGTCAGGCGCCCTGGCCCTGGTTCTGCATGAGCCCGCCGTCCATGAAGTACGTCGACCCGGTCACGTAGTCGGCGTCGTCGCTGGCCAGGAAGACGGCCAGCCGGCCGATCTCCTCGGGTTCGGCGGCCCGCTTCCAGGGAATCGACTGCACCTGCTCCTCCAGGTAGGCCGGGTCGTCGATGGCCTTCTGGTTGAACGGGGTGAGCACCATCCCCGGCCCGATGTTGTTGACGTTGAGGTGCATCGGGGCGACCTCCAGCGCGAGGCTCTTGGCGAACTCCAGCAGCGCCCCCTTGCTGGTGTCGTAGTCCGAGCCGCCGGCGCGGGCCACCTCCTGGTGGATCGACGTGATGTTGATGATCTTCCCGTGGCCGCCCTGGTCGCGGCGGTGCTGGACGAACCGCCGGGAGCAGAAGAACGCCCCGTACACGTTGGTCCGGATCGCCCGGTCCCACGTCTCGGTGTCCAGGTCCGCCACGGGGACGCCGGAGGCGTCGACCCCGGCGTCGTTGATCAGCACGTCGAGACTGCCGAACTCGGCGATGGCCGCATCGAACATCGCCTCGACGTCCTGCTCGTCGGTGATGTCGCAGCGCATCACCACCGCCCGCCGGCCGGCCCGCTCCACCCGGTCCCGGGTGTGCTCGGCCCCCTGCCGGTCGTGCAGGTAGTGCACCACCACGTCGGCGCCCTCGCGGGCGAACTCGATGGCGCTGGCCTGCCCGATCCCCGAGTCCGAGCCGGTGATCAGGGCCGTCCTCCCGTCGAGCCGTCCGGTCATCAGCGTGCTCCCTCCGGTCGTGCCGTGCCCGTCGGCACGGTCTGGCGCGGGCGGTCCGCACCCGTTGCACGTCGCCGCCCATCGGCGTCGACGTCGGCGTCGGCTTGTTTCCGGCCGGCGGTCGCCTCCGTCAGGTGCCCAGCGGCGTTGATCAGGCCGATGTGCGAGAACGCCTGCGGGAAGTTGCCGAGCTGCTCCCCGGTGGCCTGGTCGATCTGCTCGGCGAACAGGCCCAGGTCGTTGACCCGGCCGGCGAGGGACTCGAACAGCCGCTCGGCCCGGTCCACCTCCCCGGCCAGGGCCAGGCAGCCCACCAGCCAGAACGAGCAGATGACGAAGCCCGCCGGGTCGCCGTCCCACCGCCGCAGCAGGCCGTCGTGGGACAGCCGGGCCTCGACGACGTCGATGGTGGCGCGCATCCGGGGGTCGTCGGCGGGCAGGAACCCCACCAGCGGCATGAGCAGCACCGAGGCGTCCAGGTCGGGGGAGTCGAAAGCCCCGGTGTACGCGCCGACGCGCTCGTTCCACCCCCGCCGCAGCACCGCCGCGCGGACGGCGTCGCGGGCGGCCGCCCAGCGGGCCACGTCGGCGGCGTCGCCGAGGCGGGGCCCGAAGCGCACCGCCCGGTCCAGGGCGGTCCAGCACTGCACCTTCGACGACACGTAGTGCCGCTCGGCATCACGGGCCTCCCACATCCCGGCGTCGGGTCGGTGCCAGTCGGCGACCGCCTGGTCGGCCAGGGCCCGCAGGAGCTGGTGCACCTCCGGGTCCATCGGGTCGAGGTAGTGGCGCATCAGCCACGCCGCGTCGAGGATCTCCCCGAGCACGTCGGTCTGCCGCTGCCGCCACGCGTCGTTGCCGACGAAGACGGGCCGGCTGTCGGCGTACCCGGCGAGGTGGTCGAGGGGGTGCTCGGTGAGGTCCCGCTCCCCCTCGACGCCGTACATGATGGGCACCGGCTGGTTGCCGATGCGGCCCATCGCCCGCGCCACCCAGGCGAACTGCCGGTTGGCCTCGTCGGGGCAGGCCGCCCGCCACAGCGCCCGCAGGGTCAGGCTGAAGTCCCGCACCCAGACGAAGCGGTAGTCGTAGTTGCGGTCCCCACCCAGCGCCTCCGGCAGCGAGGTGGTCGCCGCCGCGACGATCGCGCCGCTGGGCTGGTACGTCATGCCCTGCACGACCAACGCGCTGCGCCGCACCGGCTCCGGCCAGCGGCCCTGGTACGGGTGCAGCCCCGCCCACGAGCGCCAGCCGGCCGCCGCCTCCGCCACCGTCGCCGCCGCCTCCGGCGTCACCGGGTCCCCGCCGTCGTACGTCGGCGCGTACCCCAGGGTGAAGCCGTAGGACTCGCCGGCCCGGACGGTGAACGTGGCGGTGGCCTCGCTCTCGCCGCAGGTCAGCGGCACGTCGCCGCGCAGCCGCAGCTTCGCCGCCCCGGCGGTGGCGTCGAGCCCCCCGGGGTGCGCGACCAGGTACGCGGCGACCCGGCCGTACTCGAAGCGGGGCCGGTAGGTCAGCCGCACCGGCACCGCGCCGGAGACGCCCTCCACCAGCCGGGCGAGGACGCGCGGCGAACGCCGGCCGATGTCGTGGCCGCGCGCGCCGGGCTCCAGCGCGAGCGCGTCCGTCACCGCGACCGACCCGCCGTCGGTGGTGAAGACGGTACGCAGCACCAGCGTGTCGTCCAGGTAGGAGCGTTCGCTGGTGAACCCGGCCCCGGCGGGGCTGATCGACCAGTGCCCCGCGTCGTCGTCGAGCAGCCGGCCGAAGACCGACGGGGCGTCGAACCGCGCCGGGCACCACCAGTTGACCGAGCCGGCCCGGTCGACCAGGGCCGCGCTGCGGCCGTCGGCCAGGAAGCCGTGTTCGCTGATCCGTCCGCTGTCCACGCCGGTGCCTACCCGGCCGGGCCGAGCAGCATTCGCCGGGGACGGCGACGTTACCGCTCGCCGGCCGGGGGAAGGCGGGTGGTCGACGAAGGAGGACACCATGACCAGACCCACGACTTCGACTGCGGCCTGGCAACCCGGAATGCCGGGCGCGAACAACCTCCCGTACGGCCCGGCGGGCCGACCCGCCGCGCCCGCTGGCGACGGCCACGGCCCGCAGGTGGGCGCGCCGACGGTGACGATCGGGTCGTACCCGGACTATCCGTCCGCCCAGCGGGTGGTGGACTATCTGGCCGACAACCGGTTCCCGGTGGAGCACACCGCCATCGTGGGGACGAACCTGACCCTCGTCGAGACGGTGCTCGGCCGACTGACCACGGGCCGCGCGGCCCTGATCGGCGCCGGCACGGGCGCCTGGTTCGGCCTGTTCATCGGCCTGCTGTTCGGCATCTTCACCGCCGGTAGCTGGATCGCGGTGATCCTGGTCGGGCTGGTGATCGGCGCGATCTGGGGGGCCGTGTTCGGCGCGGTGGCGCACGCGATGAGCGGGGGCCAGCGGGACTTCACCTCGGCGAGTTCGCTGCGCGCCGCCCAGTACGCGGTCACCGTCGACGCCGGCGTGGCCGACCAGGCCCGGCAGCTGCTCGGCCGGATGCACATGACGCCGACGGGCGCGACCGCCCGCTGAGCGGTGACCTGACCGCCCACCGGCGGCCCCGGGGACTCCCCCGGGGCCGCCCGGCGTGCCGGGGGCGGGCCGTCGTCCGGGGGCCAGCCGCCCCGCCCCGCGGCCCGGCGTCCACCCCGCCAGGCCGGTGTCCGGTGCGGGGCCGGCATCCGGGGCCAAGCCGGCATCCGGGGCCAGGCCGGCATCCGGCAGCCGCCCCGCCCGAGATCGACTCCGTGTCGGCGACATGGCGGTATCCGGGCGGCCGGGATACCGCCATGTCGCCGACATGACGCGCGGGCCCGGGGCGGGGCGGGGCGGGCCGGGGCAGGCCGGGGCGGGGCGGGGCGGGCCGGGGCACGCCAGGTCGGAGAGTCCGGGTCAGCCGGCGCGCCTCGCCCGCTCGACGGAACCCGCCCGCGCGACGAAGCCGCGCCACGCGGCGGGCGCGAAGGTGAGCGTCGCGCCGGCCCGGTCCTTGCTGTCCCGCACCAGCACCACGCCGGGCAGGTTGTCGGCGACCTCGACGCAGTCGCCGCCGTTGCCGCTGCTGCGGGTGCTCGTGCGCCACCGCGCGCCAGTCAGGTCCATGCTTTCGCCATCTCCCCGAGTAGGTCGGCCGATTGCCAGTGGGAGAGCGCCTCGCCGCGCACGTTCTCCCAGACGGTCAGCAGGGCCGCGACGTCCTCCGGGTCGGTGACGAGCTGCCCGTCGAGCTGAGTGTCCACATAGCCCGCCGTCCGCAGCTCCGGCCCCACCGCGAGCACGAACGGACCGTTGAGCCCAGCGTACGCGCCGACCGTCGCCGGCACGACGTGCACGCGGACGTGCGGGGCCGCGCAGGCCGCCACCAGGGCCTCCAGTTGCCCGCGCATGACCTCCGGGCCGCCGACCGGGCGGCGCAGCGCCCCCTCGTCGATGACCGCCGTGAGGCGGGGCGGGTCGTCGCGGCGCAGGATGTCCTGGCGGGCCAGCCGGTTGGCGAGGTGCTGCTCGACGTCGCCCGGGGCGATCAGGCCCGTGCCGCCGAGCACCGCGCGGGCGTAGCCCTCCGTCTGGAGCAGGCCCGGCACCACCATCGACTGGTACGACCGCAGCGACACCGCCTCCCGCTCCATCTCCTGCCACGGCCGGAACCACGCCATGGGGTAGCGACGTCTCGACGTGTCCGGCCAGATGTCCCGGATGGGCTGCCCGAGCGCCTCGGCCGCCGCCACCCGGTGCCGGGCGTGGGGTATGCGGTCCTCGTTCAGCCAGCGGGCGACCGTCTTGCGGTCGACGCCCAGCCGGGCGGCGAGTGACTCGATCGAGTGCCCGCTGTCGCGCAGGGCGAGGCGCAACGCATCGTTCATGGTCTCCCCCGTGGTCGTGTGGGATGTCTGCGCACCATAGCCAGCACGGGCTGTTCCTGTCCGCTTACACACGGCAAGTTGGGGTGTCGAAGGGCGCGGATCGACGGGACCGGGAGACGCCATGACACACCACACAGGACGCGAGCCGGGGTCGATCGCGCCAGAGCGGCTCGACGCGGAGAAGGCGGTGCGGCTCGACGCGGAGAAGCCAGAACGGCGCGACGCGGGGGAGGCGGCGTCTGCGGTGCGCCCCGCCGACGTGCCGGTCGACCTGGAGCTGCACTGCGCGGGGCGGCCCGCCTGGCGGTGCGTGCACGACGGCGAGCCGTTCCCCTGCCCGACCTGGCGGGCCCTGCCCCTGGACGACAGCCTGCGCGCCGTCCTGCTGGCGGCGTTCACCCTGTTCCTCCGCCCGGCGATCCGCGACCTGCGGGGCCAGCCCGACGGGCCGACCCCGCCGGAGATCGTCCGACGCTTCCTGTGGTTCCTGCCGGTCACCGACGAGGAGGCGCGCGCCGTCGCGCTGCGGTACCGCTGATGCCGCGCCCGCGCCCCCACCTGCCGGTACGCCCCGTGTGGCTGTGCGGGCGCTGCGGCGTTCCGTGGCCCTGCGGCGCGGCCCGGCTGTCGCTGCTGTCCGAATACCGGGGCGACCGCACCTCGCTGCTGGTCTACCTCGCGGTGCTGCGGGAGGAGGCGAGGGAGCACCTGACCGCCCTGCACCCGGCCACCCCGCCCGGCGGCCTGGCCGACCGCTTCCTCACCTGGGCCCGCGCCCGCCCCTGACCGATCCTGGCCCGCCCCGGCGATGATCGACTCCATGTCGGCGACATGGCGGCATCCGCACCCCCGGGACACCCCCACCCGCCCGACATGAGCCGGCCACCCGCCCAGCCCACCCCCGGCGGGACGGCCCCGGGCGGGTCGGTCAGGGGTCGGTGGCCAGGCGGGCGTGCAGGTGCTCGTCGTGGCGGCGGCCGTCGCCGTAGCGGTGCGACTCGCGCAGGGTGCCTTCGAGGGGGTAGCCCGCCCGTTCGGCGACCCGGCAGGAGGCGGGGTTGGCCACCGCGTGGAACAGCTCGACGCGGTGCAGGCCGAGCATGGCGAAGCCCCAGCCGGTGAGCCGCCGGACGGCGGCGGTGGCCACGCCCCGCCCCCGGGCGGCGGGGACGGTCCAGTAGCCGATGTTGGCGTGACCGCCGCCGATGCCGCTCAGCGACACCGAGCCGAGCAGCGCGGTGTCGCCGGGGTCGGCGACGGCGAGGGAGGCGTGGTCCCCGGCGGACCAGTCGGCCCGGCGGCGTACCCACTCGCGCGCCCGCGCCTCGTCCATGTCGCCCTGCGGGTTCCAGGTCGTCACGGCCGGGTCGCGCAGGGCGGCCAGCACGGCGGGGGCGTCGGCCGCGCGCCAGGGGCGCAGCAGCACCCCGGGGGCGGCCAGGCGTACGTCGTCCATGGTCCAGCAGTCTGTCAGCCGCCGCCCGGGGCCGCCCGGCGTTTCTCCTTCAAATCCGAAGCGAAGCGCCGCAGGAACGGAAAGTAGCACAGCTCACCCCCACTCCTGGTCACTTGTCAAAATTTGAAAGAGTGCTACTGTTGCGGCATGACGGAGAGCCTGGACAGCGAGCGGATGGCCTGCTGGCGGGCCTACATCGAGTCGAGCCAGCGGCTGTTCACCCAGCTCGAGGACGACCTGCGGGCCGACAGCGAGCTGAGCTTCGCCGACTACCACGTGCTGGTGCTGCTCTCCGAGGCGCCGGGGCAGCGGCTGCGCATGGGCGAGCTGGCCGGTCGACTGGTCTTCTCGCCCAGCCGGCTGACGTACCAGATCACCACCATGCAGAAGCGCGGCCTGGTGGCCCGGCAGTCGTGCGCCGAGGACGGGCGCGGCAGCGAGGCGGTGCTCACCGCCGCCGGGCTGCTGGCGCTGCGCGAGGCCGCGCCGCACCACCTGCGCTCCGTGCGCGCCCACCTGATGGACGACCTCGACGACGCCGAGGTCGCCTGCCTGACCCGGGTCTTCGAACGCCTCGGCCGGCGGCTGCGCGCCGACCGCGACGCCTCGTCCACCCCCCGCGAGTAAAGGAGTTCGAGATGCCCGCCATCACGGTCGACGACGTTCTCGTCCTGCCCCGCCTGCCCCGGCTCGACGAGTCCACCCGCTACCGTCCGGTCCGCAAGCTGACCACCGCCCCCAGCGGCTACGAGGGCGAGGGCTTCCCCGTCCGCCGGGCCTTCGCCGGGGTGCCGATGCACGAGCTGGACCCGTTCATCCACCTCGACCAGATGGGCGAGGTCGACTACGCCCCGGGCGAGCCGAAGGGCACCCCGTGGCACCCGCACCGGGGCTTCGAGACGGTGACCTACATGATCGACGGGATCATGGACCACCAGGACACGCTCGGCGGCGGCGGCACGATCACCGACGGCGACACCCAGTGGATGACGGCCGGCAGCGGCCTGCTGCACATCGAGGCCCCGCCGGAGCACCTGGTGGTCAGCGGCGGCCTGTTCCACGGCCTCCAGCTCTGGGTCAACCTGCCGAAGGTGGCGAAGATGAAGCCGCCGCGCTACCAGGACATCCGCGGCAAGGAGTCGGCGCTGCTCACCACGCCGGACGGCGGGGCGCTGATCCGGGTCATCGCCGGTGAGGTCGCCGGGCACCAGGGGCCGGGCTCGACGCACACCCCGATCACCATCGCCCACGTGACGGTGCAGCCCGGGGCCGAGCTGAGCCTGCCCTGGCGGGCCGACTTCAACGCCCTGGTCTACGTGCTCGCCGGGCGCGGCACGGTCGGCACCGAGCGCAGGCCGTTCCACACCGGGCAGCTCGCCGTCCACGGTCCGGGCGACGCGCTGCGGGTGACCGCCGACGCGACGCAGGACTCGAACGCCCCCGCCCTGGAGCTCTACATCATGGGCGGGCAGCCCATCCGGGAGCCCGTGGCCCATTACGGGCCGTTCGTGATGAACACCCGGGACGAGCTGATCCAGGCGTTCGAGGACTTCCAGGCCGGGCGGCTCGGGGTGGTCCCGGCCGAGCGGCTGCCGCACACCGGCGGGCAGGGCGAGCGCCCCTGACGCGGGCCGTGCCGGGCGTCACCGGGGTTGTCCCCGGTGACGCCCGTCGGCGTACCCGAAATGGCTGCCGGTCAGGAGACCGCGAAGATCCCCGCCACCCCCAGCAGCACCATCACCAACACGGCGACGAGCGCCCCCCGCTCACCCTCCACCGGCTGTTCGTGCTGCTCGGTCATGACATCGGTCGGCTCGGCGGGCATCGTGCGGCCTCCTCGGTGTGCGCTTCGCTATCTCGGATGTGGCTCCGCGCGGATCGTCGGCCAGGTCACCGGGGGTGCCGGTCGGCGTGCGGACCCGGCGCGGGGGTCCTACGGTGAGGACGTTGTCGACCTCGGGAGCTGGAGCGTGCCGATGCGGGACTGGTTCCTCACCGCGGCCGAACGCGCCAACCCGGTCTCACGGATACCCGTCTGGACGACCGGAAACCTCGCCGAGCCGCTGATTCACGGCTCGGCCTACTTTGACCGGCTGGTCAGCGAGGTGGAGGCGCTGCGGGCCGGCGACCATCTGTTCTTCACCGACTGGCGCGGCGACCCCGACGAGCTGATGCGCCCGGACGGCCCGACCGTCGCCCAGTTGTTCAGCCAGGCCGCCCAGCGCGGGGTGGTGGTCAAGGGCCTGCTGTGGCGCTCGCACCTCGACGCCCTGTCGTTCAGCGAGGCGGAGAACCGCAGCCTCAGCGAGACGATCTGCGCGGCCGGCGGCGAGGTGCTGCTCGACCAGCGGGTCCGCCGGGGCGGCTCGCACCACCAGAAGCTCGTCGTGCTGCGCCATCCCGAGGACCCGGAACGCGACGTCGCCTTCGCCGGTGGGATCGACCTGTGCCACAGCCGCCGCGACGACGCCGAGCACCGCGGCGACCGGCAGGCCGTGCTGATGTCGCCCCGGTACGGCGACCACCCGCCCTGGCACGACGTGCAGCTCGCGCTGCGCGGGCCGGTGGTCGGCGCGCTGGACACCACGTTCCGCGAGCGGTGGACCGACCCGATGCCGCTGGACTCGGAGAACCCTCTGGCCTACCTGCGGGACCGGCTGCGCGGGTCGGACCTGCGCCCGGACCCGCTGCCCGACCAGCCGGCCGACCCGCCGCCGTGCGGCCCGCACCGGATCCAGGTGCTGCGCACCTATCCGGCGGTGCGCCCGCGCTACTCCTTCGCCCCCGACGGCGAGCGGACGGTGGCGCGCGGCTACACCAAGGCGGTACGCCGGGCCCGCCGGCTGATCTACCTGGAGGACCAGTACCTCTGGTCGACCGAGGTGGCCGACCTGTTCGCCCGGGCGCTGCGGGACAACCCGGAGCTGCACCTGGTGGCGGTGGTCCCCCGGCACCCCGACGTCGACGGCCGGTTCGCGCTGCCGCCGAACCTGGTGGGGCGGGAGCAGGCGCTCGCGCTGTGCGGGAAGGCCGCGCCCGACCGGGTGCACGTCTTCGACGTGGAGAACCACGCGGGCGACCCGGTCTACGTGCACGCCAAGGTGTGCGTGGTCGACGACGTGTGGGCCAGTGTCGGCAGCGACAACTTCAACCGCCGCTCCTGGACCCACGACAGCGAGCTGTCCTGCGCCGTGCTCGACGAGACCCGGGACGACCGCGCCCCGCTGGACCCGGCGGGGCTGGGCGACGGGGCCCGCCGCTTCGCCCGGGACCTGCGGCTGCGGCTGTGGCGGGAACACCTGGACCGGGACCCGGACGGCGGCGGGGACGCCGACCTGCTCGACCCGGCCTCGGCGGTCCGGGCGATCACCTCGGCGGCCGACGCGCTGCAGCGCTGGCACGACTCGGGGCGGGTGGGCCCGCGACCGCCGGGCCGGCTGCGCCCGCACCGCCCCGAGCGGCTGCCGTGGTACACCCGGGCCTGGGCGCTGCCGGCGTACCGGCTGGTCTACGACCCGGACGGCAGGCCACTGCGGGCGCGCCGATCCGGCACCTGGTGAGCGGGCGCGTACCCGCCCGGCCCGCCCGGGTACGCGAAGGAGGCGCGCGGCGAGTAGAAGCCCTCTGTGATGGTCAGCGGGTTGGCCGGGCGCAGCGCGTGGACGGGGTGGTCGGGGTCGAGGAAGTCGACGGACTCCACCTCGAACGGCGTCACCGGTTCGGCCACGTACGGGTGGACGCCGCCGGTCAGCTCCCCGTCGCGGGCGGTCACGTAGCGGTGGTGGCCGCTGCGGATGAGGTGACCGGTGTGGCCGACGTGGACCCGGGTGCGGATCAGCGGCATGCCGTCGACCTCAGTCTGCGCCACCAGCGTGTCGCCGCGCCGCTCCAGCCAGGTGTGCCCGGCCCCGACGGGTGCGCCGCGCGCGGCGGCATAGCCGCGCATCCGGGGGCTGGAGCAGAGGTAGTGCGTCCACCAGCCGCCCGGGGCGCCCTGGCCGGCGACGCAGATGCCGAGGTAGGTCAGCGAGTATGCGCCGAGGCCGGAGGTCTGGGTCTCGTCGTCGACCACGTACTGGTTCATGAAGACGTGGGGGTCCGCCCCGGCGCGCAGGCCGGCCGGCAGTAGGGCGACGACCGCGTCCGGGGCCGCCGGCAGCCAGCAGAGGTAGACCATGCGGCTGTGCACGACGAGGTGCGGGTCGGCGGGGTCGAGCACGGCGCCTCCGGGCGGGGGAAGGTTCCCCGCGACGCTACGGGCCGTCCCGCACGCGGGACAACGACGGAAAGCCGACAGTTCGGACCCATAACCGACCTGGAACCGGTAATCGCGATCACAGATTCGTACGTTGCTGCCCTTTTTGGGGGTTTTGTTGTCGAACACACCTTAAGTACATCGTACTTTCGGCTAGATTTCTGGAGGCCGATCAGGCTAAGGTGAGTCCCGAACGGACCATCTGAAGCTAAACCAAAGCGTCACGTCTTTATCCGCGGACGAGGTGCAGGGAGGACCACCCATGACCGCGCCAACGACCAGCGAGCAGACGACCACAGCGCCGGAGTCCACGGCCAAGCTCGATCCGCGTGCGCTCACCGACAGCGCCGCCGATCTGCTCAACGCGATGGCGGCACTGCCCGCCAACCACCCGTCGCGCGCCGCGATGCGGGACCGGGCGATCGAGGCCTGGCTTCCCCTGGCCAACCACCTGGCCCACCGCTACAGCGGGCGGGGCGAGCCGACCGACGACCTCGCGCAGACCGCCGCCGTCGGCCTGATCAAGGCCATCGACAAGTTCGATCCGTCGCGCGGCGTCGACTTCGCCGGCTACGCCATCCCGACCATCATCGGCGAGCTCAAGCGGCACTTCCGCGACCGCACCTGGGACATCCGCGTCCCGCGCCGCCTCCAGGAGCTGCGCCTGGCGATCTCCGACGCCAACAGCTCCCTGCTCCAGACGCTGGGCCGCTCCCCCACGGTCGCCGACATCGCCGCCCACCTCAAGCTCACCGAGGAAGAGGTCCTGGAGGGCCTGGAGGGCGCCCGCGCCTACAACGCGGTGTCGCTGTCCACCCCGACCGGCGACGGCGACCGGGCCACCGAGCTGGGCGACATGCTCGGCGGCGAGGACAACGAGTTCGAGCTGGCCGAGCTCCGGGTCGCCCTCGGCCCGGCGCTCGCCACGCTCGACGAGCGCGAGCAGAAGATCCTCACGCTGCGCTTCTACGGCAACCTGACCCAGTCGCAGATCGCCGAGCAGATCGGCGTCTCGCAGATGCACGTGTCCCGGCTGCTCGCCCGGGCGCTGACCAAGCTGCGGGGCCAGCTCGACGGCACCTACTAGGCCCGCCCGCACGAAAGACGAGGGGGCCCGGCGCGCGCGTGCGCCGGGCCCCCTCGCGTGTCGGCTCCTCAGCCGGTCGTCGCCGGCTCCCGCCACATCGGGAAGAACGGGGTGCCGTCCGGCAGCCGGAAGACCTCCCGGGGCCGGTAGCCGTGCCGGGCGTACAGGTCCCGGCCGATCTCGCTGCTCGCCTCCAGATAGCCGGGCACGCCGTTGGCGTCCAGCCAGGCGTGGTGGTGGCGCAGCAGCGCCGAACCGATCCCCCGCCCCTGCCGGTCGGGCGTGACCGCGAGGAACGCCAGGTGGTGGTGCCCGTCGTGCGGGTGGCTGGCGGCGAACAGGTCGTCGAGGTGGCGGAACCGGTCGACCCACGCGCCGCACGCGGCGGCCAGCCGGGCGTCGTAGTCCACCGGTGGCGGGACGTCGTCGCCGGTCTGCGGGAACCACACCGCGACCCCCGACCGGTCGGCCGTGGCGTGCACCTGGCCGTGCGCCATGGCGTGGCCCACCAGGATCTCGAAGTTGTCGGCCAGCACGGCCCGGCGGCGCGTGGCGTCCGGCACGAGCCAGTGGGTCGCCGGCAACACCAGGAACGCCTCGGCGATCCGCTCGGCCACCAGCCGGGTCTCGGCCGGGCCGAGCCGCTCGATGCGTACGTCGCTCACCTGTGCGCCCCCGCGCCCACGCGGGCCGGCTCGCCGTCGAAGCCCTGGGCGGCCAGCAGGGTGGCGCTCTCCGCGCCCAGCCCGATCCGGGCGTAGACGTCGGGCCGGCTGTTGCGCAGCACCAGCGCCCAGAGCACGCCGACCAGCGCGGCCACCGGGTACGCGGCCGGGACGGCCCAGCGCAGCGCGGAGTCGGGGGCGACGCCGAGCAGGATGGCGAAGTTGTCCACCGCCACCGTGATGATGGCGACCAGCGCCACGGCGGCCAGCCCCGGGGCGATCAGCCGCCGCCACAGGTTCTCCTGCGCCCGGGTGCGGGCGAAGTAGGCCATCACCGCGATCGACGTGGTGGCGATCAGCAGCAGCACGCCGAACCCGCCGCCGGAGCCGGCGTAGTAGAAGAGCTGGAGCACCGGGTCCCAGCCGTTGACCGCGTACAGCACGATCACCAGCAGGCCGAGGGCGCTCTGCGCGAGCGAGGCCACCCGGGGCGAACCGGTGCGCGGCGAGGTCTGCCCGAACGCCGCCGGCAGCACCCGCTCCCGGCCGAGCGCGAACGCGTACCGGGCGGTGGTGTTGTGGAACGAGATCATCGCGGCCAGCACGGAGGTCATGAACAGCGCCTGCCCGATGGTGACGGCGGTGTCGCCGAGGTGCGCCCCGGCCAGGTTGAAGATCAGCTCGACGCTCTGCTCGCCAGCCTGCGCCGAGATCTGGTCCGGCCCGACGGCCACGGTCATCGCCCACGACGACAGGGCGTAGAGCCCGGCGATGATCGCCACCGACAGGTACGTGGCCATCGGGACCGTGCGCTTCGGGTCCCGGCTCTCCTCGCTGAACACCACGGAGGACTCGAAGCCGACGAAGCCGGTCATGGCGAGCACCAGCAGCGCGCCGGCCCCCGGGACGAGCAGGCTGTCCGGGGACAGCGCGGCGAGGCTCACCGAGCCGCCGGCCGGGTGGCCGAGCTGCCCGAGGTCGAACACGAGGATCACCGCGATCTCGGCGACCAGCAGCACCGCCAGGACCATGCCGTTGACGTCGACCCGCAGCAGGCCGAGCACGGCGACCAGGGCCCACGCGACCAGGGCCACCACCCACCAGGCCGGCGACGCGCCGAACAGCCGCTCCAGCACCGGCGTCGCCGCCGCGCCGACCGCGCCGTACAACCCGACCTGGAGCGCGTTGTACGCCAGCAGGGCGACCCACGCCGCGCCGACGCCGGCCGGGCGGCCCAGCCCCCGCGAGACGTACGCGTAGAACGCCCCGGCGTTCTCCACCCGGCGGGCCATCGCCACGTACCCGACGGAGAAGAGGGCGAGGACCGCGCCGACCACCAGGAAGGCCAGCGGCATCCCGGTGACGCCGGTGACGGCGTAGCCGGTGGTGACCACGCCGGCCACCACGGTCAGCGGCGCGGCCGCCGACAGCACGAAGAAGATCACCGACGGCACGCCGAGGCGGCCACGGGCCAGGGCGTCGGAGACGTTGCTCGGTCGTTCGAATGTAGTCGTGGGGGGCATCGACTGCTCCGGTTCGAGGAGGGGTGAGGGGCCGGCGGCCGTCAGGGCATGCCGCGCAGCACGGCCGCGCCGACGGCGGCCTCGGTGTGCGCGACGAGCTCCTTCAGGGGCGGGGGCAACGCCGGGATGAGAACACTGAGCCGGTGGTGGGCGCGGGGGCCGGCACTCCACAGCACCTCGCGGGTGAGGCCGGCGGCGGCGACCAGGCCGAGCAGCAGCGCGTCCGGCACGGTCGGGGGCTCCGGCCGGTCGAGCAGGGCCCGCAGCCGGGTCGCCGGCCAGGCCACCGCGTTGAGGTCGATCGGGACGTAGCTGACGGTGGTGCGCAGCAGGCGGCGGTTCTCCTGCCGGCGCAGCACGCCGGCGCGGGCCAGCCGCTCCGCCACCGAGGTCGCCGCGCTCTGGCCGAGGAAGCTCAGCCAGGTGCGCACCGACTGGTGCTGGGACTCGCCGACCAACTGGTCCAGGACGGTGTGGGCCAGGGCGTCGGCGGGCGGGCGGCGGTCGACGACGGTCACGTTCCCGGCGGCGACGGTGACCTGTCCGAACAGGACCAACTCGCCGAGCAGGGCCGCCGCCAGGCCGATGCCCGCCGCGCTGGGATGCAGCTTGGGCTTGCCCCGGCTGTCGTTGTGGGCGATCAGATAGAACTCGTCGGCGGTGAGCACACGAGCCTCCCGAACGGATTGTCCACAACTGATCGACGCCGGGTGAAAGGATGCACGTCAGCGGGTTGCAACGCAACTCCCACTTTCGACAGTTGCACTCCGTGTCCGAACGACCTGGGGATCTTGGCGTGACAGACTCGGAGGGTGACCGCCAGCCCGACCGTCCGCCGCCGTCGTATCGCCCGCGAGCTGCGCCACCTGCGCGAGCGCTCCGGGATGACCCTCGACGTCGCCGCCCGCCAACTCGACATGTCCAAGAGCAACCTCTCCCGCATCGAGAACGCCCAGATCGGCATCAAGCCCCGCGACGTCCGGGCCGCCCTGGCCCTCTACCAGGTCACCGGGGCCGACGCCGAGGCGCTGATCGAGATCGCCCGGGGCGCGCAGCAGCGCGGCTGGTGGCAGAACTACAGCGACGTGCTCCCCGAGTGGTTCGAGTTCTACGTCGGGCTGGAGGCCGAGGCGGCGTCGCTGCGCACGTACGAGGCCGAGGCCGTGCCCGGCCTGCTCCAGACCGAGGCGTACGCCCGGGCGATCTACCGGCTGACCGCCGGGGAGGAACGCATCGAGCGCAAGGTCGCCGCCCGGCTGCGCCGGCAGGACGTGTTGCACCGGGAGAACCCCGTCGAGCTGTCGGTGGTGCTCAACGAGGCGGTGCTGCTGCGGCCGGTCGGCGAACCGGCGGCGATGGCCGAGCAGCTGGCCCACATCCACCACGTCGCACAACTACCGAACGTCACGGTGCAGGTACTTCCGTTCGCGGCCGGCGGGCACCCGGCGATGACCACTCCCTACGTCATCCTGGGCTTTTCCGACGACGCCGACGCATCCGTGGTTTACCTGGATAACCTCACGATGGGACTGGCTCTGGAGGAAGCCGATCATGTGCGCGGGTATAGCCTGTTGCACGAGAAGCTGTGCCGGATGGCGCTCAGTCCGGCGGATTCGTTGACCCGCCTGGAGGAGGCTTCTCGTAACTTTGCGTGACCGCATCGCGGCGCGCCAGCAGAAAGACGAGAGGTACGGGGATGACCGCGCTCGACCTGTCCCGGGCGGCCTGGCGGACCAGCAGCCGCAGCAGCGGCAACGGCAACTGCGTCGAGGTGGCCACAGCCGACGGTCGGGTCGCGGTCCGCGACTCCAAGGACCGCGAAGGCCCCGCGCTGGTCTTCGCCCCGGGGGCGTGGGACGCGTTCGTCGCCGGCCTCGACGCCGTACGCCCCCGCTGACGCCCGGCGGCCCGGTGCGACAGTAGGACGGTGCTCGCCGACGTAACCCTCGACCTGCCGGTCCGCCCCGCGCTACCGGCGCTGCTCGACGCCCTGCGCGCGGCCGGCGGCGCGGTCCTGGTCGCGCCGCCCGGCACGGGGAAGACCACCCTGGCCCCGCTGGCCGTGGCCGGGGCGGTCGCCGGCCGGGTGGTGCTCGCCCAGCCGCGCCGGGTGGCCGCCCGCGCGGCGGCGCACCGGATGGCCGCCCTGCTCGGCGAGCGGGTCGGCGACCGGGTCGGGTACGCGGTGCGCGGCGAGCGCCGGGTCAGCGCCGCCACCCGGGTCGAGGTGGTCACCACCGGCCTGCTGGTACGCCGGCTGCACCGCGACCCGGAGCTGCCCGGCGTCGGCGCGGTGCTGCTCGACGAGTGCCACGAGCGGCAGCTCGACGCCGACCTGGCGCTGGCGTTCACCGCGCAGGCGCGCGAGACCCTGCGCCCGGACCTGTGGCTGCTGGCCATGTCGGCGACCCCGGACGCGGGCCGCTTCGCCGCGCTGCTCGGCACCGGAGGCACGCCGGCCGAGGTGGTGCGGGCGGAGGCCGCGCTGCACCCGGTGGCCCGGGTCTGGGCCCCGCCGCCCCGCCCGGCCCCCGTGACCGCCTCCGGCCGGGTCGACCCGGCGCTGCTGGACCACGTGGCGGCCACCGTGCGCCGGGCGCTCGCCCAGCACGACGGGGACGTGCTGGCCTTCCTGCCCGGGGTGGGCGAGATCGCCGCCGTGACCGGTCGGCTGGCCGCCCTGCGGGGCACCGTGGACCTGCTGCCGCTGCACGGGCGGCTGCGCGCCGCCGAGCAGGACGCCGCGCTGCGCCCCGCCGGCCGGCGGCGGGTGGTGCTGGCCACCGCCGTGGCGGAGAGCAGCCTGACCGTGCCCGGGGTCCGGGTGGTGGTCGACGCCGGGCTGGCCCGGGTGCCCCGGGTGGACCTGTCCCGGGGCCTGGGGGCGCTGGTCACCGTGCCGGTGTCCCGGGCGGCGGCGACCCAGCGGGCCGGCCGAGCCGGCCGGGAGGCACCCGGGCACGTCTACCGCTGCTGGTCGGAGGCGACGCACGCCCGGCTCGCCGCCCAGCCGGAGCCGGAGATCGCCACCGCCGACCTCACCGGCTTCGCCCTGGAGCTGGCCGCCTGGGGCGACCCGGACGGCACCGGGCTGGCCCTGCCGGACCCGCCGCCGGCCGCCGCCATGACGGTCGCCCGGGACACCCTGACCACCCTCGGCGCCCTGGACGCGGCGGGCCGGATCACCGACCGGGGGCGGGCCATCGCCGGGGCCGGGACGCACCCCCGGCTGGCCCGGGCGCTGCTGGACGGCGCGCCGGTGGTCGGCGCGGACCGGGCCGCCGCGGTCGTCGCGCTGCTCGCCGACGACACCGTCGCCGGGCCGGGCGACGACCTGACCGCCGCGTGGCGGCGGCTGCGGGCGGGCACGGATCCGGCGGCCACCGCCCGCTGGCGCGCCGAGACCCGCCGGCTGCGCGCCGCCCTGCCCACCGGGGCGACCACCCCGACGCCCCCGCTGCCCGACGAGCTGGCCGCCGGGCTGGTGGTCGGGTTGGCGTACCCGGAGCGGTTGGCCCGCCTCCGGCGGGCCGGCGGGTCGACGTACCTGATGGCGGGCGGCACCGCGGCGGAGCTGGCCCCGGGGTCGGCGCTGGCCGGCACGGCGTGGCTGGCCGTCGCGGTGGCCGACCGGTCCCCCGGCGCGCCGACCGCCCGGGTGCGGCTGGCCGCCGGCCTGGACGAGGCGACGGCGCGGGAGGCCGGCGGTCCGCTGCTGCGCTCCGGGCGGGAGGTGGCCTGGTCCGGCGGGGACGTGGTGGCCCGGGAGGTGGTCCGCCTCGGCGCGATCGAGCTGGTCGCCCGACCGCTGGCCCGCCCCGGGCCGGAGCTGGTGGCCGCCGCGCTGCGCGACGGGCTGCGCCGCGACGGCCTCGCGCTGCTGACCTGGTCGCCGGCCGCGCGGGCGCTACGCGAGCGGATGGCGTTCTGCCGGCACGCGCTCGGGCCGGACTGGCCGGACGTGACCGACGACGCGCTGCTGGCCGGCGTGGCCGACTGGCTGGGCCCGGAGCTGGCCGCCGCCCGCCGCCGCGCCGACCTGGCCCGGGTCGACGTCGTCGCCGCGCTGCGCCGGCTGCTGCCCTGGTCGCTGGCGGCCCGGCTGGACGATCTGGCCCCGGAGCGGATCGCCGTGCCCAGCGGCTCCCGGGTCCGGGTGGACTACGCCGACCCGGCGGCCCCGGTGCTCGCGGTGAAGCTCCAGGAGACGTTCGGCTGGGCCGACGCGCCCCGGGTCGCCGGCGGCCGGGTGCCGGTGCTGCTGCACCTGCTCTCCCCGGCCGGTCGGCCGGTGGCGGTCACCGCCGACCTCGCGTCGTTCTGGCGCACGGGCTATCCGCAGGTCCGCGCGGAGCTGCGGGGGCGCTACCCCCGCCACCCCTGGCCGGAGGACCCGACCACGGCCGAGCCGACCCGCCGGGCGGCCCCCCGCCGCCGCTGACCCCGGCCCCGCTGACCCCGGCCCCGCTGACCCCGGCCCCGCTGACCCCGGCCCCGCCGGGCCGGGCCCCGGGCCGGCCCGGGCTCGGCGGCAGGCCCGCCCGGCCGGGTCGGGCTCACCATGTCGGCGACATGGGGGTGTCCCGGGGCCCCGGATACCGCCATGTCGCCGACATGGCGGCGGCCAACCGGCAGGCGGCCGACAGGCAGGCGGGCGGGCAGGCGGGCGACGGGCGGGCGGCGGGTCAGTCCTCGGCGACCACGTCGGCGATGACGACGGTGACGTTGTCCGGACCGCCGGCGCGCAGCGCCAGGTCGATCAGCCGCCGGGCGCACTCGTCGCGGTCCGGGTGCCCGGCCAGCACCTCGGCGAGGGTGTCCGGACGTACCACGTTGGACAGGCCGTCGCTGCACAGCAGCCAGCGGTCGCCGGCCCGGGGCACCATGGTCGCGTACGCTGGGGAGACCTCGCCGCCCTGCAACGCCTGGGTGACCACGGCCCGGCGGGGGTGGCTCGCGGCCTGGTCGGGGGTGATCAGGCCCTGGTCGACGAGCATCTGCACGAAGGTGTCGTCGCGGGTGATCTGCTTGAGCACCCCCTCCCGGTAGAGGTAGGCGCGGGAGTCGCCGACGTGGGCCAGGGCGAGGCAGCTTCCGGTGCGGGCGAAGAGCAGGGCTGTCAGGGTGGTGCCCATGCCCTGCCGCTCGGGGTCCTCGCGCACGGCCTCGGCGATCCGCGCGGTCGCCTGCTCGATGCCGCTCTGCAAGGCGGCGACGAGGGCGTCCTCGGGTGTGGCCAGGTCCAGGGGTCCGACCGCGTCGATCGCGATGCGGCTGGCCAGGTCTCCGGCGGCCATCCCGCCCATGCCGTCGGCGACGGCGACGAGCCAGGTGCCGGAGTGCAGGGCGTCCTGGTTGCCGCTGCGGATCAGCCCGCGGTCGCTCGCCCCCACGGAACGCAGCTTCAGGGTCATGGCACGCAGCCTGCCAGTTGGAGGGCGCAGTTGTCTCTAGGAGATCGCGAGGACGCCGCGTGGCGCGGCGAATCTCACGCGGCGGGACGGGTCGACCAATCTTATTCAGCGACCTCAATTGACACGGCAGACACCCGCTGGAAATATCAGGTCGATAGTGGGAGCGCTCCCAGCATCGGCGCAGCCCCGTCCCCCGGAAGGATCCCCCGTGACGCCATCCCGACGACGTCGACGCCGCCTCGCGGCACTCGCCGCGGCGACCACCCTGGCCCTCACCGGCACCACCGCCGGTGTGGCCCACGCCGAGGTTCCGCCGGACGCCCCCGAGCAGCTGAAGAACGGCGACTTCAGCGAGGGCGTCTCCCCCTGGTTCTCGTACGGCACCGGCCCGCTCGGCGTGACCGACGGCCGGCTGTGCGCCACCGTGGCCGGCGGGCTGGCCAACCCCTGGGACGCCGGCATCGGCCAGGACGCCGTGCCGCTGACCGCCGGCTCCGAGTACGAGCTGTCCTTCGACATCACCGCCACCCCCGGGGCGAACGTCAAGGCCGTGCTCCAGCTCGGCGCCGCCCCCTACACGCAGTACGCCAGCGTGGACGCCGCCGCCACCGGCACCAGCGCGCACTTCGCCAAGACGTTCACCGCGAGCGAGGACAACCCGAGCGCGCAGATCATCTTCCAGGTCGGCGGTGCCGCCGCCGAGCAGACCATCTGCCTCGACAACGTCTCGCTGCGCGGCGGCGAGCCGCCGGTGCCGTACGAGCCGGACACCGGGCCCCGGGTGCGGGTCAACCAGGTCGGCTACCTGCCGGGCGGCCCGAAGAACGCCACCGTGGTCACCGAGGCCACCACCCCGTTCGCCTGGCAGCTGCGCTCCGCCGCCGGCGCGGTGGTGGCCAGCGGGCAGAGCAAGCCGCGCGGGGTCGACGAGGCGTCCGGGCAGAACGTGCAGACCATCGACTTCTCGTCGTTCCGCACGCCGGGCACCGGCTACACGCTCGTCGCCGACGGCGAGACCAGCCACCCGTTCGACATCTCCGGCACCCTCTACGACAAGCTGCGCAGCGACGCCCTCCAGTTCTTCTACATCCAGCGCAGCGGCATCGCCATCGACGGCGACCTGGTCGGCGAGGAGTACGCCCGCGCCGCCGGTCACGTCGGCGTCGCCCCCAACCAGGGCGACACCAGCGTGCCCTGCCAGCCGGGGGTCTGCGACTACTCCCTCGACGTGCGCGGCGGCTGGTACGACGCGGGCGACCACGGCAAGTACGTGGTCAACGGCGGCATCGCCACCTACCAGTTGCTGAACACCTTCGAGCGCACCAAGACGGCGGCCACCGCCGACGCCGGCGCGGGGCTGGCCGACAGCACCCTGCGGGTGCCCGAGCGCGGCAACGCCGTGCCCGACATCCTCGACGAGGCCCGCTGGGAGCTGGAGTTCCTGCTGCGCATGCAGGTGCCGGCCGGCAAGCCGCTGGCCGGGATGGCCCACCACAAGATCCACGACAAGAACTGGACGGGCCTGCCGCTCGACCCGGCCGCCGACCCGCAGCCGCGCGAGCTGCACCCGCCGTCCACGGCCGCCACGCTCAACCTGGCCGCCGTCGCCGCCCAGTGCGCCCGCCTGTTCGCCCCGTACGACGCGGCGTTCGCCACCCGCTGCGGCACCGCCGCGAAGACCGCGTACGCCGCCGCCAAGGCGCACCCCGCGATCTACGCCAGCCCCACTGACGGCACCGGCGGCGGCACGTACGACGACACCGACGTCAGCGACGAGTTCTACTGGGCCGCCGCCGAGCTGTTCCTGACCACCGGTGAGGCCGCGTACCTGACCGACCTGACCGCCTCGAAGCACCACACCGGCGCGGTCTTCGGCGACCAGGGCTTCGGCTGGCAGGGCGTCGCGGCGCTGGGCCGCCTCGACCTGGCCACCGTCCCCAGCGGCCTGCCGGCCGTCGAGCGCACCCGGGTCCGCGCCTCGGTGACCGCCGCCGCCGACCGTTACCTGGAGATCGCCGCCGGCCAGGCGTACGGGCTGCCCATGCCCGGCGACGCCAACAGCTACTTCTGGGGTGCCAACGGCAACATCACCAACAACGCGGTCGTGCTGGGCACCGCCTTCGACCTGACCCGCGACGCGAAGTACCGCGACGGGGCCGTGCAGGCGGCCGACTACCTGCTGGGCCGCAACGCGCTCAACATCTCGTACGTGACCGGGTGGGGCGAGCACACCGCGCGCAACCAGCACAGCCGGATGTACGCCAACCAGTTCGACCCCACCTCGCCCAACCCGCCCGCCGGCTCCCTCGCCGGTGGCGCGAACGCCGGCCTGCAGGACCCGTTCTCGTCGAACCTGCTCGCCGGCTGCAAGCCGATGTTCTGCTACGTCGACGACATCAACTCGTACTCGACCAACGAGATCGCGATCAACTGGAACTCGGCGCTGACCTGGCTGGCCTCGTTCCTCGCCGACCAGGACGACGCGCCGGCCGTGCCGGTGCCCACCTGCTCGGTGTCGTACGACAACTACGGCACCTGGCACGGCGGCACCGGGTTCACCGCCCAGGTGACCATCCGCAACACCGGCACCGCCGTCGTGAACGGCTGGACCGCGAAGTTCGCCTTCACCGGTGACCAGAAGGTGCGGGAGGCGTGGATGGCGAAGGTGACCCAGTCCGGGGCCACCGTGACGGCGAAGAACGAGTCGTACAACGCCCGGATCGACCCGGGCGGCGCGACGACCTTCGGCTTCAACGCCACCACCGGCGGCGGCGCGAACCCCGCGCCGGGCCTGGTCACGGTCAACGGCGCGCCCTGCACCCTGTCCTGACCCGACCATACGGAAAGGGTGGCCTCCCGTTCGGGGGGCCACCCTTTCGGCGTTCCGGCCGGCGGCGACGCCGCGCGGATCAGGGGGCGTCGTGCGCCCCGGCGGTGACCCCGCCCGCCATGCTCGGGGCGGCCTCGCCGCCGACCCAGACGTACGTCTTCCCGACCGTCGTCGTCGCGGCGAGGCCCCCGGCGAAGAGCTGGTTGACCCGGGACGCCTCGGCGGCGCTGGGGATCGCGTTGGTGCAGGACACCGGCGCGCTGCTGCCGGACATCAGGTCGGAGCAGAGGCCGGTGCGCTTGTCGGGCAGGCCGAGGATGTGGCCGATCTCGTGGGTGGCGATGCGGGTGCGGTTGTAGCCCTCGTTCACCGCCTCCCAGCCCATCCAGACCCGGCCGTTGCCCAGCGAGGTGGTCTGCGCCCGGGGCCAGCCGTTGTCGACGTAGATGGTGATGTTGCCGGGGGTGGCGGGCAGCAGCCGGACGGTGCTGACGTTGCTGTTCCAGATCTGGGCGGCCTGGTCGAAGTTGGTGCGGAACTCGCCGGCCCGGCTCGCGTCGTAGTAGACGGTGCGGACGGCGGACGCGCTGGTGCCGGTGGCGGCCAGCACCCCGGCGGCGGCCAGGACGGTCGCGGCCAGGGCTCCGGCCGTACGCAGCAGGTGTCGTCGGATCACACGCACTCCTCGGAGGTCACGGCGGCAGCGCCGCCCCGATCGATGTGCGTCGATGATAGATCCAGCCTGGCCGATCCATCCGCATAGCGGCTGCGTCATACGAGCCGCGTCGGCCCCGCCCTCCCGGGTGACGGCTCAGCCGATCTCCTCGTCGACGAAGCACCAGCGCCACGCCTCCCCCGGCTGGATGGAGCGCATCACCGGGTGGCCGCTGGCCGCGAAGTGCTTCGACGCGTGCTGGTACGGCGACGAGTCGCAGCAGCCCACGTGCCCACAGGTCAGGCAGGACCGCAGGTGCACCCAGTCGGCGTTGCCGACGGCCACGCAGTCCGGGCACTCCGTCGTGGTGCCCGGCTCGGCCGTGCCCGCCCCCGCCAGGTGCTCGCAGCTCATGACTCCTCCTCCCGCCGCAGCAGCGACTCCTCCAGGTCCAGGTCGCGGTACGCCCGCACCAGCACCTCCTCCGGTATCCGGCCGGAGTCGCGGGCGGCCCGGAACACCTCCCGCTCCGCGTCGATCATCTCCTGCCGCAGCCGACCGTACGCCTGCGACGGCGTTTCCCGCTCGGTGCCGCCCAGCCGCTCCCACGCCAGGTTGGTGCGCTCCTGCGCCACCCGGCGCAGCCGCTCCACGACCGCCGTCGGCGCCGACTCGGCCAGCTCGTCGAGCCGCTCCCGGGCGGCCCGGCTGGCCTGCTGCTGCACGCCCGCCGCCGAGAGCGCGTCCTGCACCGGGTCGTCCGGGGGCAGCTTCAGCCGGCGGGCCACCGCCGGCAGCGTCGCGCCCTGGCCGACCAGCGTCACCACGATCACCGCGAAGGCCAGCCAGATGAACAACTGCCGGGGGTAGGGGCGGTCCTGCGCGAGGGTCAGCGGCAGGGCCAGCGCGGCGGCCAGGGTGACCACGCCCCGCATCCCGGCCCAGCCGATGACGATGGGGAACTTCGCCAACGGGGCCGGGTCCCGCTGCCGCACCCGGGGCACCAGGCGGGCCAGGTAGGTGGCCGGGAAGAGCCACACGAACCGGGTCAGGAAGACGGTGACCAGCACCGCGCCGGTGATCGCGGCGAGGAAGCCCAGCGGCTCGTCCAGGTCCCGCACCACCTCGCGCAGCTGGAGGCCGACCAGCAGGAAGACCAGCCCCTCCAGCAGGAACCGGACCAGCCGCCAGAACGCGCCGATCTGCAGCCGGGAGGCCGCCGACATCAGCAGTGGCATCTTGTGCCCGATCCCGAGGCCGGTCACCACCACGGCGACGACCCCGGAGGCGTGGATCTCCTCGGCGGCGAAGACCACCGCGAACGGCACGATCAGCGACACCGCGTTGTCCAGCAGCGGGTCGGTGATCCGCTTGTGCAGGAACCCGAAGACCACCACCCCGAGCAGGCCCATCACGATGCCGCCGCCGGTGGCGACGAGCACCTCCCAGGCCACGTCGCCGACCCCGACCGAGGTGCCGATCGTCGCCATCGTGGCCACCCGCAGCAGCACCAGCGCGGTGGCGTCGTTGATCAGGCTCTCGCCCTCCAGGATCGTCACCACCCGGCGGGGCAGGCCGATCCGGCGGGCCACGGCGGTGGCCGCGACCGCGTCCGGCGGGGCGACCACCGCGCCGAGGGCCAGGCAGACGGCGAACGGCACCGCCGGCAGCAGCAGGTGCACCACGAGGCCCACCGCGAACGCCGTGAAGATCACCAGCCCGACGGCGAGCAGCAGGATCGGCCGCAAATTGAGCCGGAACGCCGGCACCGACGTCTCCAGGGCCGCCACGTAGAGCAGCGGCGGCAGGATGCCCACCAGCACCAGGTCCGGGTCGAGCCGGACCTGGGGGAAGCCGGGCACGAAGGAGAGCGCGAGGCCGACCACCACGAGCAGGATCGGCGCGAGCAGCCCGAGCTTGCGGGCCAGCGCCGCGCCGAGCGTCGCGATGGCGAGGAAGACGACGACCTCGAACAGGGGCTCCATGGGGTACGAGCCTAGGGCCCCACCCGGCGCGGACCGATCACGCGGCCCGCAGTTTCGGCAGCACCTGGGCGCCGAACGTGTCGATGAAGGCCCGCTGCTGCTGCCCGACGTGGTGCAGGGCGATCTGGTCGAAGCCCAGCTCCACGTACTCCTGGAGCCAGCCGACGTGCCGGCCGAGGTCGGCCGAGACGTTGACCGTCGAGGCGACCTTCGCCATCGGCACGTCGGCGGAGACCACGTCGAAGTGCTCGGCGGTCTCCAGGTCCCAGCAGACCGGCGGCGCGAAGACGTTGCTGCGCCACTGGTCGTACGCGATCGCCTCGGCCTCGGCCTGCTCGGGCGCCCAGCTCACGTGCACCTGCAGGTGCAGCGGGCCCCGGCCCCCGGCGTCGCGGTAGGCGTCGATCATCTCGCGCAGGTGGCCCGTGGGGGCGTTGACGGTGATCAGCCCGTCGGCCCACTGCGCGCACCAGCGGGCGGTGGCCACGCTGACGGCCGCGCCGATCAGGGCCGGCGGCTGCTCGGGGCGGGTCCACAGCTTGGCCCGGTCGACCGTGACCAGGCCGTCGTGGCTGACCTCCTCGCCGGCCAGCAGCGCCCGGATCACGTCGACGCACTCGCGCAGCCGCGCGTTGCGCACGTCCTTGCGGGGCCACGGGTCGCCGGTGATGTGCTCGTTGCTGGCCTCGCCGGTGCCCAGCGCCGCCCAGAACCGGCCGGGGTACATCGCGCCGAGGGTGCCGATGGCCTGGGCGATGATCGCCGGGTGGTAGCGCTGGCCCGGCGCGTTGACGACGCCGAAGGGCAGGTTGGTGGCCTGGAGGGCCGCGCCCAGCCAGGACCACGCGAACCCGGACTCGCCCTGCCGGGCGCTCCACGGGGAGAAGTGGTCCGAGGACATGGCGGCGTCGAAGCCGGCCCGCTCGGCGTGGATCACCGCCTCCAGCAGCCTGGCCGGGTGGATCTGCTCGTGGGACGCGTGGAAGCCGAACACCGTCATGGGCGCACCTCCTACCCGCGCCGGCGCCCGTTTACTCGGCGTGCGCCCCCGCGCCGGCCGTCGCCTCGCCCCGGCCCACCCAGACGGTCTTGGTGTTGCAGAACTCGCGCATGCCCAGCGCGGACAGCTCGCGGCCGTAGCCGGAGTTCTTCACGCCGCCGAAGGGCAGCTCGGGGAAGGAGGTCGTCATCCCGTTGACGAAGACGTTGCCGGCGTCCAGGTCGGTGGCGAAGCGCTCCTGCTCCTGCGGGTCGGTGGTCCAGGCGTTCGCGCCGAGGCCGAAGGCTGTCCCGTTGGCCACCTCGACCGCCTCGGCGTACGACGACACCCGGAACAGCCCCGCGACCGGCCCGAACACCTCCTCCGACCACATCCGCATCTCCGGCCGCAGGTCGGTGACGACGGTCGGCGGGTAGAACCAGCCCGGCCCGGCCGGCTTCTCGCCGCCGCAGAGCACGGTGGCGCCCTGCTCGACGGCGTCGCGGACCTGGGCGTCGATCTCGTCGCGGCCGCGTTCGCTGGCCAGCGGGCCGACGTCGGTGGCGGGGTCCATCGGGTCACCGACCCGCAGCGCGGCCATGTTCGCCGCGAACCGCTGCGCGAACGCGTCGAAGACGTCGGTGTGCACGATGAAGCGCTTGGCGGCGATGCAGGACTGCCCGTTGTTCTGGCAGCGGGCGGTGGTGGCGACCTCGGCCGCGCGGTCCAGGTCGGCCGACGGCATCACCACGAACGGGTCGCTGCCGCCCAACTCCAGGACGGTCTTCTTCAGCTCCCGGCCGGCGATCTGGGCGATGGACCGGCCGGCGCCCTCGCTGCCGGTGAGGGTCGCGGCGCGCACCCGGGGGTCGCTCAGGATCCGGTCGACGGCGTCCGAGCCGACGAGCAGGGTGGTGAACGCCCCCTCGCCGAAGCCGGCGCGGCGGAACAGGTCCTCCAGGTACAGGGCGGTCTGCGGCACGTTCGAGGCGTGCTTGAGCAGGCCGGTGTTGCCGGCCATCAGGGCGGGCGCGGCGAACCGCATCACCTGCCAGAGCGGGAAGTTCCACGGCATCACCGCCAGCACCGGCCCGATCGGCTGGTAGCGCACGAAGGCGCGGGCGGCCTTGACGGCGCGGGCGTCGGCGGGCTCGTCGGCGAGCATCCGCTCGGCGTGGGCGGCGTAGAACCGGCACGCCGAGGCGCACTTGGTGACCTCGGCCTGCGCGGCGGCGTACGTCTTGCCCATCTCCGTGGTCATCAGCCGGGCGGTCTCGTCGCGCTCGGCGTCGAGCAGGTCGGCGGCGGCGGTCAGCCACCGGCCCCGCTGGGCGACGGTGGTCCGGCGCAGGTCGCGGAAGGCCAGGTCGGCCCGCTCGATGGCGGCGTCGAGCTGGGCGTCCGACATGGGGTCGTACGACGTGAGCACCTGTCCGGTGGCGGGGTTGGTGGTGGCGATGGACATCTCGTACTCCTGTCACTCGAACAGCGAGTGCCGCGCGCCCGGGGACTCCCGGCGGCGCGCGGCACGGCGGCGCTGGATGACGACCAGGTCGACCGCGGCGACGACGGCGAAGACGGCGCAGACGACGCCGAGCCACACCACGCCGGCCCACACCGCCAGCACGGCGAAGATCACCATGGTCACGAGCCCGAAGCCGGCGAGTACGAGGCGGAGGTTCAACGCGCTGTACGCGTGGCCCACGGTGCCGCGGGCGCGACGGGGCTGCGATCTCGTCATCCCTGCGGGCTACCCCCGATCGGCCCGGTTAACCGGGCATCGGGTCGCGGTCGAGCCGATTACCACACGCGGGGACGCCCGGGGCGTCGAGTGCCGGAAAGCCGACAGCAGACCACCGCCCGCGCCGGTGACGCACGTAGGGTTGGCTGGCTGTCGCACTCCGCCGCGCGACAGGAAAGCAGCACTGGGGAAGCGGGACTGGGGAAGATGCCTCGACGCTGGGTCGCCGCCGTCGCCTGCCTGCTGGCCCTGGTCGCGCTCGCCTGCGAGAGCGGCGGCGAGGCCGGCCCGCGCCCTTCGGGCGGGTCACCGGCCCCGGGCACGCCGGCCGTCATGGCCGCCCTCGGCGACTCGATCAGCACCGGCTTCGGCTCCTGCCTGATGCTCAGCTCGTGCGAGCGCAACTCCTGGTCCACGGGTGACGGGCTGCGGGTGGACAGCCACTACCAGCGCCTGCTCGACCGCAACCCCAAGCTGCGCGGCGCGGCGCACAACCACGCCAAGCCGGGCGCGCGGGCGGCGGCGCTGGCCGGGCAGGCCGAGGCGGCCGTCCGCGACCGCGCCGACTACGTGACGGTGCTGATCGGCGCGAACGACGCGTGCCGCGACGACGTCGCCGCGATGACCCCGGCGGCGACGTTCCGCAAGCAGGTGGACGAGGGCCTGCGGGTGCTGCGCACGGGCCGCCCCAAGGCGCGGGTGCTGGTGGTCAGCGTCCCCGACCTGTACCGGCTCTGGGAGGTCGGGCACACCGACTCCCGGGCGGTGCGGGCGTGGGGGCACGGGGTGTGCCCCGCACTGCTGGCGAACGCCACCTCGACCGCGCCCGCCGACGTGACGCGCCGGGCGAAGGTGCGGGACCGCATCGACGCGTACAACGCCCAGTTGAAGTCGGCCTGCCGGGCGTACGGCTCGCGGTGCCGCTACGACGGCGGGGCGGTGCACCGCGTCCGCTTCACCCTCGACCTGGTCAACGCGCTGGACTGGTTCCACCCCAACGTCGCCGGCCAGGGCCGGCTGGCCGACGTGACCTGGCGCGCCGCCGGCTTCGACTGACCGGGCCGAGCCGGGCCTGGCCGGGCCGCCGGCTTCGGCTGACGGAGCCGGGCCGGCGGGGCACGCTCAGCGGGGCCGGGCCGGCCGGCGCATTCAGCGGGGCCGGGGGACGCCCCCGGCGGGACCCATGCTGCGGTAGAGCTGCCGCGACCGCTCGGCCAGGTCCTTGGTCGCCGACGAGTTCGCCCAGGTGCCGAGGATGATCGCGGCCCCCGGGATCACCTTGGCGAAGATCCGCTTCGCCGCGCGGACCCCGGCCATCTGGGCCAGCCGGACGCCCAGTCGCAGCATCACCTTGCCGAGCGCGGCCTGCCCGCCGGAGCCGAAGAGGGCCCCGGCGCGCTCCCGCCCGGCGGCCACCCCCAGCGCCAGGCGGGCGGTCTCGGCGACCTTGTGCACCTTCTGCAGCACCAGCAGGTCGGTGGCCCGGTCCGGGTGCGTCGGGTCGATCCCGTGCGCCGCCGCGATGTGCAGGACCATCCGCGCCTGGGTCCAGGCCAGCACCCCGACGTCGATCACCGCGCCGGGGAGCCCGGCCGCGCCGGAGACCGCCCCGGAGAGCCGGGCCCGGTTGACGAACCGGCGGACGGCCTGCTCGGCCAGCTCCTCCGTCGGGGCACCGGGGCGCTCCGCCCGCGCGCGGGCGGCCCACCGCGCCGCCTCCGGCCCCAGGCGGCGCACCGCCTCCAGGGCCAGGTGTTCCGGCGCGTACTGCGGGTCCTCCCGCATGCGGTCCCAGAGCCGGGCCGGCGGCCCCTCCGGCGCGTCCTCGGCGGCGACCGCCGGGACCGGCAACCCCGGTGCCGCCTCCGGCACCGCCGCTGCCGCCTGCGGTGGCGCCGGTGCCGCCGGAGGCGACGGGACCGGCATGGGGACGGTGGGCTGGCCGTCGACGGGGGCGGAATCGGTCACGGAGGCTCCCGGGGTCGGAGACGGGCGGTACGGCGGCGTCGGCGCGGTCAGCGCCGGCTGGACAGGCGGGAGGCGAGCTGCTTCAGCTTGCGCTGCGTCTCCGGCTTGGCCAGCTCGCGGCGGCCCCGGTCGACGAGTTGCTGCCCCTGCGGCGACCGGAGAAACCGGGTGAGCCGCTGCACCAGTGCTGACATGTCGTCCTCCTGTCGGTCGTCCTCCTCCATGTGTACCCTGCCCCGGCAAGCGCGAATCGTCCACTGTGGTCGATCGAGGGGTCCGACGGGCCACCGCCGGCACGCCCCGCGCGGGACGCCTGCGGGCAACCGGGGTCACATCCCGGCGGAGAGGAAGGCGTCCACCACCTCCGCGGCCCGCCACTCGTGCTGCGCGTAGAGGTCCGGGTAGGCGGAGATCTGCACGGACTGGGCCGCGACCGTCAGCGGCAGGTCCTCCCAGCCGGGGATCTCGGCGAGGGCGGCGAGGAACTGCCGGGTGGCGAACGCGGGGTCCATGAGCTGCCCCACCTCGCCCCAGCCGCTGCTGGCGCGCTGCTGGAACAGCCCGACGGAGTCGTGGTCCCAGCCGATGCCCTGGTGCGGGTACTCCTGCGACTCGGGCAGCACCCCGCTGGCGACGTTGTAGAGGTTGCTCTCCTGCATCGCGGTGGCCACCGCGATGACCAGACCCCGCCGGGGGAAGCCCAACTCCCGGCCGGTGCGCACGATCACCTTCGCGTTCGCCATCTGCGCCCGGGTCAGGCCGGCCACCGGCGCGGGGTCGGCGGGCCGCTTCGGCGCGACGCGCTTGCGGCTGGCCGACGGTGACGCGGTGGCCGACGGGACGCTGGCCGTAGACGTGGGTGTGGGGCTCGCCGAGGGGGTGGGCGTCGGGCCGGGCGCGCGGTCCAGCGACCGCGAGGCGGCCTCGGCGGCGGCGCGGCGGGCGAGGTCCACGTCGGCGGCGGGGGGCGCGCCCCGCCCGGTGTCCGCCGGCTCCTCCCGGGCCTGGGCCAGGGCGGCCAGGCCCAGGCAGCAGACCACTCCGGCGGCAACGGCCACCCCCGCCCGACGGCCCCGACGGGGAGGCCCGACGCGGCCGGGGTCACCGGCCGCCGACCGGTCCGCCGGCCCGTTCGGAACCGGGAGGTTACGTCTCCACCCGGAGGGGGTAGGAACCAGGCCAGCGAGGGAAGTGAGGGAAGTCCGGAGGCGCCCGGGGCGTGCGCCGCCGGCGATGGTGGTGGGTGGCCGTTCGGACGAGGGGGAAACGTCCGAACGGCCCACCGCCGTGTCCGGGCCGCGCTGGTCGTCGAGGATGCCGTCGTCACGCATTCGACGAGGCTAGGCAGGTCATTCCGGGATAACCCAGGCCCTCAGGGTGGCCCTCGCCACACCGACGGGCCGGCGATGCGGACACCCGGGCGACCGCCGCCACGGCCCGGCGCGGACGGGACGGGCCGGACGAACCTCCGGTACGCATCGACGGGCGCACCGGGCGGCCGACAACGTCCCGAAACCCGAGCGACCCACCCCCTCCCCGCCCACCCCGCCGATCGGACGACCCCGCCTCACCCGTCCGGCCCATCCCCGAGGGTGGCGGCGGGGCGGCCCGCCGAGCCGGGAGGGCAGCCGGGGACCGGGGCCGTTGCCTGATTGTGATCATGGATCGGGCGTGGGACCGCCCGACGCAGGAATGCACGAGGATGGCGGGTACGTTGCCCGAACCGGGAGCCGTGCGCGTCACGGTCCCGTACGCGCCAGCCCAGGGAGGTCCGCACCGGTGCTCGACCCACACGAGCTCTACGAGCTCTCCGACGATCTGCCCGAACTCGGACAGCCGGTCCTGCTCCAGGCCCTCACCGGCTTCGTCGACGCCGGAAGCGCCACCCGGCTGGCCCGTGAGCAGCTGTTCTCCTCCCTCGACGCCCGCCCCGTCGCCAGCTTCGACGTCGACCAGCTCTACGACTACCGGTCCCGGCGTCCCCCGATGACCTTCGTCGAGGACCACTGGGAGGACTACGACGCCCCCAAACTGGAGGTGCACCTGCTGCACGACGACGACGAGACCCCGTTCCTGCTGCTCAGCGGCCCCGAGCCGGACCTGCAGTGGGAGCGGTTCGTGGCCGCCGTCGGCGGGCTGGCCGCCCGACTCGACGTCCGGCTCACCGTCGGGCTCAACTCGATCCCGATGGCGGTGCCGCACACGCGCCCGACCGGGGTGACCGCGCACGCCACCCGCCGCGAGCTGATCTCCGGGTACGAGCCGTGGCTGCAGCGCGTCCAGGTCCCCGGCAGCGTGGGGCACCTGCTGGAGTTCCGCCTCGGCGAGCAGGGCCGCGACGCGCTCGGCTTCGCCGCCCACGTGCCGCACTACGTCGCCCAGGCCGAGTACCCGGCCGCCGCCGAGGTGCTGCTGGCATCGGTGTCGCGCAGCACCGGCCTGCTGCTGCCCCGCGACGGCCTGCGCTCGGCCGCCGAGGTGGTGCGGGTGGAGATCGACCGGCAGGTCGCCCAGACCGAGGACGCCGCCGCCCTGGTCTCGGCCCTGGAGGAGCAGTACGACGCGTTCGCCCGGGGGCGGGGCGAGAAGAACCTGCTCGCCACCGAGGGCGGTCCGCTGCCGACCGCCGACGAGCTGGGCGCGGAGCTGGAGCGGTTCCTGGCCGAGCAGGGCCGGCCGGGCGACACCCCGGGGAGCTGACCGGGCGGCCGGGGCGGGGATGCGGCAGGCTGGAGGCATGCGCCTGGCGACCTGGAACGTGAACTCGGTGAAGGCCCGCCTGCCCCGGCTGCTCGACTGGCTGGCCACCACCGCCCCCGACGTCGTCTGCCTCCAGGAGACGAAGTGCCCGGACGGGGCGTTCCCGGTGGCCGAGGTCGGCGAGCTGGGATACACGGTGGCCAGCCACAGCGACGGCCGGTGGAACGGGGTGGCGATCCTGTCCCGGGTCGGGCTGGCCGACGTGACGGTCGGCTTCCCCGGCGAGCCGGGCTTCCCCGAGCCGGAGGCCCGGGCCGTCTCGGCCACCTGCGACGGGCTGCGGGTCTGGTCCGTGTACGTGCCGAACGGCCGCGCCCCCGACGACCCGCACTACGCGTACAAGCTGGCCTGGTTCGCCGCCCTGCGCGACGCGCTGGAGCAGGAGCTGACCGGCGGGCTGCCGCTGGCCGTCTGCGGCGACTTCAACGTCGCCCCGACCGACGCCGACGTGTGGGATCCCGCCCTGTTCGTCACCTCCACCCACGTCACGCCGGCCGAGCGGGCCGCCCTCGCCGCCCTGCGTGACCTGGGGCTGGCCGACGTGGTGCCGACCCCGATGAAGGGGCCGCACCCGTTCACCTACTGGGACTACCGGGCCGGGATGTTCCACCAGAACAAGGGCATGCGCATCGACCTGGTCTACGCGTCCGCGCCGTTCGCCCGCGCGGTCCGCGCCGCGTACGTCGACCGGGAGGCCCGCAAGGGCAAGGGTCCCTCCGACCACGCCCCGATCGTGGTGGACGCCGACCTGGTCCCGGCCGTGGAGACGTTCTGAGTAGGGTGGGGCCATGGCAGTCGTGAAGATCAACGCGATCGATGTCCCCGAGGGCGCGGGCGAGGAGCTGGAGCGGCGGTTCGCGGCGCGGGCCGGCGCGGTGGAGGGCTCCCCCGGCTTCCTCGGCTTCGAGCTGCTGCGCCCGGTCGGCGGCGAGACGCGCTACTTCGTCTACACGCGCTGGGAGTCGGAGGAGGCGTACCAGAACTGGGCGGCCGGGCCGGCGCGGGCCGCGCATGCCGGCGGCGCGGGCGGCGAGCAGCGACGCCCGGTCTCCACCGGCGCGACCCTGCTGGAGTTCGAGGTGGTCCAGCAGGTGCCGGCCGCCGGCGGGCAGGGGTCCTGACCCCGCCGTCGACCCGTCACGGCACGGCCGGCGCGGCCGACCGCCAGCCCGCGCGGTGCAGCCGTTCGGCGCCGTCGAGCAGAAGGTCGAGGGCGAACTCGAACTCGAACTGCTCGTCGCAGCCCTGACCCACGGCCGCCAGGTCGCCCCCGGTGGCCGCCGTGGCGATGGCCAGGATGTGCGGGAACCGCCGCGCGAACTCGCGTGCCGTCGCCTCCTGCTCGTCCGGGGCGGGCGGTCGCGGGGCGGCCGGCTCGGGGGCGTTGAACAGCTCGGGGCTGAAGCCCCAGACCCGGTTGCCCAGGGCGTGCATGACGTGGTGGGTGAGGTCGGCGGAGAAGCCGCCGGCCAGGAACGCGCCGGCCAGCGAGTCGAGGTGGGCCAGGACGGTCGGCGTCCGGCTGGTGCGCGACTCGATGGCCTGCCGCGCCCAGGGGTGCCGGAGCACCACCCGCCGCGCCGCGAGGACCCGCTGCCGCACCGCGCCCTTCCAGTGCAGGCCCGGGTCCGGCGGCGCGATCCCGGCGATGACGGTGTCCACCATCCCGTCGAGCAGTTCCTCCTTGTCGGCGACGTGCTTGTAGAGCGCCATCGGCACCACGCCCAGGTCCTGGGCGAGCCGCCGCATGCTCACCGCCGCGATTCCGGCCTCGTCGGCGAGCGAGACGGCCGCCCGTAGCACGCGTTCCCGGTTGAGCCGCTCGCGCGCACCCACGTCGAAGCCCGGCATGACAAGTCCTCCACGGTCGCACCCTTGACGGTGTACGCCGTACACCTTACCGTGGGCGCGAAGGTGTACGACGTACACCTCGCCGCCGGGAAGGGGAGGGTGGAGATGACCGCCAGCACGGGAACCACAGCCGCACGGATGCCGGTGGGCTCGCCCGGGAGGAGGACGGCGCTGGTCGCGGGCGTGTTCTACCTGATCACCTTCCTCGCCTCGCTCCCCGCCGTGGCGCTCATCGACCCGGTGCTCAGCAACCCCGACTACATCGTCAGCGCCGGCAGCGACACCCGGGTGATCGCGGGCTGCCTGCTCGACCTCGTCAACGCCGTCGCCTGCGTGGGCACGGCCGTCGCGCTCTTCCCCGTGGTCAGGCGTCAGCACGAGGCCGCCGCGCTCGGCTTCGTCACCGCCCGCGTCCTCGAAGCCGCGATCATCGTCGTGGGCGTCGCGAGCCTGCTGGCGGTGGTGACGCTGCGGCAGCAGTTCACCGCCACGGCCGGCACCGACGCCCCCACCCTCGTCGCCGTCGGCACGTCGCTCGTCGCGGTCCGCGACTGGACGTTCCTGCTCGGCCCCGGCCTCGTCCCCGCCGCCAACGCGCTGCTGCTCGGCTACCTGATGTACCGCTCCGCGCTCGTGCCCCGGATCATTCCCGTGCTCGGGCTCGTCGGGGCGCCCCTGCTCGCCGCCTCGGCCGTGGCCACCATGTTCGGGCTCAACGAGCAGGCGTCCGCGCTCTCGGCGGTCCTGACCATCCCGGTGGCCGCGTGGGAGCTCTCGCTCGGGGTCTGGCTGGTCGTCAAGGGCTTCCGGCCGGCCCCGATCCTCGCCGGACCCACCGCCTGACCAGCCCATCCCTTGACCGGCCCATCCCTTGACCAGCCCATCCCTTGACCAGCCCATCCCTTGACCAGCCCATCCCTTGACCGGCCCCACCGCCGACCGGGCCCACCGCGTGACCGGCCGCACCCACGACTGGCCCCTCCCCCACCGTTCCCGGCCGGGCTATTTGCGTTGCCCGTCCCCGGGCCCGTGTCTACTGTGCGGTGATGCCCTCGCCACTGCTCACAGTGACCTTCGACGCGCACGACGCCGTTCGCCTGGCGCGGTTCTGGGCCGGCATGCTCGGCCGGGAGGTCACCGGGGACGCCCGTGGCGCGCTCCTTCCCGGCGACGACACCCAGCCCAGCCTCCGGTTCGTCCCGAGCCCCACCGAGAAGGCGGGAGCCAACCGCCTGCACCTGCACCTGACCAGCACCGACCCCGCCGACCAGCAGCGCCTGGTGACGACGGCACTGGGGCTCGGCGGCGGCCACCTCGACGTCGGGCAGCGCCCCGAGGAGGGGCACATCGTGCTGGCCGACCCCGAGGGCAACGAGTTCTGCGTGATCGAGCCGGGCAACCGCTTCCTCGCCGGGTGCGGCCTGCTCGGGGAGCTGGCCTGCGACGGCACCCGCGAGGTGGGGCTGTTCTGGAGCCGGGCGCTGGACTGGCCGCTGGTCTGGGACCAGGACCAGGAGACCGCCATCCAGTCACCGCACGGCGGCACGAAGGTCGCGTGGGGCGGCCCGCCCGTGGCCCCGAAGACGGCACGCAACCGGCAACGCTTCGACCTCGCCCCGCCCGCAGGCGACCAGCAGGCCGAGGTCGACCGGCTGGTCGCCCTCGGGGCGACCCGGCTGGAGACGGGCGCGGACGGTGCGGTCGTCCTGGCCGACCCCGACGGCAACGAGTTCACCCTGCCCGCCCCGCCTCGGTGATCAAGAGAAAAGCGGCAGAGTCGATCTCAACGATGACGCAAACCTCTTGATCACCGAGGCTGTCGGGGGGCGGGGGGTAGGAGGGTGGCGAAGGCGATGACGTTGTCGGCGTAGCCCGTGCGGCCGCCGACCCACGCGCCGCCGCAGGTGATCAGCCGAAGCTCCGGCGGGCCGTCGTCGCCGTACACCCGGTCGGTGGGCAGCTCGTCCTTGCCGAAGTGCTCGACGGAGTCCACCGCGAAGACCGCCACGTCGCCGTCGGCGCGGGTCACCTCGATCCGGTCGCCGGCCCGCAGCCTGCCCAGGTCGTAGAAGACGGCCGGACCGTCGCGGGTGTCCACGTGGCCGACGATGACGGCCCGGCCCGGCTCGCCGGGGATCACGCTGCGGTCGTACCAGCCGGTCTCGGCGGCGGCGCTCAGCGGCGGCACGGCGATCGACCCGTCGGCGGCCTGCCCGACCGGGCCGACGGGCGCGGACACCCGGATCGCCGGCACCCGGAGGCTCACCGGTCGGCCCACGGCCGGACGGGGCGCGTCGTCGACGGCGGCTGCCGCCCGTTCGGCCGGCCGGGTCGCCCACTCCAACGGCCCCGCCGCGCGGCCGAGGCCGGCACCGGTGGCGAAGACGCCGAGCAGCACCAGGGCCACGGCCGCCGGCACCGACCAGGGCCGGCGGCGGCCGGCCAACCCGGTGGTACGCGGGGACGCCGCGCCCGGGGCGGTCCGCGCGGACGCCACCGCCCGGACGGTACGCGCGGACGCCGCACCCGGGGCGGTACCTGCCGACGCCACGGCCGGCCTCAGCTGCGGTTTCCGCCGCGGCGGGACCGCGGTCGACGGGCCGTGGCCACGCCGATCGTCACCCCGGCCACGGTCAACGCCACGCCGCCCGGCAGCAGCAGCCCGTCGGTGGCGCCCCGGGCGGTGCCACCGAAGCCCGTGTTCGGCCCCCGGCTGGGATGGTGCGTCGGCGGGTACGTCGGATGGTGGGTCGGCTGGTAGGTCGGCTTGTGGGTGGGCGCGGGCGAGGGCTGCTTCTTGACCACCTGGAGCATCGTGGTGGCGGTCTCGCCGCCCCGGCATTCGAGCTTGACCCGGTAGTTGCCCGGCCAGATGCGCTCGCGGACCATCGGGGTGCCGGTGAGCAGGCCACGCTGCGGGTGCACGGCGACCCGGCCGAAGGCGTCGGAGACCACGATCGCCGGCACCGAGTTGTCGTGGCAGCTCGCCCGGATCCCCACGAGGTAGCCGGGCTGCACGGTGCTGGGGGTGACCTCGACGAAGACGAGCCAGCCGGGCTGCGAGCCGGGCTGCTGCCCACCGGCCGGGCCGGGCGGGCCGACCGGAGGCTCGGGGGCGGGGGCGGCCACGGGGACGGCCTCGGGTGCCCCGGCGGCCCGCGCGCCCGCCGCGAGCGGGCCGGCGAACGCGGCGACGGCGACGGCGAACGCGGCGCCGATCCGCGCGGCCAGCCTCGTGCCGGGGCCCGTGGCCGGTCCGGCGCACTGGTGCGTGGCTGCCCCCATGACCCCTCCGGCGCGGTTGTGCGTCGCCGGGCAGCGGCCCGCCCGGCCTGCCGTACGGGATGAATCTTCTCATCCCCGGTCGTACCTCACAGCCGATCCGGCGCGCTGGTCGCGTAAGCTCGGACCGCTGTGACCTCCACCGAAGCGAACCCCGTCGTGACCGTGCCGCCCCACGCGTCGCGGATCCGCACCTTCCACCCCCGCCGGGGCCGGATGACCGGCCGCCAGCTCGACGCGCTCGACCGGCTCTGGTCGGCGTACGGCCTGACGGTCGCCGACGATCCCGCCGCCGCGCCCGTGGACCTGGCGGCGCTGTTCGGCCGCCGGGCCCCGATCGTGCTGGAGATCGGGTCGGGAATGGGGGACGCCACGGCCGCGATGGCCGCCGCCGACCCAGGCCGAGACTATCTGGCGGTCGAGGTGCACACGCCGGGAATCGCCAACCTGTTGGGGCTGGTGGAGCGCCTCGGGCTGGGCAACGTGCGGGTCGCCCGGGGCGACGCGCTGGACCTGGTCCGGGCGCTGCCCGACGGGTCGCTGGACGCGGTGCACGTCTTCTTCCCCGACCCGTGGCCCAAGTCGCGGCACCACAAGCGGCGGATCATCTCCCCGACGCACGTGGCGCTGCTGCGCTCCCGGCTGACGCCCGGCGGGACGCTGCACTGCGCCACCGACTGGGCCGAGTACGCGGAGTCGATGCGCGAGACGCTGACCGCCGACCCGGGGCTGGTGGACGTGCACGGCGGGTACGCCCCGCGCCCGGCGCACCGGCCGGTGACCAAGTTCGAGCGGCGCGCCCTGACGGCGGGCCGCCCGGTGTTCGACCTGGTCCACCGCCGCGCCTGAGGGGTGCCGGCCGAGGCGCGGCGCGCGGCGCGCGTGCGGTGCGAGGAAGGGCCCCTGTCAACGCATTCTGTTGCACAGGGGCCCCTGCCAACCACCCGGTTGGCGCGGAGGGGCCTGCGACAGGCACGATGGACGGGCTATGACGCTCACCGCCGCGCTGCCGACAAGCGCCGACCCCGACACCCTCTTCGACGCGTTCGCCAGCTGGGCGAAGGAGCGCGGCCTCGACCTCTACCCCCACCAGGAGGAGGCGGTCATCGAGATCGTCTCCGGCGCGAACGTGATCATGAACACCCCGACCGGCTCGGGCAAGAGCCTGGTCGCGATCGCCGCCCACTTCGCCGCCCTGGCCGACGACCGGACGACCTTCTACACCGCCCCGATCAAGGCCCTGGTGTCGGAGAAGTTCTTCGCCCTGTGCGAGGTCTTCGGCGCCGACAACGTCGGCATGCTCACCGGCGACGCCAGCGTCAACGCCGACGCCCCGATCATCTGCTGCACCGCCGAGGTGCTGGCCAACCTCGCGCTGCGCGAGGGCGCGCGGGCCGACGTCGGCCAGGTGATCATGGACGAGTTCCACTTCTACGCCGAGCCGGACCGGGGCTGGGCGTGGCAGGTGCCGATCATCGAGCTGCCGCAGGCCCAGTTCGTGCTGATGTCGGCCACCCTCGGCGACACCAGCCGCTTCGTCGACGACCTGACCCGGCGCACCGGCCGGCCGACCGCCGTCGTGCGCTCGGCCGAGCGGCCGGTCCCGCTCCTCTTCTCGTACGCGATGACGCCGCTGCACGAGACCCTGGAAGAGCTGCTGGAGACCAGGCAGGCCCCGGTGTACGTCGTGCACTTCACCCAGGCCGCCGCCCTGGAGCGCGCCCAGGCGCTGATGAGCGTCAACGTCTGCACCCGGGCCGAGAAGGACATGATCGCCGAGGCGATCGGCCGGTTCCGGTTCACCTCCGGCTTCGGCAAGACGCTGTCGCGGCTGGTGCGGCACGGCATCGGCGTGCACCACGCCGGCATGCTGCCGAAGTACCGCCGGCTCGTGGAGACCCTCGCCCAGGCCGGCCTGCTCAAGGTCATCTGCGGCACGGACACCCTCGGCGTCGGCATCAACGTGCCCATCCGCACGGTGCTGTTCACCGGCCTGAGCAAGTACGACGGGGTGCGTACCCGGCTGTTGAAGGCCCGCGAGTTCCACCAGATCGCCGGCCGGGCCGGGCGGGCCGGCTTCGACACCCTCGGCCGGGTCGTCGTGCAGGCCCCCGAGCACGTCATCGAGAACGAGAAGGCCCTCGCCAAGGCCGGCGACGACCCGAAGAAGCGACGCAAGGTCGTGCGCAAGAAGCCGCCGGAGGGCTCGATCGGCTGGGGCCAGCCGACCTTCGACCGCCTCGTCGAGGCCGAGCCGGAGCCGCTGACGTCCAGCTTCCAGGTCAGCCACTCGATGCTGCTCAACGTCATCGGCCGCCCCGGCGACGCGTTCGCCGCGATGCGGCACCTGCTCACCGACAACCACGAGGACCGCGCCGCCCAGCGCCGGCACATCCGCCGGGCCATCGCCATCTACCGGGCGCTGCGGGCCGGCGGCGTGGTCGAGGAGCTGCCCGAGCCGGACGAGACCGGCCGCCGGGTGCGGCTCACCGTCGACCTCCAGCTCGACTTCGCGCTCAACCAGCCGCTGTCGCCGCTGGCGCTGGCCGCGATCGAGCTGCTCGACGCCGAGAGCCCGTCGTACGCCCTCGACGTGCTCAGCGTGATCGAGTCGATCCTCGACGACCCGCGCCAGGTGCTGTCCGCGCAGCAGTTCAAGGCCCGCGGCGAGGCGGTCGCCGCGATGAAGGCCGAGGGCATCGAGTACGAGGCCCGCCTCGAACTGCTCGACGACGTGACCTGGCCCAAGCCCCTCGCGGAGCTGCTGGACGCCGCGTACGAGATGTACCGGCGGGGGCACCCGTGGGTCGCCGACCACCAGCTCTCCCCCAAGTCCGTCGTGCGGGACATGTACGAGCGGGCGATGACCTTCACCGAGTACGTGCAGTTCTACTCCCTCACCCGCTCCGAGGGCCTCGTGCTGCGCTACCTCGCCGACGCGTACAAGACGCTCCGGCAGACCGTGCCCGAGGACGCCAAGACCGAGGAGCTGATCGACCTCATCGAGTGGCTGCACGAGCTGGTCCGCCAGGTCGACTCCAGCCTCATCGACGAGTGGGAGCGGCTGAAGAACCCCTCGGACGTCGCCGAGGCCGCCGAGGCGCACGCCGCCCTCGACGACCGGCCGCCGGCGGTCACCCGCAACGCGCGGGCGTTCCGGGTGCTGGTGCGCAACGCGCTGTTCCGCCGGGTCGAGCTGGCCGCCCTGCGCCGCTGGGACCTGCTCGGCGAACTGGACGCCGCCGACGGCTGGGACGCCGACGCGTGGGCCGACGCGCTGGAGCCGTACTTCGAGGCGTACGACTCGATCGGGACCGGGCCGGACGCCCGCGGCCCGGCGCTGCTCATGATCGAGCAGGGCCGGGACCGGTGGACGGTCCGGCAGATCCTCGACGACCCCGACGGCGACCACGACTGGCGCATCAGCGCCGAGGTCGACCTGGCCGCCTCCGACGAGGTCGGCGCGGCCGTCGTCCGGATCACGGACGTCGGCCAGCTCTGACCGTGGGCATGTCGCGTGGCCGGGGGCGCGGCTGGTACCGGGGCGACTGCCACGTGCACTCGGCGCGCTCCAACGGTGCGGACCTGACGCCGGAGCAGGTGGTGGCCGACGCCCGCGCCGTCGGCCTGGACTTCATCGCGATCACCGAGCACAACACCACGGACACGCACGGCGTCTGGGGCCCGCTCGCCGGCGACGACCTGCTGGTCATCCTCGGCCAGGAGGTCACCACCCGGACCGGGCACTGGCTGGCGCTCGGCATCGGCCCGGGGCAGGTCGTCGACTGGCGGTACGGCGTCCGCGACGGGGTGATCGACCGGCAGGTGGAGCAGGTGCACCGGGCCGGCGGGCTCTGCGTGGCGGCGCACCCCCACGCGCCGTACCCTTCCGGCGTCTTCGCGTACCCGTTCGACGGGTTCGACGCGGTGGAGGTGTGGAACGGGCGGTGGAGTTCGGAGCTGCCCTGGAACGCCGACAACGAGGCGGCGCTGGCCGAGTGGGGCCGGGGCCTGGCCGCCGGCATCCACGGCGGGCGGTGGCGGCCGGCGCTGGGCTGCAGCGACACGCACCTGGCGGGCCAGCTCGGGGTGCCGCACACCGTCGTGCTGGCCGAGGAGTTGACCACCGCCGCGATCCTCGCCGGCATCCGCGCCGGCCGGAGCTGGATTGCCGGCTCGGCCGCCGTCGAGCTGTCGCTCACGGCCACCACGGGCGATGCCAGCGCCGGGATCGGCCAGCGGCTGGACACCGGCGAAGGACCGATCGTCGTACGGGTGGACGTGCGCGGCGTGCCGTCCGGCACCGTCACCTTCCACACCGACCGGGGCGCTGTGCACCGCGTGCGCCTGCCCCAGGACGGCTCCGGTGCCCTGACGTGGCGCACCAGCGCGGCGGAGTCGATGTTCGTCCGGGTCGAGGTGCGCCATCCCGGCGGGCAGATGGCCGCGCTCACCAACCCCGTCGTCCTGGCCGGCCCGTGACGGCGGTCAGCCGAGTGGCTCGGCCAGGGCGACGATGATGCCCGCCGGGCCGCGTACGTAGCAGAGCCGGTAGCTCTCCCCGTACTGCGCAATCTCGCCGACGAGGGCGGCCCCGTGCGCACGCAGGCGGGCGAGGGCTTCCTCGATGTCGTCGACGGCGAACATGACGTTGCGGATGCCCAGCGTGTTCGCCGGCGCGTTGGGCGGCCCGGCGTCGACCGCCGCCGGGGCGTGGAACCTCGCCAGCTCGATCCGGCCGTGGCCGTCGGGGGTCCGCATCATCGCGATGTCGACCCGGACGTCGTCGAGCCCAACGACCTGGTCGACCCAGCGGCCCTCGACCGGCGTCTGCCCCTCGACCTCCATGCCGAGTTCGGCGAAGAACGCGATGGCAGCCGCCAGGTCCTCGACCACGATGCCGACATGGTCCATCCGCAGGATCGCCATGCCCAGAGCATAGGGGCAACCGGGCGGCGATGTGCCCCTCTTGTCCCTGGGCGATGTCAGACCCGTCGATTAGAATGTATGTACTAAACCAAGTCCTGACCTGGGAGGACTTCCGTGACCGCGCCCACCTCCAGCACCCTCCCGCCCTACGCCACCCTCCTCGGCTTCACCCGGTACGTCGACCGCACCGGGCCCACCAAGGCAAGCTTCGTCGGGGGCCTGCGCAAGCAGCGGGCCAGCAAGCACGGCTTCAACCCGCACGGTCAGTTCGTCAAGGCGCTCAAGGCCGACGTCGCGTTCCACACCGGCGGCACCCACCTGGCGCAGGTGGCCGACGCGGTCAAGCCGCGCTGGCAGCCGCTCTACCGGGCGCTCGTGCCGGGCGCGACGGCCTGGCTGCACTCCCTCGGCGAGCCGACGGGCGTCGACCTGGCGCAGACGCGTGACGCCCTGGCCATGCTCGGCGACCTGCCGGTGAAGATCAATCCGCACTTCGGCATCCGGCACGCGGCCGACGGCCGCGCCGAGGCCATCCGCCTGCACTTCGACGAGACCCCGCCCAGCGAGGAGGCGGCACTGGCCACCCTGCACCTGATGGCCCGGCACATGGACGCGGTCTTGCCGCACGCCGCGCCCGTCCTGGTCGACGTGCGACGGGGTGTGGCGCACCGGATGCCCGACGGCGTCAAGCCCGAGCAGGTCGAGCAGTGGCTGGCCGGCGAGGCGGCGGCGTTCCGCGCGATCTGGTCCACCGCCGCCTGACCCCACCCACCGCCGCGCCACCTCCCACCGCCCCACCGGGCAGAGGGAGGTGGCGCGATCGCGTACGGAGCAGAGCGGCCCGCCGCGACGCGGCGATACGGCACGACGCGGCGCGCCGTGTCGCGGCGCGGGCCGCATGATCGCGCTCAATATGGGAAACAGTGGCATCGATCGCATCGGGAGGCCACTCGATCCCGGATCGGGCACGCTCTTGAGCGGCGTCACCAGGGTTATCCACAGGGGACAGCGCGGTGTCCGCAGAACCGGCACGGTAAGGACATGCCGAAGAGCCCTCGACGACCTCCCCAACTGCGAGGTCGGATCTTCCGCGGTTCGGTGGCCCGGTCCCGGGGCCTGCTGACCCGCAACGACCTCCGCAGTTCCGCCTGGCGGCCGTTGTTTCGCGACGTCTACGCCGATGCCGAGATCACGGTCAGCCACCGGCACCGGTGCATGGCGGTCGCCCGCTGGCTGATCCCGCCCGGCACCGCGATCGCTGGCCGCTCCGCCGCAGCGCTGTACGGCGTGGGAAAGATCCCACCCGACGAGCCGATCGACGTGCTGACGCCCAGCCCGCCGCCCGGCACAACGCAGAAGCGGCAACTGCCGGCGGTAACGCCCAGCGTACCTCCCACCAGGAGACCGGACGTGCCACCCTCAATGCCCGAGCCCTCGGCTCCTGCGCCGGCCCCGCCGTCGGGATCACCGACGCCGGCGACGCCGCTACAGGGCAGCCGCCGGCTGGGGCCCATGGCGGGGCTGTGCGTACACCGGGGTCCGGTGCTTCCGGGGGACATCGTCGACCGGGCGGGCATCCCGGTGACCAGTCCGACGCGCACCTGCTGGGACGTCGCCCGCTGGCTGGACGTGGTGGAAGCGGTCGTCGTCATCGACGGCCTGCTGGCGCGACGGATCGTCGACATTCCGGCGCTACGCGAGTACGCCCTGGCACGGGCGGGGTGCCGGGGCTGGCGGTCGCTGCTGCGCGCCGTCGACCTCGCCGACGCCCGCGCCGAGTCGCCGCAGGAGTCCCGGACCCGGGTCCGGCTGGTGCTGGCCGGCCTGCCCCGGCCCCGTACCCAGTGGGTCGTCTCCGACGGTGGACGGTTCGTGGCCCGGCTGGACCTGGCCTGGCCGGAGTTCCGGGTCGCCGTCGAGTACGACGGGTTCTGGCACGATGATCCCGAGCAGTTCCATCGGGACCGTCGCCGCCTGAACCGGCTGCTCGGCGGGGACTGGCTCGTCCTGCACGTGACGGCGCGACGCCTCCGCGAGGACTTCGACGGCTTCCTCGCCGAGGTGCGCGCCGCCCTGCGCTCCCGCGGCCACCGCCCCGGGGACTGAGCGTCCCGGACTGCGCGTCGGAGATCACGCTCGATCCGGGAAACAGTGGCTTCCTACACGGACGGATGCCACTCGATCCCGGATCGAGCGTGATCTCGCGGGGACCCGCGCGGGGCGCGGGGCGGGGCGCGGGGTGCACGGGTCAGGCTGCCGGAACGTACTTCTCCAGGTCGTCGATGATCTTGTTGGCGGCGCCGACGCCGATCCCGGTCATCCAGGTCTCGTCGGAGACCACGTTCGCCCGGCCCGCCTTGACCGCCGACAGCCCCTTCCACAGGGTGCCGCCGGTGACGGTGGCCTGCTCGGCGGCGGCCTTCTCGCCGTACGCGGTCACGAAGATGACGTCGGCGTCGACCTCGTTGACCCGCTCGGCGCTGACCAGGTCGAACCGCTTGTCCTCCTTGCCGGCGAGCTGCTGCCGCTCGGGGCGGCCGAGGCCGGTGTCGCCGACGACGATGCCGGAGAACGAGTCCGGCCCGTACACCCGGATCGCGCCGGGGATGAAGCGCACGATGGAGACGGTGCGGTCGGCGGCGTCGCCGAGCTTCGCGCCGAAGTCCTTCGCCCGCTTCTCGTACGCGGCCAGCAGGTCCTTGGCCTGCTGCTCCTTGCCCAGGGCCTGGCCGTCGAGGAGGAAGTTCTCCTTCCAGGTGATGCCCACCTTCTCGGTGAACACGGTCGGCGCGATGGCGGCCAGCTCGTCGTAGAACTTCTCCTGGCGGAACTTGCTGCCCAGGATCAGGTCGGGCTTGAGGGCGTTGATCGCCTCCAGGTCGGGTTCGGTGAGCACCCCGACCTCCTTGATGCCGGCCAGCTTCTCCTCGCCGAAGTAGGTGGGCCAGCTCCTCGCCTCGCCGGCGGTCGCCGCGCCGACGGGTGTGACCCCGAGCGAGAGCGCTGTGTCGATCTTGTCGGTGTCGAGGACGACGACCCGCTTGGGCTCGGCGGGCACCTTGGTGGTGCCCATGGCGTGGGTGATCTCCCGGGTCTGTCCGGTGGCGGTGCCGGCGACGGGGTCGCTCTCACCGCAGGCGGTGAGCCCGACGCCGAGGGCGACGGCCGCGGTGAGCACGGCGGCGAGACGACGCATGGTGGGGTTCCTTTCGAGGGGTTCAGCCGGCCGACGGGCCGGCGGCAGAGGCAACGGAGGAGGCAGCGGAGGCGGAAGCCGCCGGGGCGGGGGCGGGAACGGCGGCCGGGGAGGGCGTGGTGAGGGCGGGCACGACCAGGGGCGCGCCGCTCACCGGGCAGGGCACCACCACGCAGTCGAGCCCGAAGACGTCGCGGACCAGCGCGGCGGTGAGGATCTCCCGGGGCGGGCCGGCGGCGACCACCGCCCCGGCGCGCATGGCGACGAGGTGGTCGGCGTAGCGGGCTGCCTGGTTGAGGTCGTGCAGCACGGCGACGACGGTGCGGCCCCGTTCGGCGCGCAGCCGGTGCAGCAGGTCCAGCACCTCGACCTGGTGGGCCAGGTCGAGGAAGGTGGTCGGCTCGTCCAGCAGCAGCGCCTCGGTGTCCTGGGCGAGGGTCATCGCGATCCAGACCCGCTGCCGCTGGCCGCCGGAGAGGGTGTCCACCGGGCGGTCGGCGAGGCCGGCCACGTCGGCGAGGGCCATCGCCTCGTCGACGGCGGCGCTGTCGGCCGCCGACCACTGCCGCCACCACCGCTGGTACGGCTGCCGCCCCCGGCCGACCAGGTCGGCGACCGTCACGCCCTCGGGCACCAGCGGGCTCTGCGGCAGCACCCCGAGCCGCCGGGCGACCTCCCGCGTCGGCAGGTCCCGGATGGCGGTGCCGTCGAGCAGCACGGTGCCCGAGCGCGGGGTCAGCAGCCGCGCCATGGTGCGCAGCAGGGTGGACTTGCCGCAGGCGTTCGGCCCGACGATGACGGTGAACGCGCCGGCGGGCAGCGTCACGTCGAGGCCGTCCAGGACGGTCCGCTCGTCGTAGCCGACGACCAGGTCGCGGGTGGAGAGCATCGCGGCTCCTCGGGAGGGGTCGGCGGGGTCCGGTGCGCCGGCGAGGGCAGGCGGGGCGGCGGGCCGGTCGGCGGGCGCGGGGGTCGTCACGACGCCCTCCGCCGGCCGCGCAGCAGCAGGAACATCAGGTACGGTCCGCCGATCGCGGCGGTCAGCACGCCCGCCGGCAGCTGGGTGGGCGCGAACAGCCGGCGGCCGGCGAGGTCGGCGAGGACCAGCAGCAACGCCCCGAGCAGGGCGGAGCACAGCAGCGGGGGCCGCTCGGCGCGGACCAGCCGGCGGGCCAGTTGCGGGGCGACGAGGGCGACGAAGTCGACGGCGCCGACCTGCGCGGTGACCATCGCGGCGGCGAGCACGCCGGTGCCGGCCAGCGTGACCCGGCGGGCCACGGGGCGCACCCCGATGCCCCGGGCCGTGTCGTCGTCCAGGGCGGTGCTGTTCAGCGCCCAGCCGGCCCAGAGCAGCACCGGCAGCAGCGCCAGCAGGGTCGCGGCGATCCACGCCGCCTCCGTCCAGCCCTTGCCGGCGAGGGTGCCGAGCAGCCAGATCTGGGCGCGCAGCCCGTCGATCGGGTCGGCGGTCAGCAGGACCACCTCGATGAGCGCCCGCAGGCCGAAGGCGACCGCCACCCCGGCGAGCACGAAGCGCTGGGCGGCCAGTCCGTGCCGGGCCCCGAGGGCGAACACCGCGACGGCGGCGGCCAGGCCGCCGAGCAGCGCCGCCGGGGCGACCAGCATGGCGGCGGCCCCGCTGGTGAGGGCCACCGTCGCGGCGAGCCCGGCGCCCTGGGTGATGCCGATGACGTCGGGGCTGGCCAGCGGGTTGCGGGCCACGCTCTGGATCAGCGTGCCGGCGACGCCGAACGCCGCCCCGGCCACCGCCGCGAGCACCAGCCGGGGCAGCCGCAGGTCGAGCACCACCAGGTCGTACGGGGTGCCCGCGCCGGCGAGCGCGCGCAGCACGTCGGGCGTGGCGACGTACGGGGTGCCGAGGGAGAGGCTGAGCAGCCCGGCGGCGACGAGCAGCCCGACCAGCGCGGCGGCGACCAGCACGGGGCGGCGGCGCACCGGCACCCGCAGCGGGCCGAGCCGCAGCAGCGACCGGCCGGCGGGGGCGACACGTCCACCGGTGGGGGCGAGCAGGTTCACGCGGTCACCACCCGGGCACGGCGCACCAGGAAGGCCAGCAGGGGCGCGCCGACCAGCGCGGTCACCACCCCGGCGGGCACCTCGCCGGGCGGGGCGACGAGCCGGCCCGCCACGTCGGCGCCGAGCAGCAGGGCCGGCCCGAGCAGCGCGGCGACGGCGAGGGTCCACCGGTGGTCCGCGCCGACCAGGGCGCGGGCCAGGTGCGGCACGGCCAGTCCGACGAACGCGATCGGCCCGGCCGCCGCCACGGCCGCGCCGGTGAGCAGCACCCCGGCCGCGCCGCCGCCGAGACGGACCAGCCCGACGCGGTGGCCCAGGCCCCGGGCCACGTCGTCGCCGAGGGCGAGCGCGTCGAGGCCCCGGGCGACCAGGACGGCCAGCAGCAGCCCGGCGAGGACGAACGGCAGCACCTGCCCGGCGACGCCGACGCCCCGGCCGGTCAGCCCGCCGACGACCCAGAACCGGTACTCCTCGAAGGTGCGGGCGTCGATGCTGAGCAGCGCGTACACGAGGGCCCCGAGACTGGCGTCGAGCGCCGCGCCGGTCAGCGCGAGGGTGACCGGCGACGCGCCGTCGCGGGCCCGGTTGGCGACGGCGAAGACCGCCAGGCCGGCCAGGAGCGCCCCGGCGATGCCGAACCAGACGTACCCGGCGAGGGTGCCGACGCCGAAGACGGCGATGGCGAGGACCACGCCGAACGACGCGCCCGCGCTGATGCCGAGGATGCGCGGCTCGGCGAGCGGGTTGCGGGTCAGCGCCTGGAACAGCACCCCGGCCACGGCGAGCGCGAGCCCGACGAGCAGGCCGAGGGCGGTGCGGGGCAGCCGCAGCTCGCGGACGATGGTGGTGGCGTCGCCGCCGTCGGGGGCGACCAGCGCGTGCCAGACCGCGCCGGGGGCGAGCGGGCGGCTGCCGAGGGCGAAGCTGGCGAGCACGGCGAGGGCGAGCACGGCCGCCGCGCCGAGGGTGACGGCAGCCCGGCGGCCCAGGCCCCGGGTCGTCGGTGTGCCGGCCCGGATCGGCCGCGCGGCGACGGTGGTCACGAATCTCCCTCGACTTAGGTACGCCTTACCTTAAACCGAAGGAGGCGGGTCACCCTAACCGGCGACCGTCGATCGGATCCGTCGCCACCCCCGCTGAGCAGGGCGGCCGTGCCGAGCGTCGCCCCGCCCGCAGGAGTCGGCCGGTCAGCCCGCGGCCCCCGCGCGCCGGGAGGAACCGTCCCCGCCCTCGGCGGCACCGGACGGCAGCACCTCGATGGGGCGCATCATCTCGTTGTCCTCGTGTTCCAGCAGGTGGCAGTGCCAGACGTAGCGTCCCGGCAGGTCGAAGCGGACCTTGATCCGGGTCAGCTGCCCCGGGTACGCGACCACGGTGTCGTGGAAGCCGCGCTCCGCGGGGCCGGGCGGGGTGCGGCCGTCGTGTCCCCGCCCGAGCACCTGGAACTGCACCTGGTGGACGTGGATCGGGTGGGCGTCCTCGGTGCAGTTGCGCAACTCCCACTCCTCGGTGACGCCGAGGGCGGGGGTCTCGGTCACCGGCGCGTCCCAGCCCAGCGGCACCGGCCGGCCGCTGGCGGCGACGACGCCCAGCAGGGCACGTACCGGGCCGGCCGAGGACTCCTGCTCGTTGAGCGAGAGCCGCCGGACGACCCGGGCGGCGGGCAGCGGGGCGCACTCCGGCAGGGACAGTTGCCCGGGCGGCACGCTGGCATCGGCGCCGGCCCGGTCGCCCACCACGAACTTGAGCACCTGCCCGGTCGTCCGCGGGTCGGCCGGGGGGAAGTCGGTCCCCGGCGCGCCGCCGCCGAACGGCTCGTCGGGGCCCTCGTTGACCAGGTACAGCTCGGTGCCGGCCGGCACGTCGGTGAAGTCGACCACGACGTCGGCCCGCTGGCCGTTGGCGAGCAGGATCCGGGGCGCGGCCACGGGCTCGGGCAGGAACCCGCCGTCGCTGCCGACCTGCCACAGCGGCAGCGCGGGCCGGCCCGGGCGGCGGGTCGGGTGGTCGGTGACCGACAGCATCAGGAACCTGGCGTTGCAGCCGTTGAGCAGCCGGAACCGGTAGCGCCGCCGCTGCACCCGCAGCACCGGCCAGGTCGCGCCGTTGACCACCATGGTGGCGGCGAAGAACTCGGGGTTCCAGATCGGCGGCACGTCGGTCCCCGGCAGGTACGGGCCGGGGTAGTCGTCGAAGTCGGCGCGGCTTTCGGGATACCAGAGCGAGCCGTCGGGGCGGAAGGTGCGGTCCTGGATCAGCAGCGGCAGGTCGTACGACGCCTGCTCCGGCAGCGAGCCGGGCAGCGCCCCGGACGGCAGGTCGTCGGGGCCGCCGCTCAGCCGGTAGAAGCCGGCCAGCCCGGCGTAGAGGTTCACCCGGGTCATGCCCAGGGTGTGGTCGTGGTACCAGAGGGTCGTCGGGCGCTGGTCGTTGGCGTACTCCATGCTTGTCGTGCCGGGGGCACAGCGGACGCCGGTCCGCTCGGCTGCCAGGTCCCGGAACTCGCTGTAGGCCGAGCCGCCGTCGGCGCACCCGGCGGGCAGGTCCCGGGCCACGGGGAGGAACCACGCCTCGGGGTGGCCGTCGCTCTCCTGCCGGTTGTGCCCTCCGTGCACGTGCATGACGGTCGGGACGGGCCCCCGGTACGGGCCGGGGGTGCTGGTGAAGTGCGGCCGGTGGTCCCGGCCGTCGACGCCGCCGGTCGGGTTGGCCCAGTGCAGCGTCGGGTCGACCGGCAGCAGGTGCGGCAGGTAGCGGCCCCGCTCGTCGACGAGCTGGTTGCACCAGGTCACCCGGACCGGGCGGCCGACGGTGGCGGCGATGGTGGGGCCGGGGTAGGCGAAGCTGCGCGGGTGGGCGGGCGAGCCGAAGCCCCAGACCGTCGTGGCCGGCAGCCCGGCCGGGAGGACCTGCTGGCGGAACTGGCGGACGGCGACCACGTACTCGTCGACGCCGCCGCTGGTGCGGGAGGTGGGCATGGTCGTCGGCACGGGCAGCGGGGTGACGTACTTGGGCACGGCACGGGGGTCGATCAGGGCGGTCGGGGCGGTCGGGGCGCCGGCTGCGGTGCGACCGGTGGGCAGCAGCAGGGCCGCGCCGCCGGCCGCACCGGCGGCGATGAGTCGTCTACGGGTCACCATGCCGCGAGGCTAGAACGAGCATTGCTCACCAAAGTGCCGAAACAGCGTCGTTACTCCTTTAAGAGGACAAAACGGTTTCTAACGGTCAGCTGACCCTACTCCCCGGGGAGCAGCTCGGCGACCGGCACCGCGCGCAGCGCGTCCGCCGGGCCGACGATGACCCGGATCGACGGGAAGTAGTCCCGCAGCACCTGCTGGCACGGGCCGCAGGGGGTCAGGACGTCCCGACCCCGGTCGCCCACCGCCACGATGGTCTCCAGCTCCGTCTCCCCCTGGGTGGCGGCGGCCCCGATCACCACCACCTCGGCGCACGGCCCGCCGGTGACGTGGTGGACGTTCACGCCGGTGAACACCCGGCCGGCGGCGGTACGCGCGGCCGCGGCGACGGTGTGCCGGTCGCTGCGGCAGCGCAGCTTCGCCACGGCCGTGGCCGCCTGCACCAGCGCCCGGTCGGTGTCTCGCATGCTCATCCCAGGCCCCCGTGGTCGGCGTCGATCGGCGGTCAACTCTAGACGGCGGCAGCCCTGGCGACCGGTAACCCGGGGGCGGTCCCGCACGCGGCTGCCTATCCTTGGCGACGACATGCAGAATCCAGCCGCTCCCGCCGCAGCCGCCGGGCCCACCGCCGCCGCCGAGCCCACCGACGGGCCCGCCGCGTCCCACCGCCTCCGCGAGCTGCACCGCCGCCTGCCCGCCCTGATGTTCCGCGACCAGCGCCGGCTCCAGCGGCGCCTCGACGGGGTGCGCCGGCTGCGCGACCCGCAGCGGCGCGAGGCCGCGCTGGCCGAGATCACCGCCGACGTCGCCCGGGCCGAGCAGCGGCTCGCCGACCGCCGGGCGGCGGTGCCCCGAATCACGTACCCGGCGGGGCTGCCGGTCAGCGAGCGCAAGGACGATCTGGCCGCCGCGATCCGGGACCACCAGGTGGTGATCGTGGCCGGCGAGACCGGCTCCGGCAAGACCACCCAGCTCCCCAAGATCTGCCTGGAGCTGGGGCGTGGCGTGCACGGGCTGATCGGGCACACCCAGCCCCGGCGGCTGGCCGCCCGCACCGTCGCCGACCGCATCGCCGAGGAGCTGGGCACCGAGCTGGGCGACGTGGTCGGCTACAAGGTCCGCTTCACCGACCAGGTGAGCGACCGCAGCCTGGTCAAGCTGATGACCGACGGCATCCTGCTCGCCGAGTTGCAGACCGACCGGATGCTGCGCCAGTACGACACGTTGATCATCGACGAGGCGCACGAGCGCAGCCTCAACATCGACTTCGTCCTCGGCTACCTGCGCCAGCTCCTCCCCCGCCGCCCGGATCTCAAGGTGGTCATCACCTCGGCGACCATCGAGACCGACCGGTTCGCCCGGCACTTCGCCGACGCCGAGGGCCGGCCCGCGCCGGTGGTCGAGGTGTCCGGGCGCACCTACCCGGTCGAGGTGCGCTACCGGCCGCTGGTCGAGATCAGCGAGAGCGAGGACGACTCCGGCGACGACGAGGAGAACGTCCGCGACCAGATCCAGGCCATCGGCGACGCCGTCGAGGAGCTGGCCGCCGAGGGGCCGGGCGACATCCTGGTCTTCCTCTCCGGCGAGCGCGAGATCCGGGACACCGCCGACGCGCTGGGCAAGCTGGTGCAGTCCAAGCGGTCGCTTCTGGGCACCGAGATCCTGCCCCTGTACGCGCGGCTGTCGGCCGCCGAGCAGCACCGGGTGTTCGCCCCGCACACCGCGCGGCGGGTGGTGCTCGCCACCAACGTCGCGGAGACCTCGCTGACCGTCCCCGGCATCAAGTACGTGGTGGACCCGGGCACCGCCCGGATCTCCCGCTACTCCAGCCGGTTGAAGGTGCAGCGGCTGCCCATCGAGCCGGTGTCGCAGGCGTCGGCCAACCAGCGCAAGGGCCGCTGCGGGCGCACCTCGGACGGCATCTGCATCCGCCTCTACGACGAGTCCGACTTCGACTCCCGCCCCGAGTTCACCGACCCGGAGATCCTGCGCACCAACCTCGCCTCGGTCATCCTCCAGATGACCTCGATCGGGCTGGGCGACGTGGCGGCGTTCCCGTTCATCGACCCGCCGGACCGGCGCAACATCGCCGACGGGGTCAACCTGCTGCACGAGCTGGGCGCGCTCGACCCGACCGAGACCGACCCGGCGAAGCGGCTCACCCCGCTTGGCAGGCGCCTGGCGCAGCTCCCCGTCGACCCCCGGCTCGCCCGGATGGTGATCGAAGGCGAGCGCAACGGCTGCGCCACCGAGGTCGTCGTCATCGCCGCCGCGCTGTCCATCCAGGACCCGCGCGAGCGGCCGGCCGAGAAGCAGGCCCAGGCCGACCAGGCGCACGCGAGGTTCGCCGACTCCGAGTCGGACTTCGTCGCGTACCTGAACCTGTGGCGGCACCTGCGCGAGCAGCAGCGGGAGTTGTCCTCCAGCGCGTTCCGCCGGATGTGCCGGGCCGAATACCTCAACTACCTGCGGGTACGCGAGTGGCAGGACATCGTCAGCCAGGTGCGCCAGGTGCTGCGTACGGCGGAGAAGGGTGACGGCCGGCGCGGGGCCGGCGCGGACCTGCCGGAGGAGATCGACACCCCGAAGGTGCACCAGTCGCTGCTGCCGGGCCTGCTGTCGCACATCGGCCTGAAGGACCCGCAGAAGCACGAGTACCTCGGGGCGCGGGGGGCGAAGTTCGCCCTGTTCCCCGGGTCGGCGCTGTTCAAGAAGCCACCGCGCTGGGTGATGGCCGCCGAGCTGGTGGAGACCTCCCGGCTGTGGGGACGGGTCGCCGGCCGCGTCGAACCGGAGTGGGTCGAGCCCCTCGCGCAACACCTGGTCAAGCGCAGCTACAGCGAGCCGCACTGGGAGAAGAAGCAGGCGGCGGTGCTGGCCTACGAGAAGGTCACCCTGTACGGCGTCCCGCTGGTCACCGCCCGGAAGGTCAACTTCGGGCGGATCGACCCGGCGCTGTCGCGCGAGCTGTTCATCCGGCATGCCCTGGTGGAGGGCGACTGGTCCACCCACCACCAGTTCTGGCGGGACAACCAGAAGCTGCTCACCGAGATCGAGGAACTGGAGAACCGGGCCCGGCGGCGGGACATCCTCGTCGACGACGAGACGATCTTCGCCTTCTACGACGAGCGGATCCCGGCCGACGTGGTCTCCGGCCGGCACTTCGACGCCTGGTGGAAGAAGGAGCGGCGGCAGCGGCCGGACCTGCTCACCTTCACCCGGGAGTTGCTGGTCAACGCCGGCCGGGGCGGGCTCGACGAGGCCGACTACCCCGACGAGTGGCGGGCCGACGGGGTCACCCTGCCGCTGACGTACACGTTCGACCCGGGCACCCCGACCGACGGCGTGACCGTGGACATCCCGCTGCCGCTGCTCAACCAGGTGCCGGCGGAGAGCTTCGACTGGCAGGTCCCCGGGCTGCGCGAGGAGCTGGTGATCGCGCTGATCCGGTCGCTGCCCAAGGCGGTGCGGCGCAACTTCGTCCCCGTCCCCGACTACGCGCGGGCCGCGCTCGCGGCGATCACCCCCGGGCAGGAGCCGCTGCTGGACGCGCTGACCCGGCAGTTGCGCCGGATGACCGGGGTCACCGTGCCCCGCGACGCCTGGGAGCCGGGGAAGCTCCCCGCCCACCTGCGGGTCAGCTTCCGGGTGCTCGACGAGGAGAACAAGCCGGTCGCCGAGGGCAAGGACCTGCCGGCGCTGCAACGCCAGCTCCGCCAGGAGGTACGCCAGGTGGTGGCCGCCGCCGCCCCGGACGTCGCCCGGACGGGCCTGACGCAGTGGGACTTCGGCACCCTGCCGCGCACCATCGAGCAGGTGCGCGCCGGGTACGCGGTCACCGCGTACCCGGCGCTGGTCGACGAGGGGTCCACGGTCGGGGTGAAGGTCTTCGACTCCGAGGCCGAGCAGTCCGCGGCGCACTGGGCGGGCACCCGGCGGCTGCTGCGGCTGACCGTGCCGTCGCCGGCGAAGTTCCTCCAGGGGCGGCTGTCCAACGAGGCGAAGCTGGCGCTGAGCCGCAACCCGCACGGCGGCGTGCAGGAGCTGATCGCCGACGCGGCCGGGGCGGCGATCGACAAGCTGGTCGCCGACGCGGGCGGCCCGGCCTGGGACGCCGACGGCTTCGCCGCCCTGCGGGACCGGGTCCGCGCCGACCTGGTGGACACCGTCGTCGACGTGATGGGCCGGGTGCGGCAGGTGCTCGCCGCCGCGTACGCCGTCGAGCAGCGCCTCGGCAAGACCCAGAACCTGGCCGTGGTGGCCGCCCTGGCCGACATCCGGGCCCAACTGTCGGGCCTGGTGCACAAGGGGTTCGTCACCGAGACCGGCTACGCCCGCCTGCCCGATTTGCTGCGCTACCTCACCGCGATCGAACGGCGGCTGGACCGGCTGCCGGGCAACCCGCAGCGGGACCGCCAGCAGCAGGACCGGGTGGCCGCGGTGCAGAAGGAGTACGCCGACCTGCTCGCCGCGCTGCCGCCCGGCCGGCGCGGGTCGGCGGCGGTGCGGCAGATCCGCTGGATGATCGAGGAGCTGCGGGTGAACGTGTTCGCCCAGGCCCTCGGCACCCCGTACCCGGTGTCGGAGCAGCGGATCTACCGGGCGATGGACGACGCCGAGGGTCGCTGACCAGTCGTGGTGACGAGAGGACGGGCGACGGGTCAGCGCGGTTCCACGCCGGGTGGCAGGTCGTCCTGCTCGGTGGCCGTGCGGACGTACTCCAGGAGGATGCGGCGCAGCTCGCGGCCGGCGTGGGTGGGCTCCACGTCGCGACGTCGGGCCACGGCGATGGTCCGGCGGACGCCGGGCGGGGCCAGCCGGGTGACCCGGACGCCGGGCCGGCGGGCCACCACCATGCCGGGCACCAGCGCCACCCCGAGCCCCGCCTCGACGAAGCTGAGCACGGCGTCCATCTCGCCGCCGTCGACCGACAGGGTGGGCTCGAAGCCGGCCTCCCGACACGCCTGGAGGGTGGCGTCACGCAGGTCGTAGCCCTCCCGGAACATCACCAGGGGCTGGCCCCGCAGATCGGTGACCCGCAGCTCGCCGGCGGCCGAGGTGCCGGGCACCTCGGCCAGCGAGGCCACCACCAGGCTCTCCCGCAGGATCTCCTCGGCGTGCAGCCCTGGGTCCGCGCCCTGGGCGGGCATGATGATCAGCGCGAGGTCGAGGTCGCCGCGCAGCAGGTCGCGGACGAGGTCCTGCGAGCCACCCTCCTCCACCCGCAGGTCGACGGCGGGGTGGGCGTCGCGGAACCGGCGCAGCACGGGCGGGGCGAGCGAGGTGGCCAGGCTCGGGGTGGCGCCGAGGCGGACCCGGCCGCGCCGCAGCCCGACCAGCTCCTGCACCTCCCGGGTGGCGGTGTCGACGTCGGCGAGGATGCGCCGGGCCAGCGGGAGCAGCACCTCGCCGGCGGCGGTGAGGGCGATCCGGCCCCGCACCCGCTCGAACAGCGGGGCCCCGAGGCTGGTCTCCAGCGCGTGAATTTGCTTACTCAGCGAGGGCTGGGTGATGCCGACGAGGTCGGCGGCTTGGGTGAAATGTCGTAGTTCCGCGACGGCGACGAAGTACCGGAGCTGGTGCAGCTGCATCGGCATAGCCTACGGCTATCGACACTGCGAGTTCGATGCATTGGACGACTGATCCCTGGTCTCCTAGCGTCGGTCAGGTGGTACTCACGAAATCCCGGTCGCCCATCCGGTCCAACGTCGGCCTGAAGGCCGTCATGGCGGTGACGGGCATCCTGCTGGTGCTGTTCCTCGTCGCGCACATGCTCGGCAACCTGAAGATCTTCACGGGCGAGACCGCGTTCGACCACTACGCGCACTGGCTGCGCGAGATCGGCACCCCGCTGCTGCCCTCGACCTGGTTCCTGTGGATCCAGCGCACCGCGCTGCTGGCGGCCGTGCTGGCCCACATCGGGGCCGCCACGGTGCTCGCGGTGCGCGCCCGCGCCGCCCGCCCGGTGAAGTACGCGCACCGCAAGAAGGTCAACGGCAGTTACGCGGCCCGCACGATGCGCTGGGGCGGCGTGATCATCCTGCTCTTCGTGATCTACCACATCCTGGACCTGACCACCGGCCACCTGAACCCGCAGGGCGACCCCGGCAACCCGTACGGCAACGTGGTCGCCGACTTCGCACCGGAGCGGTGGTACGTAACCCTCTTCTACACCCTGGCGGTCGTGGCGCTCGGCTTCCACCTGCGCCACGGCGCGTTCAGCGCGTTCCGCAGCCTCGGCCAGCAGACCCCCGCCGGGGAGCGCCGGGCGCGCGCCGCCGCGCTGGGCTTCGCCGTCGTGCTCTGCGCCGGCTATCTCGTGGTCCCCTTCGCCGTACTCACCGGATTGGTGGCCTGACCATGGACCTGTTCACCGAGGGCGACCCGATCGCCGACGCCCGGGCCCCGCAGGGGCCGATCGAGACCCGCTGGGACCGCCGCCGCTTCGAGGCCAAGCTGGTCAACCCGGCCAACCGGCGCAAGCTGACGGTGATCGTGGTCGGCACCGGCCTGGCCGGCGGCTCGGCCGCCGCCACGCTCGCCGAGCAGGGCTACCGGGTCCGGTCGTACTGCTACCAGGACAGCCCGCGCCGGGCCCACTCGATCGCCGCGCAGGGCGGCATCAACGCCGCCAAGAACTACCGCAACGACGGCGACTCGGTGCACCGGTTGTTCTACGACACCGTCAAGGGCGGCGACTTCCGCTCCCGCGAGTCCAACGTGCACCGGCTCGCCGAGGTCTCGGTCAACATCATCGACCAGTGCGTCGCTCAGGGCGTGCCGTTCGCCCGCGAGTACGGCGGTCTGCTCGACACCCGCTCCTTCGGCGGCGCGCAGGTGCAGCGCACCTTCTACGCGCGGGGCCAGACGGGCCAGCAGCTCCTGCTCGGGGCGTACCAGGCCCTTGAGCGGCAGATCGGGCTGGGCAACGTGGAGATGAACGCCCGCCACGAGATGCTGGAGCTGATCGTCGTCGACGGCCGGGCCCGGGGCATCGTCGTGCGGGACCTGGTCACCGGCGAGATCACCAGCGAGTTCGCCGACGCGGTGGTGCTGGCCTCCGGTGGCTACGGCAACGTCTTCTACCTCTCCACCAACGCCAAGGGCTGCAACGTCACCGCCACCTGGCGGGCGCACCGCAGGGGCGCGTACTTCGCCAACCCCTGCTACACGCAGATCCACCCGACCTGCATCCCCGTCTCGGGCGACCACCAGTCGAAGCTGACGCTGATGAGCGAGTCGCTGCGCAACGACGGCCGGGTGTGGGTGCCGAAGGCCAAGGGCGACGACCGCCGCCCGAAGGACATCGGCGAGGACGAGCGGGACTACTACCTCGAACGGATCTACCCGTCCTTCGGCAACCTGGTGCCCCGGGACATCGCCTCCCGGGCGGCGAAGAACGTCTGCGACGCCGGACGCGGCGTGGGCCCCGGCGGGCTCGGCGTCTACCTCGACTTCGCCGACGCCATCGACCGCCTCGGCCGCAAGGCCATCGAGGCCAAGTACGGCAACCTCTTCGAGATGTACGAGCGGATCACCGGCGAGGACCCGTACGAGGTGCCGATGCGGATCTACCCCGCCGTGCACTACACGATGGGCGGCCTCTGGGTCGACTACGACCTCCAGTCGACCATCCCCGGCCTGTTCGTCATCGGCGAGGCCAACTTCTCCGACCACGGGGCGAACCGGCTCGGCGCGTCCGCGCTGATGCAGGGCCTCGCCGACGGCTACTTCGTGCTGCCCAACACGATCGCCAACTACCTGGCGGCCGGCCCGTTCGAGCGGGTCGACGCCAGCCACCCGGAGGCCGTGGCGGCGCGGCGCGACGTCGAGGACCGGATCCGGCGGCTGCTCGCGGTCGACGGCGACCGGACGGTCGACTCGTTCCACCGCGAGCTGGGCCAGATCATGTGGGAGCACTGCGGCATGGAGCGCAGCGAGGCCGGGCTGCGCAAGGCGATCGACGAGATCCGGGCGCTGCGCGAGGAGTTCTGGAAGCGGGTCCGCGTCCCCGGCGACGGCGACGGGCTCAACCAGTCGCTGGAGAAGGCCGGCCGGGTGGCCGACTTCTTCGAGCTGGCCGAGCTGATGTGCGTCGACGCCCTGCACCGCGAGGAGTCCTGCGGCGGCCACTTCCGGGCCGAGCACCAGACCCCCGACGGCGAGGCGCAGCGCGACGACGACCGGTTCGCGTACGTGGCGGCCTGGGAGTACACCGGCGGCGACGAGCCCGCCGTGCTGCACAAGGAAGACCTCAAGTTCGAGTACGTGCACCCGACGCAGCGGAGCTACAAGTGAACCTGACCCTGCGCATCTGGCGCCAGTCCGGCCCCACCGACAAGGGCCGGATGGTGACCTACCAGGTCGACGACGTCTCCCCCGACATGTCGTTCCTGGAGATGCTCGACGTGCTCAACGAGCGGCTGATCCTCTCCGGCGAGGAGCCGGTGGCGTTCGACCACGACTGCCGCGAGGGCATCTGCGGCATGTGCGGTCTCATGATCAACGGTGACGCGCACGGCCCGCAGCGCGGCACCACCGCCTGCCAGCTGCACATGCGGCAGTTCTCCGACGGCGACACGATCGACATCGAGCCGTGGCGGGCCCGGGCCTTCCCGGTCATCAAGGACCTGGTGGTCAACCGGAGCGCCTTCGACAAGATCATCGCCGCCGGTGGGTACATCACCGCGCCGACCGGCAGCGCCCCCGAGGCCCACTCGGTGCCGGTCGCCAAGGCCGACGCCGACGCCGCGTTCTCCTCGGCCGCCTGCATCGGCTGCGGCGCCTGCGTGGCGGCCTGCCCGAACGGCTCCGGCATGCTGTTCACCGCCGCCAAGGTCACCCAGCTCTCGCTGCTGCCGCAGGGCCAGCCGGAGCGGTACACCCGGGTCGTCGGCATGGTCGACGCGCACGACGAGGCGGGCTTCGGCGGCTGCACCAACACCGGCGAGTGCACCGCGGTCTGCCCGAAGGGCATCCCGCTGAACACCATCGGCCGGCTCAACCGCGACTACCTGGCGGCCACCGCCAAGCGGGGCGGCACCCCCGGCTCCTGACCCCGCCGCCCGCCCCGACACGCCGTCACGCCGGTGCCCCGGCCGCCGCGCCCGCTCCGGGCCGGCGGCCGGCTTGGTTCCCGGCTGCCGCAGTCCACGGGGAGCGTCACCTGTCGCGGGTCCTAGGGAGCTGAGTCAGCTACGACATCACACCCGCGACCCGCCGCGTGCCGGATCCCGCCGCGCCGCGTGCGGCCTGCCGGATGCCGAGTGCCGGGCGTCGGGTGCCGGGTGCCGGATGTCGCGTGCCGACGCGCTGACGTGCCGCGAGTCATCTACGACATCAGCTCCCTAGCCTCCGAAGTCACCACGACCTCAGCTCCCCAGGCCCCGCCCTCCCCCGCCTCCCCGGCCTCCCCGGCCTCCCCGGCCCTGCCCGGCCCTGCCCGAGCGCGCGAGCGCGCCCGCGTCAGGTCCGCAGTCCATCGGAGCGGTTCAAGCCGCGAGAGCCGGGTAGCAGTCCGGGGACGGCACGCCGAAGAGGGGACACGCGGGCATGAAGGCACTGACCTGGCAGGGCAGGCGGGACGTCCGGGTCGAGGACGTCCCGGACCCGCGCATCGAGGAGCCGACGGACGCGATCGTCCGGATCACCTCCACCGCGATCTGCGGATCCGACCTGCACCTGTACGAGGTGCTCGGGCCGTACCTCAAGCCCGGCGACGTCCTCGGCCACGAGCCGATGGGCATCGTCGAGGAGGTCGGGACCGGGGTGACCCGGTTGAAGCCGGGCGACCGGGTCGTGGTCCCGTTCAACATCGCCTGCGGGGCCTGCTGGATGTGCGACCGGCAGCTCTACGCCCAGTGCGAGACCACCCAGGTCACCGCCGAGGGCAAGGGCGCGGCGCTGTTCGGCTACACCTCGCTGTACGGGTCGGTGCCCGGCGGGCAGGCCGAGTACCTGCGGGTGCCGCACGCCCAGTTCGGCCCGATCAAGGTCCCGCAGACCGGCCCGGACGAGCGGTGGCTGTACCTGTCCGACATCCTGCCCACCGCCTGGCAGGCGGTGAAGTACGCCGACACCCCGCCCGGCGGCACGCTCGCCGTGTTCGGGCTCGGCCCGGTCGGGCAGTTCTGCGCCCGCATCGGCCGGCACCTCGGCGCGGGCCGGGTGATCGGCCTGGACCTGGTGCCGGAGCGGCTGGAGATGGCCCGCCGGCACGGCGTCGAGACGCTCGACGTCAGCCGGCTCGACGACGTGCCGGGCGCGCTGATCGACCTGGTCGATGGGCGCGGCCCCGACGCCGTGATCGACGCCGTCGGCATGGAGGCGCACGGCTCCACCTCCGGCAAGCTCGCCCAGACCGCCGCCGGCCTGCTGCCGGACCGGCTGGCCGACGCGATGATCGACCGGGCCGGCGTGGACCGGCTGACCGTGCTCAAGGCCGCCCTCAAGGCGGTCCGCCGGGGCGGCACCGTCTCGATCTCCGGCGTCTACGGCGGCGAGGTCGACCCGCTGCCGCTGATGGAGATGTTCGACCGGGGCGCCCAGCTGCGGATGGGACAGTGCCACGTGCGCCGGTGGACCGACGAGATCGTCCCGCTGCTCGCCGGCGACGACGACCCGCTGGGCGTGGCGGACCTGCGGACCCACCGGGTGCCGCTGGCGCGCGCGCCGCAGGCGTACGAGATGTTCCAGAAGAAGGAGGACGGCTGCGTCAAGGTCGTGCTCGCGCCGTGACCCGCACGGTCGTCGTCACCGGCGCGACCAGCGGGATCGGCCGGGCGGCGGCCCGGGAGTTCGCCGCGCGCGGCGACCGCCTGGTCCTCGCCGCCCGCGCCCCGGCCACCCTGGCGCAGGTACGCGCCGAGTGCCTCGCCGCCGGCGGCCGGGCGCTCGCCGGGTTGGTGCGGGCCCTGCAGCAGGAGGGGCGGGACGCCCCCGGGGTGCACGTCTGCCTGGTCAGCCAGGGCAGCGTGGACACCCCGGTCTACCGGCAGGCCGCCAACTACCTGGGCCGGATCGGCCGCCCACCGCCGCCGGTCGGCGGGCCGGAACGCGTGGCCCGGGCCATCGTGGCGTGCGCCGACCGCCCCCGCCGCGAGGTGTCGGTGGGCCGGGCCAACCTCGTGCTGCGGTTCGGCTTCACCGTGCTGCCCGGCGTGTACGACGTGCTGGTCGGGCCGCTGATGCGGCTCGCCGGGTTGAGCCGCCGGCGGGTGGGGCGGCACGACGGGGTGGTGTTCGCGCCGAACCCGGCCGGCGAGGCGGTGCGGGGCGGCCGGAATCGAAGCCCTCCCATACGGTTGCGGGACGGGCGATCCGCTACCACCCACGGGGAGAGACGAGTGACGATCAGAGTGAACCGCAGGGCCGCGCTGGGCATCGGCACGGTGGCCACCGCCGGCACGGTGCTCGGCGCCGCCGCGCCCGCGTCCGCCGCCGGTCGGCCCCGGGTGGCGACCACCCCCGCCCGGGCCGCCGCCCAGGTCGCCGCGAGCTACGCGCGGCAGACCGCGCGGGCCGGGGGCAACTGGCAGGCCTACGTGAGCGTCGCCGACGGCACCGCCGCGCCGCTGGTGGCCGTCGCGGACGAGGCGGACCGGCGCATCGAGGCGTACAGCGTCAACAAGATCGCCGTGGCCGTGGCGGTGCTGGACAAGGTCGACCGAGGGCTGCTCACGCTCGCCCAGCGGGTCGACGTGACCGCGTCCATCGTGATCCCCGGCGGGGACGGGATCTTCAGCCTCGACGGCGCGTACCCGAGCAGCGTCACCCTGGGGCACGCCCTGGCGGCCCTGCTGACGGTCTCCGACGACACCGCCGTGCGGCTCTGCGGCCTGGTCTGCCCGGCCGCCGAGCTGAACCAGATCCTGGTCGCGAAGGGCTTCCCGAACACGCAGGTGCAGCCGGTGGCCAACCCGAACCGGTTCTACCTCGGCACCAGCACCCCACGGGAGACGCACGACCTCCTGCGGGCGCTGGTGAGCGGCACGCTGCTGTCGGCGTCCTCGACGGCGTTCCTGCTCGGCCTGCTGCGCTCCCCCATCGCGTTCACCGACGGGGTGCGGCGCGAGATGTCCTCGGCCGAGCGGGCCCGGGTCGCCACCAAGGCCGGCTGGTTCGACACCGCCCGGCACGAGGCCGGGATCGTCTTCGACGCCGCCGGTGCGCCGGTGCTGACGTACGCCCTGTTCGCCGACGGGCAGGCCGGCGCGGACGACTTCGGCGCGACCCACCCGGCGGTGCAGGCCCGGGCCCGGATGGGCCGCGTCTTCCTGACCGCCGTCGCGGGGCTGGCCGGCGCCGGCCCCACCCACCGAGCGGCCGCCTGGCAGCCCAGCAACGGCGGCTGATCCCCCGCCGGGCCGCAGGCACATCCGTAACGTCCTCCTCCCGGCACGGTTAAAGGATTGTCCGCGACACGTGGCACGCACGCGGGCCCAAGTCTCTGCCCCGTCGCCTCGGAGGTCCGCATGGTGGGTCAACAGTGCGGTGATCAGCTTGCGCCAACCGGGCGCATTCATCTGTCGCCGCCGGATGTGGGCGCCGCCGAGGAGGCTCTCGTCGTCGCGGCGATGCGGTCGGGATGGGTGGCTCCGACCGGGCCTGACCTAGACGCCTTCGAACGCGAGTTGGCCGCGCGGGTGGGCTGCGGCCACGCCGTGGGGGTCAGCAGCGGGACCGCCGCGCTGCACCTGGCGCTGCTGGGCGTCGGGGCCGGGCCCGGATCGGTCGTCGTGGTGCCGACCCTGACGTTCGTCGCGACGGCAAACGCGGTGACGTACACCGGCGCGGAACCGGTCTTCGTCGACTGCGACCCGGCGACCGGTAACCTCGACGTCGACCTGCTGTCCGACCTGCTCGACGACCTCACCCGACGCGGCCGGCGCGTCGCCGCGGTCGTGGCGGTGGACCTCAACGGCACCTGCGCCGACTACGACCGGCTGCTGCCGGCCTGCGCCGCAGCGGGCGTACCGGTCGTCGAGGACTCGGCGCAGGCCCTCGGCTCGACGTCCGGCGGGCGGGCCGCTGGCACGTTCGGCCAGTTCGGCGTCTTCTCGTTCAACGGCAACAAGATCCTGACCACGTCGAGCGGCGGCATGCTGGTCTGCGACGACCCCGCACTGATCGCCCGGGCACGGCAACTGTCCACCCAGGCCCGGGAGCCGGTCGCCCACTACGAACACCGCGAGGTCGGCTTCAACTACCGGCTGAGCAACATCCTCGCGGCACTCGGCAGGGCCCAGCTACGCCGACTCGACGCGATGATCGAACGGCGCCGGGCCGTGCGGGAACGCTACGCCAAGCTCTTCGCCTCCGTGCCCGGCACCCGCATCCTGGGCGACGGCCACCCTGGTTCGAACTGCTGGCTGACCTCGCTCGTGGTCGAGCCGGCAGCGGCCGGCTGGCGCGCGGACGAGCTGGGCGGACACCTGGCTGCCCACGACATCGAGAGTCGACCCATGTTCAAGCCCATGCACCAACAGCCGGCGCACCTGCACCACCACGCGGCGGTCACCGGCGCGGCCGACCGGCTCTTCGCCACCAGCATCTCGCTGCCGAGCGGCTCCACTCTCGTCGGCACCACGGCAGACCGCGTCTTCGGGGCCGTGGAGGAGTTCCTGACCCGACGCCGGTAAGGGCGGGGATCTTCGCCGGCGTCCTGCCGTCCCGCGATCCGAACCTCAGCGACCGCGCCGACCAGCACCCCACGCGCGGGGGCGGCGGCGGACTACGGTGTACTGCGGGACACCTGCGGAGGGGGCGGGACACGATGAGGGCACCAGCGGAACGGGCGGTCGAGCGGGCACTGGCGCGGCGGCTGCGCGGCGCGGCCGGCCTCGCCGCCCTGGTCGGCCTGGCCTGGGTGGCCCGGGACGTGCCGGCCGCCCTCGGCGGGCGGCTCAGCGGGGCCCGCGCCGAGCGGGCGGCCCGCTCCCCGCAGTTCCGCGACGGCGCCTTCCGGAACCGGGCGAGCACCCGGACGATGGCCGGTGCGCCCGACCGCAACCTGGTCCGCGAGCTGATCTTCGGCAAGCAGAAGCGCCGGCCGACCGCCGCCGTGCCGCTGGTGCGCCCGGCCGACCCGCCGGCCACCGCCGCCACCGAGCGCGAACTGGGCGTCGTCTGGTACGGCCACGCCTCCGCGCTCATCGAGATCGAGGGTCGGCGGGTGCTGGTCGACCCGGTGTGGAGCGACCGGTGTTCGCCGTCGGCGCTGGTCGGGCCGCGCCGGCTGCACGAGCCCCCGGTGGGCCTGCACGAGCTGCCCGCCGTGGACGCGATCATGATCTCCCACGACCATTACGATCACCTCGACATGGCCACCGTGCGGGCGTTGACCGCCGGCCAGTCCGCCCCGTTCGTGGTGCCGCTGGGGGTCGGGGCGCACCTGGAGCGGTGGGGCGTGCCGGAGGACCGGATCGTCGAGCTGGACTGGGCGGAGAGCCACCGGGTGGGTGGGCTGACGATCACCGCGACCGCCGCCCAGCACTTCTCCGGCCGTGGGCTACGCCGCGACGGCACGCTGTGGAGCTCGTGGGTGGTGGCCGGTGCCCACCGTCGGGTCTTCTACACCGGCGACTCCGGCTACTTCGACGGGTACGCCGAGATCGGCACCGAGCACGGCCCGTTCGACGTGACGCTGATGCAGATCGGCGCGTACGACCGGGCGTGGCCGAGCATCCACATGTTCCCGGAGGAAGCCGTCGCCGCCCACCTCGACCTGCGCGGCGGGCTGCTCCTGCCGGTGCACTGGGCGACGTTCAACCTGGCGCTGCACGACTGGTCGGAGCCGGTGGACCGGCTGTGGGCGGAGGCGAAGGCCCGCGACGTGCGGCTGGCGGTGCCCCGCCCCGGCGAGCGGGTGGTCGTCGACGCCCCGCCGGCGGTCGACGGCTGGTGGCAGTCCATCGCCTGACCGCACTCCGAGCCTGACCGCACTCCGAGCCTGAGTGCGTGCAGAGCCTGAGCGCGCTGTCAGAGCACGAAGGCGTCGGTCCACAGCGCGCCGGAGCGGCCCGACAGCGCGTCCAGCATCGCCACCGCCTGGCCGTCGGTGAGCTGCGCGACGAAGTCGATGATCGCCCGTCCCCGGGCCCGGCCGACCCGGTCCGGCGTACGCGGGTGCAGCTCCGCCTCGGCCAGCTCGACCAGGTCGTGCAGCCGACGCGGCAACCGGGACTCCTCCTCCGGGTCGAGCAGCCACTCCCACAGCGCCTCGACGAGGGTACCGAGCAGCCGCGCCTGGCCCCGCTGGTGCAGGGCCAGGTCGGGGCGGGCCAGCACGAACCGGTGGTGGACGAACTTGAGCACCTGCACCTCGTGCCACTGGGCCGGGGCGAGCAGCACGTGCCCGGAGCGCACCGACGGGGCCTGCGTCACGGTGATCGCGTCGACGAACCGGGTGGTCCACCGGGCGGAGAACCGGGCCACGTACTGCTCCGCCTCGATCGAGCCGTCGAACGGCAGCGCGAGCAGCCCCTCGACCAGTTCCTGCCGGACGTGCTCGACGGCGGCGGCGAACGCCTCGTCGTCGGCGATCCAGCCGTCCTTGCGGTGCAGCTGCCGGCGCAGCCGCTCGATGGCGGCCCCGGGCCGGCGGCCCACCCCGTCCAGCGCGGGGCCGGTGACCGCCCGCAGGTGATCGCCCTCCCGCTGCCAGGCCATCAGCTCGGCGGCGACGGCGCCCTGCTGGAGCACCCCGACCCGGTAGAAGTCCTCCACGTCGTGGATGGCGTACGCGATGTCGTCGGCAGTGTCCATCACCGACGCCTCGACGGTCTGCTGCCAGTCGGCGATCCGCCCGGCGAACGGCTCCCGGGCCTGGCGCAGGTCGGCCAGCTCCGTGCGGTACGCGCCGAACTTCGCCGACCCGCTGTCCGGGTCGTCGGCGGGCACGGCGGCGCCCCGGGGCGGCGGGACGAGGTGCCGGGGGTGCGGGTCCGGGTGGTCCAGCCGGGTCCACGGGTACTTCAGCAGGGCCGCCCGGACCGCCGCCGTCAGGTCCAGGCCGGTGGTCGCGGCACCGCGGATCTCGGTGCTGGTGACGATCCGGTACGACTGGGCGTTGCCCTCGAAGCCGTCGGCGAGGCCCAGCCGCTGGCGGGCCAGCCGGTCGAGCACCCGCTCCCCGAGGTGCCCGAACGGCGGGTGCCCGAGGTCGTGGGCGAGGGCGGCGGCCTCCACCACGTCGGGGTCGCAGCCGCCGAGGGAAGCCAGCAGGTCCCGCCACCGCCCGTCGGCGGTGAGCCGCTCGGCGATGGCGCGGGCGACCTGGGCCACCTTGAGGCTGTGGGTGAGCCGGTTGTGCACCAGCAGGCCGGAGCCGCCGGGGCTGATCACCTGGGTGACCCCGGCCAGCCGGGCGAAGAAGGGCGAGGCCACGATCCGGTCCCGGTCGGCCCGGAACGGGCTGGCGGCGAGGTCGCCGAGGGTCCGCGCGCTGCCGCCGAAGAGCCGCCGCGCCCGCGGGTCAGCGGGATGTTCCATGATCGCCACGCTAGCGCAGCCGGTGGCACTGCACGTCGGCTCGGCCCCGGCGGGGGTGCCGCGCGGCGTCGGGGGCGGGCGGCACAATGCAGGGCGGAACCCACACGAAGGCGGATGAAGATCGTGACCCAGTCTGTGCACCAGCGGATCGCCGACGAGCTCGGCGTCGCCGAACGTCAGGTCCGGGCGGCCGTGGAGCTGCTCGACGGCGGCGCCACCGTGCCGTTCATCGCCCGCTACCGCAAGGAGGCCACCGGCCTGCTCGACGACGCCCAGCTGCGCACCCTGGAGGAGCGGCTGCGCTACCTGCGCGAGCTGGACGAGCGCCGCGCCGCGGTGCTGGAGTCCATCCGCGGCCAGGGCAAGCTCGACGAGGCCCTGGAAGCGCAGATCATGGCGGCCGACTCGAAGTCCCGGCTGGAGGACATCTACCTGCCGTTCAAGCCGAAGCGGCGCACCCGGGCGCAGATCGCCCGCGAGGCCGGGCTGGAGCCCCTCGCCGACGCGCTGCTGGCCGACCCGGGCCAGGAGCCGAGGGAGCGGGCCGCCGGCTTCGTCGACGCCGACAGGGGGGTGGCCGACGCCGCCGCCGCGCTGGACGGCGCGCGGGCCATCCTGGTGGAGCGCTTCGCCGAGGACGCCGACCTGATCGGCACGCTGCGCGAGCAGATGTGGTCGCGGGGCCGGCTGGTCTCCCGCGTACGCGACGGCCAGGAGGCCGCCGGCGCGAAGTTCTCCGATTACTTCGACTTCGCCGAGCCGTACGCGAAGCTGCCCTCGCACCGGATCCTGGCGATGTTCCGGGGCGAGAAGGAGGGCGTGCTCGACCTGACGATGGACCCGGAGGCCGAGGGTGACTCCGATACCCCGGTCACCGGTCCGACCCGCTACGAGGCGGCGATCGCCGGCCGGTTCGGGGTGAGTGACCAGGGGCGGCCCGGCGACAGGTGGCTGACCGACACGGTGCGCTGGGCCTGGCGCACCCGGATCCTCATCCACCTCGGAGCGGACCTGCGGATGCGGCTGTGGCAGGCGGCCGAGGAGGAGGCCGTGCGGGTCTTCGCCACCAACCTGCGCGACCTGCTGCTCGCCGCGCCGGCCGGCACCCGGCCGACGATGGGCCTCGACCCGGGCCTGCGCACCGGGGTCAAGGTGGCGGTGGTCGACGCCACCGGCAAGGTGGTCGCCACCGACACGATCTACCCGCACGAGCCACGCCGGCAGTGGGACGCCTCGATCGACACCCTCGCGAGGCTGGCCGGGGCGCACGGCGTGGAGCTGATCGCCATCGGCAACGGCACCGCCAGCCGGGAGACCGACAAGCTCGCCGGCGAGCTGATCAAGCGGCACCCGGAGCTGACGCTGACCAAGGTGGTCGTCTCGGAGGCGGGCGCCTCGGTCTACTCGGCGTCGGCGTACGCCTCCCAGGAGCTGCCGGGCCTGGACGTGTCCCTGCGCGGCGCGGTCTCCATCGCCCGCCGGTTGCAGGACCCGCTCGCCGAGCTGGTCAAGATCGACCCCCGCTCGATCGGCGTGGGCCAATACCAGCACGACCTGTCCGAGGTGAAGCTCTCCCGCTCCCTCGACGCCGTCGTCGAGGACTGCGTGAACGCGGTCGGCGTCGACGTCAACACCGCCTCCGCGCCGCTGCTCACCCGGGTCTCCGGCATCGGGGCGGGGCTGGCGGAGAACATCGTGCTGCACCGCGACGCCAACGGCCCGTTCCGGTCCCGGGCCGAGCTGAAGAAGGTGTCCCGGCTCGGCCCGAAGGCGTTCGAGCAGTGCGCGGGCTTCCTGCGCATCCCCGGCGGCGACGACCCGCTCGACTCCTCCAGCGTGCACCCGGAGGCCTACCCGGTGGTGCGGCGGATCCTGACCCGCACCGGGCAGGACCTGCGCTCCCTGATCGGGCAGAGCGCCATCCTGCGCGGGCTGCGGGCCACCGACTTCGTCGACGACACGTTCGGCCTGCCCACCGTCACCGACATCCTGGCGGAGCTGGAGAAGCCCGGCCGGGATCCGCGCCCAGAGTTCCGCACCGCCACGTTCGTCGATGGCGTGGAGAAGATCTCCGACCTGGCCCCCGGCATGATCCTGGAGGGCGTGGTCACCAACGTGGCGGCGTTCGGCGCGTTCGTCGACGTCGGCGTGCACCAGGACGGCCTGGTGCACGTCTCGGCGATGTCCCGCACGTTCGTCAAGGACCCGCGCGACGTGGTCAAGTCCGGCGACGTGGTCCGGGTGAAGGTGCTCGACGTCGACGTGCCGCGCAAGCGGATCTCGCTCACGCTGCGGCTGGAGGACGACGCGGAGGCCGGGCGCGTTGGCCCGGAGGGCGGGCAGCGCCCGCGTGGCAGGCGGCCGGTCGGCCCGCAGGACGGCCAGAGCGGGCAGGGCGGCGGCCGGGACGGTCAGCGCGGCGGGCAGGAGCAGCGCAGCGGACGGGGCGGCCCACAGCAGCCGCGCCGGGGGCGGACCGGGTCGGCTCCTGCCCCGACCAACGACGCGATGGCCGACGCGCTGCGCCGCGCCGGACTGGCCTGACCAGCCCGCCGGCCGTCACTGTCCTCGGCGACGGCCGGCGGGCTCGGCCTCCCAGGGCCGTGCGGGAGCCGACACCCGTGGCCGTCGCACCTCGTTACCCCTGCTGAGGTGCCCGGGACGGGCCGCAGAAGGGCAGAGGGCGGATGAAGCTGGAAATCTGGGACGCGCGTCGGGAAGCGGATGCGGCCCGGTGGCGTGCCGTCCACGAGCGGTGGGAGGCTCGGGAGGTCTTCGCCCATCCGTCCTACGTTCGGCTGTTCGCGGGGGCACGGGACGAGCCGCTGGCCGCGTACGCCCGCACCGAGCACGGGTTCGTCCTGCTCCCGTTCGTGCTGCGCACCGTCGGCCCATCCGCCGGGGCAGGCGGCCGGGAGTACCGGGACGTCATCAGCCCCTACGGCTACGCCGGTGCGTTCCACCATCGGGCCGGCGAAGTCGAGGCCAAGGAGTTCTGGGCCGCCTACGACCGGTTCTGCACCAGCCGGCGGGTGGTGTCGGAGGTGACCCGGCTGTCGCTGTTCGAGGGGCAGCGGTTGGCCCACCCGGGGCTTGCCATCCGCACCTTCCCAAACGTCGTACGCGACCTGCGTGCCCCCGAGGACCAGATGTGGCGGGAGTTCGCCCACAAGGTGCGCAAGAACGTCAAGAAGGCGCAACGCAGCGGTGTGACGGTGCAGGTGGACACCGAGGGCAGGCGGCTCGACGACTTCCTGCGCATCTACCGGGCCACGATGGACCGACGGTCGGCGGCGGCGCACTACTACTTCTCCCGCGGCTTCTTCACCACGCTGGTCACCGAGCTTCCGGGGCAGTTCGCGTTCTTCCACGCGCTGCACGAGGGGCGGGTGGTTTCCACCGAGCTGGTGCTGGCGTCCGCCCGGCACGTCTACTCGTACCTGGGCGGCACCGAGGAGTCAGCGTTCGAGCTGCGCCCCAACGACCTGCTCAAATACGAGATCTGCCGGTGGGGAAGGGCGACGGGCCGGACGCATTTCGTGCTGGGCGGCGGATACCAGCCGGACGACGGGATCTTCCGCTACAAGCGGGCGTTCGCGCCCCACGGCGTGGTGGACTACCAGCTGGGCACGCGGGTGGTGCATCCGGATGCGTACCAGGAGCTGTGCGCGACGCACCTGGCCGAGGGCCGCCGACGGGCCCCGTCCTGGGCACCGGGCGACGACTTCTTCCCCCAGTACCGCTTCCCCCTGCCGGGCTGAGCGGACCGGGCCGCCACTCGGTACCGACCAGTCCCTGACGGAGGTTCGCGATGGATCGTCGCCCGTCCGGCCCTAGCCGGCATGCCGGACACCGCACGGCTCACATGCCCTCCCTCCTGAGCGCCGCCGGCCCGGTCGTCGGACTCGTCGCGCCGACCGATGCGGACCTGGACGCCGCCGCGCGGCTGCTCGCCAGCTCCGTCCCGGTCGGCTGCAACGGGACCGTGGCCTACCACGCGAACGGGTTCCGCGCCTTCCTCGCCGCGGCCCTCACGCCACCACCGGGACTACGCACCGTCCTGCTGCGCGGCGTCCACGTCGACGGCCGGCTCGTCGCCGTGGCCGACTGGCGACTGGTGCCGCCCGCCCTGCATCTCAACGGGATCGCCGTGGATCCGGCGACCCGTGGGGTGGGGCTCGGTGGCACACTGCTCGCCGACGGCCTGGCCCTGGCTCGCGAGCTGGGGTGCGACCGGGCGCTCCTCGACGTGTCGCGGGACAACCCCGGTGCCCGCCGCCTCTACCTGCATGCCGGCTTCGCCGACGTGTCGCACACGACCTGGACCGAGGTGACGCCGGCACCCGGCGGAGGTGGGGTCCGGGCCCTGGACTGGCCGGCCTTCGCCGCCCACCGGGCGGCGTACGGCTTCGGGGACCTCCGGGTGCGCGTCGGGCCACATTCGGCGACCCTGCGAGTGGTCGGCACGGTGCTGCGGGCACCCGCCGGCCCCCTGGGAGGCATCCTGGCTGGCGGGCTGGCCGGCCTGCTCGGCACGAGCCGCGCCTATGCGATCGAGGAGGGGACCGGGCCGGCGGGCTTCGCCGCGTTCGCCCGGATGAGCCGACCGGTCCCGCCAGCAGCCTGACATCCCAACGGTGCGCGCCCGGCGGTCGGCACATCGGCCGTGCGGCAGCTTGACCGGCGCGACGCGTATCGTCGTGATGGTGGGTGACGACAGTTCCGCTTGGCGCGAGCGGCAGCGGCAGGCGGTCCGCGCGCATGCCGAGGCGGAAGAACGGCGACGGGCTGCCGAACACGCCAAGGCGGCGGAGATCGTGTCGTGGTTCGCCGCTGAGGCGAACCGGCGGGCGCTGCCGACGACCCGCCTGCACGCCCGGCCCTACAACGGTCGGGGTCGTTACCGCACGCGGCTCTTCGGATGGTACGTCGACCGGAGCCGACTACTGGCAGTGGACGTCGCCGGACGGTGGTATCCGCTGACCGTCCCGGCAAGCCTACGCGCCAGGTTCCTCGGCGCGGAACCATCACCTGCGCCTGCACCGCTGATCGTCGGCGAAGGTGGACGCGACGGCGAGTCGATTCCGTTGCGTGTCCTGCTCGCCCGGCGACTGGACGAGCTCCGCTCTGATCTGCCGGCGGCCGGGGCGGGCGAACGGGACTCGCGGACCGGTTGACAAGGATCAACCCGGCTACAGCATCATTGCCGGCGCCCAGGACGCCAACTCCGCACGGATCTCGGGGATGGTGCGCAGCAACGCGACGAGTTGCGGCACGTCCAACCGTCGAGCGGTTGAGGAGTTGAAGTCGGACAGGTACCGGCAGTCGACCCTCTCCTCGGCGACGCGGGATGCATAGTTGAGCTCTCTCAGATCGGCCGACACCCGATAGAAGTCACCGAAGTCCTCGGCCCGGGCCAGTTCCTCGCCGCTGGCCATCGTCTCGTCGCGCTTCTCGCCGTGCCGCAGTCCGATGACGTCGTACTTGACCGGCACCTCGAACACCTGGCACAACGCTGCGACCAGATCCCCGATCGTGCACGCGGCGGCCTTGCGGACGAACACGTCACCGGCACGCGCATGCTGGAACGCGTGCTCCACCAACTCCACCGAGTCCGCCAGTGATATCAGGAATCGGGTCATCCCCGGATCGGTCACCGTGGGCACCACCCCGGCCTTGATCTGCTCGATGAACAACGGAATCACCGAACCACGCGAGTACATCACGTTGCCGTACCGGACAGACGACACCACGGTGCCGCTACGCGGCCTGTTCCGTGCGTGCGCCTGAGCGACCTTCTCCATCATCGCCTTGCTCAATCCCATGGCGTTGATCGGATGCACGGCCTTGTCGGTGCTGAGCACCACCACTGAACCGACGCCGTTGCGGTCTGCCGCCTCGATCACGTTCGCACTGCCCAGGACGTTGGTGCGGATGGCCTCCAGCGGGAAGAACTCACACGACGGAACCTGCTTCAACGCCGCGGCATGGAAGACGAAGTCGACCCCCCGGGTAGCCCGCTCCACGCTGTCGTAGTCACGTACGTCACCGATGTAGTAACCCACCCGCCCGTCAGCGAGGGTCCTGCGCATCACGTCCTGCTTCGCCTCGTCCCGGCTGAACACCCGCACCTCACCCACGCCGCGGTCCAACAGGCAGCGAGCCATGGCCCGACCGAAGGAACCCGTTCCCCCGGTGATCAACACACGGCGTCCCACCGTCGAAGCCCCCATCGATGTTCTCCCATGTGTTCAGCGGTCGCGGTCAGCCCCACGGCCCCGCGCATCGTCGACTACCCCCAGACAGCGGCAGCCAGGACGACGCAGCCGCACGGCACTCCCTTCAACGAACCACAGGAACGAGGGAAGCGCAGAGCTATGCCCGATTTTCCCTTTTAGTCCTGGTGACGTACGCCGCGGCACGTAACGTCCCTCTCCGGCAACCAGTTAGGGGCAATGCCGGCCACCATCGGCCGGCCGGGCAGCGGGCTCGCCGTCACCGGGGCGGGTGACCGTCACGCCGTTCCCGCCAGGCCGACACGCCACGTCACGGCCACCCAACGCGAAGCGCCGGAAGCAGGAGAGCAGCATCGATGATGATCGGAAGATCTGCGTCGCCGCGGAAGCACGCACGCGACCCACACCTTCCCCTCCCACCCCGCCAGTCAACGACGACGTGGACGGCAGCCGCATGAGGGTGGGCGTGGTTTCCCTGCACTACCCACCGGAGCCCAACTTCCTCGTCGGCGAGATGGTCGACGAGCTGGTCTCCCGCGGCCACGAAGTACGGGTACTCACCGGTTTTCCGCACTACCCGAAGGGCCGCACGTATCCCGGCTACCAGCAACGGTGGCGGGAACGGACGACGAAGGGCCGGCTCACCGTGCTTCGCACCCCGGTCTACCCGAGTCACGACGCCTCGCCTCTGCGACGCATCGCGACCTACACCTCCTTCGCGGTCAGCAGCCTCCCGGCCGGGCTCCACTACCTGCTCGACGTGGACGTGATCTATGTCTGGCATCCGCCACCGACCACCTTCGCCGCCCCCGCACTGGCCCACCTCCTTCGCCACGTGCCGGTCCTGCTGCACGTGCAGGACCTCTGGCCGGAGGCGGTGACCGAATCCGGGATGTCACCGGAGGGCTGGCGAGGCCGGGCCGTCCACCGACTGCTCGACTCGGGCGTGCGGCGCCTCTACCGGTCGGCGGATGCCATCGTCGCCATCTCGCCGTCCATGCGGGATCTCGTCATCCGACGAGGGGCCACCCCCGAGAAGGTGGAGGTCGTCCTCAACTGGACCGAGGAGAGCACATTCCGACCGAAGCCTCCAACACTGGCAGCTCGGACGGCGATTGGCCACCGGGGCCGCTGCACGGTCATGTACGCCGGAAACATCGGACCCTTTCAGCGGGTGGAAGTCGCCGTGCGCGCCGCCGCGGCGGCAGCGGCACGGATGGACCTGGTCGTCGTCGGCTCCGGCATCGACGAGGATCGGGTTCGCCGGCTGGCTCAAGACCTCGACGCGACCAACGTCCGGTTTCTCGGCAGGCTTGCACCCGAACGGATGGCGGACCTGTACGCCGGGGCCGAATACCAGGTCGTCACCCTGCGGAAGCTGGAGTCGTTCGCAGGGATCGTCCCATCGAAGATCCAGAGCGCCATGGCCTGCGGTTCGCCCGTCATCGTCTCCGCCGACGGCGACGCCGCCCAACTGGTCGACACCGCACAGGCCGGGCTCACCTGCCCGGCCGAGGACTGGAAGGCTCTGGCGGACCGGTTCCTGGCCGCCGCCGATCTGCCCGAGGCGGAGCGACAACTGATGGCGCGGCGGGCCCGCGACGCCTACCTCGAACGCATGTCCCGCGCCGTCGGCGTCGGCCGAATCGAGACCATCCTGCACAGGATCTCGGCCGCGCGCTCCGACCGGCGCCGGCAGGCTCTGGGCCGCGACAGGCGGCGAGCAGACCGTCGCTGACATCGGCGCGAAGCCGATGTCTTCCAATAACGCCTGAAACGCCTATCTCCTGGCAAAAACTGTCAGATCATTCTTCGGTACATGGAGCAACGCCAGTTGTCACCTGCCCAGGTGACGGCAATCGACGGAAGGTGGCCCACCATGAGGGTCGTCGTCAGCAGTGACTCCCGGTACGCCCGGACCCCCGACGGTCGGGTGTGGACCTGGCAGGTGCCCGACTATCCGGTCTGGCGGCGTTACCTGACCGCGTTCGACAAGGTCCGCGTGGTGGCCCGCGTGTGCGACCAGCCGGAGGTGTCAGCGGATGCGTTGCGGGTCGACGGGGAAGGTGTCGAAGTCTGGCCGCTGCCCTACTACATCGGTCCGTGGCAGTATCTACGGTGCCGCAGCAGCATCATCGACGTCCTCGCTGACGCCTCTGGCCCCACGGACGCGGTCATCGTCCGCGTACCGTCGTTCCTCGGCTCCCATCTCGCCAGGATCCGACGACAACGACGGCTGCCGTACGCGGCGGAGGTGGTGGCCGACCCGTACGACGTGCTCGCCCCCGGTGTCCTGCAGCCTCCGCTGCGACCACTGCTGCGCCACCGCTGCACTGCCCGGTTGCGACACGAGTGCCGCACCGCGGTCGGCGTCTCCTACGTGACGGAGTCGTACCTGCAGGCGCGCTACCCCTGCGCGCCTGGGGCCCCAACCGCAGCCATCTCCAGCATCGACCTGGTCGACGACGCTTTCGTCCCCGCCCCCCGCAGCATCGTCCGCCAGCCGGCCGAGGCGGTTCTCATGTCCGCCGGCACGATGGAGCAACTCTACAAGGGCATCGACACGCTCATCGAGGCGTTGGCCCGGCTGAGAGCGGCCGGCCTCGACGTCCGGCTCGTGCACCTCGGCACCGGCCGACTTCAACACCAGCTCGAGAAACTTGTTGCGGACCGTGGAGTCATCGACCGGGTGACCTTCGCCGGGTGGATCCAACCCGGTGCCCCCCTACGCGCGAAGCTCGACGAGGCCGACCTGTTCGTCATGCCCTCCCGCACCGAAGGGCTCCCGCGGGCGCTCCTCGACGCGATGGCCCGTGCCCTGCCGGCGATCGGCACCAACGTTGGCGGCATCCCCGAACTGCTCCCAGCCGAGGACCTGGTCGATCCGGACGACCCGGCGGCCCTCGCGTCCGCGATCGCGGCGATGCTCGCCGCACCCGAACGGATGGCAGCGGCATCCGCCCGCAACCTGTCGCGTGCACGCCAGTTCTCCCGCACCTGCCTCGACCCACGACGAACCGCCTTCTACCAGGCCGTCCGGGACGCGACGGCAAGCCGAACGGCCTGCCACGCCGGGTGAGTCCGGGCCGTCCCGGTCCAGTTTCGCCATCACCATTACCGAGCCCGATATCGGGCGCAGCTGGAGGAAGCACATGACAGCCTTGATCGGTCTCGCCCCACGACCCGTCCCCGCGGCCGAGGCGGTGGAAGCCAGAAGGCCGGCCGGCAACGGACTGATCGCCACGCTGCTCATCACCGCAGCCAGCATCGCACTGGTCGTGTGCGTACCGGTCCTGCGTCACTGGTTCATGGTGCCGACGACACTGGCCGGCATCCTCATCGGCACCGAGGCGGTCCGGTGGTTCCGTCGTGGAACCGACGTCTTCGAGCCCAGGGCATGTACAGGTCTGCTGGGCCTTCAGTTCCTCTATATCGCACCGATCCTGCAGGTCGCGACGGATGCATGGTCGGTGGGCATCTACGACCCGCCGGTCTGGCGGGACGCGCTCGGCGCACTCGCCATTCTCAACGTCGTCGGGCTCGGCATCTACCGGGTGATCCTCACGTTGCCCCGCAGGCCCCGTAACCGACCGCGACGGGCCCGACCGATGCACCTGCCCACCTTCTACGCGGCCGGCCTGGCCCTGACGGTGGCGAGCATCCTCGCCTTCTGCTATGAGATCGCCATGTTCGGCGGCGTCGGCGGTTTCGTCGCCGCCATGTCCGACCGAATCAATCCGGTGAAGATGGACGGGATGGGCGCGCTGATCATTCTCGCCGAGTCGTTCCCCACCATCGCCTTTGCCCTCGCCCTGGTCCGCTGGCGTCGGGCGCTCCGCAAGCACACCGCCCTGCTGGTGCTGCTCATCTGCGCCATGACCCTGACCCAGTTCTTCATCGGCGGGCTGAAGGGCAGCCGCAGCAGCACCCTCTGGCCCGTGCTATTGGCTCTCGTCCTGGTCCACGTGGTGCTCCGCCAAGTCTCGCGGAAAGCCCTCGCCATAGTGGCCGCACTCATGCTCGCCTTCATCTACATATACGCCTTCTTCAAGGTTGGCGGGATTGAGGCCATCGACGAGATTCGAGAGACCGGATCCATCCACAGCGCGGAGAAGGACACGGGCCGCGACCTGCCGGCGATGCTCACCGGGGACCTGGGCCGGGCCGACATCCAGAGCGTCGTGCTCTATCGCTACCTCAACGGCGAGTTCGAGCCGATGCTCGGCGAAACCTACCTGTACGGGTTCACCATGTTCGTGCCCGACGCGCTCCTTCCGGTCGTTCCGGAAGGCAAGATCGGCATCGGTTCGCGGATCCTCTACAACCCGCTCTACGAGAGGGGAGAGGGCTTCGCGAGCAAGATCTACGGCATGGCCGGCGAGGGAATCATCAACTTCGGCCTCGCCGGCGGCGTCCTGTCCTTCGTGGCCTTCGGACTCGTCATCCGGGCCCTCCAGTCCTATTACACGGCGGCCTCCCAATCGCCGGAACTGGCCCCCAAGCTGATCGCACCCATGCTGTGGGCACTGGTCAACATCAACGGCGCCGATCTCGACAACATCCTGTTCTTCATGACGAAGTACGCGATGCCGTTGATCCTGCTGGCCCTGCTGGCCCAGCAGTTCGGTCGGTACAGGCAGGAGGCGAAGCCCGTCATGGGCATGCGGCGGTAGCTGGTCTGTCGAGTCGGCGTCAGCGGGAGGCTCGCCGGATCCCCGCCCAGTCGTGGTGTCGTCGGACAGTGGACAGGATGAAGTCCACCACCCGGCGGGAGGTGTCCTCGACCCGGTAGTCCGCCGGGCACGGGACTCCGTGGGCGGCCACCTGGTCGACGGTAACCCCTACCGCCTCGACCACGCCCGACGGTTCCAGCCCGGTCATGATGATGCCGCCGGCGTCGAGGGCCTCCGGGCGCTCGATCGACTCCCGCAGCGTCACCGCGGGAAAGCCGAGGATCGCGGCCTCCTCGCTGATCGTGCCGCTGTCCGACAGGGTGCACCTCGCCTGGCTCTGCAGGCGTACGTAGTCGAGAAAGCCGAACGGCTCGTGGAAGGCGATGCCGTCGAGGACGGTGTCGTCGGCGGTGACCGCCTCCAGCCGCTTTCGGGTACGCGGATGGGTGGAGACCAGCACCGGCAGCCGCCAGGAGTCCCGGACGGCGCGCAGGCAGTCCAGCAGACGACGCAACCGTGTCGGGTCGTCGACGTTCTCCTCACGGTGGGCGCTGACCACGAAGTAACCGCCCGGCGTCAGTTCCAGCCGGTCGAGAACGGGCGAGGCGTCGATGGCGGCGCGGTGGTGCTCCAGCACCTCACGCATGGGCGAGCCGGTGTGCAGGATCCGGCGGGGGTGCAGGCCCTCGGCGAGCAGGTTGCGACGAGCGTGCTCGGTGTAGACCAGGTTGAAGTCGGCGACGTGGTCGACCAGGCGTCGGTTGGTCTCCTCGGGCACGTTGAGGTCGAAGCAACGATTGCCGGCCTCCATGTGGTAGACCGGCACCCGCATCCGGCGGGCTATCAGGGCGGCGATGCAGCTGTTCGTGTCGCCCAGCACCAGGAGCGCATCGGGGCGGAACTCCTCGATCGCGGCCTCCACGCCGACCAGGACCCCCCCGAGCACCCGGCCGAGAGACGAGGTGTCCACCCGCAGGAGACGATCGGGCTGGCGCAGCCTCAGGTCACTGAAGAACACGTCGGAAAGGGCGGGATCCCAGTTCTGCCCGGTGTGCACCAGGACGTGGTCCACGGTCTGGTCCAACCGGTCGAGCACCCGGGACAGCCGGATGATCTCCGGCCTGGTGCCCACCACCGTCATCACCCTGGTCATCAGGGCCACCTCCGTTGTTCGTGCGGCGCGCGGCGGTCCGCGGCCGGTCGTCAGGCGGAGGCAGCCGCGACCTCGGCGACCGGCTCCGGGTAGGTGTCCGGCCGAGCCGGGTCGAACAGGTCGTTGGTCCAGAAGAGCGTGAGCAGCTCGTCGTCGCCGGTGTTGGTGATGTCGTGCACCCACATCGTGGGCATGTCCACCAGGACCGGCTCGTTCCCGCTCACCGGAAAGCACACGACCTCACCATGGCCGACCCGGCGCAGTCGGATCTCGGCCCGCCCGCGCAGCACGACGAACCGTTCCACCTTGGCCAAGTGGAAGTGCTTGCCACGCGTGACGCCGGGACGGGTGGTCGAGCAGAACGTCTGCCCCCTACCGTGAGCCTTGACGGTCTCGACCAGTTCGCCGCGTCCGTCGGCCCGACGGACGAGCGGCATCGGGTAGCTCGTCGGGAACAGGTGCGACCGATAGCTGTTGAACAGCCGCACCTCGTGCCGGTCCCGCAACGGCGGGACATCCCCTCCACGGTAGGTGGCGGCGAACGAGGCTAGCCGGTCGGCGAGGGCGCGGACGCCGATCCGCAGCGCCGGCATCGAGGTGTCCCAGACACCGCTGGGTGGGGCGTCGAGCAATGCGGCAGCCGCGTCGGTGGCGTGGACGAGGTGCAACTCGCGGTCATCGCGAACCTCGGGATGCCCGCCGTCGGCAAGCACGCGACAGAACGTGGCGGTGACCGAGTTGTAGAACGGTCGCCCGTGCTCGCCGTACAGATGCGGCAGGCGGTGGTCGACGAGCTGGCAGCCGGCGGCGGCGTCGGCCAGGATCGCCGCCGCCGCCGCCTTCGAGTCGCCGTAGGGGGTGCCGTTGCCGGCCTGCACGGAGTTCGCGAACACGAGGGTCTTCGGCGGCTGCGCGCAGCGACGCAGGCTGCGGGCGAGGGCCTCTGCCACGGCGATGTTGCCGGCCGCGATCTCGGCCGGTTCTCCCCGGTTGACGCCGGCCAGGTGCACCAGCCGATCGACTCCCGCCAGGCGGTCGGCCAACGCAGCGGGTTCGGCCAGATCGGCTCGGCCAAGCAGGATGGGTTCGGGCCAGCCGAGCGCCCGGACGAGCACCCGAGTGTGCCAGCCGAGGAAACCGAAGGCGCCGGTTATCGCCACCCTCATGGCATCAGCGCCGGCTCGCGCAGGGCCAGTTCCGCACGAACCTCCGGCAACGCGCGCAGCAACGCGATGATCTCCGGCACGGACAGCCGTCGCGCGTTGGCTGACGTGAAGTCCTTGACCGGCCGCCCGCCGAGGTCCCCCTCGGTGACGTACAGCGCGTAGTTGAGGTCCCGCGCGTCCACCGGCACTCGATAGAACTCGCCGAAGTCCTCGGCCCGGGCAAGTTCCTCGCTGCTCGCCATGGTCTCGGTGCGCTTCTCGCCGTGCCGCAGCCCGATCACGTCGTACTTGACCGGAACCTCGAACAACTGGCACAGCGCGGCAACCAGGTCCCCGATCGTGCAGGCGGCAGCCTTCCGCACGAACACGTCACCAGGGCGGGCGTGCGCGAAGGCGTGCTCCACCAACTCCACCGAGTCGGCCAGGGACATCAGGAACCGGGTCATCCCCGGGTCGGTGACGGTCGGCACCACACCGGCCTTGATCTGATCGATGAACAGTGGAATCACCGAGCCACGGGAATACATCACGTTGCCGTACCGGACGCAGGACACCACGGTGCCGCAATGCGGGTGGTTGCGGGCGTAGGCCTGGGCGACCTTCTCCATCATCGCCTTGCTCATGCCCATGGCATTGATCGGATAGACCGCCTTGTCGGTACTGAGCACCACCACCGAGCCGACACCGTTGCGCACAGCGGCCTCGATCGCGTTGGCGCTGCCCAGAACGTTGGTACGGACCGCTTCCAGCGGAAAGAACTCACACGACGGAACCTGCTTGAGCGCAGCGGCGTGGAATACGAAGTCCACGCCACGGGCGGCACGCTCCACACTGTCAAAGTCACGCACGTCACCGACGTAGTAGCGCACCCGCCCGTCACCCAGGGCACGACGCATGAGGTCCTGCTTCGCCTCGTCCCGGCTGAACACCCGAACCTCGCCCACCCCACGGTCCAACAACCGTCGAACCATGGTCAGACCGAAGGAACCGGTCCCTCCAGTGATCAAGACGCGGCGCCCCGCTGTCGAAGTGTCCATCGCACATTCCTTGTCTTCTCCCAGCCCGGCAGTGCCGCCGTGCCACCCACACCAACGACTCGATACTCGACCAAGATACGCAAATTGGACACCTCCGGATCCTCTTCCGACGTGCCAGCCCCGCCAATACGCAGGCTCACCCCGGTGGGGGGTGGCTGCCGAGGGAACGCGGTCGCAGACGCCAGCGGTGCCGGCCCGCCCGAACTCGTCGTCCGACCCACCATCGACCTCGCCCGCCCGCTGACGAGGGAGGGTGCCGCCCCCCGTGCCGGGCGAGCGTTCGCCGGTAGCCGTACAGCCCGGCTGGCAACACCGTCAGCGCGTAGGCAACGGTGCCGACGAAGGGAACAGCGGCGAGACCGTAGGCCTTGACGGCGTACCACTTGGTCACCGTTGCGACGGCGAGATAGGCGGCCAGCCCGACCAACTGCGGGCGAACCACCCCAGCGGCGTTCTGCACCATCATCAGCGCCGAGAACGCACCGAGCAGCAGGAACCAGAGCGCGAGTCCGGCCAGCAGCCACCGGTTCCCGTCCAGCGGCACCGGCAGCCAGCGGGCGAAGATCCAGTCACCCGCCACCACCAGGCAGACCGACGGCACCACGGTCGCCAGCAAGGAGAGCAGCACCATCCGCCGCACCATCCGACGGATCCAGGCCAGGTCGCCCCGGGCCAGGGCATCGCCGTTGGCGGACCACAACGGCATGTTGATCAGCGTGACGAGCATGCCGAGCATCGCCGCCAGCCGCGCCGGCACGGCATAGGCGGTGACGCTCTGCGGCCCGAGGGAGTGCGCGATGATCAGGTTGTCCATGTTGCCGGACAGCCCGGTCAAGATGGTCACCAGGAAGAACATCCCGCTGAGACGGAGCAGCCCGGTGCTCAGCGCGCGGTCGACCGCAGCGATCCGTGGCCGCAGCTCGGCAAGCCGCCAACCATAGACCCAGATGCTGTTCGCCGCGTTGGCCAGCAAGGGCCCCGCCGTGCTGGCGACGACCACCGCGACGGGCGGCAGCCCACCTCGGGCGACCAGCAGCACCAGGGGGACCGCCAGCAGGGCACCCGCGCCCTGCCACAGGTTGCTCTCTCCCACCTGCTGGTAGGCATACTGCACCCGCACGACCAGGGCCAACGGCATGTTGAGCAGGAACGCGGTGACGCAGATCAGCACGATGTGCCTGGTCTCCGCGGAGCCCACCGCACCGGTGACGTTGAAGACCGACGTCCAGGGCACCACCCAGGCCAGCGCCCAGAGCAGGCCGCACAGCACCAGCGCCATGGTGGTCAGCACGGCGTAGGCGGTCGAGACGTACCCCCGGGCGCGCACGGTGTCGCCGTCGGCATAGCAGGCTGCCAGCTTGGTCATCAGGCCGGCACCCAGGCCCAGGTCGGCAAAGGTCGCCATCCCGGTCAGCGCGAGTACGGCCATCCACAGCCCGTAGCGCTCCGCACCCAACTCGGACAGGCAGATCGGAATGATCAACACCGGCGCCAACAGGCCCGTGCCCTTGGCGAGCCCGGCGGTGACGACGCCGGTCAGAAGGCGGCGGGTGCGGGTGGTGCCGGGGTTCCGGTCGACCGGCGACTCGCCCTGCCCACCGTCGTCCGCGAGTGCTTCGCGCGGTGCGGTCGTCGGTGCCGCGTGCCGCGCCGCCACGGTCAGCGGGCGGCGAGCACGCGACCGGACATCCAGTCCACGGTGGCCTCCAGGCCGGCCCGCAGAGGATGGCGACGCACAGCGGGGAACAGTTCGCGCAGCCGCGCACAGTCCGCCTGGGAGTCCCGTACGTCCCCCGCGCGCGGTGGGCCGTGTACCGTCTCCAGCCGGCGGCCGAGCACCGCCTCAAGCTCAGCCACCAGGTCCAACAGGGATATCCGTTCACCGAACGCGAGGTTGACCGTGTCCGGTGTGCAGACGCGCCGGCGGATCGCGTCCACGATCACGGCGGTGACGCTGCCGACGTAGGTGAAGTCGCGGGTCTGCAGGCCGTCGCCGAAGATCTCCAGCGGGCGGCCGGCGAGCGCCGCCGAGACGAACCGGGGCACCACCGCCGCGTACGCGTGGTCGGCGGCCTGCCGGGGCCCGAAGACGTTGAAGAACCGGAACGGAAGAACCGACAGCCCATAGCAGGAGGCGTACGCGTTGGCGTACGCCTCCGTCGCCAGCTTGGAGACCGCGTACGGACTCATCGGCATCGGGCGCAGGGTCTCCCGTCGGGGCAGGACCGGATTGGCCCCGTACACCGACGACGAGGACGCGAGGATCGTCTGCGGCACAGCGTGCCGCCGCGCCGCTTCCAGCACGGTCAGGGTTCCGGTGGCATTGGCGTGATGGCTACGCAGCGGATCCGCGATGGAACGCGGAACCGAGCCGAGAGCGCCGAGGTGGACGACGACGGCGGCACCGGCCATCGCCTCGTCCAGCAGCTCCCGGTCGAGGACGGAGCCGACCAACAACCGGACGGGCAGATCACCCAGATTGTCGAGCGACCCCGTCGAGAGGTCGTCGACCGCCACGAGATCGTGAGCTTCACCCAGGACGGCCAACTCGTGCAACAGGTTGGAGCCGATGAAACCGGCACCTCCGGTCACCACGATCTTCATCGAAGACATCCCCCTCTCGGCCAGCCTTCCGGCCTGCCGAACGGCTAACGCACCAGGCCGCGTCCGGTTACTAGAAGCCACACAAAAAGCCGCAAAAGGCGACTAAGGGGTATAACAGATCTTCGCGCATGGTAATTCACGTAGGCCCGCTTGGGTGCTTTAAACGGAAAATCGGGATGGAAGCTGCGATAGCAGGTAGAACAGTCACGTAGGTTACCCAAGGCACGAACCCGGAGGCACTCCCTCGTGAGCAGTCATCGCGGCACCTCCACCCGACCCGCGCGACCGCGTCCGCTGACCGCGACGACGCCGCAGAGCACCCGCCGACCCGGGACCTTCCGGTCGCTTGAGTTCCGGCTGCGTATCAAGCGCGTCATCGACGTGTTCGCCGCGCTGCTCGGGCTCATCCTGGCCACGCCGGTCCTGGCCGTGGCTGCCGCGTTCGTCGTCCTGCACTTCGGCAAGCCGATGCTGTTCCGGCAGGAACGGACCGGCCGCCATGGACGACGCATCCAGGTCTACAAGCTGCGGACGATGTCCGACGAGCGGGACGCCGAGGGCAACCTGCTCCCGGACGGCTTCCGATGCCGGGGAGTGGGACCGGTGCTGCGCCGGCTCAGCATCGACGAACTGCCGCAGTTGTGGAACGTCCTGCGGGGGGACCTCAGCCTGGTCGGCCCTCGCCCCCTGCTACCGCGATACGACCCGTGGTACACCAACCGGGAACGGCTCCGCTTCCTGATGCCACCGGGCCTGACCGGACTCCAGCAGATCAGCGGTCGCAACACTCTCGCCTGGGCCGATCGGCTGGAGCTGGACGCCCGATACGTCGAGACGTGGTCACTGAGGGAGGACCTGCGGATCCTGCTGCGTACCGTCGGCAAGGTGGTCCGGGGCAGCGGAGTGGTCGTCGACCCCTCCGCCCACATGCTCGACCTCGACAAGGAGCGGCAGCTCGCCTGGGCATCCTCGTGACACTGCGGTGACCCAGGGACGGTCGTCCGCCGCCCCTGGGTCACCGCCGGTTGAGTGCCCCGTCTCCGACCGGTTCCCGTCGCACCGTCGTGGCCGGCCGCCGCGTTTCGTCCAGGAACGCGGACAGCGGCCCGGTGAAGTTCCGATAGTCGAAGGACGCACGCGCCTGCCGGCGCGCAGCTTCGCGCATGGCACCCCGGCGGGCCGGATCCAGCCGCGCGGCCGCAGCAAGCACCAGCCGCAACGCATCCACCGAGTCATCCCGACACACCAGGCCCTCCTGTCCGTCCCGCAGGTAGCTACCCAGATCACTGGTCAGATTCGTGATCACCGGAGTGCCGTTGGCAAGGCTCTCGCAGAACTTGGTGGGAAAGCCAGCGTGGGCATACCGGGCGTCCCGCCTGAGGATGACGCTGAAGTCGGCCTGCCGGATGATCGCGGGGATCTCCTGCTGCGACAAGCTGCCCCGCAGCCGTACGCTCGGCGGAACGGCGCGACCACCGAGGAGCCTCCGCACCTCGTCCGCCGAGGGCCCACAGAGGTTCAGGACCACGTCAACGCCGTCCTGGGATACCCGATCGACGGCCTCGATCACCCTGCCGATCAGATCCTTCCTGCCCGGAACACCGCTGTAGACCAGGTGCAGGCCTGCCGGGTCGCCGCCCTCGCGCCGGCCGGCCACCTCCAGTGCTGCCACGTCGAGGGTGGGCGGAACCCGGATCACCCGGGTGCGCCGCCGGTAGTAGTTCTCCAGGTACGAACTGATGGCGATGACCCCGTCACAGCGGGGATGGTGATACCGCATCACCAGTTCGTTACTCAGACGCGACAGCCCTAACGGCCCTCCCGGGAGATGCCACGGGTCGTACCATTCGACCACGTCGGCGATGAGCGGGACGCGGTGGTTCCGGCACCACCTCCGCACCCGCGCGGTCCGGTCAGCGCCGACGCCATACAACAGCACGTGGGAGGGTGGCGTCGGCTGGGCCGCGAGCCACCGCAGGAGCGCACGATCCGCGACCAGCGACCGCTTCGCCCGACGAAGCATGCCAGCAGATGCGGGCACCGTCCCGCCGAAGCCGACGGTCGAGATCGATCCCGGCCCGTCCGGCCCGTCCACCCGGCTCAGGTCCGGCCCTCCGGACTGGCTGGTCAGAACCACGACATGGTGGCCCCCCGTCGCCAGGGAGGCGGCGATGCCGAACACCCTCCGTGCCGCCGCGCTCCCCCATGGAAAGGGAAAGGGGGCAATGTACGCGACCCATGGGCCATTGGTCGTCATCCAGCCTCACTCCAACTGCAGCGGGTACTCGTCAGGACCCGGCGGCAACACGCGGACATCGGACGACTGGACCAACGATGATTCGGCGGAGAGGGTATGCAAGTCCCTCTCCGCCCAGCTCCCAGCAGACCCGAGCACACTGCCGTCACCCGCGCCCAGCCCTGACCGTGCCCCAGGGCGCGACTCAGGCGCGCTTGAGCACCTCCGAGACCAGCTCCTTGGCCTCCTCCTGGATCCGGGCCAGGTGCTCCGGCCCCTGGAAGGACTCGGCGTAGATCTTGTAGACGTCCTCCGTGCCCGACGGGCGGGCGGCGAACCAGCCCGACTCCGTCGTCACCTTCAGCCCGCCGATCGCCGCCCCGTTGCCCGGCGCGGCGGTCAGCGTCGCCGTGATCGGCTCGCCGGCCAGCTCCGTCGCCGTCACCTGCTCCGGGGAGAGCTTCGCCAGCACCGCCTTCTGCCGCCGGTCGGCCGGCGCGTCGATGCGGGCGTACGCGGGGGCGCCGAAGCGCCCGGCCAGCTCCGCCCAGTGCTCGCTGGGCGTCTTGCCCGTCGTCGCGATGATCTCGGCGGCGAGCAGGCAGAGCAGGATGCCGTCCTTGTCGGTGGTCCAGGTGCTGCCGTCGCGGCGCAGGAACGACGCCCCCGCGCTCTCCTCGCCGCCGAAGCCGACCGACCCGTCGAGCAGGCCCGGGACGAACCACTTGAACCCCACCGGCACCTCCAGCAGCGGCCGGCCCAGGTCGGCGGCGACCCGGTCGATCATCGAGGACGACACGAGGGTCTTGCCGACCGCCGCGTCGGGGCCCCACTCCGGCCGGGTGCGGAACAGGTGCCCGATGGCCACGGCGAGGTAGTGGTTGGGGTTGAGCAGGCCCCCGTCGGGCGTGACGATGCCGTGCCGGTCGGCGTCGGCGTCGTTGCCGGTGGAGACCTGGTAGTCGGCGCGGGCGGCGATCAGCGACGCCATCGCGTTCGGCGAGGAGCAGTCCATCCGGATCTTGCCGTCGCCGTCGAGGGTCATGAACCGCCACGTCGGGTCGACCGTCGGGTTGATCACCGTGAGGTCGAGCCGGTGCCGCTGCGCGATCTCCCCCCAGTACGCGACGCTGGCCCCACCCAGCGGGTCCGCGCCGATGCGCACCCCGGCGGCCCGGACGGCGTCGAGGTCGAGCGCGGCGGGCAGGTCGTCGACGTAGTGGGCGAGGAAGTCGTACGTGCCGGTGGTGTCGGCGGCGCGGGCCCGCGCGTACGGGATGCGGTTGACCTCCTTCAGCCCGGCGGCGAGGATCGCGTTCGCGCGGTCCTGGATCCACCGGGTCACGTCGGAGTCGGCCGGGCCGCCGTGGGTCGGGTTGTACTTGAACCCGCCGTCGTCGGGCGGGTTGTGCGACGGGGTGATCACGATGCCGTCGGCGAGCCCCGAGGTGCGGCCCCGGTTGTGGGTGAGGATCGCGTGCGACACCGCCGGGGTGGGGGTGTAGCCGTCGCGGCTGTCGAGCAGCACGGTGACCCCGTTGGCGGCAAGCACCTCCAGCGCGTCGACTGCCGCCGGGGCGGACAGGGCGTGGGTGTCCCGGCCGAGGAAGAGGGGCCCGTCGAGGCCCTGCTGGCGACGGTAGTCGCACAGCGCCTGGGTGACGGCGAGGATGTGGTCGGAGTTGAACGCGTGGCGCAGGCTCGACCCCCGGTGCCCGGAGGTGCCGAAGGAGACCTGCTGCGCCGGGTCGTCCGGGTCGGGATGCTCGGCGTAGTAGGCGGTGACCAGCCGGGGCACGTCGACCAGGTCGGTGGGCTCGGCGGGCTGACCGGCGCGGGGGTGGGCCACTGCTGCAACCTCCAGGGACGCTACGGACGATGGGTCTTCCCGGCGCGGGCCGGGCTCACACGCGACAGGACAAGTGTGGGTGGTTCAGGGCTCGACCCGCTGCCCCTTGCCGATCACCACGATGCCGTTGTCGGAGACCGTGTAGCGCTGCCGGTCCTTCTCCAGGTCGACGCCGATCTCGGCCCCCTCGGGGACGATCACGTTCTTGTCGAGGATGGCCCGGCGGACCACGGCGTGCCGGCCGATGTCCACGCCCTCCATCAGCACCGAGCCGTCGACGTGCGCCCAGGAGTGCACCTTGACCTTCGGCGAGACGATCGAGTTCTCCACCAGGCTGCCGGAGATCACCGCGCCGGGCGACACCATCGAGCCGACGGCCCGGCCGACCCGCTCGCCCCACTGGTGGACGAACTTCGCCGGCGGGTACGGCGGCTGCTCGGTGTAGATGGGCCACTCGAAGTTGTAGAGGTTGAACACCGGGTGCACGTTGATCAGGTCCATGTGGGCGTCGTAGAACGAGTCGAGCGTCCCCACGTCCCGCCAGTAGCCGCGGTCGCGGTCGGTGCTGCCCGGCACCTCGTTGTCGCGGAAGTCGTAGACGTTGGCCTCGCCGCGCTCGACCAGCATCGGGATGATGCTGCCGCCCATGTCGTGCTTGCTGGTCTTGTCCTCCGCGTCCTGCTCGACGGCCTCCAGGAGCGCCTTCGTGGTGAAGACGTAGTTGCCCATCGAGGCGTAGATCTGGTCGGGGGCGTCGGGCAGGCCGACGGCGTCGGTGGGCTTCTCCCGGAACGCCCGGATCCGCCGGCCGTCGGGGCCGACCTCGATCACGCCGAACTGGTCGGCCATCGACAGCGGCTGCCGGATGCCGGCGACGGTCACCCCGGCACCGGAGGCGATGTGGTCGTCGACCATCTGCCGGGGGTCCATCCGGTAGATGTGGTCGGCGCCGAAGACGATCACGTAGTCGGGCTGCTCGTCGTGGATCAGGTTGAAGCTCTGGTAGATCGCGTCGGCGGAGCCGGCGAACCACCAGGGGCCGCGGCGCTGCTGCGCCGGCACCGGCGTGACGTAGTTGCCGAGCAGCGTCGACATCCGCCACGTCATGGTGATGTGCCGGTCCAGCGAGTGGGACTTGTACTGGGTCAGCACGACGATCTTGATGAAGCCGGCGTTGGCGAGGTTGGACAGGACGAAGTCGACCATGCGGTACATCCCGCCGAACGGGACGGCGGGCTTCGCCCGGTCCGCGGTGAGCGGCATCAGGCGCTTGCCCTCTCCACCGGCCAGGACGATCGCGAGCACCTTGTCAGCCATGCCCAGACGCTAACCATCCGCGTGCGACTTCACCACTCGTACGGACGGACTTCTGCACTAGGGTGCGGGGCATGACCGCCGCCACCCCCGCCACCGGAGCACTCCGCGTCGATCTGCTCACCCGCGAGTACCCGCCGGAGGTGTACGGCGGGGCCGGCGTGCACGTCGAGTACCTGGCCCGCGAGCTGCGCCGACTGGCCGACGTACGGGTGCACTGCTTCGGCGCGCCGCGCAGCGAGCCGGGCGTCACCGCGTACGCCGAGCCGGCCGGCCTCGCCGGCGCGAACGCCGCGCTGCGCACCATGGGCGTCGACCTGGAGATGGCCGCCGCGTGCGCCGGCACCGACGTGGTGCACAGCCACACCTGGTACGCCAACCTGGCCGGGCACACGGCGAAGCTGCTGCACGGGGTGCCGCACGTGGTTACCGCGCACAGCCTGGAGCCGCTGCGGCCATGGAAGGCCGAACAGCTCGGCGGCGGCTACGCGCTCTCCTCCTGGTGCGAGCGCACCGCGTACGAGGCGGCCGACGCGATCATCGCGGTGAGCGCGGGCATGCGCGCCGACGTGCTGGCGGCGTACCCGGCGGTGGACCCCGACCGGGTGAAGGTGGTCTACAACGGCATCGACACCGCCCAGTACGCCCCGGACCTTGGCACCGACGTGGTGGACCGGCTCGGCATCGACCCGGCCCGCCCCAGCGTCGTCTACGTCGGGCGGATCACCAAGCAGAAGGGGCTGCCGTACCTGCTGCGGGCCGCCCGGGAGCTGCCGGAGGACACGCAGCTCGTGCTGCTCGCCGGGGCCCCCGACACGGCGGAGATCGCCGCCGAGGTGGAGGGCCTCGTGACCGAGTTGCGGGCAAAGCGCTCCGGGGTGGTCTGGGTCGCGGAGATGCTGCCCAAGCACGAGGTCATCCAGGTGCTCACCCACGCCACGGTCTTCGTCTGCCCCTCGGTCTACGAGCCGATGGGCATCGTCAACCTGGAGGCGATGGCCTGCGAGACGGCGGTGGTGGCCACCGCCACCGGCGGCATCCCCGAGGTCGTCGCCGACGGCGAGACGGGGCTGCTGGTGCCCATCGAGCAGGCCGCCGACGGCTCGGGCACGCCGTTGGACCCGCAGCGCTTCGTGGCCGACCTGGCGGCGGCGATCAACCGGGTGCTGGCCGACCCGGCGAAGGCCGGCGAACTCGGCCGGGCCGGGCGGGTCCGGGCGGTCGAGCACTTCTCCTGGGACGCGATCGCCGCCCGCACCGTCGAGGTCTACCGCTCGGTCGGCGCGTAAGGAAGGGCCCCCTGTTAACGCCTGCGGTAGAGAAGGGTTCCCTTCTCACCAGCCACAGCAGAGGCGTGGCGCGCCGGGCAGTCGAATGAGGCGGCGGGTCAGGTGACGCCGAGGGTGGCGGCGAGCCGGGTCAGGGCGGCCGGGGCCGCCGCCGACCGCGCCAGGACGGCGACGAGGTCCCGGGCCGCCGGGCGGTCGTACACCTCGCCCCGGGCGGTGCGCTCCGCGTCCAGCACCGCCCGGCCGGCGCGCAGCCCGTCGCCGGCCGAGGCGTACAGGCGGGCCACGTCCAGCAGGTACGCGGCCCGATGCTCGGGCGGCAGCCACCGCCACCCGTCGTCGGCGACCAGGCTCTCGTGGCGTACCGTCGCCGCCGTGACCTGGCCGAGCGCGGACCCGGCGACCACCCGGGCGGCCTCGACCGCCGCCCGTCCGAAGCCCCCGCCGCCGAACTCGGCGGGGTCGCCGGGCTCGGCGGACCGGGCGGCCTCCCCGGCCCGGCCGAGCAGTTCGTCGGCGGCCCGCTCGTCGCCCCGGCCGGCGGCGGCCAGGGCGGCCTGGAGCAGCAGCGTCCCGCGCACGGCCGCGCCGTCGGCGGGCGCGGCACCGGACCGGCAGGGCCCGACGCGGTGGGCGGCCACGACCGCCGCCTCCACCGCCGACCGCAGCCGGCCGCTCGCCCGCAGGGCCTGACACAGCGGTACGGTCGCGGCGGCGGCCAGCCACGGATCGGCGGCGGCCGTGGCGACGGCCAGCCCCCGGTCGGCGGCCAGCCACGCCAGCTCCCCGTGGCCGACCTTCACGAGCACCAGCGCGACCAGCCCGTACCCGGACACCAGCAGACCGTCGGCGGCCCGGCCCGGATGGGCTGCGCGCGCCTCGCGGGCGGCGTCGAGCAGGCCGGGCAGCAGGGCGAGCAGCTCCGGGTACCGGGCGTGCCGATAGCTCTGCTCCGCATGCCCCAGCCGGGCCCGCACCTGGGCCACGTCGGGCGGCCGGGCCGGGGCCGGCACGTGGTAGCGGGCGAGGGCGGCCCGGACCCCCTCCACGCCCCGCGCCACGCCCGCCGCGGCCCGGTCCGCCGGCGCGGGTCGATCCGCCAGCAGCATCTCCAGGTCGATCCGGAGCGCCTCGGCGACCTCCCGCAGGCTGGACACCCGCTCCAGCCGGCGCACCCCGCGCTCGACCTTGTCCACCCAGCTCTTGGACTTGCCGAGGCGGTCGGCGAACTGCTGCTGCGTCATGTTGCGCCGCACCCGCCAGTGGGCGACCCTGCGACCGACCGGCAGCTCGTTCACCGCCGGGCCGTCCCGCTCACCCGAGGACCCCGAGAAGCAACAGCACGAGTACGACCACCGCGATCGTCGCGCCGTAGGCGTACTGCCGCCGGCTGACCGGAGCACGGGCGGGGCGGGACGGACCGGGCACCCGGTCCCCGTCGGGTTGCGGAGGTCGGCCGTCGGGCATCGGGTGCGCCGCCGGCAGCGGCCCGTCGTGCGGGCGCTCACGCATCTGCGCCTCCTTCGGGGTTGGGTGCTGTCAGGGGGCGGGGCGCACGGGGATCGCCCCGCCCAGGTGAGAGGCACTCCGTTTGCTGACGAGAGGCTCTCATCTGCAACCTAGAGTGCAGTGAGTACAGAGTCAACCCAACATGCACAGAATGCTGTGTCGAGTGGCATGCTCGAAGGGCTGACGAGAGGTGGCCCCGCCATGCCCAGACAACCCGTATACGAGCAGGTTATCGACGATGTCACCGCGTCGATCCGAGGCGGCACACTCAAGCCCGGCGACAAGCTGCCCTCCATCACCGAACTGTGCGAGCAGTACCGCGCCAGCGCGACGCCGATCCGACTGGCCCTGCGGATCCTCGACGAGCGGGGTTGGATCGAGGTGCATCAGGGCAAGGGGTCGTTCGTGGCGCAGAGTCCTCCGGCCTAGGCAACGCGCGGGACCGGATGAATCTTGGAAGATTTCGGCCCCCCGAGGGGCCTATTTCTTCCAAGATCGCCTATTTGCGGAGCGGTCGCGGCGACGCCGACCGACTCCAGTCGGCGCTGGTCCCGTCGGGCACGGTCGTGCAGGCGCGCTTCGTACCGGGCCAGCCCGACGGACGACGCGGCGCCCCGACTCCGGCTAGGACCGGGGCACCAAGCCGTGACCAAGCGTAGCGCCGGCTCGCCCCCACCACCCGTCGGTGAGCCCCTTTGCTCTGCACCCACATACGCAACAGCTCACGCACCGCGACCGGCTCCCGCGCCGCCCGCCAACCACGGCCCCGCAGAACCCCTGGTAGGCCAAGTGTTGCGCCCGTGGGTGCAGAGCAAAGGGGGCGCGTGTGGTGCTGCGGGGTCAGGGGACCGTGACGGTGAGTAGAACCAGCCGAACCTTCCGGCCCCCGTTCCGCACACATCACGCAACGCAACCAGCGCGGGCAACGCGGCGGGCCAGCAGCCACGGACCCCAACCCCAGCGCTCCGCGAGGGCTTGATCGCGCACCGTGATTCCACGTAGCGTCTAACATCGATGGATACGAACGGGTCCGCGCAGGTGCTGGACATCCTCGACAAGGTCGCGCCGGCCGAGTTCGTGCCGGCCAGCCCGCACAACTTCGTCGTACGACCGGGCGGGTCGGTGCCGGCGGAGAGCCTGCTCGGCGACCCCGACGTCAGCCTGCACTGCCTCGACGACGAGCACCGCCTCGCGTACTTCGTGCAGACCCCGCCGGGGGTCGACCTGGCCGGCGGGCCGTTCCTCTACCTCGACCAGTACCGGGCCGCGCAGCGGCTGGTCACGGTGCCCTACGACACCCTGCACCGGCTCGCCGACGGCCTGCCCGACCCGGCCAGGCTGGTCCTGGTCTACTCCGTCGGGCGCTGCGGTTCGACGCTGCTGAGCAGGGCGTTGGGCGAGGTGGCGGGGGTGCGCAGCTACTCCGAGCCCGACGTCTTCACGGAGATCGCGCTGCTGCGGCACGAGGACCCGGGCCGCGACGCGGAGTACGCGCGGCTGATCCGCAGCTGCGTCCGCGTCCTCGCCAACACCGGGAGTGGGAGCACCGAGACGCTGGCGGTCAAGTTCCGGGCCAGCGGGATACAGCTCGGCGACCTGTTCCACGAGGTGTTCCCCGACGCCCGGGGCGTGTTCCTGCACCGCGACGCGCGCCCGTGGCTGGAGTCGATGCACCAGGGCTTCACCCCGCACCTGCCCGACCCGGGGGCGCAACTGGCGTTCCTGAAGTACGTGCTGGCCCAGGCCCCGCTGATCATGCCTTTCGTCGCCCGGCACGAGCGGCAGCCGACGACGACGGAGGCGTACGTGTTGACCTGGCTGTCGGTGCTGGACCGCTACCGCGCGCTGCGCCGCGCCGGGGTGCCGCTGCTGCCGGTGGCCTACGAGGCGCTCGACGCCGACCCGAAGGCGACCCTCGCCGCCGTGCTGGCCCACTGCGGCCTGCCGGCCGACGACGTGGACGCGGCGTACGCGACCTTCTCGGCCGACTCCCAGGAGGGCACCGTGCTGTCCCAGGCGAGCCGCCGCAGCAACCCGACGGCGGCCCTGGCCGCGGAGGACTACGCGCAGGCGCGGGCGGTCCTCGCGGAGCATCCGGTCGTCGGCCCCGACGATCCGCTCGTGCGCGGTCTGGTGGAGCCGCAAGGCGGTCCGATCGAGCCGTAACGGGATCCGGGGAGAGCTTGCCCGCGCGCGAGACGATCTCGCACAGGTAGGTTGACAGGGTGACTGGACGGTTCCCGATCGAAGACGTCTCCCCCGCCGTCTCCTGCGGTCGCTACCCGGCCAAGGCGGTGGTCGGCGAGGCGGTGCCGGTGTCGGCCCGCGCCTACCGGGAGGGGCACGACGCGCTGGGCTGCAACGTGGTCTGGCTCGGCCCCGACGGGCGGGCCCGGCCGTTCACCCGGATGCGCCCCGGCGAGCCCGGCCACGACCGGTGGCACGCCACCATCCGCCCCGACGCCGTCGGCGAGTGGACCTTCACGGTCGAGGCGTTCCAGGACCCGTACCTGACCTGGCAGAACGCGGTCACCAAGAAGATCGCCGCTGGGCAGGGTGCGGCGGAGCTGGCCAACGACCTGGCCGAGGGCGTACGCGTGCTGACCGCCGCCCTGCCCGTGGTGCCGGCGGGCGACGTCGCACGGGTCAAGGCGGCGGTGGCCGCGCTGGACGACGACGGCCGGGAGCTGCCCGCCCGCGTCGCCCCGGCCCTCGACCTGGCCGACCTGCTCTGGGCGCACCCGGTGCGCGAGCTGGTCACCACCGGCGACGAACACCGGCTGTGGGTGGACCGCCCCCGGGCGCTCTTCTCCGCCTGGTACGAGTTCTTCCCCCGCTCGGAGGGGGCGATCCCGGCGACCGTGGACGCCCCGGCCCGCTCCGGCACCTTCGCCACCGCGATGGACCGACTTCCCGGCGTCGCGGCGATGGGCTTCGACGTGCTCTACCTTCCGCCGATCCACCCGATCGGCCGGGTCAACCGCAAGGGCCGCAACAACGCGCTCACCGCCGGGCCCGACGACGTGGGCTCGCCGTGGGCGATCGGCGCGGCCGAGGGCGGCCACGACGCCATCCACCCCGATCTGGGTACGCCGGAGGACTTCCGCGACTTCGTCGCCGCCGCCGCCGAGCAGGGCCTGGAGGTGGCGCTGGACCTGGCGTTGCAGTGCGCGCCGGACCACCCGTGGGTGACCGAGCACCCGGAGTGGTTCACCACCCGCGCCGACGGCAGCATCGCGTACGCGGAGAACCCGCCGAAGAAGTACCAGGACATCTACCCGCTGAACTTCGACAACGACCCCGAGGGCATCCGGGCGGAGATCCTGCGGGTGGTGCTGCACTGGGTCGGCGAGGGCATCCGGATCTTCCGGGTGGACAACCCGCACACGAAGCCGTTCGACTTCTGGCACTGGCTGATCGCCGAGGTGAAGAAGGTCGACCCGGACGTGCTGTTCCTCGCCGAGGCGTTCACCCGGCCGGCGATCATGCACGGGCTCGGCAAGATCGGCTTCACGCAGTCGTACACCTATTTCACCTGGCGCACGACGGCCGCGCAGATGCGGGAATACTGCGAGGAGCTGGTCGCCTCCGCCGACCACATGCGGCCCAACTTCTGGCCCAACACGCCCGACATCCTGCACGAGTCGTTGCAGCACGGCGGCCCGCCGATGTTCAAGATCCGGGCGGTGCTGGCGGCGCTGCTGAGCCCCTCCTGGGGCATGTACGCCGGCTACGAGCTGTTCGAGCACGTGGCCCGCCCCGGCGCGGAAGAATACCTCGACAACGAGAAGTACGAGCTGCGGCCCCGCGACTGGGCCGGCGCGCAGGCGCAGGGGCGGTCACTGGCCCCGTTCATCGCCACCCTCAACCGGGTCCGGCGCGACAACCCGGCCCTGCACCGGCTGCGCAACCTCGTCTTCCACGACATCGACAACCCGGCGCTGCTGTGCTGGTCCAAGCACGACCCCGACACCGGCAACACGGTGCTCGTGGTCTGCTCGTTCGACTCGCAGACCGTGCAGTGGGGCAACACCACCCTGGACATGCCGGCGCTGGGCCTCGACTGGGCCGACCGGTTCACCGTGCACGACGAGCTGACCGGCGCGGTCTACGACTGGGGGCAGCGCAACGCCGTGCGGCTCGACCCGTACCTCCAGCCCGCGCACGTGTTCACCGTGCGCCGGCCCGCCACCGCAGACACCGCCCCCACCACCGACGCCGTTGCTGCTGCTGACAAGGACGAGCCACGATGGACGAGCTGATCGCCGGCACCGCGCACGACCCGCACGCCGTGCTCGGCGCGCACCCCGCCGACGGGCGCACCACGATCCGCACCCTGCGTCGGGGCGCCCGGCGGGTGAGCGCCGTCGTCGGCGGGCAGCGGTACCCGATGACCCGGGTCCACGACGCGGGCGTGTTCGAGGTCGTCCTGCCCGGCACCGTGCTCGACTACCGGGTCGACGTCGACGGCGCGCTGCGCGACGACCCGTACCGGCACCTGCCCACCCTCGGCGAGCTGGACCTGCACCTGATCGGCGAGGGCCGGCACGAGCGGCTGTGGGAGGCCCTCGGCGCGCGGGTGCTCGACGCGGGCGTCGCGTTCGCGGTGTGGGCGCCCAACGCGCGCGGCGTGCGGGTCGTCGGCGACTTCACCGGCTGGAACCCCGACGACGGCTGGCCGATGCGGTCGCTGGGCTCCAGCGGCGTGTGGGAGATCCTCGTGCCCGACGTCCCGGCCGGGGCGAAGTACAAGTACCGGGTGCTGGGCGCCGACGGGCGGTGGCGGGACAAGGCCGACCCCCTCGCCGCGTACGCGGAGGTGCCGCCGGCCACCGCGTCGGTGGTGCACCGCTCGGCGTACGAGTGGACCGACGCCGACTGGCTCGCCCGCCGCGCGCGGCGGCAGCCGCACCAGGAGCCGATGAGCGTGTACGAGGTGCACCTCGGCTCGTGGCGGCCCGGCCTCGGCTACCGGGAGCTGGCCGAGCAGCTCACCGCGTACGTGACGGAGCTGGGCTTCACCCACGTGGAGTTCCTGCCCGTGATGGAGCACCCGTTCGGCGGTTCCTGGGGCTACCAGGTCACCGGCTACTACGCGCCGACGTCCCGGTTCGGCGACCCCGACGACTTCCGGCACCTCGTGGACACGCTGCACAACGCCGGCGTCGGGGTGATCCTGGACTGGGTGCCCGCACACTTCCCCAAGGACGAGTGGGCGCTCGCCCGCTTCGACGGCACCCCGCTCTACGAGCACCCCGACCCGCGCCGCGGCGAGCACCCCGACTGGGGCACGTACGTCTTCGACTTCGGCCGCCGCGAGGTGCGCAACTTCCTCGTCGCCAACGCGCTGTACTGGTGCGACGAGTTCCACGTCGACGGGTTGCGGGTCGACGCGGTGGCGTCGATGCTCTATCTCGACTACTCCCGGCCCGAGGGGCAGTGGGCCCCCAACGTGCACGGCGGCCGAGAGAACCTGGAGGCGATCGCCTTCATGCAGGAGGTCAACGCCACCGTCTACAAGCACCACGCCGGGGTGGTCATGGTCGCCGAGGAGTCGACGGCCTGGCCGGGCGTGACCCGGCCCACCGCCGACGGCGGGCTGGGCTTCGGGTTCAAGTGGAACATGGGCTGGATGCACGACACCCTGCTCTACACGTCGAAGGATCCCATCTACCGGCAGCACCACCACCATCAGCTCACCTTCTCCCTGGCGTACGCGTGGAGCGAGAACTACGTGCTGCCGATCAGCCACGACGAGGTGGTGCACGGCAAGGGCTCCCTGGTGGCGAAGATGCCCGGGGACACCTGGCAGCGGCTGGCCAACGCGCGGGCGCTGCTGGCGTACATGTGGGCGCACCCGGGCAAGCAACTGCTGTTCATGGGCTGCGAGCTGGGCGACGACCGGGAGTGGAGCGAGGAGCGCGGCCTCGACTGGTACCTGCTGCACGACCCGGCGCGGGCCGGCGTGCAGCGCCTCGTCGGGGACCTGAACCGCGTCTACCGGGACACCCCGGCGCTGTGGGCGCAGGACACCACGCCGGCCGGGTTCCGCTGGATCGCCGGCGACGACGTCGCCCACAACACGGTGTCGTTCGTGCGGATCGCCCCCGACGGCGCGACGCTGGTGTGCGTGGCGAACTTCTCGGCGCTGCCGCTGGAGGACTACCGGGTCGGGCTGCCCGCCGCCGGGACGTGGACGGAGGTGCTCAACACCGACGCCCACCACTACGGCGGCTCCGGGGTGGGCAACCTGGGCGAGGTGCACGCGCAGGGCGTGCCGTGGCACGGGCTACCGGCGTCGGTGGCGCTGCGGGTGCCGCCGCTGGGCGTACTCTGGCTGCGCCGGGACTGACCAGGGCCGGGTCCCCGGCCCCGTCGCGGCGGTGACCCTCACACGGTGGTGAGGGCATGGCCGGTCGCGTCGTCGAGCCGCACCACCTGTGGGTCGAGGGTACGCAGCCAGCCGTCCAACGCCACCACGATCCACGCCCTCTCCCAGCGCAGCTGTCCCTCGCGCCAGCCGGCCAGCAGCGTGTCGACGGCGGCGGGACGCAGCAGTTCCCGCACCGGGGCGTCGGGCGCGCCGGCGGCCCGCACCCACGGGGCCAACGGTCCCTCCCGCATCCACCGGTCCATCGGCAGGCCGAAACCCCACTTGGGTCGCCTGGTGCTCCGGATCAGCTCCTCGTCGCCCAGCCAGTCGGCGAAGCGCCGCTTGCCCACACCCCGGGCCGGGTCGACGGCCAACGCACGACGGGCGAACGGCACGTCCACGAACGGCACCCGCACCTCGACCGAGGACGCCATCGAGAAGGTGTCGGTGTCGGCGAGCAGCATCCCGCCGAGGTAGTGCTCGATGTCGAACCGCAGCAGTGCCTGACAGGTGCGGTCGCCGGTGCTCGCCCGCCCCGGACGGGGTTCGTACCAGGGGGCGAGTGCCCGCACGTCCGGGTCGAGCAGCAGCCGGCGGGCGACCTCGCCGAAGCCGGCGGCATCCCGCGGTCCGGTGGGACCGACCAGTTGGGCCACCTTTCGGTGCCGCAGCCGCACGGCCCGTTCCAGCGGTCGAGCCAGCCCCAGCCGGTCGGTGACGCGCAGCAGCCCGAGCCGCCGCAGTTGCCGGAACCACGGGTAACCGGCGAGCACCTCGTCGCCGCCGGTGCCGGAGAGCGCGACCTTCAGGCCGAGGCTGGCAATCGCGCGGTTGACCACGAAGACGTTGAGGCCGTCGATCGAGGGACGTTGCATCGCCGCCAGGTAGTGACGCACGTCCGCCTCGTCAGGACTGGACGTCACGATCTCGTGCCGGTGGCCGAAGCGCCGGGCGATGACGGCGGCGTTGCTTCCTTCGCCCATCTCCGTGCCCTGGTCGACCGTGACGCAGATCAGCGACTGCCCCAGTTCCCGGCAGGCCCAGGCGAGCGCCCCCGAGTCAAGCCCGGAGGAGAGCAGCAGCGCCACGGGAACGTCGCTGAGCAGGTGCAGCGAGACCGACCGCAGGAACTCGGCGCGCAGCTCGTCGGGGGAGGTTTCGGGCAGGTCGGTCAGCACGCCCCGGTGCACCGGACCCTCGGTTCGGCCCAGGCGGTCGTCCCACCGCACCCAGCCGTTCGCCGGCACTGCCCGGATGCCACTGAACGGGGACGCGGTGCGGCTCATCGAGCCGAACATGAGGTAGTGGGTGAGCGCCGCGCGGTCGACGGCGGGCCGGGGCACGAGGCCGATCAGGGGCCGGCACTCGGACGCGAACGCGATCGCGCCGTCGGCGGTGACCGTCCAGTAGAGGGGTTTGATCCCGAACGGGTCGCGGGCGAGGGTGAGGGCGTGCTCCCGGTCGTCGTACACGGCGATGGCGAACATGCCGCGCAGCTCGCGGAACATCGCCGTGCCCAGCCTGGTCCACAGTTCCGGCAGGATCGCGCCGTCGCAGCGGGCCGTGGTGTGCAGGCGGAACCGGCGGCGCAGCTCCTCGTGGTTGTAGATCTCGCCGTTGAACACCACGGAGACCTGGCCGTCGGGCGAGACGAACGGTTGGCGGCCCGCGTCGGACAGGTCGACGATGGCCAGGCGGGTCTGCCCGAGGGTCACTCTCTTGCCGCCCCACCGGTCGGCCGCGTCGGGCCCCCGGTGCTCCTGGGCAAGGTTGATCCGCCCCACGAGGGCGTCGTCACCCTCGACGCGGCCGGACGGTCGCACCACGCCGCACACACCGCACATGCCTGCTCCTCGCCTGATCCAACTGGCCAGAAGGAACTTACCCGATAAGACAGTCATACAACGCATTGATTTGCTAAACGGACACAGCGACCTTGCGGGGTGTCGCCATGGGCGCAGCCTTGCTCTCCGGGGCGAGCCTGGGCGCGTCGGCCCGTCCGGCGACTACCCGGTGCGCCCCGTCACGCGGATCCTGCCCGAGAGACCGAGCACCGTCGGGGCCACGTACTCCAGTTCCACGGTCTCGCCCACGCCGACCGTGACCTCGTGCTCGGCCACGGCGAAGTCGTCGGTGCCGCCGAAGGGCACGACGACCCGCACGCTGCTCGGGCCGGCGGACACTTCGAACTCGTGGCTGCCCCAGCCGGGCACAGGCACCTCGACACCGGCGAGCAGCAGCCGTGGCCCGGTGGACCGGTACAACTCAGCGAAGGGACCGTCGGGACAGGAGAAGGTGATCCGCAGGCAGGGGCGCGTTGGCCCCGGGTACGGGTCGGGTCGATTCGTCACAATGACCGGCAGCGGCACGACCCTGTTGCGCCGCGCCTCGCGGCGGTTCGCCCAGGCGAAGTACCGGGGAACACCGACCAGTGCGGTGATCAGGTAGACGCCGACGGCGAGGATCAGCACGATGGTCAGCCCGATCCGCGCCATGCCCAGGATCGTCACGGCCAGCGCCCACACCCGGGACACCGGCCGGCCGTACCGGCAGTCGGTGTTGCCCTTGCCGAAGCACGCCTCCCGGAAGTCGACCGGCCCGCCCCGGTCGGCCGGGGTGACGGCGGAGTTGCGGGTGACGATCCGCACCTCACGCCCGTCGCCGGTCCGGACGGTTACCGCGCAGTGCCACCAGTAGCCGAAGCCGTCGCCGCTGACCGGACCGACCCGTCGGCACGCCCCCACCGTGCCCTGCGCCGGACGCTCCGCCGGGGTGGACTTCACCACCCCCGTGCCCGAGTAGAAGCCCGTCATCGTGTCGAACACCAGCCACGAGACGACGATGGCCACGGCGCAGGCGACCGCCGCTCCGAACTTCGCCAGCCGACCCCAGAACGGCCCACGTCGCTCGTACGCGGCGATCAACTCGCGCTGTCTCGCCGCGGTTTCCTCGGGAGAGGTCCGGCTCACCACGGTCCCCCTGTCCGGCCGCCGCGGTCGGACGGTCGACCCGTCGCCTTCCCCGAGACTGTCCGCACGCTTCCGCCCTCGTCGACGAAAATCGCCAGGAGCCAGGTGACAGCCGAGGACGGACTCCCCCGACTGGGCACGCTCACGCCTGCGACGCGAGCAGGTACGCGCCGCCGGTCAGGGCCACCACACCCAGCAGCACCATCAACATCCCGAACGCCCGGTCGAACAGGATGAAACGATCCCGAGGTCGCTCGTCGGCTCGACTCGTCCTGCCGCCGAGACCGATCGGGCGCACGAGGCGTTGAGCAAGCTCGATGTGCCGGGCCGCGATGCCCCTGTAGTCGGCCGCGAGAGCCAGACCCGTCACGATCAGGAGCAGTCCGAAGGAGACTGCCACAATCGCTCGCCCCACGATGACACCTCCGCGTACGGGGGCGGGCTCCGGTGCCGGCCCCACATCGATCGACTCGTCAGGTTGAGCACGGCACAAGGCACCCGTCGCTCTACCCGGCGGACCCGTCTGCTTTGCGGGGGAACAGGCGGCCGTGCAGCCGAAGGTACCTCGGCGCACCAAGGGCAGCCCTGACGACGGCGGTCCCGCCAAGGATGATCATCAGGAACCAGCCCAGCTTGCCGACGGCCAGCAGCAGGCCCTACAGCGACTGGTTGGCGGCCCTGCCGACCCGCGCACACGCCCCGCCCGTGGCCTGCACGGCCCGGTCGCCCGGCCCGCGAACCACCGTCCCGGTGCCCGGATCGAGACTGACCAGGGTGGACAGCAGCAGGAACGTTCCCACCGCCGCCATCATCATCAGGATCGAAACGACCACGTTCCGCACGCAATACCCGACAGGGCCCAGACCCGCCGACATCCGCAGCTCGCGCTCACCGATGTCGGCGCTCTAGAGGCTCGTGTCGAACACCGCCCGGATCAAGCGCACAGCACCCCGGACGCCCGCCGATCACGCCAATCGCGTCGAACGAACACGCCGCACGTTGACAGTCCGCATGTCAGCACTTGAGGAACCTCACGGTATAGCCCTCGTCGGGGTCGCTCTCGTACCCGAAGAGCCCGACCTCCCCTTCATCCGTCCGACGAACGACCAGCTCACCGGACGGCGGACTCACGGATGATCCAAGCTTGTCGAACTCTAGGCGGACCCGGGGCGAAGTGGCAGTTTCACCGAAGGTCCAACTGCCGTTGCCTTCTTCGGGTTGCACGCCCCCGTAGTCCCGGTCAAGGAGGTAGCCCTCGACGAACTCGTCATCCTCGTGCAAGACCCCGAAGAAGTCGCGCGACAACATGACGAGATCGAACCTCCCACCAGCCTCCACGGTCAGAAGATCGCCACCGCCCGAACACCATTCTCCGGTCACTTCCTCCACCAGGATCGGCGTCGACGCCTGGCTGCAGGCACCGACAACCGCACCCACGGCCAAACAAGCCACCGACATGATCGAGGCACCGACCTTACCGACAGTCATCATCGTTTCACCCGCCGCGGTGGCGCATCAGCTCTCGATCGCGTAGAAGACGACCATCCTCGGCCACTCGCCAAACTCGTTCACTTCGCCGGCACTGTAGTTCAGGCCAAGGACCTCGACGTTTCCGTCGGCCCGCAGCGCATCGATCGATTCAGCGACATGGCGCAACAACCCAGCGACATCCCCCTGCCCCTCCCCGAAAGGAAGACCGATCGAATAGTAGTTGCACACCCAGTCCCTATTCGGGACATTCGAACCACCCAACTTAACCCCCGAAAACAGGTTCTACCGACGCTCAAGAAACGAGAGCGGGGTTGATCCAGCAAACCAATATGCAGACGACGACCGCGCCGACCGTGACCGCCACACCACCAGCCGCCGCCGCGCTTCCTGGCTCCGGTGCCTCAAACTTGACACCCTCGCCGCCCTCTTCTTTCTTCTTACCTCCCGCACCGTAGTGACTCTGCCTCTTCTGCCCGTTACGCGAGTCGATCTTCTCATTCGTGGTCTGCTTGGCCTTGGCTCTTTTGTAGACCTTTTCATCCACCGGAAGGCCATCCTTCCGGTCTTTGAGTGCCTGCCTCTCCTCCTCCGTCAACTGCTCACGAATATTGCGCTTACCACGCCCCCCGGATGCGGCCCAGCAGACATCCGAATCCCTACACTCTTCCATCTCCTGCACTTCTTGCTGGTGCGTACGCTCATTGGAAGCCAGCAGCTCCTGCGCCTCTTGCCGCTTCCGCCGCTCCTCGTTACTGAGGCACGAATCCGGGCGGGGGCATCCGCGGTGCCCTGGCCCCCGAAATCCGCCGGCATTGATGCCTTTTCGATACATCCTGGAACGAGTGGTGCTCTTGCGGTTCTTTCCGCCCCATTCTACGTTCCTGGTACTGCCGCAGCCGTATTTACAGCCCGTCGTGGGGCTATATCCATAACAGTCAAAATGCTTGCAGTCGTCAGGAATCATTCCGGTCGGGTCACTAAGGGTGACCGGGGTGTTGTTGGCGTAGGAGTAGCCGTTCCACTGTTGTGGTTGGCCGGTGTCCTGAAGCGAGTCGACGGAGGCGAAGCGTCCGATGGCCGGGTCGTAGGCGCGGGCGCCGACGATGGTGAGCCCGGTCGGGCTGATCGGCTTGTTGAGGAAGCCGCGGTTGTCGGGAACGGCCACCGCCGCGCCCCGGCCCGCGCCGTACGGCGTGTACTGCCGCCAGGTGGGGTTCTGCGCGGTGTTGTCGAGGTACAGGGTCGGGGTGCCCTGGTGGTCGGCGATGGCGAAGGCGTAGGCCGTGCCGCTGCCGGAGCGGATGCAACTGCCGCCGCCCGGGAGTGCGTGGTAGCGGTTGCCGTCGACGGCGTTCGTGGCGGTGTTGAGGGTGAGCTGCTGCCCCGGCAGGTAGAGGGTGGTCTTGCCGGGTTCCTTCTGGAGCAACAGGTTGCCGTCGGCGTCGTAGGTGAAGGTGTTGTTGCCGCTGGTGCCGCCGGTCACGCTGGTCAGCTTGCCGGCGTCGTCCCAGGCGAGGGTCTGGTTGCCCTGGGCGGCGTTACGGCCGGTGGTGTTGCCGGCGGCGTCGTACGTGTAGGAGGTGCTCCCGGTCGCCCCGCCGCTGGTGGCGGTGGACGTCAGGGTGTGGGGCTTGTTCTGCCCGTTGCCGTCGTACGTGTAGGTGGTGGTCGTATCGGTGCCGCCGGTCAGGTTGTGCTCGACCTGCTGGGTGCGGTTGCCGATCGGGTCGATGGTCCAGGTGGTCCAGTAGGCGCTGCCGGTGCTGAGGGTGTTGCCGACCATGCTCTTGTTGGCGTTGGTCGGAGTGGTGGCGCAGGCGTCGGTGGCGGTCCACGCGTCGGTGAGGCGGGCAAGGCCGTCGTAGCCGTAGCACTGGGTCTCCGCCGGGGTGGTGGCCCCGAGGCGCTTGCTGGTCTTGCGGGTGATGTTGCCGACCAGGTCGTACCTGTACTCCTGCTCGTCGACCGTGGCCGGGGTGGCCGTGGAGCGGGTGACGAGCTGGTTGGTCAGCCGGCTGGTGTGGGTGTCGTAGGTGTTGGTGACGTAGGCGGCGCTGGTGGCGGTGCCGATACTCTGCTGGTTGACCCGGCCCCAGGCGTCGTAGGTGACGCCGGTGGTGTAGGCGGCGAGGCCCGCGAGGGTGGTGGGCAGGTCCAGCAGGCCGGAGTAGCCGTGCAGCACAGTCTCGGCGGGCAGGCTGCCCTTGGCCGGGTAGGTGTCGGTCAGCGGCAGGCCCAGAACCGAGGTGTACGAGTGCCCGAAGACGTACGAGCCGGCGAGGGCGCCCTCGGTGGCGGGGATGGTGACGGTCTGCCCGAGGCTGCTGCCGAAGACGTTGAACGCCTTCTGCTGAGTGGTGTAGGCCTGCCCGTCCCGGTAGGCGATGGTGGTGGTGAGCTGGCCGACGGCGTTGGTGACCCCGGCGACGGCGTTGCTGTTGTCGTACGCCCAGGCGGCGCGTTGATTCGCCGACGACTGGCTGACCACGGTGGCAGCGTACTCGCCGGTCTTCCGGTCGAGGGCGTCGTAGGTGTAGGACAGGGTCTTGGCGCGGCCATCGGTGGACTGGACCAGGTTGCCGTTGGCGTCGTAGACCATGCTGCTGGTGCCGGCATCGGGGTCGGACTTCGCCACGACCTGGCCGAGCAGGTTGTAGGTCGAGGTCCACACGTTGTTGTCGGCGTCGGTGAGCGTCGCCTGGTTGCCGCGGCTGTCGTAGCCGTACGTGCTGGTCGTGGCGGTGCCGCCGGTGACGGTGAAGTCGCCGGTGAAGGTGTCCGCCGGGGCGGTCACCGTCGGGCGGGCCTGGTATTCGTGCAGCTCCTTCTCCCGGCCCAGCGGGTCGGTGACGGTGGCCTTGACCACGCCACCCGTGGGCGGCACGACCGTGGTGCGGTCCCCGGCGTGGATCGTCGTGGTGGTGGAGACGGTGACGCCGTTCTTCGCCGCCGTGGTGACGATGGCGCGGCCGAGGCCGTCGTAGGTGGTGAAGGTCTGGTGGGGCACCTGCTTGCCGAGGGTCGCCGCCGACACCGGCGTGGTGACGGCGGGCGTGGTCGCGTCGTCCCACCACCCGTTGTACGACGCCCTGGTCCAGCCCCGGGTGTCGTAGAACGTGTCGCTGATCATCCGGCCGCCCTGCGGGGTGACCGTCTGCGTCTGCCGGCTCCGCAGCAGGGCGTCGTAGAGGGTCACCGAGGTCTGGTAGCCGTTGGAGTTGTTCAGCTTCTGGCTGGTCACCGCCGTGACGCCGGTCTTGGACACCGTGTAGGTGAACTTCTGGTTGGCGTTGCTGCTAGTCGCCCGGTTGTGCAACCAGACGGCGGTGGCGCGGCCCAGGGCGTCGTACTGCTGCCGGCTCACCACGTTGTTGGCGTCGGTGCTGGTGAGCATGCCGCCGCGCTTCGGGTTGATCGTGGCGGACGACGTCTGGTTCAGCGCGTTCGTCGTCGACGTCCCGGTGACCAGGTTGGCGGCGTTCATGGTGTAGGCGGTGGTCGTCTTGTTGTTCTTGGCGTCGTACTCGTCGACGACCCGGCCGTACGTGTCGTAGGTGGTCTTCTCGCTGGTCTGCCAGACGTAGGCGCCGGCGGTGTGGTCCCTGGCGACCTGGGTGAGGGTGACGTCGCCCTTGGTCGGGGCGGCGGCCTGCGGGAACGTGGTGGCGAACGTCGGGTCGTCGTAGAAGTTCCGCTCGACCTTGACCACCTGCGCCGGCCGGCTCACCGTCGCCGGGGCGGTCAGCGTGTTGACGCTGCCCGGTTCGGAGGCGGGGCTGCCCTGGGTGAAGCCGCCGCACGCCACCGACACGGTCTCGGTCTGGCTGACCAGCCCGGCCAGGTTCGCGCCGGCGTTGACCGGGGCGTACGTGTAGCTGGTGCACTGGTCGTACGCGGTGTTGACCGGCACCGTGTAGGTGTAGGTGTGCTTCAGCTCGCCGAAGGTGGCGCTGGCGGTGTTCGCGTCATAGCTGTTGTCGCTGGCCGTGTAGCGCCAGGTCAGCGACGTGCCGCTGGTGACCGCCTGCCGCGCGTACGTCTTGATCGGCGCGACCCACTGCGCGGTCAGCGCCGACAGGCCGGTGCGCGAGCGGGTGGCGGTGGCCCCGGACACCCAGTAGGAGGTGATGGTGGAGGAGTCGACCCGGCCGCCCTCGCCAAGATACTGGGTCGTCTCCAGTTCCCTGCCGGCGAGTTCGTCGACGTCCTCGTGGACGCCGCCGGCGGAGTCGGTCAGGTTGACCACGGTGGTGGAGTTGTTCTTGCTCATGCCGCGGTGGTAGGCGACCTCGGACTGGGTGCGGCGGTCGTTGACGCCGTCGCCGGTGAAGGTGCGCACCTTGGCGTAGCCACGGAACTGCCCGTAGGTGCGGTACTTGGCCTTGACGACCTCGTTCTCGTCGTATCGCCAGGCCGCCCCGCCGAGGTAGCTGTAGCTGGTCGACAGCGCGGGCGCCCCGCCGGTCGGGTCGGTGGAGGTGACCCGGGTGACCGCGTACTTGTGGAACCAGTCAAGCTTCGGGTTCACGTACCCGTCGGGGGTCCAGTAGACCGGGTAGCACGACTTGGTGTTGGTGGCCGGGGTGGTCGTCACCGGGGCGGTGCACGGCACCGGCAGCTCGTAGCTCGGGGAGATCACCGAGCCGGTCTCGGTGGTGATCGTGCTGATCCGCTGCCGGTAGAAGTTGGGCAGCCCGCCGGTGGTGTCGACCCGGTTGGCCAGCTTGACCCCGGTGAACGACACCGACGGCAGGGTGATCGCCGCCGTCGAGCCGCCCGCGCTCGTGTCGTGGCCCGTGCGGGCGACCGACGTCAGCCACAGCGTCGGCGACGTGCCGTCACCGGTTGCCGGCATGGTGTGCGACAGGGCGTACGAGTCGACCGCTTCGTAGGCCGACGTGGCCGTGTTGTACTGCTGCGCCTCGATGGACGTCAGGCGGACCGTCGAGAAGAACGACGGGCTCCAGTCGTCACAGTCGGTGCCGGAGTTGCAGATCAGGTCGAACGGCACGTCCGGCCAGTTCGCCTTGTTCGCCGAGTTCAGCGGCTGGCACGTCCCCGACAGGCAGCGGTCGCCGGTGGTGAACACCACCCGGTTCGGCACGGTGCCGTAGGCGTTGCCGTCGGTGAACCCGTAGTCGATGCGCGCCAGGTTGCTGTCCCGCACGTACGACACGTCGGTGGCGCCCTTGTTGCGGCCGTAGAAGTTGGTGGCCTGCTGGTAGTAGTAGGCCATCGCGTTGCCGTGGACGTCCTTGACGTAGTCGAGGTTCCACCGGTATGCCATCGTGCACACCGACGAGGAGAACCCCGCCGCGTTGTAGCACGGGTCCCCCGAGTGCGGGGAGTAGACGGGGCTGTGGTCGACCGACTTCGTCTCGGCCTTGCCCGACGTCCAGCCCGGCAGGCGGTTACGGCCGAACTCGTACACCGTGCCGTCGCGCAGCGTCACCCGCCAGTAGTCGGTGTTGTAGGTGCCGGTGCCGTTGTTCGCGTTCACGACGTGGGTGATCACCTCGCCGTTGTCCGACTCCGGCTTCCACTCGCTGGCGCCCGAGTCCCACACCAGCGACGTCGACGACCCGTTCAGCGACAGGGTCAGGATCGGCCCGTCGTAGCACCGGTCGTAGGTCTTCACCGGCGACGCGCTGCCGCCCGGGTCGTCCATGCAGGAGGCGAACGTCTGCTCCACGTACGACCGGGGCGTCGACCAGCCGTCGCCCACCCACGACGACTGCGCGTTCGTCGACGCGGTCTGCCCGTCGACGCTGCCCGAGTCGTACGAGAGGGCCACCGTGGGCACCAGGTCCGACGCCGCCGGCGGCACCGTCACCGGGTACGAGTACGTGAACGAGCCCGTGCTCCCGCCGCCGGTCCACGAGCCGGACGGCTTGAGGTCGGTGGCCGCGTAGGTGCCGCCGTTGCCGCCCTCCTCGCCGGCCGCGGCCACCGCCGCCAGTACCACGCGCGCACCGGACGCGGAGGCGGTCATCGGCACCTCGGCCGAGACGGTCCGCGCCACCGGGTCGTTGGTGGACGCCAGCGGCTGCGCCGTGCGGCACGCCGCCGCCTTCGGCGTGGTCAGCGCGCACTCGGGCAGCCGGACTAGCCGCAGCCGCGACCCGTAGTTGCCGCCGAACGCCTCCGCGAAGCCCGCGTAGTCCACGCCGACCCGCGCCGCGCCCGACGACCGGTCCGGGGTCACCGACAGCAGCACGCCGTCGACGCCGGCCGCCTCGGCGGCCTTGCGGTCGGCCACCGTCACCGCGAGCCGCTTCGGCCCGGCGGGTTGTCCGCTTTTGACCGCCACCGGCTGCGCCCACACCGGGGTGCCCGCCGCCCGCGCCTTCGGCGACCCCGCCGACAACGCCTGCGGCGCGCCCAACTCGACCTGCGCCGACGCGGCGGTCGGCCACACCGTCCGTGAGGGGCGGTGGGTCGATTTCGCGTCGTCACGCGGCGTCACGAACCGCGTCGGCAACGGCTTGACGCCCTTCACCGCCGGGCCCGGCGACGTCGCGGGCGGCTTCGCCGGGCCCTCGCCCTTCGGCTTCGCGGCGGCCGGCGTGCCCGACCACAACCCCGCCACCAGCGCCGCCGACACGGCCACCGCGACCAACCGTCTCGGCCCAGTCAACAGGCGTGTTCCCCCGTGCCCGACCATGCGCGCTCCACTCCACAGAAGACAGAAAGCCACGCAGCGTGCCCGAACGAGCACCCACGTGGCGCGAACAATGTTTCACGTCCGCTCAGGCCGGAGGTCACGGCAAGGTAACGATAGGAGGATGACGCGCGGATCAAATGCTCCACAGGGAGTCCGAAAGGGACAACCCGGTGTGATGTTCGGCGTTCCCCGGGGCCGCGCGGGCTGATTCACTGTGCCCGCCCACCGGACGCGATTCCGCGTCCGCCGGACACAGTCACGGGGGAGGAACCACTCCATGCCCTTGAACAGCCCTCCTATCAGGACAACCGGGGTGAAGGCGATCGGGTCGATCGTCGCGACGAGTGTCGTCGCGGCGGGCGCGGCCATCGCTCTGGCCGCCCCGTCGGCCGCCGCCGCAGCCCCCGCGGCGCCCGCCGCAAGACCGGCCGCCGGCCCGCTCGGCGTGGACCGGGCCATGGCCGAGGCGCGGCGCACGGGCCGACCCGTCGAGGCGACCGCCGCCGGCAGCTCCACCTCCACCGTGACGGCCCGCCCCGACGGCACCGTGGAGCTGACCCAGACCGCCGTGCCGACCCGCACCCGCGTCGACGGGAAGTGGCGCAGCCTCGACCCGACCCTGGTCCGCCACGCCGACGGCAGCATCACCCCGACCGTGACCACGAACCAGGTCCGGCTCTCCCCCGGCGGCACCGGCCCTCTCGCCGAACTGACCAGCGGCGACCGCGCGCTGTCGCTCACCGCGCCGATGGCGCTGCCCGCGCCCACGTTGTCCGGGCCCACCGCCACCTACCCCGAGGTGCTGCCCGGCGTCGACCTCACCGTCCGCGTCACCGGCGAGGGCAGCTTCTCCCACGTCTTCGTCGTCAAGAACCGCCAGGCCGCCCGACACCCCAAGCTGGCCACCCTCGACCTGACCACCACCACCCGGGGCATCACCCTCACCGCCGACACGGCCGGCAACCTCACCGGCCACGACCGCTCCGGCCAGGCCGTCCTCACCGCCCCCGCCCCGACCATGTGGGACTCCACCACCGCCACGACCACCGGCCCCCACCAGCGAGGCACCGCCGCGTCCAGCGCCACCGCACCCGGCCACGCCGCGAAGAGCGCCCCCATCGGCGTACGCGTGTCCCCCGGCACGCTGCGCCTGGCCCCTGACCGGAAGCTCCTCGACGACCCGAAGACCGCCTACCCGGTCTACGTCGACCCCACGTTCAACTGGACACCCGTCGGGCCGAAGATGTCCGGCTGGGCCACCATCTCCTACCAACACCAGTCCACCAACTACTGGAAGGACACCCCCGACCTCATCGGCCGCATGCAGGTCGGCAACTCCGGCAGCCAACGCTCCCAGACCCTGATCAACTTCCCGATCCCCTACAGCACCCTCGCCGGGGCCGAGATCTACGACGCCATCTTCAAGATCACCAACACCAAGTCGTGGAACTGCACCGCCAAGACCGTCAACATCCACGCCCCCGCGACCACCCTCACCTCCGGCAACGCCACCTGGAACCACTGGGGAGGCGTCACCAAGGGCAGCGTCGTGGCATCCAGGAGCTTCGCCTACGGCTACAGCGGCTGCGACGCCGACGCCGCCTCCTTCGACGTCACCAACCAGATCGAAGCCGACGTCACCGCCAAGAAGCCCACCCGCACCCTCTGGATGGTCGCCGCGAACGAGGCCAGCGACACGCAGAGCTGGAAGGAGTTCCTCGAAACCAGCCCCACCCTCACCATCCGCTACAACCACAAGCCCAACACCCCTACGGGGATGACCACCTCACCCACCACGTCCTGCGCCGCCGCCAGCCCCACCGTCGTCGGCGACACCTCGGTCTCGCTCTACGCCCCGGTCTCCGACACCAACCGCGGCACCCTCGGCGTCACCTTCAAGCTGTGGAAGGCCAGCGCTCCCGGGACACCGCTGGTCAACACCAACCCGAACCTGCTGACGTACTCCTCCGGCAGCACCGCCGTGTACGTCGTGCCCCGCGCCACCCTCGCCACCGCCGCCGGCGTTACCGGGACCAGCAACGGCGTGCCGACCACCTTCGCCTGGCAGGTCCAGGCCACCGACTTCCGCACCCCCAGCAACTGGTCGGCCACCTGCAAGTTCACGTTCGATGCGACCAGGGCCGGGCCGCCGCGGATCTCGCCGCCCGCCCAGACCACCGTCGGCGTTCAGGCCAGCTTCACGGTCGCGCCGCCCGAGGCCGGCACGGTGCCGACCGCCTACACGTACCAACTGAACGCCGCGCCGCCGGTGACCGTCACCGCGGACGCCAGCGGCAACGCGACGATTCCCGTCCGACCCACCCGGCTGACGAACACGCTCTCGGTCACCAGCGTCACGGCGGCGGGCCAGAACTTCGGCGAGACCGACACCCTGACCTTCAACGCCGTCCCCCCGGCCACTCCGGCGTCCGACGGTGACCTCACCGGCGACGGCCGGGCCGACCTGCTGAACGTGGGCTCCGCCAACAACCTCGCGGCGGGGATCTGGCTGGCGGAGAACAACGGCGCGGCCGGCGTCAACCCGAACATCAGCAACATCGGCGCCCGGGGCAACGGGGTCTCCGGGACCAACTCGCCGGCCGACTTCGACGGCGCCCAGGTCGTCAGCGGTCGCTTCCTGGGCGGCAGCTTCCAGGACTTGCTGGTCTACTATCCGGCCGCCGACCCCGTCCGCGCGGAGCTGATCGCCGGCAACGGCGACGGTTCGGTGCTGCGCCCGGAGCGGGTCGAGAACCAGTTCGGCATCGAGGGTTCGCTGCTCAACGACCCGAACGGCAACCCGCCGATCCAGCTCGTCAACGCCGGCGACAGCCGGCAGGCCGGCTCCGGCTATCCCGACCTGATCGGGACCAGCGGGGACGCCACCAACGGCTACTTCCTCACCTACTATCCCAACTTCGGCATCACCGGTGGCTACCTCGGCACCCAGCACACCACCGCGTCCACCCCGACGGGTGGCACCGACTGGAACAACTGGCGCATCGCCACCGCCGAGGCGTCGGACGGCACCGCCATGTTCCTGTGGAACCGGACGACCGGCGCGCTGCACCTGTGGACCGGCCTCGCGTTCAACCAGGACACCGGGCAGCTCACCTACACCGCCCGCACCCTCGCGGCGTCCGGCTGGAACACCGGCGCGAGCCTGAGCCTGCGCGCGGGCGACGTCAACGGCGACGGCACCGCCGACCTGTGGACCGTGGGCGCCGACGCCGCCACCACGGCCTGGCTGGTGACCGGCCTCCAGGCCGGCAGCGCCACCGTGACCGCGCAGCCGAAGCAGACCCTGATCACCTCGGACCACACCTGGAAGTTCGACGACAGCGGCGACGGGGCGGTCACGACCGCGACGGACGTCACCGGCGGCAGCACGCTGACCGCCACCGGCGGCGACGCCCACTGGCGCAGCGACGACCTGTTCAGCCCGGCCCTGATCATGAACACCGACGAGACCGGCACCGCGGTGAACCCCTCGGGCGACGGGGCGCTGACGGTCAACAGTCCCCTGATCGACACGACGAAGTCGTTCAGCATCTCGGTGTGGGCCAAGCCGACCGCGGCGGGCGGGGTCATCGCCAGCGAGGACGGCGCAAACGCGTCGCGCTTCCTGCTGTGGAACAACACGAGCGACAACACGTGGCGCTTCGGCATGGGCAACGCCGACAGCGGCTGGTCGTACACCCAGGTGGTGACGCCGGCCGGGACGGCGCTCGGCGTCTGGACGCACCTGGTGGCGACCTTCAACGCCAAGACCCGGACGATCTCGCTGTACGTGAACGGGGTGCTCAAGGGCAGCGCCCAGTTCACCGCGACGCCGACGTGGCCCAGCGGCGGCAAGTTCGTCGTCGGCCGCTACCTCTACCAGGGCCAGCCCACCGCCTACTACGCCGGGATGATCAGCAACCTCCAGGTGTGGAAGCGGGCGCTCACCCCGACCCAGGTGGGGGCCACCAACACCGTGCCGGCGACCGGGGCACGCACCCCGTTCGGCGCGACCACCTGGACGCCGCCCGGCACCGGGACCACGGAGACGGACATCTACGCGGCCGACACCGGCGGCAACCTGTGGCGGTACCGCAAGCAGAACGCGCAGGTGGCCACCCCGCGGCTGATGTCGACCGGGTGGAACCAGTTCACCGTCTTCGGCATCGCCGACTGGGACCACGACGGCAACCAGGACATCGTGGTCCGCGACAACACCTCCTGCGAGCTGCAGGTCTTCCTCGGCACGGCCGACGACCTGAGCGCCACGCCGACGTTCCTGGGCAACCAGTGGTGCAACTACCGCCCGTACGGGGTGGCCGACTGGAACCGCGACGGCTTCCAGGACGTGATCACGGCGGGCTCCACCAACGACCTGTGGGTGTATCCCGGCGACCTCGCCGGGGGCACGAGCGCCCGGGTGGACATCGGCGACGGCTGGTCGACCGACTACACCCCGTACGGCATCGCCGACGTCGTCGGCGACCCCACGCCGGACGTCTACACCCGAGTGGTGAGCAACGGCACGCTGCGGTTGTACGACTTCCCGGCGGTGGGCATCACCCAGGTCGGCGTGGGCTGGGGCGGTTACACCTCGTTCGGCCTGACCGACTTCAACCGCGACGGCAAGCCCGATGTCGTCGCCCGGGAGAACTCGACGGGGATCCTGTGGCTGTATCCCGGCGCCTCGGCGGGCCTGCTGAGCGCCCGCAGCCAGATCACCACCGGCTGGTGACGTAGGGTGACCGGCTGGCCGGGCCCGTCGGCCCGGCCAGCCGGTGCCGGGCGGGGACGGGCGGGGACGGGCTCAGACCAGGCCCGCGTCGCGCAGCAGCTTCCACAGGCCCGCGCCGTCCGGCGCGGAGAGCCACTTCTGCCCCACGGGACCCGAGGAGGAACTGCCCGACGGGGTGGGCAGGCTGCCGGCGAGCACCGACTGGGTGGGTGACAGCCGGCGGATCGCCACGCCGGCCACGTTGTCGGGGTGCCCGGCGGCGAACTCGCGGTAGATCTCCGGGTCGTGCTGGCCGTCGTCGCCGATGAGCAGCCAGCGCACGTCGGGGAACTCGCGCGACAGCCGGGCCAGGGTCGCGCGCTTGTGTTCCCGGCCGCTGCGGAACCACCGGTCGGCCGTCGGCCCCCAGTCGGTGAGCAGCAGCGGCCCGGCCGGGTAGAGGTGCCGGGACAGGAACCGGGTCAGCGTCGGCGCGACGTTCCACGCGCCCGTGGACAGGTAGAACACGGGCGCGCCGGGGTGGGCGGTGACGAGGCGCTCGTAGAGCACCGCCATGCCGGGCACGGCGGCGCGGGCGTGCTCGTCGAGGACGAAGGTGTTCCACGCGGCGAGCAGCGGACGCGGCAGGGCGGTCACCATGACCGTGTCGTCGATGTCGGACAGGATGCCGAACCGGACGTTCGGGTCGAGGACGCGGATCAGTGCCTCCACCGGCTCGGCGTCGGCGACGCTGAGGCGCACCGACGCCCAGCCGGGGGTCAGGTCGGCCTCGACGACGGTGTCGACGAAGCCGCTGCGGTCGGCCTTCGCCTCGTGCGTCACCCCGCCGGCCTCGATGGTGACCGTCACGTGTTTGGCGGGCAGGGTGGTGAAGCTGCGCCAGCCGCGCACCTTCTCCAGCCGCTGCCGGGACCGGGTGTCGGGGCGGCCGAGCAGCACCCGGCACAGCACCCGCGCCCAGCCGGGGGCGCCGTAGCCGGCGTACGCGATGATGTTGGTCTGCCACCCGGTGCGCCGCAGCCGGCGCTCGACCAGGTTGTGCACGGCGTCCTCGAACCGCGCGGCCCGGTGCAGGTTCGGTACGGCCAGTTCGCCGGCGGGTGTCGGTGGCACACGGCAACCCTGCCACACCGCGGCGACGTCGGCCACGCGAGCCGCCGGCTCCGCGACGGCCGCACGGGCGACCGCGGCCCGCCTCCGGTCTGCGGCGATCCGGCCCGGCCCGCCCCGGTCGCGTGACACACTCCGGTCGGGGCGGCGACGGGGGCGTTGGTCGTGTCGACAGCTGTGCGGGACCGTGGGCGGTGGCGTCCGGCGCTCGACCGGCCGGCGCTGGCGGCGCTGCTGCTCGGGCTGGCCGGGCTCGGCTACCGGCTGGTCCTCACGCTGCTCACGGTGCCCGTGTCGAACAGCGACGAGGCCACCTTCGGCCTGGCCGCGCTGCACATCGCCGAGGGCCGGGAGCACCCGATCTTCCTGTACGGGCAGCGCTACATGGGCATGGCGGAGGCGTACCTGGCGGCACCGCTGGTCGCCGTCGCCGGGCCGAGCTGGCCGGTGCTGCGGCTGCCGGTGCTGGCGCTGTGGGCGCTGTTCGTGTTCCTGGCGTACCGGCTGACCCGCCGGATCTGCGCGCCGTGGTTCGCCGTGCTGGTCGTCGGCCTGCTCGCGCTCGGCCCGGAGCGGGTGCTGCGCGACCAGTTGCAGGCGGTCGGCGGGCGGCCCGAGGTGAAGCCGGCGGTGCTGGCGATCCTGCTGGTGGCGGTGGGGCTCGCCGACGGGCGGGTGCGGTCCCGGCCGCTGGCGGCGGGGGCGGCGGGGCTGCTGGCCGGGTTGGCCGTCTGGTCGGACTGGCTGATCGTGCCGTACCTGGCGGCGGCCGTCCTGCTGCTGGCCTGGGTGCTACGCCGGGAGCTGCTCGGTTGGTGCGGGGCGGCGCTGGCCGCCGGGTTCGCCGTCGGGGCGGTGCCGCTGATCGTCGACAGCCTGCGCGCGTCGCCGGGGCAGGACTCGCTGTCGGTGGTGCGGCGGATCAGCGGGGAGGCCGGCGCGGCGCCGCCGCTGGCCGGGCGGCTGCGCGGCGGGCTGCTGGAGGGGGTGCCGCTGGCCACCGGGCTGTGCCCGGCCGGCGGCTGCGCCCGCTGGCAGCAGTGGTTCGGGGTGGCCTACCCCGTGCTGCTGGTCGCCGCCGCGGTGCTCGCGCTGGTCGCGTACCGGCGGGCCGCCGCCGGGCCGGCCGGCGACCGGGTCGGGCCGGCCGCGCAGCTCGCCCTGGTCGCGGGCGCGGCGTCGACCCTCGCGGCGTACGTGCGCAGCCCGCTGGCCGCCACCGACCCGCTGAACAACGCCCGCTACCTGTCGGTGCTCCAGCTGTCGCTGCCGGTGGTGCTGTGGCCGCTGTGGGTGGCGGCCCGGCACGTGTGGCGGGGCCCGGCGGGCGCGGCCGGGCGGCTCGCCGGGGCGTCGGCGACGGCCGCGCTGGCGGGGCTGGCCGCCACGGCGTTGGCCGCCACCGGCCTGTTCGTGGCGGGTCTCGGGCCGCTGCGCGTCGAGGAGCGGCAGGCCCGGCAGCTGGCCGACGTGGTGCGCCGGGCGGGGCTGCGCGCGGTGTACGGCGAGTACTGGACCTGCAACCGGCTGGTCTTCGAGACGGCGGAGGAGGTGCTCTGCGGGGTGCTCGACGGGCGGCTGATGCCGGGGCAGAACCGCTACCGGCCGTACTGGCGGCAGGTGGCGCTGGCCGACCGGCCCGGGTACGTGCTGGTGGCCGGCAGCCCGGCCGACCGACGGCTGCGGGAGCTGCTCGGCCCGCGCGCCGGGGCGGCGCTGCGCGCCGAGGTCGGCCGGTATCGCGTGTACCACCCGGAGACGGCCGTGCGGCCGTGGCGCTGAGCGGGGTGCGTACGCTGGCCCGACCGGCGCGCACGTCGCCGGGTGCGCGAGGAGTCGTGAGGCGATGCTCATCCTGCTGCCGCCCTCTGAGGGCAAGGCCGACGCTGGGACCGGCCGGCGGCTGGACCTGGCCCGGCTGTCCCTGCCCGCGCTGACCGACGCCCGCGCGCGGGTGCTGGCGGCGCTGGTGGGGCTCTGCGCGGGCCCGGCCGGGGCGGGGGCCCCGGACGAGGCGGCGGCCCTGGAGGCGCTGGGGCTGACCCCGGGGCTGGCCGGCGAGCTGCGCCGCAACGCGCGGCTGGAGCGGGCGGCCACCGCCGAGGCGGGCCGGCTCTACACGGGCGTGCTCTACGAGGCCCTCGACCTGGCCACGTTGCCGGCGGCGGCGCAGCGGGCGGCCCGCCGGTCGGTGCTGATCAGCTCCGGGCTGTGGGGCGCGGTGCGGCTCACCGACCGCATCCCGCCGTACCGGTGCCCGATCGGGGCGCGGCTGCCCGGCGTGGGGGCGCTGTCGGCGTACTGGCGGCGGGAGCTGGGGCCGGCGCTGGAGGCGGCGGCCGGGCGCGGCCCGGTGCTGGACCTGCGCTCCGGCGCGTACGCGGCGACGTGGACCCCGCGCGGCGAGCTGGCGGAGCGGACGGTGACCGTGCGGGTGCTGCACGAGCGGGACACCCCCTCCGGGCCGGTCCGCAGCGTGGTGAGCCACTTCAACAAGGCGACGAAGGGCCGGCTGGTGCGCGACCTGCTCACCGCCGGGGCCCGGCCGCGCACCGCCGACGGGCTGGTGGCCGCCCTGCGGGAGGCGAAGTACACGGTGCTGGAGCAGCCCGTGGCGGCCGGGCGGCCCCGGGCGGTCGACGTGGTGGTGACGCAGTTGTGACGCTCTGAACTGTCGCAAGATTTCCTCAAGCCTGGCGGCCACGGGTACCACCGGGCCGTCCGGCGGGCCACGGTATGGGGTATCCGACGCCGACAAGGAGACTGTGGTGCCCCTCGAACCCACGCTGCTCGACCGGCCTCGTCTTCCGGCGGCCCCGGCCCCGCTGGACTGGGTGACCCTCGCCGACGCGTTCGAGGTGGCCTGCCTGTTGCGCTGCGTGTCCGCGCCGGCCGCCCCGGCCGCACCCGTCCGGGCCGGGCGGCGGCCGGCGGCCCCCGCCCACCCGCACGCCGGCCCCGCCGCCGAGTTCAACCGGGAGGACGCGGCGCACCGGATGCGCCAGCTCCTGGCCCGGCTGGAGATCCCGGTGCGGCACGAGGTGACCACCGGTGGCCTGCGCCGCCGCTATGAGCTGCACCGCCTCCAGGTGGCCCGCGAGCACCGGGCGGCGTACGCGGCGCTGGTGGAGACCGGCTGGCGGCAGGGCCGCCGGGAGCTGCTCGGCGGGCCCGCGTCGGGGGCGTCGGCGCCGCGCCGGACGTGGCGGCCCCGGCTGGCCGCCGCGGCGTGGCGGGCGTCGCTGCTGGCCGGCGGCCGGCACGTGCGCCGGCACATCCTCGGGATCCGGCTGACCGACCGGGAGCTGGCCGCCGTGCTGGTCCGGGGGGCCGCCCTGCTGGAGGTGCCCGCCCTGCTGCGGCCCGGCGCGGGCTGCTTCGTGGTGAGCGTGGCCGACGGCCCGGACCGGGACCGCATCCTGCACAGCGTCACCCTGGACCCGGCGACCGGGCCGGGGGTGGCCGCCGTCGGCTGACCGGCCCCGCGCACCGGCCGCCCCGCGCAGGCGGGTACGGGCTCGCACCGCGGCGGGCCCGGCCCGTGGGCTTGCGCGGGCGGCGGTGCACCGCGCAGAGTGCACCGGGTGAGCCGTAGCTGGACTGTGCCCCCGCGCGCCGCCGGCGTGGCGGCGCTGCTGCTGGTGCTGGTCGCGGCGGCGCCCGGGCTCGCTGGCTGCCAGGACTCGCCGGGCGAACCGGTGCCGATCCGCATCGCCACCGGCAGTCCCACGGCCGTCTACCACGCGTTCGGCCGGTCGCTGGCCGGCATCCTCAACCGGGAGCTGCCCGGGGTCCGGGCGAGCGTGGTGGTGACCGCCGCCTCGGCGGAGAACATGCGCCTGGTGGGCGCGGGCCAGGCCGAGCTGGGCTTCACCCAGGCCGACGTGCTGCCCACCGAGCGGGAGGAGCACCCGAGGGTCCTGGCGGTGGCGCGGGTCTACGACGATCTGCTGCACCTGGTCACCACGGCCGGCAGCCCGGTCCGCACGGTGGCCGACCTGCGGGGCCGGCGGGTCTCCGTCGGCGCGCCCGGCTCCGGCACGGAGGTCACCGCCACCCGGCTGCTGGAGGTCGCCCACCTCGGCGGCACCGCCGTGCGCCGGGAACGGCTCGGCCTCGACGACTCCGTCGCCGCGCTGCGCGCCGGCCGCATCGACGCGTTCTTCTTCTCCGGCGGGCTGCCGGTGCGCGGCGTCGAGGAACTCGCCGCCGGCAGCGCCGTGCGGATCGTCGACCTGGGCGAATGGACCGAGCCGCTGCGGCGCAGCTACCGCGAGGTCTACGTGTCCCGCGACATCCCCCGCTCGGTGTACGGGGTCGAGCCGGTCACGACCGTGGCGAACCCGAACTACCTGGTGGTCCGGGCGGACCTGCCGGAGCCACTGGTGCGCGAGGTGACCCGGCTGCTGATGGAGCGCCGGGCGGAGCTGGCGGCGGCCCACCCGGCGGCCGGGCGGATGAGCCCCCGGTCGGCGATCGCCACCGCCCCGTTGCCGCTGCATCCGGGGGCCGCCGCCTGGTACCGGTCGGCCAAGCCCTGACCGGTCAGCCGGCGTCGTCCGCGGCCGGGGCGGGCGCAGGCGCCGCGTCGACCGCGTCGGGGGCCGGGAACCACAGGCCGGCCACCAGCCCGCGCGGCTGCCCCGGCCGCATGGTGAGCCGGCCGTCGGAGGCGTCGACGAGGACCGCCACGATGGTCAGCCCGAGCCCCGCCCCGTCGACGTTCTGCACCTCCGGGGCCCGCCAGAACCGCTCGGTGGCCCGGTCGAGCTGGTCGAGGGTCATGCCCGGTCCGGTGTCCCGGACCTCCAGGGCCACCCCGTCGTCGGCCCGCCCCACGCTCACCGTCACCTCGCCGCCCGTACCGCTGAACTTCACCGCGTTGTCGATCAGGGCGTCGAGCGCCTGGTCGACCGCGGTCGGCACGGTCCGGGCGTACGCCGGGCCGTCGGCCGTGGCCAGGCGGAGGGTGACCGACCGGTGCCGGGCCAGCGGCTGCCACGCGGCGACCCGCGACGCGGCCACGGCCGCCGCGTCGACGGTGACCCGCTGGTTCTCCTCGCGCTCGGCGCGCGCCAGGGTGAGCAGGGCGTCGAGCAGCAGCGCCAGCCGGTCGGTCTCCTCCAGCGCGAGCCGGTGCTCGGCCCGCCCCTGCGGATCGGTCAGGCTCGGCCCCAGCTCCTCCACCCGCAGTCGCAGGGCGGTCAGCGGGTTGCGCAGCTGGTGGCTGGCGTGGGCGACGAACGCCCGCTGCCGGTCCATCACGTCGGACACCACGTCGGCCATGTTGTTGAAGCTCGCCGCCAGGCGGCGCAGCTCCGGCGGGCCCAGCCGGTGCTGGACCCGGGCCCCCCGGTCCCCCTCGGCGATCTCGTGGGTGACGGCGTCCAGCTCGGTGACCGGACGCAGCACCCACCCGGCCAGCCCGAACGCGGTGAGCACGCAGGCCAGCACGGCGACGATGCCGGTCGCCGCGAGCAGCAGCCACCACGCGGTGACGGTACGGCGCAGCGCGCCGGCCGGAGTGGTGATGACGACGGCGCCGAGCACCTCGCCGCCGTCGTTGATCGGCACCGCCACCACGACGGGCCCGTCCGCCCACGGCCACACCGAGCCCGGGGCGCTGAACTGCTGCCCGGCCAGCGCGTTGTCCAGCGCCGACTCGGTCCCGGCACCCGACCGCCAGCTGCGCGACGCCACCACCGTGCGTCGGTCCCGGTCGACCACCGCCGCGCCGATGCCGTACAGCTCGTCGTAGCTGCTCAGCTCGCCGCCGATGGGCCCGGGGACGCCGCCGCGCAGCGCCGGCCCGGCGAGCGAGGCGAACCGGGTGGCGTCGGCGAGCCGGTCGGCGCGCACCAGGTCGGTCTCCCGGGTGGCCAGGGTCGCCGCGAGCGGGGTCTCCAGCGCGACGAGCACCAGCACCATCAGCAGCAGGTAGCTGATGACCAGCCGACGACGCACGGGGCTCCCCTCACTCCCCGCGCAGCCGGTAGCCGACCCCGCGTACGGTCTCCACCAACCGGGGGTCGCCCAGCTTGCCGCGCAGCGACCCGACGTGCACCTCCACGGTGTGCCGGTCGGCCCAGGTGGTGCCCCACACGTCCAGCAGGATCCGGTCGCGGGACACCGCCACCCCGAGCTGCCGGGCCAGCGACACCAGGATGTCGAACTCCTTGCGGGTGAGGGTGACCTCCCGGCCCGCGACCGTGACGGTCCGGGCGGCGACGTCGATGCGCACGGGCCCCGCCTCGATCACGTCCCGCTCCGGGGCGGCGTGCGCGGCCCGACGCAGCACCGCCTCGATCCGGGCCTGCAGCTCGACCATCGAGAAGGGCTTCACCACGTAGTCGTCGGCGCCCAGCCGCAGGCCCAGGACGCGGTCGCGTTCCTCGCCCCGGGCGGTGACGGCGATGATGCCGAGCTGGGCGCTGCGCCGGCGCAGGGCGCGGCACAGGTCGGTGCCGTCGCCGTCGGGCAGGGTCAGGTCGAGCAGCACCAGGTCGCAGGGCGCGGCGCGCAGCGCCGCCGCGACGGTGGCCGCGTGCTCCACCTCGTAGCCGCGGCGGGTCAGGGCGGACGACAGGGCGGCGGCCACCCGACGGTCGTCCTCGACCAGCAGGATGCGCAACCCGCCTCCCCGGTTCCTCGTTCTCGACCGTGGAATGGTCGCAGACGTGCCGGCCGGGCGGGAGGGCCGCCCGGTCAGTCCCCGTGTGCCCGTCCCGCGCGGCCGTCCCGGCGGCCCGCCGGTCCCGGCCCGCCGGGACGGTCCCGGCCGTAGGCTGCCGGGGTGATCTACAAACTGCTGACCGGTACGGAGTGGGACGCCGCCCGCGCCGCCGGGCACTTCGCCGGCTCGGCGGTGGACCGCCAGGACGGGTTCATCCACCTCTCCGCCGCCGGTCAACTGGTCGAGACCGCCCGGCGGCACTTCGCCGGTGCCACCGGGCTGACCCTGCTCGCCGTCGATCCGGCGGCGCTCGGCGCGGCGCTGCGCTGGGAGCCGTCGCGGGGCGGCGAGCTCTTCCCCCACCTGTACGCGGCGCTGCCGGTCGCCGCCGTGGTCGAGGCGCACGCCCTGCCGGCCGACGTGCCGGCCGCCGACGCGGTCGCGCGCCTGCTGGGCTGACCGCTCGCTATGCTCACTCCCGGCCGACGCCCCGGCCGGGCCCTCCGAGCCCACCCCCGGGCGCGGCAGCCCCCGATCCCGCGCGGACGGCGGCGAAACACCCGCCGTCGTTCCGCCGCGCCCACCGCCGGCGCCCGGCGCCCCGAGCGATGCGAGTTGAAGGATGACTGACACCACCGAACAGCCTGCCGCGACCTTCGTCCACCCCAGCGCCGACGTGGAGGAGGGCGCCCGCGTGGGCGACGGCACCAAGGTCTGGCACCTGGCCCACATCCGGTCCAGCGCCCGGGTCGGCGCCGGCTGCGTGATCGGTCGCAACGTGTACGTCGACGCCGGCGTCACCGTCGGCGACCTCGTGAAGATCCAGAACAACGTGTCGGTGTACCAGGGCGTGACCATCGAGGACGAAGTCTTCGTCGGCCCGTGCGCCGTCTTCACCAACGACCTGCGCCCCCGGGCGCAGAACCCGGACTGGACCATCACGCCGACGCTGGTCCGCCGGGGCGCGTCGATCGGCGCGAACGCCACCCTCGTGTGCGGGGTCGAGATCGGCGAGTACGCGATGGTCGCCGCCGGTTCGGTGGTCACCCGGGACGTGGCGCCGTACCAGCTGGTCGCCGGCAACCCGGCGCGGCCGAAGGGCTGGGTGGACGAGAAGGGTGAGGTCGTCTCCCGCGACGTGACCAGCCCGCGCCGCCCCGACTGACGGTGGTACGGCGAAAGGGGGCGGCAGGTGCCGCCCCCTTTCGCCTGGCGTCGCCGATCAGCCGCAGAGGCGGCCGATCTCCTGCCGGAACCGCTCCATCGAGTTCGGCTCGTCCGGGCCGAGCAGGTAGACCTTCAGGTCCCGGCGGGCCTCGGTCATCGGGTCGTCGCCGGCCCGGGTGAGCGCGACGATCTTCTCCAGCTCGCCGCAGTCGCGCGACAGCAGGTACGCGCCCCGGGAGGTGGGGAAGTTGCGGCGGAAGTCGTCCTCGGGCAGGCCGCTCGGGTTCGCCACCACGTACGGGCGCTGGCTCTGCACGAAGTCGGAGACCACGCTGGAGATGTCGCTGATCAGCAGGTCCGTCTGGTTGAAGCAGTCGAACAGGGCCGGGACCCGGCCGGTGACGACCCGGTGGCGGGGGCCGTCGAGGGAGCTGGCGTCGACGTCGCCGCCGGCCGCGCCGATCAGCTCCACCACCCGCTCGTGGACGGCCTTCGCCTCCTTGGACCGGGTGCCGGTCAGCGGGTGCGGCTTGTAGATCAGCCGCAGCGACGGGCGGGCGGCGAGCAGGCCCCGGACGATCCGCTCCCCCATCAGCACCAGCGACGTGTGGTACGGGTCGTCGTCGAGCCACCCCTCCCACGTCGGCGCGTAGAGCACGGTGAAGGGCCGGTCGGGCGACTCCGAGCCGAACGTGTGCACGCCCGCGAGCTGCGGCCGTCCGATCTCGACGATGTCGGCGTCCAGCACGCCGACGCCGGCCCGCGCGTACCGCTCCCGGCCCGCCAGGCCGGCGACCCACACCTCGTCGTACACCTTGCTGTACGGGTTGACGCTGGCCTGCTTGTCGCTGTCGCCGTGCCCGACGAAGACGTGCTTCATGCCCGGCTCCCGGAGCATGTGGATGTTCGCGCCGACGTTCGCCGCGTACATGGCGGCGCGGACGCTGCCCAGCTCCAGGTTCATGAAGTCCACCCCGGCCGGCACGCAGATCACCGGCAGCCGGGTGTCGGCCAGCTCATTGAACGCCTCGCGGCTGCGCATCAGCACCACGGCCCGCCGTTCGAGGGCCTCGGTGGGAGCCAGCCACATGTTGGCCTGGTAGACGTCCTTCGCGGGGCCGGCGAAGTAGAGGGCGACCTCGGGCCGGTAGGAGTCCAGCCACTTCTGCACCGCCGGCAGCACCGGGCTCTTGCCGGTGCCCCGGCCCCGCAGCCAGGTCAGCGCGACGATGCCGCCGGCCACGGCCGCGGCGAGCACGGCGGCGGCAGCGCCGGCCAGCACCGGCGCGGCGTCGTCCCACAGCGCCGAGAGCACGGCCGCCGGGACCAGCAGCAGGTTGCACATGGCGAGCCGCTCACCGGCGACCCCGGCCGCCCACTCGGGCGGGCGCGGCGCCGAGCGCATCGGGCCGAGGTCGATGTTGCGTACCAGCGCGGAGACCGGGTTGCGCCGGTCGATCATGCGGTTCAGCGCCCCGGCGAAGACCGCGATCACCCAGGTCACGGCGGGCAGCAGCAGGATCGCGGTCAGCTCGACCGAGCTGGGCCGGATCGCCGAGACCACGAGCAGCACGGCCGAGAGGTCGCGGGTGAGCTGCCGGTAGCCGCGGCCGAGGCCGACCTTCTCCAGCAGCGTCATGGTGGGCGTCGACCACCGGGCGAGGGCGAACTCACCGGCGATCGCGGCGATCCCGCTCACCGCGAACACCCAGACCGCGCCGAGGGCTCCCGCGGCGAGCGCGATCAGGTAGAAGAGCAGCAGCACGGCCCCGCGAGCGGCCACGCCCGCCGGTCCCATCAACTTGCCGAACAACGGTTACTCTCCCCCAACGAGATCGGCGACGGGGCCGGGCCCCGTGCGGGACCGGCCTCCTCGTTCAGTGCGGCTAGCGGCGGGGACCCCCCGTGCGTCGTCCTGGTCCCACTCGCCCCCAGACCTTAACGCGAGACGAACGGCGAGCCATATTCGGGTATTACGGGCTTCGTCCCGTTGCTACCCGATCGGCCCCCGACCGCGCCGTCGGGCGGGTCGGGGACCGGCCGTTCAGGGCTGCCGGAAGCAGCGGACGGCGCCGGGGGCGAACCGCCGGGCGTACATCTCGTAGCCGAGCCGCTTGAGGGCGGCCTTGGCCTCCAGGTTGACCCAGTAGACGCAGATGGTAGTCACGTCGAGCCGCTCGATGGACGCTTTCACCTCCGCGTCGGGGGCGATCGCCGTGCCGTCGGCGAACGCGGCCAGGCGCTGCCGGTCGCGGACGAAGTCGGAGTTCTGGTCGTACTCGACGAGGTAGCCGTCGCGGGGCATCACGACCCGCAGCCGGCTGCTGACGATGGGCGCGACCCGCATCAGCGTCGACGGGGCGAGCAGCAGGCCCGGCTCGCGGGGCAGCCCGTCGATCCACTGGACGATCTCCAGGCGCTGCTGCGGAAGCTTCCACAGCGGGCGCGGCGCCACCTCCATGAAGCTGTCCCTGCTCCACATCGGCACGCCGAACGTCGCGAAGCAGAAGATCAGCGAGCTGGCGACGATGAGGCCGACCAGCCGGGACACCCACGGCAGCCGGGGCAGCCGGACGGTGCAGAGGATCCCGATCAGGCCGGGCAGGGCGAGGATCCAGGGCACCCGCCACAGCACCGCGGACACGCCGCTGGCCTCGGCGAGCGCCTCCAGCACGCCCGGCACGAACAGCACGCTCATGGTCAGCGCCGCGCCGGCGGCGAGCAGCCGGGGCGCGCGCCCCCGGACGAGCAGGGGCGCCAGCCACAGGGCGAGGCCGCCGATGACGCCGAGCACGCCCACCAGCAGGGTGCGGCGGTAGGTGCCCTCGGCGTCGAAGAACTGGGTCTCGCCCCCGGCGGTGGCGACCGGCCCGAGCACCAGCCGGGACACCAGCACCCCGCCGATCGGGTAGGCGAGCGCGGCGACGCCCGCGGCCAGCGCCGCCCCCCAGCGGCCCACCAGGAGCATCGCCAGGCCGGCCGCGCCGACCAGCAGCGGCAGGATGATCGCGGACGTCGTGGACAGCCCGGTCGCCACCACGGACAGCGCGGCGATCAGGAACAGCTTCCACCTCGACCGGGACTCGAACCAGTCGGTCAGGTAGACCCACATGAGCGGGACGACCGCCGAGACGAACATGCCCTTGCCCTCGTAGAGCCGGGGCAGGTGGAAGGTGCCGAGCGCGGCGTCCGAGCCGACCACCAGGTAGAGGTAGGTGACGGCCACGACGAACGCCAGCACCGGACGGCGGGGCGCCCAGCGGTGCACCAGCCGCCACAGGGCCAGCACCGCGAGCACGGCCAGGGCCGGCAGCAGCACGAACCAGGTGGCGTCGGCGGCGTGCAGGCCCAGGAACCGGGCGAGCGCACCGGCGAAGACCTCGATCGAGGCGGTCGGCGGCTGGGTGCTCAGCGGGGCGGCCACGTTCTCGGTGAACAGGAAGTCGCGCACCGGGACGATGTCCCGCTCGGCCACCCACACCGACTTGCCGACGTAGAAGACGTCGTCCTTGCTGTTGCGGGCCATGTAGAGCGAGGAGACCGCGACCCCGGCCGAGACGAGCAGCACGAAGAGCGCCTGCCAGCCCGTGGCGGTCGGCTCCGGCGGACCGGTGCGGGCCAGCCAGGCCCGGCGGGCCAGCAGCGCCGCGCCGACGGACGCGGCGAGCCCCAGGCCGGTCGGCACCCACCACGACGCGAGCCCGCCCATGCCGGCGGTGACGGCGGCGCCGATGCCGACCCCGGCGGTGACCACGCCGACGGCGAGCCACCACCAGCGCGCCCTCCCGGCCGGCGCGGGGTCGGCGGGTGTGGCCGGCGGCGCAGGCGCGGCGCGGCGACGCCGTAGGGCGCGGACCACCCCGAGCACCACGGCGAGGACGGCGAGGACGCCACAGCACCACAGCCAGCTCAGGAACATCACCGACGGTCGCAGCTCGGCCAGGAAGCCCGCGTGGTAGATCACCGTGAACAGCGCGAACGCCAGCACGGCGGCGTCGGTGATCCGGCGCGGGAGGGCACCGAAGGCGGCCCCGAACCGCCGGGGGAAGGACAGCCGCGCGGGGGCGGTCGGGGCGTCGGGGGCGCGCTCCGGCGCGGGCGGCTGCTCGGCCGGGTCGGCGGGCTCGGCGCTCGCGGCCGGCTCGTCGCGCGGTGTGCCGGGCTCGTCCTGCGGTGTGCCGGGCTCGTCGCGCGGCGTGCCGGGCGGGTCCTGCGGTGTCGCGGGCTCGTCCTGCGGTGTGCCGGGCTCGTCCTGCGGTGTCGCGGGGCGGTCGTCGGGCGTCTCCGGCTGGGCCTCGCGCGTGCCGGGCGGGTCCTGCGGCGTCTCGGGCTGGTCGTCCGGGGCGCGGGGCAGGTCCTCCGGCGCGCGCTGGTCCTCCACTGCCAGGGCGTCGTCTGCGACGTTCGGCACAGGGGATTCCTTGATTTCTGTCGAGGATTCTGTCGAGTCGGAAGGCGGGCCGTCGGGGCTCGCCCTCGGCGGGCGGCGGCGGCCGGCCGGGCGCACGGTGGGCAAGCCTACCCGAACGCGATCGCCGGCCCGGCCGGCGACACGAGGCCGCCGCCCGGGCCCGCGTGGTCAGCCGTGGTCGGCGAAGAGCCGGCCGACGGCCCGGTGCGCCGGGAGGATCGACCGCCGCTCCGCGTCGGCGTCGGCGGTGCCGGCGAGGAGGTCCAGGAAGTGGTCGAGCTGGGCGGCCAGCGGCTCCCGGCCGGAGACCAGCTCCGGCACCTCCATGATGCTCTGCTGCCGGTAGCCCCGGCCGTCGGGCGTCGCCGCGTCGAGCGACACGTGCCGGTAGATGGTGACGTCCCGCCGGATCAGGTCCGCCTCGATCAGCCGATCCACCTCGCTGACGACCAGCGTCCGCACCTTCCGCTGGCCGATCCGGCTCGCCGAGACGTTGGCCAGCGCCGCGCCGCCGAAGGTCAGCAGGGCCTCGGCGACGTCCTCCGCGCCGGGCAGCGAGGACGGGTGGAAGTGGCCCAGCACCCCGCGTACGTCGGTCGGCTCCTGGCCGCCGAACGCCCGGATGGCCAGGTCGACGTCGTGGATCAGCAGGTCCCAGGCCACGCCGGTGCGGATCCGCGGCGCGTACGGTGAGTGCCGGGTGACCGTGAGGTGCACCGGGTTGTCGACCAGGGCGAGCGCGGTGAGCACCGCCGGGTTGAACCGCTCCAGCAGCCCGCACAGCAGCGGGACCCCGCGCTTCTCGGCGGTGGCCACGATGTCCTCGGTCTCGTCGAGGCTGCCGCAGACCGGCTTCTCGATCAGCAGCGGCTTGTCGGCGGCGAGCACCTCACCGGCGAGCGCGTGGTGGAACTCGGTGGGGGCGGCGATCACCACCGCGTCGACGCCGGACAGGTCCGACCCGTCGGGCGCCCACCGCGCGCCGTACCGGTCGGCGACCTCCCGGCCGACGGCCTCGCGGGGCTCGACGACCCGCACCAGCCGGGCCCGGTCGGACTGGGCGATGACCCGGGCGTGCAGGGCCCCCATCACACCCGTGCCGACGAGGGCGAAGCGCACCGGGGCCGTCACGCGCCCGCCGCCTTGCGGACGGCCTCGACGACCCGGTCGACGTCGCCGTCGGCGAGGTGGTGGTGCACCGGCAGGGACAGGCACTGCCGCGCCACCCGCTCGGTGACCGGGGCGGGGTCGGCGACCACCTGGGGGTGCTCCCGGTAGCAGTCGTAGTCGTAGACCGCCTTCGGGTAGTAGATGCCGCAGCCCACCCCCTGCTCGCCCAGCCGGGCGGCCACCTCGTCGCGGCTGACCGGCGCGGCGTCGGTGACCAGCACGGTGTACTGGTGCCAGACGTGCGTCCGGCCCGGCAGCTCGGCCGGCAGGCGCAGCCCCGGCACGTCCGCCAGGCCGGCGTGCAGCCGGGCCGCGTTGGCCCTGCGCCGCGCGACGGTGTCGGCGTAGCCGGCCAGCTGCGGGATGCCGAGGGCTGCCTGCAGGTCGGTGAGCCGGTAGTTGTGGCCGGCCACCTCGTACTGGTAGCGCTGGCGCATGCCCTGGTTGCGCAGCACCCGGAGCCGGTCGGCGAGGACGGCGTCGTCGGTGGTGATCATGCCGCCCTCGCCGGTGGTGAGGTTCTTCGTGGCGTACAGGGAGAAGGTGCCCAGGCCGAAGCTGCCGGCCCCCCGCCCGCCGACCGTCGCGCCGAGTGACTGCGCGGTGTCCTCGACCAGGCCCAGGCCGTGCCGCTCGACCAGGGGCACGATCGCGCCCATGTCGGCCGGCTGGCCGTACAGGTGCACCGGCATGACGACCCGGGTGCGCGGGCCGATCGCGGCGGCGAGGGCCGCCGGGTCCAGGCAGAAGTCGTCCTCTCGGATGTCGGCGAACCGCGCGGTGGCGCCGGCCTCGAGGATCGCGTTGAGGGTGGCGACGAACGTGAACGGGCTCGTGACGACCTCGTCGCCGGGCCGCAGGTCGAGCACCTCCAGGGCGGCGACCAGCGCCGTCGTGCCGTTGTTGACCGCCACCGCGTGCTCCACCCCGACCAGGTCGGCGAACTCGCGTTCCAGCCGGGCCACCATCGGGCCCTGCGCCAGCACGCCGGAGCGGATCACCTCCACCGCCAGCTGTTCGGCCTTCTCGTCGAGTTTCACGACGGAAATGGGGATCACAGCACGTCTCCTCGGGGTCGGTGGCAGCGAGCACGGTAACAGCGGCGGACGTCGACACGACGGGCGGTGGCCGGCGTCGCGGTAGGAATTCCGCGCGGGCGCGCCGGACGAGTGGGGGCGCGCGGCCTGGGCTAGTGTAGTGCCCTGCTCGGTCCGTCCTCACTTTCCGCTACGGACGAAACGCGACGCGGAGGCACGTTACGCATGGTTCAGACCGTCACGCGGAAGGATGTCGTCACTTCCGGTGCCCCGGAGTCGACCGACGTTCCCGCTGCCCCGGCCGGCCCGCTGAAGCGATGGCTGTCGCTGGGCGTCCGCGTCGCCGTCGTCGTCGCCATCGCCGCCGGGATGGTCTGGAGCGTCGTCGACCAGTGGCCGCAGGTCCGGTCGACGTGGCTGGGCCTGGCCTGGCAGTCGGTGGTGCTGTCCGTCCTCGCGGCGCTCGCCGGAATGGTGGCCAACACGATGGCCTGGCGGGCCGCCGTGCGCGACCTGGAGCACCGGGTGTCCGTGCCCGCCGCCCTGCGCATCTGCCTGGTGGGTCAGCTCGGCAAGTACATCCCCGGCAGCGTGTGGGCGTACGTGCTCCAGGTCGAGCTGAGCCGGCGGGCCGGCCTGCCCCGGGCCCGCGCCTTCCTGGCCACCCTGGTCTCCCTGGGCCTCGGCGTGACGGCCGCGCTGGGCCTCGGCCTGCTGAGCCTGCCGGCGCTGCGCGACGCGGCCGGCGGGGGCGACTCCACCTACGCCGACTCGGTGCGGGTCGCGCTGTGGATCGTGGCGGTGCTGTTCCCGGTCGCGCTGGTCTGCGCGGTGCCGCGGGTGCTCACCGCGCTGGTGCAGCTCGCCCTGCGGGTGCTGCGCCGCCCGCCGCTGGAGCACCGCCTCACCTGGCCGGGTGTGTCGCGGGTGGTGGGCTGGAGCGCGCTGGGCTACGCCCTGTTCGGCGTGCACCTGTGGCTGCTGGCCAACGCCCAGGCCACCCCCGGCATGGAGGGGCTGCTGCGCAGCGTCGGGTCGTTCGCCATCGCGATGACCGTCGGCATGTTCGCCTTCCTCTCCCCCTCCGGGCTGGGCGTACGGGAGGCCGTGCTGGTCGCCGCGCTGGCCCCGTTCCTGGAGGGCAACGGCGGCGTCGGCGCGGCGATGGGCATCGCGCTGGCGTCCCGGCTCATCTTCACCATCGCCGACGTGCTCGCCGCCGGCCTGGCCGCCCTGTCCGGGGTGCGCCAGCTCCGCCGGGCGGCCCCGGCCGAGGCGGCCACCACCTCCGCCGGGTAGGACGCCCGGAGGCAGGGGTCAGCGGGTGACGACGCTGGTGATCCGGGTGAACTCGCGCATCAGGTCGTACCCGTCCCAGGTCGCGGCGAAGCTCAGCGCGTCGCCGACCGGCACGATCCGGTCCACCCCGCGCCCGCCCAGCGCGCGGGCGAAGGCGACCAGCTCGTCGGCGGCGAAGCCGAAGTGGGTGACGGTCTGGTCGCGGCGCACCACCACCGGCGCGAGGTCGGCGAGGCTGTCGAGGCGGGCCTGCGGGAACGTGCCGACGCCGAGCCAGCGGCGCGGGATGTCGCCCGGCCCGGCCAGCTCCACCGTCGCCAGGTCGTTGCCGTCGAAGTGGATGGCCGTCGCCACCCCCTCCACGGCCAGGCCGTAGGTGGCGACCCGCTTCTCCACCGCCATCGCGGCGTCCACCTCGGGCCGCTTGCCGTCGAGCACCGTACGCAGCCGGGCCAGCAGGTCCGCGCGGGCGGCTTCGGTGGTGGCCGGGTCGCCGACCCAGTAGACGGTGCGGGGCGAGGCGCAGGCGGCCTGGTCGAACCAGTACGAGTCGTTGTAGAGGCCGAGGGCGGCGGCGTCGCGCTCGGCCTCGGCGGCGGCGAGCCAGCCGGCCGCCCCGATCACCGTGAACGACGACCGGTCCGGGAAGGTCAGGTCCCGGGCGTGCGGGGCGAGCGGGTGCCGGCGGATCTCGCCGACGGACCGGTCGCCGCCCCAGATCACCCGCAGGTCCGCGGCGGCCGACAGCGCGGCGGTCACCGCGTCGTCCCGCCCGTACGTGACCATCCGCTGGGTCTGCCGGACCACGTCGTCGGCGTCTGCGAGGGTGTCGTCGAGCGCGTCGAGCACCGCGTCGGCGGCACCCGCCGACCGGGACGAGATCCGTACCACGTTGGCGTTGCCGGCGAGCGCGGACAGCGCCCACGAGTAGACGAAGATGGTGTCCACGTTGGCCGGCGGCACGTGGAAGACCAGCCCCCGGGGGAAGCGGAGTTGGCCGGGCTCGTCCGCGACCCGGGCGAGGGTCTTGGCGATCTCGCCCCGGCGCAGGAAGAAGCCGAGGGAGGCCAGCTCCGGGTGCCGGCGGGCCACCGCCGGGCGCAGCAGCCGCCGGGCGAACGCCACCAGGAACTCGACGATCCGGTCGTCGCCGACGGTCAGCGGGCCGCCGGCCGGCACCGCGCGCAGCGCGCCGACCAGGTCGTCGACGGCGGTCGCGCCGCCGGCCGGGAACCGCTCGACGACCTTGCCGCTCATGCCCGCCCCTCGCTGCGCCCGCCCATGCCGCTGCCTCCGTGCCCGCTCATGCCGCCGCCTCCGCGAACGTGTCGCTGCACCCACGCGCCTCGGCGCGGGGTAGCCGGCCCAGGATGGAGAACCGCTTGCCCGGCCAGGCCCCGTCGTCGACGCCGTGCACGACGCCCCGGTCCTCGGTGAGCAGCAGGTGCCCCGGGTACGACCGGGGCATCGTGCTGACCACCTGCACCACCCCGGGGGTGCCGACCGGCACCTCCGCCCAGGTGTGCGGGTCGCGGACGATGACGTCGGCGAACTCGGGGCAGTAGAGGCCGCCGCCGTCCGGCCCCTCCAGGAACGTCGTGCCGATCTGCTCGACCATCCCGTAGAAGTTGTGGATGCGCCGCAGGCCCGTGTCGGCGGTGAAGCGGCGGCGGAACTCCGCGTTGTCGACCGCCCGGTCGACCAGCTTCTTCCAGCCGCCGCTGTGGATCAGGATGCCGTTGCTCAGGTCGAACCGGTGCTCGCGGGCCAGCTCGTAGAGGTAGAGCCAGGTCATGAACGTGAAGCCGAAGATGAGGAACGGCTGGTCGCCGTGGCGGCCGAGGAAGTCGCGCACCGCGTCGGGGTCGGGCCGCTCCTGCTCGTCGAGGACGAAGGTGTGGTCGCGGCCGAAGTTCATCAGGCCCAGCACCCCGGCGCCCCGGGCGGAGAACGACGTGCGGTTCTTGAACAGGGCCTTCGTGTCGACCAGCAGCATCGGCAGCCGCTTCGTGCCGATCACCGCGCTCAGCGTGGCCGACAGCATCTTCTGCTGCACGCCCGCCGCCTCCCTGTCCAGGTAGATCCGGCTGACGTCGCCGGTGGTGCCGGAGGAGGTGAGGACCTTGAAGACCTCGTCGTCGCCGATGCTCTTGAGGACGTGGTGCTTGAACAGCCGCACCGGCAGCCAGGGCAGGTCGGCGACGCGGTCGTAGCGGCGGCCGGGCAGGTGGCCGAGGGAGGCGAGCAGGCGGGCGTACTCGGGGCTGTGGGCCCGGTGGTGCTCGGTCAACTCGACCAGCTCCGGCAGGAGCCGGGCCTCGCGGGCCGCCTGGGCGAGGGCGAACAGGGTCATACCAGCGCCTCCAGGGAGCGGTAATCGATCTTGCCGTTGGGCAGCTGCGGCAACCGCTCGACGGTACGCACGTCGAAGCCGGACCGGTGCAGCCGCAGCCGCTCCGCCAGCCGCCCCGCGAGGGCCCGCGCGCCGTCGTCGGTGCCGCCCTCGACGAAGACGACGACCCGGTCCGGGCCGGACACGGCGACGACGGGCCCCTGGTCGCGGGCCAGCTCCTCGATGTCGTGCAGGTTGACCCGGATGCCGAAGACCTTGCCGAACCGCTTGAGCCGGCCGCGCAGCCAGACGAACCCGTCGGCGTCGAGGCAGCCCAGGTCACCGGTGCGCAGCACCCCGCCCTGCTCGTCGCCGCGGGCCAGGTCGGCGGCGCTCTCCGCGTACCCCATCATGACGTTGGGGCCGCGGTAGACCAGCTCGCCGACCACGCCGGGACGGTCGGTCTCCGCGCCGTCGGGGCCGAGCACCGTGAACGAGCCGCCGGGCAGGGCCGGGCCGACCGAGCCGACCCGGTCGGGCAGCGCATCGGCCGGCAGGGTGCTCATCCGGGGCGCCGCCTCGGTGCAGCCCCACATGACGTGGAACCGGCCGCCCGTCTCGGCGATCCTGGCGTGGAAGGCGAGGATCGTCTCGTCGCGCAGCTTGCCGCCGGCCTGGGTGAGGGTGCGCAGCGTCGGGTACTTCGCGGGGCTCCACCGGATCCGGTGCAGCATCTCGTAGTTGTGCGGCACCCCGGCCAGCGACGTCGCGCCGTACATCGACACGGCCTGCCAGAACTCGCGGGCCAGCACGCCGCCGTCGACCACCAGGACGGTCGCGCCGGCGGCGAGGTGGCTGTTGAGCACGGACATGCCGAAGCTGTAGTAGAGCGGAAGGCTGGTCGGGGCGACCTCGTCCGGGCCGATGGCCAGCACCCGCGCGATGGCCGCCGCGTTGGACTCCACGGCGGCGCGGGAGAGCCGGACGAACTTCGGGTCCCCCGTCGAACCGGACGTGGCCAGCAGCACCGCGAGATCCGGGTGCGGCTGGTCGGCGCAGGCCCGCTCGCGGACCCACACCGGGCCGAGCACCTCGTCGTCGACCGCGCGGTAGTCCCCGGGCCGCTCGCCGGGGTCCGCGCCCGCGCCGCCCTCGGCGAGGCCCACCACCACGGCCGGGGAGAAGCGCCGGACGAAGTCGGCCAGCACCGCTGGGTCCAGCGCCGGGTCCAGCAGAGCCACCGGGCGCTGCGCGCGCAGCGCGCCCGCGTACCGCAGCACCGCGGGCACCGACGTGCCGCTGCGGGCGAAGACCACCCCGGGCGGAAACCCGGCGTACGCGGCGGCGTGCCGACCCACCTCGGCGGCGAGGCCCGCGCCGCCGAGGACGGCACCCGTGGCGGCGTCGATCAGCCGGGCGCTCGGGGCGACCAGGTTCACGGGACGAGCCCCCCGTCGACGCCGAGCACCTGACCCGTCACGTAACGGGCCGCGTCGCCGGCCAGGAACCGGATCACGTCGGCCACCTCGTCGGGGTCACCGAGCCGGCCGAGCGCGGCGGCTGCCGCCTGCCGGTCCAGCACCTCGGCGGGCAGCGACGCGGTGAGGTCGGTGCGGATGACCCCGGGCGCGACGGCGTTGACCCGGATGCCCCGGCCGCCCAGCTCCCGCGCGGCCGAACGGGCCAGCGCGGCCACGGCGGCCTTCGACGCCGCGTAGACGGACTGGCCGGCCGCCCCGTACGTGCCGACGACCGAGGCGAGCAGCACGATGGAGCCGCCCCGCCGCTCGGTGCCGTCGGCGCTGCGGCGCTTGCGGGCCATCGCCCGACCGGCGGCCTGCACGGCCGCGACCGCCCCGGCGACGTTGACGTCCAGGGTGCGGCGGACGTCGTCGGCGCGCAGCATGCCCAGCAGGCCGCTCTCCATGATCCCGGCGTTGGCGACCAGCACGTCCAGCCCGCCGTGCGCGGCGGTGACCTGCTTGACCGTGGCGCCGACGGCGTCGAAGTCGGCGACGTCGAGCCCCAGGCCGTGCCCGCCGAACTCCTTGGCCACCGCCTCGGCCCGGTCGGCGTCGCGGCCGGTGACGACGACCGTGGCCCCCGCCTGCGCGAGGGCGCGGGCGGTGGCGAGGCCGATGCCGCGGGTGCCGCCGGTGACCAGGGCCACCCGGGCGGTCAGCTCACTCATCGACGCTGAGGCCCCGCAGCATGTCGAGGGCGACCTTGAAGCTGCTCATGTCGATGACCTGTTCGGTGTCGAGCTGGACGTCGAACTCGTCCTCGATGGCGGCGACGAGGGTCATGTGGCCGAGGGAGTCCCACTGCTCGATACCCCGGTAGGTGAGGTTCTCGACGTCGGTGCCCTCGGGCAGTTCCAGGGCGTCGACGAAGACGCCGCGCAGGCGGTCGGTGAGGCTCATGATCGTGCTTTCTCCGTACGTGCTAAGGGGTGGTCACTGCGCGTCGCGGCGCCGCGCGGGCGCCCCCCAGACGGGGGCCTCCCCGCGCGCCTGCGCCTCGGCCCGCAGGGCGGCGTTCTCGGCGCGGACCCGCTCGGCCTCCGCCCTGAGGTAGTCCTCGTCGTAGCGTTGGAAGACCCGCGCGGGGTTGCCTGACACCAGACTGTAGGCCGGAACGTCTTTCGTGACGACAGACAGCGGGTTAACGGTGGCACAATCACCGATGGTGACACCCATCATGATCACGCTGTTGCCGCCGATGAAGCAGCCCTTGCCGATCCGCACGGGCTTGCGCTCGATCAGGTCGCTGCCGGGGTGATTCTCCAGCATCATGTTCGCCAGCCAGCTGGAGTGGGTGAACACCAGGCAGTTGAGCCCGATGCTGGTGTGGTCGCCGATCTCCAGGCCGCCGCTGGCGTCCAGGACGGTGTTCTCCCCGATCCAGCAGTGCTCGCCCATGACCAGGTTCTCCGGGCTGACGATCTTCGTCCGCTCCCGGATCCGGGTGGTCTCGGGCAGGCCGAGGTAACGGGCGCGCTCGACGTCGTTGAGCAGCCCGCCGACGAAGTCGTCGAGGATGCCGGTGCGCAGCCGGTTGCTGCGCTCGTCGGCGGAGAACACACTCATGCTCGTTCCTTCACCATCCGGTCGAACGCCGCCAGGTGCTGGCGGGTGACCACGTCCAGCGTGAAGTGGGAGTAGACCAGGTCGCGCTGGCGCTTGGCGATCCACTCCCGCTCCTGGGGGTCGTCAAACAGCCGGATCACGGCGTCCGCGAGGTCGGCCGGGTCGTCCGGCCGGGCCAGCACGAAGTTCTCCCAGTTGCGCAGGTGCACGGCCGGGAAGTTCGTCTCGGTCACCGTGCCGATCGTCGCCCGGCCGGCGGCCATCGCCTCGAGGCTGGCGGTGCCGAACCCGCCGCCCTGCAGGTCGTGGGCCACCACGTCGGCGGCGGCGAAGTAGGCCGGCACCTCGGCCGACGGGACGACCCCGGTGCTGATCACGGCGTGGGCGACGCCGAGCTCGGCGGCCCGCTTGGCGTACGCGTCGTAGTAGACCCGGCCGATGATCAGCACCCGCGTGTCGGGGTGCTTGGCCAGGATGGTCGGCAGCGCCTCGACCAGGGCGATCCGGTCGCGCAGCGGGATGACGTGCCCCAGCGAGACGATCAGCGGCGCGTCGCCGATGCCGTGCCGGGCGCGCACGTCCAGCTCCGGCGTGCCGTCGAAGCGGCTCGGCTCGACCGCCACCGGAATGTACTCGAAGTCGGCCGTGGTCGCGCCGTAACGCTGCGCGCAGTAGCGGGCGGCCAACTCGTCCATGATGACGTAGCGCGGGTGGAACCGGCGGATGAGCGGCCTGACGAGGAACCGGTCCAGCAGCCGGAACAGGGCCGCGTACTTCGGGTCGGGGCTCTCCAGGCGGGTGTGGATGGACAACAGCACCGGGGTCCGGTGCCGGCGCGCGTACTGACCGGAGATCCAGCTCAGGTCGAAGAACTGCCCGTGCTGGTGGATGACGTCGGGGGCGAACTCGGTCAGCAGCCGGGACACCCGACGCAGGTTGCCGGGGCGGGCCAGGGCGAAGGCCATGTCGAAGTCGATGGAGAGGCCGAGCTTCGGCATCGGCATCGCGGGCAGCCGGACCACCCGGTAGCCGTCCCGCTCCTCCTCGTCCGGCGCGCCCTGGTAGGCGGCCGTCAACACCAGCACCTCGTGGCCGGCGGCGGCGTAGCGTTCCGCCAGGGCCGCGGAGAGGTGGGAGCTTCCGCCGGGACGGGGCGGGAAGAAGTTGTTGACGACCGCGATCCGCACAGCGGGGACTCCTGTCGAGGTCGGTGTGAGGGCGGGGGCGGGGGCGGGGTGCGAGAGCCGGGGGGCTCACCGATGGATCGTACGGGCGGGCGGGGATGGGCGCCGGGAGCCGACGCCCACCCCGGCCGCGTCAGGCCACCTCGACCTTGATCAGGTCGGTCATCCCGTCCTCGACCGCGATGGTCGGCTCCCAGCCCAGCACCTCGCGGGCCCGGGTGATGTCCGCCGCACGGCGGCTGACCAGCACCTCGCGCGGGTTGAACTGCGGTTCCACGTCCACCCCGACGGCCTTGATGAGGATCTCGGCGAGCGTGGCCACCGAGGTGTCGATGCCGGTGCCGATGTTGACCGGCACGTTGCCCTGCTCGGCCTCCAGCGCGGCGACCACCGAGCGGGCGATGTCGTGGACGTGGATGAAGTCCATCGACTGCTCGCCCCGGCCGTCGATGATCGGCGGCTGGCCGGTCTTCAACCGCTTCACGAAGTGGTTGATGACGGAGGTGTAGTACGCGGTCGGCTTCTGGCCGGGGCCGTACACGTTGAAGAAGCGCAGGGCGATCCAGTTGAGGCCCTTGCTGCGCTGGTAGAAGGCGAGCAGGTCCTCGCCGGCCCGCTTGGAGATGCAGTACGGGGTGAGCGGGTCGAGCCGGTCGTCCTCGTGCATCGGCAGCTTCTTCGGATCGCCGTACACGGAGGCGGAGGAGGCGAACACGAGCCGCTTCACGCCGTGGTCGGCGGCGGCCGCGAAGACGTTGTGGTTGCCGACCATGTTGATGTCGATCGACTCGTACGGGTCGGCCTGGCTCTTGTTGATGGAGACCGCCGCGAGGTGGACGACGAGGTCGCAGCCCTTCATGGCCGCGTGCACCGCGCCGCCGTAGCGCACGTCCTGGTCGACGAGTTCGACGTCACCGGTGGCCGCCAGCTTGGCGACCTGGTCCCGGTCGCCGCGGAACATGTTGTCGAAGATGCGGACCCGGTAACCCTTGTCCAGCAGGAGCGGCACCACGTGCAGGCCGATGAAGCCCGCACCCCCGGTGATGAAGACGGTCTGCTTCGACATGTCGTGCGATGTCCTTCCTGAAGGAGATCAGCGGCCGGTGGCGGCGCTGGCGACGACGTCGACCAGAGTGGCGACGACGGTCTCGACCTGGGCGTCGGTGAGGTTGGCGTGCATCGGGATGGCCAGGTGCCGGGCGAACAGGTCCGCCGAGACCGGGCACGGCGCCGACTGGCCGTAGAGCGGCTGCACGTGCGAGGCGTACGTGCCGAAGGTGCACTGCACGCCGCGCCGGCGCAGCCCGAGGGCGACCGCGCCACGGTCGATCGAGGGATCGAGGGTCACCACGTACGACTGCCAGGGGTGCTCGCGGTCCGGCGCCTCGTGGGGGGTGGTGATCAGCTCGTGGTCCTTGAGCAGTTCGCCGTAGCGGGCGGCGGTGCGCCGCTTGGCGGCGAGCAGGTCCGGCAGCCGGTCGAGCTGGGCGAGCATGATCGCCGCCGCCACGTCGGAGAGCCGGTAGTTGTAGCCCAGCTCGGTGAAGGCCGGAATCGGCAGGTCGGACAGCTCGGCCCGGGTCAGCGCGCCCTCCACCCCGTACGTGTGCAGCTTGCGGGCGTGCGCGGCGAGGTCGTCGCGGTCGGTGACGTAGGCCCCGCCCTCGCCGGCGGTGATGCCCTTGCGGCCGTGGAAGCTGAAGGTGGCGACGTCGGCCAGGCTGCCGGCGGGGCGGCCCTTGTAGGTGGCGCCCGCCGCGCACGCGGCGTCCTCGACCAGGAACAGCCCGTGCCGGTCGGCGATGGCCCGCAGCTCGTCGTAGTCGGCCGGCTGGCCGAAGGCGTCGACGGCGATGATGCCGACGGTGCGGGGGGTGATGGCGGCCTCGACGGCGGCCGGGTCCACGGTCCAGATGTCGGGCCGCACGTCGGCGAAGACCGGCTTCGCGCCGGCCCACATCACGGCGTGGCCGGTGGCCGGGAAGGTGTAGTCGCCGACGACGACCTCGTCGCCGGGTCGGACCCCGAGGGTGAGCAGCGCGAGGTGCAGGGCGGAGCCGCAGTTGGCGGTGGTCAGGGCGTGTCGGGTGCCGGTGGCGGCGGCGAAGCGCTCCTCGAAGCGACGGCAGGTGGGACCGGCGCCGGCCAGCCAGCCGGAGGCAAAGACCTCGGCGATCGCCGCGAGCTCCGCTTCGCCGACGGTGGGCTGGCCGAGCGCGATGACGTCGTCTGACATGAGGCTCCCTAGAAGACGGACCCGGTGAGTGTAGGCACCCCCGGCCGGCAGCGACGAATCGGGCACGCCGGGCGCTGGTTACCATCGGTGGTCGCCTGGCGGAGGCGACGACCGGGCAGGGGAGAGCGAGATGACGAGGTTCGTGGTCGTCGGCGGCGGCATCGTCGGCCTGGCGGTCGCCCACCGGCTGGTGACCGACCGGCCGGGCGACTCCGTCACGGTGCTGGAGAAGGAGGCCGGCTGGGCGGCGCACCAGACCGGGCACAACTCCGGCGTGATCCACGCCGGGGTCTACTACAAGCCGGGCAGCCTCAAGGCCACCCTGTGCAAGGCCGGCAGCGCGTCGATGGTCGAGTTCTGCGCGGCGCACGGGCTGCCGTACGAGGTCTGCGGCAAGCTGATCGTCGCCACCGACGCGGCGGAGCTGCCCCGGCTGCGGGCGTTGCACGAGCGGGCCGAGGCCAACGGCCTGCCGGTGCGGCTGATCGGGGCGGCCGAGGCCGCCGAGCACGAGCCGCACGTGGCGGCCGTCGCCGCGCTGCACGTGGCCTCGACGGGCATCGTCGACTACGGCGCGGTCTGCCGGAAGCTGGCGGAGCTGCTCGCCGCCGCCGGGGCGGACCTGCGCACCCGCGCCGAGGTGACGGGGGTGACCGACCGGCCGGGGGGCGTGGTGGTCACCACCACGGCCGGCGAGGTGGTCGCGGACGTGCTGATCAACTGCGCGGGGCTGCACGCCGACCGGGTCGCCCGGCTGGCGGGGGTGCCGACGCCGGTGCGGATCGTGCCGTTCCGGGGCGAGTACTACGAGCTGACCCCGCAGCGGCGCGGCCTGGTGCGGGGGCTGATCTACCCGGTGCCGGACCCGCAGTTCCCGTTCCTCGGGGTGCACCTGACGAAGATGATCGACGGCAGCGTGCACGCCGGCCCGAACGCGGTGCTGGCCACCGCGCGGGAGGGCTACTCGTGGGGGCGGTTCAGCCCGCGCGACGTGTGGGACGAGCTGACGTACCGGGGGCTGTGGGCGCTGGGCCGGCGGCATTTCCGGTACGGGCTGACCGAGGTGGCCCGGTCGCTGTCGAAGGCGAGGTTCGCGGCGAGCCTGGCCCGGCTGGTGCCGGAGCTGACGCCGGCCGACATCGTCCGGGCCGGCGCGGGGGTACGCGCGCAGGCGATCCTGCCCGACGGCGGCCTGGTCGACGACTTCCTGATCGTCGAGGCGGACCGGCAGGTGCACGTGCTGAACGCACCCTCCCCCGCCGCGACCAGCTCGCTGGAGATCGCCCGGCACATCGTGTCCCGGCTACCGGTGGACACCGCCCGCTGAGGCGATCAGTCGGGCGGGCGCGGCGGGCCCGGACGGGGCGGCTCAGGCGGGGGCGGCGTCGCGCTGCCGGGGCACGGCGCCGGCCGCGCCGAGGCCGGTGGCGACGGCCTCCACCAGCGCGTCGAGGTACGCCTCGGTCGGCATCGTGCGGGTGATCGCCAGCCGCCAGTACAGCGGCCCGACGATCAGGTCCACGGCGGCGCCGGGGTCGGTGTCGGCGGCCAGTTCGCCACGGGCGACGGCGCGGGCGACGAGCGACCCGCCGACCTCCTGCTGCTGGGCCCGTAGCGCCGCCTGGAGGGTGGCGTCGATCTCGGGGTTGCGGGCGGCCTCGGCCAGCAGGTCGGGCACGATCTGCGCGGCCAGGGGGTGGCTCAGGGCGTGCGCGACCACCCGCAGCAGCAGGCCGAGGTCGCCGCGCAGGCTGCCGGTGTCCAGGCTCGGCAGCTTGCTGCCGGCGGCGGCGCCGACGACCTCGACGACCAGCTCCAGCTTGGAACTCCAGCGCCGGTAGATCGCGGTCTTGCTGACCCCGGCCCGGCGGGCGACGGCCTCGATGGAGAGCCGGCCGTAGCCGACGGCGGCCAGCTCCTGCATCAGCGCGCGGCGGATGGCCGTGGTGATCTCGCCCCGCAGCACCGCCGCGCCGGCCGGCGCGCGCCTCTTCTCGGTGGTCACGGCAGACTCTTCTCGCGCGTCACGGCAGACCCTCCTCGGCTGTCACGTGGGACAATGTACCGCAACGACGCTACGGTTGCGTCCCGACGTGGTTATGGACTACCTTCCACGCAGCGACGAGGCGGCGCTCCCACGCACCGGCCACCGGCGAACCCGTCGTCGCACCCACCCCGTTGGTACAACAGACGCACCCCGCTGGCACGACAAGATCGGAGCGCCCATCCCATGGCCAACACCGCGCTGGCCGACCCCGACGCAGGCCTGACCCAGGCGCAACTGGCCGCCCGGTACGGGCTGCGGGTCGCCGGCGAGCGGCCGTCCCTGGCGGAGTACACCCGCCGCCTGTGGGCGTACCGGCACTTCATCGCCGCGTACTCGAACGCCAAGCTGGTCGCCTCGTTCAGCAACGCCCGGCTCGGGCAGCTCTGGCAGGTGCTCACCCCGCTGACGAACGCGGCGGTCTACTACCTGATCTTCGGCCTGGTGCTGAAGCAGAACAGCATCCCGAACTTCATCGCGTACCTGACCGCCGGGTTGTTCATCTTCAACTTCACCCAGACCGCGGTGCAGAACGGCACCCAGTCGATCACCGGCAACCTGGGGCTGATCCGGGCGCTGCACTTCCCCCGGGCCTGCCTGCCGCTCGCCGTCATGCTCACCCAGTTCCAGCAGCTGATGGCCTCGCTGGTCGTGCTGATGGGCATCGTGCTGGTCACCGGCGAGCCGCTCACCGTCGAGTGGCTGCTGCTCGTGCCGGTCGTGCTGCTCCAGGCGCTGTTCAACGCCGGGCTCACCATGGCCGTGGCCCGGATGGGCTCGAAGGTCGCCGACCTCAAGCAGGTGATGCCGTTCCTGGTGCGCACCTGGATGTACGGCTCCGGCGTGCTCTACAACGTCGCGCTGTTCGAGGAGAACCTGCCGGGCTGGGCGACCCGGATCGTCGAGGCGAACCCGATGCTGGTCTACATCGAGCTGGCCCGGCACGCGCTGCTGGAGGGGGCGCCGCTGCTCAACTCCTCCATGGTCCAGGCGTGGACGTACGCGGTGGCCTGGGCGGTCGTGATGGGCGTGGGTGGTTTCATCTACTTCTGGCGGGGCGAACAGGAGTACGGCCGTGGCTGAGCACATCGAGGCGTCCAACGACGTCACCGTGACGCTGCCGAGGATCGTCGAGCGCATCCCGACCGTGGTGGTCGACGACGCGCACGTGATCTACCGGGTGCACAAGGGCGCCGCCGGCGGCACCAGCCCGGTGGCCGCGCTGAAGCGGATCATGTCCCGCACGTCCGCGCCGAACATCCGGGAGGTGCACGCGGTCAAGGGGGTCAGCTTCACCGCGTACCGGGGCGAGGCGATCGGGCTGATCGGCAGCAACGGCTCCGGCAAGTCCACCCTGCTGCGGGCCATCGCCGGGCTGCTGCCGGTCAACCGGGGTGCCGTCTACACGCAGGGGCAGCCGTCGCTGCTCGGCGTCAACGCCGCCCTGCTCAACGACCTGCCCGGTGAGCGCAACGTCACCCTCGGCTGCCTCGCCATGGGCATGCAGCCGGCCGACGTGGCCCGGCTCGCCCCGGAGATCATCGAGTTCTCCGGGATCAACGAGCGCGGCGACTTCGCCTCGCTGCCGATGCGGACGTACTCCTCCGGCATGGCCGCCCGGCTGCGCTTCTCCATCGCGGCGGCGAAGAAGCACGACGTGCTGCTGATCGACGAGGCCCTCGCCACCGGCGACAAGGGCTTCCGCAAGCGCAGCGAGCAGCGGGTGCGGGAGCTGCGGGAGGGCGCGGGAACGGTGTTCCTGGTCAGCCACCAGCTCTCCTCGGTGCGGGACACCTGCGAACGGACGATCTGGCTGGAATCGGGCGTGCTGCGGATGGACGGCCCGACCGACGAGGTGCTGCGCGCGTACGAGGACTTCTCCAACAAGAAGTAAGGTTGCGGCATCCGTACGGTGTCGTGCGGGTGTCTTCCCCACCGCGTCGTCCCTGGGGGGCGGCGCGGTGGTTGCGTTATGGTTCACCCGGCCGCCGTGCGGCCGTCACCCCCTGTTCGCAAACCGTGAGAGTGAGGATCGGCAATGACGCAGGACCACACCACTGGCCCGGACGCCACACCGGAGACCCCGGCGCCGTGGCGGCCCTCGCGGACGGTGGCGGTGGTGCTGGCGGGCGGGACCGGGACCCGGCTCGGCCTCGGCATCCCCAAGCAGCTGCTGAAGATCGCCGGCAAGCCGATCATCGAGCACACCCTGGCGGTCTTCGAGGCGGCCCCCGAGATCGACGAGATCATCGTGCTGATGGCCGACGGGCACGTCCCCGACGCCCAGCAGATCGTCGACAAGGCCGGCTTCCGCAAGGTCAGCAAGGTCATCGCCGGCGGTGACACGCGCAACGCCACCACCCGCATCGCGCTGGACGCGGTCGGCGAGGGCGACGTCAACATCCTCTTCCACGACGCGGTGCGCCCGCTGCTCAGCGGCCGGATCGTGCGGGAGTGCGTCAACGCGCTCTGGACGTACTCGGCGGTCGACGTGGCGATCCCGTCGGCCGACACGATCATCCAGGTCGACGACAACGACTGCATCACCGACATCCCGGTGCGCTCCACGCTGCGCCGGGGGCAGACCCCGCAGGCGTTCCGGTCCGGCACGATCCGCGAGGCGTACCGGATCGCCGCCGGCGACCCCGACTTCGCCGCCACCGACGACTGCGGCGTCGTGCTGCGCTACCTGCCGGGCACCCCGATCAAGGTGATCGACGGCTCGGACGAGAACATCAAGGTCACCCACCCGGTCGACGTGCACCTGGCGGACAAGCTGTTCCAGCTCGCCGCCGCGCAGGCCCCCCGGCTGACCGACCGGGGCTACACCGAGGAGCTGACCGGCCGCACGATCGTCGTGTTCGGGGGCAGCTACGGCATCGGCCACGAGCTGACCGAGCTGGCCCGCCGCCACGGCGCGCAGGTCTTCCCGTTCAGCCGCTCCACCACCGGCACCCACGTCGAGCGCGCCGAGGACGTCGAGGCCGCGCTGAAGACCGCCTTCGAGGCCACCGGCCGGATCGACCACGTGGTCGTCACCGCCGGCATCCTGGAAAAGGGCGAGCTGGCCGAGATGGACCAGGAGACGATGGACCGGGTCCTGCACGTCAACTTCGTCGGCCCGGTCACCATCGCCCGGCAGTCGCTGCCGTACCTGCAGCAGACCAAGGGCCAGCTGCTGCTCTACACGTCCAGCTCGTACACCCGGGGCCGGGCCCGCTACGCGCTCTACTCGGCCACCAAGGCCGCCCTGGTCAACCTCACCCAGGCGCTGTCCGACGAGTGGGCCGAGTTCGGCGTACGGGTCAACTGCATCAACCCGGAGCGCACCGCCACGCCGATGCGCACCAAGGCGTTCGGCGAGGAGCCGGAGCACACCCTGCTGGCCGCCGAGACCGTCGCCCAGTCGTCGCTGGACGTGCTGATCTCCGAGCTGACCGGGCAGGTCATCGACGTACGCCGGGCGCCGGGCGAGCTGCCCGCCGCGGGCGTGCCCGCCCAGGCCAGCCGGGCGTCCGCCCCGGCCACGGCCGGCTGACGGGTCGACGGCCACCGCGACGGGCGAAGGAAGCGAAGCGACATGCGTGGTGACCTGGTCAGGAAGCTGGCCGCCCGGGTGGCGGCCACCGGCCTGGCGGTGCTGGCGTTCCTCACCCTCGCCCTGACCGGGGCGACGGGCTGGGGCCTGGCGCTCGCGGTGGCGGCCCTCGCCGCCGCCGGCTGGGAGCGCCGGGTCCGCCCGGCCGCCGACAGCACCGCCGAGGCGGTGCTGCTCGCCGCCGGCATCCTCGTCGGGTACGCGCGACGGCTCGACGCCGGCTTCGACCCGGCGCTGGCGGCGACGGCCCTGGTGCTGCTGGGGCTGGTGCTGCTGGTGGGGCCGCTGCGGCAGGCCGGCGACCTGGAGATCCGGGCGGCGAACCTGCCCGTGCGGTCGTGGACCCCGTTGATCGCGGCCCGGCTGGGCGACGCCCTGCTGGTGCTGCTCGCCGTGGTGGCGCTGGCCGCCGCCCTGGTGCTGCCGGCCTGGGTCGCCCTGCTGGTGGCCCTCGCCGTCGGCGCGGGGGCCGGGGCGGTCGCGGCCGACCTGGCGAAGCGACGGTTCCGGCCCGGGGCGGGTGGCTCGGCGGTGGCCCGAGCGCTGCGGGCGCACCGGCCGGAGTTCCTGCTGCACTTCTCCGCCCCGCCCGGGTCGGAATACCAGGTCACCATGTGGCTGCCGTACCTGGAGCGGATCGGCCGGCCGTTCTTCGTGATGGTGCGGGAGCCGGAGTTCCTCGCCCCGATCGCCGCGGCCACCAGCGCCCCGGTGGTCTACTGCCCGACGCTGAAGGCGATGGACGAGGCGCTGGTGCCGAGCCTGAAGGTGGCGTTCTACGTCAACCACGGGGCGAAGAACAGCCACTGCATCCGGTTCTCGCAGCTCACCCACGTGCAGATCCACCACGGCGACAGCGACAAGGCACCGAGCGCCAACCCGGTCACGGCGCTGTTCGACCGCAACTTCGTGGCCGGGCGGGCGGCGATCGACCGGTACGCCCGCGCCGGGGTGGACATCCCGGCGGAGAAGTTCGTCGTGGTCGGCCGCCCCCAGGTCGAGTCGATCGAGGTACGCCGCGCGCCGGCCACCGGCCTGGCGAACCCGACGGTGCTCTACACCCCGACCTGGACGGGGCACCACGCCGACGCGAACTACTGCTCGCTGCCGGTGGGCGAGACGATCGTGCGGGGCCTGCTGGCCCGGGGCGCGACGGTGATCCTGCGCGCCCACCCGTACACGGGGCAGAACCCGGCGTCGGCGCGGCAGCTCGCCCGGCTCACGGAGCTGCTGGCGGCGGACCGGGCCCGCACCGGGCGGCAGCACGTCTTCGGCGCGGCGGCCAGCCGGGAGCTGTCCCTGGTCGACTGCGTCAACCGCTCCGACGCGCTCGTCTCGGACGTCTCCGGCGTCATCTCCGACTACCTCTACTCCGGCAAGCCGTACGCGGTGACGGACATGGTCGGCGACGGCGACCGGTTCGTCGAGCGGTTCCCGCTGGCCGGCTCGGGTTACGTGCTGCGGAGCGACGCGGGCAACCTCGACGAGGTGCTCGGCCTGCTGCTGGACACCGACCCGAAGGCGGCGGCCCGCTGGGGCACCCGGGCCCACTACCTGGGCGACTTCCCGGCCGAGTCGTACGCCGAGGCGTTCCTTTCGGCGGCCCGCCGGGAGCTGGAGCCGGGCTGGAACCCGCCGGCCCCGCGCGCCGCCGACGCGATGACCCACTCCCCCACCGCCTGATCGTCCCGCCTCCGATTCTTGGACAGTTGCTGTTCGCCTTGAACCGCAACTGTCCAAGGATCGAGGCCGCCCCCGCCTACCCGGAGACGGCACCGGCCCCGGCTCTCTGCGGAGGAGAGCCGGGGCCGGTGGGGGGGGAGGGTGATGTCAGGCCGAGTAGCCCCGCGTCGCCGCCCAGTGGGCCAGCGCGGCGGTGCTGATCCAGTACGCCGGGACGGCCGGGTCCGCCGAGTCGGCGATCCGCACGGTGCGCCCGGAGTCGCGGTAGCCCACGACGGCGATGTAGTGGCCGCCGGGGAACGAGTGCCAGCCGCCGTCGACGTCGGTGGCGTCGCCGGCGATGTTGACCACGACGCCGCGACCGGCGCTGACCGCCTTCACCACGTCGGCCCGGAGCCGCTCCGTCTCCGCCGGGGTGGCGGCGCCGCCGGGGATCAGCCGGGTCCGGTACGGCTCGCCCTTGACCATCTCGTTGAGCACACGGGTGGTGTCGTAGGCCGAGTTGGTGCCCATCTCCGTGGTGCCGAGGCGCGCGGCCAGGTCGTCCTGGGTGCCGTCGACACCGGTGGCGGAGAGCGCGTTGCGCACCGCAGCCGGGCCGCAGTAGTAGTAGGTGCTCTGGGCCTCGTAGTCGTAGTCGAGGACCTTGGACGACGGCGGCTTCGGGGCCGCGGGCTTCGCCGTGGTCTTCTTCGGCGTCGCCGAGGCCGTCAGGTCGGGGTTCGGGGCCGCCGAGGTGGCGCTCGGCGACGGCGCGGCGCTGCTCGGGGCAGCGAGCGGCGCGGCGATCCGGGCCTGGGCGCGGCTGGCCGCGCCGTCGAGGCGGGGTGCCACCTCGGCCACGGCGGCGTTGGTGGTCCGCTGCGGGGCGGGGGCGTCGTCGTCGACGGCGGCGAGCAGCGCGCCGGTGCCGGAGGCCAGCAGCAGCGCCGCGGCGGAGCCGGCGACGACCTGGTACGGGCGTTCCGTGGCGAGTCGCCGCAGGTGCCGCTTGAGCTGATCGTTCACGTGTTCCTCCACGGGACGGGGCGGAAGCGGAGGCACCCGGGCGCGCGTCGGCGCACGGCGGCGGACGGTGTCCGCGGCCGGTGGGGTCCGCTTTCTGGGGCGCCCGCTCAGGCGGGCGTACGCAGGGGTGCGACGGTCAGTGCGCCGGCTCGGCGGCGGCGGACACGGGCACCGGGCTCCGTGGTGGAGGAACAACCCGGGGGGTGGGGTCGTGCTGCACGAGGATGGAACTCCTTCCGATACCGCCTACCGGGTTAGCTGACGGATTCGGGCGGGAAGATCGCCCTACCGCAGGCCGTGGCCCGCGGATTCACCCCGGACGTGCAATGGGTCCCCGGTTCGTGATCTTCACGATTGAGCGGGTCGGCGCGGCGTCGCCTCTTGCGATCGGGTACCGCACCAGACGGGCCGACACTACTGGCCGACGGAAGTCCTGCCAACCCCCCGCCACCTGCTTAAACGTCCGCTGACCGACCCATTTACGGGGCATTCGGAGACTGACGCGACTCAATGGGACTGCCGACCCATCCGACGCCAGCGGACCCGCAACGGGACGACGCGCCGCGAATCTCGGCGATTACCGCCCCCGATCAAACCGAATGGCCCCGCCTGCCCGATCCCACCCCACCATGACCCGCCTCACACCCCCGCCCTGCCCCCGCCCTGCCCCCGCCCTGCCCCCGCCTCGGTGATCAAGAGAAAAGCGTCAGAGTTGATCTCCACGATGACGCAAACCTCTTGATCACGGCGGTCACCGCAGTGACCACGGTCACGACGGTCACGGCGGTCACGGCGGTCACGGCGGTCACCACCACCGCGGTTTCCGCGGTTACCGTGCCGGGGCGGGGCGGGGTGGGCGCCAGCCGGTGATCCCGAGGACCCTGCCGGAGGCCGTGGCGCTGGTCGCCGGCGCGTGGGCGGGCCGGGCGCGCTCGGCGGCGGCGTACGCCTCGGCGGCCAGCGCCCGGGCGGCCTCGGCCGCCAGTTCGGCGTCGCCCCACGCGGCCCGCTCGCGTGCGGCGGCGGCACGGTAGCGGGCCAGCCTGCCGTCCCGGACGGCCCGGGCCAGGACGACCTCCTGCTCCACCGGGTGCAGCCGGGGGTCCCAGCCGCCCCGGCGGGCGAAGACGTCGCAGAGCTGCCCGATGGACAACTCGCCCCGCAGGTGGGCCGCCGTGGCGGCGTGGTGCAGCCAGCGCTCCCGGGCCGCGTACTCGGCGGGGGTACGCGGGGTGTGCGGCGTCGGCAGCGCGCCCGCGTCGCGGAAGCGTCGGGCGGCGGTCTCCGCCTCGTCGTACGCCTGCCAGGCCCGCTCGGCGGCGTCCTGGGCGGCCGTCCAGGCGGCCCGTCGGCGGCGGGCGTTCTGCGCCGCCCCGGCGGCGGCCACCGCCACCTCCTCGGCGTACCGGCGCAGGTCTGCGGCGGCCGGGGCGGGCGGGGCGGCGGGCCGGACCGGGGGCTCGACGGCGGGCGGGCGGTCCCGCTCGGGGCGGGCGACCAGCACGGCGAGCACGGTGAGCGCCAGCACGAGCAGCACGGACCAGATGGCGGCGGCCAGCGGCACCTCGGTCAGGAACTGGTAGAGAACGATGTCCATGGTCGGCACCTCGCGGGCAGGGGAGGCGGAAAGGGATCCGGGCCGCCGCCGGGCGGGACGCCTACGGCGTACGGGCCCGGCGGCTGGGGCGGCGGTGGGTGAGGGTCGTCGGCGACGGTGGTGGCGGGCGCGGCCCGCCGCGTGGCTCAGGCGGCCGGCGGCGCGCGGGGGCCGACGGCGGCGGGGACGAGCCCGGTCGGCACCCGCTGCGGGGCCGGCGCGGCGACCTGCGGGGGCCCGGCCTCGGCGGGCGGCGGCACGTCGGCGGGCGGCCACGGGCCGGCGGCACCCGCTGCGGCGGTGGAGCCGGCGGCGATGGAGCCAGTGACGGTGGACCCGGCGGCGGATGCCGCGACGGTGCGGGCCTCCGCGACGGCGACGGACCCCGCAACGGAGGCGGCGACGGCAGGGCTGGAGCCGGCCTGGCCGGGGTCGACGCTGGCGGGGAGCATCGTGCCCGGCGGCAGCGACGCGGCACCGAGGGAGAACGCGACCACGACGGCGAGGGTCGCCAGCATCCGCGCCGTCCAGCGCGCGACCCACCACAGGGGACAGGTCAGCGCGACGGGAAGCACCCGTCCACGCTACCGCCACCGGCCGCGCCACGCACCGCCGGCGAGCGTGTCACCTGCTGAACGCGGCGTGGCGCACCACGGACGACGCACCACTGGCCACGCACCACCGCCACGCGTCACCGGCGGCGGGGTCAGGGGCCGGGTCGGCGGCGGAGCAGGGGCAGGGGCAGGCGGCGGGTCAGGCGGCGGCGGCCGGGGCGCGGGGTCGGCGCGGCGGCCCGAGCCGGCGGGTCAGCGGCATCTCCACCCACCGGTGCAACAGCGCGGCCAGGCCGAGGTTGACCAGCAGGAAGCCGACCGCCGCCAGCGGGCCCCACCAGCCGGGCAGCCCCGTGCCGAGCCGGTCGGCCAGCCGCAGGACGGTGATCATGACGAAGACGTGCACCAGGTAGAAGGCGAAGGAGACCTCGCCGAGCCAGACCATCGGCCGGGACCGCCACGGCGTCCGCGCGCCGCGCACGTCCGCGTCGGCGGCGGCCACGATGACCAGCAGGTACGCCGCCGCGAGCAGCGCCGCCCACAGCTCGGCGCGGATCCACTGGGCGGCGACCACCCAGGTGACGACGAACATGACGCTGGCGGCGGTGAGCCCCGGGCCGCGCCAGCGCCCCCGGCGCAGCAGCTCGGCGGCGGCCACCCCCATCCAGAACTCCAGGGACCGCACGACCGGGAAGATCTGGGTGAACCACCAGGTGCTCTCCTGCGGCACCAGGCGCTGCCCCGGCCAGAGCGCCACGATCAGCAGCGGCACGGCCGCCACCACCGCCCACAGCGCCCCGACCGGGGCCCGGCGCACCAGCGGCAGCGCGAACGGCAGGCAGACGTAGAAGAACAGCTCGCAGGAGAGCGACCAGCTCACCGAGTTGACGCTGTAGAAGTAGCCGGGCGTCGGGTCCCACGCCTGGACCAGGAACAGGTTCTCCACCGCGGCGCGGACGTTGACCGGGTCGGCGAAGACCCACACCCCGGTCACCAGCACCACCGCCCACATCAGCAGGTGGTTCGGGTAGATCTTGGCGAGCCGGCGGCGCAGGAAGTCGCGTCGGCGGTCCCCGTCGCGGGCCGACCAGACCAGCACGAAGCCGCTGAGGATGAAGAAGAACTCGACGCCGGACAGGCCCAGCGTGAACAGCCAGTCGACGACGGCCTTGGCCTCGGGCTGGCCGACGATCCGCATGGTGCCGACGTGGTAGCCGAAGACGAGCAGGGCGGCGACCCAGCGCAGCCCGGTCAGCGAGGGCAGCCGGCTGGCCGGACGGGCCGGCGCGTCGGGGCGTACGACGGTCGGGGCGCCGGGGAGGCCGGCGGCCCGACCGGCCGCAGGGGTCACCAGCACCGCTCTCCTCCTCGCGGACGCCCCGGGCCGACGCCGCCGCCCCGGTGGCGGCGGGCCGCGCGGTGCCGCCCCGCCGGCACCCTACCCGGTGCGGCCGGGCGCGCCGCCCGCCGTCGGCCGGCACGTGACGCGCCTGGCGGCGGCACGGGCACGATGGCCTAATATCGCGGTCTCGGCCACGACGAGGGGACAACACGGATGCACCAGCGGATCCTGCTGCGGGCCAAGAAGGGGCCGTTCGACGTCTACTCGCCGGAGGAGACGTTCGAGCGCAACTGGATCGGCGAGAACGCCGGCAACCTCGTGTTCAGCCACGCGGCGCACAAGCTGCTGCGGACGTCGACGGCGGAGGTCACCTCCTCGGAGTTCCGGGTCAACCCGCGCGAGGCCGACGAGATCAACGAGCGGTTCGACGTGTTCGTGGTGCCGTTGGCGAACGCGTTCCGGCGCAGCTACGCCCACCGCCTGGTCGCCATGACCCGGCTGATCGAGCGGCTGAAGATCCCGGTGGTGGTGTTCGGGGTCGGCGCGCAGACCAACGTCGACGCCGACCGGGAGTACCTGCGGCCGATCGACGACGCGGTGAAGGCGTTCGTCTCGGCCGTGCTGGACCGGTCGCACACCATCGGGGTGCGGGGCGAGATCACCGAGGGGTACCTGCGGACCCTGGGCTTCTCCGCCGTCGACGTGATCGGCTGCCCGTCGATGTTCCTGCACGGCGACAGCCTGCGGGTCGACAAGCGCAAGACCACGCTCACCGTCGAGGACCGGGTGGCGCTGACCGTCTCCCCGTACGTGAAGTCGATGGCGAAGGTCATCGCCTCGCACCACCGGCGGTACCCGAACCTGCGCTACCTGCCGCAGGACCTCAAGACGCTGGGCACCCTGCTCTTCGGCGACGCCCCGGAGGACCGGGGCAAGAAGGCGGCCATCCCGATCCACACCTCCCACCCGCTGTTCACCGAGGACAAGGTGCGGATGTTCGTCGACCCGTGGACGTGGATGGACTACCTGTCGCGGTTCGACTTCAACTTCGGCACCCGCATCCACGGCACCATCACGGCGCTGGTGGCGGGGACGCCGGGCTACCTCTTCGCGCACGACTCGCGGACGCTGGAGCTGGCCCGGTACTTCGACATCCCGCACCGGCTGATGAAGGACGTCCCGCCGGACGTGGACGCCATAGAGCTCTACGACGAGGCCGACTACACCGCGCTCAACAACGGGCACAAGGCCCGGTACGCGACGATGACGGCGTTCCTGGCCAAGCACGACCTCGGGGTCTCCTTCGCCGACGGCGACAGCGCCGCCCGGTTCGACCGGCAGGTCGCCGAGACGACGTTCCCCCCGGCGGTACGCGCGCAGTCGGCCACCGACCCGGCCGAGCTGATCGCCCGCATCCAGTGGCTGCACGACCGCAACCAGGAGCTGAAGGAGACCGTCGCGGGGTTCGAGTCGCACCGGCTGCGGGCCCGGGTGCGGGCGGCCGGCGGCCGGGTGAAGCGGATGCTCAACCGTTAACCCTCCGTAGGGGGTCTGTTCAGCGAGCCCACCCCCGGCGGATACGTCAGGTTCCGGGGCCGTCCATCCGGGCGGTCGAAGGTGTCGGGCGTGGTCAATGAGCCGACGCGGAGCCCGCTGCTGAGCATCGTCGTCCCGGTGCACGGCGTCGAGGCGTACCTGTACCAGTGCCTGGAGTCGATCCTCGGCGGCCTGTCCGCCGCCGAGGCCGCCGAGGTCGAGCTGGTCGCCGTCGACGACGCCTCCCCGGACCGGTGCGGGGAGATGCTGCGCTCGTACGCGGCCGGGCGGCCCCAGGTGCGGGTGGTGTCCCTGACCCGCAACGTCGGGCTGGGGCTGGCCCGCAACGCGGGGCTGGCGGAGGCGACCGGCCGGTACGTGTGGTTCGTCGACAGCGACGACTGGCTGCCCCCGGGCGCCCTGGCCGTGGTGCTGGCGCGGCTGCGCCGCGACGAGCCGGACGTGCTGCTGGTGGACCACCTGCGGGTGCACGAGGGCGGCCGGCTGGAGGTCGACGCGAGCAGCCACCTGCTGCGCGGGGTCGACGGGTGCGTCCGGCTGGCCGACCGGCCCGAGCTGCTGCGGGTGCAGCACACCGCGTGGAACAAGGTGGTCCGGCGGGGCTTCCTCGACGAGTTGGAGCTGCGCTTCCACCCCGGCTGGTACGAGGACATCCCGTTCAGCCACCCGCTGCTCATCGCCGCGGACCGGATCGGGGTGCTGGACCACGTCTGCTACCACTACCGGCAGGGCCGGCTCGGCGCGATCACCTCGACCCGCAGCGGCCGGCACTTCGACGCGTTCGTGCAGTACGAGCGCCTCCAGCAGTGGGTGGCCGAGCACGTCACCGAGGACTGGATCCGCACGGACCTGTTCGGCCTGATGATCAACCACTATCTGGTGGTGGTGGGCAACGACGGCCGGGTGCACCCGAGGCTGCGGCGGGGGTTCTTCCGCCGGGTCGCCGAGCACTACCGCCGCTACCTGCCCTCCGGCGGGTACGCCCGGCCGGGCGGGGTGGCCGGGCTGAAGCACCGCCTCGTCGCCCGGGACAGCTACCTCGCGTACAAGACGTTGCGGCGGGCGCACCGGCTGGCCGGCTCGCTGCGGCCGGCGTCGCCCGCCGGGGCGGCGGCCCCCGACGCGGCGTCCGGCGGGAGCGGGCCGCTGGCCGCCGAGGGCACGCCGTCGGGGGCGGAACAGGGCAGCGCCATGGCGGGGCGGGGATGACCGGGACGGGGACGAGCGGGACGACCGCCACCCGGGCCGGCGGGGTGCTGCGGCCCGCCCGCGACGCCGACCTGGCGACGATCCTGCGCTGGCGCAACCACCCGCAGGTCCGCGAGGTCAGCCTCACCCGGCACGAGATCGGCGCGGCCGAGCACGCCGCCTGGTGGGCGGGCGTACGCGTCGACCCGGACCGGCGGGTGCTGGTGCACGAGCACCTCGGGCAGCCCTGCGGCGTGGTGACCTTCTCCGGCGTGACCAGCCCGGACAGGGCGCTGACCTGGGGCTTCTATCTCGACGTCGAGGGGCTGGACGCCCGGCGGGCGCTCATGCCGGCCTGGCTGTCGCTGGAGCAGGCGGCGATCGCGTACGCGTTCGACACCCTCGGCGCGCGCACGCTCGGCGGCGAGACGCTGGCCACCAACCGGCCGGTGCTGGCGCTGCACCGGCGCTTCGGTTTCACGATCGTCCGGCGCTACGAGCGGGACGTCGACGGCACGCCGCACCAGGTGGTGTGGACGCAACTGAGCAGGGGAACATGACGACAGTCAAGATCGGCCCGCACGCGGTGGGCACCGGCGAGCGGCCCTTCGTGGTCGCCGAGATGTCGGGCAACCACAACGGCAGCCTCGACCGGGCCCTGGCCATCGTGGACGCGGTGGCGGCCAGCGGCGCGCACGCGCTCAAGCTCCAGACGTACACCCCGGACACGTTGACCATCGACGTGGACGCGCCGGAGTTCCGCATCTCCGGCGGCCACGAGCTGTGGGGCGGCGAGCGGCTCTACCAGCTCTTCGAGCGGGCGCACACCCCGTACGAGTGGCACGGGCCGATCTTCGAGCGGGCCCGCCGGCACGGCCTGACGGTCTTCTCGTCGCCGTTCGACGCCACCGCCGTGGAGCTGCTGGAGGAGCTGGACGCCCCGGCGTACAAGATCGCCTCGTCGGAGCTGGTGGACCTGCCGCTGATCCGGCTGGTGGCCGCCACCGGCAAGCCGATGGTGATCTCCACCGGCATGGCCACGGTCGGCGAGATCGACGCCGCGGTGACCGCCGCCCGCGAGGGCGGGGCGGGCGGCATCGTGCTGCTGGCCTGCACCGCGTCCTACCCGGCCCCGCCGCAGGACAGCAACCTGCGCCGGCTGCCGGTGCTGGCCGACACGTTCGGCGTGCCGGTCGGGATCTCCGACCACACCCCCGGCATCGGGGTGCCGGTGGCGGCGGTGGCGCTGGGCGCCTGCCTGATCGAGAAGCACGTGACGCTGCGCCGCGCCGACGGCGGGGTGGACTCGGACTTCTCGCTGGAGCCGACGGAGCTGGCGGACCTGCGCGTCGAGTCCGAGCGGGCCTGGGCGGCGCTGGGCGTCACCACGATCGGCCCGACCCCCACCGAGCGGGAGGGGCTGCGGTTCCGCCGGTCGCTGTACGTGGTGGCCGACGTCCGCGCGGGCGAGCCGGTGACCCGGGACAACGTGCGCTCGATCCGCCCGGCCGGCGGGCTGCCCCCGGCCGACCTGGACCGGGTGCTCGGCCGCACGTTCCGCCGCGACGTGCCCCGGGGCACCGCGCTGGGCTGGGACCTGGTCTGACCGGCGGACACGTCCCGTTCACCTGGCGGCCCGCTGTCGACGCGGGGCGGGCATGACGCATTCACCGCCCGCGTCGCGCCCGTTCACCGTCCGGCGTGGGGCCGTTAACTCTGCCGGCTTAGCGTCACGAACCGTCCGCCGGCCGGCACCGTCCCCGGCCGAAAGATCAACCGACCTTGGGAGCACCAGTTGAGCGAGTTGAATGGGTCCTCCATTCTGATCACCGGGGGCACCGGGTCCTTCGGCCGCACCTTCCTGCGGCACGTCCTCGCCGAGGCCGACCCGGCCCGGGTGGTGGTGTTCTCCCGCGACGAGCTCAAGCAGTACGAGCTGCGCCAGCAGCTCGGCGACGACCCCCGGCTGCGCTGGTTCATCGGCGACATCCGGGACCGCCACCGGCTCACCCGGGCCATGCACGGCGTCGACCACGTCGTGCACGCCGCCGCGCTCAAGCAGGTGGACACCGCCGAGTACAACCCGTCGGAGTTCATCGCCACCAACATCACCGGCTCGCAGCACGTCGTCGACGCGGCCATCGAGGCCGGGGTGAAGAAGGTCATCGCGCTCTCCACCGACAAGGCGTCCAGCCCGATCAACCTGTACGGGGCGACGAAGCTGGTCGGCGACAAGCTGTTCGTCTCGGCGAACCACTACGCCGCCCACCACCCGACCCGGTTCGCCGTGGTGCGCTACGGCAACGTGGTGGGCAGCCGGGGCTCGGTGGTGCCGCTGTTCCGCCGGCTCGCCGCCGAGGGCAAGAGCCTGCCCGTCACCGACAAGCGGATGACCCGGTTCTGGATCACCCTGGACCAGGCCGTGCAGTTCGTCATGGACTCGTTCGACCAGATGCAGGGCGGGGAGCTGTTCGTGCCGCGCATCCCGAGCATGCGCATCCTCGACCTGGTGGAGGCCGTCGCCCCGGACGCCACCACCCACGAGATCGGCATCCGGCCCGGCGAGAAGCTGCACGAGGAGATGATCGCCCCGGACGACAGCCGGCGGACCCTGCGCACCCCGGACCGGTTCATCGTGCAGCCGACCATCGCCACCTGGGGCTACCAGCCGCCCGCGCACTGCGAGCCGGTGCCGGACGGCTTCGCCTACCAGTCGGACAGCAACGACGAGTGGCTCGGCGTGGAGCAGCTGCGCGACATGCTCGGCATCGCCGCGTGATGGCGATGCTCCCGTACGGGCGGCAGTCCGTCACCGAAGACGACGTCGCCGCCGTGGTCGCCGTGCTGCGCAGCGACTGGCTCACCACCGGCCCCCAGGTCGACGCGTTCGAGGCGGACCTGGCCGGCTGGACCGGCGGGGTCGGCTGCGCGGCCGTGTCCAACGGCACGGCCGCCCTGCACGTGGCGTACGCGGCGGCCGGCGTCGGCCCCGGCGACGAGGTGGTCGTGCCGCCGATGACGTTCGCGGCCACCGCCAGCACCGCCGTCGCGCTGGGCGCGCGGGTCGTCTTCGCCGACGTCGAGCCGGAGACGTACACCCTGGACCCGGCGGCGGTCGGCGCGGCGCTGACCGCCCGGACGAAGGTGGTGGCGGCGGTCGACTACGCCGGCCACCCCGCCGACTACGACGCGCTGCGCGCGGTGCTCGGCGGCGGCGGCCCGCTGCTGCTCGCCGACGCCGCCCACTCCATCGGCGCGGCCTACCACGGCCGGCCGGTCGGGTCGCTCGCCGACCTGACCACGTTCTCGTTCTTCCCGACGAAGAACCTCACCACCGCCGAGGGCGGCGCGGTCGCCGCCGTCAGCCCGGCCCTGCTGGAGCGGGCCCGCCGGTTCCGCAACCACGGCCTCGTGCGGGACCGCGCCGCGCAGCGCTGGCCGGACGAGGGCGGCTGGCACCAGGAGATCCACGAGTTCGGGCTCAACTACCGGCTGCCGGACGTGCTCTGCGCGCTGGGCCGCAGCCAGCTGCGCCGGCTGCCCCGGTTCCTGGCCCGCCGCGCCGAGCTGGTCGCCCGCTACGACGCGGCCCTGGCCGACCTGCCCGGTGTGTCGACGCCCGGCCGGCGGTCCTGGGCCGAGCCGGCCTGGCACCTGTACCCGATCCGGGTGCACGAGGGCCGCCGCCGCGCCGTCTACGACGCAATGCGGGCCGCCGGGATCGGCGTGCAGGTCAACTACGTCCCCGTGCACTGGCATCCGGCGTTCGCGGAGCTGGGCTACCGGCGCGGCTCCTGCCCGGTCGCCGAGGGGTTCTACGCCGAGCAGCTCTCCCTGCCGCTGTTCCCCGACCTCACCGACGCCGACCAGGACCGCGTCGTCGACGCCCTGGCCGCCGCCCTGCACGCCGCCCCGGCGCGCGCCGCCGCCTGAGGGGACCGGGATGCACCACGCGAACCACTTCTACGGCCACGCGCACGTGCTGGCCCGCTACTGCGGCCTCGGCGACGGGCACCCGCCCCGGATCAACGGGTACGTCCAGCACGGCTGGAACATCGGCGACGGCCTCGCCCCCGGCCACCCGTACGTCGAGGGCACGCCGAGCCTGCTGTGGTCGGAGCAGACCCGGCGGCGGGCCTGGTCGGTGGGGCGGCGCAACGTCGTGGTGACCGGCGCGCCGTTCGCGTACCTGCTGACGTTGCGCGCCGACGACCCGCCGGAGCCGCAGCGGGAGGGGACCATCTGGTATCCGTTCCACGGCTGGGAGGGCCAGCACGTGCGCGGCGACCACCGGGAGCTGATCGCCCGCATCCGCGCCACCGAGCCGGGCCCGGTCACCGTCTGCCTCTACTGGCACGAGTACGGCATGCGCCGGGTCCGCCGCCTCTACGAGCAGGCCGGGTTCCGGGTGATCTGCCACGGCTACCGGGGGCACTGGTGGAAGGACACGGACCCGCTCTTCCTCGACAAGCAGCTCACCGAGCTGCGCCGGCACCGCCGGGTGGCGTCCAACCGGCTGACCAGCGCCATCTTCTACGGCATCGCGGCCGGTTGCGAGCCCGCCGTCTACGGCGACCCGATGATCCTCGCCGACGAGGACCCGACGTTCGGCGGCACCGCCCGCATCCGCCGGCAGTGGCCGGACCTGCACGGCGAGTCGGTGCACCTGCCGACGGCGGTCGAGATCGCCCGCGCCGAGTTGGGCACCGACCACCGCTGCACGCCGGCCGAGCTGCGGGAGCTGCTGGGTTGGGCGACCCTCCAGGAGGAACACGTTGACCACTGACACCTCGACCCGGATCGCCCTGCCCGGCGGGGAGATGCTGGCCTGGTCGGACCTGACCGGCCGGCGGCTGCCCGGCGGCGGGCCCCTCGCGGCGCTCGCCGCCCGGGTCACCCCGGCCGGTGCGCGGGTGCTGCTGGCCGGGCCGCACGACCCCGAGCTGGTCGACCGGCTGGCCCACGCCGACGTCACCTGCCTGCTGCGCAGCTGGCCGGACGGGTCGGCGCTGGCCGAGGACCGGCCCGTGCGGGTGGTCGTCGGCGGCCCCGGCGGGCTGCCGGCCGACGAGACGTTCGACGTGGTGATCGCCGCCGCCGGCCTGGACGCGGTGGAGTCGGTGGAGGGGACCCCGGTCGGCTGGGACGGGCTGCTGCGCCGGCTCGCCGCCGTGCTCGCCCCCGGCGGGACGCTGCTGCTGCGGCTGGACAACCCGGTGGGGCTGACCCGGATGGTCGACACCGCGCCCTGGTACGCCGGCCGCGACGACGCCGACTGGGCGGTCGGCGGGGCGCTGGACGCCGGCCGTCCCGCCAACCTGGAGCAGGCGCGGGACCGGCTGGCCGGGGCGGGGCTGCGCCCCGGCGGCTGCTTCGCCGCGTACCCCGAGCCGGCCGCGCCGACCGCGCTGGTCGACGCCGGCGCGCTGGCCGCGCGCCCCGGCAGCGGGTTGTTGGACGCGGTGCTGCACGGCGCGTGCGCGCCGGGCCACGGCGACCGTCCCGTGCTCCAGGACCCGGCGAGGCTGGCGGTCGACGCGCTGCACGCGGGGCTGGGCACCGCGCTCGCCCCGGGCTGGCTGGTGCTGGCCCACCGCGCGGCCCCGGCCGTCCCCGCCGTGGGCGACCCGCCGAACCCGGCCGGCACCGAGGCGGGCGCGGCCCGGCCCGCGCCGGCCGAACCCGGCGGGCTGCCGGTGCTGTGGGTGCAGACCGGGCCGCCCGGGATCGGCGTGGTGGAGGTGACGGCGGCGGCGGACGGCTGGCGGTGGCGGGTGCCCGGCCCGGTCGCGGCGGCCACGGAGGCCCCGTTCGCCACCCGCGCGGCGGCCTGGCGGGACCCGGCCGTGCTCGCCGGAGCGGTGCCCGAGGGCCGGCTGCTGCGCACCGTGCTGCTCGACGCCTGCCTGCGCCGCGACCTGGCCGCCCTGCGCCGGCTGCTGCGCGGGTACGCGGCCTGGCTCGACGCGCACGCCGACGACGCCGGCCGGCTCACCGGCGCGACGGCCCTGGCCAGCCTCGACAACGTGGTGCTCGCCGACGGCGGGGCCTGCACGGCCCGCGACGCCACCGGTGCTCCCCCGGCGTTCGCGGTGCTCGACCCGAGCTGGCGGGCCAGCGACCCGTGGCCGGTGGACGTGACGCTGGCCCGGGGCCTGTGGCGGTTCGCCGCCGCCCTGGCCACCGGCGGTTACGCCCACCCCTGGTCGTCCACCCTCGACGTGGCGGGGCTGACCGTGGTGCTGGCCGGCACCGCCGGGCGCGACCTGGACCGGGCGACGGTGACGGCCGCCGTCGACGCGGAGGTCGCGGTCACCGCGGCGCTGCGCGGGTTGGACAACGCCGACCGCGTCGCCCTCGCCGACGAGCTGCGCGCGGTCGAGCCCACCGCGCCCCCGACCGGCCTGGACAGCCACCAGCAGCTCCGCGAGGCGTGGCTGCGGCAGAAGGCGGAGCTGACCCGGGTGACGGCCCTGCTGCGCTGGACGGAGGAGCTGCTCACCTCCCGGGAGCGGGCGCTGCGCCGGGCCGAGGCGACCATCAACCTGCTCAGCGGGTCGCTCAGCTACCGGGTCGGCCGGCTGGCGATCACCCCGGCCCGGCTGGCCAAGCGGGGCGCCCGCGCGGCGAAGCGGCGGGCCAAGGACGCCCTCGCGCCCCGGCGCGACGAACAGGAGCAGCAGTGACGCGGATCGTGGGGATCGTGCAGGCCCGGATGGGCTCGTCCCGGCTGCCCGGCAAGGTGCTGCGGCCACTGGCCGGGCGCTCGGTGCTCGGCCGGGTGGTCCGGGCCGCCGCCGACGGCGGGGTGCTCGCCGACCTGGTGGTCGCCACCAGCACCGAAGCCGCCGACGACGCGGTGGTCGCCGAGTGCGCCCGGCTCGGCGTGGCCTGCCACCGGGGCCCCGTCGACGACGTGCTCGACCGGTTCGTGGGCGCGCTCGACGCGCACCCCGGCGACGCGGTCATGCGGTTCACCGCCGACTGCCCGCTGCTCGACCCGGAGATCGTCCGGCTGGTCGCCGACGTGTACCGGGCCGTGCCGGGACTGGACTACGCGAGTACGTCGATCGCGCGTACGCTGCCGCGCGGGCTGGACGTGGAGATCATCCGGGCGGACACGCTGCGTACGCTGCACCGCATCGCCACCGACCACCACCGGGTGCACGTAACCTCCTACGCGTACACCCATCCGGAGTTGTTCCGGGTGCTCGGGGTGACGCTCACCCCCGACCGGTCGGCCCTGCGGCTCACCCTCGACACCGAGCAGGACTGGGCGCTGGTGCGGGCGGTGACCGACCACTTCGGCGACGTCAGCGTCCCGCTGGCCAAGCTCGCCGACTGGCTGGCGGGCCAGCCGGCCCTGCGCGCCCTGAACGCCTCGGTGCGGCAGAAGCGGCTGGAGGAGTCCTGAGCACCGTACGCGTCGGGGTCCGCTGCGACGCCGGGCCCACCCGGGGGGTGGGGCACCTGGTGCGCTGCCTCGCCCTGGCCGAGGAGTTCCTCGCCCGGGGCCACCGCGTCGAGTTCTTCGGCACCGTCGAGGGGGTCGGCTGGGCGGGCCGGCAGCTCGCCGCCCGGGGCATCCCGCTGCACCCCGGGCCGCAGCGCCCCGCCGACCTCGTGGCGGCGGCCCGCCGGCACGGCCTCGACGTGGTGGTGCTCGACTCGTACGAGCTGGACCCGGCCGGGGCGGGGGCGCTGCGCGCGGCGGGGGTGGTGACCCTCGCCGTCGTCGACGGCGACACCCGGGGGCAGGACGCCGACGTCTACCTGGACCAGAACCTGGGCGCGGCGCACGGGCCGCTGCCCGGCCGGCTGCTCGCCGGGACGGCGTACCCGCTGCTGCGCGACGCGGTGGTGGCCGCCCGGCCGGCGGCGCCCCGCCCCGCGACGCCGGCGGCCCGGCCCCGGGTGCTCGCCTTCTTCGGCGGCACCGACGCGTTCGGGGCCGCCCCCGTGCTGGCCCGGGTGCTGCTGGCCACCGGGCACCCGATGGACCTGACCGTGGTCGTCGGCCGCGCCGACGTCGAGGCGGAGCTGGCGGCGCTGGCCCCCGGCCGGGGGCAGGCCGTGCGGCCCGTGCCGCCCACCGACGACCTGCCCGCCCTGGTCACCGCCGCCGACCTGGTGGTCAGCGCCGCCGGCACGTCCACCTGGGAGCTGTGCTGCCTCGGCGCGCCGGCCGCGCTGGTGTGCGTGGTGGACAACCAGCGCGAGTCGTACGGCCGGGTGGTGGATGCGGGGCTCGTGGCCGGCCTCGGCGAGCTGCCCGCGCTGGCCGCCGCCGGGCTGCCCGGCCGGACGGCCCGCGCCGGGGCCGCGCGGACGCTGCGCGCCCTGCTCGACTCCCCCGAGCGCCGGGCCGCCCTGGCCGCCCGCGCCTGGGCCACGGTCGACGGGCGGGGCCGGGCCCGGGTCGCCGACGCGGTGCTCGCCCTCGTCGGCGCGCCCAGCCGCGGCTAGGGGAACGCCCCGCGCCGCCGCCTGCCGGGCAGCCGCTCCGGCTCAGGGCAGCCGCTCCACGCTGACCCGGGCGCGCAGCTCGGGGCGGGCGGCGAGCAGGTCCTCGACGACCCGGGCCGCCGCCGCGTCGGCGGCCAGGAAGCGGATCGGCCCCGGCACCGCCGCCACCACGGCGGCGCTGCGGGCCGGCTCGGCCAGCGGCAGCCGGTACACCGCCGGCCCCGACGCACCGGCGGTGCCCTGGAGGGTGGAGACGAACAGCGTGACCAGGTAGCCCTCGCGGCGGCGGTCGCTCACCACCACCGTGACAGTGCCCGGCGCGGCCGGCGGCCGGGCCAGCGCGCGGACCGTCAGCGCCGCCGGGCCCGGGCGGGCCAGCGACCCCGACCACCAGGCCGCCGCCCAGGTGGTGACCCGGTCGCCGAACGGCTGGGCGAAGAGCCCGGTGCCGCGCGGCAGCCCGGCCGCCCCGACGCAGGCCAGCACCACCGCGACCGCCACCGCCCACCGCGCGCCGGCCCGCCGGCCTTCGGCCCGCCGGCCCGCTCCACCGCCGGCCCGGGTGCCGGGCACGGTCCGCCCCGGTGGCGGCAGCAGCAGGGCCAGCGCGCCCGCGCCCACGAGCAGCACCGCCAGCAGCAGGTGCAGCGTCTTGCCGTAGTAGTAGCGCGGGTCGGTGCCCAGCGCCCGGAAATAGAGCAGGAACCCGGCCGCGAACACGCCCGCCGCGGCGAGCGCTCCCGCGTAGCGCCGCCACACCGGCAGCCGCCGGCCGACGACCAGGCCCGCGCCGACCAGGGCCGCGAGGGCCAGGAACGCGTCGTAGCGGGGGAACACGCCGCCGCCGGTGGCCACGTTGTCGACCTGGTCGGTGCGCAGCAGGCCGGCGACGGCCGGCAGCGGCGTCAGCACCGCCGCCACCAGCGCCACCACCGCCAACAGCCGCGGCCGGCGACGCAGCCGCCGACGGTCACGGACCAGCCACGCCGCCGCCAGCGCCGCGACCACCGGCAGGAACATCAGGTACGCGAAGCCGACCGTCACGCACAGCCCGCCGACCACGGCCACCTGGGTGCCGGTGCGGGCCACCGGACGGCAGGTCACCGCCACCAGCAGCACCGTCGCCGCCAGCCCGAGGCTCTCGCCCGGGTAGCCGTAGACGACGAAGCGGGCCAGCTCGGAGCCGAGGCAGGCGGCCGTGACCGCGCCGGTCAGGGCCAGCGCGCGGGGCGGGTCGAGCTGCGGGCCGGCGAGCCGGCGCGCCGCCCACGTCACGGCGAGCACCAGCAGCCCCCACGCCCCGACCGACCAGCCGAGGTAGTGGTCGAGGGCGTCGGCCGGCCCGGCGGGGGCCGTCGAGGAGCGCAGGAACGTGTCCAGCAGCGCCGCGGTGAGGTGGAAGCCCTGCGGATACCAGACCATCGGCTCCGGGGCGATCCGCGCCGCCGCCTGCGGGTCGGTGAACAGGTAGCCGCCGACGGCCCGGATGCCCTCCACCGTGGCCAGGTGCCGGCTGTTGTCCTCGCCGGTCATCGCGTACGCGAGGCGGCCGGCGAGGTCACCGGCGCGCAGGTACGGCCACGCCATGGCGACGGCGGCCAGCGACGCCGCCCCCACCGGCAGCAGATCGGCGGCGACCGGACGGGGCAGCCTCGGCCGGCGACCGGTGGCCGCCGCGATCCCGAGCAGGACCGTCAGCGCGGTCCCCGCCACCGGCACCGGGTGCAGCCCCCACGGCCAGGCCGAGAAGAGCAGCCCGGCGGCGCACGTCGCGCCGGCCAGCAGCGCGCCGGCCAGCACCAGCCGGTCCAGCAGGCTCCGGCCGCCCCGCAGCAGCCCTGCCGTCAGCCCGAGCAGCACCAGCGGCAGCAGCCCGGCCAGCCCCGCCGCGTACGCCAGCAGGGGCCCGACCCACGCGGCGGCGAGCCAGCCGACCAGCCGGCGGGCGTGGCGGGCCGGGTGGCCCGGCGGCGGCTGCGGCGGACCGGCCGGCGCGACGACGGTGGCGGACTGGCTCTGCACCCGGTCACGCTAGGCCCGGCCCGGCGACGGGCGGCGACGTCCACGTGTGCGGCAGGTGACCGGCGGGTGACGGACCGGACCACGGTCGCACACGCGTACGAAAGGCCAGGTAGGCTGCGCGGCATGTCCGGTGCCGCCTACCAGCCGTCGATGCTCGACCTCGCCGCCGACGGGCCGTCGCTGGGCCCGCTCGCCGGGCTGCGCCGGCACCCGCTGACCCGGGGCGCCTGGGTCGACCACCTGCCCGGCTGGGTGCGCGGCTCCGACGCGGTCCTCGACGTGCTGCTCGCCGACGTGCCCTGGCGGGCCGAGCGCCGCACGATGTACGACGCGCGGGTCGACGTCCCCCGGCTGCTCTGCTGGTATTCCGGCCACCGGGAGCTGCCCCACCCGGTGCTCACCCGGGCGCGAGCGGCCCTGACCGCGCACTACGCCCCCGAGCTGGGCGAGCCGTTCGTCACCGCCGGCATGTGCCTCTACCGCGACGGGCGCGACAGCGTCGCCTGGCACGGCGACACCCTGGGCCGCTCCGCGCACACCGACACCATGGTCGCCATCGTCTCGTTCGGCGCGCCCCGGCCGCTGCTGCTGCGCCCACGCGGCGGCGGCCCCGGCCTGCGCTTCCCCCTCGGCCACGGCGACCTGGTGGTGATGGGAGGCTCCTGCCAGCGCACCTGGGAGCACGCGATCCCGAAGACCGCGCGCCCGGTCGGCCCCCGGGTCAGCGTCCAGTTCCGCCCCGCCGGGGTCGCCTGAGCGCTGGACACGGCTCCTCTGCTAGAAACGACTTCCAGGGTCTCCGCCCCGCACCGCCGTCGACGCGAAAGGGCACCGCGATGACCGAGACCCCCACCGAACCGCGCTCCCGCTGGTCGCCCTGGTCCCTGCACGGCGACGGCCGCTCCGTCACCCCCGGCGACGTCGTCCACCCCGGCGAACGGCTCTCCTGGCCGCGCACCCTCGGCATCGGCGTACAGCACGTCGTGGCGATGTTCGGCGCCACCTTCACCGTGCCGCTGATCACCGGCTTCCCGCCGGCCACCACGCTGTTCTTCTCCGGCGTCGGCACCCTGCTCTTCCTGGTGATCACCGGCAACCGGCTGCCGTCGTACCTCGGGTCGTCGTTCGCGTTCATCGCCCCCGTGCTGGCCGCGAAGGCCGGCGGCGACATCGGCCCCGCGCTCGGCGGCATCGTCGTGGCCGGCGCCGCCCTGGCCGCCGTCGGCCTCGTCGTCCAGCTCGCCGGGGCACGCTGGATCGACGCGCTGATGCCACCCGTGGTCACCGGCGCCATCGTGGCGCTGATCGGGCTCAACCTCGCCCCCGTCGCCTGGGACGGCGGCGGCAGCGGCACCGGCGTCAAGGCCCAACCGCTGATCGCCGTGTTCACCCTGGTCGCGATCCTGCTCGCCACCGTCGCGTTCCGGGGCTTCGCGGCCCGGCTGTCCATCCTGCTCGGCGTCGTCGCCGGCTGGCTGTTCGCCGCCGCCCTCGGCGGCCTCGACCCGAAGGCCGTCGACGGGCTGCGCAAGGCGGCGTGGGTCGGCCTGCCCGAGTTCCACGCGCCCAGCTTCAGCCTGCGCGCGACCGTGCTGGTGATCCCCGTGATCCTCGTGCTGATCGCCGAGAACGCCGGGCACGTCAAGGCCGTCGCCGCGATGACCGGCCGCAACCTCGACCGGGACATGGGCCGGGCGTTCCTCGGCGACGGCCTGGCCACGATGCTCGCCGGCTCCGGCGGCGGCTCCGGCACCACCACCTACGCGGAGAACATCGGCGTGATGGCGGCGACCCGCGTCTATTCCACCGCCGCGTACTGGATGGCCGGGCTGGCCGCCGTGCTGCTCGGGCTCAGCCCCAAGTTCGGCGCGCTGATCCTCACCGTGCCGGCCGGGGTGCTCGGCGGCGCGACCACCGCCCTGTACGGCCTCATCGCCGTCCTCGGCGCCCGGATCTGGATCGAGAACCGGGTCGACTTCCACGACCCGGTCAACCTGATGACCGCCGCCGTCGCCCTGATCGTCGGCGCGGCCAACTACACCCTGACCACCGGCGACCTCTCGTTCAACGGCATCGCCCTCGGCACCGCCGCCGCCCTGGCCACCTACCACGGCATGCGCCTCGTCGCCCGCCTGCGCACCCCCACCCCGGCACGCTGACCGGGGCGGGGGCGCGGACGGCTCAGTCGCGTTCGATCTGGTGGCCGACCACCGTGGGGCCCAGCATCACGGCGAAGCCGCTGCCGTCGCGGCGCGGATCCGCCGGAGGCAGCTCCACGGGGTCGCCGGTCGCCGTCGCGCCGACCGGCCGGGGGCCGACCCACGCCACCACCAGATCCGTCTCGCCCTTGAGGAACCGCTGCGCGCGCACCCCGCCGGTCGCCCGCCCCTTCGCCGGGTACGCCCCGAACGGCGTCACCTTCACCGTCGCCCCGGTGGACGTCACCACCATCGGCTCGCCGTGGGCCGGATCGTCCTCCCGGACCGCGCCGAAGAAGACCACCCGCGCCCCCGCCGGCAGGTTGATGCCGGCCATGCCGCCGCCCTTCGTCCCCTGCGGACGCACCGCCGACGCCGGGAAACGCAGCAGCGACGCCTCGGAGGAGACGAACGCCAACGTCTCCGCCCCGTCGGCCAGCCAGGTCGCCCCGACCACCTCGTCGCCCTCGCGCAGCCCGATCACCTCGAACTCGTCGGAGCGGACCGGCCAGTCCGGGGCGCACACCTTCACCACGCCCTGCCGCGTGCCCAGCGCCAGCCCCGGCGAGCCCTCCCCGGTCGCGCCCAACGGCGCCAGCCCCACCACCGACTCCCCCGGCTCCAGCGGCACCAGCTCGGCGGCGGACATGCCGCCGCGCAGCGACACCGTGCCGGCCTGCTCCGGCAGCACCGGCAGCGGCAGAACGTCGATCTTGAACGCCCGGCCGGCGCTGGTCACCAGCAGCACCCGGCCCCGGGCCGTGGAGTGCACCAGCGCGCGTACGGCGTCGTGCTTGACCCGACCGCTGCGCCGACGCCCCTCGGATGCCTCCTCCGACTCGGCCGCGGTGCGGGCCACGAGCCCGGTGGCCGAGAGGATCACCTGGCACGGGTCGTCGGCCACCTCGAGGGGACCGGCCGGCGCGGACGCGGCCAGCACCTCCTTCAGGTCCCCGTCGACCAGGGTGGTGCGCCGCTCGGTGCCGAACTTCTTCACCACGGCGGCCAGCTCGTCGGAGACGACCTTCCGCAGCACCTTCTCGTCGTCGAGGATCGTGGAGAGCTGCGCGATCTCCTTGCGCAGCTGCTCCTGCTCGGCCTCCAGCTCGATCCGGTCGAACTTCGTCAGCCGGCGCAGCGGGGTGTCCAGGATGTAACTGGCCTGGATGTCCGAGAGCTTGAACTGGCGCATCAGGCCGTCCTTGGCGGCCTGGGCGTCGTCGCTGCCCCGGATCAGCCGGACCACCTTGTCGATGTCGAGCAGGGCGATCAGCAGGCCGTCGACCAGGTGCAGCCGCTCCTGCCGCTTGCGCCGCCGGTAGGCGCTGCGCCGGGTCACCACGTCGTAGCGGTGCCGCAGGAAGACCTCCAGCAGCGCCTTCAGCCCCAGCGTCTGCGGCTGCCCGTCGACCAGGACCAGGTTGTTGACGCCGAACGACTGCTCCAGCGGGGTCAGCCGGTAGAGGTCGGCCAGCAACGCCTGCGGGTTGACCCCCACCTTGCACTCGATGACCAGGCGGGTGCCGTTCTCGCGGTCGGTGAGGTCCTTGACGTCGGCGATGCCCGTGAGCCGCTTGGTCTTGTTGACCTCGTTGGTGATCGCGGCGATGACCTTCTCGGCGCCCACGCCGTAGGGCAGCTCGACCACGGTGATCGCCTGCCGGCCCCGGCTGCCCTCCAGCGGGCCGATCTCCACCCGCCCGCGCATCCGCACCACGCCGCGCCCCGTCTCGTACGCCCGGCGCACCTCGTCGAGGCCGAGCAGCACGCCGCCGGTGGGCAGGTCGGGGCCGGGGACGAACTCCATCAGCTTGTCCAGGTCGGCGTCCGGGTGGTTGATCAGCCACCGGGCGGCGGAGACGACCTCGGCCAGGTTGTGCGGGATCATGTTGGTGGCCATCCCGACCGCGATCCCGGACGCGCCGTTGACCAGCAGGTTGGGGAACGCCGCCGGCAGCACCGTCGGCTGCGTGAGCGAGCCGTCGTAGTTGGGCTCGACGTCGACCGTGTCCTCGCCCAGCTCGCCGACCAGCAGCATCGCCTCGTGCGACATCCGCGCTTCCGTGTAGCGCGCCGCTGCCGGGCCGTCGTCTGGGCTCCCAAAATTTCCATGCCCGTCGATGAGCGGGACGTTCAGCGAGAAGTCCTGGGCGAGCCGGACCATCGCGTCGTAGATCGCGGTGTCGCCGTGCGGGTGGTAGCGGCCCATCACGTCGCCGACCACCCGGGCCGACTTCACGTGCGCCCGGTCGGGCCGGTGCCCCGCCTCGTGCATCGAGTAGAGGATGCGCCGGTGCACCGGCTTGAGGCCGTCGCGGGCGTCCGGCAGGGCGCGGGAGTGGATGACCGAGAACGCGTACTCCAGGTAGGAGTCGGAGACCTCGGTGACCAGCGGGTTGTCGAAGACCCGCGCGCCGGCCTGGTCGAAGGCGGCCAGGTCCGCCCGGGGACCGGTGTTCTTACGGCGTGCCATGGTTCAGCTCTCTCCTCGGCGGGCCCCGGTCGGGCGGCGGTCGTCCCGGCGGGCCGGGCCGGGGCGGGGGCGGGTGGTGGTCGTCATGCGTCGATCGCGTCCCGGTCGACCCGGTCGGCGGACTCGATCAGCCAGTTGCGGCGCGGCTCGACCTTCTCCCCCATCAGCAGCTCCAGGATCCGCTCGGCGGCGTCGACGTCGTCGAGGGTGATCCGGCGCACCGCCCGGGTCGCCGGGTTCATCGTGGTGTCCCACAGCTCGTCGGCGTCCATCTCGCCGAGGCCCTTGAACCGGGGGATCGGGGTGACGATCTGCTTGCCGGCCTTCTCCAGCTTGCGGACCGTCGCCTCCATCTCCGCCTGGGTGTACGTGTAGATCGTCTGCGGGTTGCGCCCCTTGGTGGTGATCTTGTGCAGGGGCGGCATCGCGGCGTAGAGCCGGCCGGCCTCGATCAGCGGGCGCATGTACCTGGCGAACAGGGTGATCAGCAGGGTGCGGATGTGCGCACCGTCCACGTCGGCGTCGGCCATAATCAGCACCCGGCCGTACCGCATGGACGACAGGTCGAAGGTGCGGCCGGAGCCGGCGCCGAGCACCTGGACGATCGCGGCGCACTCGGCGTTGTCCAGCACCTGCTGGAGGTTGGCCTTCTGCACGTTGAGGATCTTGCCGCGGATCGGGAGAAGCGCCTGGTATTCGGCAGATCGGGCAAGTCGCCCCGTCCCCAAGGCGCTGTCGCCCTCCACGATGAACAACTCACTCCTGTCGATGCCTGCGGCGCGGCAGTCGACCAGTTTCGGCGGCATCGACGCGCCCTCCAGGGCGGTCTTGCGGCGGGCCGCGTCCTTCTGCTGCTTCTGGGTGAGCCGGACCCGGGCCGCGTCGACGATCTTCTGGAGCACCGTGCGGGCCTCGGCCTTGGTGCGGCGGTCCTCCAGCCACGCCTTGACGTGCGCCTCCACCAGGCCCTGGAGCACCTTCGTGATGCCGGCGGTGGACAGCTCGTCCTTGGTCTGCGAGGTGAACTGCGGCTCGGGGATGCGCACGTGCACCACGGCCGTCATGCCCTCCAGGACGTCGTCCAGGGTGGGCGCGTCCTCCTTGGGCCGCAGCAGACCCCGGGCGGAGCGGGCCGCCTCGGCGAGGGTGCGGGCCAGGGCCCGCTCGAAGCCCTTGCGGTGGGTGCCGCCGTGGGCGTTGCGGATGGTGTTGGTGAAGCACTCGACGGTGCGGTCGTAGCCGGTGCCCCAGCGGAACGCGATCTCGACCTCGGCCCGGCGCTGCACGTTGGACTGCATGACGCCGTTGGCGTCGGCGGCGTTCTCCCGGTAGGTGCCCTCACCGGCGACCAGCAGCGTGCCGGAGACCGGCCGGTCGCCCGCCGGGGCGAGGAACTCGACCATGTCGGTGAGGCCGTTGGGGAAGTGGAAGGTCTCCTCGGCCGGCTCCTCGCCGGTCTCGTCGCGCAGCAGGTAACTCACGCCGGGGACCAGGAACGCGGTGTTGCGCACCTTGAGCCGGACGGCCTCGACGTCGAGCGTGGCGCCGGTCTCGAAGTAGCGGGCGTCGTGCCAGTAGCGGATCGAGGTGCCGGTGCGCTGGCCGCGCTTCATCGCGCCGAGGACCTGGAGGCCGGGGCCGGGGGTGAAGGCGGCGTCGGGGCCGGGGCCGGCGAAGACGCCGGGCACGCCGTGCCGGAACGACATGGCGTGCACCTTGCCGCCGCGGCGCACGGTGACGTCGAAGCGCCGGGAGAGGGCGTTGACGGCGGACGCGCCGACGCCGTGCAGGCCGCCGGAGGTCTTGTAGCCGGAGCCGCCGAACTTGCCGCCGGCGTGCAGCCGGGTGAGCACCAGCTCGACGCCGGAGATGCCGGACTTGGCGTGCACGTCGGTGGGGATGCCCCGGCCGTCGTCGTCGACCTGCACCGAGCCGTCGGCGTGCAGGATCACCTCGACGCGCGTGGCGTGACCGGCGACACCCTCGTCGGTGGAGTTGTCGAGGATCTCGTTGACGAGGTGACCCACGCCACGGCTGTCGGTCGAGCCGATGTACATGCCGGGGCGCTTGCGGACGGCGTCCAGCCCCTCGAGGTGCGTCAGGTCGTCGGCCCCGTAGAGCGTCTCAGGCTGTGCGGTCAACTGGTCGTACTCCCAGGTCTCGGCGGTGGTGGTGCCGCTCACCGGCTCGATCACCTCGCGCGGCGCGCCGCAGCGAGCCTAACGGGCAGGTGGGACAGGACGCCGGCACCCCGCACCTCGGGCCGCGCCGCCTGCGGCGCGGACGCTCGGGCGGCGGGCCCGTGAGCGCCCCGACACCGGGGGTCAACGCCGTCGGGTCCGCGGTTCATCCCGCTCCCCGACGGTACGCCGGCCGCCCGTCGGCCCTCGGCCGGCGAACCCCTGATCCGGTCACCGGTCGTTGACGCCCGTCACGCGCCCGTGATGTGATCACCGTCTCGTAGAAACTTTCATATTTCCATGGATGGATGGAGGACGCGCATGTCCGTGTTCCGTCGTACCGCGCTCGCGGCGGTGCTGACCGTCGCGGCGGCGGCGCTGTCGACCGCCGTCGCGCCAGCCGCACCGGCGGCGGCCGGCCTCCCCACCGCGGCCGTGGCGCTCGGCGACAGCTTCATCAGCGGCGAGGGGGCCGGGTCGTACTCCCCGGTCGTGGACGTCAACGGCGTCAGCCAGGGCTTCCCCGGCTGGGACGCGCCGAACAGCAACGCGTACTTCTGCCACCGCTCGCCCAACGCGTCGCTGTTCCAGGCCGACCTGCCGGGCATCACCGACCGGTTCAACCTGGCCTGCTCGGGCGGCCAGCCGTACGACATCGCCGGGGCCTCGGTCAACCGGGCCAAGGGCCGGTCGGTCGCCTCGCAGCTCGACCAGCTCCGCGCGGTCGCCCGGACCCACGACATCGACCTGGTGCTGGTCGGCCTCGGCTCGAACAACAGCTCGTTCACCTTCGGCAGCGTGGCGGAGAAGTGCGCCAACCGGTTCATCGCCGACGCGTGGACGGGCTGGTGGGAGTTCTGGGCGTACCTGGGCGGGCCGGTGCCGCAGGAGCCGTGCAGCGACGCCGACCTGGCCACCTCGGCGCAGTTCAGCGCGGCCACGGCGGAGACCACGGCCGCCGTACGGCAGCTGCTGGCCACCCTCGACCAGGTCGACGCCGACGGCCAGCACCGGGTCGTGTTCCAGGACTACACCAACCCGCTGCCGTTCGACCTGGCCTCGAACTACTGGGAGGAGGACGGCCGGGAAGACGACCGGGACAAGTTCCGTGACCTGGGCGCGGAGCGGTACGCGGCCGGCTGCCCGATCCACCGCGCGAGCCTGGCGCCCGGGCACCGCTTCTCCACCGGCCTGGGCACGCTGGTCCGGTCGGTGCGCGACAGCCTGGCCGCCGAGTTCCCGGCCGACGACCTGGTCTACCTGAACGTGCAGCGGGCGTTCGACGGCGCCCGGCTGTGCGAGCAGCCGACCAGCCCGTCGGGTGCGCTCGCCACGCCGATCCGGCTGATGGACGGCCCGAGCGGCAGCTTCGTGACCAGCCTCTCGGGCAAGGACAAGATCGACATTCAGCGGATCGCCAACACCTGCGTTTCGTACTTCCAGACCTGCCAGGAGTCGTGGCACCCGAACGTGGCCGGGCACAAGGCGCTGGGGCGCTGCCTGACCGGCGCGGCCGTCGCCGCCAACCGGGCGGTCGCCTGCGTCCGCGCGGCCGACGGCACGATCACCGTCAGCTGAGGCGTTAGGAAGGGCCCCTTGTTGACGCTTTCTGGTGCACAGGGGGCCCTTCCTAGCCGTCGCTAACCACGGCGGGCGGCGCCGAGGACGTGCGGGGAGGCCGGCATCGGCACCGGCGTGTCGGGGAAGTGGAACCGGTGCAGGTCGGTCAGCGTGAAGCCGGCCGCCTCGATCGCGGCGACGGTGTCCCGCCCCGTGTGGCAGCCGCCGCAGACCAGCGGCCAGCAGGTGGCATCGACGAGGCGCTGCGCCCGCCGCAGCGGGCCGGGCCGTTCGGCGCGTACGTGCTCGAAGAAGCGCAGCTGCCCACCGGGGCGCAGCACCCGGTGGGCCTCGCGCAGCGCGGCGGCCTGGTCCGGCACCGAGCAGAGCACCAGGGAGAACACGACGGCGTCGGCGTGGCCGTCGGCGACGGGCAGCGCATCGGCCAGCCCGGCCGCCACGGTGACCGGCACCGGCGCGGTGGTGGCGGCGTCCCGCGCGGCCCGGCGCAGCCGGGGTTCCGGCTCGACGGCGAGCACGGCGGCGACCGTCGGCGGGTAGTGCGCGAAGGCGCGCCCGTTGCCGGCGCCCACCTCGACCACCCGGCCGTGCAGGCCGGCCGCGGTCCGGCTGCGGTGCGCGCCGACCCCGGCCCGGTCCATCACGTCGGTGGCCCGGCGGTAGAGCCGGGCGAAGACCGGACGGGAGACCCCGGACATCGCATCCCCCTCTCGCTCGTTCGAGCCTAGCCCGGGTCGCGGGCGGGCCGCTCAGAGCGGCACGGCGGCCGGCGGCGGGGTCGGCCGGGGGCCGAGGGTGAGCAGCAGCGGGCCCGCCGGTCCGTCGACCAGGTCGGCCAGCCGCGTCTCGTCGAGTACGGCGAGGAACGCGGCCTGCGCGCGGCGCAACTGCCCGCGCAGCCGGCAGTCCACCGCCAGCGGGCAGGCCGGCTGCTCGCAGGAGACCACCTCGTCGTCGCCCTCGAACGCGCGGACGACGGCGCCCACGGTGAGCTGACCGGCCGCCTCGGCGATGGCCACCCCACCCGAGCGGCCCCGGATGGTCACCAGCACCCCGAGGCGTTGCAACCGCTGGACGACCTTGGCGACGTGGCTGCGGGGCAGCTCGAGCCGCTCGGCGAGCTCGTCCACCGTCGTGCGCGCCGGCGTGACGGCGGCCAGCATGGCGATGCGCAGCGCCATGTCGGTGGACCGGTTGAGCTTCACGCACCGACCCTAGCCAGCGGATCCGTCTTGCGGCACGGGCCGGAAGGCCGGTGCCCGCTGTGATCCGGACGACCCCCGACCCGGGACCTTCGACCCTGAAGAGGAATCTCCGATTCCTGTTTATTGGGCACATCGGGAGCCCGGCGGACGAGGCCGGCCCAACCGCAGGAGGAAGCGTGCTCACGGAATCTTCGGCAGCAGTGGTACGGGCGACCCTGCCCGCGGTGCAGGCGCACGGCGCGGCGATCACCGGCCGGTTCTACCAGCGGATGTTCGCCGCCCATCCGGAGCTGCTGGACCTGTTCAACCGGGGCAACCAGGCCACCGGGGCGCAGCAGGCCGCGCTGGCCGCCGCCGTCGTCGCGTACGCGGAGCACCTGGTCGGCCTCAGCGACGTGCCGTGGGGGCCGATCCTGGACCGGATCGCGCACAAGCACGCCTCGCTCGGCATCACCCCGGCCCAGTACACCATCGTGGGGCGGCACCTGCTCGCCGCCGTCGGCGAGGTGCTCGGGGACGCGGTCACCCCGGAGGTCGTCGCGGCGTGGGACGAGACGTACTGGCTGCTGGCCTGCGAGCTGGTGGCCCGGGAGGCGCGGCTCTACCAGGGCGCGGGGGTCGCCGAGGGCGGGTCGGTCTGGCGGGCCTGGCGGGTGGTCGAACGGATCCGGGAGACCGCGGACGTGGTCTCCTTCGGCCTGGCGCCGGCCGACGGCGGCGACGTGCCCGGCTTCGTCCCCGGCCAGTACGTCTCCGTCGCGGTCGACCTCGACGGCGGCCGGGGTCAGCAGATCCGGCAGTACAGCCTCTCCGGCCGCCCGGGGGCGGCGCGCTGGCGGATCACCGTCAAGCGGGTACGCGGCGTGGCCGGCGCGCCCGACGGGATGGTCTCCACCTTCCTGCACGACCGGGTCGCCGTGGGCGACACACTGCGGCTGAGCCCACCGTTCGGTGAGGTCAGCGCGGTGGCCGGGGACGGGCCGCTGGTGCTGGTCAGCGCCGGCATCGGGCTCACCCCGGCGATGTCCGCGCTGGAGCACCTGGCGGTCACCGCGCCGCAGCGGCCGGTGACGCTGGTGCACGCCGACCGGGCCGGCACCGCGCACGCGCTGCGCGACGAGCTGCCCCGGCTGCACCACGCCCTGCCCAACCTGCGGACCGCGCTCTGGTACGAGGACCCGGACGGGGCCGACGGCTTGCTCACCGAGCTGCCCGTGCGGGTCACCCCGGGGCGGGTCGACCCGGAGCTGATCCCGCTCGCCGCCGACGCCCACGTGCACCTGTGCGGGCCGCTGCCGTTCATGAACCAGGTCCGGGGCGGCCTGCTGCGCCGGGGCTTCCCGAGCGACCGGATCGCCTACGAGGTGTTCGGCCCCGGCATGCTCCGCGACGCGGAGTAGGGCGGAGAAGTCGGCGGTCCGCCGGTTAGGCGCCGGGGGCGAGGGTAGGGACTCTGCCATGCGCATCGCGATGATCTCGGAGCACGCCAGCCCGCTCGCCGTGCTCGGGGAGCAGGGCGCCGGAGGGCAGGGCGCCGGAGACGGGGCCACCGGCGGGGAGGGCGCCGGCGGGCAGCACGTCCACGTGGCGGAGCTGGCCGCCGAGCTGGTCGGCCAGGGCCACGACGTGCGCGTCTACACCCGCCGCGACTCCCCCGCCCTGCCCGACGCGGTGCCCACCGGCGACGGCTACCAGGTGTGGCACGTGCCGGCGGGCCCGGCCCGCCGGCTGCCCTCGGCCGAGCTGCTGCCGCACCTGGGCGAGTTCGGCCGGTGGCTGGCCGGCCAGTGGCGCGACGGCGGCTGGCTGCCCGACGTCGCGCACGCCCACTTCTGGACGAGCGGGCTGGCCACCGTGCACGCGGGACGTCGCGCCGGGGTTCCGGTGGTGCTGACGTACCACGCGCTGGGCGCGGCGGCGGCCCGGCGGCAGCGGGACCCCCGGCACGCCGGCCCACCGGGGCGGCTCGGCTACGAGCGCGCCCTCGGCCGGGCGGTGGACCGGGTGGTCGTGCAGTCCCAGGAGGAGGTCGGCGAGCTGGTCCGCCTCGGCGTTCCCCGGTCCCGGATGGCGCTGGTCCCGGCCGGGGTCAACGAGCGGATCTTCCGCCCGGACGGCCCGGTCGCCCCGCGCGACCCGGCCCGCCCGCGCGTGCTCACCGTCGGGCGGCTGGCGGAGCGCATGGGCCTCCAGGAGGTCGTCCGGGCGATGCCGGCCGTGCCGGACGCCGAGTGCGTGATCGTCGGCGGCCCGCCGGTGGGGCTGCTGCCCGCCGACGGCTTCGCCCGCCGGCTGACCGCGCTCGCCGAGTCGTGCGGGGTGGCCGACCGGGTCCGGCTGGTCGGTGCGGTCCCCCGCGCGGAGCTGGCCGCCTGGTACCGCTCGGCGGACGTGCTGGTCGCCGCACCCTGGCACGAGCCGTTCGGGCTGACCCCGCTGGAGGGCATGGCCTGCGGGGTGCCGGTGGTCGGCACCGACGTGGGCGGCATCGCCGACACCGTCGTCGACGGGCTCACCGGCGACCTGGTGCCGCCGCGCGACCCGCGCGCGCTGGGCGTGGCGATCCGCCGGCTGCTCGCCGACAACGTGCGCCGCTTCGCGTACGCGACGGCGGCGCTGGACCGGATCCGCAGCCGGTACTCCTGGCGGCGCTGCGCCGAGCAGCTCAGCGCCGTGTACGCGTCGGTGGGCGCCGCCGCCCGGCCGGCACCGGCGATGGCCTGACGGGACCGCACCACCCACCCTGGCTACCCGCCGGTAGCTTACGGCCGTAGGCTGGGCCGGTGAGCGCGCCCGGGGAGTACACGCAGGAGTACGTCGACGTCGACGGGGCCCGGCTCGGGGTGCAGGTGTACCCCGAGCCCGACGGGGCCCCCGGCGCCCCGGTCGTGGTGATCTGGCCCGCCATGGGGGTGCGCGCCCGCTACTACCGCCCCTTCGCCGCGCACCTGCGGGCCGCCGGCCTCGCCGTGGTCGTCGCCGACCTGCGCGGGAGCGGGGAGAGCACGCCCGCGCCGAGCCGCGCCTGCCGGTACGGCTACGCCGAGCTGGCCGCCGACGTGGGCGCGGTGCTGGCGGCGCTGAAGCCGCGGCTGGACGGCCGGCCCACGATCCTGCTCGGGCACTCCCTCGGCGGCCAGGCCGCCCTGCTGCACCTGGCCCTGCACGGCACCGGCGCGGTGGACGGGCTGGCCCTGGTCGCCGTCGGCGTCCCCTACTGGCGCACCTATCCGGGCCCACGCCGGTTCGGGGTCCTGCCGTACACCCAGGGGATCGCCGCCACCGCCCGGCTGCTCGGCGTCTGGCCCGGCTGGGGGTTCGGCGGCCGGCAGGCGCGCGGGGTGATCCGGGACTGGGCGCACACCGCGCGCACCGGCCGCTTCCCCGCCCTGGACGGGGTGGACGTCGAGGCGGCGCTGCGCACGCTGGACGTCCCGGTCCTCGCGGTGAGCGTCGACGACGACCAGTACACCCCGCACGGCACGGTGGACCACCTCTGCGGCAAGCTCACCGCGGCCACCGTCGTGCGCGAGCGCCTCACGGCGGCGCGGGCGGGCGCCCCGCTGGACCACTTCACCTGGGTACGCGCCAGCGGGCCGGTCGCCGTCCGGGTGGCGGCGTGGGCGGCCGACCTGCCGGGGGCGTGACATCGGGTTCCGCCCCGGTGCGTACTCGCGCGATCGGCGGGTATGCCGCTGCGCCCGTACGGTGGAAGGGGATCAGATGTCCGAACGACACACCGCCCTGCGCTCGATGCACGACCTCGGCCTCGCCGCCTGGTTCGGCGGCTCGCTGATGGGGGCGCTCGGCGTCAACGGCGCGGCGGCACAGATCGACGACTCGACCCAGCGGCTCCCGGTGGCCTCCGCCGGATGGTCCCGGTGGACGCCGGTCAACGCGGCGGCGATCGGGGCCCACCTGGCCGGCGCGGTCGGCGAACTGGCGACCGAGAGCCCCCGCATGCTCGCCCAGTCCGGGGTGGGCCGGATGAGCGCCGTGAAGACGGCCCTCACGGTCGGCGCGCTGGCGGTCACCGGCTACAGCCGGCTGCTCGGCATGCGGCTGCAACGGGCCGGCGGCCCCTCGGTCGAGGGGATCACCGAACCGAACCCGCAGACGCCGGCCGACGTGGCCTCCTACCAGCGGCAGATGCGGCTGCTCCAGTGGACCATTCCCGCGCTCACCGGCGCGCTGGTGGTGGTCACCGCCTACATGAGCGAGCAGCAGAAGCCCGGCCAGGTGTTCCGCGGGATGATCGGCCGGGTCGGCGGGCTGGCGAGCGCGCCGAAGACGATCGGCAAGGTGGCCGCGATGGGCGCGGCCAAGCGCCAGATGGCCATGTCCGGCCGCTGACCGTCCGCCGCGCGCCGCTCCTGCCCCGCCGCAGCACGGGCGAGGCATGGGCGGCGCGCGGGCGGGCAACCGGTGCCCGTACCGCACACAGACCAGCGAGGTGGCCATGGCCAGCAGGGACGCATCGACGCCCGGCGGGGACCGGGGCGGACCCGGGTCCGCCGGCCCGTGGGGCAGCACCGACGGCTTCGACGCCGACCCGCCCTGGGGCGCCGGGGAGGACTCCCCGACGAACGAGGGCAGCGAGGAGACCGCCGTGCCGCGCGGAGGGCTCGGCGAGCGGCGGGCCGGCGAGCCGGCCGCACCCACGCCACCGGCGGGCCGGCACGGGTTCGGCCCGGTCGAGGAGCGGCCGGCGGTCCCGGCGGGCCCGGGCGCACCGCCCGACCCCGCGCCGTCGGGGCGCACCTTCCCCGACGACAGCGCCGACGGTGACCTCCCGGACAACGCCCTGGAGGAGACGACCGGCATGCACCCGGAGGGGATCAGCCGCCGCGGCTGACCCCGGTGGGCGCGAGGGCCGCCCGGCCGAGGAGTTCGGCCAGCCGGGCGGCGTCGCGCTGGGCCTGGTCGCCGCAGCAGTTGTTGAACAACACGTGCAGCTCGTCGACGCCGTCGGCCAGCCCGGTCAGCAGCTCCGCCCAGGTGCGCAGCTCCCGCTCGCCGTAGGCGTACCGGAACTTGTCCTGCTTGTCGCCGCTCTCCCACGCCGCGCTGTGGCCGTGGAACCGGACCACGGCCGGGTTCGCGGTGGCGACCAGGATCGGCGGCACCGACGAGGCGAACCCCTGCGGCATGTCCACGCAGACGAAGGAGAGGTCGTGCTCGCGCAGGAGGGTCAACGTGCGCAGCGCGGTGGCCTCGTCGGCGAACCAGGAGCCGTGCCGCAGCTCGACGCTCACCCGCCAGGGGCGCAGCCGCCCGGCGGTCTCGACGATGCGCCGCTCGGCGGCGGCGCTGCGCGCCAGCCACGGTGGAAACTGCAACAGCACCGCGCCGAGCCGGTCGGCCGCCGCGATCGGCTCCAGCGCCGCGCGGAACCGGCTCCACAGCTCGTCGTACGCCCCGGCGGGCAGGTCCCGGCGGCGCACGCGCGACGGGCCGCCGGCCGGGCGCAGGTCCCGGGGCAGCACCGAGACCGGCGTCGGGTGGCCGGTGAAGAGGCTGAACGCCTTGACGTCGAAGGTGAAGCCGGGCGGGGTGGCGGCCACCCAGCCGGCGGTGGTCTCCGGCACGGGCACCGCGTAGTACGAGGTGTCCACCTCGACCAGCCCGAACCGTTCGGCATAGAAGCCGAGGCGGCCGGCGGGGGTGTTGACGGCACGCGGATACCACCCGGAGCGCAGCAGCATCTGGTCGGCCCACGAGGACGTGCCCACCCTGATCTCACCCATGTGGATCAGTGGACCGCGCCCCGGGCGGATCGGCAACCGGAGCGGCGGCCGCCGCCCGGAGGGCCGGGCGCGGCGGAAGTGTCGGTGGGTCTGCATAGGTTGGTCGGGACGTGACCAGGAAGGACGGTGGCATGACCAGTCCCGAGCAGCTCCGCACCGGCGAGCGGGCCGACCTGTTGCAGGCCCTGCGCCAGCAGCGCGCGTTCCTGCGCAGGACCGTGGACGGCCTCACCGACGAGCAGGCCGCGCTGCGCAGCACCGTCAGCGAGCTCTGCCTCGGCGGCCTGATCAAACACGTCGCCCTCACCGAGCAGACGTGGCTGCGGTTCGCCGTGCACGGCGCCGAGGCGATGCGGGCCGGCCAGGATGACTGGGCCGACGGCTTCCGGATGGGCGACGACAGCCTGGCCACCCTGCTCGACCGCTACGCCCGGGTGGCCTCGGCGACCGACGAGCTGGTCGCCACGCTCGACCTGGACGCGGCCCACCCGTTGCCCGCCGCCCCCTGGTTCGAGCCCGGGGCGAGCTGGTCGGTGCGCCGGGTGCTGCTGCACGTGATCGCCGAGACGTCCCAGCACGCCGGGCACGCCGACATCCTCCGTGAGGCCATCGACGGCGCGAAGACGATGGGCTGAGCTGGTCCGTTCCGGTGGCGATGTGACACCCGCGCGCCCGATGGCGCTGAGGGACACGAGATGAACGCACACCGGATGGACCAGGAGACCGTCGAGCGTCTGCTCGCCAGCTCCGTCGGCGGCCCCGTCGCCGGCTCCGTCGGCAGCCCCCGGGGCGGCCCGGAGCCGCTGGTCCGGCTCCTGGCGGCGGTCCGCACCGCCCCCCGCCCCGACGAGCTACGCGGCGAGGGAGCGGCCCTGCACGCCTACCGCCTGGCCCGCGCCGGTGCGACCGCGCCGGTCCCCGCGGCCCGCACCCGGCCCTCGCTCCTCGCCGGCCTGTTGAGCGCGAAGGCCGCGCTCGCGGCCCTGGCCATCGCCGCGACCGGCGGGGTCGCGCTCGCCGCCACCCACGGCGCGCTGCCCCAGCCGCTGGGTGGGGCGGGCGAGCCGGCAGGGGCACCGGCGAACGGGCAGGCCGCGCCGAGCGGGTCGGCGGGGCGGACGGCCGGCTCGCCCGGGGGGATCCGCGATCCCCGGGTCCCGCCGGCCCCACTGGTCGTGCTCTGCCACCGGCTGCGCGCCGAGGCCACGGCGGACCACGCCCTGGCCGAGCCCCGCTACGCGGACCTGGTCTCCGCCGCCGGCGGCCGGGACCGCGTGCTGAGCTGGTGCGCCGAGGCGCTCGCGGCGTCCGGCCCGGCCGCCCCGACGCCGACCCCGATGCCCACGCCCACGCCCACGCCGACGGGCCGGTCGGGCGGCGACGGCGGGCCGGACAGGCGGCCCGGCCGGTCCCCGGCCACCCCCTCGCTGCCGGTGGGGCCGCCGCCGGGGATCCCGGCGTCGCCGGGGAACCCGTCACTGCCGACAGCCCCGTCGGTCCCGGTGACCCCGTCGGGTCCGGCGATCCCGCCGGCACCGGGAGCCCCGTCGGCACCGGCAGGCCGACCGGTCCCGGCCGACCCGTCCGCGTCCTTGCCCACCGCCCGCTGACCGCGGCTGGGCTAGGGCCGGGGGCGGGCCAGGGATGGGCCAGGGCCGGGGGCGGGCCGGGGCGAGGCCGGGGATGGGCCAGGGCCGGACAGCTGCCTCCCAGGTGATCGCTGACACGGTCGGCCGTGCTGCCTCCGCGCCCGGCACCCGTCATTCACCCGTTACGTAGAGCGACGCGCCAGCCAGGCAAGCCCACCATCGCAGCCGACCCCTTTGCTCTGCACCCACATACGCATCGGTCACACAGCGCAAAGATCGAGCAGACCCCCAAACATCCATTCACCTTAATTTGAGCAGCTTATTGCAGGTGTCGCGTATATGGGTGCAGAGCAAAGGGAGCGTCAGGTTGTCAGGCGGGCCGGAGCGGCGTGACGGAGGGTCAGGCGGCCGGCAACGTCGCAGCCAACTCGGGGATATCACCGAGAGTGGTCGACGCGGGTGGGCGGCTCTCGGCACGGCACGGCACAACGCGGCGCGGCGCGGCTCAGCGGAGGCGGGGGCGGGGGCCCCGGTCTCCCGGCGCGCGGTCCCGGCCGTACGCGTCGGCGTGCCCCCAGCGGCCCGGGATGTCGAGCAGCTCGATCCGCCCGAAGCCCTTCGGCAGCGCCGGGTCGACCAGCAGGTTCTCCCCGCAGGGCGACAGCCCGAGGATGGTGCCGAGCAGCATCAGCAGCGCCCCCGACGACCACGACTGGGGCCGCCCGGCGTGCGGGAGCTGGACCGGGTACCGGGTGAGGTCGCGGTGGTAGCCGGCGATGACCTCCGGCACCGGGCTGCCCAGCGTGAACACCACGTCGAAGATGCCGGCGGCGATCCGGGCCGCCTCCTCGTCGTAGCCGTACCGGCGCAGCCCGGCCGCGATGATCGCGTTGTCCGACGGCCACACCGAGCCGAGGTGCGCGCCGACCGGGTTGTACACCCGTTGCCCGTCGGCCAGGGTGCGCACCCCCCAGCCGGAGAACATCCGTGGCCCGAGGAGGTGCTGGGCCACCGCCTCGGCGCGCTTCTCGTCGACGATGCCGCTCCACAGCAGGTGCCCCATGTTGGAGGCGAGCGCGTCGACCGGCTCGCCGTCCGGCCCCAGGGCCAGCGCGTAGTAGTCCCGGTGGGACAGCCAGAAGTCCCGGTTGAACCGCTCCTTCAGCTCCGCCGCCTCCCGTTCCAGCCGGTCGGCGTACGCCGGGTCGTCCCAGAACTCGCGGGCCAGGCGGGCGGCGCGCCGCTTCGCGTCGTACGCGTACCCCTGCACCTCGCAGGTGGCGCGGGGCAGACCCGGCTCCCGGCCGTCGGCGTCGACGATCGCGTCGGGCGAGTTCTTCCAGCACTGGTTGATCAGCCCGGTGCGGGTGTTGCGCCGCTGGTAGCGCACGTAACCGTCACCGAGGATGTCGCCGTACTCGTCGATCCAGTCCAGCGCCATCCGGGCGGGATGACGCAGCTCGCGGACCAGGTCGGCGTCGCCGGACCAGCGCTCGTACTCGTCGAGCAGGATCACGAACAGCGGCGTGGTGTCGGCCGCGCTGTAGTGCAGGTAGGTGGGTGACTCGCCGAAGACCGCGTTCTCGCCGTAGCGGTACTCGGCCACGATCTTGCCGGGCTCCTCCTCGCGGTGGTCGTCGAGCCGGCCGCCCTGACCGAGGGCGAGCAGCCGCAACGTGGGCGGGGCCAACTCCGGGGTGAACGGCAGCGTCTCCAGGCAGGTGATCAGGGCGTCGCGGCCGTACAGCGCCATCGCCCACGGGAGGCCGCCCACCGGCAGCCTGCCCCGGATCGACAGCGGCGTGTAGCGCAGCGCGGCGAGGTCGGCGAGGCTACCGTCGTACGCCTCGCGGAGCCCGTCGCGCTCGGCGACCAGCTCCGGGGCGCGCTCCCGCCAGCGGCGCAGGTCCTCCCGCATGTCCCGGCGGATCTGCTCGCGGTGGGCCTCCAGGCTGGCCCGCAGGTCCCGGGCTGCCGCCCCCCGCATGATCATGCCGATGTGCAGGTCGGTCGTCCACGAGCCGTTCGGGGGGACCCGGATCCGGAAGGTCATCCCGCCGGGGTCCACCTCCACGGGCGCGGTGGACGACACGACGGTCTCGCGGGCGAACCGCTCCCGCTGGTAGGACAGCCGCAGCTCCCCTTCGGCCGGCATCGGGGTGGCGGCGATCCGCCGCGCCCTCGGCTCCTTGATCTCGGCGGTGTCGGCGAAGTCCGAGGCGATCTCCATCCGCACCGTGAACTCGGCCGGCTCCGCCGAGTGGTTGAGCACGACGAGCCGCTCGTTGAAGCTGTCGTCGAGCGACCGGTGCCGGATCACCGAGACGTCGGCGTCGACGTAGTGGCTCGCCGCGCCGGGAACCAGCACGAACCTGGTCTCGAAGTACGTCATCTCGTCGCGGGACAGCGCCTTCAGCCGCTTTCCGTCGATGGTGAGCACCCAGCGGGACAGGAACCGGGTGTCGAACGAGAAGAGGCCGATGGGCGCGCGCGGGTCGGGCGTCATGTCGCCCTGCGCGTCGCTGACCGCGAAGGAGTTGCCGGTCAGCACGTTGACCAGTTCCTGCTTCACTGCCGCTCACCCCGCTGCGGCAGCGACGTACGGTGCGCGGCGGCCGCCCTGACCGCCACCTCCCGGGGGTGGCGGGCGTCGGGCGGGCCGGGGAACAGCCGGCGCAGCAACATCAGCAACCGCAGGTCCCCCTGGGCGGTGACGTCGTTGCGGACCAGTGCCGCCCCGATGTGGGTGCCCTCGGCGACGATCCGGTCGAACACCTCCCGGTCCCCCGCGACGACAAGGTCCGCCTCCTCCGCCGACCGGCTCACCCCGACCTGCTGGTCACCGATCGTGAGGAACCAATGGTCGGTGCTGCCGTCGTCGCGGATGTCGAGGCGCACCGTGCCGCTGACGTTCTCCGGCAGGTCCTCGTGGCGACCCCCGACCCAGCAGGCCAGGTAGTCCGCGGCGGACGCGGTCATCAGCCCTCCCCTCCCGGACGACACAGGTCGTTTCCGGAGCATCCCCGCCGACCGGGTGACCCCGGCTCACCCGGTCCGGGTGAATCCCGGCCGGGGCGGTCCGGGCCGGGCGCGGCGGCGACCGTTTGTCCGGACGCCGAACGGGCACGCCGGCAACAAGAGCCGAGCGACGGAACAGGAGAGAACCATGCGCGCGCTGCGGTTGCCAGGCTGGAAGTCCGAACCCGAGCTGGTCGAGGTGGCCGAACCCACCGCCGGCCCCGGTCAGGTGGTGGTGCGGATCGGCGGGGCGGGGGCCTGCCACTCCGATCTGCACCTGATGCACGACTTCGAGGCCGGGGCGGTGCCCTGGAACCCGCCGTTCACCCTCGGCCACGAGAACGCCGGCTGGGTGCACGACCTCGGTGCGGGGGTGACCGGCCTGGAGGTCGGCCAGCCCGTGGCGGTCTACGGCGCGTGGGGCTGCGGCACCTGCGACCGCTGCCGGGTGGGCGTCGACCCGTACTGCGAGAATCCCGCCGCCGCGCCGGTGCCCGGCGGGGGCGGCGGCCTCGGCCTGGACGGCGGCATGGCCGAGTACGAGCTGGTTCCCGACGCCCGGCACATCGTGCCGCTGCCCGAGGGGCTCGACCCGGTGCAGGCCGCGCCGCTGACCGACGCGGGCCTCACCCCGTACCACGCGATCCGCCGGTCGTGGCACAAGCTCGCGCCAGGCAGCACCGCGGTGGTGATCGGCGTCGGCGGCCTCGGTCACGTCGGGGTGCAGATCCTCAAGGCCACGACGGCGGCCCGGGTCATCGCCGTGGACACCCGCCCCGAGGCGCTGAAGCTGGCCGAGGAGTGCGGGGCCGACCTGACGCTGCGTTCCGGCGAGGGGACCGCGCAGGAGATCCGTGCGGCCACCCCCGGCGGGCGGGGTGCGGACGTGGTCCTCGACTTCGTCGGCGCCGACGCCACGCTGCGGCTCGGCGCGGCGGCCGCCCGTACGCTCGGGGACCTCACCATCGTCGGCATCGCCGGCGGCACGCTGCCGGTGTCGTTCTTCTCCGTGCCGTACGAGGTGAGCATCCAGACCACCTACTGGGGCAGCCGGCCGGAGCTGATCGAGGTGCTCGACCTGGGCGCCCGGGGTCTGGTGCGGCCGAAGACGACCACGTTCCCGCTGGACCGGGCGGTCGACGCCTACCGGAGGCTGCAGGACGGCTCGGTGGAGGGCCGCGCGGTCATCGTCCCGTGAGCAGCAGCCCGCGCACGTAGGCGGCCTGGCCGACGTGCTGGAGGTCGTCCTCGGCGATGCTGACCAGCCGGACCCCGAGGGTCACCGGCGGGTCCCACGCCTCGTCGACCACCCGGTCCAGGTCCGCCGGCCGCAGCCCGGCCAGGAATCCCCGGGTCCGTTCCGCGACCGCGTCGTGGTAGTCGACGAGGACCCGGGGGCTCTCCGGCGCGACGGCGGCGACCTGGTCCGGGGTGTGCGCGTAGCCGGTGTCGTCCGGGTCGGCGGACAGCCCGAACCGGGCCGCCCAGTCGCCGGTGGCCCAGAGCTGCCCGGTGTCGAGCAGGTCGGCGACGTGGTGGTCCTGCACCCGGGTCAGGTGCCACACCAGCCAGCCCACCGGGTTCGCGCCGGGCGCGGGCGCGCGCCGCAGCTGCTCCGGGGACAGGCCGTCGACCGCGGCGCGGACCAGCGCGGGCAGTCGGCCGTAGGTCTCGGTCAGTACGTCGCTGATCTCCACGCGCTCCTCCTCGGCCGGGGCCTGCGGTCTCCTCGCCAGTACCGCACGGGCGGGCGACCAAACCTGGTCGCGGCAACGGCGCGGCCCCACCCTAGGGTGGGGCGGGTGGTCGCCGCGCTGGAGCTGTATCTCGACACCGACGCCACCCGGCGGATCCGGGTGCTGTGGGACGCGTTGGAGTCCGAGGGCGTGCAGAGCATGCGCAGCCTGCTGGAGCGGCGGCACCGGCCGCACGTGTCGCTCGCGGTGGCCCCGCGACTGGACCCGGACCAGGTGGCCGGCGCCCTGGCCGGGACGACGGTGGCGGTGCCGCTGCGGCTGTCGTTCCAGCACGCCGGGCAGTTCGTCGGCCGGGTGCTCTGGCTGGGGCCGTCGCCCACGGCCGATTTGCTGGCCCACCAGGCGCTCGTGCACGACCGGCTCGCCGCCGCCGGGGTCGGGTTGGCCGAGCACTACCGTCCGGGGCGCTGGGTGCCGCACTGCACGCTGTCGATGCGCGTGCCCAACGCCCTGATGGCCGCCGCGGTGCGGCGCTGCCTGGAGGTGCTGCCGCTGGAGGCGACGGTGGTCGGCGCGGCGGTCACCGACCACGCCCGGGGCATCTGCCGGCCGCTGCCCTGACCCGTGGCGCAACGACGCCGGGCTATGCGAGGAATCCTCACGGACCGTGCGCGGCCGACCAAGTCCAGCACTTAAGGATGATTCAGGGGTCAATTCTGGGGTCGATTGATCCCACCTCGCACGGAACCCAAATTACGGGTTATCTAATGTGTAGTTTCCTTGCCTAAAGCGCAATTCGCTACTTACATTTCACGGAGTTTACGCTCAGCCTGTGCGGAGGAGAGCACGTGGAACTCACATTGACCTTCGACGCCGCGTACGCGGCCCACGCGGCGGTCGTCATGGCGTCCGTCGCCGAATCGAACCCGGGCCAGGCGGTCCGCTACTGGCTCATCGCGGCCGACGACGTCAGCCCCTCGGCGCGCGCCGCCCTGACCCGGGCGGCCGGGCCGGACGCCACCGTGGAGTACCTGCGGGTGGACACCTCCGTGGTGAACCTGCCGAAGGGCAGCGACCCGGTGATGGCGTACCTGTCCCCGGCGATGTACCTGCGACTGCTGGTCCCCGCCGCGCTTCCCGACGAGGTGCGGCGGGTGCTCTACCTGGACTGCGACACGATGTGCACGAACAGCCTCGCACCGCTGTTCGACGTGGACATGGGCGGCGCCCCGCTGGGCGCGGTCCGGGACCCGTTCAACCGGCGGCTGCTCGACATGGGCGGCATCCCCGGCCTGGCCGAATACCGCGACCTGGACCCGTACGCCCTCTACTTCAACTCCGGGGTGCTGCTCATCGACGTGGCCCGGTGGAAGGAGTGCGAGGTGACCGAGAAATCGCTGGCGTACCTCGCCCGGCACGCCCACGAGTCGCGGTACCCGGACCAGGACGCCCTCAACTACGCCGTGTACGGCAACTGGCTGCGGCTGCCCCGGCAGTGGAACGACCTGATGGCCTGGCGGCTGGAGCCCGAGTTCGGCGGAAAGCTCTCCGACTCGGCGGTCATCCACCCGGCCGGGCCGATCAAGCCGTGGCAGCCCGGCTTCCCGAAGGGGGCCCGCCGGGACCTGTACTGGCGGCACCGCCGCCGCAACGGCGGGCTGGTCGCCACCACGCGCCGCTGACCCCGGGAACCGGGCCGCCGGACCGGACCGCAACCCGGCCCGGCGGGGCGGGGCACGGCGGGCGTTCTGCCATCATCGTCACGATGTCCGCCACCCCACCCGCGCCGACCGCCACCCCGGTCGCCGCCCGCGCAGCCGCACCCACGGCCGGCCCCGGCGCCCCCGCGCGCGGCGCCGTGCTCGAAGCGGTGCTGGAACGCGTCACGTACGTCAACGAGGAGACCGGGTACACCATCGCCCGCGTCGCCACCGACCGCTCCGGCGACGACCTGCTCACCGTCGTCGGCACGCTGCCCGGCGCGCAGCCCGGCGAGCGGCTGCGGCTGGTCGGCCGGTGGGGTTCGCACCCGAAGTACGGGCGGCAGTTCGAGGTGCACCAGTGCACCACCGTCCTGCCGGCGACCGTGCAGGGCATCGAGCGCTACCTGGGGTCGGGCCTGATCAAGGGCATCGGTCCGAAGATGGCGGCCCGCATCGTGGCCGCCTTCGGCGTGGACACGCTGCGGATCATCGAGGAGGAGCCGGGCCGGCTGGTCGAGGTGCACGGCCTCGGCCGCAAGCGCACCGCCGCGATCGGCGCGGCCTGGCAGGAGCAGAAGGCCATCAAGGAGGTCATGGTCTTCCTCCAGGGTGTCGGCGTCTCCACCTCGCACGCCGTGCGCATCTTCAAGCAGTACGGCGACGAGTCCATCGCCGTCGTGCGCGACGACCCGTACCGGCTCGCCGCCGACGTGTGGGGCATCGGTTTCCGCACCGCCGACAGCATCGCCAAGGCGGTGGGCATCCCGCACGACAGCCCGCAGCGGGTGCGCGCCGGCATCCGGTACACCCTTTCCGAGGCCGCCGACGGCGGGCACTGCTACCTGCCCGAGCCGAACCTGGTCGCCGACGCCGCGACGATCCTGGAGGTCCCGGCGGACCTGGTCGCCGCCTGCCTGGCCGACCTCGTGGCGACCGAGGACGGTGTGGTCGGCGAGGCGGTGCCGAACCCGAGCAACGAGGGGGCGGTCATCCCGGCCGTCTACCTGGTGCCGTTCCACCGGGCCGAGTCGGCCCTCGCGGCGAGCCTGGTCCGGCTGCTGACCGACCGGGTGGACCGGATGCCGGCCTTCGCGGACGTGGACTGGGGCCGGGCGCTGTCCTGGCTGAAGGCCCGCACCGGGGCGGAGCTGGCCCCCGAGCAGGAGCAGGCCGTACGGCTGGCGCTGACCTCGAAGGTCGCCGTGCTGACCGGCGGCCCCGGCTGCGGCAAGTCGTTCACCGTCCGGTCGATCATCGAGCTGGCGGCGGCGAAGAAGGCGAAGATCGTGCTGGCCGCGCCGACCGGCCGCGCGGCGAAGCGGCTCACCGAGCTGACCGGCCACCCGGCGACCACCGTGCACCGGCTGCTCCAGCTGCGCCCCGGCGGGGACGCCACCTTCGACCGGGACAACCCGGTCGACGCCGACCTGATGGTGGTCGACGAGGCGTCCATGCTGGACCTGATCCTCGCCAACAAGCTGGTCAAGGCGGTACCGCCCGGCGCGCACCTGCTGCTGGTCGGCGACGTCGACCAGTTGCCCTCGGTCGGCGCGGGCGAGGTGCTGCGCGACGTGCTCGCCGCCGAGACGGTGCCCCGGGTCCGGCTGACCCGCATCTTCCGGCAGGCGCAGGAGTCGGGCGTGGTGGTCAACGCGCACCGGATCAACGCCGGCCAGGCCCCGGTGTTCGGCGAGCACCCCGACTTCTTCCTCTTTCCCAGCGACGAACCGGAGGTCACCGCCGAGCAGGTGGTCGACATCGTGACCCGGCGGATCCCGCGCCGGTTCGGGCTGCGCCCCCGCGACGTGCAGGTGCTCACCCCGATGCTGCGCGGGCCGGCCGGCGCCGGCAACCTGAACACCCTGCTCCAGCAGGCGATCGCCCCGCACCGCGAGAACGCGCCGGAGCGGCGGCACGGCGGGCGGGTCTTCCGGGTCGGCGACAAGGTCATCCAGGTCCGCAACAACTACGACAAGGGCGCGGCCGGGGTGTTCAACGGCACCGTCGGCGTGGTCACGGCCCTGGACCCCGACGAGCAGACCCTGACCGTGCGCACCGACGAGGACGAGGACATCGGGTACGAGTTCCACGAGCTCGACGAGCTGCAGCACGCGTACGCCATCACGGTGCACCGGTCGCAGGGCAGCGAGTATCCGGCGGTGGTGATGCCGGTGACCATGGGCGCGTACACGATGTTGCAGCGCAACCTGCTCTACACCGCCGTCACCCGGGCCCGGAAGCTGGTCGTGCTGGCCGGTTCGCGCAAGGCGCTGGCCATCGCGGTGCGTACGGCCGGCACGGGTCGCCGGCACACGGCGCTGACCCACCGGCTCTCCCCCGACCGGCCCTGACTCGCCGGTGGTCGGCGCGGTCCCCGGCGGACCGCGCCGACCGCCGCGCCGCTGCCTGGCCTACTCGGCGATCCGGGTCCGGCCGGTCCAGCGGAAGACGACCGGCGCCTCGCCGCCGCCGGAGTCCCGCTCGAAGTGCTCGTAGCCCCCGTAGTGGCGTACCTTGATCTTGTGTTCCACGGGGGAGACCCGGTGGCTGCGCAGCTCGGTCGGCAGGTTGGCGGGCCCGCCCTCCAGCACGACGTCGATGATGCCGGCGGCCTCGCCGCTGATGGTCATGGCCGGCACCGACCAGGCGATCCGGTCGTCGTCGTTGACGATGGGGCTCGCCGTCCGGGCGGTGGGGGCGGATTCGGAAACTGTCATCGCACGACCTCCGTCGTTCGTCGCTCCGCCACGAACGTAATCCAGGTCACACTCGGCGGGCACCCCTTAGCGACCCCCTAACGGCCTGCCCCTCGGCTCACTCCCAGCGGAAGAAGCGGGTGGCCAGGACGCTGCCGACGACGGCGGTGACGGCCAGGGCGAGCAGCTGCGGCCACGCCGGGCTGTCGCCGGCCCAGGCCGCCGCGAGGGTGTCCACGGTGGCCCCGAGCGGCGAGTAGTCGCCGATGCGGGCCAGCACGGTCGGCATCTGGTCGCGCGGCAGCCAGGCGCCGGCGAGGAAGAGCAGCGGGAAGAACAGCGCCGGCCCGATGGACTGGGCCGCCCGCGCCGACGGGGCGAGCGCGGCGATGAGCAGGCCGACGGCGAAGAGGCAGGCCACGCCGAGCAGGAACGCCAGCACGAAGGCGGGCACGTTGGCCGGGGCCGGCTGGTCCAGCAGGAACCGTACGCCGATCGCGGTGACCACCGCGCCGGCCACGCCCATCACCAGGTTGACCACCACCTGCGCCACGAGCAGCAGGGCCGGGTTGACCGGGGTGGTGGCCAGGCGGCGCAGCACCCGCCGCTCCCGGTAGATGCCCAGCGCCATCGGCAGGGTGAACAGCGCGAGCATGCCGATGGTGAGGGCCAGCGCGAGGGCCGGCAGGAAGGTCAGCTCGCCGTGCTGCCCGGCGTCCGCGCCGGAGGCGCCGCGCTGCGGCAGCCCGAAGACCAGCATGAGGCCGAGCGGCAGGGCGAAGACGAAGAACAGCGACACCGGCTCGCGCAGGAACAGCTTCGCCTCGACGGCGATCAGCTTGGACAGGGCGTTCACGAGGACCTCTCGTCGGTCGACGGCGGGGTGGTGGCCCGGGCGGCGCGGCCGGTCAGCGAGACGAAGGCGTCGTCCAGGGTGGGCTGCTCGACGCGCAGGCCGGCGTAGCGGACCTTCTGCTCGGCCAGGGCCGACAGCACCGTCTGCAGGACCTGCTCCGGGCCGGTGACGGTGACCTCGTCGCCGGAGCGGCGCACCCCGGTCACCTCGGGCAGCGCGGCGAGCAGCGCGTCGTCCACCGGGTCGAGCGGCCGGAAGTGCACACGGTGCTCGGTGCCGACCCGGGAGAGCAGGCCGGACGGGGTGTCGATGGCCACGACCCGGCCGGTGTCGATGATGGCCAGCCGGTCGCAGAGCCGCTCGGCCTCCTCCATGAAGTGGGTGACCAGCACGACCGTCACCCCCCGGTCGCGGATGCGCTCGACCAGGTCCCAGGTGTCCCGCCGGCCCTGCGGGTCCAGCCCGGTGGTCAGCTCGTCGAGGATGGCGATCTCGGGGCGGCCGACCAGGGCGAGGGCCACCGAGAGCCGCTGCTTCTGCCCGCCGGACAGCTTGTGGAAGGCGGTGTCGCGCTGCGCGGTCAGGCCGAGGTCGTCGAGCAACTCGTCGATGTCGGCCCGGTTGCGGTAGAAGGACCGGTAGAGGTCCAGCGCCTCACGCACGCGCAGCTTGTCGGGCAGCTGGCTCTCCTGCAACTGGGCGCCGACGCGCTGCCGCACCTCGGTGCGGTCGCGGACCGGGTCGAGCCCGAGGACGCGGACGGTGCCCCCGTCGGCGCGGCGCAGCCCCTGCACGCACTCGACCGTGGTGGTCTTGCCCGCCCCGTTGGGGCCGAGCACGCCGAAGATCTCGCCCTGCTCGACGGTGAAGGAGACGTCGTCGACGGCGATCTTGTCGCCGTACCGCTTGTGCAGGTGCTCGACCTCGATGACCGGCATGGGCGTGGTCCTCCGTCAGGTGCGGACTGCCGCCGGCGAGGGCGGGCCCTCGGGGGAATCGCGGCGTCTGGGTGCTGGGTGGTGTCGCGGTGCTGGGGATGGGAGTGCGGTGCTGGGGTATGTGGTGCTGCGGGTGCGTCGTGGCCACGGTCGGACGACGACCGGCGCACGGGCGGTCGACGCCGGATATCATCCGGCCAACCGAGGCACGAATCAACTCATCGGCTGACGAACCGGGGTGCCGACCGGGATCGGGGCCGGCCGGCAGGGGTGCGGGGCGGTCACCCGGCGTGTCCGTCCACCCCGTCCGGTCCCCGGCCGGGGGCCGCAGGCCCGTCGCCGCCGGCCGGGGGCCGGTCACCGGGCGGCGTGGCGCCGGGGGCGGGGCACGGGTCGCAGAGCGGCAGCAGCTCCCCCAGCCCGGTCAGGGCGACGTCCGGGCCGGCGGCGAGCAGGGTCGCCGGGTCGGACTCCCCCCACAGCGCCGCGACCGCGAGGACCCCGGCCGCGCGGGCGCTGGCCAGGTCGCTGGGCGCGTCGCCGACCATCAGCGCGTCGGCGGGCGCGACGTCGAGCAGCTCCAGCGCGCGGCGCACGATGTCCGGGGCCGGCTTCGGGCGGGCCACCTCGTCGGAGCCCACCACGTGGTCGACCAGGCGTAGCAGATCCAGCCGGCGCAGCAGGTCGCGGGCGCGCACCCCGCTGCGGCCGGTCGCCACGGCCAGCCCGATCCCCCGCCCGCGCAGCACGCCGAGCAGGTCGGCCGCCCCGGGCACCGGCGTGACCAGGTGGGCCAGCCGGTAGCTCTCCCGCACGAAGGGGTCGGCCATGGCCGCCGGGAGGCCCATCAGCCGCAGCACGTCGGGCAGGTAGCGGCCCGGGTGGCGGCAGTATTCGTCGACGGGCGCGACGCCGCCGCCGACCACCTCGGCGTACGCGAGGGCGAACGCCTCGCGGGCCACGGCCAGGCTGTCGACCAGCACACCGTCGAGGTCCAGGACGACCGCCCGGACTCCCCCGGGCGCCCCGGACCGGCGCACCGCCGCACCGGCCACCGGCGTCACCTCCCCACCCACGCGCACGACACGCCGACGCCGGGCCGTAGGGGTGGCCCGCCCCGGGCACCCCGACTAGCGTCGGGTCGCCGGGACCCGCCGGGCCGGGTCGACCGCGACGACCCGACCGGCCGGCGTCCCCGCGAACCCTACCGGTGGAGAGGTGCGTCCACATGCCGCTGCTGAGCTGGCTGTCCGAGTCCGCCGACGACCGCCCGGACGCGGTCCGGGTCGACGACCGGGCCGTGTCCTGGGTGGAGCTGCGCCGGCTCGCCACGGCGGTCGCCGACGACCTGGGCGGCGTGGACCGGGTCGCCGTCGAGGCGACGCCCACCCTGGAGACGGTGGTCGGGGTGGTCGGGGCGCTGCTGGCCGGCGCGGCGGTCGTGCCGGTGCCGCCGGACGCCGGGCCGATGGAGCGGGAGCACATCCTGCGCGACTCCGGCGCGACGGCGCTGCTGGCCCCGGCGGGCGGCACCGGTCCGGCCGGCGACGGGGGCCCGCCGGTGATCCCGGTCGACCTGGCGCGGCGGTCGGACACCGTCCACCCCGAGCCGGACCCGGCCGCCACCGCGCTGATCCTCTACACCAGCGGCACGACCGGGGCGCCGAAGGGCGCGGTGATCGGCCGGCGGGCGGTCGCCGCCTGCCTCGACGGGCTCGCCGACGCCTGGGCGTGGACGCCCGAGGACCTGCTGGTGCACGGGCTGCCGCTGTTCCACGTGCACGGCCTCGTGCTGGGGGTGCTGGGGCCGCTGCGGCTGGGCAGCCGGCTGCACCACGTGGGCCGGCCGCGCCCCGAGCGGTACGCGGCGGCCGGCGGCACGGTCTACTTCGGCGTACCCACGGTGTGGTCCCGGATCGCGGCGGACCCGGACTCGGCACGGGCGCTGCGCCCGGCGCGGCTGCTCGTCTCGGGCAGCGCGGCCCTGCCGGCGGCAGTCTTCGCGGACCTGGCCGCCCTCACCGGCCACGAGGTCGTCGAGCGGTACGGGATGACGGAGACCCTGATCACGGTGAGCGCGCGGGCGGACGGGCCGCGCCGGCCGGGGACGGTCGGCGTGCCGCTGCCCGGGGTGCGGACCCGGCTGGTCGACGAGCACGGCGCGGCGCTGCCCGCCGACGGGGAGGCGATGGGCGAGCTCCAGGTCGCCGGCCCGACCCTCTTCGAGGGCTACCTCGGCCGACCGGACGCCGACGCGGCCACCCGCGCCCCGGACGGCTGGTTCCGCACCGGCGACGTCGCCACGATCGGCCCGGACGGGTGGCACCGGATCGTCGGCCGCGCCGCCACGGATCTGATCAAGAGCGGCGGGTACCGGATCGGGGCCGGCGAGGTGGAGGACGCCCTGCTGGCCCACCCGGGGGTCCGGGAGGCCGCCGTGGTCGGCACCCCGCACCCGGACCTCGGCCAGCAGGTCACCGCGTACGTGGTGGGCGACGGGGTGGACGGCCCGGAGCTGATCGACTTCGTGGCCCGCCAACTGTCGGCGCACAAGCGGCCCCGCGAGGTGCGGCTGGTCGAGGCGCTGCCCCGCAACGCCCTCGGCAAGGTGCAGAAGACCAGGCTGGCGGCGGACTGAGCCGGGGCCGCGCCGGGGGTGGACGCCAGGCCCGCCCCGGTCAGCCGGTGACCGCCGGGATGCCGATGGCGGTGAGCACCAGGCCCCGCTCGACCAGGAACCGGCCGCGGAAGGCGGTCACCGGGGCGCCGCCGAGGACCGGGCCGGGCACCAGCAGGTGCGCGACGAACGTCCCGCCGGCGTCGACGACGATGTCCGCCTCGGCGAAGTCCAGCCACCGGCCGGTCAGCGGGAACCACGCCTTGTAGACCGACTCCTTGGCGCAGAACAGCAGGCGGTCCCAGCAGACCGTGGGGTGGGCGGCGGCCAGCGCGGCGGTGCGGGTCCGCTCGGCCGGCAGCGCGATCGCGTCGAGCACCCCCTCGGGCAGCGGCGCGTGCGGCTCGGCGTCGATGCCGAGGGTGGCCAGCGCGGTGGCGCGGCCGAGGACGGCCGCCCGGTAGCCCTCGCAGTGCGTCATGCTGCCGACCACCCCGGCGGGCCAGACGGGGGCGCCGCGCGCGCCGGAGACGATCGGCGTCTCGGCGATGCCCAGCTCGCGCAGCGCGCGGCGGGCGCAGTGCCGCACGGTGGTGAACTCCCGGCGGCGTTTGTCGACGGCGTTGGCGACGAGCCGCTCCTCCTCGGGGAACAGGGTCAGGCCGGCGGGGTCGGTGAACGCTTCGGCCACCACCGCGGCCGCAGGGAGGATCTGCTCGATCACAGCCGCCGATGCTAGGCCGCCCCGGCGGCCCGCGCCGTCCCTCGATCGGGCGCGACGCGCCGATAGGGGTGGGTACGGGTGGAGGGCGGCGGGGGCGGATGTCACCCTGAGGGGTGCCCCGGCCTGGTCGGTCGGGGGTGTGTAGTGGTCTTTGGTCTGAGGAATGCGGGTGGCGATGCTGACTGGCAGGGTGGTCCGGTTCGACGAGGTGCGGGGTTACGGCTTCATCGCTCCGGACGGCGGCGGGGACGACGTGTTCGTGCACGCCAACACGGTCGACGGCGACAAGTGGGCGCTGGGGCCGGGCGTCCCGGTGGAGTACGAGGCGGTGGAGAACGAGCGCGGCCCGAAGGCGCTGACCGTACGCGTGCTCGGGCCCGCCGTGGCGGGCGAGCGCACCGCCCCGGTCCGGACGGTCGCGCCGTCGACGGGGCGCGGCCACGAGTCGGGCCAGGGCGGGCTCGAGGACGAGGAGGGGCTCTGCGACGTGCTGTCCGAGCGGTCCTTCGTCACCGAGACCACCGAGGCGCTGCTGATCTCCGTGCCGGACCTGACCGGGGCGCAGATCGTGGCGGTGCGCGCCCGGATGCTGGCGCTGGCGCGGCGGCACGGCTGGGTGGAGGGCTGAGGCTGCCGCCTCCCCCGCTATATGCGGGGTCGGGCCGGCCGGCGCGGCCCCGTCGCGCGGCGGGTTCGGCACGGTCGGCCGGTGCGGCGGGTGCTGCTCGGCGACGCCCACCTGGTCGACCGGTTCGCGGTCAGCCGGCCGCGATGAGCAACGACTTCCTGATCCGGCCCTGCGCGCTGCGGGGCAGTTCGTCGACGAAGTGCACCCGGCGGGGCCGCTGGCCGGCCGACAGGTGGCGGCCCACGTGGTCGATGAGCACCTGGGCGGTGAGCCCCTCGGCGGCGACGACGTATGCGGTGACCTGCTCGCCCTGCCCGGCGTGCGGGGTGCCGACCACGGCGGCGTCGCGGACCCCGGGATAGCTGAGAAGCACCTCCTCGACCTGCCCGGCGTGGACCCGGCGGGTGCGGCCGTGCACCACGTCGGTCCGTCGCCGCCCGATGATCCGGTGCGAGCCGTCGGCCGCCACGGTGGCGAGGTCGCCGGTGGCGTGCCAGCCGGCGGCGTCGGCGCACCGCCCGCGCCCGTCGACGTAGCCGCTGGACAGCGTGGGGCCCCGGATGCTCAGCTCCCCGACGGACTCGCCGTCGGCCGGCACCGGCCGGTCGTCGCGGTCGAGGATCCGGGTCTGCACGCCGGGCAGGGGCGTCCCGGCGGTGCCGGCGGCGCAGGGCGCGTCGACCCGCCCGGTCACCGCGATCAGGGTCTCGGTGGTGCCGTAACCCTGGATGAGGGAGTGCGAGGTGAGCAGGCGAAGCCGTTCGGTCACGGCGGGGGCCAGCGGGGCGTCGGCGGAGACCAGGATCCGGGCCCCGGACAGCGACCGGGCCCAGGGGTGGTCCCGCGAGATGCGCGCCCATTGGCCGGGGACGGCCAGGTACATGGTGCCGACCGGGCCGGCAGCCGCGTCCCGGTCGAGGTGGACGAAGCGGCTGCCCGTGCGCAGTGCGCCGAGCAGGCCCACCACCAGGCCGTACGCCCGGAACAGCGGGGCGCCCTGGACGACGACGTCCTCGCCGTTCCACCGCCACGCGTCGGCCAGCAGGTCCAGGTCGGCGGCGATGGCCCGGCGGGAGACACGGACGCCCCTCGGTGGCCCGCTCGCGCCGCCGGTGTAGAGGATCACCGCGTCGGCGTCGGGGTGCGGCTCGGGTTGGTGGGCCGAGGAGCGTCGGCTCAGGTCGACGGGGACGGTGGCCAGCCCGGCGGCGACGGCCGGGGCGGGGGCGGCGGAGGGGGCGCGGCCGAGGAGCACGGTCGCGCCGGACTCCCGCAGGATGCGGCCGCGCTCCCGCGCGTCGGCCCGGGGCGGCAGGGGCACCAGCGGCACGCCGGCCTGGACGGCCCCGACCATGGCGACGACGGTCTCCAGGCTGGGGGTGGCGTCGACGGCGACCGCGGCGGCGCCCCGGATCCGGTCGGCGACCGCGTTCACGCAGCCGAGCAGGGCTTCGCTGGAGAGCATCCGCCCGGCCACCCGGACGGCGTCGGGGCGGTCCGCGCCGGAGGCGCGTAACGCCGGCAGCAGTGTCATCCGCCCTAACCTCTGTCGAGGGCGCCGACGAGGCTCGGCAGTGGCAGGGACATCGCGGCCACAGAACCCTTCGCGTCATGGGTGCGGTAGCCCCATATCCGGCCATCCCCGCGTGCTGCGGGTGCCCCGAAATTAGGCTGCGCTATCGCCGGACACAACCCCTAGCCGTGGCGCGCGAGGCCCGCCGCGACGCGGGGTCGCGCCGCCGCCGGCGGGCAGGCGGGCCAGGCAGGACCCCCGCCGGGGCGGGGACTGGTCGCCGTGGGCGGGGCGATGCTGTTCCGCGAACCGGCGGCCCGTCGTCGGCACTCCGCGACCGGGGCGGAATTGGAATCGCGGCGCGGGCCGTACGGATTGCGCAACCCGCCCGAAACGGAATTCCGATACATTGATTCCGACCACGCGTTCTAATTTGTCCTCGATTGACTTCAGCCACTGCGGGGGCCGCACTCCGTCGACAAACAATCGCGTATAACCCGCATTTAACGGCAAAGACGTCTTTTGTTTTTGAAGCGACCCTAATCGGGCAAGCGGGCGTCGATGCCATGAAGGGGACGCGACCTTCCCGCACTCCCGCCGGACGCCGCCGGCCGAGCCCACCTCGGCGGGCAGCCCGCCCGGCCGAAATGCCGCAGGCATCGATCCCCGCCGCTCGCGCGCGTACCCCCGCCGGGTCGACCGCCGCCCGCTGGCACCGCCGGTCCGTCACGCAGCGACATCGTCCCGCCCCTCGGGACGGGGTCGAACGTCCCGGCTCCGCGCCGCCCGACGCGGCCGCCCCGCCGCCGACACCCCCGCCCACCATCCCGCTCCCAGGACGAACGGCCCGCTCCGGCTGGGGTCGCGCCACGAGGGGCCCGGCCGCCGGGGCGGCAGATCCGCCGGACGCCGACGCGGCGCCGCCCGCGCGGATGCCACGCAGCGCCACCGTCGCCGGAGGCCGGGCGCGGGCCGGCTCCGGCAGGACCGGCGCCCCTCCGCACCGCGGCACGGGGAGCGCCCCCTTGGGGTCAACGGGGCCGCACAGCCCTTTCCACCCAATTGTCGGCAAGCCCCGAAAACGGCATCAACCGACCGGAGAAACGCTCACGTATCACTTTGTGAATTCACCCGGCGACGGTCCGCTGTCAGTTCCGCCGACGCGCCCGGCGTCGCCCGAAGGCACCAAACCGATGTTTGCCTATCCTTTACAACCTTCGGCTTGCCGCCCAATTGCCGGACTGCCATACTCCCAGCATGCACGGCGGTCGATAGCGGGGGGATGCGTCCGGACGGGCCCTAGAATTGTCGAAGGTGCTGGTAGAGCCCTGGTCCGGGAGCATCAGCCAGTCAAGCTAATCGATGGCCCGCCGCGAACGCGTGACGGCCGTCTATATTCGCCAATACGGGAATGGGTCGAAAATTGCCGGTCTCCGATTTCGTCAGGCTCGATGGCAGACCAGGGAAGGTGGCGGGCCCCGTGACGGCTGGCCCCGCGCGCCTTCCGAGGCCACGCCCATGGAGCTGAGCGAACGGTCCCACCAGCTCGACCTCCTGGCCCGCCGGCTCGGCGACCTGGGCACCCCCGCCGGTCCGCCCGCCGACGCCCGGCCGGTGATCGCGCTGACCGGCCCCGTCGGCGCCGGCAAGACCACCCTGTTGCAGGCCTTCGCCCGGCGGGCCGCCGACGCCGACGCCCGCTTCCTCGGGGCGAGCGCCTCCCGGGCCGAACGTGCCGTCCCGCTGGAGGTCGTCCGCCAACTCGTCCGGGCGGCTCCGCCGGACGACGCCCGCGCCCGCCTCGAACGGCTGCTCGACCGGGGCGCCCTCAGCTGGCCCGACCTCGACGACGACCAGGAGGGGGCGGCCCGCACCATCGCGGCGATCGGCGGCGCCCTGCTGGAGCTGGCCGCCCGGGGTCCCCTGGTGATCGGGGTCGACGACGTCCACCACGCCGACGTGCCGTCGCTGCGCTGCCTGGACTACGTGGCCCGGCGCATCCCCGGCCTGCCCGTGCTGATCGTGCTGACCGAGGCGCCCCGCACCCGGCCGTGGCACCCCGAGGTCTACGCCGAGCTGCTGCAACCCGCCCGGCTGCACCGGATCCGGATCCCCCTGCTCACCCCGGACGGGACCTACCAGACCCTGGCCGACCGGCTCGGCGTGCCGACGGCGCGCAGCGTCGCCGAGGAGGTGCACCGGATCAGCGGCGGGAACCCCCTGCTGGTGCAGGCGCTCGCCGACGACCACCTGACCGCCGCGCCGCGCGGCGCCGCCCGGCCGGAGGCCGGCGAGGCGTTCCGGGAGGCCGTGCTGAGCTGCCTCTACCGGTGCGAGCACCTGGTGCTCAAGGCCGCCCGGGCGCTCGCGGTGACCGACGAGCCGCTGCACGGCGCCCTGCTGCCGCAGCTCGTCGACGTACGCGCGGAGTCCGCCCTGCTCGCGATCGACGAGTCCACCAGCGCCGGCCTGATCACCGAGGGCGGCCTGCGGCACCCCGCCGTCGGACGGGCCGTGCTCGACGGGACCACCGCCGAGGAACGCGCCCGGCTGCACCGGCTCGCCGCCTGCCTGCTGCACGAGGACGGCGCGTCGCCGGTCCTGGTCGCCGGGCACCTGCTGCGCACCGACGAGCTGGCCGAGCCGTGGATGGCCCGGACCCTGCTCGACGCCGGTGAGCAGGCGCTGCTGGACGGCGAGGTGGACGCGGCCCTGCGGTTCCTGCGCCGCGCCAACCGGGACTGCGCCGACGAGTGCCTGCGGGCGCGCGCCCGCTCCGCCCTCGCCCGCGCCGAGTGGCGCCTCGACCCGCAGGCCGCGATGCCCCACCTCCAGGGGGTGGCCAGCGCCGTCCGGGCCGGGCACCTGGGCAGCACGCAGGCCGCCGGGCCGATCCAGTACCTGCTCTGGCACGGCCAGATCGACAAGGCCGTCGAGCTGGTCCAGCACCTGGGCGAGCGCGCCGACAGCAGCGACCCGCGCTCCGCCGCCGAGCTGCTGGTCACCAAGGGCTGGATGGCCACCCTCTACCCCGGGGTGACGATCGACCACACGGCCCCCGCCCCGGCCCGGCGGGACCCGCTGACCGTCGCGAAGGTGAAGCAGCGGCTCCAGGGCGTGACCATGCTGGCCTCCGTGCTGGAGCGGGGCGACGGCGGTGCCGTCGAGGAGGCCGACCGGGTGCTGTCCACCATCGGGCTGGACGACGAGCGGGACATGTGGACCGCCATCTGCGCCCTGATCACCATGATCTACGCCGACCGGCTGGACCTCGCCGGCGACTGGTGCGGCCGGCTGGGCCGCAGCGCCACCGTCAGCCGGCATCCCACCCCGGCGGCGATGCTGACCGCCCTCGACGCCGCGATCGCCGGCCGGCGCGGCGACCTGCCCCGGGCGCAGAAGCTGGCCGACACCGCGCTGACCCAGCTCTCCCCGAAGGGCTGGGGCGTGGTGATCGGCATACCGCTGGCCATCCGGCTGCGGGCCCTGACGTTCCTGGGTGAACTCGACGCGGCGGCGGCCTGCCTCCAGGTTCCCGTGCCCCAGGTGCTCTTCGAGACCCCGTTCGGGCTGCACTACCTGCACGCCCGGGGGCTGCACGCGCTGGCCGCCGGCAGCCCGGAAAGCGCCCTGGCCGACTTCCAGCTCTGCGGGCAGCTGATGACGGCCTGGCGGCTGGACCTGCCGGCACTCATCCCGTGGCGCACCGAGTCGGCCCGGGCCCTGCTGCAGATCGGCCGCCGGCAGCAGGCCGAGAAGCTGGTCCGGGAGGAACTGGGCCGGCTGCGGCCCGGCCACGTGCGGTACCGGGCCGCCGCGCTGCGGGTGCTGGCGGCGGCGCAGGACGGGCCGGACCCGATCCCGCACCTGCGCGGCTCCGTGCGGCTGCTGCGCCAGTGCGGCGACCGGATGGAGCTCGCGCACAGCCTCACCGACCTGGGCCACGCCTACCAGCAGGCGGGCGACCTGCGGCAGGCCCGCAAGGCGGCACGGGCCGCCCGGACGCTGGCCCAGGAGTGCGGCCTGCCGCTGCTGCGGCCGGCCGCCGGCACCGCCCGGGGCGGACCGGTCGGCGCCGACCCCGACGTGGCGGTGCTGGTGGAGGGGCTCAGCGACACCGAGTCGCGGGTGGCCACCCTGGCCGCGCAGGGCCACACCAACCGGGAGATCGCCGAGAAGCTGTTCCTGACGGTCAGCGCGATCGAGCAGCGGCTGACGCGCATCTACCGCAAGCTCGACGTCGACTCGCGCCGGCAGTTGGCCGTACGGCTGCGGTTGGACCGGCCCGGCGCGCTGCCGGCGGAACGCCTGGGCGCGCCCCGCACGCCCCCCGGCCGCGACGACGACGCCCGGCGCTGACCCCCGCCGCACCCACCGTCCCGCCGACCCGCCGACCGCCCGAACGCAGACGTCCGGCCGCCGGACGTCCCGCCGTCGTGCCCTGGTGGAGGTGCGCCGGGACCCGAGCGTGTGACACCATCACCCCGCCGTGTCGACACCCGCCGTACGTCCCGTCGACACGTGCCGCCGCCCGGCCGTCGCCGACCCCCCTTACGGCGTCGCTGGCAACCCCTAACGGCCACCCGGATCCGCAGGTTTGCGCGCCAAACGATGGGGTCTCGCGCCCGTTGTCGCACACCCGACCCGGTGCCAAACTCGCCTGGACATCCGGATCGCTCGCTGGGGAGCGCGGTCCGGTCAGGGGACAGTTCAGGTCCACCCGGCATGGCGGCCCGGTGCGCTCCACCCCTACCCGGTGCGACGGGTGGGTGTGGTGGAGGGGCGGCTGTCCGGCTTGGGGGGGCGGTGTCGGTCAGCGCCGGTGTTCCCGGCCCGGCACCGCGTACGAGAAGGGCTGACACGAGTGGTGCTGGTGCAGCGGGAGGAACAACTGGACCGGCTCCGGAGGGCGTTCGACGCCTGCGCGGAGCACCAACGCGGACACGTCGCGCTCGTGACGGGCGCGGTGGGCAGCGGCAAGACGAGTCTGTTGGAGACGTTCAGCGAGTGGGCCGCGGCCGCCGGGGGGCGGGTGCTCGGCGCGGCCGGGTCGCGGGCGGAACGCGGGCTCCATCTCGGAGTCCTGGGGCAGCTGTTCCACAGTGCAAGGCTGGAGCAGCAGGCGGCCACCCGGATCGAGAACCTGATGCGGGACGCCGCCTTCGCCGTGCCCCTGCCGGAGCCCGGCGGGGACGCGGCCGACGGGGCGGCCGCCGGCGACCGGGTCTGGGCGCCCCTGCTGCACGGCCTGTTCACGGCCCTGCTCGACCTCGCCGACGCCGGGCCGCTGGTCCTCGCCGTCGACGACGTGCACCACGCCGACCCGGCGTCGCTGCACTGCCTGCTCTACGTCACCCGCCGACTGCGGCACGCCCGGATCATGGTGGTGCTCGCCGAGGCGTCGACGCTGCGCCCGCCGCACCCGCTGTTCCGCGCCGAGCTGCTCAGCCAGCCGTACTTCTCGCGGATCAACCTGCCGCCGTTGACCGTCGATGGGATCGCCCGGCTGGTCGACGCCGACGGCGGGACCGCCGCCGCCCGGGAGACGGCCGAACGGTGCCTCAGCATGACCGGCGGCAACCCGCTGCTCACCCGCGCCCTCATCGACGAGCGGGCCCCCGGCGGGGCGGCCGACGAGCGGGGGGCCGACCCGACCGGCGGCGACCCGTTCGACCAGGCCGTCCTCGGCTGCCTCTACCGGCACGAGCCCGGGGTACGGCGCGTCGCGCAGGCCCTCGCCGTGCTGAACCGCCCCGTCCCGGCCGAGCTGCTCGGCCACGTCCTCGACGTGGTGCCCGAGTCGGCCGCCCCGGCGGTGCGGGTGCTGCGCACCTCCGGGCTGATGGACTCCGACCAGCTGCGCCACCCCCGCATCCTGCGGTCCATCCTGACCGACATGTCCCCCGAGGAGCGTCGCGGCCTGCACCAGCGGGTCGCCGAGGTGCTGCACGAGCACGGCGCGGAGCCGGGCGCGGTGGCCGAGCACCTGGTCGCCGCCGCGTGGGCGGACGCCCCCTGGGTGGTGCCCGTGCTCTCCGACGCCGCCGCGCAGGCCCTGGCGTCGGGCCGGCCCGACGTGGCCGCGGCGTGCCTGCGCCTGGTCGCCCGCGCCGACGTCGACGAGCGCCAGCGCACCGCCGCCACCGCGATGCTGGTCAACGCCCGCTGGCAGGTCAACCCGCTCGCCGTCAACGGGCACCTGACCGAGCTGGTGGAGACCGCGCGGGCCACCGGCTGGTCCACCGGGGCCGCCCTGTCCACCGTGCCGTTCCTGCTCTGGCAGGGGCGGGCGGAGGAGGCCACCGAGGCCGTCAGCGGCATCTCCGGAGACGACGACCCCGGCTCCGCCGCCGGCCACGCCGGCCGGCTGCGGGCCATGCAGCTGCTGGTCTCCCTCTCCCACCCCGACCAGCTGGCCTCCGTGCGGGAGACGCCGAGCACGTGGAGCCGGGCGGCGACCGCGCCGACGTCGATCAGCCCCCAGTTGCAGGCCGTCACGGTGCTCGGCACGGCGCTGCTGCCGAACGCCGACAACGACACCGTGGCCACCGCCGAGCAGCTGCTGCAACGGCACCACACCGACGACGGGGCGTTGGGGCTGCTCACCGCCCCGCTGCTCGCGCTGCTCTGGTCGGGCCGCTGCGACCGGGTCGTGGCCTGGGCCGAGATCCTGCTCAACCGGCCGGCGGTCCGGCACGCCCCGGTGTGGCGGGCCGTCGTGCGGGCGGTCCGCGCCGAGGCCGCGCTGCGGCTGGGCGACCTGCCGGGCGCGGAGCACCACGCCCGCGCGGCGCTGGAGGACATCCCCGCCCCTGCGTGGGGGGTGGCCATCGCCGGGCCGCTGGCCACGCTGATCGCCTGCGCGACCGAGGCGGGCCGGTTCGCCGAGGCCGACCGGTGGCTGGCCCACCCCGTCCCGGCCGGCATGTTCCGCACCCCGCTGGGCGTGCACTACCTGGCCGCCCGGGGCCGGCACCACCTGGCCATGGGCCGGCCGCACGCGGCGACCGCCGACCTGCGCCGCTGCGGGGAGCTGATGCGCGGCTGGGGCATCGACGTGGCCGGGCTGGTGCCGTGGCGGCTGGAGCTGGCCCGGGTGCAGCTCAGCGTCGGCAACAAGACCCACGCCACCCAGCTCCTGCAGGAGCAGCTGCGCGTCGCACACGGGGTCGACGACCGGACCCGGGGGCGGTCGCTGCGACTGCTCGCCACCACCGCCGCCCCGGACCACCGGCGCAAGCTGCTCGGCGAGGCGGTCAACCTGCTCCAGGGCTGCGGCGACCGGCTGGAGCTGGTGCGGGCCCTCGGCGACACCGGCCAGAGCCTGCAGCGGGCCGGCGACTCGGCGCGCGCCCGGCTGCTGGTGCGCCGGGCCTACCAGCTGGCCCAGGACTGCGGGGCGTCGGTGCTGGCCCAGCGGCTGATCCGGCGCGACGCGGGCGGCGGGCTGCCGGCGTACCCGGCCGGGGCCGAGGCGCACGAGCCGGACGACGGGCTCAGCGAGGCCGAGCGCCGGGTCGCCGCGCTGGCCGCCCAGGGGCACACCAACCGGCAGATCTCCAGCAAGCTGTTCATCACCGTCAGCACCGTGGAGCAGCACCTCACCCGGGTCTACCGGAAGCTGGACGTCAAGCGGCGCACCGACCTGCCGGCCCGGCTCGTCGCCTACGCGGAGCCGCTGGCCGAGGAGCCGCAGGGCGCGGCGTCCTGACCGACGACGCAGGGGGCGGCGCGGTGGGTGACCACCGCGCCGCCCCCTTTCGCGTACGGGGGAAGGGCCTCAGCCGGCGGCGGGCGCGACGGCGCGACGCGACGCCGCCGCCTCGTCGCGGTGACGCAGCACCAGGTCGGCGGCGGCGCTGACCCCGCCGGCCTGGCGCAGCCGGCGGCTCCACAGCGCCGCTCGGTCCCGGAAGGTCCGCTCGGTCAGCAGCCGGCGCAGCTTCGCCACGATGTCGTCGACGTCGAGGGTGTCGTCGTGCTCGACGGCCAGGGCGACGCCCGCGTCGACGACCCGGACCGCGCCGTCGTGGCAGTCGAACCAGAACGGCAGCACGAGTTGCGGCACGCCGAACCAGGCCGCCTCGTGGATCGCGTTGGCGGCGGCGTGGTTGAAGAAGACCCGCACGTGCGGGTGGGCCAGCACCTCCACCTGCGACGGCAGCCACGACTCGACGCGCAGGTTCGCCGGCAGCTCGGCGGCCGGCGGCAGGTGCCGCTGCCGGTCGGCGGGGAGCTTCCACAGCACGTGGTGGTCGGGGCCGAGCCGGGCGGCGACGTCGACGAGCGCGGCCACCTGGGCGGCGGTCGGGCGCATGATGGTGCCGAACCCGACGTAGACCACCGACTCGTGGGCGTCGAGCCAGCCGCGCAGCTCCGCGCCGTCGGCGCTCGGCACGATCTCGGTGGGCACCATCGAGCCGACCGTGCGCAGCGTCGCCGGCGCGGTGGCGAAGGGATATTCCAACCCGAAGACCGTGTACGCCAGCAGCGCCCGCGCCGCCTGCGCGTACAGCGAGGGCCGCAGCTCCACGTTGGGGATCCCGGCGGCCCTGCGGCGCTGGGCGGCGGCGGTGTTGCGGGCCAGCCGCTGCGGCTCCATCAGGGTCTTCAGCAGCGCCTCACGGTGGCGGCCGTTGGCGGCCTGCTGGCTCGGGCTCATGTGCAGCGGCAGCCCCGACAGCGGCATCGGGTACGTCGGCGGCAGGCTGTCCTGGAGGAAGTTCGACGGCGGCACCGACACGCTGATCACGAACGGCACGCCCCGGACGGTCATCGCGTCCATCCCGAACGAGGCGAACGAGTCGACCACGGCCAGCGCCGGGGCCACCTCGTCGACCAGGGTCAGGCAGCGCTCGTACAGCTCGTGCAGGTAGTCGTAGTCGACGGAGGTGTCGACGTACGTCGCGAAGTTCTCCACCCGGCTGCCGGCGGACATCCGCCGGTGGGTCTCGTCGTCCCAGTGCTCGGGGCGCACCGCCAGGCGGGCCGGCCCGAGCGACAGGAAGGTCAGCTCCCCGCCGCCGGGCAGGCCCTCGACGTCGGCCCGCCGCTCGTCGGTGCAGGCGAAGAACACCCGGCGCGTCCCCCGGCGCCTCAGCTCGCCGGCCAGGGTGAGCAGCGGGTTGAACAGCCCGGAGCTGCCCGAGGTGACGATCAGCAGCGGGCTCTCGTCGGCCGTCATCGCGCCGGCCGCCTGAGTCGTCATCGCGCCGGCCGCCTCAGTCCATCGCCCGGCGCATGAAGCCGCGGATGCCGATGGCGCTGAACAGCACGAACACCCCGGCCAGCACGATCAGGTCCAGCCATAGCGGCACCGACTGCACCCCGGGCGGGGCGACCAGCGACCGGGTGGCCTCGCTGACGTAGGTGAGCGGGTTGAGGGCGCAGATCACCTGGAACCAGGGCAGCTGGTCCAGGGCGCGCAGCGGGAACTGAGTGGCGCCGGTGAACATCAGCGGGGTCATCGTCACGGTGAACATGATCTGGATGCGGTGCGGCGGAACGAGCGTGCCGAACGTCAGGCCCATGGCCGCGCCGACCATCGCCCCGGCGGTGAGCACCCCGAGCACCGGCAGCAGCGTCGACAGCGGCCACGTGACGCCGAGCATCAGCATGCCGATGGGGATCAGCACCACGCCGGCGATGACGCCCCGGATCGCCCCGAAGACGATCTTCTCGAACGCGACCAGCGGGATCGCCATCGGCGACAGCAGCCGGTCCTCGATCTCGCGGGTGAAGGAGAAGTCCATCACCATCGGCAGGGCGGTGTTCTCCAGGCCGATGAGGAACGCGTTGAGCGCGATGACGCCGGGCAGCAGCACGTTGGCGAAGTCGTTGCTGGCGTAGCCGAGGCTGGTGAGGACCTTGCCGAAGATCAGCAGCATGAACAGCGGCTGGAGGAACACCTGGGCGAAGAATGCGCCCAGTTCCCGGCTGGTGACGAACATGTCGCGCCAGAGCACCGCCCGGAAGGTGGCGAGCTGGTCCAGCCCGCGCACCGGCGCGGCCGGCGCCACGGCGGTCGACGGGGTGGCGGGTGCGGTGACGCTCACCGAAGTTCCCTTCCGGTCAGGTGGATGAAGACGTCTTCGAGGCTCGGCTGGCCGATGCTGAGGTCGCGGACCTCGCAGCGCAGGTCGGTGAGGATCTTCAGCGCCATCGGCACGGCGTTGGCCGGCGCGGTGCCGGTGTAGAGGCGGAACGACAACGTGGCGTCCGGGTCGGCGGGGGCGTCCGGCACCGGCATCGGCGGCATCCCGGGGAACATCGGCATCCCGCCGGGCGGGCCGCCGGCGCGCAGCCGCTCGACGCGCTCCACGTCGGCGACGTTGCCCAGCGCCGCCTGCACGTCCTCGGCGGGGGCGCCGGCGGCCACCACCAGGGTCAGCGTGCTGCTGCCCGGCAGGGTGCGGGTGAGCGCCGCCGGGGTGTCCAGGGTGAGCAGCTTGCCGTGGTCGACGATGCCGACCCGGTCGCAGAGCTTCTCCGCCTCGTCCATGTCGTGGGTGGTCACCACGACGGTCACGCCGGCCTGCTTCAGCTCGGCGATCCGGTCGTGCACGAACAGCCGCGACTGCGGGTCGAGGCCGCCGGACGGCTCGTCGAGGAAGAGCACCTTCGGCGCGTGCATCAGCGCCCGCGCGATCATCGTGCGCTGCGCCAGGCCGCCGGAGAGGAAGTCCGTGCGGGCGTTCGCGAAGTCCTTCAGGCCCATCTGCTCCAGCAGCTCGTCGGCCCGCTTCGTGCGCACCGACCGGGACACCCGGTGGTACGCCGAGTGGAACAGCAGGTTCTGCCGGACGGTCAGCGCCCGGTCCAGGTTGACCCGCTGCGGCACCACCGCCAGCAGTTGCCGGGCCGCGGCCGGCGAGCGGACGACGTCCGCCCCGCACACGACCGCCCGCCCCGAGGTGGCCCGCACCCGGGTCGTCAGCACCCCGATCGTCGTGGTCTTGCCCGCGCCGTTCGGCCCGAGCAGACCGAAGACCTCACCGGCGGCGACGGAGAAGCTCAGCCCGTCCACCGCCGGCGGCATGTTGGGCTGGTAGCGCTTGACCAGCTCCTCGACCACCACTGCCTCGTCCACGTCGCCATGCTCCCGTCCTGGTCCCTGCTGGGACAGATGTCAATCGCTTCGTTAGGGGGTGCTAGGGGCAGGCCAGGGGCGGTGTCACAGGCCCCGGTCGGCCAGCCACCGCTGCACGGTGGCGGCCAGGTCGGGGCCCCGCTCGCCGACCATGGTGAAGTGGTCACCGTCGGCGTCCACCGCCTCGTGCGGGTACGGCCACCGCGACCGCCACCCGTCGGGTTCGCCGTGCCACTGCCCCAGCGGCCGGGTGGCCCGCACCAGCAGCGTCGCCGAGTCCATCGGGGCGGGCTGCCAGGTGAGGAACAGCGGCAGGTAGCCGGCCCAGGCGGTGGTGCGGTAGTCGTCCATCGGCGTGTACGCGCTGTCCCGCTCGACCATCCCGTCGAGCAGTTGCCCCGTCCAGCCGCCGAGCACCTCGCTGTCGGCCGGGTAGGTGTCCATCAGCACCACCGCGGCGGGCGGCCGGCCCTGCCGTTCCAGCTCCCGGGCGAGCACGTTGGCGACCATCGCGCCGCCGGAGTGTCCGGCGAGGACGAACGGGCCGCCGCCGACCGTCCGCAGCACCGTGTCGGCGTGCACCCGCAGCAGCGCGTCCAGGTCGGCGGGGAGTTCCTCGCCGACGGCGAAGCCGGGGTTGGGCAGCGCCCACACGTCGCGGTGGCCCCGGAAGCCGGCGGCGACGCGGGCGTACTCGTGCGGGCCGGAGAGCAGCGACATGGTGCAACAGAACACGATCGGGGCCGCGCCGGTGCCGCCCTCGGCGAGCCGCAGGATCGCCGCCGGGCGGCTGAGCTGGCCGGGCTCGGTGAAGCTGGGGCGGAACTGGGCGAGCTTGACCAGCAGCTCGGCGTATCCGGCGGCGTCCTCGCGGGCCTTGGGCTCGCGGAACAGTCCGCCGAGGATGCCGCCGGCCCCCTCCGGCGTGCCGTCGCCGGCCGCCGCGTCGCCGGCCGCGCCGAGCAGCTGGCCGAGCAGGTGCCGGGCCAGCGCCGTCGGGGTGGGGTGGTCGAACAGCAGGGTGGCCGACAGCTCCGCCCCGGTCTCCTGGCGCAGCGCGTCGCGCAGCTCCAGCGCGGTCAGCGAGTCGAAGCCCAGCTCCAGGAAGTCCCGGTCGGCCTCGATCGCCCCGGGCGAGGCGTGCCCGAGCACGGTCGCCACGTGGGCCCGGACCAGGTCGAGCAGGATCCGGTGCCGGTCGCCGACCGCGCTCGCGACGAGCCGGTCCCGCAGCAGCCGCGCCGGGTCGACGACCGGCTCGCCGGCCGGCGTCTCCTCGGCGGCGTCGGACGCCGGTCGGGGCGCGAGGTGCAGCACCGGCGGCTCCGGCCAGTACCGCTCGTGGTGGAACGCGTAGGTGGGCAGGTCCACCCGGGCGGCGTCGGTGCCGGCGAAGGGCGCGGCCCAGTCGACGCCCGCCCCGCGCAGGTCGACGGCGGCGAGCGCGGCGAGCAGGGTGGCCGCCTCCGGCTGGTCCCGGCGGCCGACGGGCGCGAACGCCGCCGCGTCGGCGTCCGGCAGGCACTCCCGGCCCAGGGCGGTGAGCGCGCCGTCGGGGCCCAGCTCCAGGAAGGTGCCGGCCCCGGCGGCGGCGAGGGTGGCCAGGCCGGCGTGGAAGCGGACGGTGTCCCGGACGTGGTCGACCCAGTAGCCGGGGTCGGTGGCCTCGGCGGCGCTCAGCGGGGCCCCGGTGCGGTCGGAGACCAGCGGCACGGCCGGCGGATGCCAGGTGACCTTCTCGGCGACCACCCGGAAGTCGGCCAGCATCGCGTCCATCCGGGCGGAGTGGAAGGCGTGGCTGACCCGCAGCGGGCGGGTCCGGTGGCCCTGCGCGGCGAGCCGTTCGCCGGCCGCCGCCACCGCGTCGGCGTCGCCGGAGAGCACCACCGACGCGGGGCCGTTCACGGCGGCCAGGGCGACCCGGCCGTCGAGCAGCGGGGCCACCTCGGCCTCGGACGCCCGCACCGCCAGCATCGCCCCGCCGTCGGGCAGGGCCTGCATGAGCCGGCCCCGGGCGGCCACCAGCGCGGCGGCGTCGGCCAGCGACAGCACCCCGGCGACGTGCGCGGCGGCCAGCCCGCCGACGGAGTGCCCGAGGAGCTGCTGCGGGCGCAGCCCCCACGCGGTGACCAGCCGGTACGCGGCCACCTCGTACGCGAACAGCGCCGGCTGGGTGAACTCGGTGCGGTCCAGCAGGGCCGCCTCGGGGGTGCCCGGCGCGGCGAAGACGACCTCGCGCAGCGGGCGGGGCAGGTGCCGGTCGAGTTCGGCGGCCACCTCGTCGAACGCGGCGGCGAAGACGGGGAACCGGCGGTGCAGCTCCGCGCCCATGCCAGGGCGCTGCGCGCCCTGCCCGGTGAACAGGAAGGCGAGCTTGCCGGCGGGGCGGGCCACGCCGCGTACCACGTGGGGGGCCGGCCGGTCCTCGGCGACGGCGCGCAGGCCGGCGCGCAGCGCGTCGGCGTCGTCGCCGGTGACGGCGGCCCGGTGCGGCAGGGCGGCCCGGGTGGTGACCAGCGAGTACGCCACGTCGGCCGGGGCCAGGTCGGGGTGGGCGGCGAGGTGGTCGAGCAGCCGGCGGGCCTGCCCGGCGAGGGCCGGGGCGGAGCGGGCGGAGACGATCCACGGCACCGGCGGGGCGGGCGGCCCGGCCGGCCGGGTGGGCTCGGCGTCGGCGGGGTCGGCCTGCTCGACGATGGTGTGCGCGTTGGTGCCGCTGACCCCGAACGCGGACACCCCGGCGCGGCGGGGCCGGCCGGTGTCCGGCCACGGGGTGGTCTCGGTCAGCAGGGTCACCGCCCCGGCGGACCAGTCGACGTGCGGGGTGGGCTCGTCGACGTGCAGGGTGGGCGGCAGCACCCCGTGCCGCATGGCGAGCACCATCTTGATCACCCCGGCGACGCCGGCTGCGGCCTGGGTGTGGCCGATGTTGGACTTCACCGAGCCGAGCAGCAGCGGCGCGGCGTCGCCCCGATCCTTGCCGTACGTGGCGAGCAGCGCCTGCGCCTCGATCGGGTCGCCGAGGGTGGTGCCGGTGCCGTGCGCCTCGACGACGTCGACGTCGGCGGCGGTGAGCCCGGCGTTGGCGAGGGCCTGGCGGATGACCCGGCGCTGCGAGGGGCCGTTGGGGGCGGTGAGGCCGCTGCTGGCCCCGTCCTGGTTGACGGCGCTGCCCCGGATCACGGCGAGGACCCGGTGGCCGTTGCGGCGGGCGTCGGAGAGCCGCTCGACGAGCAGCATGCCGACGCCCTCGGACCAGCCGGTGCCGTCGGCGGCGGCGGCGAACGACTTGCACCGCCCGTCGGTGGACAGGCCCCGCTGGCGGGAGAACTCCACGAAGACCGTCGGGGTGGCCATCACCGACACCCCGCCGGCCAGGGCGAGGGTGCACTCGCCGAGCCGCAGCGCCTGGCAGGCCAGGTGCAGCGCCACCAGCGACGACGAGCAGGCCGTGTCGACGGTGATGGCCGGGCCCTCCAGGCCGAGGGCGTACGAGATGCGGCCGCTGGCCACGGCGGCGGCGCTGCCGGTGCCGAGGTAGCCCTCGACGCCGCCGCCGACCCCGGACAGCAGGGCCGCGTAGTCGCCCTGGCTGCTGGTGGCCGCGTACACGCCGGTGGGCGCGCCGCGCAGCGTCGTCGGGTCGATCCCGGCCCGCTCGAACGTCTCCCACGCGGCCTCCAGCAGCAGCCGCTGCTGCGGGTCCATGGCGAGGGCCTCGCGGGGGCTGATGCCGAAGAACGCGGCGTCGAAGTCCCCGGCGTCGTAGAGGAACCCGCCGTCGCGCACGTACGAGGTGCCCCGGCTGGCCGGGTCGGCGTCGTAGAGCGCGTCCATGTTCCAGCCCCGGTCGCCGGGGAACGGGGCCATGGCGTCGGTGCCGGCGGCGACGAGGTCCCACAGCCGCTCCGGCGAGTCGACCCCGCCGGGGAACCGGCAGCTCATCCCGATGATCGCCACCGGTTCGCCGAGCGTGGCGGCGAGCTGCTGGTTCTGCTGGCGCAGCTTCTGGTTGTCGAGCAGGGACGCGCGCAGCGCGCTGACGACCTCGTCCAGCGAGACGCTCATTCGGGGCTCCTTGGGGCGGGCCGGGTCACGAGTCGGTGCCTTCCAGGGCCATCCGGACCAGGCCGGCGACGTCGAGTTCGCGGATCTCCGTCTCGGGGGCGGCCGGGGCGGCCGGCGCGGCCGGGCCGGTGACCGTGTGCGCGAGCTGGAGGAGCTGTTCGAGCAGGCCGGCCTGGCGCAGCTGGTCCAGCGGGATCGCGGCGAGGACCCGCCGCACCTGCTCCTCGTCGCCGGTGCCGCCCACGGCGGGGCCGGCGTCCGGCCCGGCCTCGGCGCCGAACAGCTCCTCGTGCAGGTGGTCGGCGAGGCCCGCCGGGGTCGGGTAGTCGAAGACGACCGTGGTGGGCAGGTCGTGGCCGGTCGCGGCGGTGAGCAGGTTGCGCAGCTCCACGGCGGTCAGCGAGTCGAAGCCGAGGTCGAGGAAGCCCCGGTCGGTTTCGATCGCGTCGGCGGAGGAGTGGCCGAGGACCTTCGCCGCGTCCACCCGCACCATCTCCAGCAGCGCGGCCCGCCGCTCCTGGCCGGGCAGCGACCGCAGCCCGGCGAGCAGGTCCCGGCCGGCGGGCGCGGCCGGGTCCGGCGCGGCGGCCGGGGCGGCGGTCAGCGCGTGCACGGCCGGCAGGTCGGCCAGCAGCGGGCTGGGCCGCAGCGCGGTGAACAGCGGGTGGAAGGTGGCCCAGTCGACGTCGGCGACGGTGACGCAGGTGTCCCCGGCGGCGAGGGCGTGCCGCAGCCCGGCCAGCGCCACGCCCGGCGGCATGACCCGCAGGCCCCGGCGGCGCAGCTGCTCCGGCGCGCCGTCGGAGAACATGCCCGACTCGGTCCACGGCCCCCACGCCACCGACGTGGCGGGCAGGCCCCGGCCGCGGCGGGCCTCGGCGAGCGCGTCGAGGTGGGCGTTGCCGGCGGCGTACGCGCCCTGCCCGCCGCTGCCCCACACCGCCGCGATGGACGAGAACAGCACGAACGCGTCCAGCTCGACGCCGTCGAGCAGCTCGTCGAGCAGCTCCGCGCCGACGAGCTTCGGGGCGATGACGTACGCGAGGTCCTCCAGCGTCGTGTCGGTCAGCGGCACCACCTCGCTGACCCCGGCGGCGTGCACCACGGCGCGCAGCGGCGGCCCGTCGCGGCGCAGGTCGGCGATCAGGTCGGTCATGCCGGCCCGGTCGGCGGCGTCGCACCGGGCGACCCGGCAGTCGACGCCGAGGGCGGTCAGCTCGGCCAGCAGCTCCGCCGCGCCGGGGGTGTCGGTGCCGCGGCGGCTGGTCAGCACCACCCGCTGCGCGCCGGCGGCGGCCACCCAGCGGGCCACGTGCCCGCCGAGCGCGCCGGTGCCGCCGGTGATCAGCACGGTGCCCCGGGGCTGCCACGGCTCGGGTTCCCCGGCGGTGCCGGCCGGGGCGAGGCGGCGTACCAGCACGTCGGACTCGCGGACGGCGAGCTGGTCCTCGGCGACGCCGCCGGTGAGGACGTTGCCGAGCCGCATCGCGGCCCAGCTGTCGATCGTGGCGGGCAGGTCGACCAGTCCGCCCCAGCGGGCCGGCTGCTCCAGCGCCGCCACCCGGCCCAGGCCCCACAGCGTCGCCTGCCGGGGGTTGGCGGGCGCGTCGCCGTCGCCGGTGCCGACGGCACCCTGGGTGACGCACCACAGTCGGGCCGCCGCGTCGCGGTCGGCGAGCTCCTGGAGCAGCTGGACGGTCGCGGCGAGGCCGCGCGGCAGCGCCGGGTGCTCGGCGTGCGGGGCGTCGTCCAGGCCGAGGAAGGACAGCACCGACAGGGTCCCCTCGGCGGCGTCGAGGGCCTCGCCGAGCACGTCGGCGAGCTGCCCGCCCAGCTCGTCGGGGTCGGCGGCGAGGTCGACGCCGACGGTGGTCACGTCGGTGCCGAGGGTCCAGGTGCAGGAGTCCAGGACGGGGTCGTCGACCCGGTCGGCGGGCAGCAGCACCAGCCAGTGGCCGGGCTCCTGCGGCTCCGGGGTGGCCGCGAGGGGCTCCCAGACCGCCCGGTAGCGGGCGGCGTCCACGAGGGACCGTTCCCGGCCGCGCCGCCGCCACGCCGACAGGGCCGGCAGCACCGCCCCGAACGGCTGGTCGCGGTCGACGTCCAGCTCGCGGGCCAGGGAGTCGAGGTCCTCGGCGTCGACGGCCGCCCAGAACCGGCGCTCCACCTCGGTGTCGTCGGCGTCGCCGTCGCCCGCGGCGGGGCCGGCGGTGGCCCACGGCGGCGGCTCCGGCCAGTACCGCTGCCGGTCGAACACGTACGTGGGCAGGTCGACGCGCTGCGCGCCGGTCTCGGCGTACAGGGTGGGCCAGTCGGGGCTGACGCCGTGGGTGTGCAGGGCGGCGACGGCCCGCAGCAGGGCCGCCGGCTCGGGGCGGTCCCGGCGCAGGGTCGGCGCGACCAGCGGGGCCCGCCCGCCGGCCGGGGCGCCCTCGGCGAGGACGGCCTGGGTGAGCGCGGTGAGCACCCCGTCGGGGCCGATCTCGACGTACGCGGTGGTGCCCTGCCCGCGCAGGGCCGCGACGGCGTCGGCGAAGCGTACGGCGTCGCGGGCGTGCCGCGCCCAGTACGCCGGGTCGGCCAGCTCGTCCGCGCCGACGGGCGCGCCGGTGACCGTGGAGACCATCGGCACGGTCGGTGCCTGCCAGTCCAGCCGCCCGGCGACGGCGGCGAGGTCGGCGAGCACCGGCTCCATCAGCGGGCTGTGGAAGGCGTGGCTGACGGCGAGCCGCCGCACCCGTACGCCCCGGGCGGCCCACTCGGCGGCCAGCTCCTCGACGGCGTCGCCGGCGCCGGAGAGCACCACGGCGGCGGGGCCGTTGACGGCGGCGACGGAGACCCGGTCGGCGCGGTCGCCGAGCGAGGCGAGCACGTCGGCCTCGGCGGCGGCGACGGCGAGCATCGCCCCGCCGTCGGGCAGGGCCTGCATGAGCCGGCCCCGGGCGGCGACCAGCGCGGCGGCGTCGGCCAGCGACAGCACCCCGGCGGCGTGGGCGGCGGCGAACTCGCCGATGGAGTGCCCGGCGACCGCGTCGGGCCGCAGCCCCCACGCGTCGAGGAGCCGGAACAGGGCCACCTCGACGGCGAACAGCGCGGGCTGGGTGTATTCGGTGCGGTCGAGCAGCGCCGCGTCGGCGGTGCCGGGCTCGGCGAACAGCACCGGCCGCAGCGGCCCGGGCAGGTGCGGGTCGCAGGCGGCGCAGACCTCGTCGAGGGCGGCGGCGAAGACGGGGAACGCCTCGGCCAGCTCGCGGCCCATCCCGGCCCGCTGCGCGCCCTGCCCGGAGAACAGGTACGCCACCTTCGGGCGGGGCGCGACGGCCCCGGTGACCAGCAGCGGCGAGTCGTCGCCGGTGGCGAGGGCGCGCAGCCCGGTGCGCAGGGCGATCCGGTCGGCGGCCAGGACGACGGCCCGGTGGTCCAGGTCGGCCCGGGACACCGCCGACGACCAGCCGACGTCGACCATCGGCGGGGCCTCCGGCCCGGTGAGCTGGTCGGCCCACGGCCCGGCCTGGGCGGCGAGGGCCGCCGGGGTACGCGCCGACAGCAGCACCGGCACCACCGGCAGCCGGCCCGGGTCGCCGGCCGGCGCGACCGGGGCGGGCTCGTCGGGGGCCTGCTCCAGGATGGTGTGCGCGTTGGTGCCGCTGATGCCGAAGGAGGAGACTGCGGCCCGGCGCGGGTGGCCGGTGACCGGCCAGGGCCGGCCCTCGGTGAGCAGCTCGACCGCGCCGACGCTCCAGTCCACCTGGTCGGTGGGCTCGTCGACGTGCAGGGTCGCCGGCAGGAAGCCGTAGCGCAGCGCGAGGACCATCTTGATGATGCCGGCGACCCCGGCGGCGGCCTGGGTGTGGCCGATGTTCGACTTGATCGAGCCGAGCCACAGCGGCTGGTCGGCGGGGCGCTCCCGCCCGTACGTGGCGAGCAGCGCCTGCGCCTCGATCGGGTCGCCCAGCTTCGTGCCGGTGCCGTGCGCCTCGACGGCGTCCACGTCGGCGGCGGTGAGCCCGGCGTTGGCCAGGGCCTGCCGGATGACCCGCTGCTGCGACGGCCCGTTCGGGGCGGTCAGCCCGTTGGACGCGCCGTCCTGGTTGACGGCGGAGCCCCGGATCACCGCGAGCACGGGGTGGCCGTTGCGGCGGGCGTCGGACAGCCGCTCCACCAGCAGCACGCCCAGCCCCTCGCCCCAGCTCGTGCCGTCGGCGGCCGACGCGAACGCCTTGACCCGGCTGTCCGGGGCCAGTCCCCGCTGCCGGCTGAAGCCGACGAACACGCCGGGGGTGGACATGACGGTGACGCCGCCGACGAGGGCCATGGAGCACTCCGCCTGGCGCAGCGCCTGGCAGGCCCAGTGCAGGGCGACCAGCGACGACGAGCAGGCCGTGTCGACCGACACGGCGGGCCCCTCCAACCCGAGGGTGTACGACACCCGGCCGGAGAGCACGCTGCCGGCGTTGCCGGTCATCAGGTGCCCCTCGGCGCCCTCGGCGCTGAACATCAGGTTGCGGTAGTCCTGGTAGTTGGTGCCGACGAACACGCCGGTGGGGGTGCCCCGCAGGGCCTGCGGGTCGATGCCGGCCCGCTCGATGGCCTCCCAGGACGCCTCCAGCAGCAGCCGCTGCTGCGGGTCCATGGCGAGGGCCTCGCGGGGGCTGATGCCGAAGAAGACGGGGTCGAAGTCGGCGACGCCGGTGACGAAGCCGCCCTCCCGGGCGTAGCTGGTGCCCTCGTTCTCCGGGTCGGAGTCGAACAGCCGGTCGAGGTCCCAGCCCCGGTCGGTGGGGAACTCGCCGATCGCGTCGCCGCCGGCCGCGAGGAGCTGCCACAGCTGCTCCGGGTTGTCCGCGCCGCCGGGCAGCCGGCAGCTCATCGCGACGATCGCGATGGGCTCGTCGTCCACGGGCGCGGCGGCCGGCGCGGGGGCCGCCGGCTCGGGGTCGGCGCCGGTGAGCAGCTCCGCCAGGTGCGCGGCGAGCACCGTCGGATTCGGGTAGTCGAACGCGAGCGTGGCGGGCAGCCGCAGGTCGGTGGCGGTGGCCAGGAAGTTGCGCATGTCCACGGCCGTCAGCGAGTCCAGCCCCAGGTCCCGGAACGGGCGGGTGGCCGGCACGTCGTCGGCCGAGCCGTAGCCCAGCGCGGTCGCCGCGCACTGGCGGACCAGCTCCAGCAGCGCCTCGGCGCGGTCGGCCCGGGACAGCCCGGCGAGCCGGCGGGCGAGCGCACCCGACGGCGCGTCCGCCTCCTCCTCGGCGTCCGGCGCGGCGGCCGGCCGGGCCGCCTCGACCACCTCGGGCAGGTCGCCGATCAGGGGGCTGGGCCGGACCAGGGTGAATGCGGGCGCGAACCGGGCCCAGTCGATGTCGGCGATCAGCGTCGTCGTCTCGCCCCGGCGCAGCGCGCGGGCGAGGGCCTCGACGGCCAGGTCGGGGTCCATGCCGACCATGCCGCCCCGGCGCAGCCGCTGCTGGGCGCGCTCGTTGTCGGCGGGCAGTCCGGCCCCGCTCCACGCCCCCCACGCCACGGACAGGGCGGGCCGGCCCTGCGCGCGTCGCCGCTCGGCGAGGGCGTCGAGGTAGGCGTTCGCCGCCCCGTACGCGCCCTGGCCGGCGTTGCCGGTGGTGCCGGCGACGGAGGAGAACAGCACGAACGCGTCGAGGTCGAGGTCGCGGGTCAGCTCGTCGAGGTGGTCGGCGGCGACGCACTTGGGCGCGGCGACGGTGTGCAGGCGCAGCGGGGTGGCCGTGTCGACGATGCCGTCGTCGAGGACGGCGGCGGTGTGCAGCACGGCGCTCAGCGGCGCGTCGGCCGGTGCGGCGGCGAGCAGGGTGGCGAGCTGGGCGCGGTCGGTGACGTCGCAGGCGGCGACGGTGACCCGTACGCCGAGGTCGGTCAGCTCGGCCTCCAGCTCGGCCGCGCCCGGGGCGTCGGGGCCACGCCGGCTGGCCAGCAGCAGGTGCGCCGCGCCGTGGCGGGCGGCCCAGCGGGCGAGGTGCCCGCCGAGGCCGCCGGTGCCGCCGGTGATCAGCACGGTGCCGCGCATCCGCCAACCGCCGTCGGCGGCGTGCCGGGCCGCGTCGGGGGCGGAGGAGGCGTCGCCGGCCGAGTCGGAGCTGACGGCTGCGGCCGTCTCGGCGTCGCCGGCCCTCTCGGAGCGGACCGGGTCGCCGGGGGTGGCCGGCTCGGGGTCGGTGATCCGGGTGAGCCGGCGGGCGTACACCCCGGAGTCGCGGACGGCGAGCTGGTCCTCGCCGCCGGTGTCGCCGAGCGCCGCGCAGAGCAGGGCACCGGCGTGCGCGTCGAGGCTGTCGGGCAGGTCGATCAGGCCGCCCCAGCGGCCGGGGTGTTCCAGGGCGACGGCGCGGCCGAGGCCCCAGACGGCGGCGGCCGTGGGGTGCGGCGGCTGGTCGTCGGCGGCGACGGCGACGGCCCCCCGGGTCGCGCACCACAGCGGGGCCTCGACGCCGAGCGTCCCGAGCGCCTGCACCAGCGCGACCGTCCCGGTGACGCCGAGCGGGGTGGCCGGGTGGTCGGGGTGCGCCCGCCCGTCGAGGCCGAGCAGGGACAGCACGGCCGCCGGACCGTCCGCCGGCAGCGCGGCGCGCAGCCCGTCGGCGAGGGTCGCGGCGTCGGCGGCGGCGTCCACCTCGACGGGTACGACGTCCGCGCCGAAGTTGCCGAGCGCGCCGAGCACCCCGGCGACCAGCGGGTCGTCGGCCGTGCCGGCGGGCAGGGGCACCAGCCACGTCCCGGCGAGCCAGGTCAGCGGCAGGTCGGGCAGGGCGGGCCAGGTGATCCGGTACCGCCACCGGTCGATGTCGGGCGCGGCCTCGCCCTGGGTGAGGAACAGCGGCGGGGCGGGCCAGTACCGGTGGTGGTCGAACGCGTACGTGGGCAGGTCGACGGTCGCCGTCTCGGCGAGCACGGTGCGCAGGTCGACGGGCAGGCCGATCGCGTGCGCGGTGGCCAGGTTGGTCAGCAGCCGCGTCGGGTCGTCGTCACCCCGCCGCAGGCTGCCCAGGGTGTGGCCGGTGACCCCGACGTCGTCGAGGATCGCCGTCACCGGCATCGTCAACACCGGATGCGGACTGATCTCCACGAACGTGGTGTGCCCGGCGGCGATAGCGACGCGGACGGCGGCGTCGAACTGGACGGTCTGCCGCAGGTTGTCGTACCAGTAGTCCGCCGTCATGCTCTCCGGCTCGACCCAGTCGCCGGTGAGCGTCGACACGAGCCGGACCCGGCCCGGCTGGGGGGCGACGTCGGCCAGATCGGCGCGCAGCCGCTCGGCGACGTCCTGCACCGACGGGGAATGCGACGCGTAGTCCACCGGGATCAGCCGCGCCCGGATCCCCTCGGCCTGGCAGGCGTCCACCAGGTCCGCGACCGGCTGCGGCGGACCCGACACCACCACCGTGCCAGGACCGTTCACGGCGGCCACACCCACACCCGGGAACGCGGGGAGACGTTCGGCCACCGCGTCGGCGGACAGATCCACCGACGCCATCGCACCCGTCCCCCGCAACACCGCCAGGGCCCGCGACCGCAACGCGACGGTCTTCGCCGCGTCGTCGAGGGACAGGATCCCTGCGACACAGGCAGCGCCGATCTCACCTTGGGAGTGGCCGACCACCGCCTGCGGGCTAACGCCCGCGTGCTCCCAGACGGCGGCCAGGGCGATGCCCACGGCCCACAGGACCGGCTGCACCACCTCCACCCGCTCCAACCACGACTCGTCGTCCCCCGTCAACACCGACACGAGATCCACGTCGAGATGCGGGGCGAGGGCCCGCTGACACTCGGCCAGCTTCCCGTCGAAGACGGGCGTGCGACCCACCAGGCCGGCCGCCATGCGTGCCGACTGCGCACCCTGACCCGGGAACACGAACACCGGACCCGCACCCGGCGAGGCGGCCACACCGGACACCATGTTGCCCGCCGGCACACCACTCGCCAGGGCGTCCAGACCGGCGAGCAACTCCTCGACACCCGCGCCGACCACGGCGGCCCGCTGGTCGAACGTCGACCGCGTCGTGGCAAGGGACCAACCGACCGCCGCGGTGTCCAGCACGCCGTGCTCCCGCACGTACGCGGCCAGCCGCTCGGCCTGACCAGCCAGGGCCACCTTCGACCGGGCCGACACCGACCACACCGTCACGTCCGCGTCGACCAGCCCCGGCGAGCGGGCCCCGGCCGACGCGTCGGCGGACTCGTCGGGCTGTTCGAGGATGACGTGGGCGTTGGTGCCGGAGATGCCGAACGACGACACCGCCGACCGCCGCGTACGACCCGTCTGCGGCCACGGCGTCGCCTCGGTGACCAACTCCACCGCACCCGCAGACCAGTCGATGTGCGGCGACGGGGCGTCCACGTGCAGCGTCGCCGGGACGACGCCGTGCCGCATCGCGAGGACCATCTTGATCACGCCGGCCACGCCGGCCGCCGCCTGGGCGTGCCCGATGTTCGACTTCACCGAGCCGAGCAGCAGCGGCGCGGCGTCGCCCCGGTCCTGCCCGTACGTGGCCAGGAGCGCCTGCGCCTCGATCGGGTCGCCGAGAGTGGTGCCCGTGCCGTGTGCCTCCACCACGTCCACGTCGGCGATGGACAGGCGGGCCGAGGCGAGGGCCTGGCTGATCACCCGCTGCTGCGCGGGCCCGTTCGGGGCGGTGAGGCCGTTGGACGCGCCGTCCTGGTTGACGGCGGAGCCGCGTACGACGGCGAGGACCTGGTGGCCGTGACGCCGCGCGTCCGACAGTCGCTCGACCAGCAGCCAGCCGACGCCCTCGGAGAAGCCGGCGCCGTCGGCGGCGGCGGCGAACGACTTGCACCGCCCGTCCGGGGAGAGGGCGCGTTGCCGGCTGGACCCGATGTAGAGGCCGGGGGTGGCCATGACGGTCACGCCGCCGGCCAGGGCGAGGTCGCACTCCCCCGCCCGCAGCGCCTGCACGGCGAGGTGCAGCGCGACCAGCGACGACGAGCAGGCCGTGTCGATGGAGACGGCCGGCCCTTCGAGGCCGAGGGTGTACGACACCCGGCCGGACGCGACGGCCGCCGCGCCGCCGGTCATCGAGTGGCCCTCGTCGCCGTCGGGCGACATCATCAGCAGGGTCCCGTAGTCCTGCCCGTTGGTGCCGACGAACACGCCGGTGCGGCTGCCGCGCAGCGAGGCGGGGTCGATGCCGGCGGCCTCGACGGCCTCCCAGGACGTCTCCAGCAGCAGCCGCTGCTGCGGGTCCATGGTCAACGCCTCGCGGGGCGAGATGCCGAAGAACGCGGAGTCGAAGTCGCCGGCGCCGTCGATGAACCCACCCTCGCGGGCGTACGAGGTGCCCGGGTGGTCGGGGTCGGGGTGGTAGAGCCGTTCGACGTCCCAGCCCCGGTCGGCGGGGAACGGGGCGACGGCGTCCCGGCCCTGGCTCAGCAGCTCCCACAGGTCGTCGGGGTTGCGCACCCCGCCGGGCAGGCGGCAGCTCATCGCCACGATCGCGACCGGCTCCAGTTCCTGGGACTGCGCCTCACTGAGCCGGCGGCGGGTGTCGTGGAGATCAGCCATGACCCGCTTGAGGTAGTCGCGGAGCTTGTCTTCATTGGCCATCGGGGTGCCGCTTCCTCGCAAGGGACGGGGGTGAGCCGGGCGGATCAGGAGATGCCGAGGTCCTTGTCCACCATCGCGAACAGTTCGTCGTCGGTGGCGTCGTCGAGGTGCCGGCCGATGTCGGCGCCGCCGCCGGCCTGGCCGAGGCGGGAGAGCATCGCCTGGAGGCGTACGGTGGCCCGCACCCGGGCGGCCTCGTCGCGCGCCACGACGTCGAGGCTGTCGGCGATCCGGTCGAGGTCGTCGAGGAGGACCGTCGGGGTGACCACGTCGTCGTGGGCGACCTCGGCGAAGAGGTATTCCGCCAGCGTCGTCGGCGTCGGGTAGTCGAAGACGAGGGTGACGGGCAGGGCGACGCCGGTGGCGGAGCCGAGCCGGTTGCGCAGCTCGACGGCGGTGACGGAGTCGAAGCCCAGCTCGCGGAACGCCCGGTGCTCGTCGACCGACTCGGCGGACGGGTAGTTGAGCACGGCGGCGACCTGGCCGCGGACGAGGCCGAGGAGCACGGCGAGCCGGTCGGCGGCGGGCAGCCCGGCGAGCCGCTCCTGGAGCGAGTCGGGGCCGTCGCCGGTCTCCACGGTGGCGATCCGCTCGGTCGCCTGGAGCCGCCGCACGTCCGGCAGGTCGCTGATCAGCGGGCCGGGCCGGGTGGCGGTGAAGGCGACGGAGAACCGCTCCCAGGCGATGTCGGCGATGGTGAGGAACGCCTCGCCGTGGTCGACGGCCTGGTGCAGGGCGGCGATGGCCGCGTCGGGGGCCATTTCGGGTACGCCGTGGCGGTGCAGCAGCTCGCCGAGCGGCCCGTCGGCCATGCCGCCGCCGGCCCACGCGCCCCAGGCGATGGAGGTGGCGGGCAGGCCGAGGCCCCGCCGGTGCTGGGCGAGGGCGTCGAGGAACGCGTTGCTGGGCGCGTAGTTGCCGACGCCGGAGCTGGCGACGCTGCCGGCGAAGGAGGAGAACATGACGAACGCGGACAGGTCCAGGTCGAGCGTCAGCTCGTGCAGGTGGTACGCGACGTCGACCTTGGCCTGGAGGACCCGTTCGATCTGGTCCAGCCGGATGTCGTTGATCATGGCGTCGTCGAGGACGGCGGAGGCGTGCACGACCGTGGTGAGGGGATACTCGGCCGGGATCGACTCGATCAGCGCGGCGAGGGCGTCGCGGTCGGCGGCGTCGCACTCGACGACGCTGGCCTGCGCGCCTAGCGCGGTGAGGTCGTCGACGAGCTGCTGCGCGCCGGGCGCGTTCATGCCGCGGCGGCTGGCGACGACGATGTTCTGCACGCCGCTGCGGGCCAGCCAGCGGGCGGCGTGCCCGCCGAGGGCGCCGGTGCCGCCGGTGACGAGCGCCGTCCCGTAGGGCTCCCACGGGTTGGCGGGCTGGCTGTCGCCGAGCGGCACGCGGGTGAGCCGGCGGGCGAGGAGGCCGCCGGGGCGTACCGCAATCTGGTCCTCGTCTCCGGCGGCGGTGAGGGCCGCGACCAGCAGGCCTGCGCAGCGCTCGTCGACGGCCTCGGGCAGGTCGACGAGGCCGCCCCAGCGCTGCGGGTGTTCCAGGGCGGCGACCCGGCCGAAGCCCCAGACGAGGGCCTGCGTCGGGGAGCGCAGCAGGTCGGCGCGGCCGACGGAGGCGGCGCCGGAGGTGACGGCCCACATGGGGGCGCGCAGGCCGATGTCGCCGAGGGCCTGGAACAGCGCGACGGTGGCGGCGAAGCCGCCGGGCACGGACGGGTGCAGCGGGTGGACCAGCTCGTCGAAGGCGAGCAGCGACACCACGCCGGTCACGTCGGCGGGCTCGTCGGTGCCGCCGCCGCTGGCGGCGAGGGCCTCGCGCAGCAGCTTGCCGAGCAGGTCGCGGTCGGCGTCGGTGGTGGAGACGGGCACGGCGACGACGGTCGCGCCGGCCGCCGTGACGGCCTCGACGCAGGCGTCCTGCCAGGGCTCGACGATGTCGCCGGTGGGCAGGACCACGACCCAGGTGCCGCTCATGCCCCGGTTGGCGATGCCGGTCAGCGGCTTCCAGGTGTCCTGGTAGCGCCAGCTGTCGATGTCGGACTGCCGGCGGCGCTTGCGCCGCCAGGAGGTGAGCAGCGGCAGGGCGGGGCCGAGCGCGTCGAGGGCCTCGTAGGCGGGGGTGTCGTCGGTGGCGACGGCCTCGGCGAGGGCGGTGAGGTCGCCGCGTTCCACGGCGGCCCAGAAGCCGGCGTCGTCGGGGTTGGCCGCGCCCTGGAGCAGCGCCTCCAGGTCGACGCCGCCGCTGCCGTCGAGCCAGAACCGCTGATGGTCGAACGCGTACGTGGGCAGCGGCACCACCTCGGCCTCGGCGAGGACCCTGGTGAGGTCGACGGGCAGGCCGATCGCGTGCGCGGTGGCCAGGTTGGTCAGCAGCCGGGTCGGGTCGTCGTCGCCCCGGCGCAGGCTGCCCAGGGTGTGGCCGGTGACCCCGGCGTCGTCGAGGATCGCGGTGACCGGCATGGTGAGCACCGGGTGCGGGCTGATCTCCACGAACGTGGAGTGCCCAGCCGCCACGGCGACGCGGACGGCCGCGTCGAACTGGACGGTCTGCCGCAGGTTGTCGTACCAGTAGTCGGCAGTCATCGACGCCGGGTCGACCCAGTCGCCGGTGAGCGTCGACACGAGCCGGGTGTGGCCGGGCTGCGGGGTGACGTCGGCCAGGTCGGCGCGCAGCCGCTCGGCCACGTCCTGCACGGCGGCGGAGTGCGACGCGTAGTCCACCGGGATCAGGCGCGCCCGGATGCCGTCGGCCTGGCAGGCGTCCACCAGGTCCGCGACGGGCTGCGGCGGGCCGGACACGACCACCGTCGACGGGCCGTTCACGGCGGCCACACCCACGCCCGGGAACGCGGCGAGGCGTTCGGTGACCGCGTCGGCGGACAGGTCCACCGACGCCATGGTGCCGGTGCCCCGCAGCACGGCGAGGGCCCGCGACCGCAGGGCGACGGTCTTCGCCGCGTCGTCCAGGGACAGGATCCCCGCCACACACGCGGCACCGATCTCGCCCTGCGAGTGGCCGACGACCGCGTCCGGCACGACGCCGGCCGCCCGCCACACGGCGGCGAGGGCGACGCCGACGGCCCACAGCACCGGCTGCACGACCTCGACCCGCTCCAGCCACGACTCGTCGTCGCCGGTCAGCACCGACACCAGGTCGACGTCCAGGTGGGGGGCGAGGGCCCGCTGGCACTCGGCCAGCTTCGCGTCGAACACGGGCGTGCGGCCGACCAGGCCGGCGGCCATCCGCGCCGACTGCGCGCCCTGGCCGGGGAAGACGAAGACGGGTCCCGCGCCGGAACCGGTGACCGTGCCGGTGACCAGGTTGCCGGCCGGCTGGCCGGCGGCCAGGGCGTCGAGCCCGGCCAGCAGCTCCCCGGCGTCCGCGCCGACGACGGCGGCGCGGTGGTCGAACGTGGACCGGGTGGTGGCCAGGGACCAGCCGACCGCCGCCGGGGCGAGGTCGCCGTGCTGCCGCACGTGGGCGGCGAGCCGGGCGGCCTGGCCGGCGAGGGCCGCCTTCGACCGGGCGGACACGGGCCACACCGTCACGTCCGAGTCGACGAGCGCGGCGGCGGCAGTCTCCGCCTCGGCGGCCTCCGTGTCGACGGCCTCCCCGGCGTCCGGGGCGGCGGCCTGCGGCCGGTACTCCTCCAGGATCACGTGGGCGTTGGTGCCGCTGACGCCGAACGAGGAGACGCCGCCGCGCCGGGGGCGGTCCAGCTCGGGCCACGGCTTACGCTCGGTGAGCAGGGACACCGCCCCGGCGGACCAGTCGACGTGCTTCGACGGCTCGTCGATGTGCAGGGTCTCCGGCATGACGCCGTTGCGCAGCGCCATCACCATCTTGACCATCCCGGCGACGCCGGCGGCGCTCTGGGTGTGGCCGATGTTCGACTTGACCGAGCCGAGCCACAGCGGCCGGTCGGCGGGGCGGTCCTGGCCGTACGTGGCGATGAGCGCCTGCGCCTCGATGGGGTCGCCGAGGGTGGTGCCGGTGCCGTGCGCCTCGACCATGTCGACGTCGGCGGTGCCGAGCCGGGCGTTGGCGAGGGCGGCCCGGATGACCCGCTGCTGGGAGGGGCCGTTGGGGGCGGTGAGGCCGTTGGACGCGCCGTCCTGGTTGAGGGCGCTGCCCCGGATCACGGCGAGCACGGGGTGGCCGTTGCGCTCGGCGTCGGCGAGCCGTTCGACGACGAGCACGCCGCCGCCCTCGCCCCAGCCGGTGCCGTCCGCCCCCTCCGCGAACGCCTTGCACCGGCCGTCGACGGACATGCCGCGCTGCCGGGAGAAGACGACGAAGACGCCGGGGGTGGCCATGACGGTGACGCCACCGGCGATGGCGAGGTCGCACTCGCCCCGGCGCAGCGCGTTCACGGCGAGGTGCAGGGCGACCAGCGACGACGAGCAGGCGGTGTCGACGGTGACGGCCGGGCCGTTGAGGCCGAGGGTGAACGAGATCCGGCCGGACGCGACGCTGGTGGTGTTGCCGGTGCCGAGGTACATGTCGACGCCCTCGGGGACGTTCGGCAGGCCCATGCCGTAGTTGGAGGTGCTCACGCCGACGAAGACGCCGGTGGAGCTGCCCCGCAGCGACAGGGGGTCGATGCCGGCCCGCTCGACGGCCTCCCACGACGTCTCCAGCAGCAGCCGCTGCTGCGGGTCCATGGCGAGGGCCTCGCGCGGCGAGATGCCGAACAGGGTCGGGTCGAACGCCCCGGCGTCGTCGAGGAACCCGCCGACGCGGGTGTAGCTCTTGCCCGGCTTGTTCGGGTCCGGGTCGTAGAGGGCCTCCAGGTCCCAGCCCCGGTCGGCCGGGAACTCGGTGAGGGCGTCCCGGCCGTCGGCGACGATCTCCCAGAGGTCCTCGGGTGACCGGACGCCGCCGGGGAAGCGGCAGCTCATCGAAACGATGGCGAGGGGCTCGGTGTCGCGGGCCTCGACGGTCTGCAGCTTGCGCTTCGTGTCGTGCAGGTCGGCGGTCACCCGCTTGAGGAAGTACCGCAGCTTGTCGTCGCTCATCGGGTCGCACCTGCCTCGATCCGGAAGTCGGTCATCTCAGGAGATTCCAAACTCTTTGCTGATGAAGTCGAAGATCTCGTCGTCGCTGGCCGCGTCGAGATCGGGCCGGTCCTGCTCCGCGGCGGGGCCGGCGGCGAGGTCGGTCGCCTTGGCGAGCAGGTCCCGCACGCGGGCGGTGAACCGGTCCCGGGCCGCCGGGTCGAGCGGGATGGTGGTGAGCAGGCTCTCCACGGTGTCGATGCCGGAGAAGATGGGCTGGGTGGACGGGGCCGCGTCGGCGGCGATGTCGCCGGCCAGCCGCTCGGCGAGCGCGGCCGGCGTCGGGTAGTCGAACACCAGCGTCGCCGGCAGCCGCAGCCCGGACAGGGCGTTGAGCCGGTTGCGCAGGTCGACGGCGGTGAGCGAGTCGAAGCCCAGGTCGGTGAAGAGCCGGCCCGGGTCGACGGCGTCGGCGCTGGCGTGACCGAGGACGGCGGCGATGTTGGCCCGGACCACGTCGAGCACGACCTTGAGCCGTTCGGGGCCGGCCAGGCCGGCGAGCCGCTGGGTCAGCGGCACCCCGCCGGTGCGGGTGCCGGCGTCGACCGAGCGCCGCATCGGCGCCCGGACCAGGGCCCGCAGCAGCGGCGCGAGGGCACCGGCCTCGGCTTGGGCGCGCAGCGCCGACACGTCCAGGCGCATCGGCACGACGGCCGCCGCGTCGAGCCGCCACGCCGCGTCGAAGAGGTCCAGGGCCTGCCCGGTGGCCAGGCCCGCCGCGCCCTGCTCGGCGATGCGCCGCACGTCGGCGTCGCCGAGGTGGCCGGTCATGCCGCTGGCCTGCTCCCACAGGCCCCAGGCGAGGGAGATGCCGGGCAGCCCCCGGGCCCGCCGGTGCGCGGCGAGCGCGTCGAGGAACGCGTTGGCCGCCGCGTAGTTGGCCTGGCCGGCGCTGCCCAGCGTGGCCGCCGCCGAGGAGAACAGCACGAATGCGGCGAGGTCCAGGCCGGCGGTGAGCCGGTGCAGGTGCCACGCCGCGTCGATCTTCGGCACGGCCACCGCGTCGACGCGTTCGGGGGTCAACGACTCCAGCACGCCGTCGTCGAGGACACCGGCGGCGTGCACGACGGCGGTGAGCGGGTGCGCGGCGGGCACCCCGGCCAGCAGCGCCGCGAGCGCGTCCGGGTCGGCGGCGTCGCAGGCGGCGACGGTCACCCGCGTGCCGGCCTCGGCCAGCTCGGCGACGAGGTCGCCGATGCCGTCGGCCGCCGCGCCGCGCCGCCCGGCCAGCAGCAGGTGCCGCACGCCGTGGGTGGTGGCGAGGTGCCGGGCCAGGATCCGGCCCAGCACGCCGGTGCCGCCGGTGATCAGCACGGTGCCGTCGGGGTCGACTTCGCCGGGCAGCGGCTCCACCCCCGCCGGGACCCGGCCGAGGCGCGGCGCACGCACCTGGCCGGCCCGCACCGCGAGCTGCGGTTCGCCGGAGCCGATCGCGGGGGCCAACGCGGCGGCGCTGGCCGGGTCGGCGTCGAGGTCGACCAGCTGCAGCCGGCCCGGGTGTTCGAGCTGCGCGGTGCGCAGCAGGCCCCACACCGGGGCCTGGGCCAGGTTGACCGCCGGCCGCTCCCCCGCCGCGACCGCGTCGCGGGTGACCAGCACCAGCCGGGACCCGGCGAACCGGTCGTCGGCGAGCCAGGTCCGCACCGCCGCGAGGGTACGGTGCGTCGTGGCCCGCGCCTGCGCGGCGAGCCCCGGGTCCGCGTCGTCGTTCCCGCCGCCACCGACCCCGACGATCACGGCCTCGGGCGCGGGTTCGCCCCCGGCGAGCAGGTCGCCGAGCGAGTCCAGGTCGACGTCGCTGCGCACCCGCGCGCCCGCCGACTCGCAGGCTGCGCTGAGGGTCAGGTCGTCGCCGCCGAGCACCGCCCAGCGGGTGGCCGCCGGCACCGGGCCGGTCGGCACGGGCAGCGCCGGCCAGTCCACCTGGAACAGCGACTCGTGCCGGCCGGAGCGGGCCGCGCCGAGGGAGTCACCGGAGACCCGGCGCATGATCAGGGACTCGGCGTGCAGCACCGGCGCGCCGGTGGCGTCGGCCACCTGGAAGGCGACCCCGACCTCGCCTGCCGCGCTGACCCGCACCCGCAGGGCGGTGGCCCCGGCGGCGAGCAGGGACACCCCGGTCCAGGCGAACGGCAGCCGGGGCACGGTGGCGTCGCCGCCGTCGCCCATCCGGCCGAGGAAGCCGCCGATCGACATGGCCTGCAACGCGCCATCGAGCAGCGCCGGGTGCACCCCGAACCGGCCCGCCTCGGCGTGGTGGTCGGCGGGCAGCTCCACCTCGGCGAAGACCTCGTCGCCCCGGGTCCACGCGGCGCGCAGGCCGCGGAACGCCGGCCCGTACCCGAAGACGGTCGCCTCGATGCCGGAGTAGAAGTCGTCGTTCTCGACGGGGGTCGCGCCGGGCGGCGGCCACACCCCGAGGTCGAAGGCGGGCGGGTCGGCCGGGGCCGGGGCGAGCAGGCCGGTGGCGTGGCAGGTCCAGGCCACGTCGGCGAGGATCTCGTCGGAGCCGTCCCGGTACGGGCGGGAGTGCAGCTGCACGGCCCGGCGACCGTCGTCGTCGCGTTCGGCGACGGTGAGCTGCACCTGGAGGGAGCCCAGCGCGGGCAGGACGAGCGGGGCGAGCAGGGTCAGCTCGTCCACCCTCGGGCAGCCGGCCTGCTCGCCCGCGTACGTCGCCAGCTCCACGAACGCGGTGCCGGGCAGCAGGATGTTGTCCATCACCCGGTGCTCCCCGAGCCACGGGTGGGTACGCACCGACAGCCGGCCGGTGAACACCATCCGCTCGCTGTCGGGGAAGGTGAGAGTGGCGCTGAGCAGCGGGTGTCCGGCGTCCTGGAGGCCGGCGGAGGCGACGTCCTGCGCCCGGTGCGCGGGCGGCTCCACCCAGAACCGCTGGTGCTCGAACGCGTACGTGGGCAGGTCGACGGTCGCCGTCTCGGCGAGCACGGTGCGCAGGTCGACGGGCAGGCCGATCGCGTGCGCGGTGGCCAGGTTGGTCAGGAGTCGAGTCGGGTCGTCGTCACCCCGCCGCAGGCTGCCCAGGGTGTGGCCGGTGACCCCGGCGTCGTCGAGGATCGCCGTCACCGGCATCGTCAACACCGGATGCGGGGAGATCTCCACGAACGTGGAGTGCCCGGCGGCGATAGCGACCCGGACGGCGGCATCGAACTGGACGGTCTGCCGCAGGTTGTCATACCAGTAGTCCGCCGTCATCGACGCCGGATCCACCCAGTCACCCGTCAGCGTCGACACGAGCCGAACCCGACCCGGCTGCGGGGCGACGTCGGCCAGGTCGGCGCGCAGCCGCTCGGCGACGTCCTGCACGGACGGGGAATGCGACGCGTAGTCCACCGGAATCAGCCGCGCCCGGATCCCCTCGGCCTGGCAGGCGTCCACCAGATCCGCGACGGGCTGCGGCGGCCCGGACACGACCACCGTGCCGGGCCCGTTCACGGCGGCCACACCCACACCCGGGAACGCGGGGAGGCGCTCGGCCACCGCGTCGGCGGACAGATCCACCGACGCCATCGCCCCAGTCCCGCGCAACACCGCCAGGGCACGCGACCGCAACGCCACCGTCTTCGCCGCATCCTCCAGGGACAGGATCCCCGCGACACAGGCAGCGCCGATCTCGCCCTGCGAGTGACCCACCACCGCCTGCGGGGACACGCCCGCGTGCTCCCACACGGCGGCCAGGGCGATGCCCACGGCCCACAGGACCGGCTGCACCACCTCCACCCGCTCCAACCACGACTCGTCATCCCCGGTCAACACCGACACGAGATCCACGTCCAGGAACGGGGCGAGGGCACGCTGGCACTCCGCCAGGCGCGCGTCGAACACCGGCGTACGACCGACCAGGCCGGCGGCCATGCGTGCCGACTGCGCGCCCTGACCCGGGAACACGAACACCGGACCCGCACCGTGACCCGACGCCACACCGGCCACCACATTGCCCGCCGGAGCGCCTGCGGCGAGCGCGTCCAGACCAGAGAGGAACTCCTCCACACCCGCGCCGACCACGGCGGCCCGCTGGTCGAACGTCGACCGGGTCGTCGCCAGAGACCAACCGACCGCCGCGGTGTCCAGCACGCCGTGCTCCCGCACGTACGCGGCCAGCCGCTCGGCCTGACCGGCCAGGGCCGCCTTCGACCGGGCCGACACCGGCCACACCGTCACATCGGCGGCCAGCAGCCCGGGGACGCCGGTGACGGCCGGGGCCACAGGCTCGTCGCCCTGCTCGACGATGACGTGCGCGTTGGTGCCGGAGATGCCGAACGACGACACCGCCGCCCGACGGGGCCGGTCCACCGCCGGCCACGGCCGCGCCTCGGTGACCAGGTCCACCGCGCCCGCAGACCAGTCGATGTGCGGCGACGGCTCGTCCACGTGCAGGCTCGCCGGCACCACACCGTGGCGCATCGCCTGCACCACCTTGATCACACCCGCCACACCCGCCGCCGCCTGCGCATGACCGATGTTCGACTTGATCGACCCGAGCAGCAGCGGCCGGTCGCCGGGACGGTCACGCCCGTAGGTCGCGAGGAGCGCCTGCGCCTCGATCGGGTCACCCAACGTGGTGCCGGTGCCGTGCGCCTCCACCACGTCCACATCCGACGTGGACAACCGGGCGTTCGCCAGGGCCTGCCGGATCACCCGCTGCTGCGACGGACCATTCGGCGCGGTGAGACCGTTCGACGCGCCGTCGGAGTTGATCGCGGTGCCGCGTACCACGGCGAGGACGTGCCGGCCCTGCCGGCGAGCGTCGGAGAGCCGCTGCACGAGGAGCATGCCGACGCCCTCGGACCAGCCCGTCCCGTCGGCCGACGCCGCGAACGACTTGCACCGCCCGTCGGCGGCGAGGCCGCGCTGGCGGGAGAACTCGACGAAGGCGGTGGGGGTGGCCATGACCATCACGCCGCCGGCCAGAGCGAGGTCGCACTCGCCGGCACGCAGCGCCTGCCCGGCCCAGTGCAGGGCGACCAGCGACGACGAGCAGGCCGTGTCGAGGGAGACCGCCGGCCCTTCGAGGCCGAACGTGTACGCCACCCGGCCGGAGATGACGCTGCTGGTCATCCCGGTCAGCATGTAGCCCTCGGCGGCCTCCGGCGAATACGCGAGCAGGCTGCCGTAGTCCTGGCCGCTGGTGCCGACGAACACGCCGGTGCTGCTGCCCCGCAGCGTGGCCGGGTCGATGCCGGCGCTTTCGAAGGTCTCCCAGGTGGTCTCCAGCAGCAGCCGCTGCTGCGGGTCCATGGCGAGGGCCTCGCGGGGGCTGATGCCGAAGAAGCCGGGGTCGAACCGGTCGACGCCGCGCAGGAAGCCGCCGCCGCGGGCGTAGAAGGTGCCGCTGGCGTCGGGGTCGGGGCTGTAGAGGCTGTCGAGGTCCCAGCCCCGGTCGGTGGGCAGGTCGGTGATCGCGTCGACGCCGTCGGCGACGAGCCGCCACAGGTCGTCGGGGGACCACACGCCGCCAGGGAGCCGGCACGCCATGCCGACGATGGCGAGGGGCTCGTCGTCACCGACTGCGACGCTGGTGGTGGCGGTCCGGACGGGCACCGGCGTGCCGGCGATCTCCGTGCCGAGGTGGGCGGCGAGGTCGGCCGGGGTGGGGTAGTCGAAGACGAGGGTGGCGGGCAGCCGCATCCCGAACGCGTTGTTGAGGCGGTTGCGCATCTCGACGGCGGTGAGCGAGTCGAAGCCGAACTCGCTGAACGCCCGGCGCGGCTCGATGGCGGCCGGGTCGGGGTAGCCGAGCACTGCGGCGGCCTGCCCCCGGACGATCTCCACGAGGGCGGCGACCCGGTCGGCGTCGCCGAGCGCGGCGAGCTGCTGGACCAGGGACGCGCCGGTGGTCGCGGCGGCGGCGCGGGCGGGGGTGCGGATCAGGGCCCGGTACAGCGGCGGGATGCTGCCCCCGGCGAACTGCACCTTCATCGCGGCGAGGTCGAGGCGGGCGGGCACGAGGGCGGCGTCGCTGCGGCGGCAGGCGGCGTCGAAGAGGGCCAGCCCCTCCTCGGCCTCCATGGCGGCGACGCCGGAGCGGGAGATCCGGTTGAGGTGGACGTCGTCCAGTTCGGTGGTCATGCCGCTGCGGTCGGCCCACAGGCCCCAGGCGAGGGTGAGGGCGGCGAGGCCGCGTGCCCGGCGGTGCTGGGCGAGGCCGTCGAGGAACGCGTTGGCGGCGGCGTAGTTGCCCTGGCCGGGGCCGCCGGCGGTGGCGGCGAGCGACGAGTACGAGACGAACGCCTTCAGGTCGAGGTGGGCGGTCAGCTCGTGCAGGTGCCAGGCGGCGTCGACCTTGGGCCGCAGCACGCCGTCCATCCGCTCGGGGGTGAGGGAGGAGACGACGCCGTCGTCGCGTACCCCGGCGGCGTGGACGACGGCGGTGAGCGGGTGCGCGGCGGGGATGGCGGCGAGCAGCTCGGCGACGGCGTCGCGGTCGGCGACGTCGCAGGCGGCGGCGGTGACGGTCGCACCGAGTTCGGCGAGTTCGGCGCAGAGTTCGGGGATGCCGGCGGCGGCCCGGCCGCGCCGGCTGGCCAGGACGAGATGCCGGACGCCGTGGACGGTGACGAGGTGCCGGGCCATGAGCTGCCCGAGGGTGCCGGTGGCGCCGGTGACGAGCACGGTCCCGTCGCCGTCGAACGGGGCGGCGGGCGGCTCGGCGGGGGCCGGCACGCGGGTGAGCCGGGCCCCGGCGGCGACGCCGGCCCGGATGACCACCTGCGGCTCGTCGGTGTCGACGGCGGCGACGAGGGCGGCGGCGCAGCCGGCCGGGTCGTCGACGTCGACCAGCAGGAACCGGTCGGGGTTCTCCGACTGCGCGGAGCGGACGAGGCCGATGACGGCCGCGCCGGCCAGGTCGGTCAGGTCGGCGTCGGCGGCCGTGGCGACGGCACCCCGGGTGAGCACGACGAGCCGGGAGGTGGCGTACCGGTCGTCGGCGAGGAACCGCTGCAGCACGTCGAGCGCCCGGTGGGTGACCTCGGCGACGGCGCGCGGCACGTCGTCGGTGGCCGGCGGGTCGAGGAACGGCACGACCAGCACGTCGGGGGCGTCCGTGCCGGCGTCCAGCGCGGCGGCCAGGCCCGCCAGGTCGGGGTACGCGGCGACGGCCGTCCCGGTGGCGGCGAGCGCGTCGGCGAGGCCGGCGGCGTCGCCGAGGACCGCCCAGCCAGTGGTCGACGGGCCGGCGGGCAGGGCGAGCGGGGCCCACTCGATGCGGTACAGCGACTCGGTGCCGCCGCCGGAGGCGACGCGGAGCTGGTCGGCGGAGACGGGCCGCAGCACGAGGGAGCCGACGGAGATGATCGGCGCGCCGTCGACGTCGGCGAGGAGCAGGGAGACGCTGTCGGTGCCGGTGTGCGAGACGCGGACCCGGGCCGCCGCCGCGCCGGCCGCGTGCAGGGCGACGTCGTTCCAGGAGAACGGCAGCCGGCCGTAGCCGGGCGGCACGTCCGCGCCGGACGGTTCGCCGGCCGGCGTGGTGAGGCCGAGGGTGTGCAGGGCGGCGTCGAGCAGCGCCGGGTGCAGGCCGTACCCGCCGGCCTCGGCGGCCGGGGTCTCCGGCAGGGCCAGCTCAGCGAAGAGGTCGTCGCCACGCCGCCAGGCGTTACGCAGCGCGATGAAGGACGGGCCGTAGTCGTAGCCCTGGGCGGCGAGGTTGAGGTACAGGTCGTCGGTGGGGACCTCGGTGGCGCCGGGGGGCGGCCAGGCGGTGAGGTCGGACCAGCCGGGCGGGCCGGCGGGGGCGGCCGGGCCTCCGGCGAGTACGCCGCTGGCGTTGCGGGTCCAGCCGCGCTCGCCGCCCTCGGCCGGTTCGCTGTCGACGGCGGAGTGCAGGGAGACGGACCGGCAGCCGGTGTCGTCGGCGGGGCCGATCCAGAGTTGGATGTCGACGCCGCCGGTCTCGGGCAGGATCAGCGGCGCTTCCAGGGTCAGCTCGCGGACGTGGTCCGCGCCGACGTGCGCGCCGGCCTGCAACGCCAGTTCGACGAAGCCGGTGCCGGGCAGCAGCACGGTGTCGAAGACGACGTGGTCGCTGATCCACGGGTGGGTACGCCGGGCGAGCCGCCCGGTGAACAGGAAGCCCTCGGCGTGGGCGACGCCGACGGCCGCGCCGAGCAGGGGGTGCTGGGCGGGGCGCAGGCCGACGGCGGTGACGTCGCCGGTCCACCCGGCGCCGGCCTCGGGCCAGTACCGCTGGTGCTGGAACGCGTACGTGGGCAGGTCGACGCGGGTGGCGTCGGTGCCGGCGAACCACGGCCGCCAGTCCACGGTGGTCCCGTGCACGTGCAGTTCGGCGAGGGCGGCGAGCAGGGCCTCCGCCTCGGGGCGGTCCTTGCGTCCGGCGGCGACGGCGAGCACGCCCTCGGCGTCGGGAAGGATCTCGGCGGTCAGCGCGGTGAGGACGCTCGACGGCCCGATCTCCAGGAACGTGCCCGCCCCGGCGGCGCGCAGGGCGGCGATCCCGTCGGCGTAGCGGACGGCCTCGCGGACGTGCCGCACCCAGTAGTCGGCGGTGCGCAGGTCGTCGGCGTCGGCGAGGGCCCCGGTCAGGTTGGACACGACGGGCAGGACGGGAGCGGCGAAGGTCAGCGTGGCGAGGACCGCCCGGAACTCGGCCAGCATCGGCTCCATCAGCGGGCTGTGGAACGCGTGGCTGACGGTCAGCCGGCGGGTGCGCACGCCCCGGCCCTGCCAGAGCTGCTCGACCTCGTCGAGGGCTTCGACGGCCCCGGAGACCACCACGGAGGTGGGCCCGTTGACGGCGGCGATCCCGACGTCGGCCCGACCGGCGATCGACTCCACCACCTCGGCCTCGGCCGCGTTGACCGCCAGCATCCCGCCCCCGGCCGGCAGCGCCTGCATCAACCGGCCCCGGGCGGCCACGAGCTGGCAGGCGTCGGCCAGGGACAGCACCCCCGCCACGTGCGCGGCGGTGATCTCACCGACCGAGTGGCCCCCGACGAAGTCAGGCACCACCCCGAACGACTCCACGAGCCGGAACAACGCCACCTCGACGGCGAACAACCCGGCCTGCGTGAACACGGTCTGGTCGAGCAACGCCGCCTCGGCGGAGCCCTCCGGCGCGAACAGCACCTCCCGCAACGGCTGCGGCAGCAGCGGATCCAGGTGACCACACACCTCGTCCAACGCCGACGCGAACACCGGGAACGCCGCGTACAACTCCCGGCCCATGCCGGCGCGCTGCGCGCCCTGACCGGAGAACAGCACCGCGAGCGGACCCCGGTCGGCGGCCTGGCCGACCACCGCGCCGGACGGGTCCCCGGCGGCGAGGGCCCGCAGCCCGGCGGCGAGGTCGTCGCGGCCGGCGGCGGCGACGACCGCCCGGTGGTCCAGGGTGGAGCGGGTGGCGACCGACGAGAAGGCGACGTCGAGGGGGCGCAGGTCGGCGTCGGCGTCGAGCCGGTCGGCCCAGCGGCCCGCCTGCGCGGCGAGCGCGGCGGCGTCGCGGGCCGACACCACCACCGGTACGACCGGCCGGTCGGCCGGCGGCGCGGCGTCGGCCGGGGCCGGCTCGGCGGTCGGGGCCTGCTCGACGATGACGTGGGCGTTGGTGCCGGACACCCCGAACGACGACACCGCCGACCGGCGGGGCCGCGCGACGGACGGCCATTCGGTGGCCTCGGTGACCAGTTCGACGGCGCCCGCGTCCCAGTCGACCTGGGGGGTGGGGGCGTCGACGTGCAGGGTGGGCGGCACGACGCCGTGCTGCATGGCGAGGACCATCTTGATCACACCGGCGACGCCGGCGGCGGCCTGCGCGTGCCCGATGTTGCTCTTGATCGAGCCGAGCAGCAGCGGCGCGGCGTCGCCCCGGTCCTGCCCGTACGTGGCGAGCAGCGCCTGCGCCTCGATGGGGTCGCCGAGGCGGGTGCCGGTGCCGTGCGCCTCCACCACATCGACGCCGCCGGCGGCGAGGCCGGCGTTGGCGAGGGCCTGCTGGATCACCCGCTGCTGCGACGGCCCGTTGGGGGCGCTCAGCCCGTTGGACGCGCCGTCCTGGTTGACGGCGGAGCCCCGCACCACGGCGAGGATCGGGTGGCCGTTGCGCTGCGCGTCGGAGAGCCGCTCCAGCAGCAGCACGCCGACGCCCTCGGACCACCCCGTCCCGTCGGCGGCGGCGGCGAACGCCTTGCACCGGCCGTCGGCGGCCAGGCCGCGCTGCCGGGAGAACTCGACGAACGCGGCCGGGGTGCACATGGCGGTGACGCCCGCGACGACGGCGAGGGTGCACTCCCGCTGTCGCAGCGCCTGCCCGGCGAGGTGCAGGGCGACCAGCGACGACGAGCAGGCGGTGTCGATCGTGACCGCCGGCCCCTCCAGGCCGAACGTGTAGGAGATCCGGCCCGAGACGACGCTGCCGGCGTTGCCGGTCATCAGGTGCCCCTCCAGGCCCTGCGCGGCGCCCATCAGCACGCCGCCGTAGTCCTGGCCGGTGGAGCCGGCGAAGACGCCGGTGCGGCTGCCCCGCAGCGAGTGCGGGTCGATGCCGGCCCGCTCGAAGACCTCCCACGAGGTCTCCAGCAGCCACCGCTGCTGCGGGTCCATGGCCAGGGCCTCGCGGGGGGAGATCGCGAAGAAGCCCGGGTCGAAGTCCGCCAGGTCGTGGACGAAGCCACCCTGGCGCGTGTACGAGGTGCCGGACTGCTCGCCGTCGGCGTCGTAGAGCGACCCCAGGTCCCAGCCCCGGTCGGCCGGGAAGTCGCCGACCACGTCCCGGCCGGACGCGACGACGTCCCACAGGTCCTCGGGCGAGCGCACGTCGCCGGGGAAGCGGCAGCTCATGGAGACGATGGCGATCGGTTCCTGCTCGCCGGCCTCCACCTCGCGCAGGCGCTGCCGCACCTGGTGCAGGTCGGCGGTGACCCGCTTGAGGTAGTCGAGAAGCTTCGCCTCGTCAGCCATGGACCGCCCACTCCTTGTGTTGACCCGTCGATCCGTGTTGGTCCGTCGCCCCGGCAGCGTTCATGTCAGGACACCCCCAGCTCCCGGTCGATGAAGTCGAAGACCTCGTCGGGGGTGGCGTCCTGGAGCTTCTCGGCGACGGTGTCCCCGCCCGCGCCCGCCGGGGCGTCGTCGGCGTTGAGGGAGGCCAGCAGGGCCCGCAGCCGCTCGGTGATCCGGATCCGGGCGCTGCGGTCCGGTGCCGAGCCGGTGAGCGCCGCCTCCAGCCTGTCCAGCTCCCCGAAGACCGGCGCGACGCCGACCACTCCGCCGTCGACGATCGCCGCCCGCACGTACTCGGCGAGGCCGGCGGCGGTCGGGTAGTCGAAGACGACCGTGGCGGGCAGCCGGACGCCGGTCGCCGCGGTGAGCCGGTTGCGCAGCTCCACGGCGGTCAGCGAGTCGAAGCCGAGTTCCCGGAACGCCCGGTCGGGTTCGACGGCGTCCATCGAGGCGTGCCCGAGCACGGCGGCGGCCTGGCCGCGTACCAGGTCGAGGAGGGTCTTGCGCCGCTCGGCGTCGGTCTGCCCGGCGAGCAGCGCGGCGAGGGACTCGGCGTTCGTGCCGGCGTCGTCGGCCCGCGCGGCGGCGGCCTGCTGCGCCTCGGCGATGCCGGCGAGCAGCGGGCTGGGCCGGACGGCGACGAAGCCGGGCACGTACCGGGCCCAGTCGATGCCGGCCACCAGCGTCGCCGGCTCGCGCCGGGCCACGCAGTGGGCGAGCACGGCGAGCGCGGGGCCGGTGTCGAGGCGGGCGACGCCGGTGCGGCGGCGGCGCTCCTCCACCGCCGGGTCGGCGGCGGCCATCCCGCCGGCCGCCCACGGTCCCCAGGCGATCGACGTGGCCGGCAGGCCCTGCCGGTGCCGCTGCTCGGCCAGCGCGTCGAGGTACGCGTTCGCGGCGGCGTAGCTGCCCTGCCCGGCCGCGCCGAGCTGCCCGGCCATGGCGGAGAACAGCACGAACGCGCGCAGCTCCCGGCCGACGGTCAGCTCGTGCAGGTGCAACGCGCCGAGCACCTTGGGCCGCAGCACGGTGGCGATCCGGTCGGCGGTGAGCCCGTCGAGGACCCCGTCGTCGAGGACGCCCGCCGCGTGCACGACGGCGGTCAGCGGCGCGTCGGCCGGCACCTCGGCGAGCAGCTTCGCCAGGGCGGCCCGGTCGGCGACGTCGCAGGCGGCGACGGTGACCCGCGTGCCCGCCCCGGTCAGCTCCCGGACCAGCTCGGCGGCGCCCGGGGCGTCGGCGCCCCGGCGGCTCACCAGCAGCAGGTGCTCGGCGCCCCGGGCGGCCAGCCAGCGGGCCACCTCCGCGCCGAGGGCCCCGGTGCCGCCGGTGACGAGGGTGGTGCCCCGGTGGTCGGGCTCGTCGGCGGCGGGGGTCCCGCCGGGGGCCCGGACCAGCCGGCGGACGAGGATCGTGGCCCCGTCGACCGCGACCTGGTCCTCGCCGTCGAGGCCGGCGAGGGCGGCGCAGAGCAGGTCCCAGCCGTGGTCGTCGAGGGTGGCCGGCACGTCGACCAGGCCGCCCCACCGCTCGGGGTGTTCCAGGGCGACGACCCGGCCGAGGCCCCACAGCAGCGACTGCTCCGGCCGGTCCACCGTCCCGCCCCGGGTGGTGCCGGCCGCGCCCCGGGTGACGCACCACAGCGGTGCGGCCACGTCGAGGTCGCCGAGGGCCTGGACCAGGGCGAGGGACCGGGCGAGGAACGGCGGCACCGGCTGGGTGTCGTCGACCGCGCCGTCGGCGAGGGCGAGCAGCGACAGCACCCCGTCGGCGGGGACCCGCCCGCCGTCGCCGTCACCGGTCGCGGAGGCCAGGTGGGCGGCGACGGCGGCCCGGTCGGTCAGCTCCTCGGGCAGCAGCACCAGCCGCACGTCGGCGCCCCGGCGGGTCAGCTCGGCGACGGCCGCCTCGCCCTCCCCCGCGTGGCGCTCGTCGGCGACGATCCACCAGTCGCCGGAGAGGAAGCTGACGGGCGTGCCGGTGTACGGCTGCCAGACGGGGCGGTAGCGCAGGTCGTCCAGGGTGGAACGCTCGCGTTGCTGCCGTCGCCAGGAGGCGAGCACCGGCAGGGCCGCGCCGAGCCGTTCGAGGGAGTCGGTGGCGTCCTGCGCGGTGAGTTCCGCGAGCGCGGCCAGGTCCTCCCGCTCGACGGCCGCCCAGAACGCGGAGTCGACGCCGCTCGGGGCCTCCTCCGCGCCGGCCAGCTCGGCCTTCGTGGGCCAGTACCGGCCCCGGTCGAACGCGTACGTGGGCAGCGGCACGGTGCCGGCCTCGGCGAGCACCCGGGTCAGGTCGACGGGCAGGCCGATCGCGTGAGCGGTGGCGAGGTTGGTCAGGAGTCGCGTCGGGTCGTCGTCACCCCGCCGCAGGCTGCCCAGCGTGTAACCGGTCGCCCCGGCGTCGTCGAGAATCGCCGTCACCGGCATGGTGAGCACCGGATGCGGGGAGATCTCCACGAACGTGGAGTGCCCGGCGGCGATAGCGACCCGGACGGCCGCGTCGAACTGGACGGTCTGCCGCAGGTTGTCATACCAGTAGTCGGCCGTCATGGTCGCCGGGTCAACCCAGTCGCCGGTCAGCGTCGACACGAGCCGAACCCGGCCCGGCTGCGGGGCGACGTCGGCCAGGTCGGCGCGCAGCCGCTCGGCGACGTCCTGCACGGACGGGGAGTGCGACGCGTAGTCCACCGGGATCAGCCGCGCCCGAATGCCCTCGTCCTGACACGCCTGCACCAGATCGGCGACAGGCTGAGGCGGCCCGGACACCACCACCGTGCCGGGCCCGTTCACGGCGGCCACACCCACACCCGGGAACGCGGCCAGGCGGGCGGTCACCGCGTCGGCGGACAGATCCACCGACGCCATCGCCCCGGTCCCCCGCAACACCGCAAGTGCCCGGGACCGCAACGCGACGGTCTTCGCCGCGTCGTCCAGGGACAGGATCCCCGCCACACACGCCGCACCGATCTCACCCTGCGAATGCCCGACCACCGCCTGCGGCGAAACGCCCGCGTGCTCCCACACGGCGGCCAGGGCGATGCCCACGGCCCACAGGACCGGCTGCACCACCTCCACCCGCTCCAGCCACGACTCGTCGTCGCCGGTCAGCACGGAGATGAGATCCACGTCCAGGAACGGGGCGAGGGCCCGCTGACACTCGGCCAGCTTCGCGTCGAACACCGGCGTACGACCGACCAGGCCGGCGGCCATGCGTGCCGACTGCGCGCCCTGACCGGGGAACACGAACACCGGCCCGGAGCCGTGACCCGACGCCACACCGCTGACCACATTGCCCGCCGGCTGACCGGACGCCAGGGCGTCCAGACCGGCGAGCAGGTCGGCCACACCCGAGCCGACCACGGCGGCCCGCTGGTCGAACGTCGACCGCGTCGTCGCCAGGGACCAACCGACCGCCGCCGGCTCCACGTCGCCGTGCTCGCGCAGGTGCCAGGCGAGGCGGGCCGCCTGACCGGCGAGGGCCGCCTTCGACCGGGCCGACACCGGCCACACCGTCACCCCGGCGGCGACCAGGCCCGGACCGCCCGCGCCGTCGCTGCCGGGGCCGGTGTCGGTGGCCTCGGCGGCGGGCAGGTCGTCGGGCAGTTCGAGGATGACGTGGGCGTTGGTGCCGGAAATGCCGAACGACGACACCGCCGACCGCCGCGCACGACCCGTCTGCGGCCACGGCGTCGCCTCGGTGGCCAACTCCACCGCGCCGGCGGACCAGTCGATGTGCGGCGACGGCTCGTCCACGTGCAGCGTCGCCGGGACGACGCCCTCTTGCATGGCGAGGACCATCTTGATGATCCCGGCGACGCCGGCCGCAGCCTGCGTGTGGCCGATGTTCGACTTGACCGACCCGAGCAGCAGCGGCGTCTCCCGCCCCTGCCCATAGGTCGCCAGCAGCGCCTGCGCCTCGATCGGGTCGCCCAGGGTGGTGCCCGTCCCGTGCGCCTCCACCACGTCCACCTCGGCCGGCGACAGCCCCGCCGACGCCAGGGCCTGCCGGATCACCCGCTGCTGCGACGGACCATTCGGCGCGGTAAGACCGTTCGACGCGCCGTCCTGGTTAACGGCGGAGCCACGAACGACCGCGAGCACCCGGTGACCGTTACGCCGGGCGTCCGACAGCCGCTCCACGAGAAGCACCCCGACGCCCTCACCCCAACCGGTGCCGTCCGCGCCGGCCGCGAACGCCTTGCAGCGGCCGTCGGCGGCCAGCCCGCGCTGCCGGGAGAACTCCACGAACAGCCCCGGCGTCGCCATCACGGTGACGCCGCCGGCCAGCGCGAGATCGCACTCGCCGCGCCGCAGCGCCTGCACCGCCAGGTGCAACGCCACCAGCGACGACGAACACGCCGTGTCCACCGACACCGCCGGCCCCTCCAACCCCAACGCGTACGCCACCCGACCCGACACCACGCTCGCGGCATTCCCCGTGCCCGCGAAGCCCTCCACCTCGTCCACGGCCACCATGAGCAGGGCCCCATAGTCCTGGCCATTCGTGCCGACGAACACCCCTGTTCGCGAACCCCGCAACCCCGCCGGATCAACCCCTGCCCGCTCCACCGCCTCCCACGACGCCTCCAGCAGCAACCGCTGCTGCGGGTCCATCGCCATCGCCTCACGGGGCGAAATGCCGAAGAAAGCCGCATCGAAGTCGGCCGCCTCGTAGAGGAAGGCGCCGCTGCGGACGTAGGAGGTGCCGGAGGAATAGGGGTCGGGGTCGTACAGCCGGTCGATGTCCCAGCCCCGGTCGCCGGGCAGGTCGGACACGGCGTCGCGGCCGGCGTGCAGCATCTGCCAGAACCGTTCGGGGTCGACGGCTCCGCCGGGGAACCGGCAGGACATGGCGACGATGGCGACGGGCTCGTCGTCGGTGAGCGACACGGGGGCGGTCTGCGTGACCGCTTCGGCCCCGCCGCCGAGTTCCTCGTGCAGGTGCCGGGCGAGGACGGTGGGGGTGGGGTAGTCGAAGACGAGGGTCACCGGCAGGCGCAGCCCGGTGGCGGTGGCGAGCCGGTTGCGCAGCTCCACGGCGGTCACCGAGTCGAAGCCGAGGTCCCGGAACGCGTGGTGCGGGTCGACGGCGTCGCCGCCGGCGTACTTGAGGACGGTGGCCGCCTGGCCGCGCACCAGGTCGAGCAGCGCGGCGCGGCGCTCGTCGGCGCTCATCCGGCCGAACGCGGCGGCGGGGCCGGCCTCGTCGGTCTCCTTCGCCTCGGCGAGGCCCTTGCTGGCGGCGAGCTGCTGCGCCTCGGGGATCTCGGCGATCAGCGGGCCGGGCCGGGTGGCAGTGAACGCGACGTAGAACCGGTCCCAGGCGATGTGGGAGATGGTCAGGTACGTCTCGTCGTGCTCGACGGCCTGGTGCAGCGCGGCGACGGCGAGCCGGGGGTGCATCTCGGGCGCGCCGTGGCGGTGCAGCATCCGGCCGAAGTCACCCTCGGCCATGCCGCCGCCGCCCCAGGCGCCCCAGCCGATGGAGGTGGCGGGCAGGCCGAGGCCGCGGCGGTGCTCGGCGAGGGCGTTGAGGAACGCGTTGCCGGGGGCGTAGTTGCCGACGCCGGAGCTGCCGACGGTGCCGGCCATGGAGGAGAACAGCACGAACGCGTCGAGGTCGTGGTCGCGGGTCAGCTCGTGGAGGTTGAGCGCGGCGGTGACCTTGGCGCTGAGGGCGTAGTCGACCTGGTCGAGGGTGAGCGAGCTGATGACCGAGTCGTCGAGGACGGCGGCGGTGTGCACCACGGCGGTGAGCGGGTGTTCGGCGGGCAGGTCGGCGATGACGGCGGCGAGGGCGTCGCGGTCGGCGGCGTCGCAGGCGGCCACGGTGACCCGCGCGCCGAGCCCGGTCAGTTCGGCCTCCAGCTCGGCGATGCCGTCGGCCTGCCGGCCGCGCCGGCTGAGCAGCACCAGGTGGGACGCGCCGTTGGCGGCGAGCCAGCGGGCCATGTGCCCGCCGAGGGCGCCGGTGCCGCCGGTGACGAGGGCGGTGCCGGAGGGCCGCCAGGTGCGGGTGGCGGGGGCGTCGCCGAGCGGGGCGCGCAGCAGCCGCCGGCCGAACGCGCCGGCCCGGCGCAGGGCCACCTGGTCCTCGCCGTCGGCTCCGGCGAGGATGCGGGCGAGGCGGCGGCCGGTGGTGTCGTCCGGGTCGGCGGGCAGGTCGACGAGGCCGCCCCAGCGGTCGGGATGTTCGAGGGCGGCGACCCGGCCGAAGCCCCAGGCGAGCTGCTGCCCGGGGTGCGGCAGCGGGTCGGCGGGGTCGGTGGAGACCGCGCCGCTGGTCAGCGCCCACAGCGGGGCGCGGACGCCCGCGTCGCCGAGGGCCTGGGTGAGGGTGACGGTGGCGGCGAAGCCGACGGGCACGTGGGGGTGGGCGGGCGTGGGCGTCTCGTCGGGGGCGAGCAGGGAGACGATCCCGGCGGCGGGGTGGGTGGCGGCGAGGTCGCGCAGCCGGGCCGCGAGGGCGTCGCGGTCGGTGCGGTCGGCGGCCAGGGCCACGGGTACGACGGTCGCGCCGCGCCGGGCGAGGGCGTCGCGGGTGAACGCGGCCAGCCCGGCGCGGGCCTGCTGCTGTCCGGCGGCGCTGCCGTCGGTGCCGGTGCCGGTGTCGGTGCCGGTGCCGGTGCCGTCCGGGCCGGTGACCAGCCACCAGGTGCCGGTGAGGGCGGGCTCGTCGCCGCCGTCCGCGGCGACGGGCAGCCACGCGTCGCGGTACCGCCACGAGTCGATGGTGGCCTGGTCGCGGTGCCGGCGTCGCCAGGCGGTGAGGGCGGGCAGCACGTCGGCGAACGCCGCCTCGGGCACGGTGCCGCCGTCGGTGGCGTCGGCGAGTTCGGCGGTGAGCGCGGCCAGGTCGCCGTTCTCGACAGCGGCCCAGAACCGGGCGTCGGACTCGCCCTCGGTGGCGGGGCCGGCGGCCGGGGCGGTGGTGGTGGCGGGCCGCGGCCAGTAGAGCTGCCGCTGGAACGGGTACGTGGGCAGGTCGCGACGGCGCGCGGGCAGCCCGGCGTACGCGGGTCGCCAGTCGACGGGCGTACCCCCGGTGAAGACCTCGGCGACGGCCCGGTGGAACCGGCCGAGGTCGCCCTCGTTGCGCCGCAGGGTGCCGGTGACGGTGACCGCGCCCGGGTCGGCGGCGGCCAGCTCGACGCTCTCCTGCACGGCCATGGTGAGCACCGGGTGGGCGCTGACCTCGACGAACGTCTGGTAGCCGGCGGCGACGAGGCTGCGCACCGCCTCGTCGAAGCGGACGGTCTGGCGCAGGTTGCGGTACCAGTAGTCGGCGTCGAGGCCGGCGGTGTCGAGCCAGTCGCCCGTCACCGTGGACCAGAACCGGATCTCGCCGGTGCGGGGGGCCAGCCCGGCGAGCAGGTCGACCAGCTGCTCGCGCAGCGGCTCGACGTGCGCGGAGTGCGAGGCGTAGTCGACGGGCACCCGGCGGACCCGGGTCTCGCGGGCCTCGTAGTGGGCGACGAGTTCGTCGAGGGCGGCGGAGTCGCCGGAGACGACGACGGAGGTGGGGCCGTTGACGGCGGCGAGCGCGACGCGGCCGTCCCAGCGGGCGATGGTGGCGGTGGCCTCGTCGGCGGTGGTGGCGACGGAGACCATGCCGCCGTCCCCGGCGATGCCGGCGATGATCCGGCTGCGCAGGGCGACCACGGCCGCCGCGTCGTCGAGGGTGAGGGCCCCGGCGACGTACGCGGCGGCGATCTCGCCCTGCGAGTGGCCGACGACGGCGGCGGGGCGGACCCCGTACGACTGCCAGAGGGCGGCGAGGGAGACGCCGACGGCGAACAGGGTGGGCTGGACGACGTCGACGCGCTCCAGGGACGGTGCGTCGGGTGCGCCGCGTACCACGTCGACGGGCGACCAGTCGACGTACGGGCGCAGGGCCTCGGCGCAGGCGGCGAACGTGTCGGCGAAGACGGGGGCGGTGTCGAGGAGTTCGGCGGCCATGCCGACCCACTGGGAGCCCTGGCCGGGGAAGACGAAGGCGACCTCGCCGGGCGTACCGGTGCCGGTGACGGTATCCGGGGCGGGCCCGGCGGCGGCGAGCGCGCCCAGCGCGGCGGTCAGGCCGGCGCGGTCAGCGGCGAGGACGACGGCCCGGTGGTCGTGGGCGGCGCGGGTGTCCACGAGGGACCAGCCGACGTCGGCGAGGGCGTCGTCGGCGACGGTGTCGAGGTGGTCGGCGAGGTCACGGGCGCGGGCGGCGAGGGCGTCGGCGGTGCGCCCGGACAGCACCCAGGGCAGTTCCCGGGCCGGCGCGGCGGCCTGCTCCTCGGGGGCCTCCTCCTCGGGGGCCTGTTCGAGGATGGTGTGCACGTTGGTGCCGCTGATGCCGAACGAGGAGACCCCGGCGCGGCGGACGCCGTCGGCGGGCTCCCACGGGCGGGCCTCGGTGAGCAGCGCGACGTGCCCGGCGGACCAGTCGACGTGCGGGGTGGGCTCGTCGACGTGCAGGGTCGGCGGCAGCACCCCGTGCCGCATCGCGAGCACCATCTTGATCACCCCGGCGACGCCGGCGGCGGCCTGGGTGTGGCCGACGTTCGACTTGATGGAGCCGAGCCACAGGGGCCGGTCGGCGGGCCGGTCCTGCCCGTAGGTGGCGAGCAGCGCCTGGGCCTCGATCGGGTCGCCGAGGGTGGTGCCGGTGCCGTGCGCCTCCACGGCGTCGACCTGGTCGGCGGTGAGCCCGGCGTTGGCCAGGGCCTGCCGGATGACCCGCTGCTGGGCGGGTCCGTTGGGGGCGGTCAGCCCGTTGGACGCGCCGTCCTGGTTGACGGCGCTGCCCCGCACGATCGCGAGGACGGGGTTGCCGTCGCGGCGGGCGTCGGAGAGCCGCTGGAGCACCAGCAGGCCGACGCCCTCGCCCCAGCCGGTGCCGTCGGCGGCCCCGGCGAACGGCTTGCACCGGCCGTCGGCGGCCAGCCCGCGCTGGCGGGAGAAGCCAACGAAGATGCCGGGGGTGGCCATGACGGTGGCGCCGCCGGCGAGGGCGAGGTCGCACTCCCCCGCCTGGAGGGCCTGCGCGGCGAGGTGCAGGGCGACCAGCGACGACGAGCAGGCCGTGTCGACGGTGACGGCCGGGCCGTGCAGCCCGAAGGTGTACGACAGCCGCCCCGAGATGACGCTCGCGGAGGTGCCGGTGGCGAGGTAGTTCTCGTCGACGTCCCCGGCGGCCATCAGCAGCGAGCCGTAGTCCTGGCCGTTGGTGCCGACGTACACGCCGGTGCGGCTGCCGCGCAGCGCGGTCGGGTCGATCCGGGCCCGCTCGAACGCCTCCCAGGTGGCCTCCAGCAGCAGCCGCTGCTGCGGGTCCATGGCGAGGGCCTCGCGGGGGCTGATGCCGAAGAAGGCGGGGTCGAACTCGCCGGCCCCGGCGACGAAGCCGCCCTCCCGCACGTAGCTGGTGCCGAGGTGTTCGGGGTCGGGGTGGTACAGCTCGGCGATGTTCCAGCCGCGCTCGCCGGGCATCAGGGTCATCGCGTCGGTGCCGTCGGCGAGGAGGTCCCACAGCTGCTCCGGCGAGCTGACCCCGCCGGGGAACCGGCAGCTCATGCTGACGATGGCGACGGGTTCGCGGTGGGTGTCGGTGCCGGCGGCGACGACGTCGCCGGGGGTGTCGCCGGGCAGCCGGTTGGTCAGCCCGTGCAGGTGGGCGGCCAGCTCGGCGACGGTGGGGTGGTCGAAGACGAGGGTGGCGGGCAGGGTCATGCCCGTCTCGGCGGTGAGCCGGTTGCGCAGCTCGACGGCGGTCAGCGAGTCGAAGCCGAGGTCCCGGAAGGTGCGCTCGGGCAGCGGCCTACCGGCCGGGTAGCCGAGCACCACGGCGGCCTGGGTGCGCACCAGTTCGGTGAGCTGCGGCAGGGACCGGCCGACGACGACGGCCCGGACGGGGCCGGTCGCCACGGCGGGCACCCCGGGCAGGGCCGCGATCAGCGGGTTCGGCCGCCCCCAGGACGCGGCGAGGCGTCCCCAGTCGACGTCGGCCACGGTGACGGCCGGCCCGGCGGCGTTGACGACCCGGCCGAGGGCGGTGACGGCCTCCGCGGCGGGCAGCGGGTTGATGCCGCCCCGGGTGAGCCGGGCGGTGAGCGCGGCGGTGGCGGCGGCCATCCCGTCGGCGGCCCAGGCGCCCCAGGCGACGGCGGTGGCGGGCAGCCCCTGGGCGTGCCGCCACGCGGCGAACGCGTCGAGGTAGGCGTTGGCCGCCGCGTAGTTGCCCTGCCCGGCGCTGCCGACGACCCCGGCGAGGGAGGAGAACAGCACGAACGCGTCGAGGTCCCGGCCGGCGGTGGCGTCGTGCAGCACCCGGGCGGCGGTGGCCTTGCCGGCGAGGACGGCCTGCATCCGGTCGACGTCGAGGCCGTCGAGAACGCCGTCGTCGACGATCCCGGCGGTGTGCACGACGGCGGTGAGCGCGGGCAGCCCGGCGACCAACGCATCGACGGCAGCGGCGTCGGTGACGTCGCAGGCGACGACCCGCACCGCCCCGGTCCCCCGCAGCTCCTCGATCAACTCGGCGGCACCGGGAGCCTCCGGGCCGCGCCGGGACGCGAGCACCACCTCGGCCGCCCCGTTGGCCAGCAACCACCGCGCCGTGTGCCGACCCAACGCACCCGTACCACCGGTGACCAGCACCGTCCCCGACGGACGCCACCCCGACCCGACCGGCGGCGCGGCGGGCACCAGCCGCCGACCGAGGACGCCCTGCGGGCGGATCGCCACCTGGTCGTGGCCGGCGTCGGCGAGGACGGCGAGCAGGGCGTCCCCGCCCGCCCGGTCGAGCCGGCCGTCGCCGCTGTCGCTGCCGGGCAGGTCGACGCCGGTGCCGGCGTCGGTGCTGGTGCGGATGCCGCTGCCGGGCAGGTCGACGAGGCCGCCCCAGCGGTCGGGCTGTTCGAGGGCGATCACCCGGCCGAGGCCCCAGGCCGCCGCGGCCGACGGGTCGGCGATCCGCTCGCCGCCGCCGACGGAGACCGCGCCCCGGGTGAGGCACCACAGCCGGCCGGGCAGGCCGGTGTCGGCGAGCGCCTGGGCGAGGGTGAGCAGCAGCGCGGTGCCGGCGGGCACGGCGGGGGCGTCCGGCAGCGGCGCGTCCCGCTCGGGCAGCAGGCAGACCACCCCGGCCCACCCCGTCTCCCCGCCCGCGACCTGCCCGCCCGGTCCCCCGGCGTCTCCCCGCTCCCCCGCAGCCCCTCGCTCCGCGCCGGCGTCCTGTCCTGTTGCCGCACCGGACTCCCCGAGCCGCCGCAGCGCCTCCCCCAACTCGCCCCGCCCGACGCCACCGCGAACGCCGAGCACCTCGACCCGGGCCCCGCCCCGGCGCAGCGCCCCCACCACTCCGCGATCGTGCAGTTCCGGCCCCGACAAAAGCCGCGTTCCACCCGTTTCGGGGGCCGCAACTGCAAGATCGGCGGGGAGGGTGGGGGTGACGACCAGCCAGCGGCCCGGCAGGGGCCGGGTGGGGGCCGAGGCAGGGTGCACGGCTTCCCAGGCGACGCGGTAGGTCCAGGCGTCCAGCGCGGCGTCGCGCTGGCGGGCCCGCCGCCACGACGACAGCACCGGTACGGCGGGGGCGAGCGCCTCGATCGCGGCGGGATCGTCCTGCACGGCCAGGTGGGACGCCACCTCGGTCAGGTCGCCGCGCTCGACGGCGGCCCAGAAGTCGCCCTCGGTGCCGGCGGCGTGGACGGCCTGCGCGGCGGCGACCGCGCCGGCCTCGGGCCAGTACCGCTGGTGCTGGAACGCGTACGTGGGCAGGTCCACCCGGGACGCGCCGGTGTCGGCGAACCACGGCCGCCAACCCACCGGCACCCCGTTGACGTGCAGCTCCGCCAGGGCGGCCAGCAGGCCGGAGACCTCCGGCCGGTCCCGACGCTGGGCGGCCACCGCGAGCACGGAAGCCTCGGGCAGCGCCTCGGCCGTCAACGCCGTCAGGACGCTCTGCGGGCCGACCTCCAGGAACGTGTCCACCCCCGCCGACCGCAACGCCGCCACCCCGTCGGCGAACCGCACCGCCTCGCGGACATGCCGCACCCAGTAGTCGACGCCACGGATCTCGTCAGGATCGGCCAACGCCCCGGTCACGTTCGACACGACGGGCAACTCGGGCGCGGCGAAGGTCAGCCGCGACAGCACCGCCCGGAACTTCGCGAGCATCGGCTCCATCAACGGGCTGTGGAACGCGTGACTCACCGCCAGCCGACGGGTCCGCACCCCCCGCCCCCGCCACGCCTGCTCCACCACGTCCAGGGCATCCACCGCACCCGACACGACGACGGAGGCCGGACCGTTGACGGCGGCGATCCCGACCCGGTCGGACAGCCCGTCGCGCGAGGCCAGCCCGTCCAGCGACGCCAACACGTCCGACTCGGCCGCGTTGACCGCCAACATCCCACCACCGGCCGGCAACGCCTGCATCAACCGACCCCGCGCCGCGACGAGGGCACACGCATGCTCCAGCGACAACACCCCCGCCACATGCGCGGCCACGATCTCACCGACCGAATGCCCACCCACGAAGTCCGGCACCACACCGAACGACTCGACCAGACGGAACAGGGCCACCTCGACCGCGAACAACCCCGCCTGCGTGAACACCGTCGAGTCCAGCAGCGAAGCCTCGGCCGAACCGGGGCCGGCGAACAGCACCGGCTTCAGCGGCTGCGGCAGCGCCCGGTCCAGGTGCCCGCACACCTCGTCCAGCACCGACGCGAACACCGGGAACGACGCGTACAACTCCCGACCCATGCCCGCCCGCTGCGCGCCCTGACCGGAGAACAGCACGGCGAGCTGGCCGCGCGAGGTGGCCGTACCGGCGGAGACGTTGCCGGCCGGGGTGCCGGCGGCGAGGGCGCGCAACCCGGCGAGGAGGTCCTCGCGGCCCGTCGCCGCGACCACCGCTCGGCTGTCCAGGGCGGCGCGGGCGGTGACCGACGACCACGCCACGTCCACGGGACGCGCGTCGGCGTCGGCGTCGAGCCGGGCGGCCCAGCGGCCCGCCTGCGCGGCGAGGGCGGCGTCGGTGCGGGCGGACAGCAGCACCGGCACGGCGGGCAGCGCCCGCCCGGGGGCGACGGTCTCGACGGTGGCCTCGGGCTCGGGGGCCTGCTCGATGATGGTGTGCGCGTTGGTGCCGGAGACGCCGAACGACGACACGGCGGCCCGACGCGGCCGGTCCACGGCCGGCCACGGCCGCGCCTCGGTGGCGAGTTCCACGGCACCGGCGGACCAGTCGATGTGCTGCGACGGCGCGTCGACGTGCAGGGTGGGCGGCACGACGCCGTGCCGGATGGCCTGCACCATCTTGATCACACCGGCGACGCCGGCGGCGGCCTGGGTGTGGCCGATGTTCGACTTGACCGACCCCAGCAGCAGCGGCGTGTCCCGCCCCTGCCCGTACGTGGCGAGCAGCGCCTGCGCCTCGATCGGGTCGCCGAGCCGGGTGCCGGTGCCGTGCGCCTCCACGACGTCCACGTCCACCGGCGACAGGCGCGCCGAGGCGAGGGCGTGGCGGATGACGCGCACCTGGGAGGGGCCGTGCGGGGCGGACAGGCCGTTGGACGCGCCGTCGGAGTTGACGGCGCTGCCCCGCACGACGGCGAGGATCGGGTAGCCGTGGCATTGGGCGTCGGAGAGCCGGGCGAGCAGCAGCATGCCGACGCCCTCGGACCAGGAGGTGCCGTCGGCGGCGGCGGCGAACGCCTTGCACCGGCCGTCGGCGGCCAGCCCGCGCTGCCGGCTGAAGCCGACGAAGACCGCCGGGGTGGGCATGACGGTGACGCCGCCGGCCAGGGCCAGCTCGCAGTCGCCGTTGCGCAGCCCTTGCGCGGCGAGGTGGATCGCGACGAGCGACGAGGAGCAGGCGGTGTCGACGGTGACGGCCGGCCCTTCGAGGCCGAGCGTGTACGCGACGCGGCCGGAGATGACGCTGGTGGCGTTGCCGGTGAGCAGGTGCCCCTCGCCGTTCTCGGCCTGCGCCATGATCCCGTCGTAGCCGTGCGAGGCCGCGCCGACGAACACGCCGGTGCGGCTGCCCCGCATGGTGGCCACGGGCAGGCCGGCCCGCTCGAACGACTCCCACGCGGTCTCCAGCAGCAGCCGCTGCTGCGGGTCCATGGCGAGGGCCTCGCGGGGGCTGATGCCGAACAGGTCGGCGTCGAAGTCGGCGGCGTCGTAGACGAAGCCGCCCTCGGAGACGTAGCTGGTGCCGGGGTGGTCGGGGTCGGGGTGGAACAGCCGGTCCAGGTCCCAGCCCCGGTCTGCGGGGAACGGGCCGATGCCGTCCCCGCCGTCGCGGACGAGGTCCCACAGCTGCTCGGGCGAGGCGACGCCGCCCGGGTAGCGGCAGCTCATGGCGACGATGGCGATGGGTTCGCCGTCGCGGGCCTCCAGCTCCCGCAGCCGACGCCGGGTGCGCCGCAGCTCCGAGGTCGTACGCTTCAGGTACTCGACGTACTTCTCGTCCTCGTTGCTCACCGTGGACCCACCTCACTCGGCATGCCGTGGTCGTTGCGGCTGGTCACGACGTCTCCAGCTCGCGGTCGATCAGGTCGAAGATGTTCTCGGCGGTGGCCGACTCCAGGTCGTCGTCGCCGCCCGCGTCGGACTGCCGCTCGGCCAGCCGGTCCAGCAGGCCGTGCAGCCGGTCGGTGATGCGGCGGAACTCGTCGTCGGCCGGGTCGAGGCCGGCGAGGGCCGCCTCGATGCGGTCGAGGTCCAGGCTGGCCCCCGTCGCCGAGCCGCCCGCCGAATCGGCTGAACCGCCCCCCGACCCACCCGCCGGGGCGAGCTGCTCGGCGAGGTGCGCGGCGAGCGCCGCCGGCGTCGGGTTGTCGAAGACGAGGGTGGCGGGCAGCCGCAGCCCGGTGGCCGCGCCGAGCCGGTTGCGCAGCTCCACGGCGGTCAGCGAGTCGAAGCCGAGTTCGCGGAAGGCGCGGGTCGGCTCGATGCCGGCCGGGTCGCCGTGGCCGAGGACGACGGCGACGTTCGACAGCACCAGGTCGCGCAGGGCGCGTACCCGCTTGTCGGCGGTGAGGCCGGCGAGCCGCGCCGCGTACGCCTGCCCGTCGGTGGCCTCACCGGCGGCGGCCCGGCGGCCGGCGGCGCGGACCAGCCCGGTCAGCAGCGGGTGCACGGGCGCGCCCGGCGCGGCGACCCCGGTGCTGATCTTCGCGGGCATCTGCACGGCCCGCTCGGACCGCCAGGCGGCGTCGAACAGGGCGAGGGCCTCGTCGTTGGACAGGGCGGCCATGCCGCCCCGGTCGAGGCGGCGGATGTCGGCGGCGTCGAGGTGCCCGGTCATGCCGCTGGCCTGCGCCCACCGGCCCCAGGTGAGGGAGACCGCCGGCAGCCCGAGGGCCCGCCGGTGCTCGGCGAGGGCGTCGAGGAACGCGTTGCCGGCGGCGTAGTTGCCCTGCCCCGGGCCGCCGAAGACCCCGGCGGCGGCGGAGAACAGCACGAACGCGGTCAGCTCGTGGCCGACCGTGGCGCGGTGCAGGTTCCAGGCGGCGTCGACCTTCGGCCGCAGCACGGCGGCGAGCCGGTCGGGGGTCATCGACTCCAGCACCCCGTCGTCGAGGACGCCGGCCGCGTGCACGACGGCCCGCAGCGGATGCCGGGCGTCCACCATGGACAGCACGTCGGCGACGGCGTCCGGGTCGGCCAGGTCGGCGGCGACGATCGACACGTCCGCGCCGAGCGCCTTGAGGTCGGCCAGCAGCGCGTCGGCGCCCTCGGCGTCGGGGCCGCGCCGGCTGACCAGCAGGAGCTGCCGGGCGTCGTGTGCGGTGACCAGGTGCCGGCAGAGCAGCGCGCCGAGGGTGCCGGTCGCGCCGGAGACGAGGACGGTGCCGTCGAGGCGGGGCGCCTGCGGGATGCTCAGGGCGAGCTTGCCGACGTGCCGGGCCTGGCTGAGGAAGCGGAACGCCTCCGGGGCGCGCCGGACGTCCCAGTCGCGGCGGGGCAGCGGCCGCAGCGCGCCGGTGGCGAACAGCGCCACCAGCTCGGCGAGCATCTCGCCGATCTTGTCCTGGCCGGCCTCGATGAGGTCGAACACCTGGTAGCTGACGCCGGGATGGTCGGCGGCGACCCGCTGCGGGTCCCGCTTGTCGGTCTTGCCCATCTCGACGAACCGGCCGCCGGGGGCGAGCAGCCGCAGCGACGCGTCGACGAACTCCCCGCTGAGCGCGTTGAGCACGACGTCCACGCCGCGCCCGCCGGTGCGGTCGCGGAACGCGTCGACGAAGTCGAGGCTGCGGGAGGAGGCGACGTGCGCGTCGTCGAAGCCGGTGGCGCGCAGCGCCGGCCACTTGCCGGGGCTGGCCGTGCCGTAGACCTCCGCGCCGAGGTGGCGGGCGATCTGCACGGCGGCCATGCCGACGCCGCCGGCCGCCGCGTGCACCAGCACGGACTCGCCCGCGTCGAGGCGGGCCAGCTCGACCAGGCCGTACCAGGCGGTGAGGAAGACCACCGGCACGGCGGCGGCCTCCGCGTACGACCAGCCGTCGGGGATGCGGGTGACGAGGCGGTGGTCGGTGACGGCGACGCTGGCGAACGAGCCGGAGAACAGGCCCATCACCCGGTCGCCGGGGGCCACACCGGTGACGCCGGGGCCGACGTCGAGCACCACGCCCGCGCCCTCGTTGCCGAGCACCTCCTGGTCGGGGACCATGCCGAGGGTCAGCACCACGTCCCGGAAGTTGAGGCCGGAGGCGCGCATCGCAACGCGTACCTGCCCGGCCGGCAGCGCCTCGGTGACCTCGGGGCAGGGCAGCACGGCCAGGTTCTCCAGGGTGCCCTTCTCGGTGACGTCGAGCCGCCACGGCACGTCGTCACCGGGCAGGGCCAGCGTGCCGGCGTCGCGGGCCCGCACCAGCCGGGGCACGAGCAGCGCGCCGTCGCGCACGGCGACCTGCGGCTCGCCGCAGGCGACGGCCGCCGGGACGGCCGCGAGGCAGCCGGCGTCGTCGTCGGCGTCCAGCAGCGTGAACCGGCCGGGGTGCTCGGCCTGCGCCGAGCGGACCAGCCCCCACAGGGCGGCCCGCGCCAGGTCGCGGGGGGCCTCGCCGGGGGCCGCGCCGACCGCCCCGGCGGTGCGCAGCACCAGGCGGGACCGCTCCAGGCCGGGTTCGGCGAGCCAGCCCTGCACGAGCGCGAGGGCGTCCCGGGCCGCGTCGTGCGCGGCGTCGCCGGCCCGCGCCGGGTCCGCGCCGACCCACTGCGCGACCACCACATCGGGTACGTCGCCGCCGCGCTCGACCTCGGCGGCGAGGGCGGCCAGGTCGGCGTGGGCGGTCACGGGGTGCCCGGCGGCGGCCAGCGCGGCGGCGAGGCCGGCCGGGTCGTCGCCGAGCAGCGCCCAGCGGGTGCCGCCCGTGGCATCGGTGCCGCCCACCGCGTCGGCCCGTTCCGGCAGCGGTGCCGGGTCCAGCGGCGTCCGGTCCGGCGAAGCCCCGCCCAGCGGCGTCCAGTTGAGGTGGAACAGACAGTTGCGGCGCAGGGCGGCGGCCTCGTCGGCCCGACCGGCGGCGACCGGGCGGAACGTCAGCGACTCGACGGTGGCGACGGGCTGCCCGGCGGTGTCGGCGAGCGTGACGGCGAGGGTGTCGGTGCCGAGGGGGCGCAGCCGCACCCGCAGCCGGGTCGCCCCGTGGGCGTGCAGGCCGACGGCGCGGAACGCGAACGGCATCCAGCCCGTGCCGGCGGTATCGCCGTCGGCGTTGCCGTCGCCGAGCAGCCCGGTGAGGCCGCTGGCCTGGAGCGCCGCGTCGAACAGGGCGGGGTGCAGGCCGAAGCGGGGCGCGTCGGCGGCCACCGCGTCGGGCAGGGCCACCTCGGCGTACGCCTCGTCGACGCCGCGCCACACCCGGCGCAGGCCCCGGAAGGCCGGGCCGTAGCCGAGGCCGCCGCCGGCCATGTCGGCGTACCAGGCGTCGAGGTCCGCGTCGACCTCGACGGCGTCGGCGGGCGGCCACTCCCCCGGCACGACCAGCGGGGCGGGGAGCTGCGGCAGCAGCAGGCCCTCGGCGTGCCGGGTCCACTCGCCGTCGCCGTCGCCCTCGGTGCGGGAGTGCACGGTGACGGTCCGCTCGCCGGTGTCGCTGGGCGCGCCGACGCGTACCTGCACCTGCACGGCCCCGGCCGGCGGGACGACGAGCGGGCTGATCAGGGTGAGGTCGCCGACCTGGCCGGCGTCGACCTCGTCGCCGGCCCGCACGACCATGTCGACGATCCCGGTCCCGGGGACGACCACCGTCCCGCCGACGCCGTGGTCCGCGAGCCACGGGTGGGTACGCACCGACAGCCGGCCGGTGAGCACGACCGTCTGGTCGTCGGCGACCGGGATCGCGGCGCTGAGCAGGGGGTGCCCGGCGTCCTGGAGGCCGGCGGCACCGACGTCCCGGACCTGGTGCGCGGGCGGCTCCAGCCAGTACCGGCCCCGGTCGAACGCGTACGTGGGCAGCGGCACGGTGCCGGCCTCGGCGAGGACCCGGGTCAGGTCGACGGGCAGGCCGATCGCGTGGGCGGTGGCCAGGTTGGTCAGGAGTCGGGTCGGGTCGTCGTCGCCCCGCCGCAGGCTGCCCAGGGTGTGGCCGGTGACGCCCGCGTCGTCGAGGATCGCCGTCACCGGCATCGTCAACACCGGATGCGGGGAGATCTCCACGAACGTGGTGTGCCCGGCGGCGATGGCGACCCGGACGGCGGCGTCGAACTGGACGGTCTGCCGCAGGTTGTCGTACCAGTAGTCCGCCGTCATGCTCTCCGGCTCGACCCAGTCGCCGGTGAGCGTCGACACGAGCCGGATGCGGCCCGGCTGGGGGGTGACGTCCGCCAGGTCGGCGCGCAGCCGCTCCGCGACGTCCTGCACCGACGGGGAATGCGACGCGTAGTCCACCGGGATCAGCCGCGCCCGGATCCCGTCGGCCTGGCAGGCATCCACCAGGTCCGCGACGGGCTGCGGCGGACCCGAGACGACCACCGTCGACGGCCCGTTCACCGCCGCCACGCCCACGCCCGGGAACGCGGGGAGGCGGGCGGTCACCGCGTCGGCGGACAGATCCACCGACGCCATCGCACCCGTCCCCCGCAACACCGCCAGGGCCCGCGACCGCAGGGCGACGGTCCTCGCCGCATCCTCCAGGGACAGGATCCCTGCGACACACGCCGCACCGATCTCACCCTGCGAATGCCCGACCACCGCCTGCGGCGAAACGCCCGCGTGCTCCCACACCGCGGCCAAGGCGATGCCCACCGCCCACAGGACCGGCTGCACCACCTCCACCCGCTCCAACCACGACTCGTCATCCCCCGTCAACACCGACACGAGATCCACGTCGAGATGCGGGGCGAGGGCCCGCTGACACTCCGCCAACCGCGCGTCGAACACCGGCGCACGACCGACCAGCCCGGCGGCCATGCGTGCCGACTGCGCACCCTGACCCGGGAACACGAACACCGGACCCGCACCCGGCGAGGCGGCCACACCGGACACCATGTTGCCCGCCGGCACACCACTCGCCAGGGCGTCCAGACCGGCGAGCAACTCCTCGACCCCCGCGCCGACCACGGCGGCCCGCTGGTCGAACGTCGACCGCGTCGTCGCCAGAGACCAACCGACCGCCGCGGTGTCCAGCACGCCGTGCTCCCGCACGTACGCGGCCAGCCGCTCGGCCTGACCAGCCAGGGCCACCTTCGACCGGGCCGACACCGACCACACCGTCACGTCGGCGTCGACCAGCCCGGGGACGCCGGTGACGGCCGGGGCAGCAGGCTCGTCGCCCTGCTCGACGATGACGTGGGCGTTGGTGCCGGACATGCCGAACGACGACACCGCCGACCGCCGCGGTCGGCCCGTCCCGGGCCACGGGGTGGCCTCGGTGACCAGCTCGACGGCTCCGGCCGTCCAGTCGATGTGCCCCGACGGGGCGTCCACGTGCAGGGTGGCGGGCACGGTCCCGTGCCGCATCGCGAGGACCATCTTGATGATCCCGGCGACGCCGGCCGCCGCCTGCGTGTGGCCGATGTTCGACTTGATCGACCCGAGTAGCAGCGGCGCGGCGTCGCCCCGGTCCTGCCCGTACGTCGCCAGGAGCGCCTGCGCCTCGATCGGGTCGCCGAGAGTGGTGCCCGTCCCGTGCGCCTCCACCACGTCCACGTCCACCGTCGACAACCCCGCCGACGCGAGGGCCTGCCGGATCACCCGCTGCTGCGACGGACCGTTCGGCGCGGTCAACCCGTTCGACGCACCGTCCTGATTCACCGCAGAGCCGCGCACCACGGCGAGAACCGTGTGACCGTTACGCCGCGCGTCCGACAGCCGCTCCACGAGGAGCACCCCGACACCCTCACCCCACCCGGTGCCGTCCGCCGCCTCGGCGAACGCCTTGCACCGGCCGTCGGCGGCGAGGGCCCGCTGGCGGGAGAACTCGGCGAAGGTGGCGGGGGTGGTCATCACGGTGACGCCGCCGGCCAGCGCCAGGTCGCACTCGCCGCGCCGCAGCGCCTGCACCGCCAGGTGCAGTGCGACGAGGGACGACGAACACGCCGTGTCCACCGACACCGCCGGCCCCTCCAACCCCAACGCGTACGCCACCCGACCCGACACCACGCTCGCCGCGTTGCCGGTGCCCGCGAAGCCCTCCGCAGCATCGGCGGACATCATCAACAGGGCCCCATAGTCCTGGCCGTTGGTGCCGACGAACACCCCTGTTCGCGAACCCCGCAACCCCGCCGGATCAACCCCTGCCCGCTCCACCGCCTCCCACGACGCCTCCAGCAGCAACCGCTGCTGCGGGTCCATGGCGAGGGCCTCACGGGGCGAAATGCCGAAGAAGGCCGCGTCGAAGTCGGCGGCGTCGTGGAGGAAGCCGCCCTGGTCGGCGTAGCTGGTGCCGGGGGTGGCGGGGTCGGGGTCGAAGAGCCGGTCGAGGTCCCAGCCCCGGTTGGTGGGGAAGTCGCCGATGGCGTCGGCGCCGTCGGCGACGAGCCGCCAGAGCTGGTCGGGGTCGGCGATGCCGCCGGGGTAGCGGCAGGCCATGCCGACGATGGCGACCGGGTCGTCGCCGTCCACGGTGGGCGCGGCGGCGGCCGGGGCGGGGTCGGTGGCGTCGCCGAGAAGGCCGCCGAGCAGGAAGCGGGCCAGCACGATCGGGCTGGGGTGGTCGAAGACGAGGGTGGTGGGCAGGGCCTGCCCGGTGGCGGCGGCGAGCCGGTTGCGCAGCTCCACGGCGGTGAGCGAGTCGAAGCCGAGGTCCCGGAACGCGGTGGTGGCGCCGATGGCGGCGGGTCCGCCGTCGTGGCCGAGCACGTCGGCGGCGTGGTCGCGGATCAGGTCGGCGAGGGTCTCCTCGCGGCGGGCCGGCGTGAGCCCGGCGAGGCGGCGGCGCAGGGTCGCGGCGGGGCCGTCGTCGCCGTCGTCGGTGGGTGCGCCGCCGTCGAGGGCGGCCTTCGCCTCGGGTACGCCCTCCAGCAGGGGCCGCCGCCGGGCGGAGGCGTACGCGGGGGCGAACCGGGTCCAGTCGACGTCGGCGACGGTGAGGGTGACGTCGTCGTGGTCGAGGGCCTGCGCGAGCGCGCCCATGGCGACGGCGGGGTCCATGGCGGGTACGCCCCGGCGGCGCAGCTGCTGGTCGGAGTCGGCCCCGTGCATGCCGCCGTCGGCCCAGGGGCCCCAGGCGAGGGCGGTGCCGGCGTGCCCGTCGGCGCGGCGCTGCTGCACGAGCGCGTCGAGGTAGGCGTTGCCGGCGGCGTATCCGGCCTGGCCGGCGCTGCCCCAGGTGGCGGCGATGGACGAGTAGACGACGAAGGCGTCGAGGTCCCGGTCGGCGAGCAGGTCGTGCAGGTGGGTCGCGCCGGTGGTCTTGCCGCCGGTCACCTCGGCCAGTTCGGCGGCGGTGACCTCGGCGAGGGGGGTGGTCTGGGCGACGCCGGCGGTGTGCACGACGGTGCGTACGGGCGGGCCGTCGGCTTCGACGCGGCGCAGCAGGTCGGCGAGGGCGGCCCGGTCGGTGATGTCGCAGGCGGCGACGGTGACCCGGGTGCCGAGGGCGGTGAGTTCGGCTTCGAGGTCGGCGGCGCCGGGGGCGGCGGGGCCGCGCCGGCTGACGAGGACGACGTGTTCGGCTCCGGCGGCGGCGAGCCAGCGGGCGGCGCGCGCGCCGAGGCCGCCGGTGCCGCCGGTGATGAGGGCGGTGCCGGTGGGCGTGTAGCGGCGGGCCGGGGGGCGGTCGCCGAGGGCGGCGCGGACGAGGCGGCGGGCGAAGACGCCGGGGCCGCGTACGGCGAGCTGGTCCTCGCCGGTCGTGCCGGTGAGGATCGCGGCGAGCCGGCCGGCGGCGCGGGCGTCGGGTCGGGTGGGCAGGTCGACGAGGCCGCCCCAGCGGTGCGGGGCCTCGACGCTGACGACCCGGCCGAGGCCCCAGGTGGCGGCCTGGGCGGGGTCGGCGAGCCGGTCGTACGCGGCGGCGGCGACGGCGCCCCGGGTGACCAGCCACAGCGGGGCGTCGTGGCCGGCGTCGCCGAGGGCCTGGGTGAGGGCGAGGGTGGCGGCGAGGCCGGGCAGGGTGGCGTCGGTGGTCGGGGGTGCCCAGGCGAGCAGGGAGACGACCCCGGCGAGCGGGGTGTCGCCGAGGGCGGCGGCGAGGGCGGCGCGGTCGACGTCGGGTTCGACGGTCAGCGGCAGCGGGTCGGCCCCGGCGTCGGTGAGCGCGGCGCGGACGGCTGCCACGGCCGGGTCGTCGGCGAGGCCGGCGGGGAGCGCGAGGAGCCAGGCGCCGGCGAGCCGGCCGGGGGCGGGTTCGGCGGTGACCTGCCATTCGGCGCGGTACCGCCAGCCGTCGAGGACGGTGTGTTCCTGCCGCTGCCGCCGCCAGTCGGCGAGGGCGGGCAGCAGGGCGCGCAGGGAGTCGGCGGTGGCGTCGTCGATGTGGAGGGTGTCGCGCAGGGCGTCGAGGTCGGCGCGTTCGACGGCGTCCCAGAACCGGTGGTCGAGCGCGCCGGTGCCGGTGGCGGGGTCGGTGGGGGCCTCGGCGGGCACCCAGTAGTGCTGCCGCTCGAACGGGTAGGTGGGCAGGTCGACGAGGCGGCCGGGCCGGTCGGCGAGGACGTCGGCCCAGCGGACGGCGGTGCCGGCGACGTGCAGGTGGGCGAGCGCGGCGAGCAGTGCGCGGCGTTCGGGGCGGTCGCGGCGCAGGGCGGGCACGACGGCGGCGGTGGCGACGTCGGGGGCGGCGGCGACGGTGGCGACGGTCTCCTCGGCGGCGGCGGCGAGGACGGCGTCGGGGCCGACCTCGACGAAGGTGCCGACGCCGTGGGCGCGCAGGGCACGTACGCCGTCGGCGAAGCGGACGGCCTCGCGGACGTGCCGCACCCAGTAGTCCGGGGTGCGGATCGCCTCCGGGTCGGCGAGGTCACCGGTCAGGTTGGACACGATCGGCAGGGCCGGCGCGCGCAGGTCCAGCCCGGCGACGACGGCGGCGAACCCGGCGAGCATGGGCTCCATCAACGGGCTGTGGAACGCGTGACTGACCTTCAGCCGCCGCGTCTTCACCCCACGCGCGGCCCACAGCCCGGCCACCTCGTCCACGGCGGACGCCGCGCCCGACACCACGACGGACGTCGGGCCGTTGACGGCGGCGATCCCGACCGGGCCGGTCACCCCGGCGAGGGACTCGACCACCTCCGCCTCGGACGCCGCGACCGCCAGCATCGCCCCGCCGGGCGGCAACGCCTGCATCAGCCGCCCCCGCGCCGCGACGAGCGCGCAGGCGTCGGCGAGGGTGAACACCCCGGCGACGTGCGCGGCGACGACCTCCCCGATGGAGTGGCCCGCGACGAGGTCCGGGGCGATCCCGAACGAGCCGAGGAGCCGGTGCAGGGCCACCTCCACGGCGAACAGGCCGGCCTGGGTGAACACGGTCTGGTCGAGCAGCGCGGCCTCGGGCGTGCCGGCGGCGGCGAACAGCACCTCCCGCAGCGGCCGGGGCAGGTGCGGGTCGAGGGCGGCGCACACCTCGTCGAGGGCCTGCGCGAAGACGGGGAACGCGGCGGCCAGTTCCCGCCCCATGCCGGCGCGCTGGGCGCCCTGCCCGGAGTAGAGGAACGCGACGGCACCGCGTTCGGCGGCGGCACCGGTGACGAGGCCGGGGGCGGGCCGGTCGTCGGCGAGGGCGGTCAGGGCGGCGAGCAGCCCGTCGGTGTCGTCGGCGAGGACGACGGCCCGGTGTTCCAGGGGGCTGCGGGAGGTCACCGAGGACCAGGCGACGTCGGCGGGGTGGGGGGCGGCGTCGGCGACGTACCGGGACCACTGCTCGGCCTGGCGGCGCAGCGCGGCGCGCGTGCGGCCGGTGAGCAGCACGGGCGCGGGCGGCTCGGGCCGGTCGGCGTCGGTCGCGGCGTCGGCGGCCTCGGGCTGTTCGAGGATGAGGTGGGTGTTGGTGCCGCTCATGCCGAACGAGGAGACGGCGGCCCGGCGGGGCCGGTCCACGGCCGGCCACGGGGTGGGCTCGGTGACGAGGGTGACGGCTCCGGCGGCCCAGTCGACGTGCGGGGTGGGCGCGTCGACGTGCAGGGTGGCGGGCACGGTGCCGTGCCGCATCGCCATGACCATCTTGATGATGCCGGCGATGCCGGCGGCGGCCTGGCTGTGGCCGAGGTTGGACTTGATCGAGCCGAGCAGCAGCGGCGCGGCGTCGCCCCGGTCCTGGCCGTAGGTGGCGAGCAGGGCCTGGGCCTCGATGGGGTCGCCGAGGGTGGTGCCGGTGCCGTGGGCCTCGACGACGTCGACGAGGTCGGGGGTGAGCTTCGCGCCGGCCAGGGCCTGCCGGATGACCCGCTGCTGGGCGGGGCCGTTGGGGGCGGTGAGCCCGTTGGACGCGCCGTCGGAGTTGACGGCGGAGCTGCGGATGATCCCGAGGACGGGGTGGCCGTTGCGGCGGGCGTCGCTGAGGCGTTCGAGCAGGAGCATGCCGACGCCCTCGGACCAGCCGGTGCCGTCGGCGGCGGCGGCGAACGACTTGCACCGGCCGTCGGCGGCGAGCCCGCGCTGGCGGGAGAACTCGACGAACGGGCCGGGGGTGGCCAGCACGGTCGCGCCGCCGGCGAGGGCGAGGCCGCACTCGCGCTGGCGCAGGGCCTGGCAGGCGAGGTGGACGGCGACCGACGACGACGAGCAGGCGGTGTCGACGGTGACGGTGGGCCCCTCCAGGCCGAAGGTGTAGGCGAGCCGGCCGGAGACGACGCTGGCGGCGGAGCCGGTGAGGACGTAGCCCTCGACGCCGGGGGCGCGGTGCAGCACGGCGGCGTAGTCCTGGCCGGAGGTGCCGACGAACGCGCCGGTGCGGCTGCCGCGCAGGGACAGCGGGGCGATGCCGGCGCGTTCGAACAGCTCCCAGGTGACCTCCAGCAGCAGCCGTTGCTGCGGGTCCATGGCGAGGGCCTCGCGGGGGGAGATGCCGAACAGGGCGGCGTCGAAGCGCCCGGCGTCGTAGAGGAACCCCCCGGCGGCGGTGTACGAGGTGCCGGGGTTGTCGGGGTCGGGGTGGTGCAGCCGGTCGAGGTCCCAGCCCCGGTCGGTGGGGAACTCGCCGATGGCGTCGCCGCCGGTGGAGACGAAGTCCCACAGCGCCTCGGGTGAGGTGATGCCGCCGGGGTAGCGGCAGCTCATCGCGACGATGGCGACCGGCTCGGACTCCTCGGCGGTGACCTCGCGCAGCCGCTGGCGGGTCTGGTGCAGCTCGGCGATGACCCGCGTGAGGTACTCGCGCAGCCTCTCTTCGTCCGCCATGGTTGATCTCGCTCCCTCGTGTGGCACCGGTACGTGTCGCGTGACTCAGGAAAGCCCGAGGTCCCGGTCGACAAGATCGAAAAGCTCCTGGTTGCTGGCGACGCGCAGCCGGTCGGCCACCTCGGCGGCCTCGTCGGGCCGCTCCCCCGCGCCCCGGTCGGCGGCGCCGAGGCGTTCCAGCAGCCGGTGCAGCCGCATGGTGACCCGGACCCGGCCGAGGTCGTCGGTGTCGCGCCGGACGAGGGCGGCCTCCAGCTCGTCGAGTTCCTCGACGGTCGGCAGCTCCTGCACGGACGCCTCGCTGACCAGCTCGCCGCGCAGGTGCTCGGCGAGGGCCTGCGGGGTCGGGTAGTCGAACACCACCGAACTGGCCGGGCTGAGGCCGGTCTCCCGCGCGAGCCGGCCGCGCAGCTCCACGGCGGTCAGCGAGTCGAAGCCGAGGTCCCGGAACGGCCGGTCGGCCTCCAGGGCGTACGGGCTGTCGTGGCCGATGACCGCGGCGGCGGCGGTGCGGATCAGGTCGACCAGCAGCCGGTTCTGCTCGGCGGCGGTGAGGTCGGCGAGCCGCTTGCGCAGCCCGGTGCGGACCTCGTCGCCGCCGTCGGCGGCCGGGTCGGTGCCGGCGCGCTGGGCCGCCACCTCGGGCAGGTCGCCGATCAGGGGCCGGGGCCGGGCGGAGGCGAAGACGGGGGCGAAGCGGGCCCAGTCGACGTCGGCGACGGTGAGCACGGTGCCGTCGCCGGTGATCGCGGCGCGCAGGGCGGCCATCGCGGGTTCCCGGTCGAGCAGGGACACGCCGCGCCGGCTCATCGCCACGGCGTGGTCGTCGCTGACCATGCCGCCGCCGGCCCACGGTCCCCAGTTGACGGAGACGACCCGGGCCCGGCCGGCGGGCCGGGACTGCGCCCACGCGTCGAGGAAGGCGTTGCCGGCGGCGTACGCGCCGTGGTCGCCGACGCCCCACGCGGCGGCGATCGACGAGAAGTAGACGACCAGCTCCAGGTCGTCGGGGTCGAGGAACTCGTCGAGGTGGCGGGCCCCGGCGGTCTTGCCGGCGACGACGTCGGCGAGTTCGTCGGTGCCGACGACGCTGACCGGGTTGAGCCGGCCGACGCCGGCGGCGTGCACGACGGCGCGTACGGTCTCGCCGTCGCGGCGCAGGCCGGCGACGAGGGCGGCGACGGCGTCGCGGTCGGCCAGGTCGCAGGCCACGGCGCGGGCGTGCGCGCCGAGGTCGGCCAGCTCGGCGAGGGTGGCGGCGACGCCGGGCGCGTCGGGGCCGCGCCGGCTGACCAGGATGAGCCGGCGAGCGCCGTGCCGGGCCAGCCAGGCGGCGGCGTACGAGCCGATCGCGCCGGTGCCGCCGGTGATCAGCACGGTGTCCGGCGGCTGCCAGGCGGGGGCGTCGGGCCGCTCGGCGCGGGCGGCGCGGGCGAGGCGGCGCAGGTGGATGCCGAGGGGACGCACGGCGAGCTGGTCCTCGGCGTCGGTGTTGGTGAGCGCCCGCAGCAGGTGGTCCCCGGCGGCCGGGTCCAGCTCGGCGGGCAGGTCGAGCAGGCCACCCCAGTGGGCGGGGTGTTCCAGGGCGGTGACCAGGCCGAGGCCCCAGGTGGTCGCCTGGGCGGGGTGGGCGATGGGGTCGCCGGGGCCGGTGCTGACGGCCTGCCGGGTGAGCAGCCACAGCGGCCCGGCGGGGGCGGCGTCGGTGACGGCCTGGACGAGGGCGAGGTTGCCGGTGAGCCCGGCGGGCACGGCCGGGTGGTCGGGGTGGGGCCGCTCGTCGAGGGCGAGCAGCGACACGGTACGGGTGGCCGCGCCGGCCGCCAGCAGCGCGGCCAGTTCGGCGCGGGTGGCCGTGGCGGGGTCGACGGCGAGGGTACGCACGGTGCCGCCGTGCGCGGCGACCAGCGCGCCGATCCGGTCGGCGACGTCGGCGGCCGACTCGGTGGTGCCGGTGCCCCGGTCGGCGGCACCGGTGCCCTGGTCAGCGGTGCCGGCGGCGGTACCGGGCTGGCCGGCGGGGACGACCAGCAGCCACTCCCCGGTGGCGGGGCCGGCGGTGAGGCGGCGCTGCGGCCAGGTGATCCGGTAGCGCCAGCCGTCGACGAGCGCGTCGGTCTGCCGCTGCCGGTGCCAGTGGGCGAGGGTGGGCAGCTGGTCGCGCAGCGGCCGGTCCGGGTCGACGCCGAAGCGGGTGGCGAGGGCGTCGCCGTCGGCGTCGGCCACGGCCTGCCAGAACGCCTCGTCGGCGGTGCCGGCGGCGGGGGCGGCCGGCTCGGCGGTGCGCAGCACGTCGCCGTCGCCGACGGGCCAGAACCGCTGGTGCCGGAAGGCGTACGTGGGCGGGGTGACCGGGTCGGCGGCGGGCAGCAGCGCCGCCCAGTCGACCCGTACGCCGTGGCAGTGCAGCCGGGCCAGCGCGCCGAGCAGCGCCTCGGCCTCGCCCCGGCCGGGCCGCTGGACGCCGGTGACGAGGGTGCGGCCGGCGTCGGGCAGCGCGTCGGCGGCCAGGGCGGTGAGCACCGTGTCGGGGCCGACCTCCAGCAGCGTGGCGACGCCGAGGGAGTGCAGGTGGTCGACGGTGTCGGCGAACCGGACGGCGTCGCGCACGTGCCGCACCCAGTAGTCGGGGGTGCAGATCAGCTCGGGGTCGGCGGCCCGGCCGGTCAGGTTGGACACGAGCGGGACGGTCGGCGGGGCGTAGTCGAGGCCGGCGGCGACGGCGGCGAACTCGGCGAGCATCGGCTCCATCAGCGGGCTGTGGAACGCGTGGCTGACGGTGAGCCGCTTGGTGCGTACGCCGAGGGCGGTGAAGTGGTCGGCCAGGTCGGTGAGGGCGTCGCCGTCGCCGGAGACGACCACGGCGGCCGGGCCGTTGACGGCGGCGACGGCGACCCGGCCGGCGTACGGGACGAGGGTGGCCTCGACGTCGGCCTCGGGCGCGGCGACGGCGAGCATTCCGCCGCCGGCCGGGAGGGCCTGCATGAGCCGGCCCCGGTTGCCGACGAGCGCGCAGGCGTCGGGGAGGCTGAGCACCCCGGCGACGTGGGCGGCGGTGATCTCGCCGACGGAGTGCCCGGCGACGAGGTCGGGGACGATCCCCCAGCCGGCGAGGAGCCGGTGCAGGGCCACCTCGACGGCGAACAGGCCGGCCTGGGTGAAGACGGTCTGGTGGATCAGGTCGGCCTCGGCGCTGCCGTCGGCGGCGAACAGCACCGCCTTGAGCGGCCGGGGCAGGTGCGCGTCGAGGTGCTGGCAGACCTCGTCGAGGGCCTCGGCGAAGGCGGGGAACGCCCGGTACAGCTCGCGGCCCATGCCGGCGTGCTGGGCGCCCTGGCCGGAGAAGAGGACGGCGAGGGTGCCGCCGGGCTCGGCGACGTCCCGGGTGAGGGTGGGGTGGTGCTGCCCGGCGGCGAGGGCCCGCAGCCCGGCCACGTACGCGTCGCGGTCGGCGGCGAGCAGCACGGCCCGGTGCCGCAGGTGGGAGCGGCCGGTGGCGAGCACCCGGGCGACGGCGGCGTCGCTGGTGGCTGCGACGTCGGCGGCGGGATCGGCGGGCCCGGCGGCGGCCTCGGCCCAGTCGGCGAGGCGGGTGGCCTGGGCGGCCAGCCCGTCGGCGTCGTCGCCGGAGACCACCCAGGGCAGCAGCGGCGGGGCGGGCGGCTCCGCGTCGCCGGCCTGCGGCTGCGGCCGGTCGTCGGCGGGCGGGGCCTGTTCGAGGATGACGTGGGCGTTGGTGCCGCTGACCCCGAACGCCGACACGGCGGCCCGGCGGGGCCGGTCCACGGCGGGCCACGGGGTCGGCTCGGCGAGCAGCGCGACCGCGCCGGCCGCCCAGTCGACGTGCGGGGTGGGCTCGTCGACGTGCAGGGTGGGCGGCAGCAGGTCGTGCTGGAGCGCCATCACCATCTTGATGACGCCGGACACGCCGGCCGCGGCCTGGGTGTGGCCGATGTTCGACTTGATCGACCCGAGCAGCAGCGGCCGGTTGGCGGGCCGGTCCTGCCCGTACGTGGCCAGCAGCGCCTGCGCCTCGATCGGGTCGCCGAGGCGGGTGCCGGTGCCGTGGCCGTCGACGGCGTCCACGTCGGCGGCGGTGAGCCGCGCGTTGGCCAGGGCCTGCTGGATGACCCGCTGCTGGGCGGGGCCGTTGGGGGCGGTGAGCCCGTTGGACGCGCCGTCGGAGTTGGTGGCGGAGCCGCGTACCACGGCGAGGACCCGGCGGCCGTCGCGGCGGGCGTCGGAGAGCCGCTGGAGCAACAGCAGGCCGGCGCCCTCGCCCCAGCCGGTGCCGTCGGCGGCCCCGGCGAACGACTTGCACCGGCCGTCGGCGGCGAGGCCGCGTTGCCGGGCGAACTCCAGGAACGGGCCGGGGGTGGCCATCACGGTGACGCCACCGGCGACGGCCGTGTCGCACTCGCCAGCGCGCAGCGACTGCACGGCCAGGTGCAGCGCCACCAGCGACGACGAGCAGGCGGTGTCGACGGAGACGGACGGGCCCTGGAGGCCGAAGGTGTAGGAGAGCCGCCCGGAGACGACGGCCGCCACGTTGCCGGTGGCCTGGTAGCCCTCGGTCTCGGCGCGGGCGGCCATCAGCAGCGTGGCGTAGTCCTGGCCGTTGGTGCCGACGAAGACGCCGGTGTTGCTCTCCCGCAGGTCGGCGGGGGCGATGCCGGCGCGTTCGAACAGCTCCCAGCCGGTCTCCAGCAGCAGCCGCTGCTGCGGGTCCATCACCAGCGCCTCGCGCGGGGAGATGCCGAACAGCGCCGCGTCGAACCCGGCGACGTCGGCGACGAAGCCGCCCTCGCGCACGTACGAGGTGCCGGGGGTGTCGGGGTCGGGGTCGTAGATGGCGTCGAGGTCCCAGCCCCGGTCGGCGGGGAACCCGGCGATGGCGTCGCGGCCGTCGGCGACGAGCCGCCACAGGTCCTCGGGGCTGGCCACGCCGCCGGGGTAGCGGCAGCTCATCGCGACGATGGCGATGGGCTCGTCGAGGGCGGCGACGGCCCGGGTGGGCGCGGCGGCCTGCTCGGTGACGCCGAGGATGCGGTCGGCCAGCCAGCCGGCGAGCAGCGTCGGGGTGGGCCGGTCGAAGACGAGGGTGGCGGGCAGCCGCAGGCCGACGGCCTCGCCGAGCCGGTTGCGCATCTCCACGGCGCTGAGCGAGTCGAAGCCGATCTCCCGAAACGGCCGGTCCGCGCCGATCGCCTCGGCGGAGGCGTGCCCGAGCACGGCGGCGGCGTGCACCCGCACCAGCTCCAGCAGGGTGCGGCGGCGTTCCGGCTCGGCGAGGCCGGCGAGCCGGCCGCGCAGCGGGGACGCCTCGGCGGGCTCGTCGTCGTCGCGGCTGCGGGCGGCGATGATCCGGGCCACCTCGGGGATGTCCTCGATCAGCGGCCGGGGGCGGGTCATCGCGAACGTCTGGTGGAACCGGTCCCAGGCGATGTCGGCGACGGTGAGGGTGGTGTCGTCGTCGGCGAGGGCGCGGGCGAGCACGGCCACGGCCAGGTCGGGGCGCATCGGCCGGACCCCGGAGCGGAACATCTGGTCGGCGGCGCCGTCGGTCTCCAGCATGCCGCCGCCGTCCCACGCGCCCCAGGCGACGGCGGTGGCGGCGAGGCCCCGGCGGCGGCGGTCCTCGGCGAGGGCGTCGAGGAACGCGTTGCCGGCGGCGTAGCCGCCCTGGAGGCCGCCGCCCCACACGCCCGCGCCGGAGGAGAAGAGCACGAACGCGGACACGTCGCCGCCGAGGACCTCGTCGAGGTTGACCGCCCCGGCGACCTTGGCGTGCAGGCCGTCGGCCAGCTCGGCGACGTCGGTGCCGGCGAGCGGGCCGGCGTGGGCCACCCCGGCGGCGTGGAACACGGCGTCGACGGTGACGCCGTCGGCGGCGAGCCGGTCGACGAGGGCGCGCAGCGAGTCGGCGTCGGCCACGTCGCAGGCCGCGACGGTGACGCGCGCGCCGAGGCCGGTCAGCTCGGCCTCCAGCTCGGCCGCGCCGGCCGCCGCCGGGCCCTGCCGGCTGGTCAGCACCAGGTGCGCCGTGCCCTCGCGGGCCAGCCAGCGGGCCACGTGCGCGCCGAGGGAGCCGAGGCCGCCGGTGACCAGGGCGGTGCCGGCGGGCCGCCAGCCGGGCCGCTGCGGGGCGGGTTCGGCGGCGGCGCGGGCGAGCCGGCGGGCGAACAGGCCGGAGGTGCGTACGGCGACCTGGTCCTCGTGGCCGACGCCGGCCAGGACGGCGGCGAGCCGGCCCCGGGCGCGCCGGTCCAGCTTCGCGGGCAGGTCGACGAGGCCGCCCCACCGGTCGGCGTGTTCCAGGGCGGCGACCCGGCCGAGGCCCCAGACGAGGGCCTGCCGGGGGTGGTCGAGCGGGTCGGCGCGGCCGGTGGAGACCGCGCCGCCGGTGGCGCACCACAGCGGTGCGGTGATGCCGGCGTCGCCGAGGGCCTGCACGAGGGCGAGGGTGCCGGCGAGGCCGGCGGGGACGACGGGCCGCTGCGGGTGGGGGGTCTCGTCGAGGGCGAGCAGGGACAGCACGCCGGTGACGGCGGCGGCGTCGACCTCGGCGAGCCGCGCGGCCAGGGCCGCCCGGTCGGCGTCGGCGACGGCCAGCGGGGTCACGTCCGCCCCGGCCTCGCCGAGGGCCTGCACGACCTGACCGACGATCGGCTGGCCGGCGTACGCGGCGGGCGCGACGAGCAGCCAGGTCCCGCCGAGGGTGGCGCTGGCGGCGGCGGTGAGCGGCGTCCACTGCACCCGGTAGCGCCAGGCGTCCACGGTGGACTCGTCGCGGCGGCGCTGCCGCCACGAGGACAGCAGCGGCAGGGCCTCGCCGAGCGCGCGGGCGTCGGCGGTGTCGATGCGCATGGCGGCGGCGAGGGCGTCGGCGTCGGCGCGTTCGACGGCGTCCCAGAACTGCCGGTCGGCGGGGTCGTCGGCGGCGGCGGCCGGTCCGGTGCGTACGGGGGCCTCCGGCCAGTAGCGCTGCCGGTGGAAGGCGTACGTGGGCAGCGGCACGGCCGGACCGGTGCGCACGCCGCAGACGGCGTTCCAGTCGGCCTCGACGCCGCGCACGTGCAGTTCGGCCAGCGCGGTGAGGATCCGGGCCCAGCCGCCGTCGCCCCGGCGCAGGGTGTTGACCACGGCCGCCTCGTGTTCGGCGGTGTCGATGGTCTCCTGCATGCCGAAGCTGAGCACGGGGTGCGGGCCGACCTCCAGGAAGACCTGGTGGCCGTCGGCGAGCAGGTTGCGTACGGCCTGCTCGAAGTTCACGGTCTCGCGCAGGTTGCGGTACCAGTAGCCGGCGTCGAGGCTGGTGGTGTCGGTCTGCTCGCCGGTGAGCGCGGAATAGAACGGCAGCTCGGCGGGGCGGGGGGTGATCCCGTCGAGGCTGGCCAGGAGCCGACCGGCGACCGCCTCGACCTGCGGGGAGTGGGAGGCGTACTCGACGTCGATGGGGCGCGTGCGCACGCCGTCGGCGGTGCAGGCGGCGACGAGGTCGGCGAGGTCGTCGACGTCGCCGGCCACCACGACCGACCCGGGTCCGTTGACCACGGCGACGGAGAGCCGGCCGGCCCACCGCTTGAGCAGGTCGCGGGCCCGGTCGGCGGGCAGGGCCACGGAGACCATGCCGCCCCGGCCGGCGATGTCGACGAGCACCTGGCTGCGCAGGGCGACGATCTTGGCGGCGTCCTCCAGGGTGAGGGCCCCGGCGACGCAGGCCGCGGCGATCTCGCCCTGGGAGTGGCCGACGACGCCACCCGGGCGGACGCCCAGCGAGCGCCACAGCCGGGCCAGGGAGACCATCACGGCCCACAGGGCGGGCTGCACGACGCCGGAGGCGACCAGTGGCGGGGCGCCCTCGGCCCCGCGCAGCACGCCGGTGAGGGACCAGTCCACCCAGGGGGTGAGGACGGCCTCGCACTCGGCGATGGACGCGGCGAACACCGGGGAGCTGTCGAGCAGGTCGACGGCCATCCCGGGCCACTGGGAGCCGTGGCCGGAGAACACGAAGACGGGGGCGGTGTTGCGCAGCGCCGTGCCGGTGACGACGCCCGCGACGGTCTCGCCGTCGACGAGGGCGGTGAGGCCCTGGGCCAGTTCGGCCTGGTCCTGGCCGAGCACGACGGCCCGGTGCGGAAACGCCGCCCGGGTGGTGGCGAGGGCGTAGCCGACCTCGGCCGGTTCGACCTCGGGGTGGGCGGCGAGGTGGGCGCGCAGCCGGGCGGCCTGCTCCCGCAGCGCGGCCCGGTCGGTGGCGGAGAGCACGAACGGCACGAGGCCGGCGTCGGTGGCGGCGCCGGGCCGGGACTCGGCGGCGACGACCGGCTCGGGGGCCTGTTCGAGGACGACGTGGGCGTTGGTGCCGCTGATGCCGAAGGAGGAGACGGCGGCGCGGCGGGGCCGGTCGACGGCCGGCCACGGGGTCGCCTCCGTGGCCAGGGTCACCGCACCGGCCGTCCAGTCGATGTGCGGGGACGGCTCGTCGACGTGCAGGGTGGGCGGGACGAGCCCGTGCCGCAGCGCGAGCACCATCTTGATCACCCCGGCGACGCCGGCGGCGGCCTGGGTGTGCCCGATGTTCGACTTGATCGACCCCAGCAGCAGCGGCCGGTCGGCCGGCCGGTCCTGCCCGTAGGTGGCCAGCAGCGCCTGCGCCTCGATCGGGTCGCCGAGGGTGGTGCCGGTGCCGTGCGCCTCGACGGCGTCCACGTCGGCCGGGGTCAGCCGGGCGTTGGCGAGGGCCTGCCGGATGACGCGCTGCTGCGACGGGCCGTTCGGGGCGGTGAGGCCGTTGGACGCGCCGTCCTGGTTGACGGCCGTGCCGCGCACGATCGCGTAGACGCGCCGGCCGTCGCGCTGCGCGTCGGCGAGCCGCTGCACGAGCAGCATGCCGACGCCCTCGCCCCAGCCGGTGCCGTCGGCGGCGGCGGCGAACGACTTGCACCGCCCGTCGGCCGACAGGCCGCGCTGCCGGGAGAACTCGACGAACGTCCCCGGCGTGGCCATCACGGTGACGCCGCCCGCCAGGGCCAGGTCGCACTCGCCACTGCGCAGCGCCTGCGCGGCCAGGTGCAGGGCGACCAACGACGACGAGCACGCGGTGTCCACGGTGACGGCCGGCCCCTCCAGGCCGAACGTGTACGCGACCCGCCCCGACAGCACGCTGCCGGAGGTGCCGGTGCCGATGTAGCCCTCCACCTCGGCGGGCAGGTCCATCAGCCGGGAGGCGTAGTCGTGGTACATGACGCCGGCGAACACGCCGGTGCGGCTGCCGCGCAGCCGGTGCGGGTCGAGGCCGGCGGACTCGAACGTCTCCCACGCGGTCTCCAGCAGCAGCCGCTGCTGCGGGTCCATGGCGAGGGCCTCGCGGGGGCTGATGCCGAAGAAGCCGGGGTCGAACTCCGCCGCCCCGTAGAGGAAGCCGCCGTGCCGGGTGTACGAGGTGCCGCTGTTGGCCGGGTCGGGGTCGAACAGGGTGTCGAGGTCCCAGCCCCGGTCGGCGGGGAACTCGCTGATCCCGTCGCCGCCGGTGGCCAGCAGCTCCCACAGCTGGTCCGGGTTGTCCGCGCCGCCGGGGAAGCGGCAGGCCAGGCCGACGATCGCGATCGGGTCGTCGAGGCCGGTGGCGGTGGCCGCCTCGGCGGGGGTGACGGTGGCGGCCCGGTTCCCGGCGAGTTCCGCGTACACCTGGCCGGCGAGGATGCGCGGGGTCGGGTAGTCGAACACCAGCGTGGACGCCAGCCGCAGCCCGGTGGCCGCGTTGACCCGGTTGCGCAGGTCCACCGCCGTCAGCGAGTCGAAGCCCAGCTCCCGGAACGCCCGGTCCGCCGGCACGGCGTCCGCGCCGCCGTGCCCGAGGACCTGCGCGACGAGGCCCCGGACGAGGGCGTCGACCTGGTCGCGGGCGTCCTGCGGATCCAGGCCGGCGATCCGGTCGGCCCAGTTGCCGTGGCCGGCCTGCCGGCGGGTGGGCACCGCGCCGAGCAGCACCCGCAGCAGCGACGGCACCCGGCCGGCGACGACCCGGGCCCGCATGGCCGGCACGTCGAGCACGGCCGGCACGAGGGCGGGCCGGCCGGCGGCGAGGGCCGCGTCGAACAGTTCGAGGCCGGTGTCGGCGCTCATCGGCGAGATGCCGGCGCGGGCCGAGCGCGCCCGGTCGGCGTCGCCGACCGTCGCGGCCATCCCGGCGGTGTCCCACATCCCCCAGGCGAGGCTCGCGGCGGGCAGGCCGGCCTGCCGGCGGTACGCGGCGAGGGCGTCCAGGAACGTGTTCGCCGCCGCGTACGCGGCCTGGCCGGGTGAGCCGAGCACCCCGGCGACGGAGGAGTACACGACGAACAGGTCGAGGTCCCGCCCGGCGGTCGCCTCATGCAGGTGCCACGCGGCGGCGGCCTTCGGGGCGAGCACCCCGGCCAGCCGCTCGGGGCTGATCGCGGTGACCACGCCGTCGTCGAGCACGCCGGCGGTGTGCACGACGCCGGCCAGCCGGCCGCCGACCCCGGCGACGAGGGCGGTCACCCGGTCGGGGTCGGTGACGTCGGCGGCGACCACCTCGACGCGGGCGCCCAGGCCGGTGAGCCGCTCCGCCAGCGCGTCCGCGCCGGGGGCCGCCGGGCCCTGCCGGGACACCAGCAGCAGCGACCGGGCACCGTACGCGGTGACGAGGTGCTCGGCGACGAGCGCGCCGAGCGCGCCGGTGCCGCCGGTGACCAGGACGGTGCCGTCGCCGAGGGCGGGGGCGGCCGGGGGCTCGGCCGGGGCGGCGGCGCGCACGAGGCGCGGGGTGAGCACGGCGTCGCCGCGCAGCGCCACCTGCCCGCCGGTGCCGGCGGGGTCGTCGGCCACCCGGGCGAGCACCGCCAGGGCGGCGGCGTCGACACCAGCGGCGTCGGTGCCGGCGGCCAGGTCGGCGAGGACGATCCGGTCGGGGTGCTCGGACTGCGCCGAGCGCAGCAGGCCCCACACGGCGGCCCCGGCGAGGTCGGTGACGGGGTCGTCGTCGCGGGTGGCCACCGCGCCCCGGGTCAGCACGACCAGCCGGGTGTCGGCCAGCGCGTCGGCGGCCAGCCACGCCTGGACCACGCCGAGCACGTCGGCCGCGACGGCCCGGACGACGTCGGGCAGGCCGGCGGACGGTACGCCGGGCAACCCGGAGCGTTCGGCGGCGGACAGGCCGGCTCCGGGAGAGGCGACGGGCGGGCCGGCGGCAGGCGCGGGGAGGACCGGGAGCACGAGGGCGCGGGGCAGCCCCTCCCCCGCCTCGTCGGCGGCGGCCAGCACCGCCGCCACGTCTGCGAAGACGGGCAGGTCGAGGGCCCATACCGAGGGGGTCGCGGTCAGCAGCGCCCAGCCGGTGGGCTCCTCGGCGGGCGGCACCTCCTCGGCCTGCCAGGCGACCTCGAACAGCGAGCGGGCGGCGACGCCGGGGGCGGTCAGGCCCGTCATCTCCCGCAGCGCGAGGGCGTCCACCGACACCACGGGTGCGCCCGCGCCGTCGGTGGCGACGAGCCGCACCGCCGAGCCGTCGCGGGTCAGCCGCACCCGCAGCGCCGTCGCCCCGGACGCGTGCACCTGCACGCCGGAGAACGCGAACGGCACCCGGGGGCCGCCGTCGGCGTCGGCGAGCAGCGCCCCCACGGGGTGCAGGGCGGCGTCCAGCAACGCCGGGTGCACGCCGAACGCGGCGGCGGGCCCGGCGGCCTCCTCGGGCAGGGCGACCTCGGCGTACACCTCGCCGTCGCCGGTCCACAGCCGACGCAGCCCCCGGAACGCGGGCCCGTACGCCAGGCCGCGCCCGGCGAGGGCGTCGTACCACTGGGCGAGGTCGACCTCGGTGGCCGCGACGGGCGGCCACACGCCGAGGACGGGCTCGTCGGCGGCGGCCGGTTCGAGGACGCCCTCGGCGTGCCGGACCCAGCCGCCCTCCGGGTCCTCCTCGGACTGGGCGTGCACGGTCACCGCGCGGGCGCCGGTGTCGTCGGCCGCGCCGACGCGCACCTGCACGCGGACGCCGCCGGCCTCGGGCAGGGCCAGCGGGGTGGCGACGGTCAACTCCCGCACCCGGGACGCGCCGACCTCGTCGCCGGCCCGCACGACCAGCTCGACCAGGGCCGCGCCGGGCACCACGACGACGCCGGAGACGGCGTGGTCGGCGAGCCAGCCGTGGGTGGCCAGGGACAGCCGGCCGGTGAGCAGCACCATGTCCTCGCCGGCCACGGAGACCGCCGCGCCGAGCAGCGGGTGCCCGGCCGCGCCGAGGCCGGCGCCGGTGACGTCGGCGATCCGGCCGACCGGCTCCAGCCAGTACCGCTCGTGCGCGAACGCGTACGTGGGCAGGTCGACCCGGCGCGCGCCGGCCCCGGCGAGCAGGGCGTCCCAGTCGACGGGCAGGCCGTCGGCGTGCAGCCGGGCCAGGGCCTCCAGCAGGGCGCGCGGCTCGGGGCGGTCCTTGCGGGACAGCGGCACGAGCACGGCGGTCGGGTCGGTGAGGCAGCTCTGCGCCATCGCGGTGAGCACGCCGTTGGGGCCCAGCTCGACGTACGTGCCGACGCCGGCCTCGGCGAGCCGGTCGACGGCGTCGGCGAAGCGGACGGCCTCACGGACGTGCCGCACCCAGTAGTCGGGGCTGCACAGCAGCTCCGGCCCGGCGACCCGGCCGGTCAGGTTCGACACGATCGGCACGGTGGGCGGGGAGAACGTCAGCCCGGCGGCGACGGCGGCGAACTCGGCGAGCATCGGGTCCATCAGCTCGCTGTGGAACGCGTGGCTGACCCGCAGCCGGTGGATGGGGGTGCCCCGCTCGGCCCAGTGGGCGGCCACCTCCTCGACGGCGGCGGCGTCGCCGGAGACGACCACGGCGGCGGGGCCGTTGACGGCGGCGATGCCGATCCGGCCGGTCACCCCGGCGAGGGACTCGACCACGGACGCCTCGTCGGCGGCGACGGCGAGCATCGCCCCGCCGGCCGGCAGGGCCTGCATGAGCCGGCCCCGGGCGGCGACCAGCGTCGCGGCGTCGGCGAGGGTGAGCACCCCGGCGACGTGCGCGGCGGCCAGCTCGCCGATGGAGTGGCCGACGAGGAGGTCGGGGGCGAGCCCGAACGACCCGGCGAGCCGGAACGACGCCACCTCGACGGCGAACAGGCCGGCCTGGGTGAACACGGTCTGGTGCAGCAGGTCGGCTTCGGGCGTGCCGGCGGCGGCGAACAAGACCTCGCGCAGCGGCCGGGGCAGGTGCGCGTCGAGCGCGGCGCACACCTCGTCGAGGGCGGCGGCGAACACGGGGAACGCCTCGGCCAGCTCGCGGCCCATGCCGGGGCGCTGGGCGCCCTGCCCGGAGAAGAGGAACGCGACCCGGCCCCGGGGCGCGGCGGTGCCGGTGACGACCGGCGCGGCCGGCTCGTCGGTGGCGAGGGCGCGCAGCCCGGCGAGCAGCTCGGCGCGGTCGGCGGCGAGGACGACGGCCCGCCGGGGCAGCCCGGCGCGGGCGAGCGAGGACGCGGCGACGTCGACGGGGCGGGCGTCGGGGTCGGCGTCGAGGTGGTCGGCCCAGCGGCGGGCCAGCGCGGCGAGGGACTCGGGGCTGCGGGCCGACAGCAGGACCGGCGACAGCGGCGGGACGACGGCCGGTGCGGCCGGGTCGGGCTCCTCGGCGGCGGGGGCCTGTTCGAGGATGACGTGGGCGTTGGTGCCGGAGATGCCGAACGACGACACGGCGGCCCGGCGCGGCCGGTCCACCGCCGGCCAGGGGCGGGGCTCGGTGAGCAGCGACACGGCCCCGGCCGACCAGTCGATGTGCTCCGACGGGGTGTCGACGTGCAGGGTGGCGGGGAGCCGGCCGTGCCGCAGCGCCTGCACCATCTTGATCAGCCCGGCGACGCCCGCGGCGGCCTGGGTGTGGCCCAGGTTGGACTTGACCGAGCCGAGCCACAGCGGCTCCGCCCCGGCCCGGTCCTGCCCGTAGGTGGCCAGCAGCGCCTGCGCCTCGATCGGGTCGCCGAGGGTGGTGCCGGTGCCGTGCGCCTCGACGGCGTCCACGTCGGCGGGGGCGAGCCGGGCGTTGGCCAGGGCCTGCCGGATGACCCGCTCCTGGGAGGGGCCGTTGGGCGTGGTGAGGCCGCTGCTGGCCCCGTCCTGGTTGACGGCGCTGCCCCGGATCACCGCGTAGACGCGGCGGCCGTCGCGCTGGGCGTCGGAGAGCCGCTGGAGCAGCAGCACGCCGACGCCCTCGGCCCAGCCGGTGCCGTCGGCGGCGTCGGCGAACGACTTGCACCGCCCGTCGGGGGCGAGGCCGCGCTGCCGGGAGAACTCGGCGAACACGCCGGGGGTGGACAACACGGTGACGCCGCCGGCCAGGGCCAGGTCGCAGTCGCGCTGGCGCAGCGCCTGCACGGCGAGGTGCACGGCGACCAGCGACGACGAGCAGGCCGTGTCGACGGTGACGGCGGGCCCCTCGAGCCCGTATGTGTAGGCGACCCGGCCGGAGACGAGGCTGCCGGAGTTGCCGGTGCCGAGGTAGCCCTCGACGCCCTCGGGCAGGTCCAGCACCCGGGAGGCGTAGTCGTGGTACATCACCCCGGCGAAGACGCCGGTGCGGCTGCCGCGCAGCCGCTGCGGGTCCAGGTCGGCGGACTCGAACGCCTCCCACGCGCTCTCCAGCAGCAACCGCTGCTGCGGGTCCATGGCCAGGGCCTCGCGGGGGCTGATGCCGAAGAAGGCCGGGTCGAACTCGGTGGCGTCGTAGAGGAACCCACCCTGGTCCGTGTACGAGGTGCCCGGGTTGTCCGGGTCGACGTGGAACAGCCGCTCCAGGTCCCAGCCCCGGTCGGTGGGGAAGTCGCCCAGCCCCTCGCGGCCGGCGTCGACGAGGTCCCACAGGTCGTCCGGGCCGCGTACGCCGCCGGGGAACCGGCAGGCCATGCCGACGACGGCCATCGGCTCGCGGTCCTTCGCCTCCACCTCGCGCACCCGCCGCCGCGCCTCGCGCAGGTCGGCCGTGGCACGCCGGAGGTAGTCGAGGAACTCCGCCTCAGTGGGCATCGGGCCACTCCGTATCGGGATCAGACGTCCGGGACATCCGGGTCAGGCCGTTCCGAGCTCGTCGTCGAGCAGGTGGAAGATCTCCTCGGCGGTGGCGGAGGCGAGCCCGCCGTCGCCGGTGCCGTCGTCGTCGGCGTCGGCCTCGGTGTGCGTCCACGCCGACAGCAGTTCCCGCAGGCGGTCGGCGACGGCGGCGCGGTCGGTGTCGTCGGCGGCGACGGCCCGCATGACGGTCTCCAGCTTGCTCAGCTCGCCGAGCACCGACAGCGCGGACGTGCTGCGCTCGGCGAGCAGCGCGCCCCGCAGGTAGCCGACGAGGGCGGTGGTGGTGGGCCGGTCGTAGACGAGGGTCGACGGCAGCCGCAGCCCGGTGGCGGCGGTGAGCCGGTTGCGGAACTCCACCGCCGTCAGCGAGTCGAAGCCCAGCTCCACGAAGCCCTTGTCGGCGTCGATGTCGCGCAGCGACGCGTACCCGAGGACCGCCGCCGCGTGGGTGCGGACCAGGTCGGACAGCACCCGGTCGCGCTCGGCCTCTGCGGTGGCGGCGAGGGTGTCGCGCAGCGCCGCCGCCGCGTCGGCGGCCGGGGCCGCCGCCGGTGCCGCCGCGCCGGCCGGGCGGACCAGGCCGTGCAGCAGCCGGGGCAGCGCCGGCCCGAGCCGGCCGAGCACCCCGAGATCCAGGGCGACGGGTACGACCACCGGGCCGGCGTGGCGCAGCCCCTCGGTGAACAGCTCCATGCCCTCGTCGGCGTCGAGGGGGCGGAAGCCGCCCCGGCTCATCCGCCGCTCGTCGACGTGACCGGGCCGCCCGCCGGGCAGGTCCGGGTTGGCCCACGGCCCCCACGCCATCGACGTGACGGTGAGCCCGCGCGAGCGCCGATGCTGGGCGAGCGCGTCGAGGAAGGCGTTCGCGGCGGCGTGGTTGGCCTGCCCGGGGCCGCCGAACAGCCCGGACGCCGACGAGAACAGCACGAACGCGGCCAGGTCCAGCTTCTCGGTCAGCTCGTGCAGGTGCCAGGCGGCGTCGACCTTCGGCCCGAGGACGGCGTCGAAGCGGGCCGGGGTGAGCGCCGGCAGCACCCCGTCGTCGAGGACCCCGGCGGCGTGCACGACGCCGACGAGGGGCCGGTCGGCGGGGACCTCGTCGAGCAGCACGGCGAGCGCGTCGCGGTCGGTGACGTCGGCGGCGACGATCTGCGCAACGACGCCGAGGCCGGCCAGCTCGGCGACGAGGTCGGCCGCGCCGGGGGCGTCGGGGCCGCTGCGGCTGACCAGCAGGAGCCGGCGTACCCCGTGCCGGGTGGCCAGGTGCCGGGCGACGAGCCGGCCGAGCGCGCCGGTCGCGCCGGTGACCAGGACGGTGCCGGCGGACAGGTCGGGGGCCGCCGCCTCGGCCGGCGGCGGGCCGAGCCGGGCCAGCCGGGGCGCGCGGAGCTGCCCGGCGCGCACGGCGAGCTGCGGCTCCCCGGTGGCCAGGGCCGCCGGCAGCGCCGCCGCCGACCGGGGATCGTCGTCCAGGTCGAGCAGGACGATCCGGCCCGGGTGCTCCGACTGGGCGGAGCGCACCAGGCCCCACACGGTGGCGGCGGGCAGGTCGGTGAGTCGGTCGTCGGCGACGACGGCGACCGCGCCCCGGGTGACCACGACCAGCCGGGCCGCCTCCAGCTCCGGCCGGGCCAGCCAGTCCTGCGCCAGGGCGAGGGCCTCGTGGGCGGCCAGGTGCGCGGCCCGCGCCGGGCCCGGCTCGTCGGCGCGCTGCCCGGTCACGGCGGCGAGCACCGCGTCGGGCCGGGCCGCACCGCCGGCCACGGCCGCCACCAGGTCGTCCAGGCTCGGGTACGCGTCGACGCCCGGCCACCCGTCGCCTCCTCCGAAGGCTTCGGCGGCGGCCGGACCGAGCGCGGCGAGGGCTACGGGCCGGCCAGCGGCCGGTTCCGGGGTGACCCAGTCGAGGCGGTGCAGGGACCGGCTGGCGGTGCGGCGGGCGGCGCTGAGCTGGTCGGCGGTGATCGGCCGCAGCACTAGGGCGTCGAGGGAGGCGACGGGCACGCCGCCGGTGTCGGTGACGGTGGCCGCCACCGACCCGCCGGCGGCGGTGAGCCGCACGCGCAGTTCGCGGGCCCGGGTGGGCGCGATCGCCACCCCGGTCCAGGAGAACGGCAGCCCCGGCTGCGCGCCACGGCTCCCGACGTCGCTGCCGGCGTTTCTCTCGGTGCTGTCGGCGTCGGTGCCGGCGGCGGTCTCGCCGTCGGTGCCGGCGCGGCCGAGGGCGCTCGCGCCGATGGCGTGCAGGGCGGCGTCGAGCAGGGCCGGGTGCACGGTGAACGGGGCCGCGTCGCCCGGCGCGTCGGCGTCGAGGGAGACCTCGGCGAGGAGGTCGTCGCCGTGCCGCCAGGCGGCGCGCAGCGCCCGGAACACCGGACCGTAGTGGTAGCCCTGCTCGGCGAGGTGCGGATACAGGGCGTCGAGGTCGATCGGTTCCGCCCCGGGCGGGGGCCACGCGGCGGCCGGGGCGACGGCCACCGGCCGGGTGGGGGCGAGCAGGCCGTGGGCGTGCCGCTGCCACTGCCGGACGGCCGCCCCGGGCTGGTCGCCGCCGTCGCCCATGGACGGGTGGGCCTCGCCGACGGACGAGTGGACGGAGACGGGCCGCAGGCCGTCCTCGCCGGCCGCGCCGACGCGGACCCGCAGGTCGACGTTCCCCTCCTCCGGCACGGCGAGCGGTGCCTCCAGGACCAGCTCGGTGACGTGGGCGGCGTCGAGGTGCCGGCCGCTGAAGGAGGCCAGCTCGACCAGCGCGGTGCCGGGCAGCAGGACGGTGCCGAGCACGGCGTGGTCGGCGAGCCACGGGTGGGTGGCCAGGGAGATCCGGCCGGTGAGTAGCAGGCCCTCGTCGCCCGGCAGGTCGGCCACGGCGCTGAGCAGCGGGTGGTCGGCGGCGTCGAGGCCGACCGACGGCAGCCCGGCCCGGCTCGCGCCGCTGCCCTGCAGCCAGTAGCGGTCCCGCGCGAACGGGTAGGTGGGCAGGTCGACGATTCCGGCCTCGGCGAGGACCTTGGTCAGGTCGACGGGCAGGCCGATGGCGTGCGCGGTGGCGAGGTTGGTCAGCAGTCGGGTCGGGTCGTCGTCACCCCTGCGCAGGCTGCCCAGGGTGTGGCCGGTGACCCCGGCGTCGTCGAGGATCGCCGTCACCGGCATCGTGAGCACGGGGTGCGGGCTGATCTCCACGAACGTGGAGTGCCCGGCCGCGACAGCGACCCGCACGGCCGCGTCGAACTGGACGGTCTGCCGCAGATTGTCGTACCAGTAGTCCGCCGTCATGCTCTCCGGCTCAACCCAGCCGCCGGTCAGAGTCGACACGAGCCGGACCCGGCCCGGCTGGGGGGCGACGTCGGCCAGATCGGCGCGGAGGCGTTCCGCCACGTCCTGCACCGACGGGGAATGCGACGCGTAGTCCACCGGGATCAGCCGCGCCCGGATCCCGTCGGCCTGACACGCCTCCACCAGATCCGCGACAGGCTGCGGCGGACCCGACACGACCACCGTCGACGGGCCGTTCACGGCGGCCACACCCACACCCGGGAACGCGTGGAGGCGTTCGGTGACCGCGTCGGCGGACAGGTCCACCGAGGCCATCGCACCGGTCCCCCGCAGCACCGCCAGGGCCCGCGACCGCAGCGCCACCGTCTTCGCCGCATCCTCCAGGGACAGGATCCCGGCGACACACGCCGCGCCGATCTCACCCTGCGAGTGACCCACCACCGCCTGCGGGGACACGCCCGCGTGCTCCCACACCGCAGCCAGAGCGATACCCACCGCCCACAGGACCGGCTGCACGACCTCGACCCGCTCCAACCACGACTCGTCATCGCCGGTCAACACCGACACCAGGTCGACATCCAGGAACGGGGCGAGGGCCCGCTGACACTCGGCCAGGCGCGCGTCGAACACCGGCGCACGACCGACCAGGCCGGCCGCCATCCGCGCCGACTGCGCACCCTGACCGGGGAACACGAACACCGGCCCGGAACCGTGACCCGACGCCACACCACTGACCACATTGCCCGCCGGTAGACCACTCGCCAGGGCGTCCAGACCGGCGAGCAGCTCTTCCACGCCCGACCCGACCACCGACGCGCGATGGTCGAACGTGGCGCGGGTGGTGGCGAGGGACCAGGCCAGCGCGGCAGGGTCGAGGGCGTCGCGGTCGCGTACGTGGTTGGCCAGGCGGGCGGCCTGGTCGCGGAGCGCCGCCGCCGACCGGGCCGACACCGGCCAGACGAGGACGTCCGCGTCGACCAGTCCCGGCGCGGGGTCCTCGGCCGGGGCGTCGGCGGGCTCCTCCGGTTGCTCGACGATGACGTGGGCGTTGGTGCCGGACATGCCGAACGACGACACCGCCGCCCGACGCGGCCGGTCCACCGCCGGCCACGGCCGCGCCTCGGTGACCAGGTCCACCGCGCCCGCAGACCAGTCGATGTGCGGCGACGGCTCGTCCACATGCAGCGACGCCGGGACGAGGCCGTGCCGCATCGCCTGCACCACCTTGATCACACCCGCCACACCCGCCGCCGCCTGCGCATGACCGATGTTCGACTTGATCGACCCGAGCAGCAGCGGCCGGTCGCCGGGGCGATCCTGCCCATAGGTGGCCAGCAACGCCTGCGCCTCGATCGGGTCACCCAGGGTCGTGCCCGTGCCGTGCGCCTCCACCACGTCCACATCCGACGTGGACAACCGCGCATTCGCCAGGGCCTGCCGGATCACCCGCTGCTGCGACGGACCATTCGGCGCGGTCAACCCGTTCGACGCCCCGTCCTGGTTCACGGCGCTGCCCCGCACCACGGCGAGGACCCGGTGCCCGTTGCGGCGGGCGTCGGAGAGTCGTTCGACGAGGAGCATGCCGACGCCCTCGGACCAGCCCGTCCCGTCGGCCGACGCCGCGAACGACTTGCACCGCCCGTCGGCGGCGAGGCCCTGCTGGCGGGAGAACTCGGCGAACGTGCCGGGGGTGGCCATCACGGTGACGCCGCCGGCCAGGGCCAGGTCGCACTCGCCCCGGCGCAGCGCCTCACCGGCGAGGTGCAGCGCGACGAGGGACGACGAGCAGGCCGTGTCGACGGTGACGGCCGGCCCTTCGAGGCCGAGCGTGTATGCGACCCGGCCGGAGATGATGCTGTGTGCGGCGCCGGTCATCAGGTAGCCCTCGGTGCCCTCGGGCACCTCGGTGAGCCCCGTCCCGTAGCCGGAGGTGGACGCGCCGACGAAGACGCCCGTACGGCTGCCCTTGAGGCTGCCGGGGTCGAGGCCGGCGCGTTCCAGGACCTCCCAGGAGGCCTCCAGGGTGAGCCGCTGCTGCGGGTCCATCGCGAGGGCCTCGCGCGGCGAGATGCCGAAGAACGCGGGGTCGAAGGCCGGGACGTCGTAGAGGAAGCCGCCGGCCGGGGCGTAGCCGCTGTCCGGGGTGGGGGTGTCCCAGCCCCGGTCGGTGGGGAAGTCGCCGATGGCGTCGACGCCGTCGGTGACGAGCCGCCACAGTTCCTCGGGGCTGCGGGCGTCGCCGGGGTAGCGGCAGGCCATGCCGACGATGGCGACGGGCTCGTCGGTGCTCGCGGCGACGCGGGCCTCGGCGGGCGCGGCGGCGGTCGCGCCGAACGCGGTCTCGCGCAGGTGCCGGGCCAGGTCGGCGGGGGTCGGGTGGTCGAAGACGAGGGTGGACGGCAGGCGCAGCCCGGTGACCTCGTTGAGCCGGGTACGCAGGTCCACGGCGGTGAGCGAGTCGAAGCCGAGGTCGGCGAACGGCCGGCCGCGCAGGTCGTCGGCGGTGGCGTGGCCGAGGACGCGGGCGGTCTGCGCGTTGACGATGGCGAGCAGTTCGCGTTCCTGCTCGGCCTCGGGCAGGTCGGCGAGGTGGCGCAGGGCGTCGGCGACGCCGGCCGGCGCGGCGGCGGCCTCGGCGTCGGCTTCGGCGAGGGCCCGCACCTGGGGCAGCTCGGACAGCAGCGGGCTGGGCCGGGTGAGGGTGAACGCCGGGTGGAAGCGTCCCCAGTCGACGTCGGCGACGGTGACGCAGGGGGTGGGGCGGCGCACCGCCCGGTCGAGGGCGACGAGGGCGTGCTGCGGGTCGATGGTGGGCAGGCCCATCCGGTGCAGCGCCTCGGTGGCGGTGTTCTTGGCGGCCATGCCGTCGGCCCCGCCCCACGCGGTCCAGGACACGGCGGTGGCGGCGAGGCCCCGGTCGCGGCGGTGCACGGCGAGCGCGTCGAGCAACGAGTTGCCGGCCCCGTACGCGCACTGTCCGGCGCTGCCCCACACGCCGGAGATGGACGAGAACAGCAGGAACGCGGTGAGCGGCCGGTCGGCGAGGCAGTCGTGCAGGTGCAGCGCGCCGAGCACCTTGCCGGCGACGACGTGGGAGAACTCGTCGAGGGTGGTGCCGGTGAGCGGGGTGAGCTGGTCGGTGCCGGCGGCGTGCACGACGGCGGTCAGGTCGGGCAGCGTGTCCAGCAGTGCGGCGACGGCGTCCCGGTCGGTGACGTCGCACGCGGCGGCGGTGACCCGCCCGTCGTCGGCGTACCCGTCGAGGAGGCCGGGGGTGGCGGCGCCGCGCCGGCCGACGAGGACGACCCGGCGGGCACCCTTGTCGAGCAGCCAGCGGGTGACGTGGCCGCCGAGCGCGCCGGTGCCGCCGGTGACCAGGACGGTGCCGTCGGCCCACCAGTCGGCGGCGGGCCGGTCGGGGGCGGCGGCCGGGGCGAGCCGGCGGCCCCAGACCCCGCCGGGGCGGACGGCGACCTGGTCCTCGCCGCTGCCGCCGGCCAGGACGGCGGCGAGCCGGCGCAGCACGCTCTCGTCGGGGTGGGCCGGCACGTCGACGAGGCCGCCCCAGCGGTGCGGCTGCTCGACGGCGGCGGCCCGGCCGAGGCCCCACACCAGGGTCTGGAGGGGATGGTCGACCCGGTCGGCGGGGCCGGCCTTGACGGCCCCACTGGTGACGCACCAGACGGGCGCGGCGACGTCGAGGTCGGTGAGGGCCTGGAGCAGCACGAGGGTGGTGGCGGCGGCGACGCTCGTGCCGGGGTGGGCGGGCAGCAGCGCGTCCTGGCCGGCGACGAGGTGCAGCACCCCGGCGACGGGCGCGTCGCCGATAGCGGCGCGCAGCCGGTCGGCGAGCGCGGCCCGGTCGAGGTCGTCGGCCCCGACGCGCAGGGTCGCCGGTTCGTCGCCGCCGGCCCGCAGCAGGCCGGCGAGGCCGTCGGCCCAGGCGGGCGCGGCGTCGGCGGGCAGCACGAGCAGCCAGCGGCCCGCCGGCCGGTCACCCTCGGCGACCGGCACGGGCTTCCACACCACCTGGTACGACCAGCCGTCCGCCACGCCCGAGTCGTGCCGGTCGCGTCGCCAGGCGGCGAGGACGGGCAGCGCGGGCAGCAGGGTGTCCACGGGGTCGGCGTCGCCGGCCGGGGCGGTGCCGAGCTGGTCGCGCAGCGCGTCGACGTCGGCCCGTTCGACGGCCGCCCAGAACGCGGCGTCGGCGGTGGACTCCGTGCCGGCGGGGGCGGGCGGGGCCGTCAGGTCGGGCCAGTACCGCTGGCGGTGGAACGCGTACCCGGGCAGCCGGACCCGGCGGGGGTCGGCACCGGCGAACAGTTCCCGCCAGCCGACGGGCACTCCGGCGACGTGCAGCTCGGCGAGCGCGGTGAGCAGGGACGCCGGCTCGGGGCGGTCGCGGCGCAGCAGCGCCACGGCGGCGGTGGGGTCGGCGTCGGGCCCGAGGATCTCCCGGGTCAGGGCGGTGAGCACCCCGCTGGGGCCGACCTCGAGGTACGTGCCGACGCCGTGGGCGCGCAGCCGCTCGACGCCGTCGGCGAAGCGGACCGCCTCGCGGACGTGCCGCACCCAGTAGTCGGTGCTGCGCAGCGCCTCCGGGTCGGCGAGGTCGCCGGTCAGGTTGGACACGATCGGCAGGGCCGGCGCGCGCAGGTCGAGCCCGGCGACGACGGCGGCGAACCCGGCCAGCATCGGCTCCATCAACGGGCTGTGGAACGCGTGGCTGACTTTCAGCCGGCTGGTCTGCACCCCGCGCGCGGTCCACAGGTCGGCGAGTTCGTCGATGGCCGCCTCGGCACCGGAGACGACCACGGCGGCGGGACCGTTCACGGCGGCGATCCCGACCGTGCCGGTCAACCCGTCCAACGACTCGGCTACGGATGCCTCGTCAGCGGCGACGGCGAGCATCGCCCCGCCGGCCGGCAGCGCCTGCATCAGCCGACCCCGCGCCGCGACCAGCGCCGCCGCGTCGGCGAGGGTGAACACCCCGGCGACGTGCGCGGCGGTGACCTCGCCGATGGAGTGGCCGATCAGCACGTCGGGGGTGACGCCCCAGGACTCCAGCAGCCGGTGCAGCGCCACCTCGACCGCGAACAGCCCGGCCTGGGTGAACACGGTCTGGTCCAGCAGCGCGGCCTCGGGCGTGCCGGCCTCGGCGAACAGGACGGTCTTCAGCGGCTTCGGCAGCCGGGGGTCGAGGTGCGCGCAGACCTCGTCGAGGGCGGCGGCGAACACCGGGAACGCGGCGGCCAGCTCCCGGCCCATGCCGGCGCGCTGGGCACCCTGCCCGGAGAACAGGAACGCCACCTGCCCGCCGCGCGGGGAGCCGGTGACGAGGCCGGGGGCGGTGTCGCCGGCGGCGAGCGTACGCAGGTCGCGCAGCAGGTCGGCGCGGTCGGCGGCGAGGACGACGGCCCGGTGTTCCAGCGCGCCCCGGGTGGTGACCGACGACCAGCCGAGGTCGACCAGCGGAGCCCCGGCGTCGGTCCCGGTGCCGGCGGCTCCGGCGCTGGCGGCGGGGTCGGCGGCTTCGGTGCCGGGGTCCGCCGCTTCGGCGTCGGCGTGGGCGTCGGCGTCGAGCCAGTCGGCCCAGCGGGCGGCCTGGGCGGTCAGCGCGGCGGCGTCCCGGGCGGACAGCAGCACCGGGACCAGGCCGGCGGTCGCCACCGGGGCGGGGCCGGCCGGTCGGGTCGCCGGGGCGGCCTCGGCGGGCGGGGTCCCGGGGGCCGCCGGGGCGGCGTCCGGCGTCTCCGCCGGGGCCTCCTCGATGATCACGTGGGCGTTGGTGCCGCTCATCCCGAACGAGGAGACGCCCGCGCGGCGGGGCCGCTCCCCCGCCGGCCAGGGCTGCGCCTCGGTGAGCAGGGACACCGCGCCGGCCGTCCAGTCGACGTGCGGGGTGGGCTCGTCGACGTGCAGGGTGGCGGGAAGCTGACCGTGGCGCAGGGCCAGCACCATCTTGATGACCCCGGCGACGCCGGCGGCGGCCTGCGTGTGGCCGATGTTCGACTTGACCGAGCCGAGCCGCAGCGGCCGGTCCGCCGGGCGGCCCTGCCCGTACGTGGCGAGCAGGGCGGTGGCCTCGATCGGGTCGCCGAGGCTGGTGCCGGTGCCGTGGGCCTCGACGGCGTCCACGTCGGCGGGGGTGAGCCGCGCGCCGGCCAGCGCCTGGAGCACCACCCGCTGCTGGGCGGGCCCGTTGGGGGCGGTCAGCCCGTTGGACGCGCCGTCCTGGTTGACGGCGGAGCCCCGCACGACGGCGAGGACGGGGTGGCCGTTGCGGCGGGCGTCGGACAGCCGCTCGACGAGCAGCACGCCGACGCCCTCGCCCCAGGCGGTGCCGTCGGCGGCCCCCGCGAACGCCTTGACCCGGCCGTCGAAGGCGAGGCCGCGCTGCCGGGAGAAGCCGATGAACGCGGCCGGGGTGGACATCACGGTCGCGCCGCCGGCCAGCGCGAGGGTGCACTCCCCCTGCCGCAGGGCGTGGCAGGCCAGGTGCAGCGCCACCAGCGACGACGAGCAGGCGGTGTCGACGGAGACGGCGGGCCCCTCCACGCCGAGCACGTACGAGATGCGGCCGGAGACGACGCTGGCGGCGGTGCCGGTGAGGACGTACCCCTCGACGCCGGGCGGGGGCGACTGGAGCAGCGCCGCGTAGTCCTGGCCGGTGGTGCTGGCGAAGACGCCGACCTGGTGGCCGCGCAGCGTCGCCGGGTCGATGCCGGCGTGCTCGAACGCCTCCCAGGACGTCTCCAGCAGCAGCCGCTGCTGCGGGTCCATGCCCAGCGCCTCGCGCGGGGAGATGCCGAAGAAGCCGGCGTCGAATTCGGTGGCCGAGTCGAGGAAGCCGCCCTGCCCCACGTACGAGGTGCCGGGGTGGTCGGGGTCGGGGTGGACGAGCCGGTCGACGTCCCAGCCCCGGTCGGCGGGGAAGTCGGAGATGGCGTCGCGGCCCTCGGCGACGAGCCGCCACAGGTCCTCGGGGGACCGCACGCCGCCGGGGAACCGGCAGCCGATGCCGACGATGGCGATAGGCTCCCGGTGGGCCGCCTCCAGCTCCCCGAGTTTCCTCTTCGTCTGGTGGAGATCCGCGGTAACCCATTTCAGGTATTCCCGGAGAGTGTCCTCAGTCGCCATTGCCGCCACCTCTTCGGGCCGGAAAACCAGGCGGCCCAATACCGTCGACAGACGCCTCAAGCCGCAAAAACCAGAGCCCACGAACCGACCAGAAATTGCCAGACAAACACCACTGCAACACAGACCAGGTCCTACGTACCGGAGGAAGGTATTTGGCCCCGGACGGCGCTGCCAACCCCTAGCGGGCCCCTACCACGGCCCCTGGGCCGGGCCTCGCTGTCCGGCCGTCACCCGAGCCCGAGGGCCGCGGCGAGCCGGGCCACGTCCGCCGGGACCGGTCCGCGGCGCGTCAGGTCGGTGAGCAGCGTACGGGCCACCGGCCGTAACCGGACCTCGGCCGGCGCGGTCCGGTCCGCATCGACCAGGGCGCGCCCGGCGGCGAGCGGGTCGCCGGCCCGGAGGTGCCCGCAGCTGGCGTCGAGCAGGTACGCCGCCCGGTGCTCGGCGGGCAACCGTCGCCAGTGGTCCGCGCCGACGACCCGCTCGTGCAGGAACACCGCCTCGCCGCCGTTGCCCAGCTCGACGGCGGCGGCGACCCGGGCCATCCGCACCGCCGTGGGGCCGAACCCGGTCCAGTGCCGGTCGTGATCCTCGCCGGTCTCACCTGTCTTGTCGGCGATCCGGGCCGCCTGGTCGACCAGTTCCGCTGCGCCGCGTTCGTCGCCGGCTCCGGCGGCGGCCAGGGCGGCCTGGACCAGCAGCGTTCCGTGCAGCGGCAGGTCCGGGAACGGGCCGGCGCGCCGCGCCTCGGGGGCGATGCGGTGCGCGGCGGCGATCGTCACGGCCAGGGCCGGCCGGGGGCGGTGCAGGGCGCGCAGCGCCTGCCCCAGCGGCACGGCGGCCGCCGCGACCAGCAGCGGGTTGCCGGCGGCCACGGACATGGCCCGGTCGGCGGCCAGCCAGCCGAGGTCGCCCACGCCGAGCTTCACCAACACCGACGACGTGATCCGGTACGCCTGCACCAGCAGCTCCGCAGCGCCGTCCCCGTGGGTGGAGTGGGCGTGTTGGGTGTCGCCGAGCAGCTCCGGCAGCACCCGCAGCAGTTGGGGATAGTCGGCGTGCTGGTAGGTCAGCCAGGCGTGCCGTACCCGCTGGTCCAGCTCGCCGACCGGCGGCGCCGCCTGCCGCGCCTGCGGCCCGGTCAGGGCGGTGTCGTAGCGGTCAAGGGCCGCGCGCAGCCCGTCGACGCCCTGCGCGGCGGCGCGGGCGGCCTGCGACGGCAGCGCATCGCGGCCGAGCAGCGCCACCGGGTCGACGCGCAGCACGGCGGCGAGGTCCTGGATGACGGTGTACCGGTCGAGGGCGCGGACCCCCCGCTCGACCTTGTCGACCCAGCTCTTCGACTTGCCGAGCCGGTCGGCGAGCATCTGCTGCGTCATCCGCCGCCGGACCCGCAGCCGGGCGACCCGGCGTCCGATCGGCGGCTCACGGCTGGTCACGACGCCACCGCCCCTCGGGTACGGCCCCGGTGCTCCCCTCGACGGCCCACATCTCCAGCGGCCGGGCGCACCAGCCGACGATCCGGTCGGTTATCTCGGCGCTGCTCATGCCGGTGATCTCCGCGTGGGCGTCCGGCAGGTACGAGGTCAGGTAGCGGACGAGGGTCCTGACGTTGCACCGGCACAGTTCCTTGAGCTGCCGCTTACGGGCCAGGCACGGCCACGGGTCGCCGCAGACCAGGCAGTTCCAGTCCGGCCGCGACGGGCCGTGCAGCGCCGGGTAGTCAGTCATCGCCCGGCCCCTCTCCCGGCCGGCGGTGGCAGCCCTGCCGGCGGGGCGAGTAGGGCGGCCACAGGGGCGGGCGTCGGTACTCGTTGCGGGGCCGCCGCGCCGAGGGGTCGGGCCGCCAGCGCTCGGCGCGGAGTTCCGCTGCGGCCTCCCGGTGGCGGCGGGCCTCGTCCTGGGCGGCGACGAGCTGCCGGTAGAGGGCGTCGAGGTCGGCCTCCAACCGGCGCAGGAACCTGCGGACCGCCTCCGGGTCGAAGCCGCGCCGACCGAACCGGGTCAGCGGGAACTCCTGCCACCGGACGTCGGCGGGGGTCAGCAGACCCCGGCGGGACTGGTAGACCGCACCGCCCTCGATAGCAGGATCTTCCCCAACCGGCCCGGCTGGTTCATCTTCTTTGGGCTCCATGTGCCTCCGGCCTTCGCTGTCGAGAACGCTTCGCGGCCCGGCCACCCTGTCCTCACACTTTCCGACCAGCGGGGGCCACTTACCCGACACGTTGCCGACAGCGACGGGATCAGTACACGACGTTGCCATATGCTCAGGATTGTTCGGGACGTCCATGTTGGAGGCAGGATGAACCTGGCACTTCAAGCGGCCATGGCCGAGGCCGGCGAGACGGCAGAGAGTCTTGCAGCTCAGACAGGGGTAGATCCGAAGACCGCAGCGCGGTGGATCTCCCCGGGACGCGTGCCGCAACCTCGTCGACGTGTGACGGTGGCCGCCATCCTGGGCCGGGACATAAATGACCTATGGCCCGATGTCCTGAAGCGGCGCGAGCCGCAGTGGCTGAGAAAGTGGGTCGACTGGGAGCGCGAAGCAGTCGCGCTACGGTGGTTCGAGCACGCCTGGGTGCCCGGCTTACTCCAGACCGAGGCGTACGCGCGAGCAACACTGGCTCACAACCTCCTGGCCCCGAACGAGATCGAAGAGCGCGTCGCGTCAAGGCTCGAACGAAGCGCCATCCTCTACAGCAACAAGCCCGTGCAGCTCGTCGCCGTCATCGACGTCATGGTCCTGCGGCGTCCCTTGAAGAGTCACCCCGCCGCGATGAAGGCGCAGCTCGCCCACCTGGCTGAGATGGCAGAGCTGCCACACGTACAGATTCACGTGGTTGGTGAAGACGCGGGGCTCTACCCTGGCCTACAGGGTGGATTTATCCTGGGCACACTGGGCGACGGCTCGGTGGTCGCGCACCTCGATCACCAGGTGCGAGCACAGGTGGTGGACCAAGCGGAAGACCTGGTTGCCCTCCAGCAAACGTGGGAGGCGGTCAGGGGCGAAGCGTTCTCCCGTAAGCAGTCACTCAGCCTGATCAAGGAAGCAGCGCAGACATGGACATGACCGACGCCAAGTGGCGCAAGAGCAGCCGCAGCGGCTCCAACGGCGGTTCGTGCGTCGAGGTCGCCGACAACCTGCCGGGCATCGTCCTGGTTCGGGACACGAAGGACCGTGAAGGCGGCACCCTAGACTTCACGCCGGGCAACTGGCAGTCGTTCGTCAACCTGGCCAAGCAGATCGGGCCGGTCGGCTGATCAGCACGACGAGAAGCCCCAGACCACCCGGCAAAGGGCGGCCTGGGGTTTCTCTTGTAGCCCCCATAAAGCTCCGATCGCCTGCTGCCCGCGGAAGCTCCTCGACCACTTGATCGACATACACCGAGTGTGAGGGAGGCGAAAGTGAGCGTTCTGGACATGGGTGCCGCGACGTGGCGGACGAGCACTCGCAGCGGCGCAAATGGCAACTGCGTAGAAGTCGCCCGGCTCGCCAGCGCTGTTGCACTGCGTGACAGCAAGGACCCATCGGGGCCAGCGTTGGTGTTCATGCCCCAGGAGTGGGCGGCTTTCATCGAAGGCGCCAAGGATGGGGAATTCGATCGAGGCTGACCAACTTACCGAATGACACCCAATCTTTAGATCGTGACACGTTCCGCCTCGATCACCAGGTGCGAGCGCAGGCGGTGGACGAAGCAGAGGACTTCGTTCCCCTCCAGCGGGCCGCAGCGGCTCCAACGGCGGTTCGCGCGTCGCGGCTGCTGTTGCCGTTGACGAATGCTGGACTTCTGTCTCGTCGGCGCGCAAGCCTCGCCGCGCCCCCGCCGAGCGCAAGTATCACCGCTTGCCAACGCAAGTTTTCAAACTGGCCGGCCGGTTCGTGCTCCTGTTCAGCGCATCGAGATTAGCGCCTGCTCGATGTGCTCGAAGATGTCCGAATCCGTCTCCTGCTGCCACTCTGGCATCTCCGACCAGTCGGCCACGTAGGAGGGCTTCGGGTTTGGAAAGTGCCTGAATATCTGCGCAGTGCAGCACAGGGCGACGAAGCGACCCTTCTGTTCACGGGTCAACTTTGCGGTTGCACCCTCGGCCACCTCGATGAACTGACGAACCTGCTCGTACACTGTGGCGGCGCTTACCCGTTCCCATTCGGGCGTGGCTTCCCAGGGCGCGACGTAGCCCGGCTTCGGTTCACCGGGATAGCGCTTACGGACTCCGGCGATCCATGCCTCGCGGAACGCACGCCCCGGTTCTTCGACCTGCACGCTGACCCTCCTGTGGTACGTCAATCCCTTGCCCTCACCAGGGCATTGATCTGGCTGTTGAGATGCATGTGAGTGTCGGCAAGGAACGGCTGCTGATGCTGTGTCGATCTGGTTCTCGTGCCGTAGGTCGCCCGCAGGTAGGCGTTGACCACCTCGGCGACCTCCTGCCGGGACATCCGTCGGCCTGAACCACTCGGGGACAGAAGTCGGCGACGGGCGTCACTGAGCAGAGTGTTGGGGCCATCCGACCGACCGAGCTTCGGAGCCATCCCATCGCCACCCTTCAAAACGATCTGGCAGTCCCTTCGGGCAGCCCACAGAGGTCTCCGCCACCCCTTACCCGGCCTGCTGGGACTCGACTGCGTCTCGCTGGACGGGTCCACCACCGGAGCGCCACGCCAGGATGCCAGCGTAGGCGAGCGATCACAAGCGGTAGCCGACATGGCGGACGCTGTCCGCCATGTCGTTGTCGCTGCAGACCCCGCGTGGTCCTCTCCCGAGGCTGCCCCGCTCACGCGCCCGCTCCCTGGTCGGTCGCCGCCTCGTAGAGGGCGTCGGCGAGCGCCATGATGACAGCGTTCATGCCAGGGCCGTCGCTGAAAATGTAGTCGGCCATGGTGTTGTGGCCTCCTGGTTGTTGACGGCTGCCTCAGCTGAGTAGCCACAACGGCGGCCGGACGGGCCACGACTCGAATGAAGCGCCGCCCTCTTCAGGACAGTTCGTCGCCGTCATCGCCATATGGGTGCTGCACCGGCCCATAAAGAGTCACCCCGCCCCGACAACCTTGGACACTTATCGTCCCATGTAGACAGGAGGTGTCCAAGATCCCCCAAGAGCAGTTCACCCGCCAGGTCGAGCAGATCGGGTCAGTACGATGAGAGAAGATCATGGATGGCTGGTCGAATAGGTCCGTGCATGGTCGGAACGTCGGCGCTTGTCAGCTCGCATCGGCCCTGGTTCGGTCACGCCCAAACGCGGATCACCCCCGCGTGCGCGGGGAACAGCGCACCAACCGGGCGCAGACCGCGCTGGAGGTGGGATCACCCCCGCGTGCGCGGGGAACAGAGGTGGTGACGAACGGGGGCATGGCGTACCTCCGGATCACCCCCGCGTGCGCGGGGAACAGGCGATCGCCGAGGCCGAGGAGTGGGCGACCCACGGATCACCCCCGCGTGCGCGGGGAACAGAAGCGGGTCCGGTCGACCACGCCCCACATCTGCGGATCACCCCCGCGTGCGCGGGGAACAGGAGGGGTTGCCGGAATTCGGGGACATGGGGACGGGATCACCCCCGCGTGCGCGGAGAACAGCAAGACGACCTCGACGTGACCGTGATCGACGAGGGATCACCCCCGGCGTGCGCGGGGAACAGTCGACGCCAGCCGACCACGCGCGCTGGACGCCGGGATCACCCCCGCGTGCGCGGGGAACAGGAGTGGCACCTGGCCGTCCTCGGCCCGGGCGGGGGATCACCCCCGCATGCGCGGGGAACAGGCGCAGTCCCTCGCCGCCGGCGAGACTGGAGCGGGATCACCCCCGCGTGCGCGGGGAACAGGTCGCATCCTGGGGCTGTAGCAGGCCCAAGGGTTGGGATCACCCCCGCGTGCGTGGGGAACAGTCTGCGACCGCGCGCAGGTACTCGCCGCGCCACGGATCACCCCCGCGTGCGCGGGGAACAGCCCGGACACGCAGAAGCGGCCCCCGCCGCCTCCGGATCACCCCCGCGTGCGCGGGGAACAGTGCTCTCGGTTGACCTCGTCGATCTCCGCGTAGGGATCACCCCCGCGTGCGCGGGGAACAGGCTTCCTGACCTGCACCGCTAAAGATCAACAACGCCGATTTCATTCACTTGCCCGCCCAAGATCCCTCCACCCGTCCGCCGGTTGCTGGTGACAAGGTACCGCTGACTTGCCGCGCTTGGCGCGCACTCGCCCCCGCTCCTACCATCCCCACCACCCACGACTGCCACCGTTCGGCAACTCCATCCTGGAGTCGTTGGCCCCCGCCGGAGGCAGCCCTAACCCAGGCCACCCGGCAAGGGGCGGCCTGGCTTCTATCTGTCGTTCTCCACAACGACCGCCAACGGAAGCCTCACCAGGCGGTCGAATCGGTCAGAAGCCTCCACCCAGGTTGCCGTCGGGGCCGCCCAGCTCCCGGTGGATGAAGTCGAACAGCTCGGCATCGCTGGCCGCGTCGAGCGTCGGTGCCACCGGCGCGTCGACCGGCGCGGGCCGGTCGTCGCCCCAGCGGGCCAGGAACGCCTGCATCTGCACCAGCAGCTTCTGCCGGGTGAGCTGGTCGGGGGCGCTGGCGGCGAACAGCCCGTCCAGCTTCTCCAGCTCGGACAGCAGCCCCTCGGTGGCCGTCGCCCCGTCGGCCACGACGAGCGTACGCAGGTGGCGGGCCAGAGCCAGCGGCGTCGGGTAGTCGAAGACCACGCTGGCCGGCAGGGTCGCCCCGGTGGCCGACCGGAGCCGGTTGCGCAGCTCCACGGCGGTCATCGAGTCGAAGCCGACCTCCCGGAACGCCCGCCCCGGGCCGAGGTCACCGGCGTCGGGCAGGCCGAGCACCGCCGCCGCCTGGGCGGCCACGAGGTCGACGAGCACGGCGTCGCGTTCGGCGTCGGTGAGCGGGCGCAGCCGGTCCCGCAGCGCGTCGGCGGCCCCGTCGTCGGCCGGTTCGGTGCTGTGCAGGCCGCGCAGCGCCTCCCGGGCCTCGGGGACCTCCCCGAACAGCGGCCGGGCCCGCACGGCGGCGATGGCCGGCACGAACCGGTCCCACCGTACGTCGGCCACCACGACCTGCGCGCCGTCGGCGACGGCCTGCCGCAGCGCGGCGGTGGCCAGGTCCGGGGCCATGCCGGGCAGGCCGCGGCGGCTGAGCTGGTCGAGGTCGGCGTCGGCGAGCCCGTCGGCCCAGGGGCCGAACGCCACCGACGCCACCGGCAGCCCGGCCCGCCGCCGGTTCTCGGCCAAGACCTGGAGCAGGGCGTCACCGGCCGCCTGACCGGACCGCCCGCCGGAGCCCCACACCCCGGAGGTGGACGAGCAGAGCACCAGCGCACCGAGGGCCGCGCCCTCCAGCTCGTCGGCGTAGCGGGGGATGTCGCCGACGGTGGCGACGAGGTCGGCGGCGAGGCCGGCGAGGGTCAGCTCCGCCAGCGGCACGGTGCCGGTGTCGGCGGGCACGTGCAGCAGCGCCGTCACCGGCCGCCCGTCGGCGGCGAGCTGCTCCATCCGGTCGGTGAGTTTCCCGCCGGCCGGCTGGTCCAGCGGCACCACGGCCGCGCCCTGCCGGCCCAGCCAGGCCGTGGCGTGGCCGGCGACGGTGCCCGCCCCGCCGGTGACGAGGACGGTGCCGTGCGGCGTCCAGCCGCCGCCCGTACCGTCGGCCGGGTCGGTGGCCCGGACCAACCGCCGCGCGTACGCGCCCGAGGCGCGGACGGCGAGCTGGTCCTCCCCCTCGGCGTTGGTGAGGGCGGCGACCAGCGCGGCGGCGAGGTCGGCGGTGACCGTGCCGGGCAGGTCGACGAGGCCGCCGACGTGCCGGGGGTGTTCCAGGGCGGCGGCCAGGCCGAGGCCCCAGGTGGTGGCCTGCCACGGCCGGACGGCCGGCGCGTCGTCGGTGGCGACGGCCCCGGCGGTGGCCAGCCACAGCGGCAGCGGCACCTCGGCCGGAAGGCCGGTGTGCGCCTGCAGGAGCAGCAGGTTCGCCGCGAGGCCGGCGGGCAGGGCGTCCTGACCGGGGTGCGGGGCCTCGTCGAGGGCGAGCAGGGACAGCAGCCCGGTCGGCTGGTGCGTCGCGCAGGCCAGGGCCAGGTCGGCGGCGAGGCCGTCCCGGTCGACGGTGGCCGGGTCCACGGTGAGCAGGTGCACGGCCGCCCCACCCGCGCGCAGCGCGTCGGCGACCGCGTCGGCGGCCTCCCGGGGCGGCGCGACGACCAGCCAGGTGCCAGGGTCCCCGGGGGTGAGCCGCTGGGGCCGCCAGGTGACCCGGTATCGCCAGCCCGCGATCGTGTCGTCCTCGTGCTGGCGGCGTCGCCACGACTCCAGCTCCGGCAGGAGGTCCCGCAGGGGCTGGCTGGTGTCGATGCCGAGCCGGTCCAGGTCGCCGTCGGTGACCGCCCGCCAGAACGCGGCGTCGGCCCGGTCCGCCCCGCCGGTCGGCGACGCGGTGAGGGTGGGCCAGTAGCGCTGCGGCTGGAACGCGTACGTGGGCAGCTCCGGCAGGTCGCGCGGGGCCGGTCGGGGGCCGGCGAGCGGGGCGAGCAGCGCCGCCCAGTCGAGGTCCCGGCCGGTCGCGTAGCGGGTGGCGAGGGCGGCGAGCAGCGCCGCCGGCTCCGGCACGCCGGCCCGCAGGGCGGCCACGGCGGTGGCGTCGTCGGGCAGCAGCTCCGCGTTCATCGCGGTGAGCACGGCGGCGGGGCCGATTTCGAGGTACGTGTCGACGCCCGCCCCGCGCAGCGCGGCGATCCCGTCGGCGTAGCGGACGGCCTCCCGCACGTGCCGCACCCAGTAGTCGGCGGTGCGCAGGTCGTCGCCGTCGGCGAGCGCCCCGGTCAGGTTCGACACGACCGGCACCAGCGGCGCGGCGAACGTCAGCGTCTCCAGCACCGCCCGGAACTCGGCCAGCATCGGCTCCATCAGCGGGCTATGGAACGCATGGCTGACCGTGAGCCGGCGCGTCCGCACGCCCCGGTCCCGCCAGGCCCGCTCGATCTCGTCGAGGGCCCCGACGGCACCGGAGACGACCACCGACGTGGGCCCGTTGACAGCGGCGATCCCGACGTCGGCGCGACCGGCGATCGAGGCGAACACGTCGGCCTCGGCCGCGTTGACCGCGAGCATCCCGCCGCCGGCCGGCAACGCCTGCATCAACCGACCCCGCGCCGCCACCAGGGCACACGCGTCGGCCAGAGACAACACCCCCGCCACGTGCGCGGCGGTGATCTCACCGACCGAGTGGCCGCCGACGAAGTCCGGCACCACCCCGAACGACTCCACCAGGCGGAACAGCGCCACCTCGACGGCGAACAGGCCCGCCTGCGTGAAGACGGTCTGGTCCAGCAGGTCGGCCTCGGTGGAACCCGCGTCCGCGAACAACACCGGCCGCAGCGGCTGCGGCAGCAGCGGATCCAGGTGGGCGCACACCTCGTCCAGCGCGGCGGCGAACACCGGGAACGCCGCGTACAACTCCCGGCCCATGCCGGCGCGCTGCGCGCCCTGGCCGGAGAACAGGACGGCGGTGCCGCCCGTCGCCGTCGGGGCGGGCCCGACGAGGGCGGGGTGGGTGCCGCCGGCGGCGAGGGCCCGCAGCGCCGCGACCCGGGTCTCCGGGTCGGCGGCGACGATCGTCGCCCGGTGGGTCAGGTGCGCCCGGCCCTCGGCCAGCGCCCAGGCCACCGTCCCGGCGTCGGCCGCATCGACATCCGCCGTACCGCCGCCCGCAACCACCGGGTCGGAGCCGGCCGGGGTCGTCGGGCCGGCGAGCCGGCGGGCCAGCCGGTCGGCCTGGTCGCGCAGCCCGGCGGCCGTGGCGGCGGAGACCGGCCAGGGCAGCGCCGCGCCGCCCGCCGCCGACCGCTCGGCGAGGCCGGCGGACCCGGACCCGGCGAGGCCGAGGGGCTCGATGGGCTCGACCAGATCTTCCGCCGGTGCCTGTTCGAGGATCACGTGCGCGTTGGTGCCGGAGATGCCGAACGACGACACCCCGGCCCGGCGGGGGCGGCCGTCGGCGTCCCACGGGCGGGCCTCGGTGAGCAGCGCCAGCGGGGACGCCGCCCAGTCCACGTGCGGGGACGGCTCGTCGGCGTGCAGGGTCGCCGGCAGGGTGCCGTGCCGCAGGGCGAGCACCATCTTGATCAGGCTGGCCGCGCCGGCCGCCGCCTGGGTGTGCCCGATGTTCGACTTCACCGAGCCCAGCCACAGGGGACGGTCGGCGGGCCGGTCCGGCCCGTACGCGGCCGTCAGCGCCTGCGCCTCGATCGGGTCGCCGAGGGTGGTGCCGGTGCCGTGCGCCTCGATGGCGTCGACGTCGGCCGGGGTGAGCCCGGCGTTGGCGAGGGCCTGCCGAATGACCCGCTGCTGGGCGGGTCCGTTCGGGGCGGTGAGCCCGTTGGACGCGCCGTCCTGGTTGACGGCGCTGCCGGCCACCACGGCCAGGATGCGCCGGCCGTCGCGGCGGGCGTCGGAGAGCCGTTGCAGGAGCAGGACGCCGACGCCCTCGCCCCAGCCGGTGCCGTCCGCGTCCGCGCCGAACGCCTTGACCCGCCCGTCGGCGGCGAGGCCGCGCTGCCGGGAGAACTCCAGGAACGCCCCCGGCGTCGACATGACGGTCACGCCGCCCGCGAGGGCCAGGTCGCACTCGCCGGACCGCAGCGCCTGCGCGGCCAGGTGCAGCGCGACCAGCGACGACGAGCACGCCGTGTCGACGGTGACCGCCGGCCCGTGCAGCCCGAACGAGTACGCCAGCCGGCCGGACACCACGGACGCGCCGTTGCCGGTGGCCTGGTAGCCCTCCACCTCGGAGCGGGCGCCCAGCAGCAGGGTCGCGTAGTCCTGCCCGTTGGTGCCCATGAAGACGCCGGTGGCGGAGCCGCGTACCCGGTGCGGGTCGATGCCGGCCCGCTCGAACGTCTCCCAGGTGGTGTGCAGCAGCAGCCGCTGCTGCGGGTCCATGGCCAGGGCCTCGCGGGGGTTGATGCCGAAGAACGCGGCGTCGAAGTCGGCCACGCCGTCGAGGAACCCGCCGCTGCGGGCGTAGCTGGTGCCCACCCGGTCCGGGTCGGAGTCGAACAGGGCCGCGAGGTCCCAGCCCCGGTCGGTGGGCATCGGCCCGATCGCGTCGCCGCCATCGAGCAGCAGCTCCCACAGCTCCTGCGGCGACGACACCCCGCCGGGGAAGCGGCAGGCCATCGAGACGATGGCGATGGGCTCGTCGGCCGCCGGCCGGGCCGCGACCACCCCGACCGCCGGGTCGGCGTCGGCCGCGCCGGCCACCAGTTCGGTACGCAGGAACCGCGCCAGCTCCGCCGCCGACGGATGGTCGAAGACGACGGTCGACGGCAGGGTCAGCCCGGTGGCCCGGCCCAGCCGGTCCCGCAGTTGCACGGCGGCGAGGCTGTCGAAGCCGAGTTCCCGGAACGCCCGGCCGGCCGGCACCTGGTCGGTGGAGTCGTGCCCGAGCACCGCCGCCGCCTCGGCGCGTACCAGGTCGACCAGCAGGTTCTCCTGGCCGGTGGCCGGCAGCGCGGCGAGCCGCGCCCGCAGGCCGCTGGTGGCGGCGTCGGCCTCCGGCCGCTGCGCCTCGGGGACGGGAGCCGGGGCGACCCGGTCGAACAGGCGGCTCGGCCGGGCCGCGGTGAACGCGGCGACGAACCGGGACCAGTCCACCTCGGCGACGACCGGCGCGGGCTCGGGGGCGTTGACCCAGCGGCCCAGCGCCGCGACGGCGGCCTCGGGCGCGAGCGGGGTGAAGCCGCGGCGGCGCAGGCCCTCGGCGGTCTCCCCGGCGGCCATGCCGTCGGCCGCCCACGGCCCGTAGGCGAGGGCGGTGGCGGGCAGTCCCTCGGCCCGGCGGGCGGCGACGAGGGCGTCGAGCAGGGCGTTGCCGGCCGCGTAGCCGGCCTGGCCGCCGCCGCCCCAGACGCCGGCGACGGAGGAGAACACGACGAACGCGTCGAGGTCCCGGCTGCGGCAGGCGGCGTCCAGGTGCAGGGCCCCGAGCACCTTCCCGGCGAGGGTCGCCGACAGGTCGGCGGCGGTCGCCTCGTGTGCCGGCACGGTCCCGCCGGACGCGCCGGCGGTGTGCACGACGGCAGTGAGCGCGGGCAGCCCGGCAACGAGGGCATCGACGGCGGCGGCGTCGGTGACGTCGCAGGCGACGACCCGCACCGCCCCGGCCAGCTCCTCGATCAACTCGGCGGCACCGGGGGCGTCCGCGCCACGCCGGGACGCGAGCACCACCTCGGCTGCCCCGTTGGCCAGCAACCACCGCGCCGTGTGCCGACCCAACGCACCCGTACCACCGGTGACCAGCACCGTCCCCGACGGACGCCAACCCGAACCGACCGGCGGGACGGCGGGCACCAGCCGCCGGCCGAAGACGCCGTTGCGGCGTACCGCCACCTGGTCCAGGGTGCCGTCGGCGAGCACCGCGACGAGCGCGGCGCGGGTGCTGCGGTCGGCGCGGGCGGGCAGGTCGACCAGCCCACCCCAGCGGTCGGGCTGTTCCAGGGCGACGGCGCGACCGAGGCCCCAGGCGAGCGCCGCCCAGGCGTCGGCGGCCCGCTCGCCGGCCGTGACCGGCATGGCGGCGCGGCTGAGCGCCCACACCCTGCCGGGCAGGCCCGTGTCGGTCAGCGCCTGGACGAGCGCGAGCAGCGCCGCCGTGCCGGCCGGCACGCCCGGTGCGTCCGGGAGGGCCTCGTCCTGCCGGGGCAGCACGCACAGCACCCCCGCCCAGCCGTCGACGCCGGTGCGGCGCAGCCGCTCGCCCAACTCCGCCCGGTCGAGGGACGGCGGGGCGGTCAGCGTGTCGACGGTCGCGCCGACCTCGGTGAGCGTCTTCGCGACGCCCGCGTCGGTGCCGCCGCCGACGGTGACGACGAGCCACCGGCCGGTCAGCCCGGCCGTCGGTGCGGGCCGCACGGGCTCCCACCCGATGCGGTACGACCAGCCGTCGAGCGCGGTGTCGCGGGTGCGCGCCTGCCGCCAGTGCGACAGCGCGGGCAGGGCCGAGCTGAGCGCGTCCAGGTCGGCGGAGTCGCCGAGTTGGGCGGCGAGGGCGGTGAGGTCGCCGCGTTCGACGGCGGCCCAGAACTCGGCGTCCCCGCCGTCGGTGTCCTTGCGGGGGCGCGGCAGCGCCTCGGGCCAGAACCGCTGGTGCTGGAACGCGTACGTCGGCAGGTCCACCCGGGACGCGCCGCTGCCGGCGAACCACTGCCGCCACGTCACCGGCACCCCGTTGACGTGCAGCTCGGCCAGGGCGGTCAGCAGCGCGGTCGCCTCGGGCCAGTCCCGGCGCTGGGCCGCGACGGTCAGCACGCCCTCGTCGCCGGGCAGCACGTCGGCGGCCAGAGCCGTCAGCACGCTCTGCGGCCCGACCTCCAGGAACGTGCCCACCCCGGCGGCCCGCAACGCGGCGACCCCGTCGGCGAACCGGACGGCCTCCCGCACGTGCCGCACCCAGTAGTCGGCGGTACGGATCTCCTCGGCGTCGGCGAGCGCCCCGGTCAGGTTCGACACCACCGGCACCAGCGGCGCGGCGAAGTCGAGCCCGTCGAGGACGGCCCGGAACTCGGCGAGCATCGGCTCCATGAGCGGACTGTGGAACGCGTGACTGACAGTCAACCGGCGGGTGCGCACACCCCGGTCGCGCCAGACCTGCTCAAGTTCGTCCAGGGCCTCGACGGCACCGGAGACCACCACGGCCGACGGGCCGTTGACGGCGGCGATCCCGACGTCGGCGCGACCGGCGATCGACTCCGCCACCGCCTCCTCGGGCGCGGCCACCGCGAGCATCCCGCCCCCGGCCGGCAACGCCTGCATCAACCGACCCCGCGCCGCGACGAGCTGACACGCGTCGGCCAGGGACAACACCCCCGCCACATGCGCGGCCGTGATCTCACCGACCGAGTGGCCACCGACGAAGTCCGGCACCACCCCGAACGACTCCACCAGCCGGAACAACGCCACCTCAACCGCGAACAGGCCGGCCTGCGTGAAGACGGTCTGATCCAACAGACCGGCGTCGGCGGAGCCCTCCGCCGCGAACAGCACCCCCTTGAGCGGCTGCGGCAGCAACGGATCCAGGTGACCGCACACCTCGTCAAGCGCCGACGCGAACACCGGGAACGCGGCGGACAACTCCCGACCCATGCCGGCGCGCTGCGCGCCCTGGCCGGAGAAGAGGACCGCGAGCTGGCCGCGTTCGGTGGCCGTGCCGGTGACGAGCGCTGCGGAGGGCTCGCCGCCGTCGAGCGCCCGTAGCGCGGCGAGCAGGCCGTCCCGGTCGGCGACCAGGGCGACAGCCCGCTGCTCCAGGGCTGGGCGCGTCGTCACCGACGACCACGCCACGTCCAAAGCGGCAAGCGACCCGTCATCGGCCAGCCAGCGTGCCCACCGGCCCGCCTGACCCGCCAACGCCCCATCCGTGCGAGCGGACAGCAGCACCGGCACCACCGGCGGCGTCACCCGCTCCACCACGACACCCTCGACGACCTCCGCCGGAGGCTGCTCCACGATCACATGCGCGTTCGTCCCCGAGATCCCGAACGACGACACCGCCGCCCGACGCGGCCGGTCCACGGCCGGCCACGGCGTCGCCTCCGTGGCCAGGGCAACCGCCCCCGCAGCCCAGTCGACATGCGGCGACGGCTCGTCCACGTGCAGGGTCGGCGGCACCACCCCGTGCCGCATCGCCATGACCATCTTGATCACACCCGCCACACCGGCCGCCGCCTGGGTGTGCCCGATGTTCGACTTGATCGACCCCAGCAGCAGCGGGGTCGCCCGGTCCTGCCCGTAGGTGGCGAGCAGCGCCTGCGCCTCGATCGGGTCACCCAGCGTCGTGCCCGTGCCGTGCGCCTCGACGGCGTCCACGTCGGCCGGGGTGAGGCGCGCGTTGGCGAGGGCCTGCCGGATCACCCGCTGCTGCGACGGACCATTCGGCGCGGTAAGCCCGTTCGACGCCCCGTCCTGGTTCACGGCAGTCCCCCGCACCACGGCGAGGACCCGGTGCCCGTTACGGCGGGCGTCCGACAGCCGCTCGACCAGCAGCATCCCGACGCCCTCGGACCAGCCCGTCCCGTCGGCGGCGGCGGCGAACGACTTGCACCGCCCGTCCTGCGACAGCCCGCGCTGCCGGGAGAACTCGATGAACGTACCCGGGGTGGCCATGACGGTCACGCCACCCGCGAGCGCCAGGTCACACTCCCCCGACCGCAACGCCTGCGCCGCCAGGTGCAACGCGACCAGGGACGACGAGCACGCCGTGTCCACGGTCACCGCCGGCCCCTCCAGGCCGAACGTGTACGCCACCCGCCCCGACAGCACACTGCCCGACGTGCCCGTACCCACGTAGCCCTCGACCTCGGCGGGCAGGTCCATGAGGCGCGTCGCCCAGTCGTGGTACATGACGCCCGCGAAGACTCCGGTGCGGCTGCCCCGCAGCCGGACCGGGTCGACCCCGGCGGACTCGAACGTCTCCCACGACGCCTCCAGCAGCAGCCGCTGCTGCGGATCCATGGCCAGGGCCTCGCGGGGCGAGATCCCGAAGAACCCGGGGTCGAACTCCGCCGCTCCGTAGAGGAAGCCGCCGTTGCGGGTGTAGGACGTGCCGCTGTTGTTCGGGTCCGGGTCGAAGAGGGACGCCAGGTCCCAGCCCCGGTCGGCGGGGAACTCGGAGATCCCGTCCCCGCCGACGGCCAGCAACGCCCACAGGTCGTCGGGGCTGGCCACCCCACCCGGGTAGCGGCAGGCCATGCCGACGATCGCGATCGGCTCGTCGGTGTCCTTCGTCGCGCTGGCGACAAGGTCGGTCGCCGACTGGCGTACGCCGGCCAGCTCGGACCACAGGTGCTCGGCGAGCACGGCGGGGGTCGGGTAGTCGAACACCAGCGTCGAGCCGAGCCGCAGCCCCGTGGCCGCGTTGACCCGGTTACGCAGGTCCACCGCCGTCAACGAGTCGAAACCCAACTCCCGGAACGCCCGATCCGCCGGCACCGCCTCCGCACCACCATGCCCCAACACCTGCGCGACGAGGCCCCGGACCAGGAGCACGAGTTGCGCCCGGCCTTCGTCTTCGGTGAGGGCGGCGAGCCGATCGGCCCACCCCCCGCCACCGCCCTGCCCCGCCTGGCGGCGGCTGGTGGTGGTGACTCCGACGAGGGTGCGCAGCATGGGCGGCACCAGGCCGCCGGAGGCGGCGGCCCGCAGGGCGGGCACGTCGATGGTCGCCGGCACCAGGGCAGGCCGTCCCGCCGCCAGGGCCGCGTCGAACAACTCCAAACCGGTGGCCGCGCTCATCGGCGTCAGACCCGCCCGCGCCGAACGCGCCCGATCCGCGTCACCGATCGACGCCGCCATCCCCTCGGTGTCCCACATACCCCACGCCAGGGACACCGCCGGCAGACCAGCCCGCCGCCGGAACGCCGCAAGACCATCCAGGAACGCATTCCCCGCCGCATACGCACCCTGACCCGGCGAACCGAGGACCCCCGCGATCGACGAGAACACCACGAACAGATCCAGGTCGAGGCCGGCCGTCGCCTCGTGCAGATGCCACGCCGCGTCGACCTTCGGCGCGAGCACGGCGGCCAGCCGTTCCCCGGTGAGCCCCTCGACGAGCCCGTCGTCGAGGACGCCCGCCGTGTGCACCACCCCGGCCAGGCGACGGCCGTCGGCGGTGAGCCGCCCGACGAGGGACTGCACGGCCTCGGCATCGGTCACGTCACACGCCGCCACCTCCACCGACGCGCCCAGACCCGACAACCGCCCCGTCAGCTCGTCCGCGCCGTCAGCGGCGGCACCCCGACGCGACACGAGCACCAACGACCGCACCCCGTGCACCGACACCAGATGCTCCGCTACCAGAGCGCCCAACGCGCCCGTACCACCGGTCACCAGCACCGCACCGTCGCCCAGCGGGGCAACCGCCGGGACGTCAGGCACCGACGCGCGCACCAGGCGCGGCACCCACACCCCGCCCGAGCGCACCGCCACCTGACCACCGACGACGACATCGTCGAGGGCGCCGGCCAGCACGGCCGGCAGTTCGGTTGCGCCGTCGCCGTCGGCGTCGAGGTCCGCGAGGACGATGCGGCCGGGGTGCTCCGACTGCGCCGAGCGGAGCAGGCCCCACACGGCCGCGCCGGCCAGGTCGGTCACCCGGTCACCGTCACGCGCCGCGACCGCGCCCCGGGTGACGACGACCAGCCGCGTGTCGGCGAGCGCGTCGGAGGCCAGCCACGCCTGCACCGCACGCAACGCCTCCGACGTCACCGCTCGCACCACCTCGAGGGCCGCGTGGGCGGCGGCGACCGGCAGCACGAGGGCGCGCGGGGCGTCGGCCCCTGCGGCCACCGCCGCCAGCAGGGCCGCCACGTCGGGGTACGCCGCCAACTGGGCCGCGCCCGTCGGCTCGCCGAGGAACCCGGCCGCGGTGGCGTCCTCGGGGGTGAGCAGCGCCCAGCCGGACATCTCACCGGTCGGGGCGACCTCGGCGGCCTGCCACACCACCTCGAACAACGACCGCGACGCCGCACCACTGGCGCCGACGCCGGTCAACTCCCGCAGCGTCAGCGAATCCACCGACACCACCGGCGCACCCGACTCGTCCACCGCGACGAGACGAACCCCGGAACCCACCCGGGTCAGCCGCACCCGCAACACCCGCGCACCCGACGCGTGCACCTGCACACCCGAGAACACGAACGGCACCCGCGCCGCCGACGCCTCTTCACCGAGCAGCAATCCGATCGGGTGCAACGCCGCATCCAGCAACGCCGGATGAACCCCGAACCCGTCCGAGCTCCCCGCCTCATCGGGCAGAGCCACCTCGGCGAACACCTCGCCGTCACCGGCCCACACCCGATGTAGCCCGCGGAACACCGGCCCGTACGCCAGACCCAGCCCCGCCAGGCCCGCATACCAACCCGAAACATCCACCTCCGACACACCCACCGGCGGCCACACCGCCACCACCGGCTCCTCAGCGGACGCCCCCTCCAGCACACCCTCGGCGTGCCGAACCCACCCGGCATCACCGTCGCGTCGGGAGTAGATGGTCACCGGCCGCTCCGGCGCGTCGGCGGGGCCGTCGACCCGTACCTGGATGCGCACGCTCCCGGCGTCGGGCACGACCAGCGGCGCGGCCATGGTCAGCTCCCGGAGCCGGGGCAGACCCGCCTCGTCGCCGGCCCGGACGGCCAGCTCCACGAGCGCCGTGCCCGGCACGAGCGTCGCGCCGGAGACCGCATGATCCGCCAGCCAGGGGTACGCGGCGAGGGACAGCCGGCCGGTGAGCACCACCTCGTCGTTGCCGGCCAGGTCGACGGACGCGCCGAGCAGCGGGTGCCCCGCGTCGCCCAGCCCGGCCCCCGACACGTCGCCGATCCGGGGCCGGCCGGCGTTCGGCCAGTAGCGCTGGTGCTGGAACGCGTACGTCGGCAGGTCCACCCGCCGCGCGCCCGTGCCGGCGAACCACTGCCGCCACGACACCGGCACCCCGTTGACGTGCAGCTCCGCGAGGGCGGCCAGCAACGCGGTCGCCTCGGGCCGGTCCCGGCGCTGGGCGGCGACGGTCAGCACGCCCTCGTCACCGGGCAGCACGTCGGCGGCCATGGCCGTCAACACGCTCTGCGGCCCGACCTCCAGGAACGTGCCCACCCCGGCGGCCCGCAACGCGGCGACCCCGTCGGCGAACCGGACGGCCTCCCGCACGTGCCGCACCCAGTAGTCGACGGTGCGCAGGTCGTCGCCGGTGGCGAGGGCCCCGGTCAGGTTCGACACGACCGGCAGCAACGGCGCGGCGAAGGTGAGCGTCTCCAACACGGCCCGGAACTCGGCGAGCATCGGCTCCATGAGCGGACTGTGGAACGCGTGACTCACCGTCAACCGGCGAGTGCGCACACCCCGGTCGCGCCAGGTCTGCTCAAGTTCGTCCAGGGCCTCGACGGCACCCGACACGACCACGGCCGACGGGCCGTTGACGGCGGCGATCCCGACGTCGGCCCGACCGGTGATCGACTCCGCCACGTCGGCCTCGGCCGCGTTGACCGCGAGCATCCCACCGCCGGCCGGCAACGCCTGCATCAGCCGACCCCGAGCGGCGACAAGTGCGCACGCATCGGCCAACGACAGCACCCCGGCTACATGCGCGGCCGTGATCTCACCGACCGAGTGGCCACCGACGAAGTCCGGCACCACCCCGAACGACTCCACCAGACGGACCAGGGCCACCTCAACGGCGAACAGGCCCGCCTGCGTGAACATGGTCTGGTCCAACAGAGCGGCGTCGGCAGAACCCTCATCGGCGAACAGCACCGGCCGCAGCGGTTGCGGCAGCAGCGGATCCAGGTGACCACACACCTCGTCCAACGCCGATGCGAACACCGGGAACGCCGCGTACAACTCCCGACCCATCCCGGCGCGCTGCGCGCCCTGACCGGAGAACAGCAGCGCCAGGTGTCCGCGCTGCTCCGGGGCGCCCACGACCACGGCCCCGGACGGCTCACCCTCGGCCAGGGCCCGTAGCGCGGCGAGCAGGCCGTCCCGGTCGGCGACCAGGGCGACGGCCCGCTGCTCCAGGGCGGGACGCGTCGTCACCGACGACCACGCCACGTCCAAAGCGGCAAGCGACCCGTCACCGGCCAGCCAGCGTGCCCACCGACCCGCCTGACCCGCGAGGGCGGTATCCGTGCGAGCCGACAGCAGCACCGGCACCACCGGCGGCGTCACCCGCTCCACCACCACACCCTCGGCAACCTCCACCGGAGGCTGCTCGATGATCACATGCGCATTCGTGCCGGAGATCCCGAACGACGACACCGCCGCCCGACGCGGCCGATCCACGACCGGCCACGGCGTCGCCTCGGTAGCCAGGGCAACCGCCCCCGCAGCCCAGTCGACATGCGGCGACGGCTCGTCCACATGCAACGACGCCGGCACCACCCCGTGCCGCATCGCCATGATCATCTTGATCACACCCGCCACACCGGCCGCAGCCTGAGTGTGCCCGATGTTCGACTTCACCGAGCCCAGCCACAGCGGCCGGTCGACCGGCCGATCCTGCCCGTACGTGGCCAACAACGCCTGCGCCTCGATCGGGTCACCCAGCGTCGTGCCCGTGCCGTGCGCCTCCACCGCGTCCACATCCGCCGGAGCCAGCCGCGCATTCGCCAGAGCCTGCCGGATCACCCGCTGCTGCGACGGACCATTCGGCGCCGTCAACCCGTTCGACGCCCCGTCCTGGTTCACCGCCGTCCCCCGCACCACAGCGAGGATCCGGCGGCCCTCCCGCCGCGCATCCGAGAGCCGCTGCACCAGCAGCATGCCCACACCCTCCGACCAGCCCGTCCCGTCCGCCGACGCCGCAAACGACTTGCACCGCCCGTCGGCCGACAACCCCCGCTGCCGCGAGAACTCCACGAACGTCCCCGGCGTCGCCATCACCGTCACGCCACCCGCGAGCGCCAGGTCGCACTCCCCCGACCGCAACGCCTGCGCCGCCAGGTGCAACGCGACGAGGGACGACGAGCACGCCGTGTCCACGGTCACCGCCGGCCCCTCCAGGCCGAACGTGTACGCCACCCGCCCCGACAGCACACTGCCCGACGTGCCCGTACCCACGTAGCCCTCGGTGTCCGGCGGCAGGTCGGCCAGCCGGGAGGCGTAGTCGTGGTACATGACGCCGGCGAAGACGCCGGTGCGGCTGCCCCGCACCCCCGCCGGGTCGACCCCGGCGGACTCGAACGTCTCCCACGACGCCTCCAGCAGCAACCGCTGCTGCGGATCCATCGCGATCGCCTCACGCGGCGAAATCCCGAAGAAGGCGGGGTCGAAGTCGGCCGCCCCGGCGAGGAAACCCCCGTGCCGGGTGTACGAGGTGCCGCTACGGTCCGGGTCGGGGTCGAACAGGGTGTCGAGGTCCCAGCCCCGGTCGGCGGGGAACTCGGAGATCCCGTCCCCGCCGTCGGCCAGCAGCGCCCACAGGTCATCGGGGCTGGCCACCCCACCCGGATAACGGCAGGCCATGCCCACGATCGCGATCGGCTCGTCGGTGCCGGCGACGGCGCGGGTCACCGCCCGGCGGGCGGTGAGCTGGCCGGAGACCTGCTCGTAGAGGTGCTCGGCGAGCACGGCGGGGGTCGGGTAGTCGAACACCAGCGTCGAGGCCAGCCGCAGCCCCGTCGCCGCGTTGACCCGGTTACGCAGGTCAACCGCCGTCAACGAGTCGAAACCCAACTCCCGGAACGCCCGATCCGCCGGCACCGCCTCCGCACCACCATGCCCCAACACCTGCGCCACCAGGCCCCGCACCAGCACGTCGATCTGGGCACGGGCCTCGTCGGGGTCCAGGTTTGCGAGCTGGTCGGCCCAGTCTCCACCGCCCTGGCCGGCCTGCCGTCGGGTGGCCGTCGTGCCGACGAGGGCGCGCAGCACCGCCGGGACCGGGCCGCCCGCGCCGAGGGCGGCCCGCATGGCCGGTACGTCGAGCACGGCCGGCACCAGGGCGGGCCGTCCCGCCGCGAGGGCCGCGTCGAACAACTCCAAACCGGTGGCCGCGCTCATCGGCGTCAGACCCGCCCGCGCCGAACGCGCCCGATCCGCGTCACCGATCGACGCCGCCATCCCCTCGGTGTCCCACATACCCCACGCCAGGGACACCGCCGGCAGACCAGCCCGCCGCCGGAACGCCGCAAGACCATCCAGGAACGCATTCCCCGCCGCATACGCACCCTGACCCGGCGAACCGAGGACCCCCGCGATCGACGAGAACACCACGAACAGATCCAGGTCGAGGCCGGCCGTCGCCTCGTGCAGGTGCCACGCCGCGTCGACCTTCGGCGCGAGGACCCGGGCCAGCCGGTCGGCGTCGATGCCGGTGACCACCGCGTCGTCGAGAACACCCGCCGTGTGCACCACCCCGGCGAGCCGACCACCGTCGGCGGTGAGCCGGCCGACCAGGGCACGCACGGCCTCGGCGTCCGTCACGTCACAGGCCGACACCTCCACCGACGCGCCCAGGCCCGCCAGCCGCTCGACCACGGCGTCCGCGCCGGCAGCGGCCCGGCCCCGGCGCGACACGAGCACCAGCGACCGCACTCCGTGCGCCGACACCAGATGCTCCGCCACCAGAGCGCCCAACGCGCCCGTACCACCGGTCAGGAGCACCGCGCCGTCGCCGACGGTCACCGGCGTCTCCGACGTGGACGCGCGCACCAGGCGGGGCACCCGCACCCCACCCGAACGCACCGCCACCTGACCGCCCACGACGGCGTCGTCGGCGGCCCGGGTGAGCAGGCCCAGGGCGTGCCCGTCGAGGTCGCCGTCAACGTCGGCGAGGACGATCCGGCCCGGGTGCTCGGTCTGCGCCGAGCGGAGCAGGCCCCACACGGCGGAGCCGGCAAGGTCCGCTACCGGATCGGCCGGCCCGGCGGCCACGGCGCCCCGGGTGACGACGACGAGTCGCGTGTCGGCGAGCGCATCGGAGGCCAGCAACGCCTGGGTGGCCGCGAGGACGCCGGTGGTGACCGCCCGCACCGCCTCGGGGAGGGCGGCGTCGGGGGCGGCGGCGACCGGCAACACGAGGGCGCGCGGGGCGTCGGCCCCTGCGGCCACCGCCGCCAGCAGGGCCGCCACGTCGGGGTACGCCGGCAGGCCGGGCAGCATCGCCGGCAGGTCCTCGCCGGCCAGCAGCGCCCAGCCGGCGGGGTCGGCGGCCGGGGCGACGTCGGCAGCCTGCCAGGTCACCTCGAACAGCGACCGGGACGCCGCGCTCGCGACGCCCACCCCGGTCAACTCACGCAACACGATCGAGTCCACCGACACCACCGGCGCACCCGACTCGTCCACCGCGACGAGACGGATCTCAGAGCCCGACCGCGTCAACCGCACCCGCAACAGGCGCGCACCCGACGCGTGCACCTGCACACCCGAGAACACGAACGGCACCCGCGCCCCTGCCGGCCCCTCGTCGGCCAGCAACAGCCCGATCGGGTGCAACGCCGCGTCCAGCAACGCCGGATGCACCCCGAACGCCGCCGCGCCCTCGACCTCGTCGGGCAGGGCCACCTCGGCGAACACCTCGCCGTCGCCGGCCCACACCCGACGCAGCCCGCGGAACACCGGCCCGTAGACCAGGCCGAGACCTGCCAGACCCGCATACCAACCGGACAGGTCCACCTCCGGCAGGCCCACCGGCGGCCACGCCCCCACCACCGGCTCCTCGGCTGCCACCGGCTCCAGCACACCCTCGGCGTGCCGAACCCACCCGGAGTCACCGTCGGTCTCGGCGTGCACCGCGACGGGTCGGGCGCCGGTCGGGTCGGGCGCGCCGACGCGCACCTGGACGCGTACGCCGCCGGTGGCGGGCAGCACGAGTGGCGCGGCGATGGTCAGTTCCCGGAGGCGGGAGACGCCCGCCTCGTCGCCGGCCCGGACGGCCAACTCCACGAGGGCGGTGCCGGGGACGACGACCGTGTCGGAGACGGTGTGCTCGGCGAGCCACGGGTGGGTGGCGACGGAGAGGCGGCCGGTGAGCACGACCATGTCCTCGCCGGCGACGGTGACGGCCGCGCCGAGCAGGGGGTGCCCGGCAGCGCCGAGGCCGGCGCCGGTGACGTCGCCCGCGCGGGCGCGGCCGATGCCGAGCCAGTACCGCTCGTGCTGGAAGGCGTACGTGGGCAGGTCTACGCGCTGCGGTTCGGTGCCGGCGTACCACTGGGTCCAGGTGACCGGCACGCCGTGGACGTGCAGCTCGCCCAGCGCGGCGAGCAGCGCCCGCGCGGCGGGCCGGTCGCGGCGCTGGGCGGCGACGGTCAGCACGCCCTCGTCGCCGGGCAGCACGTCGGCGGCCAGAGCCGTCAACACGCTCTGCGGCCCGACCTCCAGGAACGTGCCCACCCCGGCGGCCCGCAACGCAGCGACCCCGTCGGCGAAGCGGACCGCCTCGCGGACGTGCCGCACCCAGTAGTCGGCCCGGGTCAGCTCCTGCGGTTCGGCGAGCGCCCCGGTCAGGTTCGACACGACCGGCACGAGCGGCGTCCGGAACGACAGCCCGTCGAGGACGGCCCGGAACTCGGCCAGCATCGGCTCCATCAACGGACTGTGGAACGCGTGGCTGACGGCGAGCCGGCGGGTGCGCACGCCCCGGCCCTGCCAGAGCTGCTCGACCTCGTCCAGGGCCTCGACGGCACCCGAGACGACCACGGCCGACGGCCCGTTGACGGCGGCGATCCCGACGTCGGCGCGACCGGCGATCGACTCGATCACGTCGGCCTCGGCCGCGTTGACCGCCAGCATCCCGCCGCCGGCCGGCAACGCCTGCATCAACCGACCCCGCGCCGCCACCAGCGCGCACGCGTCGGCCAGCGACAACACCCCCGCCACATGCGCGGCCGTGATCTCACCAACCGAATGCCCACCGACGAAGTCCGGCACCACCCCGAACGACTCCACCAGCCGGAACAACGCCACCTCAACCGCGAACAACCCCGCCTGCGTGAACACGGTCTGATCCAACAGACCCGCCTCGGCGGAACCCTCATCGGCGAACAGCACCGGCCGCAGCGGCTGCGGCAGCACCGGATCCAGGTGACCGCACACCTCGTCAAGCGCCGACGCGAACACCGGGAACGCGGCGGACAACTCCCGACCCATGCCGGCGCGCTGCGCGCCCTGGCCGGAGAAGAGGACGGCGAGCTGCCCGCCGGGGGTGCCGGCGGCGGCGGTGACGACGGTGCCGGCCGGTTCGCCGGCGGCGAGGGCGCGCAGCCCGGCGAGGAGTTCGTCGCGGTCGGCTGCCGCGAGCACGGCGCGGTGTTCCAGGGTGGCCCGGGTGACGACGGACGACCAGCCCACGTCGGCGGGGCGGGGGGTCGGGTCGGCGGCGAGCCAGCGGGCCCAGCGGTCGGCCTGGGCGGCGAGGGCCGCCTGGGTGCGGCCCGACAGCAGCACGGCCGCCGGGTGCGCGTCGCCGGTGTGGGCGGACGCGTCGCCGGAGCGCACCGCCGCCTCGCCGGGTCGGGCGGGCCGGGGGTCGGCGGGCGGCTGCTCGATGACGACGTGCGCGTTGGTGCCGCTGACCCCGAACGAGGAGATGGCGGCGCGGCGGGGGCGGCCCGTCTCGGGCCACGGCCGGGCCTCGGTGGCCAGTTCGACGGCGCCGGCCGTCCAGTCGATGTGCGGGGACGGCTCGTCGACGTGCAGGGTGCGGGGCACCACCCCGTGCCGCATCGCCATGATCATCTTGATGATCCCGGCGGCCCCGGCGGCAGCCTGGGTGTGCCCGATGTTCGACTTGATCGAGCCCAGCAGCAGCGGGGTCGCCCGGTCCTGCCCGTAGGTGGCGAGCAGCGCCTGCGCCTCGATCGGGTCACCCAGGGTGGTGCCGGTGCCGTGGGCCTCGACCGCGTCCACGTCCGCCGGGGTCAACCGCGCGTTCGCCAGGGCCTGCCGGATCACCCGCTGCTGCGACGGACCATTCGGCGCGGTAAGACCGTTCGACGCCCCGTCCTGGTTCACCGCCGTGCCCCGCACCACGGCGAGGATCCGCCGGCCGTCGCGCCGCGCATCGGAGAGCCGCTGCACCAGCAGCATGCCCACGCCCTCCGACCAGCCCGTCCCGTCCGCCGACGCGGCGAACGACTTGCACCTACCGTCAGCCGACAACCCCCGCTGCCGCGAAAACTCCACGAACGTCCCCGGCGTCGCCATCACCGTCACACCACCGGCCAGGGCCAAGTCACACTCCCCCGACCGCAGCGCCTGCGCCGCCAGGTGCAACGCGACCAGCGACGACGAGCACGCCGTGTCGACGGTGACGGCCGGCCCCTCCAGGCCGAACGTGTAGGCGACGCGTCCGGAGACGACGCTGCCCGAGTTGCCGGTGCCGATGTAGCCCTCCAGGCCCTCCGGCAGTTCCTGCACCTGCGAGGCGTAGTCGTGATACATCAGGCCGGCGAAGACGCCGGTGCGGCTGCCCCGCACCCGCGCCGGGTCGACCCCGGCGGACTCGAACGTCTCCCACGACGCCTCCAGCAGCAACCGCTGCTGCGGATCCATCGCGATCGCCTCACGCGGCGAAATGCCGAAGAAGGCCGGGTCGAACTCCGCCGCCCCGGCGAGGAAGCCGCCGTGCCGGGCGTAGGAGGTGCCGGGGTGGTCGGGGTCGGGGTGGAAGAGAGACTCCAGGTCCCAGCCCCGGTCGGCCGGGAACTCGGAGATCCCGTCCCCGCCGTCGGCCAGCAGCGCCCACAGGTCGTCGGGGCTGGCCACCCCGCCCGGATAACGGCAGGCCATGCCCACGATCGCGATCGGCTCGTCGCCGCCGCCGGTGGCGGCGACCGCCTCGGGCCGGTCGGCGGTCACGCCGGTGAGCTGCTCGTGCACGTGCGCGGCGAGGGCCGTCGGGGTCGGGTAGTCGAACACCAGCGTGGACGCCAGCCGCAGCCCCGTGGCCGCGTTGACCCGGTTACGCAGGTCCACCGCCGTCAACGAGTCGAAACCCAACTCCCGGAACGCCCGATCCGCCGGCACCGCCTCCGCACCACCATGCCCCAACACCTGCGCGACCAGACCCCGCACCAGCACGTCCACCTGGGCGCGGGCCTCGTCGGGGGCGAGCGCGGCGAGGCGCTGCGCCCAGCCGCCGGCCGCGCCGCCGCCGGCCTGCCGCCGGGCGGTCGCGGTGCCGACGAGGGCGCGCAGCATCGGCGGTACGCCGGTGGCGGTGGCCGCCGCGCGCAGCGCCGGCACGTCGACGACGGCGGGGACGAGCGCGGCGGCGTCGGCGGCGACGGCGGCGTCGAACAGGGCTACGCCGACGGGCCCGCTGATCAGGCCGAGGCCGGAGCGGGTGACCCGGGACCGGTCGGCGGCGCTGAGGGTGGCGGCCATGCCGTCGGTGTCCCACATGCCCCAGGCCAGGGAGTGCGCGGTCAGGCCCCGGGCCCGGCGGTGGGCGGCGAGCGCGTCGAGGAAGTGGTTGGCGGCGGCGTACGCGCCCTGGCCCGGGGAGCCGAGGACCCCGGCGATGGAGGAGAACATCACGAACAGGTCGAGGTCGAGGCCGGCGGTGGCCTCGTGCAGGTGCCACGCCGCATCGACCTTCGGCGCGAGGACCCGGGCCAGCCGGTCGGCGTCGATGCCGGTGACCACCGCGTCGTCCAGCACCCCGGCGGTGTGCACCACCCCGGCGAGCCGACCACCGTCGGCGGTGAGCCGCCCGACCAGGGCACGCACGGCGTCGGGGTCGGTGACGTCGCAGGCGAGCACGTCGACCCGCGCGCCGAGGCCGGTCAGCTCGGCGGCGAGGTCGGCCGCACCGTCGGCGGCGGGGCCGCGCCGGCTGACCAGGGCGAGGGAGTCCACGCCCCGGTCGGTGACGAGGTGCCGGGCCAGCAGCGCGCCGAGGGCGCCGGTGCCGCCGGTGACGAGGACGGTGCCGCCGAGGGGACGTCGGGCGGGCGCGGGTGGGGTGTCGGCGCGTACCAGACGGGGGGTCAGGATCGTGTCGGCGCGGACGGCGAGCTGCGCCGCAGCCGGGTCGTCGGCGGCGGCGGCGAGCAGCGCGACGGCGGGCGCGTCGAGGTCCCGGTCGAGGTCGGCCAGGACGATCCGGCCGGGGTGCTCGGACTGGGCGGCGCGCAGCAGGCCCCACACGGCCGCGCCGGTCAGCTCGTCGGCGGGGTCGGCGTCGGTGGCCCGGACCGCGCCCCGGGTGACCACCGCGAGGCGGGTGTCGGCGAGGGCGTCGGCGGCGAGCCACGCCTGGACGGCGGCGAGCACGGCGGCGGTGCCGGCCCGCACGGCGGCGGGCAGCGCGTCGGCGGGCAGGCCGGCGGGCGTGGCGGGCACGGGCAGCAGGACCAGCGGGGGTACGTCGCCGGCGGCGGCCAGCTCGGCGACGCCCGGGTGGGCGGGGACGCCGGGCAGCGCGGGCATGGCGGGGCCGAGCAGGGCGGCGCGGGGCGCGTCGGCGGGGGCGAGCGGCTCGGCCCGCCAGTCGACGCGGAACAGCGACCGGGCGGCGAGGGTGGCCGCCGACGGGTCGCCGCCGGTCATCTCGCGCAGGACGAGGGAGTCGACGGTGACCACGGGCCGGTCGGTGTCGTCGACGGCGAGCAGCCGCACGGCGGTGCCGGCGCGGGTGAGCCGGACGCGGAGGGTGTCCGCGCCGACGGCGTGCACCTGGACGCCCGCGAACGCGAACGGGGCCTTGGGGCCGGTGGTGCCGTCGCCGGGCAGCAGGGCGGTGGGGTGCAGGGCGGCGTCGAGCAGGGCGGGGTGCACGCCGAAGCCGGCGCTGCCGTCGGCGGTCGCGGCGGGCAGGGTCACCTCGGCGTAGACGGTGTCGTCGCCGGCCGTCCAGGCGCGGCGCAGGCCCTGGAACACCGGCCCGTACGTCATGCCGTGGCCGGCGAGGGCGTCGTACCAGCCGGCGAGGTCGGCCTCGACGGCGGCGGCGGGGGGCCACGCGCCGAGGCCGGCGTCGGCGGTGGGTTCGACGGCGGTGAGCAGGCCCTCGGCGTGCCGCACCCAGTCGCCGTCGGGGTCGTGGTCGGGCTGGGAGTGCACGGTGACGGCCCGTCCGCCGAGGCCGTCGCGGGGGCCGACGCGGACCTGGACGCGCACCGCGCCCTGGGCGGGGAGCACGAGCGGGGTGGCGATGGTCAGCTCCCCCACCCGGCAGGGGCCGAACTCGTCGCCGGCGCGCAGCGCCAGTTCGACGAGCGCGGTGCCGGGGACGACGACCGCGCCGGCGACCACGTGGTCGGCCAGCCACGGCTGGGCGGCGACGGAGAGCCGGCCGGTGAGCACGGCCGCGTCCTCGCCGGCCAGCCGGACGGCGGCGGCGAGCAGCGGGTGCCCGGCCGCGCCGAGGCCCGCCCCGGAGACGTCGGAGGCGCGGCCGGCGGGCCGCAGCCAGAAGCGTTCCCGCGCGAACGCGTACGTGGGCAGGTCGACCCGGGTCGGGGCGGCGTCGGCGAGCAGCGGGGCCCAGTCGACGGTGGATCCGGCGGCGTACAGCTCGGCGAGGGCGGCGAGCAGGGCGCGGGGCTCGGCGCGGTCGCGGCGCTGGGCCGGGACGGCGAGCAGCTCGTCGCCGGTCAGGGTCTCGCGGACCAGGGCGGTGAGCACCGCGCCGGGGCCGATCTCGACGAACGTGTCCGCCCCGGCGGCGCGCAGCGCGGCGACCCCGTCGGCGAACCGGACGGCCTCGCGGACGTGCCGCACCCAGTAGTCGGCGGTACGCAGGTCGTCGGCGTCGGCGAGCGCCCCGGTCAGGTTCGACACGACCGGCACGAGCGGCGCGGCGAACGTCAGCGTCTCCAGGGTCGCCTGGAACTCGGCCAGCATCGGCTCCATCAGCGGACTGTGGAACGCGTGGCTGACGGCCAGCCGGCGGGTGCGCACGCCCCGGCCCTGCCAGGTCTGCTCGACCTCGTCCAGGGCCTCGACCGCGCCGGAGACCACCACGGAGGTGGGCCCGTTGACGGCGGCGATCCCGACGTCGGCCCGACCGGCGATCGACTCGATTACGTCGGCCTCGGCCGCGTTGACCGCCAGCATCCCGCCGCCGGCCGGCAACGCCTGCATCAACCGACCCCGCGCCGCGACGAGCTGACACGCGTCGGCCAGGGACAGCACCCCCGCCACGTGCGCGGCGGTGATCTCACCGACCGAGTGCCCGCCGACGAAGTCCGGCACCACCCCGAACGACTCGACGAGCCGGAACAGGGCCACCTCGACGGCGAACAGGCCCGCCTGCGTGAAGACGGTCTGGTCCAACAGAGCGGCGTCGGCGGAGCCCTCCGCCGCGAACAGCACCTCCTTGAGCGGCTGCGGCAGCAGCGGATCCAGGTGACCACACACCTCGTTCAACGCCGACGCGAACACCGGGAACGACTCCGCCAACTCCCGGCCCATGCCGGCACGCTGCGCGCCCTGGCCGGAGAAGAGCAGGGCGACGGGGCCCCGGTCGGCGGCGCGGCCGGTGACGACGGCGTCGGTGGGCTCGCCTGCCGCGAGGGCGGTCAGGGCGGCGGCCAGCTCGGCGTGGTCGGCGGTGAGGAGCACCGCGCGGTGTTCCAGGGCGGTGCGGGCGACGAGCGACGTCCATCCGACGTCGACCAGCCGGGGCAGGTCGCCGCCGGTGGTCCGGTCGGCCCAGCGCCGGGCCCACCGGGTGGCCTGGCGGGACAGGCCACCCTCGCCCCGGGCGGAGAGCAGCACCGGCACCAGCGGCGGGGCGGGGTGCCCGGCGTCGCCGTGCGGCCGGTCGGCGGTCACGCCGTCCTGCCGCTGCACGGTCGCGCCGGGCGGCTGCTCGGCGGTCGCGTCGTCGGCCACCGGCGTGGGCGGCTGCTCGATGATCACGTGGGCGTTGGTGCCGCTGACGCCGAACGACGACACGGCGGCGCGGCGCGGCCGGTCCACCTGCGGCCACGGCCGGGCCTCGGTGAGCAGCTCGACCGCGCCGGCCGTCCAGTCGACGTGCGGGGTGGGCTCGTCGATGTGCAGGGTCGCCGGCAGGGTGCCGTGCCGCAGCGCCTGCACCATCTTGATCACCCCGGCGACGCCGGCGGCGGCCTGGGTGTGGCCGATGTTCGACTTGATCGACCCCAGCCACAGCGGCTGGTCGGCGGGGCGGTCCTGCCCGTACGTGGCCAGGAGCGCCTGCGCCTCGATGGGGTCGCCGAGGGTGGTGGCGGTGCCGTGGGCCTCGACGGCGTCCACGTCGGCGGTGGTGAGGCCGGCGTTGGCGAGGGCCTGCCGGATCACCCGCTGCTGCGACGGCCCGTTCGGGGCGGTCAGCCCGTTGGACGCGCCGTCCTGGTTGACGGCGGAGCCGCGCACGATGGCGAGGATGCGGTGGCCGCGCCGCTGGGCGTCGCTGAGGCGTTCGACGAGGAGGACGCCGACGCCCTCGCCCCAGCCGGTGCCGTCGGCGGCGGCGGCGAAGGAACGGCACCGCCCGTCGGCGGCGAGGCCGCCCTGCCGGGTGAACTCGACGAACGCGCCGGGGGTGACCATGACGGTAACGCCGCCGGCCACGGCGAGGTCGCACTCGCCCTGCCGCAGCGACTGCACGGCCAGGTGCAGGGCCACCAGCGACGACGAGCAGGCGGTGTCGACGGTGACGGCCGGGCCCTCCAGGCCGAACGTGTAGGAGACGCGGCCGGAGATGACGCTGTGCGCGCCGCCGGTGAGCCGGTAGCCGTCCAGGTCGGGGGTCTCGTCGCCGGTGCCGTAGCCGGACGGGGACGCGCCGACGAACACGCCGGTGGGGGTGCCGTGCAGGCTGTCGGGGGTGACGCCGGCCTGCTCGAACGCCTCCCAGGTGGCCTCCAGCAGCAGCCGCTGCTGCGGGTCCATGGCGAGGGCCTCGCGGGGGGAGATGCCGAAGAAGACGGGGTCGAAGTCGGTGGCCCCGTCGAGGAACCCGCCGTGCCGGGTGTAGGAGCGGCCGGGCGCGTCGGGGTCGGCGGCGAGGAGCCGGTCGAGGTCCCAGTGCCGGTCGGGGGCGAACTCGGTGATGCCGTCGCGGCCGGAGGCGACGAGGTCCCACAGCCCGTCGGGGTCGCTGACGCCGCCGGGGTAGCGGCAGCTCATGCCGACGATGGCGATGGGTTCGTCGGCGGCGGCCGGGCCGGTGCCGCCCCCGGGGGTACCGGCGGCGGGCGCGGCGTCGTCGAGCCGCAGCAGGGCGGCCAGGTGCCCGGCGAGAGCGGCCGGGTTGGGGTAGTCGAAGATGAGGGTGGTGGGCAGGGCCAGCCCGGTCGCGGCGGTGAGCTGGTTGCGCAGCTCCACGGCGGTCAGCGAGTCGAAGCCCAGCTCCTTGAACGCCCGCTTCGGCTTGACCGCGTCGGTGCCGGTGTGGCCGAGGATGGCGGCGGCGTGGCCGCGCACCAGGTCGGTGAGCTGCCGGTCGCGTTCGGCGCGGGTCACGGCGGCCAGGTCGCGGCGCAGGGCGGCGGCGTGGTCGGTGATGCCGTCGGCGGGGCGGGCGGCGAGGGCGTCGCGGGCCTCGGCGATGTCGTCGAGCAGCGGGCGGGGCCGGGCGGACGCGTAGGCGGGGGCGAAGTGTTCCCAGGCGACGTCGGCGACGACGAGGCAGGTCTCGCCGTGCTCGACGGCGCGGCGCAGGGCGAGCAGCGCGGCGGCCGGCTGCATCGGGTTGAGGCCGCGCCGGCTGAGCAGTCGCTGCGCCTCCTCGGTGGTGGCCATGCCGCCCTCGGCCCAGGCACCCCAGGAGACGGAGGTGGCGGCGAGTCCCCGGGCGCGGCGCTGCTCGGCGAGCGCGTCGAGGTACGCGTTCGCGGCCGCGTACGCGCCCTGGCCGCCGCTGCCCCACACACCGGAGATGGAGGCGAACGTGACGAACGCGTCGAGCGGCCGGTCGCCGAGCAGCTCGTCGAGGTGCACCGCCCCGGCGACCTTGCCGGCCATGACGTGGTCGAGGACGTCGAGGTCGGTGTCGACGAGGGCGGTGAGCTGGGTGATGCCGGCGGCGTGCAGCACGGCGGTGAGCGGGGCGACGTCGTCGAGGCCGGCGACGAGGGCGGCGACCTGCTCGCGGTCGGCCATGTCGCAGGCGGCGACGGTGACCCGTACGCCGGTGGCGGTCAGCTCGTCGGCCAGCTCGGCCGCGCCGGCGGCGGCGAGTCCCCGGCGGCTGGTGAGCACCAGGTGTTCGGCGCCGTTGGCGGCGAGCCAGCGGGCGGCCTGCGCGCCGATCGCGCCGGTGCCGCCGGTGACGAGGATGGTGCCGCGCGGCTGCCACGTCGTGACCCGCCCGGCGGTGCGGGTGGTGGCGCGGGCGAGGCGGCGCACGAACGTGCCGTAGGGGCGGACGGCGAACTGGTCCTCGTCGCCGCCGCCGACGAGGATGCGGGCGACCTCGGCCCAGCAGGCGGCGTCGGGCGCGGCGGGCAGGTCGACGAGGCCGCCCCACTGGCCGGGGTGTTCCAGGCCGACGACCCGGGCGAGGCCCCACAGGGCGTGCTGGGCGGCGCTGGCCACCGGTTCGGCCGGGTCGGTGCCGACGCCGCCGACGGTGAGGCACCACAGCGGGGCGGGCAGGTCGGCGTCGCGCAGCGCCTGCACGAGGCGGGTGGTGGCGACCAGGCTGGTGGGGATGCCGGGGTGGTCCGGGTACTGGTCGTCGGCGAGGCCGAGCAGCGACACCACGCCGGCCAGGGGCGCGTCCCGGTGCGCGGCGAGGGCGGCGGCCAGCTCCTCGCGGGTGGCCCCGGCGGGGTCGACGGCGACGCGCCGCACCCGCCGGCCGTCGGGGGCGGACCCCGGTGCGGCGGCCGGGTCGGCAAGGGCGGCTTCGAGGGCGTCCACCCAGCCGGCCACGGTGGCGTCGCCGGCCGGCAGGACCACGAGCAGGTCACCGGCCACGGTCGGGCCGGCGGGCGGGCCGGCGGGCTTCCAGACGATCCGGTACGACCAGCCGTCGAGCACGGCGCGCTGCAGCCGGGCCTTGCGCCACGACGACAGCACGGGCAGCGCCGGGGCGAGCACCTCCAGGTCGGCGGGCGCGCCGTCGAGCTGGGCGGCGAGGGCGGCCACGTCGGCGCGTTCGACGGCCGACCAGAACTCGACGTCGACGACGTCGGGGCTGACCGGTCCGGTGGCGGTGGCGGCGGCCGTCCGCTCGGGCCAGTAGCGCTGCCGCTGGAACGCGTAGGTGGGCAGGTCGACCAGGGCGTCGGCGGGGGCGAGGACGCGGCGCAGGTCGACGGCGAGGCCGTGGGCGTGGGCGGCGGCGAGGCTGGTGAGCAGCCGCGCGGCGGCGTCCTCGCCGCGGCGCAGGGTGGCCAGGGCCCGGCCGGTGGTGCCGGTGTCGTCGAGGATCGCGGTGAGCGACATGCTCAGCACCGGATGCGGGGAGACCTCGACGAAGTCGGTGTGTCCGGCGTCGACGGCGGTGCGCACGGCGGTGTCGAACAGCACCGGCCGGCGGAGGTTCTCCGCCCAGTAGTCGGCGTCGAGGGCCGCGCCGTCGATCCAGGTGCCGGTGACGGTGGAGAGGATCCGCACGTCGGCGTCGCCGGGCACGACGCCCGCCAGGTCGGCGCGCATCCGGTCGGCGACGGGCTGCACGGCCGGCGAGTGGGAGGCGTAGTCGATGTCGATGATCCGGGCGCGTACGCCCTCGGCGGCGTACGCGGCGGCCAGGTCGGCGACGGCCTGCGGCGGGCCGGAGACGACGGTGGCGGTGGGCCCGTTGACGACGGAGACGCTCAGCCCGTCGGGGAGCCGGCCGGCGACCTCGGCGGCGGGCAGGTCGACCGCGACCATCGCGCCGGTGCCGGCGATGCCGGCGAGGGCGCGGGCCCGCAGGGCGAGGATCTTGACGGCGTCGGCGAGGGAGAGCGCCCCGGCGACGTGGGCGGCGACGATCTCGCCCTGCGAGTGGCCGACGACGGCGCGGGGGGTGAGGCCGGCGTGCCGCCACACCCGGGCCAGGCCGACGCCGACGGCGAACAGGGCCGGCTGGACGACCTCGGTGCGGGTCAGCCACGACTCGTCGGCGCCGGTGAGGACGGCGACCAGGTCCACGTCGAGCCAGCGGTCGAACTCGGCCTGGCACTCGGCGAGGGCCTCGTCGAAGACGGGGCAGGTGCCGATCAGGCCGGCGGCCATCGAGACGTACTGGGCGCCCTGGCCGGGGAAGACCCAGACGGGTCCCTCGCCGGGTTCGCCGGCCACGCCGGTGACGACGGTCCCGGCGGGGGTGCCGGCGGCGAGGGCGTCGAGGCCGGCGAGGAGCTGCGCCGGGTCGGCGGCGACGACGGCGGCCCGGTGCTCGAACTCGGAGCGGGTGGCGGCGAGGGACCAGGCGAGCCGGGCCGGGTCGAGGCCGGCGCGGGCGCGGACGTAGCGGGCGAGACGGGCGGCCTGGGCGCGCAGGGCCGCCGTGGACCGGGCGGACAGCGCCCACACGGTGGCGGCGGGCGCGGCGAGCAGGCCGGGCCGGTCCTCGGGTACGCCGGGGGCGGGCGCGGCGTCGGCCTGTTCGAGGATGACGTGGGCGTTGGTGCCGGAGATGCCGAACGACGACACGGCGGCCCGGCGCGGCCGGTCCACCTCGGGCCAGGGCCGGGGCTCGGTGAGCAGCGACACGGCCCCGGCCGACCAGTCGATGTGCGGCGACGGGGTGTCGACGTGCAGGGTAGCCGGCAGCAGCCCGTGCCGCATCGCCATGACCATCTTGATGATCCCGGCGATGCCGGCGGCGGACTGGCTGTGCCCGATGTTCGACTTGATCGAGCCGAGCCACAGCGGGTCGTGCCCGTCGCGGTCCCGCCCGTAGGTGGCCAGCAGCGCCTGCGCCTCGATCGGGTCGCCGAGGGTGGTGCCGGTGCCGTGGGCCTCGACGGCGTCCACGTCGGCGGGGGCGAGCCGGGCGTTGCTGAGCGCCTGCCGGATGACCCGCTGCTGCGCCGGCCCGTTGGGGGCGGTGAGCCCGTTGGACGCGCCGTCCTGGTTGATCGCGGAGCCGCGCACCACGGCGAGGACGCGGTGGCCGTTGCGCTGGGCGTCGGAGAGCCGTTCAACGAGGAGCAGGCCGACGCCCTCGGCCCAGCCGGTGCCGTCGGCGGCGGCGGCGAACGACTTGCACCGCCCGTCGGAGGCGAGGCCGCGCTGCCGGGAGAACCCGACGAACGCGCTGGGGGTGGCCATCACGGTCACGCCGCCCGCGAGGGCCAGATCGAACTCGCCGGACCGCAGCGCCTGGCAGGCCAGGTGCAGGGCGACCAGCGACGACGAGCAGGCGGTGTCCACGGTGACGGCCGGCCCCTCCAGGCCCAGCGCGTACGCGATGCGGCCGGAGACGACGCTGGTGGCGGTGCCGGTGAGCAGGTAGCCCTCGTCGGCGCCGTCCGCGCCGCCGTCCTGGCCGACGCCGTAGCCGTTGGCGGCGGTGCCGACGAACACGCCGACCTTCTGCCCGCGCACCGACGACGGGGCGATGCCGGCCGACTCGAACGCCTCCCACGAGGTCTCCAGCAGCAGCCGCTGCTGCGGGTCCATGGCCAGGGCCTCGCGGGGGCTGATGCCGAAGAAGTCGGCGTCGAACTCGGCCGCCTCGTAGAGGAACCCGCCCTGCTGGGTGGTGGAACGGCCGACCCGGCCGGCCTCCGGGTCGTACAGGTTGTCCAGGTCCCAGCCCCGGTCGGCGGGGAAGCCGCCGATGGCGTCGCCGCCTGCGGCCACCAGGTCCCACAGCTCGTCCGGCGACGACACCCCGCCCGGGTAGCGGCAGGACATCGCCACGATGGCGATCGGCTCCCGGGCCGCCGCCGTCAGCTGCTGGTTGAGCTGCTTGAGCCGGCTGGTCTCCTTGAGCGAAGCCCGAAGCGCCTCGACGACCTTATCTGCAGACGTGGACATCAGTTACTCCGTACGTGGGGCAAGGTCAGGACTCGGAGCCGTCGAGCGCCAGCCTGATGAGGGTGTCGGCGTCCATCTCGTCGATGTCGACGTCCCCGCCGGTGGGGGCGGGGTCGGTGTCGTCGTTGGTGAGCTTGAGCAGCAGGTCGAGGAGCCCGGCCTCGCGGATGCGGGCCAGCGGGATGGTGGCCAGGGCCTGGCGTACCGCCGTCTCGGCCGGGTCGGCCGCCTCCTCCCGGTGCGCCTCGGGGACCAGCGCGGTGAGCAGGTGGTCGGCCACGGCGGCCGGGTCGGGGTGGTCGAAGACGAGCGTGGTGGGCAGGGGCAGCCCGGTGGCCCGGGTGAGCCGGTTGCGCAGCTCCACGGCGGTCAGCGAGTCGAAGCCGAGGTCCTTGAACGCCCGCCGCGGCTTGACCCGCTCCGGGCCGGGGTGGCCGAGGACGGCGGCGGCCTCGGCGCGGACCAGGTCGGTGAGGTGCCGGTCCTGCTCGTCGCGGGGCAGGGCGCGCAGCCGGTCCCGCAGGGCCTGCCCGCCGTCGGCCGGCGCGGCGTCGTCGTCGGGGCGCTCGGCGGGCCGGGCCTCGGGCAGGTCGGCCAGCAGCGGCCGGGGCCGCACCGACGCGTACGCCGGGGCGAACGTCGCCCAGTCGACGTCGGCGACGGTGAGGCAGGCCCGCCCGCGCCCGACGGCGACCCGCAGGGCGTGCACGGCGTCGGCGGGGGACATCGCCCGCAGCCCGCGCCGGGCCAGTTCCCGCTGGGCGTCGTCGGTGGCCATCCCGCCGTCGGCCCACGGTCCCCACGCCACGGAGGTGGCGGCGAGTCCGCGGGCGCGGCGGCGCTCGGCGATGGCGTCGAGGTAGGCGTTGCCGGCCGCGTAGCCGGCCTGCCCGCCGCTGCCCCAGATCCCGGCGATGGACGCGAACAGCACGAACGCGTCGAGCGGCCGGTCGCCGAGCAGTTCGTCGAGGTGCACCGCCCCGGCGATCTTGCCGGTCAGCACCCCGGCGAGCCGGCCGAGGTCGGTGTCGACGAGCGGGGCCACGTCGTTGAGGCCGGCGGCGTGCACCACGGCGGTCAGCGGGGCCGGGTCGGCGTCGACGCGGGCGAGCAGGGCGGCGACCGCGTCCCGGTCGGCCACGTCGCAGGCGGCGACGGTGACCCGTACGCCGAGGGCGGTCAGCTCGTCGCGCAGCTCCGCCGCCCCCGGCGCGTCCTCGCCGCGCCGGCTGGTCAGCACCAGGTGTTCGGCCCCGCTGCCGGCGGCCCAGCGGGCCACGTGCGCGCCGAGCGCGCCGGTGCCGCCGGTGACGAGCACGGTGCCGGAGGGCCGCCACCGGTCGGCCGCCGCCGCGTCGGCGGGGACGGCCCGGGTCAGCCGGCGCGCGTACACGCCGGTGGGCCGCACGGCGAGCTGGTCCTCGTCGCCGGCGGCGGTGAGGGCCGCCGCGAGCCGGGCGGGGTCGACGCGGCCGGCGCTGCCGGCGGGGTCCACGTCGGCTCCGGCGGCGGGCAGGTCGAGCAGGCCGACCCGCAGTTGCGGCAGTTCCAGGCCGGCGACGCGGCCGAGGCCCCACAGGCCGCCCTGGGCGGCGCTGCGGACGGCGTCGCCGTCGCCGGTGCCGACCGCGCCCCGCGTCACGCACCACAGGGTCGCGCTCGCCCCGGCATCGTGCAGGGCCTGCGCCAGCGCCAGCGTGGCCGCCGTGCCGACGGGCACGGCCGGGTGCTGCGGGTGCGGGTCGTCGGCCAGGCCGAGCAGGGAGACGACGCCGGTGACGGGCCCGTCGGCGAGCGCGGCGGTGAGCCGCCGGGCCAGGCCACCCCGGGTGGCGCCGACCGGGTCGGCGGGCAGCCGCCGCACGTCCGCGCCGGCCGAGGCGAGCGCGGCGGCGATGTCGTCGGCGGTGTCGCCGTCGGGCCCGACGAGCAGCCAGCCGCCGGCCGCCACCGGCGGGTCGGCCGGGTCGATCGGCCGCCACCCGATCTGGTACGACCAGCCGTTCACCGCCGCGTCCCGGGTGCGGGCCCGTCGCCAGGTGGTGAGGGCGGGCAGGGCCGGGGCGAGTGCGTCGAGGGCGGTGTCGTCGCCGAGTTGGGCGGCGAGGGCGGTGAGGTCGCCGCGTTCGACGGCGGCCCAGAACTCGGCGTCCCCGCCGTCGGTCTCCTTGCGCACCACCGGCCCGGCCTCGGGCCAGAACCGCTGGTGCTGGAACGCGTACGTCGGCAGGTCGATGCGGGACGCGCCCGTGCCGGCGAACCACTGCCGCCACGACACCGGCACCCCGTTGACGTGCAGCTCGCCTAGGGCGGCCAGCAGCGCGGTCGCCTCGGGCCGGTCCCGGCGCTGGGCCGCGACGGTCAGGACGCCCTCGTCACCGGGCAGCACGTCGGCGGCCAGAGCCGTCAACACACTCTGCGGCCCCACCTCCAGGAACGTGCCCACCCCGGCCTTGCGCAGCACGGTCACGCCGTCGGCAAACCGCACCGCCTCGCGGACGTGCCGCACCCAGTAGTCGGCGGTGCGGATCTCGTCGGCGTCAGCCAGCGCCCCGGTCAGGTTCGACACGACCGGCAGCAACGGTGCCGCGAAGCTGAGCGTGGCGAGGACAGCTCGGAACTCGGCCAGCATCGGCTCCATCAGCGGGCTGTGGAACGCGTGGCTGACGGTCAGCCGGCGGACGCGCACGCCCCGGTCCCGCCAGGTCTGCTCGACCTCGTCCAGGGCCTCGACGGCCCCGGAGACGACCACGGCCGACGGGCCGTTGACGGCGGCGATCCCGACGTCGGCGCGACCGGCGATCGACTCCGCCACCGCCTCCTCGGGCGCGGCCACCGCGAGCATCCCGCCGCCGGCCGGCAACGCCTGCATCAACCGACCCCGCGCCGCAACCAGTGCGCACGCGTCCGCCAAAGACAACACCCCCGCCACGTACGCGGCGGTGATCTCACCGACCGAGTGGCCCCCGACGAAGTCCGGCACCACCCCGAACGACTCCACCAGGCGGAACAACGCCACCTCGACCGCGAACAACCCCGCCTGCGTGAACACCGTCTGGTCCAGCAGACCTGCCTCGGGGCTGCCCTCCGAGGCGAACAGCACCGGCCGCAGCGGCTGCGGGAGCAGCGGGTCCAGCCCGGCGCACACCTCGTCCAGCGCGGCGGCGAACACCGGGAACGCCTCCGCCAACTCCCGACCCATCCCGGCACGCTGCGCGCCCTGGCCCGAGAAGAGGACCGCGAGCTGGCCGCGCTGCTCCGGGGTGCCGACCACCACGGCACCGGACGGCTGACCGGTGGCCAGAGCCCGCAGGGCAGCCAGCAGATCGTCCCGGCCCTCGGCGACGACCACCGCCCGCTGTTCCAACGCCGGACGCGTCGTCACAGACGACCACGCCACATCGACGGCGGCAAGCGACCCGTCACCCGCCAACCACCGAGCCCACCGACCCGCCTGCCCGGCAAGAGCCCCATCGGTGCGAGCGGACAGCAGCACCGGCACCACCGGCGGCACCACCCGCTCCACCACCACACCCTCGACGACCTCCACCGGAGGCTGCTCGATGATCACGTGCGCGTTCGTCCCCGAGATCCCGAACGACGACACCGCCGCCCGACGCGGCCGATCCACCACCGGCCACGGCGTCGCCTCCGTGGCCAGAGCCACCGCCCCCGCAGCCCAGTCGATGTGCGGCGACGGCTCGTCCACGTGCAGGGTGGGCGGCACCACCCCGTGCCGCATCGCCATGATCATCTTGATGATCCCGGCGACACCGGCCGCCGCCTGCGTGTGGCCCATGTTCGACTTGATCGACCCCAGCAACAGCGGAGTCTCCCGGTCCTGCCCGTAGGTGGCGAGCAGCGCCTGCGCCTCGATCGGGTCACCCAGCGTCGTGCCCGTGCCGTGCGCCTCCACGGCGTCCACATCGGCCGGGGTGAGGCGCGCGTTGGCGAGGGCCTGCCGGATCACCCGCTGCTGCGACGGACCATTCGGCGCCGTCAGGCCGTTCGACGCACCGTCCTGGTTCACCGCCGTGCCCCGCACCACGGCCAGGACCCGGTGACCGTTGCGGCGGGCGTCGCTCAGCCGCTCCACGAGCAGCATGCCCACACCCTCGGACCAGCCCGTCCCGTCCGCCGACGCCGCGAACGACTTGCACCGCCCGTCAGCCGACAACCCGCGCTGCCGGGAGAAGCCGACGAAGGCGCTCGGCGTGGCCATGACGGTGACGCCGCCGGCCAGGGCCAGGTCGCACTCGCCGGAGCGCAGCGCCTGCGCGGCCAGGTGCAGCGCGACCAGCGACGACGAGCACGCGGTGTCGACGGTTACCGCCGGCCCCTCCAGGCCGAAGACGTACGCCACGCGACCGGAGGCGACGCTGCCGGCGGTGCCGTTGACGAGGTAGCCCTCCAACTCCTCCGATGCCGCCAGGCGGCCCGCGTAGTCGTGGTGGATCAGGCCGGCGAAGACGCCGGTGGTGGCCTTCGTGTCGCGCGGGTCGATGCCGGCGTGCTCGAACGCCTCCCACGACGTCTCCAGCAACAACCGCTGCTGCGGATCCATCGCCAGGGCCTCACGAGGACTGATCCCGAAGAACCCCGGGTCGAACTCCGCCGCCTCGTACAGGAAACCACCCTGCCGCGTCGTCGACGTCCCCGCCCGATCCGCATCCGGGTCATACAACGCGTCGAGATCCCAACCCCGGTCCCCCGGGAAACCACCGATCGCATCCCCACCCGACGCCACCAGATCCCACAACTGCTCCGGGCTGGACACCCCACCCGGGAACCGGCAGGACATGCCGATGATCGCGATCGGGTCGTCGTCGTCCCGGGCTACGGCCCGGGTGGTGGCGGCCGGGGCGGCGGAGTGGCCGAGTTGCTCGTGCAGGTGCTCGGCCAGGCGCTCCGGCGTCGGGTAGTCGAACACCAGCGTCGCCGTCAACCGCAGCCCCGTCGCCGAGGCCAACCGGTTACGCAGCTCCACGGAGGTGAGCGAGTCGAACCCGAGTTCCTTGAACGCCCGCCCACCCGCAACCGCCTGCGCCGACGCATGCCCCAACACCGCCGCCGCCTGACCACACACGAGCTCCACCAACAACCGACGCGCCTCGTCCCGCGACAGCCCGACCAGCCGCTCGGACCAGCCCGAGCCGGCCCCGGCCCGCGCGGCACCCGCCTGGCGGCGTACGCCGGTCCGGGCCAGCAGCCGGACGATCGGCGGGACCTGCCCGGCGTCGCCGGTGATCCGCAGCCGGGCGGCGACCACCGCCGCCCGGGGCCCGGCGGTCGCGGCGTCGAGGAGGGCGGCGCCCTCATCGGCGGTGAGGCCGGTCATGCCGAGCCGACCCAGGCGCTGCCGGTCGTCGGCGCTGAGCTGGGCGGCCATCCCGCCCGTGGCCCACATGCCCCAGCCGATGCTGGTCGCCGGCAGCCCCTGGGCGCGGCGGTGCTGGGCGAGAGCGTCGAGGAACGCGTTCGCCGCCGCGTAGTTGCCCTGACCCGGCGAACCCAACGTCGCCGCGATCGACGAGAACACCACGAACGCCGACAGATCCAACCCCGCCGTCGCCTCGTGCAACGCCCACGCACCGTCCACCTTCGGCCGCAGCACCGCAGCCACGCCGTCGACGGAGAGCGAGCCGATCGTCGCGTCGGCGATCACCCCGGCCGTGTGCACCACCGCCGTCAACGGATGCGCCGGGTCCACCCCGGCCACCAGCGCCGCCACCTGCCCCGCATCGGCGACGTCCACCGACACGGCAGTGACCTGCGCCCCGGCCCCGGTCAGCTCCGCGACCAGGGCCGCGTAATCGGAACCCTCGACCGGCAGCCGACGCGACGCCAACACCAACCGACGAGCCTGACCCGTGGCCACCAGGTGCCGCGCCACCACCCCGGCCAGGGTGCCCGAAGCGCCCGTGACCAGCGTCGTGCCCTCGGCATCGGCGGCCACCGGCACGGTCAGCACCACCTTGCCGACATGCTTCGCCTGACTCAGGTGCCGCAACGCCTGCCGCGCCTGCCGCACGTCCCACACCCGCACCGGCAACGGCCGCAGCGCACCACTCTCGAACAACGCCAACAACTCGCCCAGCATCTGCCCGATGCGCTCGCCGCCCGCCTCGTTCAGGTCGAACGCCCGGTAGACCACCCCCGGGTGCAGCTGCGCGACCGCGTCGGCATCACGCACATCGGTCTTGCCCATCTCGACGAACCGGCCGCCACGCGGCAACAACCGCAACGACGCATCCACGAACTCACCCGCAAGCGCATCGAGGACCACATCCACACCCGCGCCACCGGACGCGGACGCGAACACCGCCTCGAACTCCGTCGACCGCGACGACCCGATCCGCTCCGGAGCCACCCCAAGGCCCCGCAAAGTCCCCCACTTACCAGGACTCGCCGTCGCGTAGACCGTCGCGCCGAAGTGCTGCGCAAGCTGGATCGCCGCCATCCCGACGCCACCCGCACCCGAGTGGATCAGCACCGACTCACCCGACCGCAGCCCTGCCAGATCGTGCAACGCGTAGTACGCCGTCAGGAACACCACCGGCACCGACGCCGCCTCGACAAACGACCACCCGCGCGGCACCCGCGCCACCCGCAACCGCTGCGCCACCACCTGCGGCCCGAAACCCGGCTCAAACAACCCGAACACCCGATCACCCGGGCTCAGATCATCCACACCCGGCCCGACCTCCAGCACCACACCCGCACCCTCGCTACCCATCACCGCCGACGGATCCGGATACATCCCCAACGCAATCAACACGTCCCGGAAGTTCACCCCGGCGGCACGTACCTCGATGCGGACCTCGCCGGGGGCGAGGGCGGCCGGGGCGGCGGCGACGATCTCGACGCCGTCGAGCGTGCCGGGGCGCGCGGCGGCGACGTGCCACGCACGGTCCGCCGGCGGGGTCAGCTCCGCGCCCGGCTGGCGCACGAGCCGGGGTACGCACACCGCGTCGCCCCGGAGCGCGAGCTGGCCGCCGACGGTGGACAGGTCGGCCGCGACGGTCGCCAGGACGGCGAGCGCCTGCGGGCCGATGGCCTCGTCGGTGTCGGCGAGCACGATGCGGTCGGGATGCTCCGACTGCGCCGAACGCAACAGACCCCACACCGCCGCACCCGCCAGGTCGGTCACCCGGTCCTCGTCCCGCGCCACCACGGCACCCCGGGTCACCACCACCAACCGCGAATCGGCGAGCAGATCGGCGGCAAGCCACCCCTGCACCACACCCAACACACCCGCGACGACATCCCGCACCGCGTCCGGCACAGGCCCTCCGGCGACGCCGACGGGCAGCAACACGAAAGCCGGAGCGGGTCGCCCCGCCTCCACGGCCGCCACCAGCGCCGGCACGTCCGCGTACGCGGACACGTCGTCAGGCAGCCCGACCTCGCCGAGCGCCACCCAGCCGGATCCGTCGGCGGTGGGGGCGACGTCCTGCGGCTGCCAGGTCACCTCGAACAGGGAACGGTCCACGGCGCTGGGCGCGGCCACACCGGTCAGCTCCCGCAGGACGAGGGAGTCGACGGAGACGACCGGCGACCCGGAGTCGTCGACCGCGACGAGACGCACCCCGGAACCGGCACGACTCATCCGCACCCGCAACACCGACGCACCGGCGGCGTGCACCTGCACACCGCTGAACGCGAACGGCACCCGAGGCCCGGTGCCGGCGTCGAGCAGCCCGATCGGGTGCAGGGCGGCGTCCAGCAGCGCCGGGTGCACCCCGAACGCGGACGCGTCCGCCGCCGACTCCGGCAGGGCCACCTCGGCACACAGCTCGCCGTCGCCCGTCCACACCCGCCGGAGCCCCTGGAACACCGGCCCGTAGGCCAGCCCATGCCCGACGAGCGCGTCGTACCAGCCCGACAGGTCCACCTCGGACATGCCGACCGGCGGCCACTGCCCCACCACCGGCTCCTCGGCCACGGCCGACTCCAGCACGCCAACCGCGTGCCGGACCCACTCCGCGTCCGCATCCTCGTCGGGCTGGGCGTGCACCGTCACCTCACGGGCACCGGAGTCGTCGGCCGACCCGACGCGCACCTGCACCCGCACCCCGCCCGAGACCGGGAGCGTCAGCGGGGCGGCGATCGTCAACTCCCGCACCCGCGACGCACCCACCTCGTCGCCCGCCCGCACCACCAGCTCGACCAGCGCCGCACCCGGCACCACCACCGCACCAGAGATGACATGATCGGCCAGCCACGGATGCGTCGACACCGACAGCCGACCGGTCAGCACGATCTCGTCGTCACCCGCCAGGCGCACCGCCGCGCCGAGCAGCGGATGCCCCGGGGCGGCCAGTCCGGCACCGGACACGTCGCCGGCCCGCCAGGCCGCCGCGTCGGGCCAGTACCGCTGCCGCTGGAACGGGTACGTCGGCAGGTCCAGCGGGCGCACGGCCGCGCCGCCGCCGGTGAGGGTGGTCCAGTCGACGGGCACGCCGCCCGCGTACGCCTCGGCGAGGGCCGCGAGCAGCGCGGACGCCTCGGTGCGGCCCCGGCGCAGGGTCGGCACGACCACCGGCCCGGCGGCGGGTTCCGCGGTGTCGGCGAGGCAGTCGGAGATCATGCCGGCGAGCACCCCGTCCGGCCCGACCTCCAGGTACGTGCCGACGTGGCGCTGCCGCAGGTAGGCGATCCCGTCGGCGAAGCGGACGGCCTCCCGGACGTGCCGCACCCAGTACCCGGGGTCGCACAGGTCTTCCGGGTCGGCGGCGACGCCGGTCAGGTTGGACACGACGGGCAGCGTCGGCGGCTGGAAGGTGAGCCCGTCGAGGACGGCCCGGAACTCGGCCAGCATCGGTTCCATGAGCGGGCTGTGGAAGGCGTGGCTGACCCGCAGTCGGCGGGTGCGTACGCCCCGATCCCGCCAGCCGGCCTCGACGGCGTCGAGGGCGTCGGCGGCGCCGGAGACGACGACGGCCGCAGGCCCGTTGACGGCGGCGATGCCGAGCCGGTCGGTCAGGCCCTCGATGGAGGCGCGGACGTCGGCCTCGCCGGCGGCGACGGCGAGCATGCCGCCCCCGGCGGGCAGCGCCTGCATGAGCCGCCCCCGGGCGGCGACCAGCGCGCAGGCGTCGGCGAGGGAGAGCACCCCGGCGACGTGCGCGGCGGTGATCTCGCCGACGGAGTGGCCGCCCACGAGGTCGGGGACGATCCCGAACGACTCGACGAGGCGGTACAGGGCCACCTCGACGGCGAACAGGCCGGCCTGGGTGAACACCGTCTGGTCGAGCAGGTCCGCGTCGGGGGAGCCTTCGGTGGCGAACAGCACGTCGCGCAGCGGGCGGGGCAGCAGCGGGTCGAGGTGACCGCACGCCTCGTCGAGCGCGGCGGCGAACACGGGGAACGCCCCGTACGCCTCCCGGCCCATGCCGGGGCGTTGCGCGCCCTGGCCGGAGAAGAGGACGGCGAGCCGGCCGGGCCGGACGGTGCCCCGGACGACGACGGACGACGGCTCGTCGGCGGCGACGGCGGTCAGGCCGGCGAGGAGGCTCTGCCGGTCGCGGGGCAGCAGCACCGCGCGGTGTTCGAACGCGGACCGGCCGGTGGCGAGGGCGTGGCCGAGGTCGGGCAGGCCGACGCTCGGGTTCTCCCCCAGCCAGTCGCGCAGCCGGCGGGCCTGCTCGGCCAGGGCGTCGCCGGTGCGGGCGGAGAGCACGCAGGGCGTGGTGAGGTCGCCGGTGGTGATGGCGGCGGGGACGGTCACGGTCGGCGCGGGCGTCGCCTCGGGCGCCTGCTCCAGGATGGTGTGGACGTTGGTGCCGCTGATGCCGAACGACGACACGGCGGCCCGGCGCGGCCGGTCCACCTCGGGCCAGGGGCGGGGCTCGGCGAGCAGCGACACCGCCCCGGCCGACCAGTCGATGTGCTCCGACGGGGTGTCGACGTGCAGGGTGGCGGGGAGCTGGCCGTGCCGCATCGCCATGACCATCTTGATCACCCCGGCGACGCCTGCGGCGGCCTGGGCGTGGCCGATGTTCGACTTGATCGAGCCGAGCAGCAGCGGCCGGTCGGCGGGCCGGTCCTGCCCGTACGTGGCCAGCAGCGCCTGCGCCTCGATCGGGTCACCGAGCGCCGTGCCGGTGCCGTGCGCCTCGACGGCGTCCACGTCGGCCGGGGTCAGGCGCGCGTTGGCGAGGGCCTGCCGTATGACGCGCTGCTGCGAGGGGCCGTTGGGGGCGGTGAGGCCGCTGCTGGCCCCGTCCTGGTTGATCGCGCTGCCCCGGACGACGGCCAGGACGCGGTGACCGTTGCGTTGGGCGTCGGAGAGCCGTTCCAGCAGCAGCATGCCGACGCCCTCGGCGAAGCCGGTGCCGTTGGCGCCCGCACCGAACGCCCGGCACCGCCCGTCGGGCGACAGGCCGCGCTGGCGGGAGAACTCGGCGAGCATGCCGGGGGTGGACATGACGCTGACCCCGCCGGCCAGGGCGAGGCCGCACTCGTTCTGCCGCAGCGCCTGCGCGGCGAGGTGCAGGGCGACCAGCGACGACGAGCAGGCGGTGTCGACGGTGACGGCGGGGCCTTCGAGGCCGAACAGGTAGGAGATGCGGCCGGAGGCGACGCTGCCGGCGCTGCCGTTGCCGACGTACCCGTCGAGCTCGTCGGACGTGCCGAGGGCCTTGCCCGCGTAGTCGTGGTAGATCAGGCCGACGTAGACGCCGGTGCTGCTGCCCCGGGCGGTCAGCGGGTCGATGCCGGCCCGCTCGAACGCCTCCCACGAGGTTTCCAGCAGCAGCCGCTGCTGCGGGTCCATGGCGAGCGCCTCGCGGGGGCTGATGCCGAAGAAGGCGGCGTCGAAGTCGGCGGCGTCGTAGAGGAACCCGCCGCGCTGCGGGGTGGCCGTGTCGTCTCCGGCGTCGCCGCGCAGGTCGGTGAGGTCCCAGCCGCGGTCGGTGGGGAAGGGCGCGATGACGTCCGCGCCGGCGGTGACGAGGTCCCACAGTTGCTCGGGGGTCCGCACGTCGCCGGGGAAGCGGCACGCCATGCCGACGATCGCGATGGGCTCGTCGACGCCGGGCGCGGCGGCAGCGGCGGGGGCCGGCGCGGGGGTGGCCCGGCCGCCGATCTCCCGGTCGAGGAAGTCGGCGAGCACGGCGGGCGTCGGGTAGTCGAAGGCGACGGTGGCAGGCAGCCGCAGCCCGGTGGCGGTGGCGAGCCGGTTGCGCAGCTCGACGGAGGTGAGCGAGTCGAAGCCGAGTTCCTTGAACGGCCGCTGCGGGTCGACGGTGTCGGCGGAGCGGTGGCCGAGCACGGCCGCCACGGCACCGGCGACGAGGTCGAGGAGCCGGCCGCGCCGTTCGGCGGGGCTGAGGGCGGCGAGCCGCTCGCCCAGCGACAGGTCGGTGGCGGCCCGGGTCGCCGCCCGCCGCCGGGTGCGGGGCTGGCGCACGAGGTCGCGCAGCAGCGCGGGGACCGGTCCGCCCGTGGCCGCCGGCACCTTCATGAGTACGAGGTGCGCGCCGCCGTGCCGCTGCGCGGCGTCGAGGAGCGCGAGCCCTTCGGCGTCGGTGAGCGGCGCGCTGCCGGCGCGGATGACGCGCCGGTGCTCGGTGGCGTCGAGGTGGGCGGTCATGGTGCTGGTGGTGGCCCAGAGACCCCAGGCGAGGCTGGTGGCCGGCAGTCCCTGGGCACGGCGGTGCTGGGCGAGGGCATCCAGGAACGCGTTCGCCGCCGCGTAGTTGCCCTGACCGGGCGAACCCAACGTCGCCGCGATCGACGAGAACACCACGAACGCCGACAGATCCAACCCCGCCGTCGCCTCGTGCAACGCCCACGCACCGTCGACCTTCGGCCGCATGACCGCAGCCACGCCGTCGACGGAGAGGGAGCCGATCGTCGCGTCGGCGATCACCCCGGCCGTGTGCACCACCGCCGTCAACGGATGCACCGGGTCGATGCCGGCGACCAGGCCCGCCACCTGCACCGGGTCGGCGACGTCCACCGACACGGCAGTGACCTGCGCCCCGGCCCCGGTCAGCTCCGCGACCAGGGCCGCGTAATCGGAACCCTCGACCGGCAGCCGACGCGACGCCAACACCAACCGACGGCTCTGGCCCGTGGCGACGAGGTGCCGGGCCACGACCCCGGCAAGGGTGCCCGACGCCCCGGTCACCAGGGTCGTGCCGTCCGGGTCCACCGCAGCCGGAACCGTCAGCACCACCTTGCCGACGTGCTTCGCCTGGCTCAGGTGCCGCAGCGCCTGCCGCGCCTGCCGCACGTCCCACACCCGCACCGGCAACGGCCGCAGCGCACCACTCTCGAACAACGCCAACAACTCACCGAGCATCTGCCCGATGCGCTCGCCGCCGGCGGCGTTCAGCTCGAACGCCTGGTACGTCACGCCGGGGTGTTGGCGGGCGACCAGTTCCGGGTCGCGTACGTCGGTCTTGCCCATCTCGACGAACCGGCCGCCGCGCGGCAACAACCGCAACGACGCGTCCACGAACTCACCCGCAAGCGCATCGAGGACCACATCCACACCCGCGCCACCGGACGCGGACGCGAACACCGCCTCGAACTCCGTCGACCGCGACGACCCGATCCGCTCCGGAGCCACCCCAAGGCCCCGCAAAGTCCCCCACTTACCAGGACTCGCCGTCGCATACACGGTCGCACCGAAGTGCTGCGCAAGCTGGATCGCCGCCATCCCCACGCCACCCGCACCCGAGTGGATCAACACCGACTCACCCGACCGCAAACCCGCCAGATCACGCAACGCGTAGTACGCCGTCAGGAACACCACCGGCACCGACGCCGCCTCGACAAACGACCACCCCGACGGCACCCGCGCCACCCGCAACCGCTGCGCCACCACCCGCGGCCCAAAACCCGGCTCGAACAGGCCGAACACCCGATCACCCGGGCTCAGATCATCCACACCCGGGCCGACCTCCAGCACCACACCCGCACCCTCGCTACCCATCACCGCCGACGGATCCGGATACATCCCCAACGCGATCAACACGTCCCGGAAGTTCACCCCGGCCGCGCGCACGGCGATGCGGACCTCGCCCGGGGCGAGGGGCTGGGCGGTGCCGGGCAGCAGGTCGACGCCGTCGATCGTGCCCGGGGCGACGGCGGCCACGTGCCACAGGTCGCCCTGCGGGGTGAGGGCGTCGCCGGCGGGGCGGGTGACCCGGGGCGCGAGGACGGTGCCGCCCCGGACGGCGAGCTGCCCGCCGGTGGGGGCGGGGTCGGCGGCCACCGCCGCGAGCAGCGCCACCGCGTCGGCGTCCAGCGGGCCGTCGAGGTCGGCGAGCACGATGCGGTCGGGGTGCTCCGACTGCGCCGAACGCAACAGACCCCACACCGCCGCACCCGCCAGGTCGGTCACCCGGTCGCCGGGCAGCGCCGCCACGGCGTCGCGGGTCGTCACGACGAGCTTCGTGTCGGCGAGGGCGTCGGCGGCCAGCCACGCCTGGACGGCCACGAGGATGTCCGACGCCGCGGCCCGGACCAGGCCGGGCAGGTCGCGGTCCGGGGTGCTCCCGGGGGTCCGGTCCGGGGCGGAGCCGGCGTCGCCGGGCGCGCTCGGGCCGGCCGGCAGCAGGACGATGCTCGGCGCGGGCCGGCCCGCCTCGACGGCGGCGGCCAGGGCCGCAACGTCCGGGTACGCCGGCACGTCGCCGGGCAGGGCGACCTCGCCGAGCGCCACCGCGCCCGACACGTCGGCGGCCGGGGTCACGTCCTCGGCGTGCCAGGTGAGCTCGAACACCGACCGGTCGGCGGCGTTGGGCGCGGCGACGCCGGTCAGCTCCCGCAGGACGAGCGAGTCGACGGAGACGACCGGCGACCCGGAGTCGTCGACCGCGACGAGACGCACCCCGGAACCGGCACGACTCAACCGCACCCGCAGCACCGACGCGCCCGCCGCGTGCATCTGCACACCGGCGAACGCGAACGGCACCCGAGGCCCCGACGCCTCCTCCGCCGACAACAGCCCGATCGGATGCAGGGCGGCATCCAGCAGCGCCGGGTGCAGCCCGAACCGGCCGGCGCTCTCGGCGACGTCGTCGGGCAGGGCCACCTCGGCGTAGACGTCGCCGTCGCCCGCCCACACCCGGCGCAGGCCCTGGAACACCGGCCCGTACGCCAGCCCATGCCCGACGAGCGCGTCGTACCAACCCGACAGGTCCACCTCGGACACGCCGACCGGCGGCCACACCCCCACCGTCGGCTCCTCGGCCACGGCCGGCTCCAGCACGCCATCCGCGTGCCGGACCCACTCCGCGTCCCCGTCCCCGTCCCCGTCCCCGTCGGGCTGGGCGTGCACCGTCACCTCACGGGCACCGGAGTCGTCGGCCGCGCCGACCCGCACCTGCACCCGTACGGCCTCGGCGGCCGGCAGCGTCAGCGGGGCGGCGATCGTCAACTCCCGCACCCGGGAAGCGCCGGCCTCGTCACCCGCCCGCACCACCAGCTCGACCAGCGCCGCACCCGGCACCACCACCGCACCCGACACCACATGATCGGCCAGCCACGGATGCGTCGACACCGACAGCCGACCCGTCAGCACGACCTCGTCGTCACCCGCCAGGCGCACCGCCGCACCCAACAGCGGATGCCCAGGAGCGGCGAGCCCCGCCCCCGACACGTCGCCCGCGTGCCACGTGCCCGCCTCGGGCCAGAACCGCTCCCGCTGGAACGCGTACGTCGGCAGGTCCACCCGGGACGCGCCGGAGCCGGCGAGGACGGCGGCCCAGTCGACCGGTACGCCGGCCGTGTGCAGGCCGCCGAGCGCGGCGAGGAGCTGGCGGGGGCCGTGCTCGTCGCGGCGCAGCGACCCGACCACGACGCCGCCGGGCTGGCCGTCGGCGGCCCGGTCGAGCGCGTCCTGCACCACCACCTTGAGCACGGGGTGGGGGCTGACCTCGACGAACGTGCGGTAGCCGGCGGCGATCAGCGCGTCCACGACGGGGGCGAGGCGCACCGGTTCGCGCAGGTTCCGATACCAGTAGTCGGCGTCCAGCTCGACGGTGTCGATGGGCTCGCCGGTGACGGTGGAGTGGAACGCCACCTCGGTGGGGTGGGCCTCGATCGTGCCGAGCGCGGCGGCCAGGTCCTCGCGGACGGCCTCGACGTGCCCGCAGTGGGAGGCGTAGTCCACGGCGATCCGGCGGGCCCGGATGTCGCGTTCCGCGCAGGTGGCGAGCAGTTCGTCGACGGGGCCGGCGTCGCCCGACACCACGGTCACGGCGGCCCCGTTCACGGCGGCGACGGACAGGGCACCGGCCCAGGGCGCGATGAGCTGCTCGGTGTCGGCGGCGGACAGCGGCACGGACACCATGCCGCCCAGCCCGGAGATGGCGAGCAGGCCCCGGCTGCGGGCGACGACGAGCCGCATCGCGTCGGGCAGGGTGAGCGCGCCGACGGCGCAGGCGGCGGCGATCTCGCCCTGCGAGTGGCCGATGACGGCGTCGGGCCGTACGCCGCACGACTTCCACACCTCGGCGAGGGAGACCATGACGGAGAAGAGCAGCGGCTGGACGACGTCCACCCGGTCCATCGGTGGGGCGTCGGGCGCGCCGCGCAGGACGTCCTCGGGGTTCCAGTCGACCAGCCGGGACAGTTCCGCCGCGCACTGGTCCATCCGGTCCCGGAAGACCGGCGAGGACTCCAGCAGGTCGAGGGCCATGCCGGCCCACTGGGAGCCTTGGCCGGGGAAGACGAAGACGACCTTCGGCGTACCGTCGGGGATGCCGGCGTGGTGGTCGGCCTCGGCGATCGCGGCGAGCCCGGCCAGCGCGGACTCCCGGTCGGCGGCCACGGTGACCTGCCGGTACGGGTGGTGGGCGCGGCCGGTGGCGAGCGAGTACGCGAGGTCGACGAGGTCGTGGGCCGGGCCGTCGGCGAGGTGGGTCCGCAGCCGGGCCGCCTGGTCGCGCAGGGCGCGGGCGCTGCGGGCCGACACGAGCAGCGGTGCGGCGTCGGCGGCGACCAGGCCGGGCGACGGCACCGCCGGGCGTTCGGGGCGGGGCGTCGGGGTGTCGGCGGGGGCCTGCTCGATGATGGCGTGGGCGTTGGTGCCGCTGATGCCGAAGGAGGACACGGCGGCGCGGCGGGGCCGGTCGACGGCCGGCCAGGGCGCGGCGGTGGTGGTGAGGGTGACGGCCCCGGAGGTCCAGTCGATGTGCTCCGACGGCGCGTCGACGTGCAGGGTGGGCGGGACGAGCCCGTGCCGCAGCGCGAGCACCATCTTGATCACCCCGGCGACGCCGGCGGCGGCCTGGGTGTGCCCGATGTTCGACTTGATCGACCCGAGCAGCAGCGGCCGGTCGGCCGGCCGGTCCTGCCCGTAGGTGGCGAGCAGCGCCTGTGCCTCGATGGGGTCGCCGAGGGTGGTGCCGGTGCCGTGCGCCTCGACGGCGTCCACGTCGGCCGGGGTCAGCCGGGCGTTGGCGAGGGCCTGCCGGATGACGCGCTGCTGCGACGGCCCGTTCGGCGCGGTGAGCCCGTTGGACGCGCCGTCGGAGTTGACGGCGCTGCCCCGCACGACGGCGAGGACCCGGTGGCCGCGCCGCCGGGCGTCGGAGAGGCGCTCGACGAGGAGGATGCCGACGCCCTCGCCCCAGCCGGTGCCGTCGGCGGCGGCGGCGAACGCCTTGCACCGGCCGTCGGGGGCGAGGCCGCCCTGGCGGGAGAACTCGGAGAACATGCCCGGCTGGGCCATCAGCGCGACGCCACCGGCGAGGGCCATGTCGCATTCGCCGGAGCGCAGCGCCTGCGCCGCGAGGTGCAGGGCGACCAGCGACGACGAGCACGCCGTGTCGACGGTGACGGCCGGGCCCTCGAAGCCGAAGGTGTAGGCGACGCGGCCGGAGGCGACGCTGCCGGCGGTGCCGGTGAGCAGGTGCCCTTCGAGCCCTTCGAGGCCGTCGCTGCCGGTGGCGGCGTAGCCGGAGGAGGCGGCGCCGATGAAGACGCCGGTGACGGTGCCGTGGCCGGTGGCGGGGTCGATGCCGGCGTGCTCGAACGCCTCCCACGACGTTTCCAGCAACAACCGCTGCTGCGGATCCATCGCCAGGGCCTCACGAGGACTGATCCCGAAGAACCCCGGGTCGAACTCCGCCGCGTCGTACAGGAAACCACCCTGCCGCGTCGTCGACGTCCCCGCCCGATCCGCATCCGGGTCATACAACGCGTCGAGATCCCAACCCCGGTCCCCCGGGAAACCACCGATCGCATCCCCACCCGACGCCACCAGATCCCACAACTGCTCCGGGCTGGACACCCCACCCGGGAACCGGCACGACATGCCGACGATGGCGATGGGCTCGTCGGTGCCCGCCGGGCCGGCGGCGCGGGCGGCGGCCGGGGCGGCGCTGGCGGTCTCGCCCAGCCGCTCGCGCAGGTGCTCGGCCAGGCGCTCCGGCGTCGGATAGTCGAACACCAGCGTCGCCGTCAACCGCAGCCCCGTCGCCGAGGCCAACCGGTTACGCAACTCCACGGAGGTGAGCGAGTCGAACCCCAACTCCTTGAACGCCCGCCCACCCGCAACCGCCTGCGCCGACGCGTGCCCCAACACCGCCGCCGCCTGACCACACACGAGCTCCACCAACAACCGCCGCGCCTCGTCGGGCGCGAGGCCGGCGAGGCGGTCCGACCAGGAGGTGCCGGTGCCGCCGGTCGCGCCGCCCGCCTGGCGGCGTCCGCCGGCGCGGGCGAGCAGCCGCAGGATCGGCGGGACCTGGCCGGCGTCCCCGGTGATGCGGAGGCGGGCCGCCGCGATCGCCGGCAGGGCCCTGGCGGTGGCCGCGTCGAGCAGGGCCGCGCCCTCGTCCGCGGTGAGGCCGGCCATGCCGAGCCGCCGCAGCCGCTGCGCGTCGTCGCGGTCGAGGTGGGCGGTCATGGCGCTGGTGGTGGCCCACATGCCCCAGCCGATGCTGGTCGCCGGCAGCCCCTGGGCGCGGCGGTGCTGGGCGAGGGCGTCGAGGAACGCGTTCGCCGCCGCGTAGTTGCCCTGACCCGGCGAACCCAACGTCGCCGCGATCGACGAGAACACCACGAACGCCGACAGATCCAACCCCGCCGTCGCCTCGTGCAACGCCCACGCACCGTCCACCTTCGGCCGCAGCACCGTAGCCACGTCGTCGGCGGTGAGGGACGTGACGACCGAGTCGGCGAGGACGCCCGCGCAGTGCACCACGGCCGTCAACGGGTGCGCCGGGTCGATGCCAGCGACCAGCGCCGCCACCTGCGCCGGGTCGGCGACGTCCACCGACACCGCACTGACCTGCGCACCCGCCTCGGCCAGCTCCGCCACCAGCGCCGCATAGTCGGAACCCTCGACCGGCAGCCGACGCGACGCCAACACCAACCGACGAGCCTGACCCGTGGCCACCAGATGCCGCGCCACCACCCCGGCCAGGGTGCCCGACGCCCCGGTCACCAGGGTCGTGCCGTCCGGATCGACAGCAGCCGGAACCGTCAGCACCACCTTGCCGACGTGCTTCGCCTGACTCAGGTGCCGCAACGCCTGCCGGGCCTGCCGCACGTCCCACACCCGCACCGGCAAAGGCGACAGCGCACCGCTCTCGAACAACGCCAACAACTCGCCCAGCATCTGCCCGATGCGCTCGCTGCCCGCCTCGTTCAGGTCGAACGCCCGGTAGGCGACCCCCGGGTGGAGCTGCGCGACCGCGTCTGCGTCGCGGATGTCGGTCTTGCCCATCTCGATGAACCGGCCGCCGCGCGGCAACAACCGCAACGACGCGTCCACGAACTCACCCGCGAGGGCATCGAGGACCACATCCACCCCGGCACCACCGGAGGCGGACGCGAACACCGCCTCGAACTCCGTCGACCGCGACGACCCGATCCGCTCCTGCGCGACCCCCAGACCCCGCAGCGTCCCCCACTTACCGGGACTCGCCGTCGCGTAGACAGTCGCGCCGAAGTGGTGCGCGAGCTGGATCGCCGCCATGCCCACCCCACCCGCACCCGAGTGGATCAACACCGACTCACCCGACCGCAGACCCGCCAGATCGTGCAACGCGTAGTACGCCGTCAGGAACACCAGCGGGACGGAGGCGGCCTCGGCGTAGGACCAGCCGGCGGGGATCCTGGCCACCCGCTGCCGCTCGGCGACGACCTGCGGGCCGAAGCCCGGCTCGAACATGCCGAACACCCGGTCGCCGGGTGCGAGGCCGTCGACGCCGGGACCGACCTCCAGCACGACGCCCGCGCCTTCGCTGCCCATCCGGGCCGCCGCGTCCGGATACATGCCGAGCGCGATGAGGACGTCACGGAAGTTCACGCCGGTGGCGCGTACGGCGATGCGGACCTGCCCGGCCCCGAGCTTCGCGGCCGGGGCGGCGACCAGGTCGACGCCGTCGATCGTGCCGGGGGCGACGGGCGCGAGGTGCCAGAGGCCCGACGCCGGGGGCGTCAGCTCGTCGCCGGTCAGCCGCGTCAACCGGGGTACGCGCACCACGCCCTCGCGGACGGCGAGCTGCCCGCCGGTGGGGGCGGGGTCGGCGGCCACCGCCGCGAGCAGCGCCACCGCGTCGGCGTCCAGCGGGCCGTCGAGGTCGGCGAGCACGATGCGGTCGGGGTGCTCCGACTGCGCCGAACGCAACAGACCCCACACCGCCGCACCCGCCAGATCGGTCACCCGGTCCTCGTCCCGCACCACCACGGCACCCCGGGTCACCACCACCAACCGCGAATCGGCGAGGACGTCAGCGGCGAGCCACCCCTGCACCACACCCAACACGCCCGCGACGACATCCCGCACCGCGTCCGGCACCGACGTCCCCGCAGCGGTGGTCGGCAGCAGCACGAGCCTCGGCGCGGCCGTGCCCGCCTCCACGGCCGCCACCAGGGCCGGCACGTCCGCGTACGCGGACACGTCGTCAGGCAGCCCGACCTCGCCGAGCGCCACCACACCGGGCACCTCGGCGGCCGGGGTCACGTCCTCGGCGTGCCAGGTCACCTCGAACAGGGAACGGTCGGCCGCGCTCGGGGTCGAGACGGTGCCCATCTCCCGCAGGACGAGGGAGTCGACGGAGACGACCGGCGACCCGGACTCGTCGACCGCGACGAGCCGCACCCCGGCACCGGCGCGGCTCAACCGCACCCGCAGCGCGCGGGCACCGGCGGCGTGCACCTGCACACCGGTGAACGCGAACGGCACCCGAGGCCCGGTGCCGGTGCCGGCGTCGAGCAACCCGATCGGGTGCAGGGCGGCATCCAGCAGCGCCGGGTGCACCCCGAAGCCGGTGGCGTCGGCCGCCGCCTCGTCGGGCAGGGCGACCTCGGCGTACACGTCGCCGTCGGGGTTGGTCCACACCCGGCGCAGCCCCTGGAACACCGGCCCGTACGCCAGGCCGTGCTCCGCGAACGCCGGATACCAGCCGGCCAGTTCCGCCTCGGTCGCCCCGGCGGGCGGCCACGCGCCGACGGTCGGCTCCTCGGCGGCGGCCGGCTCCAGCACACCCTCGGCGTGCCGGATCCACTCCGCGTCCGGCTCGTCGTCGGGCTGGGCGTGCACCGTCACCTCGCGGGCACCGGAGTCGTCGGCCGCGCCGACGCGCACCTGCACCCGCACGGCCTCGGCGGCCGGCAGGGTCAACGGGGCGGCGATCGTCAACTCCCGCACCCGGGAGGCACCCACCTCGTCGCCCGCCCGCACCACCAGCTCGACCAGCGCCGCACCCGGCACCACCACCGCACCCGACACCACATGGTCGGCCAGCCACGGGTGCGTCGACACCGACAGGCGACCCGTCAGCACCGCCTCGTCGTCACCGGCGAGGCGCACCGCCGCGCCGAGCAGCGGATGCCCCGCCACGCCCAGGCCGGCGGCCGACACGTCGCCCACCTGCCACGTGCCCGCCTCGGGCCAGAACCGCTCCCGCTGGAACGCGTACGTGGGCAGGTCCACCCGGGACGCGCCCGTGTCGGCGAACCACGACCGCCACCCCACCGACACCCCGTGCACGTGCAGCTCCGCCAGCGCGGCCAGCAGACCGGCGACCTCCGGCCGATCCCGACGCTGAGCGGCCACCGCGACCACGTCCCCGCCGTCAGGCAGCGCCTCCGCCGTCAACGCCGTCAACACACTCTGCGGGCCGACCTCCAGGAACGTGTCCACCCCCGCCGACCGCAACGCCGCCACCCCGTCGGCGAACCGCACCGCCTCGCGGACATGCCGCACCCAGTAGTCGACGCTGCGGACCTCGTCGGGATCGGCCAGCGCCCCGGTCACGTTCGACACCAACGGCAGCACCGGCGCGGAGAACGTCAACCGGCTGACCAACGCCCGGAACTTCTCCAGCATCGGCTCCATCAACGGGCTGTGGAACGCGTGACTCACCGCCAGCCGACGGGTCCGCACCCCCCGCCCCCGCCACGCCTGCTCCAGCACGTCGAGGGCGTCCACCGCACCCGACACGACGACGGAGGCCGGACCGTTGACGGCGGCGATCCCGACCCGGTCGGACAGCCCGTCCAGCGACGCCAACACGTCCGACTCAGCCGCGTTGACCGCCAACATCCCACCACCGGCCGGCAACGCCTGCATCAACCGGCCCCGCGCCACCACCAACGCACACGCATGCTCCAGCGACAACACCCCCGCCACATGCGCCGCGACGATCTCACCGACCGAATGCCCACCCACGAAGTCCGGCACCACACCGAACGACTCCACGAGACGGAACAGGGCCACCTCGACCGCGAACAGGCCCGCCTGCGTGAACACCGTCTGCCCCAGCAGCTCGGCCTCCGGCGTCCCCGCCTCCGCGAACAACACCGGCCGCAGCGGCTGCGGCAACCCACGGTCCAGGTGCCCGCACACCTCGTCCAGCACCGACGCGAACACCGGGAACGACGCGTACAACTCACGACCCATGCCCGCCCGCTGCGCGCCCTGACCGGAGAACAGCACGGCGAGCGGACCCCGGTCGGCGGCGCGGCCGGCGACGACCGCGCCGGACGGCTCGCCCGCCGCCAGGGCGCGCAACCCGGCGAGGAGGTCCTCGCGGCCCGTCGCCACGACCACCGCGCGGCTGTCCAGGGCGGCGCGGGCGGTGACCGACGACCACGCCACGTCCACGGGACGCGCGTCGGCGTCGGCGTCCAGCCAGGCCGCCCAACGGCCCGCCTGCGCGGCGAGGGCGGCGGGGTGCGCGGCGGAGAGCAGCACCGGCACCGCCGGGAGTTCCCGCGCGGGGGCCTCGGTCGCGGCGGCGGGCTCGGGCGGCGGGGCCTGTTCCAGGACGAGGTGGGCGTTGGTGCCGCTCATGCCGAAGGAGGAGACGGCGGCGCGGCGGGGCCGGCCGGCGTCCCCGGTCCACGGGCGGGCCTGCGTGAGCAGGGCGACCGCGCCGCCCGTCCAGTCGACGTGCGGCGTGGGCTCGTCGGCGTGCAGGGTCGCCGGGAGCAGCCCGTGCCGCATCGCGAGGACCATCTTGATCACCCCGGCGACCCCGGCGGCGGCCTGCGTGTGGCCGAGGTTCGACTTCAGCGAGCCGAGCCACAGCGGCCGGTCGGCGGGCCGGTCCCTGCCGTACGTGGCCAGCAGCGCCTGCGCCTCGATCGGGTCGCCGAGCCGGGTGCCGGTGCCGTGCGCCTCCACGACGTCCACGTCGGCCGGGGTGAGGCCGGCGTTGTCGAGGGCCTGGCGGATGACGCGCTGCTGGGCGGGGCCGTTCGGGGCGGTGAGGCCGCTGCTGGCCCCGTCGGAGTTGACGGCGCTGCCCCGGATCACGGCGAGCACGGGGTGGCCGTTGCGGCGGGCGTCGGACAGCCGCTCGACGAGCACCATCCCGACGCCCTCGGCCCAGCCGGTGCCGTCGGCGTCGGCGGAGAACGCCTTGCACCGGCCGTCGGCGGCCAGCCCCCGCTGGCGGGAGAACTCGACGAACCCGCCGGGGGTGGCCATCACGCTGACGCCGCCGGCCACGGCGAGGGTGCACTCGCCGTCGCGCAGGGCCTGACCGGCCAGGTGCAGGGCGACCAGCGACGACGAGCAGGCGGTGTCGATGGTGACGGCCGGCCCCTCCAGGCCGAACGAGTAGGCGAGCCGGCCGGAGATGACGCTGGCGGCGGTGCCGGTCAGCACGTAGCCTTCGGCGCCCTCGGGGAGGCGGCGCAGCACGGAGGCGTAGTCCTGCCCGGCGGTGCCGACGAACACGCCGGTGCGGCTGCCGCGCAGCGACCCGGCGTCGATGCCGGCGCGTTCGAACACCTCCCAGGTGGTCTCCAGCAGCAGCCGCTGCTGCGGGTCCATCGCGAGGGCCTCGCGGGGGGAGATGCCGAACAGGGTCGGGTCGAAGTGGCCGGCGTCGTCGAGGAACCCGCCCCGGTCGCTGTACGAGGTGCCGGGGTGGTCGGGGTCCGGGTCGTACAGCCGGGCCAGGTCCCAGCCCCGGTCGGTGGGGAACGGACCGGTCGCGTCGGTGCCGGCGGCCACGAGGTCCCACAGGTCCTCGGGGGAGCCGACGCCGCCGGGGAACCGGCACGCCATCGCGACGACGGCGATCGGTTCGGGTTCGGCGCTCTCCAGCTCCCGCAGGCGCCGGTGCGCCTGGCGGAGCTCGGTGGTCACCCACTTGAGGTGTTCGAGGAGCTTCTCTTCGTCCGCCATGACCCACCCGCCCGGAGCTTGCTACCGATCGATTCCGCCGAACACTGAGGAAGCCACCACCGCAGGCATCCGGCCCTGGGAATTGCCGGTATCCGACCCTCACCGTGAGTGGACGGTACTGAGCGCGCTACGGCGGCCCAACCCCTACGGGACCCCTCATTCAGCCCCCGCGCGGCGCCTCCCGGAGGGGCGATAACCGCAGGATGAGGCCGGTGGGAGGGCCCTCGGGGACGCCCGTTCCCGGCGGTCAGCCGTGGGGTCGGGCGGGGGCCGGGAGGATCTGGCGGGGCCGTCCCGGCGGGGTGGCGCGGCGACGCCACTCGCGCGGGTAGCCGACGGACACCTCCTCGAACCGGACGCCGTCGTACCAGGTGGTGCGCGGGATGTGCAGATGGCCGTAGACGGCGACGCGGGTGTCGTAGCGCAGGTGCCAGTCGGCGGTCAGGTCGGTGCCGCACCACTGGGCGAACTCGGGATAGCGCAGGACCCGGGTGGGCTCGCGGACCAGCGGGTAGTGGTTCACCAGAATGGTGGGCAGGCCGCCGCGCTCGGCGTCGAGCCGCCGCTCGGTCTGGATCACCCGCGCCCGGCACCAGGCGTCCCGGCTCGGGTACGGGTCGGGGTGCAGCAGGATCTCGTCGGTGCAGACCACGCCGGTCTCGTGCGCCCGCGCCAACGCCTGCTCCCGGGTGTACGTCCCCGGGGGCCGCCACGTGTAGTCGTACCCGACGAAGAGCGGGGCGATCAGGACGGGATCCCCGTCCGGGTCCCACACCGGGTACGGATCCTCCGGCGTGACCACGCCCAGGCTGCGGCACAACGCGACGAGGTGCCGGTAGCGTTCCTCGCCACGCAACTGGACGGTGTCGTCGCGGGGCGTCCACAGTTCGTGGTTGCCCGGCGCCCAGATCACCCGGGCGAACCGGTCGCGGAGCAGGCCGAGCGCCCACTCGATGTCCTTGGCGAACTCGCCGACGTCACCGGCGACGATCAGCCAGTCGTCGTCGTTGTCGGGGCGCAGGGCCTCGACGATGGCCTTGTTCTCCGCGTACACGACGTGCAGGTCGCTGATCGCGAGGAGCTGGCCGCTCTGGGAGCCGGTCACAGGGCACCTCCCGTGTCTCCGGGCACCCGCGCGCACCCCCGCCTCCGCCCGCCCCGCGCCAAGCGGGACGACAACCTGTCGGGCTCCGACCCTACGGAGCCCGACAGGAGGCGACACACCCCTAGATCCACCCACCAGACCCCTAGCCCCACCCTCCCGGCCGCCCTCCCGGCGGTCTCCCCCGGCCCTCCCCGGCGGTCTCCCCCCGGTGATCAAGAGGTTTGCGTCACCGTCGAGATCAACTTTGACACTTTTCTCTTGATCACCGGGGCGCGGGGCGGGGGCGCGAGGTGGGGGTGGGGGCGGGGGGCGGGGGGCGGGGTGGGTCAGGACTTGCCGAATTCGCGTTGGATGATGGCGAAGATGTCGTCCTCGGTGGCGGTGGACAGGTCGTCGGCCACGGCTACGGCCTCGGCCGGGGCGGGCGACGCGGAAGCCGGCGACGAGGGATCCAGCGAGGCCGGATCCAGCGAGGCGGGGGATGGCGACGACGGGGCGGTGGCACCTCGCCAGTGGGCCAGCAGATCCTCCAGGCGGCGGGTGATCTCCGAGTCGTCGCGCCGGTCGGCGGGGACGGTCCGCAGCAGTTCCTCGAGCCGTTCGATCTCGGCGACGACCGGGGTGGCCGCCCCGTGCGGCACCAGCTCGGCGCGCAGGTGCTCGGCGAGCGCGGCCGGCGTCGGATAGTCGAAGACGAGGGTGCTGGGCAGGGCGAGACCGGTCTCGGCGGTGAGCCGGTTGCGCAGCTCCACGGCGGTCAGCGAGTCGAAGCCGAGTTCCAGGAAGCCCCGGGCGGCACGGATCGCTGCCGGGGTGCGGTGCCCCAGCACGGTGGCGGCGGTGCCGCGTACAAGGTCGAGCAGGATGCGGTCCCGCTCGGTGTCGCCCGCGGCGGCCAGCCGGTCCCGCAGCTCCTGCGGGGCGCCGGTGCCCGACGGCGGCGTCTCCGGGCGTTCGACGGCACCGGCCTCGGGGACGCCGCCGAGCAGGGGGCTGGGCCGCAGGGCGGTGAAGGAGGCGGCGAACCGGTCCCAGGCGACGTCGGCGACGACGACGCTCGTGTCGTCGCGGTCGAGGGCCGCCTGCAACGCGGCGACCGCCAGCTCCGGGTCCATCGCCGGCAGCCCCCGGCGGCCGAGCTGTTCCTGCTGCTCGCCATGCGCCATCCCCGCGCCGGCCCACGGGCCCCACGCCACCGCGGTGCCGGCGGCACCCCGGGCGCGCCGCCGGGCCACCAGCCCGTCGAGGTACGCGTTGGCCGCCGCGTAGCCGGCCTGCCCGGCCGAGCCCCACACCCCGGCGATGGACGAGAACACCACGAACGCGTCCAACTCCGGCAGCAACGCATCGAGATGCGCCGCCCCGTCGACCTTGGCGCGCAGCACCTCGCGCAGCTCGTCGGCGGTCAGCTCGCCCAGCGGGGTGGAGTGCGCCGCGCCCGCCGCGTGCACGACGGCGCGCACCGGGTCACCGTCGGCGGCGAGGCCGTCGAGCAGCGCGCCCAGCGCTGACCGGTCCGCCACGTCACAGGCCGCCACCGTCACCCGCACCCCGGACGCCCGCAACCGCTCCGCCAACTCCACCGCACCCACAGCCCGCTCACCACGCCGACTCACCAACACCACATGCCCGGCACCCGCACCGACCGCCCACTCCGCAACCCGGGAACCGAGAGCCCCCGTACCACCGGTGATCAGCACCGTCCCCGACAACCGAAACTCCCGCCGCGCAGCCTCACCGCCGGCACGGGCCAGCCGGCGCACGAACAGCCCCGACGACCGCACCGCCACCTGATCCTCGACACGCGCCGCGAGCACCTGACACACCCGACGGACCGCGCGGGCGTCCACCACCTCCGGCAGATCCACCAGGCCACCCCACCGTCGTGGCTCCTCCAACGCGGCCACCCGGCCCAGGCCCCAGGCGGCAGCGGCGACCGGGTCGACCGGGGCGTCCGACGTGCCCACGGACACCGCGCCCCGGGTCACCCACCACACCCGGCCGCCCAGGTCGGCGGCGGCCAGCGCCTGCACCGCACCCAGGGCCTCGCCCACGCCGACGCCGGCCAGCGACAGCAGCGACACCACACCGGCGGCCTCGCCGACGTCGCGGAGCGACTTCGCCACCAGTTCGCGGTCGTCCGCCGGGCCGTCGAGCGTCAACGTCCGGACCTTCGCCCCGGCCGAGGCGAGCCCCTCGGTCACGGCCGCGAGCACCGGGGCATCGACCCCGTCGTACGGCACCAGCACCAGCCAGGTCCCGGTCAGCTCCGCCCGCGCATCGGGTACGGCCTGCCACCCGACGCGGTAGCGCCACGAGTCGACGGTGGACCGCTGCTGACCCGCCCGCCGCCAGCGGGCGAGCTTCGGCAGCAGGTCACTGAGCGACTGCTCCGCCGCCAACTCCGCACCGAGGCCGGTCAGGTCCTCCCGCTCCACCGCCGCCCAGAACCGCTCGTCGGTCGCCGAGCCCCCGGTGGTGGACGCGACGGCGGCCGGCGAAGCGTCGTGCAGCCAGTACAGCTGGTGCTGGAAGGCGTAGGTGGGCAGGTCGACGGTACGAGGTTGCCCGCCGGTGTGGGTGAACCAGGCGGCCCAGTCCACCGGGCTGCCGGTGACGTGCAGCCGGGCCAGGGCCGCCACGAGGGATGTCGTTTCGGGCTGGTCGCGGCGCAGCGCCGCCACCAGGTGCGCGGGGCGGTCGGCCGGGGTATCGGCGGCCATCGCCGTCAACGTCGCGTCCGGCCCCACCTCCACGAACGTCGACACGCCCAGCTCACGAAGGGTGACGATGGAGTCGGCGAACCGCACCGCCTCCCGCACATGCCGCACCCAGTACTCCGGGTCGGTGATCTCCCCCGCCTCCGCCACCCGCCCCGTCAGGTTCGACACGACCGGCAGCCTCGGCGCACGCCACTCCAGGCCGGCCAGGACCGTGCGGAACTCGGCCAGCATCGGCTCCATGAGCCGCGAGTGGAACGCGTGACTCACCGGCAGCCGCTTGACCCGCCAACCCCGCTCGGCGCACTCCCCCGCGATCCGATCCAACTCGACAACCTCGCCGGCCAGCACCACCGCCCGCGGCCCGTTCACCGCCGCCACGTCCACACCGTCACCGGCCAACCCGCGCGCCTCGCCCTCGGCCACGCCCACCGCCAACATCCCGCCACCGCTGGGCAACGCCTGCATCAACCGGCCCCGCGCCGCCACCAACGCGCACGCATCCTCCAGCGACAACACACCCGCCACATACGCCGCCGTCACCTCACCGATCGAATGACCCACCAGGTAGTCGCCGGTCACGCCGAAGGCAGCGAGCAGCTCGTGCAGCGCCACTTCCAGGGCGAACAGGCCCGCCTGCGTGTACGCCGTCTGATCCAACAGCCCCGCCAGATCACTGCCCGGTGAAGCGAACACCACCTCCCGCAACGAGCGGTCGAACCAGCCCTCGAACCGGGCGCACACCCGGTCGAAAGCATCCGCGTACACCGGGAACCGGTCGTACAACTCCCGGCCCATCCCCGACCGCTGCGCACCCTGACCCGTGAACAACAACGCCCGCCGACCCGAGACCACCTCACCGGTGAACACACCGGGTGCCGCAACGGAGCCGGCCAGCGCGGCAAGCCCCTCGCACAGGTCGTCCCCAGTCACGCCGAGGACGACAGCCCGGTGCTCCAGGGCGGCGCGGGCGGTCGCGAGCGACCAGGCGACGTCGGCCGCCGTCGGCCCCGCGTCGGATCCCAGGTGCTCGGCGAGCCGGGTGGCCTGCGCGGCGAGGGCTTCCGGCGTGCGCGCCGACACCAGCCAGGGCACCACGGGCAGGTCGACGGGCCGGGGCGGCTCGGCCTCGACGGGCTCCGCCTGCTCGAGGATCACGTGGGCGTTGGTCCCGGAGATGCCGAACGAGGAGACGGCGGCCCGGCGCGGGCGGTCCACCACCGCCGGCCACTCGCGGCCCTCGGTCACCAGCGTGACCGCGCCCGACGTCCAGTCCACCTTCGTGGAGGGCTCGTCCACGTGCAGGGTCGCCGGCACCACGCCGTGTCGCAGGGCGAGGACCAGCTTGATCACCCCGGCGACACCGGCCGCCGCCTGCGTGTGGCCGATGTTCGACTTGATCGACCCGAGTAGCAGCGGCGCGGCGTCGCCCCGACCCTGCCCGTACGTCGCAAGCAACGCCTGCGCCTCGATCGGATCACCCAACGTCGTGCCGGTCCCGTGGGCCTCCACCACGTCCACGTCGGCCGGGGACAATCCCGCCGACGCGAGGGCCTGCCGGATCACCCGCTGCTGCGACGGACCATTCGGCGCGGTCAACCCGTTCGACGCACCGTCCTGGTTCACCGCAGAGCCGCGCACCACGGCGAGAACCGTGTGACCGTTACGCCGCGCGTCCGACAGCCGCTCGACGAGGAGCACCCCGACGCCCTCACCCCACCCGGTGCCGTCCGCCGACTCCGCGAACGACCGGCACCGCCCGTCGGCGGAGAGGCCGCCCTGCTTCGCGAACTCGACGAAGGTCGCCGGTGAGGCCATGACCGTCACGCCGCCCGCGAGGGCCAGGTCGCACTCGCCCGAACGCAGTGACTGTGCCGCCAGGTGCAACGCGACCAGCGACGACGAGCACGCCGTGTCGACGGTGACCGCCGGCCCCTCGAACCCGAACGAGTACGCCACCCGCCCGGACAGGACGCTGGTCGCGTTGCCGGTGAGCAGGTGGCCGCCGACCTCCTGGTCCCGGCCCATGGCCGTGGACGCGTACCCCTGGAAGCTGGCACCCGCGAAGACGCCGACCCGCTCCCCCTTCAGGCGGGACGGGTCCACGCCCGCCGACTCGACCGCCTCCCAGGAGACCTCCAGCAGCAGCCGCTGCTGCGGGTCCATGGCGACGGCCTCGCGGGGGGAGATGCCGAAGAACTCGGCGTCGAACGCTCCCGCGTCGTAGACGAAGCCGCCCTGGCGGGGGAACGAGGTGTCGGACAGCCGGCCGTCGAGGAAGCTGTCCCAGCCCCGGTCGAGGGGGAAGTCGGAGATGCCGTCGCGCCCGGCGGTGAGCATGTCCCACAGCTGGTCGGCGGTGTCGACTCCGCCGGGCAGGCGGCAGGCCATGCCGACGATCACGATGGGGTCGTCGTCGACGGCCGCGGCCCGCTCCCGCTCCACCGCCCCGGCCGGGGTGCCGGTCAGCTCGGCGGTGAGGTGGGCGACGAGCGCCAGCGGCGTCGGGTGGTCGAAGACGAGGGTGCTGGGCAGGGCGAGGCCGGTCTCGGCGGTGAGCCGGTTGCGCAGCTCCACGGCGGTCAGCGAGTCGAAGCCCTGCCGCTGGAACGCCTGGTCGGCGGGGACGGCGTCCGGCGTGGCGTGCCCGAGCACCGCGGCCACCTGGGCGCGCACGAGGTCGAGCAGGTACGCGTCCCGTTCGGCGGTCGTCAGGGTGGCGAGCCGCCGGCCGAGCTGCGCCCGTTCCTCCCCCGCATCGGCGGCGGCATCGGGCGACGCGGGCCGCGCCTCGGGGATCTCGTCCAGCAGGGGGCTGGGTCGCAGGGCGGTGAAGGAGGCGGCGAACTGGTCCCAGGCGACGTCGGCGACGACGACGCTCGTGTCGTCCCGGTCGAGGGCCGCCTGCAACGCGGCGACCGCCAGCTCCGGATCCATCGCCGGCAGCCCCCGGCGGGCCAGTTGCTCCTGCGCCTCGCCCTGGACGGCCATGCCGGCACCCGCCCACGGGCCCCACGCCACGGCCGTGGCGGCGGTGCCCCGGGCCCGTCGGCGCGCGACGAGGGCGTCGACGAAGGCGTTGGCCGCCGCGTAGCCGGCCTGCCTGGCCGAGCCCCACACCCCGGCGATGGACGAGAACACCACGAACGCGTCCAACTCCGGCAGCAACGCATCGAGATGCGCCGCCCCGTCGACCTTGGCGCGCAGCACCTCGCGCAGTTCGTCCGGCGTGACGTCGGCCAGCGGGGTGAACTGGGGCGCTCCGGCGGCGTGCACGACGGCGCGGACGGGGTCACCGGCGTCGGCGAGGCCGTCGAGCAGCGCGCCGAGCGCCGACCGGTCCGCCACGTCACACGCCGCCACCGTCACCCGCGCCCCGGACGCCCGCAACCGCTCCGCCAACTCCACCGCACCCACAGCCCGCTCACCACGCCGACTCGTCAACACAAGGTGTTCTGCCCCGACACCCACCGCCCACCGCGCCACCCGGGAGCCCAACGCCCCGGTGCCGCCGGTGACCAGCACCGTCCCCGACAACCGGAACTCCCGCCGCGCAGACTCACCACCCGCCCGCACCAGCCGCCGCACGAACAACCCCGACGACCGCACCGCCACCTGATCCTCGACACCCGCCGCCAACACCTGACACACCCGCCGCACCGCCCGACCGTCCACCACCTCCGGCAGATCCACCAGGCCACCCCACCAGCCCGGCAGCTCCAACGCCGCCACCCGGCCCACGCCCCACACGGCCGCCGCGACCGGGTCGACCGGGGCGTCCGACCTGCCCACGGACACCGCGCTCCGGGTCACCCACCACACCCGGCCGCTGACGCCGCAGTCGTTCAGCGCCTGCACCACGGCGAGGGTCTCGCCCACGCCGGCACCGGCCAGCGACAGCAGCGACAGGACCCCGGCGATCTCACCCGGGCTGGGCAGCGCGGCCCGCAGCCGCTCGGCCGCGTCGTCCCGGTTCGTCCCCGCCGGGTCGAGGCTGACCGTCAGGACCTCCGCGCCGTGCGCGGCCAGGCCCTCGGCAAGGGGGTGGTCGGCCTGCGCCGGGGGCACCAGGACAAGCCACCTCCCGGTCAACCCCTCCGACGGTACGGCCGGAGCGGGCCGCCACTCGACGCGGTAGCGCCACGAGTCGACGGTGGACCGCCGCTGACCCGCCCGCCGCCAGCGGGCGAGCTTCGGCAGCAGGTCACGCAGCGGCTGCTCCGCCGCCAACTCCGCACCGAGGCCGGTCAGGTCCTCCCGCTCCACCGCCGCCCAGAACCGCTCGTCGATGTCGTCGCTCGCTCGCGAGGTGCCGCCGACAGCCGATACGGGCTCGGGCCAGTACCACCTGCGGTGGAAGGCGTAGGTGGGCAGGTCGACGGTGCGGGGCTGGCCGCCGGTGTGGGTGAACCAGGCGGCCCAGTCCACGGGCGTGCCGGTGACGTGCAGCCGGGCCAGGGCGTTCACGATGCCGGTCGCCTCGGACTGGTCACGGCGCAGCGCCGCCACCAGGTGCACCGGACGGCCGACGGGCGTGTCGGCAGCCATCGCCGTCAACGTCGCATCCGGCCCCACCTCCACGAAGCTGCTGACGCCCAGGTCGTGCAGGGTAGCCACGGCATCGCCGAACCGGACCGCCTCCCGCACGTGCCGCACCCAGTACTCGGGGTCGGTGATCTCCCCCGCCTCCGCCACCCTGCCCGTCACGTTCGACACGATCGGCAGCCTCGGGGCCCGCCAGTCCAAGCCTTGGAGCACCGTCCGGAACTCCGCCAGCATCGGCTCCATCAACCGCGAATGGAACGCGTGACTCACCGGCAACCGCTTGACCCGCCAACCCCGATCCACGCACTCCCCCGCGATCCGATCAAGATCGGCCACCGGCCCCGACAGCACCACGGACTGTGGACCGTTCACCGCCGCCACATCCACACCGCCACCAGCCAGCGCACGCACCTCGGCCTCAGCCGCGCCCACCGCCAACATCCCGCCACCGGTCGGCAACGCCTGCATCAACGAACCCCGCGCCGCCACCAACGCACACGCGTCCTCCAACGACAACACACCCGCCACATGCGCGGCCGTCACCTCACCGATCGAATGACCCACGAGATAGTCAGCCGTCACACCAAACGAGGCCAACAGCTCATGCAACGCCACTTCCAGGGCGAACAGACCCGCCTGCGTGTAAACGGTCTGATCCAACAACCCCGCCAGATCAGAGCCCGGTGATGCGAACACCACCTCCCGCAACGAACGTTCAAGCCGGCCCGCGAACAGGGCACACACCCGGTCGAACGCGTCCGCATACACCGGGAACCGGTCATACAACTCCCGACCCATCCCCGACCGCTGCGCACCCTGACCCGTGAACAACAACACCCGACGACCCGAGACCACCTCACCGGTCACCACACCCGGAGCCGCCACGCCGGCCGCCACCGCATCCAGCCCGGACAACAGGTCGTCTCGACCCGCCCCCAGCACGACCGCCCGGTGCTCCAGAGCAGACCGCGACGTGGCGAGCGACCACCCCACGTCGACCGGCGACAGCCCGGGGTGCTCCCGAACGAAGTCGGCCAGGCGTGCCGCCTGCCCACCCAGAGCCTCCGCCGAACGCGCCGACACCAGCCACGGCACCACCGGCAACTCGACCAGCACCGGCGGCTCCGCGTCGACCGGCCCCGCCTGCTCGACGATCACGTGCGCGTTGGTGCCGGAGATCCCGAACGACGACACCGCCGCCCGACGTGGCCGACCCACCACCGGCCACTCACGTGGCTCCGTCACCAACTCGACCGCACCCGACGACCAGTCCACCTTCGACGACGGCGCATCGACGTGCAGGGTCGCCGGCACCACGCCATGCCGCAGGGCGAGGACCATCTTGATGATCCCGGCGACGCCCGCCGCCGCCTGCGTGTGACCCAGGTTCGACTTCACCGACCCCAGCAGCAGCGGCGTCTCCCGACCCTGCCCGTACGTCGCCAACAACGCCTGAGCCTCGATCGGGTCGCCCAGCGTGGTGCCCGTGCCGTGCGCCTCCACCACGTCCACGTCCAACGGCGACAGCCGAGCCGACGCCAGGGCCTGCCGGATCACCCGCTGCTGCGACGGCCCATTCGGCGCGGTAAGACCGTTCGACGCACCGTCCTGGTTCACGGCGCTACCGCGCACCACGGCGAGGACCCGACGGGCGTCCCGCCGGGCGTCCGACAGGCGCTGCACCAGCAGCACCCCGACGCCCTCGCCCCAACCCGTCCCGTCCGCCGACTCCGCGAACGACCGGCACCGCCCGTCGGCGGACAGTCCCCGCTGCCGGGAGAACTCGACGAACGCGCCGGGAGTGGCCATCACGGTGACGCCGCCGGCCAGCGCGAGGTCGCACTCGCCCGACCGGAGTGACTGCGCCGCCAGGTGCAGCGCCACCAGCGACGACGAGCACGCCGTGTCGACGGTGACCGCCGGCCCCTCGAACCCGAACGAGTACGCCACCCGCCCCGACAGGACGCTCGCGGAGGCCCCGGTGGCGCCGTAGCCGGCGAGCTGTTCGCCGCCGTTGCGGATGAGGTTGTCGAAGTCCTGCCCGTTGGTGCCGGCGAAGACGCCGACGCGCCCGCCGCGCAGCGTGAGGGGGTCGATACGGGCGTCCTCGATCGCCGCCCAGGACACCTCCAGCAGCAGCCGCTGCTGCGGGTCCATGGCGACGGCCTCGCGGGGGGAGATGCCGAAGAACCCGGCGTCGAACGCCCCCGCGTCGGCGAGGAACGCCCCCTGCGTCACGTACGACGCCCCGGGGTGCCCGGGGTCGGGGTGGTGGAGCGCGGTCAGGTCCCAGTGCCGGTCGGTGGGGAAGTCCGACATGGCGTCGACGCCGTCGGCGAGCAGCCGCCAGAACTCCTCCGGCGAGCCGGCCCCGGCGGGAAAGCGGCAGCCCATGCCGACGATGACGATCGGGTCGTCGTCGACGGGGCGTACGGCCGGGGCCGTCGCGGACGGCGACTGCCCGCCCAGCAGTTCCGCGCGGATGTGGGCCGCCAGGGCGGTGGGGTTGGGGTGGTCGAAGGCGAGCGTGGCGGGCAGGGTCAGCCCGGTGGCGGCGTCGAGCCGGTTGCGCAGCTCGACGGCGGTCAGCGAGGTGAAGCCGAGGTCCCGGAACGCGCGTTCGGCCGGCACCCGGTCGGCGCTGCCGTGGCCGAGCACCGCCGCCACCTCGGCGCGCACCAGGTCGCGGAGGGTGTCGAGCTGCTCGGCGTCGGTGAGCCCGGCGAGGCGGTCCCGCAGGGCACCGCCGCCGGCTGCCCGGTCGGCGGTGGCGGCGTCGGTGACCTGCGGCGCGGTCAGCAGGCCCCGGATCAGCGGGTCGGGGCGGCGGCCGGCGGCGCTGCCCGCCACCCGGTCCCAGTCGACGTCGGCGACGACGAGGTGGATCTCGTCGTCCTCCAACGTGCCGGTGAGGGCGCGGACGGCCGTGGCGGGATCCATCGCCCCGAACCCGTTGCGGGCCATCCGGTGTTCGAAGTCGCCTGCGCTGACGCCACCGTCGGCCCACAGCCCCCAGGCGATGGCGGTGGCGGGCAGCCCCTCGGCGCGGCGGCGCCGGGCGAGGGCGTCGAGCCAGGCGTTGCCGGGGGCGTAGTTGGCCTGCCCGGGTCCGCCCATGGTGCCGGCGAGGGAGGAGAACAGCACGAACGCGGACAGCTCGTGGTCCCGGGTCAGCTCGTCGAGGTTGCGGGCCGCGTCGACCTTGGCGCGCAGGGCGGTCGCCATCCGGTCTGCGGTGAGGGCGTCGACCACGGTGTCGTCGAGCGCCGCAGCCGTGTGCACGACGGCGGTGAGCGGCAGGTCGGCGGGGATCGCCGCGAGCAGGTCGCGCAGGGCGTCCCGGTCGGCGGCGTCGCAGGCCGCCACGGTGACGCGGGTGCCGAGGGCGGTCAGTTCCTCGGCGAGGGCGGCGGCGCCGGGGGCGTCGGGGCCACGGCGGCTGACCAGCAGCAGGTGATCGGCCCCGGCCGCCGCGAGGGCGCGGGCGACGTGCCCGCCGAGCGCGCCGGTCCCGCCGGTGACGAGGGTGGTGCCGCGCGGGGTCCAGGCGCGTGCGGGGGTGGCGGGCCGCCGGGCGCGGGTCAACCGCCGGGCGTACGTGCCGGTGGCGCGCACCGCGAGCTGGTCCTCCGCGCGCTCGCCGCCGAGCAGCCGGCGCACCTGTCGTACGCCGCGCGCGTCGGCGGTCGGGGGCAGGTCCACGAGCCCGCCCCAGCGTTGGGGGTGCTCGGCGCGCAGCACGCCGCCGAAGCCCCACAGGGTCGCCTGGTCGCAGTCGACGGCCTGGTCGCTGGGGTCGACGGCGACCGCGCCCCGGGTGGCGATCCAGAGCCGGGCGGGGATCGCGGCGTCGCCGAGGGCCTGGGCGAGGGCGACGGTGTGGGCGAGGCCGGCGGGCACGGAGGCGGCGTCGGGGTGCGCGCCGGTTGCGAGGCCGAGCAGCGACAGGACGGTGCCGGGTCGCCCCTGGCCGTCGGCGTACGCGTCGGCGAGGTCGCGGGCGAGGCCGGCCCGGTCCCGGTCGGCGGCGACCCGCAGCACCCGTACGCCGGGCGCGGCGAGCGCGCTCGCCCACTGTCCGGCCGCCACATCGCCGGGCACGAGGGCGTCGTCGGGCACGACGAGCAGGAGGTCGTCGGCCTCCCGCCGGTGGTGGTCGGCCAGCGGCTGCCAGGTGACCCGGTACCGCCACGAGTCGAGGCTCGACCCGGCGGGGGCGGTGCCGTGGGGGCGGGTGCGGGCGTCGAGCCAGTAGCGCTGGTGGTGGAAGGCGTAGGTGGGCAGGTCGACGGTGCGGGGCTGGCCGCCGGTGTGGGTGAACCAGGCGGCCCAGTCCACGGGCGTGCCGGTGACGTGCAGCCGGGCGAGGGCGGTGACCAGGGCGGTCGTGTCGTCCTGGTCACGGCGCAGCGCCGCCACCAGGTGCGCCGGACGCTCCGCCGGGGTGTCGGCGGCCATCGCCGTCAACGTCGCGTCCGGCCCCACCTCCACGAACGACTTCACGCCCAGCCCGTGCAGGGTGGTGATCGAGTCGCCGAACCGCACGGCCTCCCGCACATGCCGCACCCAGTAGTCAGGGCTGGTGATCTCGGCCGTCTCCGCGATGCGCCCCGTCACGTTCGACACGATCGGCAACCTCGGCGTCTGCCAATCCAAGCCTTCGAGGACCGACCGGAACTCGGCGAGCATCGGCTCCATCAACCGCGAATGGAACGCGTGACTCACCGGCAGCCGCTTCGCCCGCCACCCCTTCTCCGCACACCGCTGGGCGATCACGTCCAGGTCGGCGACCAGCCCCGACAACACCACCGCCCGCGGACCGTTCACCGCCGCCACGTCCACACCGTCACCAGCCAGCGCACGCACCTCGGCCTCGGCCGCGCCCACCGCCAACATCCCGCCACCAGCAGGCAACGCCTGCATCAACGAACCCCGCGCCGCCACCAACGCACACGCGTCCTCCAACGACAACACACCCGCCACATGCGCGGCCGTCACCTCACCGATCGAATGCCCCACGAGATAGTCAGCCGTCACACCAAACGAGGCCAACAGCTCGTACAGGGCCACTTCCAGGGCGAACAGACCCGCCTGCGTGAACGCCGTCTGATCCAACAGGGCCGCCAGGTCGGAACCCGACTCCGCGAACACCACCTCCCGCAACGGACGATCGAGGCGACCCGCGAACAGCCCACACACCCGGTCGAACGCCTCCGCATACACCGGGAACCGGACATACAGTTCACGACCCATCCCTGACCGCTGCGCACCCTGACCCGTGAACAACAACACCCGACGACCCGACGACACCTCACCCGCCACCACACCCGGGGCGGTCTCGTCGGCGGCCAGCGTGTCCAGGCCGGACAGCAGGGCATCGCGGTCGGCGCCGAGGAGCACCGCCCGGTGCTCCAACGCGGCCCGCGAGGTCGCGAGGGACCACCCCACGTCGACCGGCGACAGCCCGGGGTGCTCCCGGACGAAGTCGGCCAGCCGCACCGCCTGCCCACCGAGGGCCTCCGCCGAACGCGCCGACACCAACCACGGCACCACCGGCAGGCCGACGGAACCGGCCGACCCGACCTCGGCCTCCACCGGATCCGCCTGCTCCACGATCACGTGCGCATTCGTCCCCGAGATCCCGAACGACGACACCGCCGCCCGACGCGGCCGACCCACCACCGGCCACTCACGTGGCTCCGTCACCAACTCGACCGCACCCGACGACCAGTCCACCTTCGTGGAAGGCTCGTCCACATGCAGGGTTGCCGGCACCACACCGTGCCGCATCGCCTGCACCATCTTGATCACACCGGCGACGCCGGCCGCCGCCTGCGTGTGGCCCAGGTTCGACTTCACCGACCCCAGCAGCAGCGGCGTCTCCCGCCCCTGCCCGTACGTCGCCAACAACGCCTGCGCCTCGATCGGGTCCCCGAGGGTCGTGCCCGTGCCGTGCGCCTCCACCACGTCCACGTCCAACGGCGACAGCCGAGCCGACGCCAGGGCCTGCCGGATCACCCGCTGCTGCGACGGCCCATTCGGCGCCGTCAACCCGTTCGACGCACCGTCCTGGTTGACCGCGCTGCCGCGTACCACGGCCAGGACGCGGTGGCCGAGCCGCCGGGCGTCGCTGAGGCGTTCCACGAGGAGCATGCCGACGCCCTCGGACCAGCCGGTGCCGTCGGCGCCCTCGGCGAACGACTTGCACCGCCCGTCGGGGGCGAGGCCGCGCTGCCGGCTGAAGTCGACGAAGGTCTCCAGGGTGGTCATCACGGTGACGCCGCCGGCCAGCGCGAGGGTGCACTCGCCGGAGCGCAGCGACTGCACGGCGAGGTGCAGCGCGACGAGGGACGACGAGCAGGCGGTGTCGACGGTGAGCGCGGGCCCCTCGAACCCGAACGTGTAGGCGACCCGGCCGGAGAGGACGCTGCTGGCGGTGCCGCCGCCGATGAACGCGTCCAGGGTCTCGGGCACCTCGGCCAGCCCGGCGGCGTAGTTGTGGTACATCATGCCGGCGAACACGCCGACGCGACTGCCGCGCAGGGACAGCGGGTCGATGCGGGCGTCCTCGATCGCCTCCCAGGACGCCTCCAGCATGAGCCGCTGCTGCGGGTCCATGGCGAGGGCCTCGTACGGCGAGACCTTGAACAGCTCCGGGTCGAAGTCACCGGCGTCGTGCAGGAACCCGCCCTCCCGCGCGTACGTGCTGCCCCGGCGCTGCCCGGTCGGGTCGTACGCGGCGTCGGTGTCCCAGCCCCGGTCGGTGGGGAATCCGGTGATGCCGTCGGTGCCGGTCGCGACGAGTTCCCACAGCTGCTCGGGCGAGCGGACGCCGCCCGGGTAGCGGCAGCTCATCCCGACGATGGCGATGGGCTCGTGGTTCTTGGCGTCGGCCGCCTTGAGGCGCTCGCTGGTCTCGGCGAGGTCGGCGGTGACGCGCTTGAGGTACTCACGGAGCTTGGCTTCGTTCGCCATCGGGATTCACCTGTCGCGTTGGTCGGCAAGCGGGGCGGTACGACGGTCAGGAGCGACCGAACGTGCTGTCGATGAAGTCGAAGAGTTCGTCGTCGCTGGCGTCGTCGATCACCTGGGCGACGCCGGCGGTGTCACCGCTGTCGCCGTCCCAGCGGGTGAGCAGCGCCCGCAGGCGGGCGGCGACGGCGGCGCGGGTCTCCTCGTCGGCGGCGAGTTCGGCGAGGGCCTCGGCGGGGGTCGCGGCGAACGCCGCCTCCAGCCGGTCCAGTTCGTCGAGGAGGGTGGGCGCGGACCGGCCGGGGCCGAGCTGCGTCATCAGGTGCCCGGTGAGCGCCTCGGGGGTGGGGTGGTCGAAGACGAGGGTGGCCGGCAGCGTCAGGCCGGTGCGGGCGGTGAGCCGGTTGCGCAGGTCGACGGCGGTCAGCGAGTCGAAGCCCAGTTCGGTGAAGGACTGGCCGGGGGCTACGGCGGCGGCCGTGGCGTACCCGAGGACCTCGGCGACCTGACCGGTGACGAGTTCCTCGACGAGCCGCCGGCGCTCGGCGTCGGGGGCGTCGGCGATCCGGTCGCGGAAGTTGCCGGCCGGTGCGGCGGACCCGGCGGCGCTGCGCCGGGCGCGGACGCCGGCCAGGCCGCGCAGCGGCGCGGGCAGGTGGTCGACGGTGGCGAGGGCACGCAGCGCGGCGAGGTCGAGGCGGACGGGCAGCAGCAGCGGCTGCCGGCTGCTGCGGCTGGCGTCGAAGAGGGCGAGCGCCTGCCCGACCGCGAGGGGGGTGATGCCCTGGCGGGCCATCCGTTCCCGGCGGGCGGTGCCCAGGTCGCGGGTCATCCCGCTGTCGGTCTCCCACAGCCCCCAGGCCAGGGAGGTGGCGGCGAGGCCGGCGGCGCGCCGGTGCTGGGCGAGCCCGTCGAGGAACGCGTTGGCCGCCGCGTAGTTGCCCTGCCCGGGGCCGCCGAGGGGGCCGGCGATGGACGAGAACAGCACGAACATCGGCAGGTCCAGGTGCCGGGTGAGGTCGTGCAGGTGCCAGGCGGCGTCGGCCTTGGGGCGCAGCGCGGCGGCGATCCGCTCGGGGGTGAGCGCGGTGACGGTCGCGTCGTCGAGGACCCCGGCGGCGTGCACGACGCCGGTGAGGGGGTGTTCGGCGGCGACGGTGGCGAGCAGCGCGGCGACCTGGTCGCGGTCGGCGACGTCGCAGGCGACGAAGCGGGCGTGCGCGCCGAGGCGGGTGAGTTCGGCGAGGAGGTCGGCGGCGCCGGGGGCGTCGCCGCCGCGCCGGCCGGCGAGGAGCAGGTGCCGGACCTTGTGGGCGGTGACGAGGTGGCGGGCGAGGAGGCCGCCGAGGGTGCCGGTGGCGCCGGTGACGAGCACGGTGCCGTCGGGGAGGAGATCGACGGCCCCCGTGGGGTCGGGTTCGGCGGGGGCGAGCCGGGGCGCGAGGAGCTGGCCGGCGCGGAGGGCGAGCTGGGGTTCGTCGCTGGCCAGGGCCCGGCCGAGCAGGTCGGCGTCGATGTCGGGGCCGGCTTCGGGGTCGAGGTCGACCAGCACGAGCCGGCCGGGGTGTTCCAGTTGCGCGGAGCGCACCAGGCCCCAGACGGCCGCGCCGGGCAGGTCGGTCACGTCGCCGGTGGCGGTGGCGGGGACCGCGCCGCGGGTGAGCACGACGAGCCGGCGGTCGGCGTGCCGGTCGTCGGCCAGCCAGCCCTGGACGGCGGCGAGGGTGTCGGCGAGCCGGGCGCGGGTGGCGTCGAGGGGGTCGCCAGGCGGGGTGGTCCCGGCGGGCGACAGGTCTCCGGCGGGCAGCAGCACGAACCGGGGGTCGAGCCGGCCGGCGGCGACGGCGTCGGCGAGCGCGGGGAGCCCGTCGGGCAGCGACGCGGCGGCGGTTGCGGTGGAGCCGGCGGCGTCGAGCGCGACGATGCCGGTCGCCGGGCGGGGCGGCAGGGGCAGCGCGGTCCAGCGCAGGTCGAACAGGGGCAGGTCGGCGGGGCCGTTCGGGTCGAGCTGGTCGGCGCCGACGGGCCGGGAGACGAGCGAGTCGACCCGGGCGACGGGCGCGCCGGTGCCGTCGGCGAGGGTGAGGGTGACGGCGGAGCCGGCGCGGGTGACGCGTACCCGAAGGTGGGTCGCGCCGACGGCGGCGAGCGCGACGCCGGACCACGCGAACGGGAGTCGGGCCCCGGCGGTCTCGTCGGCGTCGTCGGCGTCGGTGAGGCCGACGACGTGCAGCGCCGCGTCCAGCAGCGCGGGGTGCAGGCCGAACCCGTCGGCGGCGACGCCGTCGGGCAGCGCGACCTCCGCGAGCACGGCATCGGGGGTACGCCACGCGGCGCGCAGCCCCCGGAACGTGGGCCCGTGGTCGACGCCGAGGCGGTGGAGCTGGGCGTAGATGGGCTCGACGGGCACGGCGGTGGCGTCGGCGGGCGGCCACTCGGTGAGCGCCTCGGGCGCGTCGCCGCCGGGGGCGAGGAGCCCGTCGGCGTGCCGGGTCCAGTCGCCGTGCGGGTCGTCGGCGGGCCGGGAGTGGATGGCGAGCCGACGGCGGCCGTGTTCGTCGGGGGCGGCGAGGCTGAGCTGCACCGCGCGGGCGCCCTGCTCGGGCAGGACGAGCGGGGCGGCGAGGGTCAGCTCCGCCAGGGTGTCGCAGGCGGCCTGCGCCCCGGCGTGCAGGGCCAGCTCCACGAGCGCGGTGCCCGGCACGACGACGGAGCCCCACACGACGTGGTCGGCGAGCCAGGGCTGGGTACGCACCGACAGCCGCCCGCCGTACAGGCGGGTGTCGTCGTCGGCGGAGACGAGTTCGGCGGTGAGCAGGGGGTGTCCGGCGCTGCGGACCCCGAGGCCGGAGGCGTCGGCGCCGGACGGGCTCGCGTCGAGCCAGTAGCGCTGGTGGTGGAAGGCGTAGGTGGGCAGGTCGACGGTGCGGGGCTGGCCGCCGGTGTGGGTGAACCACGCCGCCCAGTCCACGGGCGTGCCGGTGACGTGCAGCCGGGCCAGGGCGTTCACGATGCCGGTCGCCTCGGACTGGTCACGGCGCAGCGCCGCCACCAGGTGCACCGGACGGTCGACGGGCGTGTCGGCAGCCATCGCCGTCAACGTCGCGTCCGGCCCCACCTCCACGAACGACGTCACGCCCAACCCGTGCAGGGTGGTGATCGAGTCGCCGAACCGCACGGCCTCCCGCACGTGCCGCACCCAGTAGTCGGGGCTGGTGATCTCCCCCGCCTCGGCGACCCTGCCGGTCAGGTTGGAGACGATGGGCAGCCTCGGCGTCTGCCAGTCCAGGCCCGCCAGGACCGTCCGGAACTCGGCGAGCATCGGCTCCATCAGCCGCGAATGGAACGCGTGACTCACCGACAGCCGCTTCGCCCGCCAACCCCGCTCGGCACACCGCTGGGCGATCACGTCCAGGTCGGCGACCGGCCCCGACAACACCACCGCCCGCGGACCGTTCACCGCCGCCACGTCCACACCGTCACCAGCCAGCGCACGCACCTCGGCCTCGGCCGCGCCCACCGCCAACATCCCGCCACCAGCAGGCAACGCCTGCATCAACGAACCCCGCGCCGCCACCAACGCACACGCGTCCTCCAACGACAACACACCCGCCACATGCGCGGCCGTCACCTCACCGATCGAATGCCCCACGAGATAGTCAGCCGTCACACCAAACGAGGCCAACAGCTCATGCAACGCCACTTCCAGGGCGAACAGACCCGCCTGCGTGTACACCGTCTGATCCAACAACCCCGCCAGATCAGAGCCCGGTGATGCGAACACCACCTCCCGCAACGGACGGTCGAGGCGGCCCGCGAACAGGGCACACACCCGGTCGAACGCCTCCGCGTACACCGGGAACCGGTCATACAACTCCCGACCCATCCCCGACCGCTGCGCACCCTGACCCGTGAACAACAACACCCGACGACCCGACGACACCTCGCCGGTGACCACACCCGGGGCGGTCTCGCCGGCGATAAGCGCGTCCAGGCCGGACAGCAGGGCATCGCGGTCGGCACCGAGGAGCACCGCCCGGTGCTCCAATGCGGCCCGCGACGTAGCGAGGGACCAGCCCACGTCGACCGGCGACAGCCCGGACCGCTCCCGGACGTGCCCGGCCAGCCGGCCCGCCTGTCCGGCGAGGGCGTCGGCCGTACGCGCCGACACCAGCCACGGCACCACCGGCAGCCTGACCGGCGCCGTCGGCTCCGCGTTGGCCGGCTCCGCCTGCTCGACGATCACGTGCGCGTTGGTGCCGGAGATCCCGAACGACGACACCGCCGCCCGGCGCGGGCGGTCGGCCGCCGGCCACGGCGTCGGTTCGGTCGCGAGGGCGACCGCGCCTGAGGACCAGTCCACCTTGGACGACGGCGCGTCGACGTGCAGGGTGGCGGGGACGAGGCCGTGTCGCATCGCCTGCACCATCTTGATCACCCCGGCGACGCCGGCGGCAGCCTGGGGGTGGCCGAGGTTCGACTTGATCGACCCGAGCAGCAGCGGCGTCTCCCGACCCTGCCCGTAGGTCGCGAGCAGCGCCTGCGCCTCGATCGGGTCGCCGAGGGTGGTGCCCGTGCCGTGCGCCTCGACCACGTCCACGTCGGCCGGCGACAGCCGCGCCGACGCGAGGGCCTGCCGGATCACCCGCTGCTGCGACGGACCATTCGGCGCGGTCAACCCGTTCGATGCGCCGTCCTGGTTCACCGCGCTCCCCCGCACCACGGCGAGGACGCGGTGGCCGAGCCGCCGGGCGTCGTCGAGGCGTTCCACGAGGAGGATGCCGACGCCCTCGGCGAGGGCGGTGCCGTCGGCGCCGTCGGCGAACGCCTTGCACCGGGCCGACATGGACAGGTTGCCCTGCCGGGTGAAGTCGACGAAGACGGCGGGGGTGGGCATCACGGTGACGCCGCCGGCCAGGGCCAGGTCGGATTCGCCGGAGCGCAGCGACTGCGCCGCCAGGTGCAGGGCGACCAGCGACGACGAGCAGGCGGTGTCGACGGTGACGGCCGGGCCCTCGAACCCGAGCGCGTACGCCACCCGGCCGGAGCTGATGCTGCCGGCGTTGCCGAGGCCGAGGTAGTCGACGACACCGTCGGGGACGTCGGTGGCCCCGGCGGCGTAGTCGCCGTGGGTGAGGCCGGCGAACACGCCGACGCGGCCGCCGCGCAGCCCGGTCGGGTCGATCCCGGCGGACTCGAACGCCTCCCAGGACACCTCCAGCAGCAGCCGCTGCTGCGGGTCCATGGCGAGGGCCTCGCGGGGGGAGATGCCGAAGAACCGGGGGTCGAAGTCACCGGCGTCGTGGACGAAGCCGCCCTCGGCGACGCAGGAGGTGCCGGGGCGTTCGCGGGTCGGGTCGTGCAGGTCGGTGAGGTCCCAGCCCCGGTCGGCGGGGAACGGGCCGACGGCGTCGCCGGAGGCGGCGACGAGGTCCCACAGCGCGTCGGGCGAGGTGATCCCGCCGGGGAAGCGGCAGGCCATCCCGACGATGGCGATCGGCTGCCCGGCGGCGTCCTCGACGTCGCGGAGGCGTTGCCGGGTCCGCCGCAGGTCGGTGGTGACCCTCTTCAGATACTCCCGGAGCTTCTCTTCGGTGTCCATCAACCTGACCCATCGCGGTGGCCGGCGGAGACCTGACGTAGGCGACGGGACGAATGCGCGAATTCCTCAGGCCAGATCGGTTCTACGTCCTTTGCACAATGCGGCCGGCAGCCCCCGGGTCCCCTCTGCCGGGGAAAGCTATGGCGTCGCGATGACCTGCGACAACCCCTAACCCGCGCGGCGGTCCGCTAGGGGTGGCCGCCCCCGGTGGATCCGATTAGCGTCCTTTTGATCGCACCGGTGCCGGCGGATCCCGGCACCACCGCTGGAAGGACCGCGTGTACGCATGACCGACTCAGACAACGGCCTGTGGGTCCGCCGGTTCCACCCGGCGCCGGCCGGGGCGCGGCGGCTGGTGTGCCTGCCGCACGCCGGTGGGTCCGCGAGTTTCTACTTTCCCGTGTCGCGGGCGCTGTCGCCGGCGGTGGAGGTGCTCGCGATCCAGTATCCGGGGCGGCAGGACCGCCGCCAGGAGCCGTGCGTGGACAACCTGCCGGAGCTGGCCCGGCAGGTGTTCGGGGTGCTGCGGCCGTGGCTGGACCAGCCGCTGGCGATCTTCGGACACAGCATGGGCGCGACGCTGGGCTTCGAGGTGGCGCGGCTGATCGAGGCGGAGACGGGCGCGTCGGCGGCGCACCTGTTCCCGTCCGGGCGGCGGGCCCCGTCGTGCCCACGGCACGAGACGGTGCACCTGCTCGACGACGAGGGGCTGCTCGCCGACGTACGCAGGCTCAGTGGCACGAACTCGGCGGTGCTCGGCGACCCGGAGATGCTGCGGGCGGCGCTGCCGGCGATCCGCAACGACTACCGGGCGGCGGAGACGTACGAGTACACGCCGGGGCCGAAGCTGGGCTGCCCGGTGACGGTGTTCACGGGCGACGCCGACCCGAAGACGACGGTCGACGAGGCGCGGGCGTGGGAGCGGCACACCACGGGCGCGTTCGACCTTCAGGTGTTCCCGGGTGGGCACTTCTTCCTGGCGCAGCACCAGCCGGCGATCCTGCGTACGATCTCGGCGGCTCTGGCGCGTACGCCGGTGTCCTGACCGCAGTGGTTCGTGGCGCGGCCCCCGCCGGACACCGGCGGGGGCCGCGTCGGTGTCACGGCTTGTGCGCGACGGCGATGACGTAGTCGAGCAGCGCGAGTTCCTTCTTGATGAGCGTCTCGTCGCGCCAGTGGTTGGCCATGCCCTTGACGGCGCTGCGGTCGGCCTCGGCCTGGAACGCGGGGTCGGACGGGCGGCTGGCCTGGAACCGCCGCCAGCCCTCCCAGGTGCGGTCCTGGATGGACTGCACGTCGGCGTTGGCGAAGCCGGCGGCGGTGAGCTGCTCGGCGTAAACGGCGCGGTCGTGCCAGTTCTCGTCGGGGATGCTGAACTTGACGAAGCTCAGCGGGCCCGAGTTGATCGACATGCGGGCGGTGTCGTTGCTGAGCGGGATGATGTCGGCGGTGGCGAGGGTGCCGCCGGGCTTGAGCACCCGGAACGCCTCGGCGAAGAAGGCGCTGCGCGGATAGAAGTGGAACGCCGACTCCAGGGCGACGACCCGGTCGAAGGTGCCGTCGGCGAAGGGCAGCGCGAGGGCGTTGCCGAGCTGGAACTCGGCCTGCTCGGCCAGGCCCTCGCGGCGGGCGCGCTGCTGGGCGTGCTCGACGTGGCGGGGGGTGACGTTGATGCCGTGCACCTTGGCGACGCGGCGCTCGCGCAGCCAGGCGAAGTCCTGGTCGCCGTAGCCGAAGCCGACGTCGAGGACGGTGTCGTCGGGCTTGAAGCCGGCCGCGTCGGCGAGCTTCATGGCCAGCGCCTCGCCGGCCACGTCGAGGCTGGTGACGCCGTCCTCCCAGTAGCCGACGTTCATGTAGCGGGTGGTGCGGGCGGCGAACTCCACGTTCGGGGACTGGATCTCGTAGAAGCGGCGGACCCGGGTCACCGGGTCCTTCGTGGCCAGGGTGCGGATGACCCGGCCGAGGGTGCGGAGGTTCTCCAGCATGTCACTCCTTGCGCAGCAGGTGGTCAGGGTTGCGGCACCCGGGCGGAGACCTGCTGGCGCAGGTCGTCCACCAGGGCGGCCAGGCCGGTGGGGCCGGCGGCGACGCCGAAGACGTAGAAGTCGGGCCGGACCAGCACGGCGTCGGCGTCCGCGCCGGCCAGGTAGGTGAGGTAGACGCCGTCGAGGTCGACGACGTCGGTGCCGGCCGCGTCGGCGTCGGCGTCGGCGGGACGGACGGTGACCCGGCGGACGTCGAGGGCGTCGAGGAACGCGGTGGCGGCGTCGTCGAGGGCGGCGGCCGGGTCGGCGCGGGTGATCAGCACGAAGCCGCGGCCGACGACGTCGTCGAAGCGCCCGGTGCGCCCGTCGGCGGCCACCCGCCCCTGGGGTACGGGGTCGCCGGCTCGCGGGGCGGGCGTGCCGTCGGGACGGCGGTGCAGCACCCCGTCGGCGATGGCCTCGCGCAGCGACCGGGCGTGCTTTTGCTGGGTACGGCGGCGCAGCGCGGCGAGCATCACCGAGTCGCGGCCGGCGGCCTGCTTCGGGTCGGTCTCGCAGATCACCTTGCCGGAGTCGATGGACATGCGGATGGCGTGCTGCACGTGCGCCTTGCGTTCCACCTCGTACGTGTCGAGCAGGGTGGCGTCGGCGAGTCCCCGGCGCACCAGGTCCAGCTTCCAGGCCAGGTTGATGACGTCGCGGAAGCCGGAGCTCATGCCCTGGCCGAGGAAGGGCGGCATGACGTGGGCGGCGTCCCCGGCGAGGAACACCCGCCCGGAGCGCCACGTGTCGGCGTAGCAGGCCTGGGTGGTGTAGACGCCGTACCGGTCGAGGCGGGCGGTGGCGGGGGTGATGTCGAACAGGCCGAGCAGCCGCCACACGCTGGCCTCGGTCTGGAACTCCTCCAGGGTCTCCCCCGGCACCCGCATGAACTCCCACCGCCGGTGGTCGGGGCCGGCGGAGACGGCGGTGCGGGGGCGGGCCGGGTCGCAGATCTGCAGGTTGTTGGGCTTGAACTCGACGGGCTCGTTCAGCACGACGTCGCAGACCAGCCAGTCGTAGCCGAACCCGAGGTCGGTCACGGTCGCGCCGAGCCAGCGGCGGACGAAGCTGTTCGCGCCGTCGCAGCCGAGCACCCAGTCGGCGGTGAAGGTGCGGGGCGTGCCGTCGGCGTCGACGGCGGCCACCTCGACGTGGTCGCCGTGGTCGGCGAGGTCGGTCACCTCGACGCCGCGCAGCACCCGTACGCCGGGCAGGGCCGCGCCGCGCGCGGCGAGGGCGGCCTCCAGGCCGGGCTGGTAGAAGGAGATCGAGTCGGGCCAGCCCGTCGGGCCGTCCTCGGCGACCTTGACGTGCAGCAGGGTGCGGCCGAAGCCGTTCTTCCAGGTGTATTCGCCGGACAGCTCGCACACCGGGTCGAGGGTGTCGCCGAGGTCGCAGGCGGCGAGGATGCGGCTGGCCTCGCCGTCGTAGGAGACGGCGCGGGGCATGCTGTAGGGGGTGGCCCACTTCTCCACCACCTGCACGGTGAAGCCGCGCTGGGCGAGCAGGATCGCCGCCACCTGGCCCACCGGGCCGTAGCCCACGATCAGTACGTCGGTCATCGCCGTCCCCCCGGGTCCGCGCGTCGGGTCGGGCGTCACAGCCCGAGTTCCGTGTCGATCAGGCTGAAGATCTCGTCGTCGCTGGCCTGGTCGAGGTCCAGGTCCAGGTCGTGGTCGGTGGCGGACGCGCCGCGCATGGTGCGCCACTTGGCGACCAGCACCTCCAGCCGAGCCGCGACCTGGGTGTGCAGCTCCGCCTCGACGACCGTCTCGGCCAGGGACCGTTCCAGGTTCTCCAGCTCGGCGAGGATGGCCGGCGCGGCCTGGCCGCCGTCGGGCACGAGCTGGGCGCGCAAAAAACCGGCCAGCGCGGTCGGGTCCGGGTAGTCGAAGATTGCGGTGGCGGGCAGCCGGTGGCCGGTGGCCTCGGTGAGCCGGTTGCGCAGCTCGACGGCGGTCAGCGAGTCGAAGCCGATCTCGTTGAACGCCTGGGCGGGTTTGACGGCGTCGGGGCTGGCGTGGCCGAGGACGGTGGCCGCCTCGGCGCGGACCAGGTCCAGCAGCAGGGCGGACTGCTCGCCGGTGGTGAGGGCGCGCAGCCGGCCGGCGAGGTCCCGGCCGCCGGGGGCGGCCTCGGCGCGGGCCCGGGGGCGAACGCGTCGGACGAGGCCGCGCATCAGCGCGGGCACGCTGGCCCGGCCGGCGAGGGCGGTCACGTCGACCCGGGTGGGCACGAGGTGTTCCTCGGGGGCGGCCAGGCCGGCGTCGAACAGCGCCATGCCGAGGTCGGTGCCGATGGCGAGCTGCCCGTCGCGGGCGGTGATCCGGGGGTCGGCGCGGTCCAGTTTCGCGGTCATCGCGCTGGCCTGCTCCCACAGGCCCCACGCGTACGACTGGGCGGGCAGGCCCGCGCCGCGCCGGCGGGTGGCGAGGGCGTCGAGGTAGGCGTTGGCGGCGGCGTAGTTGCCCTGGCCGGGCACGCCGAACACCCCGGCGCCGGAGGAGAACAGCACGAACCCGGCGAGGTCGAGGTGGCGGGTGACCTCGTGGAGGTGCCGGGCGGCGTCCACCTTGGGGGCGAAGACGGTGTCGAGGCGGTCGGGGGTGAGCGCGGTGACCACGCCGTCGTCGAGGACCCCGGCGAGGTGCACGACGGCGGTGAGCGGACGCTCGGCGGGCACGGCGGCGACGAGCCGGGCCACGGCGGCGCGGTCGGCGACGTCGGCGGCGGCCACGGTGACGGTGGCACCGAGGGCGGTCAGCTCGGCGGTCAGGTCGGCGACGCCGGGTGCGTCGGGGCCGCCCCGGCTGGCGAGCAGCAGATGCCGCACCCCGTGGCCGGTGACGAGGCGGCGGGCGACGAGGCCGCCGAGCAGGCCGGTGCCGCCGGTGAGCAGGACGGTGCCGTCGGGGTCCCACGGGGCCGGCACGGTGAGCACCACCTTGCCGACGTGCCGGGCCTGCTGGACGTGGCGGAACGCGTCGGGGGCCTGCCGGACGTCCCAGGCGCGCACCGGCAGGGGGGTCAGCTTGCCGGCGGCGAACAGGCCCATCAGCTCGACGAGCATCCGTTGGACCTCGTCGGGGTCCACGGTGGTCAGGTCGTACGCCTGGTAGGCGACGCCGGGGTGGTCGGCGGCGACGCGGTCGGGGTCGCGCAGGTCGGTCTTGCCCATCTCGACGAACCGGCCACCGCGGGGCAGCAGCCGCAGGGAGGCGTCGACGAACTCCCGGGCGAGGGAGTCGAGGACGACGTCGACGCCGCGTCCGCCGCTGGTGGCAAGGAAGTGCGGTTCGAAGTCGAGGGTGCGCGACGAGGCGAGGTGGCTGTCGGGGATGCCCATCGCGCGCAGGGCGGGCCACTTGCCGGGGCTGGCGGTGGCGTAGACGTGCGCGCCGAGGTGGCGGGCGAGTTGCACGGCGGCCATGCCGACGCCACCGGCGGCGGCGTGCACGAGCACGGACTCGCCGGCCCGCAGCCCGGCCAGGTTGACCAGCCCGTGGTAGGCGGTGAGGAACACCACCGGCACGGACGCGGCCTGGGCGTACGTCCAGCCGTCGGGCACCGGCGCGAGCAGCCGGCGGTCGGTGACGGCGACGGGGCCGAAGCAGCCGACGAAGACGCCGAGGACCCGGTCGCCGGGGCGCAGGTCGGTGACGTCCGCGCCGACCTCGGTGACGACGCCGGCGGCCTCGCCGCCGGGCGGCCCGGGGTCGCCGGGATAGAGGCCGAGCGCGTTGAGCACGTCGCGGAAGTTGAGGCCGGCGGCGCGGACCCGCACCCGCACGTCGAGGGGGCCGAGGGGCGCGTCGGCGGCGTCGGTGGGCGCGAGGGTGAGGTTCTCCAGGCTGCCGCGCGCCGTGGTGTCGAGCCGCCAGGCGGTCGCGCCGGCCGGCGGGGTGAGCGTCGCGGCCTCGACGCGGCGGGCCAGCCGGGGGGCGTACGGGGTGCCGGCGCGCAGCGCCACCTGGGGTTCCGCGGCGGCGAGGACGGCGGTCAGCTCGGCGTCGGTGGGCGGGGTGTCGGCGTCGAGCAGGACGAACCGGTCGGGGTGTTCGGACTGGGCGGTGCGGACGAGCCCCCAGGCGGTGGCGGCGTCGGGGTCGTCGACCTCGGCGGGGCTGTGCACGCCGACCGCGCCCCGGGTGAGCAGCACCAGCGGGGTGGCCGCCCAGCGGGGGTCGGCCAGCCACGCCTGGACGAGGGCGAGCGCCTCGGCGGCGACGGCCCGCGCCCGGTCGGGCTCCCCCGCGAACGCGTCGGGCACGTCGGGCACGTCGGGCGCGGGGGCGTCGGACCAGCCCAGCGGGGCGAGGACCGCGTCGGGCGGGGACGCGCCGCCGTCGACGGCGCGGGCGAGCGCCGCCGGGTCGGCGTGGTGCGGGAACGCGCCGACGGCCCGGCCGAGCGCGACGACGCGGGCCGGGGCGGGGGTCTCCGGCGCGGCGAAGGGCTGCCAGTCGAGGCGGAACAGCGCGTCGTCGACGGCGGCGTCGCGGGTGCCGAGTTCGGCGCGGGGGATGGGGCGCATCGCCAGCGACGCCACCTCGGCCACGGGTGCGCCGGTGGCGTCGGCGACGGTCAGCGCGATCGCGTGCGGGGCGACCCGGGTGAGTCGGACCCGCAGCGCGGACGCGCCGGCGGCGTGCAGGGCGACGCCGTTCCAGGCGAACGGCAGCAGCAGCCGGTCGGGCCCGGCGTCGCCGACGCCGCCGAAGTGCGCGGCGTGCAGGGCGGCGTCGAGCAGGGCCGGGTGCAGGTGGTACCGGTCGGCGTCGGCGCGCTGCCCGGCGGGCAGTTCCACCTCGGCGTACACCTCGTCGTCGCCGGTCCACACGGCACGCAGCCCCTGGAACGCGGGCCCGTACGCGTAGCCGTCGGCGGCGAGCCCGGCGTAGAAGCCGGTGAGGTCGGCGGGGCGGGCGTGCGGCGGCGGCCAGGCGGCGAGGCCGGCGGGCGGGGCGGGCTGCGCGGCGGAGAGGGTCGCGCTGGCGTGCCGCGTCCACGGGGTGCCGGGCGGGGCGTCGGCGGGGCGGGAGTGCACGGCGACGGGGCGGCGGCCCGTGTCGTCGGCCGCGCCGACGGTGAGCTGCACCTGGGTGGCGGCGCGACCGGCTCCGGGGCTGCCTGCGGCGTCGGCGGGCAGCGCGAGCGGGGCCTCGATGACCAGCTCGTCGAGGACGGGGCAGCCGACCTCGTCGCCGGCGCGCAGGCACAGCTCGACCAGGCCGGTGCCGGGCACCAGCACCGTCTCGCCGACCCGGTGGTCGGCCAGCCACGCCGGTGCGCCGGCGGCGATCCGGCCGGTGAACAGGTGCCCGCGCGCCTCGGCCAGCGCCACGGACGCGCCGAGCAGCGGATGCCCGGCGGCGTCGAGGCCGGCCGCGCCGACGTCGCCGGGGCCGGTGGCGGGCCGGGGCCAGTAGCGGCGGTGGTCGAACGCGTACGTGGGCAGGTCGACGCGCCGGCCGCCGGCCAGGGCGGGCCGCCAGTCGACGGCGACGCCGCGCACGTGCAGCTGGGCGGCGGAGAGCAGGAACCGGGCCCGGTCGCCCTGGTCGCGCTGCAGGGAGCCGACGACGACGTGCGGGGTGTCGTGCTCGGCGAGGGTCTCGGTGATGCCGACGGTGAGCACCGGGTGGGGGCTGCACTCGACGTACGTGTCGTGGCCGAGCGCGGCCAGTTCCGCCACGGCCCGGTGCAGCTCGACGGGCTGGCGCAGGTTGCGGTACCAGTAGTCGGGGCCCAGCTCAGGCCCGTCGAGCCAGCGCAGGTCGGTGGTGGAGAACAGCGGCACGGCGGCCGGGCCGGGGCTGATGCCGGCCAGTGCCTCGGCCAGGTCGGCGCGGATCCGTTCCACCTGGGCGGAGTGGGAGGCGTAGTCGACGGCGATGCGGCGCACCCGGGCCCCGTCGGCGGCCAGCTCGGCGAGCACCTCCTCGACGGCGGCCTCCTCGCCGGAGACGACGACGGCGGCGGGCCCGTTGACGGCGGCGACGGCGACGGCGTCGCCGTGGCGGGCGATGCGGTCGCGGACCACGTCGGCGGGCAGCGCCACGGACGCCATCGCCCCGTGCCCGGCCAGGGCCCGGATCGCGCGGCTGCGCAGCGCCACCACCTTCGCCGCGTCGGGCAGGGAGAGCACCCCGGCGACGCAGGCGGCGGCGATCTCGCCCTGCGAGTGGCCGACGACGGCGGCGGGCCGCACGCCGTAGGAGCGCCACAGCTCGGCCAGCGACACCATCGTCGCGAACAGGGCCGGCTGCACCACGTCGACCCGGTCGAGGCTCGGCGCGTCGGGGGCCTGGCGCAGCACGTCGAGCACGGAGAAGCCCAGGTGGGGGCGCAGGGCCGCGTCGCAGGCGGCCATCCGCTCGGCGAACACGGGTGCCTGGTCGAGCAGGTCGAGGCCCATGCCGGGCCACTGGGAGCCCTGGCCGGGGAAGACGAACACGACCTTCCCGGCGGCGGTGGCGTCGCCGCGTACCAGGTCGGGGTCGGGGCGGCCGGCGGCGAGCGCGTCGAGGGCGGCGGCGACCCGGTCGGGTTCGGCGGCGACGACCACGGCCCGGGCGTCGAACGCGGCCCGGGTGGTGGCCAGCGACCAGGCCGCGTCGCGGGGCGGCTGGTCGGGGTGGTCGGCGAGGTGGTCGCGCAGCCGGCGGGCCTGCCCGGCCAGTGCCCCGGGGGTACGCGCGGACAGCAGCCACGGCAGGGCGGCGGGGTCAGTGGGCGGGGCGGGGTCGGGCTGCGGCTCGTCGGCGACGGCCTCGACGACGACGTGGGCGTTGGTGCCGCTGATGCCGAAGGAGGAGATCCCGGCGCGGGCGGGCCGGTCGGCGCGCGGCCACGGGCGGGCCTCGGTGAGCAGCTCCACGGAGCCGGCGGCCCAGTCGACGCGGGTGGTGCGTTGCTGGGCGTGCAGGGTGCGGGGCAGGACGCCGTGCCGCATGGCGAGGACCATCTTCAGCACCCCGGCGACGCCGGCGGCGGCCTGGGTGTGCCCGAGGTTGGACTTGACGGAGCCGAGCAGCAGCGGCGGGGCGTCGGCGGGGCGTTGGCCGTAGGTGGCGAGGATCGCCTCGGCCTCGATCGGGTCGCCCAGCGGGGTGCCGGTGCCGTGCGCCTCGACGGCGTCCACGTCGGCGGGCGTGAGGCCGGCGGCGGCCAGCGCGGCCCGGATGACCCGCTCCTGGGAGGGCCCGTTGGGGGCGGTCAGCCCGTTGGACGCCCCGTCCTGATTGACGGCGGTGCCCCGGATCAGCGCGAGGACGGGGTGGCCGCGGCGGCGGGCGTCGGAGAGGCGTTCCACGACGAGGACGCCGACGCCCTCGGACATGCCGAACCCGTCGGCGTCCTCGGCGAACGCCTTGCACCGGCCGTCGGCGGCGAGGCCGCGCTGGCGGCTGAACCCGGTGAGCCCGGCGGGGCTGGACAGCACCGACACGCCGCCCGCGAGGGCCAGGTCGCAGTCGCCGGCGCGCAGCGCCTGCGCGGCCAGGTGCAGCGCGACCAGGGACGCCGAGCAGGCGGTGTCGACGGTGACGGCGGGCCCCTCCAGCCCGAGGGCGTACGCGACCCGGCCGGACAGGACGCTGCCGGCGGTGCCGGTGAGCAGGTGCCCCTCGTCGGCGGTGGTCTCCCCGTCGTCGGAGGCGACGCCGGGGGCGATCTGGTCGGCGTAGTCCTGCCCGTGGGTGCCGGCGAACACGCCGGTGCGGCTGCCGCGCAGGGTCCCGGGGTCGATGCCGGCGCGTTCCAGGGCCTCCCAGGAGGTCTCCAGCAGCAGCCGGTGCTGCGGGTCCATGGCCAGCGCCTCGCGGGGGCTGATGCCGAAGAACGCGGCGTCGAAGTCGGCGATGCCGGCGAGGAATCCGCCGGAGCGCACGTAGGTGCGGCCGGGGGTGCCGGGGACCGGGTCGTACAGGTCGGGCCAGCCCCGGTCGGTGGGCAGGTCGCCGATGACGTCGCCGCCGTCGTCGAGCAGCCGCCACAGTTGTTCGGGCGAGCCGATGCCGCCGGGGAACCGGCAGGCCATGGCGACGACGGCGACGGGTTCGTCGGCGGCGACGGTGGTGGCGTCGGCGACCTCGGCGGCGGTGGTGCCGAGCAGCCGGGCGTGCAGGTGCGCGGCGAGCAGCTCCGGGGTGGGGTGGTTGAACACGGCGTGCGGGGCGAGCCGGACGCCGGTGGCGGCGGAGAGCCGGTTGCTCAGCTCCACGGCCATCAGCGAGTCGAAGCCCAGGTCCTTGAACGGGCGGCGCGGCTCGATCTGCTCGCCGCCGGTGTGCCCGACGACGGTGGCGCACCGGGCGCGCACCAGGTCGAGCAGCGCGGCGGCCCGTTCGGGTTCGGTGCGGCCGGCGAGCCGGTCGGCGAACCCGGCGGCGGAGGCGGGCGCGGGGTCGGCGTTGACGGCCCGGCGCGGCGGCGGGGGCAGCAGGGCCCGCAGCAGGGCGGGCGCCTCCCCGGCAGCCCGGACGGCGGCCAGGTCCAGCCCGATCGGCACCAGCGCGGGCCGGTCGGCGTGCAGGGCGGCGTCGAACAGGGCCAGGCCGGCGGCCGTGTCCAGGGGGCGGGTGCCGCCCCGGGCGAGGCGGGCCAGGTCGGCGGCGGTGAGCGCGCCGGCCATCCCCTCGGGCTCGGCCCACAGGCCCCAGGCGAGGGCGGTGGCGGGCAGGCCGTGGGCGCGGCGGTGCGCGGCGAGGGCGTCGAGGAACGCGTTGCCGGCCGCGTAGTTGCCCTGCCCGGGGCTGCCGAACACGGCCGACGCGGAGGAGAACAGCACGAACGCGGCCAGGTCGAGGCCGGCGGTCAGCTCGTGCAGGTGCCACGCGCCGTGCACCTTGGAGCGCAGGGCCCGCTCCCAGCGGGCGGCGTCGAGGCCGGTGAGCAGGGCGTCGTCGGTGGCCCCGGCGGCGTGCACGACGGCGGTGAGCCGGCCGGCGAGCGGGGCGAGGACCGCGTCGAGGGCGGCCCGGTCGGCGACGTCGGCGGCGACGACCCGCACGGTCGTCCCGGCGGCGGTGAGCGCGTCCATCCAGTCGGCGTGCCGGCCGGTGCGGCTGACCAGCACCAGCTCGGCGACGCCGTGGGCGGCGGCCAGGTGGGTGGCGACGTGCCGACCGATCCCGCCGGTGCCGCCGGTGACGAGGACGGTCCCGCCGGCCAGCGCGGGCAGCGGCCCGGCGGCGGTCGAGCCGGGAGCGGTCGACGCCGGCAGCGGGCCGGCGGCGGGCGCGGGCACGCCGCCGGTCGGGGCCGGGGGCGGCGTACCGCCGGCGGGGGGCTCGACGGGGCGCAGCCGGGGCAGCAGGGCCCGGCCGTCGCGGACGGCGACCTCCGGCTCGTCGGGGCCGGCGGCCAGGGCCGTGCGGATCCCCGCGTCGTCGGCCGCGTCGAGGCGCAGCAGCAGGAACCGGTCGGGGTGCTCGGCCTGGGCGACGCGGACCAGCCCGGCGACGGTCGCGTGCGCGGGGTCGCCGTCGCGGACGGCGACGGCGAGCCGGGTGCTCTCGGCACGGGGGTCGGCCAGCCAGCGCTGGAGCACGCCGAGGGTGTCCAGGCCGACGGCGTGCGCCCGGTCGGGCACCGGCGCGGCCGGGTCGCCGTCGCCGACCCGCAGCACCAGCAGCGGCGGCAGTGGGCCGGCCGGCGGCGCGCCGTCGGCGAGCGCCCAGGCGGGCACCGGCGTCGCCGGGGCTGCGGCGGGCAGCCAGTCCACGGCGTACAGGCCTGCGGGGGCGGCGGCGGGGGCCGGGCCGTCGGGGGCCGGGGCGGCCACGGCGCGCAGCACCACCCGCTCCACGTCGAGCACGGGGGCACCGGCGTCGTCGACGGCGGAGAGGGTGACCGCGTCCGCCCCGGCGGGGGCGAGCACGACCCGCAGGGCGTGCGCGCCGGTGGCGTGCACGCGCACCCCCGCCCAGTCGGTCGCGGTCGGCCGCGCCGCGGCCCCGGCGGCGGGGGCGAAGCCGGCGAGCGGGAGCAGGCGCAGGGCCGCGTCCAGCACCAGCGGGTGCACCGCGTACCGGTCGGCGTCGGCGTCCCGGGCGTCCTCCGGCAGGCGTACGTCGACGCAGAGCCGGTCCCCCGCGACCCAGGCGGCCCGGGCCAGGTCGCCGGCGAGCGCCCGCCGCTGCGGGGTGTCCAGGTCGACGGGCCGGGCCCCGGTGGGCGGCCACACCGCCGCGGCGGCGGCCGGTCCGGCCTGGTGGTCGGCGGGGGCGAGGACGGCCTCGGCGACCTCCCGCCACGGCTGGCCGTCGGCGGCCCGCACGTGGCAGCGCGCCACCCGGCGCGGGTGCTCGTCGGGCGCGTCGACGGTGACCTGCACGTCGACGGAGAGGCCGGCGGGCAGCGGCACCGGCGCGGGGACGCGCAGCCGCTCCACGGTGGGCAGGTCGAGCAGCACGCCGAGGTGGGCGAACACGTCCAGCAGGGCGGTGGCGGGCAGCAGCGCCGGCCCGTCGGCGTCGGGCGCGACCAGCCACGGGTGGGTGGCGGCGGCGACCCGCCCGGTGCAGACGACCTGCCCGGTGCCGGCGACGGGCAGCACCGCGCCGAGCAGCGGGTGCCCGGCGTCGGCCAGCCCCACGTCGGCGGGTCCGCCGGCCACCGCCGAGTACGGCAGCCAGTAGTGCCGGCGCTGGAACGCGTACGTGGGCAGGTCGACCCGGCGGCGCGGCCCTGGGCCGGCGGGGGCGGCCGGGTCCACGGCGACGCCGCGCACGTGCAGCCGCGCCACGGCGGCGACCAGCGCGTCCGGTTCGCCGTCGACGGTCCGCACGGCGGGCACGAAGGCCAGCTCGTCGGCGGTGTCGTCGGCGAGGCAGTCCTGGGCCATCGCGGTGAGCACCCCGCCGGGGCCGACCTCCAGGAACGTGGTGACCCCCAGCCCGCGCAGGGCGCGCATCCCGTCGAGGAAGCGGACGGTGCCGCGCACGTGCTCCACCCAGTGCTCCGGCGAGCAGAGCCGGGCCGGGTCGACCGGCCGACCGGTCACGTTGGACACCACGGGCAGGTGCGGGGTGCGGTAGGTGAGGCCGGCGGCCACGGCACGGAACGCGTCGAGCATCGGCTCCATGCGCGGCGAGTGGAACGCGTGCGACACCCGCAGCCGGCTGGTGCGCCGGCCGGCGGCGCGCAGGGTCGCGGCGACGGCCAGCACCGCGTCGGTGTCGCCGGAGAGGACGACGCTGCGCGGCCCGTTGACGGCGGCGAGCCCGACCCGGTCGGTGAGGTGGGCGGCCACCTCCGCCTCGTCGGCCTCCACGGCGACCATCGCGCCGCCGTCGGGGAGCTGCTGCATCAGCCGGGCGCGGGCGGCCACCAGCGCCGCCGCGTCGGCGAGGGAGAACACCCCGGCGACGTGCGCGGCGGCCAGCTCGCCGACGGAGTGGCCGAGCAGCGCGTCGGGGCGTACGCCCCAGGACTCCAGCAGCCGGTGGAGGGCCACCTCGAAGGCGAACAGGGCCGGCTGGGTGTAGAGGGTGTCGTCGAGCCGGGCGGCGAGGTCGGTGCCGTCGGCGGCGGCGACCACGTCGGCGACGGGGTGCGGGGCGTGCCCGGCGAGGCAGCGGTCCAGCTCGGCGCAGGCGGCGTCGAACGTCTCCGCGAAGACCGGGTACGCGGCCCGCAGCTCGCGGCCCATCCCGGGGCGCTGGCCGCCCTGCCCGCCGAAGAGCAGGCCGAGCCGGCCGTCGGCGACGCGGCCGGTGAGCACGGCGGCGGTGTCGGGTTCCGCCTCGCCCCGGGTCAGCGCGGTCAGCCCGGCGCGGGCGGCGGCCGGGTCGCCGGCCAGCACCACGGCCCGGTGTTCCAGGGCGGCGCGGGTGGTGGCCAGCGCGTGCCCGACGTCGGCCGGGTCGGCGTCCGCGCCGGGGCCGTCGAGCCAGGCGAGCAGGCGGGCCGCCTGGTCGCGCAGCGCCTCGCCGGTGGCGGCGGACAGCGGCCACGGCACCGGCGGCCGGCGGCGGGTGGTGCCCGGGGCGGCCAGGTCGGCGGCGGTCTCCTCGTCGTCGGCGGCGGGGGGCGCCTCGATGATCACGTGGGCGTTGGTGCCGCTGATGCCGAACGACGAGACCGCCGCCCGCCTCGGCCGGTCCACCGCCGGCCACGGGCGCGCCTCGGTGAGCAGCTCCACCGCGCCGCCGGCCCAGTCCGCCTCGGACGTCGGGGCGTCCACGTGCAGGGTCGCCGGCAGCGTGCCGTGCCGCAGGGCGAGCACCATCTTGATCACCCCGGCGGCGCCGGCGGCGGCCTGGGTGTGGCCGAGGTTCGACTTCAGGGAGCCCAGCCGCAGCGGCTCGGCGTCGCCGCGCCCCGCACCGTACGTGGCCAGCAGCGCCTGCGCCTCGATCGGGTCGCCGAGCCGGGTGCCGGTGCCGTGCGCCTCCACGACGTCCACGTCGGCCCCGGTGAGCCCGGCGTTGGCCAGCGCCCGCCGGATGACCCGTTCCTGGGCGGGGCCGTTGGGGGCGGTCAGCCCGTTGGACGCCCCGTCCGAGTTGACCGCGCTGCCGCGCAGCACGGCGAGCACCGGGTGGCCGTTGCGGCGGGCGGCGGAGCGGCGTTCCAGCAGCAGCACGGCGACGCCCTCGGACCAGCCCGTGCCGTCGGCGGCGTCGGCGAACGCCTTGCACCGGCCGTCGGGGGCGAGCCCGCGCTGCCGGCTGAACTCGACGAACGCCTGCGGGGTGCCCATCACCGCGACGCCACCGGCGACCGCGAGGTCGCAGTCTCCGGCGCGCAGCGCCTGGGCGGCCAGGTGCAGCGACACCAGCGACGACGAGCAGGCGGTGTCCACGGTGACCGCCGGCCCCTCCAGCCCCAGCGCGTACGCGACGCGGCCGGAGACGACGCTGCCGGCGGTGCCGACGCCCAGGTAGCCCTCGGTGCCGGGCGGGGCCTGGCGCAGGTTGGCGGCGTAGTCGTGGTGCATGACGCCGGTGAAGACGCCGGTGGCGCTGCCCCGCAGCGAGGTGGGGTCGATGCCGGCGCGCTCGAACAGCTCCCAGGAGGTCTCCAGCAGCAGCCGCTGCTGCGGGTCCATGGCCAGCGCCTCGCGGGGGCTGATCGAGAAGAGGGTGGCGTCGAAGTCCGCCGCGTCGGGCAGGAACCCGCCGACGCGCACGTACGAGGTGCCGGGGGCGTCGGGGTCGTCGGAGAACAGGTGCGCCAGGTCCCAGCCCCGGTCGGTGGGGAACCCGGTGAGCCCCTCCCGGCCCTCGGCGACCAGGTCCCACAGCTCCTGCGGGGAGCCGACGCCGCCGGGCAGGCGGCAGGCCATCGCGACGATGACCACGGGATCGTCGGCGTCGGGCGCGGTGGCCGGCCCGGCCGGGGCGACGGGGGCGTCCGGGCCGCCGCGCAGCCGGGCGGCGACGTGCCGGGCGAGGGCGTCCGGGCTCGGGTGGTCGAACGCGGCCGTGGCGGACAGCCGTACCCCGGTGGCCCGGGCCAGCCGGTCGCGCAGGGCGACCGCACCGACGGAGGTGAAGCCCAGTTCCTTGAACGCGCGGCCGGGGCGGACGGCGGCCGGGCCGGGCAGGCCGGCGACGTCGGCGGTGGCGGCGCGGACCAGGTCGAGCAGGAGCCGGTCACCCTCGGCGGTGGTCAGGCCGGCCAGCCGGCGGCGCAGCTCGGCCGCGTCGCCGCCCTCGCCCGCCGCGCGCGCGGGGGGCCGCCAGGCGGGGTGGGTCGCGTCGGCCGGCACGGCGAGCAGCACGGGGTCGTCGCCGTCGTGGGCGACGTCGAACGCGGCGAGGTCGACGGCGGTCCCGCCCGCCGGGGCACCGGCGCCGGCCGTGTGCGGCGGCGCGGCGGGGTCGACCCGCCGGCCGGCGGCGTCGGTCGGCTGCGGCGGCGTGGCGGGATCGGCCGGCTGCGGCGGCGCGGCCGGGTCGGTCGTGCCGATCAGCCGGGCGGGCAGGCCCGCCGCGCGGCGGCGGGCGACGAGGGCGTGCAGGGCCGCGACGGCCGCCGCGGCCCGCTCCCGCCCGGCCGCGCCGAGCAGCAGGGCCGCCGGGACGGCGACGGTGAACGCCGTGGCGGCGGCGTGCCGGGTCCGGGCGTCGAGCGCCCCGGCGAGGGTCAGCAGCGCCGCGACGGCGGCGTCGTCGGCGAGGTCGGCGGCCGACGGACAGAGCAGGACCGCGCCGAGCGGCCCGTCGGCGGCGACGGCACCGGCGGGCGCTCCGTCGGTGTCGGCGTCGGCGTCCAGCGGGGTGACCGTCGCGCCCGCGTCGGTCAGGTCCGCGACGAGTCGCCGCAGGGCGGCGTCGTCGGGTGGGCCGGCGTGCGCCAGCCGCAGCCGGCGGGCGCCGTGCGCGGCGACCAGGTGCCGGGCCAGCGCCGCGCCGGTCGGCCCGTCGACCCCGGTCACCACCGCCGGGGCGGCCGGGTCGACCACCGTCGCCGGCCGCCGGGGCGCGCGGGCGGGGGCCGGCCCGAGGGCCGGGTGCCGGGCCGCGCCGGCGCGCAGCGCGACCTGCGCGACGCCGGTGGCCACGGCGGCCGGCACCAGGGCCAGCGACAGGTCGTCGGCGTCCCGGTCGACCAGCACGACCCGATCCGGGTACACGGCGTGCAGGCAGCGCCCCCACGCCCACGCCGCCACGGCCGCCGGCACCAGGTCGGGGTCGTCGGGGCGGTCGGGAGTGGACGCGTCGACGGCGCCGGTGGTCAGCAGCGCGATCCGGGTGCCGGCGTACCGGGCGTCGGCGAGCAGGTCGCCCAGCCGCCCGGCGAGGTCCGGCGGGTCGGCGACGCCGGCCGGCAGCAGCGCCACGTCGGGCGCGTACGGGTCGTCGCCCAGCGCGGCGAGATCCGGGTACGCCCGGAACACGTCGCCCGCCGACGCCCCGACCAGCGCCTCGACGAGGGCGTCGCCGCCCGGCCCGACGACCGCCCAGCGACGCGGTCCGGGGGTCGGCTCGGCGCTGGCCTCGGCGGTGGGCTCGGCGGCGGCGGCCAGGTCCAGCGGCTGCCAGGTGACCCGGCTGAGCGTGTCGTGGTGGCCGCCGTTGACCGCGCGCAGCCGCGCCGGCCGGGCCAGCAGCAGCCGGCGGGTGACCTTGCCGGACGCGGTGCGGGGCACCCGGTCGATCTCGTACAGCGCGTCGGGGACCTTGTAGTAGGACAGCCGCTCCCGGCAGGCCGCGTACGCGGCGGCGGGGTCGAACCCGTCCGGGCCGGGTACGAGGAACGCCACCGGCACCTCGCCGAGCACCTCGTGCGGCCGGCCGGTGACCGCCACGTCGGCGACGCCGGGCACCGACCGCAGCGCGTCCTCCACCTCGGCCGGGTGGATCTTCTCCCCGCCCCGGATGATCAGCTCCTGGTGTCGGCCGGTGACGAAGAGGTTGCCGTCGGCGTCGCGGCGGGCTAGGTCCCCGGTGCGGTACCAGCCGTCGCGCAGCGCGGCGGCGGTCACCTCGGGCAGGCCGTGGTAGCCGAGCATGACGCTCGGGCCGCGTACCCACACCTCGCCCTCGACGCCGGCCGGGACGTCCACCCCGGTCTGCGGGCTGACCAGGCGCACCTCGACGCCGGGCACGGGCTGCCCGCAGGAGCCCTCGACCCGGGGCCGGTCCGGGCGGGTGATCGCGATCGAGCCGCAGGTCTCGGTGCTGCCGTACGCGTCGAGCAGCGGCGCGTCGAAGACCTCCTCGAACGCCCGGCGCAGCGCCCCGGTGGTGATCGCCCCGCCGACCAGGCACACCCGCAGGTCGGGGGCGCGGAAGCCGGTGCTGCGGGCGGCGGTGACCAGGTGGTGGTACATGGCGGGCACGCCGGCCAGCACCGTCGCGGAGTCCTCGGCGACGGCGGCCAGCACGTCGTCGGCGGAGAAGCCGTCGACGAGCCGGGCGCTCGCGCCGACGGCGGTGACGCTGAGCACGCAACCGATGTGGGACAGGCTGTGGAACAGCGGCAGCGGCCACACGACCCGGTCGTCGCCAGTGAGGCCGGGGATCGGCACGTAGCAGGACGCCACCGACCACAGGCAGGTGCGCTGCGTGGAGAGCACGCCCTTGGGCCGGCCCGTCGTGCCCGAGGTGTAGAGCATCCAGGCGACCTCGTCGAGGCCCAGGTCGTCGCGGGCCGGCACGCCCGGTTCGGCGTCGACCAGCTCGCCCCAGGCGGCCACGTCGTCGGGGGCCACGCCGTCGCCGGTGACCCAGAGGCGCAGGGCGGGGCGGTCGGCGCGCAGCCGCAGCAGCTGGTCGAGGTGCTCCGGGTCGGTGACGACCAGCACCGCGCCCGAGTCGTCCAGCAGATGGGCCAGCTCCGCGTCGGTGCAGCGCGGGTTCAGCGGTACGCCGACCGCGGCGGCCCGGGTGACCGCCAGCCACGTCTCGACCGTCTCCACCCGGTTGCCCAGGCAGAACGCCACCCGCTCGCCCCGGCCCACCCCCGCCGCCGCCAGGTGCCCCGCCAGCCGGGCGGTACGCGCCGCCAGCTCGGCGTACCGGACGGCGCGGCGGTCGTCGCGGAACGCGACCCGGTCCCCGAACTCCTCCGCGTGCGCCTTCAGCAGACCGGGCAACGGCTGGACCAGGTCGCTCCGAAGCATGTCACCATCCGTCCGCTCGGCGAGACTCCCCATCCGCGGCGTAGACCTCGCTCGCCGTAACGGCACAAGTCTTCCCAGCGTCGTGGCGGCGACCTACCCCTGTCGCACCCCTAACCCGTCCCCAGTTCCGGCCGCCGACCGACCGGCGCGACCTGCGGCGGAGGTGATGATGGGGCGAGCCTGCGCAGACCGTCGTGCCCATGCCCCACCTTCCGTCAGTCGAGGTGCCGTCGTTGGAACGCTCGTGGTTGTTCGCCCGCCTGGCCGTGCCGGCCGGCGGCTGCCCGGACGCCGGGGCGGCCGAGCTGGTCGGCACCGTCGTCGCCGGGCTGGTCGCCGCCGCCCGCCGCGCCGACCCGGGGTCCGGCTGGTTCTACGACCGGCTCGACCCCACCGGCGCCCCGGTCGCCCCGGCCGGCTCCGCCGCCGGGCCGCGGCTGCGCCTCGGCATCCGCGCGTCGGCGGCGGGGCTCGACGTGGTCCGGGCCGGGCTGCGCGCGTACGACCGAGGGTTTTCCCTGGTCGACGAGGCGCACGTGGTCCGCGATCCGGCCCGGGGCGGACCCCTCGCGCAGGCCGGCAGCGACCTGGCGCTGGCCCTGCTCGCCGGGGACGGGCCGTGGCTGCCCGGCGCGGAGCTGCCGCTGGCCGTGGCGCACCTGCGGCACCTGGCCGGGCTGCTGCCGGCGGCCGACCGGGCCGCGTTCCTCTTCCTGCACTGGCAGGACCGCGGCGCGACGCTCACCGGGGCGCACCGCCGGGAACTGGCCGCGCAGGCCGCCGCCGGGGCGGACAAGATCGTCCTCGCGGCGGACGACCTGCCGCCGGGCGGGACGGCCGAGGCCGCGTGGCGGCGCTACCTGGACCGGGTCGCCGACGTCGCCGGGCGGGACCATCCGGACGCGCCGCGCGGCTTCCTGCTGGCCCACCACGCCCAGCTCAGCCACGACCGGTGGGGCATCGCCCCGGACGTCGACGCGCTGGCAGCGCTGGCGCTGCGGCTGACGCTGGTCCGCCGCGCACCCGAGTCGGAGGAGAGAGCAGCCGCATGCAGGTGACGGAGACCCCCGCGCGGATCGAGGTGGCGCTCGGCGAGCGCGCCTACCCGGTGCTGATCGGGCCGGGCGTGCGCCACCGGCTGCCGGCGGCGGTGGCGCGGATCGGCGCGCGGCGGGTCGTCGTGGTCTCGGCCCGGCCGCCGGAGTGGACGCCCGACCCGGGCGTGCCCCACCGGGTGGTGCCGGCCCGCGACGGCGAGCACGACAAGACCCTCGCCACGGTGGAACAGCTGTGCCGGGCGTTCGCCGAGTTCGGGCTGACCCGCACCGACGCGGTGGTCTCCTGCGGCGGCGGCACCACCACCGACGTGGTGGGGCTGGCCGCCGGCCTCTACCACCGGGGGATCGCCGTCATCCACCTGCCGACGTCGCTGCTGGCCCAGGTCGACGCCAGCGTCGGCGGGAAGACGGCGGTGAACCTGCCGGAGGGCAAGAACCTCGTCGGCGTCTACTGGCAGCCCCGCGCGGTGCTCTGTGACACCGAACACCTGACGACCCTGCCGGAGCGGGAACGGCGCAACGGGTACGGGGAGATCGCCCGCGCCCACTTCATCGGCGCGGGCGACCTGCGCGGGCGGCCCGTCGCGGAGCAGATCGCCGCGTGCGTGGCGCTCAAGGCGCGGGTCGTCGCCGCCGACGAACGCGACTCGGGGCTGCGGCACATCCTCAACTACGGCCACACGCTGGGGCACGCGCTGGAGGTCGCCACGGGCTTCCGGCTGCGGCACGGCGAGGCCGTCGGCGTCGGCACGGTCTTCGCGGGCCGGCTCGCCGGCGTCCTCGGTCGGATCGGCCCCGAGCGGGTCGCCGAGCACCACGAGGTGGTCGCCGGCTACGGCCTGGACACGGAGCTGCCCTCCGACGTGGACCACGACGAGCTGGTCGCGCTCATGCGGCGCGACAAGAAGGCCACGGCGGGCCTGTCGTTCGTCCTCGACGGCCCGGCCGGGCCGGAGCTGGTGGCGGACGTCCCACCGGAGGCCGTCCGCACCGCACTGGGGTGAGAGGAAGGGCACTCCGTCGGCGCTGATGACGGGACGATGATCCGGCCGTGACGGCCCCGGGGACGCTGGCGACATGATGACTCTCGGACTTCACCCAGCCCCATCGAGAAGTGGCCCATGCGCGGCATGAGCAGGCTCGCCTCGGCCGCATCCGCCGTGCGCAGCCGGTGGTCGCGCATCCTCGGGTCGGCGACCGCTCTCACCATCGTGCTGGCAGTCGGTGGCGCGGCTGTCACCCCACCGCAGGCGGCCCGGGCTGCGAGCTGCAAGGCGGAGACGTGCGAGGGCAAGTGGGCCGGTGACGCGGGTTGCCTGGCCGACAAGGTGGTCGCCGACGACCAACGGATCCTCGTCGAGTCGCCCGAGGACAGCGTCAAGCTGTTGGAAGGCACCAGCACGCTCTACTACTCACCGAGCTGCCAGTCGACCTGGACGGACTGGCTGATCACCTTCGACGAGACGTATTGGGAGGTGGAGTTCCAGTTCTGGGAGCTGACCCAGTACGGCGCGAACGAGATGCGCAAGCCAGCGGCACCGTCCCCGCTCTTCCCTGACGCGTACGTCAACTACACGACGGCCGGGGTCAACCTGTGGCGCTCGGCGATGACGGACTGGAACAAGTCGGTGCGGGCCTGCTGGTACGTGGTCGGCTCGGGGGACCCTCCCACTCCGAACAACGATCCCGACGAGCAACTGGAGTGCACCAAGTGGAACTGAAGCGTGACCGACCGGCGCGACCGGTCGTCCTTGGTGCGCTCGGTGCGGTGGTCGCGATGAGCGCCTCGGTGCTTGTCGTTCCCCAGCCTGTGGCCGCCCGGCCGATCTCACCGGTCCCCGCCGAGACCCTGAGCCGGGGGGCGCTCGCCGACCCGGACGCCTCGCTCGGCCCCGACTGGGCCGGCTCCAGAGACCAGTTGGTCGCCGGGGCCGGTGACCGAAGCGGCTTCCACCTGTTCGTGGCCCGGGAGCGGGACGCCTTCGCCTGGTCGAACCTGACCACACTGAATGCCGGTCTCCCCGACGTCGGCAACTGGACGGGCAGCGTCTGTGTCACCGGCTCCGGCAAGCGTGCCGTCGCGGTGTACGCGCCGACCTCGTACAGCAACAAGCCGGAACTGGCCACCAAGGGCGCCTACGTCGCGGTGGTCGACCTGACCAACGGCAAGGTCGTTCCGCTGAAGGAACGGGTTCAGCTGGCGTACTACAACCCGTCCTGCGGGGCCGGTGAACGCGTGCTGGTCACCCGGCCCACCGACGTCGACCAACAGACCACCGAGGTCATCGCCATCGACGCGGCAGCCGGCAAGGTGACCTCGACGGTCCGCCTGGCCGGGCAGTTCACCAACGCGGCACCGGCGGCCGAGGGCGACTACGGCATCCTCCGGGGCGGTCTGCACCGGCTCCGGGCCGGCAAGCTCACCAAGCTGGCCGACCCGGGCGGGCAGCCGTTCGCCGTGCGGGTGACGGCTGCCGGCGCGGTCGACGTGCTGACCGTGGACGAGGCGAAGCCGGGCGTCGAGGCCCGGGCGAGCGCCCACCGGTACGACGGCCGCCGGCACACCGTGCTCGGCACTGGCCGGGCCACCGGCCTCGAACTGGTCGGCCTTTCGGGCGGTCGCAACGCCCTCGTCGGCGACATCGCCGGAATCCGCCGGCACCCCGCCGACCTGGTGCTGCTCACGGCCGGCGACAAGACCCGGGTGGCCTCTCGGGAGGGACACCTGCTGCTGATGTCGGCCAGCCCGGTCGAGACGGGTCAGGCCGACCGCCGAACCCGCCTCGACGTCACGGTCCGGGCCACGAGGAGCGGCCGGGAGAGCCGGCACACGGTGACCACCACGCCGAAGGCTCCAGCGGACGTCGCCGCTCCCCGGGCCGGTCGGCGGCAGGCCCCCAGCGCGCAGATCACCGGAGAGGTCATCACCAACCCCTTCTTCCGGCCGACCTGCGCGGTTCCCCGCAACGACATTCGCCGCCAGGTGCTCCAGCCGAGCGCCAACCAGGTGGAGTGGGCGGTGGACCTCGCCGTGCAGGGCAAGTTGACCGTCTCCCGACCGGCGAACTACCTGAAGACCGGCGGGCCGGCGTACACCCCGCAGGGGCTCTTCCCGTTGCCGTCCGGGCCGCGGGTGCCCGCGCAGGTGATGCTGGCGGTGCTGGCCCAGGAGACCAACATGGCACAGGCTTCCTGGCATGCCGCGCCGGGCGACGGCGGCAACCCCCTCGTCTCCGACTATTACGGCAGCCGCAGCAGCAGCTCGTGGGGGTGGGACTACATCGACTACGACAGCAGCGACTGCGGATACGGCATCTCCCAGGTCACCGACGGCATGACCTGGGACTCGACGAAGTGGACCGAGGCCGAGCGGGTGGCCATCTCGAGCGACTACGCCGCGAACATCGCCGCCGGTCTGCGGATCCTCGTCGAGAAGTTCAACCAGGTGCAGTCGCTCGGCATATCGGTCAACACCAACGACCCCCGCTACATCGAGAACTGGTTCCTGGCGGTCTGGGGCTACAACAGCGGCGTGCACCCGCGGGGCGAGCCGGGCGCCAACGGGAACTACGGGCTCGGGTGGTTCAACAACCCGGCCAACCCGTCGTACCCGGCGAACCGGGCGCCGTTCCTGCGCATCAACACCGACGACGCCAGCCACCCGTCGGACTGGTCCTACCCGGAGCGGATCATGGGTTGGGCCGAGGTGCCGCAGTGGCAGTGGATCGATCCGGTGACGAAGTACTCCAAGCCGCTGTTCGGATCGTCGAGCAACCAGCTGAGCCTGCCGAGCAGGTACCAGTTCTGCGGTGCGGCGAACAACTGCTCCCCGTTCGGGGACAACTCGGGCTGCGACGAGTCCTGCTGGTGGCACGGCAGCACCAGCTGGGCGTCCGAGGCCGCCCCGCTGAGCACCGAGAAGCTGGTGTACGCGGTGGGTTCGGCAGAGCCGGCCGTCAAGGCGGTCTATCCGAAGCGGTGCACTCCGTTCTCGGCGAGCGGGGCTCTGGTGGTCGACGACCTGAAGGACTCGTCGATCAATCCGCTGGGCTGCGCGGGGCAGAGCTGGGGCGGCAAGTTCACCCTCCGCCTCGGGTCTCCTGCGGGCGACGGGAACAGCTTCTACGCAGACATCGACGTCCATCAGCTCGGGGCGGGCTATCTCGGCCACATGTGGTTCACCCACAGCGTCGACGACAGCGACGCGCCGCTGCACCAGGTGGTCGGCACGTGGACGCCGAACATTCGCAGTGGCATCCAGAGCTGGGACATCGTGGTGCACCTGCCGTCGCACGGCGCCAACGAGACGGCGGCCGAATACCTGATCCAGCCGGGTATCGGCATCTACAACGACCCCCGCGACCAGGAGCGCACCTGCGTGGTCAACCAGGACTCAGCCACCCAGGGCGCCGACCGGTGGGTGAGCCTCGGCCGCCACACCCTCGGGCCGCGTGCGCGCGTACAGCTCAGCAACAGGATCACCGGCGCGAACGGCGAGGTCGACATCGCCTGGGACGCGATGGCGTTCGTGCCGGCGACCGGCACCGCGAAGTCCTGCGGCACTGCCTGGTGACACAGCTGACCGGGTGAGTCGATCCGAGGGGCGGGGACCTACCGGTGCCCGCCCCTCGGCCTGCGCTCCGCGAAGAATCCGGCGACCGGCACCCGGTGCCCCCTTCGACACCCGTCGCGTCGACGGGTAATCGGGTGGACAGCGTGCCGTTGCGGGGCGATCGTCGGCCCATGAGGCAGGAAGACATCTGGGACGCAGACGCCGCCGCGCGCTACGACACGCCGGGCGTCGGCATGTTCGCCCCCGAGGTGCTGAGGCCGACCGTGGACCGGCTCGCCGCGCTCGCGGGCGGCGGGGCGGCGCTGGAGTTCGCCGTCGGCACCGGCCGGGTGGCCGTGCCGCTCGCCGAGCGCGGGGTGCCCGTCACCGGCATCGAGCTGTCCACCGCCATGGTCGACAGGCTACGGACGAAGGTGGACGAGGCGGCGTTGCCCGTGGTCGTCGGGGACATGGCCACCACCGTCGCGCCGGGGGCGTACACGCTCGTCTACCTGGTCTTCAACACGATCGCCAACCTGCTCACCCAGGCCGAGCAGGTCGCCTGCTTCCGCAACGCGGCCCGCCACCTCGGCCCGGGAGGCCGGTTCGTGATCGAGCTGTGGGTGCCGGAGCTGCGCCAGCTCCCGCCGGGCCGGCAGGCCACGGTCTGGCACTGCGAGCCCGGCTACATCGGCCTGGACACCTACGACGTGCTGCGCCAGCACGTCGTGTCGCACCACTTCAGGTTCGGCGAGGACACCGAGGCGCAGGTGTTCCGCACGCCGCACCGCTACATCTGGCCGGCGGAGCTGGACCTGATGGCGCAGTTGGCCGGCTTCGAGCTGGAGTCGCGGCACGCGGACTGGGCCGGCGGCGAGTTCACCGCCGAGTCGCGCGACCACGTCTCCGTGTACCGCCTCCCCTGACCGGCCGCCACGCCCGCCGAACGCCACGCCGCCACGCCGCCGGGGTCCGGGGCCGGCGGGTCGCCCCGCCATGTCGCCGACATCGCGGGATCCAGGCCGACTCGATACCGCCATGTCGCCGACATGCCGACCGCGCCCGACCGCCCGCCCCGCCCGACCGCGCCGCCGCCGCGCGGGTCAGCGCCGCCGCGCGCCCAGGGCGGGCGGGTCAGGGGACCAGGGCCGCCGGGCAGTACGCCAGCAGGTCCGTCGGCGCGTGGACGACCACGTCCGGGCCGGCGGCGAGCAGGACGGCGACGTCCCCGCCGTGCCAGGTGGTGGCGACCGTGGTGACGCCGGCGTCCCGGCCGCTGAGCAGGTCGATCACCGCGTCGCCGACCATCATGGCCTGCTCCGGCGGCACGTCGAGGTGGCCGAGGGCGGCGAGGACGATGTCCGGGGCCGGCTTCGGGCGGGCCACCTCGTCGGAGCCGATCACCTGGTCGAACAGGTCCAGTACGCCGAGCGTGTCGAGCAGCGAGCGGGCCCGGGGGCCGCTCTTGCCGGTGGCGATGGCCATCCGGACGCCCCGGCCGTGCAGCTCCTCCAGGGTCTGGCGTACGCCGGGGAACAGCGGCACGAGGTGCGCCATCCGGTAGCTCTCCCGGACGAACGGCTCCTCCATCTCCAGCGGCAGCCCCATCAGCCGCATGATGTCCGGGAAGTACCGGCCCATGTGCCGGTTGTACTCCTCGAACGGCGCGGGCCCGTCGCCCACCACCTCGGCGTACGCGATGCTGAACGCCTCGCGCATGACGGCCGAGCTGTCGACCACGACGCCGTCGAGGTCGAACACGACCGCGCGGATCGGGCCCCGGGCGGGCGGCGGCGGGAGGGTGACGTCGACGGTGGACGGTGGATGGGTCATGGCTGCTCCCCGGAGCGAGTGAGGTCGCCGGTGGTTCTCACCGGTCGCGTTGGCCCGCCAGCGCGTGCTCCCGCTCCGGCTCGGTGGGCCGGGCGGTGCGGTAGATCCGTTCGATGATGTCGATGGTCCGGTGTGCCTCGGCGACGGCCGCGCCCCGGCTGGCCGGGGCGGCGAGCAGGCCGGGCAGGGCATCGAGTTGGCGGTCGTACTCGGTGCCGATCGGCTCGGCCGGCAGCGGCAGCGCGACGGTCTCGCCGTCGCGGGTGCGGGTGAGCACCGGCGTCGGCTCCCGGTTCGGGCTGAACCCGAACGTGCAGCGCAGGGTGGCCGTGCCGGCGGCGCCCTGCACGGTGATGGTGGTGCGGTCCAGCGCCTCGTGCGACGCCCAGCAGGCGTGCACGGCGACGGACGCACCGTCGGCGGTGAGCAGGAACCCCCGCGCGGTGTCCTCGACGTCGCCCCGCGACCCGCCGACCGAACCGTCGCCCCGTAGCGCGCCTGCGGCAGCGGCGGAACCGGCGGGGTCGCGCCAGACGGCGTGCGCGGCGGTGTCGTTGACGAAGTCGGCGGAGACGCTGCCGACGGCGTGGGTGATCCGGGTGGCCGGGCCGAGCAGCGGCAGCACCGTGTCGAGCAGGTGCCAGCCGAGGTCGACGAGCGCGCCGCCGCCGGAGAGGTCGCGGCGGGTGAACCAGCCGCCCGCGTCGGGCACCCCCCGGGCGCGGACCCATGCCACGTCGACGTGCCGGATCGGGCCCAGCTCGGCGGCGGCGTCGGCGAGGGCCCGCACGTCGGCGCGCCACCGGGCGGCGCTGCCGGCCAGCAGCACCGCGCCGCCGGCGCGCTCCGCGTCGGCCAGCAGCGCCGCCTCGGCGGAGCTGAGGCAGACGGGCTTCTCCAGGAACACGGGTACGCCCCGGCGCAGCAGCCGGGCGGCGACGGCGGCGTGCAGGTGGTTGGGCACGGCCACCACCACCAGGTCCGCCGCTCCGGCGGGCAGGTCGTCGACGTCGGCGTACGCGAAGGGCACCGCGTGGGTGTCGCGGGCGGCTTCCCGGACGGCCGGCTGCGGGTCGACCAGGGCCGTCACCTCGAAGGCCGGGTGCGCGGCGAGCCGGGGCAGCCAGATCTCCCGGCCGGCCCAGCCGAGGCCGACCACGGCGACCCGGATCGGGCCGCCGGGCGGCACGGCGACGCCGGAGACGGCCGGCGGCGGGGTGGTCATCCGGCGAGGACGTCGGCCAGCACGGCGGCGATGTCGTGCATCTGCTGCTCGGTGCCGAGCAGGGTGCGGTGGTGCAGCCAGACGCAGTCGGAGTGGATCTGCTCGACGTTGGGGCAGCGGGCGGCGATCTGCTCGACGGTCTCGTCGGGGGCGCCGGCCTTCCAGAACCCCTCGCACCGGTAGATGGCCCGGAACGCCACGAACGCGGGCACGCCCCGGGCGATGAGCGCGTCGACCACGGCGCGGCGGCGCTCCGGGGTGATCCCCGGGATGCGGAACATGGCCATGTAGTGCGGGTTGCGGTCGGTGCGCGGGTCGATGGTCTGCGGGACCACGCCGGGGATCTCGGCGAGCAGGCCGGCCAGCAGCGGCCAGCGCTGCTCGCGTACGTCGATCTGGCCGGCGAGGCGGGCGAGTTGGGCGCGCAGCACGGCGGCGGTGAACTCGCCCATCCGGTAGTTGGAGCCGGTGGTGCGGTGCAGGTAGTCGCGGTCGGTGCGCGGCCGGCCGCAGCTGTGCACGAGGAAGGCGCGCTCGCGGGTCTCCTCGTCGGGGAAGAGCACCGCGCCGCCCTCGCCGGCGGTCATCAGCTTGCCGTTCTGGAAGCTGAACGCGGCGATCGAGCCGAGTTCGCCGACCTTGCGGCCCTGCCACTGCGCGCCGTGGGCGTGCGCGGCGTCCTGGAGCAGCGCCACCCCGGCGTCGGCGGCGATCTTGTCGAGCGCGTCCATGTCGGCGAACTGCCCGGCCATGTGCACCGGCATGATCACCTTGGTGCGGTCGGTGACGGCGGCGGCGACGGCGGCCGGGTCGACGCAGTAGGTGTCGAGGTCGACGTCGACCGGCACGGCGACCGCGCCGAGGCGCTGCGCCGCGAGCGACGACGAGATGAAGGTGAACGCCGGCACGATGACCTCGGTGCCGGGCCCGACGCCGAGCACCTCGAGGGCGACCTCCAGGGCGTGGGTGCCGTTGGTGACGGCGAGGGCGTGCGGCGTGCCGTGGTACGCCCCGAACTCGGCCTCGAAGGTGTCGACCTCGCTCCCGCCCATCCGCCACCACTGGCCCTGTTCGAGGGCACGGATCAGGCCGGCTCGTTCCTCGTCACCGAACTGCGGCCACTCGGGGAACTCCGGCACCGTCGACGGCTGACCACTCATGACTTCCCACTTCCCAATCCAGGAGGACCAGCGGTTCCCCGGCCGTCCCACGGCGGCTGGACGCAGCGGTCTCCAGCTGGCAACGTCATCGGCTCGCGGTGGACGCTAACCGACCCGGCAGCCTGCTCACTTCCCCTAGCGGGCCCCTACCCACCCCTTAGTTCGCCGGTCGGCCGGCGGTGCCCGGCCCGTGGTCGGCGGGTGGCGTAGTAAGACTGCGGGGAATCTGTCGCCGGCCCCGCCGGGTCGCCCCACGCGAGGTGAGCTGTGTCCGACGTGCTCCTGCTGAACGGCCCGAACCTGGGCATCCTCGGTCGACGCCAGCCGGAGATCTACGGCACCGACACCCTCGCCGACATCGAGCGGGCGGTCGGCGAGGAGGTCGCCGCGCGGGGCTGGAACGTGGTGGCCGTGCAGCACGACTGCGAGGGCGCGCTGGTGCGTACGGTGCAGGAGCACTACGACACGGTGGGCGCGATCGTGAACCCGGGCGCGTTGATGATCGCGGGCTGGAGCCTGCGCGACGCGCTGGCCAACTATCCCCGGCCGTGGATGGAGGTCCACCTGTCCAACGTGTGGGCCCGGGAGAGCTTCCGGCACGACTCGGTGCTCGCCCCGCTGGCCAGCGGGGTCATCGTCGGGCTCGGCCCGCTGGGCTACCGGCTGGCCGCCCGCGCCCTCGTCGCCACGGTCGGCTGAGCCGGGCAGCCCGATAGGGTCCCCGGCGACCCGTCACCCCCTCCACTAAGGATGTTTCCGTGCGGACTCCCACCATCACCCTCAGCATCATCCTGGCCGCCGTGTTCATGGCCACGGCCGTGCAGAAGCTCGTCGGCGAGCGCAAGACCCGCGAGCGGATGGACCACCTCGGCGTCTCCGCCGGCCTCACCCGGGTCATCGGGGTGTTGGAGCTGGCGGCCGTCGTCGGCCTGCTCGTCGGGCTGTTCTGGCCGCTGGCCGGGCTCGCGGCGGCGGTCGGCCTCGTCCCGCTGATGATCGGCGCCGCCGGCTACCACCTGCGCGCCCGGGACCCGTTCGCGGTGACGGTGATGCCGATCGCGTTCGGGTTGGCGGCCGCCGCGCTCGCGGTGCTGCACGTGCTCCAGAGGTGAGACCGGTGCCCGGGGGCAGCGGCAGGGACCACGTCGGCGTCCTCGGCGTCGACATCGGCGGCACCAAGGTGGCGCTGCGCGCCGAGGAGTTCGCGGCCGGGCCTGCGGAGGGCGCGCACGCCGGGGAGGTCCGGGTCGCGACGGGAGCGGGCGTCCGGGCGTACGAGCGGGTGCTGACCTGGCCCGGCGGCGGCGTCGAGGCCGACGTGGCGGCGCTGGCCGACGCGGTCGGCGCACTGCGCGCGGAGTCGGGGCTGCGGTTCGCGGCGGTCGGGGTGGCGATGCCCGGCACCACCGGCCCGACGGGCCGGGTGGTCGTGTGGCCGGGCCGGCCGAGCTGGGCGGGCCTGCCCTTCGACGAGACGCTGCGCGGGCTCTTCCCGGGCAGCCGCACCGCCTGGGCCGACGACGGTGACCTGGCGGCGCTGGCCGAGGCCCGGCACGTGGGCGCGCAGGACGTCGTCTACCTCGGGGTCGGCACCGGCGTGGGCGGTGGCGTGGTGCTCGGCGGCCGGCCCCTGCCGGCGCCGGGCCGGGGCTCCCCCGAGGTCGGCCACCTGGTCGTCGACGTCGACGGGCCCCGGTGCGACTGCGGCCGGCACGGCTGCCTCCAGGCGGTCGCCTCCGGGCCGGCGACGCTGCGTCGGGCCGGCGCGGCCCGGGGCGGCGAGGTGGGCTTCGCCGAGCTGCGCGACGGGCTGGAGCAGGACCGGCCGTGGGCCCACGACGCGGTCCGACCGGCGGGTACGGCCCTCGCGGCGGCCGTGGTCAGCCTGGGCGAGCTGCTCGACCCGGCGGTGGCGGTGCTGGGCGGCGGCTTCGCCGCCGGGCTGCCCGGCTTCGTCGACCTGGTCGGTCGGGAGGTGATCCGGCTCGCCCGGCCGGGCCGCCCGGCCCCCGCCGTGCGGGCCGCCGCCCTGGGCGGGCTCTCCTCGCTGCACGGCGCGGTGGCGCTGGCCCGGGACCTGGCCGCGCCCCGCTGAAGCCGCACCGGCCCGGGTCGACCCGGGCCGCCCGTTCGACCGAGAGGAACGCACATGATCAGGATCGGTGTCGTCGTCGGCAGCACCCGGCCGGGCCGCAAGGCGGAGGCCGTCGCCGCCTGGGTGCGGGACATCGCCGCCCAGCGCGGCGACGCGACCGCCGATCTGGTGGACCTCGCCGATCACGCCCTGCCGCACCTGAACACGCCGCTGCCGCCGTCGATGGCCCCGTCGGGTGACCCGGCGGTGCGCCGGTGGGCCGCCCGGATCGCCGCCTTCGACGCGTACGTCTTCGTCACCCCGGAGTACAACCACTCCGTGCCCGGGGTGCTCAAGGACGCGATCGACTACCTCTACCGGGAGTGGCGGAACAAGGCGGCCGGGCTGGTCAGCTACGGGGTGCACGGGGGCACCCGGGCGGCCGAGCACCTGCGGCTGGTCCTCTCCCAGGTGGAGGTCGCCGACGTCCGGTCGCAGGTGTCGCTCTCCCTGGTGACGGACTTCGTCGACTTCACCGAGTTCCGGCCGGCCCCGGCGCAGGCGAAGGCGGTGGGCGAGATGCTCGACCAGGTGGTCGCCTGGGCCGGCGCGCTGCGCGTGCTGCGGGGGCGCTGACCCGGCCGCCGCAGACCCACCCCCACCAGCGCGGACGGCCGGGACGGCCGGCCGCGGCGGGGTGGGCATAGACTGCGGGCATGGGGCAGCATCGGTGAGCGGCGACGGCTGCCCCGCGCTGCCCACCGACCACGTCTGCTGGCGCCACGACGACCCGGCCGCCTTCGCCGCCGCCGCCCGCGCGTTCCTCACCGTCGGCCTCGTCGCCGGCGAGGAGCTGTGGTATGTGACGGAGCGGAATCCGGCCGAGGCCCGCGAGTGGCTGGCCGCCGTCCCCGGGCTGGCCGACGCCCTGCGCGACGGCGCCGCCCGGGTCGTCCCGCTCGACGGCACCTACGTCGACGGCCGGATCGCCGACCCGGCCGCCCAGGTGCGGGCCTACGCGGAGGCGACCGAGGCGGCCCTGGCCGCCGGTCACGCCGGGCTGCGGGTCGTCGCGGAGGCCACCGGGCTGGTCCGCACCCCGCGGCAACGGGTGGCCTTCACCCGCTACGAGCACCTGGTCGACGGCTACATGCGGGCCCACCCGTTCTCCGCCATGTGCGTCTACGACCCCCGCGAGCTGGGTGCGGCGGCGGTCGCCGAGCTGGCCTGCCTGCACCCGGCGGGCAACGCCGACGACGTGCTGTTCCGGCTCTACGCGGCGGGCCGGGGCCGGACGGGGCTGGCCGGCGAGCTGGACCTGTCGGCCCGCGACCTGCTCGCCACCGCGCTGGAGCGGGCCGCCCCCCGCCCGGTCGACGGGCGGCTGGTGTTCGAGGCGGCCCGGCTGCGCTTCGCCGACCACCGCTGCCTGCAACTCCTTGGCGAGTACGCCCGCAGCCGGGGTGCCGTGGCAGTGCTGCGCGGCCTGCGCGGAGCCGGCGTGGCCCGCCTCGTCGACCTGCTGGGCCTGCCCGGGATACGGGTGGAGGCCGCACGATGAGGACGGGCGCGGCGGCTGGTCACCTGGGCCACTTCCACGAGGCGGTCTGCTATGCCTCCGACGAGGAGTTGCTGACGGTCGCGGTGCCGTTCCTGCTCGGCGGGGTCGCGGCCGGGGAGCCGACCGTGGTGTCGCTGGGCGCGCACAACGCCGCCCTGGTGCGGGGTGCCCTGCCCGGCGGCTGCGGGGTCACCTTCCTGCCCGGCGACGACGTCTACGCCCGGCCGGCCGCCGCCATCCGCTCCTACCGCGAGATGCTCGCCGGGCACGTGGCCGACGGGGCCCGGCAGATCCGGATCGTCGGGGAGCTGCCGCCGAGCGCGCTGGGGGTGACCTGGGACTGGTGGGCCCGCTACGAGTCGGCGACAAACCACGCGTACGACGAGTTCCCGCTGTGGAGCATGTGCGCGTACGACACGCGCAGCACGCCCGCCTCGGTGCTGCGGGACGTGGCGCGCACCCATCCCCGGCACGCCACCCCGGACGGGCGGCACGTGCCGAGTCCCGGCTACACGGAACCGACCACCTACCTGCGGGAGAACCGGCCGGTGCCGCCGGACCCGCTTCAGTCGACGCCGCCGGTGGTCGAGCTGTCCGAGCCCACGGCGGCGCAGGCCCGGGCCGCCGTGCACGCCGTCGACGGGGGCCGGCTGCCCGTCGACGACGTCGAGGACCTGGTGGTGGCGGTCAGCGAGACGGTGACCAACGCGCTGCGCCACGGCCAGCCGCCGGTCTGCCTGCGGCTGTGGGTGGGGCCCGACCGGCTGGTGGCGACCGTCTCCGACGGCGGCGACGGGCCGAAGGACCCGTTCGCGGGTCTGCTCCCGGCCGGCGACGGCACGGAGGGGGGCCTCGGCCTGTGGATCGCCCACCAGTCCTGCAACCACGTGTCGGCGCACCGGGGGCCGGGCGGCTACACGCTGCGGCTGACGGCGGGCAACCCGCACTTCGTCGCCTGAGGCCGCCCGGCCCGCCGGCTCAGGGGATCGTCACCCCGTACGCGGCGAGGATCTCGCCGATCGGCTGGTAGTAGCTGGTGCCGCCGGTGGTGCAGTTGCCGCTGCCGCCGGAGAGGATGCCGACGATCCTGCCGGTGGCGGCGACGTAGAGCGGGCCGCCGCTGTCGCCGGGTTCGGCGCAGATGTTGGTGCGGATCAGCCCGCTGACCGAGCCCTGGGCGTAGTTGACGGTGGCGTTGAGCCCGGTGATGGAGCCGCACCGCACGCCGGTGGTGGCGCCGCTGCGGCAGACCGCCATGCCGACGACGGGCGCGGCGGTGCCGGTGACGGTCAGCGTGCCGGGGTAGGTGTGGACGGCGCTGGGGTGGGCGACCGTGGTGGAGGTGTAGCGGACGATGCCGTAGTCGTTGCCGGGGAAGCTGCTGCCGGCGCGGGAGCCGAGCACGCTGGTGCCGGCGCTGTCGGCGTACCAGGTGGTGGCGGTCGTCGTGCAGTGGCCGGCGGTGACGAAGTAGTAGGTGCTGCCGCTGCGGACGTTCGCGCCGAGCGAGCAGCGCCCGCCGCCGGCGGCGTAGACGGCCTGCCCGCCGGCGATGAGGGTGCTCAGCCGGCCCGGTTCGCGGCGGACCACGGCGTCGGTCCCGGCCAGCCGGGCGCGCAGGGCGGCCAGTTGGCGGTCGCTGACCGTGTCGTCGGCGGCGACGGTGGTCCGGCCGGTGACCGGGTCCACGGTCCACGCGGTGCCGGCCGGCGCGTCGGCGACGACGACCGGGGCGGGCGCGCCGGTCGGGGCGGTGGGGGCGGCGTGGGCGGCCACCGGCGGCGCGAGCAGGGGTACGGCGAGCAGGAGGGCGAGCAGGGGGAAGCGGCGCATCCGAACCTCCATGTATCGGCGTGCGTGGATGCGTACAGCTTCCCCGTCCGGACCCGCCCGGATCAAGTGCCCTGACGGTCGGCGACCACCACCGAGATGCCGTCGAGCACCCGTTGCAGGCCGAACTCGAACGCGTGCTCCGGCCCGTACGCCGCGCCGTGCGCCTCGCCGGCCGCGGTGCCGACCCGGGCGGCCGTCGGGTAGCTGCCCGACTTCATGAACCGCTCCAGCCAGGGCGCGTGCGACTGCCACCACTGGCCGTCGGTCATGCCGGTCTCGCGCTCCAGGTTCACCACGTCCAGCTCGGCCCGCGCCGCGCTCCGGACGTGGCCGAGGACCAGGGTGAGCACGGCGTCCATCTCGACGTCGTCGAGCCCGATGTCGGCCACGGCGCCCAGCTCGTAGTCGTACTTGGCGAGCAGGTTCGGGCCGAGCACCGGCCGGCTCGTCTCGGCGCGCAGCAGCCACGGGTGGGCGCGGTAGAGCCGCAGGTTCTCCCGCGCGATCTGCTCCAGCCGGGCCCGCCAGCCACCGGGCACGTCGGCCGGGCGGCTCATCTCGCCGTAGAGCGTGTCGACCATGACGTCGAGCAGCTCGGCCTTGCCGGGCACGTACGTGTAGACCGACATGGTGCCGGCGCCCAGCGCCTCGCTGACCCGGCGCATGGTGAGCGCATCGATCCCCTCGGCGTCGGCGATCTCGATCGCCGCCCGGACGATCCGGTCGACGCTGAGGCCGGGCCCGGCGCTGCGGCTCGCCGGCTCGCGGGTGCGCCAGAGGATGGCCAGGCTGCGGGCGGGGTCGACCTTGCCCTTGCGCGCGTTCGACATAGTGCCGCCATCCTAACGGCGGGATACCGTACCTCGTACGGGGCGAGCGACGGGCCGGTCGCCGGCCGAGCCAGAGAAGCGGCTCAGACGGCGTTGTCGGACAGATGCCGCCGGCAGGGGGCGCACCGGTACCGCACCGTCACCTCGGCGGCTCGTCCGCGACGTACACCCCACTGCCGGCGCGACCCACCGTCAGACCTCGATCACGGGTCAACTCCAGGGCACGCTGGATGGTCGACACGCTGACCGAATAGAGGTCGGCCAGCTCGCGCAACGACGGCAGCTTGGTGCCGGGCTGGTACTCCCGAGCGTTGATCCGGGCAGTCAGGTCGTCCGCGATCTGCCGCGACGACATTGGTATGGGCATGTGGTAATCCCTGCTGGCGTCGACACGGACCGGTACAGCGCATTGACCCGGCTGGGCCAGCCTGAGGAGAGGCAGCGCGCTACTCGACCTCTGCCACGAAGACACCCTTGCCCTGCTTGCCATACACCAAGCCGCGATCGTGCAGCAGACCGAAGGCCCGGTTCACCGTTGCGAGCGAGACGTGATGCTTCTCTGCGAGTTCAGCGGTGGAGGGCAGCTTCTCGTGTGCCTTCAGCTCACCGGACCTGATCTGCCCAGTGATGCCGTCAGCGATGCGGCGGTACTCAGCCTGCTCGTATGGCACAAAAGGAGTCTAGGCCCGCAAGGTCATCACCTACCACAAGATCCGCAATATATCAAGGTCTGACTTAAGTCAAGCTATGACGTATGTTTGCTCTACACACCAACCAGAAGGCGGGAGACATGGACAGCGACCAGGAGCAGAGTCGGGGCGAGCAGTTGCAGGAGGCCGAACGGGAGGCGGCCCGGCAACGCCTGCTGGAGTTGGCCGAGGCGGAGCGGATACCTGCCGAGGAGACCACCCGGGCAATACCCGACCGGCGGTGGCGTCGTGACCAACGATGACCTGCCGATAGGCCGCCGCATGGCCCGCCTGCGAAGCCGGCGGCACATGACCCAGCAGATGCTGGCCGACCGGCTCGGCAAATCCAAAAGCTGGGTCGACAAGGTCGAACGCGGCGTACGCACCCTGGACAGGTTCTCCGTCATCGCCGAGGTCGCCACCGTGCTGTGCGTCGACCCGACACTCCTGCTCGGCCGGGACACCCCGCCACCAACCGGCGGCGGATCGGTCGCGGCCGGGATCGACGCGGTACGCGCTGCCCTCGCCCGCTACGACACCGACCCGGACCACCCGGCGGCCACCCCGACTGGCGACCTGGGCGCACGGGTGGGGCATGCCTGGCTGGCGTACGAGCACGCCGACTACCCGGGCCTGCTGCGCGCGCTGCCCGGTCTGCTCGGCGACACCCAGCTCGCCCATGCCGCCACGGGGAGCGGCAAGACGGCCAGCCTCCTGGTGCAGGTGTACCGGATCGCCGCGTCGGTGCTGGTCAAGCTCGGTCAGGCCGACCTCGGCTGGTTCGCCGCCGACCGAGCGATGGCCGTGGCCAGCAGCGACCCGCCGCTGTCAGCGTCGGCCGTCGTGCCGCTCGGGCAGGCGCTACGCGCCCTCGGCTGTGCCCGGCTGGCCCTGGCCGCCACCGTCCCCGCCACGCACCGGATCACTGCCGCTCGACCGCCCGACGACAATCCCGGCATCCTGCTGCTGCGCGGGGCCCTGCTGGTCGAGGCCGCCCGCGCCGCCGCAGCCTGCGGGGACGCGGACGGCGTGCGGGAGCTGCTCGACCAGGCGACCAGCATCGCCGCGCAGGTCGACGGCGGCGACGACCCGCACCGCGTCGGCTTCTGCCCCGCCACCGTGACACTGGCCCGGGTCACCGCCGCCGCCGACCTCGGCGACGCCCACGGGGCCGTCACCCGGCACGCCGAGGTCATCGCCCTCGGGCAGTGGCTGCGGCTGCCGGTCGAGCACCGGGCGGCCTATCTGTTGGACGTCGCGCGGGCGCACCTGATGGTGGGCGACCTGCTCGCGGCGGGACGTACCCTGATCCAGGCGGATCGGACCGCGCCCGGCGAGGTCCGGTTGCGGCCGGCGGCGCGTACGGTGATCGCCGAGCTGACGCGCGGCGGGCCGCTGCCGGCCGACGTGGCGAGCCTGGCCACGGCCCTCGGCCTCCCGGCGTGACCGGCCACTGCGGTTGGTGGTCAGTCCTTGGGCAGGTCGAGCAGCGCGTCCGCCGGGTCCGGGCCGGGCGGCCCCGCCGGCCACCACTGGCCCGCGCGCCTGCGGAATGGATACCAGCGGCCGTCGCGGCCGTAGCGCACCTGCGCGTCGCGGCCGACCGTCCACCGGTTGCGCCAGTTCTTCACCTCGGGAGCGGCCCCGTCGACCCCGCCCGCCTCGCGCAGCGCTTCGGTGGACCGGGCCACCAGCTCCCTCGGCGGGCTGAACACCGCGTCGACGACGTCCACGCCGGCCGCGCCCGCGTAGTCCCATGCCTTCACGGCCCGGGGCAGGTCGGCGGCCCGGCCGCTGGCCTCGCCCAGCCGCCCCGCCGACGCAGATCGCGGCATCCGGGCCGCCAACCGCACCGCGTCGCACCAGGCGTCGGGCTCGGGGGCGAGCGGTCCCGCCTGGGTCGCGCCCGGAGGCGACGACGCCGGTCCCGATCCGGTCACGGCGAGCAGGTCCCGGGCCCGGTGCGCCGCGTCGGCGGCGAGCGTCCCGAGCGCCTCGGCGTCGAGGCCCGCCGCCTCGTGCCCGGCGAGTAGCGGGGCGAGGGCGAGGGGCTCGCCGGTCACCGGCCCCGGCGGCGCGGGCAGGGCGGCGGGCGGCGCGGCGTACGCCTGCTCGGCCGGGGTGCCGGCCGCCTCGTCGGCGGCGTCGGTGGCGACGGACCGGCGGGCGTTGCGCCGGCGCAGGTCCGCCATCAGCTCCGCCTCGCCCCGACCGCGCATCAGCAGCAGCACGAACGGGTCCCGGTCGAGCAGCCACGCCGCCTGGTACGCGAGCGCGGCGGCGTGCCGGCACGGGTGGTCCCAGGACGGGCAGTCGCACTCGGGGTCGAGGTCGCCGTAGCCGGGCAGCAGGCGCACCCCGGCGTCGTCGGCGGTCTGCACCAGGTCGTGGGGCATGTCCCGGTCGAGCAGGGCCGCGATGTGCCCGGCCTTCGCGGCGACCCGGTCGAGCAGCCGGTCCCACTCGGCCGCGGCGAGGGTGCCGACGCGTACGACGGTGTCGTGCGGGGTGTACTGGTCACCGTCGTGCACCCCGGCGGAGATCCGGCCGGGGCTGACGGTGATCGGCCCGACCTGCCCGGCGAAGGCGTACCGGCGGCCCTTTCTGAGCTGCTCCGGGTCCAGCGCGGTGCGTTCCATCGACTCGATCCAGGCGTTACCCCACCAGGTGTCGGCGAACTTCCGGCCGACCCGCCGGCCGGGGGCGAGCCTCGGGAAGCTGCGCGCCCGCCGCTCGTCGGCGGACAGCTCCGTGTCGTCCTCGGGCTCCCGCTCGTCGTCGGCCTCCGCCTCGTCGAAGTCGTACTCGATGTCGAAGTCCACGTCGCGGCCCCTCATCCCTCGTGGCGCAGTTGCACGAGCCGGAGCAGCTCGGCGTCGGAGAGTTCGGTCAGGGCGGTCTCGCCGCCGGTGAGCACCGCGTCGGCCAGCTCCCGCTTGGCCTCCAACAGCTCGGCGATCCGGTCCTCCAGGGTGCCCTGGGCGATCAGCCGGTGCACCTGCACCGGCCGGGTCTGGCCGATCCGGTACGCGCGGTCGGTGGCCTGCTCCTCCACGGCCGGGTTCCACCACCGGTCGTAGTGGACGACGTGGTCGGCCCGGGTCAGGTTCAGGCCGGTGCCGGCCGCCTTGAGCGAGAGCAGGAACACCGGCACCTCGCCGGCCTGGAACCGGCGCACCAGTTCCTCGCGCTGCGGCACGGGCGTGCCGCCGTGCAGCAGTTGCGCCGGCACCCCCCGCTCGGCCAGGTGCCGCTGGAGCAGCCGGGCCATCTGGACGTACTGGGTGAAGACCAGCGCCGCGCCGTCCTCGGCGAGGATGGTATCCAGCAGGTCGTCGAGGAGTTGCAGCTTCTCCGACCGACCGGCGAGCGGGCCGTGCGCCTCCTTCAGGTAGTGCGCCGGGTGGTTGCAGACCTGCTTGAGGCCGACGAGCAGCTTGAGCACCAGGCCGCGCCGGGCGATGGTGGTGGTGCTGGCGCGGATCTCGGCGAGCACGTCGGCGACCACCCGCTGGTAGAGGGCCGCCTGCTCGGCGGTGAGCGACACGAGGTGGTCGGTGACGGTCTTCGGCGGCAGTTCGGGGGCGATGCCGGGGTCGGACTTGCGCCGCCGCAGGAGGAAGGGGCGGGCCAGTCGGGACAGCCGCGCCACGGCGGGGCCGTCGCGGTCCACCTCGATCGGCCGGGCCCAGGTGGCCCGGAACGCGCCGACGGAGTCGAGCAGGCCGGGGGTGGTCCAGTCGAGGATCGCCCACAGCTCGGAGAGGTTGTTCTCCACCGGCGTGCCGGTGAGCGCGACCCGGGCCCGGGCGGGGATCGCCCGCAGCGCCTTCGCGGTGCCGCTGAGCCGGTTCTTGACGTACTGCGCCTCGTCGGCGACCACCAGGCCCCACCCGTGGCCGGCGAGGTGGCCGGCGTCGACGCGCATGGTGCCGTAGCTGGTCAGCACGAACCCGCCGGTGAGCCCGTCGAGGGACCGGGCGGTGCCGTGGAACCGGCGGACGGTCGCGCCCGGGGCGAACCGCCGGATCTCCCGCTCCCAGTTGCCGAGCACCGACGCGGGGCAGACGACGAGGGTGGCCCCGGCGGTCGCCGGTTCCGCCTGGCGGCGCAGGTGCAGCGAGATGACGGTGACGGTCTTGCCCAGGCCCATGTCGTCGGCGAGGCAGCCGCCGAAGCCGAGCGAGGTCATCCGCTCCAGCCAGCGCAGGCCGCGTAGCTGGTATTCGCGCAGCGTGCCGTCGAGCGCGGCCGGGGGCTCCAGCGACTCGGGGCCGGCGTCGGGTTCGGCGATCCGCTCGCGCAGCGCGCCCAGCCAGCCGTCGGCGACCACCTCGACCCGTTCGCCCTCGACCTCGGTGCTGGCGATCAGCGTCGCGGCCAGGGCGTCGTAGGCCCTGCGCGGCTTGAGCTGCCGCTCGCGGGCCTTGCGGGCCAGCTCCGGCTCGACCGCCACCCACCGGTCCCGCAGCCGGACGATCGGCCGGGACTTCGCCACCAGGTCCATCTCGGCGTCGGTCAGCGCGTCGCCGGCCAGGGTGAGCTGCCAGCTCAGCGGCATCGGCGCGGCGGAGCGGAAGAACTCCGCCACCTCGGCGGGCCGTTCCGGTGGGGAGCTGACGAGCACCCGGGCGGCCAGCTCGCGGGAGATCCCGGGCGGCCATTCGACGTCGATGCCGGCGGCGGCGAGCCGCGCCTCGGCCCCGCCGAGCAGGTCGACCAGGTCCTCGTCGAGCAGCTCCAGCTCGACCGGCGCGGCGTGGTCGAGAAGCCGCTCCAGCGGCTGCCACACGGCGGCGGCGCGGCGCACGGCGAGCATGGCTTCGAAGGTGGCCTGCTCGCCGAGGCCGTGCCCGTCGCCCTCCCACAGGGCCGCCGCGTCGGCGACCAGCGTCGGGTCGGCGAGGCTGCGCAGCCGCACCACGGCGGCGAGGGGCGTGCTGCCGAGGTCGCCCCGGCCCTCCAGCCGCAGCGCCACCCGCAGGCCGGTGTCGACGCCGGCGGAGACCTCCCGCGCCCAGTCGCGCAGGTCGTCCACCGGCTCGGGCTCCAGGCCGGTGAACCGGGGGTCGCCGGTCAGCCACGTCGCGGCCGGGGTGCGCGGCAGCGTGTCGGCCACCGCGTCGAGGAAGGCGCGGACCAGCCCTTCCGGCTCGGGCAGGGCAAGGTGTTCGGCAGCGGCGTCGACCGGTATCGCCCGCGCCTCGGGCGGCATCGCCGCCGCGAGGGCCCGGATGCGTTCCACGTCGGCCACGTCGAGGGGGCCCACCCGCCAGGCGTCCCAGCCCTGCGGGGAGACGCCGGGCAGGATCCGCCCCCGGGCGGCCAGGTGCAGGCCGGTGACCGCCACCGCCGACCAGAACGCGGCGGCGGGAGTGGGGTCGTCGGCGTCGCGCAGCGCGGCGAGCTGCCGGACCGCGTCGCCGACCGGCACGGCGCAGGCGGGCACCGTCCAGGCCGCCACGGGGCCGTCGAGCCGGAGGGCGAGGTCCAGCTCGCCGCACTCCCCCAGCGCGTCGAGCTCCTCGGGCAGCGCGTGCCCGGCGGGGTCGTAGAAGCTGACCGTGCCGGCCCGGGGCGGGTCGCCCGGCTCGAAGACGACCGCGAACCGGCCGAGTCGCACCGTGCCTCCTGCGGTGGTCGGGCGGGCGGCGACCGCCCGCCGAGGGAAGGACAACCCTAGCGTACGTCGTACCGTAAGCGGCACGATCGGGGCGGGCGTCAGCGGCCCAGGGCCCGGTACCTGCGCACCGACAGCGGCAGGAAGACGGCGACCAGCGCGACCGGCCAGATCAGCGCCAGCTCCGGCGCGTGCTGGACGGCCCAGGAGTCGCCGCCCCAGCCGGGGTTGCCGAACAGCTCCCGGGTCGCGCCGACGGTCGCCGACAGCGGGTTCCACTCGGCGACCGCGCCGAGCCAGCCGGGCATGGTGGCCGGGGCGACGAACGCGCTGGACAGGAAGCCGAGCGGGAACTCCAGCGTCTGCACCCCGGCCACGGCCTGCTGGCCCTTCAGCACGAGGCCGAGGAAGACGCCCACCCAGACCAGGGCGAAGCGCAGCAGCAGGACCAGCCCGAACGCCGCGACGGTGTCGCCGACGCCGCCGTGCGCCCGCCAGCCGACCGCGAGGCCGACGAGCAGCATCACCGCGAGGGTGAGCACCGCGAAGAGCAGGTCGGCCGCCGCCCGGCCGACCAGCGGGGCCAGCGGGGAGACCGGCATCGAGCGGAGCCGGTCGGTGACGCCCCGGTCCAGGTCGGCGGAGACGGCGAGCGTGGTGAGGCTGATGCCGAACACCATGGTCATGGCGAACATGCCGGGCATCAGGAACTCCCGGTAGTCGCCGCCGCCGGGCACCCGCAACGCGCCGCCGAACAGGTAGGCGAACATCAGCACCATGACGACGTCGAACCCGAGGGACGCGACCAGCGGCCCCGGGTCGCGACGCCAGTGGGCCAGGCTGCGCCGGGTCAGCGTGACGCTGTCGGCCAGCAGGGCGGGGCGGCCGGGCGCCACGTGCGGGGACGCGGTGTCGGGCAGGGTCGTGCTGGTCACGCGGGGACCTCCTCGGCGGTCTCGGTGCGGCGGCCGGTCAGGTGCAGGAACACCTCGTCCAGGGTCGGCCGGCGCAGCGCCACGTCCTCGACGGCGACGCCCGCGGCGTCGAGCGCCCGCAGCACCTCGGTCAGCGCGCCGGCCCGGTGCTCCACCCGGGCGCTGACGAGCCGCCGGTCCGGGTCGACCTCCGGCTCGCCGCCGGCCACCCGGCCGAGCTGGGCGCCGGCCGCGGCCAGGTCGGCGGCGTCGCGGACGACCAGGTCGATCCGGTCGCCACCGAGCCGGGCCTTCAGGTCGTCGGGGGTGCCCTCGGCGATGACCCGCCCGCCGTCGAGCACCGAGATCCGGTCGGCGAGCCGGTCGGCCTCGTCGAGGTACTGGGTGGTGAGCAGGACGGTGGTCCCCGCGCGGACCAGCTCGCGGACCGCCTCCCACACCTCGTTGCGGCTGCGCGGGTCCAGCCCGGTGGTCGGCTCGTCGAGGAAGAGCACCGCCGGGGCCAGGATCATCCCGGCGGCCAGGTCGAGCCGTCGGCGCATGCCACCGGAGTACGCCCTGACCGGCCTGCCGCCCGCGTCGGCGAGCCCGAACCGGTCGAGCAGCTCGCTGGCGCGCTGCCGGGCGCGCTTCGCGCCGAGGTGGCACAGCCGGCCGAAGACGACCAGGTTCTCGTGGCCGCTGAGCACCTCGTCCACGGCGGCGCGCTGCCCGACCAGGCCGATGCGGTGGCGCACCTGGTCGGGCTGGCGGGCCACGTCGAAGCCGGCGACCTCGGCGCGGCCGGAGTCGTGGCGCAGCAGGGTCGACAGGATCCGCACGGCGGTGGTCTTCCCCGCCCCGTTCGGGCCGAGCAGGCCGCACACCGTTCCCGGCCGGACCCGCAGGTCGAAGCCGTCCAGGGCCGGGATGTCCCCGTACCGCTTGCGCAGCCCCTCCGCCGCGATCGCGAAACCGTCCGCTGTCACGTCGCCCCCTCCGCCACCTACCGTACAACATACGGTAGCACGTACGGAACAGGCGACGGCGACGCCGTTACCGGCCGATCGCCGCGTAGCGGGCCTCCGTTGCGGCCTTCTGCGGCCCCCACCACCACTCGTTGCGGCGGTACCAGTCGACGGTGGCGACCAGCCCGTCGGCCAGGTCCCGGTGGCGGGGACGCCAGCCCAGCTCCCGGCGGATCTTGGAGCTGTCGCAGGCGTAGCGCAGGTCGTGGGCGGGGCGGTCCGGCACGTGGTCGAAGTCGTCGGCGGGCCGGCCGAGCAGCGTCAGGGTCAACTCCAGCAGGGCGCGGTTGCTCCACTCGGCCCCGGAGCCGATCAGGTACGTCTCCCCGCACACCCCCGCGTCGAGGATCAGCAGCACGGCGTCGTTGTGGTCGTCGACGTGGGTCCACTCCCGCACGTTCGCGCCCGTGCCGTAGAGCTTGGGCCGCTGACCGCGCAGCACGTTGGTGATCTGCCGGGGCAGGAACTTCTCCACGTTCTGGTACGGCCCATAGTTGTTCGCGCAGTTGGACGTCGTCGCCCGCACCCCGTACGACCGGACCCACGCCCGGACCAGCAGGTCCGAGGCCGCCTTCGTCGCCGAGTACGGGCTGGACGGGTCGTAACGGCTCTGCTCGGTGAACGCCCCGCCGCCGTGCAGCGGCAGGCTGCCGAACACCTCGTCGGTGGAGACGTGGTGCAGCCGCCGGTCGTGCCGGCGGACCGCCTCCAGCAGCACGAACGTGCCCTCGACGTTGGTACGCAGGAACGGCGTCGGGTCCTGCAAGGAGTTGTCCACGTGGGACTCGGCGGCGAAGTGGACCACCGTGTCGCAGTCCGAGACGAGGGCGTCGACCAGGTCGCCGTCGCAGACGTCGCCACGGACGAAGGTGATCCGGTCGGCGACCTCGGCGAGGCTGTCCCGGCTCCCGGCGTAGGTGAGCGCGTCGAGCACGGTCAGCCGCAGGCCCGGCCGGGCGGCCAGCGCCCGGCGCACGAAGTTGGCGCCGACGAACCCCGCACCCCCGGTGACCAGCATGTGTTCCATGCCGCGACGCTAACCGACGCGGCCCGCAGCGGGGTCGGACCCGGCCACTTGGGCGCACTGCCTAGGCTCGCTGCCGGGCGGACTGTCCACCCGACACACGGCGCGGAGGTGCGGAATGAGCGGGCCCAGCCCCACCCAGCGGTCCCTCACCCGGGACGACGTGGCCTGGTACGTCCGGGCCTCCCTCGGCCCCGGGCGTGACGTGGTCGACTGCGGGCCGCTCGGCGGGGGCGGCTTCGCCACCGTGTGGTGGGTGACGCTGGACGACGGCGGCGCGGCCGCGCTGAAGGTGGCGCCGCCGCCCGAGGCCCGCCTGCTGCGTTACGAGCGCGGCCTGGCGGCGGCGGAGGCGCGCTACTTCCGGCTGGTGGCCGCGCACGCGCCGCAGGTGCCCGTGCCCCGGGTGCTGCACCACGGCCGGGACCCGGAGCGCGGCGAGTGGCTGCTCACCGACCGGCTGCCCGGGCGTCCCCTCGCCGAGCTGACGGCCGACATCGACGCCGGCCCGGCCCGCGCCGACTTCGGCGCCGCCACCGTCGCGCTGCACCGGATCACCGGCGACCGGTACGGCTACGACGGCGGCCGGGCCGGCGGGCCGACGTGGTCGCGCGCGTTCGCCGCGATAGTCGACGACCTGCTCGCCGACGCGGCGGACTGGGACGTCGCCCCGCCCGGCGGGCCACGGCTGATCCGGGAGCTGGTGCGCCACCACGCGGGGGCGTTGGACGAGGTGCGCCGCCCCGCCCTGCTGCACTTCGACGGCTGGGACGGCAACGTGCTCGCCGCGCCGGACGCGACCGGCGCGTACCGGATGTGCGGGCTGGTCGACGGCGAGCGCTACCTGTGGGGCGACCCGCTGCTGGACCTGGTCTCGCCGCTGCTGTTCCGGCGGGCCGAGGACGAGCCGGACCACCCCTTCCTGCGCGGCTGGCGGGCGGCCGGCGGCCAGCCGGCGGCCTTCGACCCGGCGGCCCGGGTGCGACTCGGCCTCTACCGGCTGCACCTCTACCTGCTGATGATCGTGGAGATGCCCAGCCGGGGGATGACCCCGGAGAACGCCCCGGACCGGTCCGCGCTCCTGGCCGAGCTGCTCGACCGGGAGCTGGCCGACCTCGGCCGGGGCCGGCCCCGTCCCTGAGCCGGGGCCCGCCGACGGTTCCGGGTCACTCCGTGGGCATCGGGGCCGGTTCCGCGCTGGCCATCCGGGCCGGGTCCCAGTACGAGGCGTCCGGGGACGGCGGCCGGCTGCTCGACGCGCCGGTGTCCCCCACGGACGCCGGCGCCGCCGGCCGCTCCCCCGGACCGGACCGGCGGGCCGCCACCCCGGCCACCACGGCGACGACCACGACCACGGCGACGGCCACCGCCACCGCCGCACCCCACCCCTGCCTCATCCCGCACTCCTCTCCGCCGCCCCCGCGGCGACGCGGGACCGGGAACCCGACGCCCGGCCACGACCACACCTCTTTGGACGCGCGCCGCCCCCGGCCGGATCCGTCGGATCCGGCCGGGGGCGGGCATCACCCGATCGGATGACTCAGACGCGGGCCGCGACCGAGTTGTAGACGTCCATGACCGCGGTGTCGAAGTACGAACTCTTGTTCACCCCGGCGCTGTTCAGTGTGCTCATGATTCCGTTCACGTAGCCGTACACGTCGTTGTAGAGGCGTAGCCAGACCGAGCCGCTGGAGCCGCCCGTGAAGCCGCAGTTGAGGGCGATCTTGTTCTCGCTGCCGGGCCGGTACGTCGTGCCCTGGCAGTACTGCTGCCACCCGCCGTCGTACGGCGGCGCCGCCGGGTAGGCGAGGATGGTGACGGCCTGGGTGTAGCTGTAGTTGACCGAGAGCCCGTTGCCGCCGACCACGTTGACCAGCTGCTGGCCCGACGCGTTCGGGTACACGGTGATGTACGAGACGTCCCGGTCGAGGTTGCTGTCGTTGATCCAGGCGTTGAACGCGGTCAGGTACTTGGCCGACCACCGGCCGTACGGCTCGGCGCCGTAGTTGTAGAGCGGCACGAAGATCCAGTTCTGCATCCACTGGCCGCCCCTGCCGCCGTGCACGCAGTGCCCGGCGCTCATGACGAGCAGCTTGGAGGTGCTGTTCACGGCACCGGCCGAGCAGACGTAGTTCTTGCCGTCCACGGGGTTGTAGAAGAAGACCTTGCCGACGGTGGCGGACGCGGCGACGTAGGCGCTGATGTCCCCACCGGCCTGCGACGCGACGCTGGAGGCGGCCGTCACGGTGGGCGCGGCCGGCGGCACGGAGCGGGCCGGCCCGGTCGGCTTCAGGCCCTTGCCGGCCACGGCTCCCGCCTTCTTGACCAGCACGTCCGCCGAGATCGCGGTGCGCATCCGCTCCTTGGTCCAGTAGTCGCTCGCCTGCTGGGCGGCGGTCAGCCCGCTGCGGGCCGCAGTGGTGGAGGTGGTCGCCGCCACCGTGGTGGCCGACGCTCCGCCGACGGGGGCTGCCTGCGCGGGCCCGGTGCCCACCAACACCGTCGCCGCGACGAGCGCGGCGGACGCGGTGACCGTGGCCACCCGCCGGATGTCCGGAAAGTGCATTCGTTCTCCTCCCACCAAACACATTGGCGCTTGTCTAAGCGCTCGGCACAGCATGCGGGGCCGGGAAACGGCGACGGAAGGACCCGGGGCCGTCAACTCTGTCGCTGACAGTGTGTCCGCGACCTGACTGACCGCAAGGATTCAACATCGGACAGTGGTGAAGCTCGGAGGTTTCCGGGCCAGCGCCAAGATGTGGGGAGAACGCCAATGGGCCGGCTCACCCGCCCTCTCGTGCCAGCAGGTCCCCTCGCCGACTTCTACGACCGACTACACGCCCTGCACCTCGCCGCCGGCCAGCCCAGCGTGCGCCGGCTGCAACAGCTCACCCGCGCCGAGCGGCGGCCCCGGGGCATCAACCCGACGTCGATCCACGCGGTCTTCACGCGTCCCCGCCTGGCCCGGTGGGAGGTGGTGGGTGAGATCGTCCGGGTGCTCGGCGGCGACGTCGAGGAGTTCGCCAGGTTGTGGCGTCGGGCCAACCGCTGCCAGTCGCACGACGACAGCCTGGTCGACCCTGCGCCGCACGCCCGGCCGTGGGCACCCGCCGACGCCACGCCCGTCCCCCGCGAGCTGCCGCCGGACGTGCTGCCGTTCACCGGGCGCGGCCCGGTCCGCGCCGCGCTCGACGGCCTGCTCGCCGAGGGCGCCACCCGGGCGGCGATGATGACCGTGCTGCTGACGGGCTCGACCGGGATCGGCAAGAGCGCGCTGGCCGTGCACTGGGCCCACCGGGTCGCCGACCGCTTCCCCGACGGCCAGCTCTACGCCGACCTGCGCGGCGAGAGCCCCGGGCAGCCGCCGACACCGGTCGAGGTGCTCACGGCCTTCCTCGACGCCCTCGGCGTCGCCACTGCCGGCCTGCCCGCGTCGCCGGCCGCCCTCGCCGCCCGCTACCGCACCCGGATGTCGGGACGCCGGATGTTGGTGCTGCTCGACAACGCCAGCACCGTCGGGCAGGTGCGTCCCCTGCTGCCCGGCTCGCCCGGCTGCCTGGTCCTGGTGACCAGCCGGGACGGCCTGGCCGAGCTGGTCGTACGGCACGGGGCGCGGCGGCTGGAGCTGGGTCCGCTGAGCGCCGAGGCGGGCGTCGAGCTGCTGCGCGGGCTGATCGGCGACCGGGTCGACGCCGACCCCGAGTCCGCCTACGACCTGGTCCGGCGCTGCGGCGGTCGGCCGCTGGCCCTGCGGGTCGCGGCGGAGCGGATGACCGCCCTGACCACACCCGCCCTGACCACACCCGCCCTGGCCACGACCGCCCTGCCGGGGCCGCCCCTGGCCCCGGTACGGGTGGTGGACCACCCCCGGTTGTGCGTGCAGCGGTCGACGGCGCTGGCTGACTCTGGGTGACCCTCCTCCGACCCCAACCGACCTCGCACGCCCCCTTTGCTCTGCACCCACGGACGCAGCACCCGGCTGGGCTGCGCGCGAACGCGAACGCGAACGACGCCGCGACCGGCGGACCGTCGCGCTGCGTAGGCGTTGCGTAGGCGGGTGCAGAGCAAAGGGGGCGGAGAAGGGTGTCGGCGCCCGGCGAGCGGAAACCACGCCGTGTCACACGACGTCGGCCGGACCGGGCCGGGCCGGGCCAGGCCAGGCCAGGCACGCAGCCAGCCAGCCAGCCAGCCAGCCCGCGTCACGGCGCTGGGGCGGCCTCCGGGGCCACGCCGGGGGCGGGGGTGATCGGCAGCAGCACGCGGAACACCGTCCGGCCGGGCTCGCTCGTCACCCGGATGTCCCCGTGGTGCTTGTTGACCACGATCCGGTACGAGATGTCCAGCCCCAGCCCGGTCCCCTCGCCGACCGGCTTCGTGGTGAAGAACGGCTCGAAGATGCGCGGGCGCACCGCCGCCGGGATGCCGGGGCCGGTGTCGGCCACCTCGACGGTCAGCTGGTCGTCGACCCGGCCGGTGCGGACGGTCAGCGTGCCCTCGTCGCCCATCGCGCCGAGCGCGTTGTCGATCAGGTTGGTCCACACCTGGTTCAGCTCGGCCGCGTACGCGGGGATCGGGGGCAGCGCCGGGGCGTACTCCCGGACCAGGCGGACCCCCGGCGGGAGCTTGCCCTTGAACATCACCAGCGTCGCGTCGAGCAGCTCGTGCACGTCCACCACCTGGTAGGGGGCCCGGTCGAGCTGGGAATACTGCTTGGCCGCGCCGACCAGCTTGGAGACCCGGGTGGCCGCGTCGGCGATCTCCCGCATGAGCAGCTCGGTGTCCACGGTGTAGGTGAGCCACCGCACCGCCGGCTCCAGGTCGTCGGTGCCGAGCTCCGCGCGGACCCGGTCCAGCCAGGCGACGTCCAGCCCGCCGGCGACCAGCGTCGGGGCCAGCTCCCAGCCGGCGGCGATCCCCTGGTCGTCCAGCCAGTCGGTCAGCTCGTCCTCGGCGTCGCTGGTGGCCAGGGGCGACAGCGCACACGCCTTCGCCGCCCGCTCGACCGCCTCCTCCTGCAACGCCACGAGGGCGTGCAGCCGCCGCCCGTCGAGCCGGCCGTCGGCGATCATCGCCAGCTTGTGCCGCATGCCGGCGACCCGGTCCCGCAGGGCGGACGCGGCCCGCACCGCCGCGCTCGCCGGGTTGTTCAGCTCGTGGGTCAGCCCCGCCGACAGGGCGCCCAGGGCCACCAGCCGCTCCCGCTCCCCGACGACCGTCTGGGTGTCCCGCATCCCGATGAACAGCCCCTCCAGCAGGTGCATCGCCATCGGGAACCAGGACCGCACCGCGTGGGCGAACGTCTCGGCGGGCAGCACGAAGAACTCCGCGTCGCTGACCGCCCACATCCCGTTGCGGTAGATCTGCTGGTCGTCCAGGTATGCCTGGGTGGCCCCGCCGTACACCCCGCGCTGCGCCGTGCGGAGGATCTCCACCTCCTCGCCGTGGATCGTCCGACACAGCCGCACCTCGCCGGCGAGCAACACGAAGAAGCAGGTCGCCGGCTCGCCCTCGGCGTAGACGGCCTCCCCGGCCGTACGCTGCTCGACCCGGCCGTGCTCGGCCAGCCAGGCGACCTGCCGGTCGTCGAGCGACTCGAACAGGAACAGCGTCCGCACCTCGGCGGGGGTCAGGCCGGTCACTGCGCCTCCAGGTAGCGGTGCACCAGCGACACGGCCATCGCGCCCTCGCCGACGGCGGAGGCGACCCGCTTGACCGAGGCCGCGCGCACGTCGCCGGCCGCGAACACGCCGGGCAGGCTGGACTCCAGGTGGTAGGGGTCGCGGGGCAGCGACCAGCCGGGCGGCCGGCTGCCACCGGCCACCAGGTCCGGCCCGGTGACGACGTACCCCCGCTCGTCGCGGACCACGACGCCCTCCAACCATTCGGTACGCGGCTCCGCGCCGATGAACACGAACAGCCACGACGCGTCGACGTCGCGCCGCTCGCCGGTGCGGGTGTCGCGCAGGGTCAGCCGTTGCAGGTGCTCCTCCCCCGCGCCGGCCACCACCTCGGTGTGCGGGTGCACGGTGATGCGGTCGATGCGGTCGAGCTGGTCGATCAGGTAGCTCGACATCGACGCCGTGAGGTCCGCGCCCCGGATCAGCACGTGCACCCGGGCGGCGTACCGGGAGAAGTAGACGGCCGCCTGGCCCGCCGAGTTCGCCCCGCCGACGATGTAGACGTCCTGGTCGACGCAGCTCGGCGCCTCGGTGGCGGCCGAGCCGTAGAACACGCCCCGGCCGGTGAGCTCGGCCAGGCCGGGGGCGTCGAGCATCCGGTACGACACGCCGGTCGCCAGCACCACCGCGTGCGCGGCGATGGTGGACCCGTCGTCGAAGCGCAGCAGCCGCGCCGAACCGGCCTCCGCCAGGCCGACGACCTCCCGGGTGCTCAGCAGCTCCGCGCCGAACTTCAGCGCCTGCCGGCGGGCCCGGTCGGTGAGCTGCGCCCCGGACACGCCGTCGGGGAAGCCCAGGTAGTTCTCGATCCGGCTGCTCTGCCCGGCCTGCCCGCCGGTGGCCCGCCGCTCCACCAGCACCGTGCGCAGCCCCTCCGACGCCCCGTAGACGGCAGCGCCGAGCCCGGCCGGCCCGCCGCCGACGACCACCAGGTCGTAGAAGTCCGACGCCGGGACGACGTTGAGGCCGACGAGGCCGGCCAGCTCCGTCTCCGAGGGCGCCACCAGGGCCTTGCCGTCGGCGGTGACGACCAGCGGCACGTCGGCGGCGCTCACCCCGGCCGCCGCGAGCAGCCGCCCGCCCTCGGGCTCGTCGGCCAGCAACCAGCGGTACGGCACCAGGTTGCGGGCCAGGAAGTCGCGCACCGCGAAGGACGGGGCGGACCAGCGGTGCCCGACCACCCGGATCTCCGTGGTGGCGGCCTCCGGGCTGGCCGTCCACGCCTCCAACAGCGCGTCGACGACCGGGTAGAGCTTCTCCTCCGGCGGGTGCCACGGCTTGAGCAGGTAGTGGTCGAGGTCGACGAGGTTGATGGCGTCGATGGCCGCGCCGGTGTCCGCGTACGCGGTGAGCAGCACCCGGCGCGCGGCGGGGAAGAGGTCCATCGCGGCCTCGAGGAACTCGATGCCGTTCATCTCGGGCATCCGGTAGTCGGCGACCAGCACCGCCACCTGCTCGCCGCGCAGCTTGATCTCGCGCAGCGTGTCGAGGGCCTCGGGGCCGGAGCCGGCGCGCACCACCCGGTACCGGTCGCCGTAGCGGCGGCGGAAGTCGCGGGCGACCGCGCGGGAGACCGCCGGGTCGTCGTCGATCGAGAGGATCACCGGGTGCGCCATCGGACCATCAAACCACTCCGGCGTTACGACTTGGCTGCCCACGCCCCCTGCCACCAGGCGTGCGGCCGCCGGCGGCAGTGGCGGTGACCGCCGCGGCGACGGCGACGCCGAGGACGATCCACAGCACCGGGTTGGTGCGCAGCCCGTCGGGCAGCTGCTGGGCCAGGACGAACACGCCCATCACCACCACGAACCACCCGAACGCCCGGCGCAGCACCGCCTCGGGGACGCGCCCGGCGAGCCGGCCTCCGGCGAGGCTGCCGACCACGGCGGCGGCGGTGACGGCGGCGGCCAGCCCCCAGTCGATGCTGACGGTGGAGAGGTAGCCGGCCAGGCCGGCGAAGGACTTCATGGCGATGACCACCAGCGAGGTGCCGACGGCGACCGGCATCGGAAGGCCGCCGAGCAGCGCCAGCGCGGGCACCACCAGGAAGCCGCCACCCGCCCCGACCAGGCCGGTGACCAGCCCGACCACGACCCCGTCGAGGATCACCCGCGGCACGGGAAGCTCGTGCGGCACGGGCCGGTCCCCGGTGTCGCGCCGCCCCCGGATCATGGCGACCGCCGTGGCGAGCATCATCAGGGCGAACCCGGTGAGCAGGACGGCGGCCGGGACGTACGCGGCGAGGCGGCCTCCGGCGTACGCGCCGGTCATGCCGGCGAGGCCGAAGACGAGGCCGGTGCGCCAGCGCACCCGGTGCGCGCGGGCGTGCGGCAGGACGCCGACGGCGCTGGTGGCGCCGACGACGAGCAGCGAGGTGGCGATCGCCTCCTTCGCCGGCAGGTCGGCGACGTAGACCAGCAGCGGCACGGCGAGGATGGAGCCGCCGCCGCCGAGCAGGCCGAGGCTGACGCCGATGAGGACGGCGAGGCCGACGGTCAGGGCCAGACTGCCGGTCACGACCGCCGCCCGGTGGTCGAGCCCTCGCGGAGCTGGCCGACGATGGTGTCGAGGTCGCAGCTCGCGCCCCGGTTGTAGGGCAGCCTGCCCAGCAGCATGCCCATCGCGCAGGTGTTGGTGAGGGCGGCGAAGGTGAGGCCCGCGCCGATGGCGGCGGCGACCCACTTGAGGCCGGGCACGAGCACCGATCCCAGGACGGCGACCAGGACGATCGAGCCGGCGACGAGGCGGACCTGCCGTTCCAGGTCCCAGCGCGGGACGCCCTGCCGGACGGGCGCGTGCGCGGCCTGCCAGGCCAGCATCCCGCCGTCGAGGACCTTGAGGTGGGGCAGTCCGACCCCGGCGAGGGTCTGCCCGGCCTGGGTGGCGCGGGCGCCGGAGCGGCAGATCAGCACCACGTCCTCGTCGAGGTGGTTGCGCAGCTCCTCGCGGTGCTCCCGCAGCAGGTCGAGCGGGACGTTGTAGGCGCCGGGGATGTGCGCGGTCTCGAACTCGGCGGGGGTACGCACGTCGAGCAGGCGGGGCGCACGGCCGGAGTCGATCAGCTCGCGCAGGCCGGCGGCGTCGAGCGTGGCCGGGCGGGTGTTCTCGGAAGTGCTCATGTCTCCTCGTTCCTGTTGTCGGTCCCGGTCGGTCGGGTCCCGGCCTGCTCGAACCGGTCGTCGATGACGACGACCTCCCGGCCGGCGTTGGCCAGCAGGGACGCGGCGGCGGTGGCGCGGTAGCCGGAGCCGCAGTGCACCCAGACGGTGCCGGCGGGCACGTCGGCGAGGCGGTTCGGCAGGTCGGGCAGGGGGATGTGCACCGCGCCGTCGAGGTGGCCGGCGGTCCACTCGTTGGTCATCCGGACGTCGAGCACGACGTCCGGCGTGGGCAGGCCGGCGGGCGGGTGTCCGGCGCGGGCGGCGGCGAGCGCGGGGAAGTCGGCCGTGGGCAGCTGCCGTAGCTGCTCCGGCCGGGCCGCCCACCGCTCGGGCGAGCCCGTGGCCTGGGCGGCGGGCCGGTCGATGCCGATGCGCGCCAGTTCGCGCTGGGCGTCGGCGACCTGCTCGGCGGTCTCGGCGAGCAGGGTGAGCGGGGCGCCCCAGTCGATCAGCCAGCCGAGCCAGGTCGACATCGGCCCGTCGAGGCCGAGGGCGACCGTGCCGGCGAGGTGCGACGCGGCGTACGCCTTGCGGTGGCGCAGGTCGACCACCCACTGCCCGGCGGCGAGCCGATCGCGCAGCTCGGCGGCGTCGGCGCGGGCCACCGGGGTGAGGTCGACCGGCGCGGGTCCGGCGGCGTTGGCCACGCCCATGTGGGCGTAGTAGGCGGGGTAGGCGTCCAGCCCGGCGAGGGTCTCGGTGACGAAGTCGGCGGCGGCGAGCCGCAGCACGGGGTTGACCCGCCGTTCCCGGCCGATCGTGGAGTCGGGTGCGTCGGCCTGACTGGCCGAGCAGAAGCTGCCGAAGCCGTGGGTGGGCCACACCTGCGTCCCGTCGGGGAGCAGGTCGGCCAGCCGTCGGGCCGAGGCGTGCTGGCGGTGGGCGAGGTCGTGGGCGTGCCGCCGCCCGAGCAGGTCGGTGCGTCCGGTGGTGCCGAACAGCAGGGAGCCGCCGGTGAAGACGCCGACGGGCTGCCACCGGCCGGCGGCGGCCTCGTCGAGGACGTACGACAGGTGGTGGAAGGTGTGGCCCGGCGTGGCCACGGCCCGCAGCCGCAGGGTGTCGGAGATGGCGACGGTGTCGCCGTCGACGACCGGGTCCCGGTCGAACCGGACGTCGTCGGCGGCGGCGACCAGGTATCGCGCGCCGGTCAGGCGGGCCAGTTCCAGGCCACCGGAGACGTAGTCGTTGTGCAGGTGGGTCTCGACCACGTGGGTGATCCGCGTCCCCTTCGTGCCGGCGAGGTACAGGATGCGGTCGACGTCGCGCTGCGGGTCGACCACGACGGCCACCCGGCCGTCGGAGGCCAGGTAGCTGCGGTCGCCCAGCGACGAGGTCGCGACGACGGACACGTCGAGCGTCATTGCGTACTCCCTCCACAAATACCCCGGGGGGTATGCTGTCGGCGGACTGCGCCCCGAGCTGGGCGCACCACGGTCTACCCGCGCCCGCCGTCGCCATGCGGGCCGCGCGCCACCGGGTCGAACATACCCCCGGGGGTACGGGATCCGCCAGCGACCCAGCCGGGGAAGGGCGGGTCCCTCGGCCTGGAATATACCCCCAGGGGTATGCGCTACAGTCGGTGTACCCGCCGACCATCACCGCAGAGGAGACCGGCCCATGTTGTTCACGCAGTACTACCTCGACTGCCTGTCCCAGGCGTCCTACCTCGTCGCCGACGAGCGCACCGGCCGGGCCGTGCTGGTCGACCCCCGCCGCGACATCGGCGAATACCTCGCCGACGCGCGGGCGCACGGGCTGACCATCGAGGGAGTGATCAACACTCACTTCCACGCGGACTTCCTCGCCGGCCACCTGGAGGTCGCCGCCGCGACGGGCGCGTGGATCGGCTACGGCCGGCGCGCCGAGACCGAGTACCCGATCCGCAAGCTCGCCGACGGCGAGCGGATCAGCCTCGGCGACGTCACCCTGGAGATCATGGAGACCCCGGGCCACACCCCGGAGTCGATCAGCGTCCTGGTCTACGAGCACGCCGCCGACCCGGTGCCGCACGGCGTCCTCACCGGCGACGCGCTGTTCATCGGCGACGTCGGCCGCCCCGACCTGCTCGCGTCCCTCGGCGTCACCGCTGAGGAGCTGGGCGCGATGCTCTACGACAGCGTGCAGCGCAAGCTGATGGGCCTCCCCGACGAGGTGCGGGTCTTCCCCGCGCACGGGGCGGGCTCCGCGTGCGGCAAGAACCTCTCCACCGAGCGGCAGTCCACCATCGGCGAGCAGCGCCGCACCAACTACGCCTGCGCGCCGATGAGCCAGGGGCAGTTCCTCGCCCTGGTCACCGGGGGCCAGCCGGCCGCGCCGGGCTACTTCGCGTTCGACGCCGTGCTCAACCGGCGGGCGCACGAGCTGTTCGACTCCCGCGCCACGGCCCGCCCGCTCACCGCCGCCGAGTTCGCCGGGGCCCGCGCCGACGGCGCGGTCGTCGTCGACGCCCGCGACCCGCAGGAGTTCGCCGCCGGGCACGTCGCCGGGGCGATCAACATCCCGGCCGACGGCCGGTTCGCCGAGACCGCCGGCAGCGTGGTGGCCCCCGACCGTGCAGTGCTCGTCGTGGCGCCGGAGGGCCGCGAGGAGGAGATCGTCGTACGGCTCGCCCGGATCGGCTTCGACCGGGTCCTCGGCCACCTGCGCGACGCGGGGGCGACCCTGGCCGAGCTGGCGTCCGAGACGAGCCGGGCCAGCCGGGTGACGGCGACGGAGCTGCGCGCGGCGCTCGACCGCGCCGAGCCGCCGGTCGTGCTGGACGTCCGCAACATCGGGGAGCGGGAGCAGGGGGCCATCGCCGGTTCGCTGCACATCCCGCTGGCCGAGCTGACCCGTCGGCTCGACGAGGTGCCCGCCGACCGGCCCGTGGTCGTGCACTGCGCCGGGGGCTACCGCTCCTCGGTCGCGGCCAGCCTGCTGCGCAGCGCCGGCCGGCGCGACGTCTCCGACCTGCTCGGCGGCTACGGCGCCTGGCGGGCCGCGTACGCACAGGTCTGACCGCCGGCGGGAGCGGCCACGGGCCGGGCCGCCCCCGACATGGGATCGGGGGCGGCCCGGCCGTCGGTCAGGCCGTCGCGGTGCAGCTCAGCGTCGGGGTGCTGGCCGCCCCCGAGCCGGTGAAGCCGAAGCTGGCCTTCCCCCCGGCCGCCAGCGTGCCGTTGTAGCTGGCGTTGCGGGCGGTCACGGTCGACCCGCTTGTGGTGACCGTGGCACTCCAGGAGGAGGCGATCTGCTGCCCGCCGGACCACGTCCAGGTGACCGTCCAGCCCCGGATCGGGCTGCTGCCGGCGGTCACCTCGACCTCGCCCTGGAAGCCGCCGGACCACTGCCCGGTGGACTTGTAGACGGCCGAGCAACCGGCGGAGGCCGGCGGCGTGGTCGCGGGCGGGGTGGTGGGCGGAGCCGTGGTCGGCGTGGTGGTCGGCGGCGTGGTGGTCGGCGGGGTGGTCGTGCCGCCGAAGTTCACGTCGCTGCACAGGTAGTAGGACTGGTCCGAGTGGCTGGCCTGCCAGATCGTGTAGACGATGTGCCGGCCGGTGCGCCCAGGCGCGTTCGCCGGGACCTGGATCGACACGCCCTGGCTCTCCTTGGTCGGCCACTGCGACGCCGGGGTGTTGCCGATCTGGCCGACCAGCTCCAGGTCACTCCACGCCAGCGGCTTGGTCAGGGCGTTGAAGCCCTGCTTGGTGACGTACACCCGGATGTAGTCGGCGCCGTGGCTGGCCTGGTCCCACAGCTTGACCTTGAAGCTGTTGGAGACGTTGGTGGTCTTCCACGCGCCGAGCGCGTCGAGGGAGTTGTAGCGGCCGTCGCCGGTGTGGCCGGCGCTGCACAGCTGGCCGTCGGGGATGGCCGCCTGGTGGTTGCCGGCGACGCCCTCGCGGTACAGGCCGTTCCAGTTCCACATGGCCGACGCGTTGTACTGCCAGGCCTGCCAGCACATCGGGTCCTCGGTGGCCATGGCCGGGTTCTGGAAGTCGCTGCCCCAGCGGGCCCAGCAGCCGTAGTTGCGGGACGCGGGGTCGACGGTGGAGCCGTGGGCGGCGGCCGGGTTGGCCAGCGCGGTGGTCAGCAGCAGCGCGGCGGCCGCGCCGACGGCGAGCAGCCACGCCACGAGGGGGATGCGACGTGGTCGGACGAGATGGGACACGGAGCCCTCCAGGGAAAGGTCGGACGACGACACCCGGACGGTCGGGAGTTGCCCACTCCCGCGCCTGCTTGCGTGGCTCCCGCTGCGGCTCTGCCTGGCAGACTCCCACATGCATCGAAACTAGTCAATCTTGACCAGTCCGGGTCGCCGCGGCGCGGGGCACGGACGCCCCGTGCCGCAGCGGCCCGGTCACCGGCGGGCGCCGTCGCGGACGGTCAGCTGGTGGTGCAGGTGATGCTGGCCGGCGGGTTGTTGGTGCCGTTCCAGGTGGCGGTGAAGCCGAACGTGGTGGAGGCCCCCGCGGCGAGCGCGCCGTTGTAGGCGACGTTGGAGACCGTCACGTTCGACCCGCTCTGGGTGTGGCTGCCGTTCCAGATCTGGTTGATCACCTGGCCGTTCGGGAAGCTCCAGGACACCTTCCAACCGTTGATCGGTGCCGCCCCGGCGGTGACGGTGACGTCGGCCTGGAAGCCACCGGACCAGGAGTTGGTGACGGTGTACTTCGCGGTGGCCTGGCCGGCCGGCGGCGGGGTGGTGGTGCCGGTCGGCGTCGGGGTCGGCGCCACCGTCGGCGACGCGGTGGGGGTGGGGGTCGCGCCGACGAAGGTCAGCTTGACCACGTACGCGAGGGCGCTGTACGGCGCGCTCGCCGACGGCATGGTGATGTGCAGGCCGCCCCCGTCCTGGGTGGGCCGGGGCAGGTTGATGTAGGTGCCGGCAGTGGAGCCGAGCAGCTGCACGCCGGTCAGGTTGGCCAGGTTGACCCGGCTGGAGGTCATCGTGGTGATGGTCAGGGTGCTGCCCGGCCAGCCCATGACGGTGGCGTACAGGACGGTGTTGTTCTTGTTGCGGGTGAACCGGATGTCCTTGTTGGTGCCCGCGCGCGGCGTGACGAACGAGCCGCCGCCCATCTGGGTGGGGCCCTCGCCGAAGACGGACCAGGCCCGGGTGCCGTAGATGGACTCGCCGAACCGCTTGAGGTGGTCGCCGATGCCCCGCAGGATGGTCTGCTGCCCGGACGGGATGACGCCGTCGGCCGTCGGGGCGACGTTGAGCACCATCGTGCCGTTCTTGCTGACCCGGTCGATCAGCGCGTGCAGCATGGCGGTGGTCGAGTAGTAGCCGATGCCCTGGGTGTAGCACCAACTGCTGCTGGAGACGCTGTCGTCGGTCAGCCAGTACGGGGTCTGGATGCCCGCCGGGCCGCCGCGCTCGAAGTCGTAGACCTCACCGCGGTTGTTGAACCCGTCCTTGTAGGTGACCACCACGTCCTTGTTCCACGCGACGGCCTTGTTGTAGTAGTACGCCAGGAAGTCGAGCCGGCGCGCCTCGTCGATCCGGCCCAGGTAGAGGTCCTGCCAGATCAGGTCGGGCTGGTAGCCGTCGATGACCTCCCGCAGCTTGTCGGTCCACAGCTGCTGCTCGGTGGCGTTGTCGAGCTGCCCGTACAGCTTGCGCAGCGTGGTGCTGGACTGCTGCGGCACATACTGGTAATAGCCGCCGAAGTTCCACTGGTGGTGCAGCGAGACGAACAGCTTGAGGCCCTTGGCGCGGATGGCGTCGGCGTGCAACCGCAGCAGGTCCAGCTTCGGGCCGGTGGCCACCGAGTTCCACTCGTTGACCCTGCTGTTCCACATCGAGTAGCCGTCGTGGTGCTCGGCCACCGGGCCGGCGAACTTGGCCCCGGCGTCGACGAAGAGTTGCGCCCACTCGTTGGGGTCCCAGTTGCCGCCGGCGGACTTGAGCTTCGGCGCGAACTGCACCCAGTTGCCCGCCTTGTCCCGGGCCCCGTTGATGAAGTTGTGGTACGGCCACGCGGACGGGTCGCCGTACACGCTCTTGTGGTGGTTGTTCTCGTACGAGCCGTTGTTGTACATGTTGCGCGGGTACCACTCGTTGCCGAACGCGGGGACGGCGAACGCGCCCCAGTGGTAGTAGATGCCGAACTTGCCGTCCTGGAACCACTCGGCGGCCGGCGGGTGCTGGTCGACCGAGGCCCAGGTCGGCGTGTAGCTCTGCGGCCCGGCGGTGGCCAGGGCGTTGCGGACGCCGAGCAGGCCGGTGGCGGCGGCGACGCCGGTGGCGCCGCTCGCGACGAGCAGGCCGCGGCGGGTCAGCCGGAGGGATGACGAGGACATGAATGATCTCCTGGAGGGACGGTGGTGAAAGGACGTGCAGCGGGAGGCGTTACCGGTAGCCGGCGGCGGTGATGTTGGCCTGCACGGCGTTCTCGGTGGCGTCGGACGGGTACCCGGAGGTCATCACGCCCTCGTAGAAGGTGCCGCGCGCCCCGTGGCTGTTGTCGCCGCCGATGCCGAGGATGATCGCGCCCTCCTTCTTCATCGGGTTGTAGCCCGGGACGTTGGGCCGCACGCCGTTGTAGAAGGTCGACAGGCCGCCGGACTGGGCGTTGCCGCCCCGGATGGCCCAGTGGTTCGGCTCACCCTTGACGATGGCGGTCAGGTAGCGGTGGCTGATGCTGGGATCGTTGGCGTTGTACTTCTGGTTCACCCCGGAGAAGAGGCCGTTCTCCAGGTCGGCCATGATCCACGGGCCGTTGCCGGCGCCGTAGCCCCAGACCTTGTTGTTGCCGAAGTAGATGGCCTCCATGGTGCCGTTGCCGTTGTCGCGGCTGTTGGTCTCGGCGTTGCCGTAGTCGAAGCAGCAGCCGCCGTTGTAGTGCGTGCCGTCGAGGATGGCGTACATGCCCTCGGGCTGGTCACCCTTGGCGATGCCGTTGGTGCTGTTGTTGCGGTATCCGGTGCCGGGGGCGACGTAGACGCCGTACGCCTTGTGCCCGCCGACCGTGGTCGGCGCGAGGGTGGCGTCGGCGAGGTTGTCGTAGCCACCCGGGGCGGGGCCGGAGAACCCACCGGGCGGGGCCTGGGTGAGCTTGTTACCGCGACCGGACTGGTCGTAGATGATGGTGATCAGGCAGGTGGTGCCGGCGCAGAAGGAGTCCTGCGCGGCGGCGTTGGCGACCCCGCCGGGCGCGAGCGGGCCGATGTCGCGGGTGGTGTTGTCCGACCCGCGCCGCACCTGGTAGAGCGGCCCGTTGTACGCGCCGTACAGCGCCCGGGTGGTGCTGTGCGCGGCCACGCACGGCGTGCTGCCCGCCGCGTAGATGTCACAGGGCTGTTGCGTCGCCGGCGGCGGGGTGGTCGGCGGTGCAGTGGTCGGCGGCGGGGTCGGCGTCGGCGGGGTGGTCGGCGTCACGCCCCCGGTGCAGGTCGTGCCGTTGAGCGCGAACGAGGCGGGCACGGGGTTGCTGCCGTTCGCCGTGCCGTTGAAGCCGAACGAGGTGGTGCCCCCGGTCGGGATGCTGCCGTTGTAGGACACGTTGGTGACGGTGACCTGGGCGCCGGACTGGGTGTAGGAGCCGTTCCAGAGCTGGGTGACGGTCTGCCCGGCCCCGAAGTCCCAGGTCAGCCGCCAGTTGCTGACCGGGTCGCCCAGGTTCGTGATGGTCACGTTCGCGCCGAAGCCGCCCGGCCACTGCGAGCTGACCGCGTAGCTGACCTGGCAACCGGCTGCGGCGGCGGTCGCCAACCGCGTGCCGACCAGGCCGCCGCCGACCAGGACCAGCGTTGCCAGGGCCGCGACCAGCCCCGGCAGGCGACGCCATGCTTCGCCACGTTTCATGGAGCCCTCCAGATACGGATGGAAGTGCAGGGGATCGGGCCCGGACGGGGTGGGCCCGTACGCCGCCTGTCGGGACCCGGACTCCGAGGGGCGGTGGATGACCGCGGCCCGATGGGGGCCCGGCGGCCGGCACCGGCGTGGCCGGCGGCCCGGACGCCGGGGGCCGCTTACCAGCCGGATCGGCGGCAGCGGAGGTGACCCGCGCCGCTGCACCGAGGAGAAAGTTAACGTTCACATCGGACGATGTCAATGACCCGGTCGACGGACTCCTCCCGCACCGAGCCACCCACGACCGATCCGCAGCGGTCGCCCACCCAGGGACAGTCGGCGCGACGGGGCCACGGGGCGGGTGAGCGATCTGCAAGAACCGACTCTTGCCGTGTGAACGTTAACACCATATGTTTCGATGTGGGCGAAGGGCACGCCCCACCATGTCGCCCCACCGCGACGACGGCTTCGCCGTGCGCTGCCCACGGCCCGCCCCAACGGGCGGCACATGCCCTGCGCAGAACTGCTGGCGTTCCGTCCCGTGCCCGGGGCAGGCTGAGGCCATGACGGCGGGCTTCAGCGGTGCGGTGGCGACCTACTACGCGAGACACCGGCGCGGCTATCCGCCCGAGGTTCTCGACGCCGTCGCCGGGGCGTTCGGCCTCGACTCAGGCGACAGGGTCGTCGACCTCGGCTGCGGCACCGGTCAGCTGACCCTGCCGCTCGCCGCCCGCGTGGGAGCCGTCATCGGTGTGGACCCCGAGCCGGACATGCTGGCCCTCGCCCGCCGGGCCGCCCTCGACGCCGGGGTGACCAATGCCGGGTGGCTGCTCGGCGCGGACGGCGACCTGCCCACGCTCGGGCGGCTGCTCGGTGAGGGAACCGTCGGCGCGCTGACCGTCGCCGTCGCCATCCACTTCATGGACCGCGATACCCTGTTCCGCTCCGCCCGACCCCTGCTGCGGCCCGGCGGCGGGGTCGCTGTGATCACCAACGGCGCGCCGCTGTGGGCGCAGGACGCCGAATGGTCCCGGGCGCTGCGCCGGTGCCTGGATCGGCTGCTCGGGCAGCCGGTCACGGCGACGTGTCAGACCGACGAGGCGGGCCGCCGCCGCACCCGGGACGCCTTCGTCGTCGCCGGGTACCGGTGCGTGGAGTCGTCGGTGCGCTACGAGGCCCCGCTCACCGTCGACGACATGGTGGGCGGCGTCTTCTCCGCGATGTCGCCCGACCGGCTGCCCTCGCCGCAGGGCCGGGCCGAGTTCGCCGCCGAGGTCCGCGCCGCCCTCGGCGGCCGGGAGACGGTCACCGAGCGGGTCCGGGTCTGGCTCCAGCTCGGCCTGCCCGCCTGACGCCCCACCGACGCCCCGGGCCGAGCCGGGGCGGGTCGGTGCCGCCCGACCCCGCCCCGGCTCAGGTCGTGGGCAGGTGCCGCGTCAGGCGACGAAGCGGGTGCGGCGACGGCGGGCCAGCAGGTAGCCGCCCGCGCCGGCGGCGACCAGCAGCCCGCCGAGGCCAGCGATCAGGCCGGTGGGCAGACCGGTGATCGGCAGCGACCCTTCGTCGCCGCCCCCGGTGCCGCCGGCCTGCTTCACCGTGATCTGCGCCGTGTCGTTGGTCGGGTCGAGGTCCTTGACCGGGCCGTCGCCGTCGAAGGTGTGCAGCTTCACCGTGCCGGTCCGGCTGCCGGCCCGGTCGATGCGCAGCGCGAACTCGAACGTCACCCGCTCGCCCTCGCCGATCGTGCCCCGGGCGGAGCACTCGTAGACCCGCGCGCCGGGCTTGCCGGGCTGCCACTCGTCCTCGTCCGGGTCCACGCAGGACTTCGACACCGTCACGGCGGTGACGCCCTCGGGCAGCGTCACGATGGTGGCGATGTTGAGCCCTCGCTGGCCGTTGGGCCCGACGCGCGCCGGGCCGTTGTTGCGGTAGCCGACGGTCATCGGCACGGTGGCACCGACCGCGCCGGTGACCGTGGCGCCCTGCGCGGCGGCGTCGCCGCGCTGGTCACCGGCGACGGTCAGCGTGACCCGGGTCTCGTTGTCCACCGCGTTGGTGTCGGTCTGACCGGCCGCGCGGGCCTGCGCGCCGCTGGCCGGCACCAGCTTCAGGGCCGCGTCGGTGCCCTTGCGGCCGAACGGCTCGGCCGGCCCGTGCTGGGCCCGGAACTCCGCCCAGTCGGCCGGGGTGAACCACACGGCGAAGCTGTAGTGCAGGTTCGGGGCCCAGGCGTCGGCCGGGATCGTCCCGCCGAACGTCGGGTCCACCCGGACCGTCTCGCCGGGAGCCAGTTCGTCGTCGAAGGTGCAGGCGAAGCTGCTGTCGTCGAGGGTCGGGTCGGCGTACTCGCAGTTGCTGTAGCGCTTCCCCGGGGTGAACCCGTAGGAGCCGGAGAGGTACAGCACCGCGCCGCGCACGGCCTTGGTGCCCCGGTTCGTCACCGCCAGCGGGACGTCGACCCGGGCACCGGGCCGGCCGTCGAGCGCGAGCTGCCGGTCGGCGACGAGGTCGACCCCCTCGCCCGTGCTGACGGTGGACTCGTAGGTCGCCGTGCCCACGCCGGGCGCGGTCACCGTGAACGCCAGGGTGCCCTGCCGGCCCGGCTCCGCGCCCGCCCGCGCCGTCACCGCCAGGCTGACCAGGCTCGAATCCTCGCCGTCGTCGGTGATCGAGCAGGTGATGACGTCGCCCGCCGTCGTGCAGGAGCCCCGGTCGTCCTCGGCGACCTCGGCGAACGCGGCGACCGCGCTGCGGTCCACCCGCACCGTGTACGTGCCGAAGGCCCGATCGGGCAGCGCGCGCAGCGAGACCCACTTCTGCGGGCCGCCGGGGGCGACGGTCACGTCGTTGGCGTAGAGCGTCACCTCGTCGGCCGGTGCGGCGGCGACGGCGGCGCCGGTGGGGGTCGCGACGAGCGCGCCGGCCACGGCCAGCCCGGCGAGCCAGCGACGGGCGGGGTGCGGGTGCATGGCGGTGCCTCCGGTCGGGAGGGCGGACGGGGGTGCGGAAAGGCTCTCACGGATTCCGCCGCCGTGGTGACCCGTACCGCGCTGCGGGATCAGCGCAGGTGACGCTGTCGCCGCCGGTCAACCGGGTTGCCCGGCGTCGGCCGGAGGCCGTCGAGGAGGACCCGCAGGTAGCGGTCGGCCCGCTCGTCGGGCCCGTCGCCGATGCGCACGGCGAAGGCCACGCCACAGAGGAGATGACGCAGGTCGTCCTCGGTGAGGTCGGGGCGCAGCGTGCCGGCCCGTCGGGCGTCGTCGAGCACGGCCCGGGCCAGCTCACCGAGTTCGGCGCGGCGGGCGGTGGTGCCGGGGTCGGCGTCCTGCTCCGGTTCCCCGGCGATCACCTCGGCGAACGCCGGGTCGGCCAGCTGGCGCGTCAGGAGCGCCCGCAGGAGGATCTCGACGCCGGTCCCCGGGTCGTCGTGGTGCCTCGCGGACCGGGCGTCGTCGAGCAGCGCGGTGAAGGTGTCCTCGGCGAGGGCCTCCAGCAGGGCGCGGCGGGTCGGGAAGTGCCGGTAGACGGTGCCGACGCCGGTCCCGGCCCGGCGGGCGAGGTCGTTGTGCTGCAGGGACAGGTCGCCCGAGGCCACCGCGAGTCGGGCGGTCGCCAGCACCCGGTCGCGGTTGCGGGCGGCGTCGGCACGACGTGGCGTGGTCACCCCGCCAGCCTACCGAACCGGATTGACAATCCGCTTCGGGTAGCCTTGAATCGGATACGTAATCCACTTAACTCTCGGGAGGGGTCCATGGCTCACGCCGCCACCTGGAACATCGCCGACCTGCGCGACCAGACCGGCCGCACGATCGTCGTCACCGGCGCCAGCAGTGGCCTCGGGGTCGCGATCACCCGCCACCTCGCGGCACGCGGGGCCCGCGTGATCATGGCGGTCCGCGACACCGGCAAGGGCGATCGCGTACGCGACCGACTGCGCGCCGAGCACCCGAAGGCGGACCTCGACGTCCGCCACCTGGACCTGCTCGACCTCGACACCGCGCGCCGGTTCGCCGACGGCCTGCGCGCCGAGCGGGTCACCGTCGACGCGCTCGTCAACAACGGCGGCATCGGCAACGTGCCCCGACGGCTGAGCCCGCAGGGGGTGGAGAGCCAACTCGCGACCAACCACCTGGGACACTTCGCGCTCACCGGCCTGCTCCTCGACCGGCTGGCCGAGGGACGCGACCCGGTCGTGGTCACCGTCGCCTCCGGCCTCTACCGGCTGGGCCGCCTCGACCTCGACGATCTCGCCGCCGAGCGCCGCTACTCCCGGAGCGGCGCGTACGCCACCTCCAAGCTCGCCAACGTGCTCTTCGCCCTGGAACTCGACCGCCGCCTGCGCGCCGCCGACTCCCCGGTGCGCAGCCTGCTCGCCCATCCCGGCGTGGCCAGGACCGACCTGGACCGCGACTCGCCGCCCCTGATCCGCGCGGTCGGAGCGCTGCTGAGGCTGTTCCTGAGCCGGCCGGTCGACGAGGCCGTGACGCCGATCCTCTACGCCGCCACCGAGCCTGCGGCGCCCACCGGCCGGCACATCGGACCGGGTCGGCCGCCACGCCCGGCCCGGCCGACGTTCGAGACGCTCGCCGGGGCGGCCACCGATCCCGACCTCGCGGCGCGGCTGTGGGCCCGCTCCGCGCAGCTCACCGGAGTGGACGTCGCGCCGGGGTGTTAGATGGGATCATGGACATCGTCGAGCGGCTGGCCGGGGCCCCGCGCATCGGGCTGGGGCTGGCGGCCGTCGGCCGACCGGGCTACATCAACCTGGGCCGGGCCGCCGACCTGCCGGCCGAGCGCTCCGTCGAGGCGATGCGGGCCCGCGCCCACGAACTGCTCGACCAGGCGTACGCGGCCGGCATCCGCTACGTCGACGTCGCCCGCTCCTACGGCCGGGCCGAGGAGTTCCTGGCCCAGTGGCTGCGCGCCCGGCCGGACGCGGACGACGTCGTCGTCGGCAGCAAGTGGGGCTACACCTACACGGCCGGGTGGCGGGTCGACGCCGAGGTGCACGAGACCAAGGACCACGGCGTCGCCACGTTCACCCGGCAGCTCGGCGAGACGCGGGCGCTGCTCGGCGACCGCCTCGACCTCTACCAGATCCACTCGGTCACCCCGGACAGCCCCGCCCTGCGCGACGCGGACCTGCACCGGCGGCTCGCCGACCTCGCCGCGCAGGGCACGGTGGTCGGGCTGTCGACCAGCGGCCCGGCGCAGGCCGAGACGATCCGGGCGGCGCTCGGCGTCCGGGTCGACGGTCGGCCGCTGTTCCGCAGCGTGCAGGCGACCTGGAATCTCCTGGAGCCCAGCGCCGGCCCGGCGCTGGGCGAGGCGCACGGGGCCGGCTGCCTGGTCGTCGTGAAGGAGGCGCTGGCCAACGGCCGGCTCGCCGTGGGCGAGCACGCGCCCGGCGACGCCGCCGCGCTCGCGGCGGCGCTGCGCCAGCCCTGGGCGACCGTCGTGCTCTCCGGGGCCGCGACCGGCGACCAGTTGGCCTCGAACCTGCGGGCGCAGGAGTGCACCGGCGACCCCGACCGGTGGGCGGGCCTGGCCGTGCCCGCCGACCGCTACTGGGCCGACCGGTCGCGGCTGCCCTGGGCCTAGCCTTTGGCCTCGCGCGGTCGGGGCGGGTTCGCCGGGACGACCAGTTCCACCTCGTTCGCCTCCAGGGCGTCCCGCATCTCGGGTGCCGGCATCCGGTCGGTGACCAGGTAGTCGGCGACGCCCAGCTCCGACACCTGGGCGAACAGCCGGCGGCCGAACTTGGACGAGTCGGCGAGGATCGCCACCCGGGTCGCGCGGGAGAGCATCTCCTGCATCATCGCGGCCTCGGCGAGGTTGCTCGTCGTGTAGCCGGCGTCGGCGTCGACCGCGCCGACGCCGATCAGCGCCAGGTCGCAGCTGACGTCCAGCTCGGCGCCGGTGTTGGCGCGGAAGCTGACCGGGCCGACCGTGGCCAGGGTGAGCGAGCGCACCGCGCCGCCGAAGATGTAGATGTCGCGGACGGCCGTGGCCGGCAGCGCGCCGGGCACCAGCAGGTTGTTCGTCGCCACCGTGAGGTCGCGGTGCTGGCGCAGGTTGCGGGCGAGCGCGAGCGTGGTCGTCCCGCCGTTGATCATGATGGTCGAGCCGTCCTGGACCAGCCCCGCGGCCAGCGTCGCGATCTTCTCCTTCTCGCGTTCCTGGAAGGTGAGCCGCTGGTCGACGGCCCGGTCGGTGCGGGAGACCGTGGCGAGGCTGACGGCGCCGCCGTACGTGCGCACGAGGACACCCTCGGCGCTGAGCTGGTCCAGGTCGCGCCGCACGGTGTCGATGGAGACGCCGAAGCGCTCCGCCAGCTCGCCCACCGTGACCTGGCCGGCGTCGGCGACGTACGCGGCAAGCTGGGCCTTGCGTCCGGCGGGCAGGTGGCGCTGCCGTTCGTCCCTGTCCTCGGTCACTGATCTCCCTCCATCAGTGCGGCAGTATGCCACAAATGCGGCCCACCCACGCGCATCGCCGCACAGAACAGCAGGGAGCAGCCCGCCTCCGCAGAGCAGTCGAAGCGGTCTCCACCTGCGTGCAGGCAGGTTCTTCGCGGACCCGCAGGGCAGCCAGTCGACCTTGCAGCGCCGCACTATGCCGCACTCCGCAGTTTTCTGCTGTTCTTCTCTTGTCTCCATCCGTAACACGCTGCTAACGTGGCCGCCAACACAGCACAGAACAGAAAGATCTAGATATAGAAGGAGCCCGCCATGACGACTCGCGCTACCCGGCTGAAGCGACTGATAGGGGCGGTGACGGTGGCTGCAACGGTCGCCACCGTCGCGGCGTGCGGCTCGGGCGACTCGGGGGACGCCGCCGCGGACGGCACCGTCACGCTGGAGTTCGCCCAGTGGTGGGGTGCCGAACTCCCGGCCGGGGACTTTGACAAGATCATCAACGACTTCACGGCGCAGAACCCGAACATCAAGATCAAGCTGCTCAGCGCGCCGTACGCCTCCACCAAGCAGCAGCTCGTCACCGCCGCGGCGTCCAAGACGCTGCCCGACGTGGTCGGCCTCGACGGGGCCTGGGTCAACGACTTCGCCAAGCAGGGCGCGATCGCCGACATGTCCAAGCTGATGACGGACGCGAACTACGACTCCAGCCAGCTCGCCAGCCAGATCCAGCTCGACGGCAAGACCTACATGATCCCGGTCGTCAACTTCGTCTACCCGCTCTTCGTCAACAAGGACCTGTTGACCAAGGCCGGCGTCGCGGACGTGCCCGCCACGCGCAGCGAGTTCCTCGACGCGGCGAAGAAGATCAGCGCCACCGGCGACAACGTCAAGGGCTGGGCGCTCCCGCTCGACACCGCCGTGCCCAACGGCATCCAGAACGACGTCATGTCCTGGCTGTGGGCCTCGGGCGGCAGCATGCTGACCGACGGCAAGCCGAACCTGACCAGCCCCCAGGTCAAGAGCACCGTCGAGTTCGTCAAGAGCCTCAACGACGCCGGCGTCATCGCCCCCGGCTCCCTCACCATGAAGGAGCAGGACAAGGTCGAGAAGTTCACCAACGGCCAGGTCGGCATGATGATCGACTCACTCGCGCACATCAACCTGATCAAGAAGAACAAGCCGGACCTGAACTTCGAGGTGGCGGCCCTGCCGGCCGAGGACGGCTACACCGGCAAGCGCGGCATCCCGTACGCGTCGTGGGGCATCGGCATCTCCAACTCCACCAAGCACAAGGCCGAGGCGTTCAAGTTCGTCTCCTACCTGATGAGCCAGGAGACCAACGCGAAGCTGAGCACCATCGCCAACGGCTTCCCCGGCAACAAGAACGCCGAGCCCGACTTCAGCAACAGCGACCCGCTGTTCAAGTCGGCCTTCGACATCTACAAGCAGGGCTACCCGGCCAACGAGTTCGTCGGCCTGCCCAAGGCCGAGGACCTCATGCGCAGCTTCGACGAGCAGCTCCAGCTCGTGCTGACCGGCAAGCAGAGCGTCGACGACGCCCTGAGCAAGTCGCAGGAGTCCTGGACCTCGGTGATCGGTTAGTCCACCCGGGCGCCGCGCCGGTCCACCGGCGCGGCGCCCGACCAAGGAGACAGCGATGACATCCGCGCACGTCGAGCCCGTGACCGCGCCGCAGGGCGCGCCGCCGGCCGAGCGGGCCACCCCCGGCCGGGCCCGCGCCAACCCGGCCCGGCGCCTGATCCCGTACGCCTACCTGTCCCCCACGATCGTGCTGGTCGTGGTCCTGATGATCGTCCCCATCGTCATGGTGGTCGGCTACTCGTTCCGGGACAACGTGATCGTCCAGGAGAACCCGGTGTTCGTCGGGTTCGCCAACTACGCCAAGGTGCTCACCGACCTGGACTTCCTGGCCGCGTTGAAGAACACCGCCGTCTTCATCTCGGTCAGCACCGTCGCCCACCTGGTCCTCGGCCTCGCCTTCGCGATGATGCTCAACACGCAGTTGCTGAGCGGGGTCACCAAGGCGATCTTCCGGATCGTCTACATCCTGCCCTGGCTGTTCACGATCGCGGTGATCGCCGTCATCTGGCGGCTGCTGCTCGACCCGGCCGGCGTGGTCAACTACGTGCTGCAGACGCTCGGCCTCGTGCAGGAGGGCGTGAACTGGCTCGGCGACCCGGGCACGGCGCTCTGGGCGGTCACGTTCGCCAACATCTGGTCCGGCTACCCGTTCTTCATGATCAGCCTGCTCGCCGCGTTGCAGGGCATCTCCGCCGACCTGTACGAGGCCGCCGCCGTGGACGGGGCCGGCCCGCTGCGGCGGTTCCTCAACGTGACGCTGCCGCAGCTGCGGCCGGTGATCGTCAGCATGGCGGTGCTCGACCTGATCTGGACCTCCCAGCAGTTCGCGCTGATCTGGATGATGACCGGCGGCGGGCCGCTGAACACCACCGAGATGCTCAGCACCTACACCTACAAGCAGGCCTTCAGCGAGTACGAGTTCGCGAGCGCCTCGGCCGCCGCCGTGATCGTGCTGCTGCTGACGATGGTCCTGGCCTTCTTCTACGTACGCCAGCAGCAAAGGGAGCGGTGAGATGGCAGGCGTCAAGCGGAGGCACACCCTCGCGAAGGCCGGCGTCGTCACGGGGCTCGTCCTCGGCGGGCTGTTCGCCGCCCTGCCGGTGCTGTGGATGCTCTCCACCTCGTTCAAGAGCAACGGGGAGGTCTTCGGAAACCCGCCGCAGTTGATCACCGATGGCTTCTCGTTCGACGCGTACCGGGAGATCCTGGGCAACGGCGAGCAGCTGCGGTTCTTCCTCAACAGCTACATCGTCGCGGGTGCGGTGACCGTCCTGACGCTGCTGGTGGCCGTCCTGGCGGGGTTCGCGTTCAGCCGCTTCACGTTCCCGTTCCAGCGGACCATCAACGCCGTGATCGTCAGCGTCCAGGCGGTGCCGCCGATCACGCTGGTCATCCCCTACTTCGGGCTCGTCGTCGCGCTCGGCCTCTACAACACCTACGCCGGGCTGATCCTCACCCACATGGTGTTCACCCTGCCGTACGCGATCATCATGACCACCGCGTACCTGAACACCCTGCCCAAGGAGCTGGACGAGTCGGTCAAGGTCGACGGCGGCACCGGCTGGACGGCGCTGTGGCGCATCCTCGTGCCGATCTCGGTGCCCGGCCTCATCGCGGTCGGGGTCTACACGTTCATGATCTCGTGGAACGAGTACCTGTTCGCGCTGACGCTGACCCGCACCAACGACATGCGCACGGTGCCCATCGGCATCCAGCTGCTCATGGGCCAGCACTCGTACGAGTGGAACCAGATGATGGCGATGAGCATCCTCGGCTCCATCCCGGTCCTCGTGCTCTTCCTCCTCTTCCAGCGGCGCTTCATCGGCGGGCTCACCGCCGGTGCCGTGAAGGCCTGACCACACCCTCTGCACTAAGGAGTAACACCGACATGCTGACGACCGGCAAGGCGATCCTGGACGTCGCCAACGAGCACAGCTTCGCCGTGCCCGCGTTCAACATCAGCGACTGGGCCATGTTCCGGGGCATCGTGGAGATCAGCGAGGAGAAGAACGCTCCCCTGATCGTCGGGATCCACCCGGACGAGGTGCGGCACATCGGCCGCGAGATGATCACCGGCATCATCGAGCGCGCGCACAGCTCGACCGTCCCGATCGCGATCCACTGGGACCACGGCGCGACCTACGAGCAGATGCTCCAGGCGTTCCAGTACGGCTTCACGTCCGTGATGATCGACGGCTCGCTGAAGCCGTTCGACGAGAACCTCGCCATCACCAAGAAGGTCACCGACTCCGCGCACGTCCTGGGCGTGTCGGTGGAGGGCGAGCTGGGCACGATCGGCGGCAACGACAGCTACGCCGAGGCCGGCGCGGCCGAGATCATCTACACCGACCCGGACGACGCGGTCACCTTCGTGAAGACCACGGGCGTCGACAGCCTCGCCATCGCGATCGGCACCTTCCACGGCTTCTACCCGGCGCACCTCAAGCCGGAGCTGAAGCTCGACCTGCTCAAGGAGATCAAGAGCCGGGTGGGCATCCCGCTGGTGCTGCACGGCGGCTCCGGCAACCCGGACGACGAGATCCGCGAGGCCGCCCGGATCGGCATCAACAAGATCAACATCTCGACGGACATCAAGGTCGCCTACCACGACAAGATGCGGGAGGTCCTGGGCAGCGACTCGAAGGTGCGCGAGCCCAACGCCATCCAGCCCGCCTGCCTCGACGCCATGAAGGAGGTCGCCGCGCACAAGATCGACCTGTTCGGCGCCACCGGCAAGGGCGCGCTCTACTGACATGGCCGACGCCTCCCGGGTGGTCCTCGGCCTCGGCGGCTGCGTCGACCAGGAGTTGACGCTCACCGCCGACGTCCTGGAGCGGTTGGTCACCGACTACGGCATCGCCGCCGCCGAACTGGCGGCACCGCCCAGCGCGGTGCACGGCGAGCGGGACCTCGTGGTGTCCATCCTCGGCTACGTGGCCCAGGGCCGGGGCGGCGAGCACTTCGTCGCCGCCGCCCCGGCCCTGGAGACCTTCGCCGGCCGGTTCCCGCACCGCACGACCCTGGGCGGCACCTCCGTGCGGGCCGGGATCCTGCTCAGCCGGCTGGGCGTGCCGTCGACGCTGCACCTGGTCAGCGTCAACGACACCGTCCGGCGGCTGCTGCCGGCCGGCACCGCGTACGTCTCCAGCGGCGTCGCGGACACCTACCATCCCCACCTGATCGTCCAATACCACCAGGGCCTGCGGATCCGGGCCGGCGACATCGACGTCACCGCGCCGTTCCCCAACCGGCTGATCTACGTCAACGACCCGGCCAACAGCGCGCTGCTGCTCACCGGCGACCTCGGCGACCGGCTCGGCCACGCCGACGTCTTCCTGATCTCCGGCTTCAACGCCATGCGCGACGCGGCCGAACTCGACCGGCGGCTCGCCGAGCTGCGCGCCCACATGCGGCGGCTGCCGCCTGCGGCGGTGACCTACTTCGAGGACGCCGCCTACCACGAGCCCGGCTTCAGCCGCCGGGTCCGCGACGCGCTGCTCGACGCGATCGACGTGTACGGGCTCAACGAGGACGAGCTGCAGTCCTACCTCGGGCGGTCGGTGGACCTGCTTTCGGCCGACCAGGTCGCCGACGCGCTCACCGCCGTGCACGCCCTCATCCCCGCGCCGACGCTGGTGCTGCACACGAAGTACTGGGCGGCTGCCTTCGGCACGAACGCCCGGCGCTACGCCGATGCCCTCGACACCGGCACCCTGCTGGCCGCGACCCGCTACGCCCACGGCGACGACTTCACCGACGCCGACGTCGACCGGCTGCGCCGCCAGCCCCGCCGGCCCGAGTCCGTCGCCTTCGCCGCCGCGCTGCACGAGCGGCTCGGCGACCGGGTCCACTGCGTCCCCGGGTTCGCCCTCGACGTCGCCAGCCCCACCACCATCGGCCTGGGCGACACCTTCGTCGGCGGCTTCCTCGCCGCGCTCGTCCGCCAGGAGGAACGATGACCATCGAGGCGCTGCCCGCCAACCAGCCCGAGGCGTTCTACCGGGGCGCCGGCCGGATCGCGCGGTTCCGCGACGCGCCCGCGCTGCCCGACCGCCCCGAGGACTGGGTGGGCTCGGTGACCAGCCGGTTCGGGCTCGCCCCGGCCGGGCTGTCCACCCTGCCCGACGGGCGGGTGCTCGCCGACGCCGTCGCCGCCGACCCGCGCTGGTGGCTCGGCCCGCAGCGCACCGACACCGGCGTGCTGGTGAAGCTGCTCGACGCCGGCCAGCGGCTGCCGCTGCACGTGCACCCCGACCGCCGGTTCGCCACCGCGCACCTCGCCTCCCCGTACGGGAAGACCGAGGCCTGGGTGATCGTCTCCGCGCGCCCCGACGCGTACGTCCACCTGGGTTTCGCCCGCGACGTCGCCGCCGACGAGCTGGCCGGCTGGGTCGCCGGCCAGCGGGTCGACCGGATGCTCGCCGCCACCAACCGGATCCCGGTCGCGGCCGGCGACGCGATCCTCTGCCCGGCCGGGCTGCCGCACGCGATCGGCGACGGCATCCTGCTGGTCGAGGTCCAGGAGCCGACCGACTACTCGGTGCTGCTGGAATACGAGGGCTTCGGCCTGACCGAGGGGCACCTCGGCCTCGGCTACGACCTGGCCCTGGACTGCGTCGACCGGGGCGCGTGGACGCCGGAGCGCCTCGCCGGGCTGCGGGGCGACGGGGCGCGGCTGCTGCCCGAGGCCGCCGACGAGTTCTTCGCCGCCCACCGGGTGCGCGGCGGCGACCGCCTGGCGCAGGGCTTCGCCGTCCTGGTCGTGGTGGCCGGCGCGGGGCGGCTCACCGGCGAACGCGACGATGTGCCGGTGCGCCGGGGGGACACGCTGCTGGTCCCGTACGCCGCCGGCCCGCTGCGCCTCGACGGCGCGGTCGAGGCGATCCGCCTGGCGGCACCCGCCGGCCACGGCGGCCCCTGAACCCGCTTGCCGGCCCCACCGGGCTCCCCTACTCTTCCCTTCGGCACCTCCCGGTGCGCAGGCAACGGCTACTTCCGCTTCCAACGGGGAGACGCGGGTTCGAATCCCGCCACCGCCTCTCGGCGGTGTCGACCAGCGGCCCAGGTCACCTTGGCCCGCGAGGGCCGGTCGCCGTCGCCGCTCTGATCTCGGGAGGCGTCGTCACGCCGCACACCCGGTGCGCAGGCAACGGTTACTTCTCGGATCCGCGGGTTGGGGGTTCGAGTCCCCCGCACGCCCCGGCGTGCTAGCTCAACCGGACAGAGCAGCGGACACAAGTCCGTCGCCGACTTCGACCTCGGGTGTGCGGTGTGCCGGCGTCTCCCCACCTTCGACCGACACGGGGGACGTGATGGCCAGGTTCAACCTCAAGCTGCGCCGGCGCCGGCACGGGGCCGATCGCCCGGCCGCCGAGGCCATGACCGCCGAGGGCGGCCCGGGGTTCCTTCGCGGGCAGCGGGCCGAGCTGTTCCTGCTCGCGGTGTCCAACATGGTCGGTGCCGACACCTTCTACGAGGCCGCCGCCGACCGGGACGCCCGGTTCCGTGAGCTGGTCGCCGCCGTCGCGGTCGCCGACCCCGACTGGTTCGCGCGGTTCGTGCCGTGGCTGCGCACCGGCGCGCTGCTGCGCTCGGCGTCCGTGGTGGCCGCGCTGGAGGGCTCCCGGGCGCAGGTCGCGGCCGGGGTGCCCGGCTCCCGGGCGGTCGTGGGGGCGGCGTTGCAGCGCGCCGACGAGCCGGGCGAGGCGCTGGCGTACTGGCTGGGCCGGCACGGCCGGGCCCTGCCGAAGCCGGTCAAGCGGGGCGTCGCCGACGCCGTCGTGCGGCTCTACCACGAGCGCAGCCTGCTCAAGTACGACTCCGACGGCGACGCCGTGCGGTTCGGCGACGTCATCGAGCTGACCCACCCGGTCGCCCGGGACGCGCGGCAGGGCGACCTGTTCCGGCACGCCCTCGACCGGCGGCACAAGCGCGACAACCCGCTGCCGGAGTCGCTGACCGTGCTGGCGGCCCGGGCCGAGCTGATGGCCCTGCCCGTGCAGCGGCGGCGGGAGGTCACCGACCCGGCGGTGCTCGGCGCGGCCGGCATGAGCTGGGAGGCGCTCGCCGGCTGGCGGCAGGCCCCCATGGACGCCGCCGCCTGGGAGTCGATCATCCCGACCATGGGCTACCTGGCGCTGCTGCGCAACCTGCGCAACTTCGACCAGGCCGGCGTCGGCGACGCCGTCGCCGAGGCGGTGGCGGCGAAGCTGACCGACCCGGGCGAGGTCGCGCGCTCGCGCGTGCTGCCGATGCGCTTCCTGTCGGCCTACAACGCCGCGCCGAGCCTGCGGTGGGCGTACCCGCTGGAGCGGGCGTTGCAGCAGGCGTTGGCGAACGTGCCCGCCCTGGACGGCCGCACCCTGATCCTGATCGACACGTCGGGGTCGATGAACAGCACGTTCAGCCGGGACGGCACGCTGCGCTGCTGGGACGCGGCCACCGTGTTCGGTCTCGCGCTGGCCGCGCGCGCCCGGGACGCGACGGTGGTGTCGTTCTCCCACGCCAGCCGGGTGTTCCCGGCCGTGGCGGGCGAGTCGGTGCTGGCGGCGGTGCGCCGGTTCCGCGAGGGCGGCTACTTCTACGGCGGCGGCACCCAGACCGAGCAGGCCATCCGGCGGCACTACGCCGGGCACGACCGGGTGGTCGTCCTCACCGACGAGCAGGCGCACTGGCACGCCGCCCCCGACGTCGCGCACGCGGTGCCGGCCCACGTGCCGACGTACACCTGGAACCTGGTCGGCTACCGGGTCGGGCACGCGCCGACGGTCGGCAACCGGCACACGTTCGGCGGCCTGTCCGACGCCGCGTTCGCGATGATCCCCCTCGTCGAGGCCGGGTCCCGCGACCGGTGGCCGTTCTGAGCGGCGCGAAACGAGGGGCGGGCCCCGGTCGATCGTCAGCGATCGACCGGGGCCCGTCGGTTGGAGCGGCGGATCAGGCCAGGTCGAACCGGTCGAGCTCCATGACCTTGGTCCAGGCCGCGACGAAGTCGGCGACGAACTTCTCGCGCGCGTCCTCGCTGGCGTAGACCTCCGCGAGGGCCCGCAGCTGGGAGTTGGAGCCGAAGATGAGGTCGACCGCCGTCGCGGTCCACTTCACCTGGTCGGTGGCCAGGTCCCGGATCTCGTAGACGTGCTCCTCGGACTCCGACGCCTTCCACCGGGTGCCCGGGGAGAGCAGGTTGGTGAAGAAGTCGTTGGTGAGCACGCCCGGCCGGTCGGTGAGCACGCCGTGCGCGGTGCCGCCGACGTTGTTGCCGAGGGCGCGCAGGCCGCCGACGAGGACGGTCATCTCCGGCGCGGTCAGGTCGAGCATGTAGGCGCGGTCGACGAGCAGCACCTCCGGCTGGGTCTTCTCGCCCGGGCGCAGGTAGTTGCGGAACCCGTCGGCGCGCGGCTCCATGACCCGGAACGACTCGACGTCGGTCTGCTCCTGCGAGGCGTCGGTGCGGCCCGGCCGGAACGGCACGGTCACCTCGACGCCGGCGTCGCGCGCCGCCTTCTCGACGGCGGCCGAGCCGGCCAGCACGATCAGGTCGGCCAGCGAGATCTTCGCGCCACCGGCGGCGTTGAACTCCTGCTGGATGCCCTCCAGGGTCGCCAGGACCGTCGCGAGCTGCTCGGGCTGGTTGACCTCCCAGCTGCGCTGCGGTTCGAGGCGGATCCGCGCGCCGTTCGCGCCGCCGCGCTTGTCGGTGGAGCGGAAGCTCGCGGCCGACGCCCAGGCGGTGGAGACGAGCTGGGCGGTGGTGAGGCCGGAGGCCAGGACCTTCGCCTTGAGGGCGGCCACGTCGGCGTCGCCCACGAGGTCGTGGTCGACGGCCGGCACCGGGTCCTGCCAGAGCTGGGCCTCCGGCACCCACGGCCCGAGGAAGCGGCTGACCGGGCCCATGTCGCGGTGGAGCAGCTTGTACCACGCCTTGGCGAAGGCCAGCGCGAACTCGTCGGGGTGCTCCAGGAAGCGGCGCGAGATCTTCTCGTACGCAGGGTCGACGCGCAGCGACAGGTCGGTCGTCAGCATCGTCGGCTTGTGCTTCTTCGCCGGGTCGTGGGCGTCCGGGATGATCGCCTCGGCGTCCTTCGCGACCCACTGCTTCGCCCCGCCGGGGCTGGTGGTCAGCTCCCACTCGTAGCCGAAGAGGATCTCGAAGAAGCGGTTGCTCCACTCCGTCGGCCGGTCGGTCCACGTCACCTCGAGGCCGCTGGTGATCGTGTCGCCGCCCTTGCCGCTGCCGTGGGTGCTCAGCCAGCCCAGGCCCTGCGCCTCCAGCGGGGCGCCCTCGGGCTCGGGGCCCACGTGGTCGTCGGCGACGCCCGCGCCGTGCGTCTTGCCGAAGGTGTGGCCGCCGGCGATGAGGGCGACGGTCTCCTCGTCGTCCATCGCCATCCGGCGGAAGGTCTCGCGGATGAAGTGCGCCGCAGCGGCCGGGTCCGCGTTGCCGCGGGGGCCCTCCGGGTTGACGTAGATGAGGCCCATCTCGGTCGCGCCGACGCCGGGCGTCATGTCCTTCTCGGAGGCGTAGCGCTCGTCACCGAGCCAGGTGTCCTCCGGGCCCCAGAAGATCTCCTCGGGCTCCCACACGTCCTCGCGGCCGAAGCCGAAGCCGAAGGTCTTGAAGCCCATCGACTCCAGGGCCACGTTGCCGGCGAGCACGAGCAGGTCGGCCCACGAGATCTTCTGGCCGTACTTCTGCTTGACCGGCCAGAGCAGCCGGCGGGCCTTGTCGAGGTTGGCGTTGTCCGGCCAGCTGTTGAGCGGGGCGAACCGCTGGCCCCCGTCGCCGGCGCCGCCACGGCCGTCCTCGATGCGGTAGGTGCCCGCCGCGTGCCAGCTCATCCGGATCATCAGGCCGCCGTAGTGGCCGAAGTCGGCCGGCCACCAGTCCTGCGAGGTGGTGAGGGTCTCGACGATGTCCCGCTTGAGGGCCTCGACGTCGAGCTTGGCGAACTCCCTGGCGTAGCTGAAGTCGGCCCCCAGCGGGTTGCCCTTGGGCGACTGGGCGTGCAGGACCGACAGGTCGAGCTGGTTGGGCCACCAGTCGCGGTTGGTGCGGGGACGACCGCCCGTCTTCGGCTTCGGCGAGTCGATCGCCGGGTTCTCGCTCTCGCTGCCCTGCGCGGTCACGGAGTCGTGCGCGACCGGGCAGCCGGCCGCCTCCTTCTTGTCCACGCCCTGGGCGCTGACGGGCGCGTTGTCCTGGGTGTCGCTCATCGGTTTCCTTCCGGACTGGCTGGTCACTGGGCGGTGCGTTGGGTTGGCTGGGCGGTGCGTGCGGTCGCGCAGCCGGGGCAGGTGCCCCAGTAGACGACCTCTGCCTCGTCGACGTCGAAACCGTGATCGTCGGAGGCGGTGAGGCAGGGTGCATGGCCGACGGCGCAGTCGACGTCGGCGATCGCGCCGCAGGAGCGGCACACGACGTGGTGGTGGTTGTCCCCCACCCGGCACTCGTACCGGGCGGTCGCGCCGGCGGGCTGGATGCGCCGCACCAGACCGGCGTCGGTGAGCGCCCGGAGCACGTCGTAGACCGCCTGGTGGGAGACCGTGGGCTGGTCCGCCCGGACCAGGGCGATCACCGTGTCGGTGTCGACGTGCGGGTGGTCGCGCAGCGCGGCGAGCACCGCCAACCGGGGCCGGGTCACGCGCAACGAGACCGCCCGGAGCTGGGTCTCGAAGTCGGGCGTCACCCCCCGAACCTAGCCCACTCTTCTGGAATCAATCAAGTTTTCCGTCGACTCAACCCGCATATTTCGCCGCAGATCCATCCGCCGGCCACCCGCCCCGCCACGACGGTGGCCCCCGCAGCGGCGCCGCTGCGGGGGCCACCGTCGTGGCTGCCGGGGCCCCGGCTCACCGATCGGCGATGCCGTACTGGTTGGCCAGGTGCCGGACGTAGACGAGCACCCCGACCAGGAGCCCGATGTCGTCCAGGTAGATCGGATCCGGCAGCAGGTCCAGCGGGCTGAGGGCATAGACCACGCCGGTCCAGAAGGCGATCTTTCCCTTGACCGGCATCAGGTCGCTCCGGATCAGCGATCCGACCCGGACCAGCTTCACGAACAGCACTATCGACACGACCAGCAAGGTGATCAACGTGATCGCCAGCGCGACCAGCAGCAGCACCATCGACGTCCGCACAGTCCCTCTCCCTCCGTGGGCTCCTACGGCCATCCGATCCGACGCCCGGCTTCCCGCGAAAGGCGCGCCATGCTGCGATTCCGCTTCCGGGCCGCTTCCGGTGGCCGGCGTGTCGGGCACCCGGGAGCCACCGCCCCCGGCCGCCACGCGGTCCTGCGCCGACCGGCCCGGTGCCGCCGGGCTCAGCCCGACGTCGCGCCCAGGTGGATGAAGCCCGACCAGGCGAACGGCTTGGCCCAGCGCGGTCGCATGCTCAGCTCGCGCAGCTTCGGAGGCATGGTGCTGGGGGCGAGACGGTCAGGGTCCAGCATCCACAGCTGGGTGGCCCGCAGCGCGGCGGCCGGGGGCAGTCCCCGGTCGCGGAGGAAGTGATGGATCATGAACATGGCGAGCGAGGTGGCGTCGTCGTAGACGGCCCAAAGGCTGCCGACCACCGACCGTGCGCCGGCCACCAGGAAGGCGGTGGCCAGGCTGAACACCTCGTCGTAGTCGGCGCCGGTGAGGCCGGTCTCGCAGGCGGCGAGCAGCACCAGGTCGACCAGAGCCGCCCGCTCCCGGCCCAGGTCGAGCAGTTGCCCCGCGGTGAGGTGCTCACCGCCGGCCAGCTCAAGCCGCGACTCCCACGGCCGTTCCACCTCGACCGTGCCGTGACAGCCCAGGTGCAGCAGACGGCGCTGACCGCCCGCCGGTCGGACCAGCCAGTCCCGCAGGCGGGCGACGGAGGCGTCCGGCCCCACGTGCAGCGGCAGACCCGGGTAGAAGGCGTTCCGGACCGCCCTTGCCTCCCCGCCGACGCCCTGATCTCCGCCCGGATCGCCGATCATCAGGGCATCGGTGACCCGACGTTGGCGACCACCGGCGACCGTCTCCGCGCCCTGGCACAGCAGGCGGGCCGACGGGACGTAGGAGATCTCCAGATCCTGCACCGCGTAGTGGGGCACGCCCCGTTCGAAGCGGCGGGCGGCGTGCCAGGGCACCACCCCGAGCGGGCCCATCGGCACCAGACCGATCCGGGGCACCGGTCCCCCTCGCTGCCGGCGCAGGTGTCGCATCAGTGGGTCCATGGCGGCCCGCCACCCCCAGTCGCAGAGCGACTCCAGGTGGTCCCGCCAACGGACGGCCGCCTCGGCGCTTCGCTCCTCCGGCGCGTTCTGGCGTTCGCGCAGCGCCCGCAGATAGTCCCGCAGTTCCCCGGCCCCGCTGCGCAGTTCCGCGCTGCCCAGTTCCGCGCTGCGCAGCACCGTGACCGCACCGTCCGCCGGCACCAGCACCAGCAGCCCGTCCTGCCGGCCCGGGCCGGGGACGAGATAGGCCAACAGGTCGAGCCGCTGCGCGCGCAGGGCGGCGCGGATCTCCGTCAGGGACGGCGGGTCGAGCAGGGCCACGGCGGCGCCGGTCGGGAGGCCCGACCGGCGGGACCTGGCCACAGCCTCGCTCCCCACCGGCTGCCGACCCGGCTCGATCCCGGTCAACACCCGTAGCACCTGGTGCCGCAGGTCGTCCGGAACGATCCCCGCGTCCAGCGCGCCCGCACCCACGACAGCGGCTGCCGCCTCGGCCGCCCGGTCCGCCTCGCCCCATCGCCGGGCCAGGTCGCTCCGGCCGGCCGCCCGCAGCATCGCCGGCACCGACCGCGCGGCGGTGCTGGCGTAGAGCACCAGACCCCGCCCGGCGTCCAGGGCCCGGACCGCTTCGTCGAGGGCGCCGTCGTGGACGCACTGCGCCGCCGTGTACACCGCCTCCGCGGCGGCCCGCGCCGCGGCGGTGACGGCGTGCTCGGTACGCGACTGCAACAGGGTCTGCCAGGCGTACCCGCGCAGCACGGCCAGTCCCAGTTCCCGGGCCCGACGGTGGTCCGCGCCGAAACCCCCGGAACGCAGGCGGAGCGCCTCGGCCAGCCGCCGGACGGCACCGGGCCATCGGGCGGCGTAGGGCCCGCCGATGACGCCGAGCGCCCGCTCGCCCTGGCGCACCGCTTCGGCGGCGTCGGCGCGACGTCGGGTGAGCCGGGCGAGGTCCAGCCGTATCTCGGCGAGCAGCTCCACGGCCGGTTCGATCACCAGGGTGCCGGCAGCGGGATCGCCGAGCAGCCGCTCCACCTCGACGGCCGCCTGCCGCAACACGGCGGGATCGCCCCGGTTGGCCCTCCAGCGGCCGGTCACCGATGACAGGACCATCATCTGGCCGAGAGCCGGCACGTCGAGCGTCGGGCCCGGGCCGGTGGCCGCCGCAGGTCCGGCCGGCCGGGTCGCGCCGCGATGGGCCGCCGGCCCGCCCGGTCCCGGAGCGGGGCGGGCCGGCGCGCCCCGGACCCCGAGAAACGACTCCATCATGTCGACCAGCAGCCGGCTCTGCTCGTCGCCGGGATCCTGCTCGGCCATCCGCCGGGCTTCGTCCAGGAGCCGGCGTTCCAGTTCGGGGCCCTGGCCGGGCCGGCGCAGGTCCGTCATCATCGCGGCCAGTCGACCGACGAACGGGTCGGCGCTGGCGGCCAGCGCCGCCTCGGCCCGGTGCTGGGCCGCCAGGTCACCGGAGCGGTGGGCGTCCAGCAGGACCAGAACCGGCAGCAGCTCCCCCGCCAGGCGGGAGAAATTCCGCCCTAGTTCGCCGGATTCGTCGGTGAGGCCCGCCTTCAGCAGCCGGTCCAGATCGTCCGCGCCGGCGTACGGGTCAGGCTCGCCCGGGACGACGCCCGACGCGTCGAGCAACCGCTGCCCCACCGCCAGGCCGAGCCGGACGGTCGCCGGCAGGTCCTTCGCCCGCCGGCCCTGCTCGTGGAGCTGCCGCCACACCGACGGCGGGAACAGTGGACGCCGCTGCAACCAGAACGGGAGGGCCGCCAGCGCCAGCACGGCGGCCAGCCAGTCGCGCGGATCGGACGGCTCGGCCGCCCGCCACGCCTGGTACGCCTCGGTGACCGCGGCCGGCCGGGACCCCACCACCGTCTGCCAGTCGGGGCCCGAGAGCATGAGAGTCAATCGCCGGAAGTGCAGCTCCAGGACGACCTGCGGGTCGACCCCGGCGGCCTCGGCCAGCCCGGCCTCGGCCAACCGGATGCCGGCCTCCCGCAGCTCCGGCCGGCCAGTCTTGCTGTGCAGCTCGCCGCAGAGCCGGGCCAGCGCCCCGGCGAACCACGACCGTTCGGCCGGCTCGATCAGCGTCATCGCCCGGTCGACCGCGGCCACCAGCGTGGGGCCCTGCGGCGGAGCGCCGGTCAGCACCAGCGCCCAGGCCAGCCGCGCGGCGCCGAGGGCGACCACCGGCTCCGGGGGCAGGGACCAGACCGGGCCGGCCAGCAGCTCCACCGCCGAGCGCAGGTCCTCCGGCCGGTCACCGTCGGCCAGGACGAGCCCGAGATGGAGGGCGACCATGTCCCGCTCGGGTCCGGCGGGCAGCGCGGCGCAGGCGCTGCGGTGCCCGAGCAGTTCCGCGCGGAGTTCTGCGGCCTCGGGGACGTCGTCGTCGGCCAGGGCGACGTAGCGGTGGAACAGCTCGACCACGTCGGCCAGGAGGGTAGACCCGGCCTGGGCCGGGCCGGTCGCGCCCGGCCCCGTGGTGCCGAGCGGGACGCCGGGGTCGCATCCGGTCACGGCGTGCCGGCCGACGTGTCGGCGGACTGCACCACCTCGACGGCGAGCCAGACGGTGAGCGCCACCAAGGCGAGCAGGGTGAGGATCTGGACGACGATGAGCACGGCCCGGCCGCCGCGGTAGCCGGGTGGGATCGGTTCGGTGGACATGTCAGCTCCTGTGGTCGGTGCGGGCCGGCCCTTGGTCGACGGGGGTCCGGCCCGCGAGGGTCTCCGTCAGGTCAGCGCGATCCGTTCCCGGCGCAGCAGCCAGCCGATCGGGGCCAGGGCTCCCTGCCGGCCGGTGTCCTTCGCGTTGATGCAGAAGTAGCGGACCTCGGCGAAGTCGCGTTCGGCGGTCAGCAGCAGGTTCTCCATCTGCCGGTCGACCAGCCAGCGGCGCACCGCAGCCGGGTCGTCGTGGCCCGGTTCGATGCCGACGCCGACCGGCAGCTTGGTCAACAGGTCGCCCTTGGTGAGCACGAACGCGATCCGCTGCCGCTCGGTGGCCACCCCGTAACGACGCAGCCGGTTGACCGTGCCGTTGTAGGAGTCCTCGGCATCATGCTGGGACGCGTTGGCCTGCCGCTCGATCTCCGGGAACGAGGACAGCTGCTCGCCGACCTCCGGGATGGCGAACGGGTCGAGGACGAAGACCAGCGTGCGGGCGAAGTCCAGGTATCCGTACCCGGCGTTGCGATTCGGGTCGGTCAGGTTCTCGCCCGCCGCGTCGAAGAGGTGCAGCAGCGCGTCCCGTCCCCGGTGCCGCAGGAGCAGGGTGGTGGCGAAGGGCACCCAGTCGGTGCTGGTCTTGTGCACTGCGGCGGTCCCGTCGACGATCTGGACGCTCTGCCGGTAGGTCCGCTCGCTGTCGCGGTCGGCCAGTTCGACCACGGTGTCCCGGGTGCCGGAGAGCGCGGTGAGCCCGACCAGGGCGCTCGTCAACAGTTGGGTCTTGCCCGAGGAGGTCGCGCCGAAGACCGGGATCCGGACGTCGGTGATCGCCGCCGCCCCCCGGTGCAGCGGATGGCCGCAGAGCTGGCACAGGGCCGTCAGCTGCTGGCTGGCCCGTCCCCGGGTGACCGGCAGCGCGGTGCCGCAGGCGCAGGTGCGCCGGAGCAGGCCGAGCCGGCCGGGTCGCAGCGCCCGGTGCAGGTTGCCGCCCTGCGGGTGCGTGCCGGGGCAGCGGTAGGCCGGCAGCCGGGAGACGTGGTAGCAGGCCGGGCAACTGGCGGCGGCGCGCAGCCGAAGCTGCCGGAGCCGCTCGTAGAGCCGCAGCAGCCCGGCGGTCACCACGCCGAGCAGCAGCATCACCATGGTGGCGAGGAGGTTGGCCGCCACGGCCAGCACGACCCCGAGCGTCATGCCGACCCCGATCCCGATCGCGCCGAAGATCGCGAAGAGGGGCCAGAGCATCAACAGCTTCTTGCGGTTGCTGACGTCGAGGCGTCGCCCGGTGAAGCGCATCAGCGGCAGCAGGTCCCGCACGACCCAGCGGACCGCCTCCCACTGGTCGATGAACACCTGGCCGACCCAGTAGCTGGGCCAGGCCGGGTCGACGGTGAGGTACGGCCTGCGCTGCCGACGCCGGGCGGAGCGGGCCGCCTCCCGGTCCGGGGTGAACAGCGGCACCGGGCGTCGTCCCGCGAGCAACATGATCGTGCGGATGATCGCCCAGCCGGCCCCGCCGGCCATCAGCACGGGCACGGCCACGGCGGTGAACTGGAACAGCGCGAGGAAGAGCAACGGGAGGCAGAAGAACAGGTAGACGCCGACCGCCGCGAGGACCAGCAGCCACTTGACGGTCTCCCCGTCGAGAAGCGGGCGGCGGTAGAAGGGGTCGTAGTAGTAGCCCATCGGTCACCCTTTCCGATGCCAGAGTCGGGACAGCAGGCCCGGTTTGCGGGCGTCGGCGACCAGCTGCTGCCACCAGGCGGTCAGCCGTTGGCGGCGCAGCCCCGTCACGAGTTCCTCGGCGGCGGCCACCGGTCGCTCCTCCGCCCTGCCCAGCCAGCGCCGGACGCCCTGGGCCAGCTGACGCCGGAGGTCGGGCTCCAGCTCCGGCGGCGCGCCGGGGTCGGCAGCCAGGGCGAAGGCGACCGCCACGTGCCACGGCTCCCCGGGCCGGCGGACCAGGGCGAGCAGGCGCTGCGCGTAGGCCGCCGTCAGTTCCGGCAGCGCCGTCAGGTGCTCCAGCACCCCGGCCGGGTGGCGGTTCACCAGCAGCGCGGAGAGCAGCTCGGTGTCGTGGGTGCGGACCACGGCGCGGGGCAACGCGGTCAGCCGGGACCGCAACCGCGCGTCGGCTCCCCGTGCCCGGGTCAGGGCGGCCGCCAGTTCCTCGACGGCCTGGTCGGCCTTCAGCAGCCCGGCCAGCTCCGGATCCGGCGGCAACAGCCGCTGGCGCAGCAGCCGCCGCCCCAGCGTCAGATCCTCGGTCGGCAGCCGGTGGGCGGTCAGCAGGCTCTCGCGCAGCCCGGCGACCGCCTCGGCCGGCAGCACGGTGCCCGGCGGCGCCTTCCGGGCCAGCAGCCCCAGCTCGTGCGGGTCCGCCGTCGCCCGTCGGAACAGGATCCGGGCCAGCCGTTCGACGGTCTCCGGCCGCCCCCGCTGCGCCGCGCCGACGAGGAAGTGGTCGACCAGCTCGTGCCGCTGCGCCACCGGCAGGTGCCGGACGGCGGCGGCCACCACCGCCTCGTCCAGTCGGCTGTCGATCGCCGTCAGCCCGGGCTCCAGCACCTGCCACCAGGCGTCGGCGATCGCGTCGGCCTGGTCCGGGTCGCGCTGCACCCGCTCGCGCAACACGTCGTTGCGGAGGTCGACCAGGGCCTCCCCGTCCGGCCAGCCGCCCGGGTCGTACCCGTGTTCGGGGTGCTCGGCCCAGTCGACGGCGAAGGCGTGGGCCGCCGGGCGAACGGCCGGCAGCGGCACCGCGAGGCGGCAGCGGCGGGCGGCGCGCAACAGCGCCTCGAAGGCCGCCGGCTCGGCCCGGCCCAGCTCCTCGGTCAGCAGTCGCTGCGCCGTGTGCTGGTGCGCGCCGGTCCAGATCCGCGGCGGCAGCGGGTCGAGCTGGGCGCTGGGCACCTGCCCGGTGTCGACGGCCCGGCGCAGCTCGGCGGCGATCAGGGCCTGCCGGACGGCGGCGACCCGGTCGGCGGCCCACAACGGGCTGCCCGGGTCGGCCCGGTTGCCGGTGTGGGCGATCTCGTCGAGCAGGGCCAGCGCCTCCGCCGGCCAGCGGGTCACCTCGGCGACGAGGGTGTCCAGCACCGGGCCGCCGTAGTCGCGTACCTGCCGGGTCGGGCCGCTGCGCAGCCAGCGGACCAGCGCTTCGGCCTCCTGCGGGGTCGGCGGCTGTCCCAGCACCGCCACGGCGGCCAGCGCGACGGCCTGCTCGGACGGCAGCCCGGAGTCGGCGGCGACCTCGACGGCGTCGACCACGTCGTACGGGTCCGCGGTGAGGAAGAGGTCGGCCCAGCGGCGGGCCGTCGGGGTCGCCTCGACCGGGGTACGGGTGTCGCGGATCAGGTCCACCACCACGAAGCCCTGGTCGTTGTCGACGGCGGGGTGGGGGGTCTCCCACTCCGGATGCACGGCGAGCACCGGTTGGTTGGCGTGCATCGGGCGGGTGGTGAAGACCTTGAAGCCGATCGTCAGCGCCACCCGCTGCGGCAGCAGCAGGGTGGCGGCCGTGATCCAGCCCAGCACCACCGCCGGGTCGGGGCAGACGAAGAGCACCCGGGCGGCGTCGGGTCGGTCGAGCCGGCTCAGCACGGTGACCAGGTCGGCGAGCAGGTCGCGCCCGCCGGGGGTGGCGCGGACCAGGTCCCGGACCCGGGCGGCGTCCAGCGGCCCCGGTTCCCAGTCGTCGCCGGGTGGCGGGCAGCTCGTGCTGGGGGCCGGCTGCCGGGTCCAGCAGGACGCGCCGAACAGCTGGGCGGGACGCACCGGCCCGTAGGCGTCCGGGTCGGTGGTGAGCAGGGCGTGGGTGAGCTGGTTACCCTCCCGGTTCCCGTTGGCCTCCCGGCCGAGATAGCACCCGGCCGCCGTGGCGTAGCGGCGGCCGTCGTGCACGTGGGACAGGGACAGCGGGTACCGGTCGGCGGGGCGGCGCTCCCCCATCCAGTTCGTCGGGGGCTCGTAGAGCAGGTTCCCCTCGACCAGGGCCATGTCCTGCTGGTCGGCCCCGGGGGAGCGGGCCTGGAACTGGAGTCCGGCGGTGCCCTGCAACCCCTGGCCGGGACGGCAGTCGGTGTAGACGAGGGCCTCGAAGCCGCTCTCCGGCGGCGGACGGTCGGGGGTCATCGACGCCTCGTTTCACGACGGACCACGCCGAAGCGGCTCAGCAGCCACAGCAGCGGCTCGGCCACCCGGAAGGGGCGCACCCCGCCCGGGTCCACCTTCTGGTTGGCGTAGTCCGGCGGGGCGCCCAGCGCCGAGACCACGAAGTAGCGGAAGTTGGTGTAGTTGGTGCTCAGGTGGCTGTCGATCTCGTCCCCGCCGAACTCGTGCAGCAGCGCCCGGACCTGTTCGTGGGTGTCCCGGCCGGCGGTCTCGTCGTAGTGGGCGGTGGACTCGTCGGGCACCTCGAAGAGCGGGTTGTCGCTGCCGAGCGCGTCGAAGAACGCGTCGATCTTGGCGAACGCCACCGCCACCGGGAGTCGGATCGGCTTGTCGCCGGGGATGCTCCGGCTCTCCCGCAGCGTGTCGGTCACATTACCGAGCACGGTTTTGGCCGATTCCCGCGTCCCTTCCTTGTCGTCGTCGGGCGTGACGATCCGGTCTGCCGCCTGCGGCAGGGTGAACGGGTCCAGGAGCACGATCAGCGCGTCGGCGGCGTCGAGGTACCTCAGGTCCCGGGACCGGCCCTGGCTGCTCAGGTCCTCGCCGGCAGTGTCGTAGAAGGAAAGGTAGGTGGTGCGGAAGCGCAGCCCGGTCAGGGTCCGCCGGCCGGCCTGCCGCCACTCGAAGACCAACGCCTCCTGCCGGCCGGCGCTGCCCGCCGAGGCGGTCTGCGCGAACAACTGCCCCCGCTGGTAGACCCGGTCGACGTTCCTCTCCAGCCACCGCAGCGGGGACTCGGCGCCGCCCTGGGCATCACCGGTGAACCGCACGTCGGCGTGGAAACGGCGGCGCAGCGTGGTGCGTAGCTCGTTGGCGAGCACGGTCAGGTACACCGTCTTGCCGGTGTTCTTCGCCCCGATCATGGCGATCAGCGGGCTACGGGACCGGTCGAAGCCGACCGGGAGCGGGGTGTGGCAGCGGGGGCAGACCCGGATGCCGGTCAGCGATCCGCACCCCGGGCAGCTGGCCTGGCGGGGGAAGACCGGCCGCACCCGGTGCCAGCCGGGTCGGAAGGAGGGGCGGACGATGCCCTTGAACCCGGTCCCGGTCTCCCGCGCCTCGTCCCGGGTGGCCGGGCAGCCGGGGCGGTTCACCGAGCCACGGCCGTTGCACTGGTACCAGAGTCGTTTGGCGGGGATCCGGTGGTAGCAGTAGGGGCAGGAGGTCTTCCGGCGCATCACGTCACACCTTCAACTGGTCGACCGGCGGATCCCGCAGGACCGCGCCGGAGGGGGGATCGACGAAACACCTGATCCAGTACGGCCGGGGCAGCTCCCCGGGCAGGTCGAACTCGAACCGCCGGGTCTGCCCGGCCCCGAACTCCACGTCGGAGACGCGCAGCAGCTCGCGGCCCTGGTCGGGCCGTACCGGCAGCACCGGCCCGGCCCGCGCCACCACGATCAGGTGCGCGACGGCGCAGTCCCGCTCGGCGGTGACCGCGAGCGCCCGGCGCGGGGAGAACCGGTTGCGCAGCCCCGCGAGCCGCTCGACGGTGTACGCGAGGCGGCCGGGGCGGCCCGGCACGTCGCACCAGACCGCCGGGGACCGGGCCCGGCCCGCCGGTCCGATCGCGATGCCGACCACGCCGACCCGCGCGGGCCGGTCGTCGGCGGTCAGCCGGCAACCCTTCTCGTGCAGGTAGCGGCTCCTGCTGACCTGGAACACCTCGTCCGGGCAGCCGTCGCGGGCGTGGGTCACCTCGGCGAGGCTCACCGTGTCCGGCCACACCCAGGAGATGTCCACCTGGTCGCCGGCGCGCTGCGCGCGCAGCCGCTCCACCGGCGCGGCCGTGCCCTGGGTGACCGGCCGCCCGACGATCGTCCCCTCGCCGCCGACGGCAAGCGGCAGGTAGACGTGGAAGCCCTGGGGCACGTCGGCCTCCAGCACGCGCCGGCCGTCGGCGTCGGCGGGAGCCCCGGTGACCTCGACGCCGTATCCGTCGAGCGCCGGCTCGTGGATCGTGGCACCGACCGGCCACGGCGGCGGAGTATCGGCCCGACGGATGCGGACCCGGACGCCGGGCTGGGGCAGCCAGGAGAGCCGGACCCGGACCCGGCTCCCCACCGCCCGGACCGGTTCGACGGTGAGCGACTCGACCGGGCGGGCCCGGGGCCGCGGTGCTGCGGTGACCACCACCATCGCCGAGGTGACCTGCCGGCCGGCCGGGTCCCGGTAGACCGCGACCAGGCTGTAGTGGTAGTCGTGCCCCTGCTGGACCGTGGTGTCGGTCAGCCCGGTCAGCTCGGCGCGCAGCGGCACGCCGTCGTCGGGGGAGCCGGGCCGTCGGGACTCGGTCCGGCGCACCCGCACCGCGACCGTCGCCGGGTGCGGACGCCAGGCGAGGGTGACCTCGTGCGGGGTCGCCAGCACGGTCACCTCCCCCACCGGCGGGGTGAGCAGAGCGGTCGCGGTCACCGCCCGGGACCAGGCACCCGACTCGCCCGCGGCGAAGACCGCGTAGCCGCAGTGGGCGCCGACCGGCGGCTCCGGGTCCGCCGCCGTCGGCTCGGTGGTCTCGGCGACCAGCGTTCCCGCCTGCGGGGTGGCGGGCGGATCCCCGTCGCCGCGGACCACCCGGTAGCGCAGGTCGGTGCGTTCGGTGGCCGGCCGCGCCCAGCTCAGCACCGTCGGCGCGCCGGGATGCACCCGCAGGTCCTGCGGTGGCGGGGGGCGCAGCCGGCGCAGCCGGGCGGCGAGGGCGGCGTCGTCGGCGGCGACGGCCAGCGCCTGCCGCAGGAGTTGCTCCGCCGCCTCCTCCCGGTCGGCGGCCAGCGCCTGGTCGACCTGGTCCAGCAGTTCGGCGACCCGCTGCTCGGCGGCGGCGATCTCCCGCCGCAGCGTCTCCCGGTCGGCGTGCTCGGCCGGTACGGCGGCCAGCCGCTGCGCGGCGGTGCGCAGCTCGCCCTGGCCGAGCAGCTCCCGTACCTGGTCGGCCGGGGTGGTCGTGGCGGAGACGGTGGCCGGCATGCTGAGCACCAGCAGCTCGGCGTCCTCCGGGGTCAGACCGAGATCGACGGCGGTGCGGACCAGCAGCCGGTCCGCCAGCCCGGCTGCCCGGCCCTGCCGCACCTGCTCGGCCACCTGGAACAGCGCGATGCCGGCCAGCGCGACGCCACGGTCGGCGGCGGTACGCAGCGCGACCAGCGCCGCCTTGCGGGCCCGCACCACGGGCGAGTCGGCGGCGGCGTTCTCGGCGGCGCTGCGCGCCCGCACCACCTCGGCGGTCAGCGTCAGTTCGGGTCGGCCGGGCACGGCGAAGCCGGTGCAGAGCCGGAACGGTTCCCGCAGGTCGGGGTGGAGCAGGTGCACGATGGTCGATGCCCCGGCGATGCCCAGGTTCTCGGTGAGGGTGCGGTAGGCGGTCCGCTCCATCCCGCTGTCGGCGGGCAGCTCCACCGGCTCGACCACGACCAGCTTGGCCTGGCGGACCGCCTGGTCGAGCTGGTCGTGGTCGAAGGTGGCCTGGTGGTGGGCGACGATGGCGGCGAGCTGCCCCGGGGTGACCCGGCCCGAGCCGCCGTAGGAATCGCGCAGGTCACGGACCAGCCCGTCGAGGGCGCCCCGGGCGCGCTGGCGGTACGCCGTCGCCTGCTGTTCCCACCAGGCCGGGTCGAGCATGGCGCTGCCGGCGGTGCGCTTGAGCTCCTCGTCGGCGGCGAGCAGCCGCTTGCACACCCCGGTCGCCGCCTGCGCGGCCGGCCCGCTGGCCTTCTGGTTCCAGTAGGTGCGCACCTTCCGCAGCCGCTGTTCGAGGGCCGCCCGGTCCATCCCGGGCTCGACGGCGTAGCGCACCCGGAGGTCACCGTCGGGCAGCCGGCCCCGACGCCCGCGCAACGGGCCGATCACCTCCCGGTCGTACCGGGCCGGGTCGAATTCCATCGGCTCAGGACCTCACCGAGATCGCCGACACCTTCGCCCGCAGTTGGGGGATCTCCTCCTCGGACAGGACGCTGACCCGGACGGCGATGGTCAGGTCCTTGCCGGAGGTGGGTTCGACGGCGTGCACGGTGAGCAGGCCGTTGTCGTCCACGGTCATGCTGATGTTGATCGGGGAGCCCTGCGGCAACGGCGGCAACCCGGTGATGGTGCCCGCGCCACGGTCGACCGCCTTGTTGGCGAACAGCTCGGCGCTCTCCACCGTGCCGGCCTGTTCGTAGACCTCGATCTTCAGTTCCTGCTGGTTGTCCACCACAGTGCCGCCCACCAGGGGGTGCGGCCCGGAGGGCAGCGGGTCGTCGGCGTGCACCAGGTGCGCGACGTAGGAGGCGGCCTCGGTGTCCTCCTCCCAGCCGGGCTTGTCGGTGTCGACCAGCTTCACCCCGAACGCCTTGGGCAGCACGGTGGTGATCCGCTTGTGGGAGACCGCCGCGATGGACTCGGCGCTGAGCCCGGTCAGGTTGGCCAGTTCGTTGACCCGCTCGGCCCGCTCCTCGGCGGTCGGGGCGGACTCGGCCGCCGGGTCGGCCGCCTGCCAGACCGCCCGGCTGAGCGCGTAGCGGGCCGCGCCCTTGGCCACCGCCAGGTCCGGGTCGTGCAGTTGCGGACGCCAGCCGTACGTCTCTGCGAGCCGGGCCGTCACGGCGGGCATCTTGGTCGAGCCACCGACCAGCAGCACCTCGTCGACGAGCTGCCGCGGATCGCCGCCGAGCTTGTCGCGGAGCTTGTCCAGCGTGCGGTCGGTGATGGCGATGGTGTTGTCCAGCAGGTCCCGGGTGATCTCCTCGAAGGTCTGCCGGGTGATGGTGATCATCGCGGAGGCGCCGGCGAAGCGCAGCGGGACGGTGCGCGAGGTGGCCTGGGAAAGCTGCCGCTTGACCTGCTCGGCGGTGAGGTAGAGGTCCTGCATGAACTGGGCGTCCTCGGCCGGTTCCTCGGCCGGCGCGGCCGCCGCGACGAACTCCTGGAGCAGGTGCTGGGCCAGGCGGTCGTCCCAGTCGGCGCCGCCGAGCTCCTGGTCGCCGTCGGTGCAGATCACTTCCACGGCGTCCGCGCCGACCCGGATCACGGTGGTGTCGAAGGTGCCGCCGCCCAGGTCGTAGACGAGCACGGTCCGCTCGGCGGCCCCGTCCATCAGGTCGTACTGCAACGCGGCGGCCACCGGTTCCGGCACGATGCCGAGGACGTCCAGCCCGGCCAGCACCCCGGCGTTGCGGGTGGCGTCGCGTTCCAGCATCCCGAAGTACGCCGGCACGGTGATCACCGCCTGCCTCACCTCGCGCTGGGTGTACTCCTGGGCGTACTCGGTGAGCCGGCGCAGGATCAACGCGGAGATCGACTCGGGGGTGTGCGTCTCGCCGAAGAACTCCCACTGCCGTTCCCGGCCCATCTGACGCTTGACCCGTTCGACGACGTGCTCGGGGTCGACCCGGGCCATGTTGCGCGCGTTCGCCCCGACCACCACGTTGTCGGCGCTCTCGAAGTAGACCACCGAGGGCATGGTGTCGCTCTCGGCGATGAGGTCCCGGATCACGGTCGGGCGGCCCGTCTCGTCGATGTAGGAGATCGCCGAGTAGGTGGTGCCCAGGTCAATGCCGAAGTAGGTGAGCTGCTCAGTCATCTCTGTCCCCTTGTCCTCGAAGCCGTCGTGCGGGGTGGTTCGCTGGTCGACATCAGTGCGCCGGGTCCGCCGGGCCGTCCGCCGCCGACGGCGTCGGGGTGCGCACCGGCATCGGGGTGGCGGACCGGCGGCACACGACGACCGAGGCGGGCAGCAGCACCCGGTCGGAGACGACGTCCCGGTAGCCGTCGGCGAGCGGCTCGGCCACCGTGCCGTCCCGTGCCGGGTCGTCCGTGCAGATCACCCGGGCCACCCGGTGAGATCCCGGTTCGAACGGGGTCCCGGCCGTCGCCCGCAGCACCTGGACGCCGGCGCGTTCCAGGGTCAGCTCGATGCTGTAGGCGAAGCTGCCGAGCAGTTCCGCCACGGTCGGCACCGTCACGGGGTCACTCAGGGTGGCCGCCTGCCGCAGCAGGTCGTTGCGGAGGCTCTGCAGGTCGGTGACGAGCGGCCGGGTCACCGACCGGTACTCGCCGGACCGTAGCCGCAGGTTCTCCTCGTGCAGCCGGTCGATGACCCGCTCCCGGGCCGCCGCCCGTTCGTTCTGTCGGGCGAGCTCGTGCTGGATCGCGGCGAGCGCCGCGCTGATCTCCCACAACCGGTCGGCGGTGGCCTCGGCCGGCCCCCCGCCGGGCCGTTCCTCCTGCACCGACCGGGTCTCCTCGTCGCCGTCGGCGGTCGGCCCACCGTCGGCCGGTCCGTCGGCCGGGTCGCTGCTGTCGTACAGGGCTTGCGTCATGGTCTCCCCATCCGTCTCGGAGGTCTCGTGTGCTGGGCTGGGCTGGCGGCGGGTCGTCGATCACACCGCCGTGGACCGACGGCCGGGTTCGGCCCGTCGGCGGCGGTAGGCGCGGCGGGTCGTCAGGGCGAGCCAGGTCGTCAGGAATGCGCCGGGCACCAGCACGGCGGCCCATGCCCAGCCCGTCGGGACAACGTCGGCGAGCCAGGCCAGCCCGGCCCACAGGACGGTGGCGACCAACGCGGCCAGGGCCAGGTGCTCGACGAGCGTGGTGCCGCCCCGGCGCGCCGAGGCCAGTCGGATGACGGCCAGGGGCAGATAGAAGGCGACCGCGCCGAGGCCGATGACCACCGCCGGTTGGACCCGGGTCGGCAGCGGCACCTGATAGCGCAGGGCCTGGATCGCGGTCAGCACCATCAGGACCGCGCCGACGAGTGCGGTCTGCGCCAGGGTGTAGCGCTCCCGCCGGGCGGCCTCCCAACGCCGCACGGATCGGTCGAGCAGCACGCCGACGCTGGTGGTGCGCGCCAGCGTCGCCCGCAGGTAGGTGAGGTCATCGTCGAGCTGCTGGTCGAACCAGGTGGTCAGCGCGTGGTCGTCGGCGAACGGGCCGTCCCGGTGCGCGCCGGCCGGTGACGGCACGAGCGTGGCCATGTTGGTGGCGGCGATCTGCACCGTGCGACGCAGGCCGCTCAGCTCGGCGACCGCGTCCAGCAGTCCCGCCTCGTCCGCGACCAGCCGGCCGAGCCGGCGGGCGTACCGGTCCCACTGCGCCGGGTCGGGCTGGTCCTCCTCGGCGGCCTCGTCCAGCAGCGGCAGCAGCCGGGCCAGCCGGGCGTCGACCTGGTGGGGCAACGACCGGGTCTGCCCGGCGGACCAGACCCGCAGCTCGTAGCGGGCCATCGCCGCGTACAGCAGGTACCGGGTCAGCGTCGCCGGTTCGGCCCGGCCGCTGCTCCAGACCCACTCGCTGAGCTGCTCATCGGCACCTTTCGGCGCGACGACCACGAGCCGACGCAGCCGGCGGTCGTCCGGCAGCCCCGACGCCTCCCAGACCACGAACCCGCCGGGCGTCACGGCCACCCCCGGCGACGGCCGGTCTGCCCCGGGCGGCAGCCGCCGGCCCGACGCGCCCTGCGCCGGCCCGGGCCGGTCGGGTCCGTCCAGTGCGGCGCGCAGCGACGCGTACGCCTGGGCGGTCGCGCTTGCGGAACCCCACCGGGAACGCCGGTGTCGGGCCAGGCGGAGCCGCACCTCGCCCAGCACCGCCGGGTGCTCCCCGCCCCGGGCGCGCGCCCAGTCGGCCTCCAGCGCCGGCCAGCTCGTCGCCTGTCCGGGGGCCAGCACGACCGACAGGCAGAGCATGTCGTGCCGGCGGTAGGCGAACATCTCATGGACGCCGCCGCCGTTGCGCCGGGCCGCCGCGACCGGGCCGTCCCGCGCAGGCAGGTCGTCGACATCGCCCGGCAGGTCGGTCGGCAGGCCGAGCGGGGTGGGCTCCACGATGGCCAGCAGCTCCCGGCAGCGCCGCCACACCTGGGCGAGATGGGCGTGACCGTGCGGGTGGTGCGGCCCGGTGAGCGGAACGAAGACGTGCGCCACCAGTTCGCGATCAGTCAGCGGTGCGGCGCGCATCCACCCGCCCCCCGTCGTCATTCCCCCGGCCGCGCCACTGGTCCGCCCGGTGGATGAGGATGGCGACCCGTTCGCGCAGCTGGTACGGTGCGGGCTGGCTCGGCTGGGTGCCCAACGGGGTGGCCCGCACGGCAAACGACGCTTCGATGAGGGCGGACTGCCGAGCGAGTTCGATCAGATCGCCGCAGGACAACGCCCGATCGGCAGCGATTACCAGCAACTCGATCCGCTGCCAACTGGCCATTGGCAGGAATTGCTCCAGCAGATCGGTCAGCACCCCCTGGAGTTCGCATAGAATGTGCTCCTCGTCGACCTCTCGACCCGCCACCACCACGCACCTTTCGGACCCGCCAAAACAGCCTTTCATCAGCAACATCAGCTGATCAGCGGCATCGCTTCCGCAACAAGTCCCGGAGTGCTGAATGTCGGCTTACCGACCGCTTCCGGTTTGCTTCCGGTGAACGTGTTCTCTACCGTGGTGGCCTGTCGAAAATGGCCGGGGAGGGCGCGGATGGCAGTTCGGGTGCGACTGTTCGGGCGCACGACCATCGAACTCGACGGCGTCGCCACGCCGCTTCCACCCACCACCGCGACCGTATTGATCCGGCTGTTGCTGGCGGCCGGCGAGCCGTTGACGGTCGACGAGTTGTTTCGCGATGTCTGGGCGCCCCGGAGCGGGCCGGTCGACAGACCGGGCAAGATTTTCGTCCAGAAACGGATCCTCGAACTACGGAAGCTCCTCGACCCGCTCCGCCCCGGCGAACGGTCCGAGATCCTGCGCACGGAGCGTGGCCGGACGTCGGCCTACCGCCTGGTCATCGACCCGGACCAGGTCGACGTCTTCCGGTTCCGCCGGCTCGTCCACGGCTCGCACCACGCCGACCCGGCGACCGCGATCGACACCCTCACCGACGCGCTCGCGCTCTGGTCCGGACGCCCGCTCTTCGACGCGGAGAGCTTCCCCTTCGCGCGGCGGACGATCGAGCAGCTCAGGGAGGCCAGGGAGGCCGCCGAACGAGCCCTGCTGCACGCCTACCGCGACGTCGGGATGTGGGACCGGGCGTTCGAGTTCGGGCAGGGCCTCCTGGCCGAGCGGCCCGACGACGCCGCGCTCGCCGAGCTGATGGACCGCATCCGGCGCGAGGCTCAGGCGCTGCCCCGCAACGTCGTCCAACGGGTCTTCACCTCGCCGCGCACCACCGTACGGATCCTGACCGGCGACCTGTTCGGGCAGGAGGACGCGCATCTCGTGGTCGGGTTCAGCGACACCTTCGACACCTCGACCACCGGCGACATCGTGATCAACAGCGACAGCGTGCAGGGGCAGTTGCTGCGACGCGAATACGGTGGCGACCGCGCCTGGCTGGATCGGGAGCTTCGGCGGGCGCTCGCCGACGCGCCGAAGGTGGACACGGAGACCCGGGCGGCCAAACGCCGGGGGAAGCTGATCCGCTATCCCGTCGGGACGGTGGCCGTGCTCCGTCAGCCCCGCCGACGGATCTTCGGCGTCGCGTACAGCCGGATGGGCAACGACCTTGTCGCCGAGTCCAGCCTCGCGGAGCTGCGGGTCAGCCTGGACCGGGTCTGGGACGCCGCCGAGCGGCACGGGCAGCTCGGCGTTCTCGCCATGCCACTGATCGGCTCGGGTCTGTCCCGGCTCCCACCGGTCGGCCGGGAGGAGCTAATCAAGATCATTCTACGGTCCTACGTCGACCGGTCCCGGCAACGGTTGTTCTGCCCGGAGTTACGGATCGTGCTCCGGCCGGCCGACGTCAGCCAGGTCGACATCCTCGACGTGGCGGCCTTCCTCCGCCAGCTGTGAGCCCGCGCCGGGCCGGGACGCCGGGCGTCGTCGCGCGCCCGCCCGGCACGGGCCCGCCGGCCGGACCGTGCCGGGCGGCCGCGGGTCACGACCGGGCGTGCCGGTGGTACGCCTCCAGCCCGGCGAAGCGCCCGGGGGCCAGCCAGTCCGATCCCGTGTCGTCCACCGCGCAGCCCGCCTGCCGCAGCCTGGAGGCGATCTTGCGCTGGCAGTCGGGGCTGTCGGTGAGCCGAATGAAGTTGAGCCCCCCGAGGTCGGCCACCGGCCGGGTCTCCCCCACCTGGATCACCAGGGTCCGATCCGGATAGGTCGCCAACGCCATGCCCAGTTCCAGCAGCACGTTGGGGCGGGCCTGCAGGCCGGGCTGGGCCTCGGCGCTGGTGTCGGCGGGCAGCCTCAGATCCGGATGAAGGCTCACCTGGTCCTCGGGGGTCAGCAACACGACGGCCGCCTGCGCGTGGGTGACCCCCCAGCCCACCACGTCCCGCAGGTAGGGTGCGGTGCTGCCGGTCGCGGTGACCAGCGGCTCCCACTCCATCGGACGCAGGTCCAGCGCGCGGAGAAAGTCGAACATCCGGTCGCGGACCTGGTGGTCGCGGCCGTGCACGACGAAGACGCGGCGGGCCACCTCGGGGTGGGTGGCGGGGCCGCGCCTCGTCGCGGGGCCGGCCTCCCGGCCGGCGTCGGCGTGCCGACCGAGCGCGCCGCTGCCCGCCGCCCCGGTTGCCGCGGCCGGGGAGACGGAGGCCGCGACGACCGGTGCCGTCGGCGGCCCGGCTCCGGCCTGCAGCCCGAGGCCGATCTCGCCGACCCGGCGCGCCCGCTCGGCGTCCACGGTCAGATAGGCGTCGTCGTCGGCGAGCTGCTCCGCGAACCACCCCGCCAGCGCGAGATCGTCGGCGAACGGGCCGTGCCCGTCGGCCCGTCCTGCGCCGAGCCCGGGCACCCTGGTCATGTTCGCCGTCGCCACCTCCACCGTCCGGCGCATCTGCCGGAGCGCGGTGCTGGTCAACACCGCCGCCAACTCCTCGGACCGGACCGCCGCCAGCTCGGAGCCGGCCAGCGGGCCGACCGACGCCGCGCCGCCCGCGGTCTCCGGGGCGCCCAGCACCCGCCGCAGCTCGCCGGCTGCGGCGGCCGCCCCGTCCGCCTGGCCATGCGGGTCACGGTCCCGCCGCCACACCCGGAGCTGATAGTGGATCTTGCCCGCGTGCAACAGATAGCGGGCCAGCGGCGGGAGCCACACCCCGCCGTCCGACCAGAGCCAGGCGCTGAGCGAGCCCTGGGCCCGCTCTCCCCCGACGATCAGGAAGCGCCGCCGGACGCGCCCGTCCTGCCTCGGTGTCGTCTCCCAGACCACCAGCCCATCGTCGACCGGCACACCGCTCGACGGCCAGCCGTCGTCCTCCTGCTCGGGGGGAAGGAACGGCGCCAACTGGCGGCCGAGCCGCTCGATGCCGGCCCCGTCCACCGGGACGGAGCCCGCGACGACCGCCACGCAGAGCACCGCCTCACCCAGCGCCGCCCCGGACCGGCCCGCGGTTGCCAGTTGCCAGCGCCGGTCCAGGTCGGCCCACCAGAGCGCCGGCTCACCCGCCGCCGGATCGACGACGACCCGCCCATCGGCGTCGACCACCCGCGGCGCCAGCGCCACCGACAGGTCGAGCACGTCGTGGCAACGCCGCAGGATCGCCTGATATCCGCTGTCGGGCCGTTCCTGCGCGGCGAGAGCGGCCTCCTCGGGCCCGCCCCGCCCGGCGGCCAGCACCTCGGGCAGGTGGGCCGGCAGGTTGGTGCCGTGGATCGGGCCGGTCATTCCGAAGGAGCGTCGGCAGGCGGCCCACAGCTCGCGCAACTCCTCGCCGGCGGCCTCGGCCTGTGGTCCGTCGGCCGGGAGGAAGCGGTGCACGACGAGCTGTTGCTCAACGACGGGATGGTCGGTCACCAGCGGCCCCTCCGGCGCGGCCGCCGGACGGCGGCGACAACTGGTGCACGAGACGATTGAGTCGATCACGTAACCGCGGCGGGACGGGTTGCGGCGTCGACGCGCCTATCCGCGTGATGCGCACTTCCCCGGCCACTTCCAGAGTGTCGATCACCCGACGCAGAGCGGCGTCGTCCCCGCCAGCGAGGGCCTTCTCCACGTCCTCGACCAGGCGGCCCACTTCCTGCCACTTCCCGTCGGTGAGCCGCCAACCCTGCGCTTCCCGCAGCATCGAGATCAAATCTCTGATCATTCGTGGGTCGAGGCGCGCGGCGGACGCCTCCCGCTCTGGGCGATCCATCACAGCCCGATCCTAGTTCCGCTCCGCTCAGTCCAAGAAGGGCAGTCCGGATCGGGACATCGGATCGATCGGCCCGGAGGAAACGCCGTTGGACCGGCGCTCGACGCACGCACCGGCGAACGGTTCGCGGGCACGGGACCGACCGACGTCGTCCGGCCCGCCGGGCGGGCGGCCCTCCCCCGAAGGCCGCCCGCCCCGTCACGCTATCGGCGGCTCCACTGCTGGTTGGTCTGGCCGGTGCACGTCCACAGCACGAGCTTCGTGCCGTTGGCGGTGCCCAGGTTGTACGGGTCCAGACAGAGGCCGGACTGCACACCGGTGATGGTGCCGTTGGAGTTGACGTTCCACTGCTGGTTCGCCCCGCCGTGGCAGTCGTAGATCGTGACCAGGGTGCCCGGCGAGGTGCCGTAGCCGGCCGCGTCGAGACACTTGTTGCCATAGACGGTCAGCGCCTTGCCGGACGTGTACGTCCACTGCTGGTTGGCGCCGCCGTGGCAGTCCCACAACTGCACCTGGGTGCCGTTGGTGGTGGTGGAGCCGGGGACGTCGACGCACCGCCCGGACAGGGTGCCGACGAGGGCGGTGCCCTGGCCGGTGCCGGTGCCCGGGTCACCGATGCTGCCCGGCACCGACTGCAGTGCGGCGTACCAGCGGGCGGCCATCTTGTCGTAGCCGCCTGCGGTGGGGTGGACACCGTCGATCAGGTCGGCGGTGGTGAGGGCGCTCTGCATGTCGACCAGGCGCACCCGCTTGCCGGCGTTCACCTTGCTCTGCACGATGCCGGGGATCGCCGCGTTGAAGGTACGCGCAGCCGCCGCCTGGTTGCTGTTGGACAGCGTGATGATCTGCGCGACGAACACCTCGGCCGTGGGCACCGTGTTGGTGATCTTGTCGATCAGGCTGGAAAGCCGGTTCGGCGCGGTGCTCACGTTGTAGTTCTGCAGGATGTCGTTGGTGCCGATGTGCAGCAGGACGCTCTTCGGCCGCTGGGTGTTCAGCCAGCCGACGATGTTCGCGTCGATCTGGTCGATGCGCCAGCCGGGATGCCCCTGGTGGTCGTGGTCACCGAGGCTGGCCGGCCCGTTGAACTGCGACCCGACGAAGTCGACCGTGTAGCGGCCGGCGGCGAGGCGCTGCCACAGGCCGATGCGGTAGCCGCCCGGCACCTGGGTGCCCTCGGTGATGGAGTCGCCCAGCGGCATCACGCGCACCCCGCCGTTGGACTCGGCGCTGGCCGGGCCGGCCGGCGCCGCCAGCACTCCGGCGACCGCCACCCCGAACGCGGCGAGCGCCGCGAGCCACCTTGCCCTCGTTCGCATGGATTCCTCTCCCTGGATCAATCTCTGTCGTCGGTCACGGGCTGGTGCACGTCGCCGTCACGGACCGGTGCACGTCGCCGTCACGGGCTGGTGCAGGTCGGCGTCGGCACGGGTGGCGTGCCGGAGCCGAGGAAGCCGAAGGTCGTCGAGCCGGCGGCGGCGAGCGACCCGTTGTAGGAGACGTTGCGCACGGTCGCGGTCGAGCCGCTGGTGCTCAGGGTGCCGTTCCAGACCTGGCTGATGCTCTGCCCGCCGCTGAGGTCCAGGCGGACGGTCCACCCGCTGATGGCGGCGCTGCCGGCGGTCACGGTGACCTCGCCCTGGAAGCCGCCGGACCACGAGCCGACGGTGCGGTAGGTCGCCGTGCAGGCGGCGCCCGAGGGCGGCGGGGTGGTCGTCGGCGGCGGCGGGGTGCTCGTCGGCGGGCCCGTGGGCGGCGGCGTGCTGGTGGGCGGGGTGGTGGGCGGCGACGTCGGCCCGCCCGGCGGCACCAGCGGGCAGGTGGAGTTGTAGCGCGAGACGCCGGTGCTGTCCGCCAGCGGGCAGAGGAACTGGGTGTACCGCGTGTCGTTGTCCAGGAAGATCTTGAGCCAGGGGATCAGGATCCGCATCTCGGTGGGGTTCGGCCGGGTGAAGGAGAGGTGGTCGTTGCCGGCCAGCTCCGCCCAGGCGTGCTCCACCGAGGCCGGCAGCGTGTTGTAGATGCCCTGCACGTACGACGGCGTGACCGTGCCGTCGTTCTGCCCCGAGATGAGCATGGTGGGCACCTGGGTGGTGGACATGTTCAGGCTGTTGCCGGGTGCACCGGGCGCGAGGCCGACGGCGGTCTTCAGCGACGGCCGGCGCAGCGCGGCGAGGAGGGTTCCGGCCCCGCCCGCGGAGTGGCCCATGACGCTGAGCCGGTTGGGGTCGACGCGGTCCCGCACCGGGCTGGACCGGGTGAGATAGTCCAGCCCCGCGAGCAGCTGGGTGGCGCGGGCGTCGGCCCCGTCGGTGCGGCTGTTGGTCTCGATGCCGAGCACCACGAACCCGAAGGACGCCAGCCAGGGTCCCATCCAGGCTTCCTCGTTGGCGAACAGCGCGGAGTAGCCGGGGACGATCGCCACCGCGCCCCAGGTGCCCAGGCTGGTGTCGGTCGGGTAGTAGACGTACCCGCCGTTGAAGCCGTTGCCCGGCGGCACGGTCGCCTGCGTCGTGGCGAACGGGCCCCGGCTGGCGGCCACGCTGGCCAGGGTCGGGTCCGGGCCCCGCTGGTACGGGTTGTCGGCGGCCGCCGCGGGCGGTGTGGTCATCGCCATCGTCAGGCCGAGGACCGCCGCGAGCCCGACCGCGAGCCAGGTGACGATGCCCGACCGGGGCAGGGAACGCGCACGGGCCCCGCGCCCCTGCGGCGAGGGCGTGTCTGTCGGCAGCTTCACCGGCTCCTCCTTCGATCAGGCAAGGCCCGCACGCGAGCTCGCGATGTTATCGCTCACATTACGTCCGTGATTCATGTCGGTCAATTAATCCGCACGGTTTCGGCCGCTCGGGACCGTGCCGTCAGCGCGACGACGGCTCCGGGCGGGTCGCGCGCAGCGACGCCAGCAGCCGCAGCCGGTCCGCGTCGGCGCTGCCCGGCTCGGCGGTGAAGACCAGCAGGACCGGGCCGGGGTTGCCCGGCAGCGGGTACGTGTCCCAGTCCAGGACGATGTCGCCGACCTCCGGCACACGGAAGGTCTTGGTGCCGCTGACCGACTCGCGCACGTCGTGCCGGGCCCACAGCCGGCGGAACTCGGCGCTGCGGATGCTCAGCTCGCCGACGACCGCGGTGGCACGCGGGTGGGTGGGGTCGGCGGCGACGGCGACGCGCATCATGCCGATGTAGTCGAGGGCCTGGCGCTCCCAGTCCGGGCAGCTCCGTTGCCCGGTCAGCGCGTCGTCGAACATCAGCAGCAGCATGTTGAGCCGCTCGGGCGGATAGCCGTCCGGGTCGCCGAGCAGCGCCTGGGCCATCGGGTTCCAGGCGAGCAGGTCGAGGTGCCGGCCGAGCACCACCGCCGGGGTGTCCAGCACCCGCAGCAGCCGCCGGGTGCCCTCCGGCACCCGCTCCGGGCCGTGGTCGACGCGGGCGGGCACCGGCCGGCGGGCGGCGCGGGCCAGCGTGAACAGGTGCCGGCGTTCCCGCTCGTCGAGGCCGAGCGCACCGGCGATCGCGGCCAGCACGTCGTCGGACGGGCGCACCTCCCGGCCCTGCTCCATCCGCTGGTAGTAGTCGGTGCTCAGCCCCGCCAGCAGGGCCACCTCCTCGCGGCGCAGCCCGGTCACCTTGCGCCGTCCGCCCGGCTCCAGGCCGACGTCGCGCGGGCGCAGCCGGCCCCGCCGGGCGCGCAGGAAGTCGCCCAGCTCACGCGCGTACGGATGGCTCATGCCGCCAGTGTGGCGCGGCCCGGACCGCCGACGGTAGGTCCGGCGAACCTAGGCAACCGGGAACGCCGGAGCCGCGCCGCGCCGCGCCTAGCGTCTGCCGCACCGACGCTTCAAGGAGCCGCAGATGACCGCATGGACCGCCGACCACATTCCCGACCAGCGCGGCCGGGTCGCCGTCGTGACCGGCGCGAACTCGGGCCTCGGCCTGGTCACCGCCACCGAGCTGGCCCGCCACGGCGCGCGCGTCGTGCTCGCCGTCCGCGACACCGCCGCCGGCCGGGAGGCCGCCCGCCGCATCGGCGGCGAGACCGAGGTACGCGAGCTGGACCTGGCCTCCCTCGCCTCCGTACGCGCCTTCGCGGCGAAGCTGGTCGCCGACCACCCGCGCATCGACCTGCTGGTCAACAACGCCGGTGCGGTGCTGCTCGGCCCCCGCCGCACCTCCGCCGACGGTTTCGAGCTGCACCTCGCCACCAACCTGCTGGGGCACTTCGCGCTGACCGGCCTGCTGCTGGAGAGCCTGGCGGCGGCGCGGCAGGCCCGGGTGGTCAGCCTCAGCTCGCTCACCCACCGCACCGCGCGCCTCGACTTCGCCGACCTGATGTACGAGCGCAACTACCGGGGGTCCGCCGCCTACGGCCGGTCCAAGCTCGCCGCCACGGTCTTCGGCGTGGAGCTGGACCGCCGGCTGCGCGCCGCCGGGTCGCCGGTCGTCAGCGTGCTGGCGCATCCCGGGCTCACCCGCACCAACCTGACCCCGCGCGCCTGGGCCCACCGGGGCCGGGCCGGGCGGGCGGTCGCGTGGCTCGGCCTGCTGACCACCCAGTCGGTGCAGCAGGGCGCGCTGCCGCAGTTGCACGCGGCGACGGCACCCGGCGTGCGGGGCGGCCAGTTCTTCGGGCCGGCCCGGCTGTGGGAGACGTGGGGGCCGGTCGCCGAGGCCCGGCTCGGTCGCGGGGCCGCCGACCCGGCGACCGGGAAGCGGCTCTGGGCGGCGGCCGAGGAGCTGACCGGCGTCAGCTACCCGGGTCGGTGATGCCGTCCAGGATGGCGGCCAGGTTGCGGTGGAAGGTCTCCTCGGCGTCGAGGTGCGCCCCGTCGACGACGAGCCGGGCGACGGTGGGATAGCGGCCGGTGGCGAGCATCCGGGTCAGGTAGGGCCCGTGGGCTGCCTGCCAGGCGGACACGTCGGTGCCGGTGGAACGGGCGGTGCGGCGCTCGGTGATCTCCCGGCGGAGCGCCCCGACGAGGAACGCGTTGAGGACGCCCAGGGCCCGCTGGAGATCGTCGACGCCGCGCACGCCGGGGGCCTGGCTGAGCGCCGCCGCGTTCGCCTCGCCCACGGCGAGCGCGTGCGGGCCCAGGTGCGGTCGCGCGCCGAGCAGGTCGACGAACCACTCGTGCTCCAGGGCGGCGGCGCGGGTCCGGTGGGCGACAGCCAGCACCGTGTCGCGCCACCCGGGGTGGTGGCCGAACTCGGCGATCTGGGAATACACGGTGTCGACCATCAGGTCGAGCAGCTCGGATCTGTTGATCACATAGTCGTAGAGGCGCATCGGGCCGACACCGAGTTCCTTGGCGATCTTGCGCACCGACAGCCCGTCCAGGCCGTCCGCGTCGGCGATCCGGATGGCCGCGTCGGCGATCTTCGCGCGGCTCAGCGCCACCGAGGCCGCCCGGGGTTGAGGCTCGGGCCGTTCCCAAACGGGCAACGGCACGCTACCGTACGGTGTATCCATAAGATACAGCGTACGGTAAGGGAGCTGGCGATGCGAGTGGCGATCGTGGGTGGCGGTATGGGCGGCCTGACGTTGGCCCGGATCCTGCACCGGCACGGCATCGACGCGGTGGTCTACGAACGCGACGCCAGCCGATCCGCGCGCCCGCAGGGCGGCTCGCTCGACCTGCACCCGGAGTCCGGGCAACGGGCGCTGGCCGAAGCGGGTCTCGCCGGAGGCTTCCGGTCGGCGGCGCGGCCGGAGGGCGAGGAACACCGCATCCTCGACCCGGCCGGGCGCACCCTCGTCCACCACCGGCCGTCGCCCGGCTCGTTCTCCGGACGCCCCGAGATCGACCGCAGCGTGCTGCGTGACCTGCTGCTCGACTCGCTCCCCGGCGGCACGGTGGCCTGGCAGCGCCAACTCGTCGCGGCGACGCCACGATCCGTCGGAGGGTTCGAGCTGACCTTCGCCGACGGCCACCGCGCCGGCTGCGACGTCCTCGTCGGCGCGGACGGCGCACGCTCGGTCGTCCGGCCGCTGCTGACCGACGCGCGGCTGTCCCACGTGGCCACCGTGGTGGAGCTGGGCATCAGCGACGCCGAGCGCCGCCACCCCGACATCGCCGAGCTGGTCGGCCCCGGCAACTTCTGGTGCATCGGCGTTAACCGGGTCCTGTCGGCACAACGCCTCGGCGACGGCAGCATCCGGGTCGGCATCTCCCTGCGCGCGGACGACCGCCCCCTGGCCCACTACCGCAGCAGGCGCGCGCTGTTGGACCTGTTCGACGGTTGGCACCCCCGGCTCACCGCGCTCGTCGAGGCCAGCGACAGCCCACCGCTGCCGCGCCGCATCGAGACGATGCCCACCGACGCCCGCTGGGCCCACCGGCCGGGCCTCACCCTCGTCGGTGACGCCGCGCACCTCATGCCGCCGGTCGGCGAGGGCGCCAACCAGGCCATGCTGGACGCGGCCGAACTCGCCGCCGCGCTGGCCGCCGACCCCACCGACCCCGACGCGGCGATCCGGGCGTACGAGGAGGCGATGTTCGCCAGGATCCAACCGATCGCCGAGATGTGCGCCCGGGTCCAGGCGATGATGCTGTCCCCCACCGCAGCCGACGACATCGTCCGCTTCTTCACCCCACGGCCCGCCGAGCCCGCATCCGCGGGCTGACCGGCCGCGCCGAGCGCACCCGGCGCGTGGATGCTCGGGCGCGGGTGGCGTCGAGCAGGCGCGCGGCCCGGTGCGCGGCGGGCAGCCCTCGAACGAAGGTCGTGGTGCCGCGCCGGCCGCCCGGCCGCTTCACCTGGCCGGGGTGCCGGCGGGGCCGTCAGTAGCCGCGGAAGTTGTCCTTGCGGATCTGCTTGCGCCCGATGCCGAGGTCCTTGAGCGCGGCGCTCGTCTCGGCGATGAACTGCGGCACTCCGGAGACGTAGTAGGTGGCGGCGGGGGCGTTCGTGGCGACCTGCTTGAGGTCGACCGCGAAGCCCTCGCGGTCCCGGTGGTAGCGGGCGTCGCTGGCGAGTTGCTCCGTCTCGGTCTTGAACGCGTGCCCGTCCCCGACGTGCAGCAGCGTGCTGCGGACGCCGAGCCCGGCGGCGGAGATGTGGCGCAGCAGGGAGCGGAACGGCGTGATCCCCACCCCCTGGGCGAGGAAGACGACGTCGTCGCCGGCCCCGTCCAGGGTGAACTTCATGATCGGGCCCCGCATCGTGACCCGGTCGCCGGGTCGCAGCGCCGCGAGCGCCTTCTTGAACCGACTGCCGGAGTCGAGCCTGGTGGCGAGCACGACCTGGTCGTCCTCCGGCGCCGAGGCCAGGGAGAACGGCTTGGCTCCCCCGCCCTTGACGGCGAAGAGGCCGTGCTGTCCGGCGATGTGCCGGAAGGGCCTGGTGGGGGTGAACGCGAAGACCGCCACGCCGTCGTCCTCCGTCCAGCGGTCGGCGAACTTGAGCGGGGTGGACGAGAGAAGACCCATGACTCCTCCTGGGGTGCGGCAGGACGCCTTTCGTTCAACGTAGCAGATCATTGAGGTTTCACAACTATCCAACCACGCCGATGGTCAGCGGAATGGTATTTTCGTGGCGTGACCTCCGCCTCGAACCCAGAGCCAGGGATCCCCCTGCCGGTGCTGCTCTCGCAGGCCGGCGAACGAGCCCGGGAGCTCCTGCAACGCCAGCTCGCGTCGTCGCGGCTGCGACCCCGGCACGCGAACGTCCTGCTGTTCCTGGAACGCAGGGGCGCCGCCGGGCAGCAGGAGTTGCTGGAGCAGCTCAACGTCGATGCCAGCGTGCTGGTGGGCCTGCTCAACGACCTGGAGGGCGACGGCATGGTCGAGCGCCGCCGCGATCCCGCCGACCGCCGCCGGCACATCGTCACCATCTCCGCGCACGGCAGGGCGGCGGTCGCGGAGGTCCACGCGTCGATCGACCGGATGAGCGAGGCGCTGTTCGGATCCCTGACCGACACGGACCGCGACCACCTGCGGCGGATCCTGACGGCGATGTCGGCCGGCAACCCGCTCACGGAGTCGGCCTGCCCCGACCATCCGTGAGGTCGGCCAGCCCGATGCGTGACGCGCACAACATGCAGTTGGTGAAGTCTTTGCACTGAGTGCAGCATTGGCTGCATGACCAGGACCGAGGGACTACGCGAGCGACGCCGCCGTCAGACGCACCGCGAGATCCAGGAGGCCGCGCTGCGGCTCGCCGGCGAGCGGGGCTTCGCCAAGGTGACCGTGGAGATGATCAGCGCCGAGGCGGGCGTCTCCACCCGGACCTTCTTCAACTACTTCCCCAGCAAGGAAGCGGCGGTCATCGCGATGCCGCCGATGCCGCCCGACGAGGACGTCACGGCGTTCGCCGCCGCCGGGCCCGCGGACCCGGGCGACGTGCTCCTGGACCTGATCGCCCTGCTCCTGCGCGACATGGCCCGCCATCCGCCCGAGCGCGGTGCGCTGCACGCGATGTTCGCCCTGGGCCAGGAACATCCCGCGGTCCTCGCCGCCATGCTCGCCGGTTTCGAGGGATTCCAACGGCAGTTGGCCGTGACCGTCGCCGCGCGCACCGGCGAGCAGCCACACGACGAGATGCCCCGCCTGATCGCCAGCCTCGCGATGGCCGCCATCAGGACCGGCATGGAGAACTTCACCAGCGGCGAGGACGACGACCCCGTCCCGTACGTCGAGCGCGCCGTGACCACCCTGCGCACCCTGCTCGGCCGCTGACCTCACCCCTACCCGGAGACCCGGAGACCCCGATGACCGACACCGAAGCGCCCACCGCGGCCCGGGAGCGTGATTCCTTCACCCTCCCGCCGCACTTCGCCCTGATCTTCACCGGCCTCATGGCCACCATGCTGCTCTCCTCGCTCGACCAGACCATCGTGTCGACCGCGCTGCCCACGATCGTCGGCGAACTCAACGGGGTCAGCCACATGGCGTGGGTGACCACCGCGTACATCCTCGCCGCCACCATCGGCATGCCGCTCTACGGTCGCTTCGGCGACCTGATCGGCCGCAAGGCCCTGTTCCTCGGCGGCATCGGCATCTTCCTCGCCGGCTCCCTGATCGCCGGCGCCGCCTCCAGCATGACCATGCTCATCATCGGCCGGGCGGTGCAGGGGCTCGGCGGCGGCGGCCTGATGATCACCTCCCAGGCGATCATCGCCGACCTCGTCCCGCCCCGGCAGCGCGCCCGCTACATGGCCCCGATCGGCGCGGTCTTCGGCCTCTCCTCCGTGGTCGGGCCCCTGCTCGGCGGCTACTTCACCGACCACGCCGACTGGCGCTGGGCGTTCTGGATCAACCTGCCCGTCGGTGCCGTCGCCCTGGCGATCTGCGCGTTCGCCCTGCGCCTGCCGCGCCGGAGCAACCGGGTCTCCATCGACTACGTCGGCATCACCCTGATGGCCGCCTCGGTCAGCGCCACCGTCCTGGTCGCCGTCTGGGGTGGCACGCAGTACGCCTGGACCGATCCGCTGATCCTGGGCCTCGCCGCCGGCGCCGCGCTCGGCTGGGTGCTGTTCTTCCTGTCGCAGCGCCGGGCCGCCGAGCCGATCATCCCGCTGTGGCTGTTCCGCAGCCGGATCTTCAACCTGGCCACCCTGCTCAGCCTGATCACCGTCGGCGTCGGCATGTTCGCCGTCATCGTCTACCTGCCGACCTACCTGCAGATGGTCTACGCGGTGAGCGCCACCGAATCCGGCCTACTGCTCATCCCGATGGTCGTCGGCATCATGGGCACCGCCCTGCCCTCCGGGCAGCTCATCAGCCGGACCGGTCGCTACAAGATCTACCCGATCATCGGCACCGTCCTGCTGGGCGTGGCGGCCCTGCTGCTGTCCACCCTCGACGTGCACACCTCGCTCTGGGTGGTCTGCGGCTACGTCCTCCTGCTCGGCGCCGGACTCGGCCTGATCATGCAGAACCTCGTGCTCGCCGTGCAGAACGACTTCCCCGCCGCCGCCGTCGGCACCGCCACCTCGGCGAACAACTTCTTCCGCGAGATCGGGGCCACCCTCGGCAGCGCCGCCGTCGGGGCGATCTTCACCAGCCGGCTCAGTGACCAGCTCGCCCTCCGGCTCTCCGGCGACGCGGCCGGCGCGGTCGGCAACACCGACTCGCTCACCCCGGCGGCCGTGCACTCGCTGCCGCCCGCGGTGCAGGACGCCGTGGTGGCCGCCTACCAGCACGCGCTGACGCCGGTGTTCGGCTACCTGATCCCCCTGTTCGCCGCCGGTCTGGTGCTGGCGCTGCTGCTGCCCGAGAAGAAGCTCGCCGCCACCCACGCCGAGACGGGCGCGGACACCACGACCGGCCCGGACCACGCCGCACGGCCCGTGGCGCCCGCGCCGGCCCTCCCGGCCTGAGCGGGCGGCCAGGGGACATGTCAACAAACGCTACGCTGGCCGCATGGAGCACAACTGGCTGGACGAGCGCGAGAGCCGCGCGTGGCGTGGTTTCCATCACCTGCGCGCCGCGTTGACCGCCCGGCTGGCCCGGCAGCTCAACCAGGAGTGCGGGCTCACCGAGGCCGACTACGCGGTCCTGGTGAACGTGTCCGAGGCACCCGGCCAGCGGATCCGGTCCCGTGACCTGTGCCGCGCCCTGGACTGGGAGCGCAGCCGGTTGTCCCACCAGATCGCCCGCATGCAGGCACGCGGGACCGTCGAGCGGGCCCCGTGCCCGGACGACGCCCGGGGATTCGACGTGGTGCTTACCGCAGCCGGCGCCGCCGCCATCACGGCGGCGGCGCCGATCCACCTGGCCGCGGTGCGGCACTGCTTCGTGGACCTGTTGACCCCGGAGCAACTGGATGTCCTCGGGGACATCGCCGACGTCGTCACGCAGCACCTGGCCGCCGAGCACGGCGAGGCGGCGGGCAACGACAACGACACCTGCCCGACCAACCGCTGAGCCGTCTCCTCACACCGTGGGTGGCGGCAGGAGCCGCCACCCACGGTGTGTCGTTCGTCAACACCAATTTTGTTGACGCATCACGGTGGCACCCCTAGCTTTGTTGACATGACAACATCACAAATCGAGCTCTCCCCGGTCGTGGCGGCCGAGCAGCGGCGCATACCCGGCTTCACCTCGCTGCTCTCGGTCGACCTGGAGAAGCTGGGCGTCGCCGCTTCACCGGTCGCCGTGCTGGACGACTTCCGGGTCGACGGCCTTCCGTTCTCCCCGCACCCGCACGCCGGGTTCGCGGCCGTGACCTACGTGTTCGAGGACTCGCCGGGGGACGTGCGCAGCCGCGCCTCCTCCGGCGTGGACCTGCGCGTCGGCCCCGGCGGCATCGTCTGGACCGACGCCGGCAGCGGCGTGATCCACGAGGAGGTTCCGGCGACACCCGGCCGGGAACTGCACGGGCTGCAGATCTTCGTCAACCTGAGCGCCCGCAACAAGCTCTCCCCGCCCCGGGTCCACCACCTGCAGGGTGCCGACGTCCCGCAGTGGGTCGGGGACGACGGCAGCCGGGTCCGGGTCGTGGTCGGCGCGTACGCCGGCGTCGCCTCGCCGCTGTCCCCCACCGAGCCGTTCACCCTGCTCGACATCCACCTGCGCGGCGAGATCCCGTTCGACCTGCCGGCCGCCCACCACGCGGTCGTCTACGTGCTGGACGGGACCGTGACCGCCCGCACCGGCGACCGGGTGGTGCCGGTCGGGGGCACGCACGCCGTGGCGCTGACGGGCGGCGCGGGCCGGGTGACGCTGGCCGCCCCCGAGCCGGCGCACCTGCTCGTCATGGCCGGCGCAGAGGTGCGCGACCCCGTGGTCACCGCCGGCCCGTTCATCATGAACGACCACGCCCAGATCCAGGCCGCCGCAGCCCGCCACCGGGCCGGCGAGATGGGCCGCCTCGCACCGATCGCCGACACCGACTACTGAGGAGAACGACATGACCAGCTCGGCCAACATCGACCTCGTCCGGGAGCTCTACGCGAACTCCGGCTCACCGGACGTCGCCGCGAAGCTCATGGATCCCAACATCGTCGTCGACATCACCCCGGGCTACCCGTACGGTGGCGTCTTCCACGGCTACGAGAGCCTGATGGGCGACTTCTTCGGCCCGCTCTTCCAACTGTTCGGCTCGATGCGCGCCGAGGCCGACGAGATCTACGCGGACGATCAGGGCCACGTGTTCGTGCTCGGCCACTACCACGCCGTGACGAAGGAGGGCGTCGAGGTGGCGTCGCGGTTCGCCCACGTCTGGACGGTGGAGAACGGCCGCCTCGTCCGGGAGTGGCAGACCGCGGACACCGCCGTGCTCACCCAGGCACTCAAGAACTGAGCCGGCGGCGGGCCGGCGTCAGCCGGTGAACGCGGGGGCGTGGTCGGTGGCCCACTGGCGGAAGGTGCGCGCCGGCCTGCCGAGCAGGTCGGTCACGGTGGAGGTGACGTACGCCGGGCGTCCCGTCGCGGCGTCCCACGCGGCCAGGAGCATGTCCACGGCCGGGCGCGCGGCCTCCGGGACCGCGTTCCGGAACTCGTCGGGCGTCATCTCCTCGAACGTGAGCCTGCGGCCCAGCGCGTCGCCGACGATGCGCACCTGTTCGGCCTGGGTCAGCGACTCGGGGCCGGTCAGGACGTGGTCGCCGCCGACGTGTCCGCCCTCGCGCAGGATCCGCGCGACGACCTCGGCCACGTCGCGGTCGTCGACCGGGGCGGTCTCGGCCGCGCCGTGCGGCCACCGGACCACGCCGTCGCCCCGGATCGCGGCGGCCCACCAGGACAGGGCGTTGGACGCGAACATGCCCGGCCGGACGATCGTCGCGTCGAGCCCGGTGGCCGCGATGAGCCGCTCGTTCCCGGCGTGCAGCGCCGCCATCGGGTTGGGCTGCTGGAAGAACGGGTGCGGGGTCCGGTGCGGCGCGGACAGGTAGACGACCCGCCGCGCGTGGGCGGCCAGCCGGTCGACGACGGCCGGCGCGGTCTGCGGCGGGGCCGTCCAGACCAGGAAGACCGCGCCGACGCCGTGCAGCGCGGCGTCGAGCGACCCGGGCGCGGTGAGATCGCCGGTGACGACCTCGACGCCGGCGGGCAGCGTCGCCGCCGATTCCGCGCGCCGCACGAGGGCGCGGACCGGCACGCCCGCCCCGGTCAGCAGGTCGACCACGGCTCGGCCGATGCGCCCGGTCGCCCCGGTGACGAGCACCGGCGGCCCTCCTGCGGGTCTCACGTCATCAAACTGTCCCATGCCCCCATTCAATCGTTACCAAGTAACAAAAGCAACCCGGTAACAAAGGTTACGCTGGCGCGGTGAGCGAGCCGGTCGGCCTGCGGGCCCGCAAGAAGGCACGAACCCGGGACGCGATCGCCGACGCGGCGATCTCGCTGTTCCTGGCGCGCGGGTTCGACCAGGTGTCCGTGTCCGACATCGCCGCGACGGCCGAGGTGTCGAAACCCACCCTGTTCCGCTACTTCCCCACCAAGGAAGACCTCGTCCTGCACCGCTTCGCCGACCACAACGGCGAGGCCGCGCGCGTGGTCGGCGAGCGCCGCCCCGGCACCGCGCCGATCGCGGCCCTGCACCAGCACTTCCGCGCCGGCCTCGACCGCTTCGATCCCGTCACCGGCCTCAACGACCACCCCGAGGTGGTGGCGTTCCACCGGCTGGTGTTCGGCACCCCGAGCCTGGCGGGACGACTCCTGCAATACCTGCGCGACGACGAGGACGCCCTGGCCGCCGCCCTCGACCCGGGCGTCCGGGGCCGGCTGCTGGCCGCCCAGGTGATCGCGGTGCAACGCGTGCTCGCCCGCACCAACTGGCAGAAGATCGCCGCCGGGCGGACCGCACGCGACGTACACCCCGAGGCGGTCGCCGACGCGGACCTGGCCTTCGCCCAACTGGGCCGCGCCACGAGCCACCTCTAGCCGAGCAGCGCCCGATGAAGGAGGGCGGGCCACGGGCGGGCCCGGTGGCGGTCACCCGTGCCGGTGGCGCATCAGGTGACGGGGAAGTCGGCTCCTCGGGAGAGCGCGGCGGAGCCGCGGATGTCGTCGAGGGCGCCCTCGAGCGTGGTGACGACCGCGTCGAATCCGGCACTGCCCAGGACGAGTCGGCGCGGCGGGGTTTCCTGGCCCATCGCGGCGATCACCGCGCGGGCTCCGCGACGCGGGTCACCGGGCTGCTTCCCGTCCTGATCGATCATGGCGGTGCGGACCTTCTCCAGCATCGGCAGGTACGTCGGGATGGTCTCCTCGACGGCTTCGTCGGCGAAGCCCGCGTAGGCGCGGGTGCGGAAGGCACCCGGCTCCACCGCCATCACCTGGATGCCCAGCGGGGCGACCTCCGCGCGGAGCACCTCGGTGACGGCTTCGAGCGCGGACTTGGCGGCGCTGTAATACCCGAATCCCTCGACACCGCGTAGCCCGGCCACCGAGGACATGTTGACGATCCACCCGCCGCCTCTGGCACGCATGCCGGGAAGGACGGCACGGATCACGGTGAGGACGGCGAAGAAGTTCAGCTCGAAGATGCGTCGGACCTCGGCGTCGGCCATGCCCTCGATGGAGCCGTACCAGCCGCGGCCCGCGTTGTTGACCAGCACGTCGATGGAGCCGAAGTGTTCCTCGGTGGCACGCACAGCCTGCTCGACGGCCTTCCGGTCGGTGACGTCGGCGGGCAGGATCAGGACGCGGTCGCCGTACTGCCGCGCCCACGGCTCCAGTTCTTCGGGCCGTCTCGTCGTCAACGCCACCCGGTCGCCGTCGTCCAGCGCGGCCTCGGCGTACGCCATGCCGAAGCCACCCGGGGTGCCTCCGGTGATGAACCAGGTCTTCATGCTCGTTCCGTCCCTCGTCCGGTGCCTGCCCGTCTTCGTCCCACCCTCGGCCCTCTCCTCGGGAGAGGGTCCAGGGGCGGCGGCTGTGATCACGGTCGCCCCAGGTTCGGATCCGGTCAGGATCGCCAGCCGGGTGCCCGGACCGTCAGGCGGCGGCCAGGCGGAACACCGGCCACCCGAGTTCGGTCCGCCACCGCTCGGAGCGCCCCGTGTCGCGCGGTCCGACCAGGTACGTCTCGTGGACGGGCCCGTCGACGCCCAGGGCGTGGGAGGCGACCCAGGCGCCCAGGCGGCCGTAGGTGACGTCGATGTCGTCGTGTGGCCCCCGGTGGACCGCGACGGCGAGGTCGGCGGACGGCAACTCGACAACCTCGATCCGGCCACTCCCGCGCGGGTGGCGAACCGGGCGGAAGACCGTCATGAGGCCGACGCCGTCGGTGAACAGTTCGTTGGCGTACCGCCCACCGGGGGGCCCGGTGCGCTCGGTCGGCGGGAAGGCCTCGTCCAGCTCGGTCATCGCCGTGTCGAACCAGGCGAGCGCGTGCTCGTGCCGGACCTGGGCGCGGATGGCGACCACGGTCCGGGTGGGAACGGAACGCAGTTCGATCTTGGGCGCGGCGGCGTCCGGACGCAGTAGCTGGCGGAGCGACACGACGGCGGCTCGCGTGCGGTCCAGCTCGGCCTCAAGTCGCCGCAGGTGGCCCGCGACGAGCTCGGTGCGCCGTTGCGGGTCGTCGGTGGCGAGGATCGACTTGACCTCGGCCAGGGGCACGTCGAGCTGCCGGAGCCGGTGGATGACCTGCGCGGTCGCGATCTGCTCGGGTTGGTAGTACCGGTAACCCGTGTGCGGGTCGACCACGGCCGGCGCCAACAGCCCGGCCTCGTGGTAGCGGCGCAGGGTTCGCACGCTCAGGTGGCTCATGGTGGCGAACTCGCCGATGGTCAAGCCTTTCCGCATCGTCACAGCATCCATCTCACACGACGTTCTGAATCTCCTGGTCAGTGGCGCTCCTGGGGTTGCTTCCTTCCGATGTGGGGCTCACGGTTCGATCGTGAGCCGGGTGATCAAGGAGCCGTCCAGGACGAACCGGTAGTGCAGGTCCGCAGAGCCACCCGGAAAGTCACCTTCCAGATGCTGCACCACATCGAAGCGTGCCTCACCCACCCGGTGAGCACCGACGAATTCCGTGGTGTACGTGTACCCACTGCCCCCATTGACCAGCCAGTTCCGGACCTCCTCCGCCCCCCGGTAGCTACGGCCCTCATCCGTCACCACCGCGTCCGCAGCGAACGCGCCGGCCGTGGTCTCCGTCTCCCGGGCCTCATGCGCGGGGAGAAAGCCCCTGATCACCGCCGGCAGCTCCGGCCAGTTGATCGCGGTTCCTCGCTTCGAGTTCAGTTCCATGCCCCAACGATCAGGTCTCCCGCAGGGGGAGGGTCAACTCTCGGCGAGCCGGTCGGATCGGGTGTCATCCCAGGTCATCCGGTCTGCCCAGGGATGTCCAGGTCCGGCTTGGCTGGCTGGGTTGCTGTGCTTCGCTGCTGCACTTCCTCAGCGGCGTCGATGACGTTGCGGGCGGCGGTGGCCACGGTGCATCCCGATCGCCGGCAGATCGGGCAACGTCCGTCGGGTCCGGGTCGGTGCTCGCGCAGGACCCAGCGGGCGGTGAGGATCAGCCGGTTGCGGATCTGCGCCAGGGACAGGAACGGCGCGGTCATGCTCAGGTCACCCCGAGGGCGGCGGCGAGCTGAACGATCGTGGCCGGGGCGTGCGGGTCGCGGGCGACCTGGGCCACGATGTCGCGGGCGGCGGGGCGGTGGCGTACCTCCGCTGGTGCGGTGCGGTCGGCCTCGACCAGCGCGCGGGCGGCGCTGGCCGGGTCGTCGGCGTGCAGGTAGGCGCGGGCGGCGTCGAGCAGGTGCGCGGCCCGGTGCTCGGCGGGCAGCCACCGCCACCCGTCGCGCGCGACCGTCTTCTCGTGCCAGGTGACGGCGTCGTGGGCGTGGCCGAGGTCGAGAGCGGCGGCAACCCGGGCCAGGTCCACGGCGGTCGGCCCGAACGCGGTGCGATGGTGGTCGTGGCCGTCGCCGACGCGGGCGGCCATCGCGGCGGCCTCGTCGAGCAGGTCGGCGACCGTGCGGTCGTCGCCGTGCCGGGCGGCGGCCAGGGCCCCCTGCACCAGCAGCGTCCCGCACAACGACAACTCCGCCGGTCGCGCGTCGTCGGGGTCGGGCGGGGCGATCCGGTACGCGGCGGCCAGCGCCGTCGACAACGCCGCCCGCACCCGACCGCAGGCGCGCATGACCTGACCGAGCTGCACCGTGGCGGCAGCCACCAGCACCGGGTCGCCGGTCGCGGTGAGCATCGCCCGGTCGGCGGCCAGCCACGCAAGCTCGGCCTCGCCCAGCTTTACCAGCAGCGACGCGGTCAGCCGGTACGCCTCCACCACCGTCGCCCGACCCCGCCCCGGATCGTCGGCATGCGCGCGCTGCGCGCCGGCCAGCAGCTCCGGCAGCAGCTCGGCCACCCGCGGATACCGGGCGTACTGGAACGTGATCCAGGCATGCCCGACATCCCGCGCCACCCGGTCCGCCGGCACCCCCGGGCAGCCGACCACCGGGCGTCCCACCGCCATGTCGTACGTCGACAGCGCCTCCCGGATCCGCTCCACGCCCTCGATCCGCCCGGTCACCTCCGCGGGCCGGGCGTCGCGGCCCAGCAGCACCGCCGCGTCGATCCGCAGCACGGCGGCGACGTCGTGCAGGGTCGACACCCTGTCCAGGGACCGGACGCCCCGCTCGACCTTGTCCACCCAGCTCTTGGACTTGCCGAGCCGATCGGCGAACACCTGCTGCGACAACCTCCGCCGACCCCGCCAGTACGCGACCCGCCGGCCCACCGGCAGCGACTCAAGGCTGTCCACGACGCCACCGCCGGTCCGGTACGGCCTTGGTGGTCTCCTCGGCAGGTATCCGCTCGGCCTCGGCCTGCGCGAGCAGGCGTTGCTTGGCGGCTTCGTGCTCGTCCGCCTGGATCTGCTCACCCCGACTCTGCGTCGGCTTATCGTCCTGATTCCGCATCCCCACCTCCGTTGGTAGGGGCGCGACGGCAAGCTCTTGAAGGACCGTCGCCGCCGCGCCCGGCGTCGGTGACAGCCATCAAGCAACAGCTGGTCACCTCGCCGTCACAGAATGGCGTGGCCGGTGGTGAGCACACAGGTGCGATTGGTGCGAGCCGGAGATCGCGAACTATCGACTCGGACGCGCCGTACCAGTCAGCGCGCACAGCCCATCAGGTCGACCAGGTCCGTCAACTCGTCCGTCATCGCCCGACGGCGACCCGTTGCGATCGACTCCACGATGTCCCGGGCGTACCGCTGTTGCCGTAGCCAGGTAGGCGCTGTGCCCCGCAACTGCGTCAGCACCGCTGTCGCCTTCCCGTACCGTCGCAGCTCCGCATACGCCCATGCCAGATCCAGCCGATGCCGCCGCCACGCCGACTTGCTGATGGTCGGCACGGGCGGAACCAGCGCAGACAACTTCAACACTCGCCCCGCATCGCCGGCCACGGCCGCCGCCTCCGCCCGCTGCATCTGCACCTTGGCGGTGTCGAACCCACCCACCAGCATCAACTGCTTTTCCGCCGGCACTCGCTCGCCGATCCGAACCGCAGCGGCGGCGGCGACGCTGATGAGGTCGGCCGCCTCATCAGGCCGGTTGTCCCTGGACCGCGCTGCAGCGGCACTCAGTAGTAGCCACCCCCACGCGGCCAGGTCAGCCGGAGTCGCCCGAGACAGTCGGGGCTCAACCTCGTCAGCGGTGACCACCGCCAACTCCGCAGCCTCACGGATACGGCCCTGACGCATCAACAGCCAACACATCGTCCGGATGACAGTGGCTGCCACCACCCGATCCCCCGACCGCTGCGCGGTGTCAAGTGCTTCCGAGAGCGCAGTCTGCGCCAAGTCGTCGGAGCGCAGCTGGATCAGCAGACCGCCCGCCAAATGCTGGGCACGAGCGAGCAAGTCGTACGCCTCAGCCCGCCTCTCATCACCAGCGAGATCGACTGCAGCGCGCATGTCCATCAACAACGGCGGCACGACCCGCAACGCGACGGCGTAGTCACCAGCGCTGTAGACCCGATCGGCAGCGTGCAGATTCCCCCGCAGCGTGTCAAGACTGGGCGGCTCACCTGCCGGCACCATGAGCGGAACACCATCGATCCCCCGCACAGGCGCGATCACCCGGCGAATCTCCGCCAACGACAACTGCCGATGACCCGGTTCCCCCTGGGCAGCAGCCTGCGACGCATCACCCAGCAGCGCGGACGTAGGCACCCCGAGGGCACGAGCGAGCGCATGCAGGGTGTCGAGTCGAGCAGTACCCCGGCTGCCCTGCTCCAGCTTCCGGATCACCTCGACGCTGACGCCGGACCGCTCGGCAAGCTGCTCCTGCGTCAGCCGCGACTCACGACGAATCTCCGCGAGACGATCCCCGACGGTTGGCCTGGTCATGCCATCTCCCGCTAGCGCATCCAGCGACCGCCCACCGGCCCATCCCGATGAGCTGCCACTTCGGACGGTACACCGGCCGACCGCAAGCAGTGTCCCGACGCCTACACAGCGATCACATCGGTATAGGATCACGCCCTTCGTCTATGAGTCTTTATAGGCAACCCGGTCACCGTGATCTTCCGCTCCGACGGCTCCCACGAGCTGTACGCCGTCGACCGCATCCGCATTGGAAGGTAAGTGGCCCACGGCCTCCTCGATAACGACCTGTAGGTGCCGTTTGTCCCAAGGGCTGACGTAGGCGGTCTACTCGTGATGCAACGGAGGGGAACACCGTGCCACCGCGTTACCGCTACGAACAGATCGCCGACGACCTCGCCGAACGCATCACATCCGGCGAGTTCCCACCGGGCTCCAGGCTGCCCAGCCGCCGAGAGCTGATCGAGCACTACGGCGTTACGGAGCCCGTGGTCGACCGGGCCATGCAGGTGCTACGGATCAAGGGGATGACCGAGACGCTGCCGGGCGTGGGCGTCTTCGTCGCCGAATAATGCCCTCTGGGGCACACGGGATGCCGGGAGGCACCCGCTTCTGCCCGGTTCTACCCACCCTTCCCCTCGACTGGACCGGTGTCGCCCATTCCCCACCTCCGCTGGTAGGGGCGCGACGGCGTGCTCGTGGAAGGACCAACACCGCCGCGCCCGGCTCCGGGCGGGTCTCGGCGCTCTGGCGTGTTCGCGTCGATCCCGCCCTCGCTCACAGCATTGAGTGATCGGGCGGTTGCTCAAAGGTGTCGGGTGTCCGCTGGGCGGGTCGGCTGTCCTCTGTCAGCCGGCGGGCCGGTATGCCTCGTACACCTCGCGCAGCGCCGACGCCTCTGCCGTGTCGGTCTGCTCGACCCTTCGCAGCACCTCGCGCGCCCGCCACCAGTTCGACGGTGCCACCCGCCCGGAACGGATCGCCTCGGCGGCGACCGCGCTTGCCTCATCGGGCTGATCGGCAGCGACCAAGGCCAGGGCCAGGTCGAGGCGGGCAGACGCGGACCGCCGTGGCCTGTCGCCCCCGTCACCGCGCGGGTCCAACTCCGCCAACGCCACCCGGGCCACCTGCTCGGCAGCCGGGTCACCCGCCCACGACAACGTCGTCGCCGTGTACGCCAGCGCCTTCGTCGGGTCGTACCGGTAGTGGTGCTCGGCTCGCTCCGGCACGGGCAGGTTCGCGGTCAACCGCTCCAGGCGGTCCAGCGCGTCACGGGTCCGCCGCACGTCACCCACCCGGGCCAACCCCCGCGCCTCCTGCGCCGTCGCCTGGATGTGCGCCGAGCTGCCCCGAGGTGCCAGCTGTTGGGCCTGCTGAGACAGGTCGATAGCCTGCCGATGTTCACCCTGGGTGAGCCGGTCCCACGCCCGGGTCTCCAGACACCACGCCTGAATCTCCGCATGCTCGGCATGTTCGGCGAGCGCCGCAGCAGCGACCAGGTGCGCGCCGGCTGCGGAACGCTGCCGAAGGTCGATGTGCACCGTCGCACGCAGCACGGTCAACCACCCGCCGGCAACGACCAGCCGCCGCCGCTGCACCAGGGTTCCCCGGCCATCCAGCAGCCGGCCCACGTACGCCAGGTGCCGGCGCACCATCGGCAGCAGGTCTGCCGGCGGGGTCGTCGCGTACGCGCTCGCCAGGCCGTCGACGCTGGCCTCGATCCGGGCGAGCGTCTCGGCGCTCACATCGCTGGCCCGCACCCGGGCAAGCAACTCGTCGGCCTCAGCATCATGGTCGACAGGCTGACCAACCAGCCGCGCGAGCGCACCGCCAGCCTGAAGAACCTCATCGAGATGCCGGGCCGTCTCGGGCGTCGGAGCCTTGGCACCCGTCTCCAGATCATGGAGGTGGCTCTTGCCCCGGTGCGCGAGCTGCCCGAGCGCCCGCAGCGACAGGCCCCGGTCGGCACGCAGAGCCCGCATCCGAGCCCCGAAACGCGGATCGACGTGCGACACAACGGCGCTCCCAGCCGGAATGACGAACCCGCTCAGCTTTAGTCAGCGGACAACCACTACTGACGGTACATGGGAGCCGACAGAATCGGCATAGTCGCCACTAACGGACCGAGCAGAGTGCATCCCCCGACGAGGACCGGAACTCTACTGCCGAAGGTGCCTACGTAGCAGCAAGTGCGATCGACTGCCGTACCGCGCGCTCAGACCCGCCGAGGCAGATCATGCCTCGCTTAGCGATCGATTGGAGCACCGCCCTCTGGCAGCGGTCCCGTGTCCGGACCCGTCCGCCTGCGTCGATGCAGTCGCCTTACGTTGTATATATCTTCAACCTCTACATCTATATCAACCTCTACACCTTCAGGAAATGGGAGGTTGAAGTTTAGTCGGCCAACAACCTCACCAATGTGGTCGAATCTAAATTTCTTCCAGACATTTTGGACCGCCTGCACCATTATTTCGCCACCCAGCACCCGATAGTTGATGAAGTCAACTTCAAGCGTGCCCGGCACGCCCTTATCGGGACGAATTCGCAGGTCACCGCCAGAAATTTCTCCAGGCCCGACCGCAATCGCCGTCGGGCCCATCGCTTTGACATCCAAGTTGATATAGACGTGGCCTTCCAGCGTCCCAGGGAGCGACATATTGAAATGGTCGGTCACCGCATCATCAAAAACTAGTCGACCAGCCCTCAGCGTATAACTATGCATAGGAATCGAGACGTCAGTAAGCACAGACCTCGAAAAGTCAACCTCTCCAGCAATAACCGAATGTCTCGCCTGAGACATGTAAGCGAGCAAGTGATCGGCATCGAACTTGAAGTTCGACTTCGACACCTCGGCATCCGTCACACTAATGGATGCTTCACGCGCAAGACTTACGGCTACGGGATGGAACTCCGATTCCGAAATCTTGGTGCGATCCAGATATATGTCAGATTTTCCATCAATCTTCATCCCGCCCATAAAAACTGCCATGTTAGTAAATGATGAACCCGTAAAGTCAATATGCCCGTTCATTATATTGACGTTTCTAAGACGCAGTTCGCCGTCCCGGAAAACGCAATCCCTAAAGAGAACTTTAGTTCCTTGCAGATTCGCGTCATCTAAGTCAACAGATTGGTACGTGCCTCCAGAGAAGTCCAACTCCTCACGGTGCCACGAGTTGGGCGCGGAGGGGTCCATCAGGCGATCGCGCACGGACTTCCACGCGGTACGCCTAACTTCACGCTCGCCCGGTTCATCAGGCGGCGGCAAACGGAGATACGAAGCTATAGCCGAGGCACACGACTGACGTCCCTGATGCCAGTCGTCGGCCAAACTCGTAAGTGAATGGAGTCCAGCAAGCCGCGCCGACGGCCTTTCGTGCGCAAGCAACTCAGCCGCCTTCACAAATCTTTCTGAATAAACCTGCTGCTCCGCCCGCACCCCTTCCATTTCAGCAAGGAGTTGTTTGCGGAACGCATAAACGGCACCCAGGGAAGCGCCTATCAGCGCCGTCATGCTAATGGCTGAAGTTAGAAGGCGAGACACCGCTTGCGGGTCTGGCATCTTGAACCCGGACAAGATCGTGACGACGACCCAAAGAAATATGATAAGAGTGATCACCAGCAAGATGGCCACTCCAGCCGCAACCGGCAGGATGCGAGATAGATTGCTACGGGAATCTGGACGAGAAACCTCGGCAATCTCACGCGCAACCCCATTGATCCACCTAGTCACCCGCTGGATATGTGGCCTTCTAGGGACGCCAGCCATTACACCCACCTTCAAGTAGCCGCAGGACCACAAGGGTAACTTAAGCGCTCAAGCCCTACAGGGTTGCCGGTCCACTTTAGGCAGTCCTAGTTGATCTGCCTCTCCCGTGCCCTTCGCCCGCGCTTCGGTATCGCCGTTTCCCCGCGCTCGGTGTGCTCAAGTGTCAACAACCTAGGGAAGAAGAAGGAACTGCAGCCCCTCACCTAGGCATGTCGACCTGGACAGCCATCCCGACGATGATCCCGCCGCCGCCGTCCGTCACGGGGATGACACTCGGTCCGGGCCTGTGGCGACACCAAGACCAGAAAGCCGCGGGGCGATCTCGCACTACCGCTCCGATGTGTGGGCGCACTGCGGCGGCCCCGGGCGCCACAGCACCAAGACCGGGGAGAATGCAGCTATGACTGGCAGTCTCGGGACCTCGTGCGCGCCAGTCCGGCCGACGCCCCGAACGTTCGGCGAGTGTTCGGTGCATCGCCGCTGGGCCGGGCTGATCGCCGCCGGCTGAACGACCCCGGGAGCTGCAAGGCAGCTTCGTGTCGGTGTTGTCGAGTAGCGACGTCTGCCTGGAAGACATCAGCCGACCTGCATGGGCAGGCCGGCACCACCGTGACGGACAAGGTAACCCGCACCAACTCGGGTCCGCAGTGCTCAGCGGGCACGGTCATCGTGGACCCGCCATCCCCGGACCGTTAGTCACTCAGCTAGGTACTCAGGACGCGAAAGAGGGCACATCCATCGATTGGATGTGCCCTCTGACCTGGTGGGCGATACTGGGATCGAACCAGTGACCTCTTCGGTGTGAACGAAGCGCTCTCCCGCTGAGCTAATCGCCCTCAGCGACGATGACTCTACCTGATCGAGGGACCGGACCGCGAATCCGGGGTCAGTGCGTCGCGAGGTAGTGCAGCGCCCGGGCCACCAGGTCGATGCCGAGGCTGTACTTGAGCGACAGCCAGACCACCGTGGCGACGAAGACGAGGCCCACGGACCCGAGGACGAGGCGCACGGGCAGTGACCGGCTGGTGGCCCAGCGGGTCCAGGCGTGCACGTGCCGGCGGGTGAAGGCGAGCAGCCGGCGGGCCCAGTGGAACTCGACGGCCCAGACGCCCAGCCCGGCGATGACGAGCAGCCAGCCGGGGCCGGGCAGCGGGATGAGCGCGATGCCGACGGTGACGACGATCGCACCGGCGACGGCGATGAATATCTTGAGGGCGACGCGGCCGGTGGGGTTGGCGCGGATCAGGTCGAGGGTGGTGGCGATGCGTTGCCGCAGGCGTCCGCCGCGCCGTTCGGCGACGGCTGTCCCACCCCCGGTCGTCGCGTCGCCGGGTGCTCCCGGGTCGCGCCGGCCACGCTGCTGCTTCGGCACTGCGTACCCCCGCCTTTCGGCTGTCCGGACCCCGCCGTTCGGGTTTCCGGACCGGGCCGCGACCTCCATTGAGGATCGGTTCGTGGTCATTTCGTCCCCCAGTGTCGCTGCGGCCCGTCACTCCATCGGACCACTGGACGTTACCGGAGTAAGTCGACGTCTGAACCAACCCCGACGCCGGGCGGGATCAAGCATTGGGCAAAACCGGATATCGTACAAGAATTTTCACATTCTAGCGGCGTTTCCGACCCTCTTCCCACCACAGGGTGAAGTCAGCGTATGGCGGAGCGTAGCCAGAGGTAGCACCTGAGTATGGGGAAAGCGGGACACGCGCGTTCCGCAGCGGTGCCGGGGGGAGAACGTCCATGAGTGTCATCCGACCGACGACCGTAGAGGTCGAGACGTCGCTAAGGCTCGTCGCGCCTGACGCCACCGCCTTGCCGGTGCGTGCCAGCCTGCGTTACGACCCTGCTGACCCGTATGCGGTCCATGTCCTGTTCCATGCCGAATCGGCCGGTGGCGAGGCGGTGAGCTGGTCGTTCGCCCGCGAACTGCTGGTCACCGGCCTCGACGAGCCGGCCGGCATCGGCGACGTGCGGGTCTGGCCGTGGGCCACCCCGCGCGGGGACTTCGTCGCGCTGGCGCTGTCGTCCCCGGACGGCAACGCCCTGTTCGAGGTGCCGCGCAGCGTCCTGGTGCGCTTCCTGCGGCGCACCTACGTCGTCGTCCCGCGCGGCCGGGAGGCCGACCACCTGGACGTCGACACGGCGGTGACCCGGCTGCTCGCCGGTCGCTGACCACGCCACACCCGGGGCCGCGCGGATCTGCCGAGTCCGCGCGGCCCCGGGCTTTCACCAACCATGGGGTACGCGCTGCGCGTTCAGCCGTGCGTCGTGACCCCGCCGTCGACGGGGATGACCGCGCCGGTCAGGTAGGCCCCGGCCCGCGACGACAGGTAGATGGCCGCGCCCGCCATGTCGTCGGGGCGACCGATGCGCCCGAGCGGCACCTGCTTCTCGATGGCCGACCGCGCCTCCGGGTCGTCCAGCGCGAACGCCATCATCTTGCTCTCGAACGGGCCGGGCGCGATCGCGTTGACGGTGATGTGCTCGCCGGCGAGCTGGTGGGCGAGGCTGCGGGTGAGCATGTGCACGGCGGCCTTCGTCGCCGAGTACGCGTAGACCTCCAGCCACGGCACCCGGATCCCGTCGATCGAGCCGATGTTGATCACGCGGGCGGGGTCGTCGGCGCTCGCCGCCGCCCGCAGCTCGGGCAGCAGGGCGGTGGTGAGCCGGAAGACGGCCTTGACGTTGACGGCCCACAGCTTGTCGAAGGCGCTCTCCGGGTACGCCTCCAGCGGCGCACCCCAGGTCGCCCCGGCGTTGTTCACCAGCACGTCGAGCCGGTCCACCCGCTCGCGTACCGCTTCGGCCAGCCCGAGCGCGCCCTCGTCGCGGCTGAGGTCGGCGGGGATCGCCTCGCAGCGGCCCTCGGCGGAGAGTTCCTTGGCGACGGCCTCGCACACGTCGGCCTTGCGGGACGAGATGACCACGTGCGCGCCGGCCCGCACGAAGCCCCGGGCGATCATCAGGCCGATCCCCCGCGATCCGCCCGTGACCAGGACCGTCTTGCCTTCGACCGAGAACAGATCCGTCATGCCATCCCCTTGCTGTTCGGCGGGCCGCCGGGCACCCGCCGGACCCGGGCACTACTGATCGGTAACGTAGCCCGCCGGCCGCACCCCGACAAGCGGCCGGGCAGTCTCGCCGGGATGCGACCGTCCCGCGCGCGGGATACCGTCGCAGGCGATGATCCCCTCCGGTCAGCCTTCCCCGGCAACCCGCGTCAACGCTTCCCCACCCCGACCCGACGACATCACGACGCTCGCCCTCGACGACCTCGCCGGGGGCGCGGACTGGCGACGCCCGGTGCTGCTCGACGCGGACCTGGTCGTCCTCGTCACCGGCGGCCACGGCACCGTCGAGCTGGACTTCCGGCCGCTGCCCTGCCGCCCCGGCACCCTGCTGCGGGCCCGCCCCGGCCAGGCGCTGCGGTGCGAGGGCACCCGGCTCGACGCCGTGGTGGTGCGCTGGGCGGCCACGGCCCTGCGGGGCCTCGACGTCGACGCCGCCGCCGACGTGCCCGCATACCGGCAGCTCGCGGGCGAGGACGCCGACGTGCTGCGCAACGAGGTCACCCAGCTGGTGGTGGACTGCCGGCGGCAGCCGGACGTGCCCGCCGCCCGCGCGCTGGTGCGGCACCGGCTCGCCGTGCTGCTGCTGCGGCTGGCGCTGCTGCCGCCGGCCCCGGCGGGCGGGGACGCGGCCGGGGCCGAGGCGGGGCCGCGCACCGAGAATGCCACGTTCCGCCGGCTCCGCCAGGAGGTCGAGCGCGGCTACCAGCACACCCGGCGGGTGGAGGACTACGCGGCCCGGATCGGCTGCTCGGTGCGTACCCTCACCCGGGCCTGCCTGGCGGCGACCGGGCGCAGCGCGAAGCAGGTGATCGACGACCGGGTGGCGCTGGAGGCCAGCCGGCTGCTCGCCGCGACCGACGAGCCGATCGCCCGGATCGGTCGCCGGCTCGGCTTCCCGGAGCCGACGAACTTCGGCCGGTTCTTCACCCGGGAGGTGGGCCTGAGCCCGGGCGCGTTCCGGTCGGCGCGGGGCGGGCCGGCCGGTAACGGCCGCCCACCGGCCCGGCGGGGATGACAGGGCGGGCATGATGAGTGGGTGCAGATCTCCGCGCGAGGCGACTACGCGGTACGGGCGGCCCTGAGTCTGGCCACCGCGTACCCTTCCCTGCTGTCGACCCAGGCCATCGCGGCGGAGCAGGACATGCCCCGCAAGTTCCTGGAGGCGGTCCTGGCGGACCTGCGCCGGGCCGGGCTGGTCCGGGCCCAGCGGGGCGCCGAGGGCGGCTACACGCTGGCCCGGCCGCCGAAGGAGATCACGATAGGGGCGATCCTGCGCGCGGTCGACGGCCCCCTCGCGGGGGTGCGGGGCATGCGCCCCGAGGAGACCAGCTACGACGGGGCGGCGGAGAACCTGCCCCGGCTCTGGGTGGCCGTGCGGGCGGCGGTGCGGCAGGTGGTCGACGAGGTGAGCCTGGCGGAGATGGCCAGCGGGCGGCTGCCGGGCCACGTGCGGCGGCTGATCGCCCGCCCCGACGCGTGGGAGCCCCGCTGACCCCCGGCGGCGTCGGACCGCGCTGAACTCGCCTGGCTGGCGCACCCCCGGCGCACCGCCGGGGTCAGACCGCGCTGAACGCGCCCCGGTGGTGCACCGGCGGGGCACCGTCCCGCCCCGCGCCGAGGGCGATCGGCGTGGCGATGACGAGGGCGTGGTCGCCCGCCGGCACCCGGTGCGCGACGCGGCAGAGCAGCACCGCGAGCGCGCCGTCGACCAGCGGCACCCCGAACGGGCCGGGTGACCAGCCGGGGCGGGCGGCGAACCGGTCGGGGCTGCCGACGGCGAGGGCGCGGGCCACGCCCTGCTGACCGGCGGCGAGCAGGTGCACGGCCACGTGCTCGGCGCGGGCGACGGCGGGCCAGCTCGACGACGCCGTGCCCAGGCAGAACGAGACCAGCGGCGGCTCCAGCGACACGGCGGTGAACGAGGTCGCCGTGAACGCGGCCGGGGGCAGCGCGGGCCGGCCCCGGCGGGCGGGGCGGCCGGGCGTGGTGACCACGGCGACCGTGGCCGCCTGCGGGTGCAGGAGGGCCTGGAGCAGGTCGGTGTCGACCGGCCGCAGCTCGGCGGGCCCGTCCATGGTGGTCATGCCGGCCGCCGCGCGGGGCGCCGCCGGTCGGCGTGCCCGCCGAAGAGCCCGTCCCGCTGCGCCATGACCCCATGGTGCCGCCGCCTCCGACGGCCGGTCAACGCCCTTCCACCAAATGAGATTATCGCCGCATCAGACTCATGAATCCGTTTCATGCAGCCCAAACAAGATCCGAACGCCCATCTGTTGAGTATGAATTACCGGTCGGACGGTGTCCTGCGGCGGTGTCCAGTGCGGACGGACGTGGGTTTCCCGGATCGGCGTTCCGGGCATGTTCGAGTCCGACACGGCAGGGAATGGTCACGAAGGGAGCCCGCGATGGGTCTGATGTTCCGCAAGCGCAAGAAGTACGGCCCGATCATCCTCAACTTCACCGAGAACGGGTTCTCCTCCTGGAGCATCAAGATCGGCCGCTGGTCGTGGAACTCCCGCGCCAAGGCGCACCGCGTCGACCTGCCCGGCCCGCTGTCGTGGAAGCAGGACAAGTCCCGGGCGTGACGTCCCGGGGTGCAACGGGGTGCCGGTGGTCCACCGGCACCCCGTTCCGCGTCTCCGCCCCGTGCCCCTGCCGACCGGGGCGGACGGGCCAGGTTGGCCGAATCGCCGCCGGGGCCAGGCAAGGCGGCGGAGAATCGCCGCATGACGGGGGACGGGGCACCGGAACGCACGGGCGAAGGGTCGCCGAGACACCAGCGCCGGGTGGCGACGCTGGCGTCTTTCCTGCTGCTGGGGGCCTACTTCCTGGTGCCGGTCGAGCAGGACCCGAACGGGTTGCGGCTGGCCGCGCGCAGCGTCGCCACGGTCGCGTTGGTGGCCGCCGACGCGTGGCTGGTCACCCGCCTGGTGCGCCGGCAGCTCGCCGTGGCCGACGACCCCGAGCAGGTGCAGATCCGCTCGCTGCTGCAACTCGCGGTCGCCCTGATCGGGGGCCTGCTCGCGTTCGCCCTGGCCGACTACGTGATCGCCCGCAGCGCCCCGGGCGAGTTCGTCAACCTGACCACCCGGATCGACGCGCTCTATTTCACGCTGGCCACCCTCACCACCGTCGGCTACGGCGACGTGCACGCGCAGGGCCAGTTCGCCCGGGTCGCCGTCTGCGTGCAGATGGTCTTCACCATCGGCGTGGTCACCACGGGGGCGTCCATCGTGGTCAGGCAGCTGGCCCGCCAGGCCGGGCGGCGCTGATCAGCACGTCCCCGCCGAGCTTGCCGTGCTCCGGGTCGCGGGCCACCGCGCCCGCGTCGAGCAGGCCGGTCAGCGCACGGTTGGCGTCCGCCGCCCGGTAGACGGTCGAGGTGAGGGCGAACCGGCGCAGCTCGGTCACCGTGCGGGGGCCCCGGCGGGCCAGCTCGGCCAGGAGTTCCCCGCCCAGCGGCCCCGGGTCCGCCTCCGGCCCGACGTCGACGGCCCGCCCCGGCGGGTCGGCCGGGTCGCGGTAGCGGACCCCGGCGTGCTCGTCGACCGCCCACAGGGCGTCCTTGAACGCCTGGAGGCTGCGGTCCGACCCGGTCGCGAACGCCAGCCGCAGCCCCTCGTCGTCACCGGAGCCCGGCGGGGTCGGTGCGGTGAGCAGGTCGACCTCGGCCACCAGCGGGAAGCCGGCGGCGTCCAGCGCCGGCCGTAGGGGCGCGTCGGGCGCGGTGACCAGCAGCAGGTCGGCCGGGCGGCCGGACCGGGCCGCGGCCAGCAGCGCCGGCGTCGGTGCCGCGCCGTGGGCCAGGGTCAGCAGCGGCGCGCCGGCCGCGCCGGCCGCCTTCAGGGCCACGGGCAGCCGCGCCGGGTCGCCGGGCACCACGTGCACGGTGACCTCGGCGGGCAGCGTCGACTCGACCGCGCCGAGGCGGGCCGGGAGGGTCTCGTCGCCTGCGGCGAGCACGAGGACGGTCAGGCGGAACCCGCGCAGCCGGTCGGCGTGCTCCCCCACCACCCGCAGCGCGGCGTCCGCGCCACCGGCGTCGGTCTTGGCGTACGCCAGGGCGAGGGTGGCCCGCCGCGCGCGGTGCAGCGCTGCGGGCAACCAGGCGTCGAGCTGTCGGACGAGCAGCTCGCGGAGGACGGCGTCGGTCGGCATCCTGCCGTTCTACCGCACCGCCCGCCGCGCGGGTGCGGCGATCCCGGTGTCGGCGCGGCGGTCAGGCCGGGACGGAGATCCCGACGCCGCCCCGGGTCTGCCCGCCGTAGCGCTGCCGCTCGCGGTCGAGGTCGAGGCGGCCGATCCGCTTGCGGGCGGTGAGCGCGGCGTCGTCGAGCAGGTCGGCCGGCACCAGCCAGACGATCTCGAACTCCAGCCCGTCGGGGTCCTTGCCGTAGAGGCTCTTGGTGGTGCCGTGGTCGGAGCTGCCGGCCAGGGCACCGGCGGCGGCGAGCCGCTGGGCGGTGACGGCCAGCTCGTCGAGGGTGTCGACCTCCCAGGCCAGGTGGTAGAGGCCGACGGTGGCCCGGCCGGCGGTGGAGCGCCCGGCGGCCCGGCCGATCTCGAACAGGCCGAGGTCGTGGTCGTTGGTGGAGCCGGGGGCCTGGAGGAAGGCGGCGCCCCGGAACCCGTCCGGGGTCATCGGGATGGCCCGGAAGCCGAGGACGTCGCGGTAGAAGGCGACGCTGCGCTCCAGGTCGCTGACGTAGAGGACGGCGTGGTTGAGGCGGTGGATTCCCATGGCCCCACCCTAGCGCGATTTAGTTGAGCGCTCAACAATAGCCCGTATGATGGTGGTCATGACCCGCTGGCTGAACCCCGACGAGCAGCGCACCTGGCGGGCGTACGTCGCCGCCTCGCGGGCGCTGATGGAGAAGCTCGACCGCGAGCTGCAGCGCGACGCCGGCATGCCGCACGCCTACTACGAGATCCTGGTCCGGCTCTCCGAGGCCCCCGACCGGCGGCTGCGGATGAGCGACCTGGCCGACGCCACCGGCTCCTCACGCAGCCGGCTCTCGCACGCCGCCGCCCGGCTGGAGGCGTCCGGCTGGATCCGGCGCGAGGACTGCCCCACCGACCGGCGCGGGCAGATCGCCGTGCTCACCGACGCCGGATTCGCCACGCTGGCCGCCGCCGCGCCCGGCCACGTCGAGGGGGTGCGCCGGCACCTCTTCGACGCGCTCAGCCCCGCCCAGGTCGACCAGTTGCACCGGATCAGCGAGACGATGCTGGACCACCTGACCGAAGGATGACCGAATCGCGATCGTCGGGGGGTTGTACTTATTGTCGCGGTGCGGCCACGATGGGGCGTGTCCCCCGCCTTCGGTGAATTGACCGGCCAGGCGCACCAGCTGGTGTCCGCCGGCGACCTGGCCGGCGCGCAACAGCTGCTCTCCGATGCGCTGAGCGACGCCGACCCCCGCCCCGACCACGCCTCGCCCGAGCTGGCCGAGGCCGCCGGCCTCCAGGCCCGCGTGCTGGTAGCGCTGGGCGAGCCGCACTCCGCGCGCGGCTGGGCCGCCTTCGCGTACGCGGCGGCGACCCGGCTGCACGGCCGCGACGATCCGCGCGCCGTGGCGGCGGCGGCCACCCTCGCGGCGGTGCTGCACCGGGTCGGCAGCTACGCCCGCGCCGCCCGGCTCTACTCCGACGTCATCATCGAGCTGACCGCGTCCGACGGGCCCGAGTCGCTGCGGGTGCTGGCCGCCCACGCCGACCTGGCCACCGTGGAATACGCGCGGGGCCAGTGCGAGGTGGCCCGCGAGCGCCTCCAGGACGCCTGGGAGCTGCACCGCGAGGTCTACGGCGACGGGCACCCCAGCGGCATCAAGATGCTGGCCCGGCTCGGGTCGATGCAGCGCGACTGCGGGGAGTTCGCCGACTCCCACGACACCCTGACCCTGGCCCGGGAGCTGTGCCGGCAGCACCTCGCCGCCGACGACCCGCTCGCCGGGCAGGTGGCGGCCCTGGCCCGCGCCGCCGCCAACCCAAACCACGTCTGCGGGCGCGCGCCCGCCGCCGAGCGGGAGGAACCGGCCCCCGAGCCCGAGGTGCCCGTCGCGCCCACGGTGCCGGCGGCCCGCGAGGCGACGGCCGCCGAGGGCCCCCCGACGTACGAGCCGGCGTGGCCGCCCCGGGAGGAGCCCCGCCCCACCACCACGTGGCCGTCCTACGAGGAGCCCCACCCGGCCGACGACGACGCCCCGGCGTACCGGTCGGCGTGGCCGGCGCAGGAGTCGTGGCCGGCGCAGGAGCAGCCCGCCCCGCCCGTGGTGCCCGCCCCCCGGCTCCCCCCGGACGACGACCGCTGGGCGGGCGGGGAGGCCGGGCCCTGGGTCGACGACGACCCGTGGATCCGGCAGCACGCCCGCCCCGACCCGGCGTACGCCGATCCGGGGCCGACCCACGCCGAGCGGGACGACCGGTGGCCGCAGGAGACGGCCCGGCCTGCGGAGGGCCCGGTGCCGCCCGCGGTGCTCGGCCTCGCGGGCACGGGCGCGGACGCCCCCGCCGGGGTACGCGCCGTGGGCCCGCCCCCGCCCGCGCAGGACCGCTCCCGGCTGCTCCCGGTGCTGGTCCCCCGCCCGCCCGCGCCCCCGCCGCGGCGGCTCACCCCGCTCGTGGTGCTCGCCGGGGTGACCGTGGTGGTGCTGGGCACGGCGGCGGTGGTCGCCGGGGTGGCCCGCGTCGGCGGCACGGAGCCGGAGCCCGGCCCGTCGCCCTCGGCGACCGCCCCGCCGCAGCCCGACCCGTCCGGCGCGGGGCCCTCGGGCCGGTCCCCCGGCGCGAAGCCGTCCGGCAAATCCCCCGGCGCGAAGTCGTCGGGCAGCCGGTCGGCCAGCCCCCGGGCCGCCGCCTCCCCCGGCAGCCCGCCGGACGGGGTGAGCCTGCGGGACAACCGGGAGAACATCGCGCTGCGCTGGACGTACCCGGACGGGGCCAGCGGGCCCGTCGTGCTCGCCGGGGCACCGTCCGGGCGGCAGCCGAACGCGTTCGAGACCCTGCCGGCGGGCACCACGAGCTTCCTGGTGCACGGGCTGGACCGCACCAACGACTACTGCTTCACCGTCGCGGTGGTGTGGTCGGCGGACACGGTCGGCCGCAGCCGCCAGGTCTGCACCCGCCGCCGCTGACCGCCCGGCCGGGCCGGAGCCGGGCGGGGGGCCGGAGCCGGAGGGGTCAGGCGCCGATGGCGGCCAGGAAGGCGTCCGCGATCACCGCGTGGCCCGGCAGTCCCGGATGGACCCGGTCGTCGGCCCAGCGGCTCGACGGGCTGTGCGCCAGCACCCGGTCGAAGGCCGCCTGGGTGGCGACGTGCACCGCGTCGAAGTCCTTGGCGACGGCGGCCACCACCGCCGCGTACCGGTCGGTCTCGGCGCGCTGCGGCTCGTCGACGTCCGCCTCGATGAGGAACGGGTCGGCCAGCACCAGGCGGCAGCCGGTGGTGGTCACGGCCCGGCGCAGCAGGGCGCGCAGGGTGCGCTCGTATTCGTCGATCGGCACGGCCTCGGCCTCCCGGCCGGGGCTGAACCCGCGCCAGATGTCGTTGATGCCGACCATCACGCAGAGCCAGTCGGGGCGCTCGGCGACGGCGTCGGCCTCCCAGCGGGCGGCGAGGTCGCGCACCGTGTCGCCGCCGATGCCCCGGTTGACCCAGGTCAGCCCGAGCTGCGGGTGCCGGGCGTCGACGAACGCGCGGACGAGGCTCATGTAACCGTCGCCGTAGGGGGCGGCGTGGTCGCGCCGGCCGCAGTCGGTGATGCTGTCCCCGATGAACACGATCCGTTGACCGGCACCCAGCAGCATGCGCGCGACTCCGTCCCGACCCGTGGCGCGGCCCTGCCCCGATCGCTTGGCCGGGGGGTCGCCGCGCGGTATCTTTGACAATTCAGGCATAAAAAAGGAACGGCGTGCGAAATGCCGTTCCGGACGCAATTTTAATTATTAGGGAGAAGGCTTGTCAAGGCACTCCGCGGGTCCCGACGAGCTGCGCAACGACGACGAAAACGGCCATGCTGACGAAACCGGCCACGCCGACGAGATCGGCCATGAGCAGGAGTACGTCTCCATGCTCTACGACCGGCTGGACGGCCTGCGGGAGCAGTCCGCCCGCCGGCTCGCCGAACAGCTACGCGACGGCGGCGGCACCCAGCAGGCCCGGTCCCAGCGCGACAGCGCCGTGAAGATGTACGCCGAGCAGGTCGAGCAGTACTCCGCCGTGGAGAACGGGCTCTGCTTCGGCCGGCTGGACACCGACGACGGCGCCCGCCACTACATCGGCCGGATCGGGATCTTCGACACCAGCGGCGACTACGACCCGCTGCTGATGGACTGGCGGGCCCCCGCCGCCCGCGCCTTCTACCTGGCCACCGCCGCCAACCCGCAGGGCGTGCGGCGACGCCGGCACCTGCGTACCCGGCAGCGGAAGGTGGTCGCCCTCAACGACGAGGTGCTCGACCTGGCCACCGCCTCACCCACCGCCCACGAGGAGCTGACCGGCGAGGCGTCGCTGCTCGCCGCGCTCAACGCCGGCCGCACCGGCCGGATGCGCGACATCGTCGAGACCATCCAGGCCGAGCAGGACCGGATCATCCGCGCCGACCTGCCGGGGACCCTGGTCGTGCAGGGCGGCCCCGGCACCGGCAAGACCGCCGTCGCCCTGCACCGGGCGGCGTACCTGCTCTACACCCACCGGCGGGAGCTGGCCACCCGGGGCGTGCTGCTGGTCGGCCCGAACGAGACGTTCCTGCGCTACATCTCCCAGGTGCTGCCGGCGCTGGCCGAGACGGGCGTGCTGCTGCGTACCCCCGGGGACCTCTTCCCCGGCGTCAGTGCCCGGCGGGCGGAGCCGGCGGCCACGGCGGCGCTCAAGGGCCGGGCGGAGATGGTGGAGGTGCTGGCCGCGGCCGTGCGGGACCGGCAGTGGGTGCCCGACGAGCCGCTGGAGATCGAGGTCGAGCGCGAGGTGCTGCCGCTGGCCCCGGAGACCGTGCGGGCCGCCCGGGACCGGGCCCGCCGCTCCGGACGGCCGCACAACCTGGCCCGGGCGGTCTTCGACGTCGAGGTCGTGCACGCCCTCGCCGCCCAGGTCGCCGAGCGCATCGGCGCGGACCCGCTCGGCGGGGCCAACCTCCTGGAGGAGGCCGACGTCGCGGAGATCCGCCGGGAGCTGCGCGAGGAGCCCGGGGTACGCGCCGCCCTGGACCAGCTCTGGCCGGTGCTCACCCCGCAGCGCCTGCTCGCCGACCTGTACGCCGACCCGGACCGCATCGCCGCCGCCACCCCCGGCTGGAGCGACGCCGACCGGGCGGCGCTGCGCCGCGAGCCGGGCGGCTGGACCCCGGCCGACGTGCCGCTGCTCGACGAGGCCGCCGAGCTGCTCGGCGAGGACGACCGGGCCGCCGAGGCCCGCCGGGCCCGCCTGCGCGCCCTGCAACGCGAGTACGCCGAGGGCGTGCTGGAGATCGCCCGGGGCTCCCGGTCGATCGACGTGGAGGACGAGGCGGAGGGCGGCGAGATCCTCGGGGTGGCCGACCTGCTGGACGCCGACCGGCTGCTGGAGCGGCAGCAGTCCACCGACGGGCTGACCACCGCCCAGCGGGCCGCCGCCGACCGAAGCTGGGCGTTCGGGCACGTCATCGTCGACGAGGCGCAGGAGCTGTCGCCGATGGCCTGGCGGCTGCTGATGCGCCGCTGCCCCAGCCGGTCGATGACGATCGTCGGGGACGTGGCGCAGACCGGCGCGCTCGCCGGCACCCCGTCGTGGGGCGAGGCACTGGAGCCGTACGTGGCGCAGCGGTGGCGGCTGGAGGAGCTGACGGTCAGCTACCGCACCCCCGCCGAGATCATGGCGGTGGCGGCCGGGGTGCTGGCCGAGATCGACCCGCACCTGCGTCCGCCCCGCTCGGTGCGCCGCAGCGGGGTGCCGCCGTGGGAGCGTACGGTCGCCACCGACCGGCTGGCCGGCGAGCTGGCCGACGCCGCGGTCGCCGAGGCGGCCGACCTGACCGACGGGCGGCTCGGGGTGATCGTGCCCGCCGGCCGGGTCGACGCGCTGGGCGCGGCGCTGCTGGCGGCCCTGCCCGAGGCGGCCGTCGGCGACCACCCGGAGCTGGAGAGCCGGGTGGTGCTGCTGACGGTGGCCCAGGCCAAGGGGCTGGAGTTCGACACCGTCCTGGTGGTCGACCCGGACGGGATCGTCGCCGAGTCGCCGCGCGGGCACAGCGACCTGTACGTCGCGCTGACCCGCGCCACCCAGCGCCTCGGCATCCTCCGCCCCGCCTGACCCGGCCCTGCCTACCGGAATCTTGGACAGTTGCCGTCTGCTGTGGACGGCAACTGTCCAAGGTCTGGTCGCCCGGAGGCCGGTCAGTCGTCGGTGAAGTTGCCGACCTGGCTGGCGCTGCTGGACTGGTCGCTGGTCGCGCCGCCCGCCGGGGTGCTCAGCCCACCCGTGGTCGCGTCGCCCGTGGTGGTCGGGGCGACCTTCCCCGGGTGCCGCTCCGGCTGCCGGGCCACCCGGCGGGTGCTCGCCGGCCCGGCCGTGCCGCCGGTCGTGGTGATCGCGCCCTGGCCCCGGGTGGGGCCGCCGTCGCGCAGCACCGCCGGGTCGATCCGCACGTGCGCCGGGTCGTCCGGGTCCTCGTCCTGGATGACCCGCTGCACGTCGGTCTGCGGCACGGTGACCTCGTCGAGGGCCCCCTCGCCGTAGACGCCGCCGGTGATCCGTTCCTCGGCCTCGCGGGCGGACTCCCGCATCCTGTCGTCCTCACGCACGTCCATCACCTCGCAGAAGTGTCGGAATCTTCCTGCGTGCCCGGCCCGGGGGCGACCAAACGTTCCCGCGCCGCGCGCACCGCCCGCTCCGCGAGCTGCTGCTATCCGGCGACGGGAGGGTGTTACCTCGCCCGGCCGCCGGGTAGTCGGGGGGTGCCCCCGCCACGAACGTCAACCGTGCCGTGGCCGAAACGCGGTAGCGGGGCGAGGGAGCGCAGTAAGGACTCATCGCATCCTGAGGAGGACAAGATGAGCACGCAGGCTGCATCCACCAGGCCGATGAACCGCACGCAGGAAGCCCCGAACCGGGCGATGAACGACGTGCCGAACCGCGCGATGCAGGAGGCACCCACCCGGCCGATGCCGATGATGCACGACGGGCACCGGGAGCCGATGATGGCGCCGGGCACGGAGACCAAGCAGGCCTTCGCGACCACGGAGTTCTGGGTCTACGTCGCCTCCGTCATCGGCGTGCTCGCCGCGTCGTACCTGGTCGGCAAGAACTCGGTCGGCGTGGACATCTTCCGCGCGCCGCAGGCCTGGTTCTTCATCACGCTGCTGACCATCGGTTACCTCGGTAGCCGGGGCCTGGCCAAGGCCGGCAGCAACTTCCGCAGCGGCGCGGAGCGCAAGGCCCGGCACTGACGCCGGACCAGCTCCGAGCAGCACGGTGGCCCGCCGGGATTCCCGGCGGGCCACCGTCGCGTTTCTTCGCGTACGTGCGGAACTACTCCTCGCCGAAGCCCCAGTCCTCGGCGAAGTCGCCCTCGACGGCGTCCTCGATCATTTCGCCGGCGACCATCCCGCCGACCGCGCCGAGCGCCGCCCCGGCGACGATCCCGCCCATCCCCGGCCCCCGGCTGTGGCCGTGACCGTGGCCGTGCTGCATCGGGTAGCCGTGCGTGGGGTAGCCGTGCTGCGGCGGGTAGCCCTGCGGGGCCCCGAAGCCCTGGGCGCGCAGGCCGCCGTAGCGGGACGTGGTCTCCTGCAGCCAGCCGTCGACCACCTGCGCCCAGTCGACGCGGTCGGCGTCGGCGTGCGAGACGGTGTAGCGGCCGAAGACGTCGTGGCCGGCGCTGAGGAAGCCGCCCCGCTTGTCGCACTCCAGGATCACGTCGATGCCCTGCTGGCTGGTGACGAACGTCAGCTCGACCTCGTTGATGACCTGCGCGTACTGCGGGGCCGCGAAGTATTCGATCTCCTGGTAGAAGGGCAGCGTCTGGTGCACCCCCCGGATGTGGCCGCGCTCCAGGTCGGCGCCCTTGAAGCGGAAGCCGAGCCGGGCGAACGCCTCCAGGATGCGCTCCTGCACCGGCAGCGGGTGCACGGCGACCTGGTCGAGGTCGCTCTTGTCGACGGCCCGGGCCACCGCCACCTCGGTGCGCAGCCCCATCGTCATGCCGTGCAGGCGCTGGCCGTACACGTCGGTGATCGGGGTCTCCCACGGCACCGGGAGCTGGAACGGGATCGACAGCTGCTGCTTCGGGGCGAGCTCGAAGGCCCCGCTGACCGGCATCCGGTGGAACTCCATGATGCCCGCGTACTCGCTGTCGCCGCTCTCGATCTCGACGCGGGTGACCAGGCCGACGGCGATCTGCTCGATGGCGGCCGGGGCCTCCCCGCCGACCAGGTTGACCCGGCCGTCGAGGGCCAGACCGGGCCGGGTGTTCGGGTTCGCCAGGACGGTGTCCACGGTCGGACCGCCCACCCCGAACGCGCTCAACATCTTCTTGAAGACCATCGCCACTCCCGCAGGTGCGCGCTCCACCCTGGAGCGTCGCAGCTCACCGGACCGACCCTAGCCTGCACCGCTGTGAGATGCCTGGGAACACCCCGCGCGCCTCACACCTCCACCACGACCAGCTCGCCCACCTGCTCGGCGAGCGGGGCGCGGGCGGCCGGGTCGAGCCCCGCGTCGGTGATCAGCACGTCCGCGTCGGCGAGCGGGGCGATGGTGGCGATGCCGATGGTCTCCCACTTGGTGTGGTCGGCCAGCACCACCAGCCGCCGGGCGGCGTGCACCAGCCGCCGGTTGATGCCGGCCTCCAGCAGGTTGGGGGTGGTGAAGCCGGTGCGCGGGCTCATCCCGTGCACCCCGAGGAAGAGCACGTCGACGTTGAGCGTGCTGACGGCGGCCTCGGCCACCGGCCCGGTCAGCGCGTCCGACGGGGTGCGGATGCCGCCGGTGAGCACGACCGTGCGGTCGGCGCGCGGGTCGGCGTAGAGCGCGTCGGCGACCGGGATCGAGTTGGTCACCACGGTCAGCCCCCGCACGTCGGCGAGCAGGGTCGCCAGGGCGGCCGTGGTGGTGCCGGCGGAGAGCGCGATCGCCATGCCGGGCTCCACGAGGGTGGCGGCCCGCTCGGCGATGGCCCGCTTCTCGTCGCGCTGGCGGATCGACTTGGCGGCGAAGCCGGGCTCCTCGGCCGAGCCGGGCCCGGCCAGGGTCGCCCCGCCGTGCACCTTGTCGATCAGCCCGCGCTCGGCGAGCGCCTCCAGGTCGCGGCGGATGGTCATGTCGGAGACGCCGAAGCGGGTCACCAGGTGGCTGACCCGCACCCCGCCACGCTGCCGGATCAGCTCAAGGATGGCGCTCTGCCGTTGCTGGGCGAGCATCGGAGTCCTCCTCCCGGACCACGGCCACCTCGCCCGGGGCGACCTCCAGTTCCCCGGCGCACCGGGCACCCGCGAGCAGCTCGGTGCCGGTGGCGGCGATCCGGGCCGGGCGGTCGGTGTGGTTGACGACGAACAGCCAGCTCCGCCCGTCACCCCGGCGGCGGACCACCTCCACCCCGGGCGGGGCGTCGGCGGCCGGCCGGACCCCGGCCTCGGCCAGCAGCCGGGCCACCAGGCGGTCGGTGGCGGCGTCGTCGAGCCGGGTGCCCGCGTACCAGGCCGCGCCCGCGCCGACGGCGTGCCGGGTCAGCGCCGGGACCCCGGGCAGCGGCCCGTCGGCGTACGCGGCGACGACCTGCGCGCCGGCCGGGTGCAGCCACTCGGTCCACACGTCGGCGGCGGAGCCGTCGTCGAGGGTGACCCGCTCGCCCTCGCGCAGCGGGAAGAACTCCTCGGTGCGGATGCCGAGCAGCTCCCGGAACGCGCCGGGGTAGCCGCCGAGCCGGACGTGGTCGTGCTCGTCGACGATGCCGCTGAAGTAGGTCACCAGGGCGGTGCCGCCGGCGGCGACCCAGCCGTGCAGGGCCTCGGCGTCGGCGTCGCGGACGAGGTAGAGCGTCGGCACCAGGACGAGGCGGTAGCGGGACAGGTCGGTGGACGGGTGCACCAGGTCGGCGGTGACGCCGGCCCGCCAGAGCGCGCCGTGCAGGGCGGCGAGCCGGTCGGCGTACGTGACGTCGACGCTGGGGTGGGAGTCCAGCTCGACGCCCCACCACGCCTCGTAGTCGAACAGGATCGCCACGTCGGCGTCGACGTGGCTGCCGCGTACCTCGGCGAGGGCCTTCAGGTCGGCGCCGAGCCGGCACACCTCGCGGAAGACCTTGGTGTCCGCCCCGGCGTGCGGGACGAGCGCCGAGTGGTATTTCTCCGCCCCGGCCCGGGACGCCCGCCACTGGAAGAACAGCACCCCGTCGGCGCCCCGGGCGACGTGGGCGAGGCTGTTGCGGCGCAGCTGCCCGGGTGCCTTCGCCACGTTGCGGGGCTGCCAGTTGACCGCGCTGGTGGAGTGCTCCATGAGCAGCCACGGCGCGCCGCCGGCGACGCCCCGGGTGTGGTCGGCCGCCAGCGCCAGCCCGACGTGCGACTGCGGGTCGGCGGCGGTGAGGTAGTGGTCGGTGGCGACCAGGTCCACGTCGGCGGCCCAGGAGTGGTAGTCCATGTGCTTACTCATGCCCACCATGAAGTTGGTGGTGACGGGCTGGGCGACGAGCCGCTTGAGCAGGTCGCGTTCGGCGCGCAGCTGGGCGCGCTGTTCGTCGGAGGAGAAGCGCAGGAAGTCGAGCTGCTGGGTGGGGTTGGCGAAGGTCGGCGCGGCGCGCGGTGGGTTGATCTCGGCCCAGTCGCCGTAGCGCTGGCTCCAGAAGAGGGTGCCCCACGCCTCGTTGAGGGCGGCGAGGTCGCCGTAGCGCTCGCGCAGCCAGCCCCGGAACGCCGCCGCGCTCACGTCGCAGTAGCAGTGCACGTTGTGGCAGCCCAGCTCGTTGGAGACGTGCCACATCACCACGGCGGGGTGGTCGGCGTAGCGGGTGGCGACGGCCTCGACGAGGGCGAGCGAGCGCTCGCGGAACACCGGCGAGCTGGGGCAGTACGCCTGCCGGCCGCCCGGCCACAGCACGGTGCCGTCGGCGCGGCGGGGCAGCGTCTCGGGGTGGGCGTGGGCCAGCCACGGCGGCGGGCTGGCGGTGGCGGTGGCGAGGTCGACCGAGATGCCCCCGGCGTGCAGCGTGTCGAGGGCGCGGTCGAGCCAGCCGAAGTCGTACCTGCCGGGGGTGGGCTCCAGCAGGGCCCAGGAGAAGATGCCGACGGAGACCAGGTTGACCCCGGCCCGGCGCATGAGCTCCACGTCCTCGGCCCAGGTCTGCTCGGGCCACTGCTCGGGGTTGTAGTCGGCGCCGTAGTAGATGCCGTCGCCCTGCCAGCCGGTGTCGTGTCGATCCCGCATGAGGGCACAGCGTGCCCGCGCGGCACACCCAAGTCAACACTTTTCAACATCGCGGTTCTTTACAACGTTTACCGCGCCGATCCCCTTGTCACAGCGCGGTTTCGATCGACAGATCGACCCTTGACAGCGCCCGACGGACGAGTAGCTTGAGGCGCCTATGGCCGTTCGTGTTCGCTGATGTGGGTTCACGGTGGATCCGCTGTGGCATTCCCGAACGCCGACCGCCCCACCACCCCCACCACCCCTCCCCCGGGTGCCGCACCCCTTCTCAGCCGCAGGAGGCACCATGTCCCGTCCCCGCACCCAGGCCGAGTACCTCGCCCGGCTCGTACCCCCGTCCGTCGCCGGCCTGCGCCGGCGCTCCCTGCTGGCCGGCGCGGCCGGCACGGGCGCCCTGCTCGGCACCGGCCTGCTCGCCGGCTGCGGCTCGGACTCCGAGTCCGGCGGGGCGGAGTCGAAGACGGTGTCGCTCGGCTCGAACCAGTCCGACCCCAAGCCCAAGGACGTGATCGCCAAGGTCATGGCCGGGTTCCAGACCGCCTCCGGCGTCGAGGTCGCGATCAACACGGTCGACCACAACACGTTCCAGGAGAACATCAACAACTACCTGCAGGGCAAGCCGGACGACGTCTACACCTGGTTCGCCGGCTACCGCATGCGGTTCTTCGCGGCGAAGGGCCTGGCCGGCGACGTCAGCGACGTGTGGGGCAAGCTCTCCGGCTACTCCGACGCGTTCAAGAAGGCGTCGACCGGCGACGACGGCAAGCAGTACTTCGTGCCCGCGTCGTACTACCCGTGGGCGATGTTCTACCGCAAGTCGGTGTGGCAGCAGCGCGGCTACCAGGTGCCGAAGACCCTCGACGAGCTGAACGCCCTCGGCGCGCAGATGAAGAAGGACGGCCTCAACCCGATCGCCTTCGGCGACAAGGACGGCTGGCCGGCGATGGGCACCTTCGACATCCTCAACCTGCGGATCAACGGCTACCAGTTCCACGTCGACCTGATGGCCGGCAAGGAGGCGTGGACCTCCGACAAGGTGAAGAAGGTCTTCGACACCTGGGCGGGGCTGCTGCCGCTGCACCAGGCCGACAGCCTCGGCCGGACGTGGCAGGAGGCGGCCCAGTCGCTGCAGCAGAAGAAGTCCGGCATGTACCTCCTCGGCCTCTTCGTCGGGCAACAGTTCAGCAACGACGAGCAGGACGACCTCGACTTCTTCACCTTCCCCGAGGTCGACCCGGCGATCGGGGCCAAGGCCCTGGACGCGCCGATCGACGGCTACATGATGGCCCGCAAGCCGAAGTCCGAGGCCAACGCCAAGAAGCTGCTGGAATACCTCGGCTCGAAGGACGCGGCCGACGTCACCGTCAAGAACGACCCGAGCACGCTCGTCGCCAACAGCGGCGCCGACATCAGCGGCTACACCGCGCTGCAGAAGAAGGCCGCCGAGCTGGTCGGCTCGGCCACCGAGATCGCCCAGTTCCTCGACCGGGACACCCGGCCCGACTTCGCCTCCACCGTGATGATCCCGGCGCTCCAGCAGTTCATCAAGGACCCGAAGGACATCGGCGGGCTGCTCACCAGCATCGAGAACCAGAAGAAGTCGATCTTCACCGACTGACGACGGCGAGAGGCGAGGACACGTGTCCGACCTGCCCCTGATCCAAGCGGATCCCGCCGTGTCGTCGCCGGCCGCGACCGCCCGCAAGGGTGGTCGCGGCCGCGGGCCACGGCTCCTGTCCCGCACCGACCGCGTGGTGATCACGCTGATGGTGCTCGTACCGCTGCTGCTGGTCGTCGGCCTGGTGTGGTTCCCGGCCGTGGCCACGGTGGCGCTGTCCGGCACGAACTGGGACGGCATCGGCCCCATCAGCGAGATCGAATGGGTCGGTGGCCGCAACTACTCCGACGTGATCAACATCTATCCGCCGTTCGTGCCGGCCGTGCAGAACAACCTGCTCTGGCTCGCGGCGCTGTTCGTGGTCGCCACCCCGTTCGGCATGTTCCTCGCCGTGCTGCTGGACAAGGAGATCCGGGGCAGCCGGTTCTACCAGACCGCGCTCTACCTGCCGGTGGTGCTCTCGCTGGCGCTGATCGGCTTCGTCTGGCAGCTCATCTACTCCCGCGACCAGGGCCTGCTCAACGCGGCGCTGGGCACCAGCACCGACTGGTACGGCGACCCGGACGTCAACATCTGGGCGGTGCTCGTCGCCGCCGGCTGGCGGCACGTCGGCTACATCATGCTGCTCTACCTCGCCGGGCTGAAGGGCGTCGACCCGTCGCTGCGGGAGGCCGCCGCCGTCGACGGCGCGTCCGAGGCCACCACCTTCTTCAAGGTGGTCTTCCCGGTGCTGCGGCCGATCAACATCATCGTGCTGGTGGTGACGGTCATCGAGTCGTTGCGCGCGTTCGACCTGGTCTGGGTCGTCAACAAGGGCCGCAACGGGCTGGAGCTGATCTCCGCGCTGGTCACTCAGAACGTGGTCGGCGAGGCCAGCCGCATCGGCTTCGGCTCGGCGCTGGCGACGCTCATGCTGGTCGTCTCGCTGGTCTTCATCACCGTCTACCTGGCGACCGTCATGAGGGAGAACCGGAAGTGACCGCCGCTGCCCCGACCCGCGTACCGGCCGCCGCCGCGTCCACCGGCCGCCGCCGGCCGCCCCGACCCGCCCGGATCGTCCTGCACCTCTTCCTGGGTGCGGTCGCCGTCGGCTGGCTGTTCCCGATCCTCTGGGCGGTGCTGACCTCGCTGCGCTCCTACGAGTACACCGCCGCCAACGGCTACGTCTCCCTCGGCGGCTGGACCCTCGACAACTACGTCACCGCGTGGCGCACCGCCGAGTTCGGCAAGCACTTCCTCAACTCCGTCTACATCACCGTCCCGGCGGTGCTGCTGACGCTGTTCCTGGCCTCCTGTGTCGCGTTCGTCATCGCCCGGTTCAGCTGGAAACTCAACATCGTCCTGCTCGGCCTGTTCACCGCCGCGAACCTGCTGCCCCAGCAGGCCCTGCTGATCCCGCTGTTCCGGCTGTTCACCGAGGTGCCGCTGCCGCTGTTCATGAGCGACTCGGAGCTGCTCTACGACAGCTACTGGGGGCTGATCCTGGTCAACGTCGCCTTCCAGTGCGGCTTCTGCGTCTTCGTGCTGAGCAACTACATGAAGGCCCTCCCGCACGAGCTGTACGAGGCGGCCATGGTCGACGGGGCCAGCGTGTGGCGGCAGTACTGGCAGGTGACCATGCCGCTGTGCCGGCCCGCGCTGGCGGCGCTGGCCACGCTGGAGGTGACCTGGATCTACAACGAGTTCTTCTGGGCCACCGTGCTCATGCGCACCGGCGACAAGTTCCCGGTGACCAGCTCGCTGAACAACCTGCGCGGCGAGTTCTTCACCGACAACAACCTCGTCTCGGCCGGCTCCGTGCTGGTCGCGATCCCGACCCTGGTGATCTTCTTCCTGTTGCAGAAGCAGTTCGTCCGGGGCCTGACGCTGGGAGCCTCCAAAGGATGACGATCGTCCACCTGCGCCGGGCCGCGACCAGCCTGGTGCTCGACGCGCGCGGCCCCGGGCTGCCCCGAGTCGCGCACTGGGGCGCCGACCTCGGCCCGCTCGCCGCCGACGACCTGACCGCGCTGGTCGCCGCGACCGTGCCGCCGGTGGTGCCGAGCAGCTTCGACGCCCCGACCGTGCTGTCGCTGCTGCCCGAGGCGAGCGCCGGCTGGAGCGGGCGGCCCGGGCTGGCCGGGCACCGCGCCGGCACCGCCTGGTCCACGGCGTTCCGCCTCGACGCCCTCGACGTCACCAACGAGCCCGACGGGACCGCTCGGGTCGCGGTGACAGCCAGCGACCCCGACGCGGCGCTGACGCTCACCGTCGAGGTCGAGCTGGACCCGGCCGGGCTGGTGCTGCTGCGGCACCGGCTGCGCAACGACGGCGACACCCCGTACGAGCTGCGGGAGCTGACCGGCGTGCTGCCGGTACCGGCGGTCGCCACCGAGCTGCTCGACCTGACCGGCCGGTGGTGCCGGGAACGGTCGCCGCAGCGGCACCCGTGGCCGATGGGCGCGTGGGTGCGGGAGGGCCGGCACGGGCGCACCGGGCACGACGCGACGCTGCTGCTGGTGGCCGGCACGGCCGGGTTCGGCTTCCGGCACGGCGAGGTGTGGGCGGTGCACACCGCGTGGAGCGGCGACCACGTCACGTTCGCCGAGCGGCGGCCCACCGGGGAGGCCACGCTGGGCGGCGGCGAGCTGCTGGGCAGCGGCGAGATCACGCTCGGCCCCGGCGAGTCCTACGCCACCCCCCTGCTCTACGCGGCGCACTCGACCGCCGGCCTCGACGGGCTCAGCGACGCCCTGCACGCCCACCTGCGCGCCCGGCCGGGGCACCCGCGTACGGCGCGGCCCGTCACCCTCAACGTGTGGGAGGCCGTCTACTTCGACCACGACCTGGACCGGCTGCGCGCCCTCGCCGACCACGCCGCCGCCGTCGGGGTGGAACGGTTCGTGCTCGACGACGGCTGGTTCGTCGGCCGCCGGCACGACCGGGCCGGGCTCGGCGACTGGTACGTCGACGAGACGGTCTGGCCGGGCGGGCTGCAACCGCTGATCGACCACGTGCGCGGGCACGGCATGCAGTTCGGCCTCTGGGTCGAGCCGGAGATGGTCAACCCCGACTCCGACCTGTTCCGCGCCCGCCCGGAGTGGGTGCTCGCCGTGCCCGGTCGGCTGCCGCCGCCGTGGCGGCACCAGCAGGTGCTGGACCTGGCCAACCCGGGCGCGTACGCGTACGTGCTGGGGCGGCTCGACGCGCTGCTGCGCGACCACGACGGCATCGCGTACCTGAAATGGGACCACAACCGGGACCTGACCGAGGCCGGCCACGCCGGGCGGCCCGGGGTGCACGCGCAGACCGCCGCCGCCTACCGGCTGCTCGACGAGCTGCGCGCCCGCCACCCGGGGCTGGAGATCGAGAGCTGCTCCTCCGGCGGCGCGCGGGTGGACCTGGAGATCCTGCGCCGCACCGACCGGGTCTGGGCCAGCGACTGCAACGACGCCCTGGAGCGGCTGGCCATCCAGCGGTGGACCGGGCTGCTGCTCCCGCCGGAGCTGGTCGGCAGCCACGTCGGGCCCGACCGGTCGCACACCACGCACCGGGTGCACGACCTGGGCTTCCGGGCCGCCACCGCGCTGTTCGGGCACTTCGGCGTCGAGTGGGACATCGGCTCGGCGAGCGCCGCCGACCGGGTCGAGCTGGCGGCCTGGGTGGCGCTGCACAAGCGGCTGCGACCGCTGCTGCACGCCGGCCGGGTGGTCCGGGTCGACCACCCCGACCCGGCCGTCTGGGCGCACGGCGTGGTCGCCGCAGACCACACCCACGCGGTGTACGCCGTGGCGCGCGTCGCCACCTCGGTCGCCCAGGTGCCGGGCGCGCTGCGGCTACCGGGGCTCGACCCGGCCCGCCGGTACGCGGTCCGGCCGACGGCCGGCGTGCCGGAGCCGGCGGTGCTGGAGCTGACGGAGCCGGGCTGGCTGCCCGGGGTGACCCTGCCGGGCGCGGTGCTCGCCTCGGTCGGCCTGCACCTGCCGGCCCTGCACCCCGAGCAGACGCTGCTGCTGGAGGTCGACGCGGTCGACTGATCCCCCGTCTTGACCTTCCCCCTCGGGCAAGCCACAGGCTGGTGCCTGCCGGTCGCGGTGACCGGCACGAGGAGGACGTGACGTGGGGCTGCTGACCATCGGGGGGTTCGCCAGGGCCGCGCGGCTGACGCCGAAGGCGCTGCGCCTGTACGACGAGGTGGGCCTGCTCCGGCCTGCGGCGGTCGATCCCGAGTCGGGCTACCGGCTCTACGACCCGGCCCAGCTGGAGCGGGCCCGGCTGATCGCCTCGCTACGGCGCATCGGCATGCCGCTGGCCGAGATCCGTGCCGTCTGCGGGCTGCGGCCCGAGGCGGCGGCCGAGGCCGTCGACGCGTACTGGCGGCGGGTAGCCGCCGACACCGCGGAACGCGGTCGCCTCGCCACCCTCCTCGTCGGCAACCTGTCCGGAAGGGGAACCACCATGAAGCAAACCCTCACCGTCCGCCACGCCACCCGGTGCGACGCCGGGGCCACGCGGGACAGCAACGAGGACGCCGCGTACGCGGACGAGCGGCTGCTGGCCGTCGCCGACGGCATGCGCGGGCCCGGCGGCGCGGCGGCCAGCACCGCCGCGATCGACGTCCTCCGGGCGCTGGAGCCCGCCGACGTGCCGGCCGCCGAGCTGCTCGCGCTGCTGGCCGACGGGGTCGACGAGGCCCACCGCGCCGTGCGCGGGCTGGCAGTGGACCCGCACCAGCCGGTCACCACACTGACCGCGCTGCTGCGCTCCGGCTCCCGGGTGGCGCTGGTGCACGTCGGCGACAGCCGGGCGTACCTGCTGCGCGAGGGCGAGCTGCACCGGCTCACCCGGGACCACACGTACGTGCAGTCGCTGGTCGACGCCGGCCGGCTGGCCCCGGAGGCGGTCGCCGCCCACCCGCAGCGGGCCGTGCTGGTGCGCGCCCTCGGGGCCGGCGGCGAGCACGTCGAGGCGGACCTGGCGCTGCGCGCCGCCCGCGCCGGTGACCGGTACCTGCTCTGCTCCGACGGGCTCTCGGCGGTGGTCGACCCGGCGGCGGTGCGTGAGGCGCTGGGCGGGGCCGGCGGGCCGGACGAGGCCGTGGACCGGCTGGTCGCCCTCGCGTACGCCGCCGGCGCGCCCGACAACGTCGCCTGCGTGGTCGCCGACGTCGTCGCGGTGTAGCCCACGCGATGCGGTGGCCGGGCCCGTGCGGGCCCGGCCACCGCCGGTGGTGCGGAGGATTCAGCTCGCCGTGCAGGTCACCGTGGGGGCGGCGGGGGTGCCGGTGGAGCTGCCGATGAAGCCGAAGCTGGTGCTGGCCCCGGCGCCGAGCTTGCCGTTGTAGCTGACGTTGGTGGCGGTGACGCTCGACCCGCTGCTGGTCAGCGTCGCGTTCCACGCCTGGCTGATGGACTGGCCGCTGCCGAGCGTCCACTTCGCCGTCCAGCCGTTGATGGCGGCGGAGCCGGCGGTCACCTTGACCTCACCCTGGAAGCCGCCCTGCCACTGGCCGATGATCGTGTACGTCGCCGTGCAGCCGCCGGTGGCCGGCGGGGTGGTCGGCGGGGGCGTCGTAGGCGGGGGCGTGGTCGGCGGAGGGGTCGTCGGCGGGGCCGTGGTCGGCGGGGTGGTCGGGGTGACCCCCGAGTAGACCGACGCCTCCTTCGAGGTCGCCTTGATGCCGTTGGCGCCGTTGAAGATGCGCTGGCCCCACGTGGTCAGGGCGTTCGGGTTGAAGTTGGTGGTCATGTCGAGGTATTCGACGCCGCCGCCGTTGCCGCTCCACGACCAGCCCAGGTAGCCGATGCCGTTGGCCTGCGTGTACGACAGGATGGTGTCCTCGTCGGGGTTGCCGTCGGAGTGGTCGAAGCCGAACTCGCCCACCACGATCGGCAGCTTCGCGGTGCGGAACCGGCCGAGGTAGTCGGAGATCTCCGCGGCGGTGTCGAAGACGCCGTACATGTGGATGGAGAAGACGGTGTTCTTCTGCGGGTCGGCCGCGAACACCGACGCCGCGTTGTCGCGCATGGTGAACGACCAGTCCTGGCCCCAGTTGGGGGCGTCGACCATGATGGTGTGCGCGAGGCCGGCGGCGCGCAGCCGCTTGATCGCGTTGGCCGAGTCGGTGGCCCAGGTGCCGTAGCCCTGGTTGCCGTACGGCTCGTTGCCGATGTTGACGATCACGTACTTCTCCTGGCCGGCGAGGGCGCTGGAGATGCTCAGCCAGTAGTCGACCGCCCGGTCCAGGGTGATCGCGCCGCTCTGCTCGCCGTAGCCGGTGGTGTCGTGCACCTCCAGGACGCAGATCAGCTTGTTCGCCTTGCACAGGGAGATGACGTTGGCGACGTCGGCCGTGTCGTTCTTGGCCCAGCGGTCGCCGCTGGCCAGCACCACCCGCACCGTGTTCGCGCCGAGCGCCTTGATGTTGGCGAAGGAACTGGTCTGCTGCTGGTACCAGGTGTGGGCGTGGTTGACGCCGCGCATGATGAACTCGTTGCCGTTGGCGTCGTACAGCTTGCCGTTGGAGACGGAGAAGCCGGCGGCGGCGTGCGCGGGCTGCCCGAAGGCGAACACGGCGGCGAGGACCGTCAGCAGGGCGACGCCCGCGACGGAGAGACGTTTTCTCATGGCCTTCCTCAGGGAGGGTCAAACCCCGTGCCCGGCGGGGGTGCGGTGGTGGTGACGAAGAAGGCGGCTGGCCCGTCAGCCGCCGTCCGGCTCCGAGACGGCGCAGGCATCAGCGTAGGCCGATCGCTGGTGTGGGGCAACCGGTTCAGTGAGTCGCGGCTCAGCGGGGATGTCCTGTGGCGGCTCGCGGGGCAGCGAGCCGCCACAGGTGCGGTCATCCCCACCACAGGATGCGACGCCCCCAGCCTGAACCGGTTAAGGCCGGACCTTACCACCCAGGGCCGCCCCGTCAAGGCCACGACGGCCGTCGAGGGTTGACCGACTCCCACGGGGGTATGCGGAGTGGATCGGGAGAGCAAAGGAGATGCGCCATGGTCAACATCGGCTACACCCTGATGTGCGAGCAGGCCGGGCCGAAGGAACTGGTCGACTACGCGGTGCGCGCCGAGGCCGCCGGCTTCGACCAGTTGGTGATCTCCGATCACTACTATCCCTGGCTCGACTCCCAGGGCCACTCCCCGTACGCCTGGTCGGTGCTCGGCGCGGTCGCCCACGCCACCAGCCGGGCCGAGCTGATGTCCTTCGTGACCTGCCCGATCCGCCGCTACCACCCCGCCGTGGTGGCGCAGAAGGCCAGCACGATCGGGGCGCTGTCGGACGGCCGGTTCACCCTCGGCCTGGGCGCCGGGGAGAACCTCAACGAGCACGTCGTCGGCGGCTGGCCGCACGTGCAGCAGCGGCACGAGATGTTCGAGGAGGCGCTGCAGATCATCCGGCCCCTGCTGAACGGGGAGACGCTGACCTTCTCCGGCAACCACTTCGACGTGCCCGACGCGTACGTCTGGGACCGGCCGGAGCGTCCGGTGCCGATGGCCGTGGCCGCGTCCGGCCGGCAGTCGGCGACGCTCGCCGCCGACTACGGCGACGGCCTCGTCGCCACCGAGCCCGACGCCCACCTGATCCAGATGTACGACGACGCGGGCGGCGCCGGGCAGCCCCGGTTCGGCCAGGTCGCCATCTGCTACGGCCCCGACGAGGCGGAGTGCCGCAAGATCGCACACGACCAGTTCCGCTGGTTCGGCATGGGCTGGAAGGTCAACGCCGAACTGCCCGGCCCGGAGTCGTTCGCCGCCGCGACGCAGTACGTCCGCGAGGACGACGTCGCCGAGGGGATCTCCTGCGGCCCGGACACCGACCGGCACGTCGCGGCGTTCAAGAAGTTCGTCGACGCCGGCTTCACCCACGTGGCGCTGGTGCAGGTCGGCGGCGACACCCAGCCCATGTTCCTCGACTGGGCCCGGGAGGAGCTGCTCCCCCGGCTCCGCGAGCTGTGAGGCGGCTGCGGCTCGCCCTGGCCCGTCGAAAGGTGCCCTGATGCGCATCGGCAACACGGAGATCCGCCCGGCGGGCGGGGGCCTCGGCTGCCTGCTGATGATCCTGTTCTCGGTCGTCGCCTCGATCGTGCTGACCGTCCTGCTCAACCTGGTCCGGTAGCCCGCCCGCCGCGCGCGGCGACGGCCGGGCCTGGTGGTGTGGCCGGAGAAGGACCGGTCACCCAGTGCCACCCGAGCGGCCGGCGACACCGATCCCGCCGCCCCCTTTGCTCTGCACCCGCATACGCATCACTCACGCAGCGCAACCGGAGCGGTTCACCCCAGGCCGCCCGCAGCCTTGCCTCCTGGGCAGCTCGCAGGGGGTGGTGCGCCGATGGGTGCAGAGCAAAGGGAGCGAGGGCACTTCGGTGACCTCAGCGGAGCATCACGGAGAGTAACGACTGCGCCCCCGCAGCCCCACGCCACCAACCACACGTAAAGTGACAACGCCGCGACGACGGCGACGGCGAGGGGTGTCAGGGGCGCAGGTTCAGGGCGCTCAGGAGGGCCCGGGTGGCCTCGCGGACCGGGGTCAGGACCGACGCGTTCAGCCAGCGGGCCGCCGGGGTGACCGTGACCCGCCAGGCGGCGCGCAGGGCGCGGCCGATTGGGGCGACGGTGTGCCGCCAGGCCCAGCGCAGGGCCAGCCCGGCGGGGCGCAGCAGCAGCCGGTGCAGGGCGCGCAGGATGCGCCCGGCAAGCCGCCAGGCGTAGGACAGGGCCGTCCAGGCCAGCCGCAGCAGCCACCACAGGCCGCGCCCGAGGGCCGTCAACGCCGGGCCGAACAGCCGCCCCACCAGGCGTACCAGCGGCACCAGCAGGTGGCGGATCAGCCAGTCGACCGCCACCACGACCAGTCGCGCCGCAGGCCGGACGAGGGTGCGGAACACCCAGCCCAGCGGACGCCGCACCAGATGCCGCGCCAGCCACGCCAGGGGCACCCAGACCAGGTGGTACGCGAGCCAGGCGAGCGGGCGCAGCACCCAGGCACGCAGGGCCCTGCCCAGCGGGCTGAGCAGCCACCGGTGCAGCAGCCGCCCGGCCCCGACGAGCAGCTCCCACAGCAGCCGGACGGGCAGCACCACGACGAGGGCGACGCCCCGGGCGAACGCGGCGACCAGCGGGGGCGGCGGCTCTGGGCGGGTGCTGGGGCGACCGGTCACGGCGGCGAGCGTAGTGGCCTGCGGCAACCGCCCGGCGGCCCGGGCGGCACGGCCGGCCCGGGCGGCACGGCGGCACGGCCGCGCGGGCGGCGGTCAGGCCGGGCGCAGGTCGAGGTCGGCCAGCACCGGGTAGTGGTCGGAGGCGTGCTCGGTGTCGCCGCCGCGCACGACGACGCAGGACCGGGCCAGCCCGGCCAGGGCCGCCGTGCCGAGGAGATAGTCCAGCCGCATGCCGGAGAACTCCACGCCGCCGCCGTGCCGCGTCGGCGCGGTCGGCCCCTCGTCGTCGCCGGGGGCGAGTGCGGCGTACAGGTCGACCAGGCCGGCGGCGGCGAGCCGGGCCACTGCCCGGGTCTCCACCGTCCGCCCGTCCCGACGCAGGTGCCGACGCCGGTACGCGGCCGGCAGCCGGGCGACGCGGTCGGTGTGGTCGACGCCCGGGGCGAGGGTGTTCAGGTCCCCGGCCAGCAGCGCCAGCGCGCCCCGCCCCACGCCGGGGGCCCGGCCGACCGCCCCCGCCAGCCAGCCCGCCTCGACCCGCCGCCGCAGCCCCGAGTACGGGTCGAGGTGCGCGCCGATCACGGTCAGCGGCCCGGCGTCGGTGGCCACGGTGACGCGTACCGCGGCGTGGTGGAACGGGCGGCGGACCGGACCGGCCGCGACGACCCGCAGCGGCGGGCGGACCAGCACCGCCACGGGCTGGCCGAAGCACGACCGGGCCAGGTGCGGCTCCATGCCCACGGCGGCGGCGAAGCCGGCCAGCACGCCGCCGGAGTCGAAGCCGCGCAGCTCCTGCGCGGCCAGCAGGTCCGGCCGGTGCGCGGCGACGACCCGGGCCACCCGGTCCAGGCGGCCGGGACCCGTCCGGTCCCGACCGCCGGTCTTGATGTTCCAGGTCATCACCCGCAGCATCGGGTCAGTCGGGGCGGCCGGCGGAGGCCAGCTCGTCGTCCAGCTCGTCGACCTGTTCGGACTCGATCGCCGGCCGGTTGCCCTCGGCGAGGTCGGCGTTGGGGCGGATCACCCAGTAGAGCAGGCCGATCCACAGGGCGCTGAGCAGGATCGCGCCCATGAAGTCGGTCGGGTGGTGCATGCCCCGGTACATCCGGGAGACCGCCACCCCCACCGGCATGACCACCGCGGTGGCCACGAAGATCCAGCGCCACCAGCGGTCGGTGCGGGGGAACACGATGAGGGCGATGGCGAGCCAGAGGCAGATGGTGGCGGCGATGTGCCCGGACGGGAACGACGAGGTGGGCATCTGCCCGTCGAGGTTCTCCACGGGCGGGCGGGGCCGGTCGACGGCGCGGGCGGAGGCGAGGAAGAGGGTCAGCTCGCCGAACATCGCCAGCGCCACGAAGAGCACCGGCCGCCAGCGCCGCCACACGGCGAGCACCAGCGGGCAGAAGACCAGCGACACCAGCAGGATCGCGTGGGTGTCGCCGAACTTGCTCCACCACCAGCTCAGGTCGGTCAACGCGTCGGTGTGCCGGTCGGCGAACCAGCGCGGGACCCCGGTGTCGAGGGTGCCGAGGAACGTGTCCTTGGCGTGGTAGCTGACGAACATGCCGAAGGCGTACAGCGCGCCGAACACCAGCACCCAGCCGACCAGCAGCTCGGCGACGGCCGAGCGGGGGTGCTCCAGCACGTGCTCCTCGGCGGGGGCCGGGGCGATGTCCCGGCCCGCCTCCGGCTCCAGGCCCTCGGTCAGCGGCGGCACCGGCCGGCCGCGCTCGCGCCGCCACAGCCGGAAGGCGTACGCGGTGACGCCCAGCCAGGCCGCGCCGAGCAGCCAGCCGCCGAGCACGTCGGAGACGAAGTGCACGCCCAGCGCGATCCGGGTCAGCCCGATCAGGGCCACCAGCACGGCGGCGACGGCGATGGCGGGCTTGCGCCAGCGGGGCGCCATGGCGGGGAGGAAGACCAGCAGGATCGCCCCGTACGCGACGAACGAGCCGAGGGCGTGGCCGCTGGGGAAGCTGTTGCCGGGGGCGCTGGCCAGCGGCACGTCCACCACGGGGCGCAGGCGGCCGACCAGGGTCTTCAGCGACGGGTCGAGGATCAGCCCGCCGACCCCGGTGATGATCAGATAGACGGCGAGCCGGGCCTGCCTGCGGATCAGCAGCCCGAGCACGGCGACGCTGACCAGCCAGATCAGCACGGGCCGCCCGCCGAGGTCGGTGATCGCCTGCAACACGGTGACCAGGGCGTGGTGCGGGGCGACGAGCCCGTTGAACCACTCGGCGGCCTCGTGGTCGGCGTGCTGGAGCGGGCTCCACCGGAAACGCACCAGCATCAGCAGCAGGCCGAAGGCGACCCCCGCGCCGACGACGGCCACCAGCCCGGCGATGCTCCGCTCGGCGAAATGGCCGAGTGGTCGCCGCACCACCTCTTTGACCGCGGTCACCCCGCACCTCCCTTGTCTGCTCTGGCGAGGCGCTTTACCCGATCCGGGCCTCCCGTACACCGGGGGGTGTCGCGCCGGGGTGTCGCGGCCAGCTCTACAGGGCGGTCATCTCGCCGGTGTCGTGGATCTCCTCGCGCTCGGTCTCGGGCTGCCACAGGTCCGGCTGGGCGGGCTCGGGCACACCGATGCGCATCGCTTCGAGCTGTGCGGCGAAGGCCAGCCCGCCGAAGAGCGCCATCCCGGTGAGGTTGGCCCAGAGCAGCAGCGCCATCATGCCGGTCAGCGCCCCGTAGGTCTGCCCGAACCCGTCACTGAACCGCACGTACGCGGCGAGCAGCAGGCTGGCCAGCCACCACAGGGCGGTGGCGATGCCGGCGCCGAGGAACAGCCAGGACAGGCCGGGCTGCTTGCGGCGGGGGGCGTGCCGGAACAGCAGGGCCACGGCGAGCACGGTCAGGCCGAGGCTCAGCGGCCAGCGGACCACGTCCCACGCGAAGGTGGCGACGTCGCCCCAGGCGTAGTTGCGGCGTACCGAATCGCCCATCGACCCGCCGCCGACCAGGATGAGGAACCCGGCGAGCGCCGGGACGCCCGCGACGAGCGCGAGGACGGCGGCCCGCAGGTACTTCCACAGGGCCGGGCGGTCCCGCTCTACGCCGTAGATCCGGTTGGCGCCGCGCTCGATCTGGGCCATCGTGGTGGTGAGCGCGACGAGGCCGGTCAGCAGGCCGAGGGTCAGCGCCAGCTCGCCGGCGTCCTCGGTGCGCTCGCCGGAGTCGAGCAGCTCACCGACCACCTGCTCGCTCTGCCCGGGGGTGAGGGCGAGCACGGTGTCGGCGACGACCCGGCCGCCCTCGTCGGCGCCGAGGTCGGTGATCAGGCCGGTGAGGGCGATCAGGAACGGCACCACGGCGAGGCAGAGCTGCAGCGCGAGGGCGCGGGAGTGACTGAACCCGTCGCCGTAGCGGAACCGGACGAACGCGTCCCGCAGCAGGCGCCAGCCGCCGTGGCGGCGCAGTGTGTGCCAGGCGTCGTCGGCGGAGAGCTCCTCGTCGGCCATGAGCCGGGTCTCGGGCACCATCCTGGTGCTACTCACGGCGGGCCTCCTCGACCAGCTCCTCGCCCCGCTCCCCGGCTGCCTCGGCGTCGGCGGCCAGGTCGGGTGCCTCCTGCGGCTGCGGCACGCAGAGCCAGAGGGCGCGGGGGCGGATCTCGGCCGCCAGCCGCCGCCCCGGTGCGATGAGGTCCCCGTCGAGCTCGCGCGGCTGGGCCCGGTTGCTGGTGACCTCCACCCGACGGGCGCGGTAGACCTCCATCCGGGGGACGCTGCCCCGGCGGCGCACCAGCGCCCAGCCCATGGCCAGCCAGTGGCGCAGGGTGCGCGGGGTGAGCACGGCGACGTCGAGCCAGCCGTCGTCCGGTTCGGCGTCGGTGAGCAGGGTGACGCCGCCCTGGAGGCGGCCGACGTTGGCCACCAGCACCGAACGGGCCCGGCGGCGCAGCGGCGGCCGGTCGTCGATGCGGATGGTGACCCGCATCGGCCGGTCGCGCAGGTGCCGGGCGGCCCCCATCACGTACGCCGGCCAGCCGATGCGGGCCTTGGTCGTCTCCGAGGTGGCGTCGAGCATCTGGGCGTCGAAGCCCATCCCGGCCATGACGGTGAAGTAGGCGTCGTCGACCGCGCCGACGTCGAGCTGGCGGCGGCCCTGCTCGACGGCCACCTCCAGCCCGGCGGCCAGGTCGGTGGAGAGGCCGAGGTTGGCGGCGAGCAGGTTGCCGGTGCCCTGGGGCAGGACCGCGAGGGCCACGTCGGTGCCGACCAGCGCGCTGACGCAGGACATCACGGTGCCGTCGCCGCCGCAGGCGAAGACGACGTCGACCCCGGCGGAGACGGCCTTCTCGGTCTGCCCCCGGCCCGGGTCCTCCGGGGTGGTCTCGAACCACAGCGGTGCCGGCCAGCCGGCGGCGCCGAGCGCCCCGTCGACCGTCTCGCGCAGCTCGTCGAGGTCGGCGACCTTCACCGGGTTGACCACCACGGCGGAGCGCAGCCCGCCGTGGTGGTCGGCCGCGCGCGCGTCCGGCGTCGAACGCGTGTTCTGCTCAGCATCCACGGCGCCAGTGTGCGCCAAATCGGTGCGGGCGGCGAGCCGGCGACCGGTGAGGTTGCGCGCACCGAAAACAGGTTTACGGGGCCGGGGTGCCCGGAACCGGCCGCGCCGCCGGCCACGTTGCGTGAGGTACGCGTCGCTGGCGCAGGGGGACCGAGGCTCGTCACCCTGCGTTGCTTCGAGCCCGCACCGCCCGACGCCGCCCGCCCCCTTTGCTCTGCACCCACGGGCGCAGCACAGCGCACGAGCTGTGGTTTCGCGGGACCGCGCAGAGTCACGCGACAACACGGCCGATTACTGTCCGCATACCGTTGCGTGGATGGGTGCAGAGCAAAGGAGGGCGGGCGGCAACGCCGCCGCCGGAGAGGCAATCACCCTGAGCCACATGGAGTCGACAGGGTGGGCCGTCGGCGAGCGGGCGAGGAAGGAGAGCCGTGGGAGGGAGTCGGGCCGCGGGCCGCGGGCCGCGGGCGGCGGGCCGCGGGCGGCGGGCGGCGGGCGGCGGGCGGGAGAAGTGAGAGGGGAGGGGGCGAGGGGAGGCGAGGGGGAAGGGAAGGGGAAGGGTGAGGGGAACCGCGAAGCGAGGGAAGGCCCGGAGAACCGGGTGGACCGGGCGGTGCGGCTAGGCCGCGGCCCGCAGGGCCAGCTCGACCCGGCGGCGCAGGTCGTCCAGGTCGAGCCCGGCCTCGGTGAGCACCAGCGCGGCCGGGCCGCCGCCCTCGCGCAGCAGCCCGAGCAGGATGTGCTCGGTGCCGATGTGCCGGTGCCGCAGCCGCAGCGCCTCGCGCAGCGAGAGCTCCAACACCTTCTTCGACCGGGGCGAGAACGGGCCGCCGGGCCGCTGCCGCTGCCGCCACCCCCACCGGCGGCGCGAGGCGGGCGCCGCCGCACGCAGCGCGTCGGGGCCGAAGGACTCCTCGATCCGGGCGACGATCGCGGCCAGGTCGATGCCGATCTCGCGCAGCGCGGCGGCGTCGGCCTCGGCGAGCCCCGCGTCGCCCTCGGCGGTGTGCCGGGCCACGGCGGCGCGCAGGTCGGCGGTGCGGACGCCCGCGGCGGACAGCACCCGGCTCGCGAGGTTGTCGGGGTCGGCGAGGACGGCGAGGAGCAGGTGCTCGGTGCCGATGGGGCGCCGCCCGGCGGCCCGCGCCTCGTGGGCGGCCTGCTTGACCACCTCGCGGGCCCGGTCGGTGAACCGTTCGAACACTATTCCTCCCAGGTGCTCGGGACCGCCGGTCGCCCGGCGTGCTTCTTGTGGACCGCCTGCCGGCTGACCTCCAACGCGTCGGCGATCTCCTGCCAGGACCAGCCCTGCCGTCGGGCGTTGTCCACCTGGACCACCTCCAGCCGTTCGAGCAGCCGGCGCAGGGCGCGCACGGCACGCAGGCCGACCCGGGGATCGGTGCTGCCGGCCGCCGCCGCGAGTTCCGTCGCGTGACTCATGGTGTCAACATACGTTGACAACCGGGCTGCGTCAACCAGAGTTGACAGCAGCGCCGGGCGGGCCGGCGCGATACCGGCCCCCGCCGGGCCGTCGGCCACTACGCTCGGTCACAGGGATCGGACCCGCCGTGCACGCCTGTCGGGGGAGGTGAGGCCGGATGACCCCACCCGCCGACGCGCCCGTGGTGGCCGCACTCGGCTCGCCGGAGTCCGCCGGGCAGGTCGTCCGGCTGGCCGCGCGGGAGGCCGCCGGCCACCGCCGCCCGCTGCGCCTGCTGCACGCCTTCAACTGGTCGGCGGCGCTGGAGGCCCCGTCGGTGACCGGCCCCCGCGCCCGGGCCGAGGAGCTGCTCGAACAGGCCGCCGCAGCCGCCGGCGAGGCGGAGCCGGCGGTGCCGGTCAGCGGCGAGATCGTCGAGGGCGCGCCGGTCGCCGCGCTGGTCCGCCGCTCCGAGTCGGCGTTCCTCGTCGTCATCGGCGACGGCGGGATGTCGCGCTGCGGCGCGTGCATCCCCGCCGACGCACCGGCGGTGCAACTCGCCGCCCGGGCCGGCTGTCCGGTGCTGGTGGTCCGCCCCGAGCCGCCACCGCAGGGCCCCGTCCTCGTCGGCGTCGACGGTTCGGCCAGCTCCCGCACGGCGCTGGCGTTCGCCTTCGGCTGCGCCGCCCGCCGGTCCGCCCGGCTGCTCGCCGTGCGGGTCGTCGAGCCGCCGCCCGAGGACCGGAACGTTCTGGGGACCGCGCGCGCCGAGCTGGCCGAAGTGGTGGCCCGGTGCGGACGCCGGCACCCGGAGGTGTCGACCGAGTGCCACGTCGTCGTCGGCGACCCCGGCGCGGTCATGGTCGAACAGTCCCGCTCCGCGCAGCTGACCGTGGTGGCCGCCCGGGGTGACGAGCCGTTGCGCGGGATGCTCGGCGCGGTCAGCCAGTCGCTGCTCTACCACTCCCCCGCCCCGGTCATCGTCGTGCGTGGACTGGTTTCCACCGCGCCGGGCGGGGCATGACGTCCCCACGGTCCGGGACCAACGGCCCTGATCGATCTCCGCCCGCACCGCGAAGCTGGACGTGGCCGGGAAGACCCGGCACCCCGGATGCGAACGTCCCCGATCCGCGAGAGGCTAACGCAGCATGGACACCGCTGTAGACCTGCACAGCCCCCTGACCGAAGACGAGCTGCGCCGGCTGGACGCGTACTGGCGGGCCGCTAACTACCTGACCGTCGGGCAGATCTACCTGCTGGACAACCCGCTGCTGCGGGAGCCGCTGCGGCCCGAGCACGTCAAGCCCCGGCTGCTGGGGCACTGGGGCACCAGCCCGGGCCTCAACCTGCTCTACGCGCACCTCAACCGGATCATCGTCAACCGGAAGCTGCCGACGATCTTCATCACCGGCCCCGGTCACGGCGGCCCCGCGCTGGTGGCCAACACCTGGCTGGAGGGCACCTACAGCGAGCTCTACCACTCGGTGAGCCGCGACGAGACCGGCATGCAACGGCTGTTCCGCCAGTTCTCCTTCCCCGGCGGCATCCCGAGCCACGTGGCACCGGAGGTGCCGGGTTCGATCCACGAGGGCGGCGAGCTGGGGTACGCGCTGAGCCACGCCTACGGCGCGGCGTTCGACAACCCCGACCTGCTGGTCGCCTGCGTCATCGGCGACGGGGAGGCCGAGACCGGCCCGCTGGCCGGTAGCTGGCTGTCCAACGTCTTCCTCAACCCGGCCCGCGACGGGGCGGTGCTGCCCATCCTGCACCTCAACGGCTACAAGATCGCCAACCCGACGGTGCTGGACCGCATCCCCACCGACGACCTGCTGGACATGATGCGCGGCTTCGGCTACCAGCCGTACGTCGTCGCGGGCGACGACCCGGCCACGGTGCACCAGACCCTCGCCGCCACCCTGGACCGGGCGGTCGACGAGATCGCCGAGATCCAGCGCCGGGCCCGCTCCGGCGGCCCCGTCGAGCGCCCCCGCTGGCCGATGATCATCCTGCGTACGCCGAAGGGCTGGACCGGCCCGGCCGTCGTCGACGGCAAGCAGGTGGAGGGCACCTACCGCGCCCACCAGGTGCCCATCGCCGAGGTGCGCGACAACCCGGAGCACCTGGCCGAGCTGGAGCGTTGGCTGCGCAGCTACCGGCCGGAGGAGCTGTTCGACCCGACCGGCGCGCCCGTCGCCGAGCTGGCCGCGCTGCCGCCGACCGGTGACCTGCGGATGAGCGCCAACCCGGTCACCAACGGCGGACGGGTGCTGCGCGACCTGGAGCTGCCGGACTTCCGCCGGTACGCCGTCGACGTCCAGCAGCACGGCGAGCCCGCGGTCGGCGCGACCGGCGTGCTCGGCGCGTGGGTCCGCGACATCATCACCGCCAACCCGCACACCTTCCGCCTCTTCGGCCCCGACGAGGTCGCCTCCAACCGGCTCGGCGCGGCCTTCGAGGTCACCGACCGGGCGTTCGTCGCCAACCGGGTCGACGGCGACGACCACCTCTCCCCCGACGGCCGGGTGATGGAGGTGCTGTCGGAGCACCTGTGCGAGGGCTGGCTGGAGGGCTACCTGCTGACCGGCCGGCACGGCATCTTCACCAGCTACGAGGCGTTCATCCACATCGTCGACTCGATGGTGAACCAGCACGCCAAGTGGCTGAAGGTGACCCGGGGCATCCCCTGGCGGGAGCCGATCGCCTCGCTGAACTACCTGCTGTCGAGCCACGTGTGGCGGCAGGACCACAACGGCTTCTCGCACCAGGACCCGGGCTTCATCGACCACGTGGTCAACAAGAAGGCCGAGGTGGTGCGGGTCTACCTGCCGCCGGACGGCAACACCCTGCTCTCCACCATGGACCACTGCCTGCGCAGCCGGCACTACATCAACGTGGTGGTGGCCGGCAAGCAGCCCGCCCCGAACTGGCTGACCATGGACGAGGCGATCCAGCACTGCCGGCGCGGCCTGGGCATCTGGGACTGGGCCAGCACCGACGGCGGCGAGGAGCCGGACGTGGTGCTCGCCTGCGCCGGTGACGTGCCGACGCTGGAGACCCTCGCCGCCGCCGACCTGCTGCGCCAGCGGCTGCCCGAGCTGAGGGTGCGGGTGGTCAACGTGGTCGACCTGATGCGCCTCCAGCCGCCGTCGGAGCACCCGCACGGCCTGCCCGACAACGAGTTCGACACCATCTTCACCCGCGACAAGCCGGTCATCTTCGCCTACCACGGCTACCCGTGGCTGATCCACCGGCTCACCTACCGGCGCGCCAACCACGACAACCTGCACGTGCGCGGGTACAAGGAGGAGGGCACCACCACCACGCCGTTCGACATGGTGATGCTCAACGACCTGGACCGGTTCCACCTGGTCATCGACGTGATCGACCGGGTGCCGGGGCTGGCCGCGCGCGCCGCGCACCTGCGCCAGGAGATGGTCGACGCCCGGCAGGCGTGCCGCGACCACACCCGCGAGTACGGCGAGGACGACCCCCGGGTCGCCGAGTGGCGGTGGATCCGGGAGACCGACGCCGAGCTGAGGAGCGGACAGTGAACGGTGACGAGATCCTCGTCGGCTACGACGGTTCCGCCGACGCCACCCTCGCCCTGAACTGGGCGCTCGACGAGGCGGAGCACAGCGGCCGGCCGATCCGCCTGGCGTACGTCTTCGAGTGGGTGACCGTGGCCGGCTGGGTCGGCCCCGGCGTGGCCCCCGGGATCTGGCCCGACGACACCGCCCGCCGGCAGGTCGAGGAGCTGGTCGCGAAGGCCGCCGCCGACGCCGCCGCCGCGCGGCCCACGGTCACCGTGCACGGGGAGGTGTTCGACGGGCCGCCGGCCCTGGTGCTGGAGGAACGCTCCGCCGAGGCGGGCCTGCTGGTGCTCGGCAGCCGCGGCCACGGCGGGTTCGGTGGCCTGCTCGCCGGCTCCACGGCCGTGTCGGTGACCGCCCACGCGCACTGCCCGGTGGTGGTGGTCCGCGACGGCGACACCCCCGCCGGGCGCACGGGCCGGGTGGTGGTGGGCGTCGACGGGTCCGACACCTCGCTGCTGGCCCTCGGGTTCGCCGTCGAGCGGGCGGCCCAGCGGGGCGTCCCGCTGCACGTGGTGCGGGCCTGGGAGCCGTCGGCCGACCGGGACCTGGGCGCCGACGACGCGGCGGCAGCGGAACGGGCGGCGCTGGACGGGCCGCTGGCCGGCTGGCGGGAGACGTTCCCCGACGTCGCGGTGACCGTCGACGTGGTGGCCGGCCGCCCGGCCGGCGCGCTGGTCGAGGCGAGCCGGGACGCCCAGCTCGTGGTGGTCGGCAGCCGGGGCCGGGGCGGGCTGCGCGGCATGCTGCTCGGCTCGGTCGGCCAGCAGCTCCTGCACCACGCCCACTGCCCGGTGGCGGTGGTCCGCGAACGCTGACGCGCAGGCGTCAGTCGGGGAGGGAGAAGTAGTCCTCCTCTTCCTGGGCCAGGTGCAGGCGCAGGACGGCGTCGAGGCCGTACAGCGCGGCGAGCAGGTCGGTGACCTGGTCGCCGCGCAGCGGCCCGTCGCCGGCCTGGGCGAGGTGCCCGCCGATCCGGTCGACCAGCCGACGGATCTCCACGTGTCCCCGGCTCATCGGCGAGGTCGCCTCGTCGCTGCCGAGCGGCCCGGCCAGCGCCGGGTAGAGCTGCCGCTCCTCGGCGGCCTCGTGCGGCAGCACCCTCCCGGTGAGCCGCCCGTGCACCGCGCGCAGGGCGGGCAGGCAGTCGGGCGAGTCGGGGTGCGTGGCGACCAGGTCGGCGGTGTCGCGCAGGGCGGCGAGCACGTCGCGGACCGCGGCGTGCTCGCCGGCGTACCGGCCGAGCAGTTCCCGGGTGTCCGGCGGGACGTCCCGGCGGCGCAGCCCGCCGCCGAGGGCCCGCAGCGCGTTGAGGATCACCACGACGTCGATGCCCTCCTGGAGGAACGCCCCGGCCACCGGCGGCAGCCTCCCGGCGGCGGCGACCAGCATCGCCGCCACGGCCAGCGCCATCCCGACGACGGCGCTCTGGGTGGCGATGCGGCGGGCGTACCGGGCGATCTCCACGGCGTCGGCGAGCCGGTCGAGCCGGTCGACGGTAAGCACCGCGTCGGCGACGTCGGCGGAGGCGGTCGCCCCGGTGGCGCCCATCGCCACCCCGACGTCGGCCTCGGCCAGGGCGGGGGCGTCGTTCACCCCGTCGCCGACCATCACGGTGACGGCCCGGCGGGACTCCTCGCGTACCCGGGCGGTCTTCTCCTGCGGCGTGCACCGGGCCAGCACGTCGTCGACGCCGACGGCCTGCGCGACCTGGTCGGCGGTGCCGGGCCGGTCGCCGGTGACCATGATCAGCCGGGTCAGCCCGGCCTCGCGCAGCCGCCGCACGGTGCGGCGGGCGTCGGGGCGCACCGGGTCCTCCAGCAGGATCGCACCGAGCGGCTCCCGCTCGTCGCTGACCCAGACGGCCGACCGGCCGGCCAGTTCGGCGCGCTCGGCGGCCCGGGCCGCCCACTGCGGCAGTTCCCCGCCGAGCTGGCCGACCCGCACCAGCCGCCCGTCGACCCGGCCGGTGACCCCGCGCCCCGGCTCCTCGGTGACGTCGGTCGGGTCGGTCAGCCGCAGGCCCCGCTCCCGGGCCTGCCGGACCAGGGCCGCGGCCAGCACGTGCGGGGAGAGCTGCTCCACGGAGGCGGCCAGCCGCAGCACCTCGTCCCGGTCGCCGCCGGGGGCGACCACCGTCTCGGCGGCCCGGGGCCGGCCGGCGGTGAGCGTGCCGGTCTTGTCGACCAGCAGGGTCCGGGCCCGACCCAGCAGCTCCAGCGAGCCGCCGTCGCGGACCAGCACCCCGCGGCGGGCCACCCGGGACAGCCCGGAGACGATCGCGATGGGGGTGGCCAGCAGCAGCGGGCAGGGGGTGGCCACCACCAGCACCGCGACGGCCCGCACGAACTCGCCGGAGAGCCACCAGCCCAGCCCGGCCAGGACCAGCGTGAACGGCACGAACGCCGCCGCGTACCGGTCGGCCATCCGCACCATCGGGGCCTTGCGCGCGGTGGCCTCCTCGGCGAGCCGGACGATCCCCGCGTACGTGCTGGCCGCCGCGCTCTTCGTCGCCCGCAGCCCGAACCCGGCCCCGGCGTTGGCCACGCCGCTGGCCACCTGCTCGCCGGCCGCCCGCTGCACGAGCCGGGACTCGCCAGTGACGACCGACTCGTCGAGGGTGGCGGCCTCCTCGACGGTCCCGTCGACCGGCACCACGTCGCCGGGGCCGACCACCAGCCGGTCGCCGACCGCGACCCGGTCCAGCGGGACCGTCTCGATGCCGCCGCCGGGGACCCGCCGCCGCGCCGTGCGCGGGGCCCGTTCCAGCAGGGCACGCAGGTCGCGGGTCGCTCTGCGCTGGGCGTACGCCTCCAGCGCGCGGCCGGTGGCGAGCATCAGCGCGATCACCGCGCCCGCCAGGTACTCCCCGACGACGAGCGCGCCGGCCAGCGCGAGGACGGCGATGACGTCCACCCCGAACTGCCGCCGCCACAGCTGGCGCAGCATGGACCAGGCCGCCGGGGCCAGCGCCGTCACGGTCGCCGCCGCCCACAGCCAGTCCGCCCAGGTGCGCCGGCCGGCGAGCCACAGCCCCGCCCCGGCCAGCACGGCCAGCGTCAGCGCGGCCAGCGGCGCCCACTGCAGCCCGCGCGCCCAGCGCTGCCGCACCGGCCGCTCCGGTACGCACTCCCGCGCCTCGGTGCCCACCTGCGGATCCTCTCAACGGGCGGGCCGGCGAGGAGGTCAACCACCGAATCGCGCCCGCCGCCTGTCATGATCGGCGGAGGCGAAGTACCCGGGCGGGACGGGACCTGCGTACCGTGCGTCCGGGGGTGCCGGTGCCGCAGGATGGAGCGGCAACCCCGCCCGGGGCACCGCGCGGTGGGGCACGATGGGCTGAGACGAAAGGTCGTGACGATGAGCCACGAGACGCCGGCGACGGACCGCCCGCTGACCACCGCGCTCGCGGAGGCCGCCGCGACGGCCGGCCACGCGCCCTCGGTGCACAACACCCAGCCGTGGCGCTGGCGGGTGCTGCCCGACGCGCTGGAGCTGCGCGTGGTGCGGGACCGTCAGCTCGCCGCCACCGATCCGGAGGGCCGGCTGTCGGCGCTGAGCTGCGGCGCGGCGTTGCACCACGCCCGGGTGGCCCTCGCCGCCGAGGGCTGGGCGTTCGTGGTGGAACGGCTGCCCGACCCGGGCGATGCGGAGCTGCTGGCGCGGGTCGGCGACCTCAAGCGCGTCGAGGCCGACCCCGACGCCATGCGGTTGGTGCAGTGCATGCAGGTGCGGCACACCGACCGCCGCCCGGTCGGCGACGAGCCGGTGCCGACGGCCGCGCTCGGCGACATCGCCGCGGCGGTCGCCGCCGAGGGCGCGCGGCTCCAGGTGCTCAACTTCGACCAGGTGATGGAGCTGGCCGCCGCGGCCTCGCACGCCGCGACGGTGGAGGCGGAGGACTCGGGGCAGCGCGAGGAACTGGAGTACTGGACGAGCCGGGCGGGCACCGGCACGGGCCTGCCGCCGGAGGTGCTGCCCGAGCAGGCGCAGCAGACCACCGTGCCGGGGCGGGACTTCGGCCGCCCGGGCACCCTGCCGATCGGGCCGGGCCACGACCGGGCGGCGGCGTACGGGGTGCTCTTCGGCGACGAGGACGAGCCGGACAGCTGGCTGCGGGCCGGGGAGGCGCTGTCGGCGGGGTGGCTGACGGCGACCCGGCTGGGCGTGTCGATGGTGCCGCTGTCGGGCGTCGTCGAGGTGGAGGGCACCCGGCAGACCCTGCGGCAGGTCCTCGCCGGCCTCGGGTACCCGTACCTGGTGCTGCGGATGGGGATCGCGGACCCGGCGCACGCCGGCCCGCCGCACACCCCCCGGCTGCCCACGGAGCAGATCGTCGACACGTCCGCGGTGCGTTCGCCGGGCGATACCATCGCCGGGTGAACGCACCGAACCCGAGGCATGAGCCGGTCGCGCCGTCGCTGGGGTTGAGCCCGCTGTCGCGGGTCCGCCTCGACGAGTTGCTCCAAGAGATGCTGGACCGGGTCGGCGAGGTGGTCACCAGCCGGGAGCGGCTGCGGGCCCTGCTCGACGCGGTGGTCGGCATCGGCACCGATCTCGACCTGCGCAGCACGCTGCAACGGATCGTCGCGGCGGCGTGCGAGCTGGTCGGCGCGAAGTACGGCGCGCTCGGGGTGATCGGCCCCGACCGGCTGCTGCACGACTTCATCACCCACGGCATCGACGCCGAGCTGCACGCGAAGATCGGCGACCTGCCGCACGGGCGGGGCGTGCTCGGCCTGCTCATCGACGAGCCCCGCCCGGTGCGGATGCCCGACATCACCAAGCATCCCAAGTCCTACGGTTTCCCGCCGCACCACCCGCCGATGCACAGCTTCCTCGGGGTGCCGGTGCGCATCCGCGAGCAGGTCTTCGGCAACCTCTACCTGGCCGAGAAGCAGGGCGCGGCCGAGTTCACCGAGGACGACGAGGAGATCGTGGTGGCGCTGGCCGCCGCCGCCGGCGTGGCGATCGAGAACGCCCGGCTGTACGCGCTGGCCCACCGCCGGGAGCGCTGGCTGGCGGCCACCGCCGAGATCACCTCGGTGCTGCTGGGCGAGGTGCGGCGCACCGACGCGCTGGCGCTGGTGGCCCGGCGGGCCCGGGAGGTCGCCGAGGCGGAACTGGCCGTCGTGCTGCTCTACGACGAGGACGCCGGCCAGTTCACCGTCGAGGTGGTCGACGCCGCCGACAAGCCGGCCCGGGGGCCGGCCGACGGGGCCGGCGAGCCGGTCCGGGGGCTGGTGGGCGCGGTGCTGCCGGCCGGCGAGACCAGCTTCGCCGAGTCGGTCACCGAGCGGCGGCACACGCTGGTGGAGAACCTGGCCGAGGCCGCGCCCTGGCCGACACCGGTGACCGCCGGGCCGGCGGTGGTCTCCCCGCTGGCCGCCGCCGACACGCTGCACGGCGTCCTGGTGATCGCCTACCCGCCCGACCGGGGCGGGGCCACCGACGACGACGTGGCGCTGCTCGGCAGCTTCGCCGGGCAGGCGGCGCTGGCCATGGAGCGGGCCCGGGGGCAGGAGGAGCGGGAGCTGCTGGTGGTCCTGGAGGACCGCGAGCGCATCGCCCGGGACCTGCACGACGTGGTCATCCAGCGGCTGTTCGCCACCGGCCTGCAGTTGCAGAGCGGCGCGATGAACGCCCGCCCCGAGGTGGCCAAGCGGATCAACGCGGCCGTCGACGACCTCGACGCCACGATCCGGGACATCCGCCGCACGATCTTCGAGCTGCGCACCCCGATGAGCGCGGCGCTGCGCACCGAGATCCGCGAGGCGGTCGACGTGGCCGCCGGGTCGCTGGGCTTCCGGCCGTCGCTGGAGCTGACCGGCCCGATCGACAGCGCCGTCCCCGAGCCGGTCCGCCCCGACCTCACGGCCGTGCTCCGCGAGGCGCTGTCCAACGCCGTACGCCACGCCGAGGCGAGCCGGGTCGCGGTGGGCGTGCGGGTGGAGGGCGGCTGGGTGACGGTCACGGTCGCCGACGACGGCAAGGGCTGCGACCCGGCCGCCGCGCGGGGCGGCCTGGTCAACCTGCGCGAGCGCGCCGAACGCCACGGCGGCGAGTTCGAGGTGCGCCCGGTGACGCCCCACGGCACCGAGCTGCGCTGGACGGCCCCGCTGCGCGACGACTGACCCGGCGCGACGGCCCCGCTGAGCGTCGGCTGGCCCGAGCTGCGCTGCCGGGCGGCCCCGCTGCGCGACGGCTGGCCCGGCAGGTGCCGGCGGCCGGTCAGTGCGCCTTGCCGAGGAGGCGGGTCGCCAGGACGGCCGCCTGGGTGCGCCGCTCCAGGCCCAGCTTGGCCAGCACGCTGGAGACGTAGTTCTTCACCGTCTTCTCGGCCAGGAACATCTTGCCGGCGATCTCCCGGTTGGTCAGGCCCTCGGCGACGTATTCCAGGATGCGCCGCTCCTGCTCGGTGAGGGTCTTCAGCTCCCGGGGCTGCTCCACGCCGCTGCGGATGCGCTCCAGCACCCGGGTGGTGATCGCCGGGTCGAGCAGGGACTGGCCGGCGGCGACCCGGCGCACCGCGTCGACCAGGTCGGTGCCGCGGATCTGCTTGAGCACGTAACCCGACGCGCCGGCCATGATGGCCGCGAACAGCGCCTCGTCGTCCTCGTACGAGGTGAGGATCAGGCCCTTGATCGACGAGTCGACGGCGCGGATGTCGCGGCACACGTCGATGCCGTTGCCGTCGGGCAGCCGGGCGTCGAGGATCGCCACGTCGGGCCGCAGCGCGGGGATGCGGCGGGCCGCCTCCTGGGCGGAGCCCGACTCCCCCACCACCTCGATGTCGCCGCTGTTGGTGAGCAGGTCGGCAAGGCCACGACGGACGACCTCGTGGTCGTCGAGCAGGAACACCCGGATCATCCCTCGTTTCTACCCCCTCGGGCCGGGTGCCCGCACGGGCCGAAGGTCCCTACCGCCGCCGCACGGCGGGTGGGCTGGGGGTCCCGGCGCAGACGGGACGTCCGGCCCTGCCCGGCGACCGCCCTGGTCACGCACCGTGGAGGTGGACCAGACGGGGCGGCACGACTGCCACGGGAGGGGATCATGATGGAGACCGGCTTCACCGTCGAGCAGCTCAGGGCCGCCGCCGCCGACGCCGTGCGGGCGCCGTCGCTGCACAACAGCCAGCCGTGGCGGTTCCGGCTGCGCGACGGCGGGATCGAGGTGCTGCTGGACCGCGGTCGCCGGCTACCGGCGACCGACCCGAGCGGCTGGGGGGCCCGGATCGCCTGCGGGGCGGCCCTGTTCAACCTGCGGCTGGCGCTGGCCGTCGCGGGCACCCCGGCGACGGTGCGGCTGCGCCCGTACCCGACGGAGCCCGACGTGCTGGCCCGGCTGGTCCCGGACGTGCCGCGCCGCCCCACCCCGACCGAGCAGATGCTGTACGGCGTCATCCCGCACCGGTTCAGCAACCGGGCCCCGTTCTGGCCCGATCCGGTGCCGGCCGACGTGCGGTGGCGGCTCGGCGAGGCGGCCCGCGCCGAGCAGGGCTGGCTGGAGATGGTGATCGGGGTGAGCGCGGTGAACGCGTTCGCCGAGGTCGCCCGCAGCGCCAACCGGGTGTTGGAGCGCGACCCCGCCTACCGGGCCGAGTTGGCCGAGTGGGTGCGCAGCGCGCCCGCGCCCGACGGGGTGCCGGCCGCCGCGGGCGGCCCGCTGGGCGAGCCGCAGGACCTGCTGCCCAGCCGGGGCTTCGGCGGGCGCAGCCGCGCCCCGGGCCGGGACTTCGAGCCGGAGCCGCTGGTGGCGGTGCTCGGCACGGCCGGCAACACCACCACCGACCAGGTGGTGGCCGGGCAGGCCCTGCAGCGGGTGCTGCTCACCGCCACCGACGCCGGGCTGGGCGTGTCGATGATGTCCCAGCCGATCGAGGTGCCGGGGGCGCGGGAGGCGCTGCGGCTGTCCCTGGGCCGGTTCGGCACCCCGCAGATGGTGATGCGGATCGGGTACGGCCAGCCCGGCTCGCCGACCCCCCGCCGCAGCGTCGACGAGGTGCTGGACGTGCCGGTCGGCCAAGCGTGAGGCGACGGTCGCCGGGGTGCGCGCCGCACGCCGGCGACCCCCGCCCCGGCCTGTGCGCACGGTGGTACGGTGCCGGCCGATGGCCAGCTTCGCGATACTCGGGCCGCTCGAGGTGGCCGTGGCCGGGCGGACGGTCACCCCGCGCAGCGGCAAGCAGCGGGCGCTGCTGGCCGTCCTGCTGGTCAACGCCGGCCGGGACACCGGGCTGGACCAGCTCCTCGGCGCGCTGTGGGGCGACGCGCCGCCGGACACGGCCGTCGGGCAGGTGCAGACGCTGATCTGGCGGCTGCGCGGGGTGCTCGGCGACACCATCGCCACCCGCCCCGGCGGGTACCGGCTCACCGTCGCCGACGCCGACCTCGACGCGCGCGTGTTCACCGCCCGCGCCACCGAGGCCGCCGCGCTGGCCCGGTCGGGCCGGGCGGCCGAGGCGGCCCGCCGCTACGGCGAGGCGCTGGCGCTGTGGCGCGGCCCGGTCCTGGCCGACGTGCGCCTGCCGGGCGACCCGCACGCCGCCGGGTTCCCCGCCGCCGTGGCGGAGCTGACCGAGCTGCGTCTGGCCGTGGAGCGGGACCGGGTGGACGTCGAGTTCGCCCTCGGCCGGCACGCCGAGCTGATCCCCGCCCTGCACCGGATGGTCGACGCCGAGCCGCTGCGAGAGGAGCTGCGGGAGCGGCTGATGCTCGCGCTGCACCGCACCGGCCGGCGGGCCGAGGCGCTGGAGACGTACCGGCGGGGCCGGGCGGCGACCGTGGCGGAGCTGGGCCTGGAGCCCGGTCGGGGGCTGCGGGAGCTGCACCGGCGCATCCTCGACGGCGACCCCCTGCTGGACGCCGCCGAGCCCGCCCCGGCGCCGCCGCCCGCGCCCCCGGCGGCCCAGTTGCCGATGGACGCCGCCGACTTCGTCGGCCGGCACGACCTCGCGGCCCGGCTGGCCGCACTGCTGGCCCCGCCGGCAGGCGACGGCCCGGCCACGGACGCCGGGCAGCCCGCCGCGCCGCCCGTCGTGGTCGTGTCCGGCGCGGCCGGCAGCGGCAAGACCACCCTCGCGGTACGCGTCGCGCACCTGGTGCGGGACCGGTTCGGCGACGGTCAGCTCTTCGTGGACCTGCGCGGCGGCGGCGAGCCGCACGACCCGTCGACGGTGCTGGGCCGGTTCCTGCACGCCCTCGGCGAGGACCCCCGGGCGGTGCCGGCCGACACCGACGAACGGGCGGCGCTGTTCCGGGCCCGCACGGCCGGGCGACGGCTGCTCGTGGTGCTGGACAACGCCGCCGGGGAGAACCAGCTCCGGCCGCTGCTGCCGGCCGAGCCCGGCTGCGCGGTGCTGGTGACCGCCCGCCGCCGGCTCACCGCCCTGCCCGGCGCGCACCACGTCGACCTGGGCGTGTTCGCCGCCGACGAGGCGGTGGACCTGCTGCGGCACGCGATCGGCCCCGACCGGGTGGCCGCCGAGCACGCCGACTGCGTGCGGGTGGCCGAACGCTGCGGGTACCTGCCGCTGGCCATCCGGATCGCCGGGGCGCGGCTGGCCGCCCGGCCGCACTGGCCGGTGGCGAAGCTGGCCGGGCAGCTCGCCGACGAGCGGGCCCGCCTCGACGTGCTGCGCACCGGCGACCTGGCGGTGCGCTCCAGCCTCGCCACCAGCTACCACGAGCTGGACCCGACCGAGCGGCGGCTGCTGCGGCTGCTCGGCGGGGTGGACCTGCCCCGGGTGCCGGGCTGGGCAGCCGCCGCGCTGCTGGACCGGTCGCCGGCCGAGGGCGAGGAGCTGACCGAGCGGCTGGTCGAGGCCCGCCTGGTGGACGCCGACGGCGGCGGCTACCGGCTGCACGACCTGGTCCGGGCGTACGCGCGGGAACTGCTGGACGCCGACGGCGCGCCCGGTGAGCGGACGGCCGCGCTGGGGCGGCTCACCGGCGGGTGGCTGACGCTGGCCGACGAGGCGTACCGGCGTACCGGCGGGGGTTTCCGGCGGGGCGTGGCCGGCGCCGCCCCGCGCTGGTCGCGGTGGACGGCCGCCGAACGCGACGCGGTGCTCGGCGACCCGGTGGCCTGGTTCGAGGCGTCCCGGCGGATGCTGGTGGCGACGGTGCGGCGGGCGGCGGCGGCCGGTCTGGTCGAGCCGGCGTGGAACCTCGCCAACACCCTGGGCCGGCTGTTCGAGCTGCGCGAACACCTCGACGACTGGGCGGGCGCGACGACGGCGGCCCTGGACGCCTGCGTGGCCGCCGACGCCGACGCGGGCCGGGCCTGGCTGCTGCGGTCCCTCGGCGAACGGCACCTCAACCTGGACCGCCTCGACGACGCGCTGGCCTGCTTCGACGCGGCGCTGGCCGGGTTCGACCGGCTCGGCGAGCGCAGGGGGCAGGCGCTGGCGCTGCGTGCGGCGGGCACCGCCTACCGGCTGCAGGGGCGCGACGCCGAGGCGATGGCCGCGCTGAGCCGGGCGAAGGCGATCACGGTGGAGCTCGGCGACCGCGCCGGCCAGGCGCAGGTGCTGTTCGGTGTCGGCGCGGCGCACCGGGTGGCCGGGCGGCCCGGGCCGGCGGAGGCGGCGTTCCGGCAGGCGCTGGCCATCTTCGGGGAGCTGGGCGACCGGTTCGGGGAGGCGTACACGTCGACGAGCCTGGCCCTGGTGCTCGGCGGGCGCGGCGCGGACGCCGACGCCGAGGCGCTGCTGGGGCGGGCCCTCGGGCTGTGCCGGGAGCTGGGCTACCGGCGGGGCGAGGCGATCTCCCTGGGGCACCTGGGGGAGCTGCACCTGCGCACGGGCGCGCACGAGCGGGCGGTGGCCGAGCTGACGGAGGCGGTCGCGGGGGCCCGGGAGGTCGGCGACGGCATCGGCGAGCTGATCGCGCTGCGCCGCCTCGGCGCGGCGTACCTGGCGCTGGGCCGGTTGCCGGCCGCCCGGTCGGCGCTGCGCTACTGCCTCGCCCTGTGCCGCGAGCACGGCGAGGACGGCGAACGGGAGCGGGCGCTGCGCCTGCTCGGCGAGGTGCGAGCGGGCTGAGGTGGGGGCTCTCGTGCGGGCGGGGGCTCGTGCGAGCGGGGTGAGAGCGGGCTGAGAGGGCCGGGGAGGCGTCCACCGGGGAGGGTGGACGGCGGGCGCGTGCCGTGCCCACCGGACCTGGGGAGGCTCCACCATGACCGACCGTTCCATCCCCGCCGGGGACCGCCCGGGGCTGTCCCGGCGCGGCTTCCTCGGTGGCGTCGGGGCGTCCGCCGCCGCGCTGACCGTCGGCGGCGTCCTCGGCGACGCCCGGCCCGCCTCGGCCGCCTACTACATGAAGTGGGGGGCCGTCGTCTCGCCGGGCGACGCCAGCAACAACATCGACTTCAGCCGCAAGGTCGACATCCTGCGCCGGATGCGCCCGCAGACCGCCCGGATCTCGATGTTCTGGGGCGACCCGTACAACCGGCGGTTCAGCGACGCGCAGCTCGACTCGCTGCGCGGCACCGGGCTCACCGAGATGATCATCCAGTCGTCGGAGGACCCGGACCCGAACCTGGCCCGCCACCAGCTCAGCCTGATGCTGCCGTACATCGACGCGCACCCGAACACGCTGTTCGTCTGGGAGATCGGCAACGAGCCGGACTGGCACCAGCCGAACAACCCGTGGCTGGCCCGGTGGAACCGGCTCGCGACGATCCGCGACAACAAGCCGTCGCAGGACCGGGGCAACCTGCTCTGGGCGGTCAACATGCCGGCCGGCCGGTGGGCCGGTGACGGCAGCGGCTTCACCTTCGGCAGCTCCGGCAGCTGGTTCGACGCGTTCGTCCGGGACACCGGCGACGGGCTGGGCGGGATGCTCTCCGGCCCGTACCAGCCGGACGTGGTGACGGTGCACTGCTACAGCTCGACGTACCTGAAGCGGGGCGCGGACGGCGGGGGCGAGCGCAACCCGTACAAGATGGTCGACTACGTGCGGGGCTGGAACAACCGGATCAGCATGAAGGTCACCGAGGCCGGGATCGACGGCTACAAGTCCGACCGGGGCTACCGCTATGTCAGCTTCGGCTCGTCGGTGGCCAACGAGACCGCCGGGCAGATCGACAGCGTCTGCTTCTACGGCATCCCGCCCGCCGAGCGGGAGTACGGCATCGGCGAGGGCGAGGCCGACCAGATCGGCACCCACCCCTGACCGCCCGGACCGGGGCCCCGCCGCCGGCGGCTGACGTTGCGGAGTCGGCCTGCGGCGGGCCCCGGTCCGTGGCGCAACAGCACCCGTGGCGGGGTCACCGGGACCAGCCCCGCCACGGGTGCGGCGGGTCGCGGCCGTCGGTGTGGGACGGCCGCGACCCGCCGACCACCGTTGCCGTGTACGCCGCCGGCGGGCGTCCAGGAGCGGCTACGCCGTCGGCGGGGCGCGGCGGGACCGCGTCGTCCAGCCGAGGAAGCGGGCGTGCAGCGCCGCCGGGTCGGGCAGGCCGCCCAGGCGCAGCGTGTCGTCCATCGCCTCGTACATCGACGAGGCCAGGTAGAACGCCAGCGCGACCGAATGCCCCTCGAACTCGATCGTCAGCGCGAGGCGGGCCCCGTCGCCTGACCCGTCCCGCGCAAGCGCCCCGGCGCCGGCCGACGCTCGCGAGCTCAGAGATCTTGGTACGAAACGGCCCCTAGAGGGGCCGTTTCGTACCAAGATCTGCCCCGGCCTCCGCTCTGCGGCGTTGTGTGGGGTCTCGTGGCCGCCCGGGGACACGCGCTGCGCTTGTCCCCGCTCACACTGACACCGGCTCGAGGCGGCGGAGGCGGACTTCCGCGCGCTACTCGTCGAGGATCTGCTCCCGGAGGATGTCGGCGTGCCCGCAGTGCTGGGCGAGTTCGCGCAGCACGTGCAGATAGACCCACCGCAACGGCAGCGGGCCCCGCCGGTTGCCACGCAGGACGTCGTCCAGGTCCAGGGACGACGTCGCCCGGCGGGCCGCCTCGCAGGCTTCGCGGTGCGCCTGCTGGACGCTGGCGATCGTGTCACCGTCGTCGAGGAGGAACGAGTCCTCCGAGGCCGCGGGGAGGCCGAGCTCGACGCGCGGCCGGCACGTGATGGCCTCGTCGAACCAGACCCTCTCGACGAAGGTCGCGTGCTTTACCAGGCCCAGCAGCGTGGTCCGGGAGGGCACCAGCGTTCGGCGCGCCTGTTCCTCCGTCAGCCCGTCCAGGCAGTGGTTGAGTGCACTGCGGTGCTCGTCGATGAACGCCTCGAACTGGGCACGGGCCGGCTGTGCGATGACCTGGTCGGCGAAGGTGGGCGGCAGGGAAGGCATGGCCGAAGCATTCCAGATCGTCGCGCCGCAGAGGACCACCGGGACGAACGACCACCGGAAGCACCGGTCAGCCGGCCCGGTACGAGAGGTAGCGCCCCTTCGGCCAACTGTGGAAGTTGTTCAGCTCGGACGCCTGGCCGCTGCAGTCGGGGGTCTGGTAGCCGGGGACACTGCCGAAGCCGCCGCTCCAGGCGAGCATCCAGGTCGCGTCGGCCGGGACCGGACGGCAGACGCCGTCAGGGGCGGCCTGCCTGCCGACGATCTCGGTCGGGTAGCTCGAATAGAAGACCAGGCCCGTGTCGGGGCTCTGGAACGGCTCACCGGCGGCTGCGGGCGACGCCGGCAGCGCCACGGCCAGCGTGGCGACCAGGGCTGCGGCGAGACCTGCGGCGGCGGGCTTGACGGATCTGCGCATGGCGTCCTCCCGGTACGGCGTTCGGGGAAGGGCCGGAGTTCGGTGTAACCCGAACACAAAACGACCCTCATCAATGCAACGATTGACCGGGGAAGGCCCGCGTGTCAACCACGGGGCGGCGCTGATCCGCAAAGTAGGCGGCGCTTTCCGCATCCGCCGGATAGTAGGACTCGATCGCGATCTCGTCGATCGTGACGTCCATCGGCGTGCCGAATGTGGTGATGGTCGAGAACAGCCGCAGCTCCCGTCCGCCGATGCGCAGGATCATCGGAATCACGACGTCGGTGTCGATCCGTTGGCTCGACGCGTCCTCGGGTGCGGCTGCCAGCAGCTCCTCGTAGAGTGCGGCGACTTCAGGGTCGGGGGCGACGGCGAGCTGGCGGGAGATCCGGGCACGGAACACCGCGCGCACATCGGCGAGGTTCACGACCATGCGGGCGAAGCCGCGCGGGTCCAGCCCCAGCCGCACCAGGTTGACCGGCGGTCGCAGCAGGTCGGGGTCCACCTGCGCGAAGAACGGGTCGACGGCGCGGTTGGCCATCACGATGTTCCACCGGCGGTCGAAGACCACCGCCGGATACGGCTCGTGCGCGCGGAGCACCCGCCGGACCGCGTCGCGGGCCGCCGACAGCGCGCCGTCGTCGAGGGGACGCTCGGCGTACCGGGGCGCGAAGCCCCCGGCGAGCAGGAGCCGGTTGCGATCGCGCAGCGGCACGTGGAGCTGGTCCGCGAGTCGGAGGATCATGCCGGCGCTCGGCTTGGACCTGCCCGTCTCGACGAGGCTGACGTGGCGAGCCGAGACGTCGGCAGCGATCGCGAGATCCAGTTGGCTCAGTCCCCGGCGTCGCCGCCACTGCCGCAGGAGATCCCCGACCGTGTGCACGATCGCCAAGCGTACGCGTCGTCGCACCGGGCGCCATGAAGTCCGATTTCATCGACAACCGGAGCGACCACGGAAACACTGCGTCCATGACCACACAGAACGACAGTGCGCAGAACAAGAGCATCGTCCAGCGGGCGCTCGCCGGGCTGGTCGAGACGGGCGACGTCGATGCGCTCGCCCAGTTCCTGAGCGACGACTTCGTCCACCACAGACCGGGCTCCGTCCCGTCGACCAGGAGGGAATGGCTCGCCGCCGTCCGCGCCGCGCTGGTGCCGCTCGTCGGCATGCAGGTCGAGATTCACCAGGTGCTCGCCGACGGTGATCATGTCGTGGTGTACTCACGGCGGTGGCTTCCCGATGCGGGGCCGGAGATCGCGGTCGTCGACATCTGGCGGATCGACGACGGGCTGATCGCCGAGGGGTGGGAGATCATCGAGCCGACGGCCCAGGCCGCCGCCAATCTGGCGTGGTGGGAACCCGCTCGGCGGTAGACGGCGCACGGACCGCCTCCGGCGCGCCGCCGGACGGCGATCCGTCCGGCGGCCTCCGGGGTCAGCCGGCGGCGGCGAGCAGGGCGGCCTCCCGCTGCGGGTCCAGGCCCACCGGCGGGCGGGCCGGGCGGCCGGCGCGCGGCGGCACGCCACCCACCGCGCGCAGCCAGGCCCAGGTGTCGGCGACGGTCTCGGCCACCGGCCGGCAGGTCAGCCCCGTCGCGTGCGCCCGCTGCACGCCGCGCTCCTGCAACCAGCGGTACTCGTGCCCGAGGGGGACCCAGATCGGCAGGTCGTTCCACGGTTCCACCCCGGCGGCGAGGATCGTGTCCGGGTCGGTCCAGCGCAGCCGGGCGGCCGAGCCGGTGGCGGCGACGCAGGCGTCGAGCAGCTCACCCATCGTCGCGTGCCCGGTCCGCGACAGCACGTTGTACGCCCCGCCGTCGCCCGCCACGCCTCGGTCCAGCAGCCACGCCGCCAGGTCGCGGACGTCGACGTACTGCAGGGGCAGGTCGACCGGGCCGGGGGCGAGCACGTCGCCGCCCCGGGCGACCCGGTGCAGCCACCAGGGCAGCCGGCCGATGTCCTCCCCGGGGCCGAGGATCAGCCCCGCGCGGGCCAGCAGCGCCCGGTCGCCGAACACCGCCGCGGCGGCCCGTTCCCCGCCGGCCTTGAACTGCGCGTAGGAGCCGTCGACGGCGTCGGGCTCGGCGGCGACGGTGGGCGCGTCCTCGCCGACGCCGGCCGGGACCGGCCGGGTGTAGACGGACCCGCTGGAGACGTACCCGAACCAGCCGGCCCTGTCGCGCAGGGCGCGGGCGGCGTCGCGGACCGCGCGGGGCGCGCCGTCCCAGGTGTCGACGACGAGGTCCCACTCGCCGTCGGCCAGCGCGGCGAGCCCGCCGGGCGCGTCCCGGTCACCCCGCAACTGGTGTACGCCCGCCGGCAGCGCGCCGCTCACCCCCCGGTTGAACACCGTCACCGACCAGCCGCGGCGCACCGCCTCGGCTACCGTCGCCCCACCCACGAAGCCTGTCCCGCCCAGCACCAGGAGTCTCATCGTCCCACCCTGCCCCGGGCGGCGGCCCGGCCGCGACGGGTGTTCACCCCCAGCGGATCTGCCGACAGCAGAACCCGGGCCGCCCAGGTCACACGTGGGAGCCCAGGTGCTCCCGCGCCCAGGCGGCGAAGCTGGTGAGCGGGATACCGAGGTCCCTCGCGTACTCCGGTCGACCCGGCTGGCCGACCGCGTTCATCCACTCGTGCGTGACGCCCATCGGCGGCATGCCGGCGGCGATGGCCTCCTCCTCGGTCATGTCCGGCGCGGCGAGCGGCGTGCCCAGCACGCGGGAGAGGGTCTGCGCGATCTCCGTCATCGACAGGTGGTCGCTGGCCAGCTCCAGCTCGACCCCGTCGAAGCGCTCCGGGTCGGCGATGGCCGCCGCGGCGGCCCGGCCGATGTCGTCCACCGCGACCAGGGACAGCCGGGTCTCGGGGCGCAGGACGCTGACCAGGCCGCCCGCGATGCCGCGCGGGAACAGGTACGCCATGGACGGCAGGAAGTTCTCCATGAAGAAGCCCGGCTTGAGCAGCGTCCAGTGGGGGAAGCCGGCCTCGCGTACCCGATCCTGGATCTCGCTCTTGGCTCCCAGGACGGGTTCCATCATGGCCCAGCGGCCCTCGGCCCAGCCGGGGGCCTCGGTGTGCTGGCCGGCGCCGGTGACGGAGGTGTGCACGAACTGCGGCACCCCGGCGGCCCTCGCGCCCTCGACGAGGTTGACGCCCTGGACGACCTCCCCCGCGAAGTCGGGGACCCCGGTGCTCATGTCGGGCATCTGCACGGAGAAGACGGCGCGGGCGCCCTGCGCGGCGCGGGTCACGGAGTCGCGGTCGCGCAGGTCACCGGTGACCAGTTCGACGCCGAGCGCCTCGACGGCCGTGGCCCGGTCGGTGTGCGGGTCACGCACCAGGGCCCGGACGGGCACGCCTGCCGCGCGCAGGGCACGGACGGTCGCGCCGCCCTGCCGGCCGGTGGCGCCGGTGACCAGGACGGGTGCGGAATCTGCGGACATGTCGCTCCTGAGCGCTCGGCCTTAAACGGCGGGGCCCGCCGTTTATAGGCCGGTACGATACGGCGGGGCCCGCCACTTAGCAAGCTCGGAGCTGACGCCATGCCCGACCACCAGCCCGCCGACCGCCAGCGCGCCGACGCCCGGCGCAACTACGCGCGCATCCTCGCCGTGGCCGAGCAGGAGGTCGCCGCCCACGGCGGCGGCGCATCCCTGGAGCAGATCGCCCGCACCGCCGGCGTCGGCTCGGCGACCGTGCGCCGGCACTTCCCCACCCGCCGCGCGCTGCTGGAAGCCGTCTCCAGCAGGCGGATCGACACCCTGAGCGCCCGCGCCCGCGACCTGGCCGACAGGGGCGACAGCCGGGACGCCCTCCTGGACTGGCTGTCCGACGTCGTCACCTACTGCGTCACCGCCCGAGGGCTGGCGGCCACGCTGGCCTACGGCGACGTCCCGCCGGACCCGGTGCACGGAAACACGTGTGCGGCGGCGATCCAGGAGGCGGCGGACCCGCTGCTGCGCCGCGCCGCGCAGGACGGCGCGGTGGCGCCCGACGTCACCGCCGCCGACCTGATCGCGCTCGTCGTCGGCATCGCCCTGGGCACCGAGCACCACCCCGACCCCGCCGCCCGGGCGGACCGGCTGTTCCGCCTCGCGGTGGCGGGGCTGAGCCCAGCTAGGAGCGAGCGCTAATAAGGGGCCCCTGCTCTACGGAATGCGTCAACAGGGTGCCCTTGCCTACTCGCCCAGGGCGGCGAGGAGGTGCTCGCCGTAGCGGGCGAGCTTGGCCTCGCCGACGCCGTTGACCCGGGCCAGCTCGTCCAGCGTCGACGGCGGGTCGGCGGCGATCTGGCGCAGCGTGGCATCGTGGAACACCACGTACGCGGGGACGCCCTGCTCCTTGGCGGTGGCCGCCCGCCAGGCGCGCAGCCGCTCGAACACGGGCTCGGCCCCGGCGGGCAGCTCGACGACGGCCGCCGCCCCGGGGCGGGCCTTCGCCGCCGACCGCGCCTTCGGCGGCCGGACGGTCTCGCGGCGCATCGGCACCTGCCGGCGGCGGCCCAGCACCTCGGCGCTGGCGTCGGTGAGCACGAGGGTGCCGTAGTCGCCCTCGACGGCGAGCAGGCCCTGGGCGAGCAGCTGCCGCACGACGCCCCGCCACTCGGCCTCGCTCAGCTCCTCGCCGATGCCGAACACGGACAGCGTGTCGTGGCGGTGCTGGACGACCTTCTCGGTGCGCCGGCCGAGCAGGATGTCGATGCACTGGCCCGCGCCGAACTTCTGGTTGCGTTCGCGGTGCAGCCGCAGCACCGTCGACAGCAGCTTCTGGGCGGCGATCGTGCCGTCCCACGACTCCGGCGGCTCCAGGCAGGTGTCGCAGTTGCCGCACGGCCCGCTGTCCTGCCCGAAGTAGCTGAGCAGCCGCACCCGCCGGCACTCGACGGTCTCGCAGAGGGCGAGCATGGCGTCGAGGTGGGCGGCGAGCACCCGCCGGTGCGCCGCGTCGCCCTCCGAGGAGTCGATCATCTTGCGCTGCTGCACGACGTCCTGCAACCCGTACGCCAGCCAGGCCGTCGACGGCAGGCCGTCGCGGCCGGCGCGGCCGGTCTCCTGGTAGTAGCCCTCCACGGAGCGGGGCAGGTCGAGGTGGGCGACGAACCGCACGTCGGGCTTGTCGATGCCCATGCCGAAGGCGATGGTGGCCACCATGACCAGGCCGTCCTCACGCAGGAACCGCTTCTGGTTCGTGGCGCGGGTGGCCGCGTCCAGCCCCGCGTGGTAGGGCAACGCGGCGACGCCGTTGGCGACGAGGAACTCGGCGGTCTTGTCGACGGAGGCCCGGGAGAGGCAGTAGACGATGCCGGCGTCGCCGGGGTGCTCGGCGCGGATCAGGTCGAGCAGTTGCTTGCGGGGTTCCCGCTTGGCCACGATCCGGTACTGGATGTTGGGCCGGTCGAAGCTGGCCACGAAGTGCCGGGCCGCCGTGAGGTCCAGCCGGGTGGCGATCTCCCTGGCGGTCTCGGCGGTGGCCGTGGCGGTCAGCGCGATGCGCGGCACGTCGGGCCAGCGCTCGTGCAGCATCGACAGCGCGAGATAGTCGGGGCGGAAGTCGTGACCCCACTGCGCCACGCAGTGCGCCTCGTCGATGGCGAACAGCGCGATGCGACCCCGGTCGAGCAGCCGCAGCGTGCCCCCGCTGCCCAGGGCCTCGGGGGCGAGGTAGAGCAGGTCCAGCTCACCGGCGAGGAACTGGGCCTCGACGAGGCGGCGGGCGTCGGGGTCGAGGGTGGAGTTGAGGAAGCCGGCCCGCGCCCCGACGGCGGTGAGCGCGTCCACCTGGTCCTGCATGAGGGCGATCAGCGGGGAGACGACCACCGCGACGCCGTCGCGCACCAGCGCGGGGATCTGGTAGCACAGCGACTTGCCACCGCCGGTGGGCATGAGGACCAGGGCGTCGCCGCCGCCGACCACGTGGTCGATGATCTCCTGCTGCTCGCCCCGGAAGGCGTCGTAGCCGAAGACCCGCCGGAGCACGCCCAGCGGAGTCTCGGCGAGCGTGTCGCTGGGGGAAGTCATCCGGCGAGTCTACGAGGGCGCCCCGACACCGTCGCCGGACCCGGCCGGCCCGGCGGCGAAGTAGCCCGCCAGATCCCAGCCGCCACAGGTGCACCCTGCCCTCGTGGTCGCCGGTCACCGCCCGGCTCCCGTCGGCCGGCCCGCCCGGTCCGGGGCGGGCCGGCCGCGTGACGCGAGGTCAGTCGATGGTCAGGGCGATGGCGTGAACGGAGCCGTCGCCCAGGTCGATCTCCAATCGTGGGGGCCCGGGACGAGCCCGGTGGTGTCCCACCGACGCCCGGGTGTGATCGTCATCAGGGCGGACTCCGACGTCTGTACGCCGGCACTGGTTGCCGTGACGGTTACCCGCACGTGCCCGGTCCTCGCCGCGGTCAGGACTCCCGCCGGGGTGACGCTCGCACCGGCGGTGTTGGTGTCCATCGGGGCGATCTGGTAACCGTACGTCGCTGTCGGGTCCGCCGGGAACACACGCGCGGACAGCTGCGTCCCCGAGGATGCCTGGTCGAGCCTGACTGCCCGATCCCCGAAGTTGACCCGCGACGGGTAAGCGTTCGGGAACGCCGAGCCGGTGGCGTCCGGTGCGCCGGAGGTCACCACGACCGGGAACGTGGTCGACCTGCTCTCCCCGTTGGCGGTGGCCCTGGCCGTGATCAGGACGGCACCGGTGGACACCGGTTTGACCGAGCCGCGGGCGTCGACCGTCGCGACCGACGGGTCGGAGGAGGTGTACGTCACCTTGAGCGCCCGATCGGACAGCTTCCAGAACGTCATGTCGTGCTTGGTGACCGACAGTCGCGCGTTGATCCGGTTGTCGGGGGTGTCCAGGCTCAACTCGGTGGCGTCCGGCTGGGCCGAGACCACCTCGACTCCGGGCGTCCGGCGTCCGGTCACCCGCAGCTTCACCGACTTCAGGTCCGCGTCGGCCGAGCTCGGCCCGGCCAGGATGGTCCAGTCGCCCGTGGGAAACACCTTCTTGTGCTTCACGTCGTCCCAGAACCACAGGTCACCGGCGTCGATGGTGACCTTCACCGTCTTGGTCTTCGCAGCGATCAGGCCGCTCTTGACGAAACCCTTCAGCTGCTTGAGCGGGCGTTGGCTACCGTCGGCGCCCTGCGGAGCTCTGGCGTAGACCTCCACGACAGCCTTGCCCGGGCGATTGGCGGCCCGGTTCGACACGGGCACCGAGACCGTCACCGATTCGTCGGGAGTGATCTTCGAGGACGACAGTCTCGGGGTGCCGTAGCCGAAGGGCGAGTATGACAGGCCCTGACCGAACACATAGTGGGGAGCCGCGCAATCAGGACCGACCTGGTAGTAGAGGTAGGTCCGGCCGCACCTGGCACCTTCCGCCCTGGTCATCCGGTAGTCCTCGATCGCGCGGTCCGGAGCGGCCGCCGGCCCGAGTTGTGCGTCGACGTCGGAGTACCAGGTCAGCGGCAGCTTGCCGGAGAAGTTGGCCACCGCGGTACGCCCGTCCTCCAGCGCCACCGCGTCGTTGAACAGCAACTCGGCCATCGCCTTGCCCTGGTACATGCCGTTGAAGGACGACCAGACGATCGCCCCCACGCTCGGCAGGTCCTTGAACGCGCTGACGTCGACCATGGTCTTGGCCTGGATCCACACCGCGATCTTCTTGCCGTACTTCTGTGCGAGCGGGGCGATCGAGTCCCGGATCAGCTCGGCCTGCATGCGCGGCATGACGACTGTTGAGCGGTCCGTGCCCTCTCCGCCGTCGTTGTTCCGGTGACCGACGACGACCACGACATTGTCAGCCTGTGAGATCTGGTATTCGGCGGTCGCCGCGTCCGCTACGGGATCGCAGGGGCTGCTGGCGCACACAGAGGTGGTGATCGCGGTGCCGTTGGCGTCGAGGACGTCGGGGAACACCGCAAGGTGGCTGGACAGGAACGGCGTAGTGGAGCCCGCGGTCACGGCCGAGGGAGCCGACCCCGTCCGCTCGGCCAACGCCTGGGCGAAGGTGGTGTCGACCGCCGTGGGCCCGGAGTAGGAGCCCGACTGGAAGTTGTTGAGGGTGTCCACGTGCCCGAGGGCGACGGTCTTGCCGGACGCCGCGCCCGCGAACGGGAGCGCTCCGCCGGCGTTCTTGAGCAGCACGGGTGCCTCGAGGGCAGACTCGTGCGCGACCGCACGGTGCGCCGGCGAAGCCAGCTTCACATCGGGATCGCCGGCCTCCGACAGCGAGTAGGAATCGCTGTTCCACGGGACCGAGGCGACGGGATCGAACTCACCCAGCTGGAACCGCGCGGTGAAGGCGCGCACGAGCGCGATGTCGACGTCGGCCTCGCTGACGAAGCCTTGGCTCTGAGCTGCCGGGAGTCCGCTCGCCGTCGGGTAGTCGCCGCCCGAGCAGTCAAGATCGGTGCCGGCCTTGAGCGCCCAGGCGTTGCCGAGGGTCTTGCTGATCTGCGTCTGCCCGCCGAGTTGGACGGGCTGCCACGAGTGTCCTGACGTCCCGGTTCCGTGCACGCGGGTGATCGCATCGCAGTCGGAGACGACGAAGCCGTCGAAGCCGTACGACCTGCGCAGCATGGTCTCGATGGCGTACCGGCTCGCCGCGGCCGGCGTCCCGGGCGTGCCGCCGGGTGTGACATTGTCGCGGGGGCTCCACAGGGTGGGGTAGCTCGATGCGGACGGGTAGTCCGTGGTGTAGTCCTCCACCACGGAAAAGGCGTTGTAGGCGGCCATCAGCGACCGCGCGCCCGCCTCGCCGGCCGAGGCCGCGAAGGGCGGCAGGAAGTACTCGTGCATCGAACGCTCGGTGATGTTCGACGTGCCGAAGTCACGGTTCGCCTCGGAGTTGTTCGCCAGGTAGTGCTTGGGCGTGGCGACCGCCTGGATGTAGTCGGCCGCTCCGGTGGGAACCGTGTCGGGACGTGACGCGGTGTCGCCCTGTAGACCGGTCACAAAGGCGCCGGCCACCTGGCCTGCCAGGAAGGGATCCTCGGTGTAGGACTCGTCCGCCCGCCCCCACCGGGGGTCGCGGTTGAGGTTCTGGTTCGGCGACCAGTAGGTCAGGCCGTGACAGGCGCCACCGGCGGGGTCGGGGTTCGTCACACCCGGCGGGCAGGACGTGTTGTAGGTCACGCGGGCCTCGTCAGCGATACCGCCGGCGATCTCCCGGGTGATGCCCGGATTCCACGTCGATGCGATCGAGGTGCTCTGTGGGTACTGCGTGTAGTTGCCGTTGCCGGGGACGGTCGGGAAGTAGATCCCGTGGTTCGCCTCTCCCCAGTATCCGTACGACTTCACGCCGAGCCGGTCGATCGCCTTCGGCTTCGGACGCCAGGTCGCATGCGGCTGCATCGCTATGAGCTGGTCGTACTTCTCCTCCAGCGTCATGCGCGAAACCAGGTCCGCCGCACGGACACTGAATGGCAGCGAGGTGTTCCGGTACGCCGGCGTGTCCTCGGCGGAGGCCGAAGCCGGCCGCGCGAACGCGGCGAGCCCGCTCGCCGCCACAGCCCACGCCAGCCCGAACGCCAAGGACCTGCGTCCTGGACTCCTGGCGCCTCTGCCGCGCCCCCTTGCTCGCGAGGGCGCAGAACTGGTCTTCACCATCGAGGATCCCCTCCCCTTCGCGTTGAAGAACTCAAATTTATCGATGGTTTTGCAGTGTCGATGCCCCATACCGTCACGGCAGGGAGTGTGGTCGGTTGCTGGCTGGGGTTGTCTTGTCGGTGGGGTGGTCGGGGTTTCGGGTGACAAGGGTCGGTTCGTAGGATCGGGTGCGGGGTAGCGGTTCGCCCTCGATTGCGCAACCGGTGTGGCAGGACGGCCTCAGCGCAGCGTCGACTGCCTCTGGATCAGTTCGAAGTCGATGACTATCCGTCGGGGCGCCGGCCGCTCCTCTCGCGGCACGCCGTCGAACTGAAGCTGGATCCGCTCTTCCAACAGCGCGACCGCCCGGTGTGCGATCACGTCGCGTCCGGGATCGATGGTGCTCAGTGGAGGTCGGGAGTAGTTCGCCTCGTCGATGTTGTCGAAGCCGATCAGCAGGACGTCCTCGGGAACCCGTAGACCGCGGTCCTGAAGGGCAGCAAGCGCGCCCAGCGCGAGGGTGTCGGTGAACGCCACAACCGCGTCGGGTTCGACGCCGCTGTCAAGGATACGAGCGATCGTCGTGGCGCCGGTGGCGTGGAAGTAGTCGGGTACACCGATGATCGCGCGTGGGTCGACGTCCAACCCTCGCGACCGGAGGGCGTCCCGGAAGCCCTGGAACCGCAGCGTCCCGCTGCTCGGCGACGGGTCGTCCTTGACTCCCAGGGGAACCACCGTGGTCGCTCCGCGGTCCAGGACGTGCTCGGTCGCCGCACGTGCTCCCTCGACGTTGCTCATCGTGACGTGGTCGACGCCGCCATCGAACACCCGCTCACCCAGGAGCACGAGGGGGAAGTCGACGTCGAACAGCGGGAGGTCGTTCTGGCCCAGCGCGAGCGGGGAGTACAGCACGCCGTCGAAGCGTGACCGGTAGCTGCCGTCCAGGACCCGCAACTCGCGGTCGCGCTCGGCGTTGGTCTGCTCGATGAAGACGGTCAGGCCCCGCCTGGACGCCTCACGCATGACGGCGTCCGCAAGTTCGGCGAAGTAGACACCGCGCAGCGCCGGCAGCACCAGAGCGATCGCCCCCGTGCGGCCTCGGCTCAGGTTCCGCGCCGACACGTTCACGTGGTAGCCCAGCTCACGGATCGCGTCGTCCACCCGCTCGCGGGTCTCCGGACGCACGTACTGATAGCCGTTGAGGATGTTGGACACCGTCTTGATCGACACACCGGCGAGTCGCGCGACGTCGCGCATCGTCGCCGACCCGTTGGTCTTGCGTGCCACAGCCCCTCCCGCCGCTCGTGAAAAGGTCGGCCAGCGCATAAGTCTGCCCCCTTCACGACCCCCGGCAGCAGCGGCCGGCCCGCCCGGTCCGGGGCGGGCCGGCCGCGTGACGCGAGGTCAGCTGATGGTCAGGGCGATGGTGTGCACGGAGCCGCGGACCAGGTCGATCTGCAGCTCGTAGGCGCCCCGGGCGAGCCCGGTGGTGTCCCAGTGGAAGACGTACTCGTCTCTTGCGGCGCTGTAGCGTGCGGTGTTGTCCGCCCCCTTCCGGACAGGTGCGGCCGGAACGCGGTTGCCGGCCACGCCGTCGGTCTTCTTCACGAGGTAGATGCGCGGCTCCGCGTCGGTTACCGTCTCGCCGTCTGCGTCGGTCAAGGCGAACTTGACCGGCACGGGGCGTCCGGCTTCGACGACGTCGGAGCCGTCGCCGGCCAGCGGTGGCCGCACCCCGCCGAACCGGTACTCAGGCGCGAAAAGCCGCGGCACGAAGTCGATCAGATTCGCCATCCAGATGTCGAAGCCATGCGGTCCGACCCAGGTGCCGGCGTACTCGTACTCGATGCCCTGGGAGGTCAGCCACTGCATTGCCTCCTGCGTGAACGAGTACGTGAAGTCGACGTCACCGGAGTACAGCCTTGCCAGCTTGGTGCTTTCGTTGACCGCCTGGGCGTCGACGGTGGGGTAGGAGAGCAGGCCCCCGGAAAAGGCACCGATGTAGGCGAACTCGCCCGGGTGGTTGAGCCACGTGCCGAGGGTGTTCATGGCTCCCCACGACAGACCGGCGAGCGCCTGCTCATCCGAATCAGTCGAGATGTTGTACTTCTCCGCCGCGGTTGGCATCACGTGTTGGCTGAGGTCGGTCCAGAAGTCGACGCCATTCTGGTCGGGCATGACCACGACCATCGGCACCATTGTCCCGTTGAGGTAATGGTTGTCGAGGATCTGTCTGGCACGCCCGGTCTCGATCCAGCTGCCGTAGTTCTGGCCCCCGCCGTGGTACAGGTACAGCACCGGGTAGGCAGCTGCGCGGTCGGCATCGTAGCCGGGCGGCGTCCAGACGTACGCGTAGCGCTCTGCGCCCTGGCCTCCGTCGTAGGTCATCAGCGAGACCGTGCCGCCCCTGCCTTCGGGGACGTCGGCCAGCATCGCGTCGGACTCGCCCGGCACGAAGAGCTGCGACTCCATCACATGGGTGTTGACGGTGTCGGCGGGGTCCTTCTTGTCAACGCCGTCGACCACGTACCGGTAGTAGTGGTAGCCGTCGAGCGGTCCGATCGTGCTGCGCCAGCGACCGTCGGGCTGCTTGTCCATCGGGATCCGGAACCACTGGCCGTTCGGGGCCCAGTTGCCCCAGATCGTGACGTCCTTGGCGCCAGCCCACTGGGTGCCGGTCTCGAACGTGACGATGCCATGGGGGTCGATGTGCGGGGTCGTGATCGACCCGGCCGCAGGGGGCGCGTACGGCCGGGTCAGCGCACGGTGCCCCTTGCTGGCGCCGTGGGAGACGACCTTCTGTCCGAAGAGCCGAGCGGCGAAGTCTCGCAGGTTCTCCCGCCAGGCGTCCCAGGTGGCGCCGTCGTCGGGGTTGACGCCATCGAACTCGAACTTCACTCCGGACTTCTTCAGGTCCGCCAGCAGGTGGTAGTTGTCGTTGTAGGACGGGTCGAGCGTGTTGCCGACGTATACCCGGAGTAGCTCGGTGCCCTTGTTGATCGCTTTGGCCTCCGCCTTGGTGATCGGGCCGTCGACGGAGCCAGAGAAGGAGCCGACGTAGGCGAACGCGCCGGGATCGCTGCGGAGGATGCTCATCGCCTGCTCGGCACCCGTGGCGACACCGGCCAGCGCCTGGCTCTGGGGCCGAGACGAGACGTTGTAGCCGGCCCGCGCTGCGGGGACGATGGCGTTGAGCAGCTCGGCGCGGGGGTCGGCGGAGTTGGCGTCGGCCATCACGACCACCATCGGCTTGGCGTCCCTGCCTGCGACCAGGTTGTCGAGGATCTGCTTCGCCCGGCCAAGTTCCAGCCACTCACGAGCGGTCTGGCCCTCGCTGCTCAGCAGGTACAGGACCGGGTACGCCTCGGCCCGGGCGGCGTCGTAGCCGGGCGGCGTCCACACCAGGGCGGTGCGGCGCTGCGCCGCCGTCGCGCTCGGGTAGGACAGTTCCTCCACCGTCCCGCCCGCGGCGATGTCGTCCATCCACTCGACCGACTCACCCGGCACGAAGAAGGTGTTCCAGTTCGGCTTCGACGTCACCGCCACCGGGCTGCCAGGCTGGCGGAAGGACACCTTCGACCTGTCCTGCATGGTCGCGGTGTACTGGTAGTAGTACAGCCCGGGCTCGAGCGGACCGACGTTCGCGGCGTAGTCCGAGCCACTCGGGTCGAGCGCGAGCGCCGACCAGGTGCCGCTCGGGCCAATGTTCGCCTCCAGCTCGAGCGCCGCCGGCGTGCCACCGACGATGCTGATGACCTGCGACTGCGGCACCTTGAAGTAGTGATAGACGTCGTCGTGCGAATGCCACGTGTCGGTCGCGGCAGCCGCCGGGGCGGCCGCGATGGCTGACACCACCAAAGCCGCGGCTGCGACAAGGCTGGTCATTCGGGGGCCACTGCTGTGTGACATCGCGTTGCTGCTCCTCTCAGAGCGTCAAGGCCTGCCGCATCGAAGGCACGCGCCTCACCATCGAGATCGACTACCGAGACCTTCCCGACAGCCACGACGGCCCACATCCACACCAGCGGCACTACATTTCCTACACCGGTGTAGAACGAATGGCAAGAGACCTCTTCACGCCTCCATGACCTCGTGGTGAACCCTGCACTCGACACCACCCGGGCTTCTCCGACGACAAAGAGGCCATCCAGCAAAGCCACCATGGCAGGCCGCCACTTCAAGGCAGTTGACGCCTGTTGAACTGCAGTTTCATGCCGTTCGACGCTATTGACGTCCGTACATCGACCTACTCTGCGGGAATACGGCCCACACCAATCCCACCGAACTACGGGAGCGACAATTTCAGCAGGTCAGCGGCTTGTCTATTGAGGAAGGTCGATGCTGGTTCGACGCCGTGGACGCCGTTGGCGACCCCGGTAGTCGGCCAGAATCCGCCGCACACGCCGTGAGCTGGGAGTTCTCGGTCCAGGCTGATGATCACCGGCACGGTCGCGGTTGCTGCACCTGAGGTGCGGCGACCCGACCGTCGTCCTCCCGTCGCACGCGGCCGTACAACGCCGACGAGGGCTCGACGGGTACCGTCGAGCAGCCTGAGCCGATCGTCAGAACACCAGGCCACGGCCATCGAATGTGTCCTGGCACCGGACAGACGCCCATCCCCCGCGCCGCCCGCCCGCCGTTCAACGACCCTGGGGCCCGACCCCCGCCCACACCGCGAACCAGCCCGCGCGGAAAGCTGAACGATCACGTGCTCCCAACCCGCTCGCAACGTAAGGAGCAGAAACACCAAAGTCCGTTACCGGAGGCCGGTAACGGACCTTCTGCGCAGCACACATGGATGGTGGGCGATACTGGGTTTGAACCAGTGACCTCTTCCGTGTCAAGGAAGCGCGCTCCCACTGCGCCAATCGCCCGCGCTCGCCGGCCCGGCGTGAGAAGCCGGCCCCGGCTGCGGTCGGCCCCACGGGGCGGATCGCGAGCGGACGACGGGATTCGAACCCGCGACCCTCACCTTGGCAAGGTGATGCGCTACCAGCTGCGCTACGTCCGCGTGCCGCCAGCGTTCGCCGGCGACGGGGTGAACTGTACCCGATGGCAAGATCGCCGAACAAACTCCCCTCGGGTGCGCGGCGCGCGCCGCCGATTACCCAGGTCACCGACGGGGTACTTGTCCACCTCGACAGCACACTGCATCCCCCGAAGGAGGCTGTCGTGGGTATCGGTACGAGCATCTTCCTGATCGCGGTCGGCGCGATCCTCACGTTCGCCATGGACGCCACCGTCGGCGGTGTCGACCTGGACGTCGTCGGCTGGATCCTGATGGCCGCCGGGGCGCTCGGCCTCGTCATGACCACGCTGGTCTGGGGCCGCCGTCGCGAGGTGGTCACCACCACCGAGCCGGTCGAGTACCGCCGCGTCGAGGAGCGTCGGGACGTCGCGCCGCCGCTGTAGGCGGCCCGTCGTCGAGATCCTGCCCCTCGACGCGTTCCCCCCTGGACGGCGAAACGGCCCGGCACCTGTGTGGTGCCGGGCCGTTACCCGTGGTGGGCGATACTGGGTTTGAACCAGTGACCTCTTCCGTGTCAAGGAAGCGCGCTCCCACTGCGCCAATCGCCCTCGTCAACTGCCGAGGTGGAGACGGGATTTGAACCCGTGTACACGGCTTTGCAGGCCGTTGCCTCGCCTCTCGGCCACTCCACCGAGGTTGCCCCCGACATGCGTGGCGGCAGATCCGAGCGGACGACGGGATTCGAACCCGCGACCCTCACCTTGGCAAGGTGATGCGCTACCAGCTGCGCTACGTCCGCATGCCCCCGGCGTTTTCCGGTGACGGATGAGAACTTTAGCCGAGCCCGCGAGCGGTTGCCAAATCGGGGGGCCGCCGGGCGCGTCCGCCCAGGCCGCCGCCCCGCCCGACGGGCCGCCCGCCTCCCCCGCCCGACGGGCCCGCTCGGGCCCGCTCGGGCCAGGCGAGGGATGACCGCGTCGCCATGTCGCCGACATGGCGGTATCCCCGTGCGGCGGAAGGCCCCATGTCGGCGACACGGAGCTTTCCGCCGCGTCCCCGGCACCGCCGAGGCCAGCCCGCGTGGTCGCGGACATGGCGGCGCGCCACACACCCCGTAGGCTTCCTAGGAGACTGGACAGGACGCCCCACGACAGGAGCGGACATGGCCGACAAGGACTAGGAAAGTGTCCTACTTCCGACTCGGGGGATCGAATCCGCCGGGGCGGTCACTGTTTGTGCACGAACGGATAGGTTACGGTAGCGACGTGACGAGACGTGCCGCCGAGATCCGCCTGGATGCCCTCTTGCGCACGGCCTGTGACGTGATCGCGGAACGGGGCTTGGCCAACACCCGCACGGCCGACGTGGCCCAGGCGGCGGGGGTCAGCCAGGCGCTGGTCTTCTACCACTTCGCCACCAAGGAGCGACTCCTCTCCCAGGCCTTCGCCTACGCGGTGGAGCAGGATCTCGCCCGGCTCGACGCCGTGGTCCGGTCCGCCGCCTCGCCCCTGGTCAAGCTCCGGCGGATGCTCAAGCTCTACGCCCCGACCGGCCGGCCGACCTCGTGGTCCATGTGGATCGACGGGTGGTCGGAGTCGCTGCGCGTCCCGGAGCTGGAGAAGGTGTCCCGCCGGCTCGACCTGCGCTGGCGGGAGGATCTCGCCGCGGTGATCGCCGACGGGGTGCGCGAGGGCGTGTTCGAGTGCGCCGACCCGGCGGGCGCGGCGTGGCGGATCAACGCCATGATGGACGGCCTCGCCGTGCAGTTCGCCGTGCACGACCGGGTGATCTCGCGCCGGCAGTTCGCCGAGTGGATCCGCCTGGCCGCCGCCCGCGAACTCGGCCTGGAGCCGGCCCAGCTCGACTGGTCCGCCCCCGCGCAGGATCGCTCCCGCCGGGCCGCGCAGCCCCAACCCCAGCCCGACGCCGTGAGCTGACCGGCCCGGCCCGGCCCGACGCCACGAGCCGACCGACCTGCCCGACGCCACGACCCGACCGACCCGGCCTCGCCCGACGCCGTGAGCCGGATCAGCCTGCCAGCCTGACCAGCCGGCCCGCCGAGTCAGCCGGCCAGCCGGCGCAGGCGGGCCCGCGCCGGCGGGTGGACGTTGGCCAGCTCCAGGTCCCCGCCGTAGTGGGCGAGCACCCGGTGGTCCATCACCCGCCGCCACACGGGCGGCACGAGGGCGGCCACGACCATCGTGGCGTACCCGGCGGGCAGTTGCGGCGAACAGTCGAAGCTGCGCAGCGTCTGGTAGCGGCGCAGCGGGTTGGCGTGGTGGTCGCTGTGCCGCTGGAGCTGGAACAGGAAGACGTTGGTGACGGTCCGGTCGCTGTTCCAGCTGTGCCGCGCGTCCACCTTCTCGTAGCGGCCGGCGGGGTTGCGCCGCCGGGCCAGTCCGTAGTGCTCCAGGTAGTTGACCACCTCCAGCAGGGAGAAGCCGAACACGGCCTGGAGCAGCAGGAACGGCAGCACCTGCGGCCCGTACGCGGCGGCCAGGGCGGCGAACAGCACCAGCGTCATGGCCCACGCGGTGAGGATCTCGTTGCGGTACGTCCACGGGCTGCGCCCCCGGGCGCGGAACCGGCCCGCCTCCAGCCGCCACGCCGAGCGCAGGCTGCCGGCGACGGTGCGCGGCCAGAAGGCGTAGAAGCTCTCCCCGAGCCGGGAGCTGGCCGGGTCGGCCGGGGTGGCGACCCGGACGTGGTGGCCCCGGTTGTGTTCGACGTGGAAGTGCCCGTAGCCGGTCGGCGCGAGGGCCACCTTCGACAGCCAGCGTTCCAGCTTCTCCCGCTTGTGCCCCAGCTCGTGTGCCGTGTTGATGGCGATGCCGTCGACCACGGCGAGCGTGGCGACCAGCCCGGCCGCGCCGAGCGGGCGCAGCCCGCCCGAGGCCCACACGGCGCAGCCGAGCACCAGGCCGGCGTACTGGGCGGGCAGGTAGAGGTAGGTCAGCCAGCGGTAGTAGCCGTCGCGGGCCAGGCGCGGCACCGCCTCCTCCGGCGGGTTGCGCCGGTCGTCGCCGACGAGCAGGTCGACGACCGGGATCACCCCGAAGACCACCACCGGCGCGAGCCACCACGCCCACGAGCCGGCGCCGCCCCGCCAGGCCAGCCACGAGGCGAAGGGCAGCGCCGGCACCAGCAGGGCGAGCGGCCAGAGCGGCCGGCGCGGGTCGCGCCAGGCGGTGGGCGGTGCGGTCGCGGGCGCGCCAGCGGTCATCGCCGGTCTCCGATCTCTCGGGTACGCCCTGACTGTGGCACGCGTCACGACGTTTTACAAGAGTCGGAGTTTTGTAAAGCACGCGCCGGTGCGGCGTCAGCGGCGGAGCAGCCCCCACCCCCGCTGCGGCGGGGCGGCCCGCTCGAAGTCCAGCCCGACGGCCGGCTCGCCGGCCTCGGCCGTCTTCGTCAGCTGCCGCAGGCGCAGCAGCAGCCCCACCCCGAGCGACAGCAGCAGCGCGCCGAGCAGGAACGCCGCCTGCACCACCCCGAAGCCGCCCGACGACGACACGGGACGCCCGCCCGACGCGGCCGGGGGCACCTCGGCCACCACCTCCTCGCTCGGCTCGACCTCGTCGTCCACCCCGGCCGGCTCCAGCGGCTCGTCCGTCGGGTCCGCCGACGGCTCGTCCGTCGGGGCCGCCGCGGTCGGGGTCGCCTCGACCTCCGCCCCGATCACCTCCCGGGTCGCCGCCTGCCGCGCCAGCAGCCGCGACTGCGCGTCGTACGCCTCGGCGGCCAGCGTCACCCGTCCCCGGGTGACGTCCTCGGCGAAGGCCACCCGGTAGCGGGCGGTCACCGTGCGGCCCGGGCAGAGCGTGCCCGGGTCGAGCTGCCGGTCGGTCAGCCGGGCCGTGCTGCCCTGCGTCCGGATCTCCAGGGGGAACAGCCCGGTCTCCTCGATCCGGTCCATCTTCACCTGGTCCAGCCGCAGCCCCTGCACGGTGAGCACCATCGACCAGCGGACCTTCACGCAGCCGCCGTCGCGGCGCGACACCACCGCCGAGACCGTCTGCACCCCGTCGCCCGCCGTGAACTCCGTCGGCAGGCCGCTCAGCTCGGTGGCGAACCCGGCCGCCGCCGCCCGAGCCGGCGCGGCGACGCCGACCCCCGCTCCGGACAGGCAGGCCAGCACCACCCCGACCCTTAGCGCGTACCGCACCACCGTCACCACCGCCCTCGCCTCCCGTCGGATCCATCCATCCGGCAACGCTATGGGCGAACCGGACAACCGGGTAGACGGGCGTGTTCGCACGTACCGCGAAGCCCGGGGGGTCATCTCACCGACAGTGGTGAACCGGTGACCGTCCACCCGCGACACGCCCGGGATCGCCGGGCAGGGACAATCGGTGGCGTGTCCGATCTCTCCGCGGCCTTCGTGAGGCTGCACGCGCGGCTCGCCCCGGTGGCCTTCGTCCCCGAGGTCCGCCTGCACCAGGCCGACGAGCCGATCGGGTTGTGGGAACTCACCGAGGGCGAGTTCCGCAGCTCGCAGCCGCCGCCGTTCTGGGCGTTCGCCTGGGCCGGCGGGCAGGCGCTCGCCCGGTACGTCACCGACCACCCCGAGGTCGTCGCCGGCCGCCGGGTGCTCGACCTGGCCTCCGGCTCCGGCCTGGTCGCCATCGCCGCCGCCCGCGCGGGCGCGGCGGCCGTGCGCGCCGCCGAGGTCGACGAACGCGCGGTGGCGGCGGTCGCGCTCAACGCCGAGGCCAACGGGGTACGCGTCGACGCCGCGCTCGGCGACGTCCTCGACGGCGACGCCGGCGACGCCGAGGTGGTGCTCGCCGGGGACGTCTTCTACAGCGAGGCGATGGCCCGGCGGATGCTGCGCTTCCTGCTGCGGGCCGCCCGGTCCGGCGCGCGGGTGCTGGTCGGCGACCCGGGCCGGGCGTTCCTGCCCCGCGAGCGGTTCCGCGAGCTGGCCGGCTACGACGTGCCGGTGCCCGAGGCCCTGGAGAGCGTCCGGGTGAAGCACACCACCGTGTGGGAACTGGACCCCGCGCCGCCGGGGGCCGCCCGCTAGGTTGACCCGGTGCTGTTCCGGGGCTGGGGCGACGCCGTCGACGGGCCGTGGCCCGACATCGCGACCGTGACCGACCACGTGGGCGCGGCGCACCTGGTGGTGACCCGGCACGCGCTGGTGCGACGGGTGCTCGCCGACCCGGTGACCTTCCGGCCCGACAACGCCCTCGACGCGGTCACCCCGATCCCGGTGGCCGCCCTGCGGGTGCTCGCCGGGCACCGGTTCCGGCTGCCGCCGACCCTGGCCAACAACGGCGGGGCCAGCCACCCGCAGATCCGGGGCATCGTCGCCGACGCCCTGCACCCGAGCCGGGTCGCCGCCCAGCGGCCCTGGCTCACCGACCTCGTCCACGACCGGGTCGCCCGGCTGCGGGCGGAGCTGGACGCGGGCGTACCCGTCGATCTGTATGCCGGCCTGGCCGCGGACCTGCCGCTGCTCGCGCTGGCCCGGCTCGTCGAGCTGCCCGACGCGCCGGTCGGCGCGGTGAAGGAGTTCGCCCGCGCGGCCCTGGAGCTGTTCTGGGCCCCGCTCGACGCCGACCGGCAGGCCGCCCTCGCCGCCGAGGTGGGCCGGTTCCACCGGGTGCTGCGGGCGTTCGCCGCCACCGGCGGCGGGCTCGCCGCCCGGCTGCGCGCCGCCGGCCACCGCACCGACGTGGTCGTCGGCGCGCTGTTCTTCCTGCTCGTCGCCGGCCAGGAGACCACCTCGCAGTTCCTCACCCTGCTGCTGCACCGGCTCACCGCCGAGCCGGCGGTACGCGCCGGGCTGCGCGCCGGCAGCATCGACGTCGCCGACGTGGTCGAGGAGGGGCTGCGGCTGGAACCGCCGATCGTCACCTGGCGGCGGGTCGCCGCCGTCGACACCACGCTCGGCGGCACGCCCGTCGCGGCGGGCACCAGCGTCGTGCTGTGGCTGGCCCGCGCCGGCCGCGACCCGCAGGTGGTGGCCGCCCCCGACGAGTTCCGCCCCGGGCAGCCCGGCTCGCGCCGGCACCTCGCGTTCGGGGCGGGCGCGCACCGCTGCGTCGGCGCGCAGCTCGCCCGGCTGGAGGCCGCCGTGGTCGTCGCCGAGGCCGTGCCGCTGCTCGACGGCGTACGCGTGCTCCGGCCGCCGTGGTGCCCGGACAACCTCACCTTCCGGATGCCCGACGCCTTCGTGGTCGCCCGCCGCTGACCGCCTGTGCCGACCGCCGCCGCCCGCTGCCGCCAGCCGCTACCGCCGGCCGGTCAGCCGGCGTCCTCGGCCCAGGCCCGCCAGTCGTCGAGCACCCCGTACAGGGCGGGGGTGAGCCAGCCCGACGCGGACCGGCGGAAGACCCCCGGGTCCATCGCCCCGGCGCCCGCCGGCAACGCGCCGATCAGGTGCGGCACCAGCTCGGTCAGGTTCGCCCAGTGCACCAGCTCCGGCTCCGCCGGCCACGCGCCGATCACCACGCCGGCCGGCACCGCGCGCCGGTCGAGGGCCTCCAGGGTCAGCGCGGTGTGGTTGAGGGTGCCGAGGCCGGCACGGGCCACCACCACGGCGGGAGCGCCGAGCGACACCGCCAGGTCGGCCAGCGTCCACGCCTCGCCGGAGGGGCGCAGCCCCATCGGCACGAGCAGCCCGCCGGCCCCCTCGACCAGCACGAGGTCGTGCTTGTCGGCCTCCTCGCGGATCGCGTCGACGGCGGCGTACAGCTCCAGCGGCTCCAACTGGGCCACCCGGGCCGCCGCCAGCGGGGCGAGCGGGTCGGGATAGCTGGCCAGGGTGCGGCCGGTGAGCGGGGCGGCCAACCGGGTCACCGTGTCGACGTCGCCCGGGTCGCCGGTGGCCGTGCCGGTCTGGCCGGGTTTGACCACGGCGACCCGCAGCCCGGCCGCCTGGGCCGCGGCCGTCACCGCCGCGGTCACCACCGTCTTGCCGACCCCCGTGTCGGTGCCGGTGATCAGCACCGGCCCGGTCCACGCCGCGCTCACGGCGTCACCTCCGCCCGTCCGCCCGCGCCCGCGCCGGTCACGGGGTGCATTCCACGATCACGTCGAGGGCCCGCCCGAAGTCCGCCCGGGCCACCCCGGCGTTGACGGTCACCCGCAGCCGGGACCGGCTGTCCGGCGTCGACGGCGGGCGGAAGCAGCCCACGGCCACCCCCCGGTCGGCGCAGTCGGCGGCCCAGGCGGTGGCCGCCTCGGGGCCCGGCGCGGTCACCGAGACCACGGCGGCGTCCGGCGCGGAGACCTCCAGCCCGGCGGCGCGCAGCCGGCGTACGGCCAGCGCGGTCCGCTCGGCCAGCTCGGCGCGCAGGTCGTCGCCGGCGCGGGCCAGGTCGAGCGCGGCGCGCACCCCGGCGGCGACGGCGGGCGGCAGGGCGGTGTCGAAGATGAAGGTCCGGCCGGTCTCGACCAGGTGCCGGACGAACTCGGCCGGGCCGGCGACCACGCCCCCCGCGCCGCCGAGCGCCTTGGAGAGGGTGGCGGTGACCACCACGTCCGGCTCGCCGGTCAGCCCGGCGGCGGCCACCCCGCCCGCCCCGGCGGGGCCCAGCACGCCGAGCGCGTGCGCGTCGTCGACGAGCAGCAGCGCGCCGTGCCGGCGGGCCACGGCGTGCAGCTCGGCCAGCGGCGCGAGGTCGCCGTCGACGGAGAAGACCGACTCGGTGACCACCACCGCCGGCCGGCCCGGCGCGGCGGCCAGCGCGGCGGCGACCGCCGCCGGGTCGGCGTGCGGGGTCACCACGGTCTCCGCGCCGGAGATGCGGCAGCCGTCGATCAGCGAGGCGTGGTTGTGCGCGTCGGAGACGAGCAGGGTACGCGGCTGCGTCAGCGCCCGGATCGCGCCGAGGTTGGCCAGGTAGCCGGAGGAGAAGACGAGGCTGCCATCGACGCCGAGCCAGTCGGCGAGGGCCGCCTCCAGCCCGTGGTGGGCGTCGGTGGAGCCGCGCACCAGCCGGGAACCGGTCGCGCCCAGCCCGTACGCCGCAAGGGCCCGCCCGGCCGCGGCCGTGACCTCGGGGTGGGCGGCCAGGCCGAGGTAGTCGTTGCCGGCCAGGTCGACCACGACGTCGCCGGCGGCGCGGGGGCGCAGCCGGCGGGTCAGCCCCGCCTTCGCCCGCAGCTCGGCACGGCGGTGCAGCGCCGCCAGCCAGTCCGCCACCGCCACGCTCCCCTCCCCGCCGTCTCCGCCGGGCGAAGTTACCACCAGTCGGCCGCGCCGCGGCGTGGCGCGGGCCGGCGCGCGGTGCCGCCACCGCTCGGGCGCGGGGGGCCGGGCCACGCTCGGGCGCAGCGCTCGGGTGCGGGAGGCTCGGGCCGGGCTCCGGTGCGGGGGCTCGGGCCGCGCTCGGGCGTTTCTTCGCCGCCGGGCGCCTTGTAGGGTACGAGCCATGCCAGAGATCCTCGACCAGGCCCGCAACCAGGTGCTGGAGAACGGCGTCGGCCTCGACCAGGCCGGCGTCCTCGCGGTGCTGAACCTGCCCGACGAGCACCTCCCGGCCGCCCTCCAGCTGGCCCACGAGGTGCGGATGCGCTGGTGCGGGCCGGAGGTCGAAGTCGAGGGCATCGTGTCGCTGAAGACCGGCGGCTGCCCGGAGGACTGCCACTTCTGCTCGCAGTCCGGGCTGTTCGCCTCGCCGGTCCGCTCGGTCTGGCTGGACATCCCCTCCCTGGTGGAGGCGGCGAAGCAGACGGCGGCGACCGGGGCGACCGAGTTCTGCATCGTGGCCGCCGTGCGCGGCCCCGACGCCCGGCTGATGAAGCAGATGCGCGAGGGCGTCGCCGCGATCCGGGCCGAGGTCGACATCCAGGTCGCCGCGTCGCTCGGCATGCTCAGCCAGGAGCAGGTCGACGAGCTGGTCGACATGGGCGTGCACCGCTACAACCACAACCTGGAAACCTGCCGCTCCTACTTCCCCAACGTGGTCACCACGCACTCGTGGGAGGAGCGCTGGGAGACGCTGCGGATGGTCCGCGAGTCCGGCATGGAGGTCTGCTGCGGCGGCATCCTCGGCCTCGGCGAGACCGTGGAGCAGCGGGCCGAGTTCGCGGCGCAACTGGCCGAGCTGGACCCGCACGAGGTGCCGCTGAACTTCCTCAACCCCCGGCCGGGCACCCCGCTGGGCGACCGCCCGGTCGTCGAGGGCAAGGACGCGCTGCGGGCCATCGCCGCGTTCCGGCTGGCCATGCCGCGCACCATCCTCCGGTACGCAGGCGGCCGGGAGATCACCCTCGGCGACCTGGGCACCCGCGACGGCCTGCTCGGCGGCATCAACGCGGTCATCGTCGGCAACTACCTGACCACGCTGGGCCGCCCGGCGACCGACGACCTGGCGCTGCTGACCGAGTTGAAGATGCCGGTCAAGGCGCTCTCCGCGACGCTGTGACAGGGACCTCGACGATGGCCGTGTGGTGCGACCGGTGCGGGGAGCCGGCCGACGGTGGTGGCCACGCGGCGTGCCGGGCGGCGCGCGAGCTGGAGCCGCCCCGGTTCTGCGCGCGCTGCCGCCGCCGGATGAAGGTGCAGGTGCTGCCGGTGGGCTGGGCGGCGGTCTGCGTCGAGCACGGCGAGCTGCGGGGCTGAGGCCGGTGCGGGTGCTGCGGGGCAGGGCGGTCACGCTGCGACCGGTGATGGCCGACGACGTGCCGGCCCTCGCGGCGATCCGGGCCACGCCGGAGGTGCGCCGCTGGTGGCGCGGCGGCGACGACCTGACCGAGGCCGTCCGCGCCGACCTCGGCGACGACGACCTCACGGTGTACGCCGTCGAGCACGACGGCCGGGTCGTCGGGGCCATCCAGTGGTACGCCGAGACCGACCCGGACTACCGCCACGCCAGCCTGGACGTCTTCCTCGACCCGGCGGTACGCGGCGTCGGGCTGGGCGGGGACGCGATCCGCACGCTGGCCCGGCACCTGATCGACGAGTACGGCCATCACCGGTTCACCATCGACCCGGCGGCGGCGAACACGGCGGCCATCCGGGCGTACGCGAAGGTGGGGTTCCGTCCGGTGGGCATCATGCGCCGCTACGAGCGTGGCGCGGACGGGAGCTGGCACGACGCGCTGCTGATGGACCTGCTCGCGGAGGACCTGTCCGGCTGAGTCAGCCGGCCTCCAGCAGGTTGTTGCCGGGATCGGGCAGGGTCCGCCGACAGGCGTGCCCGGCACCGTGCGGTGCCGGGCACGCTTCGGTTCTGCGCGAGTGCGGTGCTGCCTAGCGCTGGAGGGTCAGCACACCCGGCCGCCACGGCAGCAGGTTGTAGTCGCCGCCCGCGTTGGGGTCCTTGCCCTGGTACAGCAACTGCAGGTTGCAGGCGTCGACGGTCTTGGTCTGGTCGGGGTTGGTGCGGACCAGGTCACCGTGGCTGATGTCGTTGGTCCACGTCGCGCCGCTGTTGGCCTTGCCGGCGAAGGGGTTGCTCTCGCTGGCGGCCTGCGGGGTCCACGAGCCGCTCAGGCTGTTGGACGTGAACGACCGGAAGTAGCGCTGCCCCTGGCTCCCGATCGCCTCGACGATCATGAGGTACTGGTTCTGTCCGGCCACCTTGTAGACCTCGACGCCCTCGAACAGGTTGTTCGTCGAGTCGGTCATGATCGTCGTGTAGCTCGAGCCGAAGCTGCCCGGGAAGTTCCCGATCGGCATGCTCGACCGGTAGATCTTGCCGTTGTCCCCGGCGAAGAACAGGTACATGTTCTGGTCGTCGCCGATGAGGGTCTGGTCGATCACGCCGTACGGGGCGTCCGGGAGGGTGGCGGTGGACAGCGTCTGCGCCGAGGACCAGCCGTTGGCGTTCGTCGGGTCGCTCGACGTCTTGTAGCTGAACGAGGTCGGTCCCCACTGGTACGCCAGCACCCAGACGTTCTTCGGGGCGAAGTACAGCAGCGTGGGCGCCACGGTGCCCTGGCTCATCCCGTTCTGGCTGGCCGAGGCCATGTCGGACCAGTTGGTGAACGTGCTGAAGTTCATCGAGCTGTACTGGCCGCTGCTGTTGACGTACGAGCCGTAGACCAGGTGCTTGCCGTTGTAGACGACGTTGGTGAAGTCCTTGAGCGAGACCCAGCCATTCTTCGGGCTCGTCAGCGCGCCGGTCGACGACCACCGGTAGGTCGACGGGAGCGCGCAGCCGCCCGGCGGCGGCGTGGTCGGCGGCGGCGTGGTCGGCGGCGTTGACGTCGGCGGCGTGGTGCCACCACCGAAGTCGGTCCGCCACTGCTGGTTGGCCTGCCCGTGGCAGTCGTACAACTGGATCTGCTGGCCGTTGCCGGTGCCCCAGACGTCCAGGCACCTTCCGGACTGCACGCCGCTGATGGTGCCGTTGGAGTTGACGTTCCACTGCTGGTTCGACTGGCCGTTGCAGTCCCAGATGATGATCCCGGTGCCGTTAGCGGTGGCCGCGCCGTTCGCGTCGAGGCACTTGCTGCCGTAGACCATCAACTGCTTGCCGGCGGTGTACGTCCACTGCTGGTTCGACTGGCCGTTGCAGTCGTAGAGCTGGACCCGGGTGCCGTTGGTCTGCGTGGCGTTCGGTACGTCGACGCACCGGCCCGACTGCACTCCGACGATCCGGCCGGCGCCGCCGCTCGGCGGCGGGGTCGTGGTGGGCGGGGGCGTGGTGGGCGGGCCCGTGGTCGGCCCGGAGGTCGGGGGCGCCGCGTTGAGGGCGTTGAGGACCGAGGTGTACGCGGCCTTCTTGTTGCCCCCGCCGTCGAAGAGCAGCGGGTTCTCGTTGGAACGCCAGGAGTCGCTGTCGCGGACGCCCCAGACGGTGATGCCGATGCAGCGGGGCACGTTCAGGCAGGCCTGGGTGAGCCCGGCGTACTGGGTGGTGGAGGCGTTGGTGACGTCGACCTCGGTCAGCGCCACGTCGACGCCGAGCGCGGCGAAGCTGGACAGCGTGGTCTGGAAGTTGCTCGGCAGGGAGCTGCCGCCGGTGAAGTGGGTCTGCAGGCCGACGCAGTCGATCGGCACGCCACGGGACTTGAAGTCCTGGATCATCCGGTAGACGCCCTGCGTCTTGCCGTAGCTCCAGTTCTCGATGTTGTAGTCGTTGTAGCAGAGCTTGACCGACGGGTCGGCCGCCCGGGCGGTGCGGAACGCCACCTCGATCCAGTCGTTGCCGGTGCCCTGGAGGTTCGACTGGCGGCGGCTGCCGTCCTCGTTGAACGCCTCGTTGACCACGTCCCACGCGGCGAGCTTGCCCTTGTAGTGGGCCATCACGCCGTTGATGTGGTTGATCATGGCGCTGCGCAGCGCGCTGCCGCTCATGCGCTCCATCCAGGGCGGCTGCTGGGCGTGCCAGGCCAGGGTGTGCCCCCGGACCTTCAGGCCACGCTGGGTGGCCCAGTTGTAGATCTGGTCCCCGGCGGAGAAGTTGAACTGGTTCTGGTTCGGCTCCGTCGCGTCCGGCTTCATCTCGTTCTCGGCCGTGATCATGTTGAACTCACGCCCGGCGATGGTGCTGTACGTGGAGTCGTTCAACCGACCCCCGGCGATGGCGGTGCCGAAGTAGCGGCCCGACTGCGCGGCGGCCGCACCCAGCGTGGACGCGGCGGCGTTCGCCGACGGCATCATCACCACGACGGCGGCCACCGTCACGGCGCTGACCGCGCCGGCGAGCAGCGCGCGGACGGCGGGCGATCGCCGTCGCCGGCGCCCGCCGCGATGAAGGGATGGGCTCATTGCCATCTTGGCCTCCTTGCTGGCCAACACCCAGGACGTCGGGGCGGGACGACTGGACGTCTAAGTTGGGGAATCTACCTTCATCGATGTTTCCATCACCCGTCGATCCGGACAATGGTGTTTCGGAAAAGTTTCTGAAAAGGTCTGGCCGAGCGGGGCGTGGCGTGGCCGGTCGCCCGGGTGCGGCACCGGCCACGCCACGCCGCATCGACGGTCAGGAGACGGTGCAGGCGGAGCCGTTCAGGGTGAAGGCGGTGGGCTTCGGGTTGGCGCCGGTGTGGGTGCCGTTGAAGCCCAGCGTCGTCGATGCGCCCGGCGCGAGCGCCGCGTTGTAGGCGGCGTTCGACGCGGTCACGGCGGTGCCGGTCTGGGTGAAGTTGGCCGACCAGCCCTGGGTGACCTTCTGCCCGGCGTTCGGGAAGGTGAACGCGAGGCTCCAGCCGTTGAGCGCCGTCGCGCCGGTGTTGGTGATGGTGATGTTCGCGCTGAAGCCGGTGCTCCAGTCGCTGGTCGTGTACGCGACCTTGCACGCCCCGGCCGGGGTCGTCGGGGTCGGCGTGGGCGTCGGGGTGGGCGTGGGCGTCGGGTCGGTGCCCGGGAGCGTGCGCACCGAGATGCTGGGCGACACCACCGACGGGTTCCCGGCGGCGTCCACCGCGACGATGTAGAACGGGTACGACGTGTCCGGGGTCAGCCCCGTCACCGTGTGGCTGGTGCCGGTGACCGTGGCGACGACGGAGTGCAGCGGCCAGGTGACCTTCCAGACCTGGTAGCCGGCGACGCCGACGTTGTCGGTCGACGGCGACCAGGACAGGGTCACCCCGGTCGAGGTGATGTTGGACGCGGTCGGGGTGCCGGGCGCGCTCGGCCCGGTGGTGTCCGACCCCGTCCCGGCGGGCGTGGCCACCGGCAGCACCGGCGAGGACAGCGAGTTGTTGCCGGCCCCGTCGCGGGCGCGTACCCAGAACCGGTAGTTGCGGGCGGCCGTGAGGTTGGCCACGGTCACGCTGTTGGTGGTGGTGCGGTGCAGCATGAGCGCGTCGCTGCCGATCGTCTCCTGGGTGACGTCGTAGCCGGCCAGGCCGCTGCCCCCGGTGTCGGTGGACGCGGGCCAGGTCAGCGTGACCGAGGTGGGGCTGATCGCGGAGACCGTCGGGGCGCCGGGGACGGTGGGCGGGGTGGTGTCGGTGGGCGTCGAGGTGGGCTCCGCGCCCCACACGAGGGTGCTGCCGGCGTAGAGCGGGACCTTCTTGTTCGGCCCGGCCGTGGCCTGGTACGACGGGTCGTTGGTCGGGTCCCAGGTGCCGCCCTCCGGCACGCCGATCTTGAACTGCACCTCCATCCGGTGCTGCGACTGCCCGGCGGGGGCGATGGTGTACCCGGTGCAGTCGACCTCGACGTACCAGATGTCGCCGCTGAGCTGCTTGGCCGCCGACGGCGACGGGCAGCCCTGGGTGTAGCCGGGGGTGACCTGGACGGCGGTGCTGCCCTCGGGGCGGAAGTAGTAGCGGAACTTTCCGTTGGTCAGCGCGCGGGCCGGGAACGCGGACTTGTTGTAGACGATCGCCTTGAGGCCGGTGGCGCGGGGCTCGGCCTGCATCACCGTGGTCTCGACGGTCAGCTCGTCGATGTCCGGCGTCTCGGCGGTGGGGAAGCCGGCGAGCGGGGTGCCGCCGTACTCGGAGGCGAGCCGGGCCAGGGCGGAGGTGAAGCCGGCGTTGTAGTCGGTGGCGACCTCGTTCATCACGTAGTCGGACCGGCTGTCGGTGTAGGCGTCGTTGGCCGACGACGGGCCGCCGACGAGGGCGCCGTAGAGCACGTGCCGGGTCTCGGTGGGCACGGTCTGGCTGTCCCACCAGGAGCCGTGCGCCGTGCGGTGGTGCGGATTCTTCGGCGCGTTGGCCCCGAAGCCGATCTGGTAGCTGGACTTGCGCGGGTTGTCACCGAGCGCGTAGTTGATCTGGCGGACGGCGAAGTCGTGGTACCGCGTCTTGCGGGTGGCGTCGGTGGTCTTGTCGCTGTAGACCAGCGCGGCGAACGCGGTGTTGGACGCGTAGCGCAGCGCGCCCCACGAGTCGAGCACCGCCATCCCGCCGGGCGAGTAGTTCACCTTCGCGCCGTTGACGCCCACGGTCCAGTAGTCGAGCCACCGGTTGGCGTCGTCGACGTACTTCTGCTTGCCGGTCAGGTTGGCCAGCAGCACGTACGCGCCGAACTGCTTGTTGTCCCAGGCGATCGTCCACTTGTAGGACCGGGTGGTGGACTGCGGCTCGGTGCCGAGCTTGTCGTACTCGTTCTCGGCCTTGGTGAGGTAGGCGGCGTCGCCGGTGGCCCGGTAGAGCCAGATCGCGCCCCAGACCAGCTCGTCCTGCCACCCGCTCCACGACTTGTAGAAGCTCGTCGCGTCGGTGATGCACTCGTGGTAGCTCTTGCGCACCGTGTCGGCGAACGTGTAGAGCTGCTTGGCGTGGGTCAGCAGCTTGTCGGCGTAGGCGGCGTCGGTGGGCCGGAAGACCATCGACGACGCGGCCATCGCCGCCGCCGTCTCCCCCGCAAGGTCCGCGCCGCCACAGCTTGAGTCGATCTTGTACGCGGGACGCGCCATCGGCATCACCTCGGCCGGGCCCCACCACTTGTGGTCGTCGTCGCCCTTGCCGACCTGTCCGTAGAGGACGTTCGGGGCGGGGTGCGCCTTGACGAAGTAGTCGTTGACGAAGCGCAGGTTGTTGAGCAGGTGGGTGAGCTGCCCGGAGGCGACGTACCCGTCGCGGTACTCGACCGCGCCCCAGGCGAGCATGGTGGCGCTGAACGCCATCGGGAAGCCGAACTTGACGTGGTCGCCGGCGTCGTACCAGCCGCCGGTGAGGTCCACTCCGACGTCGGAGCCGTCGGTGAGCGCCGAGTCGCCGCGCCAGGAGACCCGGTTCCAGGCCGGCTTCTTGCCGGACTGCTGCGCCTCGTAGAAGAACAGCGACTTCTGCAACGCCTCGGCGTAGTTGAAGGCGGGCGCGGCGGCGACGGGCGCGGCCTGCGGCGCGACGACGCCCATCGCGAGGCCGCTGGCCAGGGCGGCGCCGGCGGCGAGCAGGCGGCGCAGCCAGGGTCGGCCGCGCGACGGCCGGGACGGCCGGTTCGGGTGACGCATCTGCGAGCTCCTGACGGATGGCGCCCGACGGCCCCGACCGGACGCGGGACGGCGTCTGAGGGGTCGGGGCCGGCGGAGGCGGGTGGTGGGGGTCTCCGAGGAGGCGCGGGAGCGCTCCCATGGATGCTCGACAATGTATCCAGCGGATTGCACACTTGGGAAGACCTCGCCGCCACGAGCCTGCGCCGCCGCGCCACCCGCCCCCGGCGCCGCTCCACCGAGGAACGGGGCGTCGCGCCACCCGGAACGGGGCGTCGCGCCACCCGAAAGCGTTACGCCGACACGCCGCCCCGCGCGGGTAATCCCCTCCGGGAAGGGGGGATTGGGTCCGCCGTCCGCCCAGCTCAGGCCATTCATCCGATGCCCCGCCGAAACGCGCCGAGGCGATCATGTGGCGTCCCCTCGACTCCCCTTTCGGAGGAATACCTTCATGTCACAGCGTCGGCGCGTGGCGCGCGCGGCCTTCTCCGCGACCGCCGCCACGGCCTGCCTCGCCCTCGCCACCCCGGCGTGGGCATCGGCCACCATCGGCCTCAAGTCGGCCCACCAGGGCAAGAAGGCTGGCTACTTCACCCAGCAGTGCGACGACGAGCGCTTCGCGAACCTGCCGGACGACCACGACGGCTGGCACTTCGTCCTGCCCGGCAAGAACAGCGGCAGCTTCGAGACCCTGACGCTGACCTTCTCCGACGGCACGAACGACGTCACGGTGAACATCCCGGACGGCTCGGACGCGTACCCGGACTTCTTCTACTCCACCGGCGGCAAGGACCCCCGGCAGATCCACGCCTACCTGTTCACCCCGGCCGGGTGGAAGCTGGTCGACGGGTCCGCCACGATCAGCGGGACCGGCGACGACTTCAACGTGAGCCACACCTGCAAGGGCACGGTCCCCAAGCCCACGCCCACGCCCACGCCCACCCCGACCCCCACGCCGTCGGTCTCGGAGTCGCCGGAGCCGTCGGAGTCCCCGTCGGCGTCGGAGTCCCCCGAGCCCTCCGAGTCGCCGTCGGCGTCGGAGTCCCCGTCGGCCTCCGAGTCGCCCACCCCGTCGGACTCGGCGTCGCCGACGACCTCCCCGTCGGGCGGGACCGGCGGCGGCAGTGACCTGCCGCTGACCGGCGTGGCCGTCACCGGCATGGCGCTCACCGGCGTCGCGCTGGTCGGCGGCGGCGTCGCCCTGATGACGCTGCGCCGTCGCCGGGACCGCATCACCTTCACGGGCTGACCCCGAGCGCGCCCGCCCGCCCCCCCCTCGGGCAGGCGCCCCGCGACCGGCCGCCGGACCTCCGTCCGGCGGCCGGTCCGCGGCTGCGCGGTGAGGAAGGGCTCCCGTTAACGCATTCGGTAGAGCAGGCCCCCGGTCAACACCCCGGCACGGCGGTACGGCCAGCGGCCGCGCAGCCGGGCCGCGCGCGGCCGAGCCCACGGGGCCGGGCCCACGCGGCCGGGCGCGGGGTCAGCTGCGGCGCACCTGGGCCGGCACCACCCCGGCCGGGGCGGCGGTCACCGGCACGCTGACGGTGACCAGGCAGCCGTCCCGCTCCGTCACCGTCGGCCGGGCGAGCCGGCGCAGGGTACGCAGCATCGCCGTGTTCTCCGCCTGGACGTGCAGCACCAGGCCCGCGAGGCCGGCCCGCTCGGCGTGCCGGACCAGCCGGCGCAGCAGGGCGGTGCCGACCCCCCGCCGCTGCCAGTCGTCGCGCACCAACAGCGCCACCTCGGCCTCGTCGCCCTCGACGAGCAGGTTCGCCATCGCGACGACCGGCTCCGCCGCCCCGCCGGAGCCGGTCGCCGTCGCGACGAGGGTGAGGCCCTGGGCCGGCTCCAGCAGCCGCCCCAACCGGGCCGGCGCGGGCAGCGCCGCCCCGCCCAGGTAGCGGCGGTGCAGGGTGCCCGCCGAGCAGGCCCCGTGTAGCTCCAGTACGCCGGTCAGGTCGCCGGCCGTCGCCGGGCGGACGACCGCCTCCGCGCCGTCGGGCAGGACGAGGGTCACCTGGTCGGCGTCCCGCCGACCCACGGCCGCCGCCAGCTCGGCGAGCGCCTGGGCGCGGGCGTACTCGGCCGGGGTGAAGCTCGGCGCGGCCCGGCGCAGCTCGTACGACCCGCCGGTGGGGTCGGGCAGGACCATCGTCGTGCCGGCGATGCCCCCGGCGACGACCGCGGGCCGCCAGGTGACCTCGTCGGCGCCGAGCAGCGTCCGCAGCGCCTCGCCCGCAGCGTCGGGGTCGCGGACCAGCCGGGTGGCCAGGCCGAGCACCCGGGTGGGCTGGTCGGCGAGGCCGCGCGCCTCGCTGCGCGCCACCCAGCAGTCCCGGCCCCGGCCCCGCTCCACGGCGGCGATCAGCCCCGCCTCGTCGAGCGTGTCCGGCGCGTCGACGAGGAAGTCGTCGACCGCGCCGACCTCGGTGGTGTGCACCTGCACGGTGAGGATGTTGACCCCGCGCAACGCGAGGCTCGCCGTGAGGACCGACAGGTAGCCGGGCCGGTCGTCCACGGTGGCTCGGATCCGCCACAGCGCCATGGTTGTCTCCCTTCACCCGCCTACGACGATGCCGGCCGGCTGTTGCGGGCCCGTTGCCCGGTGGTGACGGCGCGGGAACCGCATGCATGACCATCACCACAGGTGGTGACCTCGGCCACGCCGGGCGCAGGAGCAAGGCCGGGCGGGAGAACGACAGTGCGGACCCGGCCGCATCGGCCGGGCCCGCACTGGTGCCGCCGGACGGGCCCCGCACCGGGGCCCGGCTCCGGCCGACGGGCCCCGCACCGGGGCCCGACAGACTTCGGGGGCCGACGGGCCCCGCACCGGGGCCCGACAGTCTCAGCCGCCGGCCACCACCGGGGGTGCGCCCACCAGGTCCAGCCGGTCGCCGAGGATCACCGCGCTGGCCCGGACCAGCTGGGCGAGCCGGTCCACCTCGGTGGAGTGGAACGCGGCGGGGCTCAGCGCCTCGGTGTGGTCGCGGGACACCACCAGGACCAGCCCGGCCCGGCCGAACGGCGCGATCGCGTAGTGGGTGCCGTCGGCCCCGGTCATCGCGCGGGCCCGCAGCGGGGTGATCTCGGGCAGCAGGGGCGGGACCGGCACCCGCCAGCTCGCGTGGGCCACCGTGGCGTCGCCGCCCCCGCCGCCGGTGCGCGAGGCCCAGTCCAGCGGGACGACCGCCGCCACCGACCAGTCCGCGGCGAGCAGCCCCGGCACCGCGTCGACCAGCGTGGCCAGGCCGTCGGCCGGGTTGCCGGCCACCTGGGCCAGCAGCTCGGCGTCCTGCCCCGTGGTGGTCGGCGCGCCGATCGCCCGCCAGACGCCGTCGACCCGCACGCCGGGGATCGCGGCGAGGCCGGCCAGCAACCGCTCGACCCGGGAGGCGCCCGGCCACACCACGGTGAAGTCGTCGACCGCCCGCCCGCCGAGCCGTTCCAGGACCACGACCTGGACGATGTCGGCACCGGAGACGCCGAGTGTGCGGGCCACCTGGCCGAGGGTGCCGGGGCGGTCCGGCAGGGTCACCCGAACTCTCAGCAACATGATCGTCCCTCCGCTCGGCAGGCCGGCGCAGGGCGGCCGGCAGGCTGGGCACCAGCCTGCCGGTTGACCATTTCGCCCCTGTTGCCGGGCCGTGTCCCCGGGGAAAATCCCACCTTGACAAGGTGCGTGAGCTGCCATCAACTAGTCGGATGACCGATCCGGCCGTCGTCGACCCGCGCACCGGCCCCGGTGCGGACGCGGGCGCCCCGAAGGGTCTCGACCTCGACCGGCTCGCCACCTACCTGGCCGCGCACCGGCCCGAGCTGGCCGCCCTGCCGCTGCGGGCCCGGCTCATCGCCGGCGGCAAGTCCAACCTGACGTACGCCCTGCGGGTCGGCGAGGGCGCGACCGGGCGGGAGGTGGTGCTGCGCCGGCCGCCGCTGGGCCACGTGCTCGCCACCGCGCACGACATGGCCCGGGAGCACCGGATCATCTCGGCGCTCGCCCCGACCGCCGTGCCGGTGCCGGCGGCGCTGCTGCTCTGCCCGGACCCCGCCGTGCTCGGCGCGCCGTTCTACCTGATGGAGAAGGTCGACGGCGAGGTGTTCCGCAGCCGGTCGCAGACCGACGCGCTGACCGCCGGGCAGCGCCGCGACCTCGCCATGGCGATGATGGACACCCTCGCCGACCTGCACGCGGTCGACCCGGCCGCCGTCGGGCTGGCCGACTTCGGCCGCCCCGAGGGTTTCCTCGGCCGGCAGGTGCGGCGCTGGGCCGCCCAGCTCGACCAGTCCCGCAGCCGCCCGCTGCCCGGCATCGACGAGCTGCGCGCCGCGCTCGCCGGCTCGGTGCCCGAGGGCGCGAACGCCGGGCGGATCGTGCACGGCGACTACCGGCTGGACAACCTGCTCGCCACGGTCGGCGCCGACCCCTCCGCCGACGGGACCGGCGGCACCGCGGGCGCGGTGTCGGTGCGGGCGGTGCTCGACTGGGAGATGGCCACCCTCGGCGACCCGCTGGCCGACCTCGGGCTCCTGTTGACGTACTGGGACGTGCTCGGCGACAGCGACGCCGCCGCCGGCAACCCGGTCGCCGACGGGCTCGGGCCGCGCGCCGGCTTCCCCGCCGGGGCCGAGCTGATCGAGCGGTACGCCGGGCGCGCCGACGTCGACGTCGGGCCGCTGCACTGGCACGTCGCCCTGGGCTGCTTCAAGCTCGCGGTGATCTGCGAGGGGATCCACTACCGGCACACCCTCGGGCAGACGCTCGGCGGGGGCTTCGACCGGATCGGCGACATGGTCGCGCCGCTGGTCGAGCACGGTCTGCGCGCAGTCAGGGAGCAGTGATGGACTTCCAGTTCGACGCCCGCACCGAGAAGCTGCGCGCGCGGCTCGGCACGTTCCTCGAAGAGTGCGTCCACCCGGCGGAGGCGGTGCACGCCGAGCAGGTCGCGGCGGCCGGCGACCCGTGGGCCCGCTCCCCCGTGCTGGAGGAGCTGAAGGCCGAGGCGCGCCGGCGCGGCCTGTGGAACCTCTTCCTCCCCGACCCCCGCTACGGCGCGGGGCTGACCAACCTCCAGTACGCGCCGCTGGCGGAGCTGACCGGCCGCAGCCCGCACCTGGCCCCGGAGGCGGTCAACTGCGCCGCACCGGACACCGGCAACATGGAACTGCTCGCCGAGTTCGGCTCCGAGGCGCAGCGGGACCGCTGGCTCAAGCCGCTGCTGGAGGGGGAGATCCGCTCGGCGTTCTGCATGACCGAGCCGGACGTCGCCTCCTCCGACGCCACCAACATCGCCACCCGGATCGTCCGCGACGGCGACTCCTACGTGATCGACGGGCGCAAGTGGTGGTCGTCCGGGGCGATGGACCCGCGCTGCGAGATCTTCATCGTGATGGGCAAGACCGACCCCGGTGCCGACCGGCACCGCCAGCAGAGCATGATCCTGGTCCCCCGGGACACCCCGGGCGTGACGGTGCGGCGCGGGATGACGGTCTTCGGCTACAGCGACGCCCCGCACGGCGGCCACGCGGAGATCGACTTCACGGGCGTCCGGGTGCCGGCGGAGAACCTGGTCGGCGCGGAGGGGGCGGGCTTCGCCATCGCCCAGGCCCGCCTCGGCCCGGGGCGCATCCATCACTGCATGCGGCTGGTGGGCATGGCCGAGCGAGCCCTGGAGCTGCTCTGCCGCCGGGCCAACCAGCGGATCGCGTTCGGCCGTCCCCTGGCCGAGCAGGGCGTGGTGCGGGAGTGGATCGCCGAGTCCCGGGTCCGCATCGAGCAGGCCCGGCTGCTGGTGCTCAAGACCGCCTGGCTGATGGACACCGTCGGCAACAAGGGCGCGCACACCGAGATCCAGGCCATCAAGATCGCCACCCCGGCGATGGCGGAGTGGGTGATCGACAAGGCCATCCAGGGGTACGGCGGTGCGGGCGTCAGCCAGGACACCCCGCTCGCCGGGCTCTGGGCCCAGGCCCGCACCCTGCGCCTCGCCGACGGCCCGGACGAGGTCCACCGGTCGTCGCTGGCCAAGCGGGAGCTGCGCCGCTGGGCCTGACCGGGCCGCGCCGGGCCGCCGGCGGGACCGCCGCCGCGCGGGGGTCAGACCGACACCAGGTCGAGCCAGGCGATGTTGTTGTTGTAGCGGACGTTGGTCCCGATGTCGGTGCTCATGAACAGCAACGGGTCGGTCAGCGAATCCCAGATGGCCAGCAGGGAGAAGTGCCCCGGGCCGGGCACCGCGGGCCACTCGGCCCGCACCGTCGTCACGCCCGCAGGGACGATGAGGACCCGCGAGGTGACCGGCACCCAGGCCAGCGGCCAGGACAGGCTGCCACCCGGGGTCGTCCGGTAGAACCGCAGCGTCCCGCTGTCGGTGCCCGACCCGTACGGCCCGGGGTTGCGCAGCTTGACGAAGATGTAGCTGGTCGAGCCGGCGACCGGGAACGTGCTGGTCGCGCACTCCACCGACGTCGGGCAGACCTTGATGTCCGGGCTGGCCCAGAGGGGGCTCGTCGCGTGCGGCTGGATGCCGGTGTCGGAGACGTTGTCCCGCATCCACACGTCGGTGACCGTCATGCTCCGGGCGGGCTTCGCGGCCGATGTGGCGACTGCCGCCGGGCCGGCGGCAGCGGCCGGGGTCGTGGCGGTGGCCAGCAGGCCGGCGAGGACCGGGCCGGCGCACATGGCCAGGGCCAGGCGGCGGGCGCGGCTTCCGAGGATTGTCACGACAGCGGTCTCCCATCGACGATGACGCGGGCCGGGAGACACCCCGCGCCCGCGTGGTCCTGACGTCAGGAGCCGGCGCACGGGCGCGCTGATACCGGCCGGCGGCCCGGGACTTCCCAGATGACGCCAGGCCGGATCAATCAGACAGCGCGCCCTTCCGTCCGCTCGCGGGACCGCTCAGGCGGAGGCGCGGCGGACCATGTGGGTGTCGAGGAGGATGTGGTTGGTCGGGATGTCCTCGCCGCGGATGCGGGACACCAGCAGGTGGGCCATCTGCCGGCCCATCTCCTCGACCGGCTGGAAGACCGTGGTCAGCGGCGGCTCGGCCTGCCGGGCCACCGGCGCGTCGTCGAAGCCGATCACCGCCACGTCGTCCGGCACCCGCCGGCCGGCCTCGCGCAGCGTCCGCAGCGCGCCGAAGGCCATCAGGTCGGAGGCGACGAAGACCGCGTCGAGATCCGGGCAGACCTCCAGCAGCCGGCGCATGCAGGCCGCCCCGCTGCCCTCGCTGAAGTCGCCGTACGCGATGAGGTCGGGGTTGAGGCCGGCCCCGGTGGCATGGACGGCCTCCCGGTAGCCGGTCAACCGGGCCAGGCCGGCGCCCATGTCCTGGGTGCCGGCGATGGTGGCGATGCGCCGCCGCCCCCGGGCGAACAGGTATTCCACCGCGTGCCGGGCGCCACCGACGTTGTCGACGTCGACGTAGTAGGCGGGCTGCGCGCCCGGCTGGAGCATCCGGGCCGGCCGGCCGCCCAGCACCGTCGGCAAGCCCCGCTCCTCCAGCAGGGTGGGCAGCGGGTCGGAGTCGTGCAGCGACAGCAGCAGGACGCCGTCGACGTGCTGGTTGGTGAGGTGGTGCTCGACGCGTTCCCGCTCCACCGGCGACTGGGCCATGGCCAGCCAGAGCTGCATCGGGGTCTCCAGCAGGCCCGAGCTGATCCCCCGGACGATGCCGGCGAAGAACGGCTCGGTGAAGACCCGGTCCCCGGACTCGGAGACGACCAGCGCCACCGAGTCGGTCCGCTGGGTCACCAGGGCCCGGGCGGCGCGGTTCGGCACGTACCCCAGCTCGGCGATGGCCTGTTGCACGGCGGCCCGGGCCTCCGGGCTCACCTGGGGTGAGCCGTTGACCACCCGGGAGACCGTGCCGCGCCCGACGCCGGCGCGCGCGGCGACCGCGTCAAGGGTCGGGCGCCCGAGCGACCGGGTGCGCTGCGTTGTCATCGTCTGCTCCTCCGACATGGGCGGCCCGGTGCGCCCCCCGGGTTGGGGGGACGGGCACCGGGACCGCCCGTCACTCGCTGGCCGTGTGCCCTATTGTGCGGCCAGACCGTTGCGTCGGATCACCTCGGCGTACCACCTGGCGCTGGACTTGGGGATGCGGACCTGGCTGTCGTAGTCGACGTACACCATGCCGAAACGCTTGGTGTAACCCCAGGCCCACTCGAAATTATCCATCAGCGACCACGCGAAGTAGCCCCGTAGGGGCACCCCTGCACCGATCGCCGCGTGTGCCGCCCGCAGGTGCGAGTCGAAGTAGGCCAACCGGTCGGTGTCGTCGACCTGACCGTCGACCACGGTATCAACAAAAGCGGAACCGTTTTCGGTCACGTAGAGCGGAAGGTCGGTGTAGTCGCGGTGGACCCGTTCCAGGGTCTCGACCAGCCCGGGGGCGTCGATCTCCCAGTCCATGTCGGTCACCGGGACACCCCGGGTGACGAACCGGACGTCCTCGCTGCCCGGCCAGCACGTGGGCGCCCGCCAGTATGCCTGCGGCTGCTCCCCCTCGACGGGGGCGGCGACCACGTGCCGGCTGTAGTAGTTGATCCCGACCAGGTCCAACGGCGTCGAGATGGTCGCCAGGTCGCCGTCGAGCACGTGCCCGAAGTCCGTCACCGACGCCAGGTCCGCCTGGAGGTCCGCCGGGTACGACCCGCGCAGCACCGGGTCGAGGAAGAACCGGTTGGCCAGCGCGTCGATCCGCCGGGCGGCGTCCGCGTCGGCCGGCGAGTCGGTGGCCGGGGTCACCGGGTACAGGTTGACGGTGATGCCGAGCTGGGCGTCCGGCCGCGACGCCCGCAGCGCCTGGACCGCCAGGCCGTGCCCGAGCATCAGGTGGTGCCCGGCCCGGACCGCGTCCGCCCCGTCGGTACGCCCCGGCGCGTGCGCGCCCGAGCCGTACCCGAGGAACGCCGAGCACCACGGCTCGTTGAGCGTGGTCCAGTAGCGCACCCGGTCGCCGAGCGCGTCCGCGACGAGCTGGGCGTAGTCGGCGAACCGGCCGGCGGTGTCCCGGGCTGGCCAGCCGCCCGCGTCCTCGAGCGGCTGCGGCAGGTCCCAGTGGTAGAGGGTCAGCCACGGCTCGATGCCGTGCCCCAGCAGCTCGTCGACCAGCCGCTGGTAGAAGTCCAGGCCCTCGGCGTTGGCCGCGCCCGAGCCGCCCGGCTGCACCCGCGGCCAGGACACCGAGAACCGGTAGGACTTCAGGCCCAGCTCCGCCATGAGCCGCACGTCGTCGGGCATCCGGTGGAAGTGGTCGCAGGCCACGTCGCCGGTGTGCCCGCCGACTGTCCGCCCCTCGGTGTGGCTGAAGGTGTCCCAGATCGAGGGGGTACGGCCGCCCGCCGTGGCCGCGCCCTCGATCTGGTACGCCGCGGTCGCGGCACCCCACAGGAAGCCGGGCGGGAAGGTGATGGCCGGGCCCTGGTCGAGGACGCCGACGGCGGGCGGACGGGTCGGATCGCTCACGACTTGACGGCACCTTCCATGATCCCGCCGATGATCTGGCGGCCGAACAGGACGAACACGACGAACAGCGGCAGCGTGGCGACCAGGGTGCCCGCGAAGATCTGCGAGTTGTCGGCGAAGTAGGCCGTGTTGAGGCTGCGCAGCGAGATCTGCACGGTCGGGTTGGCCGGGTCGGCGAGCACCACGAAGGGCCAGAAGAACTGGTTCCACTGCTCCATGAAGGTGAGCAGGCCCAGCACCGCCGCCGCCGGCCGCAGCGCGGGGACGACGACGTGCCAGTAGACGCGCCAGGTGGAGCAGCCGTCCACCCGGGCGGCCTCGATCAGCTCGTTGGGCACGGCCTGCTCGGCGTACTGGCGCATCATGAAGATGCCGAAGCCGCCGATGAGGAACGGCACGGTGACCGACGGCATGGTGTTCAGCCACTCGAGCTTGGCCATCAGGATGTAGAGCGGCAGCACGCCGAGCTGGATCGGGACCATCATCGAGGCGAGGATGATCAGCAGCATCGCGTTCTTGCCGCGGAAGCGCAGCTTGGCGAACGCGAAACCGGCCAGCGAGCCGAAGAAGACGGTGGCGACGGTGATCGTCCCGGAGACCAGGAACGAGTTCATCAGCCCCTTGACGATGTTGGCGTCACCGTTCTCCAGCACCCGCTGGATGTTCTCGCCGAGCTTGCCGCCGGGCAGGAACGGCGGCGGCCAGGAGTTGGCCGCGTCGTTCGTCCGGGACGCGATGACGATCATCCAGTAGAACGGGAACAGCGAGAGGATCACGCCGAAGACCAGGCCGACCCAGGTCAGCGGGGTCGCCTTCCAGATCCGGTCGGCCTTGTGCGCATCGCGCGGCGGCCTGCCGGCCGGGCGCGCGGGTGGGCGGAGCGTCGTGGTCGTCATCTGGCGCAACCCTCACTTGTCGGAACTGATGCGGCGGGCGAGCAGGTAGTTCACCAACGACACCAGCGCGATGAGCAGGAACAGCACGAGGGCGACCGCGCCGGCGTACCCCCAGCGGAACCGCGTGTTCATCACGTCGAGCAGGTACATGGTGATGGTCTGGAACTGCCCCTCCGAACCGCCGGAGAGCGCCCCCGCGCCGCTGGTGAACATCAGCGGCTCGGTGAAGAGCTGGAGCCCGCCGATGGTCGAGACGATCAGCGTGAAGATGATCGTCGGGCGGAGCTGCGGGATGGTGATCGACCAGAACTGCCGGCGCCGCGACGCGCCGTCCAGCGCCGCCGCCTCGTACATGTCCTTGCTGATCGACTGCATGGCGGCCAGGTAGATCAGGGCGTTGTAGCCCACCCAGCGCCAGTCGACCATGGTGGAGATGGCGAACCAGGAGGCGAAGCGGTTCGCCCGCCAGTCGATCGGGTCCATGCCGACCATGTCGAGCAGCCAGTTGGCGAGGCCGAACTCCTTGGCGTAGATCATCGAGAAGATCAGCGCCACCACGGCGGTGGAGGTGATGATCGGCATCGCGATGGCCATCCGGAAGAAGGTCTGCGCCCGCAGCTTCCGGTTCAGCGCGTTGGCCAGCACCAGCGCCAGCATCAGCTGCGGCACGGTGGAGAGCAGGAAGATGCCGAACGTGTTGACGACCGCGTTCCAGAACTGTGGGTCGTTGGTCAGCAGCTCGACGAAGTTGTCCAGGCCGACGAAGCTGATCGTGGCGTTCAGCGGCGACCGGTCGGTGAGCGCGATCCAGACCGTGTAGACGATCGGGTACGCGCTGAAGACCGCGAAGATCACGAAGAACGGCAGGACGTACAGGTACGGGGAGAACTTCAGGTCCAGCCGGGTGAAAGAGGCCGGGCGACGGTGCGCGGCACGGGCGGGGCGGGCGGGTTCACCGCCCCCGCCGGGGGGCGCTGCGGTGTGGAGGTCCAGGCTCATCGACGGTCCTTCTCGTCGGTCGGCGCGACCCGTCCGCGCGGGCGGCGCCGGGGGATTACCGGCCTTCCGCGCGGGCGGTGCCGGGGGGTTGCCGGCCCGGCCGCGTGGGCGGCGCCGGGGATTGCCGGCCCGGCCACGCGGGCGCACCGGGGCTTACCGGGCACCGCGGGTGGCGCCGACAGTCGCCTGTCGACGCCACCCGTGCTCGGTTCGGCCGGTCACTTACCGGCGGCCTCGCCGTTCTTCAGCGCTGCTTCCCACTGCTCGGCGGCGGGCTTGCCCTGCTCGACGGCGCGCAGGGTGTTCTCCACGGCGGTACGGACAGCCTGGTTCTTCGGGCCGAGGTAGACCGGCTTCAGCTCGCTCGCACCGGCGGCGAAGATCTTGCCGACGGGGGCGTTGGTGAAGTACTCGTTGGTCGAGTCGGCGACGGCCGGGTCGGCCAGGGCCTGCGGCGACGACGGCAGGTTGCCGACCTTCTTGAACGCCTCGATCTGGCCCTTGGCGCTGGTCAGGAACTTCACCAGCTCGGCGGCCTCCTTGGGGTGCTTGCTGGACTTCGGCACGGCCAGGAAGGAACCGCCCCAGTTGCCGCCGTTGCCGGGGGCCTTCGCGACGTCCCACTTGCCGGCGGCGGAGTCACCGGCCTGGCCCTTGATGACACCGGTCATCCAGGCGGGGCAGGCGATGGTGGCGAAGGTGCCGTTCTTGAAGCCGGCGTTCCACTCGTTCGAGAACGACTGGAGGTTGTTCGACAGGCCGGCGGCGATCATCTTGGTGGAGAGGTCGTACGCGGTCCGCACGTCCGGGTTCTCGCCGATGACCAGCTTGTTGCTCTTGTCGTAGTAGGTGTAGCCGGAGCCGTTGCCCGCGGTCTGCATCAGCACGACGTTGTAGAAGTTGGTCGCCGAGTCGACGAACTTGTGCTTCTTGTCGGCGGCGGCGAACTTCTGGCCGGCGGCGATGAACTGGTCCCACGTCGGCCAGAGCGCGCCGACCTCTTCGCGGTCGGTCGGCAGGCCGGCCGCCTTGAACAGGTCGCTGCGGTAGCACAGCGCCATCGAGCCGACGTCGGTGCCGAGACCGAGGACGGTGCCGTCCGGGGTGGTGCCCTGCTCCCACTTCCACGGCAGGAAGTTGGCCTTGAGGTCGTTCGCGCCGTGGTCGGCCAGGTTCACGAACTTGCCGGCCTGGGCGTAGAACTGGACGATCGTGCCCTCTTCGAGGGCCACCACGTCGCCGGCGCCGGCGCCGGCGGTGATCTGCTGGGTGAGGCGGGTGTTGTAGTCACCGAGGCCGAGGCCCTTGCCCCGCTGCTCGATCTTGATGTTCGGGTGCTCCGACTCGAACTGCTTGTAGAGCTCGTCGTAGCCGAAGCCCTGGTCGCCGAAGACGTCGACGACGAGCTTGATCGGGTCGTCGCTGCTGCCCGAGCCCTCGTCGTCGCTGCCGCAGGCGGAAGTGGTGGCGATCATCGCGACGGACGCGAGCGCGATGGCCGCGAGCCGCCGGCGACGGATTGGGACGCTCATCCGAGACCCCTCTTTCGGTGGTGAGGCTGTGTCATGTGGTGGGGGGTGCTGTGCAGGCGCTCGCGGCCGGCGGCCGGAGCCCACGGTCGACGCCCGGCGCCGTAGCGGAGAGATCCGCAACACAGCCCCGGGAGCGCTCCCATGAGACTGGAGGAGAGTCCCCGAGGTGTCAATAAGCCGTTGGGAGCGTTCCCAGATCGTTACCGCCGTGTGTCGGAACTATCGCTGCGGCGCGTCTGAGCGACGCGACCCGCCGGCGCACCGGCAGCTGCCCCGGAGCGTCATGTCGGGCAGATGGCGGCATCACCGCGCCGGGATACCACCACCTGCCCGACATCACGCCACGCGACCACCGGGTTGGGCGGTTTGTCCGACCGGGCGCGGTGGCGTGGGGCGGGTCCGGCGTGGGGCGACGTGGGGCAGCTTCGGCGTGGGCGCGACTGGGGCGGGGCGGGCCGGGATGACCGGCGGACCCCGGGGCGGGCGAGCCGGGCCGGGGCAGGGCAGCACGGGGCGGGGCAGCACGGGGCGGAGCGGGCCGGGGCTGGGCGTGGCTGGGTTGATCGACTTCATGTCGGTGACATGGCGGCATCAACGCGCCGGGATACCCCCACCTGCCCGACATCCCGTCACCCCTCCACCGGAATGGGCGGATTGTCCGACCCGGCGGGGCGCGTGTGGGGCGGGGTGGGTCGAGGTGGGCGGGGCCGGGGTCGGGCTGGTGACGGGCGGCACCTCCGGGCCGGAATCCTGGCCGGGGCGGGGGCGTTACACCTGATGGACGACCGCAGCAGCATCCCGGATCCCCCCGGATCCAGCAGGACCCGCCCCCGCCACCCGGGTTGTCACCCCCGGGGAATGGGGGCCGGTCGCCGGTCGTTACACCTGGACCCGGCGCCGCAAGGCAGCCGAACCCCTCCTCCTTCTTCTTTCCCCCTTTTGTTCGTTGTTCGGGCGCCTCGACGTGGTGCTCACACCCGCCCACCCCTACGGGCCGGTGTCGACCCCCCGATAGGAGTCACCCCCATGAACACGACCATCCTGCGTAAGAGCGTCCTCGGCATCGCCGGACTCGCGTTCGCCGGTGGCCTCGCCGCCGGCCCCCTGAACCACCACACCACCACCGACACCGGCACCGGCACTGTTGACGCGCGGCCCGTCGCCGCCGTGCAGGCCGACAAGACCGCCGCCGTGGACACGGCCAAGCTGATCCCGCACGGCGTGCAGGGCACGCAGTCGCGCATCGGCCTCGACGCCGAGCAGACCGCCAACGCCAAGGCCATCATCGCCGCCACCAAGAAGACCGGCCTCGACGAACGCGCCGCGGTCATCTCCATCGGCACCGCCCTGCAGGAATCGAAGCTGCAGAACCTGGGTCACCTCGGCGACCGCAACGACCACGACTCCCTCGGCCTGTTCCAGCAACGCCCCTCCAGCGGCTGGGGTTCGCCGGAGCAGATCACCGACCCGGAGTACGCGACCACCGCGTTCCTCAAGGGCCTGCGACAGGTCGACGGCTGGCAGGACATGCCGCTGACCGACGCCGCCCAGACGGTGCAGGTCTCGGCCTACCCCGACGCGTACGCGCAGTGGGAGCAGCAGGCCGCCGACCTCGTCACCCAGCACTGGAACAACAGCTGACCCAGCGAACACACGCCGCCGGCCGGGCCCCGATCACCGGGGCCCGGCCGGCGGCGTCTCCACCTCGCCCAGCCGAGTGTCAGGTAGGAGCCCTCCGCTGCCGAAGCGTTCGCGCCTCAGCAGAGGTGGCGCAGGAGGGTGGCGGCGCGGCCCGGGTCGAAGGCGTCCGGGTCGTACGCGTCGCCGGCCCAGTCCCGCAGCCGTTCGTGCTCGGGGTGTGCGGGGTCGACGAGCGCGGCCAGCAGCACCTGGTGTCCGGCCGGACCGCCGACGTCCTCCGGCGGGCAGGCCCGCTCGCCGGCCAGGCAGGTCGGGTACCGCTCGTCCGGGTCGGCGGTGACGGCGTCCTCGACGAGGATGTCGTGCTCCCACCAGTCGCCGAAGTCGTAGGTGTAGTGGAAGCGGCTGCCCTTGCCGACGACCGCGTCCAGCCGGACGTCCAGCTCGTCGCGCACGGCCAGTTCCCCGTCCGGGTCGGGCTCGGCGTACTGCGTGCCGTCGATCTCGAACGAGTGCAGGTGGCAGTCGCGCCAGCCCATCGCGTGCTGCACGACCCGGTGCAGCCGGTCCAGCGTGTAGCCGGCGGGGACCAGCACCCGCCGCCAGACGAGGGGGTGGACTCCGACGAGGGACACCTTCAGCTGGAATATCTGACGTGGCATGTGCTGCCCCCTTCCATCACGACATAGGCTGCCGGCATGATCTGCCGAGCCTGCCGGGAACGGCGGCACGACGAATGCCCGGGCCGGAAGTGGTGCGACTGCCAGCACCGTACCCCCGAACCCACCCCTCCGGTCACGGGTCCGGCCGGCGAATGAGCGCCGAAGCCGCGATTTCCCGTCTCTGGCCGGCCCCGTCGGCGACCCCGTTGGACGACGCGGAGCTGACCGCGCTGTACGGCCGGACGGACCGGCCCCACCTGCGGGTGAACTTCGTGACGAGCGTCGACGGCGCGGTCTCGCTCGACGGCTACTCTGCGGGGCTGTCCGGCGTGCCGGACAAGCGGGTCTTCGGCCTGCTGCGGATGCTCTGCGACGGGCTGCTGGTGGCCGCCGGGACGCTGCGCCACGAGGGGTACGGCGCGGTGCGGCTCGACGCGGCGCGGCGGGCCTGGCGGCGCGCCCACGGGCTGGCCGAGTATCCGACCCTGGTGGTGGTCTCCGGCTCGCTGGACCTGGACCCGGCACAGGCCGCCTTCGCCGACGCGCCGGTGCGCCCGGTGGTGCTCACCCACGCCGCCGCCGAGGCGCCGCCGGGCCTGACCGAGGTGGCCGACCTGGTGCGCTGCGGGGCCGACCGGGTGGATCTCGCCGCCGGCCTGGCCGAGTTGCGCCGGCGCGGCCTCTCGCAGGTGCTCTGCGAGGGCGGCCCGCACCTGTTCGGCGCGCTCACCGCCGCCGACCTGGTAGACGAGGTCTGCCTCACGGTCGCGCCGCTGCTCGCCGGGGCCGGGCCGGGGCGGATCGCCGCCGGGCCCGCCGGCGGGCACCGGGAGTTGCCGCTGCGACACGTGCTGGCCGCCGCCGACGGCGTGCTGATGCTCCGCTACGCCCGCGAAGCCCGAGCCGAAGCCAACGCCAACGCCAACGCCGAAGCCGACGCCGACGCAGCCCCGGCCCCGGCCGCCGCTTCGTAGGCGGGGCGGGGGCGCGGGGCCGGGGCCGCGGGCGGTTCCGGCACGGCGGGGACGTCGCCGCCCCCGCCGTACTCCGATCGGGTCAGGCGACCTTGACCGCCGTCCAGGCGGCGGCGACGGTCCGGTACTCGACGCTGCTGGCGCCGTACAGGTCGGCGGCGGCCGACAGGGTGGCGGTGCGGGCCCCCGCGTAGTTGGTCCGCGAGGTCATGTAGGTGGTCAGCGCGCGGTACCAGATCGCGCCGGCCTTGGCGTTGCCGATGCCGGTGATGGTGCTGCCGTCACAGGTGGGGCTGTTGCCGTACGCGGACGCGCCGCTGCCGACGGCGAGCAGGTAGAAGAAGTGGTTGGCCACGCCGGAGGAGTAGTGCACGTCCTTGAAGCGCAGGGTGGTGGACCAGCAGTCGGCCGAGGAGCCGTCCTTCGAGGGCTTGTCCATGTAGCGCAGCGGCGTGCTGCGCAGCTTCTCGCCGATGAGGTAGTCGCCGGGGTCGCTGGCGTTGGCGGCGGAGAACTCCACGAGGGTGCCGAAGATGTCGCTGGTGGCCTCGTTGAGGCCGCCGGACTCACCGCTGTAGACCAGGCCGGCGGTGTTGCTGGTGACGCCGTGGGTCATCTCGTGGCCGGCGACGTCGAGGGAGGTCAGCGGGGCGAAGCCGGAGCCGCCGTCGCCGTAGGTCATGCAGAAGCAGGAGTCGCTCCAGAACGCGTTGGCGTAGTTGGTGCTGTAGTGCACCCGGCTGTAGGCGGCGACGCCGTCGTTGCGGATGCCGTTGCGGCCGAACGTGTTCTTGTAGTAGTCCCAGGTGACGGCCGCACCGTAGTGGGCGTCGGCGGCGGCGGTCTGCCGGTTGGCCGTGGTGCCGTCGCCGAAGACGTTGGTGGCGCTGGCGACGAGGGTGCCGGTGCCGCTGGTGGAACCGTTCAGGTCGTACGTCTTGTGGCCGCCGCGGGCGCCGTCGGTGAGCTGGTACGTGCTGCCGGAGGCGGTGGTGCCCAGCGGCACGGTGCCGGAGTGGAGGGTGTTGCCGGTGCCCTCGCGCTGCACGCCCTCCCAGGAGCTGCGGACCCCGCCGGTGGCGGCGTCGACGAGCACGTGCAGCTCGCTGGGGGTGCCGTCGGCGTACACGCCGCCGACGACCACCTCGTAGGCGAGGGCCGTGCGCGCGCCGTCGGCGTCGTACACGAGCTGGGTGCCGTCGACGCGGCGGGCGGTGGCGGTGGAGGCGGCGAGGGCGGCGCGGCCGGCGGCGGCCTCGCCGACGGCGGGCCGCGCGGAGCGGTCGGCGCGGCGCGGGGCGGCCGTCAGGGTCTGGCTGGCGCCGCGCCAGGCGCCGCCCTTGCCGAGGTGCACGACCAGGTCGCCGCCGAGCACGGGCAGCCCGTCGAGGTAACGGTGCAGCCGGACGTGCTCGGTGCCGTCGGCGTCGGTCGCGACGTTCTTCAGCGTGAAGCTCTGCCCGTCGCCGGCGAGGGCGTCGCCGGCGTGGGACTTCAGCTGGGTGACGGCGCGGGTGAACGCGTCGGCGGAGGGGGCGGCGGCCGGGGCGGCGACGGCCGCGCCGGGCACGGCGGTGGCCAGCAGCGCGGCCGAGGCCAGGCCCGCCAGGACAGTGGTACGACGCATGAGGCTCCTGCCTTCGATCGACGGCCGGTCGGAAGGGGGTGCCGACCGGCGGTGACCCGGCGGTGGTGGCCGCCGGGCCGGCCCACGGCCCGCAGGTGGCGGGCCGCAGGGGCACACCCCGAAACATCGACGTAACGAAGATCCTCGATGAGTGCCGGTGTCATTGTTGCGCCGAGCAACCGGTTCGTGTCACCTCTGCGACGAGAAATTTTGCGACACCGTGCGCGTTCGGAGGAATGCGACGAGTGATCGCGTACCGGGCGGAGGGTGGCGTCCGCCGCGTCGCGTGGCAACCTGTCACATCCCTGCGGCAGGATGCTCCTCGTGTGCCGTGACCGAGACGACCAGCTGACGGGAGCGGGCCGATGACCGAGAGCCTGCCGATCACCGACGACGGGTCCACCGGCCCCGGCGAGGGGGTCGGCCGCGTGCTCGGCACCGCCGACGCCACCCCGCTGACGTTCTGGACGGCCGTGGCCCCCGGCAGCTACCTCCAGCTCGACGACGTGGTGGTGACCCGCCGCGAGATGCCCGACCGCGAGCCGGTGACCATCGCCGGGGTGGTGACCCAGGTGCGGGCGCGGCACGAGGGCGCCCAGTTCGACTCGGACGTGTTCGCCATCGCCGACGGCACCCTGCCGGCGATGGTGCAGGAGGCCGCCGAGATCACCACCACCCGGGTCGACCCGGAGGTCTACGTCCCGCCGACGCCGGGGGCGGTGGTGCACCGGGCCGAGGGCGACGCGCGGGCCCGCGCGCTGCACTTCGACCGGATGGAGCGGCGCATCCCGATGGGCATGGGCCGCGACGGGGTGCCCGTCTACCTCAACGCCGACTTCCTCGACGGCACCCGGGGCGCGCACGTCTCCATCTCCGGCATCTCCGGGGTCGCCACCAAGACCAGCTTCGCCACGTTCCTGCTCTACTCGGTCTTCCGTTCCGGGGTGCTCGGCGGCGACGCGGTCAACGCCAAGGCGCTGATCTTCAACGTCAAGGGCGAGGACCTGCTGTTCCTCGACCACCCCAACACCCGCCTCGACGACGCCACCCGCGCCGGCTACGCCAGGCTCGGGCTCAGCGCCGGGGCATTCCCCGATGTGCGGGTCTACGCCCCGCCCCGGGTCGGCGACTCCTCCGGCACCCCCGACGTGAGCAGCCGGCTGACCGGGGTGGACAGCTTCTACTGGACGCTGAGCGAGTTCTGCGCCGACCGCCTCCTGCCCTACGTCTTCGCCGACGCCGACGACGAGCGCCAGCAGTACACGATGGTCGTCCACTCGGTCGCCGCCCACCTGGCCCGCTACGCGCAGCCCGCCGACGGCGGGGTGAGCGTCGACGGGGTGCGCCTCGGGTCCTACACCGACCTGGTCGACCACATCGTCGAGCAGCTCAACGACGACGAGACCCGGGGCGACTGGGCCGGCAGCGCCGTCGGGCTGGGCACGGTCAACGCGTTCGCCCGACGGCTCATCGGCAGCAAGAAGGACCTGGGGCGGCTGATCCGGGGCGACCTCGCCACCCGCCGCCCGCACAGCATCAACACCAGCGAGTCCGCGCAGGTGACCGTGGTCGACCTGCACAACCTGCCCGACCGGGCGCAGCGGTTCGTCGTCGGCGTGACCCTCAAGAGCGAGTTCGAGCGCAAGGAGAAGGCGGGCACGGCCAAGCCGCTGCTCTTCGTCGTCCTCGACGAGCTCAACAAGTACGCGCCCCGGGAGGGCTCCTCCCCCATCAAGGAGGTGCTGCTCGACATCGCCGAGCGGGGTCGCTCGCTCGGGGTGATCCTGGTCGGCGCGCAGCAGACCGCGAGCGAGGTGGAGCGGCGCATCGTCACCAACTCGGCGATCCGGGTGGTCGGCCGGCTCGACCCGGCCGAGGCGTCCCGCCCGGAATACGGCTTCCTGCCGCCGGCCCAGCGGCAGCGGGCGCTGCTGGCCAAGCCGGGCACGATGTTCGTCAACCAGCCCGACATCCCGGTCCCGCTCTGCCTGGAGTTCCCCTTCCCGGCGTGGGCCACCCGGGTCTCCGAGGCCGGTCGCGCGCCCTCGGAGACGCTACGGTCGATCACGGGGGCGGCCGACCCGTTCGCGGTGGTCGGCTCCGGCGGCGGCACGAGCGACGACGACATCCCGTTCTAGGGGGCAGTCATGAAGATCCTGCACACCTCGGACTGGCACGTCGGCAAGGTGCTCAAGGGGCAGTCCCGGGCCGAGGAGCACAAGCAGGTCCTCGCCGGGGTGATCGAGGTCGCCCGCGCCGAGCGCCCCGACCTGGTGATCGTCGCCGGTGACCTCTACGACACGGCCGCGCCCACTCCGGAGGCGACCCGGCTGGTCACCCGGGCGCTGACCGCGCTGCGCCGCACCGGCGCCGACGTGGTGGCCATCGGCGGCAACCACGACAACGGCCAGGCCCTCGACGCGCTGCGGCCGTGGGCCGAGGCCGCCGGCATCACCCTGCGCGGCGGGGTGCGGGAGAACCCCGACGAGCACGTCATCGACGGCACGACGGCCGGCGGGGAGCGCTGGCGGGTGGCCGCGCTGCCGTTCTTGTCCCAGCGCTACGCGGTGCGGGCCGTGGAGATGTACGAGCTGACCGCCGCCGAGGCCACCCAGACGTACGCCGACCACCTGGGCCGGGTGCTCGGCCGGCTCACCGAGGGCTTCGACGAGCCCGACCGGGTGCACCTGGTCACCGCCCACCTCACCGTGGTCGGGGCGACCACCGGCGGCGGCGAGCGCGACGCGCACACCGTCCTGGGCTACGCGGTGCCGGCGACGGTGTTCCCGGGCACCGCCCACTACGTGGCGCTGGGCCACCTGCACCGGTCGCAGCGGGTGTCGGGGCCCTGCCCGATCCGCTACAGCGGCAGCCCGCTCGCCGTCGACTTCGGCGAGCAGGAGAACGTCCCGTCGGTGACGGTCGTCGAGGTGACCGCGACCAGCGCGGCGCGCATCCGGGAGGTGCCGGTGCCGGCGGCGGTGCCGCTGCGCACGGTGCGGGGCACCCTCGCCCAGCTCGCCGAGATCGCCCCGCCGGAGGGCTGGCTGCGGGTGTTCGTCCGCGAGCAGCCCCGGGCCGGGCTGCGGGAGGAGGTGCAGGAGCTGCTGCCCCGGGCCCTGGAGATCCGGATCGACCCGGAGCTGGTGCCGGCCCCCGGCAGCGGCGCCCGCACCGCCCAGCGGGCCGGCCGGTCGCCCCGGGAGCTGTTCGCCGACTACCTCGACAGCCGGGGGCACGACGACGCCGACGTCCGGGAGCTGTTCGACGAGCTGTTCGAGGAGGTGGACCGCTGATGCGCCCGATGCGACTGGACATGGCGGGCTTCACCGTCTTCCGCGACGAGACCACCGTCGACTTCACCGACGCCGACTTCTTCGCCCTCGTCGGCCCGACCGGCTCCGGCAAGTCCACGGTGCTCGACGCCATCTGCTTCGCCCTCTATGGCACGGTGCCCCGCTGGGGCGGGACGCGGGGGCTGGGCAACGCGCTCGCCCCGTCCGCCACCGAGGCGCGGGTGCGGCTGGTCTTCGAGTCCGCCGGGGACCGCTACGTGGCGACCCGCGTGGTGCGCCGCGACGGCCGGGGCAACGTCAAGACCGCCAACGCCGGGTTGCAGCTCATGCCGGCCGGGTTCGACGTGACCAAACTGGACACCGGGCTCAGCCCGGAGGACCTGGGCGAGGTGGTGGCCGGCACCCCGGCCGAGATGGACCGGGCGGTGCTGGAGGCGGTGGGGCTGCCGTACGAGCAGTTCACCAGCTGCGTGGTGCTGCCGCAGGGGCAGTTCGCCGACTTCCTGCACGCCAGGCCGGCGACCCGGCAGCAGATCCTGGTGAACCTGCTCGGCCTCGGCGTCTACGAGGAGGTGCAGCGGCGGGCCACCGAGCGGGCCGGGCGGGCCGAGGCGCGGCTGGAGGCGGTCGACCGGGTCCTCGGCGGGCTCGCCGACGTCGATGACGCGGCGCTGACCGGGGCGCGGGAGCAGATCGGGCGGGCGCACGAGCTGGCCGGGGCGGTCGCGGCGGCCGTACCGGAGCGGGATGCGGCCCGCGCGGCGGCGCGGGACGCCCACGCGGCGCTGGCGGCTCTCGACGCCGAGCTGGCCGTGCTCGACGGGGTGCGCGCGCCCGGCGGGGTGGCCGAGGTGGCGCGGGCGGTGGCCGACGCGCGGGCCGGCGTGGGCGAGGCCGCGGGCGCGGTGGCGCTGGCCGAGGAGCGCGAGGAGAAGCTGCGCGGCGAGCTGGCCGGCGCGGGCGACGAGAGCGCGCTGCGGCTGCTGCTGAAGGCGCACGCCGACCGGGACCGGCTCGCCGGGCAGGCCGGGTCGGTGGCCACGGCGGTGACGGCCGCGCAGGCCGAGCACGACGCGGCGGTCGCCGCGCTGGAGGAGGCGCGGGCGGCGGCGCAGCGGGCCGAGGCGGAGCTGGAGGCGGCGTTCCGGGCGCACGAGGAGGCCAAGGCCACCGACCAGGCGGTGGCGCTGCGGGCGCACCTGGTCGACGGGGCCGCCTGCCCCGTCTGCGAGCAGGTGGTGGCCCGGGTGCCGGCGGTGCCGGCGGGTTCGGCGGTGGCGCGGGCCACCGCCGCCGGGAAGGCGGCGCGGGCGGCGGCGCAGGCGGCCCAGCGGGTGGTGCAGGAGCGCGACGCGGCGGCCCGGGACGTGGAGCGGGTGCTGCTGCGGGCCCGCGCCGAGCACGACCAGCTGCGGGACCGGCTGGCCGAGCTGGACGACCAGCTCGCCGGTGCCGCCGCCCCGGCGGCGCTGCGGCACGACCTGGCCGAGCACGCCCGGCTGCGCAGGGCCCTCGACGACGCGGCGGGCGCGGTGCGGGCGGGGCGCGACGCCGCCCGGCGGGCCCGGGGGGCCCTCGACGCGGCCGAGGAGCGGCTGCGCGGCGCGTGGCGGGACTTCGACGCGACCCGCGACGGGCTGGCCCGGTTCGGCCCGCCGGCCGCCGACCGGGACGACGTCGCCGCGGCCTGGGCGACGCTGACGGGGTGGGCCGGCGGGGAGGCGGCGCGGCGGCGCGCGGACCGGCCGGGGCTGGCCGAGGCGGTCGCCGGGGCGGAGGCCGCCGTGGCGGCCGTGCAGGACCGGATCGCGGAGATCTTCGCCGCCGCCGGGCTGGCCGCCACCGACGACCCGGTGCGGGCGGCCACCGTCGCCGTGGAGCGCGCCGAGGCCGCCCACCGGCGGCTGGTGGAGCGCCGCGAGCAGGCCGCCGAGCTGCGCGAGCAGCGGGCCGGGCACGAGCGGCAGGCCCGGGTGGCCCGGGCGCTGGCCGGGCACCTGCGGGCCAACAACTTCGAGCGCTGGCTGCTGGCCGAGGCGCTGGACCTGCTGGTCGACGGCGCGTCGGGGATCCTGCGCGAGCTGTCGGGCGGCCAGTACGACCTGGTGCACGACAAGGGCGAGTTCTTCGTCGTCGACCACCACGACGCGGGGCTGCGGCGCGGGGTGCGCACGCTCAGCGGCGGGGAGACGTTCCAGGCGTCGCTGGCCCTGGCGCTGGCGCTGTCGGAGCAGCTCGCGGGGTTGTCCACCACGGCGGCGAGCCTGGAGTCGATCGTGCTGGACGAGGGGTTCGGCACCCTGGACGCGGCGACCCTGGACACGGTGGCGGCCACCCTGGAGAGCCTGGCCGCCCGGGGTGACCGGATGGTCGGCGTGGTCACCCACGTGCCGGCGCTGGCCGAACGCATCCCGGTCCGGTTCGAGGTCCGCAAGGACGCCCGCACCGCCCGGGTGGAACGGACGGGCCTGTGACGGGGCCGGGCGGGGGCGCTCCGACCGGTCGGGGGCCGGGCGGGGCGGGGCCGGGCGGCGCCGATCCGGTGGGCGAGGCGCCGGAGCTGTTCGTCGACGCCTGGGACCCGGGCTACGGCGCGTCCTTCGAGGCGGTGCCGGGCGGGCCGGCCACGCCGAGCCGCCAGCAGGTCGACGCGGAGGTGGAGCTGCCGGCGGTGGACTGGCGGGCCATCGACGTCCGGCCCGGCGTCCGCGCCCCGGACGTGGTGCTGCTCGTCGACGGCGTACGCCGGATCGACGCGAGCGTGTGGACGGCCGAGGCCGACGGGGCGTCGTTCCCGGGCGTGGCCGCCTCGTACGCCGCCGGGGTGGTCCGCTGCGACCTGGAGCGGGGCGCGGCGCGGCTCGCCGGCACCCAGGTGCGGCGGGGGCTGTTCACGGCCAGCCCGTCGGCCCGGGAGGTGCGCGCCGGCACGGTGCGCTACCCGGTGCACCGGGTCGGCGGCACCGGCGAGCTCAACAAGCTCCAGGCGGCCGTGCAGGGGCCGCTGACCGCGCTGGAGGTGGAGGTCTCCGGTGCGGCCCGGGTCGACGGGGACCTGCTGGTCGTCGACGGCCCGCTGCGCAGCCGCCGGCAGTTGCCCCGCACCCTCGGGTACGTCAAGACCCAGCACAGCCAGTATCTCGACGCCCGGCTGACGGCCGTGGTGACCGGGCTGCGTGCCGGCCAGCGGTCCCCGGTGTTCCGGCTCGTCACCGCCTGGGGCGGCTACTCCTGGTATCTGCGGCTGCCCGTCTCCGGGGGCGCGCCGTGGGCCGGCATCGTGCGGGTGGAGTGCTCGGCCGAGCTGGCCGAGTCCGAGGCGTTCGCGCTGGCCGACCTGTCGCTGGTCACGCTGCCCCGATTCGCGTCCACCCCGTACAAGGACCCGCGCGCACCGCAGAACCTCGTCCCGATCGCCGGCCTGGAGCGCCGCCTGCGGGCGCTGCTGGGCGACGCCCGCCTGCTGCACCGGGCGCTGACCGCCGCGGCCCGGGGCCGCGGCCCCCGCGTCTGATGGGCCGCCGCCGGGACACGGGCCGGGTGACCGCGCGGGTCGACACCGGCGAGGCCGAGCTGGTCCCGGACGCCGACCGGCCGCGGTCGTTCACCCTGCTGCTCGACGGCGCGCCGCAGTCGCACGTGGATCTCGCCGACCCCACCCACCTGGAGTTCGAGTACGTCCGGCGGCTCGCCGCCGCCCTCGACCTGGTCGCCCCGGCGGGCGCTCCGCTGCGGGTGCTGCACCTCGGCGGCGGGGCGCTGACCCTGCCCCGGTACGTGCAGGCCACCCGCCCCGGCTCCACCCAGCGGGTGTCCGAGGTGGACGCCGCCCTCGTGGAGCTGGTCCGTCGGGAGCTGCCCTGGCCGGCCGACCCCCGGCTGCGGGTGCGGGTCGCCGACGCGCGGGCCACCCTGGGGTCCACCCGCGACGCCAGCTACGACGTGGTGGTCGCCGATGTCTTCGCGGGCGCCCGCACCCCGGCGCACCTGACCAGCGTGGAGTACGCGGCCGAGGTGGCCCGGGTGCTGACCCCCGGCGGCTGGTACCTGGCCAACGTCGCGGACGGGCCGCCGCTGCGGCACGCCCGCGCGCAGGTCGCCACGGTCCGGGCGGTGCTGCCCCGGGCCTGCGTGGTGAGCGACGCGGCGGTGCTGCGCGGCCGGCGCTACGGCAACCTGGTGCTGGTCGCCGGCCGGGTGGACCCGCCGGTGCCGGAGCTGACCCGGAGGGCGGCCGGGGACTGGTTCCCGGGCCGGGTGCTGGCCGGCGACGAGCTGGACCGGTTCGCCGGCGGGGCGGCCGTGGTGCGCGACGCCGACGCCACCGACTCCACTCCGCCCCCGCCGGGAATTTTCTCGGTGCGCCGTTGATCCGCTGGGCTCCCCGGTGCGTATCACCGGGCGGCCATGCCCGGTGGGGGTCGGGCTGATGTCATCGGACACCCGGAGGTCTGCATGCATGCGGTGGCGGCCGGCTGGCACGGCGACGCGGTGAGGGTGGACTGGATGTCCGCCCGCGCGCAGCCGCAGTCCCGCGCGTCGAGGTCGACCCGGGGGGTCGACGTACGCCCCGCCGATGGCCAGAATGGCCCGGTGTCTCCGAGATCAGCACCCGGGCGGCACCAGGCCGTGTCCACTGAGACCAGTCACTCCGACCAGTTGATCCGGCTGCTCTACGCCGAGCACGCGGGGCCGCTGCTGGCGTTCGTGATGCGGCTCACCGGCGGGGACCGGCAACGCGCCGAGGACATCGTGCAGGAGACGCTGCTGCGGGCCTGGCGCAACGCCCACCGCCTCGGCGCGCAGGGGCAGGGGTCGCTGCGGCCCTGGCTGGTGACGGTGGCCCGGCGGATCGCCATCGACGAGCACCGCAGCGAACAGGCCCGCCCGGCGGAGACGTACGACCGGGACCTGACGGCCTTCGCCGAGTCGGACAGCACCGACCGGGTGCTGCGCACCATGACGGTGGCCGACGCGCTGCGTACGCTGAGTCAGTCGCACCGGGAGATCCTGGTGGCGACGTACTTCCGGGGCCGGACGGTGCCGGAGGCGGCCGAGGAGCTGGGCCTGCCGCTCGGCACCGCCAAGTCGCGGGTCTACTACGCCCTGCGCGCGCTGCGCACGGCCCTGCAGGAGAGGGGGGTGACGGAATGAGCCGGGCAGATCACATGGACGTCGCCGCGTACGCGCTGGGCGTGCTGGACGAGCACGACACCGAGCGGTTCGAGGAGCACCTCGCCACGTGCTGGGCGTGCGCCGCGGAGCTGGAGACGATGGTTCCCGTGGTGGGGCTGCTCTCCGACATCGACGGCGAGACGATGACGGCCCTGGAGCAGACCGCCACCGACCCGGCCCTGCTGGACCGGACGCTGGTCGCGGTGCGGGCGCACCGGCGGCGGACCCGGTTCCGGCAGATGCTGGCCAGCGCCGCCGCCGTGGTGGTGTTCGGCGGGCTCACGGGCGTCGGCATCGCCAGCGTCGCCGGCGGCGGTGAGACGCCGCGGATCGGCGCGCAGCCGACGGCGCCCACGACGCTCGACGGCACGCCGAGCCCGGGGAAGAGCACCGGCCCGAACGACCCGGGCACCGGCGGCAACGAGCAGGAGGGCGAGCCGTTCACGGCCGTCGACGCGTCCACCGGCGTGCAGCTCAACATGTGGCTGATCTCGAAGGACTTCGGCACCCGGATCGACTTCCAGCTCAAGCGGCTGCCGGGGCCGCGCACCTGCCGGCTGATGGTGGTCCGCAAGAACGACACGACCGAGGTCCTGTCGACCTGGTCGGTGCCCGGGGGCGGCTACGGCACCACCACCAATCCGCTGCCGCTGGAGCTGAGCGGGGCCACGTCCGTGCCGAAGGACGACATCGCCAAGCTGGTGGTGCAGTCGGTGGACGTCAACGGGGTGGCCAGCCCGCTCGTGCAGGTGCCGATGTAACACGCGTACCCGGATCGGCGTCGGTCGCTGTCGCGGCCGGCGCCGTTTCGGCGTTTCCGCAGGCCGCCGAGGGGTTGTCCGGCGGTACGCGCGGCGGCCGGGAATGGTTCAACCGAGATAAGTGAAATTGACCACTGTTATTCCTTCAACCTTGACAGCCAGCCGATCCGTACTAACCGGCGAACTGCAAAGAATGAGGAGGGCACGTGGCACAGCTGAAGCGGACCGTCATCGTCGCAAGCGCCATGGTCGCACTTACGGCCTGCGCTCCCGCGGGCTACAACGGGGCGAACTCGGGCGCGGCCGAGCCGGTCGCCGTGGCCGCGGCCGAGCCCACTGCGGCAGTGGAACCGGAGGCCTCGGCCTCCCCCGACGCGGCGGCCACCACCGCGGCCCCGGACGCCGCGCCGCCGGCCGACGTCGAGCTGACCGACCAGCTCGTCGGCAAGAAGGTGGCCCGGATGGGCAAGGTGGTCACCGACGAGGAGGGCTGGGTCCTCTACCGGTTCGACAAGGACTCCGACGACCCGCCCGCGTCGAACTGCGTGGACAAGTGCGCCGAGGTGTGGCCGCCCGCGCTGACCGACGGCAGCCCGCAGCTCAGCGGCGTCTCCGACGACAAGGTCGGCACCATCACCCGGCAGGACGGCACCCGGCAGATCACGCTGGGCGGCTGGCCGCTGTACCGCTACATCGGCGACAAGAAGCCGGGCCAGTGGAAGGGCCAGGGCGTCGGCGGCACCTGGTTCGTCGCCCAGCCCGACGGCAAGAAGAACCTCGAGTGCCTGCCGACCGGCACCCCGAAGGCGGTCGCCCCGCCGTCGGCGGACGACTCGGGCTCCGGCGACTCCAGCTACTCGTACTGACGGACCCGGTGGTCGGTCGCGGCCGGGGAGGGCACGACCGACCACCGCCGTGAACCGGACCGGCGTACCGGCAACGCCGCGTCCCGGCCGCGGCGCCGGCCCCCGACAGGGCGGCCGGCGCCGCGATCGCCGGACCTCCCGGAGCGGAGGAGGGCGGCGGGCGCGCTGACGCCAGCAACCGCGCCCGCCGAGGTCCCCCCACCCCGCACCCCACGGCCGGCTCCGGCCGCTCCGCTCCGGCAAGGAGGCACCGCCGACGTTCCCCACGTCGGCGGTGCCGCTCTTTGCGCGCCGTCCACTCCCCGCGCGCCCCGCTCGACGCGGCGGGGCCGTGCCCTCGCGCGGCGGGGGCCGTGGCAGAGTGACGGCGTGAGCGAACCCTCCGCCCGCCGGGCGCTGCGCCCGCCCGCCGGCTACCGGCTGGCCGCGTCGGTCCGGCCGCTCACCTTCAGCACGTACGACCCGTGCGCCCGGATCGCCGCCGGCACGTTCTGGTGGGCGGCCCGCACCCCCGCCGGCCCCGCCACCCTCGCGCTCCGCCCGGCCGCCGCCGGGGAGTTGCTCGCCGAGGGGTACGGCCCGGGGGCCGACTGGGTCGTCGAGCGGGCCGACGCCGTCGCCGGGCTCCGCGACGACCTCACCGGGTTCGCCGAGCGGGCCGCCGCGCACCCGGTGGTGGCCCGGCTGGCCGCGCGCCACCCCGGGCTGCGGATGCCGGCCACCGGCCAGGTCTTCGCCCGGGTGCTGCGGGCGATCCTGGAGCAGAAGGTCACCGGCACGGAGGCCTACCGGGCGTACGCGGCGACCGTGCGCCACTTCGGCGAGCCCGCGCCCGGGCCGATGCAGCCGCTGCTGCTGCCGCCCGACCCGGCGGCGGTGGCCGCCGCGCCGTACTGGGTGTTCCACCCGTTCGGGGTGGAGCAGAAGCGCGCCGACACGCTGCGCCGGGCCGCCGCCGAGGCCGGGCGGCTGGAACGCTGCGCCGACGCAGCCGAGGCGACCCGCCGGCTGACCGCCGTGCCCGGCATCGGGGCGTGGACGGCCGCCGAGGTGGTGCGGATCGCGTACGGCGACCCGGACGCGGTCAGCGTCGGCGACTACCACGTGCCGAACACGGTGGCCTGGTCCCTGGCCGGCGAGCCGCGCGGCGACGACGCCCGGATGCTGGCGCTGCTGGAGCCGTTCCGGGGGCACCGGGGGCGGGTCTGCGTGCTGCTCGCCGCCGAGGGCGTGCAGGCCCCGAGGTACGGCCCGAGGATGCCGATCCGCTCCTTCGCCCGCTACTGACCCGACTGCCAGCTGGAGGCGGCGGGACGGTCAGGCGGGCGCGGCGGGGCGGGCGCACAGGCGGCGCAGGGTGCGGCCCAGCCACCAGGCGTACCCCCGCTGGAAGGCCCGGCCGGCGGGCCCGGCGGCGCGCATGAACCAGCGGTCCGGCCGGCTGAACGCGCGCACCTCGAACCAGACGGCGCCGGAGTCGTCGCGCTCCACCACGAACGCCTCCTCGCCCCGCGCCGGGTGGCCGGGCAGCGTGCCGTACCCGAAGCCGGCCCGGCGGTCGTCGTCGACGGCCCAGACCACCTGGCACGGCGCGGCCAGCCGCAGCGGGCCGACGCCCAGCCGGGAGACGACGGTGACCCCGGGTGCGGCGCGGGGCGCGGTCGCGTCGATCCGGATGCCGGCGGCCCGGTGCAGCCGCCAGCCCAGCACCGCCGCGCCGGCCGCGTCGAAGGACCCGGCGGGCAGCGGCACCCGGTGCCGGACGTGCCGCCACCCGGCCGGCAGCTCACCGGCGCGGGTCGCGCCGGGGTGCGGGTAGGTCAGCTCGGGCACGGCGGCGGCCTCCTCGCGTGGGACACCCGCCAGGGTACGGCCGCCCGGGCCGGCTGTGGTGAGCTGGCCCGGTGACCGATCACCTGACCATCGCCCCGGCCGGCTTCGCGGACGCCGGGGAGATCCTGACCGTGCAGCGGGCCGCCTACGTCACCGAGGCCCAGCACTACGGCGACCCGTTCCTGCCGCCGCTGGCGGAGACGCTCGACGAGATCCTGGCCATGCTGGCCGGTCCCGCCACGGTGCTGGTCGCCCGCGCCGGGCACCGCCTGGTCGGGTCGGTCCGGGCCCTGGTCGACGACGCCGGCACCGCCCACGTGGGGCGACTCGCGGTGGCCCCCGACCAGCAGGGCCGGGGCGTCGGCGCCCGGCTGCTGGCCGAGGTGGAGGCGGCCTGCGCCGGCCGGGCGTCCCGGTTCGCCCTGTTCACCGGGGCGGCCAGCGAGCGGAACCTGCGGCTGTACCGCCGGCACGGCTACGAGATCGTCGGGCACCGCCCGGACGCCAACGGCATCTCCCTCGCGGTGCTGGAGAAGCGGCTGGTCAGCCCGGCTGGCAGCGACGCCTGAGCCCCTCGGCCTCAAGCCGCAGGTAGCGCCGGATGAGGCCGCCGTAACGCCAGCCCACCGGGACGGCCAGCGGGCCGGACTGGTCGAGGCTCAACTCGACCCGGACCCCGCCGCCGGGCAGCGGGACGATCCGGTGGTCGCCACGGCTGCGCACGCCGGGCAGCGCGGAGACCCAGGCGAAGCGGTACGGTGCCTCGACCTCGACGACCCGCCACACGGCGGGGCGCAGTCCGGGCTGTTCCAGCCGGGCGGTGGAGCCGACCGTCAACGGTCCGGGCTCCAGCCGGCACGCCCGCCGCACCGAGGCGGTCCACTCCGGCCAGCGGTCGACGTCGGACTGCACCTCCCAGACCCGCTCGGCGTCGGCGTCGATCTCCGTGACCGCCTCGAACCTCATCGTCCCCGCCCCTTCCGTCGTCGCTGCCACCCGACCGGCCAGCGTCCCGGCCGCTGCCGTCCACGACGACGGGACCGGGCGCGACATCGTGACGGCGCGGCCGCCACGCCGCCTCTGCCCGGTCTCCGCGCTCCCTCCGCGCGGCTGATCCCGGGATCTTGGACATCTACTGTTCCGCGGACACCAACTGTCCAACATCGGAACACAGGGGGACACGCAGGCGGTCAGGCGGCCTCGCGGAGGTCGGCCAGGGTGAGCGGGGTACGGCGGCGCAGCAGCTCCTCCAGCTCGGCGACCGTGCCCACCTCGCCGAGCACGTCCTTGCCGCCGCCGAAGCGGGCCGGGTAGCGGCGCACCAGGCGGTACCGGTAGCGCCCGTGGATCAGCTCGACGCTGACCCGCCAGCGCCCGCAGCATCCGCAGACCCACTCCCGCACCCGGCGAAGGTAGCTCCGAGCTGGCCGAACGCCATCCGGTCGCGCGGGCGGGGACGGGACGCGCGGGGACACGCCGTACCCTCACCGCCGGTGATCCGCCTCACGACTGTCGGTGGTGTCTGGTTGACTGTCGCCGTGGACCTGCCGATCAACCCGCCGGTCGAACCGATGCTGGCCAAGGCCGTCTCGCGGCTGCCCACCGACCCCGGCACGACGTACGAGCCGAAGTGGGACGGTTTCCGTTGCATCGTCTTCCGCGACGGCGACGAGGTGGAGCTGGCCAGCCGGGGCGGCAAGACGATGACGCGTTACTTCCCCGAGGTGGTCGAGCAGGCGCTGCGGCAGCTCCCCGAGCGCTGCGCCGTCGACGGCGAGCTGATCGTGATCCGCCGGGACGGCCCGGACGGGCAGCCCCGGCTCGACTTCGAGCTGCTCGCCCAGCGCATCCACCCCGCCGCGTCGCGGGTGAAGCTGCTGGCCGAGACGACCCCGGCCGACTTCGTCGCCTTCGACCTGCTCGCCATCGACGACGAGCTGCTGACCGCCCAGCCCTACCCGCAGCGCCGGGCCCGGCTGGAGCGGGCCCTGGCCGGGGTGCGCCCGCCAGTGCACGTCACCCAGGTCACCACCGATCCCGAGACGGCCCGCCGCTGGTTCGACGTGTTCGAGGGCGCCGGGCTCGACGGGCTGATCGCCAAGCCGGCCGACCTGCCCTACGAGCCGGGCAAGCGGCTGATGGCAAAGGTCAAGCACGCCCGCACCGCCGACGTGGTGGTCGCCGGCTTCCGCTGGCACAAGACCGGCCCGGTGGTCGGCTCGCTGCTGCTCGGCCTCTACGACGACGACGGCGTGCTGCACCACATCGGGGTCAGCTCCTCGTTCACCGCCGCCCGCCGCAGGGAGCTGCTGGACGAGCTGGCCCCCTACCGGGAGGTCGGCCCCGACCACCCGTGGGTGCACGGCGACCACGAGCGCGGCCAGCGCATCCCCGGCGGAGTGAGCCGGTGGACGGGCACGAAGAACCTGGAGTGGGAGCCGCTGCGCCCGGAGCTGGTGGCCGAGGTGGGCTACGACGCGATGGAGGGCGACCGGCTGCGGCACACCGCCCGGTTCGTCCGCTGGCGGCCCGACCGGGATCCCCGGTCCTGCGGCTACGACCAGCTCGACCGCCCGATCCGCTACGACGTCGACCAGGTCCTGCGCGGCGATCCGGCGGCGACGGCCGAGCCCACGCCGGGGCGGGCGTAGCCTGAGGCGTCGACACGACCGGTCGACACGAGCACGAGAGGCGCGCCGGTGACCCGTACACCCGACCGGATCCGCCGGGCCCGGCTGACCCTCGCCGGGCTCGTCGCCGCGGCCGTGGTCGCCGCCGGCTGCACGCTGCCCGCGTTCGCCCCGCGCACCGAGGGCGCGGGCGAGGCCGCCCCGCCGGGCACCGCCCCGACCTGGCGGGCCTGCCCCGAGGTGGCCGACGAGTTGGTCGGCCGGCGTGCGCCCGACATGCGCTACGAGTGCGCCCGCATCGCCGTGCCGCGCAACTGGGGCACCGGCGGCGGCGCGACGGCCGGGCCGGGCACCGGGGAGACCTTCGAGATCGCCCTGCTGCGGGCCCGCTCGACGAAGCAACGCGACCGGATCGGCTCCCTGGTGATCAATCCGGGCGGCCCGGGCGGCTCCGGCGTGGACACCGCCGTCTACCTCTCCTTCGGCCCGACGTTCGGCGGCCTGCCCCCGTCGGTCACCGAACGCTTCGACATCGTCGGCTTCGACCCGCGCGGGGTGGCCCGGTCCAGCCCCGTGAAGTGCATCTCCGACGCCGACCTCGACGCCAGCTTCGGCTACGACCCCGACCCGCGGTCCGCGGCGTCCTTCGACGGTTTCGTGGCGCTCAACGAGCGGATCGGGCGCGGCTGCGGCGACAAGTACGGCGACCAGCTCCCGCTCTACGGCACCGAGCAGGCCGCCCGCGACATGGACGCGGTGCGCGCGGCGGTCGGCGACGAGAAGCTGACCTACCTCGGCTACTCCTACGGCACCCTGCTCGGCGCGACGTACGCCCAGCTCTACCCGCAGCGGGTGCGGGCCCTGGTGCTCGACGGCGCGGTCGACCCGACGCAGGACCTGGTGGCCGGCTCGGAGGGCCAGGCGAAGGGCTTCGAGCGGGCGTTCGACAACTTCACCCGGTGGTGCGCGGCCAACGCCGGGCGCTGCCCGCTCGCCCCCGACGCCCGGGCGGCGGTGACCTCGGCGATCGACAAGGCGAAGGTCTCCCCCGTGAAGGCGGCCGACGGCCGGGAGGCCACCGCCGGCTGGGTCTTCTACGCGGTCATCTCCTCGCTCTACACGGAGTCGGGCTGGCAGGAGCTGGCCCACGCCATCGAGCGGCTGGACGGCGGCGACCCGGGCGAGGTGTTCCGGCTGGCCGACGCGTACGCCGGCCGCGACGCCGACGGGAAATACTCGAACCTCTTCGACGCCAACCTCGCGGTCAACTGCACCGACGAGACCGCGAAGCCCAGCGTGCAGCGCATCCGCGAGCTCCAGTCGCAGTGGCGGCAGACCTACCCGCTGTTCGGGCCGGCCCTGGCCGTCGGCATGCTCGGCTGCGCCGAGTGGCCCGGCGCGCGGGACCCGTACCCGACGGGGAAGGCGGTCGGCGCGCCGCCGATCGTGGTGGTGGGCACCACCGGCGACCCGGCGACCCCTTACGAGCAGACGGCGACGCTGGCCTCGATGCTGGGCGTGGGCCGCGTGCTGACCTGGGAGGGCGAGGGGCACACGGCGTACCCGCAGACGAGCTGCGTGACCGACGCGGTGGACGCGTACCTGATCTCGCTGACGGTGCCCCGGGAGGGGCTGCGCTGCCCGGCCCGGTGACGGCGCGCCGGGTCGGCCGCCGGTCGGCCCGCAGGGCGGGACGGCTCACCTGCGGGATCTGCGGGCGCGGCGGGTGGCCGGCGGCGGGGGCAGCGGCGGCTCCGGCGGCAGCGTGATCCCCTGTCGGGCCGCCAGCTCCTCCAGCAGGGCCCGCATCCGCCGCACGTCGGCCTTCAGCTCCTCCTGCTCGTCGTGCTCGAAGGCGTCGTCGTCCACGATCAACTGGCTGGCGAAGTGCGCGGTGATCAGCGGGATGACCAGCAGCACCATGGTCGAGATGAGCAGCGCCGCCAGGGCCCGGCCCGCCCCCGTGGTCGGGGAGATGTCGCCGTAGCCGACGGTGGAGGCCGTGACCACCGCCCACCAGACCGAGTCGGTGGCGCTCTTGTGCTCCACGTGGCTGTAGATCACCCCGGCCACCACGATCATCAGCAGGTACGACGTGATCAGCGTCCGGGGCGAGTTGGCGAACCACACCAGGCCCCGGTAGACCCAGCGGAACGGCTGCAGCAGGACGTCCATGCCGCATCATGCTGCCCGGTCCCGGCAACCCGCGGCCGGGACATCGCCGGCTGCCGTTGTGTCAGGCTGACGCCATGCGCACAGTGATCTTCCGGGAGGCGGTCCGGGCCGACCTGCCGGCCATCCTCGCCCTGCTCGCCGACGACGTGCTGGGGCGGGCCCGCGACGTCGGCGAGGTGGACGACGCGTACGAGCGGGCCTTCGCGGACATCTCCGCCGACCCGCGCAACCATCTCGTGGTGGCCGACGACGGCGGGGTGGTCGTGGGCTGCCTGCAGATCACCTACATTCCCGGGCTCGGCCGGCACGGCGCCCAGCGGTCCCTCATCGAGGCGGTGCGGGTGCGCTCCGACCGTCGGGGACAGGGGCTGGGCGGGGAGATGATCCGCTGGGCGATCGACCAGGCTAGGCAGCGCGGCTGCGCCCTGGTGCAGCTCACCACGGACAAGTCCCGCACCGAAGCCCACCGCTTCTATCTCAAGCTGGGCTTCGTGGCCTCCCACGAGGGCATGAAACTCCCTCTCTGATCCCCATCCCGTCAGGGGGCGGGGACCAGGTGGCCGTCGCGGAGGGTCAGGGTGCGGTCGGCCAGGTCGATGAGGGCCGGGTCGTGCGTGGCGACCAGGGCGGTCATGCCGCGCGCGTGCACCACCGCGCGGAGCAGGTCCATGATGGACCGACCCGTCTCCGAGTCGAGCTGGCCGGTGGGCTCGTCGGCGATCAGCAGGTCCGGCTCGTTGGCCAGGGCCCGGGCCAGCGCCACCCGCTGCTGCTGACCGCCGGACAGCTCGTACGGCCGCTGCGCGGCGTGCCCGCCCAGCCCCACCAGCTCCAGCAGCACCGCCACCCGTTCCTCCCGCTCGGCTGCGGGCACCTTCGCCAGCCGCAGCGGCACCCCGACGTTCTCGGCGGCGGAGAGGATCGGGATCAGCCCGAAGGTCTGGAAGACGAACCCGACGGTCCCCCGGCGCAGCCGCAGCAGCTCCCGCTCGCCGGCCGCCCCGAGGTCGTGCCCGGCCACCCGCACCTGGCCGGAGTCGGGCCGGTCCAGGCCGCCGACCAGGTTCAGCAGGGTGGTCTTGCCGGCGCCCGACCGGCCCCGGACGGCGACCAGCTCCCCCCGTCCGGCGACGAACGAGACGTCCCGGACGGCGTGCACCGCGCGTTCGCCCCGGCCGAAGGTGCGACTCACCCGGTCCACCCGCACCACCTCGTCCACCGTCGCGGTGGGACCGCAGGCGGCGGCCGTGGCGACGGGGGGACCGGGCTGCTGCTGCTCGCTCATGCGTCACTCCGTTCGGCGTCGGCCCGGTCGCCCGGCCGCACCTCGACGTGGTCGGGTTCCAGGGTGAGCCGGACCCGGTCGCGCAGGGCCAGGGCGTCGACGAACGACTCTGGCAGTTGCATCCGGCCGGCGCGGTCCAGCACGGCGTACTCCTCGCTGACCAGTTCCGTGCTGCCGTCCGCGCCGATCCGCGCGGTCCGGCGTACCTCGGAGGCGGTCCGGCCGTCGCGGATGGCGACGGTCCGGCGGACCTGGGTGGCCACGGCGTGGTCGTGGGTGACCACCACGACCGTCACCCCCAGTTCCGCGTTGATCTGCCGCAGCGCGGCGAAGACCTCCGCGCCGGTGGCCTCGTCCAGCTCGCCGGTCGGCTCGTCGGCGAAGAGCACCTCCGGGTCGTTGGCCACGGCCACCGCGACCGCGCAGCGCTGCTGCTCCCCGCCGCTGAGCTGCGCCGGCCGCCGGTCGGCGCAGTGGCCCACGCCGACCAGGTCGAGCAGCTCGCGGGCCCGCTCGCGGCGGCCCCGCCGGGAGCGTCGCCCGGCCAGCCGCATCGGCAGCTCGACGTTCTCCAGCGCGGTCAGGTACGGCAGCAGGTTGCGGCCGGTCTGCTGCCAGACGAACCCGGCCATCCGACGGCGGTAGCTCAACCGGCGGCGGGCGGACATGGCGAGCAGGTCGTACTCGGCGACCCGGGCGATGCCGGCCGTCGGGGCGTCCAGCCCCGAGAGGATATTCAGCAGGGTGGACTTGCCCGAGCCGGACGCGCCCACGATCGCGACCAGCTCCCCCCGGTCGATGACCAGGTCGAGCCCCTGCAACGCGACCACCTCGACCCCGTCGGTCTTGAAGATCCGCACCAGGCCGTCGCAGACGATGTGCCCGCGCAGCCGGTCGTGCCCGCCGGCCCGCTCGGCCGCCCGCTGCGCGGCCCGCCGTTGCAGGGTGGCCAGGTCCGGCGCGGCGGGCGCCGGCACAGTGGCTGTCATCTCAGCTTCCCTCTCCCCGCATCCCGATCGTCTTCCACGAACACGTCAGCTCCCCTCGCCGAGCCGGAGCACCTCGCCGAGGCGCATGCGGCGGTTGTTCACCGTCTCCACGGTCACCGCGAGGGCCAGCGCCACCGCGCCGGCCGCCAGGACGGCCCCGACCAGCCCGGGCGAGAACGCGACCCGGACCGGCTCGCCCCCGGTGAACGCGGCCAGCCCGAGCGCCGGGGTGAGCAGCAGGGGCAGCAGCGCCCCCATGAGCGCGCCGGTGAGCAGCGCGGCGGCGACCAGGGGCGTCAGCTCCACCAGCAGCAGCCCCCGCCACTGTCGGCGGGACAGGCCGAGGGTGCGCAGCCGGGACAGCACCTGCGCCCGCGTCCGCGCACCGGCCAGCACCGCGAAGGCGACCGCCAGCAGACCGAACGCGGCACCCCCGGCCGCGCCGGCGGCGAACCCGAAGACGAGCAGCCCGTTCGCGCCGCCGCCGCCGAGCTGCTGGCGGGCGCCCCGCCAGGTGGTCACCTCGGCGCCGCGCGGGCGCTCCCCCGCCGCGAAGCTGCCGCCGGTCTGGTAGCGGCGCTGGCCCTCGTCGCCCGCCCGCCGCAGCGCCTCGACGTCGAACCCGTCGCCGGCGACCAGGAACGCCGTCGGCACCGGGCCGGACACGCCCGAACCGGGGGTGCCCGGCCCGGACGACACCGGACCAGGCGTGTCCAGGCCAGCCGACACCGGCTCGGGCAGCGCCTGCCAGGGCAGCACCACGAACCGGTCGACGTCGGGCGGGACCAGCGGGAAGCCCTCGGCCGTGTCGGCCACCCGGAACGGCTGGGCGTACCCCTGCAGGGTCACCAGGGCCGTCCCGTCGAGGCCCGCTCGGGCCAGCTCGGCGGCGAGCCCCGGGGAGACGAGCGCGGGTGCCGGCCCCGGCGACCGGCCCGCCCGCAGCACCGGCGGCACCGACACGTCCACCCCGGCGTCGCGCGCCGTCTCGGCCAGGCCCGGCCCGTCGACCAGCAGCACGGTGACGGCGGCGAGACCCGCGTCGACGCCCCGGGCGTCGGCGACGCGCAGCGCGCCCTCCCGCAGCACCGGAGTGCTGCGCCGCACACCGGGCAGCCGTTGCAGGGCCGCACCCGTGTCCGGGGCGAGCCGTTCCCCGTCGACCAGCGCCGACGCCGGCACGGCCGTGGTGGCCGTCCGGTCCCGGCCGGCCTCGATGCCGCCCGCCACGACCCCGCAGAACGCGGCCGTGGCGACCGCGACCACGACGACCACCACCGGCCCGGTGGCGGCCGACCGGCTCGCCCCGGCCACCCCGAGGAACGTCACGCTGCCGCGCATGCGGGCCGCGACGCGGCCGAGCAGCCGCAGCGGCCAGGGGTAGAGCCGCAGCACCAGCACCGCGGCGGCGACGGCCAGCAGCACCGGCACCGAGACCAGCAGCGGATCGACCGAGCCGGGGCTGAGGCCCCGGCGGCGGATCAGGAACGTGGCCAGCACGGCGAGGGCGACGACGAGGAGTTCGAGGGTCAGCCGGCGGCCACCGGCGCGGCGGCCGGACAGGTCGCGTCGGCCGCCCGGCAGGGCCGAGGAGCCCAGCGTCGCCAGGGGCAGGGCCAGGGTGGCCAGCACCGCCGCGACGAGGACCAGCCAGTCGGTCCCCGCCGTCCCCGCCGTGGAGCCGGGCAGCAACCGGCCGAGCAGCCAGCCGAGCGCCGCGGCCGGCGGCACCACCAGCACCGACTCGGCGAGGCTGCGCCGCGCCCCGCTGGTCGGTGCGCCGCCCCGGGCCACCAGCAGGGCGAACTCGGCCTCCCGGCGGCGGGCAGCCAGCCGGGCCGCGAGCACGATCAGCCCCGCCACGGTGGCGAACATCCCGGCGGCGATCACCGCGAGCAGCGTCCGGGCGGCGGAGACCGCGTCGAGGAACTGCCGCAGCGGGACGTCCACGGCCTGGGTGACGCTCAGCCCACCCGGGGGCGTGCGCTCCAGCCGCCGCACGCCGTCGATGACGGCACCCAGGTCGGCCACGTCCAGGTCGCCGAGGCGGTAGCGCCAGGAGAACCGGACCGGCACGCCGGTCGCGATCGCCGCGTCCAGGCCCGCGTCGCTGGTCAGCGCCACCATCTCGTACGGCTCCGCGTCGCCGGCCGGCTCGGTCACCCGCAGCGCCGACGGCAGGGTGTTCCAGATACCGTCGCCGGTGCGCACGGGCTCGAAGACGCCCACCACGAGCACCGGCACCGGCTCCCCTCCGGCACCGCTGAACCGCAGCCGGCTGCCCGCGCGGAGGTTCAGCTTGCGGGCCGTGTCGTCGGCCAGCGCGACCTCGACGGGCTGCCCCGCGCCGACCACCTCCGCCGGCCAGCGTCCCTCGGTCAGGGTGGCCGCCCCGGTGACGCCGGGTGCCGCGCGGAGCCGGGTGACGACGAGATAGTTCTTCGCCGCGAGGTCGGGGCCGGTCAGCCGGCCGAAGGCGGTCTCCGCGAGGAACCACCGGCTCTGCACCGCCTCCCGGACGGCCCCGGGCAGGCCCGCCTGGAGCGTGTCGAGTTCCCGGCCCCGGGTCGCGGTGACCGGCGCGACGACCCCGCCCCCACCGGCCGGCAGCTCGGCGGCGGTGAGGGTGAGGTCCCGCTCGGCGGCCGGCCGCTCGGCGACGTGTTCCCGCAGCCCCTGTTCGGCGAGCCGGTCGGCGGTACGCGGAACGCCGGTCACCAGCAGCGCGGCCACCAGCGCCAGCACCCCCAGCAGGAGGAACTGCCCGGCGAACGCCCGCACCCGGCGGACGACCCCGGCCAGCGCGGCCACGCCGCCGAACACCGCTGGCCGAGGCCCCTCGGTCCCACCCCTGGTCATCGCTCTCCGCCGATCCGTAGTTGGGCCGCCGCGACGCGTTGACGGACGCCGGAGGCGATCGCCGTGCTGAACGCGAGCGCCGCGAGCAGCAGGCCGAGGGCGGTGCCGGCGACGGGCAGCCAGGGCAGTGCGAAGGCCGCCTCCGGCACCGGCCGGTCCGCCGACCGGGTGAGCACCACCAGCGGGGCCATGGTGGCGCCCACGCCGGCACCGACCAGCAACCCGACGCCGACGCCGATGCCGGCCAGGAAGGTCTGCTCGGTGAGCAGGGCGCGGGCGAGCAGCCGCACCGGGGCGCCCAGGGTGTGCAGGACCGCGAGCTCGCCGATCCGTCGGCGCGCGGTGGCCCAGACGTCCACGCCCAGCCCGACCAGGGCGAGCAGGACGGAACCCGCCGCCGCCGCGAGCAGGCCCGTGCGCGTGCCGAGCCAGTACGGGTCCCGGCCGGCCTCCTCCGCCGCCGCCCGCCGGTCCAGCACGGTCACCCCCGGCAGGTCGGCCGCCGCCCGCGCCGCCTCCGCCGACCCGCCGGTCCCGGTGCGGATCCACCACTCCGAGACCGGCCGGACCGTGCCCGTGGCCCGCAGCAGCCAGTCCGTGGCCGCCGGCAGGTCCAGCAGCATGCCGCCGGCCGCCCCGCCGCTGGCCGGCACGGCGTCGACCTCCCCGACCACCTCGACCGTGAGCGTCACCCCGGAGAGGACGACGTCCATCGTGTCGCCCCGGCCGACGCTCAGCGCCCGGGCCACCTGCGGCGTGACCAGCGCCGGGACCGGTGCGCCCGCGCCGGCCGGCACCACCGCGAAGCGGCTGGTCGGCTGCGTCGCGAACCGGCCGCCCGCGACACGCGTCACCTTCCGGCCGGCGCGCAGCACGCCGTCCGCGAACCGGGCCGGCTCCGCGCTCTCCGGGTCGTCCAGCCGGGGCACCCAGTCGCCGGCCAGCGGCACCGGGCTGGTCGCGCCGCCCGCGTCCACCGTGCGCAGACCGGTCACCTCCAGCCCGTAGCCGGAGCCGAGCGCCGGCCCGGCGTCGACGTCGAAGCCGGCCAGCCGGTAGGCCCGGCCGCCGTTGTCCGGCAGGTCCACGGCCACCGGCACGGGCCGGCCGTCGCTGCCCGCGCTGGCCAGGGGCAGCTTCCACGCGCCGCCGTCGGCGGTGGTGAGCAGGGCGGACACCCGGACCGGGTGCGGCCTGGCGGCATCGGTCACCGGGGTGGCGACCGTGCCGGCGAGCCGGCGGGCGGCGGCGGGCAGCTCGACGCCGAGGGGGGCGGCCCGACCACGTACCTGCCGGTCGAAGAGCGCCCGGGGCGGCTCGCCGGCGAGCCGCTCGTCGAACCGGACCACGTCGGGCGCCGCCGCCGCGTCGAGGCTCAGCACGCTGACCGGCAGGTCCTCGCGGCCCACCCGGATGTCGTCGCGCCAGGCCGGCACCGCCCGGTCCACGCCGGGCACGGCGGCGAGGCGGCCGGCCCGCTCGGCCGGCGCGGCCCCGGACCGCTCGACCAGCCGCAGGTCGGCCCCGACGGTGAAGTCCGCCTGGTCGAGGTGCGACCGTTCCCCCGTGGTCACCAGCGACCAGGCCAGGGTGCTGCCGCCAACGGCGAGCGCGAGCAGCAGCACCGGGCCGGCGTGCGGCCGGCGGCCCGCCTGCCACATGCCCAGCGTCGCGGCCAGCCACGGCCGGCGGTCGATGAACCGTTCGGCGAGCCGGGCCGCCGGCGGCAGCAGGCGCAGCGCGACGACGGCACCGGCGAGCACCCCCAGCGTGGGCGCCGCCACCAGCAACGGGTCGACGCCGAGCCGGCCGCCGGCGCCGGCCAGCGGCGACGAGTACCGCCGCAGCTGCGTCCAGGCCAGCAGGGCCAGGCCGACCAGGGCCAGGTCGACGCCGATCCGCTGGGCCGCCGCGCCCCGGCCCGGCCGGGACCGGGCCGCCAGGTCGGCGACGTACGTGCCGGCGCGGCGCAGCGCCGGCAGCGCCATGGCCACCAGGCAGCCGGCCGCCGCGGCGGCGGCGACCGCCCAGGTGAGGGTCGTGCCGCCGCGGGCGGTCAGCTCCGACCAGCCCTGGTCGCGGCCGATCCGGCGCAGGGCCTCGGCGGCGATCGGGGGCCCGAGCAGCGCGGCCGGCAGGACCACCAGGGCGGCCTCCCGCACGGCCAGCCCGGCGATCTGCCCCCTCGCCGCGCCCCGGGCGCGCAGCAGCGCCGTCTGCCCCCGACGGTCCTCGTTGAGCAGGGCCGCCACCAGGACCAGCGCGTACCCGCCGAGGACCAGGACGAGCAGCAGCGGGGTGAGCAGCGACGACCGGCCCACCAGGTCGGCGCGGGTCAGCCGGTCGATCAGCCGGTCCATGGTGGTGACGGTCTGGGCGGAGGAGCCGAGGCCCGTCGCCCCGGGCAGGTCGGCGACCTCCGTGGCGACGGCGCGTCGCACGGCGTCCAGCCGGCCCGGCCCGACCGCCGCCAGGTCGGGCTCGACCAGCCAGGCCGCCGAGGTGGTGCCGGGGAACGTCCGGTCGAAGTCGGCCGGGTCGAGCAGGAACGGCCCGTACGACGTCTCGGAGCCGGCGGCGACGGCGCCCGGCGCGAGCCGCCAGTACGACCCGGTGGGGTCCCGGGGCCGGAACAGGCCGACCACCTCGACCTCGCCGGTGCGCTCGGTGGCCCGGTCGCGCAGCGGCACCCGCTCGCCGACGGCGAGGCCGAGCACCGCGGCGACCCGCTCCGGCAGGAGCACCTGCGTCGGCACGGCCCCACCCGTGGGCTGCCGCCCCGCCACCAGCTCGGCGTGCCCGGCCAGGTCCTCCAGGGTGGTCAGCTCGGCGAACACCGGGTCGTCGCCGGCCCGGGCGGCGCCGAGGTCACCGGTCAGCTCCCGCCCGGTGCCGTAGCGGGCCCCGCGCACCGCCACCGACGCCCCGCCGAGCCCGGCGGCGAAGCGGTCGCGGACCGCCCGGTCCCGGGCGGCGAAGGCGGCCCGGTCGGGGCCACCCGAGCCGCTGACCAGCAGGCTGCGTTCCTGGGCGGGCGACGCGGCGAGCACCGCCCGCGCTCCCGCGTCGACGGCCCGCCGGCTGTAGTCGGCCAGCCCGGTGACGAGGGCGACCGCCACCAGGGCCGCCACCAACGCGGCGGACAACAGCCCTCGGGCGGCCCACGCCCGCCTCCACACCAGCACCATCGCGCTGCCTCCCCGGGCCCCCCGCGGAGCCGACGGACACAGAGACCCACTGCGGGTACGGAAAGGTTCGCGCCCGTTATCCGACCGTTATGGCCCGGCGCTCACCAGCCGCCCGGTCCTGCCCTGGGGAGGGGGCCTGGCGGCGGCCTGCTTGGATGGCGGGCATGGAGATCGCCCTCATCGTGCTGACGATCGGCGTCGTGCTGCTGCTGGCCGGCCAGCTAGCCGGCCCCCGGCGGGACCGGGTCACGGAGGCCCGGCTGGCCGAGATCGATCGCCGCCTCCAGCTCGTGATGGACCACCTCGGGGTGGTCGACCGGCGGCCGGAGCCGCCCGGGGTCCGCGAGTATCTGGCCCGGGGCCAGAAGATCCAGGCGATCAAGGCGTACCGGGAGGCGACGGGCGCGGACCTGCGCACGGCGAAGGAGGCCGTCGAGGCGATGATGGGCCCGATCAGCTGATTCCGCACAGCAGAAGGACCCCGACCGAGCGCTTCTTCACTCTGCGGCGAGGTCCGGCCGGTACTCCCTGATCCACTCCTCGACGTCGGTCTTCCGCCAGATCTGCCCCATGGTCAGCACCTGGTAGGGGGCGGGGAAGTCGCGGCGAGACGCGATCACGGACGCCCGAGCCCGCGACACGCCGCCGAGCATCACTCGTATCTCGGCGATCCCCACGAACTCGACCATGAGTTGACGGTAGGTACTGCCGATTGCCCGGCGATCGTTAACAGCGATCGGGGTTGACGATCGCTAACAGCGTAGGCACGATATGGGGATGCCTCCGCCGAACATCTCCCCCATGCACGGCCGGCAGGCCCGAGCCGTCCGCCCACACGCACCGATGCGGCCCCTGTGGCGGTGCCGGGTCTGCGCCGCCGCCTGGCCGTGTCCGCCAGCGCGGCTGCTGCTGACGATGAACTACTGCCGGGATCGCGCCGGCCTGCCCGTGTACATGGCCGGCATGCTGTTCGACGCCGCCGGGGATCTGATGAAGCTCACTCCGAGCCAACCGCCGACCCCGGAGGAACTGTTCGACCGGTTCCTGGCCTGGACGGCCCGAGCGTTCGGACGCCTCGACCCGCCACCCGCCCAGGGACTTGGTCAGTTGAATCCTGAACTATGAACGACCTACCGTTCGCCCTGCCCGGGTGCGGAGCGGCTGCCACCGTACGCATAGAGGTCGTCACCCCCGCCCGAATAGGTCGACCCGCCTCCCTCGACGCGTCGGTGTACGTGTGCGGTCACCACGTCATGGATGCCGCCGTCGCCGTCTGGTCCGCCGACCTGAGCGCCCACCGGGCCTGCACCGATTCCGGCATCGCCCGGGCGTGCGGCGACTCGTACGTCTTTCCCACCGGCGGTCTGGCCGGCAACCAGTGAGCTCCACAGCCTCGCCTTCGGACGGCTGAGAAGGCTCGATGTTGGCCACGCTAGCTGGTGGAAGGCCGTGCGCGGCTCGGCTGGACCCGCTTGGGCTCGCCGGGCATCTTGGGGTGGTCCGGCGGGTACGGCAGGTCGCCCTGCCCCGCCGCCGCGTCCCGGTCGCCCCACTCCAGCAGCGGGGTGATGTCCCACGCCGCGTCGTCGATGCCGGCGTGCGGGTCGCCCCGCTGCGCCAACCGGGCCGGGACGCTGCCCAGGTGCAGGTCGTCGGGGTCGACGTCGGGCAGCTCGTCCCAGGTGACCGGGGTGGACACGGTGGCCCGGGCGTTGGCCCGCAGCGAGTAGGCGCAGGCGATCGTGCGGTCCCGGGCCATCTGGTTGTAGTCGACGAAGACCCGCTCGCCCCGCTCCTCCTTCCACCAGGCGGTGGTGACCAGGTCGGGGCGGCGGCGCTCCAGCTCCCGGGCCAGCGCGATGGTGGCCCGGCGCACCTCGGTGAACGTCCACCGGGGCGCGATGCGCAGGTAGACGTGCACGCCCCGGCCGCCGGACGTCTTCGGCCAGCCGGTCGCGCCCAGCTCGGCGAGCAGGGCCCGCAGCTCGACGGCGGCGGCGACCGCGTCGGCGAAGGCGGTGCCGGGCTGCGGGTCGAGGTCGACGCGCAGCTCGTCGGGATGGTCGACGTGGCCGGCGCGGACCGGCCAGGGGTGGAACACGACGGTGCCCATCTGGGCCGCCCACGCCACGTGGGCGAGGTCGGCCGGGCACAGCTCGTCGGCCGTCCGGCCGCTGGGGAAGCTGATCCGGGCGGTGGTCAGCCACGGGGGCACGCCCCGGGCCGGCACCCGCTTCTGGAAGAACGCCTCCCCACCGATGCCGTCGGGAAAGCGTTGCAGCGTGGTCGGGCGGTCCCGCAGGGCGCGCATGAGGCCGTCGCCGACCGCCAGGTAGTAGCCGAAGACGTCCGCCTTGGTGAAGCCCCGCTCCGGGAAGATCACCCGGTCCGGGCTGCTCAGCCGTACGGTATGTCCGGCCACCTCGACCTCGGCGGCCGGTGCCTTCGCGGTGCCTGCCATCTGGCGACCATATGCCACGGCACCGACAGCCGACGTACCGTTGCGGGGTGAGTCTTGACGAGAACGAACTGCCCCGCACCGAGGACGAGTGGCGGGTCCGGCTCAGCCCGGAGGAGTTCCGGGTGCTGCGCGAGGCGGGCACCGAGCGCCCGTGGACCGGCGAGTACGTGGACACGAAGACCCCCGGCGTCTACCGCTGCCGCGCCTGCGGGGCGCAGCTCTATCCCAGCGACACCAAGTTCGACTCGCACTGCGGCTGGCCCAGCTTCGACGACGCGATCCCGGGCGCGGTGAAGGAGATCGAGGACAACAGCCACGGCATGCGGCGTACGGAGATCCGCTGCGCCCGCTGCGACAGCCACCTCGGGCACGTCTTCCGGGGCGAGGGCTTCACCCCGAAGGACACCCGGCACTGCGTCAACTCGATCTCGATCCGGCTGGAGCCGGCCCAGGGCTGACGGGCGGCGGCCCGGTTCCGCCCGGGGCACGGGCCGACGTCAGACGAGCAGCACGCTGCCCTGCTCGTCGACCCCGTCGGCCGACTCGTCGTCGAGCCAGATCCCGCCGGCGGCGAGATAGCGGAACCGGTACGCCCCGGGCCGGAGCCGGACGGTCACCGTACGGGTGCCGTCTCGCCGGGCGACCAGCTCGTGGCGGCCCGGCTCCCAGTCGTTGAAGGAGCCGACCACGCTCACCGGGCCGGCCGGCGCCTCGCGGGGCAGGCAGAAGGTGACCCGGGTCTGGTTGCCGAAGAGCCTGCTGCGCTTGATCACGTCGTCCTCCGGGGGTCGAGGCTTTCACCAGGCACAACGCTCGACACGCCGGCCCCGACACGCCGCCTGGGCGGCCCGGTTTCGGTCGTTTCGGCCGCCCGGTTCGGGCCGTTGTCGCACGCTGGGGGGACATCTGTCCTTTCGGCTACGGGGGTTCGGCGATGGCGACGTGCGAGGTCTGCGGCAACGACTACTGGATGGCGTTCGAGGTGCGCACGGTCAGCGGCGACGTGCACACCTTCGACTGCTTCGAGTGCGCGGCGCACCGGCTGGCCCCGATCTGCGAACACTGCCAGGTCAAGATCGTGGGCCACGGGGTCGAGGTGTCGGGGCGCTTCTTCTGCTGCGGCCACTGCGCCCGCCAGGAGGAGGGCGACCGGGGCGCGGAGATCCGCGACGCCGTCGGCGCCCGCCCCCGCTGAATCGCAAGCAAGGGCGGGCGGCCTAGCATCGGCGGGTGTCGCCGCAGACGGTCGAGGCCCGGATCGCCTCCTTCGCCGAGTTGGACGCCCGCACCCTCCACGACCTGCTACGACTGCGCATCGACGTGTTCGTGGTGGAGCAGCGGTGCCCGTACCCGGAACTCGACGGCCGGGACGTCGAGCCGGGCACCCGGCACGTGTGGCTGACCCGTGCCGCTGACGGTGGCCGGCGGGCCGGGGGCGACGCCGAGAACGAGGGCGACGGCACGGGAGACGGGAACGACGGCGGGGCCGACAGCTACGGCGGCGTCGTGGCGTACCTGCGGATCCTGGCCGACCCCGGCGGCCTGGCGCGGATCGGCCGGGTCGTGGTGGCGCCGGGGGCCCGGGGCGGCGGCCACGCTGGGCGGCTGATGACCGAGGCGCTGGCCGCGGTGGGCGACCGGCCGTGCGTGCTGGAGGCGCAGTCCCACCTGGTCGGCTTCTACGCGCGGCACGGCTTCGCCGTCAGCGGGCCGGAGTACGTCGAGGACGGCATCCCGCACACCCCGATGCGCCGGCACCCCGCCCGCCCCGACGCCCCGGAGGGCGCCGCAAATTGACACATCCCTATGGGTGTGGGAATCTCGCAGCAGAGCCGCCACGGGAGCAACTCGAACCGGCACGGGAGGGGCAACTCCCGAGATCCGGGCGTCGTCACAGTCGACCCCTCAACCCGGAGGCTCCATTGTCCACCCTCGCGCGTCGGCGTTCCACGCCGCGCCTGGCAGCCTGGCTGCTCGCCATCGGCACCGCCGCCGCCATGCTGCTCACCACCGCCCTGGCGAACCCCGCGTCCGCCCACGGTTCCGTCGTCGACCCGGCCTCCCGCAACTACGGCTGCTGGCAGCGCTGGGGCGCCGACCACATGAACCCCGCCATGGCCACCCAGGACCCGATGTGCTGGCAGGCCTTCCAGGCCGACCCGCAGGCCATGTGGAACTGGATGGGCCTGTTCCGGGAGGGCGTCGCCGGCAACCACCAGGCCGCCATCCCCGACGGCCAGCTGTGCAGCGCCGGCCACACCCAGAGCGGCCAGTACAACTCGCTGGACACGATCGGCGCGTGGAAGACCACCTCGATCTCCAACAGCTTCCGCATCCAGCTCAACGACCAGGCCAGTCACGGCGCGGACTACATCCGGGTGTACGTGACCAAGCAGGGCTTCGACGCGCTGACCAAGCCGCTGGGCTGGAGCGACCTGGAACTGGCCGGCCAGATCGGCAACACGCCGGCGTCCCAGTGGAAGAAGGAGGCGTCGGGCGTGTCGATCCAGGTGCCGGCCAACGCGCCGGGGCGCACCGGGCGGCACATCGTCTACACGATCTGGCAGGCCAGCCACCTCGACCAGTCGTACTACCTGTGCAGCGACGTGGACTTCGGCGGTGGCGGCCCGACCACGCCGCCCACCACGACCCCGCCCACCACGACCCCGCCGACCACCACTCCCCCCACGACCACCCCGCCGACGACCCCGCCGGCGACCGGGGGCTGCACGGCGACCTACCGCCCCGTCTCCTCCTGGAACGGTGGGTTCCAGGGCGAGATCGAGGTGACCGCCGGCTCGTCGGCGATCAAGGGCTGGACGGTGACCTGGACCTGGGCCAACGGCCAGCAGGTCAGCTCCTACTGGAGCTCGACGGTGACCACCAGCGGGTCCACGGTGACCGCACGCAACGTGGCCTACAACGGGTCGCTGGCCGCCGGGGGGAAGACCTCGTTCGGGTTCGTCGCCTCGTCGACCGGCACCAACACCGCGCCGACCCCGACCTGCACGCCGACCGTCTGACGGCCGGCCGCACGACGCCCACCCTGCAGGCCGGCGGCACGACGCTAGCCGGACGCGGCGGCACGACGCCCGCCCGACGCGGCGGCGCGCGTTGAGAAGGGCCCCCTGTACGGCGTTCTGCGTCAACAGGGGGCCCTTCCTTGCGCCTAGCCCCTCACGGCAGGCAGGTGACGATGTCGGCGATCGCGCGGCGGCGGCCCGTGTAGAACGGGACCTCCTCCCGGACGTGCCGGCGGGCCCCCGACGCCCGCAGGTCGCGCATCAGGTCCACGATGCGGTGCAGCTCGTCGGCCTCGAAGGCGAGCATCCACTCGTAGTCGCCGAGGGCGAACGACGCGACCGTGTTGGCCCGCACGTCCGGGTACCCCCGGGCCATCTTCCCGTGCTCGGCCAGCAGCTCCCGCCGCTCGGCGTCGGGCAGCAGGTACCACTCGTAGGAGCGGACGAACGGGTAGACGCACAGGTAGGCCCGCGCCTCCTCACCGGCCAGGAACGCCGGGATGTGGCTCTTGTTGAACTCCGCCGGCCGGTGCAGCGCGAGCTGCGACCACACCGGGGTCAGCGCCCGGCCCAGGGTGGTGCGGCGGAACCGCAGGTACGCGTCCTGGAGCGCGTCGCTGGTCGCGGCGTGCCACCAGATCATCAGGTCGGCGTCGGCGCGCAGCCCGGCGACGTCGTACGTGCCGCGCACCGTCACGTCCTTGCCGGCCAACTCGGCGAAGAGCGCCTCGACCTCGCCGGTGACGTTCTCCCGCAGCGACGGCAGCGGGCTGGTCGCCCGGTACACCGACCACATCGTGTAGCGGATGCTCTCGTTGAGCTCCCGCAGCCGCGCCGCGTTGGTCTGCTCGGTCATGCCGATCCTCCCAGTGCCGTGATGATCTCCTCGGCCGCCGTCTCGCCGGAGCGGACGCAGACCGGGATGCCGACGCCGTCGTAGCCGGCGCCGGCCAGGGCCAGCGTGGGGTGCGCGCCGCGCAGCGCCGCCCGCACGGCGGCCACCCGGTCCAGGTGCCCCGGGGTGTACTGCGGCAGCGCCCCGCCCCACCGCTGCACGTGGCTGGCCACCGGAGCGGGCAGCGGCGTGCCGAGCACCTTCGACAGCTCCCGGTGCACCGCCTCCACCAGGTCATCGTCGGTGACCTGGAGGGACGCCTCCTCGCCGTAGCGGCCCACGGAGGCGCGCACCAGGGCCAGCCCGTCCGGCCGGGTTAGGTGCCCCCACTTGGTGGTGAAGAACGTCGACGCCTTGACCAGCAGCCCCTCGGTGGCCGGCACCAGGAACCCGGACAGCGCCGGCAGCTCCGGGCGGGGCAGCGCGAGGGTGACCAGCGCGACGCTCGCGTAGTCCAGGGCGCCGACGGTCGCGACAGCCTCGGGGGCCAGGTCGGCGACGCCGGCCAGCAGGCGGGCCGCCGGGCGGGCCGGGACGGCGAGGAGCACCGCGTCCGCGTCGACCAGCTCCGGGTCGCGGGTGGGGCCGACGGTCAGCCGCCAGCCGGTCGCCGTCCGGGTCAGCTCCCGCACGGCCGCGTGGCGGCGGATCGTCGCCCCGCCGGCCGCCGCGGCGGCCTCGACGAGCCGGCTCAGCCCGCCGGCCAGGGTGCCGAAGACCGGTTCGCCGGGGGCGCGCGGCGCGGCGGCCTGCGCCGCCCGGACCGCGCCGACGAGGGTGTGCTCCACCCGGGCCGCGCGGGCCAGCGCCGGCATCGTGGTGGCCAGGGACAGGTCGTCGGCCCGGCCGGCGTAGACGCCGCCGAGCATCGGGTCCACCAGCCGGTCGGCCACCGCGTCGCCGAACCGGGCCCGCACCAGCGCCCCGACGGAGACGTCCGCGCCGGGGGCCAGCAGCGGCCGGCCCTCGTCGCGGTCGGCGTCCGCGGCGGGCTCGGCCACCGCCGCCACCTTCGCCAGATCCCCGGGTACGCCCACCAGCGTCCCGCCCGGGATCGGGCGCAGCCCCCCGTCGACGGCCAGGGCGGCCTGCCCGACGCTCGGGTGCACGATGTCGCCGGCCAGTCCGAGCCGGCGGACCAGGGCCACCGCGGCGGACTCGCCGCCGGCCGGGTCCCGCATCAGGAACGACTCCGCGCCGAACTCCACCGGCCCGCCGGCCAGCTCGCCCGTGCGCAGCTTCCCGCCGAGCACGCCGGACTGCTCGTACACGGTGACCTCGGTGCCGGCCGGGGCCCGGTCGGCCAGCCGGACGGCGGCGGCCAGCCCGGTGATCCCGCCCCCGACGATCGCCACCCGCCACGGCTGCCGCACGGTCGCCCCCTCTGCTACTCGCCCGGGCGCGCGGACACCTCGTGCACCAGCGCGACCACCCGGGTCAGCACGTCCGGATCGGTCTCCGGCAGGACGCCGTGACCGAGGTTGAACACGTGGCCGGGGGTCGCCCGCCCCTCGGCGAGGATCCGCTGCACCTCCGCCTCGACCACCGGCCACGGGGCGAACAGCACACACGGGTCGAGGTTGCCCTGCACGGCCTTGTCGGCGCCGATCCGGCGGGACGCGACGTCCAGCGGCGTACGCCAGTCGACGCCGACCACGTCCGCGCCGGCCTCGCCCATCGCGGGCAGCAGCTCGGCGGTGCCCACCCCGAAGTGGATCCGGGGCACCCCCGCGTCGACCAGCCCGGCCAGCACCTTCGTCGAGTGCGGCAGCACGTAGCGCCGGTAGTCGGCCTCGGACAGCGCCCCGGCCCACGAGTCGAACAGCTGCACCGCCGACACCCCGGCCTCGACCTGCACCCGCAGGAACGCCAGCGTCACCTCGGCCAGCCGGGCGCACAGGGCGTGCCACAGCTCCGGCTCGCCGTACATCAGGGCCTTGGTCTTGGCGTGGGTCCGCGACGGCCCGCCCTCGACCAGGTAGCTGGCCAGCGTGAACGGGGCACCGGCGAAGCCGATCAGCGGGGTGTCGCCCAGCTCGGCGACGAGCAGCCGCACCGCCTCGTCGACGTAGGAGACGTCGGCGCGGGTGATGGGCCGGATCCGCTCGACGTCGGCGAGGGTGCGCACCGGCTCGGCGACCACCGGCCCGGTGCCCGCGACGATGTCCAGCTCCACCCCGGCGGCGGCCACGGGCACCACGATGTCGCTGAACAGGATCGCCGCGTCGACCCCGTGCCGGCGTACCGGCTGGAGGGTGATCTCGGCGACCAGCTCGGGCCGGCGGCAGGACTCCAGCATCCCCACGTTCTTGCGGATCTCGCGGTATTCGGGGAGGGAGCGGCCGGCCTGGCGCATGAACCAGACCGGGGTGTGCGGGCCGGGCTCGCGCCGGCAGGCCCGGACGAACGGCGACCCGCCCGTCCCGCTGCGGCGGGGTTCTCCGTCTCGGGCGGCGGTGCCCGTCGTCTCGGTGCTCATCGCGGCTATCGTGCCACGCCCCCGGACCCCCTCCCCCACCCCCGCCGCCTTTTGTGACGTGTAAGGAAGGGCCCCCTGTCAACGCATCCGGTAGCGAGGGGTTCCCCGCTCACCATCCACCGTTCGCGGCACCCGCGAGGGCCGCCGCCGCAGGCCGTCGGCGTGCCGTTCCGGCGGCCGGGCGGCGGGCGGCATAGGCTGCCGGCATGGCCCCCCCGATCGCGCTCCCGGAGACCTTTGCCCGCGCGGTCGCCGGGCTGCGGTCGGCCGCGCCCCGATCGGAGATCGTCCTGGAGGAGGTCGGCGCGCCGCAACGCCTCGCGCCGTACGCCTTCGCGCTCTCCGCGACGGTGCTGCGCGACGACGACGAGGTGGCCACGGGGCGGCTGATCCTGTTGCACGACCCCGCCGGGCACGAGGCGTGGCAGGGCACCCTGCGGCTGGTCACCTACGTCACGGCGGAGCTGGAGATCGACCTTGCCGCCGACCCGCTGCTGCCCGGCGTGGGCTGGACCTGGCTGACCGACGCGCTGGACGCGCAGGACGCCCCGCACCGGGCCATCGGGGGCACGATCACCCAGACCATGTCGACCCGGTTCGGCGACCTAGCCGGGCCGCCGGCGGCCGGCGACATCGAGATCCGGGCCTCGTGGACCCCGCTCGGCGAGGACCTGACCCCGCACCTGATGGCCTGGTGCACCCTGCTCGCCTCGACGGCGGGCCTCCCCCCGCCCGGGGTGACCGCCCTGCCGGACCGCCGCCCGGCCGGCGCCGCCTGACCCACCGCCCAACACTCGCCGCACGACGCCCGCCGCAGATCTTGGAAGATTTCGGCCCCTGGAGGGGCCGTTTCGCTCCAAGATCCCCGGGTGCCGGGCCCGGCGCAGCCCCGCCCCGCCCGTCGTGGCGTGGGCGGGGCGGGGTCGGGGACTTCCTACCTGCGCGACGTCAGAGGTAGTTCTCGGCCTCGTCGCAGACCTTGTTCATGCCCTCGGTGGCCTTGTCGTACGCGGCCTTGTTGTTCGCCGCCGCGGCCGTCAACGCGCTGGTGAGCTTGTCGAGGCAGGTGGCGATGACCTTCTTCTGCCGGGCCTGCTCGTCCCGGTCGTTCCGCGTGCCGGTGAGGTCCTGCTCGGTGTTGGAGAGCTTGTCTCGCACGGCCTGCAGGTCGGTCTTGAGCTTCTCGATCTCGGTCTTGTTCGCCGCGATCGTGCCGTCCCGCTCGCTGACCTGGCCGGTCAGCCGCTTCTCGGTGCGGTCCAACTCGCTGCTCTTGGTCACGTAGAGGCCGGTCATCACGCCGCCGAGGACGAAGAGCAGCCCGGCCACCACGGCCAGGACCAGCACCTTGCGCCCGCCCCGGTTGGCGGCCGGCGCCGGGGCGCCGTAGGGCGGCGTCGTGCCGGGCGGGCCGTAGGACGGCGTCGCGCCCGGCTGGCCGTAGGGCGGCATCGCGCCCGGCGGACCGGACATCGGCTGGCCGAAGGCCGGGCCCGAGGCGGGCGGCACCGACATCGGCTGGCCGAACGCTGGCGACGGCTGCCCCGGCCCGGAAACCGGCGGATGCCCGGCACCGGAAACCGGCGGGTATCCGGCACCGGAGACCGGTGGCGTCGACACCGGCGCGGCGAACGGCTGCGTCGGCTGCGGCTGCGGCGCGCTCTGCTGGACCGGGGCGAACTGCTGGGTCGGCTCCGCCGCCGGCTGCGGCGTCCCGTACTGACCCGGGGCGAACGGCTGCGTCGGCTGGGTCGGCTGTGTTGGCTGCGGCGCGCTCTGCTGGACCGGGGCGAACTGTTGGGTCGGCTCCGCCGCCGGCTGCGGCGTCCCGTACTGACCCGGGGCGAACTGCCGGGTGGGCTCCGCCGGCTGGCCCGTCGGGTCGTACTGCGGAGGCACGGGCTGGCCGGGGCCGCCCGGCGGCGGATACGGCGGCTGGCTCCCCGGCCCGGTCGGTGGCTGCGACATTCTTCTCTTCCTCCAGGTGGGGCGGCCCGTGGCCGGGGCCGCGACGAACCGGCTGGTACGGGACGGACGGCGCGGAGCGGCCGAAGTCAGCAGATCCGGAAGCCGTCGCAGGCGACCTTGATGGGTACGGCGAGGCCGATGCCCTCGGCGTCGCGGGCCTTGGCGGTGGCGATGCCCACCACCTGCTTCTGGCCGTTGATGACCGGGCCACCGGAGTTGCCGGGGTTGATCGGCGCGTCGAACTGGATGACCGGGCCCGAGCCCTGGCCTGCCTCGCGGAAGGCGCTGACCACGCCGGTGGTGACGCTGTCCTGCAGGCCGAGCGGGGCGCCGACGACGACGATCTGCTGGCCGGGCTTGACCGCGGCGGGCGCCGTCACCAGCCCGGTGAACTTGCTGGTGGTGCGCAGCTGGGCGATGTCGTTGACCTCGTCGACCTTGACGATGGTGGCCGGGTAGCGCTGGTCGGTGCGTTCGAGGAAGACCTCCCGGCCGCCGCCGACCCAGACCGACTCGACCACGTGGAAGTTGGTGAACAGGTTGGTGCCGCCGCCGGTGTCGGGCTTGCCGACCGCGAAGGCGGTGCCGGTGAACTGCCCGGCCCGGACCCGGAAGACGCTGGGCAGGACGGCGGTGGCCACCGCCTCCGGGTTGAACTGCGCCCCGGCCTGCTTCTCCAGGGCCTGCGCCCGCTGCTCCAGGCCGTCGAGCCGGGCGCCGTCGCCGCTCTGCGCGGTGGCCAGCCGCTGGTCGGTGTCGGCCAGCCGGTCGGAGAGCCGACTGATCTGGTACGCCTGCACGCCGCTCACCACGGCCAGGACCAGGGCGAGCCCGAACGCGACGAACGTCAGCGCCCTGCCCCGGGGACGCGGGGTGGCCCCGCCGGCCGGGGCGGACGCGGGCCAGGCCGGCCCGGGGGCCGGGGACGCCCCGCCGTGCGGGTACGCCGGGCCGGGGACCACGGGCGACGGCGGCGCGGCGGCGTACCCGGCCGGGGGCTGCTGGCCGGCGGCGGACGACTGCTGCGGGGCGGCGGCGGGTGACTGCTGCGGGACGGCCGGCTGCTGCTGCGGGGCGGGCCAGCCGGCGGGCGCGGGACCGGACCACTGGCCGGGCGCGGCGGGCTGGGCGGGCGGGGGCGACGAGCCGGGCCAGTGACCGGGCGACGCGGCCTGACCGGCGGGCGGGTGGCCGCCTCCGGCCGGCGGGTAGGAGCCTGCGGCCTGCGGATAGACGGCGGCGCTGCCGCGGTGCGGGTCGAGCCGGGGCGGGTCCATGCGGGGCGGCAGCGGGCCGGGACGGGTGTCGCCGGCCGGGGTCGCGGCGGCGGGCGGCTCGCCCACCGGCGGCTCGGCGGGTCGCGCCGGGGCGGCCCAACTCCCGCCCGAGCCGTCGCCGGGCCCCTGCCCCGGGCCCGTCGCACCGTACCCAGCCGTCGTCATCGTCACGTCCTCCCCGTCGCCGCCCTGGTGCCCGCCGACGTCGGTTCCGTCCCGGGCGGCGGCCCGAAGGAACGTACCCGCGCCGCCGCGCTTTGTCTTCCCCGATGTCCGACCCTGGCATGCCGGGTCAAGTAGCCGACGCCGACCCACACCGCGCGACGCCGACACACACCGCACCCGGCTGCGCGCGCCGGATCGCCGCGCGCACTAGGGTTGTCAGGTGACCGACGAACCACCCCTGCGCCGTCGGGCCGCCGAAAGCCGTACGGGAAACGAGCCGCACCAACCGCCGTCGGCCGCGCCGGAGCCGGTGGACGCGGGGCCCGAACCGACCGTCGACGGGCCCGTGCCCCTGACCGCCCCCCGCGAGGGGACACCCGAGCCGGTGACGACCGAGGCCGGGCTGGCCGAGGTCGTGGCCCGCTTCGCCGCCGGCACCGGCCCGGTCGCCCTGGACGCCGAACGCGCCTCCGGCTACCGCTACAGCCAGCGGGCATATCTGGTGCAGTTGCGCCGGGCGGGGGCCGGCACCGCGCTGATCGACCCGCTGCCGCTGCCCGACCTGAGCAGCCTGGACCTGGCCATCGCCGACGCCGAGTGGGTGCTGCACGCCGCCAGCCAGGACCTGACCTGCCTGGCCGAGGTGGGGCTGCGCCCGCGCCGGCTGTTCGACACGGAACTGGCCGCCCGGCTGGCGGGATTCGAGCGGGTCGGGCTGGCCGCGCTGACCGAGCAGCTACTCGGCTTCAGCCTGGAGAAGCACCACTCGGCGGCGGACTGGTCGAGCCGGCCGCTGCCGGAGTCGTGGCTCACGTACGCCGCGCTGGACGTGGAGATGCTGACCGACCTGCGTGACGTGCTCGACGCGGAGCTGGCCCGCCAGGGCAAGTCGGCGTGGGCGGCGGAGGAGTTCGCCGCGCTGGTGCGCAGCGTCGACCGCCCGCCCCGGGTCCGGGCGGAGCCGTGGCGGCGCACCTCCGGCATCCACCGGGTGCGCGGGGCGCGCGCCCAGGCGCGGATCCGGGCCCTCTGGTACGCCCGCGACCAGATCGCCGCCCGCCGGGACGCCGCGCCGGGCCGGGTCCTGCCGGACTCGGCGATCGTGGCGGCCGCCGAGTTGGACCCGAAGGACGAGAAGACGCTGCTGACCCTGCCGGGCTTCGGCGGCCGGTCGGTGCGCCGGTTGGCCCGCACCTGGCTGGCGGCGCTGGACGACGCCCGGGGGCTGCCCGACGACGCGTTGCCGGTGACCCCGGTGGTGGAGGGGCCGCCCCCGCCGCACCGCTGGGCGGAGCGGGACCCGGTGGCGGCGGGCCGGCTGGCCCGGTGCCGGGAGGTGGTGGTCCGGATCGCGGGCGAGCACGCCCTGCCGCCGGAGAACCTGATCGCCCCGGATTCGATCCGCCGGCTCGCCTGGACCCCGCCGGAGGAGGTGACCGAGGCGACGGTCGCCGAGACGCTGCGCGGCTTCGGGGCGCGCGAGTGGCAGCTCTCGCTGCTGGTGCCCGACCTGACCGCCGCGCTGGCGGGTCCGGCCCCGGCGGCCTGACGCGGCGACCTGACCCGGCAGCCGGGACCGGCGGCCGCCTGACGCGTGGCCCCGGGGCCGGCGGCGGTCGCGGGTCGGCGCTGCCGCCGCCCCGCGCCGGACGCCGCGCCGGTGTGGGGTGGGCCACACGGGGGGTGGTGTCGACGATGGTTACTGGCGAGTAGCATCCGAGGGACCACGCCCGTGCCGCGATCCTCGTTCGGTCCGTGGTGCCGCTGGTCGGCGACGTGGCCGAGTCAGGGTCGAAAAGGAGGCTCAAGTGCCCCGTGAAGTCCGCGATGTCGTCTTCGTCGACGGCGTCCGCACCCCGTTCGGCAAGGCGGGTGGCATGTACGCCAACACCCGCGCCGACGACCTGGTGATCCGCTGCATCCGCGAGCTGCTGCGCCGCAACCCGCAGCTGCCACCGGAGCGGGTCGAGGAGGTCGCCATCGCCGCCACCACCCAGATCGGCGACCAGGGCCTCACCATCGGCCGCACCGCCGCCCTGCTGGCCGGCCTGCCGAAGACCGTCCCGGGCTTCGCCATCGACCGGATGTGCGCCGGGGCGATGACCGCCGTCACCACCGTGGCCGGCGGCATCGCCATGGGCGCGTACGACGTGGCGATCGCCGGCGGCGTCGAGCACATGGGCCGGCACCCGATGGGCGAGGGCGTCGACCCCAACCCGCGGATCGTCGCGGAGAAGCTGGTCGACCCGTCCGCCCTGGTCATGGGGGCCACGGCGGAGAACCTGCACGACCGGGTGCCGCACATCACCAAGGAGCGCACGGACGCGTTCGCGCTCGCCTCGCAGCAGAAGACCGCGAAGGCGTACGCCAACGGCAAGCTCCAGGGCGACCTGGTGCCGATGGCGATCCGCGACGACGAGGGCGGCTGGGGCCTGGCCACGGTCGACGAGGCGCCCCGCGACACCTCGCTGGAGAAGCTCGCCACCCTCAAGACCCCGTTCCGCCCGCACGGCAAGGTCACCGCGGGCAACGCGGCCGGCCTGAACGACGGCGCCACCGCGAGCCTGCTCGCCGCCGAGGACACCGCCCGCGAGCTGGGTCTCCCGGTCGCCATGCGGCTGGTGTCGTACGGGTTCGTCGGCGTCGAGCCCGAGGTGATGGGCGTCGGGCCGATCCCGTCGACGGAGAAGGCGCTGCGCATCGCCGGCCTGAGCATCGACGACATCGACCTGTTCGAGCTGAACGAGGCGTTCGCCGTGCAGGTGCTCGCCTTCCTCGACCACTTCGGCATCGCCGACGACGACCCCCGGGTCAACCCGTGGGGTGGCGCGATCGCCATCGGTCACCCGCTCGCGTCCTCCGGGGTGCGGCTGATGACGCAGCTCGCCCGGCAGTTCGCCGAGCACCCCGAGGTCCGCTACGGCCTCACCGCCATGTGCATCGGCATCGGCATGGGCGGCACGGTCATCTGGGAGAACCCGCACTGGGAGGGCAACAAGTGAGCGCGCTCGCCGCACCGAACGAGGTGGTCACCCGGGCGCTGCTGCGCCAGGTGAACGTGCCGGGGCTGGCCCGCCCGGCCGCCCTGATCACCCTCGACAACGGATTCGACCACACCAAGCCGAACAGCTTCGGCCCGGGCGGCCTGACCAGCCTCGACGAGGCGATCACCGCCGCCCTCGCGGCGGACCCGGCGTTCGTCGCGGTCACCGGCAAGCCGTACATCTTCTGTGTCGGCGCCGACATCACCAGCCTGCCGCAGCTCGCCGACCGGGAGCAGGCCCTGGAGATCGGCCGGCTCGGCCACCGGGTCTTCGCCCGGCTGAAGGACAGCACGGTCCCGACGTTCGCGTTCGTCAACGGCGCGGCGATGGGCGGCGGCCTGGAGCTGGCGCTGCACTGCCACTACCGGACGCTGTCCGGCGGGGCGTCGGCCCTGGCGCTGCCGGAGGTCTCGCTCGGCCTGATCCCCGGCTGGGGCGGCACCCAGCTCCTGCCGCACCTGATCGGCATCCCGGCCGCCACCCAGGTGATCCTGCAGAACCCGCTGATGCAGAACAAGATGCTCAAGCCGAAGCAGGCCGCCGAGCTGGGCATCGCCGACGTGCTGCTGGAGCCGGCCGACTTCCTGGAGCGGTCCCTGCAGTGGGCGGCCGGCGTGGTGCGCGGCGAGATCACCGTGACCCGGCCCGAGGTCGACAGGGACATGTGGGCGGGCGTGCTCTACTTCGCCCGGCAGACCCTCGATGCGCGGCTGCACGGCGCGGTCCCCGCCGCGTACAAGGCGCTGGACCTGCTGGAGACGGCGAAGGACGCCGACTTCGCGGCCGGCACCGCCGCCGAGGACGAGGCCCTCGCCGACCTGATCTTCTCCGAGGAGCTGCGCAGCGGGCTCTACGCGTTCGACCTGGTGCAGCGGCGGGCCAAGCGGCCGGCCGGCGCGCCCGACAGGGGCCTGGCCCGGCCGGTGAACAAGGTGGGCATCGTCGGCGCCGGCCTGATGGCCAGCCAGCTCGCGCTGCTGTTCGCCCGCCGCCTCCAGGTGCCGGTCGTCATGACCGACCTCGACCAGGGCCGCGTCGACAAGGGCGTGGGCTACGTGCACACCCAGATCGAGAAGGCCGTCAGCAAGGGCCGGATGGACAAGGGCACGGCCGCCAAGCTGTACGGGCTGGTCAGCGGCTCGGTCGACAAGGCCGCGTTCGCCGACGCCGACTTCGTCATCGAGGCCGTGTTCGAGGACCTGGACGTCAAGAAGCAGGTCTGGGCCGAGCTGGAGAAGATCGTCTCCCCGGAGGCGGTGCTCGCCACGAACACGTCCAGCCTGTCGGTCACCGCGATGGCCGCCGAGCTGGAGCACCCGGAGCGGGTGGTCGGCTTCCACTTCTTCAACCCGGTCGCGGTGCTGCCGCTGCTGGAGATCGTCCGGGGCGAGCGCACCGACGACGCCACCCTGGCCACCGCGTTCGCGGTCGGCAAGCAGCTGAAGAAGTCGAGCGTGCTGGTGTCCGACGCCCCGGCGTTCGTGGTGAACAGGCTGCTCACCCGCTTCCTCGGCACCGTCTTCGCCGCCGTCGACGCCGGCACCCCGCTGGACGTGGCGAACGCCGCGCTGGACCCGCTGGGCCTGCCGATGCGCCCGCTCGCCCTGCTCCAGCTCGTCGGCCCGGCCGTGGCGTACCACGTGGGCGGCACCCTGCACGGCGCGTTCCCGGACCGGTTCGCCGTCAGCGAGAACCTGCGCCGGATCGCCGAGTCGGGTCAGCCGATCGTGGTCGACGACGAGATCAACGCCGACGTCGCCAAGCTGCTGGTCGTCGGCGACGAGCCGCTGACCGCCGAGCAGGTGCGGCGCAACGCGCTCGACGCGCTGGCGCAGGAGGTGCGGCTGATGCTCGACGAGGGCGTCGTCGCCGAGGCGCAGGACATCGACCTGTGCCTGATCCTCGGCGCGGGGTGGCCGTTCCACCTGGGCGGCGTCACGCCGTACCTGGACCGGACGGGCACCAGCGAGCGGGTGACCGGCCGGCGGTTCCTGCCGCCCGGCGTGGCCAGCCTGCCCGCCTGATCCTCCCCGCTCCCCCGCGATCGCGGCGGCCGGGCGTCCCTTTCGTGGGCGTCCCGGCCGCCGCGATCGTCGTTCACCTCACCTTCGCCCCGGCGGGGTCGGCGGCTGTCGGTGGGTCTGGCTACGATCACCGCTCCTGATCAACTAACTGGAGCTGAATCGACATGTCCCAGCCGTCGGGCAACCCCTATCCGCAGCAGCCCTACGGGGAGCAGCCCGCCCCGCAGCAGCCGGGCGGCTACCCGCCGCCGGCCGGCCAGCCCTACGGCGAGCCGTCCGCCGCGCCGCTGCCGCCGAAGAAGTCCAAGGCCGGCAAGATCGTGCTCATCGTCCTGGCCGTGGTGCTCGTGCTCTGCCTCGGCGGCGCGGCGATCACCTGGTTCGCCGTCAAGGACGAGGTCGGCGACGTGGTCGACGCCACCAACACCCGGGTCACCGCCCCGGCCACCCTCGCCGGCCGCAAGCAGGTCACCGACCCGGAGCTGACGAAGCTGTCGGACGAGCTGGTCGCCGACATGAAGTCGACCGTGCAGAACGAGACCAGCACCGCCGGGGCGTTCTACGGCGACGCAACGAAGCAGGACCTCGTGATGGTCGCGGCGGCGTCGGGCGTGCTGGCGGACCCGAAGAAGGAGCTGGACGACGCGATCGCCGGCCTCAAGACCCAGCTGACCGTCCAGGAGATGACCGCGACCGAGCCGGGCCCGCTCGGCGGCGAGGCGCGCTGCGGCGACGGCAAGACCGCGGGCATGCCGCTGGGCGTCTGCGTCTGGGCCGACCGGGGCAGCCTCGGCATGATCGTGGTGTTCTTCAAGTCCGCCAAGGAGGCGGAGGCAGAGTTCGTCACGATGCGCGGCCAGATCGAGCAGCGCTCCTGACCATCAGGCGACCGGGCCCCTCACGCGAGGCGGCCCAGGCGTGACCGGGCCGGGCCCCCGCGCGGTGCGCGGGGGCCCGGCCCGTTACCGGGGCTAGGCCGACGCGGCCCGCTCGGCGGCGCTGCGCAGCACGCAGAACTCGTTGCCCTCCGGGTCGGCGAGCACCACCCAGCCGGTGCCGTCCGGCCGCCGCTGGTCGTCGACCTGGGTCGCGCCGAGGGCGAGCAGCCGCTCGACCTCGGCGTCGCGGGACCGGTCGGCCGGCTCCAGGCACAGGTGGACCCGGTTCTTCACCGTCTTGCCCTCCGGCACCTGGAGGAACAGCACGGTCTCCCCGTCGGCGGTGAGCACCATCGCCTCCGGGTCGCCGGGGTGGTCGTCGGGCTGCCGCCCGGTGCCGAACACCTGCGCCCAGAACCCGGCCAGGGCGTAGGTGTCGTGACAGTCGATGCTGATGTTCCTGATCCGTGCGCTCACGGTCGCCTCCGTGGTGGAGTGGGCGCCCCGCGGGATCGACAGAGGTCAGCGGCGGGTGGAGCGGGGCGCGGGACTGGTCGTGGTGGACATCAACCGCACCTCCCTCCGGCCGTCGGGCTGACGGGGACGATCCTGGCACGCCACCGGCCGCCCCGCAACGCCGTTTCCGCCGGGACGCGCGGCGGGGCCCGGTCGACGCGTACCCCGGAAAGGGCACCGGCCCGGCGCCGCGCGAACGCGGAGCCGGGCCGGGGTGCCCCCGTGGTGCGGCGGGGGTCTACGGGCCGACGAAGACGGCCTTGGCGCGCCAGTTGACCCCGTCGACGGCGGGGCCGCTGACGGTGGTGAACGCGCCGGTGGGCACGCCGCCGGCCCACGCGGTGGAGGCCAGCGCGCCGGTCGAGCGGCTGACCCGGTAGAGGGTGCCGCCGGCGAGGAAGATCGACCCGGTGTCGGCGAACCCGGTCACCCCCGCGACGGTGAACTTGTCGGCGCCGACCGCGCCGCTGTCCGGGGTGAACCAGCGCCAGAACAGACCGTTCTGGCCGGCGAGGGTGTAGTAGAGCCGGCCGTTGGTGTAGAGCATGCCGGTGACGTTGGCGATCTCCGGGTAGAAGTTGGTGGTGACCCCGGCGTACGTCTGCCCGGCCGGGCCGGAGTCGGTCTCCACCGTGTCCCAGTAGGCGTCGTGGTACGGGTCGACGAGGCTCGGCGTGCCGAAGGTCGTCCCGTCGAAGGTGCGCCGCTGGAGCGCGCCGCCCATCCCGTAGAACAGGGTGCCGCCGACCCAGAACGCGCCCTTCGCCTCCGACCAGTCCGTGTCGTCGGGGTTGGCGACCGGGGTGGCCGCGCCGACCGTGGTCGCCCCGTCGTACGAGCGGGCCTGCACCTCGTCGCCGGTGCCGGCGGGCGGCGGGCCGGTCTTGACGATCTCGATGGCGTTGACGAGCGGGTTCTCCACCACGTGCCCGAAGTCGATGTCGACGTTGCCGTCGCTGACGATCGTGAACGCCCGCATGGTCCCGGTGTCGTGTCCCGGCGTGACCGCGAGGTCGAGGTCGTTCAGGACGAGCGTGCCGTCCAGGGTCACGTCGAAGACCCGCTTGCCGGGGGTGCCGGTGCCGGCGTACCGGTTGGCCAGGTAGAGCCGGACGGTGACCTCGGTGCCGGCGGGCACCGGGAAGTCCCACTGCATCTCCGGGGCGCCGGTGCCGTCCCACCGCTCGGTGCTGTAGAGCGCGGCCGGGGTGCCGGCCGGGACGGTCCCGTCGAGGTTGGGCACGACCCCGTAGCTCGCGGCGCTGCTGCCGGTGTTGTGGTACGGGCTGGGCGCGTCGGCGGTGTCGGCGCTCCAGTCCGGCCCGTTGTCGGTCGACGCGACGGCGGGGCCGGCGGCGTTGACCCGGTACAGCACGTTCGTCGGCACCGGCACGCCGGCCTGGTAGACCGTGCCGGGCAGGCCGGCCGTGGTGGTCGGGTGCGGGGCCTTGCCGCCGGTCAGCGGGAAGAACGCGATCCGCTCCCGCCGGTACTGGAAGTTGCCGATCCAGGACTGGTCGGAGCCCAGCCAGATGCCCTGCGGGGTGACCAGCATCTCGGCCACGCCGTAACCGCGCGGGTGCCGGCCCGGGTTCCACGACAGCGGCAGCCCGTTGCGCGGGTCGAGGGCGGCGATGCTGGCCCGGCCGATGGCCCCGGCCTGCGCGCTGTCGCCGCCGAAGGTGTTGTTGAGCCAGCGCAGGTGCCCGCCGACGTAGACGGCCTGCTCGCTGATGCCGACCGAGAGGAAGGTGTCGCCGCCGGAGTAGTTCACCCAGGTGGGCTGCTGGGCGTCGCCGGTCGCGGCGGCCTCCCAGCGGGCGGCGGTGTCGCAGAGCGACCCGCTGTACTGGCCGCCGGTGGTGACCACCACGAAGTAGCTGCCGTCCGGGGCGAAGGCCACGTCCCGCATGTACGAGTCGAACGCCTTCCACGAGCAGCGCGGGGTGTACCGGCTGGTGTTCCAGTCGGCGACGGTCGCGGCGGTCGCACCGAGGTCCAGCCGCACGATCTGGTCGTGCAGCACCCCGTCGGCCTTCTTGAAGTTGCCGATCACGACGAGCTGGGTGCCGTCCGGGGAGAGCGCGAGCTTCTCCGCGCCGACGCCGGCCTTGGACCCGCTCACCCCGTCGTAGTTGTGGTTCTCGGTGAGCGTGGTGGTCAGGTAGCTGTCCAGCGCGCCGGTGGTGGCGTTGAGCGAGGCGAGGCCGCCGCGCGGGTTGGCGTTGCCGGCGGTGGTGAAGATGCCGCCGACGAGCAGCCGGTCGCCGACCAGGGCGACGTCGTCGACGAGGCCGTTGAACGCCGGCCCGGCGAAGCTGGTCACGGTGGCCCCGGTGGCGACGTTGACCAGCGCCAGCTTGCGCCGGGTCACCCCGTTGACCGTGTTGAACTTGCCGGCCAGGTAGACCGTGCCGGCGGTCGGGCCGGCCGCCACCGCGTTCACCTCGTTGTCGACGACCGGCACGAAGGCGGTGTCCACCGCGCCGGTGGCCTTGTCGAAGGCGAGCACGTAGTTGCGGGTGATGTCCACGTCCGAGTTGCGGTTCTGCACCGTGGTGAACGAGCCCGCCGCGATGATCTTCGTGCCGGCGTCGTGGATGGCGAACACGGTGCCGTCCACGATGTCCGGCGACGCCGTGGACGGGACGGCGGAGACCACCTTGTCGTGGTCGGGCGCGGCGCTCGCCGGGCTGCCGGCGACGAGACCGGCGGCGGTCAGCGCGATCGCGGCGAGGACCGCCGGGGCGCGGCGGGTCAGGGACGAGGAACGAATCACGGGCAACTCCCGGAGCACGTGCGGACGGAGGTGCGGCTCACAGCCGGGCCGCCGGGGACGGCCGGCTCGGCGGCGCGCACCACGTGAGGCATGGCGCCATCACACCTTCACGCACCCGAGCCCGCCGAGTCCAGCGGCGCCGTCCGATTCTGCCCCAACCGCGCGACGGCTCCACCCGAGCACCCGACGTCGGGCTGCCCGCCGGAGGCGGACCCCGCCGGGTCAGCCGGGCGGGGCACACGAACAGCCGATCACGACCGGCCCCGGGGCCAGGTCAGGGCCGCCCGGCGGGCCGCCGGCCAGGCCGACCGTCAGGACCGCCCGGCGGGGGAAGGGCCGGCGACGGCGGGCACGGCGTCCGCGGCCGGCAGGGTCACCGTCACCTCCAGGCCACCGCCGGGCTGCGCGAACACCCGCACCGTGCCGCCGTGCGCGTCGCAGACCGCCCGGACGATGGACAGGCCCAACCCGGAGCCCCGCGCCCCGGTGCGTTCCTGCCCGCCCCGGCGGAACGGCTCGAACAGGCCCGGCACGTCGCCCGGGCTGACCTCGAAGCCGGTGTTGGCGACCACCAGCCAGGACGTGCAGCCGTCCGTGCCGGTGCGCACCGTGATCCGGCCGTGCAGGTGGTTGTAGCGCACCGCGTTCTCGATCAGGTTGCCGGCCAGCCGGTCCAGCAGACCGGGATCGCCCACCACCGGCGCGGGCTCCAGCGACGTCTGCACCCGCAGCCCGATCCGCTCCACCTCCCGGCGCACGGCCGACAACGCGTTGGCGGTGCCGGCGGCCAGGTCGCACTCGGTGCGCCGGCCCAGCCGCCGCCCCGCCTGGGCCTCGCTGCGGGCCAGCACCAGCAGGGCGTCGACCAGACCGTTGGCCCGTTCCGAGGCGTCGCGGACCACGGTGGCCATCCGGCGGTACTCGGCGGCGTCCGCCTCGTCGTCGCTGAGCGTCACGTCGATCTCGGTCCGCATCACCGCGAGGGGGGTACGCAGCTCGTGCGAGGCGTTGGCGACGAACCGCTTCTGCGCCTCGAACGCGGCGGCGATCCGGTCCAGCATCGCGTCGAACGTCTTGGCCAGCTCCGCCACCTCGTCGTCCGCCCCGGACCAGCCGATCCGCTGGTCGAGGGTGGCCTCGCCGAGGCGCTGGGCGGTCGCGGTGACCTGGTGCAGCGGGCGCAGCGCCCGGCCCGCCACCGCGTACGCGCCGGCCACCCCGACCACGCTGATCGCCAGCAGCGCCAGCAGGCCCTTGACCAGCAGCTCCCGGGACGCGGCGTCGACGAGCTGCCGCTGCCACTCCCCCGCGTCGAGGGACCGGCCGTCGGCCAGCAGCACGGTGGTGCCGGGCAGCAGCTCGTCGGTGGGGCGCAGCGCGTCGCGGACCAGCAGCCAGGCCAGCAGCACCAGGATCGTCCCGGCGCCCACCAGCAGCACCCCGTTGAGCAGCGTGAGGCGCAGCCGCAGGGTCGGCCGCAGGCGGACGCTCACGACAGCCCCTCGGCGGTGCGGTAGCCGGCGCCGACCACCGTCTCGATCAGCGGCGGGTCGCCGAGCTTGCGGCGCAGCGTCATCACGGTCACCCGGACGATGGTGGTGAACGGGTCGGTGTTGGCGTCCCAGACCCGCTCCAGCAGCTCCTCGCTGGAGACGACGGCGCCGCGCGCCTTGAGCAGCTCGGCCAGCACCCCGAACTCCTTGTTGGTCAGGTCGACCGCCGCACCGCCCCGCGTCACCACCCGGCGGGCCGGGTCGAGCACCAGGTCGGCGACGGCCAGCACGGGCGGGGCGGCCGGGGTGGCCCGCCGGCCCAGCGCCTGCACCCGGGCGACGAGTTCGTCGAAGGCGAACGGCTTGGGCAGGTAGTCGTCCGCGCCGAGCTGCAGCCCCTCGACCCGGTCGGCGACGGTGCCGCTGGCGGTGAGCATGAGCACCCGGGTCAACGTGCCGGAGGCGGCCAGCTCGGCGCAGATCTGGTCGCCGTGGATGCCGGGCAGGTCCCGATCCAGCACCACCACGTCGTACCGGGTGACGAACGCCATCTCGTGGCCGCTGTCGCCGTCGTAGGCGACGTCGACGGCCATGCCGCGCTTGCGCAGCCCGCGCGCGATCGCGTCGGCGAGGTTGCGCTCGTCCTCGACCACCAACACCCGCATACCCGCCTCCTCGCCGGCCGACCTCCCGACAACCTAGTGCCGGCCACCAAACCAGCGTGGCACCCGGCCCGGCCGGGCGTTCGGGCGGGCAGCCGCCGGGCGGGGAGGACCGTGGGGCGGGGCCGCCGTCAGGCGGGCAGCCGCCACCAGCCGTACGTGCCGGACTGCCGGCGGCAGACGATGTCGCGGCCGTCGGCGGCGCAGTCCCCCGCCGCGCCGGGCAGCACGTCGCGCAGCCGGACCGCCGCCCCCGCCAGGTCCAGCTCGGCGACGACCAGGCCGCCGCCGTCGCGGTCGGGCCGGGTGCCGTAGTACGGCCCGTCCGGGGTGCGGCTGAACGCCAGGTCCCAGCGCCCCAGGTCGGCGACCTCCCGCCCGGTCGCGGCGTCCAGCACGCCGAGGTGGCTGGTCGTGCCGCCCGCCTGGTCGTCGGCGATCGCCAGGAGCCGGTCGCCGCGCACCGCGACGACGGTCTGCCAGCGGGGGTTCGTCCACCGGACCCCACCGGTCGCCGGGTCCAGCCCGGACAGTCCGGAGCCCCGGTACGCGACGGCGCAGAGCACCGCTCCGCACGCCCCCGCGTAGCCGAAGCTCGGCCGCTCCACCGCCCAGCGCCGGTCCAGCCCAGCGAGCCCGTACGCGGTCACCCGCCGGACCTCGCCCTCCTCCTCGTCCTGTTCGGAGGCCAGCAGCAGGTCACCGGCGACCTCGACCTGCAGGCTCCCCTGCCAGCCGCCGGGCGGCGCGGCGAGGCCCGCCCGCACCGCCCCGGAGACCGCGTCGCGCAGCTCGATCCCGCCGGCGGCGGTGACCAGCGCCACCTGCTCGGCCGCCCCGTCCGCGTCGCGGTCGTCGAAGGCCGCCCAACCCAGGTGACCCGGCACCGACCACCGGACGCGGCCCGACGTCGGGTCCACCGACCGCAGCTCGCCCCGCTCGACGTCGTCGCCGAGGAGCAGCAGCCCCCCGCCGGCCGCGAGCGCCGGGTAGCCGGCCTGCTGCCAGCGCCGCTCGCCGGTCGCCGCGTCCACGGCGATGGTCTCCACCCCGTCCGGCTGGTAGTCGACGAGCAGGGCGACGCCGTCCCGCTCCTGCACGCCGACCAGTCGACCGGTGCTCGCCACGGCCATGTGCCACAGCGTCCGGATGCCGGCCCCCGCCCCGGCGGGCGTCCCGTGGGCGGTCACCTCGCGGGACCCGCCGCTGCCCACCTCCGGGGCCAGCACGTAGACCCGGCCGCCGAGGACGACGACCTGGGAGCCCAGCTGGCCGCCGAGCACCGCCGACGCGGGGCGCGCCACGGGCGCCGACGAGGCCAGGACGAACAGCGCGAGCACGCCGGCCAGCGCCACCCGTAACGGCCGGCCCACCGCCCGGGGCGGCCGGGGCGCGGGCTCCGGCTCCCGGTCGCCGCGCACCTCGCCGAGGTCGATCAGCGTCACCCTCGCTCCTTCCCGGGCCGTGGCCGGCGCTCCGGCGGCGCGTCCTCCCGGGCCGCCGCGGGGCGCACCGGCCGACCGGGACCGCGCGCACGCGCCTGTACGATGGCGCGTCGTGGCCGTGCCGGTGGTAGACCCCTCGCTGAACTCCGACTCCGCACCCGTCGACTCCGCACCCGTCGAAACGCGGGCCGAGTCGACCGGGCCCGGGGCGGCGGGCACAGGCACACCCCGCCGGCCCCGCTGGCGGCCGGCCCGCGCCGACCTGCTGGCCATCGGAGCGTACGTGCTCCTCGGCGTCCTCGTGTGCCTCAACTACTGGGGCGACGTCGAGCACCGCGTGTCGTCGCACCTGCCGACCGACCACAGCTGGTTCGAGTGGCTCTTCGCCCACGGCGCGTACTCCGTGCAGCACCTGGAGAACCCGTTGTTCTCCACCCGCCAGAACGCCCCGGACGGGGTGAACATGATGGCGAACACGTCGCTGCTCGGCGCGACCCTGCCGCTGGCGCCGGTGACGCTGCTGTTCGGCCCGCAGGTGACGTACGCCCTCTACCTGGGCGGGGCGCTCGCGGCGACGGCGGCCACCTCGTACTGGATGCTGTCGCGGCACCTGGTGCGTTCGCGCGCGGCGGCGTTCCTCGGCGGCGCGTTCCTCGGTTTCGCGCCCGGCATCGTGCACCACGCCAACGGGCAGCCGAACTTCGTCTCCAACTACCTGCTGCCGCTGATCGTGGCGCGGGTGCTGCTGCTGGGCGCGGCGGGGCGCAGCTGGCGGCGAGACGGGGTGGTGCTGGGGCTGCTGGTGGCATACCAGATCTTCATCAACGAGGAGATGCTGCTGCTCACGGCGCTGGCCTGCCTGGTGGTCGTGCTGGCGTACGCGGCGCAGCGACCCCGGGCGGCGTGGGCCCGCGCCCGCGGTTTCGGATCCGCGCTCGGCCTCGGCGGCGCGCTGGCGCTGCTACTCACGGCGTACCCGATCTGGTTCCAGTTCAACGGCCCGCAGTCCTACCGGGGGTTGCAGGGCGGGGTGTTCCACAACTGGGGCGAGGACCTGGTGGCCTTCGTCACGTTCGCCCGGGACACCGTGGCCGGCGACGAGGCGGTGGAGAAGACCATCGGCCTCACCGAGCAGAACACCTGGTTCGGCTGGCCGCTGGTGCTGGTGGCGCTGGTCGCGCTGGCGCTGCTGGTGCGCCGGTCGCTGGCCGCCCGGATCGTCGCCGTGCTGGTGGTCGTGTTCACCGTCGCCTCGATCGGCCCGGTGGTGCGCTTCGACGGGGCGGAGACCACGATCGACGGGCCGTGGGCGTACATCCCGGACGACCTGCCGCTGGTGGAGATGATGATGCCCACCCGGCTGGCCCTGGTGGTGGCCGCCGCCGTCGGCGTGCTGCTCGCCCTGGCCTGGGACGCGCTGGCCCGCACCGCGCCGGCCGGGACCGGGACCGGAGCCGGGACCGCCGGCCGGGCGGGCCGCTGGCTGCGCCCCGTCGGGTACGCGGCGCTCGCGCTCGCCGTGCTGCCGCTGGTCCCCCGCCCGCTGCCCGCCGAGCGGATCGACCCGCCGCCGCACTTCATCACCTCCGGCGGCTGGCGGCCGTACGTCCCGGCGGGCCGGACCCTGGTGCCGGTGCCGATCCCGAGCAACGTGCACGGCCTGCCCACGCTGCGCTGGAGCGCGCTGACCGGGCACGAGTTCCCGATCCCCGGCGGCTACTTCATCGGGCCGAACCCCGACGGCGAGGGCGTCTTCGGCGCCCCGAACCGGCCGACCAGCACCCTCATCTACTCCACGATGGACGCCGGCGTCGTGCCGCCGCTGACCGAGGAGAACCGCCGGCAGGCCGCCGAGGACCTGCGCTACTGGAAGGCGTCCGTGGTGGTCCTCGGCGCGCATCCCCGCGAGGCGGTCCTGCGCGAGCTGATGACCGCCCTGCTCGGCCCGCCGCAGCGCGTCGACGACGTCTGGCTCTGGCAGGTGTGAGGGAGCGGCGTCAGCCGACCAGGGGGCGTACGTCCCACACCCACGCGCCGTCGACCTCGCGCCCCGGGCCGACGAGCGCGTCGACGGTGCGGCGGACCGCCTCGCCCCGGTGCAGCCCGCCCTGCACCAGCACCGCCGCCCGCCAGTGCCGCAGGTCGGCCACCGCCTGCCGGCGGTCCGCGTCGGTCACCACCGGCACCTCGCCGGTCTCGGCCGCCCGGCGCAGCAGCGCCGCCGTCGGGCGGTCGGGCGCGCCCCAGTGTGCGGTCGGGTCGGCGGCGGCGCTCGGGCCGATGAAGTAGCCGCCCGGCGCGGTGAAGGCCAGCCCGGTGCGGGCCGACCAGAACGTCGCCGGGCTCACCCCCGCGCCGGTCACCGGCGGCACCGGCACGAGGGTCCGCCCGGCCGGCACGTACGCCCGCCAGCCGCCGTCGGCCACGAACGCCGGCACCGGCCACGTCGGCACGGTCCGGATCGGCGTGGGGGCCAGCGGGAGCAGCGCGGCGGCCACGGCCCCGCCCCAGAGCAGCCGCACCGGCACCCCCGGCCGGTCGCCGGCCGTTGCCGCCCCGGAGCCCAGGGCGAGCGCCCGGTCCAGCGAGAGGGCGACCAGCACCCCCAGCACCGGCACGCAGATCAGGGCGAACCGGGCCGGCACCACGAGGTCGAGCAGCGGCACCCCGGCCAGCAGCCGGTACGGCCCGGGCAGCCCGGTCGACGCGCCGTCGACCCGCACGGTGTCGCCGAGGGAGAACAGCGCGGCGAGCAGCCCGACGGCGGCGAGGGCCCGCACCAGCGGCCGACGCCACAGCCAGACCACGACCACCACGGCGAGCACCAGCAGGCCCGGCCCGAAGAACGAGTTCTCCTCGGTGGGGTTCGGCGAGAGCAGTCCGGGCACGTACCCGTCGCCGAGGACCGTCTGCCGGGCCGACGCGGTGAACGAGGCCGCGTCGAGCTGAAAGCCCCGCGCGTGGAAGGGCATCCCCCGGTAGTGCTGCGGGCCGAGGAACTGGAACCACAGCGGATACGCCAGCAGCGCCCCCGCCACCAGCGCGCCCACGCCGAGCCGGCCGAGGAGGGCGGGTGCCAGCCGGCGGGCCGCCGCCCGGTCGGCGAGGGCGTACGCCACGGCGAACACCCCGGCGGCGAGCGCCAGGAAGACGAGCAGTTCCTCGCCGACGAAGACCTGATACGCCACGAGCAGCCCGAGCGCCACCCCGTGCCGGCGGACCCGGTCGGTGCCGGGCCGGAACACCAGCGCCAGGATCGGCGGCACCAGGAACTGGGCGGCCATGTGCAGGTGCGCCCCGGCCTGGGCCACCATGCCGGGGGCGAAGCCGCAGACGAGGCCGCCGACGGCGGCGGCGACGCGGGAGCCGACCAGCCGGCGGGCCAGCAGGACGTACCAGGCGGTGGCGGTGCCGGCCAGGCTGACCACGACCGCCACGAGGAAGGCCGCCTGCGTGCCGAACAGCAGCGTCACCGGGGCCAGCGGCACACCCAGCCCGAGCACCGACGTGTTGGCCATCAGGTTCACCCCGTCCGGGGCGTTCAGGGCCGCGCTGTGCAGCGGGTTCTCCCCGGCGGTGACCGCGCGGGCCGCCCGGGCGAGCATCCACTCGAACAACATCTGGTCGTTGTCCTGGTGGAACAGCCGGTCGGGCCGGCCCCACTGGCGGCTGGTGAGCAGCACCGCCAGGCCGAGGTAGCCGGCGGCGACGGCGGCGTCGACGCTGCGTACCCGCCGGGGCCGGACGGCGACCGGCGGCGGGCCCGGCTGCCGCCGCCCGCCCGGCGCGACGTCGGCGGCGGGCGCGGCCATCAGGCCGACGGGCCGGTCAGGGTCCGCACGTCCCAGACCCAGACGTCCAGCTCGCGGCGCGCCGGGCCGACCAGGTCCTCGACGGTACGCCGCAGCGGCTCGGCGTTGTGCTGGCCGACCGGGAGCACCAGGATCGCGGCCCGCCAGTGCCGCAGCTCGTCCAGCGAGCGGCGGCGCTGGCGGTCGTCGAGCTTCGGGGTGCGGCCGGTGCTGGCCACGTCCTCCAGCAGCTCGCCGACGCCGCTGGGCCGCCCGCCGAACCGGCCCGGGTCGCCGGTGTTGCCGTTGCGCGGGGCGAGGAAGTAGCCGCCCGGGATCTTGAAGTCGAGGTTGGTGGTGGCGGCCCACCGCATCCCGTGCGTGTTGCCCATGCTCGGCACCGGGATCGGCACGAGGGTCTGGTCGGGGCCGACGTAGTCACGCCACCGGTCGGCGGTGATGAACTTCGGCACCGGCGGGCGGGAGGTGACCTTCAGCGGCATCGGCGCGATCGGCAGCAGCGCCATGACCAGCGCGGCCACCCCGAGGGTACGCATGGTGCGGGCCTCGGCCGTGCGCAGCGCCCAGACCCGCTCGACGGCCACGGCGAGCAGCACCCCCACCACCACGGTGGTGATCATGCCGAACCGGGTGGGCACGACGGCGTCGAGCAGCGGCAGCCGCACCAGGAACTCCCAGGGGCCGGTGAACAGCTCCCGGTCCCACCAGGACACCCGCTCGCCGAGGGAGAGCAGCGCGAAGAACGCGCCGGTCGCGGCGAGGGCGCGGACGATCGGCTCGCGGCGCAGCCAGAGCACGATGCCGACGGCGATGAGGGCGAGGCTCCAGCCGAGGAAGGCGTTCTCCTCCGAGTAGTTCGGCGCGAGGTTGACGTTGGCGCGTTCGTTGCCGCCGAGGGTGGGCGAGCCGGGGGCGAAGAACGCGGCGATGTCGTTGCCGTAGTCGCGGACGGCGTCGCTGAGCCCGTGGTATGCCATCGGCCCGGCGAACTGCACGTAGAGCGGGTACGCCAGCAGCGACCCGGCCAGCACGGTGCACACCGCCACGGCGACGCCCAGGGGCCGCCACGCGGACGACCACAGCCCCGGCCGCTGCACCAGCACGGCGATCAGGAACACCCCGCAGGCCATCGCCGTGAAGAGCAGGATCTCCTCGTTGATGAACGCCTGCACGGTGACCAGCAGCGCCAGCAGCGCCCCGTCGCGGACCGGCCGCTTCGAGCGGGTGATCACCAGCACCCGCCAGACGATGAACGGCAGCAGGAACTGGCTGATGATGTTCGGGTGCCAGTTGGCGTGCGAGAGCATCGCCGGGGAGAACCCGCAGAACCAGCCGCCCACGGCGGCGGCGAGCGGGTTGCGCACGACGTGCCGGGACAGCACCCGGTACCAGGCGGCGGCGGTGCCGGCGAGGCCGCAGGTGACCAGCACCACAAAGGAGACGGCGGGCCCGAACAGCAGGGTCACCGGCACCATCGGGATGCCCAGCGCCAGGACGGCCGTGTTGGCCATCAGGTTGACCCCGTCGGGGTAGTTGAACTGGTCGGTGTAGAACGGGAACTCGCCGTGCAGCACCACCCGCACGGAATGGGCGAGGAAGAACTGCACCTGGGCGGGGTCGCTGCTGTAGAGCGAGGCGACCCGGCCGGCGGGGTCGACCCAGATCTGGCTGGTCACCCAGAGCGCGGCGAGCAGGAAGAGGCCGTAGACGGCGAGGTCGCGCCGCCGGGGCGTCCACCGCCAGCGCCGCCGGCTGCGGGACCCGGCGGATCCGGCCGGGGCCACGGCGGTCGCGGTCGAGGAGGGGGCTGCGGCGGCGGGCTGCGGGGCTCCGGCGGGCGGCGGGGCGGCTGCGGGCTCCGCGCCGGCCGGGGGCTCGACGGTCGGAGGCTCGACGGTCAGGGGCTCGGCAGGAGTCACAGTCGGCGGAGTCTACCGGAGGCGGGGCCGCGCCCGACAATCACCGTTGCGTCCCTTGTGGGCGGTCGGCGCGCGGCTCGCGGCCGGGGATCGAGGTGCCGGTTCGCGGCCGGCCGCCGTCTCGTACCATGTGGGGCGCAACACGACCGGCGACGCGATCGGGGGCGTAACAGGTGGCTTCAGCGCGCCGGCACGGCGGGACGGCCACCGCGCTGCTCGCCCTCCTGCTGACCGCGACGGCCTGCGGACCGGTCGCCGACCGCAAGCCCGACGCCCTCCCGGTGGGCTACGACAGCCTGGACGGCACGCTGCGGGTGTGGCCGGCACGGGGCAGCCTGGCCGGCGACGCGGCGGCGACGGCGGCGGTGACCGACGCGGTCCGGGCCTGGCGGACGCCGGTCGACGACCGGGCGCACCTGCCCTCCTCGGGGATCCTGTGGTCCGGCGAGGCCGACGGCACGCCGCTGGCCCTGGTGGCCGCCGACGTCCCCGGCGAGAGCGCCTCCTGGCTGCTGCAGCTGAAGCGCGACGGCAACCGCTACGTGGTCGACCGGGCCAGCGAATACACCGACCCCGGCTACCTCGTCTACTCCGACGTGCTGCCCGTGCAGACCAGCGCCGGGCGTCGCTACCTGCTCTCGGAGCGGGTGGAGCGGCTGCTCGGCCCGAAGGGCCGGGCCCTGGTCACCCGCGACGGGCTGACCGACCTGGTGGACGTGCCGGCCTGCCAGGCGGTGCCGCTGACCGCGACGCTGCGGGCCACCAGCTCGCTGCCGCGCGGCCGGGCCGCCGACCGCCTGCTCGACCTGGGTACGGCCACCACGGACCCCCGCTACCCCCTGGTGCGGGACGAGACGGGCTCGGGCCGGCGGGCGCTGGACGACCTGGACACCTGCGAGCTGGCCGACGAGCGGGGCCCGTTCGGCAGCATCCCGCGCCGCATCGGCGACCGGGACGCGCCCCGCGCCGTGCCGGAGTCGTGGCCAAGGGGCAAGGTGAGCGTGCGCGCGCTCGGCGAGGTGGCCCTCGGCGGGGGCGACCCGGCCGACCTGGAGCAGCTGAGCTGGGAGACCGGCACGGGGACGATGACGGCCGTCGTCTACCGCCCGGCGGCCGGCGACCCGGTGTTCTCGCCGGCCGACCGGGCCAACACGCTGCAGGCGTACGTGCTGCCGGTGCCGGGGCAGCCGCTGGTGGTGCTGAGCTGGCGGGCCAACCGCTACACGTCGCTGTCGGTGCCCCCGGGCACGCCCCGGCTGGTCGACCGGCCGGGGCTGGTGGTGGTGCCGCAGCCGACGAGCAAGGCGACGTTCAGCCTGGCCGGCGCGGAGAAGACCTACTACCGCTCGGTCGGCGGCCGCTAACCCGCCCCCGGCCGGGGCCGGTTGGCGACGCGGCCCCGCCGCGACACGCGGCCCCACGGCGGGCAGAGGAGAAGGGGCCCCTTCTCGACGCCTGGCGTCGAGAAGGGGCCCCTTGCACTCAGTTGGGCAGGCGGACCGGCTCGGCCTGCTGCTCGTCGAGGCGGGAGATCCAGCCGGTGACGTCGCGGGCCACGTCCTGGGCGGTGAGGCCCAGGTCGGCGAGGATCTGCGCGCGGGTGCCGTGCGGGTGCCAGTCGGCCGGCACCCCCAGGTCCCGCAGCGGCACCCGGACGTCGGCGTCCCGCATCGCCTGGGCGAGGGCGTCGCCGACGCCGCCGACGCGCACGCCGTCCTCGACGGTGACGACGAGCCGGTGGCCGGCGGCCAGCTCGACCAGCTCGGCGGGGACCGGGCGCACCCAGCGCGGGTCGACCACGGTCACCCCGTAGCCCTGCTCGGCGACCCGGGCGGCGACCTCCATGCCGAGGTGGCCGAACGAGCCGACCGCGACCAGCAGCACGTCGGCGCGGTCCGCCTCGGCCAGCACGTCGACCGGGCCGACCCGGCGCACGGCCGGCAGGTCGGCGGCGACGGTGCCGGTCGGGAACCGCACCACGGTGGGGCCGTCGTCCACGGCGATCGCCTCGCGCAGCTCCTCGCGCAGCGTCGCGGCGTCCCGGGGGGCGGCGATGCGCAGGCCCGGCACCACCCCGAAGACGGACATGTCCCAGATGCCGTAGTGACTCGGCCCGTCCGGGCCGGTGATCCCGGCCCGGTCCAGCACGAACGTCACCGGCAGCCGGTGCATCGCCACGTCCAGCAGGACCTGGTCGAACGCCCGGTTGAGGAACGTCGCGTAGACCGCCACCACGGGGTGCAGCCCACCGAGGGCCAGCCCGGCCGCCGAGGTGGCGGCGTGCTGCTCGGCGATGCCGACGTCGTAGACCCGGTCGGGGTGCTTGCGGGCCAGCTTGGCGATCCCGGTCGGCTCGGCCATCGCGGCGGTGATGCCCACCACGTCGGGCCGGGCGTCGGCGATCGCGACCAGCTCGTCGGCGAAGACGTGCGTCCACTTCACCGACGGCGCGGCGACCAGCTTGCCGGTCTCCACGTCGAACGCGCCGCCGGGGCCGTGCAGGCAGTCGGCCTCGTCCTCCTCCGCCGGCCGGTAGCCGTAGCCCTTGCGGGTCACCGCGTGCACGATCACCGGGCCGCCGAAGTGCTTCGCCGCCCGCAGCGCCGACTCGACCGCCGCCAGGTCGTGGCCGTCGACCGGGCCGACGTACTTGATGCCCAGGTCCTCGAACATGGCCTGCGGGGCGACCGCGTCCTTGATGCCCTTCTTGACGGCGTGCAGCACCTCGTACATGGGGCGGCCGACCAGCGGCGTCGAGCCGAGGGCGTCCTTGACGGTGTCGAGGACCTTCTCGTAGCCGGGGTTGAGCCGCAGCGACGACAGGTGGTCGGCGAGGCCGCCGATGGTCGGCGCGTACGACCGGCCGTTGTCGTTGACCACGATCACCAGGGGGTTGCCGGAGGTGGCGATGTTGTTCAGCGCCTCCCAGCACATGCCGCCGGTCAGCGCCCCGTCGCCGACGACGGCCACCACCGACCGCGACTCGCCGCGCAGCGCGTACGCCTTGGCCAGCCCGTCGGCGTAGGACAGGGCGGTGGAGGCGTGCGAGTTCTCGATCAGGTCGTGCTCGCTCTCGGCCTGGCTCGGGTAGCCCGAGAGGCCGCCGCGCTGGCGCAGCTTGTCGAAGCCGTCCTGCCGGCCGGTGAGGATCTTGTGTACGTACGCCTGGTGGCCGGTGTCGAACAGGAGCCGGTCCCGGGGGGAGTCGAAGACCCGGTGCATCGCCAGTGTCAGCTCCACCACACCCAGGTTGGGGCCGACGTGCCCGCCGGTGCGGGAGACCTTGGCGATCAGGAAGTCACGGATCTCGGCGGCGAGGATGTCCAGCTGCTCGGCGGTCATCCGCTTCACGTCCTGCGGACCCCGCACCGTGGCCAGCAGCCGGCCGTGGTTGGCCGTGTCCTCTTCAGCACTCATGAGCGAAGAGTCTATCGGCCGCCCGGTAGTCCGCAGCCTGGCCGGTGAACGACCCCGCTGACCGGGTGCGCAGTCAGGAGACGATCACCAACCGTCGCGGCGGGGCGACCGGCGGGGCGTGCCGGTCCGGCCCGGCCGGCGTCCAGGAGCCCAGCACGGCCGCCTCGCGGGCCCCGGTCACCGACGGGACCGCCCCCGGCAGGCCGTGCCAGGACAGCCAGCCGAGCAGGGCGAACGCGTACGCCTCCTTGGCCTGGGCCGGCACCCCCAGCTCGTCGCTGGTCCGCAGCCGCCACCGGCCCGCGCCCAGGGCGGCCAGCCGGCCCCACAGGGTCCGGTTGCGCACCCCGCCCCCGGCGGCGACCACCTCGGCCACCTGATGCCGGTCGCAGGCGGCGGCCACCGTCCGGGCGGTCAGCTCCGTCAGCGTGGCCAGCACGTCGTCGGCGGCCACGGGCTCGCCGAGCGCGGCGAGCCGGTCGTCGAGGTACCCGGCGTGGAACAGCTCCTTGCCGGTGGACTTGGGCGGCGGCGCGGCGTAGTAGGGCTCGGCGAGCAGCAGCTCCAGCAGCCCGGGGTGCACCCGGCCGGCCGCCGCCCGGGCCCCGTCGAGGTCGCAGGGGCGGCCGAGGAACCGCCGGGCCGCCGCGTCGAGCAGCGCGTTGGCCGGGCCCACGTCGTACCCGAGGGTCGGCGCGCCCGGGGCGACGACGGTGAGGTTGGCGATGCCGCCCAGGTTGAGCGCCGCCCGGGGCGGGCCGGACCGGCCGCCCAGCAGCAGCGCGTCGAACGCCGGCACCAGGGGCGCGCCCTGCCCGCCCGCGGCGACGTCGGCGGCGCGCAGGTCCGACAGCACCGGTACGCCCACCCGCGCGGCCACCCGGGCCGGCGCGCCGAGCTGGAGGGTGCCGCGCACGGTGCCGCCGTCGACCCAGTGGAAGACGGTCTGCCCCGGCGAGACGACCGCGTCGACCCGCCCGCCGGCCAGCTCCACGCCGCGCGCCGCCGCGTCGGCGAACACCTCGCCGAGCCGGTTGTCCAGCCGGCAGACCGCCTCGATGGTGGTCGGGTGCGGCGGCAGCACGGCCTGGATCTGCGCCCGCAGCCCCTCGTCGTGATCGAGGCCGACGTGGCCGAGCGGCCGCAGCCGCAGGTCGTCCCCGTCGACGGCGAACTCGGCGGCGACGACGTCCACCCCGTCGTACGACGTCCCCGACATCAACCCCACGATCCGCATGTAGGAAGGGCCCCCTGTCAACGCTTTCGGTAAAGGAAGGGCCCCCTGCAATCACCCGGCGCCGAGCGCCGGGCGCCGGTCACCGACCGGGTCGCAGGAGGCCGACCAGCTCGACGTGCTGGGTCATCGGGAACAGGTCGAAGCCGCGCAGCGCCGCCAGCTCCCAGCCGGCCTCGGCGAAGGTGCGCACGTCCCGGGCGAAGGCGGCCGGGTCGCAGGCCACGTACGCCACGGCGCGCGGGCCGGCCGCGACCACGTCCCGCACCACCCGCGCGCCCGCCCCGCTGCGCGGCGGGTCCAGCACCACCAGGTCCACCGGGCCGGTGATCCGGCGGCGGGCCAGGGCGGTCTCCACCCGGGCCGCCACCACCTCGACCCCGGGCAGGTCCCGCAGGTTGTCCCGGGCGGCGGCGACGCCCTCGCCGGCGGACTCGACGACGGTGACCCGGGCGGCCGGGCCGACCCGGGCGGCCACGGCGGCGGCGAACAGCCCCGCCCCGCCGTAGAGGTCCCAGGCCGACTCGCCCGGCTGCGGGTCGAGCAGGTCGAGCACCGCGCCGACCAGGGTGTCGGCCGCCGCCGGGTGCACCTGCCAGAAGCCGGACGCCGGCAGCGTCCACTCCCGGCCGGCGGCCACCTCCCGGACGGTCTGCGGGCCGTCGATGGACGGGACGGCCACGGAGCCGTCGGGGGGCAGGGCGGTGACGGTGACGTCGCCGCCGGTGGAGGCGACCGCCTCCACCGCCTCGGCGGCCGGCCAGGGCCGCCCCAGCACCGGCAACGCCTGGATCGCCGGGTGGGCGATGAGGCAGCGGTCGACCGGCACCACCTCGTGCGAGCGGTGCTTGAGCAGCCCGGCCCGGCCGGCGGCGTCGACCGCGTACCGGACCCGGGAGCGCCAGCCGAGCGGCCCGCCGGGCAGCGCCGCGACCCGGACCCCGAGCCGGTCGATCTCCGCGTCGGCGAGACCGGCGAGGCGGCGCAGCTGCTCGCGGACCACCGCGGCCTTCCAGTCGAGCTGGGCCGCAGGCGCGACGTGCTGCAGGTCGCAGCCGCCGCACAGACCCGGTTTCGCGTACGGGCAGGGCGGCGCGACCCGCTGCGGCGCGGCGTCGAGCACCGTCACCGCGTCGGCGCGGACGAACCCGCGGTGCACCTCGGTGACCTCGGCCACCACCCGCTCGCCGGGCAGCGCGTGCCGGACGAAGACCACCTGCCCGTCGACCCGGGCCACGCAGTGCCCGCCGGGGGCGACGGCGTCGACGGTCAGCTCGACCCGCTCGGCCTCCTCCAGCCCGCGCCGCTCGCCGTCGGCCGGTCCGGCACCCGCGCGGGAGGCGTCCACGCTTGGCCGGGTCATCGCCGGTCCCCCTCGGTCGGGCCGTGCTCGCCGGGCGGGGCGGAGACCACCGGCGGCACCGGTGGGGGCAGGGTGCTGCGCGGGGCGACCCGGGGGCCGCGTGCCGGTCCCCGGCTCAGCGTCGCGTCGAGCCGGTCGAGGTTCTTGCCGGCGGTGGAGGCGAGCTGCCACGGCACGCTGGTGACCATGACACCCGGCTCGAACAGCAGCCGCCCCTTGAGGCGCAGCGCGCTCTGGTTGTGCAACAGGTTCTCCCACCAGCGTCCGACGACGTACTCGGGAATGAAGACCGTGACCACGTCGCGCGGCGACTCCCGGCGGGTGTTGGCCACGAAGTCGAGGATCGGCCGGGTGATCTCCCGGTACGGCGAGTCGACCACGGTCAGCGGCACCGGCAGCTCCCGCCGCTCCCATTCGGCCTGGAGGTCCCGGGTGTCCTTCTCGTCCACGTTCACCGTCACCGCGGTGAGCGTGTCCGGCCGGGTGGCGCGGGCGTACGCGATGGCCCGCAGCGTCGGCTGGTGCAGCTTGCTGACCAGCACGATGGCGTGGTTGCGGGCGGGCAGCACGCCCCGGACCTCGGTCGGCTCCAGCTCGGCGGCGACCCGGTCGTAGTGCCGCCGGATGGCCAGCATCAGCACGTAGAGCACCGCCATCGCGGCGATGGCGATCCACGCGCCGAGCAGGAACTTGGTGATCAGCACGATGACCAGCACCGCGGCGGTCATCACCATGCCGAAGGCGTTGATGGCCCGGGACCGGATCATCCGGCGGCGGGCCTGCGGGTCCCGCTCGGTGCGCAGGTGCCGGTTCCAGTGCCGGATCATGCCGGCCTGGGAGAGGGTGAACGAGACGAAGACGCCGACGATGTAGAGCTGGATGAGCCGCGTCACCTCGGCCTGGAAGCCGACGATGAGCACGATCGCGGCCACGGCGAGGAAGACGATGCCGTTGGAGAACGCCAGCCGGTCGCCCCGGGTGTGCAGCTGCCGGGGCAGGTAGCGGTCCTGGGCGAGGATGCTGCCGAGCACCGGGAAGCCGTTGAACGCGGTGTTGGCGGCGAGGAAGAGGATCAGCGCGGTCATCCCGGCGACCACGTAGAGCAGCACCGACCCGGAGCCGAAGACCGTCTCGCCGAGCTGGGCGGTGACGGTCTTCTGCACGTACCCGTCGGGGCCGGAGAGGATCTGCAGCTCGGGGTCCTCGACGAACTGGAGGCCGGTGAGCCGGGCCAGCCAGATGATGCCGACGAGCATGCTCACCGCGATGGTGCCGAGCAGCAGCAGGGTGGTGGCGGCGTTGCGGCTCTTCGGGGCCTTGAACGCGGGCACCCCGTTGGAGATCGCCTCCACGCCGGTGAGCGCGGCGCAGCCGGAGGAGAAGGTCCGCAGCAGCAGGAAGACCAGGGCGAACCCGGTGACGCTGTGCTCGGCCTGGATCTCCAGGCCGGCGCTGGGCGCGCGCAGGTCGTGGCCGAGCACGAAGTACCGGACCAGGCCGGTGACGATCATGCCGCCGATGACGATCACGAAGCCGTACGTCGGGATGGCGAACGCGGTGCCGGACTCGCGCAGGCCGCGCAGGTTCATCGCGGTGAGCAGCACCACCGCGCTGACGGCGATGAGCACCTTGTGGGTGGCCACGAACGGCACCACCGACCCCAGGTTGGCCACGCCGGAGGAGACCGACACGGCCACGGTGAGCACGTAGTCGACCAGCAGCGCGCTGGCCACCGCGAGGCCGGCCCGGGGGCCGAGGTTGACGGTCGCCACCTCGTAGTCGCCGCCCCCGGAGGGGTAGGCGTGCACGTTCTGCCGGTAGCTGGCCACCACCGTGAGCATCACCACCACCACGGCGAGGGCGATCCACGGCGAGAAGAGAAACGCCGACGCGCCCGCGATGGAGAGCGTCAGCAGGATCTCGTCGGGGGCGTACGCGACGCTGGAGAGGGCGTCGGAGGCGAAGACCGGCAGCGCGATGCGCTTCGGCAGGAGGGTGTGCTGGAGCCGGTCGGACCGGAACGGTCGACCGACGAGCAGCCGCTTCAGCAGCGAGGTGGGACTGGCCACAAGCGCTAAGGGTACGACCACGGTTCCGTGGTCGCCCGGGGGTGGCGGAGCGGGAGGTTCGACCGGGCGGGGTACCGTCGTCCCCCGCTGGTAACCCCGACGTGGCAGGCTCGCAGTCGAGGGGTCGACGGCGGACGGGTGCGCGCACCTTGGGAGGGACACGTGCATGTCGTGATCATGGGCTGCGGCCGGGTCGGGTCGACCCTGGCCCAGAGCCTGGAGTCCCGGGGGCACTCGGTGGCGGTGATCGACCAGGACGCCGACGCGTTCCGCCGGCTCAGCCCGGACTTCGCGGGCATCACGGTGACCGGCGCGGGCTTCGACGGCGAGGTGCTCCGGCAGGCCGGAATCGAGCGGGCCGACGCCTTCGCGGCGGTCTCCAGCGGCGACAACTCCAACATCATCTCGGCCCGGCTGGCCCGCGAGACGTTCGGCGTCTCCCGGGTCGCCGCGCGCATCTACGACCAGCGCCGGGCCCAGGTCTACGAGCGGCTGGGCATCCCGACCGTGGCCACCGTGCGGTGGACGGCCGACCGGATGCTGCGCCACCTGGTGCCCGAGGGCAACGTGGAGATCTTCCGCGATCCGACCAGCACCGTCTCGATCGTCGAGGTGCCGGTGCACAAGGACTGGATCGGCCGGCCGCTGCGGGCGCTGGAGGAGGCGAGCGGGGCGCGGGTGGCGTACCTGATCCGCTTCGGCATCGGCACCCTGCCCACCGGCTCCACCGCCGTGCAGGAGGGCGACCAGGTCTTCATGCTGGTCACCGACGACATCGTGGCGTCGGCGACCTCGGTGGCGGGCAGCCCGCCGGAAGGAGCGCACTGAGCATGCGGATCGCCATCGCCGGCGCCGGCAACGTGGGCCGCTCGATCGCGCAGGAGCTGATCGACAACGGCCACCAGGTGATGCTGATCGAGCGCCAGCCCCGGATGCTGCGGCCCGACCGGGTGCCGGCGGCCGAGTGGGTGCTCGCCGACGCCTGCGAGCTGGCCAGCCTGGAGGAGGCCAACGTCGCCGGCTGCGACGTGGTGGTCGCGGCGACCGGGGACGACAAGGTCAACCTGGTGGTGTCGCTGCTGGCCAAGACCGAGTTCGCGGTGCCCCGGGTGGTGGCCCGGGTCAACCGGGCCGAGAACGAGTGGCTGTTCACCGAGCAGTGGGGCGTCGACGTCGCGGTGAGCAAGCCGCGGGTGATGGCGGCCCTGGTCGAGGAGGCAGTGACCGTCGGCGACCTGGTGCGGCTGATGACGTTCCGGCAGGGCGAGGCGAACCTGGTGGAGATCACCCTGCCGCCGACCGCGCCGTACGTGGGGCAGCCGATCCACGCCGTGCCGATCCCCCGCGACGCCGCCCTGGTGGCCATCCTGCGCGGCAAGCGGGTGCTGGTGCCCAGCCCGGACGACCCGATCGAGGCCGGCGACGAGCTGATCTTCGTGTGCACGGCGGAGGTGGAGGACGACGTCCGCGCGGTGATCCTCGGCACGGACAGCATCGAGCGGACCCGCGGCGCGGGCTGAGCCTGGTGGCCGGGCGACGCCGCCGGTGCGGGCGGGCGCAGGTGCCCGGTGCCGCCGCCCGGCAGGATCAGCCGCCGGGCAGGGGCTCCGGGGCCGCCGTCGGGTCCTGCCCCGCCGCCCGCTCGCGCGTCACCCGGCGCACCGTCCAGACCGTGATCAGCAGCAGCAGCGCGTACGGCGGGTAGCCCAGCGCCAGCCGGGCCACGCCGAGCGCGGTGTCCTGGTGGGCGAGGTAGAGCCCGGCCTGCACGCCGACCTTGGCCAGCCACACCACGCCCCACAGGACGGTGAGCTGGGTGAAGGTCCGCACGAGGCGCGGGTCGTCCCGCCACTCGGAGCGCCCCTTGGCCACCAGCACCGACCAGATCCAGCCCACGAGAGGCTGCTTGACCGCGGCCGAGACCAGCAGGGCCAGCCCGTAGCCGATGCCGTAGAGGATGCCGGGGAGGTAGAAGTCACGCTCGTCGCCGGTGCGCCAGGCGATGGCCGCGCCGATGCCGATGCCGAACAGGCCGTTGACCGCGTGCCGCACCGGCCGGCGCTGGACCAGCCGCAGCGCGGCGATGAGCAGCGCCACGGACACCGAGGCGATGACGGCGGGGCGCAGCTCGCCGACGACGTTGGCGACGACGAAGACGACCACCGGGATGCTCGACTCGACCAGCCCGCGCCAGCCGCCGAGCTGGTCGGCCATCTGCTCGGCGAGGGTCGGCAGCGGCGCCTCGTCCTCCGGCCCGGTGCCGGGCTCGGCCGCCCGCTGGGCTCCGGTGGTCATCGCGGCCCTCCCGTCGGGGGCGTGCGGGTCGTCACTTCGGCGGCTCCAACTCGTAGTACGGGTTGTAGATGACCTTGCGGTCGTCGCGCACCGCCACCCGGCCCCTGGCCGTCAGGTGCCGGCCCGGCTCGATGCCGGCGATGTGCCGCCGCCCGAGCCAGACCAGGGTCACCACGTCGCTGCCATCATATAGATCGGCTTCGAGGGTGGGGAGGTTCGTCCGGGGGGTGTAGACGACCGTGCGCAGCCGGCCGTTGACGCAGACGACCTGGCCCCGCGCGCACTGCCGGGCCGGCACGCCGCCGGACTCGGCGCTCTCCCGGCGCAGCTCCTGCGCCTCGATCTCGGCCTCGCTCGCGGTGAGCCGGTGCAGCAGCCGCCGGAACGAGACCCGGCCGCCCTCCTCGGTCGTCATGACCGCGTCAACCTCTCCTCCGCCGGCAGGCCGCGCCGGCACCGGTGCGGCCTGCGTGGGCGAGGCCGTCCTGCCAGCGTACGCCGGCCGGCGCGGGGTCGGGACCGGCGGCCCGCCCCGGGCCGGCCCGGCGACGGTACGCCGACGGCGGGCCGGCCCGGTGGGCCGGTCGGTGCCCCGCTCAGGCCTCGACGGGCGGGGCGGCCTGATCGGCGACCTCGCGCGGCAGGCGCAGCGGCAGCGGCTCGCGCACCGGCTTGGCCTCCTGACCGCGGTCGACGACCAGCCCGTCCAGGCACTCGCGCAGCGGGCCGGCGGCGGCCGGGTCGGTCGCGGCGGCGCCCTGGTAGACGCCGCGCACCATCCAGCGCGGGCCGTCGATCCCGACGAACCGCAGGTCGGTCAGGCCGTCCGGGGTGCGCACCCGGGCGTGCAGCTCCGGGCCGTACTCGCCCTGCACCTCCTGGGCCGCCGCGCCGTCGTTGAACAGCGACTGCCGGATCTCCTCGCGCACCTCGTCCCAGATGCCCTCGGAGCGGGGCGCGGCGAAGACGCCGAGCTGCAGGGCGCTCTGCCCGTGCACCAGCACGACCTGCTGGATCACGCCCTCCGGGTCGGCCTGCACCCGCACCTCCACGTCGGCCACCGCCGGGATGTGCAGGCTGCCCAGGTCGAGCCGCTGCACCCCGTCGGGGGCCTCGGAGACGTCGTACGGGCCGCGCGCCGGCGCCTCGGCGGTCGCGCCGTCGACGGCCTCGGCGGGCCGCTCGTCACGGGCCTGCCGACCGTCACCGGCCCGCTTTCGGGAGAAGATCACTGCACCCACCCTCCGCTGTTCGCACTCACCCTGCCACCTCTTCCGGCTGCCCGCCGGCCCGGTCCGCCGGCGGCGGGACGAGCCCGGCGTGCCCGCCGGTCGAGCCGTGCCCGCCGACGCCCCGCCGGGACGGCGGCAGCTCGGCCACCGGCCGGAAATCGGCCCGCGCCACCCGCTGGACAACGAGTTGCGCGATCCGATCGCCACGGGCGATCTTCGCCGGTGTCTCCCGATCATGATTGATCAGGTTGACGAGGATCTCACCCCGGTAGCCGGCGTCGACCGTACCGGGCGCGTTGAGCACCGTCACGCCGAGCCTGGCCGCCAGGCCCGACCGGGGGTGCACCAGACCCACGTACCCCTCCGGGAGGGCGATCGCCAGGCCGGTCGGGACCAGGGCCCGGCCGCCGGGGGGCAGTTCCACGTCCGCGGCGGCCACCAGGTCCGCCCCGGCGTCGCCGGGATGGGAGTACGCCGGCAGCGGCAGCTGCGGGTCGAGCCGCCGCACGGGCACGGGTACGTCGTCGGTCACGGTCTGCCTCTTCCGTCCGGTTCACGGGGTGCCCTGTCATCCTGCCGGGTCGACGGGCCGTCGCGCGCCGTACCCTGGCAGGAGTGAGCCGATCGCCCGCCCCCACGCCCGCCACGACCGCCACCACGTACACGGAGCGGCTCAGCCTGCCGTGGTGGCTCTGGCTGGCCGGGCCGGCCCTCGGCGGCTTCCTCGCGCTGGAGCTGTGGCTGGGCGCGGGCGGCCTGCGCGCCTGGCTGCCGTTCGTGGTGCTGCTGCCGGCGACGGTGGCCGCCCTGTGGTGGCTGGGCCGCGTCCGGGTCGCCGTGGCCGACGGCGAGCTGCGGGTGGACGACGCCCGCCTGCCCGTGCGCTTCGTGGCCGACGCCGTCCCGTTGGACGCCGCCGGCCGCCGCGAGGTGCTCGGCGTCGGGGCGGACCCGCTCGCGTTCGTGGTGCAACGCCCCTGGATCGCCGGGGCGGTGCAGGTGGTGTTGGACGACCCGGCCGACCCCACCCCGTTCTGGGTGGTCAGCACCCGCGACCCGGTACGCCTGGCCGCCGCGCTCCTCGCCGCCCGCGATGCCGGCCCGTCGTCGCCGGCCTGAACCCGCCCGCGACGCCCGCTGAGGCGCCCGCGCGCACCCGCCTCGGCGGTCAGGGCAGGGCGGGCGGCGGGCCGGGCAGCTCGCGCCGCTGCCGCCCGAGGTCCTTGCGGAGCTGCTCGCCGAGGGACCGGGTGGCCCGCCGGTTGAGATAGCTGGCGACCGCCGCCCCGGTGAGGAACGGGCCGAGCGTGGTCAGGTTGCGGCCGAAGCGCTTGAGCAGGGTGTCCCGCAGCTCCTTGCGGGCCGCCGTGCCGAGCACCGCGCCGACGCCCACCCCGGGCATCATCGGGTTGATCCCCCGCTGGCTGGCCCAGGACTGCACCACGGCCACCGTCCGCTGGGTGCCGGCGGTGGGCAGCGGGGCACCGTACACCTCGTGCAGCTCGCCGATCAGCTTCAGCTCGACGGCCACCACGGCGACCGTCTCGGCGGCCAGCAGCACCGGCGCGGAGAGCAGCGTCGGCGCGACCGCCCACTCGACGGCCGCGACTCCCCCGCCGGCCGCGCCGATCGCGGCGGTCGTCCGGGCGGCGTTGCGGACCAGCCGGTCGGCGAGGGCCTCGTCGTCCAGGCCGGGAAAGTGCCGGCGCAGGGTGGCCAGGTCCCGGATCGGCACGTGCGGGGCGACGTCGGCGACCGCGTCGGTCATCCAGCGGACGGCGGCGCGCGGCTTGAACAGGTCGGCGAGGCCCCGGCCACGGACCTGGCCGACCAGCCGGGTCAGCAGCTGCCGCCGGCGGGCCGGCTCGACGTCGTCGGCGGTCAGCGCGGCGACCGTCGCGCCCAGTTCCTCCCCCGCGCCGGTGCCGCCCGGCCGGGCGGCCTCGGACCCGGTGCGGGCGCTGCCCGGCTGCGCAGGCTCGGTGCGGGCGCTGCCCGCCTGCGCGGGCTCGGACCCGGTGCGGCTGTCGCCCGGCGGGGCGGGCTCCGGCCCGCCGGTGCCGTCGGTGGCGGGCCGCCCGCCGTCGTCGCTGCGCTCGACCATGCGTCGACCTCCCGGGTGCTTCGGCGGGTGGGGAACCGTCCCGACGAGTCAAGCAGTTCCCCGCCACCGGCGCACGGCGGTGCCGTGGGCCGGTGGCGCACCGGCGGGCGCGGACGTGCCCGGGATCGGCGGCTCCCACAGCGGCGGCCTCACCGATGAGGCCGCCGCTGATGTCGCCGGATGGAGGCGCTGGTGTCCCCCGTCGAGGTGCTGGTGTGCCCTGTCGCGGTCAGACGCACTCGCGGCAGATCAGCTCGCCGTTGCGCTCGACCGCCAGCTGGCTGCGGTGGTGGACCAGGAAGCAGCGGGCGCATCGGAACTCGTCCTGCTGCATCGGTAGCACCTTGACCGTGAGCTCCTCGTCGGCCAGGTCAGCACCGGGGAGCTCGAAGCTCTCGGCCACCTCGGCCTCGTCGACGTCCACGGCGCCCGACTGTGAGTCGACCCGCCGGGCCTTGAGCTCTTCCAGGCTGTCCTCGCCGAGGTCGACCTCGTCGCGACGCGGGGCGTCGTAGTCGGTGGCCATCGGTTTCACTCTCCCATATCGATATGGTCGCTCCCGGTTGTAACGCCGGAAGGCGCTGTTTCGGTTCCACTGCCGGCCACCAACTTTTGTCGGTCACCCGACCCGGCCACCGGCCGGACCGGGTCCGCCAGAGAAACTCCCCCAGCGAGCGCGGTACCTTACCCCCCTCGGGCGAGGCATGTATACCGCCCTCGCGGCTCAGATGTACGCCCCAGACCTCGAAGTTGTTCCCAATGTGACTCAGGCGACACGAAGATAGGGGTAGTACTACCCGCTTCCCGGTTGGCGCGCCGGCATGTCGGACTGTTTCCACGCGACCGCCGGACAACCGTTAGCCTCAGCGGCGTACTCGACGGCCGGCGGGGCGGCCCACCCGCCCCCGGCCGCCGCCACCCAATCACCGTCCGGGGAGCGCCAGGATGAGCTTTGCGCGAGTGCGAGCACTCGTAGTCGTCGGTCTGCTGGCGGTCGTCGCCCTGGTCTTCGTGGTCGTGGCCGTGGTCCGCGACACCCAGGGCAAGGGCGGGGCCGCAGCCGGCTGCCCCGAGGGCGCGCCGCTGGCGGACGTGACCCTGCACGAGAACAAGGACGTGAAGATCAACGTCTACAACGCCACCGACGAGGCGGGTCTCGCCAAGAAGGTGGCGGACGACTTCCGCAACCGCAAGTTCCAGGTGAAGAAGGAGGGCAACGCCAAGCAGCAGCTCGACGGCGTCGCCGTCCTGCAGTACGGCCCGAAGGGCGTCGGCTCCGCCCACCTGCTGCGCGCGTACTTCCTCAACAACGCCGAGCCGAAGTTCGACATCAAGCGCAAGGACGACACGGTCGACGTGGTCCTGGGCAACAGCTTCGCCCAGCTCGCCACCACCACGGAGGTCAACCAGTCCCTCGGCGACCTGGGCGCCCCGGTCGCCCCGGCCGGCACCTGCCCGATGCCCGTCGACAAGTGACCGGGCCGGCCGGCCCGGTCACCTCCGGGCGGTCAGGGGCCGCCCGAGGCGTCCAGGTCGGCCAGCCGGTCGTGCAGCGGCGCGAACAGCGCCGGCGGGGCCGCGATCACCAGGTCCGGGCCCGCCGGCCGCCCGCCGAGCCCGCCGACCAGCAGCCCGGCCTCGGTGCCGACCAGCGCGCCGGCCGCGTGGTCCCAGAGGTTCAGGCCCTTCTCGTAGTACGCGTCCAGCCGCCCCTCGGCGGCCAGGCAGAGGTCCACCGAGGCGGCGCCCTGCCGGCGGACGTCCCGCACGTGGCCGATCAGCCCGGCGAGCACCCGGGCCTGGTGGGCCCGGCGGGCCGGGTCGTAGCCGAAGCCGGTGGCGACCAGCGCCTGCCCGAGGTCGGTCTCGGCCGAGCAGCGCAGCCGCTCCCCGGCCCGGTACGCGCCACCCCCGGCGGTGGCCGTCCACTCGTCGCCGGTGAACACGTTGCGCACCACGCCCGCGACCACCTGGCCGTCGACCTCGGCGGCCAGCGACACCGCGCAGCACGGCAGCCCGTAGAGGTAGTTGACCGTCCCGTCGATCGGGTCGAGGATCCAGCGCACCCGGGCGGCCGGGGCGGCGTCGCCCGCGCCGTACTCCTCCCCCAGGACCGCGTCGTGCGGCCGGATCCGGCGCAGCGCGTCGAGCACCTGCCGCTCCACGGCCCGGTCGGCGGCGGTGACCACGTCGGTGACGGTGGACTTGGTGGCGGCCACCGACACCCCCTCGGCCCACATCCGGTGCGCGGTCGCCGCCGCGGCCCGGGCGACATCGACGGCGATCTCCAGCAGTTCCCCGGGTGGCGGCACCGCGCGGTCCATAGGTTCGTCCCCTTCCCGCACGACCGGACCCGTCCGGGTCGCGCGCGAGTATCATCCTTACAAAGTCCACATCTGCGTCGAATCGGCGGTCCCGCCAGTCGGTCCGCCGTGCGGCGCAGGATGATCGCGGCAGACGGCGTTACAATTCACCCTGCCCACGCGCCACGGACCGCCAGCCACCGGCCGGCCCGGGACACGGGGGTCCCTCAACGACATCGCCCGGCACCGTGTTCCGCGCCGCGTCGGGCAACCCGGCCGTGCTCGCTCTTCGCCTCCGGAAGGTCTTCGTGACAGAACCCCGCCAGACCGGCGCCGACGTTCGCTCGCTCACCGACACCCTGATCGCCCACGCGCAGAGCGCCGGCGGCCAGCTCACGTCGGCCCAGCTCGCGCGCACCGTCGAGTCCGCCGAGGTGACTCCGGCCCAGGCCAAGAAGATCCTGCGTGCGCTCGCGGAAGCGGGGGTGACCGTGGTCGTCGACGGCTCGGCCAGCCCGCGCCGCCGGGTCGCCGCCGCCCGGTCCGCCACCCCGGCGTCCCGGGCCACCACCGCCAAGACCACGAAGAAGGTGGCCGCGCCCGCCCCGAAGCAGGCGCCCGCCGCCGACGACGCCCCCGCGCCGGCTCCCCGGAAGGTCGCCGCGCGCAAGGCGACGACCGAGGCGGTGGCGAAGGCCGCCGTCCCGGCGAAGGTCGCGCGGCCCACCCGGGCCACCAAGGCGACGGTGGCCGCCGCCGCGGGCAAGCCGGCCAAGGCGGCCGCCAAGCCCAAGGGCGAGGGCGCCGAGGGCGACATCGATCCGGAGGAACTCGCCGCCGAAATCGAGGACGTAGTGGTCGAGGAGCCGGCCGAGCTGGCCCAGGCCGCCGCGGCCGACGCCGCCAGCTCCGCCACCGACAACGACTTCGAGTGGGACGACGAGGAGTCCGAGGCGCTCAAGCAGGCGCGTCGCGACGCCGAGCTGACCGCCTCCGCCGACTCCGTGCGGGCCTACCTCAAGCAGATCGGCAAGGTGCCCCTGCTCAACGCCGAGCAGGAGGTGGAGCTCGCCAAGCGGATCGAGGCGGGCCTCTACGCCGCCGAGCGGCTGCGCGCCGCCGAGGAGGGCGAGGAGAAGCTGGTCCGGGAGATGGTCCGCGACCTCGGCTGGATCTCCCGCGACGGCGAGCGGGCCAAGAACCACCTGCTGGAGGCCAACCTCCGGCTGGTGGTGTCGCTGGCCAAGCGCTACACCGGCCGGGGCATGGCGTTCCTCGACCTCATCCAGGAGGGCAACCTCGGCCTGATCCGGGCGGTCGAGAAGTTCGACTACACCAAGGGCTACAAGTTCTCCACGTACGCGACCTGGTGGATCCGGCAGGCGATCACCCGGGCGATGGCCGACCAGGCCCGCACCATCCGCATCCCGGTGCACATGGTCGAGGTGATCAACAAGCTCGGCCGGATCCAGCGCGAGCTGCTCCAGGACCTGGGCCGCGAGCCCACCCCGGAGGAGCTGGCCAAGGAGATGGACATCACACCCGAGAAGGTGCTGGAGATCCAGCAGTACGCTCGGGAGCCCATCTCGCTCGACCAGACCATCGGTGACGAGGGCGACAGTCAGCTCGGCGACTTCATCGAGGACTCGGAGGCCGTCGTCGCGGTCGACGCCGTCTCCTTCTCCCTGCTGCAGGACCAGCTCCAGCAGGTGCTCCAGACGCTTTCCGAGCGCGAGGCGGGCGTGGTCCGGCTCCGCTTCGGCCTGACCGACGGCCAGCCGCGCACGCTGGACGAGATCGGCCAGGTCTACGGCGTGACCCGGGAGCGGATCCGGCAGATCGAGTCGAAGACGATGTCGAAACTGCGCCACCCGTCGCGGTCACAGGTTCTCCGTGACTACCTGGACTGACCCGCGTTCGTCAACTGCCCGTGTCGCTTTGATCACCAGCCGTACAACACCCGATGGTGATCGGTCGGTTGCACGATTGTGATCGTTGACGTGGCACCCTTGGTGCACGGCACACTGTTGCCGCCAGGTGTGACCTCGGTCCCCCGCGGGCACACAGGGAAGGCAAGACCCTCGTCGGGTGTTGCACGATAGGTGAGCAACGACCGACGAGATTGTTCATCGGTGACGACCAGAGGAGGAAGGCGATGACCCCGACCCTCACGCCGCCGCCCGAGACGGTGGCTCCCCCAGCCGCCGATGAACGGTGCGACCGCTGCAACGCTGCCGGCAAGCTCCGTATCACTCTGGCGGGCGGGAGCGAGCTGGTGTTCTGTGGGCACCACGCGAACAAGTACGCGGAGGATCTCGTGAAGATCACCGTGCGGTACGCGACGGACCCCGAGTTCAGCTGGCGTGGCGCCGATCTGATGGCGAACTGACCCCAACAGACCGCATACCGACATAAGCCGGCCGGAGGTGCCCAACGGGCGCCTCCGGCCGGCTTATCCGTTTCCGCCCCCGGTCACAGGGTCTGGACCGTGGCTATCCGTTCCTCCAGCTGTTCGATCGTGGCCTGGGCGCTGGGCGGGCCGCCGCACAGCCGGCGCAGCTCGGCGTGGATCTTGCCGTGCGGGAGGCCGGTGCGGTGGTGCCGCGCGGCCACGAGGGCGTTCAGCTGCCGCCGTAGCGCCACCCGGCGCTGGGCGGCGCTCATGGGCTGGGGTGGGGCCGCCGTGGCGGCAGGGGCCGGCTCAGCGGCCCGCTCGGCGGCCCGGCGGCGCTGGGCGGCCAGTTGCTCGGCCTGCCGCTTGGTGAGCAGCAGGGAGACCTGGTCGGCGGTGAGCAGCCCGGGCAGCCCCAGGTATTCCTCCTCCTCGGGGGTGCCGGCCTGGGCAGCCGTGCCGAAGGACGCGCCGTCGAAGATCACCTGGTCCAGCTCGGCCGTGGCGGACAGGGCCGCGAACCGCTTCTCCAGCTCCCCGCTGGCCTGGTCGTCGCGCTGGGCGCGCTCCAGCAGATCGTCGTCGAACCCCTCGCGGTCCTTCGGCTTGCCGAGCACGTGGTCCCGCTCGGCCTCCATCTCGCTGGCCAGCCCCAGCAGGTGCGGGACGCTGGGCAGGAACACCGACGCGGTCTCCCCCGGGCGGCGGGCCCGGACGAACCGGCCGATGGCCTGGGCGAAGTAGAGCGGGGTGCTGGCGCTGGTCGCGTAGACGCCGACCGCCAGCCGGGGGATGTCGACGCCCTCGGAGACCATCCGGACCGCCACCAACCAGCGCTGCTCGGACGCCGCGAACGTCGCGATCCGGGCGGACGCGCCCTGGTCGTCGGAGAGGACCACCGCGGCCTTCTCGCCCGTGAGCCGCTCGATCAGCTTCGCGTACGAGCGGGCGGTCTGCTGGTCGCTGGCGATGATCAGCCCGCCGGCGTCGGGCATCCCCGCGTTGCGCAGCACGGTCAGCCGGGCGTCGGCGGCCCGCAGCACCTGCGGCATCCAGTCGCCGGCCGGGTCCAGGGCGGTACGCCACGCCTGGGCGACGAGATCCTGGGTCATCGGCTCGCCCAGCCGGGCGGCCAGCTCGTCCCCGGCGTTCGTCCGCCACCGGGTCTCCCCCGAGTACGCCAGGAACAGCACCGGCCGGACCACGTTGTCGCGCAGCGCGTCGGCGTAGCCGTAGACGGCGTCGGCGCGGGACCGCAGCAGGCCGTCGCCGCCCCGCTCGTAGGTGACGAACGGGATCGGGTTGTCGTCGGAGCGGAACGGGGTGCCGGTGAGCATCAGCCGGCGCACGGCGGGCTCGAACGCCGCCTTCACCCCGTCGCCCCAGGTGCGGGAGTCGCCCGCGTGGTGGATCTCGTCGAGGATGACCAGGGTGCGCCGGGTCATGGTGCGCCGTCGGTGCACCTGGGGCGCCATCCCCACCTGGGCATAGGTGACCACCGCGCCGTGGAAGTCGGCGGAGGAGTGCAGGTCGGCGTTGCGGAACGCGGCGTCGAGCTGGATGCCGACCCGGGCCGCCGACTGCGCCCACTGGGTCTTCAGGTGCTCGGTGGGGGCGACCACGGTGACCGCCTCGACGGTGCCGTCGGCGAGCAGCTCGGCGGCGATCCGCAGGGCGAAGGTGGTCTTGCCGGCCCCCGGGGTGGCGACCGCCGTGAAGTCCTCGGTGCGTCGCCGCAGGTACTCCACCAGCGCCTTGCGCTGCCACGCACGCAGGGGCGGGAACGTCTCGAGCGCCGGCGTCCGGGCTGCCACGCGTCAGGCTCCTCTCCGACCGCGCGACGGCGGGCCCCGGTCGAGGGCCACGGGTGCCGCCGCCCATGAAAAGGCCCTCGCGCATCGGGTGCCGCGAAGGCCGGATCAGCATAACCAGCGCGGGCCGGTGGGCCCAGGCGACGCCACGCTGGTCACATCAGCACCCTTCGCACCACACGAACAGGCGGCACCCGGTCACGCTCGGTCAGGAGCCGGGGCCCCGGGCGCCGGTGCGGGGCGGGCGCAGCGTGGCCACCGGGGCGGACCAGCGCCGCCGCAGCGACACCAGGCGCAGCGCGAAGACGAACACCGCAGCGGCGGTCAGCCCGGCGGCGTCGGCCCGCCCGAACGCGTCGAGCAGCGCCACGGCGACCGCCCCGGCGAGGGCCGCCACCGCGTAGATCTCCCGGCGCAGCACGACGGGGATCTCGCCGGTGAGCAGGTCCCGGCCGAGCCCGCCGCCGATGGCGGTGAGCATGCCGAGCAGGCACGCGCCGACCGCCGGGACGCCGGCGTCGAGCGCCTTGAGGGTGCCGGTGACGGTGAACAGGCCGAGGCCGGCGGCGTCGAGCACCAGCACGGTGGTGCGCAGCCGGGCCAGCCTGGGGTGCAGCCAGAAGGTGGCGCCGGCGGTGAGCGCGGCCGTCGCCGCGTAGCGCCAGTCGGCGAAGGCCAGCGGTGGCACCTCGTCGATCACCAGATCGCGGAGGATCCCGCCGCCGAGCGCGGCGACGAAACCGACGAAGACGACGCCGAACAGGTCGAGGCGCTTGGCCACCGCCGCGGAGGCCCCGGAGGCGGCGAAGACGGCCACCCCGGTCAGGTCGGCGAGGAGCAGGGCGGTGGAGGTGGTCACCGCCGAAGGTTACGTGGGCGGCCGGAGGGGCCGCCCGTGGTCACTCGCCCCAGGATTCGTAGATCTCCTTGCACTTCGGGCAGACCGGAGAGCCCGGCTTGGCGGCCTTGGTCACCGGGAACTTCTCCCCGCACAGCGCGACGACGAAGGTGCCCATGACGGCACTCTCGGCGATCTTGTCCTTGCGGACGTAGTGGAACATCTCGGGACCGGTGTCGGCATCCTTCAGGTCCGGACGTTCGAGAACCTGTGTGTTCACTTCTGCACCTCCAACTTTCCAGTCTGGCAGGCCGACCTGGCCGGGTCCACCGCAGGCCACCCTTTCCCGGCCCGTACCGTAACGGACGTGAACAGCTTCCACACCCGCCTCGGCGCCGAGGTGGCCGCCGCCCTACGCGACCGGCGTCCGGTCGTCGCCCTGGAGAGCACCATCGTCTCGCACGGCCTCCCCCGGCCCGACAACCTGCGGGTGGCCCGCGAGATCGAACAGGCCGTCCGCGCCGCCGGGGCGGTCCCGGCGACCATCGGCATGGTCGGCGGTCAGCTCGTGGTGGGCCTCGACGACGCGGAGCTGACCCGGCTCGCAAGCGTCGACGGAGTGAGCAAGCTCTCGGTGCGCGACCTCGCGATCGCCGCCGCGGACGGCGCGGACGGAGCCACCACGGTCGCCGCCACCAGCGCGGTGGCCGCCGCCGCCGGGATCGGGGTCTTCGCCACCGGCGGGCTGGGCGGGGTGCACCGGGAGGCCGCGACGACCTTCGACGAGTCGGCCGACCTGGGCACCCTGGCCCGCACGCCGATCGCCGTGGTCTGCGCCGGGGTCAAGTCGATCCTCGACGTCGGGGCGACCCTGGAGCGGCTGGAGACCCTCGGCGTCGCCGTGGTCGGCTACCGCACCCGCCGGTTCCCCGGCTTCTATCTCACCGATGCCGGCTTCGACCTGGACTGGTCGGTCGACTCGCCGGAGCAGGTCGCCGACGTGCTGGCCGCGCGGGACGCCCACGGGGTGCACGGCGGGGGGCTGATCGTGGCCAACCCGCTGCCGGCCGACGAGCAGCTCGACCCCGCCCTGCACGACCGGACGCTCGCCGAGGGCCTCGCCCTGCTGGAGCGCGACGGGGTGACCGGCAAGGCCGTGACGCCGTACCTGCTCGCGCACTTCCACTCCGCCACCGAGGGCGCGAGCCTCGCGGTGAACGTGCGGATCATCCTGCGCAACGCCGACCTCGCCGCCCGGATCGCGGTCGCCGCCGCCGGCCGCGCCGCCGCATGACCGCTGCGCGCCATCCGGCCGGGCCGGGCCGGATCGTCGTCGTCGGCGACCTGATCACCGACGTGGTCGCGGTGCTCGGCGGGCCGCTGGCCACCGGCTCCGACACCCCGGCCACGATCCGGGTCACCGGCGGTGGGCAGGCCGCCAACACCGCCGCCTGGCTCGCCGCCCAGGGCGTGCCGGTGACCATGGTCGGCGCCGTCGGCGACGACGACGCGGGCCGCGACCGGGTCGCCGAGCTGGAGCGGGCCGGCGTCGACTGCGCCGTCGAGCGGCACGTGGGCCGCACCACCGGCACGGTGATCGTGCTCACCGGCGACGGCGAGCGCACGATGGTGACCGAACGGGGGGCGAACCTGCGGCTGGGCGCCGGGCACGTCGACGCCGCCCTCGCCGGGGCGCCCGACGCGCGGCACCTGCACCTGTCCGCGTATCCCCTGTTGGACGTCGGGTCGCGCGGCGCCGGGCTGCGCGCGCTGGCCGCGGCGCGCGAGCGCGGGCTCACCACGAGCGTCGACGCGGCGTCCGCGGCGCCGCTGCGGCGGGTCGGCGCGACGGCCTTCCTGACCTGGGTACGCGACGTCGACCTGCTCCTGGTCAACGCCGACGAGGCCGCCGTGCTGGCCGGCGGGCTGGACCCGGCGGCGCAGGCACGGGCGCTGACGGCGACGGCCCGGCGGGTGGTGGTGAAGCGGGGCGCGGCCGGGGCGGTGTGGGCGGACCGGGCGTCGACGGTCAGCGTGGCGCCGACGCGCCGGGTGGCCGTGGCCGACGTCACCGGGGCCGGGGACGCCTTCGCGGCCGGGCTGCTGTCGGCCTGGCTGGCCGGGGCGGGGCCCCGGGCGGCGCTGGACCGGGCCGGCGACCTGGGCGCGCTGGCCGTGTCGACCATCGGCGCGCGCCCGACGGCCTGACCGCCGGCCCGGCCGGCGCGCGCCGGCCCTCGGCAAACCGGGCCGCGCCGGTCAGGGCTCGGCGTCGATGACCTTGTGCGGGCGCTCCTCGGCGGCCAGGCTCATCGGCGGGGCCGGGTCGGTGCGCCGGGGCTGGAAGCGGTTGGCCAGCCGGTGCTTCTCCTTCGGCGGCCGGTCGTTGGCCAGCAGCACCGCCAGCCACGGGATGAGCACCATCCCGAGGCCGCACAGCGGCAGCCAGAGCCAGAGCATGGGCGCCTGCGCGCCGACCAGGATCGCGCCGACGATCACGCAGGCCACCCGGACGCCCATCATCACGACGTAGCGGCGCTGCCGGCTGGTGAGCTGGTCGTCCTGGCTGCGGGCCGCGTCGGTGATCAGGATCGGCTGGTACGCCTGACGCTTCACCACGAACCTCCAAGAGGGATCGCCCCCATCCTGTCACCCCGGGGCGTTGATCGGTTCGTCGCGGGGCGTTGATCAGCGAAATCGACTCGTTCCGGCTCGTGTTACGCCCGTGGTACGCTCCGCTCGTGGGCAGCCGGTTCAGCTTCACCGACGAGGCGTTGGCCAACCTGCGGGTCTACGACGTCACGCCCGGGGAGGTCTGGGAGGCGCTGCACAGCCCGCGGCGGGTCATCCGGCACCTGGGCGACGACGTGATGGTCGTCTACGCCGCCGCCCGCCACGGCAGGCGGCTGGCCGTGCTGCTCGCCGAGGCCGACGGCGCCGACAACGACTGGGACGTACTCTCCGCCCGGGAGCTGACCGACGCCGAGGCCAAGCGCTACGACGAGGCCGTCCGCCGGTTTCCCGACGACGACGCCGGCCGCAGATTCCGCCGATGAGGAGGCGTGGCGATGAACCGTAACGACGCAACCAAGCAGTTCCACGGCGGTGGCGACCCGCTGGCCGAGTTGATCGACACCGGCGCGCCCGTGGAGCTGCCCACCCCCGACACCGACGTGCCGATGGTCAGCCGCTCGGTGCGGCTGCCGCTGGAGACGTACGAGCGGGTGCGGGCCGCCGCCGACGCCCGGGGCATCGGGGTGACCACGCTGATGCGGCAGTGGATCGAGGCCGGCCTGGCCGAGCTGGACGACTCGGCGACGGTGTCCCTCGCCGACGTGCGGCGGGCCCTCGCCGCCCTCTCCCGGCCCACCGCGGCCTGAGCCCCGGGCCGCAACTGCGCCTGAGCCCCGGGCCGCAACCGCCTGGACCCAGGGCCGCCCCGAGGCGACCCCCGGATGGCGGCAGGCGGGCCGCTACAGCGGCGATGCGGGGCGCTCGGCCGGGCGTCCCCACGATCGCGCCGCGTCGCTCACGGCGATCGCCGCCAGCACGGCGGCCGCCGACGCGAGCGCAACCATCGGCGACATGCGCAGCGCCAGCGGGGCCAGCGCGGCCAGCACCAGCACCCCGGCCAGCCGGGAGCGGGAGACCCGGCCGAAGATCTCGTACTCGAAGCGTGCACGGGCGGCCAGGAACAGCGTGGGGCCGCCCATGACGAAGACTGCCCACGTCGACTCCATCCGGGCGAAGGGATGGTCGATGACCAGCTCGTAGCCGACGGCCGTGAGCAGCACGCCGGCCACGATCACCAGGTGGGTCCAGCTCGCCGACTCGCCCAGCAGCCCCGGCGACCGGGCCACCCGGATCGCCTCGGCCAGCAGGTGCCCGGCCCGGTGGAAGTAGATCCGCCAGAACAGCGCCGTGACCAGGAACGAGAGGGCGAACGCCCCGAACCTGGCGGCGGAGAACTCGCTCATGCTGAACGTGAACCCGATGATGAGGATCGTCTCGCCGAGGGCGATCAGGAAGATCTGCTGGTACCGCTCCGCCAGGTGCTCGCCCATCACGGCCCAGCCGGAGACCCGCGTCGGCCCGAGGCGCGGCACCGGCCAGCCGAGCGCCAACCCCGTGTAGTCCCAGGCCACCGCGACGGTCCAGAACACCGCCCGGAGGGCCTGCTGCGGCACCAGGGCACCGGCGAGCCAGGGCACCGCGCCGAGCGTCAACCAGGCCAGGATGCGCACCGTCACCGTCCGGCGGGGATGCCGACGCAGCGCCACGGTGATCAGCAGCGGCCGGCCGATCTGCACCGCCAGGTACGCGCAGGCGAAGGTCAGCGCCCGCTCGGCGAAGGCCCGGGGCAGGGCGACGGCCATCACCATGCTGCCGAACATCGTGGCCACCACGACGAACTGGATGATCCCGCGCTCCGGCTCGTAGCGGCTGGTCACCCAGGCCGTGAGCGTCCAGACCAGCCAGAGCGCGAGGAACAGCAGCAGGGTCTGTGCGACCTCGCTCCACACGTCCCGGCCGGGGGACGCCACGTCGTCGATGATCCGCTGCGACACCCGGGTCAGCGCGAAGACGAACACCAGGTCGAAGAAGAGCTCCAGGAAGCTGGCCCGGGGCGAGCTCACCGCGCCCCGCAGCAGCGCCGCGCCCCGCTGATCCTCCGTCATCGCCCACCCGTCGCCGACGCCCGACGGGCTCAACGAGCCCGAGCGGCGCGGGTTGCGTCAGCCCTTCGCGGCCTTCGCCTCCGCCTTCATCCGCTGCTTGTACTCGCGTACGCGGCGCAGCGAGTCCGCGTCGGCCACGTCGGCCACCGACCGGTACGCGTCGGCGTCGCCGTAGCCGCCGGCCGCCTCCCGCCAGCCGGCCGGGGTGACGCCGTACCGCTTGCCGAGCAGCGCGACGAGGATCTGCGCCTTCTGCCGGCCGAACCCGGGCAGCTCGGTGATCCGGCGCAGCAGTTCCCGCCCGTCGGCGACGTCGGCCCAGAGCCGGGCGGCGTCGCCGTCGTACCGGTCGACCAGCACCCGGCACACCTCCTGCGTCCGGGCGGCCATCGCCTTCGGGAACCGGTGCAGGGCGGGCGGCTCGGCGAAGACCGCCACCAGCGCGTCCGGGTCGTAACCGGCCAGCCCGCGGGCGTCCGGCTCGTGCCCGAGGCGCTGGGTCAGCACGTACGGCGAGGAGAACGCCTTCTCCATCGGGATCTGCTGGTCGAGCGTCATTCCCAGCAGCAGGGCCAGCGGGCTGCGCTCCAGCAGCCGGTTGGCCTCGGGGTCGATGGGCAGCGAGAACGTCATGCGGTCCATCCTGCCCGCCCGCCGCCCGGGGACGACGCCGACTCCCCGACACCGGTTCCCGGCGCGGGCGGCCCGGCCGGTCCCGCCCGGCGGTCGGATTTCGGGGCGGCGGTGCCGATGCGCGCCGCCCCGGCAGGCAGGATGGCGACGTGGACGAACACGACATGCTGCTCTCCCCCGCCGGCGTCGAGGCGCTCCGGACGGCGCTCGCCCGCGCCGCGTACACCTCGAACGGCATCGCCGACCGGCTCGGACCGCAGGCCACCGGCGGGATCGCCCGCAACGACTTCCGGGCGGCCCTGCGCGCCACCGCCGACCTCGACCCGCTGGCCACCCTCATCCGGGTGTTCATCTGCGACCAGACCGAGCCGGAGGCCGCGGTGGCCGCCGCGCTCGCCCCGCTGACCGTGGCCGAGGCGCTGGCCGGGGGCCTGGTCGAGCGGCACGGCGACGGGCTGCGCGCGGGCCTCGACCTGGAGCCGTACGCCGACGACTGGTGGGTCCTCGCCGACCTGCCGGTCAGCTCCCGGCCGGGCCGGCCGCTGCACTCCGAGCACGTGCTCGGCATCGGCGGGGCGACCCAGACGCTGATCGGGGCGGCCGTGCGCCGGCCGGTGGAGACCGCGCTCGACCTGGGCACCGGCTCCGGGGTGCAGGCGCTGCACCTGGCCACCCACGCCCGCCGGGTCACCGCCACCGACGTCTCCGAGCGGGCTTTGCGCTTCGCCGCCACCACCGCCGCGCTCAACGGCCAGGACTGGGAGCTGCTGCGCGGGGACCTGGTCGCCCCGGTCGCCGGGCGCCGGTTCGACCTGGTGGTCAGCAACCCGCCGTTCGTGGTCGGCCCCGGCACCACCACCCACGTGTACCGGGACTCGGGCCGGGTCGGCGACGCGATCGGCGCGGAGCTGGCCGCCGCCGCACCAGGGCTGCTCACCGAGGGCGGCACCATGCAGTACCTGGCGAACTGGGTGCACGTCACCGGGGAGGACTGGGGCGAGCGGGTGGCCGGCTGGTTCGCCGGCACCGGCCTGGACGCCTGGGTCATCCAGCGGGAGGTCGCCGACCCGATGGCGTACGTCAACCTGTGGCTGACCGACGTCGGGGAGGCCGCCGACCCGCACCGGGCGGCGGCCTGGCTCGACTGGTTCGACGCGCACAAGGTGGAGGCGATCGGCTTCGGCATCGTCTCGCTGCGTCGCGCCGGCCACGCCGACCCGGTGGTGCGGGTGGAGGACCTGCGGCAGCGGGTGGAGCCGCCGCTGGGCGGCCAGATCGCCGCCTGGTTCGACCGCCAGGACTGGCTCCGGGCGCACGGCGCCGACGGGCTGCTCGACGCGCGCTACCGGGCCGCCGAGGGGCTCCAGCTGCGGCAGGAGGCGACCATGGGCGACGAGGGCTGGGCGGTGGACCGGCAGGTCCTGGCGATGCCGCACGGGCTGCGCTGGACGGAGGAGATCGACCCGCTGGTGCTGGCCCTGGTCGGCGGCGCGGACGGCCGGCTGCCGATGCGCGACCAGCTCGCCCTGCTCGCCGCCGCGCACGACGTGACGCCGCAGGAGCTGGCGGAGGCGGCCGGCCCGATCGTGGCGCACCTGGTGGAGCGCGGCATCGTCGAGCCGGTGACCGACTGATGCGGGCGCTGAGACCCACGCGGATGCCGGCGGCGGCGACACAGGCGGTGCTCTGATGCGGGCGGTCGTGCAGACCGTCGGCCGGGCCAGCGTCACGGTCGACGGGGAGGTAGTCGGCGCGGTCACCGACGGGCTGCTGGTGCTGCTCGGGGTGACCCACACCGACACCGGGGAGACCGCCTGCACCATGGCCCGCAAGATCCACGAGCTGCGCATCCTGGACGACGAGCGCAGTGCGGCGGACACCGGTGCGGGCATCCTGGTGGTCAGCCAGTTCACCCTCTACGGCGACGCCCGCAAGGGCCGGCGGCCGAGCTGGACCGCCGCCGCCCCCGCCGAGGTGGCCGAACCCCTGGTCGAGGCGGTCGTGGCGGCGCTGCGCGAGCGCGGCGCCCCGGTGCAGACGGGCCGCTTCCGCACCCACATGCTGGTGGAAAGCGTCAACGTAGGCCCCCGAACCCTCCTCCTGGACCTCTGACCCCACGCCTGGTGATCAAGAGGTTTGCGTCAGCCGCCGCCCGGAACCTGACGCAAACCTCTTGATCACCACAAAGGTCCCCGGGGTCAGAAGAAGAGGCCGCGGCGCTGGATGGACTGGCGCAGCCAGCCGTCGAGCTGGGCGGCCCAGTCGGTGTTGTGCACCGTGGCGTGGTCGACCGTGAACCGGCCGAAGGCGTCCCGCCCCTCGGTGAACACGCCGCCCCGCTTGTCGATCTCCAGCACCACCTGCACCTGCTGCGGGTCGGTGACGAAGGTGACCTCCAGCTGGTTGATCGCCTGGGCGTACTGGGGGGCCGGGTAGAACTCGATCTCCTGGTAGAACGGCAGGTGCTGGCGTACCCCGTAGATGTGGCCCCGCTCGACGTCGGCGCGGGCGAACCGGAAGCCCAGCCGCAGCAGCGCCTCCAGCAGCGCCTCCTGGGCCGGCAGCGGGTGCACCGCCACCGCGTCCAGGTCGCCCTTGTCGACCGCCCGCGCCACCTCCAGCTCCGTACGCAGCCCCATCGTCATCCCGTGCAGGTGCTGCCCGTACAGCTCGGTGAGCGGGGTCTCCCAGGGCACGTCGAAGCGGAACGGTACGTCGTAGCGCTGCCCCGGCTCCAGCCGGAACGCCCCCGTCACCTGGCGGCGGTGGAACTCCTGGGTGGTTTCGTACTCGCTGTCGCCGCTCTCCACCTCGACCCGGGTGACCAGGCCCAGCGCGACGTAGTCGATGTCGACCGCGTGCTCGCCGCCCGCCACGTGCACGACGCCCTCCAACTGACCGCCCGGACGGCAGTTCGGATTGCTCAGCACCGTCTCCACCGACGGACCGCCCACACCCATCGCCTGCATGAGCCGCTTGAAGACCACGACGCCCTCCACCCTCTCGAAGATCGGCCGACGAGCCGCCGACCTGCTGATTCGGCCCGAACGACCGACTGCCGGCACGGTAGCCGGGCCTGGCAAGGTCAGGGGTCCGCCACACCCCTATCCGCTGTCGGTTCCCCGATCGCCTCACTCCCGTTTCACGTCCCGCTTGCCAGAGTGTGAGTCACCGGCACCACTGGGCCGGCAACGCGGCACCGACGTGGACACGGGGAGAGACAGAGATGGTCCTTCAGATGATCGAGAACCAGATCGGCCCGGCCGTCACCACCGACGCCGAGGCTGCCGCCGACACCCTGACCGACCTGGACGCCACCGACGAGCGCGGCGTCTCCACGGACCTGGTCCGGGCCTACCTCAACGGCATCGGGCGCACCAAGCTGCTCACCGCCGAGCAGGAGGTGGTGCTCGCCAAGCGGATCGAGGCCGGGCTGTTCGCCGAGGAGAAGCTGGCCACCTGCACGCCGGTGTCGACGGAGCTGCGCGCCGACCTGGAGATCGTCGTCGCCGAGGGGCGCACGGCCAAGGACCACCTGCTGGAGGCCAACCTCCGCCTCGTCGTCAGCATCGCCAAGCGGTACACCGGCCGGGGCATGGCGTTCCTCGACCTCATCCAGGAGGGCAACCTCGGCCTGATCCGGGCGGTCGAGAAGTTCGACTACACCAAGGGCTTCAAGTTCTCCACGTACGCGACCTGGTGGATCCGGCAGGCGATCACCCGGGCGATGGCCGACCAGGCCCGCACCATCCGCATCCCGGTGCACATGGTCGAGCAGGTCAACCGGATGGTCCGGGCCCGCCGCGAGCTGGCCGTCACGCTGGGTCGCGAGCCCACCGTGGCCGAGGTCGCCCGGGCCATGGACGTCCCCGAGTTCCAGGTCATCGAGCTGATCTCGTACGACCGGGAGCCGGTCAGCCTCGACCAGGCCGTCGGCGAGGACGGCGAGAGCGCCCTCGGCGACTTCGTCGCCGCCGTCGACCCGGCCGCCGAGCCCGGCGCTGCCGCCGCCGACGGCGAGCTGCGCAACGAGGTGCAGATCGTGCTGGCCACCCTGTCCCAGCGGGAGCAGGCGGTGATCCGCCTCCGCTTCGGCCTGGACGACGGCCGGCAGCGCACCCTCGACGAGGTGGGCAAGGAGTTCGGCCTGTCCCGGGAGCGGATCCGGCAGATCGAGAAGGTCACGCTGCTCAAGCTGCGCGCCCCGGAGCGGGCGCAGCGACTGGAGGCGTACGCCTGCTGAGCGGCACACGTAAGGAGGGGCCCCGGCGGTTCGCCGGGGCCCCTCGCGTGTGCGGCGCGTGCCTCACAGGCGGCGGGGGCCCGTGTCGGGGCGGGCGCCCGCCGTGCCCACGCCCACCGTGGCGTGCAGCACCGAGATGCCGTCCGGGCGGGCCAGCACCGGGTTGAGGGTGAGCGAACGCACCCGGGGCTGCTCGTCGGCGAGCCGCCCCACCCGCAGCAGCAGTTCCGCCAGGGCGGCCCGGTCCACCGGCGCGGCCCCCCGGTGCCCGCGCAGCAGCGGCGCGGCCCGGGGCGCGTCCACCAGCTCGGCGGCGTCGGCGTCGGTCAGCGGCACCGCCCGCCACGCCCGGTCGCCGAGCAGCTCGGTGGCGACGCCGCCGAGGCCGAACCCGACCACCGGCCCGAACGCCGGATCCTCCACCAGCTCCACCACGCACGGCACGCCGGGCGGGACCATCGCCTGCACCAGGACGTCCGCGCCGAAGACCGCCGACATCTCCGCGTACGCCCGGCGCACCGCCGCCGCGTCGGCCAGGTCGAGCCGGACCGCGCCGAGGTCGAGGCGGTGCCGCAGCCCGGGGGCGGCGGCCTTCAACGCCACCGGGCAGCCGAGCGCCCCGGCGGCGGCGACCGCCTCGTCGGCCGACCCGGCGCGCACCGACGGCACCACGTCGATCCCGTACGCGCCCAGCAGCCCCGCCGGGTCGGCCCCGTCGGCGCGCAGCGCGGCGGACGCGGCGGCGGGGTCGATCCGGGGCAGCTCGGGCAGCGCGCCGGGCGGCCGGCGCAGCCAGTCGGCGTACGCGGCGACCCGGGCCAGGGCCCGCACCGCCTCCTCCACGCTCGGATACGCCGGCACCCCCGCCGGCACGCGGCCGGCGAGGAAGGTCGCGACCACCGGCTTGCCGGCGTCGGACACGCCGGGCAGGGCGGCGGCGAAGTCGGCCTCGGTGTCGGTGAGCTGGCCGGGCAGCGGCGGGGCGAAGACCGCGACGAGGGCGTCCACGCCGTCGTCGGCGGCGGCCGCGCCGAGCGCGGCGGCGAACTCGGCCGCCCCGGCGCGGGGGCCCACGTCGGACGGGTAGCCGGCGGCCACCGTCAGGCCCTGGGCGGCGCAGGCGGTGGCGGCCAGCCCGGTCAGCGCCGAGGAGTTGCCGACCACGGCGACCCGCCGCCCGGCGGGCCGGGGCTGGTGGGCCAGCAGCACGCCGACGTCGAGCAGCTCGGCGACCGTGTCGACCCGGATCACCCCGGACTGGGCGAACAGGGCGCCGACCGCGACCGCGTCGGGGCCGGGCGCGTCGCCGCCCAGGCCGGGCGGGCGGGCCGGGGACGCCAGCGCCACCACCGGCTTGTCCCGGCCGATCCGCCGGGCCAGCCGGGCGAACTTGCGCGGGTTGCCGAACGTCTCCAGGTACAACATGATCACGTCGGTGCCGGGGTCGTCCTGCCAGTATTGGAGCAGGTCGTTGCCGGAAACATCGGCCCGGTTGCCGGCCGAGACGAAGCTGGACAGGCCCAGGCCGCGCCGGGCCGCCTCGGCCAGCAGCGCCACCCCGAACGCGCCGGACTGGCTGAAGATGCCCACCCGGCCGGGGGCCGGCAGCGCGGGGGCGAGGGTCGCGTTGAGGCGTACCTGATCGGCGGTGTTGGCCACGCCGAGACAGTTCGGGCCGACGACCCGCATGCCGGCGGCGTGCGCGGCGCGGACCAGGGCCCGCTGGGCCGCCGCGCCGCCCGCGCCGGCCTCGGCGAAGCCGGCCGAGATCACCACCAGGCCGTGCGCGCCGGCCGCCGCCGCGTCGGCCACCACCGCGCCCACCGCCTCCGGGGCCACCGCGACGACCGCCAGGTCGATCGGGTGGCCGGCGTCGACCGCCGACGGGTACGCGGGCAGCCCCGCCACCGTCGCCGCGCCCGGGTGCACCGGCACGACCGGCCCCGGGTAACCGCCGTCGCGCAGGTGCCCGAGCAGGGCCGCGCCGACGCCCTGCCCGGTGGCGCTCGCCCCGTAGACGGCGACGCCCCGGGGGGCCAGCAGCCGGGCGATGGAACGGGCCTCGGTCCGGTGCTCCCGGCCCCGCTGCACGGCGAGTGTCGCCTCGGTGGGTGCGATCGGGAAGCTCAGGTGCACCACGCCGTCGGCGTACTGGCGTTGGACCTGGTAGCCGAAGTCGGCGAAGACCCGCAGCATCGCCCCGTTGGCCGGGAGCACCTCGGCGACGAAGCGCACGATCCCGGCCCGCCGGGCCGCGTCGGCCAGGTGCTCCAGCAGCACCGAGCCGATGCCCCGCCCCTGGTGGGCGTCCTCCACCACGAACGCCACCTCGGCCTCGGGTGCCTGCGGGCCGAGCCGCTCGTAGCGGCCCACGGCGACGATCCGCCCGGCGGCGAGCACCACGAACGCCTCCCGGTCGCGGTGGTCGACGTGGACGAACCGGTTCAGGTCCCGCTCCGGGATGCGCGGGTACGGCGAGAAGTAGCGCAGGTAGCGGGTGCGCTCGGAGAAGCGGGCGTGCATCGCCACGATCCCCGACGCGTCGTCCGGGCGGATCGGGCGCAGCCCGACGGTGCTGCCGTCGCGCAGCAGCACGTCCACCGGCTGGTCGACTGTGGTCACCCGTCCCGGCCTCCTCCCCAGGTCGCCGGCTCAGTCCCGAGGGTCGTGCGGGTCGAGACCGAGCAGGGGGAACACCGCCTTGCGGGTCGCCGCGATGGCCCGGTCCACCGAGCTCGGCTCGCCGGTCGGCTGCCACGGCGCGAACGCGGGGTCGGCGTCGTCGGTCATCCGCAGCGGCACCTCCCGGCCGGGGCGGCGGGCGGCGGCCAGAGCACGCCAGCCGGGCGGGGTGAGCGTCGCCGGGTCGATCGGGTCGCCGGTCGCCACCGCGAGCAGATGGGTCCAGGCGCGGGGCACCACCTCGACGAGGGCGTACCCGCCGCCGCCGGTGGCCACCCAACGGCCCTCGCACAGCTCGTCGGCCAACGCCCGCAACGCCAGGTAGGTGGCGCGCTGTCCGTCGACGCTCAGGTGCAGGTCGGCGAGGGGGTCGAGCCGGTGCCCGTCGGCCCCGCACTGGGTGACCAGGAGCTGCGGCCGGAACGCCCGCAGCACCGACGGCACGACCGCGTGGAACGCGCGCAGCCAGCCGGCGTCGTCGACGCCGGGCGGCAGCGGCACGTTCACGGCGGTGCCCTGTGCCCCCGGCCCGCCCGTCTCGTCGGGGAAGCCGGTGCCGGGGAACAGTGCGAGCGGGGTCTCGTGCAGGCTGACGGTGAGCACCCGGGGGTCGTCCCAGAAGACGGCCTGCACGCCGTCGCCGTGGTGCACGTCCACGTCGACGTACGCGATCCGCTGCGCGCCGAGGTCGAGCAGGCGGGCGATGGCCACCGCCGGGTCGTTGTAGACGCAGAACCCGGCGGCGCGGGCCGGCATCGCGTGGTGCAGCCCACCGGCCACGTTGACCGCCCGCCGGGCCTCACCCCGCCACACCGCCTCGGCGGCGGCCACCGTGGCACCGGCGACCAGCGCGCTGGACTCGTGCATCCCGTCGAAGACCGGATTGTCCGACGTGCCCAGCCCGAACCCGGCGAACAGCGGATCGCGGGGGGCGACCCGGACCGCGTCGAGGTAGCGCGGGTCGTGCACCCGGGTCAGCAGGGCGTCGTCGGCCGGCTCGGGCCGGACCAGCCGCACCCCGGGCCGGCCCAGGACGCCCAGCTCCCCGGCGAGCGCGACGGTCAACTCGACCCGCACCGGGTCGAGCGGATGGTCACCCATGTCGTAGGCGAGCAGGGACTCGTCCCACACCACCACCGTGTCCTCGGACATGGGGTCATCGTCGCACGGGTCACCGACGCCGCCCACCGCACGCGCTGCTCCGGTGACCGGTGTCGCCCCGGTCGCCGGGCTCGGCCCGGTGCCGGACGCTCAGCCGCCGGTGGCGACGGGACGGGACGGGTCGGCCACCCAGTTGCTCCACGATCCGACGTAGAGGGCGGCGTCCGGGCGGCCCGCCAGGTGCAGGGCGAGCACGGCCTGCGCGGCGGTCACCCCGGACCCGCAGTACGCCCCCACGGGCGCGGCGTCGGCGACCCCGGCGGCGGCGAACCGCTCCCGCAGCGCACCGCTCGACGGGAAGCGGCCGTCCGGGCCGACGTACTCCCCGGCGGGAAGGTTCACCGCGCCCGGCACGTGCCCGGCGACCGGGTCGACCGGCTCGTGCTCGCCCCGGTAGCGGGCCGCGGCCCGCACGTCGAGCAGCGTCCCGTCGCCGGTGGCGGCCAACGCGGCGGCCGCGTCGGCGTCGAGCACCGGCAGCCCGCCCGGACGGACGGTCACGTCCCCGGGGGCAGGCGTGGGCACGTCGGTCGACACGGGCAGGCCGGCGGCCACCCAGGCCGGGAAGCCGCCGTGCAGCACCCGGACCGGCTGGTGCCCGGCCCAGCGCAGCGTCCACCAGGCCCGTGCCGCGCCGAGGCCGTCACCGCCGTCGTACACGACGACGGGGTGACCGGCGCGGACCCCGGCGGCCCGCAGCGCGGCCTGGAGGACGGCGGGGTCGGGCAGCGGATGCCGGCCGGCCGCGCCCGGCGGCCCGCACAGCGCGGCGTCGAGGTCGACGAAGACCGCGCCGGGCAGGTGACCGGCGGCGTGGTCGTCGCGGCCGGGCGGCCCGGCGAGCCGCCACCGGACGTCGAGCAGGGCGGGCGGGTCGGCGGAGTCGAGCTCCGCCGCGAGCCGGTCGGCCTCGACCAGCAGCTCCTCGGTACCGGACATGGCGTCCAGTCAACACCATCCGGGCGGTCACCTCGCGATTCGGCGGCGGGCGATGTCCGGCGGCCGGGGTACCATCGACCTCCGGGAGGTCGCCGACGTGAAGCACCTGGTCGACACGAGTGGGCGCGGAACTGCCTCCGCCGAGAGGGGGAATCGATGCGCCACGATCTAGTGGACACGACCGAGATGTACCTACGCACCATCCTCGAACTCGAGGAGGAGGGCGTCCCGCCGCTGCGCGCCCGGATCGCCGAACGGCTGCGGCAGAGCGGTCCCACCGTCAGCCAGACCGTCGCCCGGATGGAACGCGACGGGCTGCTCACCGTCGAGGGCGACCGGCACCTCGCGCTGACCCCGCTGGGCCGCGCGTCCGCCGTGTCCGTGATGCGCAAGCACCGGCTCGCCGAGCTGCTGCTGGTCAACGTCATCGGGATGCCCTACGAGGAGGCCCACGAGGAGGCCTGCCGGTGGGAGCACGTGATGAGCGACGCGGTGGAGAAGCGGGTGTACGACCTGCTCAACCGCCCCACCCGCTCCCCGTACGGCAACCCGATCCCGGGCCTGGAGGAGCTGGGCACCCCCGAGCAGCCGACCGACCGCAGCGACGGCGAACGCAACCTGGCGTTCCCCGGGCTCACCGGCACGGTGGTCGTGCGGCGGATCTGCGAGAGCGTGCAGACCGACGCCGACGTGCTGCGCCAACTGCACGCCGCCGGGGTCGACCCGGGCGCGACGGTCACCGTGGCCCAGGAGCGCGACGGCGTCTCCATCGACCGCTCCGGCGACCGGGTCCGGCTGCCCCGCGAGGTCGCCTCCCGGGTCTTCGTCGCCGCCCACTGACCTGACGCCGACACCCGGGCCCGGCGGCGGGCTTCACAGGGCCCGGGTGTCGACCGTTCCCGCCAGCGCGACCAGCTTCCCGGCCACCTCCTCGGCGGCGGCGCGCTCGGTGCCCTTCGGCAGCGTCCAGCGCAGCACGGCCAGCCGGTCCTCGGCGGCCAGCCAGCCCACCTCGGCGACCGGCCCCTGCCCCTTCGTCGCCGCCCCGGTCCGCCGGTAGGCGACCTGACCCAGCCGGCTGACCTTCCGGGCCCCGGTGGGCTGCACATCGGCCGTGAAGTCGGCCACGTCGATCGACGTGTCGGTGACGGTGAGGGCCAGCTCCGGCAGCAGCGCCCGCTTCGCGCGCAGCACGCAGGTGCGGGTGTCGTCGCGCGCGCTGGCCGCCGCCACGTCGAACCGCTCCCCGGTGTGCTCCTCGACCACGGCGAAGTCGAGCAGCCGGCAGGCGCCGCCGGAGGACGCCGCCGGGACGTCGACCGCGACCGGCGCACCGCGCGGCACCGCCACCGGCTCCGCCGCCTCCGCCCCGCACCCCGTCACCAGCAGCGCCGACACGCCCGCCAGGCAGATCCAACCGCGCACGCCAACCTCCGCGCCTCCCGGCGGTTCCCGCCGATGTCCGCCCGACACCGTACGGGTTGTCCGCCTCGGGCGAAAGCCCACGGTCGGCGGTGCTCCGCCGCGGCCGAGAGCCCGGCGGCGGCGGCGAGCCGCCCGGGGCCGGCGGCTCAGTCGGCCACGTACGGACAGTGTCGGCAGCCTCGCCCGCAGCAGGTGCCCCGGCGGGCCAGGAAGCCTGCGGTGAGCACGAACAGGCCGGTCTCCGGATCGGGATAGCCGGCCTGCCCCGCCGCGAGGGCGGCGGCGTGCGCGGCGAGGATCCGCCCCCGGTGCGGATGGTCCGGCGGCAGCCGCGACGGGTGCGGCTCGGTCAACGGCCGGTCCGCCAACGGCACCCGCTCTCCACCCACCGCCGCAGTGTAAGGAAGGGCCCCTTCCTGACGCCCCTCGGCGCCCAACCGCCGCGCCCGCCGCGCGGCCCGCCGCCGCCTACGCCGGGTCGGCGTCGTGGGGCCGACGGGCCAGCAGGTACGCCTGGGGGCCGCGCTCGTAGTCCTCCGGCTCCCGGACCAGGCGGGCGTGCACGGCGAACCCGGCGGCGGCGAGCTGCGCGGCGATCCGGTCCGGCGGCAGCCAGTGCACGTCGTAGGAGACCGTGTGGCCGTACGCCTGCTCCAGGCGGATCCGCCGGTCGCCGGCCTTGAAGGCGAGCAGCAGCTCGCCGCCCGGGGCGAGCACCCGGTGGAACTCCGCGAAGACGGCCGGCAGCGCCGCCGGCGGCAGGTGGATGATCGAGTACCAGGCGACGAGGCCGGCGAGGCCGCCGTCGGGCAGCGGCAGGGCGGTCATCGAGGCGACGGCGAAGCGCAGCCCCGGCCAGGACTCGCGGGCCACGGCGACCATCCCCGGCGACAGGTCGAGGCCGGCGACGTCCAGCCCGAGGCCGCGCAGGTGAGCGGTGACCCGGCCGGTGCCGCAGCCGACCTCCACGACCGGCCCGGACGCGGCCGCCCGGGTGGTCCCACCACCGCCCACCAGCTCGGCGAAGGTGGCCAGCAGGGCACGCTCCAACGGCTTACGCGCCAGCTCGCCGTGGACCAGCCGGGCGTAGTCGACGGCCACCTCGTCGTACGCGGCGCGGGTTTCCCGCAGCCAGTTCGGTTCCCCCATGACGGGCGACCCTAGCCGCCGCCGGACACGACGCGCCGCCCGAGTGCCGCGCGCCGAGGCGGGCCGGGTCGGGAGGTCGGCGTCGGCGGGCGGCGCCTCAGCGGGGAACGCCCTCCGTCTCCGCGCGTACCCGGGTCATCAGCTCGACGAACGGGCCGGGCCGCTGGAACAGCGACCGGTGCCCGGCGCCGGGGATGACGACGTGCTCCTTGCGGGGGGCCTGGAGCTGGGCATACCACTGGTCGAGCAGGCGCAGCCGCCCCGGCACCTCGTGCTCACCGTCCACGAGGTACGTCGGGACGTCGAGCCGCCGGACCTCGGCGCGAAAGTCCAGGCCCTGCAGGCGCGGGTAGAGCGCGTCCCAACCGTCGATGAAGCCGGGGAGCAGGTGCGCCTTCTCCAGCAGCGGGTATTCCGGCACGCCGAGGTTCTCCACCACCCCGCCGGCCCCCTCGCTGTTGCCGGAGCGGTCGAAGTCGAACGCCGCCGGCTCGTTGGTCAGCAGCGGCTCGTACGCCCAGATGTCCTCATAGGGCGGCGGACCCTGCGCGCTCATCCGGTCGGCGAGGTCGGCCCGGCCCGTGCGCCGGGCCCAGGCAACCGTGTCGGCGTGCTGGCTGGCGTCGGCCTCGCGCAGGCTGACCACCTGGCCGACGCCGACGTAGGAGGCGAACAGCTCCGGCCGACGCTGCACGGCGAGCAGCCCGGGGATGGTGCCGCCCGAGTGGGCGAGCAGGTGCACCCGGTCGCGGCCGAAGCGCCGCCGCAGGTGTTCGGCGACGGCGACGAGATCGGCCACCTCGCCGTCGAGGGTCGGCGCGGGCGGGAAGGCCGACCAGGACTTCGGCGCGCCGGCCCGGTCCCAGGTGGCGACCACGAAGTGCCGCTCCAGGTCGGCCAGGTGGCGGCGCACCGAGCCGATCTCCGACCCGCCGGGCGGGCCGGGCACCACGAGCAGCACCGGCGCGGCCGGCTCCACGCCCCGGATCAACAGACCGAGGTCGCGGCCGGCGGTGGTCACGGTGGTCAGCTCGGCGATCCCACCGGGGATCGGGTCGGTGCGGGCCGGCACCGCCACGCCGACCGTGACCAGCGCGAGCACCGCGGCGAGCACCCCCACCGCGCCGCGACCGGCCCAGCGCAGCACCGGCCCCCGGCCCTCGCCACCGACCGACCGGCGGGCGATCCCGGCACCGTACGCGGCACCGACGAGCAGCGGCAGCAGGGAGAGCGTGCCGTGCACCCCGCGCCCGGTGAGGAGCACGACGACGCCGAAACCGCTCAGGTGCGGCCGGTCGACGCTCGGCCCGCGCAGCCGGATCCGGGCCAGCTCGACCGCCACCGCGTACGCAACGGGGGCGGCGACCATCGCCCACCGGGACCGGCTCAGCCAGCCGGCGGCCAGCCCGACGGCGAGACTGACGCCGATCGAGACCAGCGCCGGGCCCTCGGCCCCGGGGCCACGCGGGGTCCACCACCCCGCCACCAGCCCCCAGAGCACGGGAAGCGGCACCGCGAGGAGCACACGGACGACCGGTCTGACCACGACGACCTCCCCCGCCAGGCACGCCCGGAGGCCCCAGCGTAGTGGGGAGCACCGCTCTGCGTGACCCCGCGCGGGGGTCACGCGAACCAGGTGACCGCCTGACCGTGCGGCCTCGTCCAGGCCAGCGGCGTGCCGTCCAGCGTGAGCACGTTGTGCAGCGTCCCGTCCGGTGGCTCCGGCAGCGCGTCGTGCCCCAGCACTTCCGGGGTCTCGTTCGCGAGCCAGTGGCCGGGCAGCGTGCGTACCAGATCGGCGAAGGCCGCCCGGCGCGGAGCCGGCACCAGGTAGAGCACGCTGGTGTGGAACACCACCAGGGTCGCGCCGGCGGGTGCCCGCGCGGCCAGCGCCGGCAGGTCGTCGACGAGGTCGCCGCGCACGAGCAGCGGCGGGTCGGCCGCCGCGACGGCCGACGCGGCCCGCAGCCGGGCGCGGCGGTAGGTGTGCTCGGGCCAGACGAGGGCGTCGAGCCAGGCGACGTCGGCGGGGTCGGTCACGTCGAGGGGGTTCAGGTCCAGCCCGGCCCGCCACGCCACCACGGGCCGACGGTTCGGCGGCGCGGCACCGGTGAGCGCGCAGTCGAGAACGGGCTCCCCGGAGCCGACCCGGTGGTCGCCGTAGCGGTAGGCGTACCGGTCGGGATAGAGGCACAGCCCCGCCGACGCGCCGACCTCCAGCAGCGCGAGAGGCTGCGGCAGCGCGGCCAGCACCGGCAGGAGCGCCGCGCACCGGCCGGCCTCGTTGGTCTGGGTCGCGCGGGTACGCAGCTGCGCCGCGACCTCCGGCCAGTGTGCCGCCGCGAACTCGCCGAACGCGGCCGGGTCCTCGACGGGCCCGCCGAGCAGCCGGACGACGGCGAACAGCAGGTTGGGCTGCCGCTTGGCCTCCGGCACCGTGCCGAGCAGCGCGTGCAGGCGACCGTCGCGGGCGACGGAGCGGGCCAGCCGCTCGTACGCGGGCGACACCCCGCGCGCCTCGCGGTCGGCGAACTCGACATAGCTGGCGGCGATCGCCGCATCCACACCTGTCGTCATCGACGAAGGCTAGCCGCTCTGCGGGGGTGTGCCAGGGGTGTCCTTCGCCACCGCAGGCGTTGACATCCTTACCAACAGGTCGGGCCCGGGCGCTGACGCGCCCGGGCCCGACCCGTTGCCGTACTCAGCTGCAGCCGCTGGTCGACCCGCAGCCCTCGCAGACGTAGCAGCTGCCCGCCGGGCGCATCTTCGTGCCGCAGGTGAAGCAGAGCGGCGCGTCGGCGGCCTTGCCGATCACGGCCTCCAGCAGCTCCGTGCTGGAGCCCACCGACGGGGCCGGCTTCGCGGCGGCGACGTCGGCCAGCTCCTGCGCCGGCTGGGCGACCGCACCGACCGTGGCCTGCTGGCCCGGCCCGGCCTTGGTCTCCGGCGACTCGACCGGCGCGGAGGCCGCCATCGCGGTGAGGTCCGCACCGCTGACCGTCGCGCTCTCCGCCTCCGCCTCGGCCCGCAGCTGGGCGGCCCGCTCCTTGGCGGTGAAGATGCCCAGCTCGGCGCGGCGCTCGTACGGCAGGAAGTCCAGGGCCAGGCGACGGAAGATGTAGTCCATCACCGAGGCGGCCATCCGCACGTCCGGGTCGTCGGTCATGCCGGCCGGCTCGAAGCGCATGTTGGTGAACTTGCTGACGTACGTCTCCAGCGGGACGCCGTACTGCAGGCCGATGGAGATGGCCACCGAGAAGGCGTCCATCACGCCGGCCAGGGTCGAGCCCTGCTTCGACATCTTCAGGAAGACCTCGCCGAGGCCGTCGTCCGGGTACGACGAGGCGGTGAGGTACCCCTCCGCGCCGCCGACGGAGAAGCTGACGGTCTCCGAGGGACGCTTCTTCGGCAGCCGCTTGCGCACCGGGCGGTACTCGACGACCTTCTCCACGACCTTCTCGACGGCCTTCTCCGCCTCGGCCGGGGCCTCGACCGACGCGGTCGCCTTGTTGGGCTTGGCCACCGACAGCGGCTGGCCGACCTTGCAGTTGTCCCGGTAGATCGCCAGCGCCTTCAGGCCGAGCTTCCAGCCCTCGAAGTAGATCTTCTCGACGTCCTCGACGGTCGCCTGCTCCGGCATGTTGACCGTGTTGTGGTTCATGATGCCGTTCGCCACGAAGGCGTGGGTCTCCGGCACCGAAAGGTCGAACACCTCCCGCTCACCAGCATCCACGACGGAGTCGACGGGCGAGAAGTGCAGGTTGCCGTCCAGCACCTGGCGCAGCCACCCCGGCAGCACCACCCCGTCGAGGGAGGCCACCCGCTCCACCGTACGGCGGGTGACGTGCGTGGTGCGCTCGTCGAGGAGGAACGCGAAGCTCGAACGGTCACCGCGAACGCCGCCCCGGCCCGGCTTTCCCGCCGGAATCAGGTTGTAGAGTTCCCGCCCGGTGATGCCGGGCACGACATCCGCCGTCCCCGTGCCGTAGGACTGGGCGAGGTAATGAGCGGCAGCAGCGGCCTTCTCCGGCTCCAGGAACGGCACCATGCTCACCAGGAGCTGCCCCTGGTAGCCGGCGGCGTAGACCTCGTCGTACGACTTGCCGTACTCGGAGTTGAACTTGCTCACCCGGCCGTGCACGACACCGAGGTTGGTCAACACGGCCTGCAGGTCGTCCAGCAGGGCCGGGCTGTCCAGACAGATCGCCCACTTCGGCGCGGTGGCCGTCGTCACGTATGCGTCGAGCGCGAGGCCGCGCAGGAAGGCCAGCACCATGTCGCGAGGGGAGCGCAGCACCGCGTCGGGGATCCGCTTCTCGGAGGCTCGCGAGCCACAGCCGAGCTCCGTCATGAACTCCACGACGGTCTTGGATGACAGGACCACCGCCGGGCACTTGCCAGGCTGCCGGTCGATCCGGGCGGTCAGCCCGAACACCGACTGCCAGGCTGCCTGGATCCGCTCCAGCACCGAGTCGACCGAGTTGGTGATGGTGATCGTCCAGTTGCTGCGGCTGGTGTGCCCCTCGGCGGCGTACGCGCCGAGGAGGAGCGCCAGCTCCTCCGTCATCTCCTGCGGCAGCGTCACCGAACGCTGGTTCCCGTAGGACCGCGAGGTCACCACGTCGCGCAGGCTCGCCGGGACGGACGACCACAGGTCGGCACCGTACTGGGTGGCGACGTGGTCACCCGGCTGGAGTTCGCCCAGCGTCTTCCAGACCAGTCCACCCTCACCAGCGGTGAGCAGCCGGTGTGGATAGGTACCGGTCACCGAGTGCCCTGAGCGGAGCGTGGCCGTCCGCACCGGACGTACCCCGCCGTAGTAGAACGCGTCGGTCTTGCGGTCACCGTCCAGGGAGGAGATCTTGAGGAACTCCGCCCGGAACGTGTCCTCCGCCTCACCCTGGTAGAGGCTGCCCATTCGGACAAGCCCGTCCCCGGAGGCCACCAGGGTCTCCCCGACGACGCACTTGGAGATGGCGCCCGAGATGAACGGCTGGACGGCCGCCATCATCCGCACGTGCCCCATCGGCGCGATGGACCGCTCGCCCATGGCGCAGTCGAAGACCGGGTAGTGGTCCGGCTTGAGGCCGGGGGCGTCCACCACGTGACCGTGGTCGGCGATGTGCTCGACGATCGCCTCGACCTGCTCCTCGGGGTAGCCGAGGCTGCGCAGGGCGCGCGGGACGGTCTGGTTGACGATCTGCATGGAGCCGCCGCCGACCAGCTTCTTGAACTTGACCAGCGCCAGGTCGGGCTCGACGCCGGTGGTGTCGCAGTCCATCATCAGGCCGATGGTTCCGGTAGGTGCGAGCACCGCGGCCTGGGAGTTGCGCCAGCCGTGCTTGTCACCGATCTTGTTGCCCTGGGTCCACTGCTTCGTGGCCTCCCGGACGATCGCGGTGGCGACCGTGCTCGTGGGCTTGATCTCGTCGTTGGCGGCGGCGTGCTTGCGCATGACCCGCTTGTGCGGCTCGGCGTTGCGGGCGTAGCCGTCGTACGCGCCGACGATGCCGGCCAGCTCGGCCGAGCGGCGGTACGCCGTGCCGGTCATCAGCGAGGTGATGGCGGCGGCGACGGAGCGGCCCTGCTCCGAGTCGTACGGCAGGCCCGAGGCCATCAGCAGCGCGCCGAGGTTGGCGTACCCGATGCCGAGCTGCCGGTAGGCGCGGGTGGTCTCGCCGATCCGCTCGGTGGGGAAGTCGGCGAAGCAGATCGAGATGTCCATCGCGGTGATGACGAACTCGACCGACCGGACGAACTTCTCCACCTCGAACCCGCCGTCGGCCCGCAGGAACTTCATGAGGTTCAGCGAGGCCAGGTTGCAGGACGAATTGTCCAAATGAAGGTATTCACTACATGGGTTAGATGCGGTGATTCGTCCGGTTTCCGGGCAGGTGTGCCAGTCGTTGATCGTGTCGTCGTACTGGAGGCCGGGGTCGGCGCACTCCCACGCGGCCTGGGCGATGGTGCGGAACAGCTTCTTGGCGTCGATGGTCTCGATGGTCTGCCCGTCGAGCCGGCCGCGCAGGTCGAAGCCGCCGCCGTTCTCCACGGCCGACATGAACTCGTCGGAGACGCGCACCGAGTTGTTGGCGTTCTGGTACTGCACGCTGACGATGTCGTTGCCGCCGAGGTCCATGTCGAAGCCGGCGTCCCGCAGCGCGCGGATCTTGTCCTCCTCGCGCGCCTTGGTGATCACGAACTCCTCGATGTCCGGGTGGTCGACGTCGAGGATGACCATCTTCGCCGCGCGCCGGGTGGCGCCGCCGGACTTGATCGTGCCGGCGGAGGCGTCCGCGCCACGCATGAAGCTGACCGGGCCGGAGGCGGTGCCGCCGGAGGAGAGCAGCTCCCGGGAGGAGCGGATCCGGGAGAGGTTGACCCCGGAGCCGGAGCCGCCCTTGAAGATCAGCCCCTCCTCCTTGTACCAGTCGAGGATCGAATCCATCGAATCATCCACAGAAAGGATGAAACACGCGCTGACCTGCTGGGGTGAGGGCGTGCCGACGTTGAACCAGACCGGCGAGTTGAAGCTGAACACCTGGTGCAGCAGCATCCAGGTCAGCTCGTGGGCGAACACCTCGGCGTCGGCCGGGGTCGCGAAGTAGCCGTGCTCCTCACCGGCGGCGCGGTAGGTGCTGACCACCCGGTCGATGAGCTGCCGCAGCGACCACTCCCGCTCGGGGGTGCCGACGGCGCCCCGGAAGTACTTGGTGGTGACGATGTTGGCCGCGTTGACGCTCCAGGACTCGGGGAATTCGACCCCGCGCTGCTCGAAGTTGATCGAGCCGTCCCGCCAGTTCGTCATCACGACGTCGCGGCGCTCCCACGTCACCTCGTCGTAGGGGTGGACTCCCTCGGTCGTCCACACCCGCTCGACCTTCAGGCCGGTGCTGGCCTTCGTCCGCGTCCGGCTTGCTGTCACGCCGTCCCCCGCCATCTCATCCGCCCCCTCGTCTGCGCGGTCACCCGCCGCGCGTCCAAACTGTCAGAAACCAGGAAAATCAATTGGTACGGCCGGCGGCCCCCGCCGCGGCCGCCCCGTCGCCGGCCCCGGCGCCCTCCCGGGCGCGGGCGGCGGCCCGTAGGGTCTCGATCTCGCGCTCGAAGTCCGCGAGGGAGTCGAACGAGCGGTAGACGCTGGCGAAGCGCAGGTAGGCCACCTCGTCCAGGTCCCGCAGCGGGCCCAGGATCGCCAGGCCCACGTCGTGGCTGGGGATCTCGGCGGCCCCCTTGGCCCGGATGGTCTCCTCGACCTTCTGCGCGAGCAGGGCGATCGAGTCCTCGTCGACCGGTCGCCCCTGGCACGCCTTGCGCACCCCACCGACGATCTTGATGCGGCTGAACGGCTCGGTCACCCCGCTGCGCTTGACCACGGCGAGCACCGCCTCCTCGACGGTGGTGAACCGCTTACCGCACTCGGGGCAGGACCGCCGCCGGCGGATCAGCTGGCCGTCGTCGGCCTCCCGCGAGTCGACGACCCGGGAGTCGGCGTGCCGGCAATATGGGCACCGCATCGCCTGACCTCCTTCATCGACGGCGGGCCGACAGGCATTCCCGGGCACGCGAAACCGCGGCGTCGGCCCCGCTCGGGGACCACCACCGGGTGCGGTAGCGGGAAGTGCGGTCGGTAGTCGAACCCAACCTGTAGGCGACTTACGCCCGTGTGACTACTACATCTAGGGGTTGACCGTATGCGTCCGGCGGACCGTGGTCAAGTTCGCCGGGGCGTGTCCGGCGCGTCACCAGAATCACGCCGGCGCCCCCTCCGGCAGGGCCGCCGAAAGCCCCAACGCGGCATGCGTCCCCCCGGTCACGCCCTGCGGCCGACCAGCCCCCGAACGGGGGCCGGGCCGGCGAACGTCGAACTGACGTTCGAGCGCGCGTACCATTTATCAGAACAGGCGTTCGGATTTCCCGCTTTTCGAGTCCGACACGCCAACGAAGGTCGTACAGATGTTTGAAAATGACCGATCTCACCTATACGGTCAAGAACAACCGGGCCGGCGAGCCACGCGGACCGGTCGAGGCAACCGCGCGCGGCTCCGACCCCACAGCCCCCGAGCCGCCGGGCAACGAGCGCCGACCAGGGAGGACGGACGTGACCGAGGACCGGGCCAGCCGGCCGAAGAACCCGCAGCAGAGCACCGAGGCGGGTCCGCCGGCCACCCGGCGCCCCCGCGCCGCGCGCAGCCGGGCCGCCCAGCCGGCCGTGCGTCCGGTCACCCCGGTGGTCAGCAGCTTTCCCGACCCGGCCACGGTCGACCTGACCGCCCGGCAGCGCCGCATCCTGGAGTTCATCCGCACCTGGGTCGAGCGGCACGGCTACCCGCCGAGCGTGCGGGAGATCGGCGAGGCCGTCGGCCTCGTCTCCCCGTCCAGCGTCGCCTACCAGCTCAAGGAGCTGGAGAAGAAGGGCTTCCTGCGGCGCGACCCGAACCGCCCGCGCGCGGTGGACGTGCGGACTCCCAGCGACACCCTCGACGACGAGGCGAGCCGCTCGCAGCGCCCCGCCCCGGCGTACGTGCCGATGCTCGGCCGGATCGCCGCCGGTGGCCCCATCCTCGCCGAGCAGGCGGTGGAGGACGTCTTCCCTCTCCCCCGCGAGCTGGTGGGCGAGGGTGAGGTCTTCATGCTCCAGGTCAAGGGCGACTCGATGCTGGACGCGGCGATCTGCGACGGCGACTGGGTGGTGGTGCGGCAGCAGCCGACGGCCGAGGCCGGCGACATCGTCGCCGCGATGCTCGACGGCGAGGCGACCGTGAAGACCTACCGCCGCCGCGACGGCCACGTCTGGCTGATGCCGCAGAACCCGGCCTTCGACCCGATCCCGGGTGACGACGCCACCATCATGGGTCGCGTCGTGGCGGTCCTGCGCCGCATCTGACGGGTCGCCGGAGGGCCGCCGGCCCGCGAGGAACGGCCCGGGTTGGTGCAGCATCCGGTTCCGGGCGGGCTGGATTACGGGCGCCCGCGCACCCGGGCCGGAAGATCAGCGGCGGTCGCCGCCACGATCGCCCCGGCCGCGAACAGCCCGACCCCGCGCCGGGGCGCGACGACGGTCAGTAGCGGTCGCCCCGGTATTCGCGGCCTCCGCCGGGCGGCTGGCCGTAGCCGCCGCGCTCGTCGCCGGGCCCGCCGTCGCCGTGTCGGCCTCCGCGTGGGTCCCTGGGGTCCCGGGGGTCCCGCCCGCGCCGGGGCGGCTCGGCCCGCCCGCCGTAGACCCCGCCACGGCCCGGCTGGGCCGCCCGGTCCGGCGGCGGGGCCGCCCCACCGCCCCGGCCGGGGGGAACGCCCCCGGGCTGCGCGCCGCCGTAGCCGCCGCCGGCGGGCCGCCCCCCGCCGCCGCCGTACACGCCGCCTCCCTGTGGGGGGCGGGCAGCCCCCGCCGGGCGGGCCGCGCCGCCGTACACGCCGCCGGAGGGTGGGCGCGGCCCGCCGGCGGGAGCCGGGGTCGCGCCGTAGCCGCCACCGCCGGCCGGCACTCCGCCGTAGACGCCGCCCCGACCCCGGCCGCCGCCGGGCGGCGGGTCCTCGACCGGCCGCCCCCGGGCGGGTCCGCCCGGACCGGCGTTGAGCGGGAACTCGTCGCGCTCCGGCAGGTCGGCGTCGCCCGACGGGTCGTCGGGCGGCGCGGGACGCCGCCGGGCCCGCAGGATCCCGAAGATGCCGGCACCGACCATCAGCGCGCCGATCACGCCGACGGCCGCGATGAGGTACGTGATCTCGTCGAGGCTCAGCCCCTCCATCCAGGACTTCTCCGCCGCCGGCTTCGGTGGGCCGGCGTCGCCGCCGGTCAACGCCTCGGCACCGGTGGTGGCGGGGGTGTAGGCGAGGATGTCGATGGCCTCGTCCTCGCCCAGTTCGCCGCCGTCGGAGACGGTCACGAACGACTTGCCGTCGGGGGTGTAGGAGATCGCCTCGCCGAACGGGTCCGACAGCGGGGTGACGCGGGGCTTGCCGCCGGTCAGCGCGCCGACGATGTCGCCGCCGGAGACGTCGTACTCGAAGGCGTCCGCGTACGTGCGCAGCACCACCTTCTTGCCGTCGGGCGAGCGGGCGGCGCCGGTGATGGCGACCCGCCCGATGGTGTTGAGCACGTTCGGGGTGTTCGTCTTCGGCAGCGAGACCTCGCCGAGCCTGGTCATCGGCACGGGCTCGGTGTCGCCGCTGTTGAGTTTGCCCTCCGGGGCGAAGATCTCGGCCTTGCCGCTGGCCACCTTCGTGACGATCAGCGGCTTGCCGTCGTCGCTGATCAGGAGCGCCTCGGCGTCGTGCGGCTTCTTCTCCGGGTACGACAGCCGGTGCAGCACCGGCCGGGCCGATCCGTCGGCGGGCATGCTCCACACCGCGACCCGCTCGCGCCGCTGGGTGCTGGTGATGTTGTCGCCGATGTCGGCGATCCACAGCGTCTCGCCGTCCGGTGAGAGCGCGAGGTCCTCCGTGTCGAGCGGGCCGTTGCCCGAGTAGCGGACCTCCTTCGTCACCTGGCACTTGGTGTCGAGGAAGAAGACCCGCTTGCGCGCCTCGATGGTGGTGCCGTCGTTGACCACGACGTAGCCGCTGCTGGTCGCCACCAGGCCGGAGAGCTCGCGCAGCCGCTCGTCGGTGACGGTGCAGCGCTTCTTGCCGGGGGTCGGCTCGGGGGCGGCGGCGGCCCCGGGGGCGGGCGCGGCCAGGGCGACTCCGGTGAGCGCCACGGTCGCCCCGAGCAGGCCGAGGGCAACCGTGACCGAGGAAACAGCGCGGCGCATGGGGTCAGTGTCGCATGCCCGTGTAAACGCGAGGGGCACGCCGGACCGCCCGTCGCGGTGGTCCGGTGTGCCCCTCGCTGTCGCATTCCGTGCCGGGCCCGGGTTCACCGGGCGGCAGCGGCGACCCGCCCCTCGTCGGTGGCGAACGGCGCCAGTTCGGCGGCGAGCGCCTCGCTGACCCGTACGTGCAGCATCGTGCCCTCCGGCAGGTGGGCGGAGCTGAGCACCTCGCCCTGCCGGTGCACCCGGGCGACCAGGGCCCCCCGGTCGTACGGCAGCACGGCCCGGACCTCCACGGCGGGGCTGGGCAGCCGCGTCTCGATGGCCGCCCGCACCTCGTCGATCCCCCGCCCGGAGCGGGCCGAGGCGAACACGGCGTCGGGCCACAGCCGCTTGAGCCGCAGCAGGGTCTCCTCGTCGGCCGCGTCGGTCTTGTTGACCACCAGCAGCTCGGGGAGCCGGTCCGCGCCGACCTCGGCAAGCACCTCGCGGACCGCCCGGACCTGCTCCTCCGGGTCGGGGTGGGTGCCGTCGACGACGTGCACCACCAGGTCGGACTCGGCGACCTCCTCCAGCGTCGAGCGGAACGCCTCGACGATCTGGTGCGGCAGGTGCCGGACGAAGCCGACGGTGTCGGACAGGGTGTAGATCCGTCCGTCGGGGGCGGTGGCCTTGCGGGTGGTCGGGTCCAGGGTGGCGAACAGGGCGTTCTCCACCAGCACGCCGGCGCCGGTCAGCCGGTTGAGCAGGCTGGACTTGCCGGCGTTGGTGTAGCCGGCGATGGCCACGGCGGGCACGGCGTTGCGGGACCGGCGGGCGCGCTTGGTCTGGCGTACCGTCCGCATGGCCTTGATCTCGCGGCGCAGCCGGGAGATGCGGTGCCGGATGCGCCGCCGGTCGGTCTCCAGCTTGGTCTCACCGGGACCACGGACGCCCACGCCGCCGCCCGCGCCGCCGCCACGGCCGGAGCCACCGGTCTGCCGGGACAGCGTCTCGCCCCAGCCGCGCAGCCGGGGCAGCAGGTATTCGAGCTGGGCCAGCTCGACCTGCGCCCGGCCCTCCTTGCTCTTGGCGTGCTGGGCGAAGATGTCGAGGATCAGGGCGGTGCGGTCGACCACCTTGACCTTGGTGCGCTGCTCCAGGTTGCGCAGCTGGGACGGCGACAGCTCGCCGTCGCAGATCACCGTGTCGGCGCCGCTGGCGAGCACCACCGCGCCGAGGTCGTCGACCTTGCCCCGGCCGATGTAGGTGGCGGGGTCGGGGCGGCTGCGGCGCTGGATGAGCCCTTCGAGGACCTGCGAGCCGGCCGTCTCGGCGAGCTGCGCCAGCTCGGTGAGGGAATTCTCGGCGTCGGTCTGCGTGCCCTCGGTCCAGACCCCGACGAGGACGACCCGCTCCAGCCGGAGCTGGCGGTATTCGACCTCGGTGATGTCGGTGAGCTCGGTGGAGAGGCCAGGGACCCGCCGCAGCGCCTGCCGCTCCGACAGCTCGAACTCCCCGGTGGTCGCCTCGAGCTCGTCGTCCGTGAAGGGTACGTAGGTCTCCTGGTCGCGCAAGCCGCGCCTCCTGTCCGTTATGTGCCGTGGCGACGGATTCTGTCGCGTACGACCAATCCTGACACGTGTCAACGCCGGACGCACCCGCTATATGCCCGTCGCGTGGACCACCGAACGTGGGGGTGAGTGCTCCGCGATCCGGGCGGGCGAGTAGAAATGCGGGCGAGGTACGACCGACCCCGATCAGCGTTGACGGAGGGAATCCTGTGGCCATCACCCGACTTCCGAGCGCGGGATTCTCGATCACGATCCGGATCTCCGTGCCGGCGGACGCGTCCTCGATCGGCCGGCTGACCACCTCCGTCGGCGAGGCCGGGGCGATCGTCACCGCGCTGGACGTGGTCGACTCCGACCCGACCCACGTGCTGGTCGACCTCACCTGCGACACCGCCGACGCCGGCCACGCCGACCAGGTCGTCGACGCGCTCACCGCCCTGGACGGGGTGGACGTGCGCAAGGTGTCCGACCGCACGTTCCTGCTGCACCTCGGCGGCAAGATCGAGGTCAGTTCCAAGGTCGCGCTGCGCAACCGCGACGAGCTGTCCCGGGCGTACACGCCGGGGGTGGCCCGGGTCTGCATGGCGATCGCGGAGAACCCCGCCGACGCCCGCCGGCTGACCATCAAGCGCAACACGGTCGCGGTGGTCAGCGACGGCTCGGCGGTGCTCGGCCTGGGCAACCTCGGGCCGGCGGCGTCGCTGCCGGTGATGGAGGGCAAGGCGGCGCTGTTCAAGCGCTTCGGCGGAGTGGACGCCTGGCCGGTGGTGCTCGACACCCAGGACACCGACGAGATCGTGGCGATCGTCAAGGCGATCGCGCCCGCGTACGGCGGGATCAACCTGGAGGACATCGCCGCGCCGCGCTGCTTCGAGATCGAGGCCCGGCTGCGCGCGGCGCTGGACATCCCGGTGTTCCACGACGACCAGCACGGCACCGCGATCTGCGTGCTGGCCGCGCTGACCAACGCCCTGCGCGTCGTGGGCAAGCAGCTCGCGGACGTGCGGGTGGTCGTCTCCGGCGCGGGCGCGGCCGGCACCGCGATCATGAAGCTGCTGCTGCGCCAGGGCGTCGGCGACATCATCGCGTACGACCGGCAGGGCGCCCTGCACCGCGGTCTGACCGGCCTCAACCCGGCCTGGCAGTGGCTGGCCGAGAACACCAACAAGGAGAACTACTCCGGCGACCTGGCCGGGGCGGTGCGCGGTGCGGACGTGTTCATCGGGGTGAGCGCGCCCAACCTGCTCACCGGCGACGACATCGCCACCATGGCCAAGGACGCGATCGTCTTCGCGCTGGCCAACCCGGACCCGGAGGTCGACCCCCGGGAGGCGCGCAAGCACGCCGCCGTGGTCGCCACGGGCCGCTCCGACCAGCCCAACCAGATCAACAACGTGCTCGCCTTCCCGGGCGTGTTCCGGGGCATGCTCGACGCGCACGCCGAGGAGTTCACCGAGGAGATGGCGATCGCGGCGGCCCGGGCCATCGCGGACGTCGTCGGCGAGGACAAGATCAACCCGACGGTCATCGTGCCCAGCGTCTTCGACTCCCGGGTGGCCCCGGCGGTCGCGGCGGCCGTCCGCGCCGCCGCGCAGACCCCCGCCGCCGCGACTCCCCCGCCGGCCGCCGACCCGGGCCCGGCGGACCTCCCCGAGATCGCCGCCACCGCCAGCGCCACCCCCTGACCCCCACCCCCTCCCACCCCCGGGTTCGCCTCGGTGATCAAGAGGTTTGCGTCATCGTCGAGATCGACTCTGACGCTTTTCTCTTGATCACCGACCCGAGCCGCCGGGGGCGGGGCGGGAGGGGCGGGGGGCGGCGGGGCGGGTCAGTGGGGCAGGGTCGTGGGGGTTACCGTGCCGGTGGCGATCAGGAGGGCCGGGCCCGCGAGCCAGCAGGAGTCGTCCGTCACCGTGACCGTCAGGCGACCGCCGGGCACGTCGACCGTCATCGTGCCCGTGTCCCGGCCGGCGTCGCGCAGGGCGACCGCGGCGACCGCGCAGGCGCCCGTGCCGCAGGACAGCGTCTCGGCGGAGCCCCGCTCGTGGACCCGCATCAGCACGTGCCCGTCGGTGCCGTCGACCGGGTCGCCGGGGACGGTGAACTCGACGTTCACCCCGGCCGGGAAGAGCGCCGGGTCGAAGGCGGGGGCCCGGGTGAGGTCGAGCGCGCCCAGCTCCAGCCCGGCCGGCAGGGCGCAGACCAGGTGCGGGTTGCCGACGTCCACGGCGGTGCCGGTGAGGGTCAGCCCGCCCAGGGCGGCGGTCGACGTGTCGTACAGCCGGGGGCGGCGCATCTCCACGGCGATGTCGTCGCCCTCGACGCGGGCCCGCACCAGGCCGGCGCGGGTGACCACCGGCACGGTGCCGTCGACCGGCGCGGCCAGCCCCTGCTCCAGCAGGTAGCGGACGAAGACCCGCGCGCCGTTGCCGCACATCTCGGCGAACGAGCCGTCGGCGTTCCAGTAGTCCATGAACCACTCGGCCTCGCCGGCCCGGCCCGTCCCCTCCGGGTGCTTGGCGGCCCGGACCACCCGCAGGACGCCGTCCGCGCCGAGGCCCCGCCGCCGGTCGCACAGCGCCGCTACCAGGCCCGGGGTCAGGTCGAGTGCGCCGTCCGGGTCGGGGAGGATGACGAAGTCGTTGCCGGTGCCGTGTCCCTTGGTGAACTCCACGCCCCCATCATCGCGCAACCGCGCCGACGAGGCTCAGGGCCGCCTCGGCCAGCCCTGGGTCGGCGGAGTCCAGCCAGTGGATCCGCGGGTCGCGCCGGAACCAGGAGCGCTGCCGGCGGACGAACCGCCGGGTGGCCCGGATCGTCTCGTCGTGCGCCTCGGCCTCGGTCAGCTCGCCGGCGAGGAAGCGCAGCACCTGCTGGTAGCCGAGCGCCCGGCTGGCCGTGCGGCCCTCGGGCAGCCCCCGGTCGAGCAGGCCCCGGACCTCGGTGACCAGGCCGTCGGCCCACATCCGGTCCACCCGCAGCGCGATCCGCTCGTCGAGCGCCGCGGTGTCCAGGTCGACGCCGAGCTGCACCGACGGGTAGTACGGGGTGGGTCCGGGCAGCGCCGCCGTGAACGGGGCGCCGGTCAGCTCGATGACCTCCAGGGCCCGGACGATCCGCCGGCCGTTGCCGGGCAGGATGCCCTCGGCCGCCGCCGGGTCCGCCGCGCGCAGCCGGGCGTGCAGGGGGGCGGGGCCTGCGGCGGCCAGCTCCGCCTCCAGCCGGGCGCGCAGCGCCGGGTCGGTGCCGGGGAACTCGAACCGTTCCAGCACCGCCCGCACGTACAGCCCGGAGCCGCCGACCAGCAGCGGCACCCGGCCCCGGGCCAGGATGTCGTCGACCGCCGCGCGGGCCAGCCGCTGGTATTCCGCGACGCTGGCCGGCTCGGTCACCGGCCAGATGTCGAGCAGGTGGTGCGGCACCCCGTCCCGCTCGGCCGGGGTGAGCTTCGCCGTACCGATGTCCATGCCCCGGTAGAGCTGCATCGAGTCGGCGTTGACCACCTCGCCGCCGAGGGCGTGGGCGAGGGCGATGCTCAGCGCCGACTTTCCGGCGGCGGTCGGCCCGACGACGGCGACGACGGTGCCGCGCCCGGCACGCCCGTCGCTGCCCGCGGTCACGCCGGCTCCCAGGTGGCCACGAAGTAGGCGACGCCGTAGGGCGCGTCGTGGTAGGTCAGGTCGCCCCGCCAGTCGCCGCCCGCCGCCCGGGCCGCGCCGGCCAGCACCTGCCAGGGCGCGCGCCCGGCGACCTTCAGCCGCGCCGACACCGCCGGGTCGAGGCCGAGCAGCGCCTCGGCGTCCGCGTCGGCCAGGGCCCGGGCCACCCCGTCGTCGTACGCTCCCGCGAGCGGGTCGGCGTAGCCGGGGGCCTTCGTGCCGTGGCACGCCGAGCCGTCCCCGAGCACCAGCAGCGCCACCCGGGGACGGTGCCGGTGCACCTGCCCGGCCAGCGCGGCCAGCTCGGCGGGGGTCGCTGCGGCGGCCACCTGGGCGGCGTCGACCGGCACCCCGACCCGGTGCCGGGCGAGCAGCCACGCGCCCACGGCGAGGCTCAGCGGGAGCGTGGGGGCGTCCGCCGTCGCCGGGGCGTCACCGGCGACCGGGACGGCGCGCCCCGGCAGGGGGCTGTCGTCGTGGGGCCCCGCCGGGAGGGGGACGGACAGGTCCGCTCCCCAGGGGCGGAAGGAGCCGACGGCCGGCGGCGTGATCCACCCGGTGGCCGGCCCCGCGCCCAGCAGCACCAGCGCGTCGGGGGCGCAGGCGAGCAGCCGGGCCACGGCGGCGTCGGTGGCGCGGCGGAGTTCGTCCAGCTCAGCGGCGGCGGTGCCGGCCAGCTCGGGCACGATCAGGGGCGGGTGGGGACAGACGGCGGCGGCGACCAGAGGCACCCGTTTACCGTAGCGGGACCCACCGGTGCGTCCCCGCGCCGATCCGGTCATCGGGGGGCTAGGACACCGTATGGTCACGGTCGACGACAGGCGCTCGACGCGGACGGGGGCGGACCTGTGACAATGCCGGGAGTAACTTTGCTGCGCCGTGGCGGCGCTCGCGGGCCCTGGCCCGTCGACGCCGGGAGAACGAGGATGGGCACATGAGCGACTGGACGGCCTTCGGACGGGTGGACGCGGACGGCACCGTGTACGTCAAGACCGCCGAGGGCGAGCGAGTGGTCGGATCCTGGCAGGCGGGCGCTCCGGAGGAGGGACTGGCCCACTTCGCCCGCCGCTTCGCGGACCTGGTCACCGAGGTGGACCTGACCGAGGCACGGCTCAACTCGGGCGCGGCGGACGCCGGACACTCGTTGACCACGATCCGCCGGATCCGCGCCTCCCTGGCCGAGGCGCACGTCGTCGGCGACATCGACGCCCTGGCCGCGCGGCTGGACAAGCTCGCCGCGGTCGCCGAGGAGAAGGCGGGTGAGGCGCGCGCCGCGCGGGAGGCCGCGCGGGGCGAGGCCCTGGCACGCAAGACCGCCCTCGTGGAGGAGGCGGAGAAGCTGGCCGCCGAGTCGACCGGCTGGAAGACCGCCGGGGACCGGCTCAAGGAGATCCTCGACGAGTGGAAGACCATCCGGGGCGTCGACAAGAAGGTCGACGGCGAGCTGTGGAAGCGGTTCGCCGCCGCCCGGGACGGTTTCACCCGCCGCCGGGGCGCGCACTTCGCCTCCCTGGACTCGCAGCGCAAGCAGGCGCAGCAGGTCAAGGAGGACCTGGTCGCCGAGGCGGAGAAGCTGCGGGACTCCACCGACTGGGCGGCCACCGCCAACCAGCTCAAGGAACTGATGAACCAGTGGAAGGCCGCCCCGCGCGCCGCCAAGGAGGCCGAGCAGAAGCTCTGGGAACGGTTCCGGGCGGCCCAGGACGCGTTCTTCACCCGGCGCAGCGAGGTGTTCTCGGCGCGGGACAACGAGCAGCGGGCCAACCTGGAGCGCAAGCAGGCGCTGCTCGCCGAGGCGGAGGCGCTCGACGTCGACGCCGACCCGAAGGGCGCCCAGGCCAAGCTGCGCGAGATCCAGGCGCAGTGGCACGAGGCCGGCCGGGTGCCGCGGGAGGCCGCCGCCGGGCTGGAGCGGCGGCTGCGCGTGGTCGACGACAAGGTCCGCGAGGTGATGGACTCGGCGTGGCGTCGGACCACCAAGGAGGACAACCCGCTGCTGGCCCAGATGCGTTCGCAGGTGGCCGAGGCCGAGGAGCGGCTGGCCCGGGCCCAGGCCGCCGGGGACAACCGGCGGATCAAGGAGGCCGAGCAGGCGCTCGCGTCGAAGCGGCAGTTCCTCCAGCTCGCGGAGCAGGCCGGCTGAGTTGACCGTCCCGGAAGCCCTCGGTCCCCCATGCGGGGCCGGGGGCTTCCGGCTGTCCGGGGCAAGTCCCGTGCTGGTTGACGCATCCAGGTGAGCTGATGACAATGGTCCGCGGAGCTAGGTAGCAGCACCGGCGCGAGGGGCACCGACGGCGGGTTCGCCGTCGCGCGTCGCCGGTTCACCGCGAGCAGTTGCATCCACGTCGCCGTCGTATCCCCGTATCGCGCGTCCCGGGTCGGCACCCCGTGCCTGCCCGTCGACAGGCCGGTCGGCAGCACCCCGTGCCTGCCCGTCGGCACGCCGCCCTGCGGGCACCGGGCGACGGCCCTCCCCCTGGTTCCCCGCCCGCGCCGCCCCGTGCGGCCGCCGGCATCCGAAGTGGAGTCCGCATGCACAGATCCACCGCCCTCGGCGGCGCGCTCACCGCGCTCGCCACCGCCGCGGCCGGCGTCCTCGTCGCCGCCGCCGTCGGCACCGCGCCGGCAGCCGCCGCCACCGGCGGCACCGGCACCGGCTACCTGCACACCAACGGCAGCAAGATCGTCGACAGCACCGGCGCGACGGTCCGCCTGACCGGCATCAACTGGTTCGGCATGGAGACCGACAACAAGACCTTCCACGGCCTGTGGTCGAACAACCCGTGGCGCGGTCAGCTCGACACGATGGCCCGCCTCGGCTACAACACGCTGCGCATCCCGTACTCGAACGACGCGCTGAAGCCGGGGGCGACGGCCAGCGGCATCAACGACTTCGTGAACCCCGACCTGGTGGGGCTGTCGCCGCTGCAGATCCTCGACAAGGTCATCGCCTACGCGGGCAGCAAGGGGATGCGGGTCATCCTGGACCGGCACCGGCCGACGGCGGCCGGGCAGTCGCCGCTCTGGTACACCTCCACCGTTTCGGAGGCGACCTGGATCAACGACTGGAAGATGCTGGCCCAGCGGTACGCGAACAACCCGACCGTCATCGGGGCTGACCTGCACAACGAGCCGCACGCCGAGGGCACCAACCCGGCGGCCACCGGCGCCTGCTGGGGCTGCGGGGACACCGCCCGGGACTGGCGGCTGGCCGCCGAGCGGGCCGGCAACGCGATCCTCGGGGTGCAGCCGAACTGGCTGATCTTCGTCGAGGGGGTGAGCTGCCCCAGCGGCGGCCTGTCGAACGTCTGGGACAACGACCCCAGCAACGACGAGGACTGCGGCTGGTGGGGCGGCAACCTGTCCAAGGCCGGGCAGTTCCCCGTCCGGCTGAACGTGGCGAACCGGCTGGTCTACTCCCCGCACGAGTACGCCACCAGCGTCTACGAGCAGAACTGGTTCAAGGCCCCCGACTACCCGGCGAACCTGCCGGCGATCTGGGACAAGTACTGGGGATACCTCTACAAGCAGAACATCGCCCCGATCATGATGGGCGAGTTCGGCAGCACCCTGGCCGACCCGCGCGACAAGGTGTGGCTGGAGAACCTGATGGCGTACACGGGCACCGGGGTCAACGGGATGTCGTTCACCTACTGGTCGTGGAACCCGAACTCGGGTGACACCGGCGGCATCGCGCTGGACGACTGGACCAACGTCAACACCGCGAAGCAGGCGATCCTCCAGCCGTACCTGATCGCGCCGGTGGGTGGCGGGACCGATCCGACACCGACCGGAAGCCCGACGGGGACGCCGACCGGCACCCCCACGGGTACGCCCACCTCCACCCCGCCGCCGACCTCCACGCCGCCGCCGGCCGGTGGCTGCACCGCCACCTACAAGCAGGTCAACTCGTGGGCGGGCGGCTTCCAGGGCGAGCTGACCGTGAAGAACGGCGGCTCGTCGGCGGTCAACCCGTGGTCGGTGACCTGGAACTGGCCGGCCGGGGTCACGCTGGTCAGCGGATGGAACGCCACCGTGACGCAGTCCGGCACGGCGGTGACGGCCGCCGCGCCGGCCTGGTCCGCGTCGCTCGCGGCGGGCGCCTCGGTGACGGTCGGCTTCACCGCCAACGGGTCCGCCTCGGTGCCCGGCACGGTCAAGCTGAACGGCGTCGCCTGCTGAGCCCGCGCGTCACCGCATGACGGCGGCCGGCACCCGACACGGGTGCCGGCCGCTGATCTTTGCGCAGGTCGGGATGGTTGGCACAAAGGGTTTACATCGATCTATGTCTGTGTTTACATCGGAAAGCGCTTGCCTGAGTCATTCGGCGGGCCAGCACGGGAGCCGCTTCTCACCCAGGGCAGTCCACACCGGCGGGGACCAGGACCACCGTCTCCGGCCGACCCAGACGCCACACCGGGCACCGGCGTCAGCGGTCGGCCGACCGGTCCGCGCACCCGCGACCACCGAAGGGAAGCACATGCGCATCACGGCACGACGTCGCACCACGCTGCTCGCCGCAGCCGCCACCGCCTCCGCCCTCGTCGCCGGAGCCCTCACCGTCGCCACCGCCCCGGCCTCGGCCGGACCCACCGACCTGGTCGGCTGGGCCACCCAGAACGGGGGCACCACGGGCGGCGGCGGCGCCGCGACCACCACGGTCACCAGCGCCTCCGCGCTGACCACCGCCGTCGGGTCCAGCAGCGCGGCGGTGATCCGGGTCTCCGGCACCATCAGCTGCTCCGGCATGCTGCGGGTCCGGTCGAACAAGACCATCCTCGGCAACCCGGGCGCGACCATCTCCGGCTGCGGCTTCAACATCAGCGGCGACCGCAACGTGATCATCCGCAACCTCACGTTCACCAGCTGGAACGACGACGCGATCAACGTGCAGGAGTCGGCGACCAACGTCTGGGTCGACCACAACACCTTCACCGGCGGCTACGACGGCGCGGTCGACATCAAGCGCGGCTCGGACTTCATCACCGTGTCGTGGAACCGCGTCTACAACCACGACAAGTCGATGCTGCTCGGGCACAGCGACGACAACGCCAGCCAGGACACCGGCCACCTGCGGGTGACCTACCACCACAACTGGTTCGACGCGAGCACCCAGCGCCACCCCCGGGTCCGCTTCGGCAACCCGGTGCACGTCTACAACAACTACTACTACCGCAACAGCGGCTACGGCGTGGCCTCCACCATGAGCGCCGGCGTGCTCGTCGAGGGCAACTACTTCGAGAGCGTCAGCGACCCGTTCCACCTCGGCGAGGGCAGCTCCGGGCCCGGCACCCTGGTCGCCCGGAACAACCACTTCGTCAGCTCCGGCAGCGGCCAGACCGGCGGCAGCGTGAAGAGCATCCCGTACTCGTACACCCTCGACAGCGCGAGCAGCGTCAAGTCGATCGTGACGGGCGGCGCGGGCGCGGGTCGGATCTCGGTCTGACCCTGCGCAGCCTGGTCGGGGCCCGCCGGTGCGGCGGGCCCCGATCGCGTCAGTGTGCCGCGCAGCCGGTCGCCGGCGCGGGCGCGGCGGCCGGCGCGCCGACCGTCGGCAGCCCGAGCAACACCCCGGGGGTACGCGGGGCGCGGCCGGCCTCGGCGGCGTCGCCGGCCCGGGTGCGCCGGTGCGCCAGCGGCTCCCCGTCGGCGTTGAGGTGGTGCGGGGCGGCGTAGGTGACCGTGGTGTGCACGATGTCGCCGGGGCGGACCTGGCCGGCGAGTGAGCCCACGTCGAAGTGCACCAGGCGGCCGTCGCGGGCCCGGCCCGACATCCGGCCGGTGCGCTCGTCCTTGCGGCCCTCGCCGACAGCGACCAGCACCTCGACCTGCTGCCCCACCAGCTTGCGGTTCTCCGCCCAGGTGATCTCCTCCACCGTCGCGATCAGCCGCTCGTAGCGCTCCTGCACCACCTGCTTGGGCAACTGGTCGGGCATGGTGGCGGCCGGCGTGCCGGGGCGCTTCGAGTACTGGAACGTGAACGCCGAGGAGAAGCGGGCCTCGCGGACCACGTCCAGCGTGCGCTGGAAGTCGGCCTCGGTCTCGCCGGGGAAGCCGACGATGATGTCGGTGGTGATCGCCGCGTCGGGCATCGCCGCCCGGACCCGCTCGATGATCCCCAGGTATTTCTCCGACCGGTACGACCGGCGCATCGCCTTCAACACGTCGTCGGAGCCGGACTGCAGCGGCATGTGCAGCGAGTGGCAGACGTTCGGGGTCTCGGCCATCGCGGCGATCACGTCGTCGGTGAAGTCCTTCGGGTGCGGGCTGGTGAACCGGACCCGCTCCAGCCCCTCGATCTCGCCGCACGCGCGCAGCAGCTTGCCGAACGCGTACCGGTCGCCGAACTCGACGCCGTAGGAGTTGACGTTCTGCCCGAGCAGGGTCACCTCCAGCACGCCCGAGTCGACCAGGGCGCGGACCTCGGCGAGGACGTCGCCGGGGCGGCGGTCCTTCTCCTTGCCGCGCAGGGACGGCACGATGCAGAACGTGCAGGTGTTGTTGCAGCCCACCGAGATCGACACCCAGCCCGCGTACGTCGACTCGCGCCGCGTCGGCAGCGTCGAGGGGAAGACGTCGAGCGACTCCAGGATCTCCACCTCGGCGGCGGCGTTGTGCCGGGCCCGCTCCAGCAGCGCCGGCAGCGAGCCGATGTTGTGCGTGCCGAACACCACGTCCACCCAGGGGGCCTTGCGGACGATGTCGCCGCGGTCCTTCTGGGCGAGGCAGCCGCCGACGGCGATCTGCATCCCGGGGTGCTTGTCCTTCACGGGGCGCAGGTGACCCAGGTTGCCGTAGAGCCGGTTGTCGGCGTTCTCCCGGACGGCGCAGGTGTTGAACACCACCACGTCGGGGTTGCCGTCGACCTCGGCGGCGCGCACGTAGCCGGCCTGTTCCAGCAGGCCGGAGATGCGCTCGGAGTCGTGCACGTTCATCTGGCAGCCGTACGTGCGCACCTGGTAGGTGCGCGGGCTGCCCGCGGCTGCGGTAGTCATGACCCGCACAGCGTATCCGCACGAGCCGACAGAACCCGAACGAGGAGGAGCCGTGTGCCGCAGCATCAAGACCCTGCGTGAGCCGTACGTGCCGGAGGTGAGCCGGGCCGACATCGAGGCAGCGGCGTTGCAGTACGTCCGGAAGATCTCCGGGTTCCGCGCGCCGGCCGCGCACAACGCGGCGGCGTTCGACGCGGCGGTGGCCGCCGTCGCCGAGGCCACCGCGACGCTGCTGGACCAGCTCGTGGTGCGCGGCGGCGCCCCGCAACGCCCGGCCACCGAGGGCTGAGCCGGGGACGCCGCGGCCCCGGGCCAGCGAACGCTGAACCGGGGCCGCCGGGGGCCGGGCTGGACCGGGGCCGCCGGGCGGCGCCCGGGGCTCCGGGTCGGTCGGCCCCGGCGGTCAGGCCGCGGCGAGGGCCGGGAAGACCGAGTCCGGGGCCCACCTCGACCGGTGGCAGCGCGACCAGCCCCGGCAGCCGGGGTGGGCCACGGTGCACAGCCGCTGGTTGCTCAGCACCTCGCCGTCGTCGGTCTCCCGCACGTCGAAGTGCACCGGGCGGATCGTGCCGTCGGGCGCGACCAGCAGGTGCCGGCCGGCGTCGAGGGTGTCGTCGCGCAGCACGCAGTTGCGGCCGAGCAGCCGGGCCAGCGCGGCGACGCAGGGCAGCTCCGTCAGGCTCTCGGGCACCCCGTAGCAGTCCACCATGGTGCCGAACACCCCCGGTGCCTCCCAGACGTCGCAGATCACCGCGTACGTCGGCAGCCGCGCCGGGTCGGCCACCGCGAGCGGCATCACCACCCGCCCCAGGGCCTCGGCCAGCGCCGGGTACACCTCCACCGGGGGTGCCCCGTCGATTCTCCAGTTCCACAGCTCGGTCACGCCGCCTCCTCGCTGCGTTCGTCCCACCGGCCTCCGGATCGGGCCTTACTGACGATGGTGGGGGGCATTTGACCGCAGCCGGGGGCAAGTTACCGGTCTGTGACCATTCCGGGCAAAATTTCCTGCACCGCCGTCGCGGACAGTGGCGGAAAGATGACACTTTATCGGCTATGGTGCCAGCCCGTCGCCGTCAGCGCACGACCAGCAGGTGCTCGCCGCGCGGCAGCAGCTCACCGATCACCGTGGCCCCCGGCAGCTCCCCGGCGACCAGCAGCCCGCCCGAGGTCTGCGCGTCGGCCAGCAGCAGCCGCTCCCCCTCGTCGGCGCCGCCGAAGTCGGTCCAGGGCGTCACCCAGTCCAGGTTGCGCCGGGTGCCGCCGCTGACGTACCCGTCGCGCAGCGCCTCCCGCGCGCCCGGCAGGTAGGGCACCCGGGCCGCGTCGATCGCCACCGTGAGCCGACTGGCCCGGGCCAGCTTCGAGGCGTGCCCCAGCAGGCCGAACCCGGTCACGTCGGTGCCGCACCGGATGCCGGCGGCGACCGCCGCCCGGGCGGCGTCCCGGTTCAGCGCCGCCATCGAGGCGACCGCCTCGGCGAACCGCTCGCCGGTGGCCTTGTGCCGGGTGTTGAGCACCCCGACGCCGAGCGGCTTGGTCAGCGACAGCGGCAGCCCGGCCCGCCCGGCGTCGAGGGTGATCAGCTCCTCGGGCCGGACCACGCCGGTGACCGCCAGCCCGTACTTCGGGCCGTCGTCGTCGACGCTGTGCCCGCCGGCCAGGTGACAGCCGGCCTCCCGAGCCACGTCCTGGCCGCCGCGCAGCACCTCCCGGGCCAGCTCCAGCGGCAGCCGCTCGCGCGGCCAGCAGAGCAGGTTGAGCGCGACGAGCGGCGTGCCGCCCATGGCGTACACGTCGGAGAGCGCGTTGGCGGCGGCGATGCGCCCCCAGTCGTAGGCGTCGTCGACGACCGGGGTGAAGAAGTCGGCGGTGGTCACCAGGCCGGTGCGCTCGTCGAGGCGGACCACCGCGGCGTCGTCGCCGTTCTCCAGCCCGACCAGCAGGTCGGCCGTGCCGCTGGCCGGGCCGAGGCCGGCGACCATCGCCTCCAGTTCCCCGGGCGGGATCTTGCACGCGCAGCCGCCGCCGCGGGCGTAGTCGGTCAGGCGCACCGGCTCGGTCATCCCCCCATGATCGCCTCGATCCGGCCCCGCCGCCAGCCGGACGGGCCGGTCGGAGACGGATACCGGACTCCCGGTGCGGATCGTTACCGGTGTTACCGCACCGTGACCCGATGAGTGGCGATCCGCCATGTCGGCCCGCCTACAGTGGCCGGACCGGGGGTCATCCGACCCAGACGTACGTGACGACAGGGACGGTGGACGACGTGACGACGGCCGAACCGCTCATCGTGCTGGACGGGGTCAACAAGCACTTCGGGCCGCTGCACGTGCTGCAGGACGTCTCGCTCTCGGTCGGCCGGGGCGAGGTCGTCGTCGTGATCGGACCGTCGGGCTCGGGCAAGTCGACGCTGTGCCGGGCGATCAACCGGTTGGAGCCGATCAGCTCCGGCACGATCACCTTCGACGGCACCCCGCTGCCCGCCGAGGGCAAGGCGCTGGCCCGGCTGCGCAGCGAGGTCGGCATGGTGTTCCAGTCGTTCAACCTCTTCGCGCACAAGACGATCCTGGAGAACGTCACGCTCGGCCCCGTCAAGGTCCGCAAGGAGAAGCCGGCCGCCGCACGCGAGCGCGGGCTGGCCCTGCTGGACCGGGTCGGCATCGCCAACCAGGCCGACAAGTATCCTGCCCAGCTCTCCGGCGGCCAGCAGCAGCGGGCGGCGATCGCCCGCGCGCTGGCCATGCAGCCCAAGGCGATGCTGTTCGACGAGCCCACCAGCGCGCTCGACCCGGAGATGGTCGGCGAGGTGCTGGAGGTGATGACCTCCCTGGCCCGCGACGGCATGACCATGGTGGTGGTCACCCACGAGATGGGCTTCGCCCGGCATGCGGCCAACCGGGTCATCTTCATGGCCGACGGCCAGCTCGTCGAGGACGCTCCCCCGGCCGAGTTCTTCGCCAACCCGCGCAGCGAGCGCGCCAAGGACTTCCTGTCGAAGATCCTGACGCACTAGGCGTCCGTCCGTGGAGCGCGTCGTCCCCCGGCGGGCTCCGTCGAAGAAGGAGAGAAGTATGCGTATGAAGCGCGTGGCGGCAGTCGCCATGATGGCCTCGCTCGCCCTGTCGGCTGCGGCCTGCGGCAAGGAGGGCACCCCGGCACCGAGCGGCGGCGGCAACGCCTCCGGCGGCGCCCAGGGCGACACCTGCACGACCTCGGGCGCGACGTTCACCCCGAAGGCGGACGCCACCGTCGCGGGCAGCCCCACCTTCGACAAGATCAAGTCCGCCGGCAAGGTCACCGTGGGCGTCAAGTTCGACCAGCCGAACCTCGGCTACAAGGACGCCCAGGGCAAGCGGTGCGGCTTCGACATCGAGATCGCCCAGTACATCGCCAGCACCCTTGGCGTGGACCCGGCCAAGATCGAGTACAAGGAGATCGCGTCGGCCAACCGGGAGACCGCGATCAAGGGCGGCGAGATCGACTACTACGTCGGCACCTACTCGATCACCGACAAGCGCAAGAACGACATCTCCTTCGCCGGCCCGTACTTCGTCGCCGGCCAGGACCTGCTGGTGCGCAAGGACGAGACGGCGATCACCGGCAAGGACACCCTCAAGGGCAAGAAGGTCTGCTCGGCCACCGGCTCCACCCCGATCCAGAAGGTCCGCGACGAGGGCCTGACCGAGCCGGAGAACATCGTCGAGTTCAAGACCTACTCCGAGTGCGTCTCGCAGCTGCTCGACAAGAAGGTCGACGCCGTCACCACCGACGACGCCATCCTCAAGGGCTACGCCGCGCAGAACCCCGACGAGCTCAAGGTCGTCGGCCAGCCGTTCAGCACGGAGAAGTACGGCATCGGCCTGCCGAAGGACGACAAGGCCCTGCGCGACTACGTCAACGACCAGATCGAGGCCGCGGCCAAGGACGGCACCTGGCAGAAGATCTACGACGGCACGCTGGGCAAGTCGGGTTCGGCGGGCAGCCCGCCGGCGCTCGAGCGCTACTGACCGTCGGTTCACCACGTGACGCGGTGCCGGGCGGGGACCCTCCCGCCCGGCACCCGCCCGAGGACTGAGAGCGAGGCATGGGCGAGTTCCTCCGTGTCCTGACGGACAACTGGACCCTGTACCGGGAAGGGTTCACCAACACCGTTCAGCTGTTCCTGATCGCCGCGGTCGGCAGCCTCGTCCTCGGCACCCTCCTCGGCGCGATGCGGGTCTCCCCCGTGCCGGCGCTGCGGGCGTTCGGCGCGACGTACGTCAACATCGTCCGCAACACCCCGCTGACCCTGGTCTTCGCGTTCCTGGTCTTCGCCGTGCCGAAGCTGGACGTGAACATCGACTACTTTCCCAGCGCCTGCATCGCGCTGACCGTCTACACCGCCGCGTTCGTCTGCGAGGTCATCCGCTCCGGCGTCAACACGGTCGGCACCGGGCAGGCCGAGGCCGCCCGCGCGTTGGGCATGAGCTTCGCCCAGGTGCTGACCCTGATCGTGCTGCCGCAGGCGCTGCGGGCGATGGTGCCGCCGATGATGAGCGTGTTCATCGCGATGCTGAAGAACACCACGATCGCCGCCGGCTTCTCGGTGCTGGAGGCCGGCGCGATCCCCGCCTACATGGCAGAGCGCGGCGAGCCGCAGTTCGCCGTGCTGCTCTGGATCACCATCGGTTTCCTCATCCTGATCCTGCCGCTGGTGGCGCTCCAGCGGTTCCTCGAGCGCAAGTGGAGGGTCGCCCGGTGAGTCAGGCCTCGGTTCTCTACGACCTGCCCGGGCCGAAGGCCCGACGGCGCAACGCGATCCTCGGCGTCGCCTCGATCGCCGGCATCGTCGCGCTGCTCGCGTACGTCGGCTGGAAGTTCTACGAGACGGGCCAGTTCGAGGCCCGCAAGTGGGAGCAGTTCGAATACGCCGCCGTGCAGCGCGAACTCCTCGCCGGGCTGTGGGCCACCCTCAAGGCCGCCGGCATCGCCGCCGTGCTGGCCCTGCTGTTCGGCGCCGTCTTCGCCAGCGCCCGGCTCAGCGACAAGTGGGTGCTGCGGGCACCGGCCAGCTTCGTGGTCGAGCTGTTCCGGGCCATCCCGCTGCTGATCCTGATCTTCTTCGGCTACTACGTGCCGTTGCAGTACGGCTGGTCGATCGACAAGCTGTGGGCCCTGGTCATCGGCCTGATGCTCTACAACGGCTCGGTGCTGGCGGAGATCTTCCGGGCCGGCATCAACGCCGTGCCCTACGGCCAGACCGAGGGCGCGTACGCGATCGGCCTGCGCAAGAACCAGGTGCTGCGGCTGATCCTGCTGCCCCAGGCGTTCCGCTCGATGCTGCCGGCGATCGTCAGCCAGCTCGTCGTGCTGCTCAAGGACACCGCGCTCGGGTTCATCATCACCTACCCGGAGCTGCTCTTCGTCGGCAAGCAGATCGGCGGCCGGCTGGCCTTCGGGCTGCCCTACGTGCCGACGTACCTGATCGTCGCGGCGATCTACATCGCCATCTGCGGGCTGCTGTCGATCTTCGCGTGGTGGCTGCAGCGGCGGCTGGGGCGGATGCCACGCACGGCCGCGAAGGTGCTGCCGGCCCAGGACGTCGGCGAGGACGCCGCCCGGATGGTCTGACCCCACCCTGATTCACCCCCGTTTCGCCGATGTGGCGGTGTCCCAGCGTGGGACACCGCCACATCGGCGCCATGGCGCGTGAGGGCCCGCCGGCTCAGCGGGCGATCTCGGTGACCCGGGACTCGCGGACCACGGTCACCCGGATCTGCCCCGGGTAGGTCAGCTCCTCCTCGATCTGCTTGGCCACGTCCCGGGCCAGCACCGCCGCGCCGATGTCGTCGACGTCGTCGGGCTTGACCATCACCCGGATCTCCCGGCCCGCCTGCATGGCGAAGACCTTCTCCACGCCGAGCTTCCCGGCCGCGATCTCCTCGATCCGCTCCAGCCGCTTGACGTACGCCTCAAGGCTCTCCCGCCGCGCCCCCGGCCGCCCGCCGGAGCAGGCGTCGGACGCCTGGGTGAGCACGGCCTCGATGGTCTGCGGCGGCACCTCGTTATGGTGCGCCTCGATCGCGTGGACGACGTCCTCGCTCTCGCCGTACTTGCGGGCCAGGTCGGCGCCGATGATGGCGTGGCTGCCCTCCACCTCGTGGGTGAGCGCCTTGCCGATGTCGTGCAGGAACGCCGACCGCTTGATGGTCGGCACGTCCAGCCGCAGCTCGGCGGCCATGATCCCGGCGATGTGCGCGGTCTCCACGAGGTGCTTGAGCACGTTCTGCCCGTACGAGGTGCGGTAGCGCAGCCGCCCGAGCAGGCTCACCAGCTCGGGGTGGATCTCGGTGATGCCGACCTCGACGAGGGCGTCCTCGGCGGCCCGGTGGCAGAGCTGCTCCACCTCCTGCCGGGCCAGGTCGTAGACCTCCTCGATCCGGTGCGGGTGGATCCGGCCGTCGAGCACCAGCTTCTCCAGCGTCAACCGGCCGACCTCGCGGCGCACCGGGTCGAAGCAGGACAGCAGCACGGCCTCCGGGGTGTCGTCGATGATCAGGTTGACCCCGGTGACCGACTCGAAGGCGCGGATGTTGCGCCCCTCCCGGCCGATGATCCGCCCCTTCATCTCGTCGCCGGGCAGGTGCAGGACGCTGACGACGCTCTCCGCGGTCTGCTCGCTGGCCACCCGCTGGATGGCGTCCACCACGATGTGCCGGGCGCGCTGTTCGGCGGTGTTGCGGGCGTCGGACTCGATGTCCCGCACCAGCAGGGCGGCCTCCCGCTTCGCCTGGGTCTCGATCACCTCGATCAGCTCGGCGCGGGCCGCGTCGGCGGTGAGCCCCGCGACGCGCTCCAGCTCGCGGCGGCGCTGCTCCTCCGCCTCGGCGACGGCCTGCTCGCGCTCGGCCAGCGCGGACTCGCGGGCGGCGAGGGCGGCGCTGGCGGCGGTGAGCTGCCGCTCCCGGTCGGCCAGCCGCTCCACCTCCTCGGTGTGCAGGCGCTCCCGCTCGTCCATCCGGGCGGCCCGCCGTTCCACCTCGGCGGCCTGCTCCCGGGTGGTCGCGGCGAGCACCGCGACCTCGCGTTCCCCGCTGCGGCGGGCCGCCGTGCGCAACTGCTCGGCGTCGGCCTCGGCCTGCTTGTGGGCCCGCTCCAGGACGGTGTCGGCCTCCGCCCGGGCGTCGTCGAGCACCCGGCGGGCCTCGGCCCGGGCCGCCTTCGCCTCGGCCTTCGCGGCGGCGGCCTCGGCGCGCGCCGCCGACGCGGCGGACTTGGCCACGTCGATGGTGCTGTTCACCTCGTCGGCGGCGGTGCGCAGGGCGGCCAGCGACTGCTCCTGGCGGTCCTTCTCGGCGATGTAGGCCGGGTCCTCCGGGCGGGGTGCCGCGCTGAGCCGGCGCATCGTCCGCACGCCCACCAGCACCGCGCCGACCACGACCAGGACGAGCAGCAGCACCACCCCGAGGAGGACGGCGTCGAAGGCGTTCACGGCCGCGTCCCCGCGCCGGACCGGGACTTCGCCGCCCGTACGCCGTTGCCGGCCACCGGTCGGGTAACGCTGCCGGCCACCGGTCGCGCAACGCTGCCGGCGGCCGCCCGTGCACCGTTGTTGGCCATCGCCCGTGCGCCACGGCGTGCGCCGTCGCCGACCGCCGTCCCGCCGGGACCACCCGTGGACCTCTGCCGCCCCGCCATGGCCGCCTCCCCTGAACGTCGGCGCCGCAGTGAGCGTGCCGGGTGGGCACGTGCGCTGCGGCTCTGAGACGCCCGACCTGAGCGACTGGCCGTGGGTAGCTTTCCGCCGACGGTGCCCACGGGGCATCGCCGACGGCCGGGTGCAGTTGTCGTGCCGGCCCCGGACCGGCCTGTCCGGAGCTGACACCGCAGGCCGGCGAGCCGGCCAAAGTGATGCTGTTCTGTTACGCGATCTATGTTGTGCGCTTTGCTTGCGCTTGGTCGGGCAATGTGAGCCTGTATGGCGAGGCTAGGTCTCCGGGTGCCGTCTGGTCAAGGACTCATGATCAAACCCCCCGAACGGAGAGAAGTTGACGAGTCACCCAACGCTGATGGCACGCCGGACACGACCGGACAAAGAAGACCGGATCCGGCGGGCGCCGCCGTAATCGTCGGCACCCTCGGCCGGGCCGCACCGGCGTGCTCACCCGGCCGGGCCGGGCTGCGGCGGCTCGCCCACCGACCGGGCGCCTCGGCCCGGCCGCTCAGTCGAACGGGCGCGTGTCCGGGGTGAGGTCGCCCTCCGCGTCGGCGAGCGCGTCGGCGTCGATGCCGTCGGCGAACTCGGCCGCCTCGGCGCTCTGCGCGGCGAGCGCGTCCTTCACCGCCCGGATCGCCACCCCCGGCGGGTAGCCCTTGCGGGCGAGCATGCCGACGAGGCGACGGAAGACGGTGTCCGGCTCCCCCCGGGCCGTACGCAGCTTCCGGTCGACCAGCGCCCGGGCCGTCTCGGCCTCGGTCTCCTCATCCAGCTCGTCGAGGGCCTCGCTGGCCACCTCGCCGTCCACGCCCCGCCGTCGCAGCTCGTTGGCGAGAGCCCGGCGGGCCAGCCCCCGGCCGGCGTGCCGGCTGGACACCCAGGCGCGGGCGAACGCGGCGTCGTCGATGATGCCGACCTCGTCGTACCGGTCGAGCACCCCGGCGGACACCTCCTCGGAGATCCCCCGCTTGGCCAGCGCGGAGGCCAACTCGGCCCGGGTGCGCGGACGCACGGCGAGCTGACGCAGGCAGATCTCCCGGGCCAGCTCCGCCTCGTCACGTGGCGGGGCCCCCGTGCCGCGCGGAGCATCGGCGTCCTGCGGCACCCCGGTGGCACCCCGGTCGTCGGCGTCGCCCGGGGCATCGGCGTCGACCTGCGGGGAGAACGCCCCGCCGGAGGCGGAGCCGCGCCGGCCGCGCCGGGGACGGGGCGAACCGTCGGCGTCACCCGCGCGGGGCGGGCTGGCATCCCAGCCCCGCCCCGTGCGGGCGCGTCGTCCTGTCACTGGTCAGCGGCCGGTCAGAAGTCGACCGGCGGCAGCTCCGGGCCACCGGCGGCGTCGCCCGCGCCGACCCCGACGCCGAGCTTCTCCAGGATCTTCTTCTCGATCTCGGCCGCCACGTCCGGGTTCTCGCGGAGGAACTCGCGGGCCTTCTCCTTGCCCTGGCCCAACTGGTCGCCGTCGTACGTGTACCAGGCGCCGGACTTGCGGATGATCGCCTGCTCCACGCCCACGTCGATGAGCGAGCCCTCGCGGGAGATGCCCTTGCCGTACATGATGTCGAACTCGGCCTGCTTGAACGGCGCGGCGACCTTGTTCTTCACCACCTTGACCCGGGTGCGGTTGCCGACCACATCGGTGCCGTCCTTCAGGCTCTCGATGCGGCGCACGTCGAGCCGGACCGAGGCGTAGAACTTCAGCGCCCGGCCACCGGTGGTGGTCTCGGGCGAGCCGAACATGACACCGATCTTCTCGCGGAGCTGGTTGATGAAGATCGCCGTGGTGCCGGTGTTGTTGAGCACACCGGTGATCTTCCGCAGCGCCTGGCTCATCAGCCGGGCCTGGAGGCCCACGTGGCTGTCGCCCATCTCACCCTCGATCTCGGCGCGCGGCACCAGGGCCGCCACCGAGTCGATCACGATGATGTCGATCGCGCCGGAGCGGACCAGCATGTCCGCGATCTCCAGCGCCTGCTCGCCCGTGTCGGGCTGCGAGACCAGCAGGGCGTCGGTGTCGACGCCGAGGGCCTTCGCGTATTCCGGGTCGAGCGCGTGCTCGGCGTCGACGAACGCGGCGATGCCGCCGGCCCGCTGGGCGTTGGCCACCGCATGCAGGGCCACCGTCGTCTTACCGCTGGATTCCGGGCCGTAGATCTCGACCACCCGGCCCCGGGGCAGGCCCCCCACGCCGAGGGCCACGTCGAGGGCGATGGACCCGGTCGGGATGACCGAGGTCTGCACGACAGGGCGCTCCCCCAGGCGCATCACCGAACCCTTGCCGAACTGCTTGTCGATCTGAGCGAGAGCAAGGTCGAGCGCCTTCTCCCGGTCAGGACCTGCCGCCATCGTTGCCACCCCTGCCTTCGCCGGCGTCTTTCCTGAGCTTCGCGTCACGCGGACACGCTAGGCGCTGGGTCCGACAGAAAACCAGCCGACGGGCCGCGAGCTGTGGACGAGCACCCCGCTGTGGACAATAGCCGAACAGGTGTACGACTCGGCAAGCGACACGCGGGAGGAAAGAAAAGGCTGCTCAGCGTAGTCGCGCGGGCACTCGGTCGGGGTACGCGGCGACCACCGCCCGCCACACGACGTGGGCCTGCTCACCCGACCGGAGGGCCTGCTCGATGGTCCGCCCGTCGAGCTGGGACAGCACCTGGTCCGAGGCGATGCTGGCCGCGTACCCCGGGCCGAACGCCTCCTCCAGCCGGGCCCAGAAGTCGGTCAGCCGCACGGTCGGTCCTCCTCGTCCGGCGCCCGCCCGGGCACCGCACGCAACGCTAGCGCCAGCAGCGGCACCGTCGCGATCGCGGCCAGCAGGGTCAGCGTCGGATACCCGGCGACCTGCATGACGAACCCGCTCAGCGCCCCGGCGGCGGCCCCCGCCAGGCCCATCGTCAGGTCGGAGAGCCCCTGCACGCTGGGCCGCACGTCGGCCGGCACCGACTCCGACAGCAGGGTGGAGCCGGCCACCATGGTCCCCGACCAGCCCAGCCCGAGCAGGACCAGGCCGACCGAGAGTCCGGGCGTGTGGTGCCCGGAGGCGCCTGCCACCGCGCAGGCGACCAGCAGCACGGCCAGGCCGCCGAGGATCACCGGCCGCCGGCCGAGCCGGTCGGTGAGCCAGCCGACCACCGGGGAGAACGCGTACATGCCGGCGATGTGCAGGCTGAGCACCACCCCGACCACCCCGAGCACGGCGGAGTCGTCGTGGTATTCGCCGAGGCGTACCGGGGTCATCGACATCACCGCGACCATCACGAGGTGGCCGACCGCGACGGCGGCGATGCCGAGCCGGGCCGCCGGCCGCTCGCGGACCACCCGCCAGGCGGTCCGCATCCCCGCGCCGCGCCGCCGGTCCGCCGCCGGCCCGGCGGCTCTGCCGGCGGCGGCAGCAGCGGGAGCGGCGTCGGCGTCGGCAGCGGCCTCGGCGTCCGCCAGCCGGCGCGCGGTCAGCAGCGGGTCGGGCCGCAACAGCACCAGCAGTACGCCGGCCGTGAGGGCGAACGCCACCGCGCTGAACGCGAACGGGCCGGCCAGCGACGGCAGCCCCCACCCCCGGGTGGTGCGGTCGGCCAGCGCGGCGAAGTTCGGCGCGGCCACCGCCCCGATCGTGGTGGCCCAGACGACCAGGGAGAGCTGGCGGCCCCGGCGGGCCGGCTCGGCGAGGTCCACGGCCGTGTAGCGGGCCTGGAGGTTGGCCGCCGAGCCCCCGCCGAACAGCAGCATGCCGAGGAAGAGCAGCGGCACCTGGCGGGTCGCCGCGGCGACCACCACCAGCACGCCCCCGGCCGCCCCGACCAGGTACGCGGTGACCAGCCCCGGCCGGCGTCCGTGCCCCGTCATGATCCGGGTGACCGGGACGGCGAGCAACGCGCCGCCGACCACGGCGGCACTCTGCGCCAGGCCGGCGACCGCCGTGCCGGCGACCCGGGCGGCGAGCAGCGCGCCGACCGAGATGCCGATGGTGACCCCGATGCCGCCGATGATCTGGGTCACGACGAGCAGCCGCAGCGTGCGGCGCTGGATCGGGGCGACGTCGACACGGCCGGGGGCCTGCGCGGTGAGGTCGGTGGCCATCGGTGGCTCCTCGGTGACGGCCGGGGCTCCGGCGGGGGGTGCGGCTCGCCCCATCCTCACGCAACCCCCCGGACCTTGGACAGTTGACTCCGAGGGGCGCAACGACAACTGTCCAAGATCGGAACCCTGGTGGGTCAGGCTGCCAGGGCGGCGGCGGCGACCTTCAGGTCGGCGACCAGTCCGGCGTACGCGGTGTCCTGGTCGTCGGCGCGCAGCACCGCCGACGGGTGGATGGTGGCCAGGAGCCGGGCCGCCGGTGCGTCGGCGACCCCGCCGGCCGAGTCGACCGGCACCCGGGCGAAGTCCTCCGGCCGCTCGGCCGACGCCGGCCAGGGCATCAGGGTGCCGCGCTGCCGGGTGACCCGGAACGACGGGCCGAGCAGCGCCTTGGCGGCGGTCGCGCCGAGCACCACGACGACCTCCGGGCGCAGCCGGGCGAACTCGGCCACCAGCCAGGGGCGGCACGCGGTGACGTGCACCCGGTCCGGGGTCTGGTGGATGCGCCGCTTGCCGCGCAGCTCGAAGCGGAAGTGCTTCACGGCGTTGGTGAGGTAGAGCCCCGTCGGGTCGAGCCCGGCGTCGTCGACCGCCCGGCGCAGCAGCCGACCGGCCGGGCCGACGAACGGCAGCCCCTTCTGGTCCTCCATGTCGCCCGGCTGCTCGCCGACCAGCACCACCCGGGCGTCGGCACCGCCCCGGCCGAAGACCGTCTGGGTGGCGTCCCGGTGCAGCTCGCAGCCCTGACAGCCGCCCGCGGCGGCGCGCAGCGCGTCGAGGGTGTCGGCCTGCGGCGGGATGAACTGCTGCGCACCGGGGGCGGTGTCGGTCTTGTCGGTCATGGCGACCTTTCTACCCGCCGTGGCCGCGCCCACGCGGGCACCCCCACCCGGCGCGCCCCGCCCGGGGGGTGGCCCGTCAGGCGGTGAAGGCCGACGGGGGGCGGGGGTGGACGGCCCTGGCTATCGCGTCGGCCAGGGCCGGGAGGTCGGCGGGGTCCAGCTGGCCAACCGTGACGCGCACGCCGGGGGTGGCGGCGATGCGGAACAGCGCGCCCGGGGCCACCGCCCAGCCGGCGTCGCGCAGGGCGGTGACGGCGCTGGTCTCGTCGGGCACCGGGAGCCAGACGTTGATGCCGGTGCGGCCGTGCCCGGCCAGCCCCCGCGCGGCCAGCGCGGCGAGCAGGTCGCCCCGGCGGCGCTCGTAGTCGGCGCCGGCCCGGTCGACCAGGGCGGCCGTGGCCGGGTCACGCCAGAGGGCGAGCACGAGGCGTTGCAGCACGGTGGAGACCCAACCGGCGCCGACGCGGGCCCGGCCGGCGACCCGGGCGACGGTGGCCTCGTCGCCGGCCAGCACGGCCAGCCGCAGGTCGGGCCCGTAGGGCTTGCTCACCGACCGGACGAAGGCCCACGCCCCGGTCACCCCGGCGAGCGGGTGCAGCGGTACGCGGGCCAGCTCGGCGGCGTGGTCGTCCTCGATCAGCAGCAGGTCCTCGCGGCCGGCGAGGAGGGCGCGCAGCGCGGCGGCCCGGTCGGCGGAGACGGCCGCCCCGGTCGGGTTCTGCGCCCGGCTGGTCACGACCAGGGCGCGGGCCCCGGCGGCCAGCGCGGCGCATACGCCGGCCTCGATCGGGCCCTCGTCGTCCACCGGCACCCCGATCGGGCGCAGCCCCAGGGCGGCGACGAGGTCGAGGAGGTTGGCCCAGCCCGGGTCCTCGACGGCGACCGCGTCGCCGGGGCGCAGGTGGGCGGCGAGCAGCCGTTCGATGCCGTCGAGCGCCCCGCCGGTGACCGTGACGTCGGCGGCGGGCACCCCGTCGGCGGCGAGCCGCTCCCGGGCCGCGTCGGCCAGCTCGGGCAGGACGCCGGCCGACGCGTACCCGATGGGGGTGTCGAAGTCGGCGGCGAGCGCGGCCAGGTGCGGGCCGAGCGGCGGGAGCAGCCGGGTGTCGGGCTCGCCGAGGGACAGGTCGCGGACGCCGGGCGCGGTGCTCGGGCGCAGCGCGCGGCGGGTGGCGACCGGCGGGCGGGGGCGGACCCGGGTGCCGTGCCGGCCGGCGGTGGCGAGCAGGCCGCGCTGGCGCAGGTCCTGGTAGGCGCGGGCCACCGTGGCCGGGCTGACGCCCAGCTCGGCGGCGAGGGCCCGCACCGGGGGCAGGGCGGCCCCGGCGGGCAGGTCGCCGACGCGGACGCCCGACTCGATGCTGGCGGAGATCTCGGCGGCCGTCCGGCCGGTGACCTGATAGCGTGCTGACACAATTCGAGGATTGTACTAGTACGAAAGCGGGTCCTCGCATGTACCCACCCACCCCCCGGACCACCGCCACCCGCAGCCGCGACCGGATGAGCTACGACCGGGCCGCCGCGCACGCCGTGCTCGACGAGGCGTACCACTGCGCGCTCGCGTTCACCGTCGACGGCGAGCCCCGGGTGCTGCCCACCCTGCACGTCCGCGTCGGCGACACGCTCTACCTGCACGGCTCCACCGGCAGCCGGCCGCTGCTCGCCGCCCGGGGCGACGGCCTGCCCGTCTGCGTGGCGGTCACCCTGCTCGACGGGCTGATCTACGGCCGCTCCCAGTTCCACCACAGCGCCAACTACCGGTCGGTGGTCGCGCACGGCACCGCGCACCTGGTCACCGACGCCGGGGAGAAGTCGGCCGTGCTGACCGCCCTGGTGGAGAAGGCCGCCGCCGGGCGCAGCGCCGACAGCCGCCCGCCCAGCCGCCGCGAACTCGCCGAGACCGCCGTGCTGGCGCTGCCGCTGCGCGAGGTGTCCGTCCGCGCCCGCACCGGCGGCGTACGCGACGAACCCGGCGACCACGACCTGCCGCACTGGGCCGGGGTGCTGCCGCTGCGGCTGACCGCCGGGCGGCCCGAGCCCGACACGGGGGTGACCGCGCCGCTGCCGGCGTACCTGCGGCCGGACCGCTCGCCCTGGCTGGAGCCGGCCACGCTGCGGGGCGCGCACGTCGTCCTCGAACCGCTGGACCTCGCGCACGCCGACGACCTGCATGCCGCCACCGCCGACCCGCAGGTGTGGCAGCACCTGGGCAGCCACCGCCCCGCCGACCCGGCCGGCACGGCCGAGACGATCCGGGCCGCCCTCGACGCCCACCACCGCGGGGAGCGGGTGCCGTGGGTGCAGCGCTGCGCCGTCACCGGGGCGGTCGTCGGCAGCACGTCGTACTACGAGGTCGACCCCGACCGCCGGGCGGTCGCCATCGGCTACACCTACCTGGGCCGGCCCTGGTGGCGCACCGGCGTCAACACCGAGGCGAAGCTGCTGCTGCTCACCCGCGCCTTCGAGGAGCTGGGCGCGGTACGGGTGGTCTGGCACACCGACATCCGCAACGAACGCTCCCAGCGGGCCATCGAGCGGCTCGGCGCCACCCGGGAGGGGGTGCTGCGCCGGCACCGGCTGCGCCCCGACGGCACCTGGCGGGACACCGTGCAGTACTCGCTGACCGACGAGGAGTGGCCGAACGCACAGGCCAGGCTGCGGGAACGGCTTCGCCCCGGCCCGGTGCCGGCGCGATGATGTCGGGCGTGCTGGGCATCACCGACATCTGGACGTACGTGCTGGGGACCGTGGCGATCGTGCTGCTCCCCGGCCCCAACTCGCTCTTCGTGCTCTCCACCGCCGCCAAGCGCGGGGTACGCGCCGGCTACCGGGCCGCCGGTGGGGTCTTCCTCGGCGACGCCGCGCTGATGACGCTCTCCGCCGCCGGGGTGGCGTCGCTGCTCAAGGCGTACCCGCCGCTGTTCCTGGTGGTGAAGTACGCGGGCGCGGCGTACCTCGGGTGGGTCGGGCTGACCATGCTGCGCGGCGCGTGGCGGCGCTGGCGGGACCGCAACGACCCCGCCACGCCGCGCCTGATCGACGCCGCCGAGCCGGCGGAGCTGCGCAGCCCGTTCCGGCGGGCACTGGTGATCAGCCTGCTCAACCCGAAGGCGATCCTGTTCTTCGTGTCGTTCTTCATCCAGTTCGTCGACCCCGGGTACGCCTGGCCGGCGCTGTCGTTCCTGCTGCTCGGGCTGATCGCCCAGGTCACCAGCGCGCTCTACCTGACCGCGCTGATCTTCGCGGGCACATTCCTGGCGGCGCAGTTCCGGCAGCGGCGGCGGCTGGCCGCCGGGGCGACCACCGGCGTGGCGGCGGTCTTCCTGGGCTTCAGCGTCAAGCTCGCCACCGCCTCGGTGTAGGGGGCGGGCGTCAGGTGCCGTCGCCGCCTCCGCCGCCCCCGCCGATGCCCGCCCCACCGGCGGTGCCGCCGAGGCCGTAGCCGGGGCGGACCGGCTGGTCCGGGCGGCGGCTGACGTGCGCCGACTCGGTGATCCGGGCCGACCAGTGGGCGTGCGACGCCGCGGCGGCGTGCCGGTTGATCGCGTGGCGCAGCCAGCCGTCGACCACCGCGACCCAGTCGAGCCGGTCCGCGCCCGCGTGCCAGACCCGGAACCGGCTGATGCTCTGGTGGGTGACGCCGGCGAGGGAGAGCCGGCGGTCGGCCCACAGGAGCACCTCCAGGCCCGCCGAGTTCGCCACGAAGATCACCTCCAGCTCGGTGATCGGGCCGGCGTACAGCGGGGCCACCCACCAGCCGAGCCGCTGGTGCAGCGGGAGCGCCTGCTCCACCCCGGGCAGCCGGCCGTCGACCAGGCCGGCCTGGCGCATGCTGAAGCCGAGCGTGTCCAGCGCGGCGAGGACGTGCTGCTGGGTCGGCAGGGGATGCACGAAGATCGGCACCAGCGCGCCCTGCTCCAGGTCCACGTCGAGGGACGCCTCCGTGCGCAGCCCCATCCGCAGGCTCATCAGCGGCACCCCGCCGAAGATCGTCACCGGGGTCTCCCAGGGCAGCGGCACGGCGAAGTCGACCGCCCGCCGCCGCCCGGCCGGCACCACGAACGCGCCCGCGATCGTCACCTGGTGGAACTGGACGAGCCGCCGCGGCGCGCCCGGGTCGTCCGGCTCGACCTGGCTGACCAGGCCGAGCCGCAGCCGCCGCACCGGCACGTCGTCCGGCCCGGCGCGCAGGGTGACCCGGCCGGGCAGCCGCAGCCCGGGACGGGTGCTCGGGTTGGGCAGCGTGGTCCGCACCGACAGCCCGGTCCAGCCGGACTCCGGCGACACCCCGGTCAGCCGCACGGCGCTTCCTCCGTACCCCCTCAGTGGTGGCACGGCTTTCCCCGCCGGCGGCCGGACAGTCCTGCCCGCCCGGCGCGGACGCCGGGGCCGGCCCGGTGGTGCCGGGCCGGCCGCAGGCGTCAACGGGCGGCAGAGAGCGTCAGCGCATCCGGCGGCCCCGGGGCACCGGGTCGGTCTCGTCGTCGAACTCGCCGATGACCTCCTCCAGCAGGTCCTCCAGCGCCACGAACCCGATCGGGCGGGTCGGGCCGCCGCCGTTGCGGACCAGGGCGAGCTGGGCCCGCCGGCCCTTCATCGCGGTCACGGCCTCCGTCACCGACGCGGACGCCGGCAGCGTGAACGCGTCGGTCATCAGCTCCCCGGCGGTCGCCGCCCGGCCCGTCGTGGTGGCCCGCACGGCCTCCCGCACGTGCACCAGGCCGCACACCTCGCCGCCGGCGTCCAGCACGGCCAGCCGGGACCGGCCGCTGTCGCGGGAGACCTGCTCGACCCGCTCGGCCGGGTCCTCCCGGCCGACCGTGACGATCCGGTCGAAGGGCTCCATCACCTGGGCGACCGTGGTGCCCTGCAGCTCCAGCATGCTGGTGAGCATCCGGTGCTGCTCCGCGCCGAGCAGCCCGTGCTCGCGGGACTGCTCCAGCAGGATCCGCAGCTCGTCGGGACCGTGCACCTGGGCGAGCTGGTCCTGCGGGTGCACCCGCACCAGCCGCAGCATCGCGTTGGCCAACGCGTTCAGCGCCGACAGCACCGGCCGCGCCACCCGGGCGAAGGCCCGGAACGGCAGCGCCAGCAGGGTAGCCGACCGCTCCGCGTCGGTGATCGCCCACGACTTCGGGGCCATCTCGCCGACCACCAGGTGCAGGAAGGTGACCAGGCCCAGGGCGAAGACCAGCGCCACGACGTGGCTCGCCGCGGCCGGCAGCCCCACGGCGTGCAGCAGCGGGCTGAGCAGGTGCTCGATCGCCGGCTCGGCCAGCGCGCCGAGGCCCAGGGTGCACAGCGTGATGCCGAGCTGCGCGCCGGCCAGCATCAGGGACAGCTCGCGTACGCCGTCCAGCGCCGCGCGGGCCCCCCGGCCGCCGCCGGTGGCGACGGCCTGCTCCAGCCGGTACCGCTTGCTGGCCACCAGCGCGAACTCGGCGGCCACGAAGAACCCGTTCAGCGCCAGCAGCACGACGGAGACGACGAGGGCGATGCCGGGGCTCATGCCGCCGCCTCCCCGTCCCGACGGCTGCCCGCCGCCCGGCCCGTGGCGGCGGCGGTGCCGCCCGCGAGCCGGAGCCGGACCGAGTCGGCGACGTGCCGGTCCACGGCCAGCACCTCGACCAGGGCGCGCGCCTCGGTCTCGGCGTCGCCGTCGACGGGGAGCACGATCTCCAGCCGGTCGCCCACCTCGGGCACCCGGCCCAGCTCCCGCATGACCAGCCCGGACACGGTGTCGTACTCCGGTGCCTCGGGCAGCTCGATGCCGGTGCTGTCGGCGACCTCGTCGATCCGCCAGCGCGCCGGCACCACCCACGACCCGTCGTCCTGCCGGGCCGGCGCCCGCTCCGGCGGGTCGTCCTCGTCGCGGATCGGGCCCACCAGCTCCTCGGCCAGGTCCTCCAGCGTGATCACGCCGGCGAAGCCGCCATACTCGTCGACCACGCAGGCGAGCTGCCGGTGCCCGGACCGCAGCCGGTCCAGCACCGTCGGCAGCGGCAACGTCTCGGGCACCAGCAACGGGGGTACGGCCACCGCGCTGACCGGGGTCGTCGCGCGCTCGGCCGGGGGCACCGCCAGCACGTCGGCGATGCCGACGACGCCGGCCAGGTCGTCGACGCCCTCGGCGCCGCGTACGGGGAACCGGGAGTGCCCGGTGTCGAGCAGCTCCACCACCCGGCTCAGCGGCTCGTGCGCCCGGACGGTGTGCACGTCGACCCGGGGCACCATGGCCTCCCCGGCGGTCAGCTCCCGGAAGTCGAGCCCCCGGTCGAGCAGGTCGGACATCTCCGCGTCGAGGTGCCCCTCCTCGCGGGACTCGGCGATGATCTGCTCCAGGTCCTCCGGGGTGGCCCCGCTGGGCAGCTCCTCGATCGGCTCGATGCCGAGCCGGCGCAGCAGCCGCACGGCGGCCTTGTCGAACAGGGTGATCACCGGCCCGGCGATCTTCAGGTAGATCAGGGTGGACCGGCTCAGCGCCCGGGCCAGCGACTCGGCGCGGGCGATGGCCAGGTTCTTCGGGGCCAGCTCCCCGAGGACCATCTGCACCACGGTCGCGATGACCAGCGCCAGCGCGACCGACAGCGGCAGGGCGACGGCCGTGGAGACCCCGGCCACGCCGAGCAGCTCGGCCAGCCCCGCGCCCAGGTACGGCTCGGCGACGTAGCCGACCAGCAGCGCGGTCACGGTGATGCCGAGCTGTGCTCCGGAGAGCATGAACGACAGCCGACCGGTGACCTCCAGGGCCCGGGCGGCGGCCTGGTCGCCGTCGTCGGCGAGCTGCCGGAGGCGGCCCCGGTCGACGGCGACGTAGCCGAACTCCTGGGCCACGAAGTAGCCGGTGGCGGCGGTGAGAACGGTGATGAGGGCAAGCCCGACGACGATCAACACGGGTCGCTCAGGGCTCCCGGGGTCGTCGGGACGGGAAGATGCCGGGCACGACCCGGCTGGCTACTGCTGCCCTCCTGGGCAGAAGAGTCGATCATGCCGCCCATTTTATCGGCGTCGGCTGAGCGCCCGCTGAAGGTGCGGGGAAGGGCCCCGGTCAAGGTGCCCTTCCCCGCCCCTCGTCGGCGAGTTCGTCGGCGTCGAGGAGGGAGCGGTCGACCCGGCCCGAGCGGTACGCCGCGCGGCCGACCATCTGGGCCGCCACCGGAGCGGTGGCCAGCTGGAAGACCGCCACCAGCACGATCATGCCGACGTCGTCGGGGGTACGCAGCCGCAGCGCCACCCCGGCGAGCAGCAGCAGCACGCCGAGCACCTGAGGCTTGGTGGCCGCGTGCATCCGGTCGAGCACGTCCGGGAAGCGCAGCACGCCGATCCCGGCGGCGAGGCTGAGCAGCCCTCCGGCGACCAGGCAGCCGGCGCCCAGCCAGTCGGCCACGACACCCCCGCTCGGCCAGCCGGGGGCGGCGACGACACCCACGTTCACGACTCCTCCCGGACGGCGAAGCGGACCAGGGCCACCGCGCCGACGAAGCCGAGCAGGGAGAGCACCACGAGCACGGGCAGGGTGGTGGCGTGCCGGTTGACCGCCGCCTCCGCCCCGACCGCACCGGCCATCGTGTTGAGCAGGACGTCGGCGGCGATCACGCGGTCCAGCAGGGACGGGCCGCGGTACATCCGGGCCAGCGCCAGCAGCGCGGTGACCGACAGGAGCACGGTGAGCACGGTGGCGAGGACGACCTTCACCGGTCGGCCCCCCTCTCGGTGGGAGGAACGGGAGCGGCGGGGGCGGCGAGGAGGCGGAGTTCGGCGGCCGAGCCGATCGCGCGGACGATCCGGGCCTCGGTGGCGAGGATCCGGTCGCGGCTGCCGGTCAGGTCCTCCGGTCCGCGTACGTCGAGCACGTGCACGTAGAGCACGCCCCGTTCCCGGTCCACCTCGACGATCAGGGTGCCGGGGACCAGCGAGATCGCCTCCGCCGTGAGCGCCAGGTTCAGGTCGGTGCGCACGCGCAGCCGTACCCCGATGATCGCGCCGCGGGGCCGGTAGCCCGGCTGCACCGCGATCCGCGCCACGTGGATGCTCGCGCTGACCAGCTCGGTGACGAACCGGCCGGCCAGTTCCAGCAGCGCCCGCAGGCGCAGCCGGCCACCGAAGGTGACCGGCGGCAAGGGGAAGAAGGACAGCACCGCCCCGCCGACGAGCAGCCCGCCGAGCAGGTTGCCCCAGGAGAACCGCCCCCAGAGCAGGCACCAGATCAGCACCATCCACGCCAGTGTCAGCAGCCGGTCCCGCCAGCGGCCGAGCCGGGCGCGCACCCGGGTCACCGGGGCGTCGGGGTCGACGACCGGCCCCCGACGCCGGTCCCCGGCGGCCCGCCCGGTCACCACGCACCCCGACCGGGACCGCCGGGACGGCCGGCCCGCCCGGTCACGGCGCGCCGCCGGGGAGGACTGCGCGCACGTACGGGGTGCGGGCGCGCAGGTCGATCGCCGCGTCGGTGGTCACCCCGAACAGCGGGCCGGCGGCCACGGTGAGCACCAGGCCCAGCGCGACCAGCGCCGTGGTGGCACCGACCATCAGGGTGGGCAGTCGGGTCGGCGGGTCGGTGGCGACCAGCTGGGGTGCCCGCCAGAACGCGATGTTCCACACCCGGGACGCGACGTAGAGGGTGAGCAGGCTGGTGGCGGTGCCGGCGGCCACCAGCACCCAGGGCAGCACGCCGCCGGTGCCGACCCCCGCCTGGAGCAGGCCCAGCTTGCCGAGGAACCCGGACAGCGGCGGAATCCCGGCGAGGTTCATCGCCGGCACGAAGAAGAGGACCCCGAGCAGCGGGGCCACCCGGGCCAGGCCGCCGAGCCGGCGCAGGTCGGTGCTGCCGGCGCGCGCCTCGACCAGCCCGGCGACCAGGAACAGGGTGGTCTGGATGGTGATGTGGTGGACCACGTAGAAGATCGCCCCGGACAGGCCGGCGACGCTGCTCAGCGCCACCCCGAAGATCATGTAACCGATGTGGCTGACCAGGGTGAACGAGAAGAGCCGCTTCATGTCCGACTGGGCGACCGCGCCGAGGATGCCGACCACCATGGTCAGCGCGGCCACCACCATCAGCAGCCCGGCGACGTCGCCGCCGGGAAACAGGAGGGTCTCGGTGCGGATGACCGCGTACACGCCGACCTTGGTGAGCAGGCCCGCGAAGACCGCGGTGACGGGGGCGGGCGCGGTCGGATAGCTGTCCGGCAGCCAGGCCGACAGCGGGAACACGGCCGCCTTGATCCCGAACGCGAGCAGCAGGGTGAGCTGCAGGGCGAGCCGTACGTCGTCGGGCAGCGCGTCGAGCCGCCCGGCGAGCTGGGCCATGTTGAGGGTGCCGGTGGCGGCGTAGACGAGGCCCACCCCGGCCAGGAAGATCATCGAGGACAGGATGCTGACCACCACGTACGTCGACCCGGTCCGGATCCGGCCCTCGGTGCCGCCGAGCGTGATCAGCACGAAGCTCGCCGCCAGCAGGATCTCGAAGCCGACGAAGAGGTTGAACAGGTCACCGGCGAGGAAGGCGTTGGTGACGCCGGCGGTGAGCACCAGGTAGGTGGGGTGGTAGATGGTGACGGGGGCGGACTCGCCGATGTCCCCCCGGCCCTGCCCGATCGAGTAGAGCAGCACGCACAGCGTCACGGCGGAGGAGACCACCAGCATCAGCGCGGCGAGCTGGTCGGCGACCAGCACGATCCCCACCGACGGGGGCCAGCCGCCGATGCTCACCACGACCGGCCCGTGCCGGTACGCCTCGACGAGCAGCACCACCGCGACCACCAGGGTGGCGGCCAGCACCGCCACGCTGACGGCGCGCTGGAGCCGGGGCCGGTTGGCCAGCAGCAGGGTGAGGGCGGCGCCCAGCAGCGGCACCACCACCGGCAGCGGCACGAGCGGCCCGTACCCCGTCACGGCGTCTCCCCCCGGTGCTGCCGGCGCAGGTGCGGCTCCGGGTCGACCTGTTCCGGGTCGCCGTCGGGGCCCTCGCCGCCGAGGTCGCGCGCGGGCAGCTCGTTGCGGGCGGCCATCTCGGCGACCTGGCGGTCCTCCAGGTCGTCCTGCACCTCGTCGTTGCCGGTGAGATACCAGCTGCGGTACGCGACGGCCAGCAGGAACGCGGTGAGCCCGAAGGTGATCACGATGGCGGTGAGGACCATCGCCTGCGGCAGCGCGTCGCTCATCCGGTCGACCGGTGCGGTGCCGACGACGGGCGCGTCCCCGGACCGGCCGCCGAGCAGGATCAGCAGGTTGACCCCGTTGCCGAGCAGGACGACGCCGAGCAGGATCCTCGTCAGGCTGCGCTCCAGCAGCAGCGTGACGCCGGTGCCGGCGAGCACCCCGACGACGACGACCAGCACCAGCGTCGCTCCGCTGCCGTTCACGGTCGCCGCCCCTGCGGGTCGACGATCAGCCCGCGTTCGGTCTTGCCGGCCGCCTCGATGTGCCGGTCGACCTCGGCGCCGAGGCTGCGCAGGATGTCCAGCACCAGGCCGACCACGATCAGGTACACCCCGATGTCGAAGAAGAGCGACGTGACGACGTAGAAGTCGCCGACGCCGGGCAGCCACAGGTCGAGCTTCGCGCTCTGGAGCACGGATCCGCCGGCGAGGAGGGCGAACGCGCCGGTGCCGACGGACACCGCCAGGCCGGCCCCGAGGACCGTGCCGGCGCCGACGGGGGCCGCCTCGGCCAGCTCGTACCGGCCGCCGGCGAGGTAGCGCACGGCCAGGGCGAGGCCGGCGACCAGGCCGCCGGAGAAGCCGCCGCCGGGGGCGTTGTGGCCGGAGAAGAGCAGGAACAGGGAGAACAGCACGATGGTGTGGAAGAGCAGCCGGGTGACCACCTCGAAGACGATGGACCGGCGGCGCTCGGCGAGGGTGGGGCCGCCGCGCAGCCACACCGGCCGCTGCGGTCCCCGCTGGGCGGATCGCTCGGGGCGGCGGGGGCGGCGCGGGCGGGGGCCGGTGCGGGAGCGCTGGAAGATGAGGCTGGCCACCCCGGTCGCGGTCACCACGAGCACCGAGATCTCGCCCATGGTGTCCCAGGCCCGGATGTCGACCAGGGTCACGTTGACCACGTTGCGGCCGTGCCCCTCGCTGACGGCGAGGCCGGGGAACGCCAGCGAGACCGGCGGCGCGGTGCGGGCGCCGACCGCGACCAGGCAGAGCCCGGCGAGGACGACCCCGACGGCGGCCCCGACGGCGCGCCGCGCCCACCGGCTGCGGCGCAGCGGGCGGGCGGAGAACCGTTCGGGCAGCCGGCGCAGCACCAGCACGAAGACCGCGATGGTCGCCGTCTCCACCAGGAACTGGGTGAGCGCCAGGTCGGGCGCGCCGTGCAGGACGAACATCATCGCGGTGCCGTAGCCGGTGACCCCGACCAGCAGCATGGCGGTGAGCCGGCGACGGGCGCCGACGGCGAGCAGCGCGGCCACCGCCGAAACCACGCCGACGACCGGTTGCAGCGGGGTGTCCCACAGCGGGACCCCCTGCCGCCACGGGCCGGCGGCGAGCATCGCCCCGCCGGGCACGACGACGAGGACCAGCAGGATCGTGCCGAGGTACAGCGGCAGGGAGCCGCGCTGGGTGGCGCTGGTGACCTCGATGGCGAGCCGGTCGAAGCGGTGGGTCAGCCACTCGTACCCCTGGGCGCCGCCCACCGGCGCGCGCACCCGGGCCAGCACGGGGGCGAGCGGGCCGCGCAGCGCAAACAGGGCCGCGCCGCCGGCGAGGGCCAGGGCGGACAGGCCGAGCGCCAGGGTCGGCCCGTGCCAGAGCGCGAGGTGCTCGGGCACCGGGCCGAAGAGTTCGGCGTACGGGCGCAGCAGCGCGCCCGCCGGGCCGGCGAGCACCCCGGCGGCCAGCCCGGCGACGGCCAGCAGGGCGGGCGGCCCGAGCATGGCGGCGGGTACGGGTTGCGGCTCGGTCCGGTCGGCGTGCGGGCGCGTGCCGAACGCCCCCCAGACGAAGCGGGCCGTGTAGGCGACGGTGAGCACCGTGCCGGCGACGAGCCCGGCGAGGACCACCGGCTGGTCGGTGAACGCGGCGAGGACGGCCTCCTTGGCGACGAAGCCGACCAGCGGGGGCAGCCCGGCCATCGAGGCGGCGGCCAGCGTCCCGACGGCGGCCAGCAGCGGGGCCCGCCGCCCGAGCCCCGACAGTTCCCGCAGGTCGCGGGTGCCGGCGCTGTGGTCGATCGCGCCGACGACGAGGAACAGGGCCGCCTTGAACAGGGCGTGCGCGAACAGCATCGCCGTGCCCGCGAGGGCGGCGGACGGGGTGCCCGCGCCGAGCGCCACGGTGAGCAGGCCGAGCTGGCTGACGGTGCCGTACGCCAGCAGCAGCTTCAGGTCGCACTGGCGCAGCGCGGCCCACCCGCCGACCAGCATGGTGAGCAGGCCGGCGGTGACCGTCACGGGCCGCCACGGGCCGGCGGTGGCCAGCACGGGGGCGAGCAGGCCGAGCAGGTAGACGCCGGCCTTCACCATCGCCGCCGCGTGCAGGTACGCGCTGACCGGCGTCGGCGCGGCCATCGCCTGCGGCAGCCAGCCGCTGAACGGCAGGACCGCCGACTTGGCCAGCGCCCCGGTCAGCACCAGCAGCACGGCGGTGACCAGGTAGCCGCCGGCCGGCAGCCCGCCCCCGGCGAGTTCCGACCAGCGGTACCCGCCGGTGTGCCGGCCGAGCATCAGGAACCCGACGAGCATCGCCAGCCCGCCGAACGTGGTCACGGTGAGCGCCTGCGCCGCCGCCCACCGGCTGGCCCGCCGCGTGGTGCTGTGCCCGATCAGCAGGTAGGAGAAGATCGTGGTCAGCTCCCAGAAGACGTAGAGCAGCAGCAGGTCGTCGGCGAGGACCAGGCCGAGCATCGCGCCGGCGAAGGCGACCAGCACGGCCGCGAACCGGGCCAGCCCGGCCGACCCGGCGGCGAAGTAGCGCGCGCAGTAGACCAGCACGAGCGCGCCGACGCCGCCGACGAGCAGGGTCATCAGCCAGGACAGGGTGGTCAGCCGCAGCGCCAGGTCCAGCCGCAGTTGCGGCACCCAGGGGTACGCCTCGACGACCGCCCCTCCGTCGCGCACGGCCGGCGCGCGGGCCACGGCCCAGCCGAACGCGGCGGCCGGCGCGAGCGCGAGGGGGTAGCAGGCGCGCGGGCCCCACCACCGGACCAGCAGCGGCGCGACGAGCGCCGCCACCAGGTGGAGGATCAGCAGTACGAGCACCCGCGCTCCCGGTCGAGGTGGCAGCAGCGCGCCCGAGGGAGACGCCTATCAGCGATCAGACGCCAGTTTCCGGCCCGATGGGCGGTTTTGCCGGAATTTTCTCGGGGCGGGTGTGGGCGGAGACCCCGTGCCGGCCCACCGGGGCCACGAGCATCGCCCGGCTATCCTCGCCGCCGTGAACGCAGTGGAGATCGAAGCACCCGTCGTCGGCGTCACCGTCTATCCGGACCGGGCCCGGGTCACCCGTCGGGGCAGCGCCCGGTTGACCGCCGGCGAGCACCGGGTACGGATCGCCCCGTTGCCGCTGGGACTGCACCGGGACTCGCTGCGGGTCGGCGGCCGGGGCGCGGCGACCGTGCTCGGCGTGGACGTGACCACGTGGCGGCAGGCGCGCAGCGCCGACGGGCAGGTCCGCGAGCTGGAGGAGCGCAGCCGGGAGCTGGCCGACGAGCTGGCCGGGGTCGACGACGCGTACGCGGTCGAGGAGCAGCGGGGGCAGTTCCTCTCCGGGCTGGCCGAGCGGGCCGGCGGCACGTACGCCCGCGCGCTCGCCGCCGGCGACGCCGAGCCGGCCGACGTGGCGGCCTTCGCCGACTCGGTGGCCGGGCAGCTCGCCGACTCCCACGGGCGGCGGCGGGAGCTGGCCCGGCGGCGGACGGAGCTGACCGAGGACCTGGCGGCGGTGCGGCGGCAACTGGAGGCGGCGCACGGCAAGCGGGAGCCGGACCGGCTGGCCGCCGAGGTGACCGTGGCGGTGGACGTCGACGACGCCGAGCTGGACCTGGAGCTGACCTACCTGGTCGACGGGGCCCGCTGGCAGCCCTCCTACGACCTGCGGCTGGTCGACGACACGGTGACCGTCACCTGGTTCGGCCTGGTCAGTCAGGACACCGGCGAGGACTGGCCGGAGTGCGTACTCCAGCTCTCGACGGCCCGGCCGGCGGCGGCGGCCGGCGTACCCGAGCTGTCGCCGTGGTATCTCGACCGGGTCCGGCCGCTGCCGCGGCCGGCCATGCCGGCGGCGAGCTTCGGTGCGGTGCCGGCGCCCGCCCCGCCCGGCGGGCCCGCGTTCGAGGTCGCCGCGGCGGGCGGGGCGGCCCGCGCGGGCGCGCCGCGCCCCAAGGTGCACGAGAGCGTGGCAACGGTCGAGCAGGGGGTCAGCGCGGCCACCTACCGGCCGTCGCGGCCGGTGGCGGTGCCGGCGGACGGCAGCGCGTACCGGGCGACGATCGCCGTGCTGGAGCTGCCGGCGCGGCTGGACCACGTGACCGTGCCGGTGCGCGCGGCCGAGGCGCACCTGCGGGCGACGGTGCGCAACACCTCGGCGCACACGCTGCTGCCCGGCCCGGCGGCGGTCTTCCACGGCGCGGACTTCGTCGCGGCCACCCGGCTGCCGACGTGGGCGCCCGGCGAGGAGACGGAGCTGGCGCTTGGCGTGGACGACCGGGTGCGGGTGGAGCGGAAGCTGGGCCGGCGCGCCGACACCCGGGCCACGCTCGGCTCGACCCGACGCCGGGACGTGGAGTATCGGATCACCGTTGCCAACCACACGCCCCGGCCGGCAACCGTGGAGGTGCGCGACCAGTTGCCGGTGTCCCGCGACGAGGCGGTGGTCGTGCGGGAGGCCACGATCGCACCGGCGCCGGCCGAGCGCACCGAGCTGGGCGAGCTGACCTGGCGGCTGCGGCTCGAACCGGGCGACAGCGGCGAGATCACCATGGGCTTCCGGGTCGAGCTGGCCAAGGGGGTGGAGCTGGCCGGCTGGCGGGAGTGACGGCGTCAGACCAGCAGGTCGCGGCGGGTCTCGACGAGCAGGTCGGGGCGGTCGAGCTGGACGACGACCTTGTTGACCACGCGCTGGGCGGCGGCGAGCGAACGCACGGAGAGCAGCCGCCCCCGGCTCTCCCGGCGCAGGACGAAGAAGTGGACGGCGGCGCGGACCTGCCCCCGGTCGGCCGCGCTGGACTGGGCGGTCTGCCGGACCAGCTCGCGCAGGCAGGCCGCGAGCCGCTCGGCGAGCTCCAACTCGGGGCCGTGCAGGCCGGCGCGGAGTGCGGCAAGATGGCTGTCGACCTTCCGGATGAGCACGTCGGTGCCCGCACCGGCAACCCGCTCCTCGACGACCATGCGCACTCCTCCACGTCTCACTTCCGCGAAGTTACTTTAGGTGTCGACGCAGAAGCAAGCAGTTAAGTAAGACTTAACGGAATAATGCCCCATTCCATCCACAAACCGGCCTTGCGGCACTTCGCGCGCGTCGACCGCCGGCACCGGTCCGGCCCAGGCGGATGTCCCACCCCCGGGGCAGGATGGAGGGCGTGGCGGAGGTGACGGCCGGTTTCGGCGCGGCGGAGGCGGCCCGGGTGCTGGCGGGATTCGGCCCGGCGACCCGGGAGTGGTTCTCGGCGGCCTTCGCCACGCCCACCCCCGCCCAGATCGGGGCCTGGCGGTCGGTGGCGGCCCGCCGCAACGCCCTGGTGGTCGCGCCCACCGGCTCCGGCAAGACCCTCGCGGCGTTCCTCTGGTCACTGGACCGGCTGGCCGCCTCGCCGCCGCCGGCCGAGCCCCGCCAGCGCTGCCGGGTGCTCTACGTCAGCCCGCTCAAGGCACTCGCCGTCGACGTGGAGCGCAACCTGCGGGCGCCCCTGGCCGGCATCCGGCAGGCCGCCACCCGGCTCGGCGTCGCCCCGCCGGAGATCACCGTCGGGATGCGCACCGGCGACACCCCCGCCGACGAGCGGCGGGCCTTCGCCCGCACCCCGCCGGACGTCCTCATCACCACCCCCGAGTCGCTGTTCCTGCTGCTCACCTCCGCGGCGCGGGATTCGCTTCGCGGGGTCGAGACGGTCATCGTCGACGAGGTGCACGCGGTCGCCGGGACGAAGCGCGGCGCGCACCTGGCGCTCTCCCTGGAACGCCTCGACGAGTTGCTGCCCGCCCCCGCCCAGCGCATCGGCCTGTCCGCCACGGTCCGGCCGATCGACGCGTGCGCCCGGTTCCTCGGCGGGGCCCGCCCGGTCGACGTGGTGCAGCCGCCCAGCGCCAAGACCATCGAGGTCAGCGTCGAGGTGCCGGTGGAGGACATGACCCGCCTCGACGAGCAGGAGCCGCCGCCCGACGACCTGGGCGGCCCCGGCCCGCGCCGGGCGTCCATCTGGCCCGCCGTCGAGGAACGGGTCTACGCGCTGGTCCGGGCGCACCGGTCGACCATCGTCTTCACCAACTCGCGGCGCAGCGCCGAGCGGCTCTGCGCCCGGCTCAACGAGCTGGCCGCCGAGGAGCTGGCCGGCACGGTGCAGGCCGACGCCGGGTCGGCCGGCCCGGGGCAGGCCGGCCCGTGGCCGACCGCCGCAGGGCCGGGCCCCGGGTCCCCGGGCGGCCCGCCCGCCCGGCCGCCGGCCGAGGTGATGGCCCAGGCGGGCGCGGCGGCCGGGGCCACCCCGGTGGTCGCCCGCGCCCACCACGGCAGCGTCTCGCGGGAGGAGCGCAAGCACATCGAGGAGGCCCTCAAGTCCGGCCAGCTCCCCGCCGTGGTGGCCACGTCCAGCCTGGAGCTGGGCATCGACATGGGCACCGTCGACCTGGTGGTGCAGATCGCCGCCCCGCCCAGCGTCGCCGCCGGCCTGCAACGCGTCGGCCGGGCCGGGCACCAGGTCGGCGCGGTCTCCCGGGGCGTGGTCTTCCCCAAGCACCGGGGCGACCTGCTCTCCTGCACCGTCGTCGCCGAGCGGATGGCCGCCGGAGCGATCGAGGAGCTGCACCACCCGCGCAACCCTCTTGACGTGCTGGCCCAGCAGATCGTCGCGATGGTGGCCCTCGAACCGTGGCGGGTCGGCGACCTGGCCGTCGTCGTCCGCCGGGCCGCGCCGTTCGCCGAGCTGCCCGACTCCGCGCTGCACGCCGTGCTGGACATGCTCTCCGGGCGTTACCCGTCGACCGCGTTCGCGGAGCTGCGGCCCCGGCTGGTCTGGGACCGCGCCGCCGACGTGCTCACCGGCCGGCCCGGCGCGCAGCGGCTCGCCGTCACCAGCGGCGGCACCATCCCCGACCGGGGCCTGTTCGGCGTCTTCCTCGCCGGGGCGGAGCGGGCCGCCCGGGTCGGCGAGCTGGACGAGGAGATGGTCTACGAGTCGCGGGTCGGCGACGTGTTCCTGCTCGGCTCGTCGTCCTGGCGGATCGAGGACATCACCCCCGACCGGGTGCTGGTCTCCCCCGCCCCGGGCCAGGCCGCCCGGATGCCGTTCTGGAAGGGCGACCAGCTCGGCCGCCCGGTGGAGCTGGGCCGGGCCATCGGCGCCCGGGTGCGGACCCTGCTGCGCCAGGGCGACGAGGCGGCGGTGGCCGCGCTGCGCGCCGGCGGGCTCGACGACTGGGCCGCCGGCAACCTGCTGGCCTACCTGCGGGAGCAGCAGGCCGCGACGCGGTCCCTGCCCGACGACCGCACGGTGCTGGTCGAGCGGTTCCGCGACGAGCTGGGCGACTGGCGGCTCGCCGTGCACAGCGTGCTCGGCGCCCGCGTCAACGGCCCGTGGGCGCTGGCCATCGGCCGCCGGCTCGCCGAGCGGTACGGCGTGGACGCCCAGGTCATGCCGTCCGACGACGGGATCGTGGTGCGGCTGCCCGACACCGCCGACTCCCCGCCCGGCGCCGACGTGGTGCTCTTCGAGCCCGACGAGATCGCCCAGCTCGTCGAGGAGTCGGTGGGCACGTCGGCGCTGTTCGCGTCCCGGTTCCGGGAGTGCGCGGCCCGGTCGCTGCTGCTGCCCCGCCGCGACCCGCGCCGCCGTCAGCCGCTGTGGCAGCAGCGCCAGCGGGCCGCCCAGCTGCTCGACGTCGCCCGCGAGTACGCCGACTTCCCGGTCACCCTGGAGGCTGCCCGGGAGTGCCTCCAGGACGTCTTCGACCAGCCGGCCCTCGCCGGGCTGATGCGCGACCTGGCCACCCGCAAGGTGCGCCTGGTCGAGGTCGAGACCGAGCGGCCGTCGCCGTTCGCCCGCTCGCTGCTGTTCGGCTACGTCGGGGCGTTCCTCTACGAGGGCGACGCGCCCCTCGCCGAGCGGCGGGCCGCCGCCCTGGCGCTGGACTCGGCGCTGCTCGGCGAGCTGCTCGGCCGGGTCGACCTGCGGGAGCTGCTCGACCCGGCGGTGCTCGCCGAGACCGACCGGCAGCTGCGCTGGCTGACCGAACAGCGCCGGCCCCGCGACGCGGAGGACGCCGTCGAGCTGCTGCGCACCGTCGGCGACCTGTCGGAGGCGGAGCTGGCCGAGCGGGGCGTGCCCGTCGACTGGCTCACCGCCCTGGCCGCGGCCCGCCGGGTGCTGCGCGTGCGCGTCGCCGGCGAGGAGCGCTGGGTCGTCGTCGAGGACGCCGCCCGGCTGCGCGACGCCCTCGGCGTGGCCCTGCCGGTCGGGGTGGCCGAGGCACACCTCGCCCCGGCGGCCGACCCGCTCGGCGACCTGGTCGCCCGGTACGCCCGCACCCACGGCCCGTTCGCCGCCGCCACCTGCGCCGCCCGGTTCGGGCTCGGCGTGGCCGTCGTCGAGCAGGAGCTGCGCCGCCTCGCCGCCGCCGGGCGGGTCGTCTCCGGCGAGTTCGCTCCCGACACCGTGGGCACCCAGTGGTGCGACGCCGAGGTGCTGCGGCTGCTGCGCCGCCGCTCCCTCGCGGCGCTGCGCCGGGAGATCGAGCCGGTGCCGCCGAGGGCACTGGCCGCGTTCCTGCCCCACTGGCAGCAGGTCGGCTCGTCGGCACGGGGGGTGGACGCCGTCGCCGCCGCCGTCGAGCAGTTGCAGGGCGCGGCCGTGCCGGCGTCCGCCCTGGAACGCCTCGTGCTGCCCGGCCGGGTCGCCGACTACTCCCCCGCCCAGCTCGACGAGCTGTGCGCCGGTGGCGAGGTGCTGTGGGCCGGGTCCGGGGCGATCTCCGGCGGCGACGGCTGGGTCACCCTCGCGTACGCCGACGCCGCGCCGCTGCTGCTCCCGCCGCCGGACGACGCGCTGGCGCGTACCCCGCTGCACGACGCCGTGCTCGACGCGCTCGGCGACGGGCAGGCGCTGTTCTTCCGGTCGCTGTCCGACCGGGTGGGCTGCACCGACGACGCGGCGCTGACCGCCGCGATCTGGGACCTGGTGTGGGCGGGGCACCTCACCAACGACACCCTCGCCCCGCTGCGGGCGGCGCTCGGCGGCGGCGGGGCGCACCGGTCCCGGCCGGCCGCGCCGCGCACCCGGTTGCGCCGGCCCGGCCGGGTGGCGCTGCCCAGCCGCAGCGGCCCGCCCACCGTGGCGGGCCGCTGGTCCCGGCTGCCGGAGCGCGACCTCGACCCGACCCGGCGGGCCGCCGCGCTCGCCGACGTGCTGCTGGAGCGGCACGGCGTCGTCACCCGGGGGGCGGTCGTCGCCGAGCAGGTGACGGGTGGCTTCGCGGCCGTCTACCCGGTGCTGTCGGCGCTGGAGGAGCGCGGGGCGGCCCGGCGGGGCTACTTCGTGGAGGGGCTGGGCGCGGCCCAGTTCGCGGTGCCCGGGGCGGTCGACCGGATCCGCGCCCTCGCCGACCCGACCGCGAGCCGCGGCGGCGGGGGTCAGGAGGCCGGGGGGCGTGGCGGGGGCCGGGGCGGGGCGCTCGTCCTCGCCGCCACCGACCCGGCCAACCCGTACGGTGCGGCGCTGCCCTGGCCCGAGCGGGCGATCGACTCCGGCGACGGGGCCGCCCCGGCGAGCGGGCATCGGGCGGGCCGCAAGGCGGGCGCGCTGGTCGTGCTGGTCGGCGGCGACCTGGTGCTCTACGTCGAGCGGGGCGGCCGGACGATCCTCTCCTTCGCCGACGCCCCCGACGCCCTCGCGGCGGCCGGCAGGGCGCTCGCCGACGCGGTGCGTACGGGCGCGCTCGGCGCGATCTCGGTGGAGCGGGCCGACGGGGAGGCCGTGTCGGCGTCCCCGCTGCGCGACGCGCTGACCGCCGCCGGTTTCCGGGCCACCCCGCGCGGCCTGCGCCTGCGCGGCTGAGACCGCTGACCGACCACCCGATCAACCGGCCGATCGGCTGGCTGAGTGGCTGAGCGGCCACAACGGACGATGCCGGCCCGGCGGATCGAGACGCCGGGCCGGCATCGCTGGTCGCCCGAGGGCCACCGGTCAGGATCGGTCGCGGGTCAGCGCAGGCTCCACTGCTGGTTCTGCTGCCCGTTGCACGACCAGAGGATGAGCCTGGTGCCGTTGGCGGTGCCCGCGGCGTTGGCGTCCAGGCAGAGCCCGGACTGGGCGTTGGTGAGGGTGCCGTTGGCGTTGACGTTCCACTGCTGGTTGGTGCCGCCGTGGCAGTCCCAGATGATCACCTGGGTGCCGTTGCTGGTGCCGGCGCCGCTGGCGTCGAGGCACTTGGTGCCGTACACCTGGAGTTGCCTGCCCGCGGTGTAGGTCCAGCTCTGGGCGGCGGCGCCGGTGCAGTCCCACAGCTGGGTCTGGGTGCCGTTGGTGGTGCTGCCGTTCGGCACGTCGACGCAGCGCCCGGACTGGCCGCCGACGACCTGCTTGCCCTGCGCGGGGCTGCTGGTCGGGGTCGGGGTCGGCGAGGACGTCGGCGGGGTGGTGCCGTCGAACTGGGTGAAGAAGCTCCACACCACCGGCCGGGTCCAGGACTTCTCGCCCGGCGCGTACGGGTCGGCGGAGCCGTCGACGGCGTTGGGGGCGTGCGGGCCGTCGAACGGGGCCCACGCCACCGGGTAGCCGGCGCGGCATCCCGAGTAGTAGGTGAGGGTGTGCGTGAGGCTGCCCTGCGCCGGCTCGGGCGGGTTCTGCGCCGTGCAGCCGTTGTTCCTGACGAACCTGTCGCGCAGCGACCGGCCGGTGGAGATGGGGATGGTGCCGTCCCGGAGCCCGTGGATGCCGATGTACGCGATGGGCTGGGTGCCGCCGCTGCATCCGCTGAGCTCCGCGCCGGCGTAGACGGCGACCGCGCGGAAGAGCGTCGCCCGCGCGCAGGCGATGGCATAGGTCATGCCGCCGCCGTAGCTGAAGCCCATGGCGAAGCGCTGCGTGGTGTCGACGCAGAGACCCGCCTCGATCTGCCGCATCATGTCGTCGACGAACGTCAGGTCCCGGCCGCCGCTGTTGGCCCAGCCGTTACCGATGCCCTGGGGCGCGACGAAGATCGCCGAGTTGTTCGACAGCGCCCGGATCCCGTAGTAGGACCACGGGTATCCGCTGGTGCCGCCCGAGTCGACGTCGTTGGCGGTGCCGCCGTTCCAGTGGAACGCGAAGATCAGCCGGTAGGGGTGGTTGCGGTCGTAGTTGTCAGGGATCCGCAGGATGAACGAGCGGTTCTGGCCGCCGCTGGAGATCGTGCGGGTACCGCTGGTCAGCGTGGGCGCCTGGCCACATCCGGCGGTTGTCGCGAGGGTGCCGACGTCATTGGCGTACGCGACCGGGCCGACTCCGGCGGCGATCGCCGCGCCGCCCGCCGCGAGGACGAGCGCCGCCGCGCCCGCGACGGCACCGACGACGAGTCGATGTCTCCACATGGGCGACTCCTTCTGGGATCGGGTGCGTGGTGGATCGGCCCTCCGGCGGGCAGGCGTCGGGTACGCGGCCGGAGACGCCGCCCATCCATCGATTAACGTTAAAGTAATACGTATGACGTCTGCGGTCAACACGGGCCGGCTACGCGGGCCGCACCGCAGGTCCGGTGGTCACCACGCCCACAGGCCCGGCGAACGTCGCCGCCGCAGGTCCGGCGACGTCGCGCCGCAGCCCGGCGAAGGTCGCCGTCGGAGCACGGGGACGTCGCGCCGCAGCCCGGCGATCGCCGCTGCCGCAGCACCTGGGACAGAAGCCGGCAACAGGGCCGGAAAAGACGAAAGGCAAGGAGTCGACGACTCCCTGCCACTCTCAACATATACCGCACCCCGGGCCTTGCGGCAAGACCCGGGCGATGCCGCAGAATCGTCCGCCGGGCCCCGTAGCGGCGCATATCGGTGATCAGCGCAGCTTGGACGGGCTCGTCTAGGTATGGGGGACATTCATGTTCGACGTGATCGTGGTCGGGGGCGGACCGACCGGCCTGATGCTGGCCGGCGAGCTGCGGCTGCACGGCGTACACACGCTGCTGCTGGAGAAGGAGGCGGAGCCGACCCCGGTCGTGCGCGCGCTCGGGCTGCACGCGCGCAGCATCGAGATCATGGACCAGCGCGGCCTGCTGGAGCGCTTCCTCGCGCTCGGCCAGCAGTACCCGCTCGGCGGCTTCTTCGCCGCCATCCCCAAGCCGCCGCCGACCGGGCTGGACAGCGCGCACGCGTACGTGCTCGGCATCCCGCAGACCACCACCGACCGGCTGCTGGCCGAGCACGCCGTCGAACTCGGCGTCGAGATCCGACGCGGCGGCGAACTGGTCGGGCTCAGCCAGGACGACCACGGCGTCACCGCCGAACTGACCGACGGCACCCGGCTGCGCTCCCGCTACCTCGTCGGCTGCGACGGCGGCCGCAGCACCGTGCGCAAGCTGCTCGGCATCGGCTTCCCCGGCGAGTCCAGCAGGGTCGACACGCTGCTGGGCGAGATGCGGTTGACCGCGTCACCCGAGACCCTCGCCGCCGTGAGCGCCGAGGTCCGTAAGACCCAGCTGCGCTTCGGCGCGATGCCCCTGGGCGACGGCGTGTACCGCGTCGTCGTGCCCGCCGAGGGGGTGGCCGAGGACCGCCGGATCCCGCCGACCCTCGACGAGGTCAAGCGACAACTGCGGGCGTACGGCGGCACCGACTTCGGCGCGCACTCGCCGCGCTGGCTGTCCCGCTTCGGCGACTCCACGCGGCTGGCCGAGCGCTACCGGGTCGGCCGGGTGCTGCTGGCCGGCGACGCGGCGCACGTCCACCCGCCGACCGGCGGGCAGGGGCTCAACCTCGGCATCCAGGACGCGTTCAACCTCGGCTGGAAGCTCGCCGCCCAGGTCGACGGCTGGGCGCCGCCTGGGCTGCTGGACAGTTACGAGACCGAACGGCGTCCCGTCGCCGCCGACGTGCTGGACAACACCCGCGCGCAGATGGAGCTGATGTCCACCGAGCCGGGGGCCCAGGCCGTGCGCCGGCTGCTTTCGGAGCTGATGGACTTCGAGGACGTGAGCCGGCACCTGACCGAGAAGATCATCGCCATCAGCATCCGGTACGACTTCGGCCCGGGCCACGAACTGCTCGGCCGGCGGCTGCGCGACGTCCGGCTGGGGCGCGGACGCCTCTACGAGCTGACGCGCGGCGGCCGGGGGCTGCTGCTCGACCGGACCGGCGAGCTCTCGGTGGCGGGCTGGGCCGACCGGGTCGACCACGTCGCCGACGGCAGCGAGGAACTGGACGTGCCCGCCGTGCTGCTGCGGCCCGACGGCCACGTGGCGTGGGTCGGCGACGACCAGCAGGACCTGCACGACCACCTACCCACCTGGTTCGGCCCCGCCACCGCCTGACCCCCACCCCACCCGCCCCACCCGGGTCGGTGATCAAGAGAAAAGCGTCAGAGTTGATCTCACCGATGACGCAAACCTCTTGATCACCGAGGCGAGGCGCAGCGGGGCGGGGTGGGGTCAGGTCAGGGTGGTGATGACCGCGCGGGCCATGTGGCGGCCGTGTTCGGCCATGCGGGGGAAGGTGTGCCGGTAGTAGTCGATGCCGGTCAGCGAGGGCGCGAGCGCCCAGCCGCAGGCACGCCGCCAGGTGGCGTCGTCGTACCCGATCGCCTCCCGGTAGGTTTCCCGGGCCGCGCCGGTGAACGTCCACAGCGCCGGGGCCACGTCCGGGGCCGGATCGCCGACGCCGAGCGCGCCGAAGTCGATGGCCGCGACCAGCCGTCCGCCGTCGGTGACCAGGTTGCCCGGTTGCAGGTCACCGTGGATCCACACCGGCTCGCGGTCCCACTCGGGAGCGGCCAGGCAGACCTCCCACGCCGCCTCGGCCGCGCGCACGTCGAAGCCGTCGTCGTGCGCGGCGAGCCGGGGCAGCACCCGCCGCACGGCGTCGTCGACGTGGCGCAGGGCGGCCCCCCGGGCACCGGGCGCCTTGGCCGGGCCCCCGGCCGGATCCACCCCGTGCAGGGCCCGCACGAAGTCCGCCAGGTCGCGGGCCAGGCGCACGTCGTCGCAGCCGAGCCGGGGCGGCGTGCGTCCCGCGAACCACGGCACCACGGTCCACGGCCACGGGAACCCGGCGCCCGGCTCGCCGACGTGCACCGGGACGGGTACCCGCGCGGGCAGGTGGGGGGCGAGCGTGGGCAGCCACCGCGCGTCGGACTCGGCCTGGCCGACCGCCCAGGCGATCTTGGGCATTCGGGCGACGAGTTCGTCGCCGATCCGGAAGAGGACGTGGTCGGTGCCCTCCACTTCGTCGGGCAGGGGCGTCACGGGAAGGTCGGCCCAGCGGGGACACTGGTCCGCCACCAGACGGCGCACCTGCTCGGCGGTGGCGCGGATCTCATCGGCGTGAATGGGCACGACCGGCACGGTAGAAGACACCGCCGCCGGCATCCACCGGTTATCCGCGCCGGCCGGGGCGGGGATGCGCCGTGAGCTGCCGCGTCAGCCGACCGGGGTCCCGTCGGCGGCGGCGCCGCCCGCCCCGGCCGGCACCGGGTCGGCCGGCCGGCCGTCGGCGGCGGGTGGCTCCCCGGTGGCCCGCGCCTCCTCGGCGGCCCGGCCGGGTGGCAACGCCCGCAGCCGGCGCACGTCCCGGCTGGCCAGCATGCCCCCGACGGCGAGCACCACCAGCCCGGCGAGGGCCAGCAGCGTGTCGCGGGCCCCGATCGTCGCGGCGAGCGGCCCGACCGCCACCTGGCCGAGCGGCATGGCGATCCAGGACCCCAACATGTCGTACGAGTAGACGCGCGCCAGCCGGTCGGCCGGGATGTGCTGGGCGATCGACGTGTCCCAGGCCACCGTGAACTGTTCGACGGCGATGCCGACGGCCAACGCGGCGGCCACCAGCACGAGGATCGTGGGTGCCAGGGCCAGGCCGAACAGCAGGAGCGACTCGGCGAACATGCAGGCCACGCCGAGCAGCAGCAGCCGGCGCACCCGGATCCGCAGGGCGATCAGCCCGCCCAGCACCATCCCCACGGTCTGCGCGGCCAGCACCACGCCCCAGCCGCTGCGGCCGACCGTCGAGTCGGCGACGGCCGGGCCGAGCACGTGCACGCCGCCGGCCAGGCACGCGTTGAGGACCATGAAGCCGAGCACCACCGCCCACACCCACGTGCGCGCGGTGAACTCCGTCCAGCCCACCCGCAGGTCGGCGACGACACCCGTACGGCTGCTCCTGGCCTTCGGGGCGGCGACCCGGACCCCGGCGAAGGCCACGGCCGCGACGGCGAAGGTGGCCGCGTCGACGGCGAGCCCCCAGCCGGGCCCGACGGCGGCCACGAGGAGGCCGCCCGCCGCCGCGCCGCCGATCGAGCCCGCGTTGATGCCGAGCCGGATGAGCGCGTTGGCCTGCTGGAGCAGGTCGGGCGGCACGGTCTGCGGCGTCGCGGCGGCCGACGCCGGCTGGGCCAGGGCGCTCACCACGCCGTTGGCCGCGCCGAGCGCCAGCAGCAGCGGGATCGTCGCCGTGCCGGTGAGCACGACGGCGGCCACCGCCGCCTGCGTCGCCGCGCCCAGCGCGTTGGAGCCGATCAGCACCAGCCGGCGCGGAATCCGGTCGGCCACCACGCCGCCGAAGAGCACGAACAGCACGGTCATCAGGGATCTGACGCCGACCACCAGGCCCAGGTCACGCACCGAGCCGGTCAGGTCGAGCACGGCGAAGGCCAGGGCGATGGGCGCGACGCCGTTGCCCAGCATGTTGACCGTGCGGCCGGCGGCCAGCCAGCGGAACGCGCGATGGCGCAGCGGAGCGAGCACCGGTCCCCCACCTGAAGTCGGTTGCGGCCCGCCGGCCGCGAGATGCCCGCAATGGTCGCCGATCCGCGCGGCCCGATCGACCCATTTTGGACCGGTGTCGACCGGTGGGAGATGCACGGGCGGGTGCCCCGGCGACCGCGGACGCCCCGCCGACGGGAAGCCGCCGGGAATGAGTACGCGAGCGGATGGGCCAGACCCCGGGGGCGTGGCAGGTTCATGGGCATGGATGATGTGGACCCACCGCGCCGGGGCTCGTTCGGGTCGAGCCTCCTCGTCGCGCTCGGCTGGTACGTCACCGTGTTCGCCGCGGTCTTCGTCGGAAGCGCAGGCGTGCCGACGAACCCGAACCAGGACTGCTCGGTCATCTTCGCCTGCCTGACGCCGCAGGAGGGGTTCGTTCTGGCGGCGATCGTCGGCGCGCCGGTTCTCGCGGCCATGCTGCTCACCACGCTGGCGATCACCGCGCTGCTCGCGCGCCGGGTCCCCTCCCCCGCCCTCGCCGGCACCCTGTCGGTGTCGATCACCGTCGGGCTCGCCGTGGTGGCCGGCGGATTCTGGCAGGCCGCCCGATGAGGCGCGTCGGGCTCGGCGTGCTCTTCTTCGCCTGGCTCTACGGCGTGCCGTTCCTGTTCGTCGTCGGGTTGGTGCGACGGGTGTCCTCGCCCTATGTGCCGACCCATGCGGCGGCGCGGGCGTTCGGCGCGACCACGGAGACCCTCCTGACCACGGCGCTGGTGCTCAACCTGGCGCTTCCGCTGGTCGGGGCGCTGCTCGCTCGGCTCGCCCGCGACGCGTACTGGACGCGCCACTTCGCCTGGTCACCTGCGGGCGTGGTGCTGATCTACCTGGTGGTGGCGATGGCGGGGAGCCTCGCCACGGGGCCGTTGTTCAGCTGGACGCCGCCCGTCGGGCTCGGCGCGGGCTAGGTCGAATCCGCGCACGAGGAAACTCCCGGTCAGGTGACACCGAGGCTGAGCGCTAGCTGGACGAGGGTGGCCGGGGCGTGCGGAGCACGGGTCACCTGGGCGATCACCTGCCGGGCGGCAGGGCGGTGGCGCAGCTCGGCCGGGGCGGTGCGTTCGGCGTCGAGCAGCACCCGGCCGGCTCCGCGCGGGTCGCCGGTGCGCAGGTACGCCCGCGCGGCATCGAGCAGGTGCGCGGCGCGGTGCTCGGGCGGCAGCCACCGCCAGGCGTTCCGCCTGACCGCCTTCTCGTGCCAGGCGACCGCGTCGCGGGCCGCGCCCAACTCGACGGCTGCGGCGGCGCGGGCCACGTCGACCGCCGTGGGGCCGAACGCCGTCGCATGACGGTCGTGGCCGTCGCCCACCCGCGCCGCCAGGTCGCCGGCCTCGTCGAGCAGGTCGGCCGTCGCCCGGTGGTCACCGTCGCGGGCCGCCGCGAGGGCGGCCTGCACGAGCAGCGCCCCGCACAACGACAGCTCCGCCGGGACGCCGTCGTCGGGGTCGGGCGGGGCGATCCGGTACGCGGCGGCCAGGCTCACCGACCTCGCCGCCCGCGCCCGCCCCGACGCCCGCAGCGCCTGGCCGAGCTGCACGCAGGCGGCGGCCACCAGCACCGGATCGCCGGCTGAGGCGGCCACCGCCCGGTCGGCGGCCAGCCAGCCCAACTCGCCCTCGCCGAGCTTCACCAGCAGCGACGCGGTCACCCGGTACGCCTCCACCAGCGCCGCCCGCCCCGAGTCCGGGGCGTCGGCGTGCGCACGCTGCGCCGTTGCCAGCAGACCCGGCACCACCGCGACCACCTGCGGATACCGGGCATGCTGGAACGTGACCCACGCGTGCGCGACGTCCCGGGCCAACCGGTCCGCCGGCAACACGACGCTGCGGGCCGCCGGCGTGCCAAGAGCGATGTCGTACGTCGACAGGGCCGCCCGGATCCGCTCGACGCCCTCGACGCGTTCGGTCACCTCGGCCGGCTGCACGTCACGGCCCAGCAGCACCGAAGCGTCGATGCGCAGGACGACGGCGATGTCCCGGAAGGTGGACACCCTGTCCAGTGCGCGGACGCCCCGTTCGACCTTGTCCACCCAGCTCTTCGACCTGCCCAACCGGTCGGCCAGCATCTGCTGCGTCATCCCACGCCGGACCCGCCACTGCGCCACCCGGCGACCCGCCGGCAGCTCGTCACCGGCCACGACGCCACCGCCGATCCGGCACCGCCCGGGTCGTCTCCTCCACCGGTATCCGCTCCGCCTCGGCCTGCGCGAGGATGCGCTGCCGGGCCGCCTCCCGCTCCGCCTCCTCCATCCGCTCGCCGCTGCTGGACGTCGACTCATCGCCGCGATCAGATGCCATTGCGCTCACTCCGCCTTGGTCACAGGGGCGCGGCAGCGTGCTCGTGGGAAGCACCGACGCCGCCGCTGTTGATCAGACTGCGGAAACGCACACCGTCGACCGCGCTCCGCAAGGAGAAACATACGGAGCGCTACGAGGTGGAACGGGTAAGGTTCCTACCCGCTTAGGAGGCTAGCCCGACCTTCAGCGCGAGATCGCGTGCCCCGTTTCGTGCGGACCTGGGGCCGTCGAGCAGGTCGAGGGTGATCTGGCGGGCGTAGCCGTTGAAGCGGATCGTCTCCGGTGCCGCGTCGTACGCCTGGCGGAGAGCCTCCACGGCGGACCCGGTGTCGTTCCTGGCGAGATGTGCGCGAGCCACCTCGATCAGGTGCCGGGCACGGCGTGGCCGCGACGGGACGCCAGCCGGGTCGACGCGGTTGGCCTGCCGCAGCGCCTCACCGGGCTTCTGCAACTCGACGGCGAGGGTCACCGCGTGCGCGGCCATGATGATCCGGGAGAACGACGTTTGCTGCTGGTAGAAGCCCTGCGGCAGCCGCCGGGACACGTCGTCGGCGAGATCCCAGTACCGCCAGGCACGGCCTTCCTCCCCTGCCCTCGCGGCCACGTAGGCGGCCTCGAAGTGCAGCGCGCCCCAGAGGGCGAGCAGGTTCGGGCTCGCGGCGGCCGTTCGCGCCTCCAGCGCCGAGATCAGGTCCAGCACCACCGTCGTGGCGGTGTCCCAGTCGCCCGAGTCCCGGTGGAGTTGGCACAGGAACCAGCCCGCGCGGGCCACCGCCTCCGGATCGCCGGACTCCTGCGCCGCCATCATCGACCGGTCGGCGACGCGCCAGATCAGCTCGGCGGCAGGTTGGTAGGCAAGGTACATCTGGGCCAGCCCGAGGGTTTCAGCCAGCAGCGCGTGCGCCCGACGGCGATCGTCTCCCTCGTACGTCAGCGCGGCGAGCTGCGCGTCCCGGACCAGGTTCGGCAGCACGGTCGCCAACACCGTCCGGTGGTCCGAGGACTCGTGGCGTGCCCGCCAGGCTGCGGCAAGGCGCTCGCTGAGCTGCGCCAACGGTGGCGCGGTCGCGGCGCCGGGCAGCGCGAGGCGGTTGACGGCGTCGCGCACCGAGGCGAGCGCGGAATGCTCCGGCCCGTTGACGACGGCGGACCGGTCGCTCAGCTCCCCGACCAGGGCGGAAACGTCGACCTTGAGTGCGCGGGCGATCCGATCCAGCATGTGCACGCGCGGCGGCAGGATGCGATCGTTCTCCACGGCCTTCACCCACTCGGCGCTGCGGCCCACCAGACCGCCGACCACCGCGCGGGTCTTGCCCGCCCGTTCACGGTAGAGCTTCAACCGCTGCCCGAAGGTCAGCTCCATCCCGACCTCCCAGCGTGACGCGCCACCCACCCAGGGTCGTCTTCCCACGGTACTCATGCACGCGGCGGCCCGTAACCCTTGCATCGGTCTGCTGGGGGCGACGGCGGGCGGCGCGCACCATGATCGTCTGCTGTCATGGGAGAAGAGAGACGGCGTGTCGTCTCACTGAACGACAGACGATCATGGGAGCCCTCCCCGCGCTCCCGGTCAGTCGGTGCTCAGGTGGGCAATCAGGGTCTCCGCCAGGGGCCACGGGCCGTAGCCGTCGGTGGTCGTCAGGTGCCCCGCGTCGCCGAGGTCGACCAGCTCGGCCTCCCACCGCCGGGCCCAGTGCTCCGCCCGGTCGTACGTCATCACGGGGTCGGTGCGGCTGGCGGCCAGGATCGACGGGAACGGCAGCGGGGCGTCGGGCAGGGCCGGCAGCACCGACGTCCCGTCCGTCCACGGCTCGTCGACGTCGGGTGGGGTGACCAGCAGCGCGCCCCGCACCGGGCCCGGCCCGCAGGACGCCGCCCAGAGCGCCACGGTGAGGCAGCCGGCGCTGTGCGCCACCAGCACCGCCGGCTCGGTGACCCCGTCGAGGGCGGCGGCGAGGGCGGCGACCCGCTCGTCGGCCACGTATCGCCCGGGCGTGGCGTGCCGGACCATCCGGCGCGCGGGATCGCGGCGGGCCAGCCACTCCTGCCAGTGCTCGGGCAGGGGGTCGTTGCGGCCGGGCACCAGCAGCACGCGCGTCATGCCTCGGGAGGCTAGCGTCGAGCCGGCAGCCGCGCCGCCCCGCGCCGGTCCGGCAGGCGAAGCGACCGGCCGGCAAGCAACCGGGCAGGCGAGCACGAGCGAGCACGAAGGAGGACGCCGATGGCGTGGATCTCGTTGACCACCGACTACGGCCTGGCCGACGGTTTCGTGGCCGCCTGCCACGGGGTGATCGCCCGGCTCGCCCCGGCCGTCCGGGTGATCGACGTGACCCACCTCGTCCCGCCAGCGGACGTGCGGCGGGGCGCGGCCGTGCTCGCCCAGACGGTGCCGTACCTGCCGGAGGGGGTGCACGTCGCGGTGGTGGACCCGGGGGTGGGCACGGCCCGGCGCGGGGTGGCCCTGGCCACGCCGGGCGGGACGCTGGTCGGGCCGGACAACGGGCTGCTGCCCGACGCGGCCGAGGCGCTGGGCGGGGTGACGGCCGCCGTGGAGCTGACCAATCCCGCGTGGCTGGCACCCGAGGTGTCGCGCACCTTCCACGGCCGGGACGTCTTCGCCCCGGTGGCCGCCCGGCTGGCGTCGGGCGCGCCGCTGGCCGACGCCGGGCCGGCGGTCGACCCGGCGGGCCTGGTCCGGCTGCCCGAGCCGGTGGTGCGGGACGAGCCGGGCGGGTTCGCCGCCGAGGTGCTGACCGTGGACCACTTCGGCAACGTGCAGCTCGCCGCGCCGGGCAGGCGGCTCGCCCCGCTGCCGGCCCGGCTGCGGGTGGCCGGTCGGGCGGCGGCGCACGGGCGTACGTTCGGCGACGCCCCGTCCGGCGCGCTGGTCGCGTACGTCGACTCGGCCGGCCTGGTCGCCGCCGCCGTCAACGGCGGCCGGGCCGCCGACGTGCTGGGCGTCGCACCGGGTGACCTGGTGACCATCACCGCCGAAGAGGGCTGACCGTCACCGCCGAAGAGGATGTGGCCGGAACGTGAAATCGGCCCACCGTCGGAGTGATGCCGGATCGTCGGTTGTGGAATGCTCTCCCGGTGGGTGTTCAGTGGGTTCCTTCGGCATGTCCCTGTTGCGCCTCGCTGACCGGGGGCGGCACGTGCCCGGTCTGCTTCTGGACCGACGACGGTCAGAGCGACGCCGACGCGGACGTGGTCCGGGGCGGCCCCAACGGCGACCTGAGCCTGACCCTCGCCCGGCTCAACTTCGCCGTCTACGGCGCCAGCCACCCCCGCTACCAGGACATGGTGCGCCCGGCCCGCCCGGAGGAGCGCCCCTGACCCTCGGGGTGCCCACACCGCCCCGGCCAGGGTGAACACCGTCTTGGCGGGGACAATGGCGGCATGCCCGAAGGCGACACCGTCTGGAACACCGCCCGCGTGCTGGGGCGGGCGCTCGGCGGTGCCCGGCTGACGGCCTCCGACTTCCGGGTGCCCCGGCTGGCCGGCACCGACCTGGCCGGCTGGACGGTGCGCGAGTCGGCGAGCCGGGGCAAGCACCTGCTGCTGCGGCTCGCCGCGCCCGCGCCGGCCGGCCCGGGTGCCGGCCCCACCGGGCGGTCGACGACGCGCGGGCCGGGCGGGGTCGCCGGCTGGACGCTGCACTCGCACCTGCGGATGGACGGGGCGTGGCGGGCGTACGCGCCGGGGGAACGCTGGACGGGCCGGCCCGCGCACCTGATCCGGGCGGTGTTGCGCGCCCCCGACGCGGTCGCCGTGGGCTACCACCTGCACGAGCTGGCGCTGGTGCCGACCGCCGAGGAGGACGCCCTCGTCGGTCACCTCGGGCCGGACCTGCTCGGCGCGGACTGGGACCCGGCCGAGGCGGTCCGCCGGCTCGCCGCCGCACCCGAGGCGACGATCGGCGAGGCGTTGCTCGACCAGCGCAACCTGGCCGGGGTGGGCAACCTCTACAAGTGCGAGGTGCTGTTCCTGCGCGGGCTGTCGCCGTGGACGCCGGTCGGCGCGGTGCCCGACCTGGCCGGCACGGTGGCGCTCGCCCAGCGGCTGCTGGCGGCCAACCGGGGACGGTGGACGCAGAGCACCACCGGGTCGCTGCGCCGGGGCGAGACGAGCTACGTGTACGGCCGGCGCGCCCAGCCGTGCCGCCGCTGCGGCACCGCGATCCGCAAGGAGGAGCTGGGCGAGCGGGTCACCTACTGGTGCCCGGCCTGCCAGCCGGAGCCGAGGCTCGGGACAGGGCCCGGGGCGGGACCCGAGCCGCCCGCGTCCGCACCCTGACCTGCGGCGACACGCCGTCCCAGCGTCCGGGACGTCCGCAGATAGGGACGATTGGGTAGTTCCGCACCGGCCCTCCGACGTCGCATGCTGCGGTTGAGTGCTCACCGACCGTCAACGGGCGGGTGCGGCCGCCCCGAGGGGGTGGCGGTCGCCACGCCACGATCGATCCGGGGAGAGCCATCGTGCTGTTCCGCAGACTGCGCTCCAACTTCGTCGACCGGCCCGCGCGTACCGGCGCGGAGCCGGGGCCGACCGTGCCGGCGGCCCGGACCGCCGAGGCGACCGAGCCCGACGTGGCCAAAGCCGAGGAGGTAGCCCCGGCCAGCCTCGACCCGGCGGCCGTCCCGCGCTGCTTCGGCCCGGTGCCCAACTTCGCCGCCAGCCCGCTGCCGGTGCCGGTCCCCGCGCCCGACGAACGCGGCGGGGTCGCCCCCGGCACGGGCCTGCGCAAGTTCGTCGACGCGCTGCCCCGGCCCGGCGAGGGGGGCCGCACCGAGCTGGGCGGGTGGCTGCCGGTCGCCGTGCCGGACACCATCACCTGGCCGGGCTGCGACTACTACGAGATCGGCCTCCAGGAGTACGCGCAGCGCCTGCACCGCGACCTGCCCGCCACCCGGCTGCGCGGCTACCGGCAGCTCAACCTCGGCACCGACGGCACCGGGCACAACACGATCGTCCCGCCCGACCGGCCGTACCTGTGCGGGCCGGTGATCGTGGCCCGGCGCGGCCGGCCGGTGCGGATCAAGTTCATCAACCAGCTGCCCACCGGCCGGGCCGGGGAGCTGTTCCTGCCCGTCGACGCGACGCTGGACGGGGCCGGGCCGGGCCCGCTGGACGGTCCGGCGCCCTACCCGCAGAACCGGGCGGTACCGCACCTGTACGGCGGGCAGACCGGCTGGATCAGCGCCGGCAACCCGTGGCAGTGGGTGACGCCAGCCGGGGAGATCACCCCGTACCCGACGGGGGTGGGGTTGACCCACGTGCCGGACATGCCGCCGCCCGGCCCGGGGGCGACCACGCTCTACTACCCCAACGAGCAGAGCGGCCGGCTCATGTGGCTGCACGACAACACCCTCGGCCTGTCCCGGCTCACCGTCTGCTCCGGGCAGCTCGCCGTCTACCTGCTCACCGACGAGGCCGAGGAGGGCCTCGTCGCCGACGGGGTGCTGCCCGCCGAGCAGCTTCCGCTGGTGGTCACCGACCGCACGTTCGTGCCCGACGACACGCAGCTCGCCGGCCAGGACCCGACGTGGGACCGCGACCGCTGGGGGGCCCGGGGCAGCCTCTGGCACCCGCACGTCTACCAGCCCCGGCAGCACCCGTCCCGCCCGTCGGGGACGAACCCGACCGGCCGCTGGGACTACGGCCCGTGGACCCGCCCCGCGCCCCCGGCCGACGCGCCGCCGGGCCGGCCGGGGTCCGACGACGCGCAGCCGGCGACCGCGCCGGGGACCACGGGCGGGCCCGTGCCGAACCCGCACCACGATCCCGTCGCCGACCCCGACGAGCCGCCGCTGGCCCCGGGCGTGCCGCACCCGTCGGCGGTGCCCGAGGCGTACGGGGACACCCCGCTGGTCAACGGCGTCGCGTACCCGTACCTGACGGTCGCGCCGAAGGCGTACCGGTTGCGGATCCTCAACGCCTGCGCGGACCGCTCCCTCAACCTCCAGCTCTACCGGGCCCGCTCCGACGGGCCGATGTGGGACGCGGACGGCGGGCTGCTCGACGCCGACGCGGGCGAGGTGCCGATGGTGGAGGCCGCCCGCGCGTCCGGCCGCCCGCCGCACTGGCCCGTGGACGGCCGCGACGGCGGGGTGCCCGACCCGGCCGCCGCCGGGCCGGCGATGATCCAGGTCGGCAACGAGTGCGGCCTGCTGCCGGCCCCGGCGGTGCTGCCGAACCGGCCGGTCGGCTACCGGTACGACCGGCAGGACCCGACGGTGCTCAACGTCGACGGGCACACCCTGCTGCTCGCCCCCGGGGAGCGGGCCGACGTCGTCGTCGACTTCTCGGCCGTCCCGCCCGGGTCCACCCTGATCCTCTACAACGACTGCCCGGCCCCGCTGCCCCGCTTCGACCCCCGCAACGACCACCACACGGGCGCCCCGGACCGCACCGCCGTGGGCGGCGTCCCCGGCACCCTGCCCGGGTACGGGCCGAACACCCGCACCCTGCTCCAGTTCCGGGTGGCCGGCGAGCCGGCCGAGCCGTACGACCTCGACCGGCTGGCCGAGCGGCTGCCCGGCGCGTACGCGGCGAGCCAGCGCCCGCCGATCGTGCCGCAGCCGGCGTACGACCGCGCGTTCGGCACCCGGACGGCCCGGGAGACGGTCGGCACGGCGCACGCCATCGCGGTCAGCTTCACCCCGGTCGGCGCCGCCGCGCCGGTGACGCTGCCGCTGACGGTGAAGGCGGTGCAGCACGTCTTCGACCCCGCGTACGGGCGGGTCGCCGGCCGGCTCGGGGTGGCCCACCCGCACGCCGGGCCGCTGGGCCCGGCCACCCTGCCGCTCGGGCCGGTCGACCCGGCCACCGAGACGCTGGTGATCGCCGACCCGACAGTGCAGGTCGGCGCGCCCGCCGACGGCACCCAGCTCTGGCGGATCGTCGGCAACACCCCGCAGACCCACCCCGTGCACGTCGGCGGCTGCGACGTGCAGGTGGTCAACCGGGTCGGCTGGGACGGGGCGATCCGCCCGCCCGAGCCCAACGAGCTGGGCTGGAAGGAGACGGTGCGGGTCAACCCCCGCGAGGACGTGATCGTGGCGCTGCGGCCGGTCGCCCCCGCCCTGCCGTTCAAGATCGGCGACAGCGTACGGCTGCTCGACCCGACCCGCCCGGCCGGCGCCCGGATCGGCTCCACGGCCGTCAGCCCCGTCGACGGGCGGCCGGCGGCGGTGGTCAACCAGTTGGTCAACATGGGGTGGGAGTACCGCTGGCACAGCCAGCTCGCCGGCCACCGCGACCAGGGCATGAGCCGCCCGCTGGTGCTGCGGGTCGCCCCGCTCGCCCCGACCGGGCTGACCGCCACGCCGGTGCCCGGCTCGGCGACCGTGCTGCCGGCGATCGCGCTGACCTGGACCGGCAACGGCGGCCGGCCGCCGGCCAGCAGCCACCTGCTCCAGCGGGCCACCGACGTCGCGTTCACCGAGGGGGTCACCGCGATCACCGTGGCCGCCGCCGCGACCCGGTACACCGACTCCACGGTCACCCCCGGCGTCACCTACCACTACCGGATCCGGGCGGAGAACGAGGTGAGCTGCTCGGCCTGGTCCAACGGCGTGCCGGCGTCGGTACGCCTCGCCGCCCCCACCGGGCTGGCCGCGGTGATCCCGCCGGCCGCCCCGCTGCGGGTGGCGCTGCGCTGGGCGAACCGCTCCTTCGCCACCGGCGTCGACGTGCAGCGGGCCACCAACCCGACGTTCACCAGCGGCCCCGCCACCACGGCCATCGGGGTGCAGGAGCAGCACGTGGACGCCGTCGTGGCCCCGGAGACCACCTACTACTACCGGGTGCGCACCACGTACCTGGGGGTCGCGTCGCCGTGGTCGACGGTCGCCGCCGTCACCAGCCCGCCCCGGCCGGCCCCGCCGACCGGGCTGACCGCCGTCGCGAGCGCCCCCGCGCCGGACACCGCGACGGTGACGCTGACCTGGGCGGCGGACCCGCCGGGCGGCCCGGGGGCCGGGTTCCTGGTGCAGCGGGCGGTCGACCCGGCGTTCGAGCGGGAGGTCGCCGCGTTCACGGTGCACGGACGGACGTTCGTCAACACCGGCCTGGCCCGGGGCGTGACCTACCACTACCGGGTGCGGGCCGGCAACGTCGTCGGCAGCTCCCCGTTCACCCCGGCGGTCGCCGTGACCACGCCCGGGTGAGGCCGGGTCAGTGGGTGGGGGTGCGCAGCGGGTCGCCGACGGTGCGCAGGGGCTCGCCGACGGTGCGCAGCTCGGCCAGCGCCGACGCCACCCCGTGCAGCAGGTCCGTCGCCTCGGCGAGCCGGGACGCGGCGGCCTGCTCGCTGGCGGCCCGGCCGCCGAGGTGACCGGCGTCGGAGCGGGCGTCCTCGGCGAGGTAGCCGGCGGCGGCCACCACCAGCCGCTCGTACGCCGCCACCCCGCTCTCCAGCTGCGCGGACAGCTCGCGGTGGGCCTCGGCGAGGGGGGCGCGGGCGTCGGCGGGGGCGAGCCGCAGGGCCCGCTCGACGCTGGCCACCCGCCCCGCCAGCTCACGCAGCGACCGGTCGGCGGCGGCGGCCTCGGACACCGCCGGCTCGGCCAGGCCGGTCAGCCGGCCGGTCATCCCGCCGAGGGTGAGCGCGGCCCGGTCCAGCCGGGCCCACGGCTCGGCCACGCTGGTGCCGCGCAGGGCCAGCCGGGACCGGGCGCGGCGCACCTCCGCCACCACCCCCTGCCCGGCGGGAAGCCGCTCCACGGCGGCGACGAGCCGGGCCCGGGACCGGGCCGCGGCCTCGGCCGGGTCGAGGGCCGGGGGCGCGGGGCGCGCCGCGAGGGCCCGCAGGTCGATCCACCGCCAGGCGGCCAGGGCCACCGCGCTGCCGGCCGCGCCGGCCCACGCCGCGTCGGGCAGACCCAGCCCGGCGTACGGGGTGAGCACCGCCGCCGCCCCGGTCAGCCCGCCGCCCAGCACGCTCCACCGGCGGGCGGACCGCCGCAGCCTGCGCAGCTGGCGGAAGTATCGTGCTCGCTCGTCTGCCACCCGTGCCTCCTCGTTCCGGCCGCCGGGTCGGCGGTGCCGGGGCCGCCCGGCCGGCGGCCGTCGATGCCGCTCAGCCGGCGGTGCTGGTGTCCCCGGTGCCGCGTTCCTGGCCCATGCTGGCCCGGAGCTGGTCGAGCCGGGCCGCGGCGGCCGGGTCGACGGCCGGGGCGGCGGGCGCGGCCTGCCCCTGCTGCCCCACGGCCGGGCGGTCCTGCCGGCCGGCGAGCTGCTCGCCGGCCATGCTGGCGCGGATCTGCTCCAGCCGGGACGAGCCGGCCGAGTCCAGGGACGCCTTCTGGATCTCCAGCATCCGGCCCTCGACGGAGTTGCCGGCCAGCTCGGCGCGGCCCATCGCGGTGGCGTAGCGCTGCTCGATGCGGTCCCGCACCGCGTCCAGGGACGGGGTGCTGCCGGACGCGGTGAGCGACGACATCGACTCCAGCGACTGGGCCACGCTCTCCTGCATCTTGGCCTGTTCGAGCTGGCTGAGCAGCTTGGTGCGCTCGGCCAGCTTCTGCTGGAGGATCATCGAGTTGTTCTCCACCGCCCGGCGGGCCTGCGCGGCGGCGCCGAGCGCCTGGTCGTGCAGGGTCTTCAGGTCCTCGGTGGCCTGCTCGGCGGAGACGAGCTGGGTGGCGAGGACCTGGGCGGTCTGCTCGTATTTCCCGGCCTCCGCCTCGTCGCCCCGGGCGCGGGCCTGGTCGGCGAGGACCAGGGCCTGCCGGGCGTTGCCCTGGAGCCGCTCGACCTCGGTCATCTGGCGGGACAGCTTCATCTCCAGCTGCCGCTGGTTGCCGATCACCGCCGCCGCCTGCTGCACCAGCGCCTGGTGCTGGCGCTGCGCCTCCTCGATCGCCTGCTGGATCTGCACCTTGGGGTCGGCGTGTTCGTCGATCCGGGCACCGAAGAGCGCCATCAGGTATTTCCAGCCCTTGACGAACGGGTTCGCCATCTCCGCGGTATCCCCTCAGTAGAGTCGCGCCGCCCGGCCGGGCCGGGCGGTCCGGCCGGTGGTCGTGCGGCGGTGACCCCCATCGTCCCAGCCGGGCGCCAGCCCGGCATCCGTACGTCACCGGCGGCACGCCACCGTCTGATCAACAGTACGCGGCGCGGGAAAGCCCGACCACGTCCTCGGGCGACCTGCGGGGAGGCGGGTGGGATCAGGCGGCGCAGACGACGTCGCGGTCGCGTTCGGCGGGGCGCACGCGGGTGCGCAGGGTCGCCTTCAGCGGCGAGTCCTGGTGCACCGCCACGGCCACCGGGCCGCCGGAGGTGACCTGCCGGACGCCCCGGCCGGTCGACTTGCGCACCGAGGCGCGGGCCACGGGGGACTCGACCGGCTCGGCCGGCTCGTCCTGCACCGGCACCAGCACGCCGGGAAGCTGCTCGGCGAGCGCCACCGTGTCGCTGACCTCGCGCAGCAGCTCGGAGAGGCGGGCGCCGAGGGCGTCGCAGATGGCGGCCAGCAGCTCGCTGGAGGGCTCCTTCTGGCCGCGCTCGATCTCGGACAGGTAGCCCAGGCTGACGTTGGCCGCGGAGGAGACCTCGCGCAGGGTGCGGTGCTGCCCCTGCCGGCGCGCCCGCAGTGCGTCACCGATCACCCGGCGTAGCAGGACCATCGCACCTCCCCTGACGGGTCTCACCCTCTTCACCGACGCCGTGCCGGCGCGGCGTGCCGCCCCGGCGTCGACGCCACGCGTCGGAGCCTTCCCGCAACCGTACCCGCTGCGGGCCCCGGTGACATCCCACCCCGCCCGTCCTTCTGGCCGAGGGGCTCAGCGGCGGGCCGCCCCGGCGGGCGCGGCGTCGCCGTCACCGGCCTCCGGCGCGCCCGCCCCGGGGACCGGCCCCGCCGCGTCGATCCGCTCGGCGAGCAGCCGCAACGCCTCGATCACCGCGGCGGTCCGGATGTGGTCGCGGCCCCCGTCGAGGTCGAGCCGGCGGACCTCGGCGCCGGCCGGCCCGGCCACCGCGACGTAGACCAGCCCGACGGGCTTGCCGTCCTGCGGCTGCGGCCCGGCCACGCCGGTGGTGGCGAGCCCCCAGTCCGCGCCGCAGCGCCGCCGGCCGCCCTCGGCCAGGGCGCGGGCCACGTCCGGGTCGACCGGGCCGCGCTCGGCCAGCAGGTCCTCCGGTACGCCCGCCAGCACAGACTTCAGCTCGGTGGCGTAGACGACCAGGCCGCCTCGGTAGACGCCGCTGACCCCGGCGATCTCCACCACCGAGGCGGAGAGCAGGCCGCCGGTGAGCGACTCGACGGTGGCCAGCGTCTCGTGCCGCTCGGCGAGGCGGTGCACCACGCCGGCCGCCGGGCTGCCCACCGGCCGGTGCCCGTTCGCGTCAGTTCCCATGGAAACGTCCCTTTCCCCGCGCCGGCCGGTCTACGCGTCCCCGCGCCGGTCTACGCATCCTCGCGGGCGGGCCGGCGCAGGCGCAGCGCCTGGGCCACGTAGTCGAAGCCGGTGACCACCGTGACGCCGACGGCGGCTGCCATCAGCCAGGGGCCGACGGCGGCGAGCCCGGCCGGCATCGGCCACAGGTACCAGGTGATGGCCAGGATCTGCAGCGCCGTCTTGATCTTGCCACCCCGGCTGGCCGCGATGACGCCGTGCCGGATCACCCAGAACCGCAGCGCCGTGATGCCCAGCTCCCGCACCAGGATGACGCCGGTCACCCACCAGGGCAGCAGGTCGTACCAGGACAGCAGCAGCAGGGCCGCGCCGGTGAGCGCCTTGTCGGCGATCGGGTCGGCCACCTTGCCGACCGAGGTGACCAGGCCGAACCGGCGGGCGATCCAGCCGTCCACCAGGTCGGTGACCGAGGCGACGGCGAAGATCAGGCAGGCCGCGATCCGCCACCCGGCGTGGGTCGCGCCGGAGGCGACCACCGAGGCCGCGAAGACCGGCACCAGCACCAGCCGCAGCAGGGTCAGCCCGTTGGCCGCGTTGAGCACCGGGACCCGGGCGACCACCGGCGGCTGCGCCGGCTCCGCCGCCGGCGTCACCGACGCACCCCGCTCGGGCTGCCGCGGCGAACCTGACACCGCACCACGTGGCTCCCCCGCCTTCTCAGGGCCCGCCGTCACCGTGCCGCGCCGGGCGCAGCCGAGATCATCTCATCCGGGACGGCGACGAGGTCCACCCCTTCGGTGGCGGTCACCGTGGCGCGCACGAGGTCGCCGGGGCGCAGCGCCGCCAGGTCCACCCCGCCGTCGGCCGGGGCGACCAGGGTGGTGGAGCCGTCCACCTCGGGGGCCTGGTGCGCCGCCCGGCCCTCGACCACACCGTCGTCGACCGAGTCGACCAGCACCTCGACCGTGGAGCCGAGCCGCTCCTCGGCCCGCTGCGAGCACAGCTCGTCGGCGAGGGCGCTGAGCCGGTCGTACCGGCGCTTGATCGTCGCGGCGGAGACCTTGCCGGGCAGGCCGGCGGCCTCCGTGCCGTCCTCGTCGCTGTAGTCGAACATGCCGATCGCGTCGAGCCGGGCCGCGCTGAGGAACCGGACCAGCTCGTCGACGTCGCCCCGGGTCTCGCCGGGGAAGCCGACGATGAAGTTGCTCCGCGCGCCGGCCTCCGGGGCCAGGGCACGGGCGGCGGTCAGCAGCTCCAGGAACCGGTCGGTGGAGCCGAAGCGGCGCATCCGGCGCAGCACCGGCTCGCTGGAGTGCTGGAACGACAGGTCGAAGTACGGTGCGACGCCGGGTGTCGTGGCGATCGCCTCGACCAGGCCGGGGCGGGTCTCGGCGGGCTGGAGGTAGCTCGCCCGGACCCGGACGATCCCGTCGACCGCGGCGAGCTGCGGCAGCAGCTTCTCCAGCGCCCGGGGGTCGCCGAGGTCCTTGCCGTACGACGTCGAGTTTTCGCTGACCAGCACCAGCTCCCGCACGCCCGTCTTGGCCAGCCACTCCGCCTCGGCGAGCAGCTCGTCGGGCGTACGCGAGACGAACGCGCCGCGGAAGGCGGGGATGGCGCAGAACGCGCAGCGGCGGTCGCAACCACTGGCCAGCTTGAGCGACGCGACCGGGCCGGTGTCGAGCCGACGCCGCAGCACCTGCCGCAGGTGGGCCGGGGTGTGCTCGTCGGTGGTCACGGCGGCCCGCGGCGTGCCGTGACCGGGCAGCGAGACGGCGTTGTCGCGCCGGGCGACCGGGGTCAGCGGCAGCAGCTCCCGCCGGTCGCGCGGGGTGTGCGCGTCGAGCGCCTCGCCGGCGACGACCGCGTCGAGCCGGGCGGCGATGTCGGGGTAGTCGTCGAAGCTCAGCACCGCCTGCGCCTCGGGCAGGCTGTCGGCCAGCTCCCGGCCGTACCGCTCGGCCATGCAGCCGGCCGCGACCACCTTCGCGCCGGTGTCGGCGGCGGCGAGCAGCGTCTGGATCGAGTCCTGCTTGGCCTTCTCGACGAAGCCGCAGGTGTTGACGACCACCACGTCGGCCCCCTCGCCGTCGGTGGTGACCTGCCAACCGTCGGCGTGCAGCCGGGCGGCCAACTCCTCCGAGTCGACCTCGTTGCGGGCGCAGCCCAGGGTCAGCAGGGCGACGCGGCGGCCGGCGGATTGCGGGGAGGGGGCGGTGGCAGACACCATCCGAGGGTACCGGGCGGGCGGACGGCGGCCCGCAACGGCGGCCACCCGGATCGCCCCCGCACGTCGCCCGCCGTCCGGGGCCGGCTCAGGCCATCGCCGCGCCGAGCCGGACCAGCCGGTCGAGCAGGAAGACCTCCGTGCCGGCCAGGCCGGTCGAGCAGAAGACCGACACCTGGTCCGCGCCGGTCCGGCCTGCGGCGTCGCCGGCCAGCACCGCGCCCAGGTCACCCAACCACCCGGCGTACGCGGGCAGCGTCGCCAGCATCGGCGGGTCGTACGCCGCCGCCTGCGCCGGCGAGTCGGTGACCAGCACATCGGCGGCGTCCAGCAGGTCGGTGCCGAACTCGTGCCGGTCGACCTGCTTGAAGCCGACCGTGTTGACGTGGGTGCCGGGGGCCAGGTCGGCGGCGTCGAGCACGGGGGTGACGGCGGTGGTGGCGAGCACCACGACGTCGCGCTCCCGCACGGCGGCCCGCGCCGAGTCGACCGCCCGCGCCGGCACGTCCAGCTCGGCGCGGATGCGGGCGGCGAACGCCTCCCGCCGGGCGGCCGACCGGCTGTGCACGGTGACCTCGCGCAGCGGGCGCACCGCGGCGGCGGCCCAGACCTGGGTCCACGCCTGCGCGCCCGAGCCGACCACGCCCAGCGTGACGGCGTCCGGCCGGGCCAGGGCGTCCACGGCGACGCCGCCGAGCCCTCCGGTACGCCGGGAGCCCAGCTCGTCCCCGACCGCGACCGCCCGCACCGCCCCGGTGCGCCCGTCGTGCAGCACGACCACCTGCTCACCCTCCGGGTGCCCGAACGTGTCGTACGAGCGGAAGCCGTACCACTCGCCGGTCAGGTGTCCGGCGGTGAGCACCATCCGTCCCCCGCCCAGCGCCGCGGCGGCCCGGGGCGGGGCCACCAGGCGGCCGGCGTGCGCGGCGAGCAGGGCGTCACGCATCGCGGCCACCGTGGTGGGAGCGTCCAGCGCGGCGGCGACGTCGGGGTCGGCGAAGAGCAGCGGCATGACCGAATACTGCAACTTGAAGTCAGATTGAAGTCAATCCGTGGTGGCCGGGCTCACCCCCGGCACCGCCCGGCCGGTGCTAACGTCGTCGCGGCGGCCCCGGGGTCGCCCCGGACGAGTGGTGGGCGTACCCGGTCAGGCCAAGACGCCTCACGTGTCAGTACCCAGCCCCACTCGCCCCGACACCGCAGGTCCGGGCGTCGAAGCAGAGGTGTCGCGCCATGGCCTGGATCGTGCTGGTGATCTCCGGACTTCTCGAGACCGCGTGGGCGGTCGCCCTCGACCGCAGCGCCGGCTTCACCCGGCTCGTGCCGTCGGTCGTGTTCGCGGTCGCGCTGGTGCTCAGCATGGCCGGCCTGGCGTACGCGCTGCGCGAGATCCCCGTCGGCACCGGCTACGCGGTCTGGGTGGGCATCGGCGCGGTCGGCACCGCGCTGGTCGGCATGCTGGCGCTGCACGAGTCGGCGAGCCTGCCCCGCATCGTCTGCCTGCTGCTGGTCGTCGCCGGGGTGGTCGGCCTCAAGGTCTTCCACTGAAGGTCTTCCGCTGACCGGGATGCGTAGTTTCCGGCACCGGTGGGTAGTGATCGATCGACGGTAGAACGAGGCTCACCACGGAGGACGTCATGGCCGACACCCACGCCACCACCCGCCCGCGCACCAACGCCGCCCGGATCTGCACCATCGTCGCGTTCGTCTTCGCCGCCCTCGCGGTCTTCGTGTCGCCGGTGATCTTCGGCCTGCTCGGCGTGATCCTCGGCGTGGTCGGCGCGGTCCTCGGCGACAAGCCGCTCGGCTGGTACGCCGCCGCCGCCAGCGTGGCCGGCGCCGTGCTCGGCATGATCCTCAGCGCGGTGATCCTGAACGCCTGAGCACCCAGCCCACGCCACAGCGCCACAGCGCACCCGCCCGCGACCGAAGGGGCCCGCCGGATTCCCGGCGGGCCCCTCGTCGGCGCGGGCGGCCGGCGGCAGCGGGTGGCCGTGCTCCACCCGCCCCGGATCGTGACACGCAGCAACCGCCCCGCTCGACGCCACCACCTCCTTCGCTCCCTTTGCTCTGCACCCGGATACGCAACAGTTCACGCAGCGCGATCGTCCACTCCTTCCCGCCGCCCGCCGATTTCACAGATCTGCTGGTCAAGGGGGTGATGCGTCCCTGGGTGCAGAGCAAAGGGCGCGCGGCGAGTCCGGCGCGCCGAACTGAACATGACCCTGAGTCAGATCGACAGATCCGTCACCCACAGTGAGCGATCTCGGTCGGCCCGCGTCGGGGCCGGCAACCGGAGAAGCGGGGCTCAGGGCGGTGCCCGGCCACGCCGGTGGAGGACGAGAGCAGGGCGGCGCCGAAGTGCCGGGCCGGGGAGGGCTCGGGAAGGGGTCCGGCGGGCGGGTCAGTCGTCCGCGCCGCCGAGGCCGGCGAGGACCTCCTCCAGCTCGTCCGGCTTGACCAGCACGTCGCGGGCCTTGGAGCCCTCCGACGGGCCGACCACGCCCCGGGTCTCCATGAGGTCCATCAACCGGCCGGCCTTGGCGAAGCCCACCCGCAGCTTGCGCTGGAGCATCGACGTCGAGCCGAACTGCGAGGTGACCACCAGCTCGACCGCCTGCACCAGCAGGTCCAGGTCGTCGCCGATCTCCTCGTCGATCTTCTTCTTGTTGTCCTGCGCCGGGGCCAGCACGTCCGGGCGGAACTCCGGCTCCCGCTGGTCCTTGCAGAACTTCACCACGTCGGCGATCTCGCGCTCGGTGACCCAGGCGCCCTGGATGCGGATCGGCTTCGACGCGCCCATCGGCAGGAAGAGCCCGTCGCCGCGCCCCAGCAGCTTCTCCGCGCCCGGCTGGTCGAGGATGACCCGCGAGTCGGCCAGCGACGAGGTGGCGAACGCCAGCCGGGACGGCACGTTGGCCTTGATCAGGCCGGTGACCACGTCCACGCTCGGCCGCTGGGTGGCCAGCACCAGGTGGATGCCGGCCGCCCGGGCGAGCTGCGTGATCCGCACGACCGAGTCCTCCACGTCGCGCGGCGCGACCATCATCAGGTCCGCCAGCTCATCCACGATCACCAGCAGGTACGGGTACGGCCGCATCTCCCGCTCGCTGCCCGGCGGGGCCTTGATCTCCCCCGTGCGCACCTTGCGGTTGAAGTCGTCGATGTGCCGGACCCCGTTCGCGGCGAGGTCGTCGTAGCGCATGTCCATCTCGCGGACGACCCACTCCAGCGAGTCGGCCGCCTTCTTCGCGTTGGTCACGATCGGGGTGACCAGGTGCGGGATGCCCTCGTAGCCGGTCATCTCGACGCGCTTCGGGTCGATCAGCAGCAGCCGCACCTCGTCCGGGGTGGCCCGGGTGAGAATGGACACCAGCAGTGAGTTGAGGCAGCTCGACTTGCCGGCGCCGGTGGCCCCGGCGATCAGGATGTGCGGCATCTTCGCGAGGTTGGCCACCACGAAGCCGCCCTCGATGTCCTTGCCGAGCGCCACCACCATCGGGTGGTGGTCGCTGGTGGCGGCGCGGGAGCGCAGCACGTCGCCGAGCGCCACGTTCTCCGGGTCGGTGTTCGGGATCTCCACGCCGACCGCGCTCTTGCCCGGGATCGGGCTGAGGATGCGTACGTCCGGAGACTTCACCGCGTACGCGATGTTGCGGGAGAGCTGGGTGATCCGCTCGACCTTCACGCCCGGGCCCAGCTCCACCTCGTACCGGGTGACCGTCGGCCCCCGGGTGAAGCCGGTGACCTCGGCGTCGACGCCGAACTGGTCGAACACGCCGGTGAGGGCGGCGATGACCTCGTCGTTGGCCTTGCTGCGGGTCTTCGGGGCGGCCCCGCCGCTGAGCAGGTTGGCCGGGGGCAGCGTGTAGTCGCCGGCCAGGCCGGTGAGCGCGAGCTGCTCCGCCCGGGTGGGCGGCGGCGAGTGCTCCGGCGGCTCGACCGGCTTGCGGGTGGCGGGCACCTTCGCCGGGGGCTTGCGGGGCAGCACCACGGTCTCCTGGAGGTCGGCGCCCTCGTACGCCTCCTCGTCGAAGTCGTCCGGGTCCGGCAGCGGCGGCGCGGCGCGCTTGGCCGGGCGGCGGCGGGCCGGCTTCTTCTCGACGGGCTCCGCCTCGGCCTCCTCGGCGGCCGGCGGCGGGCCGACCACCGCGCCGGCGAGCAGCCCGAGCCGCTCCGGAATCTTGTTGATCGGCGTCGCGGTGACCACCAGCAGGCCGAAGACCAGCAGCAGGAGCAGCAGCGGCACGGCCACCCAGGCGGTCACCGCGGTCTCCAGCACGTTGCCGACGCCCGCGCCGATCAGGCCGCCCGCGTAGTCACGCTGGACCGGGTCCACCGGGTTCTGTCCGATGTGCAGCATCGCGGCGGTGGCGACCAGCATGGACCCCCAGCCGACCAGGCCCCGCCCCCGGTGCTCCGGGTCGGACGGCGTGCGCATCAGCCGCCACGCCCCGATCGACAGCAGCACCGGGACGACGATCGAGATCGCGCCGAGGAAGAGCCGCACGGTGTCGGCGAGCCGGGCACCCACCGGGCCGGCACCGGAGAACCAGAGGGCCACCGCGCTGAGCAGGGAGAGCCCGAGCAGCAGCAGGCCCGCGCCGTCGCGGCGGTGCTCCGGGTCGAGGTCGCGGGCCGAGGCGGCCTGCCGGCCGGCGGCCCGCACCGCCCAGCCGACGCCGTGCGCGAGCCCCATCCACACCGCACCGATCGCCCGGCCTACGTGGACGGCCGGCCCCGGCCGGGGGGCGGTGCGCCGCCGGGGCGCCGCCTTGGTGGTCTTCTTCGCCGGCTGACGGGCACGACTGTTCGTGGTGCCGCGCGGCGACGCGCCGCGTCGCCGGCTCGCCTGAGAGGTACGGCCCGCCATAGAGTCACCGTAACGGCGGGACCCGGCGGATCGCCGCTTTTCCGGGTCGTGTCCGCGCGTCGCAGCACGGGCGACGCCGCCTGTTGTGTTATTCGCCTCAGAAGGGATGCCCGATGGCGTCGCCCGAGATCGAGGACGGCCCGGACGGCCCCCTGGCCGGGCACCCCGGGGCGTTGCGGCCGCTGACCGACGAGCTGATCGCGGCCGTGCTGCGCCGTCGGGGGTACGCGGTGGCGGCGGATCCGGCGGGCCGGCTGCTGGGCCGCTGGGACGACGCGCTCGTCTGGTTCCTGCGGATGGGGGCGGGCGGCGAGATCCTCCAGGTGCGCACGATAGCCGCGCCGACCTTCCCGATCGAGTACGTGCCGACCCTGCACGCCTTCTGCAACTCGTGGAACCACGACCGGTACTGGCCCAAGGCTTTCGTGCACGTCGACGACGACGGGCGGGCCCTGGTCTGCGGCGAGGTGATCGCCGACCTGGAGCGCGGGGTGACCCCGCACCAGCTCGACCAGTTGCTCGACTGTGGCATCTCGACCGGCTGCCAGCTCGCCGCCGCAGTCGGGCAGCTCGCGGGCGGGGCGCGGCCATGACCGGGCAGCCGAGCCCGTGGGCCGACCGGCTGGCCGCCGCCGGGGACCTGCCCGACGGGGAGGAACGCGCCGTCGAGCTGGACCGGATCGCGTCGGCCGCCGACGCGGCCGGCGACCTGGCCACCGGGCTGGACGCCCGGTTCGCGCTGATGGACCTGTATCTGCGGCGGGGCGAGCGGTGGCGGCTGTTCGAGCCGGTCCGCCGCTGTCGGGAGCTGCTCGACGCCGCCTCCGCGGACGCCACCGCCGAGCGGGCCGCCGAGCTGCGCCGCTACCAGCGCTTCGCGGTCGAGGCCGCGTTCGGCACGCCCCGGGTCGGCCTGGGCCAGACCCGCGCGGCGCTGGACGACCTGGCCCAGCCTGCGGCGGTGACCGATGTGGTGGCCGAGCTGCGCTGCCGCCTCGCCGACCACCTCGGCGACGAGCCGGAGGCCCGCCGCTGGTACGACCGCTGGCGCACCGCCCCCGCCGACCCGGCCGCCGGCTGTCCGGCCTGCGCTCCGTCGCGCCGCGCCGACCTGCTGGCCGGCTGGGGTGACTGGGCGGCGGCGCTGGCCGAGCTGCGCCCGATCGTCGATGGCCCGACGGCGGCGGCCCCGGCCGAGATTGGCGGGGCCGGGACAGCCGGAGCTGGCGGGGCCGGGACAGCCGGGGGCGGCGGGGCGTACTGCACCGACCAGCCGGAGCGGGCGCTGGCCGGGGCGCTACTGCCGCTGCTGCGCGCCGGCGAGCCGGAACGGGCGGGCCGGGCGCACGTCACGGCGTACCGGCGGCACCGGCGGGAACGGACGGCGTTCGGGCAGCTCGCCGCGCACCTGCGGTTCTGCGCGCTGGGCGGGCACCTGGACCGAGGGCTGGACATCCTCGCCGAGCAGCTGCCCCGGCTGGACCGCCCGTCCGACGACCTGGCCGCGATGGAGTTCGCCGCCGCCGGGGCGCTGCTGTGCGCCCTCGCCGCCGAGTCGGGGCGGGGCGACCGACGGATGCCCGGACCCGCCGCCCCCGCCGGGCGGGGGGCCGGTCGGGCCGGCGACGACATCGACGTGGCCCGGCTCGGCGGGCTGCTCGCCGAACTGGCGACGGGGCTCGCCGGCAGCTTCGACGCCCGCAACGGCACCGGGCACCAGTCCGGCCGGATCGCGGCCCTGCTGGCCGAGCGGCCGGTCGCCGGTCCGGTGGTGCCGCTGCCCGCCGACGAGGCGGCCGACGACGGCGGCCCCGACGGTGGCGGCAGCGAGGGCACGGGCGGCGGCAGCGGGCCGGCGGGGCGGGAGGCCGGACGGGAGCTGGCCGGGGACGAGGTGGGGGCGTTGACCGTCGCCCTGGTCACCGAGGCCCTGGACCGGCGCGGCGACGCCTGGACGATGCGCGGCCCGGCGGTGGTCGGGCGGTGGGGTCCGGCGGTGATCGAGTTCCGGCAGGCCGGCGAGCGGGGCGAGATCCTGCACGCCCGGGTGCTGGCCGTCCGACGGCTGGCGGCGGGGCGGCGCGCGGAGGCGTACGCCTTCTGCAACGCCTGGAACCACGACCGGCTGCTGCCGAAGGCGTACGCGCACGACGACGGCAGCGGGGAGCTGGTGCTGGCCGGCGACGTGACCACGGACCTGGCCCACGGGGTGGCCCCCACCCAGCTCGACGTGCTGGTCACCGCGGCCGTGGCCACCGGCGTCGCGTACGCGGAGGCGGTCGCGGCGCTGCCCTGACCGGCCCGCGTGGTGGTGCCGGGCCGGTCAGGGCAAGGGCCCAGGGGCGGGTCCTCAGCGCCGCGCCCGGCGACCGCCCAGGGTGTTGCCGCCGTCGGCGGTGACCAGGGTCAGCCCGTTGACCTGGAGGATCTCGTTGACGGGCTGGAAGAAGGTGACCCCGCCGACGGTGCAGTCGCCCGCCCCGCCCGAGGTGACCCCCTGCGCCTGGTCACCGGAGATCCACGACCCGCCGGAGTCGCCCGGCTCGGCGCAGACGTTGGTCTGGGTCAGCCCGGTGACCGTGCCCTCCGGGTAGTTGACCGTCGCGTTCTTCGCCTGGATCACCCCGCAGAACGCCCCGGTGGTGGAGCCGGAGCGGCAGATCGAGGCACCGACGGGGGCCTCCTGCGAGCCGTTGACGGGCACCGCGCCGCCGTTGAAGTCGTTCACCACGGGCTGCGGCTGGAAGTCGCCGGTGACCCGCACGACGCCCCAGTCGTCGCGGGGGAAGGACGACGCAGCGAAGACGCCCTGCGGCGAGCCGTCGACCCCGGTGGTGCGGTCGCCGGCCTGGCCGCAGTGCCCGGCGGTGACGAAGCCGCCGACCACGGCGAAGCCGACCGAGCAGCGGGAGTTGCCGTTGATGAGGTAGGCGTCGCCGCCCTGGAGGTCCGCGAGCAGCCGGGGGGCCCGCGTCGAGCTGACCACCCGCACCGCCGACGCCGGCAGCCCGCTGGCCGCCGCGAACCGGCGACCGGCCGCCTCCTGGCCCGCCCGGGCCACCACCACGACGGAGTTGGTGGGCGCGTCGACGTACCAGCCGGTGACGGCCCGGCCGACCGCGCCGCCGGACCGGTCGAGCCGGGTCTTCATGGTGTCCAGCTCCCCCACGCCCCGGGCGACCTGCTTGGGCACCGCGCCGGCCGCGCGCACGGCGTCGGCCCGTCCGGGGTCGGCGACCGCGACGGTCAGGGTACGGCCGTCGGCGCTGAGCCAGGCGCCGCCGTAGTCCTCGCCCAGCTCGGTCCGGAGCTTCTCGACGGTGCCGGCGGCCCAGCGCTCGGTCTTCAGCCGCTGCGTCGCCTGCTCGCGGGTGAGCCGCAGGTCGCGGCTCATCGCGTCCACGACCTTCTGGTCCACCCCGGCCGGGGCGGTGGCCCGCCCGGAGTCCCCGGCCGGCGGCGCGGCACCTTCCCCGGCGAACGACGGCAGGGCCACGACCGCCGCCGCTCCCGCCGCCACCACCAGTACGCCGATGGCTGTCATCCGTCTGCGGTCCATCCGCCACGCTCCTCCCGGCCGGCGCGGGTACGCCTGCCGCGACGGAGTACGGGACAAACCGCCGGATGGTTGAACGATCGACCCGGAACAATTTTTCCCGTCGGCGTTGAACCCTGCGGCGTCGATGTCCGTACCCCAGGCCGGCGGGAGAAGCGCCGACGCCGGCCCACCGCTCGGGGGTGGGCCGGCGTCGGTACGCGCGGAACGCGGCGGTGCGGGCGTCAGACCTCGACGACCGTCGGCACGATCATGGGCCGGCGGCGGTACTTGTCGTTGACCCACCGGCCGACGGTGCGCCGGACGATCTGCTGGAGCTGGTGCGGGTCGGTGATGCCGTCGGCGGCGGCCCGGTTCAGCGCCTCGGTCACCAGCGGCACGACCGGGTTGAACGCCTCCGGGTCCTCCGAGAAGCCCTTCGCCGAGACGGTGGGGCCGCCCACGACCTTGCCGGTGACCGAGTCGACCACGACGGTGGTGGCGATGAACCCGCCGTCGCCGAGGATCCGCCGCTCCGTGAGCAGGGACTCGCTGACGTCGCCCACGGCGAGGCCGTCGACGTAGACGTACCGGCTCTTGACGTGGCCGACGAGGCTGGCGCGGCCCTCGACCAGGTCGACCACGTCGCCGTCCTCGCAGAGCACCACCCGGTCCGGGGCGACCCCGGACTCGATGCCGAGGCGGGCGTGGGCCCGCAGGTGCCGCCACTCGCCGTGCACCGGCATCAGGTTGCTCGGGCGGGTCACGTTGAGCAGGTAGAGCAGCTCACCGGCGGGGGCGTGGCCGGAGACGTGGACCTTCGCCACGTCCTTGTGCACGACCACCGCGCCGGCCCGGGCCAGCCGGTTGATCACCCGGTAGACCGAGGTCTCGTTGCCGGGCACCAGCGAGGACGCCAGCACCACCGTGTCGCCGGGGGCGATGGTGATGTGCCGGTGGTCGCCGCTGGCCATCCGGCCGAGCGCGCTCATCGGCTCGCCCTGCGAGCCGGTGGACATCAGCACGATCTGCTCCGGCGGCAGCGCCGTGGCCTCCTCGATGCTGATCACCAGGCCGGCGGGGATGTTGAGCAGGCCGAGGTCCCGGGCGATGCCCATGTTGCGGACCATCGAGCGGCCGATCAGCGCCACCTTGCGGCCGTGCTCGACGGCCGAGTCGAAGACCTGCTGCACCCGGTGCACGTGCGAGGCGAACGACGCGACGATGATCCGGCCGCGCGCCTTCGCGAAGATCGAGTCGAGGACCGGCCCGATCTCCCGTTCCGGGGTGACGAAGCCGGGGATCTCCGCGTTCGTGGAGTCCGACAGCAGCAGGTCGACGCCCTCCGCGCCCAGCCGGGCGAAGCCGGCCAGGTCGGTGATCCGGCCGTCCAGGGGGAGCTGGTCCATCTTGAAGTCGCCGGTGTGCAGCACCAGGCCGGCGGGGGTGCGGATGGCCACCGCGAGGGCGTCGGGGATCGAATGGTTGACGGCGAAGAACTCGCACTCGAACGGGCCGAGCCGCTCCCGGCCGCCCTCCCGCACGGTCAGCGTGTACGGCTGGATGCGCCGCTCGGCCAGCTTCGCCTCGACCAGGGCGAGGGTGAACTGCGAGCCGACCAGCGGGATGTCCGGCTTGTGGGCGAGCAGGTACGGCACCGCGCCGATGTGGTCCTCGTGGCCGTGGGTGAGCACGATCGCCTGCACGTCGGCGAGCCGGTCCAGGATCGGCCCGAAGTCGGGCAGGATCAGGTCCACGCCCGGTTGCTCGACGTCGGGGAAGAGCACCCCGCAGTCGACGATGAGCAGCTTGCCGTCGTACTCGAAGACGGTCATGTTCCGACCGATGGCGCCGAGCCCGCCGAGCGGGATGATCCGCAGGCCGCCCTCCGGCAGCGGCGGGGGCAGTTCGCCCTCGTTGTGCGCCTCGGTCACGCGTCCACCTCATTCTGCGACGCCGTCGCCCGGCGTCCGTCGTGTCGTTCGGTCATGTCAGGGGAGCTCCAGACCCGCCGCCGCGCAGTCCGCGCGCAGCTGGGCGATCTCGTCGGGGGTGGCGTCCACCAGCGGGGGCCGCACCGGGCCGGCCGGCAGGCCCAGGGCCGCCAGGCCCGCCTTGACCAGGATGGTGCCCTGGGTGCGGAAGACGCCGGTGAACAGGGGCAGCAGCCGCCGGTGCAGGGCGAGCGCGGTGCCGGGGTCGCCCGCGTCGTACGCCTCGATCATCCGCTGGGTGAGCGCACCGGTGAAGTGGGTCGAGGTGCCGACGACCCCGACGCAGCCGACCGCCAGCGCGGGCAGGACGAGGGAGTCCTCCCCGCTGTAGAAGGCCAGGTCGGTGCGGCTGGTCACCCACGAGGTCGCGGTGAGGTCACCCTTGGCGTCCTTGACCGCGACGATGCGGTCGTGCTCGGCGAGCCGGACCAGGGTCTCGGTCTCGATCGGCACCCCGGAGCGGTGCGGGATGTCGTAGAGCATGATCGGCAGCCCGGTGGCGTCCGCGACGGCGGTGAAGTGCCGGACCAGCCCGCTCTGCGGCGGCTTGTTGTAGTACGGGGTCACCACCAGCAGGCCGTGCGCGCCGGCCTTCTCGGCCGACGCGGCCAGCTCGATGGTGTGCCGGGTGTCGTTGGTGCCGACCCCGGCGACCACCCTCGCCCGGTCGCCGATCGCCTCCACCACGGCCCGGATCAGGCGTTCCTTCTCCGCGTCGGTGGTGGTGGGCGACTCGCCGGTGGTGCCGTTGAGCACGAGCGCGTCGTTGCCCTGCTCGTCGACGAGGTGGTTCGCGAGGCGTACGGCGCCGTCGAGGTCCAGGGAACCGTCGGAGGTGAACGGGGTCACCATGGCCGTGAGCACTCGGCCGAACGGGCGGGACACCGCCCGGTCGGCGGCAACAGGGTGGTCGTGCGTCATGCTCACAACCTAGCGGACGACCACCGGCGGGCCGGTGGGGAAGGGTTCAGGACAGCTCGGCGAGCGGGCTGGCCGCCACCTCCGTGCCGTCGGGCAGCGTGGAGATGACGAAGTCGGCGAACACGTTCGGGGCGACCCGCTGGAGCTGACGCAGGCACTCCACGGCCAGCTCGCGGATCTCCACGTCGGCGTGCTCGGTGGCCCGCATCGCGACGAAGTGCCGCCAGGCCCGGTAGTTGCCGGTGACCACGATCCGCGTCTCGGTCGCGTTGGGCAGCACCGCGCGGGCCGCCTGCCGGGCCTGCTTGCGGCGCAGCGTCGGGTTGGGCTCGTCGGAGAAGCGCTGCTCCAGGCCCTCCAGCAGCTCGGTGTACGCCCGCACGCTCGCCTCGGCGGCCTCGACGAACCGCTTGTGCAGCTCCGGGTCGTCGGCGATCACCGCCGGCTCGACCATCGCGGCGTCGCGCTCGGGGACGTACCGCTGGGAGAGCTGGGAGTAGGAGAAGTGCCGGTGCCGGATCAGCTCGTGGGTGAACGAGCGGGACACCCCGGTGAAGTAGAAGCTCACCGAGCCGTGCTCCAGCACCGACAGGTGCCCCACCTCCAGGATGTGCGCCAGGTAGCCGGCGTTGGTGGCGGTGGCCGGGTTCGGCTTGGACCAGCTCTGGTAGCAGGCCCGGCCGGCGAACTCGGCGAGCGCCTGGCCGCCCTCGGCGTCGGTCGACCACGGCACGTCGTCCGGGGCCTGGAACTGGGTCCACGCGACGAGCTTGACCTGGGGCTGCACCATCTCCGGCATGCCAGGGACTGTAGTGGTCCGGCGGTCGCCCGCCCAAGCCGGGCGCGCCCGGTGCAACGGCGGTCACCCCCGGCCCGGCGCGTCGCCCACCGGAAGGGACCGTCCCGGTTTCCCGCCTAGGGAGCTGAGTCGTTTACGACATCAGGGTCGGGTCCGTGGCCGAGGTCCGAGGCCAGGGTCGGGCCGGGTCGGGGGCGGAGTCGGGGGCGGCCCGTGGGCGGCAGTGATGTCGCAAACGACTCAGCTCGCTATGGCCCGCAGGCTCCGCACCCGATCGCGCAGGCGCGCGGCAGGCTGCCCGCCGGGCCGGACACAGGACCGGTCAGACGTAGAGGGAGGTGAAGGGGGCCCAGGGCAGGTTGCGGGCCACCGAGAAGGCCAGCCACAGGGCCAGGAAGCCGCCGATCACCTTCGAGCTGACCTGGGGCTGCGGCAGCCGCCAGCCGAACGCCTGCCGGCCCGCCCAGGCGACGAACAGGTAGGTCAGGAAGGGCAGCGCGAAGACGAAGACGAAGTGGTGCCGGGCGGCGGCCGGCAGGTCGCCGTGCAGCACGTACCACAGCGCGCGGGTGCCGCCGCAGCCCGGACAGTCCAGCCCGGTGGTGAGCTTCAGCAGGCAGCTGGGCGCGGCGTCGGGTGCGGCCCGGGTCGGGTCGCTGAGCAGCGCGTACGCCATGCCGAGGCCGACGCAGCCGAGCGCGGCCAGGGGGGCCGCCCAGCGCGGCGACCGGGCGTGCACCCGCATCACGAGGCGGGTCAGCCGGTCGGGCTCCGCCACCGGGTACGCCCCCGGCGGCCACTCCCCCGGCGCGGGCGCGGGCGCCTGCGCGTCAGGGTGCGGGTGCGGGTGCGGGGCCGCCGGGCCGTCGACGCTCGTCACGCCGCTCACGGTACACCGGCCACGCTCCTCAGCGCGGCGGCCAGCGGAACGGCCAGGTCACCGGCGGCGGGCGGGGCGACCGCGCTCAACCCCAGCCAGCCGGCCAGGCGGTGCAGCTCGGCGGCCAGGGCCACCGCCGTCTCCCCCGCGTCGACGCCCGGCTCGGCCCAGGCGGCCGGCACCAGCAGCACGCCGGCCTTGCGGTCGGCCTTGAGGTCGACCCGGGCGGTGAACCGCTCCCCCTGCAGGAACGGCAGCACGTAGTAGCCGTGGACCCGCTGCGGGGCCGGGACGTAGATCTCGATGCGGTAGGCGAAGCCGAACAGCCGCTCGGTGCGGCCCCGCTCCCACACCAGCGGGTCGAACGGGCTGACCAGGGTGTTGCCCCGCACCCAGCGGGGCAGCCGGGCGGCGGCGTGCAGGTAGGCCGGGTGCCGCCAGCCCTCGACCGTGACCGGGGTCAGCTCACCCGCCTCGACCAGCTCGGCGACCGCCCGGCGGGCCCCGGCGACGGGCAGCCGGAAGTAGTCGCGCAGCTCCGGCTCGGCGGCGACGCCGAGCGAGCGGGCGGCGATCGCGACCAAGGCGCGGTGCGCCTCGGCGTCGGTCGGGGTGGGCGCGTCCAGCGCGGCGGCCGGCAGCACCCGCTCGGGCAGGTCGTAGCGGCGGGCGAACGAGGGGGTGCGGTCGGCGGCGGTGACCTCGCCGGCCCAGAAGAGGAACTCCAGTGCCCGCTTCACGGTCGACCAGTTCCAGCCCCAGTTGCCGGTCTCCCGGGGCGCGTCGTGCTCGATCTCGGCGGCGGTGAGCGGGCCCCGGGCGGCGACCTCGTCGCGCACCCACGCCACCAGCTCGGGCTGCTCCTGCGCGATGCGGCGCATCCCGCCCCACGCCTCGTCGCGGGCCTTGGCCATCCGCCAGCGCAGCGCCGCGTGCAGCCCGACGGGGACCAGCGACGCCTCGTGCCCCCAGTATTCGAACAGCTCGCGGGGACGGCGGTAGGCGGCGGCGTCGAGCAGGGTCGTCGGGTAGGGCCCGAGCCGACTGTAGAGGGGCAGGTAGTGCGCCCGCTGCAGCACGTTGACCGAGTCCACCTGGATCAGCCCGACCCGGTCGAGCACCCGGCGCAGGTGCCGGCGGGTGGGCAGGCCGACCGGCGGCGGGTCGGCGAAGCCCTGGGCGGCCAGGGCCACCCGGCGGGCCTGGGCGAGCGAGAGCGATTCCGGTGCGGTCATCGTCGGGCACCCTAATCCAGGGGTACGACACCGGTGCGGCTGGCTGGACGTCACGGCCACCGGGGCATACAACGGACGCATGCTGATCATCCGCCCCGAGGAGCCGGACGACGCCGAGGCGGTGGCCCGGGTGCACGTGCACGGCTGGCAGGACGGCTACGCCGGGATCATGCCGGCGGAGGTGCTGGCCCGGCTCAACGTGGCGGCCTGGGCGCAGCGCCGCCGGGACCTGGGCACGGCCGACCCGGAGCACCCGTTCACCACGCTGCTCGCCGAGCGCGACGGCGCGGTGATCGGGTTCACCACGTTCGGCCCGTACCGCAACAACCAGGACCGGGCCGACCTCGACCACACGCTCGGCGAGGTGCTCACCATGTACGTCGAGCGGGCGCACTGGGGCGACGGGACGGCCGGGCGGCTGCTGGCGGCGGCGAAGCAGCGGCTGGCCGGGCGGGGCTGGACGGCGTACCGGCTGTGGGTGTTGCGGGACAACCGGCGGGCCCGGCGCTTCTACGAGCGGGCCGGGCTGTCGCCGGACGGCGAGCGGACCACCTACCCGGTGCCGCTGGCCGGCGGGGCACCCCCGCTGGGGCTGGTCGAGCTGAGGTACGCGGGGCTGCTCGACGGCTGACCCGCCGGGCGGCGTACGGGCAGGAACAGCAGCAGGGCGAGGCTGATCCAGACGTAGGTGTTGCTGCCGAGGAAGCCGTCGACGCCGGTGAAGTCCTTCTCCCAGGCCCAGACGATGCGGCTGCACAGCAGGGCGTACCCGATGATCGCGGCGGCCAGCAGGACGCGGCGCCGGCGGCTGCGCGCGGGGGCCGCGGTGCCGTTGTCGACCAGCAGGATCAGCCCCGGCAGCAGCCAGACCAGGTGGTGCACCCAGGTCACGGGGCTGACCAGGCACATCAGCGCGCCGGTCAGGGCCAGGCCGGTGGCCTCGTCGCCGGCCTTCGCGGCGGCCCGCGAGCGCCACGCCCAGACGGCGAGGGTGGCGAACACCAGCGCCAGCCAGGCCACGGTGCTGGGGTGCTCGGGGCTGAGCCGGGCGACCACGCCCTGCAGCGACTGGTTCGACACGAACGCCAGCTCGCCGACGCGGCCGGTGTTCCACAGCGCGGAGGTCCAGAACTCGCGGGACGCGTCGGGGAAGAGCGCGGCGGCGACGAGGGTCGCCCCGGCGGCCGTGCCGGCGGCGGTCAGGGCGGCCCGCCAGCGGCCGGTGACCAGCAGGTAGACGAGGAAGATCCCCGGGGTCAGCTTGATCGCGGTGGCCAGCCCGATGCCCACTCCCGCCCAGCGGTTGCCCGCCGGCAGCAGCCGCAGCAGGTCCACCGCGACGAGGAACAGCAGCAGCATGTTGACCTGGCCGAAGTTGACCGTCTCGCGCATCGGCTCGAACGCGGCGGCCAGGCAGAGCGCCACGGCGAGGGCGAACCAGCCGGTCCAGCCGCAGCGGTGGGCGACCGGGGCGATCAGCCACCAGATCAGCACGGCGCTGGTCACCACGGACGCGGTCACGCTCACCACGATCGCGGCCGGCCACGGCAGGAGGGCCATCGGCAGCATGACCAGGGCGGCAAACGGCGGGTAGGTGAAGCCGTACTGGGTGCCGGGCTTGAGGAAGTCGTAGATCTCCCCGCCGTCGTGCACCCAGAAGTGGAGCGCGCCGTAGTAGACCTTCAGGTCGAAGAAGCCGTGCCGCACGGCCGCCACGGACAGGAACGCGGTCACCGCGACGGCGAGCCCGACCACCGCGGCGACCTGCCCGATCGTCCGTTTGGCACCCTGCGCCACCGTGGCCTCCCTCGCCCTGCGTAGGCTTCCGTCCCATGGCTCTCGGGTACGTCCGCCCGGCGCGTCCGGAAGACGCCGGCGAGATCGCACGCATCCAGCTCGCGACCTGGCGGGTCGCGTATCGCCGGATCCTGCCCCGGCACGTGCTCGACAACCTGGACGAGGAGTATCTCGCCAGGCGGTGGAGCGCGGCGGTGCAGGAGCCGCCCTCGGGCGCGCACCGGGTGCTCGTCGCCGTCGAACAGGCCGAACAATCGTATCTGGTGGGATTTGCCGCGTCCGGGCCGGCCGACGCCGAGTCCCTCGCCCCGAACGAGCCGGCCGAGGCGCTCGGGTCCGGCGTGGTGGCGGTGACGGACCTGCTGGTCGAGCCGCGCTGGGGGCGGCGCGGGCACGGCAGCCGGCTGCTGGCCGCGAGCGTGGACCTGTGGCGCTCCGACGGCTTCGACCGGGCGGTGGCGTGGGCGTTCGACGCCGACGCGGCGACCCGGAAGTTCCTCACCGGCGCGGGCTGGGAGCCCGACGGCGCGGCCCGGGCCCTCGACGTGGACGACATGCTGGTCAACCAGCTCCGGCTGCACGTGGCGGTGCCCGCCGAGGGCGCGGCGGAGGGCGACACCGCCGCCGGCTGACCACGCGGTCTGCCTCCCGGCGCGTCGGGGTTGCCGGGAATGTCGGTGGTGCCGCCTACGGTGGCGGGATGAGCGTGTCGACGAGTCGTGCCCACGCGACGCCGGCCCCGGCCGGGCCGCAGGAGCACGGGCCGCAGGAGCACGGCCGGCCGGAGCACGGGCCGTCGGAGCGGCACCCGCCGTCGGAGCAGCACCTGGAGGGGCACCGGGTGGAGCTCACCGGCTACTGCTACCGGATGCTCGGCTCGGCCTTCGACGCGGAGGACGCCGTCCAGGAGACGCTGCTGCGCGCCTGGCGGGGGTTGGCCGCCTTCGACGGCCGGTCCAGCGTCCGCACCTGGGTCTACCGGATCGCCACCAACGTGTGCCTCGACCTGCTGCGCGGCCGGTCCCGCCGGGCGGTCCCGACCGACCTCGCCGGGCCGTCGGCGCCGGTGCTGTCGGCGCTGGGCGAGCCCCGGCCCGCCGGGGAGTGGATCGGGCCGGCCCCCGACGCCCGGGTGCTGCCTGCCGGCGAGGATCCGGCGGAGGTGGCGGTGACCCGGGAGTCGGTGCGGCTGGCCTTCGTCGCCACGTTGCAGCACCTGCCGCCCCGGCAGCGGGCGGTGCTGATCCTGCGCGACGTGCTGCGCTGGCGGGCCGACGAGGTCGCCGGCCTGCTCGACACCAGCGTGGCGGCGGTCAACAGCGCGTTGCAGCGGGCCCGCGCGACGCTGGCCGCCCGGGGCGTCGACGCCGACCCGCCGGCCGCCGCCCTCGACGCCGCGCACCGCGAGCTGCTCGACCGCTACGTGCGGGCCTTCGAGCGGTACGACATCGACGCGCTGGTCGCGCTGCTGCGGGCCGACGCCGTGCAGACCATGCCGCCCTACCGGCTCTGGCTGCGCGGCGCGGGTGACATCGGGCGCTGGATGACCGGCCCGGGGGCCGGCTGCGCGGGCTCCCGGCTGGTCCCGGTGGCGGTCAACGGTGGCCCGGGGTTCGCGCAGTACCGGCGGGACCCGGCGGGCGGGCACCGGCCGTTCTCGATCCAGCTGGTCGGCTGCTCCGGCGACCGGGTCGCCCGGCTCAACTACTTCCTCGACCCGGCCCTGTTTCCGCTGTTCGGGCTGCCGGACCGGCTGCCCTGAGCCGGCCCGGCGGCCCGGTCAGCCCTTGTCCGCGCCGTCGTTGGCGTCCCGCACGAAATACCGCTGGAAGATCACGAACAGCACCGCGACCGGGATGGTGGCCAGCAGCGCCGCGCCGAGCTTGAGCGGATACTGGGTGCCCTTGCCCAGCGAGCCGCTGACCAGGTCGGCCAGGCCGCGCGGCAGGGTGAACAGGTCCGGGTCCTGCACCGCGACCAGGCTGTGCGGGAACTCGTTCCAGGAGCCCTGGAACGACAGGATGGTCAGGGTGATCAGCGCCGGCTTCGCCATCGGCAGCACCACCGACCAGAACGTGCGGAAGACGCCCGCCCCGTCGATGCGGGCCGCCTCCTCCACGCTGACCGGGATCGACTCGAAGAACTGCTTCATGATGAACACGCCGGCCGCGTCGGCGAGCAGCGGCACCACCAGGCCGGCGTAGCTGTCGTACATGCCGAGCTGGTTGAGCACGAGGAACTTCGGGATCAGCAGCACCACGCCGGGCACCGCCAGCACCGCGACGACCGCGGCGAAGAGCCCGGCTCGGCCCCGGAAGCGAAGCCGGGCCAGGGCGTACCCGGCGAGCGAGTCGAAGAACACCCGGCCGAGGGTGACCAGCACGGTGACCAGCAGCGAGTTGCCGAGCCAGAGCGGGAAGGCGGTGCCAGCGAAGATCCGTTCGAAGCCGGCCAGCGACAGCGGGTCCGGGATGGGCGAGAGCGGGTTGGCCGCCGCGTCCGGCTCGGTCTTGAGCGAGTTGCCGATCTGGATGACGAACGGGTAGAGGAACACCAGCGCGAAGAAGACCAGGATCGCGTACCCGACGAGGCGGCTCGCCAGCGTGCGGGCCGTGCGGTCGCGGGCGCGGCGCGGCCGGGCGGGCGGCGCGGGTGCCGCCGGCCGGTCGGTGAGCACGGCCATCTCAACCCCCTTCCGGTACGCGTCGACGCCACCACCGGCCGCGGCGGGGCGCGGCGGGCTCCCGGTCGGCCATCAGCCGGCGCTGGAGCAGGGTGAGCGCGATGATGATCAGGAACAGCACGAAGGAGATGGCCGCGCCGGAGCCGTAGTCGAAGTCCCGGAACGCGGTGCGGTACGACAGGTACGCGGGGGTGAGCGTGGTCTTGGCCGGCTCGCCCTGGCTCATCACGTACACCTGGTCGAAGACCTGCCAGGAGCCGATCAGGCCGAGGGTGAGCACGAGGAACGTGGTCGGCTTGATCATCGGCAGGGTGACGTGCCGGAAGCGCTGCCAGCGGCCGGCCCCGTCGAGGGTGCTGGCCTCGTCGAGGGCCACCGGGACGTTCTGGAGCGCGGCGAGGAACATCAGCATGAACGTGCCGGAGGTGGTCCAGACGACCAGCGTGATGATCGAGACCATGGCGACGCTCGGCCCGGACAGCCAGTCCCACCAGCTCAGCCCGAACGGCCCGCCGGCGGCGAGCGCGGCCGGCGGCGCGTCCACGCCGACCGCGCCGAGCAGCAGGTGCAGCACGCCCCGGGAGTCAGCGAACCACTGCGGCCCCCGGATGCCGAGCATGCCGAGCAGGGCGTTGACCGCGCCGGAGTTGGCGAACAGGAACAGGAAGACCACGCTGATCGCCACCGAGCTGGTCACCGAGGGGAAGTAGAACGCGGTGCGGAAGAATCCCCGACCCCGCAGCATCCGGTTGTTGACGACGAGGGCGAGCCCGAGCGCCAGCGCCGTCTGGGTCGGCACCACGATCGCCACGTAGTAGGCGTTGTTGCGCAGGCTGGTCATGAAGTCGCGGCGGGCCAGCCCCTCCTCGGCGAACAGCCGGGTGTAGTTGTCGGCCCCGACGAACGGGACCCGACCGGTGAACGGGCTGCCCTGGCCGTTCCAGTCGGTGAGGCTCACCCAGAGCGCCATCAGGATCGGCAGCAGCAGGAACAGGCCGAGGATGACGACCACCGGGGCGACGAAGAGCCACCCGGCGAGGTTCTCGTTGCTCCGGACGCCGCGCGCGACGCGGTTGCCCATCTTCCCTCCTCCCTGGAAGGAAGGGCCCCTTGTTAACGCATACGGTTAATAGGGGGCCCTTCCTTGCACCTCAGCCGGCGAGCGCCGCCTTGGCGTTGGCGTCGAAGCGGGCGAGGACGGCCTTCGGGTCGCCGTTGGCCAGCCCCTGCAGGCCGGTGTCGAGGTCGCCGAGGACGCTGTCCATCTTCGGCGCGTTCACCGGGCCCTGGGCGTACTGCGCGCCGTCGACGAACGGCTTGTCGGCCGGGAAGGCGGCCGTGTACTGGTCGCGCACGGACTGCCGGGACGGCATCACGCCGAACGCCTTGGCGAACGTCATCTGCTGGTCGCCGGCGGTCATCGCCTCGACGAACTTGATCGCCTGCTCCTTGTACCGGCTCTTGGCGGCGACGCCCCAGCACTGGGTGAAGGAGAGCGTCCCCTTGCCCTTGGGGCCGGCGGGCAGCTCGACGACGCGGTACTTCACGTCGGGGAAGTCGTTCTGCAGGGCACCCTTGATCCAGTTGCCCTCGATGGTCATGACAGCCTTGCCCTTGCCGAACGCCTCGCCGGACCAGCCGGCGTCGAGCTGCTTCGGGTACCGGGCCAGGCCCTCGTCCAGCATCGTCCGCACGTACTGGAGGGCGGCCAGGTTCTCCGGGGTGTCGGCGGTGGCCTGCTTGCCGTCGGGGCTGACCAGCCAGCCGCCGTTCTGCACGAGGAACGCGCCGATCCGGTCCCGGGTGTCGCCGAGGGCCAGCGGCACCAGGCCCTTGGCCTTGATCTTACGGGCGGCGGCGGTGAGCTGGTCCCAGGTGGTCGGCACGTCGGCGTCGGTCAGCCCGGCCTTCGCCCACAGGTCCGTGTTGATCTGAAGCGCGAGGGTGGAGAAGTCCTTGGGCGCGCAGTAGAGCTTGCCGTCGTACGTGAACGTGGTGCGCAGGCTGGGGTAGAAGTCGTCCGGGCTGCTGATCCGGTCGCCGTAGGGCTCCAGCGCGCCGACGCTGGCGTAGTCGGCGAACCGGCTGGCGTCGACGTAGAAGACGTCGGGCGGGCTGCCGCCGGCGAGGGCCTGGCCGAGCTGCTGGGTGAGGTCCTGCGCCGGGGTGACGGTGGCGCTGTTGCCGGAGCCGGCGGCCCACGTCGCGGCGGCGGCCTGGACCGCCTTCGTCTCGGCGTCGCCGGAGGACCCGATCAGGATCTGGAGGCTGGCCGGGCCGGTGGACTGGGCGGCGTCGGTGGAGTCGTCGAAGCCGCTGCCGCAGGCGGCGGAGCCGAGCAGCGCCACGGCGGCGACGCCGGCGACTGTCGCGCGGCGCAGGGATCGGGTTGTCATCTCACTCTCCTGGGGGTGGTGGGGTCACGCGGTCTGGCGTCGCACCAGCGAGGGCTGGAGCAGCACCGGGGAGTCGACGGGCTGCCCGTCGAGCACGCCGGTGAGCAGGTCGACGCAGCGGGCGGCGGCCACGCCGAGGGGCTGGCTGACGCTGGTGAGGCCGATGGCGGCGGCGACGGGGGTGTCGTCGAAGCCGACGACGGCGACGGGACCGCCGGGCGTCGGGGGGCCGGCGGGCGGGGCGTACGCGGCGCTGCCGCGCACCGCCTGGAGGGCGCCGAGGGCGAGGGAGTCGCTGGCGCAGACGACGGCGGTCGGCGGCTCGGCTGCGGCGAGCAGCTCGCGCATCGTCCGTTCGCCCTCGGCGATGCCGTCGACGGTCTCGCGGTCCAGCCCGCCGGGGTCGACGCCGGCCTCGCGCAGCGTCTCGTGCCAGCCGGAGCGGCGCTCGCCGCCGACCGCCGAGGTGGGCAGCGGCCAGCCGATGTAGCCGATCCGCCGGTGGCCGGTGGCCAGCAGGTGGCGGGTGGCCTGGGCCGTCCCGGCGGCGTTGTCGACGTCGACCCAGGGGTGCGGGTCGGGCGCGTCCCACGGGCGGCCGAACGTCACGAACGGCACGTCCCGCCCGGCCAGCCACGCGGTACGGGGGTCGCCGCGCTCGGTGCCGGTGAGCACGAACGCGTCCAGGTCGTACGCGCCGAGCAGGTCGTCGAAGGCGTCGATCTCCTGGTGGGCGTCGGTGGCGGTGTAGAGCATGACCCGGTAGCCGGCGCTCTCGGCGGTCTCGGTGAGCCCGTGCAGGAACCGGTCGAGCACGGAGCCGTTGATCCCGTCCCGGGTCGGCTCGATGCGGACGGCGATGAGCCGGGACCGGCCGGTGCGCATCTGCCGGGCGGCCTGGTTGGCGCGGTAGCCGAGTTCGGTGATCGCCTCCTGCACCCGACGCCGGGTCTCCTCGCGGACGATGTGCGGCGCGTTGAGCACGTTGGACACCGTCTGTCGGCTCACCCGGGCATGCTCGGCCACAGTGGAGATGGTCACCTTCTGCGACATGAATCCCCCTTGCGGTCTTGAACGATCAAATGTTGATCCGGCAGGATTAGATCGTTCAAGTTGCCGGAATGTTTCGAACCTTGCACCGCCCCGGACGATCTGTCAAGACTGGAGCCCCGCCGTGACCCCACCCCGCCTGCAACCCCTGCTGCACGACCTCGTCGGGCTGGTCCACGCCCCGACCAGCGCGCTGGGCGACGCGGCCGGACAGGTCCGCCCGTCCGGCGTGCAGGGCGTCTTCCACGCCGACGCCCGCGTGCTGTCCCGGGCCGAGCTGCGCGTCGACGACCGCGAGCCCGAGGCGCTGGCCCGGGGGCCCGTCGGCCCGCACGCCGCCCGCTTCGCCGGCCTCGCCCGGTGGCTCGGCGACCCCGGGCCCGACCCGACCGTCCGGGTCGACCGGGTCCGCCGCCTCGCGCCCGCCGGCCTCGCCGAGGAGATCCACGTCGTCTCCACCGCCACCACCGGGGTACGGGCCACCGTCAGCGTCGACCTCGGCTGCGACCTCGCCCCGATCGAGCTGGTCAAGTCCGGCGACGCCGCCGACCCGCTGGCGGCACGGGCCGACGGCCCCGGCCGCCTCGCCTGGTCCGGCGGCGGCACCACCGTCACCGTCACCGGCGAGGGCGCGACCGTCGACGCCACCGGCGACCGGGCCACCACGCCCCGGCTGAGCTGGCCGGTCGAGCTGCCCCCGCGCGGCGCGGTCACGCTGCGCTGGCGGCTCGCCGTCGACGACCCCCGCGCCGTGGTGACCGCCCCGCCCGCCGCACCCACCTGGGCCCGCCCCGAGGTCACCGCCGACGACCGGCGGCTGGTGCGCCTGCTCGACCGCTCCCTGGACGACCTGCACGCCCTGCGCCTGGCCGAGCCCGCCCACCCCGGCGACGTCTTCCTCGCCGCCGGGGTGCCCTGGTTCCTCACCCTCTTCGGGCGCGACAGCCTGTGGGCGGCCCGGATGCTGCTGCCGCTGGGCACCGAGCTGGCCGCCGGCACGCTGCGGGTGCTGGCCCGGCGGCAGGGCACGCGGGTCGACCCGGCCACCGGCGAGGCCCCCGGCAAGATCCTGCACGAGCTGCGCCGGCACGAGTTCGCCGCCGGTGCGGGGCTGCGGCTGCCCCCGGCGTACTACGGCACCGTCGACGCCACCATGCTCTGGGTCGCGCTGCTGCACGACGCCTGGCGCTGGGGGCTGCCGGCCGAGCAGGTGCAGCCGCTCCTGCCGCACCTGGAGGCCGCGCTGGCCTGGCTCGGCGAGCACGCCGACGCCGACGGCGACGGCCTCGTCGAGTACGTCGACACCACCGGCCACGGCCTGGCCAACCAGGGCTGGAAGGACTCCGGCGACGCCGTCCGGTTCCGCGACGGCCGGCAGGCGCAGGCGCCGATCGTCCTGGCCGAGGTGCAGGGCTACGCGTACGAGGCGGCGGTCGCCGGTGCGGCGCTGCTGGACGCGTTCGACCGCCCCGGCGGGGACCGGTGGCGCGCACACGCGGCCCGGCTGGCCGACCGGTTCCGGGCCACCTTCTGGGTCGACGGGCCGCACGGCCCCCAGCCGGCGCTGGCGCTGGACCGGGACAAGCGCCCGGTCGACTCGCTGACCAGCAACATCGGCCACCTGCTCGGCACCGGGCTGCTCACCGCCGACGAGTCGGCGCAGGTGGCCCGGCTGCTCACCACCGAGGCCCTGGCCGGCGGCTTCGGGCTGCGCACCATGTCCACCGGCGACGCCGGGTTCAGCCCGCTGTCGTACCACTGCGGGTCGATCTGGACCCACGACACGGCGATCGTGCTCGCCGGGCTGGCCCGGGCCGGCTACCGCACGGCGGCGCTCGGCCTGGCCGACGGGCTACTCGCCGCCGCCGAGGCGTTCGACCACCGGCTGCCCGAGCTGTACGGCGGCGACGACCGGGAGCTGCTCGGGCGGCCCGTGCCGTATCCGGCGGCGTGCCGGCCGCAGGCGTGGTCCGCCGCGTCGGCGGTGCTGCTGCTCCAGGCCGGCGTCGGGCTCTACCCCGACGTGCCGGCCGGCCGGGTGCGCCTGGCCCCGCTCGCCGGCCCGGGGCTCGGCGCCCTCGCCGCGCGCAACCTGCGCGTCGCGGGCGACCGGGTCGACGTCACGGTCACCGCCGCCGGCGAGGCCACCGTCGACCGCCTCCCGTCGGCCCTGACCGCCACCCCGGTCCCCGCCCCCCGCGCCGCCGCCGAGGCGGGCGTCAGGGGGTCGGCGCGGTGACCAGCTCGGCGACCACCTCGTCGTCCTCCAGCTCGCCGGTCGGGGCGAAGCCCAGGCGGGGATAGAGGATGGCCGCGGCCGGGTTGTCGGGGTGGTACGACAGGCGCACGGCGGCGCAGCCGGGCTGGGCGCACAGCCACGTCGCCAGGGTCGCCACCGTGGCCGCCCCGACCCCCCGGCCCTGCTCGGCGGCGTCGACGACCATCCCGCCGATCCAGCGGGCGCCGTCGTCGTCGACGCCCCACATGACGTGCCCGACGACCGTGTCGTCGGCGTAGACGGCCAGGGAGGTCCACACGTCGCCGCGCAGGCTGGTCAGCAGGTAACGGGCCGCCATCGGGTAGACCCAGGCGCGCTGGTCGTCGCGGGGCGCCACGTCGGCGACGGCCCGCCAGTTGTCGTCGTCGACCGGGCGCAGGGTGACGTGCCGGCCGGCGCGGTCGCGGAGCTTCGAGTCGATCACCCGGGGCAGCCTAGGTGCGGCGCGGCCGGCCGGCGACTGCTTTCCCCGCCGGGGCCGGCCCGCCCGCGCGGTGCCGGCCCGGCGGGCGCGCCGCCCGTCAGTCGAGCAGCGGGTCCAGGCCGATGGTCAGGCCCGGGCGGGTACGCACCGCGCGCACCGCCAGCAGCACGCCCGGCATGAACGACACCCGGTCGTACGAGTCGTGCCGGATGGTCAGCGTCTCGCCGGCCGTGCCGAACAGCACCTCCTGGTGGGCGACCAGGCCGGTGGCGCGGACGGCGTGCACGCGTACCCCGTCGATGTCGGCCCCCCGCGCGCCCGGCACCTCGTCCTTCGTGGCGTCCGGGGCGGGGCCCAGACCGGCCTCGGCGCGGGCCTGCGCGATCCGGCGGGCGGTGTGGGTGGCGGTGCCGCTGGGGGCGTCCAGCTTGCGCGGGTGGTGCTGCTCGATGATCTCGACGGACTCGAAGTGGCGGGCCGCCCGCTCCGCGAACTGCATCATCAGCACCGCGCCGATGCCGAAGTTGGGGGCGATCACCGCGCCCACCTCCGGCCGGGCGGCCAGCCAGTCGCGCACCTGGTCGAGCCGCCGCCCGGTGAAACCGGTGGTGCCGACCACGGCGTGCACGCCCGCCTCGACGCACCAGCGCAGGTTGTCCATCACGACGTCGGGGGTGGTGAAGTCGACTGCCACCTCGGCCCCGGCGGCGGCGGACAGGTCGTCGCCCTGGTCGAGCGCCGCCACCAGCTCCATGTCGGCGGCCGCCTCGACGGCCCGGCACACCTCGACGCCCATCCGGCCCCGGGCACCCAGCACGGCGACCCGGATCGGCCCCTGCGGGCCCTTCCCCTGCTCGTCAGTCACGGCCACAACCTATCCCAGCCGCACCGGCCGCACCGGGCCGGTCGCCGGCCGTCCCACGGCCGGACGCCGACGCCGCCGCGACGGGCCGGGCTGCCGGTCAGGCGGAGAAGTCGCGCTCGCCGAACGGGCCGACGACGGCCAGGGACATCGGCTGGGCCAGCAGCTCGGCGGCGAGGGTGTTCACGTCGGCCACGGTCACCGCGTCGACGCGGGCCAGCAGCTCGTCCACCGGCATCAGGTCGCCGTAGAGCAGCTCGCCCTTGGCCAGCCGGCTCATCCGGGAGCCGGTGTCCTCCAAGCCCAGCACGAACGAGCCCTTGCTCATCCCCTTGCCCCGGGCCACCTCGGCCTCCGTCAGCCCGTCGGCGGCCACCCGGCGCAGCTGGGCGCGGGTCAGCTCCAGCACCTCGTCGACCTTGCCGGGGGCGCAGCCGGCGTACACGGCGAACACGCCGCTGTCGGCGTACTGGCTGGCGTAGGAGTAGACCGAGTACGCCAGGCCGCGCCGCTCCCGGATCTCCTGGAACAGGCGGCTGGACATGCCGCCGCCGAGGACGTTGTTGAGCACCCCGAGGGCGAAGCGCCGCCCGTCGACGCGGTCGATGCCGGGGCAGCCGAGGATGACGTGCGCCTGCTCGGTCTCCTTCGGCTCGACCAGGGTGGCCGCGGGCTGCACGCGTACCGCCGGGGTGGCCGACCGGTGCGGGGCCGGCGCCGCCGGGCCGGTGTCCAGCGGGGTGCCGGCGAGCGCCTCGCGGACCAGCCGGACCACGACCGCGTGGTCAAGGTTGCCGGCGGCGGCGACCACGATCTGCGGCGCGGTGTAGTGGCGGCGGTAGAAGTCCTGGATCTGCCGGCGGGTCATCGGGGTGACCGTCTCCTCCGTGCCGGAGATCAGCCGGCCGAGGGGGTGGTCGCCGTAGACGGCGCGGGTGAACAGGTCGTGCACCTCGTCGCCGGGCTCGTCGTCGTGCATGGCGATCTCTTCGAGGATGACGCCGCGCTCGGTCTCCACGTCGGCCGGCTCCAGGAGCGAGTCGGCGACCGCGTCGCACATGACGTCGATGGCCAGCGGCAGGTCCTCGTCCAGCACGCGGGCGTAGTAGCAGGTGTATTCCTTCGTGGTGAAGGCGTTCGTCTCGCCGCCCACCGCCTCGATCTCGGCGGAGATCTCCAGGGCGGTGCGCTTGTGGGTGCCCTTGAAGAGCAGGTGCTCCAGGAAGTGCGCGGCACCCGCCTGGGGGCCGGTCTCGTCACGGGAGCCGACGGACACCCAGATGCCGAACGACACGCTGCGCATCGCGGGGATCGCCTCGGTGAGCACGCGCAACCCGCTGGGCAGCACGGTACGGCGTACCGTCCCGCCCAGCGGGTCGTCACTCAGCGTGCGGGTGACCGCGCGGGCCGACCCGCCGGCCCGCCCGGGCTGCCCCCCGGCGGCGTGCCGGACGGCCCCGGACGGGGCCACCCCCCGTCGACCCGCAGGGAAAGACGCGCGCTGGGCCCGGCTCACGGAAACCTGCTCTCAGTTCGACGAGGGGTGGGTGGTGCGGTGCCGCCGGCCGCCCGGGACGGGCGGCCGGCGGTGGTGGGAACGTCAGCTGTGCCGGGTCCGGCGGCGCGGACGCTCGCCGCCCTCGCCACCCTCGCCGCCGCCCTGGCCGCGCTCGCCGCCGCCCGGACCACGACCGCCCCGGTCGCCGCGCTCGCGGTCCCCGCGGTCACGCGGGCCCCGGTCGCCGCCCCGGCCGGCCGGACGCTCGTCGCCGGCGACCTCGCCGGTGGCGGCCGGCGCCTCGGCGCCCTCCGGGCGGACCTTGTCCAGGTAGATCTTGCCGCGGGCGTCGATGTCCGCGATCTCCACCTCGACCTTGTCGCCGACGTTGAGGAAGTCCTCGACCTTGTCGACCCGCTTGCCGTCGCCCACCTTGGAGATGTGCAGCAGGCCGTCGCGGCCCGGCAGCAGCGAGATGAACGCGCCGAACGCGGCGGTCTTGACCACCGTGCCCAGGAACCGCTCCCCCGCCTTCGGCAGGGTCGGGTTGGCGATCCCGTTGATCCGGTCGACGGCGGCCTGGGCCGACGGGCCGTTGGTCGCGCCGACGTAGATGGTGCCGTCGTCCTCGATGGAGATCTCGGCGCCGGTCTCGTCCTGGATGGCGTTGATCGTCTGGCCCTTCGGGCCGATCACCATGCCGATCTTGTCGACCGGGATCTTGACGGTGGTGACCCGCGGCGCGTACTCCGACATCTCGGCCGGTGCCTCGATGGCCCGCTGCATCACCTCGAGGATGGTCTGCCGGGCCTCGTACGCCTGCTGCAGCGCGGCGGCCAGCACGTCCGACGGGATGCCGTCGAGCTTGGTGTCGAGCTGGAGGGCGGTGACGAACTCCGGCGTGCCGGCGACCTTGAAGTCCATGTCGCCGAACGCGTCCTCGGCACCGAGGATGTCGGTCAGCGTCACGTACCGCGTCTTGCCCTCGACCTCGTCGGAGATGAGGCCCATGGCGATGCCGGCCACCGGCGCCTTCAGCGGCACACCGGCCGAGAGCAGGCCCAGCGTCGAGGCGCAGACCGAGCCCATCGAGGTAGAGCCGTTGGAGCCGAGCGCCTCCGAGACCTGCCGGATGGCGTACGGGAACTCCTCGCGCGAGGGCAGCACCGGGATCAGCGCCCGCTCGGCGAGCGCGCCGTGGCCGATCTCGCGCCGCTTCGGCGAGCCGACCCGGCCGGTCTCACCGGTCGAGTACGGCGGGAAGTTGTAGTTGTGCATGTAACGCTTGCGGTTCTCCGGCGAGAGGGTGTCCACCATCTGCTCCATGCGCAGCATGTTGAGGGTGGTCACGCCCAGGATCTGGGTCTCGCCGCGCTCGAACAGCGCCGAGCCGTGCACGCGGGGCAGGACGCCGACCTCGGCGGTCAGCGGGCGGATGTCGCGCGGGCCCCGGCCGTCGATCCGGACCTGCTCGCGCAGCACCCGGTTACGGACCTCGGACTTGGTCAGCGACCGGAACGCGGCGGACAGCTCCTTCTCCCGGCCCTCGAAACGGCCGCCCAGCTCCTCGGCGACCTTGGCCTTGATCCGGTCCAGGGCCTCCTCGCGGTCGGCCTTGCCGGCGATCTTGAGGGCCTCGGCGACCTCGGCGCGGGCCACGTCGGCCACCGCGTCGTAGACGTCGGGCTGGTAGTCGAGGAAGACCGGGAACTCGGCGACCGGCTTGGCGGCCACCTCGGCCAGCTCGCTCTGCGCGCGGCACAGCTCGCGGATGGCCGGCTTGGCGGCCTCCAGGCCGCTGGCGACGACCTCCTCGGTCGGCGCGGTGGCGCCGCCCGCGATCAGGGTCACGGCGTGCGGGGTCGCCTCGGCCTCGACCATCATGATCGCGACCTCGCCGTCGGCGAGGGTGCGGCCGGCCACGACCATGTCGAAGGTGGCCCGGGCCAGCTCCTCCAGGGTCGGGAAGGCCACCCACTGGCCGTCGACGTGCGCGACCCGGGTCGCCCCGATCGGGCCGGAGAACGGCAGGCCGGAGAGCTTGGTCGACATCGACGCGGCGTTGATCGCGACCACGTCGTACGGGTGCTGCGGGTCGAGCGCGAGGACGGTCTCGACGACCTGGACCTCGTTGCGCAGGCCCTTGACGAACGACGGGCGCAGCGGCCGGTCGATCAGCCGGCAGGTGAGGATCGCGTCCTCGCTGGGCCGGCCCTCACGGCGGAAGAACGAGCCGGGGATCCGGCCCGCGGCGTACATCCGCTCCTCGACGTCGACGGTCAGCGGGAAGAAGTCGAACTGCTCCTTCGGCTGCTTGCCGGCGGTGGTGGCGGACAGGACGACCGTCTCGCCGAGCTGGGCGACGACGGAGCCGGCGGCCTGGCGGGCCAGCCGGCCGGTGGAGAAGGTGATCTCGCGGGTGCCGAAGGACCCGTTGTCGATCACGGCGGTGCGGGACTCGGTGCCGAGGTTGTGCTCGGTCATAGTGCGGTGGTGCTCCTTCGCATCGGGGGGTCCGCGACGCGGGGAGCTGCTCAGACGGCCGGTCTTCGATCGAAGCGCCCGGGGTGCCGGCAACTGCCGGGGCTCCCGGGGGCCACTACCGGAGACCGGTACGCTGACCGGCTCCCTGTCGGGTGGTCGCGCGGCCCCTGTTGTTCCTTCGTGCCCTCAGACCCTGAGGGCCGTTCTTCGTGCCCGTTGTTCTTCGTGCCCGGTTGTTCTTCAGTGCCCTCACACCGTGAGGGCCGTTCCTTCGGTCACCGGGAGGTGGCCCCTTCCGGACCTTCCCTCCGGCCCGACGGCCTGTTCCGCCCGATCCCGGACGCCGAACGGGCGTTCAGGTGGTGGACGCCGAACGGGGGAGCGACCCGCGCGGGCCGCTCCCCCGTGACGTCATCGGCGCAGGCCGAGCCGCTCGATGAGCGACCGGTAGCGGTTGATGTCCTTCTTCTGGACGTAGTTGAGCAGCCGACGGCGGCGGCCGACCAGCAGCAGCAGCCCACGGCGGCTGTGGTGGTCGTGCTTGTGCACCTTCAGGTGCTCGGTGAGCTCGGCGATCCGCTTGGTGAGGACCGCGACCTGCACCTCCGGCGAGCCGGTGTCGCCCTCGGCGGTCGCGTACTCCGCGCGGATCTTGGCCTTGGCTTCCTGGTCGAGCGCCATGTTCTCCCTGTTTCGTGGGTTGTTCGGTGATGTCCGTCGGATCGGTCAGGGGACCGGAAACGGACCGGCTCCTCGCTCCCGCGGCGTCGTGCAGGCACGCGAGGCCCCACGTCGGTCAGCCGACGTCCCCGCCAGCCTACCAGCCCCGCGCGGAACCGCCCGCCAAGGCCAGCCGGGCGGGCCCGGCGGCCGGCCTTGGCGGGCCTTGGCGGGCGGGCCTTGGCGGGCCCGGCGGGCGCTTCCGCTGGCCGGCGAGCCGCTCGCGCGCCACGTCGGCGAGTTGCCGGCGCGCCACGCCTGGCTGGCTTGCCCGCGAGCTGCCCGCACGCCATGTCGGCGACATGGGGGTATCCCGGCGGCGGGAAGCCGCCATGTCGCCGACATGGCGGCGGCTGCCCGCGCGCCGTGGCGGCACCCCGCGCGCCGTGGCGGTGCCACACCCGGAGGCATGGCGGCGGCCCGACCGATGGGGCACGCCGCCAACCGGCCGCTGGGCCGACCCGGCCTGGCGGTCAGGCGATGCCCAACATCCGGCGGATCCGCGCCACGTCCTGGTTCATCTGGGCGATCAGCGGCTCCACCCCGTCGAACCGCACCTGGCCGCGCACGTGCTCGGTGAAGTCCAGGGCCACCCGCTCGCCGTACAGGTCGCCGGAGAAGTCCAGCACGTGCGCCTCGACCCGCCGGTCCCGGCCGGAGAACGTCGGGTTGGTCCCCACCGAGATCGCGGCGGGCATCCGCTCCCGGCCGTCCTTGCGCAGGAACCAGCCGGCGTAGACGCCGTCGGCGGGCACGGCCGCGTGCGGGTGGCAGAGCAGGTTGGCCGTCGGGAAGCCCAGCTCCCGGCCGCGCTGGTCGCCCAGGACCACGACCCCCTCCAGCCGGTGCGGACGGCCGAGCGCGGCCGCCGCCGCGGCGACGTCGCCGGCGTCGATGCGGGCCCGGATGTACGTGGACGAGAAGACGGTGTCGTCCTGGGCGACCAGCGGCGCGTCCTCGACGGCGAAGCCGAACGTCCGGCCGAGCTCCTCCAGCAGCGCCACGTCGCCGGCCGCCCGGTGCCCGAACCGGAAGTTCTGCCCCACCACCACGAGGGTGGCGTGCAGGTGCTCGACCAGGATGTCGTGCACGAACGCGTCGGCGGGCAGCCGGGAGAACTCCGGCGTGAACGGCACCACGCAGAGCACGTCCACGCCCAACGCCTCGATCAGCTCGGCCTTGCGGGTCAGCTCGGTGAGCACCGCCGGATGCGAGCCGGGGCGGACCACCTCGGCCGGATGGGGGTCGAACGTCACCACCACCGACCGCACCCCCAGCTCACGGGCGCGGGCCACGGTGTGCCCGATCGTCGCCTGGTGGCCCCTGTGCACGCCGTCGAAGACGCCGATGGTGACGACCGAACTGCCCCAGCCGTCGGGCGTGGCGTCGTACCCCCGCCACCGCTGCATGACGCTCCTCCCCTGTCGTTGCCCCTGCCGGCCTCGGCCGGTCGTACCCCGCCGGCCGGGGCCGGCGGTCACCTGTCCCCGCCGTCACGCCGGGGCGAGCACGATCTCCGCGCGCGCCCGACCGTCCCGCTCGCTGACGATAGCGATCAAAGCGCCGTCGGGGCCGAAGACGGCGTACGGCCCGGCGATCCCGACCGGGTCGAGCGGGCCGCCGTGGGAGAGCACCTTCGCCTCGTCGGCGGTGGCCTCCCGGCGCGGAAAGAACCGGTCGGCCGCCGCGTCGAGGGGCAGGTTCACCACCTCGGGGGCGCGCCGCTCCAGCTCGTCGAGGGTCGCGGCCTCGCCGAGGGCGAAACCTCCGACGGCCGTACGGCGCAGCGCGGTGAGGTGGCCGCCGACCCCGAGCGCCAGGCCCGCGTCCCGGGCCAGTGCCCGGATGTACGTGCCGGACGAGCAGGTCACGTCGATGTCCACGTCCACCACGCCGGGCGTGTCCCGGCGGACGGCCAGCACGTCGAGGCGGCTGACGGTGACCCGGCGGGCGGGCAGGTCGACGCTCTCGCCGTCGCGCACCCGCTTGTACGCCCGCTCGCCGTTGATCTTGATGGCGCTCACCGCGCTCGGCACCTGGTCGATGTCGCCGGTGAGCGCGGCGAACGCCGCCCGGACCGCCTCGTCGGCGACGGCGTCGGCCGGCGTGACGGTGATCACGTCCCCCTCGGCGTCGTCGGTCACGGTGGCCTGCCCGAGCCGCACGGTGGCGGCGTAGCTCTTCCCGGCGCCGATCACGTACGTCAGCAGCCGGGTGGCCCGGCCGACCCCGATCACCAGCACGCCGGTGGCCATCGGGTCGAGGGTGCCGCCGTGCCCGACCCGCCGGGTCCGCGCCAGGCGACGGATCCGCGCCACCACGTCGTGCGACGTCATGCCGCCGGGCTTGTCGACCACGATCAGACCGTCTGCGCTCACGACCGCCAAGCCTGCCAGACGGGGTCACGCCCTCCGTCACCGCACGGCCCGATACGGCTTTCCCTGTGGTGGGAAGGGTGCCTACCGCACGGCGCCGACGACCGCCCAGCCGCCGGAGCGCAGTCGCAGCAGCAGGGCCGCCAGCCGGAGCAGCACGAACAGCGTCAGCCCGGCCCAGATGCCGCCGAGACCCAGGTCGAACGCGTACGCCAGCCAGATCGCCGGCAGGAACCCGCCGAGCGCGGCGACGATCGTGAGGTTGCGCAGGTAGCGCACGTCACCCGCGCCGATCAGCACCCCGTCGAGGGCGAACACCACGCCGCCGATCGGCTGCAACGCCACCAGCCACGGCCAGGCGACCGCGGCCTGCCCGCGTACCTGGTCGTCGGAGCTGAACAGGCCGGGCACGACGCCGGCCCCGGCGGCGATGAGCACCGCGAACGCCACGCCACAGACCGCGCCGAGCAGCGCCATCCGGCGGGCCAGGGCCCGGGCGACGGCGGCGTCGCCGGCCCCGAGGGCCGCCCCGACCAGCGCCTGCGCGGCGATCGCGAGGGCGTCGAGCACCAGGGCGGTGAAGAACCACAGTTGTACGGCGATCTGGTGCCCGCCGACGGCCGCCGCCCCGAACCGGGCGGCCACGGCGGTGGCGGACAGGAAACTCGCCTGGAAGGCGACGCCCCGCACCAGCAGGTCCCGGCTGAGCAGCAGTTGCTGGCGGATCACCCGCAGGCGGGGCCGCAGGGCCACCCGCTCGCGGGCCAGGGCGGCGGCGAACAGGCCGCCGGAGAGGGTCTGCGCCAGCGCGTTCGCCACCGCCGAGCCGGGCAGCCCCCAGCCGACCGGACACCCCAGCCCGCCTCAGAGCCCCGCGGAGAGCAGGTTGGCGCCGAGCACGAACCACAGTGGCCGGCGGGTGTCCTGCACCCCGCGCAGCCAGCCGTGGCCGGCGGCGGCGAGCAGGCCGCCGGAGAGGGTCTGCGTCAGCGCGTTCGCCACCAGCGAGCCGGTCAGCCCCCAGCCGACCGGATAGACCAGCACGACGCAGAGCACCGCGGAGAGCAGGTTGGGGCCGAGCACGAACCACAGTGGCCGGCGGGTGTCCTGCACACCGCGCAGCCAGCCGTTGCCGGCGGCGGCGAGCAGCAGGCCGGGCGCGCCGAGCGCGGCGACCCGCAGCCACCGCGCCGCCGCGTCGGCGACCTCCCCGGGACCGGCCAGCGCCTCGGCCAGCGCACCCGCGCCGAACTGCATGCCGGCGGCGACCAGCACCCCGACCGCGAGCGCGAGCCAGGACGCCTGCACCCCCTCGGCGACGGCGGCGGGGCGGTCACCGGCGCCGAAGCGGCGGGCGGCCCGTCCGGTGATCCCGTACGCCAGGACGGTGCCCAGCCAGGCGATCAGGGTCAGCACGGTGCCGGAGACGGCGAGCGCGGCCAGCGGTACCCGGCCCAGGTGGCCGATGACCGCCGTGTCGACCAGCACGTAGAGCGGCTCGGCGGCGAGCACCACGAGCGCGGGCAGGGCCAGCACGGCGATCCGGCGCGGCGAGGCGACGGCGGGCGGGGCGGAGGCAGGGGCGGGTTGAGTCATCGAGGCCGATCCTGGCATGGCCCAGGTAAGGGCTGCAAGAACAACGGCCCCTTACTCGAAGCTCACGGCCGTCTTCGGCGGAGTGGTCACCGAGGCGATCACCCTCGAACAGGGAAAGAGTGTCCTCGACGTCGAGCGGACACCACTCTTTCCGGCATCGAGCGCGATCTTCGAGGTGGCGCGGGCACGGCGCGCACGGCGCGGGCGCGGGCAGCCGGGCGACCGCACGGTCCAGGGGGCTCCTGCCGGCACCGGAGCTGCCGACGACCAGGATCGCCGCATGACCGACGAGGGCAGCCGGGGCGAGGGCTCAGGGGGCGTACCGGTCGGGCGGGACCGGTCGGGCGGTGATGCCGACGGCGCGGGGCGTCGGCGGCATCACCGCCGGTCGACGTGGGTCACTGACGGGTGTCCATCGACGTCTGGAGCGCGCGGCGGGCCTGCTCGCGCGCCTCGTCGGTGTTCTCGGGCTTGGGCTTGCTGGGCATGGTGATTCCCTCCAGGGATGCGGGTCACGGGGACACGGTGGCCCGACGGCCGGTCGTGCTGGACGCCCGTCGGCGGCCCGGGATCACCGGAGCGGCCGGTCTGGACGCGTGCGCCCGGGTCGGTCCGACCCTGGGGGGAGACGGCGTCGGGTGCGACGCCACCGCCTGCGGACCAGCGCCGCAGCCACGGCACCGATCGATTCCCAAGTTATCGTTCAGGTCCACATGCTGCCCACTGTTCCCGCCATCTGGACGCGACGAGGGCTGCCCGCGAGGTGCCGGCCGGGCACCCGCACCGGCCACCGGGGGCCCACGGTCGGCACCCGGTCAGCGGGCGAGGAAGTGCCAGCCGAGCCACCACCAGAAGCCGAACAGGCCGATCCGGCCGACGGGGACGGGGCCCACCTCGTATCGCATGACGTAGGCGCAGACGTCGGCCAGCGACGGGATGCGCGAGCCCGGGCGGCGGGCCGCCCACTCGACGGCGGCGAAGAGCGCCAGGGCGGTGAGGAAGCCGCCGATGGCGAGGGCCCGCATCATCGCCGCACCAGCCCCCAGAACGCGGCCAGCCAGGCGAACCAGGCCGCGGAGCGGACCAGCTCGTCCTCCAGCAGGGGGTCGGCCAGCCGGGAGAAGGTGGGGAACTCGTCGCCGACGGCCAGCACGAAGGTGACCCCCTCGAAGACGCCGAACACAGCCACCGGAAGCACCCACCAGACCGCCCCCGCGCCGAGCCGGCGCGGCGCCGGCCGGCGCGGCACCCGGTTGCCCAGGCCCAGCCAGATCAACGCTCCCCCGGTGCCGAGGGTGTAGAGGTTCGCCGAGGCGGAGAACGAGGGCAGTTGCCCACCGACCAGGGAGAGACAGACCAGCACCGGCACGGTGACCACGGGGCGCTCCCACGCCCGGGTCTCCGCGACGGAGAGCTCGCTCGGGTGCTCCATCCCCCGATTCTCCCCGCCATCACGCAGCGCAGGAAGGCCGACACCCCCCGGAGTCGTCCCTGATCTACGCCTCGATCAGCGCCTTGTCCAGCTCGGCGCGGATGCTGGCCACCACGTCGTCGGCGCTGCCCCGGCCGGTGAAGCCGGCCGCGAACGTGTGACCGCCGCCGCCGAGGGCGACCGCGACCCGGCTGACGTCCACCGCGCCCTTGCTGCGCATCGAGACGGCCCACTCGTCGGGGCGGACCTGCTTGACCACGCAGCTCACGTCCGCCTCGGCGGTGCACCGCACCGAGTCGATCAGGGCCTCCAGCACGTACGGTCGCTGGTCGTGCCGGGCCAGGTCGTCGAGCGTGGCGTACGTCCAGACCAGGCCGTTGCCCCCGGCCGCCGTGGGCTCCAGGCGGGCCCGGCACATCACCTCGCCGAAGAGCCGCACCGCCCCGAAGGGTCGGGTGTCGAAGACCCGGCGGGAGATGTCGCCGGGGCGGATGCCGGTGGCCAGCAGCCGCGCCGCCAGCTCGTGCACCGCCGGGGTGGTCGCCTCGAACCGGAACGACCCGGTGTCGGTGGTCAGGGCGACGTAGAGGCCCTCGGCGATCCCCGCGTCCAGCCGCACCCCGAGGCGGGCCAGCAGCTCCTCGGCCACCACGGAGGTGGCCGCGGCCCGGGGGTCGACGAGGTTGATCCCGCCGAACCGGGTGTTCGACGCGTGGTGGTCGAGCACCAGCGCCGTGCCGGCCGTGGCGAGCCGGTCGACCAGGCCGCCGAGCCGCGACTCGCTCGCCGCGTCGAAGCAGACGACCAGGTCCGGCGCGGGGTACGCGTCCTCCTCGGGGACCAGCAGGTCGAGGCCCGGCAGCGCGCGGAACGGCTCCGGCACCTCCGGCGGGCCGGGGAAGGTCGCCCGGAGCTGGCGTACGCCGAGCTGGCGCAGCCCCAGCCCGAAGCCGAGCATGCTGCCCAGCGCGTCGCCGTCGGGGTTGACGTGGCAGATCAGCTGGACCTGCGCGTCGGCCGGCAGGTCGCGTACGGCCGCCACGGCCGCCGCCCAGTCGGCCTCCCCGGGCCCGGTGCCGGCCGCGCCGGCCGCCGGGTCGGTCACGGCCGGTCCGCGCCGCGCGGTGCGTCGGAGTCGGCGGCGGAGCCAGCGACCTCGTCGGCCTCGCCGTCGGCCTCGTCGGAGTCCTCGTCGAGCCGGTACGGCTGGGCGTCGCCCGCGTACGTGGCCCGGGCGGCGAGGCGCTGCACCTCGGCGTCGGCGTGGCGGGCCGCCGCGAGCAGGTCGTCGATCTGCTTGACCTGGTCCTGCACGTCGTCGAGGACGAACGTCAGGCTCGGCGAGTGGCGCAGCCCGAGGGCCTTGCCGACCGTGCTGCGCAGCATCCCCTTGGCGCTCTCCAGCGCCGCCGCCGTGCTGGACTGGGCCGCCGCGTCACCGAGGACGGTGTAGAACACCGTGGCGTCGCGCAGATCGGCGGTGATCCGGGCGTCGGTGATGGTGATCATGCCGAGCCGCGGGTCCTTGATCTGACTCCGCACCACCGACGCGACCAGTTCGCGAATGCGCTCCGCGTGCCGGCGTACCTTGGCCGGATCCGTCATCTCGCCCACCTCCACGGCGTCGGACTCCCGGTCGGGCCGGCGGCGCGGGGCACCGCCGGATCCGACCGGCCAACAGTTCGAACATTACCTTCGCGATCGGGCCGACCGCCGGTGCAGGGCGGCACCGCCGCACGGTCAGTCGTCGTCGCCGTACAGGCGTCGGCGGACCGACAGCAGCTCGACCTCCGGGCGGCCCGCCACGAGGCGCTCGCAGGAGTCGAGCACCTCGCGCACGTGCGCGCCCTCCGCGGCCACCACGGCCACGGCTATCTCCGCCCGACCGTGCAGGTCGAGCGCCCCCACCTCGGCGGCCGACACCTCGAAGCGGCGCAGCGCCGCCACGATCGGCCGTACGTAGGATCTCTTGGTTTTGAGCGACCGGGAGTCGCCCGGCAGCAGCAGGTCGAAGACCACGGTTCCGGTGAACATCGCCCCGGACGATACCCGCGGTGACCCCCGCATGATCAAGGGGTTTACGCCGTTGCGGGCGTAAACCCCTCGATCAGTGCGTCGGACGCGTCAGGCGCGCGGCTTCTCCCGCATCTCGAAGGTCTCGATGACGTCGCCGACCTGGACGTTGTTGTAACCGCCCAGCGTCAGACCACACTCGAAGCCCTCGCGGACCTCCGTCGCGTCGTCCTTGAACCGCTTGAGGGAGCTGATCGTGAGGTTGTCCGCCACGACCGACCCGTCCCGCAGCAGCCGCGCCTTGGCGTTGCGGCGGATAATGCCCGACCGGACGATACAGCCGGAGATGTTGCCGACCTTGGACGAGCGGAACACGTCGCGGATCTCCGCGCTGCCCAGCTCGACCTCCTCGTACTCCGGCTTGAGCAGCCCCTTGAGCGCGGCGTCGATCTCCTCGATGGCCTGGTAGATGACGGTGTAGTACCGGATCTCCACGCCCTCGCGGTCGGCCATCTCGCGGACCTTGTTGGCGGCCCGCACGTTGAAGCCGATGATCGTGACCGCCTCGGACGAGGCGCTCGCGAGCATGACGTCGCTCTCGGTGATCGCGCCCACGCCCCGGTGGATGATCCGGAGCTGGACCTCCTCGGGGATGTCGAGGTTGAACAGCGCGTCCTCGAGCGCCTCCACGGAACCGGAGACGTCGCCCTTGAGCACCAGGTTGAGCGAGGTCTTCTCGCCCTCCTTGAGCTGCTCCATGAGCGTCTCGAGCGTGGCCCGGCCGCGGGAGTTGGCGAAGGACGCCGCCCGCCGTCGTGCCTGCCGCTGCTCGGCGATCTGCCGCACCGTGCGGTCGTCGGCCGCCGCGAGGAAGGTGTCGCCCGCCCCGGGGACCGCGGTGAGACCGAGCACCAGCACCGGACGGGCGGGGCCCGCCTCGGCGACCTGGTTGCCGTTCTCGTCGAGCATCGCCCGGACCCGGCCGTGCGCCCCACCGGCGACGATCGAGTCGCCCGCCCGCAGGGTGCCCTTCTGCACCAGCACCGTCGCGACCGCGCCCCGGCCCTTGTCCAGGTGTGCCTCGATGGCCACACCCTGCGCCGGCCCGTCGATCGGAGCGGTCAGCTCCAGCGACGCGTCGGCGGTGAGCAGGACGGCCTCAAGCAGGTCGTCGATGCCGATGCCCGGCTTCGCGGCCACGTTGACGAACATGGTGTCGCCGCCGTACTCCTCGGCGACCAGCCCGTACTCGGTCAGCTGCTGGCGGACCTTGTCGGGGTTGGCCTCCGGCTTGTCGACCTTGTTGACCGCCACCACGATCGGCACGTCCGCCGCCTTGGCGTGGTTGAGCGCCTCGATGGTCTGCGGCATCACGCCGTCGTCGGCCGCCACCACCAGGACCACGATGTCCGTGACCTGGGCACCACGGGCACGCATGGCGGTGAACGCCTCGTGACCCGGGGTGTCGATGAAGGTGACCGCCCGGTCCTCGCCCTCGTGCGGGACGTGGACCTGGTAGGCGCCGATGTGCTGGGTGATGCCACCGGCCTCACCAGCGACCACGTTCGCCTTGCGGATCGCGTCGAGCAGCTTGGTCTTACCGTGGTCGACGTGACCCATGACGGTCACGACCGGCGCACGGCTGACCAGGCGGTCCTCCGCGACCTCGGCGTCGAGGTCGATGTTGAACTGCGCGAGCAGCTCGCGGTCCTCGTCCTCCGGGCTGACGATCTGCACGTCGAAGCCGAGGTGCTCACCCAGCAGCAGCAGGGTCTCGTCGGAGCAGGACTGGGTCGCGGTGACCATCTCGCCCAGGTTGAACATCTCCTGGACCAGCGAACCCGGGTTGGCGTTGATCTTGTCGGCGAAGTCCGACAGCGAGGCGCCACGGGAGAGCCGGACGACCTGACCCTGACCCCGGGGGGCACCCGAGCTCATGGTCGGGGCCGACAGGTTGTCGAACTCCTGTCTGCGCTGCTTCTTGGACTTGCGACCCCGCGTCGGCTTGCCACCCGGACGCCCGAAGGCACCCGCGGCGCCACCGCCACGGCCGCGACCGCCACCACCCGGACGGCCACCGCCGCCGGCCGGGCCACCCGGCCGGAAACCGCCACCGGCGCCGGGGGCACCGCCGCCGCCACCGGGACCGCCACGGTAGCCACCGCCACCGCCGCCGCCACCGGGACCGCCACGGTAGCCACCGCCACCGCCGCCGCCACCGGGACCGCCGCGGAAGCCGCCACCGCCACCGGGACGACCGGCACCGCCGCCACCGCCGGGACGACCCGCGCCAGGGCCACCAGGGCCACCGGGGCGGCCGGGACGCTGGCTCGGCATGGACGCCGGGCTCGGCCGGGGCGGCATGGAGGCCGGGCTGGGCCGCGGCGGCATCCCCGCCGGGCTGGGCCGGGGGCCGCCGGCACCGGCGGCCGGGGGCCGCTGCTGCTGCTGACCGCCCTGGATGCCGAACGGGTTGTTACCGGCGCCGCGCGCCGGCGGACGACCGCCCGGCCGGGCGCCGGGGCCCTGGCCCTGACCCGGGCCACCGGGGCGACCGGCGGCCGGGGAACCCGGGCGGGGCGGCATCGCGCCCGGACCGGGACGCGGGCCGGGACGGGGACCGCCCTCCGCCGGAGGCTCCCGGCGAACGTTCTCACGCTGCTGCTGGCGGGCGGCCTGGGCGGCCTTGACCGCGGCCTCCTGCTCGGCCTTCAGCGCGGCGGCGCGCGCCTCGGCGGCGGCCACCTCGATGTCGTGGGCACTCGCCGGCTTGGCGACCGGGGTCGCCGTCTGCGGCGGGCCGGGGACCGGGCCCTTGGGCTTCGGTCCGGGGGTCGGCGGGCCGGGCCGCCGGGGCGGCATCGGCTTCGCCGTGACCCGGGGGGCACCCGGGGTCGGGGACGGCGTCGGAGTCGGGGTCGACGTCGGGCTCTGGGTGGCCGCCGGAGGGGCGGACGGCGCCGGCGAGCCGGCGGAGGCGACGAAGGCGTTGCGCAGCCGACGGGCGACGGGCGCCTCGACGGTGCTGGACGCGGACTTCACGAACTCGCCCATTTCCTTCAGCTTGGCGAGAACTGTCTTGCTTTCGACCCCGAGCTCCTTGGCAAGCTCGTGTACGCGGGCCTTACCTGCCACTGCACTCCTCACTCCGAGGTCGTGCGGGCAGCACCCGCAGCGACCTCACTCCTGCACTTGAAGCCTGGTCATTTCAGGGACTTCATCGTGTGCTCATGTCGGTCGTCCTACCTTGCTAGCGACCCTCGCCCGGTCGGGATGACCGGACGTAGTGGTTGGCGCATCGACGTGCTCGGCCAGCACACCGTGGTCGACGACCCCGGTGACGCGCAGCGCGCGCCCGAAGGCACGGCGGCGCACTGCCAGCGCGAAGCAGGCCGGATCCGGGTGCATGTTCGCTCCCCGACCCGGCAGCCTGCGAGCCGGATCGGGCCGGAGGCTGTGACCAGCCTCGTCGCCGACCGCGACGATCCGCAGCAATTCGCTGGCCGGCGCACGTCGCCGGCAGCCCACACAGGTGCGCTCCGGCAGCGCGCGTCGTACCACTGGAAGAAGTCTACCCCTAGCTGCCCGAGATCGCGCCGCCCGGCTCCCGGACGTGATCAGCCCCGCCCCGCGCGGCCGTCGTCGCCTGCTCCGCGTCCGAGCGGATGTCGATCCGCCAACCGGTCAATCGGGCGGCAAGCCGGGCATTCTGCCCCTCCCGGCCGATCGCGAGGGAGAGCTGGAAGTCCGGCACGGTCACCCGGGCCGTCCGGGTGGCCAGGTCGACCACCTCGACCCGCAGCGCCTTGGCCGGCGAGAGCGCGTTGCCGACGAAGGTCGCCGGATCGTCCGACCAGTCGATGATGTCGATCTTCTCGCCGTGCAGCTCGCTCATGACGGCGCGGACCCGCTGCCCCATCGGGCCGATGCAGGCGCCCTTGGCGTTGACGCCCGGCGTGGTGGAACGCACCGCGATCTTCGTGCGGTGGCCGGCCTCCCGGGCGATGGCCCCGATCTCCACGGTGCCGTCGGCGATCTCCGGCACCTCCAGGGCGAACAGCTTCTTCACCAGCGCCGGGTGGGACCGGGACAGGGTGATCTGGGGGCCGCGCATGCCCTTGGCGACGTGCACCACGACGCAGCGGATCCGCTCGCCGTGGGCGTACCGCTCGCCGGGGACCTGCTCCGACTGCGGCAGCACGCCCTCCAGCTTGCCCAGGTCGACGCTGACGATGCCCTTCTCGCTGCGCGCCTCGTGCGCCTGCACCACGCCGGTGACCAGGTCGCCGTCGCGGCCGACGTACTCGCCGAAGTGCACCTCGTCGGTGGCCTCCCGCAGCCGCTGGAGGATCACCTGCTTGGCGGTCATGGCCGCGATCCGGCCGAAGTCGTGCGGGGTGTCGTCCCACTCCCGCACCACCGTGCCGTCGTCGTCCAGCTCCTGGGCGTAGACCAGGGCCGCGCCGGTCTTGCGGTCGATCTCGACCCGGGCGTGCGGCTCGGCCCCGTCGGTGTGCCGGTAGGCGGTCAGCAGCGCGGTCTCGATCGCCGCGAGGATCGTGTCGAACGGGATCTCCCGCTCGCGCTCGAGTGCGCGCAGCGCCGCGAGGTCGATGTTCACCTCTCCTCGTCCTCCACATCATCTTCGTCGTCGATGTCGTCAATGTCTGAGCTGTCGCCGGACTCGTCGTCGGCGACCTCGTCGAGCTCGTCGTCGGCCACCTCGTCGAGGCGGTGGAACTCCACCTGCACCCGGCCGGGGCCGAGCTCGGCGTGGGCGAACTCCGCGCGGCCGGAGTCGGTCTCCAGCACCACGCGCTCGTCGTCGGCCTCGACCACCCGGCCGGTGACCTGCCGGTCGCCGGCGGGCTGCTCGGCGCGCTGCCCGGGCAGCGGGGCCCGGACCGTCACCTTCACCAGCCGGCCGACGTTGCGCCGCCAGTGCCGGGGCAGGGTGAGCGGGCGGTCCACCCCGGGGGAGCTGACCTCCAGCTGGTATTCGCCCGCCAGGATGTCGCCGCCGGACTCCTCGGCCGCGTCGAGCGCGGCGGAGACGGCCCGGGAGACGTCGGCGACGGCGTCCAGGCTGATCCCGCCGTCGGCGTCGACGATCACCCGCACCACGTGCCGGCGGCCGGCCCGGGAGACGGAGACGTCCTCCAGGTCGTACCCGGCCCCGTTGACCACCGGCTCGATCACCGCGCGCAACCGCGACCGCCGCGCGGCGAGGTCCACCCGGGGGCCGCCGACGCGGTCACCACCACGAGGGCCGTCGGTGCGCCGGGGTCTCCCCGTCGGCCCCGTCGACCTGGTGGTACGGCCCCGTTGCGTCATCTGGCGCACCCCTTCGTGAACGACGACGCCCGGTCGGGACGCCATGCCGGCACGCCACCGGGGCAGACGCGCCGGTGGCTGCGCAGAGCGTAACGCGCCTGCGGCACGGCGGGCCGGGCGGCGCACCGACGCCCCTGACCCACGTGTCCGCTCCGATGGTGTTGACTTGTCCGGTGGCAAGGCGCAGAACGACACCGCACGACCGAGCACTCGGGCATTCCCGGCGAAACCTCCTGCGCGCGGGCGCGCTCCTGGCGCTCGGCGGGGCCGTCGCGCCGCTGACCGGCTGTGACCTTCTCGACCGGGGCGACCGGCGGGACCAGGCCCCCGACCCGCTCGAACCCCTCGCCACGCAGGCCCGCGAGCTGGCCGCCCGGCACCGCGCCGCCCTGGCCGCCGACCCGGGCCTGGCCCCGCTGCTCACCCCGATCGCCGACGCCCACGAGGCGCACGCCGCCGAACTGGCGAAGCTGACGGGCCGCCCGGCGGCCTCGCCGGGGCCGTCGCCGGAGGCCACCACCGGCGGCGACCGGGCGGCGGTGCTGGCCGCGTTGCGCGAGGCCGAGCAGGGCGGGCGCGAGGCGGCCGCGAAGCTCTGTGCCGAGGCCCCGGCCGACCGGGCCGCCCTGGTGGGCTCGATCGCCGCCGCGCGGGCGACCCACGTGGAGGCGCTGAAGTGAGACACCGCCAGGCACCGTCCGGCCCGGCCGAGGCCCTGGGCGGCGCGCTCACCGCCGAGTACGCCGCGGTCTGGGCGTACGGGGTGATCGGGGTACGCCTCGCCGACGCCGCCCGCACGGCCGCCCGCCGCGCCGAGGCGGCGCACCGGTCCCGGCGGGACGCGCTGGTGCTCCAGCTCAGCGCGGCCGGCGGCACCGTCCCCGCCGACAAGGCCGGATACACGCTGCCGTTCCCCGTCACCGACACCGCGAGCGCGCTACGGCTGGCGGTGGAGGTGGAGGAACGCACCGCCGCCTTCTGGCGCGCGGCGCTGCCGCACACCACGGGCGAGGACCGCAACCGGGCCCTCGCGGCGTTGACCGACTGCGCGGTCCGGGCCACCCGGTGGCGGCGCACCGCCGGGGTGACTCCCGTCACCGTGGCCTTCCCCGGCCGCCCCACCTGACCGCGCTGACCGGGACCGCAGCGTTTGCGCTGGTCGCCCCGGTGGGATCCGCGATTGCGGGCGGCATACCAGGTATGCATACTTCGGAGCCATGTCCATCCGTCACGGCCTGCTCGCGCTCCTCGAACGCGGCCAGATGTACGGCTACCAGCTCCGGGCCGCGTTCGAGGAGTCGACGGGCTCGACCTGGCCGCTGAACATCGGGCAGGTCTACACCACCCTCTCCCGGCTGGAGCGGGACGGGCTGGTCCGGCCGCTGCCGGAGAGCGAGGCGGGACAGCGGCCGTACGAGATCACCGACGCCGGGCGGGCGGACCTGGCGCTGTGGTTCGCGACCCCGATCAGCCGCACCGACCGCCCCCGCGACGAGCTGGCGATCAAGCTCGCCCTGGCCCTGACCACCCCGGGGGTCGACGTGCGGGCGGTGGTGCAGACCCAGCGCACCGCGACCATGCGGGCGTTGCAGGAGTTCACCCGGTTGAAGTACGCCAGCGACCGTCCCGAGGACCTGCCCTGGCGGCTGGTGCTGGACGCGATGGTGTTCCAGGCCGAGGCGGAGATCCGCTGGCTGGACCACTGCGAGACGAGCCTGGTCCGGCACCGGCCCGCCCCCGGGCCCGGCGGGCGCGCCGGTCCGGGGCGGCCGGCGGAGGCGGACCGGGACGGCGAGGAGGCGCGGCGATGAGCGGGACGGGCGGCGCGCCGACGACCCGCCCCGACCCGCCCGACCCGCACCACGGCCCCGGCGGCCCGGCGGACCAAGGCAGGCCCGTCGACCGGGCCGGCCCCGGCACGGCCGCCCGCCCCGGCGACGACCCGCACGGGCCGGCGACCACGGCCGTGCTCGACGTCCGCGACGTGCACCGCACCCACGGCAGCGGCGACGCCGCCGTGCACGCCCTGCGCGGGGTGAGCCTCACCGTCGCCCCCGGCGAGCTGGTCGCGGTGATGGGCCCCTCCGGCTCCGGCAAGTCCACCCTGCTCGCCCTCGCCGGCGGCCTGGACGGCCCGACCGCGGGCGAGATCCGCGTCGAGGGGCAGGCGCTCGGCGCGCTGGATCCCCGCGCGCTGGCCCGGCTGCGCCGCCGGCGGATCGGCTACATCTTCCAGAACCTGAACCTGCTGGGCAGCCTCACCGCCGCCGAGAACGTCGCGCTCCCCCTCGAACTCGACGGCGTCGGCGTGCGCCACGGGCGGCGGGCGGCCCGGGCGGCGCTCGCCGAGGTGGGCCTCGCCGAGCTGGGCGACCGCTTCCCCGACCAGCTCTCCGGCGGGCAGCAGCAGCGGGTGGCCATCGCCCGGGCCCTCGTCGGCGAGCGGCGGCTCGTGCTGGCCGACGAGCCGACCGGCGCGCTGGACTCGCAGACCGGCGAGGCGGTGCTGCGTCTGCTGCGCCGCCGGGTCGACGCGGGGGCCGCCGCCGTCCTGGTCACCCACGAGGCCCGGCACGCGGGCTGGGCCGACCGGGTGGTGTTCCTGCGCGACGGGGTGATGGTGGACTCGACGGCCCCGCTGGGCGGCGTCGAGCAGCTGCTGGCCGGCAGCGGTCGGTGAACAGCGAGCGCCACCCCGCCCGCGTACGGCGGTTGCTGGCGGCGCTGCGCTCGTGGCGGGCCGCGCTGCGCATCGCCCGGCGGGAGGCGCGCCGGGCCCGTGGCCGGACCGCGCTGGTGCTCGCGATGATCACCCTGCCGGTGCTGGGGCTGGCCCTCTCCGCCGTCAGCTACGACATGGCCGAACTGAGCCGGGCCGAGCGGATCGACCGGCGGCTCGGGGCCGCCGACGCGGAGCTGCGCTGGGTCGCCGAGGGCCCGGTGGCGCAGGACGCCTGGGGCGACACCACCTACCAGCGCGACGGCGTGCCGGGGCGGACGCGCCCGGTCACCGCCGACGAGCTGACCGCCCTGCTGCCGGCCGGGAGCCGCGTCGCCGAGGTCCGCTGGTGGGTGCCGTTCGAGGCCCGCGCCGGGGGCCGGCGCGAGACGGTCGACGGGCGGCTGCTTAACCTGACCGACCCGGTGCTGCGGGGGCAGGGCCGGGTGCTCGCCGGCCGCGCCCCGACCGGGGTCGACGAGGTCGGGCTCAACCGCGCGGCGCTGCGCCGGCTGGGCGCGGCGCTCGGCGACCGGATCGCCCCGGCCGACGGGTCGGCCGAGCGGACCGTGGTCGGGGTGGTGGAGTTCCCCGACAACCTGCGACCCACGGTTGCGCTGCCCCCCACGGACCGACCGGGCGACCCGCGCGGCGAGTCGAGCTGGCTCGTCGACCTGCCGGCCGACGCCGGTCCCGGGCTGACCGAGCGACTCAACGCGCGCGGGATCGTGGTGGTCGCCCGCACCCCGGCGCCGCACCCCACGGCGGAGCCCGCGACCGCGGGCGTCGCGCTCAGCGCCGAGGACACCGGCACCACGCTGCTGGTGGCCGGCCTCGGCCTGCTCGAGGTGGTGCTGCTCGTGGGGCCGGCGTTCGCCGTCGGCGTGCGGCGTCGCCGCCGCGACCTCGCCCTGGTCGCGGTGGCCGGCGGCGACGCCGCGCACCTGCGCCGCATCGTGCTGGCTGACGGGGTGGTGCTGGGCTGCGCGGGGGCCGCCGCCGGGCTGGCGCTGGGTGTCGCCGGCGCGTTCGCGGCCCGGCCGCTCATCGAGGAGTACGTCTTCGGGGCGCGCTTCGGGGCGTACCGCGTCTTCCCGGCCGCGCTGGCGGCGATCGCCGCCGTCGCGGTGCTGGCCGGGGTGCTCGCGGCCCTGGCGCCGGCCTGGACCGCCGCGCGGCAGGACGTGGTGGCCGGGCTGGCCGGGCGGCGCACCGCGCCGGAGCACCGGCGTCGCTGGCCGCTGATCGGGGCGCTGCTGGCCGTCGTCGGCGTGGCGGTGGCCGCACTCGGGGCCACCCGGGGTGTCACGGTCGTGCTCTTCGCCGGGGTGGTCCTGGGCGAGCTCGGGCTGGTCTTCGTCACCCCGACGCTGGTCGGGGTGCTCGCCCGGGCCGGCCGGTGGTTGCCGCTCGCGCCCCGGATCGCGCTGCGCGACGCCAGCCGCAACCGTTCCTCGGCCGCGCCGGCGATCTCGGCGGTGATGGCCGCGGTCGCCGGCAGCGTCGCCCTCGGCGTCTACGTGGCCAGCGACAGCGCCCGCACCGACGCCAGCTACCTGCCGGCCATGCCGTACGGGCACGCCATGGTCATCGGCCCCGGCGACGGGACGGCGCTGTCGCCGGTGCCCCGGGTCGCCGAGGTGGTCGCCGCGACGCTGCCGGGCAGCACGGTGGCCCGGGTCGACGCGCCGGCCTGCCCTGCCCCGTTCGGCGACGGCGAGTGGTGCGACGTCCGGGTGGAACTGCCGGCCGGGCGGGCCTGCCCGTACCAGGTGGAGCAGTTGCGCGACGCGGCCGTGCGGGCCCGCGCCCGCAGCGACCCGCGCTGCAGCGGGTGGGTGGAGGGCGGATACCCCTCGGGCTACTCCGTGCCCGTCTCGGTCGACGACGGCGACGCGCTGGCGGCGCTGACCGGGGCCGGCCCCGAGGAGGTGGCCGCCGCGCGGCGGGTGCTGGCGGCCGGCGGCGCGGTCGTCACCGACGAGCGGTACCTGCTCGCCGGCCGGCTCACCCTCACGGCGACCCGGGTGGGGGACGCCCCAGAACCCGCGGTGATCGGGACCGCCACCGTCCCCGGGTACGCGCTGCGCGGCGGCGTCGGGGTGGACCAGCTCACGGTGTCCCGCGCCGCCGCCGCCCGGCTCGGGCTCGACACCCGCCAGATCGGGTACGCGGTGGCCACCGCCGCCGCCCCGACCTCCGCCCAGCAGGACCGCCTCGACGTCGAGCTGCGCCGGCTCGGCCGGCTCGACGTGATCGTCGAGCGGGGGACGTGGGGCAGCGACGAGCGGTCGCTGCTGCTGGTGCTGGCCATCGGCTCCGGCCTGATCACGGTGGGCGCGGCGGCGGTCGCCACCGGCCTCGCCGCCGCCGAGGGGCGGGCGGACCTGTCCACCCTCGGTGCCGTGGGCGCCAGCCCTCGGATGCGGCGGGTGCTCTCGCTGTGCCAGGCCGGGGTGATCGCCGTGCTCGGCTCGGCGCTGGGCATCGTGGTCGGGCTGGGCACGGCGGTGATCATCCTGGTCGCCCTGAACCGCCGGATCGCCACGGCCTGGCCGGTGCAGGAGCCGTACCCGATCGTGGTCCCGTGGCTCACGCTGGGCGTGCTGGTGGTGGTGCCGCTGGTGGCGATGGCCGGCGCGGCCCTGTTCACCCGCTCCCGGCTGGCCGTCGAGCGCCGCCTCGACTGACTGCCGCCCAGGCGGCACACTGGCCGCGTGTCCGCTATCGGTACCCTGACCCGCCGCCTCGGCCATCACCGCTGGTTCGGCGCCACGATCCGGCTGCTCGTCCCCGTCGACCGGGCGGTCGGCCGGCTCACCCGGGGGCGGGTGGTCGCGCTGGGCCTGGTCCCCTCGCTGGTCATCACCACCACCGGCCGCCGCTCGGGCCTGCCGCGCAGCAACCCCCTGCTGTACGTGCCGGACGGCGACGCCTTCGTGGTGGTCGGCTCCAACTGGGGGCAGCAGCACCAGCCCGCCTGGGCGCTGAACCTGCTCGCCGACCCGACCGCCGAGGTCGACGTGCGGGGGCGACGACTGGCGGTGCGGGCCGAGGTGGCCACCGGCGCGGAACGCGACCGGCTCTGGAGGCTGCTGACCACCGAGTGGCCAGCGTACGAGACGTACGTCGAGCGGGCCGGCGGGCGGGAGATCCGGGTCTTCCGCCTGGTGCCCCGCTGACCGGGCCGGCACCGGGCGCGGCGGACCGGGCGGTCCCGCCGCCGGTTGACTAGGGTGGAGCCGCGTGGAGCCTTACCAGGACGACCCCCGGTGGTCGGTGGCGGAGCGGGTCGCCGCGACGGCCCGGCGGCGCTTCCCGGCCGACGTCCTGGCCGTGGCGGTGCACGGCCCGCTGGCCCACGGCGACGACGACGGCGGCGGGGACAGCGAGGTCGGGCTGCTGATCGCCACCTACCGGCCCGGCACGGGGCCGCGACCGGCGACCCGTCGGGTGGACGGGGTGCTGGTCGACCTGACCGTCACGGCCGCCGACGACCACCTGGAGCGGGCCCGGTCGATCACAGCGCTGTGGCCGCTGGTCGCCGACCGGTACGTCACCACCCGGGCGCTGCACGACCCGACCGGATGGTTGCCGGCCCTGCGCGACGAGCACCTGGCCACGCTCGCCCGGGCCCGGCCGGCGGAGTTCACCGGCGCCGCCCGGCAGGCGTGGTACAGGGGCTGCGCCGCGCACGCCCGGGCCGCCCGGCTCGCCGGGTGGTACGAGACGGACCAGGCACTGCTGATGCTCGGCGAGGCCCGGCTCGCGGCGGCCACGGTCAACGGGCTGCTCGGCCGCACCTACTTCCGGGACCCGGGCGACGCGGTGCGCCGCACCGGCCTGGCCGGGGCGGACATGACCGAGGTCGGCGCGGTGCTGGCCCGGCAGGCCGAGGAGCTGGCCGCCCGGGGCCGCCCCGTGGACGGCACCGTCGACGACCTCCTCGCCGGCTGACCGGCGCGCCTGCCTACAGGCCGCCCTGGATGCCGATGAGCGTGCCGACCAGGTACGTCGCGGCGGCCGCCGCCGCGCCGAGGAGGAGCTGCCGCAGGCCGCTGCTCCACCAGGCGCGGTTGGTGAACCGGGCCACGATCGCCCCGGCCGCGAAGAGCCCGACCCCGCCGACGGCCAGCGCGAGCCACAGGCTGGTGGCGCCGAGCAGGTAGGTCAGCAGCGGGATCAGCGCGCCGACCGAGAAGAACAGGAACGACGAGATCGCCGCCGCCCACGGGCTGGGCTGGTCGTCCGGGTCGACGCCCAGCTCCTCCCGGACGTGCACCCGCAGCGCCTCCTCCGGGTTGGCCCGCACCGCCTCGGCGACCTGCGTGGCGAGGTCGCGGGACAGCCCCCGGGCCACCCACGCGTCGGCCAGCTCGCGGGCCTCCGCCTCCGGGTGCCGCTCCAGCTCGCGGCGTTCCTTGGCGACCTCGGCGGCGACCTGCTCGTTGGCCGACCGGACGCTCGTGTACTCGCCGAGGCCCATCGAGATCGCGCCGGCGACGAGGCCGGCGACGCCGGTGAGCACGATGCTGTGCGGCGACACCCCGCCGCCGCCGACGCCCGCGATCAGGGCGATGTTGGTGACCAGGCCGTCCATCGCGCCGAACACGGCCGGCCGCAGCCAGCCGCCGGACACGTCCGCGTGGTGCGCCTCGCGCAGCGCCGCCGGGGTGTCGCTCACGGCAGGGTCAGGATCTCGTGGCCGTCCTCGGTGACGAGGATCGTGTGCTCGAACTGGGCGGTCCACTTCCGGTCCTTCGTGACGACCGTCCAGCCGTCGTCCCACATGTCGTACTGGTGGGTGCCGAGGGTGATCATCGGCTCGATGGTGAACGTCATGCCCGGTTCCATCACGTCGGTCGGTCGGGGGCTGTCGTAGTGCGGCACGTAGAGGCCGCTGTGGAAGGCCTCCCCGATGCCGTGGCCGGTGAAGTCGCGGACCACCCCGTAGCCGAACCGCTTGGCGTACGACTCGATGACCCGGCCGATCACGTTGATCTGCCGGCCCGGGGCGACCGCCTTGATCCCCCGCATCATCGCCTCGTGGGTCCGCTCGACCAGCAGCCGGGCCTCCTCGTCGACCTCGCCGACGCAGAAGGTGGCGTCGGTGTCGCCGTGCACCCCGCCGATGTACGCGGTCACGTCGACGTTGACGATGTCGCCGTCGCACAGCACGGTGGAGTCGGGGATGCCGTGGCAGATCACCTCGTTGAGGCTGGTGCAGCAGGACTTCGGGAAGCCCTTGTAGCCCAGCGTCGACGGGTAGGCCCCGTGGTCGCAGAGGAACTCGTGCACCACGCGGTCGATCTCGTCGGTGGTCACCCCCGGCTTGCAGTGCTCGCCGGCGAGCTGCGTGGCCTGGGCGGCGAGCCGGCCGGCGACCCGCATCCGCTCGATGGTCTCCGGGGTCTGCACGTGCGAGCCGGTCCACTGCCGGGGCTGCTTCTTGCCCACGTACTCCGGTCGGACGATGTGGGGCGGCACCGGTCGCGTCGGGGTGAGCGTGCCGGGGGTCAGCGGCGCACGGACGGTCATGGCGCAAGCCTATCGCCGGCCGGGCGGCGGGCGGCGCGGCCGGGTGCCCGGCGGTGGCGGCGGCCGACCCGTGGCCTCGGCCGACCGGTTGTTGCCGAGCCACCTCCGCTGTGCCATCGTGTTCTGCGTGGATCAAGGGGGTGCCGCTCCCGTCTTCTCCGCCCGCACGGAGACCGACGGCGACCACGTCCGCGTGGTGGTCGTCGGCGAGGTGGACATGGCCACCGCCGACACGATGCTCCAGGCCGCGCTACGCGAGCCGGCCGGTCGGGTGACCCTCGACCTGCGGGAGGTCACGTTCTTCGACTCGGCGGCGATCCACGCCGTGGTCCGGCTCGCCCAGCGCTTCCCGGGCGTGCTCACCGTGCTGCCGTCGCGGCAGGTCCGCCGGGTGCTGGAGATCTCCGGCCTGGCCGGTCAGGACTGGGTCGCCCCCGCCTGAACCCCGTCCGGCGAGCTGAGCCCCGGCGAGCCGCGCCCCGGCCCGCGGCCAGCACGGCCGAGGCCCGCCGGGCGCGCTCAGTTCCGCAGCCGCCGGCGCAGCGTCACCTGCGTCCCCTCGGCGGTACGGCTGACCGTCAGGTCGCCGAGGGCCCTGATCAGCGCCAGTCCGCGCCCGCGGAAACCCGCGCCGGTCGACTCCCGCCACTGCCCGCTGTCCCGGACCGTCGCCACCACCGTGCCGTCGGCGATGGTCACCTCCACGCCGATGGTCGGCTCGGCCGGGCAGACCGGGTGCTCGATGGCGTTCGCGGCGGCCTCGGAGACCGCGACGGTGAGGTCGAACAGGTCGTTCTCGCCGACCCGGTGGGCGGTGAGGAAGTCCTCCAGCCGCCGACGCAGCACGCTCAGCCGGGTCGGGTCGGCGGGCAGCCGCAGCGCGAACCGGTTCGGTTCGGTCGCCTCCAGCGCGAGCACCGCCACGTCGTCGCGCAGCGGACGCGCGGCGACCCGCTCCACGACCGCGTCGACCAGGTCGGCGACGTGCTCGCCGCCGGCCGCGTCGGCGCGCAGTTGCGCGAGGGCCGCGTCGAGGCCGAGCTGCCGGTCCTCGATCAGCCCGTCGGTGTAGAGCAGCAGCCGGGCCCCGGGGGCCAGCGCGTCGTCCACGGTCCGGTACGACGCGCCGGGGATCGCGCCGACCGGCGGCCCGAGCGCGCGGTCGTGCAGGAACGCCACGTCGTCTCCTCGGATCAGCAGGGGGGACGGGTGCCCGGCGCTGGCGTAGCGGAGCCGGCCGGTGCGGGGCGAGAACCAGAGGCAGACCACGGTCGCGAACGACGGCTGCTCCGCCGAGCCCACCAGCCGGTTGAGCCGGGTCAGCGACTCGCCGGGGTCGTAGCCCTCCAGCACGTACGCCCGAAGCGCGTTGCGGAGCTGGCCCATCGAGGCGGCGGCCCGCACGCCCTTGCCGACGACGTCGCCGATGACCAGGACCAGCTCGTCGTCGTCGAGCCGGATCACGTCGTACCAGTCGCCGCCGACCTCGACGTCGGCGCTGCCGGGCAGGTAGCGGCTGGCCACCACCGCGCCGGGCAGCCGGGGCAGCGACCGGGGCAGCAGGCTGTGCTGGAGGGTGGTGGCGACGCGGTGCTCGGCCTCGTAGAGCTGGGCGTTCTCCAGCCGCACGCCGACCAGCCGGGCGAGCTGGGTCAGCGCGGCGTGGCCGGGGTCGGCGGCGTCCTCGGCGTGGCCCCAGACCCGCAGCTCGCCCAGCGTCTCCCCGGCGCTGCCGGTCAGCGGCAGCACGACGGACGGTTCGACGGCGGCCGTCCCGCCGCCGTCGGCCTCGTAGCGGGCCCCGCTGGAGGTGACCACCACCCGGGCGGCCTCGGCGAGGCCGAGCGCGTGCCGGGCGGCCACCTGGAGCACCTCGGCGGTGGTGCGGGCGGTGTTCACCGCGACGGCGGCGTCGGCCAGGGCCCGCAGCCGCCGGATGATCTGCCCCCGGAGCTGGCCCAGCTCGACGTTGGCCCGGACCCGGGCGATCAGCTCCTCGCCGGAGAAGGGTTTGGTCAGGTAGTCGTCCGCGCCGACGGCGAGGCCGGCGACGGCCTCCGCCGAACCGGCCCGGGCCGACAGCAGCACGATGGGCACGTGCCGGGTACGCGGGTCGGCGCGCAGCGCGGTCACCAGGCCGAAGCCGTCGAGCCGGGGCATCATCACGTCGGTGAGCACCAGGTCGAAGGGTGCCTCCACGGCCCGGCGCAGCGCCTCGACGCCGTCCGGCACGGCCACCACCTCCCACGACGGGCGCAGCAGCCGGGTGACGTGTTCGCGCAGGTCGGCGTTGTCGTCGGCGAGCAGGATGCGGCCCGCCGCGGCCCGCTCGCCGCCGGTCGACCCGGCCGCCTCCCCGGCTCCGGGCCGACCCGGCGCGCCGGTCCACAGCGCGGTCTCGGCCGCGAAGAGCCGGGCCTGCCCCAGCTCCGGCGGCGCGGCCGGCGCGTCGGCCGCGACCCGGTCGGCGGGCAGGTGGGCGGAGCCGAACGGCACGGTCACGGTGAACGTGCTGCCCCGGTCGGCGACGCTGGTGGCCTCGGCCCGGCCGCCGTGCATCTCCACCAGCTCGCGGACCAGCGCCAGCCCGATCCCGGTGCCCTCGTGGGTGCGGGAACGGACGCCGGGCACCCGGTGGAACCGCTCGAAGACGTGCGGCAACTCCTCGGGCGCGATGCCGACGCCCGTGTCGGCGACCTCCAGCCGGGCCGCGCCGTCCACCGCCCGGACGCGGACCCGCACCTCGCCGTCGAAGGTGAACTTCACCGCGTTGGCGACGAGGTTGAGCACGATCTTCTCCCACATGTCCCGGTCGACGTACACCGGCGCGGGCAGCGGCGGGCAGTCGACGACCAGGCGCAGGCCGGCGCGTTCGGTGGCCGAGCGGAAGGTGCTGGCCAGCCGGGCGGTGTAGTCGGCGAGGTCGGTGGGCTGGTAGTGGGCGGCCAGCCGGCCGGACTCCAGGCGGGAGAAGTCGAGCACGGTATTGACCAGCTTGAGCAGGCGCAGCGCGTTGCGGTGCATCATGGTGAGCCGGTCGAGGTGGGGATCGGGCAGCGTCGGGTCGGCGAGCAGTTCCTCCAGCGGGCCCAGCACGAGGGTCAGCGGGGTGCGGAACTCGTGGCTGACGTTGGCGAAGAAGTTCGTCTTGGCGCGGTCGAGCGCGGCCAGTTCGGCGGCCCGGTCCCGCTCCTGCTCGTAGGCCCGCTGCCGGCCGACGGCGCGGGAGAGCTGGGCGGCGATCAGGTCGAAGAAGGTGCGGTACTCGTCGGTGAACGGCAGCCGGGCGGAGACGCCCACGACGAGCGCCCCCACCGGCTCGTGGGTCGCGGTGACCGGCAGCACCAGCGCCTGCGCGGCGGCGCCGGCGTCGAGATGCGGCAGCAGGTCGGCCACGTCGATGGTGGTGGCGGACCCGCCGTCGGCGACCCGGCTCACCGTCGCGGTGGCCGCCTCGCCGAGCGGCAGCGGCGCGACCGCCCCGTCGGCGTCGTCGGCGCCGCCGCGCCCGGCGGGGGCGGGCAGCCCGGTGCCGCTGCGCCCGGCGGGGGCGGGCAGCCCGGTGCCGCTGCGCCCGGCGGGGGCGGGCAGCCCGGTGCCGCTGCGCCCGGCGAGGGTGAGCTTCCCGGCGTCGTCGCGCAGGTAGAGCAGGGCGAACGGCACGTCCGCCCGGTGCCGGTCGAGCACCCCGGCGGCGGCCCGGCCCAGGGCCGCGACGTTCTCCGCCTCGGCCAGGTCGGAGCCCAGCTCGGCCAGGGCGCGCAGCCGGCGCTCGCCGAGCACCCGCCCGGTGGTCTCGTTCACGAGGCAGAGGACGCCGTCGATGCCGCCGTCGGCGGCGCGGATCGGGTCGTACGAGATGTCGAAGTAGACGTCCTCCAGGAAGCCGTGCCGGTGCAGCACGAAGGGGTGGTTCTCGCCCCGGTACGGCTCGCCGGTCTTGTGCACCGAGTCCAGCAGGGGCCCGAGCACGTCCCAGGTCTCCCGCCAGTGCTCGTTGGCGGGCTGGCCGATGGCGTGGGGATGCTTGTCGCCGATGGTGGGCAGGTAGGCGTCGTTGTAGAAGGCGCGGTGCTCGGGGCCCCAGAACATGACGATCTGCGCCCGGGAGGAGAGCATCATGGCGACCGCGTGGCACAGCGCCGGCGGCCAGCCGGACGGGGCGCCGAGCGGGCTGGCCGCCCAGTCGAAGCGGAGCAGGCGTTCGCCCATCTCGCCGCCGGCGGCGCACGCGGCCGTGAGCAGCGGCGGGAACGTCTCCGCGACGGTCCCGACGGACGGATGCTGCCCGTCCTCGCCCCCCTGGGCCGAGCTCATGCATCCTCCCGCGCCGGCCGTCACCCCCGGCGACCGCATGATCGCCGCCGCCGTGCCCCGCCTTGTACCCAGACGGACCAGCAACGTAACGCATCCCCGCCGTGATGCGCTGGTTACCCGCGTCTCATCCGCACGGGACGCCGCCGGGGGTCAGAAGACCGACAGGCCGTCGATGCTCGCGGCGTTCTTCGTGGCCCGGTAGGTCACCAGGTCCTCGGCGGTGCGGCGGGAGTGCGCGCGGATCAGCAGGTCCCGGTCGCCCTCGTACCGCATCAGGGGGACGGCGTACCCGCAGGAGTCGCTGACCCGGTCGACGTCGACGGTGATCACCGCGCGGGCGGAGTGCAGGTCCGGCGGGTCGGGGAAGTCGGCGAGCCGCTCGGCGAAGCCGGCGTCCTCCACCGTCACCGCCGTGCCCCGGCCGTGCAGCCGGACGATGTTCGGCGGCCCGGCGAAGGCGCAGAACATCAGCGTGATGCGGCCGTTCTGCCGCAGGTGGGCGATCGTCTCCGCGCCGCTGCCGTGGAAGTCGATCCAGGCGACCCGGTGCGGGCCGAGGACGACGAAGGTGCCGCGCATGCCCTTCGGCGAGACGTTGACGTGCCCGTCGGCCCCGGAGGGCGCGGTGGCGACGAAGAAGACGGCCTGCTCCTCGATGAACTCGCGTAGCCGCCCGTCGATGGCCTCGTGAACCTTCATGTCGCCATCCTGGCACCGCCTACCGAAAAGTGGGACAGCACTTCCCGCATGACGGGAAGGCGGGGCCGGGACGCGTGCCGGCCCCGCCGCGCCTCACAGCGGGGTGACGTACGCGCCGGTGATCCCGCCGTCGACCACGAACTGCGCCGCCGTCATGAACGAGGAGTCGTCGCTGGCCAGGAACGCCACCGCCGCGGCGATCTCCTCCGGCTGGCCGAACCGGCCCATCGGCACGTGCACGAGGCGGCGGGCGGCCCGCTCCGGGTCGGCGGCGAACAGCTCCATCAGCAGCGGGGTGGCGATCGGCCCGGGGCACAGCGCGTTGACCCGGATGCCCTCCCGGGCGAACTGCACGCCCAGCTCCCGGGTCATCGCCAGCACCCCACCCTTGCTCGCCGTGTACGCGATCTGCGAGGTGGCCGCCCCCATCAGCGCCACGAACGACGCCGTGTTGATGATCGAGCCCTTGCCCTGCCGGCGCATGTGCGGGATGGCGTACTTGCAGCACAGGTAGACGCTCGTCGTGTTGACCCGCAGCACCCGCTCCCAGGCGTCGAGCCCGGTCTCCAGGATCGAGTCGTCGTCGGGCGGGGAGATGCCCGCGTTGTTGAACGCCACGTCCACCCGGCCGTGCCGCTGCGCCACCCCGTCGAACAGCTCCCGCACGGCCGCCTCGTCGGCCACGTCGCAGGCGACGAACTCGCCGCCCACCTCCTGCGCGGCCCGCTCGCCCGCCGCCGCGTCGACGTCGACGCAGACCACCCGCGCCCCCTCGGCGGCGAACCGCCGCGCCGTGGCCAGCCCGATCCCGCTGCCCGCACCGGTCACCACCGCGACCCGGTCCTGAAGCCGTCCCTGCATCTCACTCCTCCGTGCTGATGAACACGTTCTTGACGTCGGTGAAGGCGTGCAGCGCGTCCGGGCCCAGCTCGCGGCCCAGCCCGGAACGCTTCATCCCGCCGAACGGGGTCCAGTACCGCACGGAGGAGTGCGAGTTGACGCTGAGGTTGCCCGCCTCGACCGCCCGCGCCATCCGCAGGGCCCGGCCCACGTCCCGGGTCCAGATCGAGCCGGACAGGCCGTACTCGGTGTCGTTGGCCAGCCGGACCGCGTCCGCCTCGTCGTCGAAGGGGAGCACCGACACGACCGGGCCGAAGATCTCCTCCCGCCAGTGCCGGTCGGCCGGGGAGTCGGCGAGCAGCACCGTCGGGGCGTACCAGAAGCCGGGGCCGTCGGGGCGGGAGCCGGTGAACGCCACCCGCGCCCCGTCGACGTACCCGGCGACCCGGTCCCGCTGGGCGGCGGAGATCAGCGGGCCCATCTCGGCCGTCTCCCGCGCCGGGTCCTCCACCCGCAGCGCCCGCACGGCCGGCTCCAGCAGCTCCAGGAACCGGTCGTACGCCGGGCGCTGCACCAGGATCCGCGACCGGGCGCAGCAGTCCTGGCCGGCGTTGTCGAAGACGGCGTACGGCGCGGTGGCCGCCGCCCGCTCCAGGTCGGCGTCGGCGAAGACGACGTTCGCGCTCTTGCCGCCCAGTTCCAGGGTCACCCGCTTCACCTGGGCGGCGCAGCCGGCCATGATCCGGGTGCCGACCTCGGTGGACCCGGTGAAGCAGACCTTGCGTACGGCCGGATGGGTGACGAACCGCTCGCCGACCACGTCGCCTCGGCCCGGCAGCACGGTGAACACGTCCTCGGGCAGGCCGGCCTCGCGGCCCAGCTCGGCCAGGCGCAGCGCGGTCAGCGGGGTCAGCTCGGCCGGCTTGAGCACCACCGTGTTGCCGGCGGCGAGCGCCGGGGCGAACCCCCAGGCGGCGATGGGCATCGGGAAGTTCCACGGCACGATCACCCCGACCACGCCCAGCGGCTCGTGGAAGGTGACGTCCAGCCCGCCGGGCACGGGGATCTGCCGCCCGGTCAGCCGCTCCGGCGCGCCCGCGTAGTAGTCGAGGACGTCGCGGACGTTGCCGGCCTCCCAGCGGGCGTTGCCGATGGTGTGCCCGGAGTTGCGCACCTCCAGCAGCGCCAGCTCCTCCAGGTGCGCGTCGACCAGGGCGGCGAACCGCCGCAGCAGGCGCGCCCGCTCCCCCGGCGGCATCCCCCGCCAGCGCGGAAACGCGGCGGCGGCCCGCGCGATGGCGGCATCGACCTCGCGCTCCCCCGCAGCGACGACCTCCCCCAGCACCGTTGCGCTGGCGGGATCGACCACCCGCGTCACGTCCCCCACCCTGCCCCCTCCCTCTCCAGCTCCCGCGATCTTGCAGTTTCGGCCCCCGCAAATGCCGCCAAGCTCCCATAGCAGGGGCCCCAACTGCAAGATCGCGGGAGAGAAAAGGGTGGGTCAGAGGCGCTCGAAGCCGCGTTGGAGTTCCCAGTCCGTCACTGCGGCGTCGAAGGCGCGCAGCTCCACTCGCGCCATGTTGGCGTAGTGGGCGTGGACCTCGTCGCCGAAGACCGCGCGGGCGATCGTCGAGGACTCCCACAGGCCCAGCGCGTCGCGCAGGGTGCCGGGGACCCGCTCCGCGGCCGGATCGTCGTACGCGTTGCCGGTGCACTCCTCGCCCAGCTCCAGCTCCCGCTCGATGCCGTGCACCGCCCCCGCCACCAGGGCGGCGATCGCCAGGTACGGGTTGACGTCCGCCCCCGGCACCCGGTTCTCCACCCGCATCCCCTGGCCGTGGCCGACCAGCCGCAGCGCGCAGGTGCGGTTGTCGGTGCCCCAGCGCAGCGCCGTCGGGGCGAACGACCCCGGCTGGTAGCGCTTGTAGGAGTTGACGTTCGGGGCGAACAGCAGGCTGAACTCGCGCATCGTGTCGAGCAGCCCGGCCAGCACCCGCTGCCCGGTGACGCTCAGGTGCGCGGGCCCGTCGCCGAGCATCGCCGAGCGCCCGTCGGCGTCGCGCAGCGAGAAGTGGATGTGGCAGGAGTTGCCCTCCCGCGCGTTCGGCTTGGCCATGAAGGTGATCGACATGCCCTCCTGGGCGGCGATCTCCTTCGCCCCGTTCTTGTAGATCACGTGGTGGTCGGCGCAGGCCACCGCCTCGTCGTAGCGGAAGGCGATCTCGTGCTGGCCGAGGTTGCACTCGCCCTTCGCGCTCTCCGGGGTCAGGCCCGCGCCGGCCATCTCGGTGCGGATGCGCCGCAGCAGCGGCTCCACCCGGGAGGTGCCGAGCAGAGAATAGTCGACGTTGTACTGGTTTGCCGGGGTCAGCTCGCGGTAGCCGCGCCGCCAGGCGTCCTCGTACGAGTCGCGGTAGAGGACGAACTCCAGCTCCGTGCCCGCGTACGCGGTCAGGCCGTGCGCGGCGAGCCGGTCGAGCTGACGGCGCAGGATCTGCCGGGGCGAGGCGACCACCGGGCCCGACCCGTCCAGCCACGCCAGGTCGGCCAGGAGCATCGCCGTCCCCGGCTGCCACGGCACCCGGCGCAGCGTCTCCAGGTCGGGCACCATGGCGAAGTCGCCGTACCCGCGCTCCCAGCTCGACATCGCGTAGCCGTCGACGGTGTTCATGTCGACGTCGACGGCGAGCAGGTAGTTGCACCCCTCGCTGCCGTTCTCCACCACCTGGTCGAGGAAGAACGGCGCGTGGAACCGCTTGCCCTGCAACCGGCCCTGCATGTCGACCAGGGCCAGCACCACGGTGTCGAGCTTGCCGGCGGCGACCGCCGCCCGTAACTCTTCGAGGGACAGCGGTGCTCTGCTCATGCGCGGGCCTCCATCACCAAGGTCTACTGCCTGACCGGATCACCGTCAATGCCCGCGCCGGAGCCGTCGGCAAACCCCTCGACCGTACGGCGGGGGCCGGTGAACCACTTGCGCGCCGAGGCGTACCACCAGACGGCGACGACGAGCAGCACCCCGCCCACGGCGAGCGGCGCGTAGTTGACCGCCGACCAGCTGAAGTCGGCGTGGCCGGGCACCCCGGCGGGCACGATCGGCAGCACGAAGTAGACCGAGATGATCGCGATCTCGACCACCGCGACCCAGCCGAGCACCTTGTAGCGGCGGCCGAGCGTCCACGGGCCGGGGGTGAACCGGTCGCCCATCCGCAGCCGCAGCACGATCGGGATGACGAAGGAGAGGTAGAGCCCGATCACCGCGACCGAGACCACCGCGTAGAAGGCCACCGGGATCCCGGACGGGCTCTCGTAGAGCGCCGGCAGGGTGAGCACCAGCCCGGCCACGGTCGCGCCGACGATCGCGTTGACCGGGGTGCCGTTGCGGTCCACCTTCGACCAGAGCCGCCAGCCCGGCACCGCCCGGTCCCGGCTGAACGCGTACGCCATCCGCGACATCGACGTCACACAGCTCATGCCGCAGAAGAACTGCCCGATGGTGGAGACGATGATGACGGTCTTGAAGAAGAACGGGGTGAGCGCCGTTTCGAAGATCGCCCCGGAGAACCCGCCGGCCGCGTTGATCGCGTCCACGTCGGTGGCGGCGAACAGGAACGCGAGCAGCAGGATCCAGCCGCCCACCGCCGAATAGAAGATCGACCGCCACAGCCCCTGCGCGGCAGCTTTCGACGCGCCCCGGGTCTCCTCCGACACGTGCGCGCAGGCGTCGAAGCCGGTGATCGTGTACTGGGTGAGCAGGAAGCCCAGCGGCAGCACGTAGAACCAGAAGGTCCACCCACCGGTGCCGCCGTCACCGAAGCCGGAGTTGTCGAACCGCTCGGTGAAGACGAACTGGAAGCTCTGGTGCTCCTCCGGGACGAACACCAGGATGGCGACCACCGCCGCCGCGCCGGCCACGTGCCACCACACCGAGACGTTCTGGAGTACGTCGATGATCCGGTGCCCGAAGATGTTGATCAGCCCGTGCAGCGCCAGGATGATCACGAACAGCACGAACGCCTGCCGCAGCGTCCCCGCCCAGCCGTCGAACAGCGCCGACAGGGTGAGATTGAGGAACGTGGCGCAGCCGTAGTCGACCGACGCGGTGACCGCCACCAGGCCGATCAGGTTGAGCCAGCCGGTGAACCAGCCGTGCACCGGCCGGCCCATCTTCGCCGCCCACCAGTAGATGCCGCCCGCCGTCGGGTACGCCGACACCAGCTCGGCCAGGCAGAAGCCGATGACCAGGATGAACAGCGAGATCAGCGGCCAGCCCCAGGAGATGGCGACCGGCCCGCCGTTGTTCCACGCCTGGCCGAACGTGGTGAAGCAGCCGGCCAGGATCGAGATGATCGAGAACGAGATCGCGAAGTTGGAGAAGCCGCTCCACTTGCGGCGCAACTCCTGCTGGTAACCGAGTTCGGCGAGCCGGCGGGCGTCGTCGTCCATCGGCTGTTCGGCGGTCGGCGCGGGCGTCGTGGCCACTGCACACCTCCTGGCGAGGATTGCCGGAAACGCGTGCGCCCGAGTCTCGTCCCGCCGATCACGATGGTCAATACGCCACGGCCTGCCGCCCGGGGCGCGCCGCCGCCGGGCGCGGGACGCCGGCCAACCGGCGCAGCCCCGCCGGCTGCACGTAGATCGAGCGGCGGGCCACGGCGTCGCCCCGCGCGTCCACCTCGTAGCCGTCCAGCCACAGCCACCCGTGGTAGGTGTGCCAGTCCTCGTGGACGCGGATCACCCGGAAGAAGATCGGCCGGACGAACTGCACGCTGGCGGCCCGCGTGACGTGCAGCAGGTCCCCGCAGGCCGGCTTCCTCGACGTCGTCTCAGCCATCGCCGCCCCGCTGCTCGCCCCGCGCCGGCAGGACCATGTCGAGCCACCCGAGGTGCCGCGCCTCCAGCTCCGGGTCGAACGGCAGGCCGCGCCGCCTGCGCTCCTCGACCCCGAGCCGATACCAGTCACCCATGTACGCCACGAGCAGGTCCCCCATGCCGGCGAACTCGACGAGGCTCGCCACCTGCCGCTCGAAGCACGGCCACGGCCTGCCGCAGGTGAAGCAGGGACCGCCCGCGTACCTCGGTGGGTGCTGGCCCGTCACCGCCCCCGCACCTCCGGCCCCGGGCGGACCGGCGGGGAGTCGCGGATCGCCTGCACCCGGACCATGACGACGCGCTCCCGGCCCGGCGTGCCGTCGGGGCGCAGCTCCAGCCCCTCCAGCCGCACCCACCGCGACGCCAGGAAGTTCGCGTACCGGGGCACGTAGGTGACCTTCAGCCGCAGCACCACCTGCCCGATGCAGTAGTCACACGGCTGAAGCGTCAACACGTCACCCACCATGACCAGCGGATTCACTGTGGACACCCCGAGTGCCGCCCGCCACGATGCCTGCGCATGCGCCCTCCCTGACTCGAAGACCGGGCGGGCAACACCCTGCACACCGGCCCGCCGGGTGACAGTCTGCTGATCGCGGAACTACGCTGAGAAGCCATCGCGCCTGGTCCCGGTGCACGTCTGGAATCACCTCGCCGCGCTCGGCAGCCCTCGACGACGCCCGGCAGGACCGGGCGACGCCTGGCGATCACGACGAAGATCTGGAGAAGGCATGGAAAGCGAACAGACCGCCGATCTGATACGCACGCAACTCCGTCGCATCCGGACAGCCGCCGGCCTCAACCAGGAGGAACTCGGCCGACGTGCGAACTACTCCGCCTCGACGATCTCGGCCGTGGAGACCGGCACCCGGCCGCTCGACAAGGCGTACGTCAAGCGAATGGACGAGGTGCTCGACACGGGCGGCCTGTTCGAGTCCCTGCTGCGAATGGCCGAACGGGACGGCCAGCCCTCGTGGTTCCGCCCCTGGCTGGAGGCCGAGCGCAACGCCACGCAGCTCCGATACTTCAACCCCACGCTCGTCCCCGGCTTGCTCCAGACCGAGAACTACGCCCGCGCCGTGCTGCGCTTCGACGACACCAAGCCCGAGGCGGAAGTCGAGCGGCAGGTCGCGGCCCGCCTGGAGCGACAGGAGATCCTGGTACGCGAACACCCGCCCCAAGTGATTGCCGTGATCGACGAGGCAGCCCTACGCCGCACCGACGCCATCATGGCCGAACAACTCGCCCACCTGCTGCGAATGGCCGACCTCCCCCACGTCCACATCCACGTCATCCCCGCCGATGCTGGCTTGCATGTCGGGCTGTCCGGTCCGCTCGCGTTGGCAAGATTGGCAGACGGTAGCTGGGTGGGACATATCGACAATCAGCTTGGCGGCTCAGTGGTCAACGGGGACGAAGGAGTGGCTACCCTTCTGACAAGGTGGGAGGGCGTTCGGGGACTCGCCCTTCCGCGCAACCTCTCGGGTGCCCTGGTGAAGGAAGTAGAGAGCCAACATGGACCTCAGTAGCGCAAACTGGAAGAAGTCCACCCGAAGCAACACCGCTGGCGGCGAATGCGTTGAGGTGGCCGACAACCTGACCGGTGTGGTCGCCGTCCGCGACAGCAAGGACCCGTCGGGTCCAGTGCTCGCCTTCTCCCCGCAAACCTGGCGCGCGTTCGTCGAGCACACCAAGCACCCCTAGCCTCGCCCTGGCCCGCGCGCGAGGCCGCCCGCTGACAGCGCAGCCTCGCGTGCGCCGCCGAACGGTCGCAGCCAGGAGGCGATCTTGTGGTGCAAAGTGAAGGAAAACGAGGTAGTTGATCTTTAGCGCCCCAGGTCAGCAAGCCTGCTCCCCGCGCACGCGGGGGTGATCCGATGAAGTCATGTCATTCACCTTTGGTACACACCTGCTCCCCGCGCACGCGGGGGTGATCCGGTGGCGGAGTTCAAGGGCGTCGGGGACTTCCTCTGCTCCCCGCGCACGCGGGGGTGATCCCTACGTCGTGCAGGGCACCTCCCAGGCCGTCCCCTGCTCCCCGCGCACGCGGGGGTGATCCCTGGCCCTGGGCGTCGTAGACGGTGATGCCCAGCTGCTCCCCGCGCACGCGGGGGTGATCCCGACCGGCCGGCTGGGCAGGGCTGCATTTGGCCCCGCTCCGCGCGCAGGCGGTGGTGATTCGAGCGCCACGGCAGCCGCGCACCGCTCCACCGGCTACTCCCTGCGCCGCCGAGGTAATCCGCAAGAGTCCATGTCATCTAGCACCCACGCAGGAACAACTGGCTAGACCAGCCAGGCGGGCCGCTGGAAGATTAACCCCCGCGTGCGCGGGGAGCAGGTGTCCGTCGCCAACGGCGTGAGGGAAGTGACCGGATCACCCCCGCGTGCGCGGGGAGCAGCACTGGGCGGTTGCCACCATGGCGCCGCGTCCGGGATCACCCCCGCGTGCGCGGGGAGCAGGGCGTCCAGGCCCTCGGCCTCGGCGACCTGCCGGGATCACCCCCGCGTGCGCGGGGAGCAGTTGATCGCGCCGGTCACGACCGACACGATCCCGGGATCACCCCCGCGTGCGCGGGGAGCAGTTCTTCGCGGCCTGGGCGGCCTTGCCGGTGCCGGGATCACCCCCGCGTGCGCGGGGAGCAGCGGTCGAGAAACGCCTCCACCTTCGCCATTCGAGGATCACCCCCGCGTGCGCGGGGAGCAGGATAGCGATACCGCCTGCCGCGAGATAGGGCATGGATCACCCCCGCGTGCGCGGGGAGCAGAATGGTGCTGCGGTCGCCGCCGAGTTGAGGGCGGGATCACCCCCGCGTGCGCGGGGAGCAGGCTGCCGCGTGGAACGCCGCGTCGCCGGCCCTGGGATCACCCCCGCGTGCGCGGGGAGCAGCGCCGATAGAGGCTGTTGTACGACGCCGCCCAGGGATCACCCCCGCGTGCGCGGGGAGCAGGCTTCCTGACCTGGGGCGCTAAAGATCAACTACCTCGTTTTCCTTCACTTTGCACCACAAGATCGCCTCCTGCGAGAGTCGACTTCTGAGGCAAGTAGAGCGAAGACAGCCTAACGGGCATGTCGATGTCTGGGAGAAGCACAGCACCCGCCCTCAGACAGTAGGCAGCAGGATCGCCGCCACCAGAGACGGATCGCGTCGCTGCCGACAAGCGAGGTCCGCATAGATCTTGGAAGATTTGGGCCCTCAGAGGGGCCACCTTCTTCCAAGATCTCGCAGTTCCGGCGTCGGGCGGCATCCCGAAGCCGCCCTTGGGCGGGGCAAGCGCGCAAGATCGTGCTCGATCCACGAAAGTGTGGCTTCCCACCGGCAGTATGGGGACTCTTTCCCTGATCGAGCACGATCTTGCTCCCCGGCTGCCAAGCCCGCCGCCAGAGAGTGCTCGTACGGACCGTTAGCACGTCAGGGGTTCGCCGGGGCCCGCCCGCGCAGGGATCAAGCCTGACCGCCCGGAGCGGGCGGGCCCCGGCGAACCCCCACCACGACGCACCGCAACGAACACACCCCACCACGACGCACCGCAACGAGCTCGCCCCACCCCCGTACCCAAGTAATCGCCTTGCCCCGAGCGGGCCGTCACGCGCATCCTTGAGCCCGTGACCAGGCCCGATCCGGACGGGCCCCACCGGGCGCTCGGCAACGCCCGGCCGCGGCGGCGCGGGGCGTTCACCTCTCTCTCACACGCGGCGCACCGCCCCGCGCCGCCGCACCGGCCACCCCCGACGTTCACGCGAGGATCAGGCCACCCACCCAGAGCGCGGCGATCACCAGCCCGGCGAGGAACTCCACCAGCATCGACAGGCCGGCGGCCTTGAGCGCGTGCACCGTCGATGGCCAGGCGAGCTGGTTGCTGCCCAGCCGCAGCCGCTCGGCTCCCCAGATCCCGCCGACGAAGCCGACGACCAGGCCGACGACCGGGATCACGAAGAAGCCGACCAGCCCCAGCACCCCGCCGGCCAGCAGCGACGACGTCGGCACGCCGGCGTTCTTCAGGTTGCGCCCCGGCCACAGGTACTTGACGACGGCACCGCCGACGGCGACGACCGTGGCGGCGGCCAGCACCAGCCAGCGGCCCGCCCCGGCGGTGCCGAAGATCGCCCAGACCAGCACCCCGCCCCAGCACAGCGGCAGCGCGGGCAGGCCCGGCACGATCACCCCGGCGAGCCCGGCCAGGATGGCCAGCGCGGCCACGATCGACACCACCGCCTGCGAATCGGTGAGACTCACGGTGCCCCCTCCGCATCGTCGCGCAGCCGAGCGGTGATCTCGGCCGCCGGCACGGGCGGGCCGAACCAGCGCCCCTGCCCGGTGTCGCAGCGCAGCGACCGCAGCCGTTCCGCCTGCGCCTCCGTCTCCACCGCCTCGGCGGTCACCCACAGCTCCAACGCGTGCGCCAGCCGCACCAGCGCGTCCACGATCCGCTCGTCGCGGTGGTCGGTGGAAGCAGCGGAGACGGAGGCGGCAGCGGCGGCAGCGTCCGTGGCCAGGCCCGCGTCGCCGGGCCGGATGCCCTCCACGAACGGCCCCGCCAGCTTGAGGCAGTGGATGGGCATCCGCCGCAGGTACGCAAGGTTCGAGTATCCGGTGCCGAAGTCGTCGATCGCCAGCCGTACGCCCAGGTCGGCGAGCTGGTGCAGCGCGCGCAGCGGCTCGCCGGCGGTGCCCATCACGGCGCTCTCGGTCAGTTCGAGCTGGAGCAGCGCGGCCGGGAGGCCCGTGCGGCCCAGCGCGCCCGCCACCGTCTCGACGATGGCCGGGTCGTTGGCCTGCCGGGCGGCCAGGTTGACGCTGACCACCAGCTTCGCCTCGGGGAACGCGCGACGCCACGCCTCGGCGTCGCGGCACGCCTGCCCGAGCACCCACTCGCCGAGGCGGACGATCAGCCCGGTCTCCTCGGCCAGCCCGATGAACTGGTCCGGCCCGACCAGGCCCAGCTCCGGGTGTTGCCAGCGGACCAGCGCCTCCACGGCCACCATCGACGAGTCGAGCAGCGACACGATCGGCTGGTAGTGGACCACGAACTCGCCCCGGTCCAGCGCGGCGGGCAGGCCGGCGACCAGCGCGGAGCGGGCGATGTCGCGGGCGCTGCGCTCGGGGTCGTAGACGGCCCACCGGCCCCGGCCCTCGGCCTTCGCCCAGTAGAGGGTGGTGTCGGCGGCCTTCATCAGCTCCGACGCGCTGGTCTCCCCGGCCGGGCACTCGACGATGCCGATGCTGGCGGAGACGGCCAGCTGCTGGTCGCCGATGTGCACGGGGGCGGAGACCGCGGCGAGGGCCATCTCGGCGACGCCCACCGCGTCGTCGATGTCCTCGCCGCCGTCGACGAGGATGACGAACTCGTCGCCGCCCATCCGGGCGACGAGGTGCCCGTGCCCGGAGACGCACTCGGCCAGCCGCCGGGCGATCACCACCAGCAGCCGGTCGCCGAGGTCGTGCCCGAGGCTGTCGTTGACCGCCTTGAAACCGTCGAGGTCGAGGAAGCAGACCCCGATCCGGTGGTCGGGGCCCGCGTCGGCGAGGACCTGGCCGAGGGTCTCGAAGAACAGCGTACGGTTGGGCAGGCCGGTCAGCGGGTCGTGCAGCGCCTGGAAGCGCAGCCGCTGTTGCAGCTCGTACCGCTCGGTGATGTCCTCGATCATCGCCACGGTGAAGCGCGGCCGGCCGTCGTCGTGCCGGATCAGCGAGACGGCCAGGTCCGTCCAGACGATGCTGCCGTCCTTGCGGTAGTAGCGCTTCTCCACCCGGGCCGCGTCGTGCTTGCCCTCGATGAGCGCCTGGTAGAGCTCCCACATGCCGGCGGCGTCGTCGGGGTGGAACAACGACGCCACGTTCGTGCGGCGCAGCTCGCCGACGCTGTAGCCCAGCATGTCGGCGAACGCCTGGTTCACCTCGATGATCTGCCCGTCGACCCCGGCGATGCCGATGCCGATGGCCGCCCCGACGAAGACGGCCCGGAACCGCGCCTCGCTGTCGCGCAGCGCCTGCTCGACGAGGTCCCGGGCCTGCCAGGCGCTGCGGGCGATGCGTTCCTGCTGGGTGAAGGTGCGGTCGCGCAGCGCCCGGGCGAACCCGGCGGCGAGCCCACCCTGGAGGGCGGCGACCCGCTGGGCCGTGCCGGGGCGGCCCGCCCGGTCGGGCAGCACCTGGGCGACGAGCCGGTCCCCGAGCGCCGCGACCGACCAGTCGAGCAGGCCCGGCTCGGCCAGGTGCGCCTCGACCAGCGCCCGGCCGACGCTCTCGGCCGGCCGGGCGGTGAACGCCTCGGCCAGCAGCGCCCCGGCCAGTTGCTCCGTGTGGTCGAGGAGCAGCCGCTCGGCCTCGGCCGCGCTGAGCGGCACGAAGCCGAGCCGGCGGGCCGCGCGGGCCCACGCGGCGGCGTACGACTGGGCGCCGGCCCGGCTGAAGCCCTCGCCGCCGGTCGCCGGCACGCCCGTGGTGGTCGTGTCGCGGGCTGTGGCGTCGTCGCCGGTCGCCGGCGCGGCGGTCGCGTCGCCTCCGGGCTCCGGCAGGGCTGTGGCGTCACCGCCGGGTTCCGGCACGGCTGTCACGTCGGCCTAGCCGGCGGGCTGGTCGTACCGGGCGACGCCGCCGAACGCGCCGAACCGCTCGGGGTGTGCGTCCACGTCGGACGGCGAGTCGGGACGCCACAGCGGCATGTGCACCACGCCCGGCTCCAGGATCGTCCAGTCGCCGAAGAAGCCGGTGATCTCGGCGCGGGAGCGCAGCGTGATCTCGGTGGCGGTGCGCGCCGAGAGCCGCTGGGCGTCCAGCATCTCCTGCGGCTGGTCCTCGAACGTGGAGTGCGAGACGACGAGGAAGCTGCCCGGGGCGGCTGCCGCCCGCAGGGTGGCGAGGAGGTCGGCGGGACGGTCGGCGTCCGGTACGAAGTGGACCACCCCGGCGAGCAGGATGCCGACCGGGCGGTCGAGGTCGAGCAGGCCCATGGCCCGGCTCGCGGCGAGGATCGCCTCGGGCTGCCGCAGGTCGGCGTGGATCACCCCTGTCAGGTCGTTGCCGGCCAGCAGCTCTCGGCTGTGCGCCACCGCCACCGGGTCGATGTCGACGTAGACCACCCGGGCCTTCGGGTTCGCCGCCTGCGCCACCTCGTGGACGTTGCCGACGGTGGGAATTCCCGAGCCGATGTCGAGGAACTGGTCGATGCCGGCGTCCAGCAGCGCCCGGACCGCCCGGCGCAGGAACTCCCGGCCCGCCCGCATGGTCGCGGCCAGGTTCGGCGTCATGCTGGCGATCTGCTCGGCCAACTGCCGGTCGATCTCGAAGTTGTGCGCGCCGCCGAGGAAGTAGTCGTAGACCCGGGCCGCGCTCGGTCGACTCAGGTCGATCTCGGTGGGAAGTCCGTCCGTCATCCTGTGTCGCTCCCGCCAGTGGTCGCCGCGCCACAGGCCGTGCCGGTCGTCGGACACGGCACGGGGACAGCCGGGCACGCCGACCGGCAGACCCGCAGGTCTGTGGTGTTCCACACTCTAAGCCGCAGGTTCCACCATTCGCGAGGTCTGTTTCCCGACCGGGCCGTGGCCGGGCGGCCGGTCAGCCGGCTGACTCCAGCATGAGCGCGATGCCCTGCCCCACCCCGACGCACATCGTCGCCAGCGCCCGCCGGGCGTCGCGGCGGCGCAGCTCCAGGGCGGCGGTCAGGGCCAGCCGGGCCCCGCTGGCCCCCAGCGGGTGGCCCAGGGCGATCGCCCCACCGTTGGGGTTGACGTGCTCGGCGTCCTCGGGCAGGCCCCACTCGCGCAGCACCGCCACCGACTGGGCGGCGAACGCCTCGTTCAGCTCGATCACGTCGACGGCGTCGAGGCCGACGCCGAGCCGGTCGAGCAGCCTACGGGTCGCCGGCACCGGCCCGATCCCCATGATCCTTGGCGGCACGCCGGCCGCCGCCGCCCCGGTGACACGGGCCAGCGGGGTGAGACCGTACCGGGCCACCGCCGCCTCGCCGGCCACCAGCAACGCCACCGCGCCGTCGTTGACCCCGGAGGAGTTGCCGGCGGTCACCGTGCCGCCGTCGCGGAACGGGGTGGGCAGCGCGGCGAGCTTCGGAAGCGTCGTCTCCCGGGGGTGCTCGTCCACGTCGACCAGCTTCGTCTCGCGCCGGCCCGCCGGCACGGTCACCGGCACGATCTCCTCGGCGAACCGGCCGTCGGCCTGCGCCTTCGCGGCCCGCTGCTGCGACCGGTACGCGAACGCGTCCTGGGCGGCGCGGTCCACGCCGAATTCGGCGGCCACGTTCTCCGCCGTCTCCGGCATCGAGTCGATGCCCCAGCCCCGCTCCATCAGCGGGTTGACCAGCCGCCAGCCGATCGTGGTGTCGTACACCTCGGCGGCGCGGGAGAACGCGGCGGTGGCCTTCGGCATGACGAACGGCGCGCGGCTCATGCTCTCCACGCCGCCGGCCACGACCAGCTCCGCCTCGCCGGCCACGACCTGCCGGGCTGCGGTGGCCAGGGCGTCCAGGCCCGAGCCGCAGAGCCGGTTGACGGTGCTGCCGGGCACCTCGCCGGGCAGCCCGGCCAGCAGGGCCGCCATCCGGGCGACGTTGCGGTTGTCCTCGCCGGCCTGGTTGGCGCAGCCGAGGACCACGTCGTCGACGCGGGCCCAGTCCACCGACGGGTGGCGGGCCACCAGCTCCCGGATCACGTGCGCGGCGAGGTCGTCGGGGCGCACCCCGGCGAGCGCGCCGGCGTACCGGCCGATGGGGGTGCGGACACCGGCCACGAGATATGCCACGGTCATCGACGTAGTCCTTCGGGGTGGGAAGGCCGACACTCAACGGGCCTGCCGGGTCGCGGCGGGCGGCCCCAGGATATCCGCGCCGCGACCCCCCCGCCGCCGCCCCGCCCGCCGCATCGACGGTTGACTGTGTAAGGAGCCTCACGCAGGGCGGTCCTTCCACCCGGCGAGCGGGTGGGCGTATCGTCGGCGGGCGATGACCAACGTCTGGGACCTCACCGTCCGCCTGTACGTCGACCTCCGACGGCAGGCCAGCGGCGTCTGTCCGGCGCGGCCCGTCTCCTCCTGACGCCCGCCCGACCGCCGTTCTCTCCGCTTGGACGTTCCCATGGCTTCCGCCCTGCGCAAGTTTCCCTTCTCCCTCCAGATCCTGCTCGGCCTCGTGCTCGGCGTGGCGCTGGGCTTCGTCGCCCGCGCCAACGACCTGAGCTGGCTGGCCAGCACCCTCGACACCGTCGGCGGCCTCTTCGTCCAGCTGCTGAAGCTGGCCGTGCCGCCCCTGGTCTTCACCGCCATCGTGGTCAGCGTGGTCAGCCTGCGCGGCGTGGCCAACGCCGCCCGGCTGGCGCTGAAGACGCTGCTCTGGTTCGGCGCGACCGCGCTGATCGCGGTGAGCATCGGCATCGGCATCGGCCTGCTCACCGACCCCGGCCGGGGCGTCACCCTCGACGTGGGCGCCGCCGCCCCGCCGAAGACCACCGGCTCCTGGACCGACTTCCTCACCGGCATCGTCCCGACCAACCCGGTCGGCGCGTTCGTCGAGGGCAACGTGCTCCAGATCGTCTTCCTCGCCCTCGTGGTGGGCGCGGCGGCGCTGCTGGTCGGCGACGCCGCCGAGCCGTTCGTGGCGCTCAACCGGTCGCTGCTGAGCATCGTGCAGAAGGCGCTGTGGTGGGTGATCCGGCTCGCCCCGGTCGGCACCCTCGGCCTCATCGGCAACGCCGTCGCGTCGTACGGCTGGGACCTGCTGGCCCCGCTCGCGAAGTTCACCACCGCCGTGTACGTCGGCTGCGCGATCGTGCTGTTCGTGGTCTACCCGCTGCTGCTGCTCGCCGCCGGCCGCCTCAACCCGCTGCGCTTCTTCGCCGGGGCGTGGCCGGCCATCGAGCTGGCGTTCGTCTCCCGCTCCTCGGTCGGCACCATGCCGGTGACCCAGCGTTCCGTCGAGCGCCTCGGCGTCCCCCGCGAGTACGCCTCGTTCGCGGTGCCGTTCGGGGCGACCACGAAGATGGACGGCTGCGCCGCGATCTACCCGGCCCTCGCGGCGATCTTCGTCGCGCAGGTCTTCGGGGTGGACCTGGGCGTCGGCGACTACCTGCTCATCGCGTTCGTGTCGGTGGTCGGCTCGGCGGCCACCGCCGGCCTGACCGGCGCGATCGTGATGCTCACCCTGACCCTGAGCACGCTGGGCCTGCCGCTGGCCGGCGCCGGCCTGCTGCTGGCCATCGACCCGATCCTGGACATGATCCGCACCGCCACCAACGTGGCCGGCCAGGCCGTCGTGCCGACCATCGTGGCCGCCCGCGAGGGCACCCTCGACCGGGCCGCCTACGACTCGGCCGGTCGCCGCGACCTCACCGACCCCGAGCCGGGCGACGCCGGCCGAGGCGGCCCCGCCGACCCCGGGACGGGCGACGCCGGGCGGCCCGCCCGCGCCGGGGAACCGGCTCCCGTCCCCGCCTGACAGCCTCCGGAGGATCACGAGATGAGCAGCCTGTTCACGCCCCTGGCGCTGCGCGCCGTCACCCTGCCCAACCGGGTCGCCCTGGCCCCGATGTGCCAGTACAGCGCGGGCCCCGACGGCCTGCCGACCGACTGGCACCGCGTACACCTTGGTTCCCGCGCGGTGGGTGGTGCGGGCCTGGTGCTCACCGAGGCGACCGCCGTGGTGCCGGAGGGCCGGATCAGCCCGCAGGACGTCGGGCTCTGGTCCGACGCGCACGTCGACGCGTGGCGGCCGGTCACCGCGTTCGTCGCGGCGCAGGGCGCGGTGCCGGCGGTGCAGCTCGCGCACGCCGGGTTCAAGGCGTCGACGTACCGGCCGTGGGCGCCCCGGCGCGGCGGGGTGCCCGACGCCGAGGGCGGCTGGACGCCGGTCGGCCCCGGCGCGGAGCCGTTCGTGCCGGACTACCGGGTGCCGACCGCGCTCGACGAGGCGGGGATCGCGGGGGTGGTGGAGGCGTTCGCCACCGCCGCCGGCCGCGCGGTGGACGCCGGTTTCGCCGCCGTGGAGATCCACGCCGCGCACGGCTACCTGCTGCACGAGTTCCTCTCGCCGCTGACCAACCACCGCACCGACGGCTGGGGCGGGGACCGGGCGGGCCGGATGCGGCTGGCCCTGGAGGTGGCCCGCGCGGTGCGCGCGACGGTCGGCGAGAGCGTGCCCGTGCTCACCCGGATCTCCGCCACCGACTGGACCGAGGGCGGCTGGACGGTCGAGGACAGCGTGGTGCTCGCCGGGGAGCTGGCGGCGGCCGGCGTCGACCTGGTGGACGCCTCGTCCGGGGGCGCGGCTCCCCGGGCCACCATCCCGGTCGGCCCCGGCTACCAGGTGCCGCTCGCGGCCCGGATCCGCCGGGAGGCGGGCGTCGCGACGGGCGCGGTCGGCCTGATCGTCGAGCCGGAGCAGGCCGAGCAGATCGTGGCCGGCGGGGAGGCGGACCTGGTCCTGCTGGGTCGGGAGCTGCTGCGCGACCCGTACTGGCCCCGCCGGGCGGCGGCGAAGCTCGGCGCGACGCCCGACTGGCCCGCCCAGTACGAGCGCGCCTTCTGACCCCACCCGCCGCGCGCCCCGGGCCCGGGGCGCGCGGCGGGCCCGTAGGCGCGGGCGGGTCAGCCGGCCAGGTGGCCCCAGTCCCGTTCCAGGTCCCGCCAGGGGCCGTGGGCCGCGACCGTGCCGTCGACGAGCACCACCACCTGGTCGGCGCGGACCAGCGCCGCCCGCTTCGACGTCGAGCCCACCACCGTCACCCCGTGCTCGCGCAGCGCCGCCCACAGCTCCAGCTCCGTGGTGACGTCCAGCGCCGAGGACACGTCGTCGGCGACCAGCAGCTCCGTACGCGGGGCCAGCGCCCGGGCCAGCGCCAGCCGCTGGAGCTGCCCGCCGGACAGTCGGGTGCCCTTGTGCCCGATGAGCAGCCCCAACCCGCCCTCACCGACACCACCGGCCGCCGCCAGGTCGTGTTCGAGCTGGGCTGTCGACACCGCCGCGGCGGCGTCCACGTCGTGCCCGAGCGCCACGTTGTCGGCGACGGTGCCGGAGAGCACCCGGGGCAGCTGGCCGACGTAGCCGACCTGCTGGGGACGCAGGAACACCTCCGGCTCGGTGACCGGTTCGCCGTTCCAGCGCAGGGTGCCGGTGTGGTGCACGATCCCGGCGAGGGCGCGCAGCAGCGACGACTTGCCCGACCCGACCGGCCCGACGACGAGCACGAGCTGCCCGCGCTCGACGGTCAGGTCGACGTCGTGGACGGCGAGCGTCCCGTCGGTGTGCAGCGCGCCGAAGCCGGCCAGCTCCAGCCGGCGCAGCGGACGCCGGGGCGGGGGCTCCGGCGCGGGCGCGGTGCCGGCGGTCAGGTCGACCCCGGGCACCGACGCCGAGTAGGCACCGACCCCGGCCATCGCGACCGTCCGGCGCGTCCACACCCGGGCGGACGGCAGCTGGGACACCAGCGACGCCGTCGTCCAGGCGAACCAGCGGGCCGCGCCGAGCGTGGAGACCGCGACCAGCGTCGCCCCGGCGGACAGCCCGCCGCCGAGGTAGAGCGCCCAGGCGCCGATCGGCAGCAGGCCGCTGGCCAGGGCGGGCGTCGACCGGGCCCAGACCTGCACGGAGATCTCCCGCCGCTGCCGCTCGCTGCGGGCGGTGTCGAGGTCGGCGAGGTGGCCCAGCACCGGCCGGGTCGCGCCGGCCAGCTTCACCGTGCGGGCCGCCGACAGCGACGACACCAGCGCGGTGGCGAACGCCGCCCGCGCCGCCACGGTGGCCCGCGCCGAGCGTTCCAGGCGCGGCCCGAACAGCGTCGCGGCCAGCCCGGAGACGACCATCGTCCCGGCGAAGAACAGGGCCGGGACCCAACTGCCGGAGACCAGCGTCATGGTCACCACGATGAGCACGGAGATGGCCTGGTCGAGCATGTTGTCGGCGAGGATCACCACCCGTTCGGTGTCGCCGCCCTGGGCGACCACCTCCGCCGGGGTGTGCCCGCTGATCCGGCGCGGGCCGGTCTGCCCGTGCACCAGCCGCAGGCTGATCCGCAGCATCTGCCGCACCCACCAGTTGGGGAACATGGTGCTGGTGAGGTAGGGCACCGGGGTCGTCACCAGCAGCGCGGCGACGATGCCGACCGCCGGCCACCACGGGCCGCCCACCCCGTCGACCAGGTCGGCCCAGAGCCAGGGCAGGACCGAGCCGTCGAGGCCGAGCAGGCCCCCGAGCCCGAACAGCGTGATCGCCGCGAGGCCGTACCGCGGGTTGTTGGTGGTGAGGCGGAGGATCTCCCGCATCGTGCGGGTGCGCGGGGCCGGCGGCAGCTCGGGCGGCTCGACCTTCACCCGCGCGGCCCCGACGGGCGCGGCGGACCTTGCGGGGCCGCCGGGCGCGTCCGACGGCGGCGGGTCGGTTAGCACGGCGGCGCCGCCGGCCCGCCCGCCGACGCCCGCGCCGGCCCCGACACCCGCTCCGGCGTACGCGGAGGCGTGGCTGACGGCCAGCAGCTCGGCGAACCGTTCCGAGGCGTGCAGCGGCCCCGCCTCGACGACCGCGCCGTCGGCCAGCACCACCACCTCGTCGCAGCGGCGCACCGAGGAGAGCCGGTGGGCGATGACGATGCCGATCCGGTCGGCGAGCAGCCGGTCGGTGGCCCGCTGCACCAGCGTCTCCGTGACCGGGTCCAGCCGCGCGGTGGCCTCGTCGAGGATCACCACGTGCGGGTCGCGGACCAGGATCCGGGCGAACGCGACGAGCTGCTCCTGCCCGGCGGACAGCACGTGCCCGCCCTCGCCCAGCCGGGTGTCCAGGCCGTCGGGCAGCCCGGCGATCCAGCCGGTCAGCCCCAGCTCGTCCAGCGCCCGGGCGGCGTCGGCGAGCAGGTCGGGGTCGAACAGCGCGACGTTCTCGGCGAGGGTGCCGGCCAGGATCTCGGTGCGCTGCGGCACCACGGCGATCCACCGGCGCAGCAGCTCGACGTCGAGGTCGAGCAGGTCGGTGTCGCCGAGCAGGACGGTGCCGCGCGGCAGGTCCACGGCCCGGGTGAGCACCTTGGCCAGGGTCGACTTGCCGGATCCGGTGCGGCCGACGAGGGCGTACGACCGGCCCCGGGCGAACGTCAGCGAGACGTCGCGCAGCGCCGGCGCGCGGTCGCCGTCGGAGCCGCCGGCCGGGTAGCGGTAGGTGAGATGGCGCACGACCAGGTCGCCGTCGACGGGCTCCCGGCCGCCGGCCGGCTCCTGCGGGGCGTCCTGGAGCAGCTGCACCCGCCCCCAGGCGCCGAGCGCGTACTGCAGCTCGGGCACCATCCGGCTGACGTGCTCGACGGTCGCGCCGAACGCGAGCACGAGCAGCCACACGGCGGTCAGCCGGGCCGCGTCGATCCGGCCGGCGGCCAGCGCCCACGCCCCGCCGAGGACCACCCCGACGATGCCGACGCGGATGACGCCGGCACCGGTCGCGGTCACCCACGCCGACATCCGCCACACCAGGTTGCCCCGGACCAGCACCGTCGCCGCGCGGCGGGCGAAGAGCCGCAGCACGTACGGCCGGGCGAGGCTGGTGCGCACGTCGTCCTGGCCGTGGACGGCCTCCTCCATCACGGCGGCGAGGTCGGTCCAGGCCTCCTCCTCGGCCATCCGGGCCGGGGCGATCCGCCGCGTCGGGCGGCGCAGGACGAGGGCGAGCAGCGCGGTCAGGGCGAGCATGCTCACCCCGGCCGGCCACCAGACGAACATGGCGACGACCGTGGAGAGCAGGCCGGTGGCGCTCATCTGGGCGATGCGTACGCCGTGCCCGCGCACCTCGGAGGCCACCTGGTAGACGTCGCCGTCGATGCGGTCCAGCAGCTCGCCGACCGGGGTGCCCTCCAGGGTGGGCAGGTCCTGCCCGAGCGCCACCCGGCACAGCCGCCGCCGCACGTCTGCCGACCAGTCGGCGGTGACCCCGGCCATCACGAGCCCGATGGTGAGGTCGGTGACGACGGCCGCGCACAGCGCCACGGCCAGGACCGCGAACAGGAGGCCCGAGCGGTGCACCAGCACCGGGCCGGCGAGCGCCGCGGCGGCGGCCTGGCCGGCGGCGCCGAGCACGATCAGCGTCGCCACCAGCGTCATCCGGCGCGCCGAGGTGGCCCACAGGTCACGGAAAAGGCGCATGTCGGTCCCTCCGGACACTCGGGTGGCGGTGTTTCCACCCTCCGTGATCCGGCCGACGCCTTCAACGCATTTACCGTCCGCGCCACCCGCCCGGGTGTCGGGGCCTCGGGCTCTCCGCGCTCCCGCGCACGTCAGAAGAGGACGGTGGCGAGGGTGCCGACCGGGCGGAACCCGCAGCGTTCGTAGACGCGGCGGGCCGGCAGGTTGAAGTCGTTGACGTACAGGCTGACGGTCGGGGCGACCCGCAGCAGCGCGTCCCGGGTGACCGCCGCCATCGCCGCCGTGGCGATCCCCCGGCCGCGCCACTCCGGGGCGACCCAGACCCCCTGGACCTGCGCGGTGTGCCGGGTCACCACCGCCAGCTCGGCCTTGAAGACGACCTGGCCGTCGACGAACCGCGCGTACGCCCGCCCGGCCCGGACCAGGTCGGCGACCCGCCGCCGGTAGCCGCGCCCGCCGTCCTCGATTAGCGGCGAGACGCCGACCTCCTCGGTGTACATGGCCACGGCGGCGGGGAAGAGGCGGTCCACCTCGTTGCCGCGTACCAGCCGCACGTCGGGGTCGATGACGACCGACGGGAGCGCGTCGGTGGCCAGCAGCGGCTGGTTGGGCCGGACGTCCCGGGCCGGCCCCCAGTGCCCGCAGAGCCGGTCCCAGAGGCCGAGCACCGCGTCGGCCCGCCCGACGATCGACGAGCAGAGCCGTTCCTCGGCGGCGAGCAGCTCGGCGTAGGCGGCGACGGCCGACTCCGAGGCGAGCACGGGGGTGAGGTTGCCGCCGAGCCAGCAGATCGACTCGAGGTGGCGGCGCGCGCCGTAGCCCAGGATGCGCGCCTCGGCCCGCCACCAGGCCAGCCCGCGCGCGGTGACCCGCTCGGCGACCTGCGCCCCCGCGAACGGGTCGAGGTCGAGCAGCCGCTCGACCGCACGCCGCTCCGACTCCCCGAGTTGCCGCACCGGCGCCGTCAGCACGCCTCCAGCCTGCCAGATCGGCCGCCCGCCCCGCCGGCCGAGTACGGAGTCCGCCGCGGGCTGGGCCGGGGTCGCGCCGGCCCGGCGGCCGGCGGCGCACAAACGAGTTGTTGCCGATCCGTTGGCGATATATCGTTGATGCATCAGCGACAGAACTTCGAGGGGAGAGAACCATGGGGTTCCACCGACGGACGCACATGCACGAGGCGCGGATGCGGGGCTTCGGCTTCCCGCCGTTCCCACCCGGTCCCCCCGGCCCGCCCTTCCCGCCGGTCCCGCCCGGGCACGGGGGCCCGCACGGCGGCGGGCGGGGTGGCCACCGGGGGCGAGGCCGGGGGCGGCGACCCAACGTCCGCGCCGCCGTGCTGGCCCTGCTCACCGAGCGGCCGATGCACGGCTACGAGATGATCCAGGAGATCGACTCCCGCACCGGCGGGGCCTGGCGGCCCAGCCCCGGGTCGATCTACCCGACCCTCCAGCTCCTGGAGGACGAGGGCGTCGTCGCCGCCACCACAGAGGAGGCCGGCGGCGGGCGCAAGCGGTTCACCGTCACCGAGGCGGGCCGGGCCGAGGCCGACGAGGCGGCGCAGGCCCCGCCGTGGGGCGAGTTCGCCGAGGACACCGTCGCGAGCTGGCACGACATCCGCGACGCCGGCACGCAGGCGATGCACGCGCTGCGGCAGGTGATGATGACCGGCACGGACGACCAGCGGGAGCGGGCCGCGCAGGTGCTCGCCGAGACCCGGCGCAAGCTCTACGCCATCCTCGCCGAGGGGTGAGAGGGCACACGACAGGGGGCCGTTCCCGGCGGAACGGCCCCCTGTCGGCGCGTGGTGCGGCGTGGTGCGGCGGGTCAGTGCACCGTGACGGTGGCCCCCGGGAGCAGGTCCCGCAGCTCCTCGGGCAGCTCCGCGCCCATCTCGTCGGCGATCCGCAGCGCCTCTTCGATCAGCGTCTCCACGATCTGCCCCTCGGGGACGGTCTTGACGACCTTGCCCTTGACGAAGATCTGCCCCTTGCCGTTGCCCGAGGCGACGCCCAGGTCGGCCTCGCGGGCCTCCCCCGGACCGTTGACGACGCAGCCCATGACGGCCACCCGCAGCGGCACCGGCAGCCCCTCCAGGCCGGCGGTGACCTCCTCGGCCAGCTTGTAGACGTCGACCTGGGCCCGCCCGCAGGACGGGCAGGAGACGATCTCCAGGCCCCGCTCGCGCAGCCCCAGCGACTCCAGGATCTGGTTGCCGACCTTGATCTCCTCCACCGGCGGGGCGGACAGCGACACCCGGATCGTGTCGCCGATCCCCTCGGCCAGCAGCGCGCCGAAGGCGACCGCCGACTTGATGGTGCCCTGGAACGCCGGCCCGGCCTCGGTGACGCCGAGGTGCAGCGGGTAGTCGCAGCGCTCGGCGAGCTGCCGGTACGCCCGGATCATGACCACCGGGTCGTTGTGCTTCACCGAGATCTTGATGTCGCGGAAGCCGTGCTCCTCGAACAGCGAGCACTCCCACAGCGCCGACTCGACCAGCGCCTCGGCGGTGGCCTTGCCGTACTTGGCGAGCAGTCGCTTGTCCAGCGAGCCGGCGTTGACGCCGATGCGGATCGGCACCCCGGCGTCGCCGGCCGCCTTCGCGATCTCCTTGACCTTGTCGTCGAACTGCCGGATGTTGCCCGGGTTCACCCGCACGGCGGCGCAGCCGGCGTCGATCGCGGCGAAGACGTACCTGGGCTGGAAGTGGATGTCGGCGATCACCGGGATCTGCGACTTGCGGGCGATGGCCGGCAGCGCCTCCACGTCGTCCTGCGAGGGCACGGCGACCCGGACGATCTGGCAGCCGGACGCGGTCAGCTCGGCGATCTGCTGGAGGGTGGCGTTGACGTCGGAGGTGAGGGTGGTGGTCATCGACTGCACCGACACCGGCGCGCCCCCACCGACCGGCACCGAGCCGACCATGATCTGGCGGCTGGCCCGGCGCGGGGCGAGCGCGGGGGGCGGCGCGACGGGCATACCGAGACTGACTGCGGTCACTTCAGGCACTCACCTTGAGAAGAGCGTGATCGGGTTGACGACGTCCGCGGTGACGGTCAGCAGCGTGAACACGCCGCCGATCAGGATCACCACGTACGTGATGGGCATGAGCTTGAGATAGTCGACGCGGCCCGGGTCCGGGCGGCCGAACCGGGCGAAGACCCAGGACCGGACCCGCTCGAACCAGGCGATGGCGATGTGCCCGCCGTCGAGCGGCAGCAACGGCAGCAGGTTGAACACGCCGATGAAGAAGTTCAGCGACACGAACAGCATGAAGAACACCAGCCAGGCGTTGTTCTCCACGGCCTCACCGCCGAGCCGGCTCGCGCCGACCACGCTGATCGGGGTGTCCACGTCCCGCTCGCCGCCGCTGATGGCCGTCCAGAGGGCGGGCACCTTCTGCGGGATGCGCTTCATCGCCTCGTACGTGCCGACGGCCATGTCGCCGGTGAACCGGGCGGTCCCGCCGAGGGCGGCGACCGGGCCGTACTGGACCCGGGTGGGGGTGCTGAACTGGAGGCCGATGCCGAGCGCGGCGACCGGGCCGACCGCGCCCTTCGGGTCGTCCAGGGGCGGGCGCTGGGTCTGCGCGAGCACGGTGCTCGTGGTGCCGGGCTGGCCGTCGCGGACGTACCCGATCTGGGCGGTGTCGCCCGGCTTGGTGGCCCGCAGCGCGGTCAGCAGCTCGCCGTAGTTGTTGATCGGGGTGCCGTTGAACGAGGTGATCCGGTCGCCGTCGCGCAGGTTGGCCGTCGCGGCCGGGCTGGCCGGGTCGCTCGTCGCGCACTCGCGCACGGCGTTCTCCGGCACCACGCACCTGGCCAGGGCGATGACCGCCGGCTCCTGGCGGGCCTCGGCGTCGGTGGTCGGGAAGTCCGGGTTGGGCAGGCCGGCGGAGACGGCGATGATCCAGGTCGCGACGAGGGCCAGCGCGAAGTGGGTGACCGACCCGGCGGACATCACGATCGTCCGCTTCCAGACCGGGTAGCGCCACATCGCCCGGTGCTCGTCGCCCGGCTCGACGTCGTCGTCCTGCGGCGTCATTCCGACGATCTTGCAGAAGCCGCCGAGCGGGATGCCCTTGAGGCCGTACTCGGTCTCGCCCCGCTTGAAGCTCCAGATGGTGGGGCCGAAGCCGACGAAGTAGCGGGTGACCTTCATCCCGAACGCCTTGGCGGTGAGCATGTGCCCCGCCTCGTGCAGGCTGACCGAGACGAGGATGGCCAGGGCGAACAGGACCACCCCGAGCAGGTACGCCATCAAGCTCCTTCCACCGATGCCGATGCCGACGACGCCGCCGAGACCGACGACGACGCCGATGGTGACGCCACGATGATCTCCTGCGCGTGCGCGCGCGCCCACGACTCGGCGGCGAGCACGTCCTCGACGGTACCTGGTTCGGCGAAATCGGGAGCGTCGTCCAGCACCCGCCGGAGGGTGTCCACGATGCCGAGGAACGGCAGCCGGCCGGCGACGAACGCCGCGACGCACTCCTCGTTGGCCGCGTTGTAGATCGCCGGGCGGCAGCGCCCGGCCTCCCCGGCCGCCTTGGCCAGCGCCACCGCCGGGAACGCCTCGTCGTCGAGCGGGGCGAACTCCCAGGTGTGCGCGGTGGTCCAGTCGACGGCGGCGGCGGCGTCCGGCACCCGGTCGGGCCAGCCGATGCCCAGCGCGATGGGCAGCCGCATATCGGGCGGGCTGGCCTGGGCCAGCGTCGACCCGTCGGCGAACTCGACCATCGAGTGGATCACCGACTGCGGGTGCACCATGACGGTGATGTCGGCGTAGGGCACGTCGAACAGCTCGTGCGCCTCGATCACCTCCAGCGCCTTGTTGACCATCGTCGCGGAGTTGATCGTGACGACCGGCCCCATGTTCCAGGTCGGGTGCGCCAGGGCCTGCTCGGGCGTGACCTGCGTCAACTCGTCGCGCCGCCGTCCCCGGAACGGCCCGCCGCTGGCGGTGACCACCAGCCGGCGCACCTCGCCCCGGGCGCCGCCGCGCAGGCACTGGGCCAGCGCCGAGTGCTCGGAGTCGACGGGCACGATCTGCCCCGGCCGCGTCACCGCGGCCTTCACGAGCGGGCCGCCGGCCACGAGCGACTCCTTGTTGGCCAGGGCGAGGGTACGCCCGGCGCGCAGCGCCGCGAGCGTCGGCGCGAGCCCCAGCGAGCCGACCACCCCGTTGAGTACGACGTCGCAGGGCCACTGCGCCAGCTCGGTCATCGCGTCCGGCCCCGCCACGATCTTGGGCAGCTTGAAGTCGCCGCTGGACCAGCCCCGCCGGCTCGCCTCGGCGTAGAAGGCGAGCTGGAGGTCCTGCGCGGCCGACGCCTTCGCCACCCCGACCGCCTCGACGCCCAGTTCGAGGGCCTGCGCGGCGAGCAGCTCGACGTTGCCGCCCCCGGCGCCGAGCGCCACCACCCGGAACCGGTCGGGGTTGCGCCGGACGATGTCGATGGCCTGGGTGCCGATCGAGCCGGTCGAGCCGAGCAGCACAAGATCGCGGGGAGTTGTCACCCGTCCATTCTTCCCCAGCCGGGCTGTGCGCCCGCCGGGAGCCTCACCGCCGTCAGGGCGCCTCGTCGTCGAGCAGGTCGGCCGGGTCGACCGTGAATTCGAACGGGCGGCTCATCGTGAACGTGCTGCCGGCCGCGGCGGCGGCGAGCGGGCGGTACTCGCCGTCGACCAGCTCGTACAGGGCCAGCGTCGGCACCCGGTTGCGCAGGTCGACGCGGAGGAAGAACGGCACTGCGGCGGCGGCGTACTCGCGGGGGCGGTCGATCACGTCCTTGCGCCGGTTGCCCGGTGAGACGACCTCCCCGAGCAGCACGGCGTCGCTGATCTTCATCGTCGTCCGGCCGCCGCCCGAGGCACGCAACACGGCGATGTCGGGGATGAACAGGTCGTCGCCCGAGACGATGTTGACCTCGTGGTAGAGCCAGAGCCCCGCCCGCCGGGCCGCCTGCTTGAGCAGGTAAGCCAGGTCGAGTTCGACGTTCTGGTGGTCGAAGCCGGCATGTGGTGTCACGATCACGCTTCCGCTCAGGACCTCGACCTTGGGGCCGTTGGTCTCCGGCAAGAGGTCGAGGGCGAGCCGCGCCGTCCACGGCTCGTCGTGCCACCGGAGCACGTCGAACGACGGCTCGGGCCGCTGCGACGCCGGCTCGGGCGCAAACGCTGCCTGGGCCATCGGGCTCACCCCCTCAGCGCGACATTCTGCTCAGGTCAGCCTAGCCGTCGCAGCCCTCGGCACAGCGCATCGCACAGCCTGTCCGACGGGAGTCGGGCCTGGGTGAGCGTGCGGCCGGATCACGTCACCAGCCGCTGAAGGCCACCAGGAAGCCGAGCCCGAGCCCGCCGAGGACGAACAGGTAGCCCAAGCCGATGAAGACCAACCGGCGGTGCCGCAACGGCAACGGCAGGAACCCGGCGAGAGCGAGCAGCACCCCGAGCACGGCACCGCCGGTCGGTGCGAGCACCACCAACTCACCGGCTGACCCGCAGATCATCAGCCCCTCGGTGCCTTCGGTGCCGCAGGCGTCTGCGGCCATCGGCAGCAACATCCCGACCAGTGCCACGACCAGGGCGAGCACGACCAGCAGCACGACCGCGACCACGGCGGCGGCGGTGGCCGCCACACTCCCCGGGCGGGCCCCCGTTGCACCCGGGCGGGTGCCCGCCGACAGCGGGGCATAGCCCTGGGGACCGCCCGGCACCACCATGTTCGTCCTCCTGCTTGTCGCAAACCCCGGCCTGCCGACGTTGCCTGGGAGCTCCCCGGGGTGGCTGGCGCGGGCACGAGCGTAGGCCGCCGGCAACGGCCCGGCAACGGCTGACCAGGCGAAGTGTCGGCACCGACCAGCGGGGTGCGTTCCCGGGGTCCGCGCGACGGTGTCGCCAGCGTTGTCGGCTGCGGTGACGCGCCGCCGGCCGGTGTCGCCAGGCGCTGTCAGGCGTCGGCGCGCAGGACGAAGGCGTCCAGTTCCTCGCCGCCGTACCAGTCGGTGCGCCGGCCCACGTACGCCATGCCGAGCCGCCGGGCGACCGCCGCCGACGCCGAGTTGCCCGGCGCGACCACCGCCCACACCTGCGGGGTGCCCGTCGCCAACTCCCGGGCCACCAGGGCGCGGGCCGCCTCGGTGGCGTACCCGTGGCCCCACGAGTCGGGGTGCAGGTGCCAGCCGACCTCGATGTCGGTGGTCGGCACGCGCTCGTCGCGGCCCGGCAGCGGCTTGAGCAGCACCGTCCCGACGACCCGCCCGTCGGCGAGCGTCTCGATCGCCCAGGTGCCGTACCGGTCGCCGTGGGCGGCGTGCCGCTCCCGCCACCAAGCGAGCCGGTCGGCGCTGAGGCGTTCCGTGGTGAGCACGGTCATGACGCGGGATCGTAATGCGTACCGGGGAGCGGGGCGGGGAAGAAGGTCGCGGTGGCAGACGGATGGCAGCGGACGAAGCGGATCATCAGCGCCGCGTTCCGGCCGGTACGCGGGCGGGACCTGTCGCTGCACGCCGCCGCCATCACGTTCTACGGGTCGATCGCCGTGGTGCCCGTGGCGCTGCTGGCCATCTGGACGACGGGGCTGGTCGCCGGGGCGGACCGGGTGCGCCGGCTCACCTCGTACGCCATCGAGACGCTGCCCACCGACATCGGCGCGCACCGGGCGGTGGCCGCGCTGCTGGAGGCCGGGCTCGGCCTGACCCCGGCGCTGGCCCTGGCCTCGCTGCTGCCGGCGTCGCTGTACGGCGAGGGGCTGCGCCGGGCGTTCGTGTCGGTGGCCGCCCCGCGCGAGCCGGGCGGGTCGCTGGTCGGCTGGCGGGGCCGGCTGCTGCTGCTCCCGCTGCTCGCGCCCGCCCCCGCGCTGCTGCTGTCGATCCTGCTGGCGCTGCCGGTGACGACCCACCTGGTGCGCCAGGGCGGCTGGCGGGGCGCGCTCGGCGTGGTGCTGTCGTTCCTCGGCGTCTGGCTGGTGCTCACCCCGGTGCTGATGTGGGTGTTCCGGGTGGTGGGGCCGGCGTCGCCGGACTTCCTGTCGACGCTGGCGATCGGGTCGTTCACGGCGGCGAACCTGTCCGGCTTCCTGCACGGCTTCGTGCTGTTCGCCTCGCTGCCGCTCGACCTCGGGGTGCCGTTCGGCGGTTTCGACGCGATCGGCGGCGGGGTGGCGGTGCTGCTGTGGCTCTATTTCTTCCACGTGATCGTGCTGGCCGGCTATTCGGCGACGCTCGCCCTATCGGACTGGCGGTCCCGCCGCGCCGCCACACGATGAGCACGCGCGGGGGCGCGGCGGGCCTCCCGCCCGGGTGTCGCTGGGCCAGGGTGTCGCTAGGGGCGGTCGAGCACGCCCGCCCGGGTCGCCCCGACGAAGCCCGCCCAGGCCGCCGGGACGAAGCTCAGCGCCGGGCCCTGCCGGTCCTTGCTGTCGCGCACGCCCACCGCGTCGGCGAACGCCGCCACCTCGACGCAGTTGCCCTCCCCGCCGGAGCGGGTGGACGTGCGCCACACACCGTCACGCTGCACTGGACATCTCCTTCGCCATCGATGCGATCAGCTCGCGGGACTCGGCCCCGCTCAGCGCCCGCTCGGCGAGCGAGCGCCAGGCCTCCTCGTACGTCTCGATCTCGTGCGGCCTGTCCAGGTAGACCGCGCCGCACGGCCCGTCGGAGTAGATGGTGGTCGGCTCGGGCTCCCGCACCTGCTGCGGGAAGTCGAGCATGGTGAAGGTGCCCGCCTGCGACCAGCGGAACAGCCCGGCGTCCAGCGGCAACACCCGGACGCTGACGTTGTGCTGCTCGCCCGTCACCGTCAGGGCGTCGAGCTGGCGGGCCATCGCCGCCCGGTCGCGCAGCGGCCGGCGCAGCACCGCCTCGCTGAGGATCACGTCGAGCTGCGGCGCCCGGGGGATCGCCCGGACGAGCAGCCGCTGCCGGCGCAGCCGCACGTCCGCCTTCGCCCGGCGCTCCGCCTCGCTCAACTGCGGGCAGTCGGTGGCGATCACCTCGGTCATGTACTCGACGGTCTGCAACAGCCCCGGCACCAGGTTGACCTCATGGTGCCGGATCCGCGTCGCGGCGGACTCCAGGCCGACGTACAGCTTGAACCAGTCCTTGATCGCCTCCCCGTAGCTGTGCCACCAGCCGTGCGCCTTGGTCTCCCGGGCCAGGGCGCGCATGGTGTCGATGGTCTCGCGGGACGCGCCGTAGACCCGGCACATGGCTTCCACGTCGTTCGGGTGCATCGAGACCTGACCCGTCTCGTAGCGCCAGATCCGGGGTGCCGACCATTCGAGTTGCTTGGCCGCCGCCGCGACCGTCACGTATGCGTTCTCGCGAAGCTCCCTCAGATATCTGCCGAGCTGCCTACGCGGGACGGTGCTGCCCGAGTCGTCCACGTCATCCCCTTATCTGTCGTCGCGTAAGGCACCTCATCCCTTGGTCCGCATTCTTCTCTGAAGCATTGCTCACCGCCAGCAACGAAACGAGCATCATCAGTGACCACCGCTTCGCGGCGTGGTCCCCCCGAGGGGGCAGGAGCCTCCCCCGACCTCATCCCGGCTCCTGCCCCCACCCCCATGAACCGACCCGACCCGGAGGCGCACGTGGGCATCCCCGGAAGACGCCGCACCGACCGGCCCGTGCCGCTGGGCCCGACGCACCGCCGCGACTGGTCCCGCTGGGGGCGGCACTGCGTGTGCGGCCTGCGCTGGCCCTGCCCCGACCGCATGCTGTGCCGGCCCGGCCCTGAGCGGCAGGCGGGCAGGCGGTGCACCGGCCGCGCCGCCCCGACCGTGCCGGCGACCGCGCTGTTGGCGGCCCCGGCGACCGCGCCGCACCGGGCCGCCGGGCCCCTGCGACGGGGCGGGCGACGGCCATGAGCAGCGGGTACGGGGTTTCGCTGGCCGAACTGCGTCGGCACGTGGCGGCCCGCCCGACGTGGCGGTGTCGGGTGTGTGCTGCGCCGTGGCCCTGCCAGCCTGCGAAGCTCTGCCTACGCGCCGAGTACGCGCGCGACCGGGTCAGGCTGGCGATCTACCTGTGCGTGCTGATGCACGACGCGATCGCCGACCGGCTGCGCACCCATCCGAAGGAGGTGGATCCGGCGGACTACTTCGCCCGCTTCATCGGCTGGACCCGCCACTGACCGCCCAAGAAGCGGAACACAGCAAGGTCCAGGGTCTGCAACAAGTTGTCGCCGAGCCACACGTTGCGATCACCCCGCACGTTACCTGGCCACGCTAAGCGCATGACGTGTCCACCCAGACCGCCACCGACGTCGACCTCAAGCCGCATTGCTTGCTCACCACCGGCTCAACTCACCGACTCAGACACCACCCTTTTCACCAACACTTTTAGCCGCATCCCAGAGAACCCAATGAAGCAGTCGATCGCGATCGACTGCGGCAGCGTTACGCAAGCTTTGGAACTCATCTATCGCCACGTCAAGGCGGGAGTAATGCAGCTCGACCCGCTCAACGCCGGATGCTTTCGTGGGATTCTTGACCGCCGCCACAACGCACATCCAACACGGCACAGGAGACGACTCTTGAAGGTAGGGCAGGAGATAGTAGCACCAGCCCTCTTGGACCACGAGACCGCTGCCCTTACGACTTAATCCAGAGCTTTTGGCGGCATCGACAAGCGTGGACATCTCACGTGACGAGACCTCCTTGGCAACCCGGGGAACAGGCCATCCGAAGCGCGACCTGATCACACCTTCACGCCACAGCCTCCTCATCACGATCACCCCTCCGACACGGCCACATACTCAAGGAACATCAAATATCACCGAACAACCAGAAATTCAGTGTCGGGCGTGATCTCCTTGAAGAATGGATCATTCATTCTCCGCAGAGCTTCCCCAATTCTGTGGTTTCCATTAACAACCGTACGACCATCAAGCACCACACTTCCTCCCAACTCATCTGGGTTGTTGATCGAATCAATCAACTGCCGATCAGACATTCCTCGCACTTGCGAGACCTTCACCTGATCCCCATAGTCAGGAAGCTCAACTCCCTCCAGGTCACGAAGCCTAACTGGAGTACGACTCGCCCGCATAGCCTCGTCGGCCGCTTCTGCAGCAGAAGGCTTCTTACTGAAGAACTTGCTGAAGAATCCACCCCCTCCCGGGGGGCAGTTGTGCACGAGGACAGACTCGCTACCCGCCACCACATAGTACGTGTGGGTGTTGGCGATGGTCAGGTTGTGGACGGTGGCCCAGGTGGTGAGATGTCGTTGAACCGCGGTGATCTGGACGCGGGTGCCGGCGCTGGTCTGGAGCCACTGGCCAACCTGGAGGTCGGTGGCGTCGATCCACTGCCGTAGTTCGGGCACCCAGAAGGGGTGTCCATCGGTCGCGGTGATCTTGCTGGCGCCGTCGCCACCGCCCCCGTCGCTGGTACTCGGGGCGTCGCTGGTGGTGATGGTGACGAGGTGTTTGGCACCGGTGCCGGTGATGGTGGCGGTGACCGTCTCGACCTCGGTCTCGCCGGTGTCGGCGTTGGTGGCGAGGACCTTGTCGCCGGGTTCGATGTCCTCGATGGGCTTGGTGGTGCCGTCGGCCATCAGGACCTTGGTGCCGGGGATAAAGCTGTTGCCGTCGGTGGGGCAGCCACCGCCGTCGGCTTTGCCGGAGCCGCCGCCACCGCTGGAGCCACCGCTGGACCGGTTGGAACCGCCCGAGCTGCCGCCGGGTTTGGAGCCCGTTGACTTTCCGCCGCCACTGTTCCTGGTGGTGGCTGCGGTGGAGCCCTTGGGATTGGCGCGGGCCTGAGCCTGCTTCTGGACGGGGTTGCCGGTCTTCTTGGCCTGTTCGGTGGCGCGATTGCTGACCGTGTTGACCTTGTCCTGAACCTTCTTCTTCGCAGCTTGGGCCGCCTGCTTGGCGCGTTCGATGGCAAGTTTCTTGGCGTTGAGGGCGGCCGTTTCGGCGGCCTTGGCAGCGCGCAGGACGTTCTCGGCGGCGCGTTTGGCGTTCTGGAGGGCACGGATGGCGCTGAAGGTGCGTTTCACCGCGCTGGCGATCTTCAGCGCGCTCCTGGCGGCCTTCCAGCCGGGGTTCAGGCTGGTGACAAGGTCGATGCAGGACCAGACGCTGCCGCCGAAGCAGCCGAGGGCGGCGTTGATGCCGAGGAAGTCCTTCAGGACGTCCCAGGCGACGGACAGGATGACCGAGGTGACGGACTTGCCCATGATGGCCTGGGCGTCGGCGACCTGGGCCGCGGACAGGCCCGCGCCGGCGAGGGCGGCGGCGGTCTCCGAGGGGGTCAGGGAGATGGACAACCCGGAGGGGTCGGTGTGGGTGGCCGGGTTGTTGTGGGCGTACGTGTAGCCGTTGGACTGCAACGGGTCGGCGGTGTCCAGCACCGGGTCGGCGGAGAGGAACCGGCCCACGCTGGGGTCGTAGAGGCGGGCACCCAACGGCACGTACCCGGAGGGGTCGTCACGGTTGGCCCCGAGGAACCCGGTCGGGGTCTGCATGTTGGCGGCCAGGGCGGCGGTGCCGCGCTGGTTGCCGAACGGGTCCTGCTTGCGGATCCGGGTGGTCATGTTGCCGTCGAGGGTCACCTCGGCGTACGGGGTGCCCTGGTGGTCGCCGACGACGGCGGCGAGGGCGGACGGGTTGGTGCCGTGGGCGTAGCGCAGCACCGACCCGCCCGGGGCCGCATAGGAGCGCTGGCTGCTCACCAGCGCGCCGCCCTGCTGCGTGGTCACCTGTGACTCGCCCAGGTGCAGGGTGGCCTGCCGGCCCTGCACGGTCAGCAGCCGTGAGCCGCCCGGCCCGTAGATGTGCCGCGTCTCGTTCTGCGCCTGCCACTGCTGCGCCGCCGCCCCGCCCGCGCACGCGGCCAGGACGATCGGGGTGCCGTCGGCGGTGGCCGCAACGTGCACCGCCAGGCACAGCCCCGACGAGGTGTGCCGGAGCTGCCCGGTGGACAGACGCTCCACCCGCTGGTCGGTGCCACCGTCACAGGCGCGGATCTGCGCCGCCGACCCGGCCGTCGTGCCGGTGGGCTGCACGCACCACGTGTCGTAGATGGACAGGGTGCCCAGGTTGGGGTCGGGCTGCCCGCCGGCCGGGGTGAACGCCCACTTCTGCGCCACCGTGTCGTTGCAGGCGAACAACTGCACCGGCTGACCGGCCGCCGCGCGACCGGCGTTCAGGTCCAGACACTTGCCGCCCAGGCCCACGTACGGGGTCCGCCCCTTGCTGCCCTGCCCGGTGATCCGCTCCACCTGACCGTCGTACGTCCAGGTCAGGGTCTGCTCGTCGCCGTTCTGCACCGAGGTGACCGACTTCGTCTCGCCGGTCAGCTCGTACAGCCGCTGGGCGGCGGCGGTGATCGCGGCGCCGGCCGGAGTGACGTAGTTCTTCGTGACCGTGGTGAGGGTGCGCGGCTGGCTGCCGTCGGCCTTGCCGTAGGCGTAGGTGGTGGTGGCGTCCTTGGCGGTGTCGCCGGTGAGGTCCTTCTCCACCAGCTTCGTGCGGTTGCCGAGCAGGTCGTAGTCGTACTCCTGCCAGTAGCCGGAGCCGTCCGCGCCGGCCGCCACGTTGAGCACGCCGCCGGTGCCCGCCGGGCCGGGCGCGCAGGATGCCTGGTCGGCGGCGGTCCACGCCCGCTTGAGCTGGCCGAGCGCGTCGTACTGGAAGCACTGCCGTTCCTGGATGCCGCCGGCCTGCTCGCGGATGGCGAGGACGTTGCCGGCGTTGTCGTACCAGTAGTGGCGGTTCGACACCAGGTTGCCGCCCACGACGCCGGTGTCGCCGGCCTTCTCGCGGTAGACCTGCTGGCTGGTCAGGGCGCCGCTGGCGTCGTCGTAGGAGGCCAGCGCCCAGACCCGGTGCGGCTGCGCGCCGAGCGTCGAGCGCAACACCTGGCCGTACGGCGAGTAGACCGTCTCCGCGCCGTACCAGTCCTTGCCGGAGACCGACAGGGGCAGGCCGTCCTTGGTGTAGCGGACCAGCACCTTCTCGCTGGGCAGCGCCCCGACGCCGGGCAGCACGGTCGACTCGGGCATTCCCGTGTCGGTGTAGGTGTAGCCGTACGTGTAGGAGGTTTGCAGCCCCCAGGTGCTGGCGATGGTCGCGGGCAGCGTCAGCGTCGTCGACGTCGGCTGGTAGTCGTCGGTGTAGCCGCCGATGCTCTGGGTGTACGGCAGCCCGTCGGTGTAGCGGGTGGCCGTCGCCGGCAGGCCCTTCCCGCCGGGCACCGTGTCGTAGGTGTACTCGCCGAGCAGGGTGCCGCCGCTGCCGCCGAGCCGCTGCTGGACGGGGCGGGACAGCTCGTCGTAGCCGTTCCACACCGTCACGCCCCGGGCGTTGGTGCTGGTGACCTGCCGGTCCCGGTGGTCGTAGGTGAGGGTGGTGACGCCGGTGTCCGGGTCGGTGGCGCTGACCGGCCTGCCCCGGTGGTCGTAGCTCCAGGTCCACTCCTTCGGGTTCTCGGAGTGGGTGGCCCGCGTCAGTTGGCCCTGCGGGTCGTACTGGTAGCGCATGGAGACGAAGGCGCTGCGGTCGCCCTTGGTGTAGGTGTCGACCCGCGCGGTGCGGCCCAGGGCGTCGGTGAACAGCCGGTACGAGGCCGCGCCCGCCGGGTTGAGCACGGTGGAGTGGTCGGCGCCGTACTCGTAACGGGTGGACCGCAGCGGCACCTCGACGCCGTTGTGGACGGGCATCTCCTCGACGACCCGCCCGAGCCCGTCGTACGTGTAACGGGTGGCGTTGGGCACGGCGGTGTCGGCGGCCGGGGTGAACAGGGTGCCGCTCGGGTTGCCGTCGGCGTAGTAGGCGTTGCGGGTCTGCCCCACCTCGCCGGCCCGGTTGTAGAGGGTGTCGGTGATCAGCCGTCCGCCGCCGACGGCCTCCTGCTGGCTCTGCCGTTCCCGGCCCAGGCCGTCGTAGATGGTGACCGCGGTCTCCACCCGGTTCTCGTGGCTGCGGGCCTTCGTGGTGACGTACGGGGGCTTGCCGGCCTCGATGGTGTACTCGGCCCGGAAGTCGGGGATCGCCCCGGCCGACGGGGTACGGCCGGCGGCCCACGCCTCGACGAGGCGGCCCAGGGCGTCGAACTTCGACTCGCTGACCCGGTCGTTGAGGTCGGTGCTGCGCACCACGACCCCGCGACCGGGATCGAACTCCTGGATCTGCCGGTGGTTGAGGGAGTTCTTCTCCTCGATCTGGAAGGGCTGGCCCGTGGTCGGGGTGTAGGTGGTCGTGGAGGTCTTCAGGTCGGGGTCGGTGCGTGAGACGACCCGGCCGAGGGCGTCGAAGCCGACGGTGCCGTCGGACTGGAAGCCGGAGCCGTCGCCCTTGAGCGACCAGGTCTGGGTGACCAGGGCGCGGGTGTTCGCCGTTAGGGCGGTCCCGTATGCCGCGCCGTCGTACGCGATGCGGCTGGCGGAACTCAGCGACGCCAGGTTCGTCCAGGTGGCGGCGGCGCAGGTGGTGGGGCTGGTCAGCATCTGCTGCGTCAGGCCGACCAGGTTCCGGTCGAGCCGGTGCAGGTAGGTGAGCTGGGTGCACGTCTCGTCGCCGGTCTTGCCGGTGTCACCCAGCGACTCGATCTGCGTCGGCAGGCCATGCGTGGCGTCGTAGCTGGTCTTCGTCTCGACCTTCCGGCTGGTGCGGGTGTCGTCGCCGGTGCCGGAGGAGCGGCTGTGCGCGACCACCCGGGATTCGGTGACCCGCCAGGCGCGCAGCGGGCTGAGCCCGTCGTCCCGGTTGCGCCGGCCGAGTTCCTCGGCCTCCGGGTAGGTGACGCTGCGGGTGAGCCAGTCGCCGGCCGCGGCGTCGGCGGTGGAATAGGTGAGTTCCTCGGCGATGCGGCCGGCGAACGGCTCGCGGTCCTTGGCGATCTCCTGGCCGGCGGCGTCCTCGACGGACACGTCGTCGCCCATGCCCCGGAAGTAGCGGGTGACGGACTTGGTCGCCACGCTGCCATCGCCGTGGTCCGCGTCGGTCTCGCCGGTGCGGACGGTGACCTGCGCGAAGCCGGCAAACTGCGAGTACGTCCGGGCCGACTTCTTGGTGAATTCCTGCTCGGCGAGCTTCCATCCCGGGTCGGCGTAGGTGTAGCGGGTGAGGGTGCTGACCGCCGGGCCGTCGATGGCGGGGAGTTCCTCGACGCTGTCCACCACGTACTTGTGGAACCAGTCGATCTCTTCGGCGCTGGGGTCGGGGTGCCAGAAGGACGGGTAGCAGAGCCGGTTGTTGTTCTTCAGCGCGGTGGTGTCCGTCTTGCCGGGCAGTCCGGTGCCGGTGGCGCAGTCGCCCGTCGGCTGCTTGTAGCTGACGACGGTCTCGCCACCGTACTCGTTGATGATGCGGGCGATGCGCAGCCGGGAGAAACCGGGGCGGTCGTCGTTGCGCACCCGGTTCGGCATGTCCTCGGGGTTGGCCTCGAAGCGCACCGGGTTCAGGGTGATCTTGTCGGTGCCGCCGGTGGGCCCGTACCCGGTCCGGGTGATCGACTCCAGCCAGAGCGCGGTGTTCGGCCCGGTCCGGGTGGTGGGGAACGCCTGCGCGAGCTGGTACTCGTCGACCACCTGACGCGCGGTGTTGCCGGGCTGCCGCTGCGCCGAGGTGGTGATCTTGTCGAGCCGCTTGCGGGTGAAGAAGGACGGGGAGGCGTTCCAGCACTTCTTGTCGTCGCCGCAGCGCAGGTCGGCCGGGGTGTCGTACCAGATGCGGTACTTGGCGGGGTCGCTGCTGGTGAAGTTGGCCTCGGTGCAGGTGACGGTGCCCTCGGCGAAGCACCGTTCCGCCACCGTGAAGGTGATCTGGGCGGCCGGGGCGGCGGAGAAGATGGTGTTGGCGCGCTGCCCGTAGTCGATCCGGGTGAGATAGCCGCCCCGGTCGTACGGGACGGGGGACTTGAAGTTGAAGTTGCGGGCGTAGTGGTTGGTCTCCTTGGCCCACCACAGGCTCATCGCGTTGCCGTGGACGTCCTCGACGTAGTCCAGCGACCAGCGCCAGGCCTGGGTGCAGACCGAGCCGGCCCAGTTGCCCGACTGGTAGCAGTCCTCGCCCGCGTGGTTGCCGTAGACCGGGACGGTCAGCACCGAGTTGGTGACCGGGTCCCCGGTGGACCAGCCGGGGAGGCGGTGCAGCCCGAAGTGGTGACGGGTGCCGTCGCGGGTGGTGACGATCCAGTACTCACCGTCGGCGTCACCGTTCGCCTTGCCGGTGTCCTTGACCAGCTCCACCCGGGAGCCGTCGCCGTTGGCGGTGAACCAGGTGTTCTCGTCCGCGTCCCAGACCAGTTCGGTGGTCATGCCACCGAGGGAGAGGGTGGCGTTGTCGGAGCCCCAGCAGAGGTCGCCGGTGCGGTGCGTGGCATTGTTCGCACCGGACTTCTTCGAGTCCTGGGTGCAGTTGGCGTAGCTACGGGTGATGGACCCGGCGCTGTAGTCCCAGCCGTCGCCGATCCAGGATGCCTGGTTGTTGGTGGCCGAGGTCCGGCCGTCGACCGACTGCGAGGAGTAGCCCAGGTTCACCCGGGGCATCAGGCCGCCGGCGGTCTCCGGCACCTGCACCTGGTAGCCGTAGGTAAACGCGCCGGAGGAGGCACCGGCCGCCCACGAACCGGAGGACAGCAGCGGGGTGGCCGTGAAGTCGCCGCCGGCTGAGGCCCCGGTGTCGAGCACGCCGACGACCCCGGCGCCGGCGGCGCTCGCCGCGCTGCGCGCGCTGGCGGAACCGGTCGGCCCGGCGAGCAGCGACCCGATCGAGACGCTGCCGTTGACGATCCGGCGGGTGCCGTCGTCGTCGGTCGCGGTCGGTGCCTCGTCGGCCGGCACCAGCTCCGTCTCGCTGGAGACGGCCGCCCCGGCGTCCGGGCCGGGTGCCTGGTAGGGGGCGAACGACGGGGGCGGCGCGGCACCCGTGTCGGGGGCGCAATCCCCGCCGTCCGGGTCGTCGTAGACGCAGCTGGGCAGGAGCACCAGGCCGAACCGGTCGGCGGCCTGCGGGCCGTACAGGTCGGCGAAGGGCGTGTAGTCGACGGTGAGGGCCACCTCCGCGTCCGGGTCGGCGGTCACCGGCGGGGTGATCTTCATGATCAGGCCGGGGGCCCCGACGGCCTGGGACGCCTCCGGGCCGGAAAGGTCGACCTTCCAGGTGCCGGCCAGGTCGGCCGGGTCGCCGCCCTCGGGTACGCCGAGGGCGACCGGCAGGTCCTCGACCGGCAGCGGAGTGCCGGGGGTGGCGGCCGTCAGGTCCACCTCGCCGCTGTCCTGCTGCCACGGGGTGACCGCCTGCGGCTCGTACGGGTCCACCGGCACCTCGTCGGCGGTGGTCAGCTCCGTCTCCGCGTCCGCGTCGTGGTCGACGTGCTTAATGGTGGGGATGTCGGGCAGCTCGACCGGCATCCCGGTTCGGCTCATCCCGGCACCCGGCACCGCCCACGCCTGCGCGGGCGCGAGCGCCACCAGCAGGTTCACCGAGAGTGCCAGCGCCAGGGCCCGACGGGTGGGCGACCACCGCCGGCGGCCCGTGACCGGTCGGGCGGGTCGGCCGGGACGCCGTCGGGACAGCAATCCGGTACCAGGCATACGTCGGCTCCCACCCAGGCGCGAAGACGGAAGAGATCGCGGTACGACCGCGACGGCACGGCACGCGCCGGGCGTGGCACGCCTGAGCACTGTGGATCAACTCGCGCCCTCACTCAAGGTGACTAGACGTAATCAGAGCGGCGCAGCAGTGATCTCCATCACCGGTCATTCACTCACGAAGGCTGGCAAATGATCCAAGCCCGCCTTGATCGACTGATCGGCACATGCCCTTTACGTTCGGCCAACAAAAGCCACATAGGTCAGATCTCGGTCGTAACTTGTGAGGGCCAGAGAGGCCAGGTCACGGATTCATAACGGCGATGGTGTGACGGGATGCCCACTCACTGTGCGATCGTGTGCCCGCGCTTGCTGCCCCGTGGCCCTCCGCCGGACGGGATCGCTCGTCGTTGCCGCCGCCCTGTCCGCCCGGCCCCCACGGGAGTAGACCGCCGTGACCGTGCCTCGCCTGCTCAGCCCCTTCGTGCGTACGCGTACCCGGCAGCTCTGCACCCTGGGCTTCATGCTGGTCGCGCTCCTCGTGGCCGGGCTGCCGTACTGGCTACGCGCCGACGACAGCCGGCCCTCCCGACCGCAGCGGGCCACCGAGGCCGCGCCGGTTGACACCGCCGGCCGGGACTACGCGGCCGCGATGGCCGAAGCCCGGCGCACCGGTCAGGAGGTGCCGGTCGACACCGCCACCACCGCCACCTCGCTCACCTGGGCGCGCCCGGACAGCAAGCTCCGCACCACCTTCCACGCCGTGCCCCAGCGCGCGAAGACCGCCTCCGGGCAGTGGGCCCCGATCGACACCACCCTCGCCCGGGCCGGCAACACCCCCGCCGGGCTCGATGTCACGCCGGCCAACGCGCCGGTGCCGGTCCGCTTCTCCGCCGGTAGCCCCCCGGCGGCGAAGCGCGGCGGGCAGTCGAGCGGGAGCGGCACCAACTCCCTGCGGCTCGCCCCGGCCGCCCAGCCCGGAAGTCCCGCCGAGACCGCCCTCGCCGAGGTGCAGATCGACGGCCACACGATCACGTACCTGTGGCCCGGCCTCCTGCCGGAACCGGTGCTGGACGGGCCCCGCGCGCTCTACCCCGAGGTGTTGCCCGGCGTCGACCTGCTCGTCGTCGCCCGCGAAGAGGGCGGGTTCGGGCAACTGCTGATCGTCAAGAACCGCAACGCCGCCACCCTCGACGCCGTCGACACCCTGACCTACGGGCTGCGGTCCGCGACGGCCGTCTTCCGCCACCAGCAGCCCACCAACGGGGTACAGATCCTCGACCCCGTCAGCGGTGCGGAGATCGGCTCCATCCCCAGCCCGTTCGCCTGGGACTCCGCCGGCCGGGAACCCACCTCCCCCGAGACGCCGCTGCGCACGGCAGTGGACACCAGCGCCGACGTGCTACAGCTCTCCGGCCTCAGCGGCGCCGAGCCCGGTTCCCGTCAGGGCCCGATGCCCACCCGACTCGACGGTGAGGACACCGGCGAGGCCCGGTTGCACCTGGACGCCGCCGCCACTGGCCTGCTCACCGATCCCGAGGCGCTCTTCCCGCTCTTCCTCGATCCGACCCTCAAGACGGGGCTGCAGTCCTGGGCCACCGTCTACAAGCAGAGCCCGAACACCAACACCTACCACAGCACCAACTTCAACAGCGGCACCTCCGACGCCCGGGTCGGCTATGACGAGGACACTCCCCTGACGACGCGTTCCTTCTGGCGGATGGGCTTCGACAGCAAGATCAAGGGAACGGTGGTCAGCGAGGCCGGCTTCCGGGTGCTGAACAACCACTCCTGGTCCTGCACGGCCCGGGAGATGCAGCTCTGGCTCACCGGCGCCATCTCCTCCAGCAGCACCTGGCAGAAGCAACCGGCCTGGGAGTCCCTGCAGCAGAAGCGGTCCTTCGCCCACGGCTACGGCAGCAGCTGCGACGACGAGTACGTCCGGTTCGACGTGCTGGGCGCGGCCCAGGAGGCCGCCACCAAGGGCTGGGGAAGCATCACCCTCGGCATGCGCGCCACCAGCGAGTCCGACACGCTGACCTGGCGCAAGTTCAAGGCCAACACGGCCGAGCTGGAGGTCGTCCACAACCGTCCCCCGGGTGAGCCGACGGACGGCCGAACCTCGCCCGGCGGCGCTTGCGTGCCCGGCCCCGGCGGCGGCGCCACCATCGCCCGGACCACGATCTCCCTGTCGGCGAAGGCCATCGACCCGGACGGCAACCTCAAGGGGCTGCGCTTCCGCTTCTGGCGGACCGGCACGACGGTGCCCACCGGCACCCTCGTCACCAACTCCAGTGACGGCAAGGCCAGCCTGACGATCCAGGTCAGCAGCCTGGAGGACGGGGTCACCTACTCCTGGGACGTCCGCGCCGAGGACCACTCGAACGCCTCGTCCTCGTACTATCCGCCGGGCACCGAACCGTGCCGCTTCACCATCGACGCCTCCGCGCCGCCGGCACCCGACGTCGCCAGCGACGTGTGGCTGGAGGCGACCCCGGACGGCACCACCTGGTCCACGGTCAAGTTCGGGCAGACCGGCCCGGTCGAGTTCAGCGCGGCCGGTGCCGCCCAGTTCAGCTACTCGTTCGAGAGCATCAACCCGATCACGGTGCCGGCCGTGGGGGGCAAGGCCACCGTGACCGCTCTGGCACCCCGGCACGCGGGACCGAACACCCTGCACGTGTACGCCTTCGACGCGGTCGGCAACCGCAGCGTCCGCACCGACTACACCTTCTACGTGCCGCCCAGCGAGACTGCCGACAAGCCCGGCGACGTCACCGGCGACGACCTGCCCGACCTGCTCCTCGTCGATGCCACGGGCAACCTGCGCACCTACGCGGGCGACGAGGGCGGCGAGTTGTACTCGTGGCTCGCCGCCTCCTACACCACCGGCAACGAGCTGAACCCGCCGGGACACTGGTGGGACGCGGGTGCCGCCAAGGCGGCCCTGATCGCCAAGTACGACGACGCCTACCCGGGCGACGGCATCACCGACCTGTTCGCCCGCACCCCCGACGGCCGATTCTGGCTCTACCCCGGCGACGGATACGGCAGTTTCGACGTCAACCGCCGGCTGCGGGTCCTGCTGCCGCCCGGCGCGCCGGATCCGGGCACCTGGACCCAGATCAAGGCCGTCGGTGACGTCACCGGCGATCAACGGCCGGACCTGGTGGTGCGGGCCGGGACGGCGTTCTGGATGCTCGGTGGCTACACCGGGGCGAGCTTCCAGGAGGCGACCCTGATGGAGGGGTCCGCCTGGGGGCGCCGGGACATCGTCAACGTGGCGGACGTCGACGTCGACGGCACCCCCGACCTGCTCTGGCGCAACCTGGACAACGGCAACATGTACGTCCGCCACGGCCTGCCCGGGGCGGCAGCGGGCAGCGTCGACCTGCACTCGCTCAAGCAGGCCGCCAACTCGCGCGACGGCGACGTCTCCTATGGCACCGGCTGGACGGAGGCGGCGATGAGCTCGGTGATCGCGATCCCGGACGTCAGCGGCGACCAGGTGCCCGACCTCTGGGTCCGGTACGGCTCTGACGGCCAGATCCGGGTCTACCACCCCTCCGCCACGAGTGCCGGCTCCCCGGTGAAGGTCGTGCTGGGCGCGGACTGGAGCACGATGAAGTCCTTCGGCTGATCCACCTGCGGGCGGGCCGGGTCACGTCAGCGACCTCCGGGTATCCGGTGGCGCAGCCGTTCGGAGGGCAATCGTCGGCGGCCCGGCGGCCCGGCGGTCAGAGTCAGGGGGCAGGGGTCAGCGGCGGAAGGGGCCGGCGATCTCGTACGTGATGCCGTCGGAGCCGGTGACCGCCCCGCTGACGCCCCGCTGCGACGAGAAGTAGAGGCGGCTGCCGTCCGGGGAGAAGGCCGGGCCGGTCAGCTCCGAGCCGGACTGCCCGAGCAGGCGCAGGAACGGGGTGACCACGCCGGTCGGGGTGATCATGTTGATCTCCATGTTGCCGCCGTCCTCGGCCACGTACAGGTCGCCGGAGCGGGTGCCGGTGATGTTGTCGACGCCGGTGAGCGGGGCCGCCCCGGCGGGCACCAGCGAGTCGTCGTACGCGAGGTCGAGGCGCTGGTTCGCGGCGTCGTACGCCCAGACCCGGTTGTCGCCCTTGGTGGTGAACCAGCAGGTGCCCCGGTCGTACCAGCAGCCCTCGCCGCCGTCGAAGTGCTGGGCCGCGCCGACCTGGCGGCGGGTGGGCACGGGGAAGCCGTCGCGGTCGGGCACGTCGGCCCAGGTCACCGGGCCGGTCACCTGGCCGGTCGGCGCGCAGAGCACCTGGAGCCGGCCGGTGCGCAGGTCGCCCCAGGTGTCGGGGACGAACCGGTAGAAGCAGCCGTCCTCCTCGTCCTCGGTGAGGTAGACGACGCCCCGGTCGGGGTCGCAGGCGGCGGCCTCGTGGGTGAACCGGCCCATCCGGGTGCGCTCCTCGGCGGCGCGGCTGCCGTCGGGCCAGGTTTCCATGACCCGGCCGAGCGGCGCCTCCTCGCAGGAGAGCCAGGTGCCCCACGGGGTGGCCCCGCCGGCGCAGTTGAGGTTGGTCCCGCCGAGGATCCGGTACGCCGAGGCGATGCTGCCGTCGGCGCGGAACCGCACGGCCGACGTGCCCCCGGCGAGCGGGATCTCGGAGTTGGAGACGTAGATCCAGCCGTCGGGGGCGGGGAAGCACGCGCCGCCGTCGGGGGCCCAGTGCCACAGGTAGGAGGTGCCGGCGACCCGCTGCCCGGAGCGGGCGACCACCCGGCTGGTGAAGCCGGCGGGCAGTTGGATGCCGTTGGCGTCGGCGGCGAGCAGGTCCCCGTACGGGCCGGGGCCGGGCTGGGCTGGCCCGGCGGCGAGGGCCGGCGCGGAGAGGGCGGCGGAGGCCCAGAGGCTGCCACAGAAGGCGGCGGCCCCGCCGGCGACGGTGGCGCGCAGGACGGTACGACGGTCCATCGGTTACCTCCCGGTAGGGTCGATGCCCCACCGACGGTAGAGCCGGCGAGGCATCGACACCAGTGACTACCCGATGAACGCGGGGTGACGGCTCTCCGGCCCGGCGGGCTCCGGTTCGACCGCGTCCGGCGCGGCCTGTTCCGGCGCGCCGCCGGCCCCGGGTCCGGCCGGGTCGTCCGACTCGCGGATGCCGAAGCGGCGGTAGACCGCGCCGAGCGGGCCCGGGGCCCACCAGTTCCAGCGGCCGAGCAGGCGCATGGTGGCCGGCACCAGCAGCGCCCGGACCAGGGTCGCGTCGACCACGATCGCCACGATCATGCCGATCCCGATCAGCTTGATGTACGCCATCGCGCCGGTGGCGAAGCCGGCGACCACGATGACCAGCAGCAGGGCGGCGGCGGTGATGATCCGGCCGGTGCGTTGCAGCCCGGCGGCCACCGACGCGGTGTTGTCGCCGGTGCGGTCCCACTCCTCGCGGACCCGGGAGAGCAGGAACACCTCGTAGTCGGTGGCCAGCCCGAACAGCACGGCGAGCATGAGAATCACGTTGCTCGGCTCGATGAACCCGGTCGAGGTGAAGCCGAGCAGCCCGGACAGGTGCCCGTCCTGGAAGATCCAGACCACCACGCCGAACGACGCGCCGATGGAGAGCAGGTTCATCAGCACCGCCTTGACCGGCAGCACCACCGAGCCGAACGCGAGGAAGAGCAGCAGCAGGGTCGCGCCGGCCATCAGCAGGGCCATCCAGGGCAGCCGGTCGCCGAGGCTGTCCAGCAGGTCCCGGTCGACTCCGGGCCGGCCGCCGACGAGCACCCGCGCGCCGTCCGGGGCGGGCAGGGCGCGCAGGTCGCCGACGAGGTCCCGGGCGGCGTCGCCGGTCGGCTCGCCCGGGTAGGCGACGGCGAGCAGCGTCGAGGCCCCCCGGGTCGCGGCGACCCGCACGCCGGTCACCCCGGGCACCGCCGCGATCCGGTCGGCGAACGGCCCGACCGCGTCGGCCGGCACGCCGGTGACCAGCACGTCGATCGGGGCGATGGTGCCGCCGGGGAACTGCGCGGCGATCCGCTCGGAGACCACCCGGGGGCCGGCGTCGGCCGGGAGCACCCGCTCGTCGACGCCGCCGAACTCGGCGCGCAGGAACGGGGTGGCCAGCAGCCCCAGGATCAGGGCCACCCCGGCCAGGTAGGGCACCGGGCGGCGCATCACGCTCCGCGCGATCCGGGCCCAGGCGCCGCTGGTGTCGGCGTGCGCCGGCCGCCCACGGCCCGCCCCACGCCGCCACGGCACGGGTACGCGCACCGCGTCGACCCGGCGGCCGAGCACCGCCAGCAGGGCCGGCAGCACGGTGAGCGCCGCGAGCATGGCGACCAGCACGGCGGCCATCCCGCCGAGGCCCATCGAGCGCAGGAACGGCTGTGGGAAGACCAGCAGGCTGGCCATGGCGAGGGCCACGGTGAGCCCGGAGACGAGCACGGTGCGGCCGGCGGTGGCCATGGTGCGGCGTACCGCCTCGGCGGTGTCGCGGCCGGCGGCGAGTTCCTCGCGGAACCGGCTGACCACGAACAGGGCGTAGTCGACGGCCATGCCGAGGCCGATCAGGGTGATCACGTTGATCGCGAAGATCGACATGTCGGTGACCATGTTGAGCAGCCGGACGGCGACGAACGCGCCGAGGATGGCGAGCCCGCCGACGAGCAGCGGGGTGGTGGCGGCGACCAGCCCGCCGAAGATCAGCACGAGCAGGACCAGCAGCACCGGCATGGAGAGCAGCTCGGCGCGGGTGATGTCCTCGGTGGTCTGCTCGTTGGCGTACCGCTGGAAGGCCACCGCGCCGCCGAGCTCGGTGCGCAGGCCGGGGGCGTCGAACGCGGGCCGCACCGCGTCGAACGCCTCGGCGCGGGCGTCCTCATCGACGCCGTCGAGCTGGACGAGGGCGTAGGTGGCCCGGCGGTCGGTGGACACCAGGTGGGGCGCCGGGGCGTCGTAGAAGGTGGTCACGCTGTCGATCTCGGGGCGCTGGCGCAGCGCCGCGACGGTGGCGGCGACCGGGTCGCGGAACGCCGGCTGGTCGACGGTGGCGGTGTCGCTGGACCAGAGCACGATCACGTCGGCGCCCTGCCGGCCCAACTCGGCGGTGATCCGCTCGGCCGTGCGGCTGGACTCGCTGGCCGGGTCGGCGAACCCGCCGCCGCTGAGCTGGCCGAAGACGCCGGTCCCCCAGGTAGCGCCGAGCGCCATGAGCGCCACGGCGGCGGCCAGCACGGCCCAGCGGGCCCGCACCACCGCCCGCCCCCACCAGTCGAACATCGCATTCCCCCTCACCGACCGTTTAAGGTCGTGGTCAGTAACCATGGCTCTCAGAAGTGAACGCCGTTTACTATGACTACGGTGTTCGCTCCAGTCAAGGGGGTTCACGCATGTCCGCACCGACCCGCCGGGAACGGCTACGCGCGACCACCCTGTCCGAGATCAAGGACGGGGCGCGCCGGCTGCTCGTGACCGGCGGGGTCGAGGCGATCTCCCTGCGCGCCATCGCCCGCGACATGGGGATGACCGCGCCCGCCATCTACCGCTACTTCCCCAACCTGGAGGCCCTCGTCGGCGCGCTGGCCGGCGACCTCTACGACGAGCTGCGCGGCATCGTCGAGGCGGCCCGGGACGCCGCCGGCGGGGAACCGGTCGACCAGCTCACGGCCATGTGCCGGGCGATGCGCCACTGGGCCGTCGCCCATCCCGCCGAGTTCAGCCTGATCTTCGGCAACCCCGTCCCCGGGCTCGCCGCGTTCACCGACGCCTGCGCCGACGCGGAGCGCCCGGGCGCGCGGTTCGGGGCGGTCTTCCTCGCCCCGTTCCTCACGCTGACCCGGGGCGCGGCGCTGCCCGGCCCCCCGGCCGACGTGCTGCAACAGCAGCTCGGCTGCCACCTCGCCCCGCTCACCGCCAAGCACGGCGAGCTGCCCGTCGAGGTCGCGTACGCGTTCCTGTCGGCCTGGACCCGGCTCTACGGCCTGGTCGCCATGGAGGTCTTCGGCCACCTCACCTGGGCCGTGGACTCCCCCGAGGCGCTGTTCGAGACCGAACTCGCCGCGCTGCTCGGCCAGCTGCGCGGGGCACCCGACGGCGGCCCGCCGACCGGGAACGGCGACGGCCCCCCGGCCGGGTCCGCGCGGCACTAGGCTGCCCCAGCATGAGCGAGCACAGCGGCACGACCGCGACGAGCAACGCGAGTGACCTGCCGACCCGCGCCGACGTGGTGATCGTCGGCTCCGGGCACAACGGGCTGGTCTCGGCGATCCTGCTGGCCCGCGCCGGCCTCGACGTGCTGGTGCTGGAGGCCGCCGGGGTGATCGGCGGGGCCACCCGCACCGAGAACCCGTTCCCGAAGGTGCCCGGGCTGCGCCACTCCACCGGGTCGTACCTGCTCGGGCTCATGCCCCCGGAGCTGCTCGCCACGCTCGACGTGCGCATCCCCGTGCTGCGCCGCGACCCGCACTACTTCCTGCCCACCCCGGGCGGCCCCGGGTCGCCGTACCTGCTGATGGGCAGCGACACGGCCGCCACCCGGCGGCAGCTCGCGGAGTTCTTCTCCCCCGCCGACGTGGCCGCCGACGACGCCATGCAGGCCGAGCTGGCCCAGCTGCGCGACGACCTGGCCCCCGCCTGGCTGGCCGAGCCGCTGCCGGCCGAGGAGATCGCGCAGCGGCACGTCCGGCCCGCCCTGCGGCAGGTCTTCGTCGACCTCGTGCGCGGCTCCGTCGCCGACTACCTGGCCCGCTTCGACTTCCGCTCCGAGCTGCTGGTCAGCATGTACGCGGTCACCGACGGCCTCTCCGGGCTCAACGCCGGCCCCGACGACCCCGGCACCGGCCACAACTTCCTCGTCCACAACATGTGCAGACTTCCCGGATCCGACGGCACCTGGATGATCGCCGAGGGCGGGATGGGCACCGTCTCGCGCACCTTCGCCGACGCGGCCCGCGCCGCCGGGGCCACCATCCTGACCGACGCCCCGGTCACCGCGATCACCCTCGACGGCGGCGCGGCCAGCGGCGTCACCCTCGCCGACGGCCGGCACGTGGCCGCCCGGGTGGTGCTCGGGGCGTGCGACCCGTACCGGCTGATGGACCTGCTGCCCGACGGCGCGCTCCCGGCGGAGTTGGGCGCGCGGATGGCGGCCGTCCGCCGGCCCGGCACCACCCTCAAGGTCAACCTGGCGCTGACCGGGCTGCCCCGCTTCTCCTGCCTGCCCCCCGGCGCGCCCAGCCCGTTCGGCTCCACCATCCACCTGCTGCCCGGCTCGGCGTCGCTGGTCGGCGGCGGGGGCGAGCCGCCGATGGCGGCGCTGCGCGCCATGTGGGCCGACGTGCAGGCCGGGCGGCTGCCCGCCGAGCCCACCATCGAGTGGTATTTGCACACCACCGTCGACCCGTCGTTGCAGGACGAGGCCGGGCACCACTCGTCGGCGCTGTTCGTGCAGTCGGTGCCCTACGCGCTCGCCGACGGCACCTGGGACGCGGCCCTGCCCGGCTACGTCGACCGGCTGATCGGCATCTGCGAGCGGTACGCGCCCGGCACCGGTGACCTGATCGCCGACGCCGTGCCACTGCCCCCGCCCGGCATCGAGGCGCACTTCGGCATCACCGGCGGGCACATCCACCACGTCGACAACACCGTCTCCTTCACCGACCGGATGCCGTACGCCACCGGCGTCGACGGCGTCTACGCGGGCAGCGCCGGCTGCCACCCGGCGGGCAGCGTCATCGGGGCGGCCGGCCACAACGCGGCCCGCCGCATCCTCGCCGATCTGGGGTAAGGAGGGACCCCCTGTTGACGCATCCGGTGGAGAGAGGTTCCCCTCTCACCACCCGAGGTGCGTGAACGCGGCCCAGGACACCGGTTGCGCCAACGACGCCTCGCCGCACGCCGCGGCCAACTCGGGGGGCATGCCGACCGGTGGCCGCCGGTCCGGGTCGAGCATCCACAGCTGGGCCCGGTGCAGGGCGTCGGCCGGCGCGTGGCCCTGGCGCAGCAGGTGGTGCACCACGTACATGAGCAACGACGTGCCGTCGTCCGGCACCCGCCACAGCGACCCGAAGACCGTGTGCGCGCCGGCGGCCAGGAAGGCGGTGGCCAGGCTGAACGCCTCGTCGTGATCGCCACCGGCGACATTCGTGGTGCAGGCTGCCAGGAACACCCGGCCGAGGTCGAGCGCGGCCCGGCGGGACACCTCCAGCAGCTCCCGGGCCGGCAGCGGCCCGTCGGCCAACACCAGGTGGGCGTCCGCCGGCAGGGCCGGCTCCACCCGGCCGTGACAGGCGAAGTGCAGCATCGAGGGACCCACCCCGGCGGTACGCAGCCACGACAGCACGTTCTCCCGGGTGGCCCGCCGCCCCGGGTCGGGATGCGCCGCCCCCAGGTAGTCGCCGTCGGGGTAGAACCGCTCGAACACGGCGTGGGCCTCGACACCGGCGTACCGCAGGTCGCCGAGGGGATCCCCGACGACGAGGGCGGACCGGACGGGACGGGACGGTCGCGCCGCCGTGGCACAGAGCATCCGGGCCGACGGCGTGTACGAGACCACCAGGTCGCGCATGGCGTACCGCCGGCCGGTCGCGGTCTGCTCGTACGCGGCGTGCCAGGGGACCAGCCCGAGCAGTCCCATCGGCACCAGCGCCACCCGGGCGGGCCGGCCGGGCCGCAGCGCCCGCAGGTCGTCGACGAGCCGGCCGAGCACCGCCCGCCACGCCCACCGGCACAGGTCGTCGATCCGGGTGGCGGCCACGTCGGCCCCGGCGTCGCCCACGTCGCCGCCGACCGGTCCCGCCACCCGTGGTCCGGTGCCGGTCGGTCCCAGGGCCGCCGACAGCAGCCGGCGCACCGGCGCGCCGGGTGCCACGGTCAGGGCGGGGAACTCCTGCGGGAGGATCTCACCGGTGGCGGGCACCAGGACCGCGAGCCCCGGCACCCCCGGGGCGGCCGGCACCAGATAGACCAGGGCGTCGAGGTCCAGGGCGCGGAGCGCGGCCCGCACGTCGTCGGGCCTCAGTGGAGGCAGCAGGTCGTCGAGGTAACCGGCGTCCTCCAGCGCGCGCAGCACCCGGGGACGCAGATCGTCCGGGACCTCGCTGGCGGCGACCACCGCGCCGAGCAGGTCCCCGGTGACCTGGTCGCGGCCCAGGCCGCCGGACTGTTCCCACTCCGCCGCCAGGTCGGTGCGGCCGGCCCGACCCAACAGCTCCGGGACCGTGCGGCCGGCGGCGGATGCCTGCAGGGTCAGGCTCCGGCCCGCGTCGAGGGCGGCGAGCAGGTCGTCGTCGGCCTCGTCCTGCAGGCACCACCGGATCACCCGGGTCGCGGCGTCGGCGGCCGACCGGGCCGCCTCCAGGGCCTGATCGGTGCCGGACTGGAGCAGGACGTCCCGGGCCCGGGCCCGCAGCCCGGCCAGCCCGAGCCGCCGCGCCGCCGCCCGGTCCGGATCCCCGGACCGGCGCAGCGCCTCGGCGTGGTCGCCGACCAGCTCGGCCCAGAGCGATCCCGCGGAATCGGGGCCGGCGGCACGGGCCCGGGCGAGGTACCGGGCGGCCCGGGCCGCGGCGGCCCGCTCCCGCAGCGCGGCGGCCCGCCAGAGCTCGGCCTTGGCGGCGAGGGACAGCAGCACGAGCGACATCCGGTCCGCCGGCTCCAGCCGGTCGGCGGCCCCCGCCAGGTGGTCGGCCCAGCGCCGGAGCAGCTCGTGGTCCGCCCACCGACGGGCCACGGCGAGCTGGACCGCCGCGTTCATGGCCATCGTCGCCACGGTCCGGATGGAAAGCCGCCCGGCCGGCAGTGGCACCGGCGCCCCGGCGGGCGGCAGCGGGCCATGGGTGTTCATGGCGTAGAGGCTCCGGCCGGCGTCGAGCATCGGGTCGACGATCTGGCGGACCACGCGCGACGGACCGATCCGGTCGCGCAGCCCGTCGGCCCTGCGGATCGTCTCCCGCATGGCCACGAAATCCCGCCGGGCGCCGTGCCGAATGACGTGGAAGGCGACCTCGACGAGTTCGGACTCGGCGTCGGTACGTCCGGCTTCCCCCTCCACGGCGTCGGACGCCCCGTCCAGCCGGGCGGCACCGGCGCGGAAGCTGCGCACGTCGCCGAGCCGGGCGCCCCGGGAGAGCAGCGCCAGCCTGGTCAGCCCTCGAAGGGCGGCGGGCTCGTCGAGGTGACGGTCGTTGAGCGCGGCGGCGAACCTGGTGACCCCGAAGTCGGAGGCGGACTCGGCGCTGCTGCTCGCGGCGGCGTCGTCCAGAACGCCCTCGATGAGGTCCATCGCCCCGGTGAATCCCGGCGGCGGGTCGGCGGCGGCGGTCCTGGCGATCGCGAGCAACGACCGCAGGTGGGGCAGGTCGGCGTCGTCGAGCATGATGCCGATCACAGTGCACTCCGCGTAGAGGATCAGACCGGCCAGGGTGGCCCGCTCGGTCGGCGTGGCATCGGTCGCGGCGTGCAGCGCGTCGGTGGCCTCCTGCACGACTCGGCGCAGCCGGCCCAGGCCCGGCGGCACCGAGCCCGGTTCGGCCGTCTCCTGGTGGCTCGTCGTCTCCCAGGCGACCACGAGCCGGGTCCGGTGCACGGCGAACACGGCCTCCGCCGGCAGGCCGCCGCGCAGCGCCCGGTCCAGGCAGTCGCCCGCAGCCGCCAGACTGCCGGGTTCCCGGCCCCGCTGCCAGCGCAGCAGGTGGATCTCGCCCAGCCGCTGCCAGACCGGCCCGGCCTCGGCCGCCTCCGGCAGCGCGCCGACGAGCAGCTCGACGGCCTCCGCGAGACCGTCGGACTCCTCGGTCAGCTCCGCGCGGCTGTGCAACAGCTCGGCCAGGGCCACCGCCGAGGCGGGGTCCGGGTCCTCCGCCCGCACCGTACGCCAGCAGTGGATCGCCGCCGCGACGTCCGCCGGGTCCCGGTCGAGGTCCCATCGGGTCGCGTACCCGGACGCCTGGCTGCGGTGCAGGCTGAGCCAGCCGGGTTGGCCCGGCCGCGCGGCCCGGATCGCCCGGTCGCCCACGGCGATGGCCAGGTCCAGGCAGTTGCGGTCCTCGTCGAGGCCGGTGAGTTCCAGGTATCCGGCGACCAGTTCGTCGGAGGCGACCGCGTAGCGGGGGGTCTCCGGAGGCAGGGCGGCCAGGGCGGCCGTGAGCTGCGCGACGCCCTCGTCCAGGTCCGGACGCCGCCCACCGGCGTAGTCGTAGCGGGCCAGCCGGGCCAGGCCGCCGAGCATCCGGGCGTACCGGGCCCGGTGCGGGTCGGTGTCGCCGACGACGACCTCGGCCATGGCCCGCACCATGCGGTGCACCTCGGCGTGGGCGGCCGGCGAGTCCGGTTCGAGGTCTAGGACGTGCCACTGGAACCGGTCCCAGACCTCGTCGAGCAGCTCCACGGCCACGGCGTCCCGCTCGGGGTCGTCGGACGGCCAGCCCCGGTAGGCGGCGGTCAGGTGAACCACCGCCCGGTCCTGGCTCACGGCTGGCCCCTCGGGCCGCTCGGTGGAGCCGGCGAGCACCGCTGCCACCGCCCGCCGGGCGCGCTCACCGTGGGCCAGCCCCAGCCCGTAGTGCCAGCCGGCCGCGTCGGCGTGGTGCGGAGAGCCGTGCAGGGCCCGGGTCAGCTGCTCGATCGCGGTGGCCAGGTGCGCGTCGTCCGGCTCGTCGGCGTACCGCTGCAGGAACGCCTCGCCGATCAGCCCCGCCAGCCCGGCCGGATCCGCGTCCGGCGGTGGGTTCTCCTGGTGCCGCAGCAGCAGGTCGATCCACTCGTCCGGCGGCGGCTGGTCGGGGTCGTGCGGGCCGGTCACGTCGCCACGGCCTGCCCGTCGTCGACACCGCCGGCGGGCACCGTGGCGCTGCCGGGGACCTCGGTCACGATCGGCAGGGTCAGGGTGAACCAGTCGCTCGCGGGGCCGTCGACGGCCCCGGCGTCGCGGTGCGCCGCCGCCAGGCCCAGTCGACCGAGCAGCCCGGTCACCCCGCGCGGCACCCGGCCCCGGCCCGACCCCGCCCCGGACAGGGCCGGCAGCTCGAACGCCGCCGAGCTGAACTCCTCCTCGGCGGCGAGCAGGATCAGCCAGTCGCGGGTGCGGGCACCCGGGGTGACCGGCTGGTCGTCGGGGAGCCGCAGCTCCACCGGGCGACCGTGCAGGGCGGCGGCGGCCCACCGCGGCGCGACGTGGTCGCCGGGGAAGAGGCCGGTGTGCACCCGATGGCCCTCGGTGACGTTCAGCAGGACGAAGTAGAGCTGCCGGGAGCTGTGGTTGTGCAGCCGGACGAAGACCGTCGGCGCGACCCACCGGCCCCGGTCGCGGCGGTAGCGCAGGTGGATCGCGCCGTCCGGGCCGGGCAGCAGCGCCGGCCGGTGCGCCGGAGCGGTCACCTCCGTCGCGCGGGCCTCGACGAGTTGCAGGGACACCGCCCCGGCCAGCCCGGACACCGGGTTCGTCAGCGCCCGGACCCGGCGCACCCGGGCCAGGTGTTCCACCGTGGCGACCAACCGCCGGGCTCCGTCGCCGGACACGTCGGTGGCGTCGGGACAGATCGGGGCGTCGTCCCGGTCCCGGATGCCGACCCGGCCCGGCTGGTCGGCTCGCAGCCGCAGCTGGGGCCCCTCTGCGGAGGCCGCACCGGGGACCGGTCGGACGTACGGCGACGGACCGCCGGTGGGACCGGCCGTGCCCAGCGCCGTCAGCACCAGCTCGACCGTGGGGTGATGGTCACCCTCGACGGCGACGGTGACCTGCGGGATCGGCACCCGGCTGAGCACCACCGGGTACTGCGTGTCCTCGTCCGGCTCCCAACCGATCGGGGCCACGACGCTGTGATTCGCCCCCACCCGCAGGATCCGCGCCTCGTTCTTTGTGCCGGCGACGGCCACGCGGGTGTCGTCGCCGTCGGCACCGGTCGACAGGCCGTGGCACGAGCCTGCGTCGATCCGCCACTCGTGGCGGGACCGGCGCAGCCACATCCCCGTGGCCGGTGGACGGACCCGGCCGCCGAGGAACGGCTGGTCGGCGATGCCCGGCGTCACCGGATCCAACTGCGGCACCTGCCGGGACGAGTACTGTTCCACCTCGCACCGGGCGGCGGTGAGCAACTCCCGGTAGGTCGCCGCCGGGCCGAGCCGGCGCATCGCAGCGAGCAGCCCCCAGCTGAACAGTCCGTGCCACCGGCCGTCGAGCCAGTCCTCGGTCGCCGTCTCGAACGACCGGCAGGCGGCGAGCGAGACGTACTCGACCGGTGGGCGGGCGGCGGCCTGCCGCAGCTGCGGCAGGAGCGCCTCCACCGCGGGCGCGGTGGGCAGGTCCGCGACGGACCGCTGCGGGTTGCGGGTGGCCCCGTGCGAGTGGCAACTGTCCACCACCGCCACCACGTGGCAGCCTGTGGCGGCGACCGCGCCGAGCAGGAGCAGGAGTTCCTTGTCGTACAGGTCGGGGACGCCGCCGTGGCGGCTGTCGTGGCAGAGCAGCGTCTGCAGCTTCTCGCCCGGCTCGAGGTGCCACAGCTGGGGCGGTACCGCCGCCCGGGAGCCGTGCCCACTGAACCAGAACAGCGCGGTGTCGCCCGGCCCGGCCTGGCCGAGATGCGTACGCAGCCCGTCGACCACCGCCTCGCGGGTGGCCTGCTCGTGCAGCAGCACCTCGATCGCCGGGCCCCGCTGCGCCGGGACGCGGCCCCGGAGGAACTCCGCCGCCTGCGCCACGTCGTTGCCGCAGCCCTGCAACGGGGTGACCGCCCGGTACCGGTCGATGCCGACCAACAGCGCGAAGAGCCGCCCGTTCACCCGCCCTCCCCGTGGGGCACGTGCAGCCAGCCGTGCTCGACGAACCGCTTCTCCGGCAGGTCGATGGTGACCGGCGTGAACCGGTCCGGCAGTGGGGGCACCCGCGAGTGCCGGATGACGTCCTGGTAGAGCACGTCCGGCACGCCCAGGACGAAGTCGACCTGCGGATTGTCGGTCAGGGCGGCCCGCAGGGGCGGGCTGTCCAGGATGCGGTGCACCGCGATCGCCGCGTCACCGACCCACCCGCCGTCCGCCGGCTTCATCAGGCCACGGTGCAACGCGACCCGCAGGCGCATCCGCTCCGCCTGGCGCAGGCCGTCGTTGGTGCGCCGCAGCGCCGCCGCGAGACCGCCGACGAGCCGGGGGATGACGGTCGACTCGTCGACGCCGACCGGCAACACGCAGAACTCACCGTCGCCCTGCGGTTGCACGGCCACCGCCGCCTCGTCGACGCCGGCCGCGCGGCGCGCGTCGGCCAACGCCCGGACCAGCCAGGACTGGGTGCGTTCGGCCAGATGGTGGCGACGCCGGCTGTAGCCCGCCACGTCGGCGGCAAGGCAGAGCCGGACCGCTGCGGCGGTGGGTTCGGCCCGGTCGGGCAGCTCCTCGTGGAACGGCACCGCTTCGCGCACGGTGGCCAGGCGAACGCCGCCGGGGTGTCGCCGGCCCGGCCGGACCTGGACCCGTACGCCGAGCCGGCCGGTGAGCACGGTGGTGGCGGCGGGCACCTCGATCAGGGCATGCATGCCGTAGGCCAGGGGCAGCCCGGTGCCCTCGTAGTTCCACCCGAAGCGGTGGCGCTGGGCACCGAACGACCAGGCGCGGGGCCTTCCCGCCCGGGGGGCCAGCCGGGTGAGCCAGCCGGGACGGGCACCGGCGGCGGTGGCCGCCCGGTCGGCGGCGACGGTGGCCGCCCGGGGCGGGTCGGCGTCGAAGGTCAACCCGAGGGCGCCGCCGTCGGCGTCGAGCCGAACGGCACGGGCGGCCTCGTCGGTGAGGGTGACCTCGAACCGGACCGAGGTGTGCCGGCCCCCGTCCGGCAGCGGGTCCAGGTCGAAGGCGAAGAGCACACCGTAGTACCGCTGCTCGGTGGCCCGCGCCCGGAGCCGCAGGGGAGCGGGCAGCTCGTCGGCCGGCACCGGGAAGACCAGGGGGCGGCCCAGGCTGACCGCACCCGGATCGACGCCGACGTCGGGTACGCCGTCGCGGGACCCGCCGGGGCACAGCGGCGCCCGTGCCAGTACGTCGGCCGGGCGCAGCGGCGGGTCGATCAACACCGGGAGGCCCCCGTCCGGCGTCGCCCGCGCGGCCGCGCCCCAGCGTTCTCCAGTGCAGTGTGCAAGCGATTCGCCCCCGTCTTCCCGCAGTTCTCGCCCCAACGGCAACATCGGTTGCCGCACCCGGGCGCGCGCATTCGGTCGACCCGCCGACGGATACGCAAATGTTCGGTTCCCGCGCGGTGCCCGATCATCGCCGACGTTCCGGCCGTCGCGACCGCAGTGTCCGTCAATTGACACACCGGCACGTCGCAGTCGCATCGAATCACCCATCCCCGGCCACCCGTTGCCATGGTCGACCCGAACACCCGAGGGAATCTCGGAATTATCCGGGATCCCGCGGCCCGACCCGTGCGACGCTCCACCACAGAGCGCGCGGTTAGGAGTGACATGAGGGTCCGGTCGACAGCGGCGACCGCGTCCGTCCGGTGGACACCGGCCGGGCGCCCCACCACCGACGCATTGCGGCCGGGTCACCGGTACCGCAGACTTGCCGGGTCAGTCGGCGTCGAGGGTGCCCGCGAGGTGGGAGTGGACGGTGCCAGGTCGCGCCCGCGCACATGGCCGTCGAACGGCTTCCTCGGGCGGCTACCCGAGGAGACCCGGCAGGTGCTGCTCGGTCGGGGCAGCCCCGTCCGGTTCGAGCCGGGCGAACGGCTCCTCGCCGAGGGGGCCACGAGCAGTCACGTGGTGCTGCTGACCGGCGGCCTGGTCAAGGTCACCAGCCTGGCGGAGACCTTCGAGGCGCTCCTGGCCGTCCGCACGGCCGGTGACATCGTGGGCGAGACGGCGGCCCTGGCCGAGCATCCCCGCCGCATGGCCACCGTCACCGCCTGCGGTGTGGTCACCGGCAGGCTGCTCACCGCCGAGGCGTTCCGGCACGTCCTCGCCCGGCACCCCGAGGCGGCCCGCCTGGTCACCACCATCGTCGCCGAGCGGCTGCGCTGGGCCAACCGGCGGCGCACCGACTTCCTCGCGTACCCGGCGGAGGTGCGACTGGCCCGGGCACTGATCGAGATCGCCGATCGGTACGGCACGCGGGCCGGCGACGACGGCGTCGACATAGTGGTCTCGCTCAGCCAGCCGGAACTCGCCACCCTGGTCGGTGTCGCACCGGCGACGGTCCACAAGGCACTGCGGGCACTGCGCGAGGCGGGGGTGCTCCGCTGGGGATACCGCCAGATCACGATCGCCGATCCGACAGCCCTGGCCCGGGTGGCTCAGCACGCCGGGCCCACGACCGGGGACGAGCCCGCCACCTGACGGTCCGCCGACAGGAAACGAGTCGGCGGCCGGTATCCGATCGGCCGACTCTTCGACACATTCGGTCGACGCGACGTCCGGCCCCTGCCGGCAACCATCCACAGCAGCGGAATATCACCGCGCCAAATACCTCTGCGCCACGGGGCGCGAATTCACGTCACGCACACGGGACTCGGGTCGGCTCCTCACCATCGACGATTCCGGGCTCGCGGATCAATACCGATGGGCATTCACCAGCACATCGAAACCGGGGGAGCCATGTCCGAACTGAGAGCGGTAGAGAACATTCTGCGGCAGCAACGGCGCGACCTCGTCGCCATCAGCAACGCCGTCGGCGAGGTCGGCCTGCAGGTCAACGACATCGGGATCAAGCAGCGGATCACCCAGGACCAACTGGCGACGCTCCACGGGGCTGTGCTTCGCCTCGAACAGCAGGCACAGCGCACCAAGAACCTGCACAGCGCCGAGGCCAGGGTCGGTCAGCTCAAGAACGACATCGAGCAGCAGTTCGGCCACCACAAGGTGGTCCGCCGCACGGCGGTCGGCATGCTCCGCGCCTTCGACCAGGGGCTGGTCCGGGAGGAGACCGTTCGGGCGGTCAGCGAGGAGTTGCTGGTGCAGAACTCCCGCTACTGGCTGGCGCCCGTGCTGGTGACGCTGGCCGCCTGGGCCGGCGACGACCCGCAACTGTGCGTCCGCGCGGTGGAGGAGGCCTACCAGCACTCCCCCGAGCGGACCGCGTTGTTCATGGCGCTGGTGTTGCGCCGGCAGGATCGCGGGCCGGCCGCCGTACGGTGGCTGCGGCACTACCTCGACGCCCAGGACCCGGCAGCCCTGGGCCGGGAGTTCCCGGTCATCCTGGAGGCCACCGCCCAGGGTGCGTTCGGCCCCGCCGGGCTGGCCCTGGTCCAGGAGCGGCTCGACGGGTGGCGTCGGCTCCTGCTCGACGACGAGGCGGTGATCTCCGCCCAGGTGCGGCGTTGGCGGGTCGAGTTGACCAGCCACGTCCGCGTCGACGGGCTGGACGAGGACTTCCCCAGGCTGGCCGAGGCGTCGCCGCAGTGGCCGCAGCTGCGGTTGATGCTGTCGCACGCCCAGGCGCACGGGTCGATCCTCGACCGGTACACCCCGGTGCTGGCCGCGGAGGCCACCCCGAGCAGCCGGATCGAGGATGCCGTGGACGAGCTGCTCGACCAACTGGTCACCGAGTACGACCGGGAGGAGCTGCCGTTGCGCCGGCAGCTGGCCGAGCAGGAGGCCATCGTCCAGGCCGACGGCGACCTGGCCGCGGCGGAGCAGGTCGCCCGCGCCCAGGTCGACGTCCTCGACGACACCCGCGACTACCTCAGCCTGCAGACCGACTGTGCCCTCGCCCCGCACACCCTGGCCGTCTCCGCACAGACCCAGCGGCTGGCGATGGCGGCCTGCCACGACTGGATCGGCGAGGCCCACGCGGGGTTCACCAACGACTATCGGATCGCCGCGCCGACTACCGTCGAGGTGGCCGTCGACCCGGGTGCGCTCAGCGGAGTGGCCGCGTTCCGGCCGCCCTCCTGGACGGGCTCCTTCGACCGGCCGATGGGCACCCTGGAACGCTCGCTCGACGCCCACTGGAACCGCTACGGTCGGCCCTTCGTCGACGGTCTCGCCTTCGACTGGGGCAAGAGCCTGATCGGGCCGCTGGTGGTGCTCTTCGTCGTGCTGCTGATCGGGCTTGCCGTCGGTGGCGCGGGGATCGGCCTGCTCGCCACCGCCCTGACCGGCGGCGTCTGGGCGGTGGTCCTCAAGGGTCGGGCGGAGGCCGCCGCCGCCGAGCAGGAGCGGGTCCGGAGGCTCATCGACGACGCCCGGGACGAGGCACTGCGCGGGCTGCGGGCCGCCGGCATGGAACTCGAAGCCTGGCGGGACCGGTTCACCGCCGCCGACAGCGACGCGAGCCGGGTCACCGCCCTGATCGCCGACCTGGCCACGGCGGGTGGGCCGGGAGCACCGCACGAACGTCGCGCGGTGGGCCGGACCGACAAGGGGGAGTGAAATGATCGACCGTGACGACGTTCCGGAGCCCCGACCCTGGGCCCGGCCAGCGTCCCCGCCGCCCGCCACCGACCGCCGGCGGCAGGTCGTCGAAGAGCTGCCCGACTGGGAGCCGCTGCCGCCCGGCGAGATCCTCGTGCGCCGGCCGCACCGGGCCGACCCGTGAACAGCCACGGCGACGACCTGCAGACCTGGGTGACGTTCCTGCGCCGCTGGCGCACCGAGCAGTCGGCCGCCCCCGGCGGGCTGCCGAAGCTGGTCGAGGCGGCCCTGCCCGCCGACGGTTGGGCCCGCTTCGTGGCCATGCTCATCGGCGCGCTGGACCAGCGGCTGAAACTCTGGGCGGACGGACTGCTGGCAGCCATGGCGGCCGCCGGGGACGAGTTCGAGTGGGCGCGAGCCCTGGTGCAGGGCCGCCGGGGACTGGCGTCGATCCGGGCGGTGGCCGGCAGCCCCGGGCTGCCCGAGCCGCTCGCCCGACACCTGCTCGGCCTCGTCGACGCCCAGATCGAGCTGGTCCAGCGGGCGCTGGAGGACGGTGTCGAGCAGCTGCGTCGGCAGGGCGGTGACGGCCCGCTGGTGCACGCAAGGATGCGCACGGTGCGGGAGAACCCGCTGACCGCGTCCACCGCCCCGGGTTCCGGCCCGGTCGACGAGTGGGCCACCGACCCCGCCGGACCGGCTCGCCGCCGGATCATCGTCGCCGGCCCGGCGACCCCCGACTGAGGAAGCGATCATGTCCCGTTACCTGGAGGCCCGCAGGGACCTCGACAGTTACGTCGCCGCCCGGGTGCCGCTCATCAGCGTGCGGACCGTCGAGCCGCTGCGCGCCGTCCGGCTGCTGCGGGAGGTCGCCGGCAGCGCACGCCGCGCCGGCCTGCCGTTCTGGCTGCACACCAGGGCGGCCGGGCTGCGGGACCTACGCACCAACGCCCAGGTGCAGGAGGAGCGTTCGCTGGTGGCCGCGATGGACTTCGCCGCCGCCCAACTGTCCCGGCGGGCCCAGGCGACGATCGTCTTCGTCGAACCCGACGATCTGACGGCCGACTCCCCGGCCACCCGGCACATCGCGGAACTCGCGCGGCTCGCCGACGCCCGCTCCGGCAGCATCGTCCTGGTCACCGACACGCCGCTGTGGAGTGGCCTGCAACGTCTCGGGATGAGCATCGTCCTGGACCTGCCCGACGCCCCTGAGATGTACGGCATCGTCACCGACTTCCTCAGGGAGCAGCAGGGCGCGGTCACCATCGACTGGACCGACGCCGACGCCCGGCGTGCCGCCGAGTTCCTGGTCGGGGTTCCCGAGGGCACCGCGATCAACGTGCTGGCCACGATGGCCGCCAGCGGACACCTGCGCCGCGACGACGTGGCCCGGATGGCGGAGTTCAAGGACAAGCACTTCGGCGATCTCGCCGGCCTGGAACGGGTGCACGTCGACTCGGCTGACAGTGAACTCGGTGGGCTGACCAGCCTGCGGGCCTGGCTGCGTCGCAAGCACCAGGTGATGCTCGCCGACCTGAGCGAGACCCGGCTGCGTCCGCCGCGCGGGGTGCTGCTGGTCGGCGTGCCCGGCTGCGGGAAGTCCCGTTGCGCCAAGGCCGTCGCGGCCCAGTGGCGGATGCCGCTGTACCGGCTCGACTTCGCGACCATCCTCGGCATGTACGTCGGACAGTCCGAGACCCGGCTGCGGGAGGCGCTGGAGATGGCCGACCGGACGGCTCCCTGCGTGCTCTGGATCGACGAGATCGAGAAGGGGCTCGCCGGTCAGTACGACTCCACCGGGGTGAGCCGGCGTCTGGTCGGGCAGTTCCTGTATTGGTTGCAGGAATCCCGGTCCCGGGTCTTCGTCGTGGCCACCTCCAACGACGTGCGCTCGTTGCCGCCGGAGCTGCTCCGCAAGGGCCGCTTCGACGAGCTCTTCTTCGTCGACCTGCCCGACGACACCGACCGGGCGGAGATCATCCGGCTCTACTACCGGCGCTACCTCGACACCGAACCGGACGGCGACCTGCTCCCCCGGCTGGTCGTCCTCTCCGACGGGTTCGCCGGCTCCGACATCGAGTCGGCCATGAACGAGGTGGGCACCGAGATGCTGCTGCGGGGCGACCGGTCCTGCCCACCGACCGAGTTCGTCGTCGACACCTTCGTCAACACCATCCCGCTGAGCCGCACCCAGCCGGAACAGATCGCGGAGATCCGCAGCTGGGGTCGGGACCGGGCGGTGCCGGCCGGCGCCCCGGTCACGGCCGCCACGTCCGACGGCGAGCCCCGCCGGCGGGTACTGGTGCCGGGCGACGCGTGATCGGGAGGCGAGGATGAGCGACGAGCGGCAGGGCGCGGAGAGGCCGATCTGGAACCTGCGGGAGCTGGTCGGCGACCTGGCCGACCAGATCCCGCAGCCGCCGCCCGGCCGCACCCGCCCCGAAGCACCGGCCCCCGCCTCCGCAGCCGCCGGCGCGGCGATCCGGGCCACGAGCGCCGAAGCGCCCGCCCGCACCGCTCCCGCCGAGCGGGACGAGCCCTCGGATCGGGACGAGCCGCTGGACCCGGCGGCCTTCGGGGGTCTGCCGGTGGTGCCGGTCGACCCGGCCACCGCACCGGAGCCTGTTCCCTGGCGTCCCCTCGAACCGCCGACCGGCGACCCGCAGCGGCCGGCAGGTGCCGCACTCCGGAAGGCGGCCGGGCTGGTCCTGGTCGTCCTGCTGCTCCTCGTCGGTACGGCCTACGGGGCGTACCGGATGGATCCGGGTGCCGCCGACGGAAGCACCTACGACGGGCCGGGGTCGTCTCCCGACCCGTACAGCGCGCCCAGCGCCCCGGGCGGCGACCCGCTCCCGTCGGCCGAAGGCTCCCTCGACACCGGCACCCCGACCACGACCCCGGCTCCCGAGGACCCCGAGGCGGCGGCCCTGACGGAGCTGAGCCGGCTCCACGAGCAGGATCTGCCCACCATCAGCCTCGATGGCCGGTACGTCGCCCAGCTCGCCTCGAAGAGCGTGGGCATCGTCGACCCCGAGCAGTGGGCGGCGAACGGCTCGCACACCTTCTACGCCACCGACATCCTCGCCGAGCACCAGCAGCTCCGCACGGAACTCGGCGGTGAGGCCCGGGTGATCCTCCTGCTCAGCACCGACTACGGTCGGCAACAACTGTACGAGGGGAAGCCCCTCTGGCTCACCTTCGCCGTCGTGCCGGCCGAGTCGAAGGACGGGGTCGACGCCTGGTGCCGGGCACAGTTCCCTCAGCTGGACGGGGCGGAGTTGCCGAACCGCTGCGTGCCCCGGCGGCTGCGCCCGCCGGGCACCTGATCGCCGCTGGCGGGGAGCGGACCCTTGGTGACGCGTCCGGTATCTCGCGCCGCCCGGCGGGGGCCGCAGCGTCCGGCGGGGCCTCAGCGTCCGGCGGGTGCGCGCTCCTTCGACGGGGGCAGGTCGCCGGGGCCGCGGACCAGGTACAGGCCCACGAGCAGGAGGTAGGCGACCAGGCTGAGCACCGGGTCGACGAAGACCACCGCGAAGGCGACCAGGTAGAGCAGCGGCCCGAGCAGGAACCGGCGGGCCACCGCCCGGGCCAGCCGGGGGTCCAGGTCCGGGTGCAGCAGGTTGCGCCGCCGCGCCCACCACCAGCTCAGGTTGAAGAAGAGCGCCTCGCCGAGCACCGTGCCCACGTAGAGGGCGGCGGTGAGCCGCTGGTCGCCGACCGGGCCGCGCAGGTTGTCCGAGAGCAGGTTCGCGGCGAACGGGATGGCCGCGACGAAGAGCAGCAGGAGCAGGTTCAGCACCAGCAGCAACTGGTCGACGCGGACCACGTACCGCCACATGTTGTGGTGGGTGAGCCACACCTGGCCGACGATCGCGAAGGTGATCACGTACGCCAGGTACGACGGCCACTCGTGGAACAGCGCGCCCGCCAGGTCCGGCCCGGTGGGGTTCTGCGGGGCGAACTGGAGCAGCTCGACCGCCATCAGGGTCAGCACGATGGCGATCACGGCGTCGCTGAACGCCTCCACCCGGGAGGCGTCGCGGGCCATCTCGCTGCGCCGCCCGTACCGGTAGCCGGCCGCCTCGTCCGCACCACCGGTCACGACGCCAACCCGCCGGTCACGACTCCGCCCCGCCCGTCACGACTCCATGGTCACCTGCAGGCGGGGCGGAACGGGAAGGAACGGGGCAGAAGGGGCGGAATGGGGCGGAACGCCGGGTCAGGGCGTCGGGGCGGACGCGTCCGCGCGGTGCGCCCGGACCTTGTGCCCGACGCTGGTCAGGCAGCGCCCGCTGGGCAGGTCGAACTTCCAGCCGTGCAGCTGGCAGGTGAGCTGGTCGCCCTCGACGATGCCGAACCGGGTCAGGTCCGCCTTCAGGTGCGGGCAGCGGCGCTGCACCACCCAGTCGCCGAGGGTGATGTCCTCGGCGTCGCTGGTGCGCTCGTGCTCGTCGTACCAGCCCTCGGCGTACTGGAGGCGCTCGGTGGACAGGCACTTGAAGAAGGCGTACACGAACTCGTTGTACTGGCCGATCCGGGCCGCCGAGAACCGGCAGGACAGGAAGAGCGAGTTGACCCAGTCGACCTCGCCGATGTGCAGCAGGTGCTCCACGAGGGCCCGCTCGGTGCGGAACCGGTAGCGGACCTTCTCGTCGGCGTACGGCCGCACCTCCTTGCCGGGGAAGTCCACCACGATCGACTCGACGCTCTCGCCGTCGTAGTCGACCAGGTCGAAGCGGACCGGGCCGCCGACGCCCTTGGCCAGGTAGATCGACTCCTCCAGCAGCGGCTCGATGCGGCGCTTCATCCCGGCCAGCACGTCGACCTCGGGGTGCCGCCAGGACGCCTTCTCCGCCTCGATGACGCCGCGCTTGCGCTCCCGCATCTCCTCCAAGTGGGCGGCCTTGTTCGCGAAGAACTCCTCGACCGGCTGCGGGTGGGTGGTGGTCGCCCCCGAGGTGGTCACCTCGGCGACGCTGCCCGGCAGCAGCACGATGCCGTTGGTGCCGCCGACCTTCGCGTACTCGGCGAGGAAGACCGACTGGTCGGGGAAGATGTTGCCCTCGTCGCCGTGGATGTCGTTGAACTGCCACAGGTCGTCGTCGAGGAAGCACGGCGGGCCGGCGATCGGGAAGACGTGGTCGGCCTTCAGGTCGGCGATGTAGCGCCAGGTGCGGTCGAACTGCCGCTCCCGCTTCTGCTTGCCGAACGCAGTCTTCGCCGACTGCGGCAGCTCGTAGACCATCGGATACCAGATCGCCCCGGAGAACTGGAGCAGGTGCGCGTGCACGTGACCCAGCTCGGCGAAGACGCTCAGGTCGGTCGGCCGGGCGTCGTTCTGGTTGAGCAGCCGCACCCCGTCGTACTCCACCCACAGCGAGGAGTCGCCGATCGGGCCGTCGGTCGGGCTGGTGAGCGCCTGGATCATGATCCGCAGGCCGCCGTCGAGCTCCACCACCTGCTCGTTCGGGGCCCGCAGGAACTTCGTGAAGCCCAGCGCCCGCAGCTCGTCCTCCATTTCCGAGGTGGGGAACTCGGGCAGCAGGACGGTGGCGTCCTTGGAGACGAAGTCGCGCAGGTGCGCGGCGTCGAAGTGGTCCCGGTGCAGGTGCGACACGTACAGGTAGTCGACGTCGCCGAGGGTCTCCCAGTCGAGCTGGGAGTTGTCGGGAAACGGGAACCACGAGGCGAAGTAGGCGGGATTGACCCACGGGTCGCACAGGATGCTGCCCGCGGCCGTGTCGATCCGCATGCTGGCGTGTCCCGTACCGGTCACTCGCACCGCAGTCCCCCTCAAAAAGACAATCAAGGTGTACGTCCCGACGCTACCGGAGGCAGTCTGGTCGCCGGCCCGCGACGCCGGTAGTGCCCTCCGGCCCGGGTCCTCCGGCCTCCGGCCGGTCCACTGGGCGCCGGTGGCCGGCACGGGGGCACCGGCGGTGGGTGCGGGCCGGCGGGTGCGGGGCCGGCGGGAAACCCCCACCGCACGAGGTCAGCCACGGGGCGTGCCAGACTAACCGGAGATCCGATCGCGAGGGAAGGACCGACAGTGGCAGGAAGCGAGCCGGTGACGTCGCCAGATCAGCACAAGCCCGGGCACCGCAAGGCCGGGCGGATCGGCGCGGTGGTCTCCGCGCTGGCGCTGCTGGCCATGCTGTGCGGCAACCACGAGGGCAGGGTCGAGGACATCTGGCTGGTGGGCCTGGCCGTGCTGCTGCTGGCCATCGTCGTCGGCGACACGGTGCTGCGCCGCAACGGCCTGCGGTCCTGACCCCGGCCGGACCGGCATCGCACGAAGGGCCCACCCCGGTCGGGGCGGGCCCTTCGTCGTGTACGTGTGCTGCGGCGCGGGCAGGTCTCCCGCGCCCACCGGGCGGTCAGCGGCCGAAGAGGATGTCCTGGACGTCCTTGAGCGCGGCGTCGACCTCGGCCTCGAAGTAGCCGCCCGGCACCAGGCCGAAGCGCAGGGTGTCCAGGTCCTTCGGGTTGACCGGCATCGGGCCCCGGCCGGCCATGCCGCCGAGGATGCCCTCGAAGAGCCGGTCGACCTGGTCCGGGTCGTACCCGCTGCCGAACCGGCGCACCTGGAAGCTGCGGCGGATCTGGTCCACCCGGTGCAGGTCGCTGCCGGGCGGACCGGCCATCGGCGGGCCACCGGCCGGGGGGCCACCGACGGGCGGGCCACCGGCCGGGGGGCCACCGACGGGCGGGCCGGCCATCGGCGGCGGGCCCCCGATCGGCTGCGGCGGCATGGGCGGAGGGCCGGCGGGGCCACGGCCGCGCAGCTCGCGAAGGTCCCGCTCGGGCATCCGGATCTCGGCGGTCATGTCGGCCCGCCCGTGCCGCCCCGCTTCGAAGCCGTCGAAGCGCTGCTCGTCCGGACCGTAGCCGCCGGGGCCGGGGGGCAGGCCCCGGGGCGGCGGGCCGCCGTGCCCCATGCCGGGGCCGGGGCCGGGACCCATCGGGCCACCCGGACCCATCGGGCCACCACCCGGGCCACCCGGGCCGCGAGGTGCGTCGTAGCCGCCGCGCGGCCCGTCGTACCCGCCGGAGAAGCCGCCGGTCGGCTCGTCGTACCGGCCGTAGCGGTCGCCGGGCGGACCGGCCTGCGCCGGCATCGGCCGGGGCGGCATGGGCTGCGGCATCGGCGCGGGCCCCCGGTCGTCACGCATGGTGAGCGGTCCCCGGTCGTCGCGCAGCGGGACGGGGCCCCGGTCGTCACGCAGCGGGACGGGCCCCCGGTCGTCGCGCAGCGGCGGGCCCATCCGGTCCGACGGACCCATCCGGTCGGGCATCCGGGGGTCTGCGCCGCGACCGGGCGAGCCGCCGCGCTCCTCCAACTCGGCCAGCTGCCGCTCGACGCGGTCGAGGTGCAGGTCGACCTGCCACTCGTCGTAGCCGTTGAAGCGGACCCGGAAGACGACGTCGTGGACCTCCTGGGAGGCCACGGGCGCGCCGACGGGCCGGCCGTCGAGCGTCGCCTCGACCCGGTCCAGGAAGGCGTCCACCTCGTCGACCTTGTATCCCCGGCGGAGCGCCTTACGCCGGAAACGCTGACCCTGACTCGCCACTATGTCTCCTGGTCTCGTTCGGTACGCCCCGTCACGCCGTTGCCTCCTGCGGCGTCTCGGTGTCCCTGTCCCCGGCGGCGGCGAGCTGCCCGCACGCGCCGTCGATCTCGCGCCCCCGGGTGTCCCGCACCGTCGTCGAGACCCCGGCGGCGCGCAGACGCCGGACGAACTCCCGCTCGACGGGCTTCGGGCTCGCGTCCCACCGACTGCCCGGGGTCGGGTTGAGCGGGATGAGGTTGACGTGCGCCAACCTGCCGGCCAGCAGCTGGCCGAGGAGGTCGGCCCGCCACGGCTGGTCGTTCACGTTTTTGATCATCGCGTATTCGATCGACACCCGACGCCCCGTGCGGGCCGCGTAGTCCCACGCCGTGTCCAGCACCTCGGCGACCTTCCACCGCTGGTTGACCGGCACGAGTTCGTCGCGCAGCTCATCATCGGGCGCATGCAGGGACAACGCAAGGGTCACCGACAGGTCTTCGCTGGCCAGCCGGCGGATCGCCGGGACCAGGCCGACCGTGGAGACGGTGATGTGCCGCTGGGACAGGCCGAGGCCCTCGGGGGCGGGGGCGACCAGCCGGCGGATCGCCGCGACGACGCGCGAGTAGTTGGCCAGCGGCTCGCCCATGCCCATGAACACGACGTGGGAAAGCCGGGGCGGGGAGCCGGCGACCGCGCCGGAGGCGGCCACGCCGGCCAGGTAGACCGCCTGGTCGACGATCTCGGCCGTCGACAGGTTGCGGGTCAGCCCGGCCTGGCCGGTGGCGCAGAACGGGCAGGCCATACCGCAGCCCGCCTGGCTGGAGATGCAGACGGTGACGCGGTCCGGATATCCCATCAGCACGCTCTCCACCAGCGAGCCGTCGTGCAGCCGCCAGAGCGCCTTGCGGGTGGCGCCGTCGTCGCAGGCGAGCTCGCGGACCGGGGTGAGCAGGGTGGGCAGCAGCTCGGCGGCCAGCCTGTCCCGGGTGGCCGCGGGCAGGTCGGTCATCGACGTGGGGTCGCGGACCAGACGGCCGAAGTAGTGGGTGGACATCTGCTTCGCGCGGAACGCCGGCTCGCCCAGCTCGGCCACCAGGGCCTGCCGGGCCGGCAGGTCGAGGTCGGCGAGGTGACGGGGCGGCATGGCCGCGCGGCGTGCGGCGGGGGCGTCCGAGGTGACAGGGATCAGGGGAAGGCTCGTCATGACCCGTCCAGTCTCCCACGCCGTTCGCCCGACGCACCTGGCCGGAGGTGCCGAATCGGACCCGACCACGCGGCCGGAACGGGCTGACCGGCGTGATTCATGCCTCAGCCCACCACCGGGACGAAAACCGCCAGCAACAGGTACGCGGTGGGCACCGCGAACAGGATCGAGTCGAGGCGGTCCATGAGGCCGCCGTGGCCGGGCAGCAGGTTGCTCATGTCCTTCACGCCGAGATCCCGCTTGATCATGGACTCGGCCAGGTCGCCGAGGACCGCCGCGCAGGACACGGCCACGCCGAACAGGGCGCCCCACCAGGGGGCCACGTCGAACAGCAGCCAGATCAGCAGGGCACTGCCCGCCGCCGCCGCGGTGACCGAGCCGGCGAAGCCCTCCCAGGACTTCTTCGGGCTGATCGAGGGGGCCATCGGGTGCTTGCCGAGGTTGGCCCCCGCCGCGTACCCGCCGGTGTCGGAGAGCACCACCGCGACCAGGGTGACCAGCACGCGCAGGTGCCCGTCGCCGGGCGCGGCGGCGAGCATCGCCGCGAAGCCGCCGAGGAACGGCACGTACACGGCGATGAGGGTGGCCGCCGTCAGGTCGCGCTGGTAGTCGCCCGGCCCGTCGCCCAGCCGCCAGATCATCGTGCCGAGAACGGTGACCAGCAGGCCGAGGCAGAGCGCGTCGGGGCCGGCGAACCAGGCCAGGCCGACCGTGAGCACGCCGCCGGCGACCAGCGGCACCAGCGGCGGGTGGGCCCCGCTGCGGCGGACCGCCCGGGCCATCTCCCAGATGCCGATCGCGATCGCGGCGGCGAGCACGAGGAGGAAGGCGGGCAGGTAGAAGAAGAGCGGCAGCAGGACGGCCGCGCCGAGGCCGACGCCCACCCCGATCGCCGCCGGCAGGTTGCGGCCGGCGCGGCCGGGCGAGGGCTGCTGGGTGGGCGGTCGCTCGGCGCTCGCCCGTCGCCGGCCGGGCCCGCGCCGCCCCCGGGGCGGCTCCGGCTCGGCACCGCCGCCGGGCGGGTACGCCGGGCCGGTCGACTCGTCGGGCGGGTACGCCGCACCGGCCGGCGGCCCGCCGGGGAGGGGCCCGCCGGGGCGCTCGGGAGAGGGCCTTCCGCCCGCCCCCGGGGCACCGGGCCAGCCCGGTCGGTCGACGGGGTCACCGGGCCGCGGCGGCTCGTCGGGCACCGGGCGGGCGCCGTACGGGTCGGTGGCGTCCGCGTCGAACGGCTCCGGTCGCCCCGCCGGGCGGCGCGTCTCGGGCCGGCCGCCCGGGACGGCGGGGGCGTACGCGTCGGTGGTGGCGCTGCGGGCCCACTGCCCCGGCTCCAGATCACGGTCGGGCCAGGGGAGCGCGGCCGGGGCGTCCGGCCGGTCCCAGCTGCGGGACTCGGGGCTGCGGTAGGGGTCGAGGTGGGACATCACGCACCGAACGGACGCGGTACGGGGCTCACCACATGACGTACGACCAAGACCATCCCCTACGACGACTGTTCCGTCCGATTGACCGGCGCGACGGCCGGGCGATCCCGCCCGTTCACCGCGTGGTGGCCGGAATCGTGCCGAGCCTACTGCACGGGTCGCCCCGGCAGGGTGGACGAGCCCTCCGTGCCGCCACCGGCGGTGCGCCCCGGGTTCGCCCGGTTTCGGCCCGTGACGACGAGGGGCGATTCGGCCCGTGACGACGCAGGCACCGGCGCCGCCGCCCGACGACGGCGGCACACCGGTGCCACGGCAGGTCACGCGCGACGGCCCCGGGGGCCGTCGCGGCTCAGACCTCGAGCAGCTCGCTCTCCTTGTGCTTGACCAGCTCGTCGACGGTGGCGACGAACTTCTGGGTCAGGTCGTCGAGGTCCTTCTCGGCGCGCCGGCCCTCGTCCTCGCCGACCTCGCCGTCCTTGACCAGCCGGTCCAGCTCCTCCTTGCCCTTGCGGCGGATGTTGCGCACCGCCACCTTGGCTTCCTCGCCCTTGTGCCGGGCCACCTTGATCATCTCGCGGCGGCGCTCCTCGGTCATCTGCGGGAGCAGGATGCGCAGCTGGTTGCCCTCGTTGTTCGGGTTCACGCCGAGGTCCGAGTCGCGGATCGCCCGCTCCATGGCGCCGATCTGCGAGTTGTCGTACGGCTTGATGATGACCATGCGCGGCTCGGGGACCCCGATGGACGCCATCTGGGGCAGCGGCGTGGGGGTGCCGTAGTAGTCGATGATGACCTTGGAGAACATGGCGGCGTTGGCGCGACCGGTGCGGATGGCGCCGAACTCCTCCTTGGCGTGCTCGATGGCCCGCTCCATCTTCTCCTCGGCCTCGAGGAGGGTGTCGTCGATCACCGGTCTCCTCGCCTCCTTCTTTGTGCTCGTCGTGGGCTGTGCTGTGGTGTCGCGGGGCCGTCTCGCGCGGCCCGCGGCCGCTCAGGCGGTGATCAGGGTGCCGATCTTGTCGCCACCCACCGCACGGATGATCGTGTCGTCGCCCTGGGCGCCGAAGACCAGCATCGGCAGGCCGTTCTCCATGCAGAGGCTGAACGCGGCCGCGTCGGCGACCCGCAGGTTGCGGCGGAGCACCTCGGAGAAGGTGATCGAGTCGAGCTTGCTGGCGGTCGGGTCGATCCGGGGGTCGGCGGTGTAGACGCCGTCCACGCCGTTCTTGCTCATCAGCACCACGTCGGCCCGGATCTCCAGGGCCCGCTGGGCGGCCACCGTGTCGGTGGAGAAGTACGGCATGCCCGCGCCCGCCCCGAAGATGACCACCCGGCCCTTCTCGAGGTGCCGGATCGCGCGCAGCGGGATGTAGGGCTCGGCGACCTGGGCCATCGTGATGGCGCTCTGCACCCGGGTCTCGATGCCCTCCTTCTCCAGGAAGTCCTGCAGGGCCAGGCAGTTCATCACGGTGCCCAGCATGCCCATGTAGTCGGCGCGGGCACGGTCCATGCCCCGCTTCTGCAGCTCCGCGCCGCGGAAGAAGTTGCCGCCGCCGACCACCACGGAGACCTGCACGCCGCGGCGGACCACGGTGGCGATCTGCCGCGCGATGGCCTGGACGACGTCGGGGTCGACGCCGATCGCGCCGCCGCCGAAGACCTCGCCGGACAGCTTCAGCACCACCCGGCGGGCCCGGCCGGGCGGTGGGGCGGTCGGATCATCCGCCGCCAGGCTCCGGTCACTCACAACCTGCGTCATCCGCCCCGCCCTTCCCCGGCCGCACCCCACGTGCCCCGGTTACCGCGTACCTGCCGTCGCTGACCCTACGCCGCCGGTTCGGCGACACGGGCCAGGCATGGGACGAGGAGGCCGCGGTGCCTGTCACGTACACCAGCGGCCTCCTCGTCGATGTTCCCTGCCCCCGGGCGCGCGTCACGCGCCCGACCGGCGGCTCAGGCCTGGCCGACCTCGAACCGCAGGAAGCGGGTCACCTCGATGCCGGCCTCGGCCAGCACCTGCTTCACGGTCTTCTTGTTGTCGGCGACCGACGCCTGCTCGATCAGGACGTAGTCCTTGAAGAAGGCGTTGACCCGGCCCTCGACGATCTTCGGCAGCGCCGCCGCGGGCTTGTTCTCCTCGAGGGCGGTCTGCTCGGCGATGCGCCGCTCGGACTCGACGACGTCGGCCGGCACCTCGTCACGGGTGAGGTACTTCGGCCGCATCGCGGCGATCTGCATGGCGACACCGCGGGCGTCGGCGTCCCCGGCCTCGTCGGTCTTGCCGGCGTACTCCACCAGCACGCCGACCGCCGGCGGCAGGTCCTGGCTCTTGCGGTGCAGGTAGACCGCGACGGTGCCGTCCAGCTTGGCGAAGCGGTTGAGCACCAGCTTCTCGCCGATCTTGGCGGACTGCTCCTGGATCAGGTCGGCGACCGGCTTGCCGTCGATGCTGCTGGCGAGCAGCTCCTCGGCGGAGGTCGCGCCGCTGGCCTCGCCGTGCTCGACGAGCTGCTGGGCCAGCGCGATGAAGGCGTCGTTCTTGGCGACGAAGTCGGTCTCGCAGTTGAGCTCCAGCAGCGCCTTGCCCGAGTGGGCGACGAGGCCGTTGGCGGCCGTGCGGCCGGCCCGCTTGCCGACGTCCTTCGCGCCCTTGACGCGCAGGATCTCGATGGCCTTGTCGAAGTCGCCCTCGGCCTCGGTCAGCGCCTTCTTGGAGTCCATCATGCCGGCGCCGGTGAGGTCGCGGAGCTTCTTGACGTCCGCGGCGGTGAAGTTGGACATGACTCTCTCTTCGGTGTTGGGACTCGGTGGGTTGGTCTGGGGGCCGGGTGGGTCGAGCCGGGGCCGGTCACCCGGATCCGGGCCGGGCGTGCCCGGCGTACCCGCCACGCCCCGCCGCCCGGGGAAACGGGCGGCGGGGGCGCGGCGGCGCGGTCACTCCGCGGCGGCGGCCGCCGGCTGCTCGGCCGGCTGCTCGGCGGCGGGCTGCGCCGGCTGCTCGTCGGCCTTCTTCGGCTCCTCGAGCAGCTCGCGCTCCCACTCGGCCAGCGGCTCGTCGGCGCCGACCTGGCCCGGCTCCGGCTTCTCGTCGCCGCCCCGGCGACGGCCGGAGCGGGCGATGAGGCCGTCGGCGACGGCGGCGGCCACGACCCGGGTCAGCAGCTCGGCCGAGCGGATCGCGTCGTCGTTGCCCGGGATCGGGAAGTCGACCTCGTCGGGGTCGCAGTTGGTGTCGAGCACCGCGATCACCGGGATGCCCAGCTTGCGGGCCTCGTCGACGGCGATGTGCTCCTTCTTGGTGTCGACGATCCAGACCGCGGCCGGGAGCTTCTGCATGTCCCGCAGACCGCCGAGGGTCTTGGTGAGCTTGATCTTCTCGCGGGAGAGCTGGAGGGTCTCCTTCTTGGTGTAACCGGCGGCGGTGCCGCTCAGGTCACCCAGCGCCTCCAGCTCCTTCATCCGCTGGAGCCGCTTGTACACCGTCTGGAAGTTGGTCAGCATGCCGCCGAGCCAGCGGTGGTTGACGTACGGCTGGCCGACCCGGGTCGCCTGCTCGGCGATGGCCTCCTGGGCCTGCTTCTTGGTGCCCACGAAGAGGATGCTGCCGCCCTCGGCCACCGTGTTGCGCACGAAGTCGTACGCCTTCTCGATGTAGTCGAGGGTCTGGCGCAGGTCGATGATGTAGATACCGTTGCGCTCGGTGAAGATGAAGCGCTTCATCTTCGGGTTCCAGCGACGGGTCTGGTGCCCGAAGTGGACACCGCTCTCCAGCAGCTGACGCATGGTCACGACGGCCATGGTGGGGTACTCCTTGTGATCCCTGGTTGCGCCGCCCGGCCGGCGGCCGGGCGTCCTGGCGCCCGGTCGCCGGCCGTGGTGGGCCCGATCATGATCGGGACCAGGGAGGCCGCCGCCCCACGAGACGTGGAGAGGGCGCGCGAGGTCGACCGCGCGAGGCGGTCGCCAAGCGCCCAGTGTACGCCCCTGCCCGGCCCGCCGGTCAGCGGGCGGCGAGCGCGGCGGCTCAGCGGGCGGCGAGCGCGGCGGCTCAGCGGGCGGCGAGGGCGGCGGCGAGGAACAGCACCAGACCCACCGTCAGGTACGCCGTCGGCGGGCGGAGCCAGCCCCGGCCGCCGTCGGTGAGCGCGAGACCGCCCGTGCGCAGCCCGTAGAGCCCGATGCCGAAGATCGGCAGCCCGCCGACCAGGAAGGTGCCCACCACGACGTCGGCCGCCGACAGCGGGTCACCGAGCAGGCCGTGGCGCAGCACCCGCAGGGCCGGGACCTCGAAGACCACCACCAGCACCGCGATCAGCACGGCGAGCGCCGGGCGACGGGTGCGGTAGACGCCGTCGGAGGGCGCCGGGCCGGAGCGCCGCAGCCCGTCCGGGGCGTACGCCGGGTCCAGGCCGGGCGGCGGCAGGTCCGGACGGGGCGCCACCGGGGGCATGGGCCCGGTCGGCAGGTCCAGCGGATGCGGCGGCTCGGCGGGGCGGCCCGGGTCGGTGGCGCGCGCCGGCTCCGCCGCAGTGGCGGCGACCTCGGCCCGGTCGAGCGGGGCCCACTCCCCCGCGCCCCGGTCCGCCGGCCCGTCCGGGCGGCCGGGCTCGGCGTAGCGGCCCGACTCGCCGGTGCGGCCCGGCTCGATGATCGGGTATCCGCCGAGCGGCGCGGGGCGCGGCGGCTCCGGCCCGCGCCCCACCGGGTCGACGCCGAGCGGGTCCGCGTCGAGCGGGGCGTCCCGGGGACCCGCCTCGCGCGGCGGACCGGACAGCAGAGCACCCTCGCGCGCCAGGCCGGGCAGCGCCCGGTCCTCGCGCGCCGGAGCGGACAGCGCCCGGTCGTCGCGCGCCGGAGCGGACAGCGCCCGGTCCTCGGGCGCCAGGCCGGGCAGCGACCGGTCCTCGCGCGCCGGGCCGGACGGGGAGCGGTCGTCGTGCCCCGGGGCGGAGACCGGCGTGGGGCGCTGGCCGATGGTCAGCGGGAACTCCACGGCCCGCTGGGCGGGCGGCAGCGGGAACTCGACGGAGTGCTGACCGGCCGGCAGCGCCGCGTCGGCGGACGGGGCCGGTTCGGCGGCCCGCGCCGCCCGACGCGCCTCCCGCTCGGCGGCGAGTTCGTCCATCGACACCCCGAACGAGCCCGTGTCGGACCGGCGGGACCGCGCGGGGCGGTAACTGTCCGTGTCGGGTTCGGTGGCCCCGAACGCGTCGTCCGCGCCGTGCCGCCCGGTCTCGCCGTACCGGCCCACGGGCGGGTCGGTCAGCTCGTCGTAACGCCGCTCGCCCGTGTCGCCGCGCTGGTCAGAGACGCGGAACTCGTCCGCTCGATAGCGGTCGTCGCCCGCCGGACGCCAGTCCGACTCGCCGTACCCGCGCTCGCCGGGGTACCAACGCGACTCCTGATCTTCGGGAAAGCTCCGTCGTGCGTTCACGATCGGCACCGTATGTGACAGGCGCACCCCCGCGCCATCCGGACGGACGGCGCACCGGCGGCGACAAACCGCAGGAGTACGCGGAAACGGACACCGCCCGGCCGTCCGCACATAGCACAGCAAGGGCATGATCGTCCGTTCGTCCACAACCGCCTCCGTCGTCCACAGGCGTACGGCGGAGGCGACCACAACTCGGCATGGTGCGCCCCATGACGAAGCGGAACCAGGCCGTCGGCGCGTACGGGGAACGATGCGCCGTCCGGCACCTGATCGGAGCCGGGCTGCGCCCGGTCGCCCGCAACTGGCGCTGCCCCGCAGGTGAGATCGACATCATCGCCTGGGACGGCCCCGTGCTCGCCTTCTGCGAGGTGAAGACCCGGCGCACCACCCACTACGGGACGCCGGCCGAGGCGGTCGTGCCGGCGAAGGCTCGCCGCCTGCGGGGGCTGGCGGCCCGCTGGCTCGCTGAGACGGGCACCACGGCCGGCGAGGTGCGCTTCGACGTCCTCTCCGTCGAGCTGCCCGACGCCGGCGCGGCCCGGGTCGAGCACCTCAAGGGCGCGTTCTGATGGGCGGCCGGGCGTGAGCTACGCGAAGGTGCTCTGCGTCGGCCTGGTCGGGGTGACCGGGCACGTGGTGGAGGTGGAGGCGGACCTCGCCCCGGGGCTGCCGGCCGTGGCGATCTCCGGGCTGCCGGACACCGCCCTGCACGAGGCCCGCGACCGGGTCCGCGCCGCGATCGTCAACTCCGGCCAGCGCTGGCCCAACCGGCGGATCACCCTCAACCTGCTGCCGGCCACGCTGCCGAAGTTCGGTTCGGCCTTCGACCTGGCCATCGCGGTGGCGCTGCTCGGCGGCTCCGGCGAGCTGCCGCTGCTGCCGCTGGAACGGGTGGTCGTCCTCGGGGAGCTGGGGCTCGACGGCACCGTCCGGCCGGTGCGCGGGGTGCTGCCCATGGTGGCCGCCGCCGCGCGGGCCGGGCTGCACCGGGTGGTCGTCCCGGTGGGCAACGCCGCCGAGGCGGCGGTCGTCCCGGGCGTCCGGGTGCGCGCCGTGGACACGCTGCACCGGATGGTCGACTTCGTCCGGGACGGCACGCCGCTGATCGAGCCGCCCGGCCCCGCACCGGCGGAGGGGCCGGACGGGCCGGACCTGTCGGAGGTGGCCGGGCAGGCGCTGGGCCGGCGGGCCCTGGAGGTGGCCGCCGCCGGCGGGCACCACCTGGCGCTGTTCGGGCCGCCCGGCGCGGGCAAGACCATGCTCGCCGAGCGCCTGCCGTCGATCCTGCCCGCGCTGGACGACGACGCGGCGCTGGAGGTCACCGCGCTGCACTCGATCGCCGGGCTGCTGCCGGCTGGCGGTCGCCTGCTGCGCCGCCCGCCGTTCCAGGCCCCGCACCACACCGCCACGGTGGCCTCGCTGGTCGGCGGCGGGTCCGGGCTGGCCCGCCCCGGCGCGGTGTCGCTCGCCCACCGTGGGGTGCTGTTCCTCGACGAGGCGCCGGAGTTCGGCAAGGGTGCCCTGGAGGCGCTGCGGCAGCCATTGGAGCACGGCCGGGTGCAGCTCGCCCGCAGCCGGGGCGGCACCGAATACCCGGCCCGGACGCAGCTCGTGCTGGCGGCCAATCCGTGCCCCTGCGCGCGGCCGGCCGGCGACGCGTACTGCGAGTGCGCGCCGCTGGTGCGTCGGCGCTACCTCGGCCGGCTCTCGGGCCCACTGCTGGACCGCATCGACGTGCAGGTGACCCTCCCGCCGCTGCGGGCGGCGGAGCTGATGGAGGCGGGGGCGACCGGCGAGTCGTCGGCCACGGTCGCGGCCCGGGTGGCGGCCGCCCGCCGGGCGGCGGCCGACCGCTGGGCGGGCAGCGGCTGGCGGGTCAACGCGGAGGTGCCCGGCCCCTGGCTGCGCCGGCCGCCGTGGCGGCTGCCCGGGCGGGACACCCGGGAGCTGCGCGGGCGGCTCGACTCCGGGTCGCTGTCGGCGCGCGGCTTCGACCGGGTCGTCCGGATGGCATGGACGATCGCCGACCTCGACGGGCGGGACCGCCCGCACGCCGACGACGTCCGGGAGGCGATGCAACTGAGGATGGGGGACGGGGCGTGAACGGCGACGACGACCGGCTGGCCCGGGTGGCGTTGACCTGGTTGGCCGAGCCGGGCACCCGGTCGGTACACCGGCTGGTCGACGAGCTCGGCGCGGCCGGCGCACTGGACCTGCTGCTGCGCGGCGGGGCACCGGACGACCGGCTCCGCGCGGCCGTGGCCGCCCGCTGCCGGGACGGGGACGCGCGGGCGGTGGCGGCCGACGCCCTGGCCCGCGCGCAACGGCTGGGCGCCCGGCTCGTCACCCCCGGCGACGGGGAGTGGCCCGCCACCGTCGAGCACCTGCGCCGGCTGGCCCTACCCGGCGCCACCCGCCGGGTGGACGTCGAGACCGCGCCCCCGCTCTGCTTCTGGGTGCGCGGCGGGTGGCCGCTCGGCGACGCGCTGGACCGGGCGGTCTCGGTGGTCGGCGCGCGGGCCGCCACCCCGTACGGGGTGCACGTCGCCACCGAGCTGGGCTACGGGCTGGCCGACCGGGACTGGACGGTGGTCTCCGGCGGCGCGTTCGGCATCGACGCGGCGGCGCACCGGGGCGCCCTCAACGCGGGCGGGCTGACGGTGGCGGTGCTCGCCTGCGGGATCGACCGGCCGTACCCGATGGGCAACACCGCGCTGTTCGACCGCATCGGCGAGACCGGGCTGCTGGTCAGCGAGTGGCTGCCCGGGTCGGAGCCGCTGCGGCCCCGGTTCCTCATCCGCAACCGGGTGATCGCGGCGGCGACCCGGGGCACGGTGCTGGTGGAGGCGTCGGCCCGCAGCGGCGCGACGCAGACCGTCAACCGGGCCCTCGCCGCCGGCCGGCACGCCATGGTGGTGCCGGGGCCGGTCACCTCCGCCATGTCGGTCGGCGCCCACGAGCTGCTGCGCGAGCACCCGTCGGCCCGGCTGGTCACCGGCGTGGCGCACGTGCTGGAGGAGGTCGGCCGGATCGGCGCCGACCTCGCCCCGCCCGCACGCGCCCCGCAGCGTCCCCGGGACCTGCTCGACGACGAGGCGACGCAGGTGCTGGAGTCGATGCCCCGCCGCGGGGCGGTCGGCGTCGACCGGTTGGCCGCCCGCGCCGGCGTGGACGTCCGGACCGCCCTGCGCAAGCTCTCCCTGCTGGAGGAGCTGGGCCTGGTGCGCCGGCGCGACGACGGGTACGCGCTGGCCACCGGCCCCGCCCGCGCCCCGGCGAGGCCCCGGTGAGCCGCCGGTGCCCCGTACCGCCCGCCGCACCGGCCCGGCCGCGTCGGTGCCCGGCCGGGCTCGCCGTGCGCTCGTAAGCTGAGCCGGTGCGAGGCTACGGACGGGCGCGGCGGCGGGCGGCGGGCGCGCGGGGCGGTCCCCGGTGAGCCGGGCCGGTCCCGACAGCAGGGCGACGCACGCGGCCCTGCCGACGCCGATGCGGGAGGCGGTCGACGACTTCGCCGACCACCTGGCCCGGGTGCGCAACCGCTCGGCGCACACCGTCCGCGCGTACGTCGGCGACCTGGTCTCCCTGTTCGACCACGCCGCCCGGATGGGCTGCGCCGAGGTGGCGGACCTCGACCTGGGCGTGGTGCGCAGCTGGCTGGCGAAACAGCGCACGACCGGGGCGGCCCGCACCACGATGGCGCGCCGGGCCGCCGCGGCGCGCGCCTTCAGCGCGTGGGCCCACCGCGCCGGGCTGATGCCGACCGACGCGGCCGCGCCGCTGGCGAGCCCCCGCGCCCACCGGGAGCTGCCGACCGTGCTCCGCGCCGACCAGGCGGCCGCCCTGATGCGGGCACCGGCCCGCCCCGGGGACCCGGGAGGCGGAGTGCCCCCGCAGGGGCCCGGTTCCGCCGACGTCCGCCCGGCCGACCCGGCCGGCGGCGGGGATCGGGAGGCGGCGCTGGCGCGCGGGGTGCTGCTGCGCGACCGGGTCCTGCTCGAACTGCTCTACGCCACCGGCGTGCGGATCAGCGAGGCGTGCGGCCTGGACACCGCCGACGTGGACCAAGGCCGCCGCGTGGTGCGGGTGCTCGGCAAGGGCTCCCGGGAGCGGTCCGTGCCGTACGGGGTCCCGGCGCAACGCGCCCTCGACGAGTGGCTGCGGGCCGGGCGGCCAGCCCTGGCCGGCCCGGGTTCCGGGGACGCGCTGCTGCTGGGGGCGCGGGGCGGGCGGCTGCACCCGACGACGGCGCGGCGGGTCGTCGCCGGGTACGCCGAGGCCACCGGCCTGCCCCGGACCACCCCGCACGGCCTGCGCCACTCGGCCGCCACCCATCTGCTGGAGGGCGGCGCGGACCTGCGGGCGGTGCAGGAGCTGCTGGGGCACTCGTCGCTGGGCAGCACGCAGATCTACACCCACGTGTCGGTCGAGCGGCTGCGGGCCGCGTACCGGCAGGCCCACCCGCGCGCCTGAGCGGGCCGGTCCCACCCCGGCCGACGGGGGCCGACCCCGCTGCGGTCCGGTCCTCGTCGCAGGGCGCGGCCCACCGTGCCGGGCTACGATCATGCGATGAGCGCGCCGCAGCCGCCCGAGCCCATCCCCGGCGCCCGGCTGCTCTTCTCGCTGGACCCGGCGGTGAGCCACCTCAACCACGGCTCGTTCGGCGCGGTGCCGGTCAACGTGCAGCGCGTCCAGCAGCGGCTGCGCGACGAGATGGAGGCGAACCCGCTGCGCTTCTTCGGGCTCAGCCTGGTGGACCGGATCACCCACACCCGCCGGCACCTGGCCGCCTTCCTCGGCGCCGACCCGGACGGCACCGCCCTGGTCGGCAACGCCACCACCGGCGTCGCCGTGGTGCTGCAGTCGCTGGGCCTGCGCCCCGGTGACGAGGTGCTCACCACCGACCACGGCTACGGCGCGGTCGGCTTCTCCGTCGACCGCGAGTGCCGGCGCACCGGGGCGACCAGGCGGATCCTGCCGGTGCCGTTGACCGCGACCGACGAGCAGGTCGTCGAGATCGTCCGCGCCGGGCTGCGCCCCGGCCGCACCAAGCTGCTCGTCGTCGACCAGCTCACCTCCGCCACCGCCCGCCTGTTCCCGGTCGCGGCGATCGTCGCGGCGGCCCGCGCCCACGGGGTGCCGGTGCTCGTCGACGCCGCCCACGCGCCGGGCATGCTGGCGACCCCCGTGGCGAGCGTCGGCGCGGACTTCTGGGTGGGCAACCTGCACAAGTGGGGGTACGCCCCGCGCGGCACCGCCGCGCTGGTGGTGGCGCCGCCGTGGCGGGACCGGATGGAGCCGCTGGTGGTCTCCTGGGAGCAGGATGCCGGCTTCCCGGGCAACGTCGAGTGGCAGGCGACCCTGGACTACACGTCGTGGCTCGCCGCGCCGGCCGGCGTCTGGACCCTGCGCAGCCTCGGCGTCGAGCGGGTACGCGCGCACAACGCCGCGCTGGCCGCGTACGGGCAGCGGGTGCTGGGGGACGCGCTGGGGGTGGCACCGGCCGACCTGCCGGAGCCCGGCGGGCCGACGGTGGCCATGCGGATCGTCCCGCTGCCGGCCGGGCTGGCCACCACGATCGAGGCCGCCCGCGCGCTGCGCGAGCGGATCGCCGAGGAGCTGTCGGCCGAGGTGGCGGTGATGTCCTGGGACGGTCGCGGCTGGCTGCGGCTGTGCGGCCAGGTCTACAACGCCCCGCACGAGTACGAACGCCTCGCCGCCCGGCTGCCGGCGCTGCTCGCCCAGCGCTGACCACCGGCCCTTGCTGCCCCCTGCCCCGCCATGCCGGCGACATGGGGGCATCGGTGAGGCCGGGATGCCGCCATGTCGCCGCCATGACGCCGACCGGGCGAGCGCGCCCGGTGCAGCCGAGCGACCCGGGCCGGGCGAGCGCGCCCGGGACAGCCGAGCGCCCCGGGCCGGGGCGACGGTCAGAGCGGCAGCAGCCGGACGGGGCCGAGGCCGAGCAGGGCCGTCGGGTCCAGGTATTCCTCGCCCCGGCGCAGGCCCCAGTGCAGGCAGGCCCGGTCCGGGCAGCCCACGTGCCCGGGGTGCAGCCGGCCCAGCGGCGCCCCCACCGCCACCGGGTCACCGGACCGTACGCCGGGTGCCACCGGCTCGTAGGTGGTCCGCAGCCCGGCGCTGTGCCCGACGGTGATCACGGGACGGCCGGCGACCTGCCCGGCGAAGAGCACCACCCCGGGCCCGGCGGCGCGGACCACGGCCCCCGGGTCGGCGCTCAGGTCGACGCCCCGGTGACCGGGCAGCCATGGCTGCGGCGGCGGCTCGAAGCGGCGGGTGAGGCGCGGCACCCCGTCGAGCGGCCACCTGAAGGCAGGGGATCCGGAACCGGAGCCGGCACCGACCGGGCCAGGACCGACCGAGTCGGAAGCGACCGGGCCGGGACCGAGCAGGCCGGGACCGAGCGGGCCAGAAACAACCGGGCCAGGACCGGCCGGGCCAGGACCGGAGGTGGCGGAAGCGACCGACACGAAGCTGGAGGTGGCCGCGAGGAGGAACCCGCACAGGACGGTCCCGGCCACCGCCGCCGAACGTGACCGGCTCAGGATCGGCGCGCCACCGCTCCGGTGCGCGCCCCCGCCCGCGCCGGGGCCACCCGCGCCGGTGCTCCTGCCCAGGCCGGTGTCGCCCGGCGCGTGCCTCGTCCACATGCCAGGCAGCGTGCCGGAATCCCGGGGTGCCGGCCACCGCCCGCGGCTCGCCTGTGGACGACCGACGTCGTTGTGGACAACCCCCGCCCGGCCCGATGATCTGCTATGCGCCGGTGGGCGCGAACCGCCTGCCACGCGGTACCGGTGGGGGTGATCACCGTCGGTGGGCGACGTGGGCGCCGACGGTGGTGGATCCGCCGGCCGGCGGTGCGCGGGGCGGGGCGGCGATGGCGCTTCGCGGGGCTGGCGCAGCCGGGAGGACACGTGCTGGGCGAGCCCGGGTGCCGGGCGGTGCGGTGCGGTGCCGGTGCGGGGCCGTCAGCCGCCGAAGCCGGAGTCGGCCGGCAGGGAGATGTCGGGCTTCTCCAGCTCCTCGACGTTGACGTCCTTGAACGTCATCACCCGGACATTCTTGACGAACCGGGCCGGACGGTACATGTCCCACACCCAGGCGTCGTGCATCTCGACCTCGAAGTAGACCTCGCCGTCGGAGTTGCGCACGTGCAGGTCCACCTGGTTGGCCAGGTAGAAGCGGCGCTCCGTCTCCACCACGTACGAGAACTGACGGACGATGTCGCGGTACTCCCGGTAGAGCTGGAGCTCCATCTCGGTCTCGTACTTCTCGAGATCTTCCGCGCTCATCGCACTCCGCCTTCCATGACCACATCCTCCCCCACCGGCGCGGGAGGTCGGGGCTGCTCGCCCAACGCCACGCCGACGGTACCCCCTGACGCCTCGAAACGCTCCATCGGCTCGACCGGCCGCGCACCCACCGGTCGGCGGGATCTGGGTGGCCGCCCGTCCAGGCCGGAAACGGTGGCCACATTGACGTACGAGAACCTGTGCTCCCGGCACGGGCCGAGCTCCCGCAGGGCCGCCGTGTGCTCCGCGGTGATGTAGCCCTTGTGCTCGGCGAAGCCGTAGCCGGGGAACGCCGCGTCCAGCTCGACCATCATCCGGTCCCGGGTGACCTTGGCGAGCACGCTGGCCGCCGCGACGCAGGCCGCCACCCGGTCGCCCTTCCACACCGCCAGCCCCGGCACGTCCAGGCCGTCGACGCCGAAGCCGTCGGTCAGCACGTAGTCGGGGCGGGTGGCCAGCGAAGCGAGGGCCCGGCGCATCGCGGCGAGGTTGCACACGTGCAGGCCACGGGCGTCGACCTCATCGGCCGGGATCACCACCACCGCGTACGCGAGGGCGCGGGCGACCACCTGTTCGTAGACGCGCTCCCGGCTGGCCGGGGTGAGCAGCTTCGAGTCGGCCAGCCCGTCGATCTCGCCGCGTCGCCCCTCCGGCAGCACCGCCGCCGCGGCCACGAGCGGGCCCGCGCAGGCGCCCCGCCCGGCCTCGTCGGCGCCGGCCACGTGCCGGAAGCCCCGGCGTTGCAGGGCGCGCTCCAGCGCGTACAGCCCGGCCTCGCGACGCACGACGGTGCGCGGTGGGGTCAGCACGGCGTACCCCCGGTGGTGGACCCGACGCCGGCGGACCCGGCGGGTGCGTCGGCCGGGGCCGGCGGGCCGGACACCTCGGGGCGCGCGGCGAGCGCCCGGCGCAGCAGCGCCGGCAGGTCGGCCGGGTAGTAGCGCTCGGTCGTGGCCGCCAGCTCGTCGAGCGGCCACCAGCGGTGCCCGGTGATGCTGGCCCGCTCGACGGCGTCGAAGCCCGCCGTGTCGACCTCCCACCCGGGGACCCGGACCAGGAAGAACTGCTGCTCCTGCTCGTAGTGGACGGCGCCGAACGGGAACCGGATCCGCTCCTGCGCCACGGGCTCGCCCAGCTCGGCCGGGGTCAGCCGCAGGCCCGTCTCCTCGGCCAGCTCCCGGGCGGCGGCGGCCGCCGGGGACTCGCCCGGCTCAAGCCCGCCGCCGGGGGTCAGCCAGTATCGGTGGTCGGGCCGCGCCGGGTCGTGCCCGGCGAGGAGCAGCACCCGGCCGGCGGCGTCGACGAGCAGCACGCGCGCCGCGCGTCGGGGGGTGTAGACCGTCACCGTCCCAGCCTGCCAGACGCGGCCCCCGACGCCCACGCCCACCCGGGAGCCGCTGGGGTCGCGCGGGCGGGTCAGGGGTTCGGCACGTCGTCGAACGACTTCGGCACGGTGAGCCACGTGGCCCGGTCGACCGGCCAGAAGACGGTGAACGCCCGCCCGACCACCTGGTCCTCGGGGATGGTGGCGCTGTCGATGTTCTGGCCCGACTGCTGCCAGTGCTCCAGCGAGTCGCCGGACGCCGAGCGGTGGTCGCCCATCACCCACAGCCGCCCCTGCGGCACGGTGATGTCGAACTCCTGGTCGGCCGCCTTGTCCTGCTGGCCGTTGGCGGAGTAGATGTACGGCTCGTCGATCGGCTTGCCGTTGATCATGATCCGCTCCTGCGGGTCGCAGCAGACCACGTGGTCGCCGCCGACGCCGATCACCCGCTTGATGAAGTCCTCGCCGTCGGGGTTGCCGCTCCACTCGGTCGGTGCCTTGAACACCACGACCTCGCCCCGGTGCGGTGACCGGAAGTCGTAGACCAGCTTGTTGACCAGCACCCGATCGTTGATCTGAAGGGTGTTCTCCATGGACGGCGACGGGATGTAGAAGGTCTGGAGCACGAAGGCCCGCACCAGCACCGCTACCAGGATCGCCACGCCCAGGAGGATGGGCAGCTCCTTCCAGAAGGAGCCGCTCTTCTTGTCGGTCTGCTCGTCAATCACGGGTGGAGCCTACGTCGCCGCGGGCGGACCGGCCGCCCGGAACGCGCGAGAACGGACAGCGCAGCCGACACCGGGACGAGCAGCAGCACACCACCCGTGCCGCTGGGCCGCACCGGAGCCAGGGGCTGCCCGGCCGCCGGGGTGGGCCCGGTGACCGTGGCGAAGGTCTCCGGCACCGGCAGCGACGCCCACCGCGACGACGGCCAGACCACCGCGAACGCCCGGCCGACGACGTTGTCGATCGGCACCGGGCCCTGGCAGCGGGCGTCCTGGGAGACGAGCCGGTGGTCGCCCATGACGAAGATCTGGCCGGGCGGGACGACCACCTCGTCGAAGCGCCGCGACCGGCACTCGGCGGGGTTGGGCGGCAGGTCCAGCGGCGAGTCGCGGACCACGTACGGCTCGTCGAGCGGGATGTCGTTGACGGTGACCCGGCCCTGGGCGTCGCAGCAGCGCACCCGGTCCCCGGGCAGGCCGATCACCCGCTTGATGAAGTCCTTCTCGCCGGGGCGGCTCACCCCGACCAGGTCGCCGACGGTGCGGCCGAACTTGCCGACGATCCCGGGCTCGGGCTCCTGGACCTCCTGGGCGACCCACTTGTCGGTGCCCCGGAAGACCACCACCTCGCCGCGTTGCGGGTCGCGGACGTCGTAGACGACCTTGTTGACCAGCACCCGGTCGTTGATGAGCAGCGTGTCCTCCATGGAGCCGGAGGGGATGAAGAACGCCTGGAGCAGGAAGGTGCGGATCAGCACCGCCAGGCAGAAGGCGACGATCAGCAGCAGCGGCAGCTCCTGCCACAGCGGCATCTGCCGGCGGGAACGTCGTTCCCGCCGACGCCACGGATCGACCGCGTCGCCCTCGTCAAGCGTGCGCACCATGCCACTCCCCGGTTCGCAGAAACGCCACTACCGCCCGGGAGCCTCGACGAGGCCCCACGGGCGGTAGTGGGACGATCCGCGACCGCGGCTCACGCCGCGACGCATCGATGCCCGCCTGCGCCCGTGCGACCAGCGTAACCGGGCCGGGCCCGTACGACATCCGCGCAGCTCAGGCGGCGTGGCGAGCGGGAAGTCAGCTCGGCTGCTTCTCGCGGCGCTCCTTGATCTTGGCCTTCTTGCCCCGCAGCTCGCGCAGGTAGTAGAGCTTGGCGCGGCGCACGGCACCACGGGTCACGATCTCGATCCGGTCGATCGCCGGGCTGTTCACCGGGTAGGTCCGCTCGACACCCACGCCGAAGCTCATCTTGCGGACCGAGAAGGTCTCGCGCAGGCCGTCACCCTGGCGGCGGATGACGACGCCCTGGAAGATCTGGACCCGGGACCGGCTGCCCTCGACGACCCGCGCGTGCACCTTGACGGTGTCACCGGCGCGGAACTGGGGGATGTCGACCCGCTTCGACTGGGCGTCAAGGGCGTCCAGGATGTTCATCGCTGCGTCCTCGTGAGGCTCACGGCGCACCGTCAGTCGGTGCGCGGATGGGTGATTCTGATCCCCGGGTGGCGACCGCGGACGGCCCCGGTCGAGGATCCTCGCAGCCGCCCGCGGCGCGGGCGGTCACGGCAACCTCCCTACTTTGCCACATCCCCCGCCGGCAGCGGAAATCCGGCCCGGTCCAGGGCCGCCCGGTCCCGTTTGTCCAGGCTCGCCGGGTCGAGCGCGGCGAGCAGGTCGGGCCGGCGGGCGGCGGTGCGGGTCAGCGCCTCGTCGCGCCGCCAGCGGGCGATCCGGCCGTGGTCGCCGGAGCGCAGCACCTCCGGCACCTCGTGCCCGCGCCAGGTCGCCGGCTTGGTGTACATCGGCGCCTCCAGCAGCCCGTGGGCGTGCGACTCCTCGTCCAGCGAGCCGGCGTTGCCGAGCACCCCGGGCAGCAGCCGGGTCACGGCCTCCAGGATCACCAGCACGGCCACCTCGCCGCCGAAGAGCACGTAGTCGCCGAGGGAGACCTCGGTCACCCGCATCCGGGTCGCGGCGTGGTCGAGCACCCGCTGGTCGATGCCCTCGTACCGGCCGCAGGCGAAGAGCAGGTGCGACTCGGCGGCCAGCTCGTGCGCCATGGCCTGGGTGAACGGCTCGCCGGCCGGCGACGGCACCAGCAGCCGAGGCAGGGTGACGCCGTCCGGGGCCAGCTCGGCCGGGGCGAGGGCGTCGAGCGCCTCGCCCCACGGCTCGGGCCGCATCACCATGCCGGGCCCGCCCCCGTAGGGGGTGTCGTCGACCGTGCGGTGCACGTCGTGGGTCCAGCTCCGCAGGTCGTGTACGGCCAGCCGCAGCGTCCCGGCGGCCCGGGCCCTGCCGATCAGCGACAGGTCGAGCGGGGCGAGGTACTCGGGGAAGATCGACACGACGTCGACGCGCATGCGCGGGTGCTCCAGGGGCCTAGAGGTCGAGCAGGCCGCCGGGCGGGTCGACGACGACGCGACCGCCGGCGAGGTCGACCTCGGGCACGATCGCCCTGACGAACGGGATCAGCGCCGTGCGCCCCTCGGGGCGGCGCAGCACCAGCAGGTCGGACGCGGGCGCATGGTCGATCTTGACCACCTCGCCGAGGTGTTCGCCGGCGGGGGTGACCGCCGCCAGCCCGACGAGCTGGTGGTCGTGGAACTCCTCCGGGTCCTCCGGCGGGGCGACGTCGGCGCTGTCCACCCCCAGCAGGGTGCCGCGCAGCGCCTCGGCGACGTCGCGCTCTCCGATGCCCTCGAAGGCGACCAGCATCCGCCCCTGGTGCCAGCGGGCGGACTCCACGGTCAGCGCGGCCGGGACCCGGAACGGCACGCCGGGGCCGGGAGCGGGGTTGGCCGGCGGCGCCGCGCCCGGCTCGGTAGCGAGTACCGAACCGGGCGCGAAGCGTGCCTCGGGCTCGTCGGTGCGCACCTCGACGGTGACCTCACCGCGGATGCCGTGCGGCTTGCCGATCCGGCCGACGATGAGCCGCATCAGTACGAGTCGACGATGTCGACGCGCACGCCGCGCCCACCGATGGAGCCGATCACCTGGCGCAGCGCCTTGGCGGTCCGGCCGGACCGCCCGATCACCGTGCCGAGGTCCTCCGGGTGCACGCGGACTTCCAGCCGCTTGCCCCGACGGTTGTCGACCAGCCGGACCCGGACGTCGTCCGGGTGGTCGACGATGCCCTTGACCAGGTGCTCAAGCGCCGGACGCAGTGCCATGTCAGGCCTGCTCGCCGGCGGCGTCCGCGGCGGGCTGCTCCTCGGCCTTCGGCGCCTGCTCGGCGGCCGGGGCCTCGGCCTTGGCGGCCTTCTTGGCCGGCTTCGCCGGGGCGTCGGCCAGGCCGGCGGCGGCCTTCGCCTCGGCCTCGTACGCCGCCTTGCGGTCGGCGCGCTCGGCGGCGACCTTCAGCGGCGGCGGGGCCGGCAGGCCCTTGAACTTCTGCCAGTCACCGGTCAGCTCCAGCAGGCGCTGCACGGCGTCGCTCGGCTGCGCGCCGACGGACAGCCAGTACTGGACCCGCTCCGACTTGACCTCGATCACCGAAGGGTCCTCCTTCGGCTGGTACACACCGACGAACTCGATCGCGCGACCGTCACGCTTGGAGCGCGAGTCGGCGACGACGATGCGGTACTGCGGGTTGCGGATCTTGCCCATCCGCAGGAGCCGGATCTTTACGGCCACAGTTGTTTCGCTCCTGTTGCGATCTCACCGGCCCGGTCCGGGCGGTGCACGGGTGAGTGTCGACCGGCACAGTGGGGTTGGGCCGGAGACTGCTCGGTGGACTGGCGACGCGCCCGGGGTAGAGGGCGCCGGACGCGCGCCGGATACCAGCGACCCATTCTGCCAGATCGGGCCGGGATTCCTCACATCGGCCGGCCGGGCCGCCGCCCGACGGCACCAAAAAGAGCACTTCGCGCCGTTTGCGGTGATTCGTGTCAGCGGGCGGGCGGGCGGTCCCAGCCGGGCGGCAGCGCCCCGGGCACGTCCCACCCGGGCGGCGGGACGAAGTCGCACCAGGTGCCGTCGAACGGGAACTCGCCGGCCTCGGCGCGGGCGATCACTCGCTTCCCCTCGGCCCGGACCGCGGCCTCGTCGGCCACCCAGTAGTCGGCGGGGAAGGCCAGCCGCTCGGCGAACTCCTCCTCGTCCTTCCACTCCCAGGTGCGGTCGGGCCGGATCACCACGTCGAGGTCCTGGTCGACCATGTCCACCCCGGCCAGGTCACCGTCGTCCCAGCGCACGCCGGGCTCCTCCAGGTTGACGTACCAGTGGCTGAACCGGCCGGCGGCGTCGGAGAACCACCAGACGGAGTGCGCCTCGCCCACGGGCAGGAACTTCAGCAGCGCCGGCCCGTTCCACCGCCCGAGGGCCAGCCGGTACGACGAGGTGGCCCACTCGGCGAACGGCACCGCCCGCAGGCCGAGCCCCGCCGCGGTCACCTCGTTGGCCACCGGCGAGTCGCGGGCGACGTAGAGCAGCAGGCCGCGCTCGTCGTCGCTGACCACCCGCCCCGTCCGGGCCCAGCCGATCCGGCCGCGCCGGACGTTGCGGTGCACGATCAACCGGCCGGGCGCGAACCTCATGGCACCGACCCTATCGGGCGACGCTCCCGGCCCGCGGCGGCACCGGCGGCGGACGACGGGCCGGGAGCCCATGTTCCGACACCCGATCGGCCGTTGCGGGCTGTCGATCCCCGTCGCTGAATCGCTACCGTGTGATGGACGCGCGTCGTCGAGGGAAGGACGGGCCTGTGTCGGAGGACGTGCGGGTCCCGCAGCCGGGCCGGCGCGGGGGCGGGGCCGTCCGCCCCGTGTCCGCCGGGGCGCACGACTGAGGGGCGACACCATGGGAGCTCCACTGGTCACCGACGGCTTCGACGATCTCGGCCGGGTCCTGCGCTCCACCGTGCTCGAGGTGCTTCCCGGCGCCGACATCCCCGGCGGCACCGCCTTCTTCGTCGCCCCCGGCTTCGCGCTGACCTGCGCACACGTGGTGGGCGGCCGGCAGGGTGACGTGCTGCCGGTGCGCTGGGACGGGCGGGCGCTGACCGCGCGGGTGGTGCACGCCGCCCCGTCCTCGCCCGGCGGCCAGCCGGTCTGGTCCCCACCCGACCTCGCCGTGCTGCGGGTCGCCGACGCGCCCGCCGGGCACCCGTGCGTCTGGCTCGGCGAGCAGCCGCCGCCGGAGGGCACGCCGCTGCACACCGTGGGCTTCGCCGGGGAGCACGCCACGGCGGAGGCCACCCCCGCCTGGCCCCGGTCGGCGGGCCCGCAGGGCGTCCGGGGGGCCGCCGCGCTGCGGTTGCGCGGCGACGAACTCGCCAAGGGCAGCCCCGGCAGCCCGGTGCTGGACCTCACCACCGGTGAGGTGTGCGCGATGGTGCAGACCCCCCACCGACCGGGTGACGCGTACGGCGGGCTGGCCATCCCCCTGGCCGAGCTGCGCGGGCTGCCCATCGCCCTGCTGCGCGAGCTGTGGCGCGGGCACGACCGGCACCACGGGGCCGACGGCAGTTGGGCGTACGCCATCGACCGGCTGCGGGACCGGCGGACCGAGACGGTCCGGCCCGAGGTCGCGGAGTTGCTCGACCCGGCGGCCCGGCTGCCGGTGCTGCGCGCCACCGAGGAGGCGCGGCTGCGGGGGCTGCTGGCCCTGCTGCCGGCGGCCGAGGACGCGTACCAGCTCTACGAGCGGGCGTGCGGCGGGCCCGCCGCGCCGATGCCGGCGCAGCCGCTGCTGGACCGGCGCGACGTCATCGGCGCCCTCGACGACGTGGCCCGGGCCCGGCGCGGGGAGCTGCACCCGCTGCTGGTGCTCGCCACCGAGCTGATCCCCCGCTACCTGGCCGCCGAGCGGGCCGTGCTCCGGGCCTGGATCGACGACCTGGCCGTGCGCCTCGGCCAGCGGGCGCAGCTCGCGAGGCACACCACCGCGTGGACGCCGACACCGGCGGAGCTGTCGTCCGTGCTGCTGGAGGTCACCCCGGCGGGCCACGACCAGCAGCGGTACCTGCTGTCGATGTCGGTCTACCGCAGCCGCGACGACGTCCGCTGCCTCGCCCAGCAGGACGAGCCGATCCCCGTGCCGGAGCTGGAGGCGGCGCTGCGGCGGCTGCTGCGCCTCGGGCTGGGCCACCTCGGCTGGGGCCGCCGGGTGATGGTCGAGCTGACCCTGCCGCCGGAACTGCTGGACCTGCCGGTCGACGAGTGGGTCCTCGACCACGACCCCGTCCCGCTCGGGTTGGTCCGGCCCGTGCTGGTGCGGCTCTCCGACGAGGAGGAGTCGGGCTCCCGGCCGGAGGCCGAGGAACGCTGGGACGCGCTGTCGGCGGACGGCGACGGCATGTCGTTCGCCACCGTCGGCTGCGGGGTCGACGTCGGGCCGACCTGGTTCTACGCCCACCTCACCCGCACCAACCCGGCGGGCGCGCTGCTGCCCGGCCCGACCACGGACCGGGCCCGGCGCACCCTGCTGGAGGTGGCGTTGCGGGCCGGGACGCCGGTGGCGCTGTGGAGCCGGGTCGGCTGCGAGCGGCACGGCGGCCCGGACGGCGCGGGCACCTGCCGGGGCGAGGCGTTCCTCGCGGACCTGGAGCCCCGGCTGCGGCACCGGCCGATCGGGGCGCTGCCCCTGGACGTGCGGCAGCTGCGGGCGGCGGCGGTGGAGGCCCGCGACGAGAACCACTGCGGGCACCGGCTGGTCCTGCTCTGGGACAACCCGTTCCGGCGTTTCCGGGGCACCTCGACGCTCGACGCGCAGTGGTGAGACCGGCGCGGGCCGGCCGACAGGAGGGAAGAGACGTGCAGGACTGGTGGATCTACCGGGGCACGGGTCGGCCCCACTCCGGGATACTCCGGCTCCCGCCTCCCCCGCCCTGGCGGGTGTTCGACGGCACCCCCCTGGTGCCGCCGCCGTCGAGCCTGGACGGTGGCGTCGGGCGACGGCTCGGCGAGCAGCACCGGGCGGTGAGCTACCGGCCCCGCCCGGACGAGCTGGAGCTGATCAACGCCGCGCTCTACCTGCGCCGACCGTTGTTGATCACCGGCAAGCCCGGCGTGGGCAAGTCGACCCTCGCGTACGCGGTGGCGCACGAGCTGGCCCTGGGCCCGGTGCTGCGGTGGCCGGTCACCAGCCGGTCCACCCTGGCCGACGGGCTCTACAGCTACGACGCGATCGGCCGGCTCCAGGAGGCCAGCCTGCACCACCAGCTCGGCACGACGGGCGACCTGCAGATCGGCCGCTACCTGCGGCTGGGGCCGCTGGGCACGGCCCTGCTGCCGTACGAGCACCCGAGGGTGCTGCTGATCGACGAGATCGACAAGAGCGACGTCGACCTGCCGAACGACCTGCTCAACATCTTCGAGGAGGGCGAGTACCCGATCCCGGAGCTGCAACGGATCGCCGCCAGCCAGCCCCGGGTGGAGCTGCCGGTCGAGGGCAGCGACGACCTGGTCGGGGTGCACCGGGGCGTGGTGCGGTGCAACGCGTTCCCGCTGGTGCTGATGACCAGCAACGGTGAGCGGGAGTTCTCCCCCGCGTTCCACCGGCGGTGCCTGCGGCTCGATCTGGGGCAGCCGGACGCCGAACAGCTCGGCGCCATCGTGGCCGCCCACTTCGGCACCGAGCCGACGGCGGACACCGCCGAGCTGGTGGAGCTCTTCCTGGCCCGGCGCGAGCGCGGCACCCTCGCCACGGACCAGCTCCTCAACGCCATCTACCTCACCGTCCAGGCGCCCGACGGCGGGCCGCCCGACCGGGAGCGGCTGGCGGACCTGGTGCTGCGGCAACTCGACGCGGGACCTGATTCCTGATGCGCACGGCCCGACTGGTGGAGGCGCTTCGCGGCGGCGGCCTCGACGCCCTGCCGAGGGAGGTCGCGGAGGCGCTGTGGCTGGCCCGGTTCCTCCCCGGGGACGGCGCGTCGCCGTCGCGGGGGGAACCGTCGGCGCATCCCCCGCCGGGCTCCTCCCCGGGGTCGGCCGCGCCCGGGGAGGCCGACCCGCCGGAGGCGGCCGACCCGACGGCAGGGCCGGGGCCAGGCTCCCGGGTCCACCCGGCCGGGGGCGGGGTCGACCCGCCGCCGGGGCCCGGGGCGGCCGACCCGCGGCGCTGGGTCGAGCTGCACCTGCCGGCCCCGGCGGCCCCCGGCGCGGGCGCAGGCCACGGGGGCGGCGGAGGGCTGCCGGTGCGCGCCCCCGAGCCGCCCGCCCTGGACGCCCGCGCGCTGACCCGCAGCCTGCGGCCGCTGCGGCGGCGGGTGCCGGACCCGCGCGCCGTGGTCGTCGACGAGGAGGCGACCGCGACGAGGATCGTCGAGGAGGGCCTGTGGCTGCCCGTCCTGCGGCAGGTACGCCGACCGTGGTTCGACCTGACCCTGGCCGTGGACGCCGGGGCGTCGATGGCCGTGTGGCACCCGCTGGTCGACGACCTGGCGGCGGTGCTGGCCCGGCTGGGGGCGTTCCGGCGCGTGGAGCGGGTACGGCTGCCGTCCGGGCCGGGGCAGCGGTTCGAGGTGGGGGCGGCCGGCGGCCCGGGCGTTCCCGGGCACTCGATGCGGGAGCTGCTCGACCCGAGGGGACGCCGGCTGATCCTCGTCGTCAGCGACTGCGCCGGGCCGCAGTGGCACGACGGCTCGATGTTCCGCACCCTGCAGGACTGGGCCCGGCGGGAGACGGTGGCCATCCTGCAACCGCTGCCGCAACGGATGTGGCGGCGCAGCGGCCTGGTCCCCGTGCGCGGCCGGCTGACGGCGACGGACGGCGGTGCCGCGAACCGGCAGCTCCGGTTCGCGCCCCGGCAGTGGCGGCCCGGCCGCGACCTGACCGGGATCGTGCCGGTGCCGGTGCTGCAGATCCAGCCGGACTGGCTGGCCGGGTGGGCCCGGCTGACCGGGACGGGAGCGGGTTCGATCGACGCCGTGATCACCCTGCCGCCGCAGCCCGGTCCGCCGGCCGCCGCCGAGCCGCCGGCCGGAGGCGGCCCGGAGGAGGCCACCCATCGGCTGCGCCGGTTCCGGGCCACCGCCAGCCCGGAGGCGCTCCGGCTCGCCACCCAGCTCGCCGAGCTGCCGGTCACCCTGCCGGTCATGCGCCTGGTGCAGCAGGCCTCGGCGACGCCGACCCACCCGGCGCACCTGGCGGAGGTGCTGCTCGGCGGGCTGCTCGTGCGCCAGCCCGGCCCGGCGGGCGACCTGCGGTTCGACTTCCACGCAGGCGTCCGGCCGATGCTTCGGGAGCTGCTGCTGCACACCGACCTGGTGCGGCTGCGGCACGAGATCGCCCGGTTCCTGGCCGGGCAGATGGGCATCAGCATGCGGGAGTTCGCCGCGGCGCTGAGCGGGCCGCCGGGGACGACCGGCCACGCGGCCCTCGGCGCGCCCATCGGCCGCCTCCCGGCCACCGTGCTGACCCGGCTGGGCGGCCGGCACCGGGAGCTGATCGCGTTCGTCGAGGACGGGACCCCGGAGCCGCAGCACAAGGTCAACGGGAAGCCCCCGACCGTCCCGCCCGCGTCCGGCGCGGCCGGGCAGGACCCACCCGTGCAGGAGCGGGACCTCGCCGGCCTGGACGCGGCCATCGGGTCGCTGCGGCGGGCGACGGCCCGGGACCCGGCCCATGCGGACCTGCCGGAGCTGGCCCGCGCGTTACGGGCCCGGTTCCGGCTGACCGGGGCCTCCGCCGACCTGCTGGAGGCGGCGTCCATCCTGGAGCAGGTGGTGCGCGGCGGCCGGGAGGTGGGCGACCCCGAGCTGGTGCTCGACCTCGCCGAGGTCCGGTTGGCACTGTTCGCCGAGCGCGGCACGGCGGGCGACCTGACCTCGGCGGTCGGCCTGTTCCGCGGCGTCGTCGCCGCCGGCGGGCCCGGGTCGGGGGCCTCGCGGGCCGCCGTCGGGTTGGCCCGCGCGCTGGTGGTGCGGGCCGACCGGCTCGGCGCGGCGGCCGACCTCGACGAGGCGGTGCAGCTCTATCTCGCGGCGGCCGGGACGGCCACCGGCGCGGACCGGGACGACCTGCGGCTGCGGGCGGTCGACGCGCTGCTGCGCCGCTTCGTGCTGACCGGCGACCGGGCCGCGCTGCACCGGGCGGACGCGGTGGCCGGTGCCGCCGCGGACACCCCGGCGCGGCTCAGCCGCCAGGTGCGCCTGGCCGAACTGCTGCGCCGGGCCGCCGACGGCGAGCCGGGCGTCCTGCACCGCGCGGCGCAGCTCTACGCGGAGGCCGCCGGCCGCGACGGCGACGCCCGGGTGCTGCGGGGCCTCGCCGAGACGCACAGCGAGCTGTTCGCCGCGACCGGCGACCCGGCCGAGCTGGACGCGGCGCTGGCGGCCGCGCGGTCCGCCGTGGCGGCCAGCGACGGGGACGACCTGGCGTACGCCGAGTGCCTGGCCACCCTCACCCGGGTGCTGCGGCCCCGCGCCGCCCTGGACCACCGCGGCGCCGACCTGGACGAGCTGGTCGACGCCGCCCGCCGGTTGCTCGACGCGGTGCCCGGCTCCCACCCGGACCGGCACCACCACCTCGCCACGCTGGGCGACGCCCTCCGCCTGAGGTACGGCGCGGAAGGCGACGCCGGCGACATCCAGGAGGCGTGCGCCCGGTTCGAGGAGGCGGTGCGGGTCTCGCCGCCGACCGGCCCGGGGCTCGCGGGGCTGCTCACCGACCTGAGTGACGCGCTGCGGGCGCGGGCCGAGCGGTTCGGCTCCCGCGCCGACCTGGACGCCGCGCGTCTTGCCTTGGTTCGCGCGGTCGACGTGACGCCCGCCGCCGACCCCCGCTCGGCCGACCGGGTCCGGCTGCTGGCGGAGGTGCTGGTCGCGCTGCGAGAACGCGCGGCGGCGGTCGCGTGCTACCGGCGCGCGGTCGAGCTGTACGGCCGCCGGCACGGCCCCGACGGCGACCGGACCGTGGAGGTGCGGGCCGCGTTCGGCGGGGCGCTGATCGACGCGGACCGGTTCACCGAGGCGCGGGACGAGCTGCGGGCGGTGGTCGACGTCCTGACCCAGCGGCTCGGGCCGGAGCACCGCCGTACCCTCGCCGCCCGGCACGCGGCGGCGCGGGCGCTGGTCGGGCTCGGTGACCTCGACGGCGCCCGCCGTGAGCTGCGGGAGGTGCTCGCCGGGCAGGCTCGCGGCGGGGGCGAGGACGACCCGGACGCGGTGGCGACCCGGGAGCTGCTGGACCGGCTGGCCGGGGACGACTGACCGCACCGGCCAGGGCGGGCGGGGCCGGGTGCCCGGCCCGCTCGGGCGCTTCGGCGGGCGCACAGGAGATATCCTCGGCTTCTGGCATCGAAGTTCATATCTTGGTCGCCCGTCGGAGCGCGGCCTGCGGCACTTGGCGGAAGGATGGCCGAGCGCATGAGGGAAGCCGAAGTCGGGCCCGCACCGACGATCCTGCCGGACGAACTCCTCGACGAGTTGGAACGCACCGGCCCCGACGTGCTCCGACACGCGATCCGGCGGGTGCGGGCCGAGGCGGTGGCCGGGGCCCTGGTCGTCGCCCGGTTCAACAACCAGAACGGCGGGGTGCCCACGGTTGCGCACACGGCGGGCCGGGGCGACCCGACCGCCGGGCCCGACGAGCACCGGCGGTGAGGGCCGACGGCCCGCAGGACGCGCCGGTGCCGTTCCAGGAGTTCGTGCTGAAGGTGCACAGCCGGTGCAACCTGGCCTGCGACTACTGCTACGTCTACGAGATGGCCGACCAGAGCTGGGCCCGCCGGCCCCGGGTGATGAGCACCGCGGTGGTGCGGCGCACCGGGGAGCGGATCGCCGAGCATCTGCGCGGGCACGGGCTCACCGCGGCCAGCGTGGTGCTGCACGGCGGGGAGCCGCTGCTGGCCGGGGCGCACCGGCTGGAGCAGCTGGTGACGGAGCTACGCCGGCTGGCCGGGCCACGGATCACGCTCTCCTTCGTGGTGCAGACCAACGGCACCCTGCTGGACCGGCGGATGCTGGAGCTGTTCCGGCGGCACGACGTCCGCGTCGGGGTGAGCCTCGACGGCGACCGGGCCGCGACGGACCGGCACCGCCGCCGGCCGGACGGCGGCAGCAGCCACCCGGCGACGGTCCGGGCCCTGGAGCTGCTGACGGGGCCGCGTTACCGGCCGCTCTTCGCCGGTCTGCTGGCCACCGTGGACCTGGCCACCGACCCGGTACGCGCCTACGAGTCGCTGCTGGAGTTCGCCCCGCCGACTGTCGACTTCCTGCTGCCCCACGGCACCTGGTCCACCCCGCCGCCGGGCCGACCCGCCGATCCGGCCCGCACGCCGTACGCCGACTGGCTGATCGCGGTCTTCGAGCGCTGGTATGCCGCGCCGCGCCGGGAGACCGGGGTGCGGATGCTGGAGGAGATCCTGGTGCTGCTGCTGGGCGGAGCGAGCCGGATCGAGTCCGTGGGGCTCTCCCCGGCGGCGTACGTGGTGGTGGAGACCGACGGCGAGATCGAGCTGGTCGACACGCTCAAGGCGGCCTATCCGGGCGCTGCCGCGACCGGGCTGACCGTGCACGCCGACCGGTTCGACGCGGCCCTGGCGCACCCGGCGGTGCGGGCGGGCCAGCGCGGCGCGGCCAGGCTGCCCACGGCGTGCCGGGTCTGCCCCGCGCAGCGGGTCTGCGGCGGCGGCCTGTACCCGCACCGGTTCCGCGCCGGGCGGGGCTTCGACAACCCGTCGGTCTACTGCCCGGACCTCTACCGGCTGATCGACCACCTGGCCCGGCGGGTCGCGGGCGCCGCCGCCCCGGGTGCCACCCGTCGTCCGGCCCGGCCCGGCGGGTCCCGGGCGACGCCCGACCGGCCCGCTGTCGGGTTCCCGATAGGACGGACGGGCGCTGCGGTGGGGACGGCGGAAACTATCCTCGGAGCTCCGGACCGCGCCAACCGGGCCGCGGTGCGCCCGACGGCCGGCACGGGGGAGGCTCGATGACCGCTCAGCGCAGCGCCGCCGAAGGCCGGCGACGGATCGTCGTGGCGCACGTCGGCACGGACCGCCTGTGGGCGGAGTGGCTCGGCGAGCAGCTCGAACGCGGCGGGGCCGACGCCGTCGCGCGGCGGATCGAGCCCCGGGCCACCGACGATCCCGCCGCGCTGCTGCGCGACGCCGCGGGCGACGACGCCGGCCTGCTGCTGGTGCTCAGCGACGCGCTGCTGCGCGGGGGCGCGGGGCCGGCGCCCGGGTGGGCGGAGGCGGTGACCGCGCTGCGGGCGGAACGGGGCGACGCGTTCCGCCCGGTCTCGGTCGGCTCCCGCCGGCCGGCGTTCCTCACCCCGGCGCAGTGCCCGGTGCTCGGCACGATGGACGAGGCCGATGCCCGGGGCGAGGTCCTCGCCCTGTTCGGGCTGGCCGCCCCGGAGCAGCAGCGGCCCTCCGGCACGCCCTGGCCGCCCGACCAGCCCCGGCACTGGAGCCAGCCCTTCCCGTCCCGCAACCCGCACTTCACGGGGCGGGAGGAGCCCCTGACGGAGCTGCGGGACCGGCTCACCGAGGGGGTGACGTCGGTGGTGCCGACCGCCGTGCTGGGCACGGCCGGGGTCGGCAAGACCCAGCTCGTGATCGAGTACGCCTACCGCTTCGCCGCCTGCTACGACCTGATCTGGTACGTGCGCAGCGAGCAGCTCGCCACCGTGCGGGCCGACCTCGCCGGGCTGGCCGCCTCGCTGGGCCTGCGGATCAGCGACGACCTCGGGGTGACCGCCGACACCGTGCTGGACGCGTTGCGCCGCGGCGAGCCGGTACGCGACTGGCTGCTGATCTTCGACAACGCGCCGACCCCGCAGGAGCTGACCCGGCTGCTGCCCACCGGCCGCGCGCCCCGGGGGCGGTGCCACGTGCTGGTGACCTCGCGGGACGAGGGCTGGCGGTCCAGCGCCGACGTGCTGGAGCTGGACGTCTACCGGCGGGCCGAGAGCGTCGAGTTCCTGCGCCGGCGCGCGCCCCGGCTGACCGAGCCGGACGCGGTGGAGCTGGCCGACCGCTTCGGGGACCTGCCGCTCGCCCTGGACGCCACCGCCGGCTACCTGTCGACCTCGCACCTGCCCGTGCGCGACTACCTCGCCGAGAGCGAGCAGCGGATGACGGCGCTGCTGAGCCAGGCCCGGGTCGCGGCGTACGAGCGGCAGGTGGTGATGGCCTGGGTGCTGCCGATGAACCGGCTGCGGGAGCGCCGCCGGTCGGCCGCCCAGCTGCTGCGGCTGTGCGCCTTCCTCGGCCCGGAGCCGGTGCCGCTGACCCTGCTGCTGGGCCCGCCGGGCGGCAGCCGGCCGGCCGTCGAGCTGCCCGCCCCGCTCGACGAGGAGATCGGGGACGTGATGTCCCGGGGCGACATCTTCCGGGAGATCAGCGCCTGCGGGCTGGCCCGCATCGGCGAGCGCGACGGCCGGGAGACGGTGCAGCTGCACCGGGTCTTCCAGCAGTTCCTGCGCGAGCAGCTCACCGAGGCCGAGCGCCGGATGTATGCCCGGGCGGCCCGCCGGCTGCTCGCCGCCGCCGATCCGGGCGAGCCGGACCAGATCGCCCACCGCCCCCGGTACGCCGACCTGCTGGTGCACGCCGAGGCCGCCGACGTGGCCGCCGCCGCGGACGACCCGGCCGTACGCGCCCTGGTGATCAACCTGTGCCGCTACCTCTTCTCCCGGGGCGAGTACACCGCCTGCCAGCGCCTGGGCAGCCGGGCGCGGGTGGCCTGGGTGGAGGTGATCGAGCGCAGCCACCCCGACGTGGTGGCGCTGAGCGTCACGCTGGCCAACGCACTGCGCAGCCGGGGCGAATACCGGGCCGCCCGGGCGCTGGACGAGGCGAACCTGACCCGCGCCCGCGCGGAGCTCGGCGAGGGGCACCCGGAGACGCTCGGCGCGGCGAACGGCCTGGCGGCCAGCCTGCGCCGGCTCGGCGACTGGCGGACCGCGTACGAGCTGGATCGGCAGGCCCACGGGCAGGCGCTGCGCGCGCTCGGCCCGGACCACCCACGGGCGCTGCTCACCGCGCACAACCTCGCGGTGTCGCACCGGATGATGGGCGAGTTCCCCCAGGCGCTGGAGCTGGACCAGGAGGCGCTGCGCCGCTACCGGATCCGGTTCGGCGGCGAGGAGAACCGGTCGACCCTGTTCTCCGCCAACAACGTCGCCCGGGACCTGCGCGAGTGCGGCGAGTACGCGCGGGCGTGGGAGATGCAGGAGGGCGTCTACCAGCGGTACGGCGTGTTCTTCGGCCCCGACCACCCGGACTCGCTGCGGGCGATGAAGAACCTCGCGGTCACCCGACGCAAGGCGGGACAATACCTCGACGCGTACCGGCTGGCCAGCAGCTGCCTGGCGCGGCACCGGCACCGGTTCGGGCCGGACTACGCCGAGACGCTGGCGGCGGCCACGAACCTCGCCAACGACCTGCGCTGCCTGGGCGAGGTGCCGGGGGCGCGGGCCCGCGCCGAGGAGGCCGTGCACCGGCTGCGCGCCACCGCCGGGGACGAGCACCCGTACACCCTGTGCGCGGCGGTGGACCTGGCGATCTGCCTGCGGCTGGCCGGCGAGCCCGAGGAGGCCCGCCGGCTCGACGAGCGCACCCGGGCGGGGCTGGCGGAGGTGCTCGCCCCGGACCACCCGTACACCCTGGCCTGCGCCACCAACCTGGCCAGCGACCTGCGGGCGCTGGGCGAGGTGCGCGCGGCGCGGCGACTCGGCGAGGAGCTGCTGGAGCGCCTACGCCGGGTGCGGGGCGCGACGCACCCGTACACCCTGGCCTGCGCGTCCAACCTGGCCGACGACCGGCGGGCCGACGACGACCACGAGGGGGCCCGCGAGCTGCTGCGGGAGACCATGGCCGGCTACGAGCGGACGCTGGGGGTCGGCCACCCCGAGGCGGAGGCGGCGGCGGCCCGCACGCGGCTGGACTGCGACGTGGAGCCGCCGCCGACCTGAGCCGGGCGCGCCGGTCCGGCCCGGCCGGTCAGCCCTCGCGGCCGGTCAGCTCGCCGGCCCGGTCGGCGGGGTCGGGCGGCGGGTAGCGCCGGGCCGTCCAGCGGCGCGGCACGCGCGCCGTCCCGGCGGGCTGGCGCTCGCGGGGCCGGCCGGCCGCGCGGCGCGGCGGACGTCGCCCGGACGGTGCCGGGGCCCGGCCGGCGGGTGGCCCGGAGGCAGGCGCCCGCGGCCCGACCACGGCGGGTCCGCGCAGCGCGCTGCCGGGGGCGGGCGGGTCCTCCGAGCGGTCCCGCAGCTGGCTGCGGTAGAGGGTCCGGTCGCCGACGACCAGGCAGGCGATGCCGGTGGCCAGCATGGCCGGGAAGAGCAGGCTCAGGTTGCCGGTGGTCTCGGCCGCCATCACGACCAGCGCGAGCGGCGCGTGGGCGATGGAGCCGAGGCACGCCGCCATCCCGATGATCACGTACGGGGCCGGGGAGCCGGGGGCGAGCCCCAGCGGTTCCAGCAGCCGCCACACCGCCGCCCCGGCGGTCGCGCCGATCACCAGCCCCGGGCCGAAGATGCCGCCGGAGCCGCCGGAGCCGACCGACAGCGAGGTGGACACGATCTTGACGAGCGGGATCGCCAGCAGCACCCACACGGAGGTCGACAGCATCGCCTCGGCGTCGAAGGCGCGCTGGGCGGTGCCGTAGCCGGTGCCCAGGACGCCCGGCACGGCCAGCCCGATCGCCCCGACCACCAGCCCCGCGAGGGTGGGCCGCAGCACGCGGGGCAGCCGCCGCATCCGGGCCGAGGAGAAGAAGCCCGCCGTCGCGTAGAACGCCCAGGCGTAGAGCCGGCCGAGCAGGCCGGCGAGCAGGCCCAGCAGCGGGACGACCAGCCACTGGGCCGGATGGTCCCACCCCGTGCCGGCGACCGTGCCGAAGATCGGCTCGAAGCCGTGGAACAGGCCGAACACCAGGAAGGACACCGCCGAGGCGAGCAGCGCCGGCACGACCACGCCGGCCGCGACGTCGGCCCGGTAGAGCAGCTCCGCCCCGAGCAGCGCCCCGCCCAGCGGGGACCGGAAGATGGCGCCCACCCCGGCCGCGAGGCCCATCGCCACCGTGATGCGGGCCTGCTCGTAGGTCAGCCGGGACCGCCGGGCCACGACCGACGCCAGGGCGGCGGTGATCTGCGCGGTGGGCCCCTCGCTGCCGCCCGAGCCGCCGGAGCCGATCAGCACCGCGGAGGCGAGCATCTTGACCGCCGGCACCCGGGCCCGCATGCCCGTCGGGTCGTGGTGGGCGGCGTGGATCGCCGCGTCCGTGCCGTGCCCGCTGGTCTCGGGCGCGACCCAGACGACGAGGGCGGTGGCGACGAACGCGCCGGCGGCGACGAGCAGGGGGATGAGCAGCGGGGTCGGGAAACCGCCCGCCTCGGCCGGGCCGCCCTCGCCGGCCAGGCCCGGCACCTCGTGCCCGCCGATGCCGCGCAGCAGCAGCTCGTTGCCGAGGTGCAGCAGCTCGGCGAACGCGGCGGCGGCCAGGCCGGAGAGCGCGCCGGTGAGCGTGGCCAGGGGAAGCCACCGGCGCAGGGCCCCCGGCCCGCGGCTACCGCTCATCGGCAAAACTCCATCACCAGCGTGCCTCGGAGCACGAGGCGGTGCGTCGCCCGCCTCGTCGAGCAGCTGGCAACCGAACCTGTGCCGGGGTGACCGTCCATCGTCGACCGCCACTCGCGTGCCCGATGATAGCGACCGATCCGTCGCCTCGTGGCCCGCTCGACGAGTCGGCAACCCGACCGGACCAACGCGCGCCCCCGCGCCCGGGTGACGCCGGCCCGGGACGCGCCGAGGGGCGGCCGGCGGGTGCCGGCCGCCCCTCGGCGGAAGCGGTGGGTCAGTAGGCGCGGGCCAGGATCGCGACCAGGTCCGGCTCGTCCTCCGAGTCCGGGACGGACCCGTCGGCGCGCAGCAGGCAGCGCACCGTCACACCCTGGCCGTTCGCCTCGGCCTCGCCGGCCACGCCGACCGCCGACCACGGCACGCGGGCCCAGCCGGTGGCGGCCGCCTCGATCGCCTCGGCGAGCGTGGCCACCTCCACGGTGCGGGACTGGCGGTGGGCCAGGGCCTGGTCGTGCAGGGCGCGCTGGTCGGCCTCCAGGGCGGCCAGCACCGCGCCGACCACGTCGGCGACCGGGGTCGGGGACTTCGAGCCGTCCGTGCGCCGGACCACGACCGCGTTGCCGGCGGCCAGGTCGCGGGGGCCGACCTCGACGCGTACCGGATAGCCGCGCAGCTCGGCGTCGACGGCCCGGCGGCCGAACGCGGTGTCGGTGCGGTCGTCGAGCGCGACCCGGACCCCGGCGTCGCGCAGCGCGTCGCGCAGCTTCGCCGCCGCCTCGCCGACGCCCTCGCCGTCCTTGACGATCATCACGTACGCCTGCACGGGCGCCAGCTTCGGCGGGACCCGCAGGCCGTTGTCGTCGCCGTGGGCCATGATCAGGCCGCCGAGCATCCGGGTGGAGGTGCCCCAGGACGTCGTCCACGCGTGCTCCCGGCCGCCCTCGGCCGAGGAGTAGCTGATGTCGAACGCCTTGGCGAAGTTCTGCCCCAGCTCGTGGCTCGTGCCGAGCTGGAGGGCCTTGCCGTCGCCCATCATGCCCTCGCACGTGTACGTGGCGGTGGCCCCGGCGAAGCGCTCCCGGGCGGTCTTGAGGCCCACCACGACCGGGATGCCGAGCACGTTGACCATCAGGTCCTCGTACGCCTCGTGCAGGATCTTGCGGGCGTACGCGCGGGCGTCTTCCCGGGTGGCGTGGGCGGTGTGCCCCTCCTGCCAGAGGAACTCGCTGGTGCGCAGGAAGATGCGCGGGCGAAGCTCCCAGCGGACCACGTTCGCCCATTGGTTGAGCAGCAGCGGCAGGTCCCGGTAGGAGTCGATCCACTTGGCCATGAACTCGCCGATCACCGTCTCGCTGGTGGGGCGCACCACCACCGGCTCGGCGAGCTGCTTGCCGCCGCCGTGGGTGACCACCGCCAGCTCCGGCGAGAAGCCCTCGACGTGCTCGGCCTCGCGCTTGAGGTAGCTCTCCGGGATGAACAGCGGGAAGTACGCGTTCTCCGCGCCGGCCGCCTTGATCCGGGCGTCCATCTCGGCCTGCATCCGCTCCCAGATGGCGTAGCCGGCCGGTCGGATGACCATGGTCCCCCGGACCGGGCCGTTGTCGGCCAGCTTCGCCTTGGCGATCAGGTCCTGGTACCAGCGGGGAAAGTCCTCCGCACGGGGAGTGAGCACGCGTGCCATGACCGCACATCCTATGCGCCCCGCCCCGCGACGCCGTCATCGGGCGCGCTACCGCCCCGCGCCGTCCCGCTGGGACTGGATCGTCACCCGGCACGACAGGGCTCGTTCGTGGCCCGTGACGCGGCACAGTCCCACCCAGCGGCAGCACCGCCTCGTCGTACGCCCCGGTGTCCACCACCGATCAGTGCACCCTTTGCTCTGCACCCACATACGCAACGGTCTACGCAGCGCAGGACGACCTCGCGCACCTCCCCCGCCGCATTCTGCTTTCAGCCTGTCGGGACAGGGTGTTGCGTCGGTGGGTGCAGAGCAAAGGGCGCAGGACGTCATGTGCGGCCAGGAGAGCGTGACGGACGGTAGGGACGGTCGGCCGCGCGGGCCACGACACCACCAAGCCGGCCGTAGACTTCGACCACCATGGGTGAAGTGAGGGACGCCGCCCGGCAGCGGCTGCGGGACAGCATCGTCGACGCCGCCCGGACGCAGACGATCGCCGGGGGCTGGGACGGCGTGCGGATGGGCGGGGTCGCCGCGGCGGCCGGGGTGAGCCGGCAGACGGTCTACAACGAGTTCGGCACCAAGGCGGGGCTGGCCGAGGCGCTGGCCCGGCGCGAGGTGGACCGGTTCGTCACCGACGTGCGGGCCCGCCTCGACGAGCACGGCGACGACCTGCGGGCGGCGGCGTACGCGGCGATCGCGCACACCCTCGCGGCGGCGGCCGACAACCCGCTGATCAAGGCGATCCTGACCAGCGCCCGGGGCGGGTCGGACGAGCTGCTGCCCTACCTGACGACGCGCGCCGAGCTGGTGCTCACCGAGTCGACCGCCGTGCTGCTGGAGTGGGCCGCCGGCCACCTGCCCGCCGCCGACCCGGCCGCGCTGGCGTTCGCCGCCGACACCGTCGTCCGGCTGGTGGTCAGCCACATCGTGCTGCCCCGCTCCCCCGTCGAGCAGACCGCCGACGCCCTCGCCACGCTGGCCACCCGCCTCTTCGCCCCGCTCCCCTGACCAACGCCGCGCGGCGCGGCGACGGTCAGCGCAGCACCCGGCCGCGCAGGACGATGCGACTCGGGGTGCGCACCACGCTCAGGTCGCGGCGGGGGTCGGTCGGGTAGACCGTGAGGTCGGCGAGGCCGCCCTCGACCAGGCCGGGGAAGCCGAGCCACTCCCGAGCCCGCCAGGAGGCGGCGGCGAGGACGTCCACCGCCGGCATGCCGGCCTGCGAGTGCAGCAGCAGCATCTCCTCGGCGGCCAGCCCGTGGTCGATGCCGCCGCCCGCATCCGTGCCGACGTAGATCGGCACCCCCGCCTCGTACGCCGACCGGACCACCTCGGGGAAGCGGTCGCGCAGGGCGAGCATGTGGTCGGCGTACCCGGGGAACTTCGCGCGGGCCTGCTCGGCGATCCCGCCGAAGGTCCGGATGTTGATCATCGTGGGGACCAGGGCGGTGCCCTGCCGGGCCATCAGGTCGATGAGGTCGAGGCTCAGCCCGGTGCCGTGCTCGACGGAGTCCACCCCGGCCCGCACCATGATCTCGACGCCCGCCTCGGAGAACGTGTGCACCGCCGCCCGGGCCCCGGCGGCGTGCGCGGCGGCGACGGCGGCGGTCATCGTGTCGGCGTCCCAGGCCGGCGCGAGGTCGCCGGTGCCCCGGTCGATCCAGTCGCCGACCAGCTTGACCCAGCCGTTGCCGGCGGCGGCCTGCGCGGCGACGGTGGCGGCCACCTGCGGCGCGTCGACCTCGACCCCGATGTCGCGCAGGTAGCGGCGCGGCGGGGCGACGTGCCGGCCCGCGCGGGCCAGTCGCGGCAGCCCCGGGTCGTCGTCGAGCTCGGGGTACGGGTACGGCGAGCCCGCGTCCCGGATGGCGAGGACCCCGGCGTCGACGTCGACGTGGGCCGCCGCGCGGGCCTGGTCGAGGGAGGTGATCGGGGCGCCGCCCCGGGCGATGCCGAGGTGACAGTGGGCGTCGGTCAGCCCGGGGAGCACGAAACCGCCGTCGACGACCGTCTCCGCGCCGGGCACCGGGTCGAAGGTGACCCGGTCGCCGACCAGCCACAGGTCCCGGACCTCGTCGTCGGGCAGGAGCACACCGCGCACATGCAGAGCCATGCGCACAGTCCTACCGGATCACTCCCCGTCCGTGGCGAGCAGCCCGTCCCGACGGACGGTCAGGGCCGGCAGGTCGACGGAGACCTTCCACGGCAGCTCCGTGACGAAGAGGTCCTCGGTGTGGGTGACCTGCTCGTACTCGCGGCCACCGGCGGCGAGCGTGTACTCGGTCAGCGTGACGCGCTCCTGGAGCGGGTCCACCACCCAGTACGACCGGACCCCGGCGTGCGCGTAGACCTTCGCCTTGTCGTACATGTCGCGGAAGGTGGAGGTCGGCGAGACGACCTCCACGGCGAGCAGCGCGTCCTCGACGGGGACGGGCGAGCGGTCGGCGTGCCGGCGGCGGATGACGACGACGTCGGGGTGCGGCTCGTTGCGGCGGTCGACCCGCATCGACAGGTCGAAGCTCACCAGGTACTCCGGCGGGCAGTTGACTCGAAGCGTGAGCAGCAGCTCCACGCACAGCTCTTGGTGCAGGGCAGTCGGTGACGGCACGATCAACCTTCCGTTGATCAGTTCGTACGGAAGGTCCTTCGGCAGGTCGCCGAGGTCGTCGACCGTCCACTCGTGCCGTTCGGGCAGGATGGGCGCTGCGGTCATGACATCTCCTCCCAGGGGGCGACGACCACCCTAAGCGTCGAAGCCGTCGCCCACCGTCACCGACACGCGTCAGCGGGGCCGGTTGTCGCCCTTGCCGAGCTTGTTGAAGTCGATCTTCGGGAGCTTGAAGCCCGGGGGCAGGCCCTGGCCGCCGGCCAGGTCGCCCGGGTCCAGGCCCGGCGGGAGCTGCGGCATGCCGCCCGGGAACCCGCCCGGCATCCCCGCGCCCGCCCCGGTACGCGGCCGGTTGCCGCCCTTGGTGCCCTTGCGCTTGTTCTTCGGCGACTTGGTCGCCTTGCGCCGGCCGCCGCCGGGCAGGCCCATCATGCCGCCCATCTGCTTCATCATCTTCTGCGCGTCGGCGAAGCGGTTGAGCAGCTGGTTGACGTCCATCACGGTGACGCCGGAGCCGTTGGCGATGCGGGCCCGACGCGAGCCGTTGATGATCTTCGGGTTGGTCCGCTCGGCCGGGGTCATCGACCGGATGATCGCGGTGACCCGGTCGAAGTGCTTGTCGTCCAGCTCGGCGAGCTGGTCCTTCATCTGCCCCATGCCGGGCATCATGGCCAGCACGTTGGCGATCGGGCCCATCCGGCGCACCGCGATGAGCTGGTCGAGGAAGTCCTCCAGGGTGAACTGCTCGCCGCCCATCAGCTTGGCGGTCATCTTCTCCTTCTGATCGGAGTCGAAGGCCGCCTCGGCCTGCTCGATCAGAGTGAGGACGTCGCCCATGCCGAGGATCCGGCTGGCCATCCGGTCGGGGTGGAAGACGTCGAAGTCCTCCAGCTTCTCGCCGGTGGAGGCGAACAGGATCGGCTGCCCGGTCACCTCGCGCACCGACAGCGCGGCGCCGCCCCGGGCGTCGCCGTCGAGCTTCGACAGCACCACGCCGGTGATGCCGACGCCGTCGCGGAACGCCTCGGCGGTGCGGACGGCGTCCTGACCGACCATCGCGTCGATGACGAAGATGACCTCGTCGGGGTCGACCGCGTCGCGGATGTCGGCGGCCTGCCGCATCATCTCGGCGTCGATGCCGAGCCGGCCGGCGGTGTCGACGATGACGATGTCCCGGGCGGCCCGCTTCGCGTGCTCGATCGAGGCGCGGGCCACCTGCACGGGGTCGCCGGTGCCGTTGCCGGGCTCCGGGGCGTACACCTCGACGCCGGCCCGGCCGCCGAGCACCTGGAGCTGCCCGACGGCGTTGGGGCGCTGGAGGTCGGCGGCGACCAGCAGCGGCTGGTGGCCCTGGGCCTTGAGCCAGCGGGCCAGCTTGCCGGCCAGGGTGGTCTTGCCGGAGCCCTGGAGGCCGGCGAGCATGATCACCGTCGGCGGCTGCTTGGCGAACTGGAGCCGCCGCCCCTCGCCGCCGAGGACGTTGATCAGCTCCTCGTTGACGATCTTGACGATCTGCTGGGCCGGGTTGAGCGCCTGGGAGACCTCCGCGCCGCGCGCCCGCTCCTTGACGTTCGCGATGAAGCCCTTGACCACCGGCAGGGCGACGTCGGCCTCCAGCAGCGCCAGGCGGATCTCGCGCGCCGTGGCGTCGATGTCGGCGTCCGTGAGCCGGCCCTTGCCGCGGAGCTTGGTGAAGATCCCGGAGAGGCGGTCACTCAAGGTGTCAAACACGCGAACATCCCGTTTGTCAGTGTTTCGGCGGGCACAACGCGACCGGGCGCAGGTGTCCGGCCATGGCTAGGGTAGCCCGCCGGCCGCACCCGCGCTCCGGCCCGCCCGGCACCCGTGCTCCCGGCGGCGGTGGTCAACAGGGGCCCTTCCAATACCGAAAGCGTCAACAAGGGGCCCCTCCTCACACGGCGGCGAGGACCGCGGCCTCCAGACGGGCCCGCTCGTCGTCCGCCGGCCAGCCGCCCACCAGGTAGAACGCGTCCACCACGTCCCCACCGAGGGTGGAGATCCGGGCCGCGCGCACCTGCGCGCCGGCCTCGTCGAGGGCGCAGGTCACCCGGTAGAGCAGGCCGGCCGCGTCGGCGGCGCGCAGCTCCAGCAGCACCGCGTCGGTGGCCGCGTCCCGGTGCCACACGACCCGGGGGGCCGCGCCGGAGCCGCGCGCGGCGAGCGCCCGGCCGCGCAGCCGCTGGGTGACCGAGACGTCCCCGGCGACCGCCCGGCGCAGGTCGCCGCCGAGGGCGATCGGGTCGGGCGGCAGGCCGTAGCGGGGCTGCACCCGGCACTCCACCAGGGCCCGGCCGTCGACGGTGGAGGCGTCGGCGGAGAGCACCTCCAGCCGGTGCAGGGCCAGGCAGCCGGCCACCGTCGCGAGCAGGCCGCGCCGGTCCGCCGCGGCCACCGCCACCCGGTCCCCCGTCAGGTGTACGACCGGCAGCGGCCCGTCGAGCAGCGCCGGGTCGGGGGCGGGCGGGGCAGGCAGCACGCCGGTGTCCAGCGCGGTGCGGACCCGGGCGACGAGTTCGGCGACGAGGCGGCCCTTCCAGTCCGACCAGGCGGCCGGGCCGGTGGCCGTCGCGTCGGCGCGGACCAGGGCGTGCAGCAGGTCGAGGGTGGTGCCGTCGCCGACGGCCTCGGCGACCCGGGCGATGGTCACCGGGTCGGACAGGTCGCGGCGGGTGGCCACGTCGGGCAGGAGCAGGTGCAGCCGGACCAGCGTGCCGATGAGCGCCACCTCCGGCTCGGGCAGGCCGATCCGGGCCGCCACGGCCTCGGCCAGCGGCGCGCCGGCGGTGCTGTGGTCCCCGGGCAGCCCCTTGCCGATGTCGTGCAGGAACGCGCCGAGCAGCAGCAGGTCCGGCCGGTCCACGTCGCGGGTGTGCCGGCTCGCCTCGTACGCGGTCTGCACCAGGTGCCGGTCGAGGGTGTAGCGGTGCACGGGGTTGTGCTGGGGCAGGCTGCGCAGCCGGGTCCACTCGGGCAGCCAGCCGTCGATCAGCCCGTACCGGTCGCAGGTCTCCCAGGCGGGGACGAGGCCGGGCCCCGCGCCGAGCAGGGTGATGAGGGCGGCGCGGGCGTCCGGCGGCCAGGGCGACGGCAGCGGCGGGCAGTAGGCGGCCAGCCACTCGCAGGTGGCGCGGGCGATGGGCAGCCGCGTGGTGGCCGCGGCGGCGGCCATCCGCAGGGACAGGCTCGGGTCGGGGCGCGCGCCGATGGCGGTGCGGGCCAGCACCAGTTCGCCGTCGTGCTCGACGACGTCCCGGGCGACCGGGCGGCGCACCGGGCGGGGGTCGGACCCCCGGCGGCGGGAACGCAGCCGGTCGGCGGCCCGCCAGGCGTCGTCGAGGGCGTGGCTGACGGTGCGGGCGTCCCCGGCGACGCGGCGCAGCAGCACGTCGCCGTCGTGCGGGGCCACGGCCCCGGAGGCGGCGTCGCCCGCCGGCTGGCGCAGGCCCAGCCGGGCGGCGACGCCGTCGCGTTCCTGGGCGACCAGCCGGTCGACGCGGCGGCCGGCCTGCTCGTGCAGGGCGTCGCGGGTGTCGAGCAGGCGCAGGTGGGCGGCCCGGACGGCGGGGCGCAGCGCATCGGTGATGCCGGCGGTGGCGATGGCGCGCAGGATGCCCACGTCGCGCAGCCCGCCGGCCGCCTCCTTGAGGTCGCCTTCGAGCAGGAAGGCCAGCTCGCCGTGGGCCTGCCAGCGGGCCTCGGTGATCTCCCGCAGGGCGGGGAGCTGCCGGACGGCGGTGCGCCGCCAGTGGTCGGCGGCGGTGCGGGCCAGGGTGTCGGCGAGTTCCCGGTCGCCGGCGACGTACCGGGCGTCGAGCAGGCCGAGGGCGACCTTCACGTCGTCCTGGGCCACGGACAGGGCCTCGGCCAGGGTCCGCACCGAGTGGTCGAGCCGCAGGCCGGCGTCCCAGATCGGATACCACAGCTGGGGGGCCAGCTCGTCCATGCCGGGCACCCCGGCGTGCACGAGCACCAGGTCGAGGTCGCCGTACGGGGCGCACTGCCGCCGCCCGAGCCCGCCCACGGCGACCAGCGCGACGCCGGGCCGGTCCGGCAGCAGCGGCACCAGCCACCGCTCGAACGCGGCGGCCCGCGCCCTGCGCGCCGCCTCCCCGATCCCCCCGGGTACGCCGACGACCTCGTTGATCAAGAGGTTCGCGTCGCCGTCGCCGTCGCCGGCGTTGCCCGACGCGTTCCCCTTGATCAACGAGGTCATCTGGTCGTGCCGGCCTAGAGGGCGTCCAGGCCGCGTTCGCCGGTGCGGACCCGCACGACGTCCTCGACGCCGGTCACCCACACCTTGCCGTCGCCGATCTTGCCGGTCCGGGCGGCGCCCACGATCGCGTCGACGATCTTCTCGACGTCGATCTCGTCGGTGAGCACCTCGACCCGGATCTTCGGCAGGAACTCGACCGTGTACTCGGCACCCCGGTAGACCTCGGTGTGCCCCTTCTGCCGGCCGTAGCCCTGGACCTCGCTGACGGTCAGCCCGGCCACGCCGAGGGCGTGCAGGGCCTCCTTCACCGCGTCCAGCTGGTACGGCTTGATGACCGCGGTCACCAGCTTCATGTCCAACCCCTCCATCCCAGGAACGTTAACCGGCGACCTTCTCGCTGACCGGCTCGGACTCGTCCGAGGCCGGCTTGGTGCCGGCGGCGCCCGCCGGCGTCCCGATCCCGGCGAGCGCGAACGCGCTGCCGCCGCCGCTGCCACCGGCCACGGAGAGGTCGTAACCGCTCTCGGCGTGCTCGGCGAGGTCGATGCCCTCGACCTCGGCCTCGGGCTTGAGGCGGAAGCCGATCGTCTTCTCGATCGCGAAGGCGAGCAGCCAGGCGATCCCGAAGGACCAGACCGTCACGATCAGGCCGGCGATGGCCTGGCGGCCGAGCTGGGTGACCCCGCCGCCGTAGAACAGGCCGTCGGAGGCGCCGACCACGTCGGTGATCGCGGAGTTGACCGAGTTGGTGGCGAACAGGCCGAGCCAGAGCGAGCCGATCCAGCCACCGACGAAGTGCACGCCGACCACGTCGAGGGAGTCGTCGTAGCCGAGCTTGTACTTCAGGGCGATGGCGAGCGCGCAGACCGCACCGGCGACGATGCCGAGCAGGACCGCGGCCCACGGGGCGATGAAGCCACAGGCCGGGGTGATGGCGACCAGACCGGCGACCGCGCCGGAGGACGCACCGACCATGGTCGGCTTCTTGTCCTTGATCCACTCCACCGCGAGCCAGCCGAGCACCGCCGCGGCGGTGGCGAGCTGGGTGTTGATGAAGGCGAGGCCGGCGACCGAGTCGACGGTCAGCTCCGAGCCGGCGTTGAACCCGAACCAGCCGAACCAGAGCAGGCCCGCGCCGAGCGCGACCAGCGGGATGTTGTGCGGCTTCATGCCCTCGCGGGGCCAGCCGAGCCGCTTGCCGAGCACCAGCGCCACGGCCAGGGCCGCCGCACCGGCGTTGATGTGCACGGCGGTGCCACCGGCGAAGTCCAGCGCGTGGATGTCACCGCCGATGATGCCGCCGCCCCACACCCAGTGGGCGACCGGGAAGTAGACCAGCGTGGCCCACCCGAAGGCGAACAGCAGCCAGCCGCCGAACTTGGCCCGGTCGGAGATCGCGCCGCTGATCAGCGCGACGGTGATCACCGCGAAGACCATCTGGAACGCCATGAACACGTAGAGCGGGACCCCGATGCCGCTGGGGTTCTCCGCCGTGGCGCCCCACAGGTCGGTCTCGGCCAGGAAGGTCTTGGTGCCGAGGTACGCCCCCGGGTCGCCCCAGAAGCCGTTCACGTCGGTCCCGAAGGCGACGCTGAAACCGTAGAACCACCACAGAACAGAGATGAGCCCAATGGCGGAGAAGCTCATCATCATCATGTTGAGCACGCCCTTGGCCCGGTTGAGCCCGCCGTAGAACAGCGCCAGTCCGGGCGTCATGAGCAGCACGAGCGCGGTCGAAACCAGCAGCCAAACGGTGTTGCCGCCGTCGATCGTCGGTGCTTCAGGCACGCTGGCCTCCTAAAGGTGAAGTTCCCTCCTTCGCGGCTTCCGGGGCAGCGTCGCCCGTACGCCGGTTGCGCGGAAGCTTGGTCGCCTCCTGTTTCCTTCAGCGTCACCACGCGATTTCCAGCCCGTGACGCTGTGTTTCGGACGTGTGAAGAAAACCTCACCACCGCCGGACGGGGCGGGGCTCACCGCAGCGCGTACTCCAACGCGTGCCGTTCGTAGTCCAACAGGCGCAGGTCGCGCATCGGGCGACGGAGGTGACCCTTGTGCACGATCCGGACGAACGCCGGCTCACCCGCGGCGGCCATCCGGCGGATCCCCTCCACGTGGTCCACGACGCGCTTGCGGATCGTGCGCACCAGCCGGTGCCGGTCGCGCGGGATCAGCCCGTACGCGTCGGCGAACAGCCGCAGCCGGCGCGGCCGGTCCGGGTGCCGCCAGCCGAGGGTGATCGAGTCCCGGTCGGAGAAGATCGGCACCCAGGTCCACGCCGCGTACGCCACGTCGTAGATCCGCGCGCCCGGCGAGGCGAGGTCGAAGTCGATCAGCCCGAGGGTGCCGTCCGGCCGCCAGATCACGTTGTGCGGGGCGGCGTCGTGGTGGCAGATCACCTCGGTGTCCGGCGGCGGCGGGCCGAACGAGCGCCACACCGCCCCGGGCGGCGGGGCGAAACCGTACTGGGCGTCGTGGAACATCCGCAGCATGGTGGCGACCGTCACCAGCGCCTCGTCGGTGACCCAGTGCGGGGCCAGCGGGTATTCCCCGCACTCCCCCTCCAGGTACGACAGGACCTCCCGGTTGCGCTCGTCCATGCCGAGCGCCCGGGGCGCGCCGGTGAACCCGACGTACTCCAGGTGGCGCAGCAGGGCGTGCACGGACGGCGTCCACGGGCCGGCGTTGCGCCGGACGGTGTCGCCGACCCGGACGACGGTGCTGACGTTCCCGCCGTGCAGCGGGATCTCCTGCGAAGTCACGTACGGTCTCCCGAGGCCCGGCGCGGGGTGGCGGTCCTCGCGCCACCCGACGTAGGCGCGATCGTCACTGGTCACTGCGAGGTTACGCGTCGCGGGCGAGCGGCTCGGTGCCGAGCAGCGCGTCGACGAACTGCGCCGGGTCGAACGGGGCGAGGTCGTCCTTGCCCTCGCCGAGCCCGACCAGCTTGACGGGGATGCCGAGCTTGCGCTGCACGGCGATCACGATGCCGCCCTTGGCGGTGCCGTCGAGCTTGGTCAGCACCACACCGGTCACGTTGACCACCTCGGTGAAGACCCGGGCCTGCTCCAGGCCGTTCTGGCCGGTGGTGGCGTCGAGCACCAGCAGGGTCTCGTCGATCGGCCCGTGCTTCTCCACGACCCGCTTGACCTTGCCCAACTCGTCCATGAGGCCGACCTTGTTCTGCAACCGGCCGGCGGTGTCGATCAGCACCGTGTCGACGCCGGTGTCGATGCCGCGCTTCACCGCGTCGAACGCCACGCTGGCCGGGTCGGCGGCCTCCGGGCCGCGGACGGTCTCCGCGCCGACCCGGCCGCCCCACGTCTCCAGCTGGTCGGCGGCGGCGGCGCGGAACGTGTCGGCCGCGCCGAGCAGCACGCTGCGGCCGTCGGCGACCAGCACCCGGGCGATCTTGCCGCAGGTGGTGGTCTTGCCGGCCCCGTTGACGCCGACCACCAGCACCACCGCCGGCACCCCGTCGGACGGCGCGGTGCGCAGCGACCGGTCCAGGGCCGGGTCGAGGGCGTTGACCAGCTCGGCGGCGAGCAGGGCGCGCAGCTCGTCGACGGTGCGGGTGCCCAGCACCCGGGTCCGCTCCCGCAGCCGGTCGACGATCTCCCGGGTCGAGTCGATGCCGACGTCGGCGGTGATCAGGCTGTCCTCGATCTCCTCCCAGGTGTCCTCGTCGAGCCGGTCCCGGCTGAGCAGGCCGAGCAGGCCCTTGCCGAAGGCGTTCTGCGAGCGGGACAGCCGGGACCGCAGCCGGACCAGCCGGCCGGCGGTCGGCTCGGGCACCTCGACGGCGGGCGGCGCCTCCACCACGGGCGGGGGCTCGACCAGGATCCCCGTGGCGAGGTCCGCCTCCGGCGCCTCGACGGGCGGCCCGGCGAGGTCCTGCCCGGCCCGGGTGTCCACCTCCGTCTCCGGCAGCGGCGGTTGCGGGCGCCGGCGCAGCCGCGGCACCACCAGCCCGAGGCCGCCGAGGATCAGCACGCCGAGCAGGGCGAGCGCGATGAGGAGGTATTCCGTCATGCCGAAATCCTGTCAGATGCCGGCGACGACGTCCCAGCCACCGCTACCGACGGGGGTGCGAGCTGCGGGTACGCTCGCGGCGGCCAGGGGTGGCGCGACGGCCGACCGGGTAGAAATGATGAGATCGTCTCGTCCCCTGGAGGTTCCCCATGCCGGCTCCCCGCCTGCTCATCGGCCCGCTGCTGCGCCGGGTCGTCGGCACGCGGGCCACCGTCTGGGTGGAGACCAGCGCGCCCGCGACGGTCCGGGTCCGCACGGCCGACGGCGCCGAGGGGACCGCGACCACCTTCTCCGCGTACGACCACCACTACGCGCTCGTCGTCGTCGAGGGGCTCACCCCGGACAGCGCCACGACGTACGAGGTGCTGGTCGACGACGAGCTCGCCTGGCCGGAGCCCCGGTCCGCCTTCCCGCCCAGCGTGATCCGCACCCGCGCCGCCGACGACCGGGACCAGCCGGTGCGCCTGGTCTTCGGCTCCTGCCGGGAGACCACCCAGCACTCGACCGCCCGCAAGCTGCCCCCGGACGCGCTCGACGCGTACGCCCGGCGGTTGATGGCCGACCCGGGCCGGGCCGATGCCCAGCCCGACCTGCTGGTGCTGCTCGGCGACCAGGTCTACGCCGACGAGACCTCGCCGACGGTGCGGCGGCTGCTCAAGCGGCGGCGCAGGCGGCCGGAGGGCGCCCCGGCGACGCAGGTGGTCAGCTTCGACGAATACACCAAGCTCTACCTGGAGTCGTGGCGCGACCCGGAGATCCGCTGGCTGTTCTCGACCGTGCCCAGCGTGATGATCTTCGACGACCACGAGGTGATCGACGACTGGAACACCTCCGCGTCGTGGCGCGACGACATGCGCGCCCAGCCCTGGTGGGCCGAGCGGATCGGCAGCGGCCTGGCCTCCTACTGGGTCTACCAGCACCTGGGCAACCTCGACCCCGACGAGATCGCCGCCGACCCCGTCTACCGGAAGGTCACCGCCGCCGCGTCGGACGCCACCGAGGTGCTGCGCGAGTTCGGCGCCCGGGTCGACAGGGAGGCCGACGAGGCGCACGACACCGAACGCTGGCGCGCGGTGCAGTACCAGTGGAGCTACGCCCTGGACCTGGGGCGCACGCGGCTGGTGATGCTCGACAACCGGTGCAGCCGGGTGCTGGAGCGGGGCAACCGGGCGATGCTGCCGCCCGGCGAGTGGTCCTGGTTCCTCGACCGGGCGCACGGCGTCTACGACCACCTCGTCGTCGGCGCGTCACTGCCCTGGCTGCTGCCGCCGGGCATCCACCACGTGGAGGCGTGGAACGAGAAGCTCGCCGACTCCCGGCACCGCTGGGTGGCCGGGTTCGCCGAGCGGCTGCGCCGGGCGCTCGACCTGGAGCACTGGGCGGCGTTCCGCCGCTCCTTCGACGCCCTCGGCGCGCTCTTCGCCCGGCTGGGCAGCGGCCCGGCCGGGCACACCGGCGACCGGGTCGGCGCGGGGCCGGCGTACCCGCCGCCGGCGTCGATCAGCGTGCTGTCGGGCGACGTGCACCACTCGTACGTGGCCCGGGCCCGTTTCCCCGACCCGGCGGTGCACACCCCCGTGCACCAGCTCACCTGCTCGCCGATCCACAACCAGGTGCCGGCGGCGATGCGCCCGCTGATGCGGCTGGGCTGGTCGCCGGGGCCGGCCGGGGCCACCCGCGCGCTGGCCCGCTGCGCCGGGGTACGCCGCCCGAGCGTGCGCTGGCGCAAGCTGGCCGGCCCGTACTTCGGCAACGCGGTGGCCACCCTCGCCCACACCGGGCGCACCGCCGACGTGACCATCGAGGGCACCACCGGCGACGGGCACCTGCGAACGGTGTTCCGAAGGCGGCTCGCCTCCGAGGGCTGAGCCCGGCGCGCCCGTACCCTTGCGGCGTGGACGATCATTCCCCGGAGATCCTGCGGTTCGTCGAGCACGAGTTGACCGCGCTGCTGCGCCGGGGCCGCTCGCTCTCCTTCGAGGTCGCCCGCGAGGTGCACCCCGACCTGGACCAGAACGCGTACGGGCTGCTGCTGTGGCTGCGCCGGTCGGACGCGACCCGGCTGACCGACCTGTCGGCCCGGCTCGGGATCAGCAAGGGGACGCTCAGCCGGCAGATCAACGGCCTGGAGGCGCTCGGGCTGGTGCGCCGGGAGCCCGAGCCGGAGGACCGCCGGGCGTGGCGGCTCACCCTGACCGAGGAGGGGCAGCGCCGGTTCGACGCCGCCCGGGCGACCCGGCTGGCCATGTTCCGGCGCATAGTGGAGAGCTGGTCGAGACGGGACGTGGAGGACTTCGGCCGCCTGCTGCGCCGCTTCAACGACGCCCTCGACTGAGGGGCAAGGAAGGGCCCCTGTCAACGCTTTCTGTATAGGAAGGGCCCCTTCCTGACACCCGCGGCAGGCGGCGGGCGCGCAATGCGGTGGCCCACTGTCGGGGGCACCCGCCAGGATGGGCGGATGACCTGGAGAGCACCGCAGATCACCCGCAGCGACGCCCCGTTCGTCGGCGACGAGCGCACCATGCTCGACGGCTGGCTGGACTACCACCGGCAGACCCTGCTGCTCAAGTGCGCCGGGCTGACCGCCGAGCAGTTGCGCACGCCCAGCGTCGAGCCGTCCGGGCTGAGCCTGCTCGGCCTGGTGCGGCACCTGGCCGAGGTGGAGGCGTGGTGGTTCCGGGAGTGCTTCGCCGGGCAGCGCGTCGACTACCCGTACTTCACGCCGGAGAACCCCGACGCCGACCACGACGTCAGCACCGCCGACGCCGAGGCCGACCTCGCCGTCTACCACCGGGAGGTCGGCCTCGCCCGCGCCGCCGCGGCGGGCCGCTCCCTCGACGAGACGTTCACCGAGGTCGGCCCCAAGCAGCGCACGTTCAGCCTGCGCTGGGTCTACCTGCACATGATCGAGGAGTACGCCCGGCACAACGGCCACGCCGACCTGATCCGGGAGCGCATCGACGGCGTCACCGGCGAGTGACGGTCCCGGGGCCGGCGGGCCGGCCGGCCCCGGGACGACCGCTCAGTACGCCAGGGCCGCCCGCAGGTAGCGCAGCCCCGACGGCCCGTCCCACCGGTACGCCGACAGCCCGGCCGCCCGCGCGCCCCGGATCGCCCAGTCCTCGTCGTCGACGAACAGCACCCGGGCCGGCGGGGTGTCCAGCGCCGCGCAGGCGGCCTGGAAGTATTCCTTCGCCGGCTTGTGCACCCCGACGACGGAGGAGTTGACCACCACATCCAGCTCGTCGGTCAGGCCCAGCGCGGCGAGATCGGTGTCGAGCAGGTCGGTGCCGTTGGTGCCGAGCCCGACCCGTACGCCGGCCGCCCGCACCTCGCGCACGAACGCCAGCACGTCGGGGTCGACCTCGCCCCGGTAGCGCTGCCACTGCTCCACGGCGGCGCGGGCGCGCTGCTCGCCACCGGCCGAGTCGGCCAGCGCGTCGGCGACGCTGGCGACCCAGTCGGCGTGGCTGACCTGGCCGGTGAGCACCGGCTGGAGGCGTCCCCAGTGCATGGCGATCTCGGTGAGCACCCCCTCGGCGAGGCCGTAGTCCCGTTCCACGCCGGCGGCGACCGCCGGGTCCCAGCGCCGCAGCACCCCGTCGAGATCCACCAGGAGCGCCGTCGCGCGTTCCCGAGCCACTACTGTTTCTCCTCGCCGCGGCCGTGCCGCTCGTCGTCGCCGTCCCGGCCGACGCCGCCGTCGACGGCGGCGCGGGCGGGCGGCCCCTGCTCACCCTCGGCCCGGTTGAGCCGCTGGCTGATCACCTGGGTGACCCCGCTGCGCATGGTCACCCCGTAGAGGGCGTCGGCGATCTCCATCGTCCGCTTCTGGTGCGTGATGACGATCAGCTGACTCTTCTCCCGCAACTGTGCCAGCAGCGTGATCAACCTGCCCAGGTTGACGTCGTCGAGGGCCGCCTCGACCTCGTCCATGATGTAGAACGGGCTGGGCCGGGCCCGGAAGATCGCCACCAGCATCGCCACGGCGGTCAGCGACCGCTCGCCGCCGGAGAGCAGCGACAGCCGCTTGATCTTCTTGCCGGGCGGCCGGGCCTCCACCTCCACGCCGGTGGTGAGCAGGTCCTCGGGGTCGGTGAGGATCAGCCGCCCCTCGCCGCCGGGGAAGAGCACCGTGAAGACCTGCTCGAACTCCCGCGCGGTGTCGGCGAACGCGCTGGCGAAGACCTCCAGGATGCGCTCGTCGACGTCCTTGACCACGGTCAGCAGGTCCCGGCGGGTGGCCTTGAGGTCCTCCAACTGCTCGGAAAGGAACTTGTAGCGCTCCTCCAGCGCGGCGAACTCCTCTAGCGCCAGGGGGTTGACCTTGCCGAGCAGGGCCAGCTCGCGTTCCGCCTTCGCGGCCCGCTTCTCCTGCACCGGCCGCTCGTAGCGGACCGGCTCGGGCACGGGCAGCCCGTCCCGTTCGGCCGCCGCCACGTCGGCCTGGGTCGGGGGTACGGGCTGCGTCGGGCCGTACTCGGCGAGCAGCGTCTCCACGTCGAGGCCGAAGTCCTCGGCGGCCTTGGCCTCCAGCTGCTCGATGCGCAGCCGCTGCTCGGCGCGGGCCACCTCGTCCCGGTGCACCTGGCTGGTCAGCCGCTCCAGCTCCGCGCCGAGGCGCTTCGCCGCGCCGCGTACCTCGGACAGCTCGGCCTCGCGGGCGGCCCGCTCGCGCGCCACGGCGTCGCGGTGCTCCTCGGCCCGCGCGATCGACACGGCGAGCCGGGCCAGCGCCTCGCGGGCGCCGCCGGCCACCGCGCGGGCGATGTTCGCGCCCCGGGCGCGCGCCGCGCGCCGGGCCGCCGCGCGTTCCCGCGCGGCCCGCTCGGCGGCGGCCTGCCGGCGCAGCGAGTCGGCCCGGCCGGCGATCGAGGAGACGCGCTCCTCGGCGGTACGCACGGCGAGCCGGACCTCCATCTCGTTCTGCCGGGCCTGCGGCACCATCGCGGCGAGCTGGTCGCGTTCGTCCGTGGACGGCTCGGCGTCGATCGGGGTGGCCTCGGCCAGCCGCAGCCGCTCCTCCAGCTCGGCCAGGGCGACGAGGTCCCGTTCCCGGGCCGCCTCGGCGCGGGCGCGGGACTCGCCGAGCCGGTCGGTCTCCGCCTTTGCCGACCGGGCGGCGGCGCCCAGCTCCGCCAGGCGGCGGGCGGCGGCGTTGCGGTGGCTCTCGGCCTCCCGCTTCGCGGCGGCGGCGTGCTGCACGGCCTCCTTGGCGGCGGCGACCTCGGCGCGCGCCTCGACGAGTTGCTCGCGCAGCTCGGCGGCGGTGCGCTCGGCGGCGAGCCGGTTGCCCCGGGCCTCCTCGACGGCGGCCTGCACCTCGATGAAGCTGGGCGCCTTCGCCGACCCGCCGGCCGCCGCGTACGCCCCGACGACGTCGCCGTCGGGGGTGACCGCGCGCAGCTCCGGGTTGTCGGCGACCAGTTCGGCGGCGGCGGCGAGGTCGTCGACGACGGCCACGTCGCGCAGCGCCCGGTGCACGGCGGGGCGCAGCTCGGCGGAGCACTCGACCAGGTCGGGGGCCCAGCGGGCGTGCGCGGGCAGCTTCGGGCGCAGGGCGTCGGCGCCGCCGGTCATGCCCGGCCCGGCGGGGCTGCCGACGAGCAGGCCGGCCCGCCCGGCGTCGGAGATCTTGAGCAGCCGCATCGCCTCGACGGCCTCGTCGACGCCGGTGACCGCGACCGCGTCGGCGAGCCCGCCCAGCGCGGCGGCGAGCGCGGCGGAGTGGCCGGGGGCGACGGTGAGCAGCCCGGCGAGGCTGCCGAGCAGGCCGGGCACCTCGCCGGCGCGGGCCAGCAGCGCCCCCGCGCCGTCCTTGCGGCGCAGGCCGATGGCGAGCGCCTCCTCGCGGGCCTTCTGCGTGGCGGCTTCCTTCTCGGCGGCCCGTTCCGCGTCGGCGAGCGACCGGGCGGCGGCCTGCGCCCGCTCCTGGGCGGCGACGGCTTCGGCGTGCCGGTCGTCGAGGTCGGCGTTGTCCCGGTCGGCCTCGGTGGACTGCTCGGCGACGGCGTCCAGGTCGGCCTGCGCCTGCTCGGCGCGGGCGAGGGCGTCGGCGTGCGCGGCGGCGAGCCGCTCGATCTCCTCCCCCGCGCTGGTGGTGCGGGCGCGGGCGGAGTTGACCTGGCCGGTGAGCCGGGCCAGCCCCTCGCGCCGGTCGGCGATCGCCTTCGCGGCGGCGACCAGCTCCCGTTCGGCGGCGGCGAGCTGCCGTTCCAGCTCCTGCCGCTGCTCGACGGCCTCGGCGAGGCGGATCTGGTCGTCGGTGAGCGCGCCGCGCAGCTCCTCCTCCTGCTCGCGGACCCGCTCCGCCTCGGCCTCCAGCTGGTCGGGGTCGCGGCCGGGGCGCTCGTCGTCGGGCGTGGCGGTGAGGTGGCGCAGCCGCTCGCGGGCGAGCTGCTCGACGGAGCGGAACCGCTCGGAGAGCGCGGAGAGCTTGTACCAGGTGTCCTGGGCGGCGGCGAGCAGCGGCGCGTCCTCGGCGAGGGCGGCCTCCAGCTCGCCGAGCCGGCCCTGCACCTCGGTGTGCTCCGCCTCGACCTCCTGGCGTCGCTCCCGCGCGGCGCTCTCGTCGGCGATCTCCCGGTCCAGGGTGGCGCGCAGGGTGTGCAGGTCGTCGGCGAGCAGCCGCAGCCGGGCGTCGCGCAGGTTGGCCTGGATCGCGGCGGCCCGGCGGGCCACCTCGGCCTGCCGGCCCAGCGGCTTGAGCTGGCGGCGCAGCTCGGCGGTGAGGTCGGTCAGGCGGTTGAGATTGGTCTGCATCGCGTCGAGCTTCCGCAGCGCCTTCTCCTTGCGCTTGCGGTGCTTGAGGACGCCGGCCGCCTCCTCGATGAACGCCCGCCGGTCCTCCGGCTTGGCGTGCAGCATCCCGTCGAGGCGGCCCTGGCCGACGATGATGTGCATCTCCCGGCCGATGCCGGAGTCCGACAGCAGCTCCTGGATGTCGAGCAGGCGGCAGGAGTCGCCGTTGATCTCGTACTCGCTCTCGCCGGAGCGGAACATCCGGCGGGTGATGGAGACCTCGGTGTACTCGATGGGCAGCGCGCCGTCGGTGTTGTCGATGGTGAGGGTGACCTCGGCCCGGCCCAGCGGGGCCCGCCCGGCGGTGCCGGCGAAGATGACGTCCTCCATCTTGCCGCCGCGCAGCGCCTTGGCGCCCTGCTCGCCGAGCACCCAGGCGATGGCGTCGACGACGTTGGACTTGCCGGAGCCGTTCGGGCCGACCACGCAGGTGATCCCCGGCTCCAGCTTCAGCGTCGTCGCGGAGGCGAAGGACTTGAACCCCTTCACCGTCAGGCTCTTGAGATACACCTTCTCGATCCTCGTCCGGTGGCCGCCGAGCGTCGTGGGCTGCGCGGACCTGGTGAACCCGCAGACTAACCCGGTCTCGCCGGCACTCGGGCACGCGACCCGCCCCGGGCCGGCGTCGACGGCCGGCCGGCAGGCCGTGTACCGGGTTTCCCGGCACGGATCGGACGGCTCACCCGATGCGGAGCTTGATCAATTATCCAAGATCGGAAAATGGTACGGGGAAATTGCCCGGACATGGCTGCGCGCCGGCACATAAGTGTCGGCGCGCGATTTCTGCGTGGTGCGATTCAGTTGTCGGACCTACTGGAGATCAGGTCAGCGCCGGCTCGGCCAGACGGAGGAGGTCGTCCGCCTCCGCCGCAGCCGCCGCAAGCCGATCGTTCTCGGCGCGCAGGCGCGTGATCTCGAACTCCAGAGCCTGAACCCTGGACCGCAGTCGGGTGACCTCGTCGAGCAGACGCCGATCGGGCGCTGCACCTACGTGGCCGTAGAGGGCCTTCGCCATGCTGACTCCTTGATATGCGCTGCCGGAAAGGCCGGACCAACGCGCGCCCACTCGTTCGCGGCTGTCATTCCCAGCGATTCTGGGCACGACCGGGCGCGACTGGCGACACCTACATATTGAGCCGACAACCCCTCATTCGTCAAGTTACCGCAGGCCGTAGATCATCTTCACGTCGGCCGGGCCGCTTGTCGGTGGCTGCCACAAGGCGCGGACACGCTCTGTCCGGACGCGTTAACTGTACGCCCGGGAACAACGGAACTCACCCCACGCGAACCGCTTTCGTCTTAACTCTTTCTTAGCCACGTTGCCGCAGCTTGCGGCGCGCCCGTACGGTCACCCCGGCCCGCAACCGACCCATGGAGGCGACAGGCGTGTACGGCTGGACCGACCCGAACGACCCGGAGGGCGCGCGATGGCGCCAGGAGCCCCCGGCCGACGAGCCGGCCTGGCTGACCGACCGCCCGGCGCCCCGGTCGACCTACCTGTTCGGGGACGAACCGGACCAGCCGAGTGACCAACGGCACACCGACCAGCCCCCTGCGCCGCCGGCCGACCGGCCGTGGGCGGGCGAGCCCACCGCCCGGTGGCACTCCCCGGAACCCCCGAACGGCCAACGGCACGCGCCGGAACGGCCGAGCGGTCAGTGGCACTTTCCGGAACAGCCGAACGGTCAGTGGCACTCCCCGGAACAGCCGAGCGGACAGTGGCAGTCGCCGGAACAGCCGAGCGGACAGTGGCAGTCGCCGGAACCACCGGGCGATCGGTGGCACGCGCCGGAACGGGCCTCCGACCAGTGGTATCCGGCCGACCAGCCGGCCCCGGCGGCCGAGCACACCCGGGCGCTCCCGGTCGTCGCCGGCCCGGCCGTCGGCGCGGCCACGCCGGCCGCCGCGCAGCCGGCCGACCTCGCCGCCCGCCGCGCCGACACCGCCGCGGGCAGCGGCGAGGGGCGGCACCGGCCCGCCCGGCGGCTCCCGCGCCCGCTGCTGATCGGTGGCGCCGCCGCGGCGGCCACCCTGGTGGTGAGCCTCGGGGTCGGCGCCCTCGTGCTGCCCGGCGGGGACGCCCCACGGACCGACCCGGCCGCGGCCGACGCGCCGGTCGCCGCGCCCGCCGACCCGGCCGACCCGACCTCGGCCGGCCCGTCGCCGTCGCCCTCGCCGAGCGCCTCGCCGACCAGCGCCAGCCCGTCGCCGTCGCCGAGCCGCACCGCCAAGCCGACCCCGAAGCCCAGCCGGACCACCGCCGCGTCGCGGAGCAACCAGCGCAGCAGCGCCCCCGCCACGCCCCGCGTCGCCGCCGCGCCGGGCGTGAGCGCGCAGGCGCAGGAGGTCGTCGACCTGGTCAACGCGGAGCGGGCCAAGGCCGGGTGCGGCGCCCTGAAGATCGACGACAAGCTCATGGCGGCGGCCCAGGCGCACAGCCAGGACCAGGCCGACCACCGGAAGATGACGCACGACGGCAGCGACGGCAGCGACGTCGGCGAGCGGCTCGACCGGGCCGGCTACGCCTGGCGCGCGTACGGCGAGAACGTCGCGTGGAACCAGCAGACCCCGGCCGCGGTGATGGACGCCTGGATGAACAGCCCGGGGCACCGCGCCAACATCCTGAACTGCTCCTTCACCGAGATCGGCGTCGGCATCGCCAACAGCAACGGGCCGTACTGGACGCAGGACTTCGGCACGCCGCGCTGACCCGGGCCGGGCGTGGCCCCCGGGACGGGGAGAGGCGAGTCGTCCCGGGGGCCACGCTCGTTTGACCCGGTGAGGCGCGCCGGGGCGGTGCCCTGGGCGGCGGGTCCGCCTCGGGGCGACCGGCGGCCGGTCCGCTGCGGGCGGCCGGTGGGCGCACCCGCCTCCGGGCGGTTCGACGCCGCCCGCGACCTGCGGAGCTGCCGATGCGGATCGGGCCGCCGTCGCCCCGCGTCGGGCGCGCGTCGCGCCGACTGCTGCGCCTGCTCGTCGCGCTGACGCTGCTGACGACGGCGTACGGCTGCCGGGCCGTGGTGACGCCGCCGGGCGCGCCCACCCCGTGGCCGCCCGGCCAGGCCCGGCACTGGCGCTGGCAGTGGCAGCTCACCGGCCCGCTCGACACCATGGTCGAGGCGGACGTGTTCCTGCTCGACCCGGTGCGTACCACGAGCACCGAGACCACGGCGCTGCGCGGCCGGGACCGCCGGCTGGTCTGCCAGGTCGGCGTCGGCGCGTACGCGCGGACCGACCCGGACGCCGACCGGTACCCGCCGGAGGTCGGCGGCGCGGCCGGCCGGTCGCCCGGCACCCGGTGGGTGGACGTGCGGCGGTGGGACGTGCTGGAGCCGATCCTGGCCGACCGGCTACGGCTGTGCCGGGGCAAGGGCTTCGGGGCGGTGGCCCTCGCCGACGCCGACGGCTACGCCCACCCCACCGGCTTCGACCTGGACTTCGACGACCAGCTGCGGTTCAACCGGCGGGCCGCCGCCCTGGCCCGCTCACTGGAGTTGTCCCCCGGCCTGCTCGGGGACGTGCCGCAGGTGACCGCCCTCGCGCCGGACTTCGACTTCGCCGTCAACGAGGAGTGCGTCCGGCTGCGCCAGTGCGCGAAGCTGCTGCCGTTCGCGGACGCCGGCAAGCCGGTGTTCCACGTCGAATACACGGGCGACCCCGACGAGTTCTGCGTGACCACCCTCGGCTACGGCTTCGCCTCCATCCAGAAGCGGCGCGAGCTGGACGCGTGGCGGGACGCCTGCCCGGACGCCCCGCCGGCCCCGGAGCGGGGCGGGACCGCCGGCCCCTGAGCCGGGTCAGCCCCGCAGCGCGGCCCGGGGCCGGGGCTGGCAGCGGGGGCAGCTGTACGAGGACCGGTTCATGAACGCCTCCCGGCGCAGCGGTGCGCCGCACCGCCGGCACGGCTCGCCCTCCCGCCCGTACGCGTTGAGCGCCCGGTCGAAGTAGCCGCTCTCGCCGTTGACGTTGACGTAGAGGGCGTCGAAGCTGGTGCCGCCCTCCTTGATCGCCTCGCCGAGGACGTCCCGGACGTGGCCGAGCAGCCGCTGCGCGACGGGCGCGGTCAGCTGGTCGGTGGGCCGGGCCCCGTGCAGCTTCGCCCGCCACAGCGCCTCGTCGGCGTAGATGTTGCCGACCCCGGAGACGAGGGTCTGGTCGAGCAGCGCCCGCTTCACCTCCGTGCGCCGCCGGCGCAGGGCGGCGACGAAGGCGCTGTCGGAGAACTCCGGGTCCATCGGGTCCCGGGCGATGTGCGCGATCTCGGGCGGCAGCTCGGCACCGCCGGAGGAGACCGCCAGCCCGCCGAACGTGCGCTGGTCCACGAAGCGCAGCTCGGGGCCGTCGTCGGCGAACCGGAACCGGACCCGCAGGTGCAGCTCGTCGGCCGCCGTCGCCGGCTGGAGCAGGAGCTGGCCGGACATGCCGAGGTGGCCGACGATCGCGTCGCCGCTGTCCAGCGGCAGCCACAGATACTTGCCGCGCCGCCGTACGTCGAGCACCGTCCGCCCGGCGAGCACGTCGGCGAAGTGCGCCGGCCCGGCCAGGTGCCGGCGCACCGCCCGGGGATGGCGCACCTCGACGCCGACGATCCGGCGGCCGGTGACCCACTGGGCCAGGCCCTGCCGGACGGTCTCGACCTCGGGCAGCTCAGGCACGGTTCGCCTCGCCGGCCGCCGGGGCGTCGGCGGGCCCGCCGGTCGGGGCGTCCGCGGGCTCACCGTCGGCGGCGACCAGCGCCGACGCGCCCACGGCGCCCGCCGCGTCGACCTCGACGACGCCCACGACGTCCGTGCCGTTGACCGCGCCCGGCTCGACGGGCCCGTCCGACGCCTCGGCGGCGGCCCGCTCCCGTTGGGCCGCCTCGGCCTGCTCCCGCTCGGCCTGGGCGGTCAACTCCCGCCAGGCCGACTCGGCGGCCCGCTGCTCGGCCTCCTTCTTGCTGCGCCCCTCCGCCCCGCCGTACCGGTTGCCGGCGACCACCACCCAGGCGGTGAACGTCTTGAGGTGGTCCGGCCCGGTGCCCTCGATGCGGTATTCGGGCACGCCCAGCCCGAGGGCGGCCGTCAGCTCCTGGAGGCTCGTCTTCCAGTCCAGCGCGGCACCCCGCCCGGCCGACTCGGCCATCAGCGGGTCGAACAGCCGGTGGATCACGATCGCGGCGGTGTCCAGGCCGTACTGGAGGTAGATCGCGCCGAGCAGGGCCTCCAGGGTGTCGGCGAGGATGCTCGCCTTGTCCCGGCCGCCGGTGCTCTCCTCGCCCTTGCCCAGCAGCAGGTACGCGCCGAGCCCGTCCGGGCCCAGGCCCCGTGCCACGTCCGCGAGCGCCCGCATGTTGACCACACTCGCCCGCAGCTTGGCCAGCTGGCCCTCCGGCAGGTCGGGATGGTTGTGGAACAACGCGGTCGTGATCACCACGCCGAGGACCGAGTCACCGAGGAACTCCAGCCGCTCGTTGGTGGGCAGGCCGCCGTTCTCGTACGCGTACGAGCGGTGGGTCAGCGCCCGCTCCAGCAGCTCCGCGTCCAGCGAGACCCCGAAGGCGGCCTCCAGGTGACCGATGGGCGCACGCCGCCGCTTGTCGATGGTCATGATGCGGTTACCTCTCGGTTCACGACCGGGCGGCGCGCGCCGGGCGCACCCGCCGGTGCCGGCGCGCCGACGCGGCCGGTCGGGACGGTACGGGCGGTCACAGGCTCACCTCGGTGTCGGTGGTGCGCTCGGTGTGGTCACCGGGCTGTGCGGAGGTCTCCGGGGCCACCCCGGCCGGGCCGGCGCCGCCGGGGACGCCGAGCAGCACGGAGACGGTGTCGGTGGCCCGCCGACGCCACAGGTGGGCGGCCAGGGCGATGCCGGAGGCGACGTCCTGGCCACGGGCCGCGCCGTGGCAGACCACCACCGTGCCGGCCACCCCGAGCAGGGCGGCGGCCCGGGGGGCACCGCCGCCGGGCGGGGGCCCGCCGGCCATCGCGTACGCGCCCTCGATCGCCTTCAGCAGCACGTTGCCGGTGAACCCGTCGGTGACCACCACGTCGGCGCGCAGGCCGGAGGCGATGTCGTACCCCTCGACGAGGCCGACGTAGCGCGCGGCGCAGGGCAGCGCCGCGGCGGCGAGCACCGGGTCGGCGCTGCGGCGCAGCCGGTCCCCCTTGCCCGCCTCGGTGCCCACCGACAGCAGCCCGACGCGCGGCTCGACCACGCCGTGCGCGACGGCCGCGTAGGCCGCGCCGAGCACGGCGTGCCGCGCGAGGGTGGCGGGGCCCGGCTCCAGGGAGCCGCCGACGTCGAGCAGCACCACCGGTCCGGCGACCGCCGGCAGGGTCGCGACCAGGGCCGGCCGGCGCACGTGCGGCCACCGGCCGAGGCCGAGCGCCGCCGCGGTGACGGTCGCGCCGGTGGAGCCGGCGGAGACCATCGCGTCGGCGAGGCCGTCGCGGACGGCGGTGGCGGCCGTGCGTACGGTGCTGTCGGCGCGGGCGGCGACCGGGTTCTCGGCCATGCCGACGGCGGCGCGCACCGGCCGGACCGTGACCCGGGCGCGTTGCGCCGGATCGAGGGCACCGATCAGCTCGTCGGCCACCTCGGCGGGGCCGACGAGCAGAAGGTGCAGGTCCGGGTCGGCGCGCATGGCCCGCAGAGCGCCGTCAACCACGACGGCGGGAGCATCGTCCCCGCCGAGGAGGTCAACGGCGATCCGCGCGGTGCCCGGCTCCAGCGGGACACCGGCCGGAACGGGCCGGCCGGCGACGGCGGGAGCCGGGGCACCGGGCGATCGCCAGGATGCGCGCGCCACCCGACCGGGGGTCGGGGGCGTCACTCGGCGTCCAGGTCAGACCTCGAGAACCTGGCGGCCGTTGTACGTGCCACAGACGGAGCACGCGGCGTGCGGCAGCTTCGGGGACTTGCACTGCGGGCAGGCGGTGGTCGCCACCACGGTCGCCTTCCAGTTCGCCCGGCGGGACCGGGTGTTGCTGCGCGACATCTTGCGCTTCGGGACGGCCACGGTTCCTACTCCTCTGTACGGTTCAGTTGCGACAGGCCCGCCCAACGCGGGTCGATCTGCTCGTGACTGTGGTCGGCCGGCAGATCGTCCCAGTGCACCCCGCACTCGGGGCACAACCCTGGGCAGTCCTCCCGGCAGAGCGGGTTGGTCGGCAGCATGAGCACCACCGCGTCCCGCAGCGCCGGCTCCAGGTCGATCAGATCGTCCTGCATCCGGCCCACCTCGTCCTCGTCGGTCGTGGCGTCCGTGGTGCTGTTCTCGTACGCGTACAGCTCCTGGACGGGCACGGCCACCGAGTCGTCGATCTCACGCAGGCAACGCCCGCACTCGCCCTTGACGCGACCGCTCACGGTCCCGGAGACGAGCACCCCCTCGGACACCGACTCCAGCCTCAGGTCGAGGTCGAGGTCCGCGCCCTCCGGCACGCCGATCAACTCCACGCCGAGGTCCTTCGGTGCCGGGACGACCCGCCGGAGCGTACGCAACGCGCCAGGGCGACGCGGCAGGTCCCTCGTGTCGAGGACCAGCGGCGCCTTGGGGTTGAGTGATGAAGGCGAGTGTTTGGGCATAGTCAGACTCCGGCCGGTGAGAGGCCGACAAAAAAGGTTACCTGGACGACCGCCGGACCGTCGAACCGGGGGCGACGCCCGCCCCGCCTGTCGGCTGCTGAGGTGCCGCTCAGAAGGGTAACGGGCGCTCCGCCTCGTCCCCACCGAAGGTGCCGATCTCGCGCAGCGCGTGCATCTTGTCCCGCCCGCGCTCGATGGAGGCCAGCGCCCGGGTGAGGAACTGCTCGAAGTTGGCCAACGCGGTGTCGACGTAGTCGTCGACCTCCTCGCGCAGCCGCTGCGCCTCGGCGCGGGCCTCGGCGATGATCCGGGCGCCCTCGTGCTCGGCCGAGACCGTGATCTCGTTCACCGACACCAGGCGGGCGTGTTCCGCCTCACCCTCGCTGATGATCCTGTCGGCCTCCCGCTTGCCGGCCTCCATGATCTTGTCCCGCTCCCCCAGCAGGGCCGCCGCCCGGCGCAGATCGGCGGGGAGGTCAGCGCGCAGCTCGTCGAGCGCGGCGATCATCTCGCCCCGGTCGACCATGCAGTTGTTCCGCGACATCGGGACGGAGCGGGCCTGCTCCACCATGGCGATCAGTTCGTCGATGCGGTCGAGCGGGTCCACCGGTACCTCACTCCTGTCGTCGTCGGCCGACCTACATGATGCGGGCTACGGCCGGGTTCCCGCTCGAACCATCATGTCGCGCCCCGGCCACCGCCCGCCGATCCACCCCGCCCGGCGCGTCGTGTCGCGGCCGGTCAGGGCACCGTGTCGCGGCCGGGCCGGGTCGTCACGCCCCGCCGGTCAGGTCGTCGGCCGCCGGCCGGGCCGGGGTCGTCACGCCCCGCCGGTCAGGGGCGCGGTGGCGGGCCGAGCCGGACCTGGAGGGCCTCGCGGACCAGGTCGGGGACGTGGGCGGAGACGTCGCCGCCCCACTTCGCCACGTCCTTGACCAGGCTGGAGGAGAGGAAGGAGTAGAGCGGGTTGGTCGGCATGAACAGCGTCTCGACGCCGGCCAGGCCGATGTTCATCTGGGCCATCTGCAGCTCGTAGTCGAAGTCGCTGACCGCCCGCAGACCCTTGATCAGGACGCTGGCCCGCTGGGCCCGGCAGAAGTCGACCAGCAGGCCCCGGAAGGACGCGACCCGCACGTTGTCGTACGAGGAGGTGACCTCGCGGAGCATCTCGATCCGCTCCTCGACGGTGAACAGGCCACTCTTGGACTGGTTGACCAGCACGCCGACGATCACCTCGTCGAAGAGCCGGGCGGCCCGCCCGATGATGTCGAGGTGTCCATTGGTGACCGGGTCGAAAGAGCCGGGACACACCGCACGTCTCATGATCGGCGACCGTACCAAAGGGTGGTCTCGCCGTAACGGCGGCTGCGCTCGGCAGTGACGCCCTCCACCCAGTCGACCGGGCCGCTCCGGCTGGAGCGCTCCACCACCACGAGGGCGTCCGCCGCCAGCCAGCCGCCGTCGACCAGCGCGGCCAGCATCGCGGTGACGTCGGCATCGGGTACGGCGTACGGGGGGTCGGCGAAGACCACGTCGTACGGCCCGCCGTCCGGGCCGGCCGCCAGCACCGTGGCGACCTTGCCGGTGACCAGCCGCGCCGCCGGGGCGGCCCGCAGCGCGGCGATGTTCTCCCGCACCACGCGGGCGGCGCGCGGGTCGGACTCCACCAGCAGCACGTGCGCCGCCCCCCGGGACAGCGCCTCCAGGCCGACGGCGCCCGATCCGGCATACAGGTCCGCGAAGCGCGCCCCGGCCAGGTCGACGTCGGCCTGCACGGCGCTGAACAGCGCCTCCCGGACCCGGTCGGAGGTGGGCCGGGTGCCGGCGCCGGGCGGCGCGGCGATGCGCCGGCCGCCGAGCGTCCCGGCCACGATCCGGGTCACCGACTGCTCCTGCTCATGCCCCGACGCTACGCGACGCCGGCGCGCAGGCGGGCGGCACCGTGCGTACCTCTGGAGTCCCGACATGATCACTTTACGTATATCAATGATCTCAAATTGATAACATCACTCTTAGGGCTATCTGAGCGCTGTAACGGTCGGCGCGTTCTCGCTAGGGTCTGCCGGGTGCCGGCTGCGCTCCGCCGGCCCACCCGGCGCCGGGAGGCGTCGTCGCGGGCGCGCCTCACCGGCCGCGACCGCTGACCGCCGTTGCCCGCGCCGCGCCCTGACGTTTCTTCACCCCGGGAGTACGCGTGATCCGTCCCAAGCTGTCGCCACGGCGGCCGCTCGTCGTGGCCGCCGCCGCCCTGGCGGGCCTCGCCACGGCGTTCGCGGCCTCGTCGCCGGCCCTGGCGACCAGCCCTTCGCCGTCGGCGTCGGCGACCGCCACGGCGTCGCCCAGTCCGACCGTCACGCCGACCTCGCCCGCCCCGGAGGGGCCGGCCTGCGTCAGCGCGGCCGACGCCCGCTACACGCACACCTTCAAGGGCAAGCGCGGCGAGGCCAGCATCACGCTGGTCAACGGCCCGCTCTGCGAGGGCCAGGAGCAGTCCTTCGCGCTGGTCTCCTACGTCGCCCCGTCGGCGAAGGTCGCCTTCCCCCAGTACGTGCTGGACAAGTCGGTCAAGAAGTTCACCGGCGTCGGCGCGGGCGAGCTGGGCGTGGCCACCCTCGACTTCAAGGTCGAGGTTCCGCAGTGCTACACCCAGGTCGACTTCGTCTTCGGTGACGAGATCATCGACCCGCTCACCGACAACGGCTCGCGGTACGGCCACCGCAAGGTCGGCAGCCCCAAGGCCCCCGGCTCCCAGTCGACGGGCAAGCCCCAGCAGGCCTGGTACAACGGCGGTTCGGAGACCTGCAGCCCCGCCCCTGAGGTCATCGCCGAGTCCGACTGCGAGGGCAACGTCGAGCTGACCCTGGTCAACCGCAGCGGCAACGCGGCGGCAGCGTTCACCATCACCGGCAGCGGCGGCTACACCGAGACCGTCTCCGTGCCGATGCGCAAGATCGAGACCCGCAAGCTGAACCCCGGCCAGGCGCAGGAGATCAAGGTCGCCGCCCCCGGCATGGAGGACTTCACCGGCGGTTGGGCCAAGCCCGAGGACTGCCAGGAGCCCGAGGTCGGCGAGCCCGACGGCGGCTACGAGTCGACCTGCGACGAGCTGATCTTCCGGATCGCCAACCCGGAGAACGGCGCGACCCTCACCTCGACCTTCACCCCGAGCACCGGCGAGCCGAAGACCGTCACGGTCGAGGCCGGCCGCGACGTCACCGTCACCTTCCCGGCGAGCCCGGGCCTGACCGTGACCGTCACCGGTGACCTCGCCTCCGGCGAGGCGATCAAGTGGGAGCAGCCGAAGGACTGCGAGGACGGCGAGGAGGGCGGCTCCGGCGGCGGCGACCAGGAGGGTGGCCTCCCCGTGACCGGCGCGGCGGCCGGCGGCATCGCCGCCGGCGCGGTGGCCCTGCTCGCGGTCGGCGCGGTGCTCTTCGTGATGGCCCGTCGTCGGCGGATCCGCTTCACCGCCTGATCGGGCTACGGCCTGAACTGATCTGACGCACCTGCGAGGGCGCGTCGACCACCCGGTCGGCGCGCCCTCGCCGTGTGTCTGGTGTCTGGTGCCTCGCGGCGGGGGCGGGTGCCTCGCCCCGTACGCCCAGCGCCCAACGGGTAGATCGCGCTCGATCGCGGATCGAGTGGCATCGCGCCCCGCTCGGAAGCCACTCGATCCATGTTTAGGCACGATCTTGGCGCGGACGTACGCGCAGGCGCGGTCCGCCCCGGCGGGCCCCGCACCGGACCCGGCGTGGCCTGAGCCCGCCGCCGGGGACCGAGCTGTCATGTCGGCGACATGGCGGTATCCGGGCCCCGCTGATACCGCCATGTCGCCGACATGGAGTCGATCATCGGCCTGGCACGAACGCGAAGACGACCGTCTCCAGGCCCAGGCTCAGCAGCCAGAGCTGCCGCAGGACCAGGCCCAGCCCGGCGAGCGCGGCGGCCAGCGCCACCCGCGCCAGTCGGGTAACCGGGCCAGGCAGGAACCCGGGCTGGGCGGGGAGGCACGCCAGGCAGGGAGCCGGCTCCAGACAGGGAGCCGGCCCAGGCAGGGAGCCGGCCCAGGCAGGGAGCCGGCCCAGGCAGGGAGCCGGCTCCAGACAGGGAGCCGGCCCAGACAGGGAGCCGGCCCAGACAGGGAGCCGGCCCAGACAGGGAGCCGGCCCAGACAGGGAGCCGGCCCAGACAGGGAGCCACGGCCAGGAGGGAAGCCTGGGCCGGTCAGCCCTTCTCCAGGTATTCCGCGCGTTCGGCGTCGACCAGGGCGGCCACCGAGGCGGCCAGCGCCGGATGGCGGGCCAGCTCCGGGTCGTCCTCCACCAGCGCGATCGCCTCGGCGCGGGCGTCGCGGATCAGGTCGGTGTCGCGCAGCAGGGACAGCAGCCGCAGGTGCGAGCGCCGGCCGGACTGGGTCGCCCCGAGCACGTCGCCCTCGCGGCGCTGCTCCAGGTCGAGCTCGGCGAGCTTGAAGCCGTCCGTGGTGGACGCCACCGCGTCGAGGCGTTCCCGGGCCGACGAGCCCTCGGCCGCCTCGGTGACCAGCAGGCAGAGCCCCGCCGCCGAACCCCGGCCCACCCGGCCGCGCAGCTGGTGCAGCTGGGAGACGCCGAACCGGTCGGCGTCCAGCACGATCATCACGGTGGCGTTGGGGACGTTGACGCCGACCTCGATGACGGTCGTGGCGACCAGCACGTCCAGCTCGCCGTCGGCGAAGGCGCGCATCACGGCGTCCTTCTCGTCGGCGGGCAGCCGCCCGTGCAGGATCCCGATCCGTAGCCCGTGCAGCGGCCCCTCGGCGAGCAGCGGGGCGACCTCGGTCACCGCGAGCGGGGGCCGCCGGCCGTTGTCGTCCTCCCGGGGCGGCTCCTCCTCCGACCCGGACCCCGGGCCACCCGACCCGGACCCCGCATCCCCGATCCGGGGGCACACCACGTACGCCTGGTGGCCGGCGGCGACCTCCTCGCGCAGCCGGCGCCAGGCCCGGTCGAGGAACGCCGGCTTCTCGGCGGCCGGCACCACGTGCGAGGCGATCGGCGAGCGCCCCTGCGGAAGCTGGGTGAGCGCGGAGACCTCCAGGTCGCCGTAGACGGTCATCGCCACGGTGCGCGGGATCGGCGTCGCGGTCATCACCAGCACGTGCGGCGGCTGATCCGCCTTGGCGCGCAGCGCGTCGCGCTGCTCCACGCCGAACCGGTGCTGCTCGTCGACCACGACGAGGCCCAGGTCGGCGAAGTCGACGCCCTCGTAGAGCAGGGCGTGGGTGCCGAGCACGATGCCGGCCCGGCCGGCGGCGACCTCGGCGAGGGCCCGGCGGCGGGCCGCCGCGCCCAGCGAGCCGGTGACCAGCTCCACCGAGGTGGCCCCGTCGGCGGCGCCCAGCTCCCCCGCCCTGGCCAGCGGGCCGAGCAGGTCGAGGATGCCCCGGTGGTGCTGGGCGGCGAGCACCTCGGTCGGGGCGAGCAGGGCGGCCTGGCCCCCGGCGTCGACCACCTGGAGCATCGCCCGCAGCGCCACCACCGTCTTGCCGGAGCCGACCTCGCCCTGCAACAGCCGGTGCATCGGGTGGGCGGTGGACAGGTCGGCGGCGATCTCCGCGCCGACGGCCCGCTGGCCGCCTGTCAGCTCGTACGGCAGCCGGGCGTCGAACGCGTCGAGCAGCCCGCCGGGGCGCGGCGGCCGGGACCGGGCCGGCCAGGCCGCGGCCCGGTGCTTGCGCTGCACGAGGGTGAGCTGCACGGCGAACGCCTCGTCCCACTTGAGCCGGCGGCGGGCCCGGTAGAGGGCCTCCTTGCTCGACGGCCGGTGGATCTCGCGCAGGGCGGTGCCGAGGTCGATCAGGTTGCGGGTGGCCCGGACGGTGGCAGGCTGCGGGTCCTCCGGCGGGGTGAAGGTGTCCAGCACCACGCGCACGCAGCGGGCGATCACCCAGGTCGGCACGGCCGCGGCGGCCGGGTAGACCGGGATCAGGGCCCCGGCGAACTCCTCGACCTCCTCGTTGGCGGCGGCCTCGCCGTCGCCGCCCTCGCCGAGCAGCACGTATTCCGGGCCGTTGAGCTGGCGCTTGCCCCGGAACTCGGTGACCTTGCCGGCGAACAGCCCCCACCGGCCGGGGCGCAGCTCGCGCTCCCGCCACGCCTGGTTGCCGAAGAAGGTGCAGGTGAGCACCCCGCCGGAGTCGTCGCCGACGGTGACCTCCAGCAGCTTGCCCCGGCGCTGGCGCATCGGCCGCACGTCGGTGCGCCGCACCTGGGCCAGCACGGTGACCTGCTCGCCGACGTCGAGCGACCGGATGTCGGTGTGTTCGCCGCGCTCGTCGTAGCGGCGGGGGAAGTGGTGGACCAGGTCGCCGGCGGTGTGCAGGTCGAGGTGGGCGGCCAGGGCCTTGGCCGTCTTCTCCCCGACCAGCTTCTTCAGCGGCGTGTCGACCGTGGCCGGCTCGGACGTCGTCGTCATTCGACCCCCACCAGGAGCGGATAGTGCGGCTGGCCCCCCGCGTAGGCCTGGACCTCCACGAACGGCCAGCGCCGCGCGACGTGTTCGGCGACGGCGTCGGCCAGCCCCTCGGGGGCGTCCGCACCGGAGAGCAGGGTGACCAGCTCCCCGCCGCCGCCGAGCATGCGGTCGACCACGGCGGTGCAGGTGTCGGCGAGGTCGGCCCCGATCAGGTGCACCTCGCCCTCGACGAGGGCCAGCACGTCGCCGGGGCGGCACGGGCCGGCGACGGTGAGCGCCTCGCGGCTGGCCCAGCAGACCTCGGCGTAGCGGCACGCCCCCGCCGCCTCGGCCATCGCGATCACGTCGTCGGCGAAGCGGCGCTGCGGGTCGCGCACGGCGAGCGCGGCCAGCGCCTGCACCGGCGACCGGGTCGGCACCACGCTGACCCGCACCCCCAGCGCGTGTGCCTCCCGCGCGGCGGCGTTGGCGACGGCCTGGGTGTTCGGGTCGTTGGGCAGCACCACCACCCGGGCCGCGGCCGTGGCGCGGATCGCGTCGAGCAGCTCACCGGTGGACGGGTTGCCCGGCACCACCGTCGCCCCCTCGCCCGTGAACAGCTCGGCGATGCCCGCCCCGGAGGCGACCACCACTGCCGCCCGGCCGTCGCCCGCCGGTGCCGCCGTGCCGTGGGCCGCGACGGCGTCGGCCGAAGCGGCGGGCGGCTGGTCGGCGAAGCGGGTCACCGAGATCCGGTGCGGCCGGCCGGCCTCCACCCCCGCCTCGACCGCCGCGCCGACGTCGTTGACGTGCACGTGCACGTTCCAGGTGGCCGACGCCGCGTCGGTGGCCCCGTCGCCGACCACGACCAGCGAGTCGCCGAGCCCGGCGAGGGTCTGCCGCATCCGGGCCACCGCGTCGGCGTCGGCGTCGAGCAGGAACTGCACCTCGTACGCGTAGTCCGTCGAACCGGTCTCGCGGGCGGCCGTGGCCGGCGGGCGGACCGGGCGGGGCGCGGGGGCGGGCCGGCGCGGGCTCTCGCCCGTGACCACCTCGACCAGCGCGTCGAGCAGCAGGCAGAGCCCCCGGCCGCCGGCGTCGACCACGCCCGCGCGGGCGAGCGCCGGCAACTGCTCTGGCGTGCGGGCCAGCGCCTCGGCCGCCGCGCCGGCCGCCGCCCGGGCGACGGTGGGCAGGTCGTCGCTGTCGGCCGAGCCGGCCGCGCGGGCCGCCGCCGCGACCACGCTGAGCACGGTGCCCTCGACGGGCTGGGCGACGGCGGAGTAGGCGGCGGCGGTGGCGTCGCCCAGCGCGGCGGCGAGCTGCCGGCCCCGCACCGCCGGGGCGGCGGCCAGGGTGTCGGCGAGGCCGCGCAGGATCTGCGACAGGATGACCCCGGAGTTGCCCCGGGCGCCCAGCAGCGCGCCGCGCGCCATCAGCCGCAGCGCGTGCCCGTGCGCGGTGGACCCGCCGTCGGGCAGGGTGGCCAGGTCCATCGCGAGCGCCTGCTGGGCCGAGGTGAGGGTGAGCACCAGGTTGGTGCCGGTGTCGCCGTCGGGGACCGGGTAGACGTTGAGGTCGTCGATCTCGCCCTGGTGCCGGCGCAGCGCGGCCAGCCCGCCCGCGCACCAGCGGCGCACCGCGGCGGCGTCGAGGGTGTCCAGCACGTCGGGAAGCCTACTGGCGCGCACCGACACCCGCCGGGGGCGACGCCACGATGTCGGCGACATGGCGGGCGATGTCGTGGCGGCGGCGCGGCAGTGGCGCAGCGGCATCGCGGCGACCGGCGCCGGAAATGCCCCCTGCCCCGGCGTCACCAGGGGCCCGGTTGGGCGGCGACGGGGGGATCGGGTAACCTGGCCAGGTTGCCCGGGCTGCGCCTGGCGGCGACCTCATGAACGTATCAATCCCAGGAGTATCCCGTGGCTAGCGTGTGCGACGTCTGTGGCAAGGGGCCGGGCTTCGGCCACAACGTGTCCCACTCGCACCGGCGGACCAACCGCCGCTGGAACCCGAACATCCAGTCGGTGCGCACCCCGGCCGGTGGCGGCACCACCAAGAAGTTGAAGGTCTGCACCTCCTGCATCAAGGCAGGCAAGGTCACCCGCGCCTGACGCGGTAGCGCCGACCCACCCATCGTCGACAAGCCGGCGGGCCTGAGGGCCCGCCGGCTTGTGGCGTCCGCGTACGCAGCACGGAGGCACCGTTGGACCTGGACCTGGGCCCCGCCGAGATGATCGTCGTCGGGGCCTCGCTGGGCACCCTGCGCTGGTTCGACGAGGAGCTGCCGGCGGGCAGCGTGGTCGTCGTCGAGGAGCCCGACGTGATCAGCCGGCGTGGCATCGGCGAGCTGGTCGGGCGGCTGTCCGTCCTGGCCCGGGTCGTGCCGGCCGAATACCAGACGGGCTTCGACGCGGACGCGCTGCTCGCCCGCGAGCCCGATCTGGCCGGGGCCCGCCTCGTCATGCCGGGCCTGGAGTACGCCGTGGGCGCCGCCGCCCGCCTCGCCGCCCGCCTCGGCCTGCCCGGTGCCGGGGCGGAGGCCGCCGACGTCTTCTCCGACAAGCACCGGATGCGGCTGCTCGCCGCCGACGCCGGCCTGCCGAACCCGGCGTACGAGCTGGTGGGCGGGCCGGCGGAGGCGGTCGAGTTCGCACGCCGGCACGGCGACCGCTGCGTGCTCAAGCCGACCCGGCGCTCGGGCAGCCTCGGGGTGCGGCTGGTCGCCGACCCGGCCGAGATCCCGGCCGCCTGGGCGGCCACCGCGGCCCCCGAGGCCCCGCCGGAGGCCACCGACCGGGGGCTGCCCACGCAGGTCCTCGCCGAGCAGGTGCTCGACGGCCGGGAGCACAGCGTCGAGCTGCTCGTCGCCGACGGCGAAGTGATCTTCGGCAACGTCACGGACAAGCGGGTGCTCCCCGGTCCCCTGCCGGTCGAGACGGGGCACACCGTGCCGTCGGCGCTGCCCGGGGCGGCCCGCCGCGACCTGCTCGACGCGGCGGGGCGGCTGTGCGCCGCCGCCGGGTTCCGCACCGGGGTGCTGCACAGCGAGTGGATCGTCGTCGACGGCGTGCCGCACCTGGTGGAGTGCGCCGCCCGGCTCCCCGGCGACATGATCACCGCGCTGATCTCGATCGGCTACGAGTTCGGCTTCATCGACGCGTACCTGCGGGTGTTGCGCGGCGAACGGCCGGCGCTGCCGACCCGGCCGACCGGGGCGGCGGCGGTGGAGTTCCTGCTCGCCGACCCGGGCACCGTCACCGGCGTCGAGGGGCTGCGGCCTGCCCGCCGGGTGCCCGGGGTGCTGGAGGTGCAGCTCGACACCGCCGTCGGCGCGACCGTCGCGCCGGTCACGTCGTCGGGCCGGCGCAGCGGGCACGTGCTGGCCTGGGGCGTCGACCCGGCCGAGGCCGAGCGGGCCGCCCGCGCCGCCGCCGCCGAGATCCGCGTCACCGTCGCCTGACGGGCCGCCGCCGCGCAGCCGCCCAGGCGACCGGGGCACGGGCCGACCGGGGCACGGGTTGCTAGGGACACAGGTCGGCGGGCAGCAGCTCGGTCAGAGGGTGCGGCCGAAGGAGAGGCAGCTCGGGTAGTCCCGGTAGAAGCCGAAGTTCGGGATGCGCTCGTAGCCGGCCGCGTGGTAGAGCGCGATCGCCTCGGGCTGCTTGTCGCCGCACTCCAGGACGAGCTGCTTGCGCCCGTGCTCGCGGGCGGACCGCTCGACGGCGGCGAGCACCGCCCGGGCCACGCCCCGGCCCCGCGCCTGCGGGCTGGTGTACATGCGCTTCAGCTCGGCGGTCTCCCCGTCGTCGCCGTGGCTGCGCCAGCCGCCGCACCCGACCGGCTCGCCGGCGAGGTAGGCCACCAGGAACGCGCCGTGCGGCGGCACGAACTCGGCGGCGTCGACCGGGGTGTCGTCGCCGCTGCCCCCGTACCGCCGGCCCAGGTCCGCCAGGGCGGCCCGGATGAGCTCCTGGGCCTGCGGGGAGTCGAAGCGGTCCGGACGGATCTCGATCTCGCTCACGGGGGAAAGGGTACGTCGCCGGCCGGTCCCCTACCGGAAGTGGTCCCAGCCGGTCGGGCCGTCGTACGCCTCGCCGTCGACGGTCACGCCGGTGCCCTCCGTCACCCGGCCGACGACCCGCCACGGGTCGGGCAGCGCCACCGCCGGGGGGAACGTGGCCGCCAGCGCGTGGTCGTCGCCGCCGGCGAGGATCCAGGAGTACGGGTCGACCCCCAGCGCCTGGGCGGCGTCGCGCATCTGCCGGGGCACCTCGAAGGCGTCCCGCCGCACGTCGATGCCGACCCCGCTGGCGCGGGCCACGTGCCCGAGGTCGGCCAGCAGCCCGTCCGAGACGTCGATCATGGCGGTGGCCCCGAGCCGGGCGGCGTGCGGCCCGGCCGCGTACGGCACCTCGGGCCGCCGGTACGCCTCGACCAGGAGCTTCGGCGTGCGGAAGCCCCGGGACAGCACGGTGTAGCCGGCGGCGGCGTACCCGCTGCGGCCGGCGAGCGCCACGACGTGCCCCGGGCGGGCCCCCGAGCGGACGACCGGGGCCCGGCCGCCCAGGTCACCCAGGGCGGTGACGGCGATCGTGAGCGTGGGGCTCGCCGACATGTCGCCGCCGACCACGCTCGCGCCCACGGTGGCGGCCTCGGCCCCGAGCCCGTCGGCCAGCTCCTCGGCCCAGGTCGGGTCGAGGTCCGCCGGCATGCACAGGGCCACCAGCAGGGCGGTCGGGGTGGCACCCATCGCCGCGATGTCGGCCAGGTTGGCCGCCGCCGCCCGGTGCCCGACGTCGCGGGCGGCGGACCAGTCCCGGCGGAAGTGCCGCCCCTCGACGAGCACGTCGGTGGAGGCGACCACCCGGGCGTCCGGCGCGGCCAGCACCGCCCCGTCGTCGCCGGGCCCGAGCAGGCAGGACGCCCCCTGGGGCAGCCGGGCGGTGACCCGGTCGATCAGCCCGAACTCGCCGATTCCGGTCACGCTCATGCCCGCTCCCCGCCGCGCCCGTGCCCATCGTGGACCCGGGACGGCCCCGCGCCCCGCCCGCCGTGGACCCGGGATCGTCCCGCGCCCCGCCCGCCGTGGACGCGGGATCGTCCCGCGTCCCGCCCGCCGTCGCGCCCGTCGCGCTCGCTCACCGCTTCTCCTTGGCCACCGATAGGGATCAGACCTGGTCCGTAAGGTAGTTTCACCCTTCGGGCCGCCCAGCGGCGGCGACGGACGGAGGTCGAGTCGTGGTACAGGCGTACATCCTCATCCAGACAGAGGTGGGTCGGGCGCGTGACGTGGCCGGCCTGATCGGCGACCTTCCCGGCGTGGTGCGGGTCGACGCCGTCACCGGGCCGTACGACGTGGTCGTGCTCACCGAGGCCAACACGGTCGACGAGCTCGGCAAGCTCATCGTCAGCAACGTGCAGATGGTGCCCGGCATCACCCGCACCCTCACGTGTTCGGTGGTGCGCCTGTAAGTGGACGAGATCACTTCCTCCTCCGAGTCCCCCGCCGGGGCGGGGACGAGCGACGACGCCGGCGCGCCGCGCCGGGACCGGGCCAACCGCAGCGCGGCGCTGCTGGCCACGCTGGTCGCGGTGCCGGTCACCGTGGCCGTGGCCGGGTTCACCTTCGCCAAGCTGACCCCGGACGCCCCGGCCGCCGAGCCGGGTCCGGCGGCGACCAGCGCCGGGCCGCGGTCCACCGCGCCGGTCGAGATGGCCGCCCCCCGGTTGGCCGAGCGGCCCGCCACGGTGTGCCGCGCCCTGACGTCGCAGCTCCCGTCGACCGTGCGCGACCTGGCCCAGCGGCCGGTCACCGCCGGCCCCGAGCAGAACGCCGCGTACGGCGACCCGGCGCTCACCATCGCCTGCGGCGGCGCCGAGCCGGAGCCGGGCGACACCGACGACATCTGGGTCGTCAACAAGGTCTGCTGGTACGCGGCCGAGGGCCCGGACGCGACGGTGCTCACCACGCTGGACCGGGAGACGGCGGTGCGGGTGACCGTGCCCCGCACGTACGGGGCGGCCCTGCAGTGGGTCAGCCCCATCTCCGACGTGGTGATCGCCTCGGTGCCCTCGGGCGGCGACGCCCCCGGCGGCTGCACCGGCTGACCAGCAGCCCCCGCCGGCTGGCCAGTCCTCACCGGCTGCGGCGGCTGACCGGCCACCGCCGTCGGCCGCGCCTGCCGGTCGCCCCGGCGGCTGCGCGCGTTCAGTGCAGGCCGACGCCGCGCCGCTGGGCGGTGCGGATCAGTCGGTTGACCAGCTTCGGATACTCCAGCCCGGAGGCGGCCCACATCAGCGGGAACATCGACGTCGGGGTGAAGCCGGGCATCGTGTTGATCTCGTTGAGGTAGACGTCCAGGTCCGGGGTGACGAAGAAGTCGACCCGGGCCAGCCCGGCGCAGTCCAGGGCGGCGAACGCCCGGACGGCGTACTCCTGGACCTGCCGGGTGACGTGGTCGGGCAGGGTGGCCGGCAGGTCGTACTCGGGCTCGGAGAGATACTTCGCCTCGAAGTCGTACCAGTCGTGGTCGCCGCCGGCCCGCACCTCGGCCAGGACGGACGCCTCCGCGCCGCCCCCGGCCTCGCCCTCCAGCACGCCGCACTCGACCTCCCGGCCGACGATCGCGCCCTCGACCAGCACCTTCGGGTCGATCTCCCGGGCCGTGGCGACGGCGGCCTCCAGGTCGGCCCAGTCGTCGACCTTGGTGATGCCGAACGACGAGCCGGCCCGGGACGGCTTGACGAAGACGGGCAGCCCGAGCCGCTGCTTGTCCTCCTCGGACAGGGTGACCCCGCTGCGCAGCACCGCGTACGGGCCGACGGGGATGCCCTCGGCGGCGCAGAGCTTCTTGGTGAACTCCTTGTCCATCGCGGCGGCGGAGGCGAAGACGTTCGCCCCGACGTAGGGGATGCCGGCCATCTCCAGCATGCCCTGGATGGTGCCGTCCTCGCCGTACGCGCCGTGCAGCACGGGGAAGACCACGTCGACGTCGGCGAGCACCCGGGGCCCCTCGGCGGGGTCGAGCACCAGCAGCCCGTTGCCGGTGGGGTCGGCCCGCAGCACGAGGTCGGCGCCGGCCTCGGCGGTGATCTCCGGCAGCCGCCGGGCGCTGATCGCCAGCTGGGCCGGGTCGCCGCTGGTCAGCACCCACTTGCCGGCGCGGGTGATGCCCACGGGGACCACCTCGAACTCGTCCGGGTCGAGCGCGCTGAGCACGCTGCCGGCGCTGACGCAGGAGATGCCGTGCTCGGGGCTGCGGCCGCCGAAGACGAGGGCCACACGGGTCTTGCCTGGGGTGGTCACTCGGTCACCCTTTCGTTCGCGACTGCGAGGCTCGTGGTGCTCGCCGGTGGCGCTCACCCGGATGACCTTACTGTGCGTGGCCGGACAACGGAGTTGATACCCGGGGAGAAGCGGCAGCACTGCGCAACCGGTCAACAGTGCATATACGCTGCGTAATCACACCACGCCGGACAGCGGCTCCCGGCGGGCGGCAGGCGGCGCGTCAGAGGCCGTAGCGGCGGCCGACGGCGATCACCTTCACCCGCTGCCGCCCGGCCCGCACCATGCCCAGCGCCATGAACGCGCCGGCGATCCGGTCGGCCGCCTCCCGGCTGCTCGCCCCGACGACCTGCCGTCGCCGCTCGGGGGCCTGCCGCTCGTCGCGGCGCACGTCGTCCACGGGGCGGACGTCGGTGAGCACCACCAGGAACCGGGTCACCGCCGGCCTCCCGCAGCGCCCCACGCCGCCCGGCCGGGCGACCCCTCCGGCTCCGCGGTGGTCGCCGCCAACCCGCCGGAGCGGTCCCGGCAGACGTACGCCAGGTGGGCGTGGATCCACGCGTCGTCGTTGTCGCGCAGCACGGGGTGTGCGCACCAGCGGCACCTCGACACCCGGGGCCAGCAGGCGGTCACCGTCATCCGAGTCCCTTCCGGTGCGTCCCGGGTGGCGGCACGCGGCGATCGGGTACGGGGGAGAAAACCCGATCGCCACGCGCCCCATCCCCTCCGGTCACTCACCACCGCCGTCGCCACGACAACCGGCAGTGAGGAACTGGTCACAGGTTGACATGTGGACTGGCGTGAATGCAACTCTCATCGCCGTTCTCTCATGTGCACACTCCCGGTCACGTATGTCACCATCGACGCATGGCACCGAAGACGGCCCGGGCCCGACGGCTCGGCATCGCGCTGCGTACGCACCGGGAGGCGGCCGGCCTCACCCTCGAAGCCGCCGCCGACGAGATCAACAGCACCCGGAGCACCCTGTCCCGGTACGAGAACGCCCAGACGCTGATCAGCCCCGCCACGGTGCGCGCCCTGCTCACCCTGTACGGGGTGGGCGCCGACGAGCTCGCCGCCGCCGTCCAGCTCGCCAAGGACGCCCGCAAGCCCGGCTGGTGGGTGTCCTATTCGTACCTGCTGGACCGGCGGACCATCGACTTCATCGCGCTCGAGGCCGAGGCCACCGGCATCGCCAACTTCGAGCCGTCGGTGGTGCCCGGCCTGCTCCAGACCGCGGACTACATCCGGGGGGTGATGCGGGGCGGCCCGCACACCCTCAGCGACGAGCAGGTCGAGCAGCGGGTCCACCTGCGACTCGACCGGCAGCAGCGGATCACCGGCGACGATCCGGCGATCCTCGACGCGATCATCGACGAGGGCGCCCTGCTGCGCCCCGTGGGCGGCCAGGCCGTGATGGAGGCGCAGCTGCACCACCTGCTCAAGATGGCCGAGCTGCCCAACATCACGGTCCAGGTGATCCCCCTGTCCGCCGGCTACCACCGGGGCACCCGGGGGTCGCTGCACATCCTGGAGTTCCCCGACCCGGAGGACCCGCACATCGCGTCGGTGGAAACGGTCGCCGGCCAGATGGTCCTCGACCGGCCCGGTGACCTGCGTACCTGCACCAAGATCATGGAGCACCTGCGGACGGTCGCACTCAGCCCCGCGGCCACCCGGGACCAGCTCCTCCGACTCCTGAAAGGACGGTAGAACATGACCCCGACGACGAGCGCGGCCCTCGCCACGGCGCGATGGCGCAAGAGCAGCCGCAGCGGCGACGAGGGAGCCTGCGTGGAGATGGCGGTCGTACCCGGCGCGGTGGCCGTCCGCGACTCGAAGGACCCGACGGGCCCGGCGCTGCTCTTCCCGCCGACCGCCTGGGCCGCGTTCGCCGCCGCGCCGCCCCTGACCTCCCGGCGCCCCTGACCGCCGCGCGGGCCGGCCGGGGGGTCCCGTCCCGGCCGGCCCGCGCGGCCCCCGTCGTGGTCCACCCGCCGTCCGGTCCGCACCGCCGGCCGGCGGGTGGGCCACCACCTCGTTCCGGCCCGCCGGCACCCCGACCGAGCCGGAGCACCGGGGCGCGGTCCGCCGCCGTCAGCCGGGCCGGCGGGCGGTCACCGCGGTCGCGTCCAGTTCCTCGTCGTACGCCACGGACGGCGTCAGCCCGAGGTCGGCCAGCGCGGCGCACAGCACCTCGACCTGCCCTGCGCCGGCCTCCACGGCCAGGTGCCCGCCCGGCGCGAGCCAGTGCACCGCCCCACGCGCCACCCGGCGCAGCACGGCCAGCCCGTCCGACCCGCCGTCGAGCGCCACCGGCGCCTCGTGCAACCGTGCCTCGGGCGGCATGAGCGCCACCGCCTCCGTCGGCACGTACGGGGCGTTGGCCACGATCAGGTCGAGCCGGCCCCGCCATTCGGTCGGCACCGGCTCGTACAGGTCGCCCTGGTAGACGGGCACGCCGAGGTGGGCGAGGTTGCGCCGGGCGCACGCCACGGCGGCCGGGTCGAGGTCGGCGGCGGCCAGCCAGCGGGGACGCAGCCGCCCGGCGAGCACCAGCGCGGCGGCACCGGACCCGCAGCACAGGTCCAGCACGGCCGCGCCGGGCCCGGTGACCGCCGCGGCGGCCGACACCAGCAACGCGGTACGCGCCCGCGGCACGAACACGCCCGGGTCGACGCCGACCCGCAGGCCGCAGAACTCGGCCCAGCCGAGCAGGTGCTCCAGCGGCAGGCCGGCGACCCGCCGCTCGACCAGGTCGGCGAGCCGCTCGGGAGTGTCGGCGGCGGCGGCGAGCAGCTCCGCCTCCTCCTCGGCGAAGACGCAGCCGGCGGCGCGCAGCCGCGACACGAGCGCGTCCGTGGACGGGGCGTGAGAAGGGGATCCTTCTCTGCCGGATGCGTTGATCGGGGACTTCCTCTCAGGCAGGCAGGGCGGCGGTGACGTCGGCGACCAGGTCGGCGGTGTCCTCCACGCCGCAGGAGAGCCGGACGAACCCGGGCGGCGTGTCGTCGCCCCACTGCGCCCGCCGGTCGGCGGTGGTGTGCAGCCCGCCGAACGACGTGGCGGCGGCCACCAGCCGGGACGCGGCGAGGAAACGGGCCACCCGCCCGGCGTCACCGAGGTCGAACGACAGCACCCCGGGCATCCGACGCAGCTGGGCCGACGCCAGCGCGTACGCCGGGTCGCCCGGCAGCCCCGGCCAGCGCACGCCGGTGACGTCGGGGCGGCCGACGAGCAGCCGCGCGAGCGCCTCGGCGTTGGCGCTCTGCCGGGCCAGCCGCAGGTCCAGCGTGGCCAGCGAGCGGTGCGCCAGCCACGCGTCGAACGCCCCCGGCACCGCCCCGGTCATGGTGCGCCAGGCGGTGACGGGGTCGAGCAGCCCGGCGGAACGGGTCGCCACGTACCCGAGCAGCAGGTCGGAGTGGCCGGTCAGGGCCTTCGTGCCGGAGGCGACGACCACGTCGGCGCCGAGGTCCAGCGGGCGCTGGCCGAGCGGGGTGGCCGTGGTGTTGTCCACCGCCACCAGGGCCCCGGCGGCGTGCGCGGCGGCGGCCAGGGCAGGCACGTCGGCGACGTCCAGGCCGGGGTTGGCCGGCGACTCCAGCAGCACCAGCCGCACCCCCGCGAACGACGGGTACGGCCCGGCGGTCGGCGCGAACAGCACCCGCACGCCGATCCCGGCGAGGGTGTCGGTGGCGAACGCCCGCACCGGGAAGTAGCCGTCGGCGGGGAGCACCACCGTGTCGCCGGGGCGCAGCACGGCCAGCAACAGGCCGGTGATCGCCGCCTGCCCGCTGGCGAAGACGCGCACGTCGCCGCCCTCCAGCTCACCGATGGCCGCCTCCAGCAGCCGCCGGGTCGGGTTGTCGGGCCGGCCGTACCCGTTCGGGGTCGCCGCCGGGCCCTGCCGGGGGTCGAGGTGGTAGGGCGCGGCGAAGACCGGGCCGGGCAGGAACGGCTGCCCCGGGGCGGGCTCGGGCAGGCCGGCCCGCACGCACCGGGTGCCGTCGCCGTCGGTGCTGTCGGTGCCGATGCGTTCGCCGTCGGTGCCTTCGCCGTCGGTGCCGGGGGTCGTCACGCGGGCCGCCTCACTCGTACGACTCGGGCTTGGCGGTGCGGCTCATCAGCGCGTCGACGGCGAGCCGGGGGTCCATCCCCTCGTGGCAGATCCGCTCGATCTGCTCGGTGATCGGCATCTCCACCCCGTGGGCGCGGGCCAGGTCCCGGATCGCCAGGCAGCTCTTCACGCCCTCGGCGGTCTGCCGGGTCGCCGCCTGGGCCTGCTCCAGGGTCTCGCCCCGGCCCAGGTGCTCGCCGAAGGTGCGGTTGCGGGCCAGCGGCGACGAGCAGGACGCCACGAGGTCGCCCATCCCGGCCAGGCCGGCGAAGGTGATCGGGTCCGCGCCGAGCGCCACCCCGAGGCGGGCGGTCTCGGCGAGCCCCCGGGTCATCAGCATCGCCCGGGTGTTGTCGCCGAAGCCCATCGCGGTGGCGATCCCGTACGCGAGGGCGATCACGTTCTTCACGGCCCCGCCCAGCTCGCAGCCGATCACGTCGTCGTTGGTGTACGGCCGAAAGTACGGCGTGCGGATCGACGCCTGGACGAGCTGGGCGCGGCGGTCGTCGGTGCCGGCGACCACGGTGGCGGCGGGCTGCTCGGCGGCGATCTCGGGGGCGAGGTTGGGGCCGGAGACGACGACCACCCGGTCCGGGGTGACCCGGGCGGTCTCCACGATCACCTCGCTCATCCGCTTGGTGGTGCCCAGCTCGATGCCCTTCATCAGGGACACCAGGGTCGCTTCCGGGTGCAGGTCGCCGACCCATTCGGCGAGGTTGCCGCGCAGCGTCTGCGACGGCACCGCGAGCACCACGATCTCCGCGCCCCGGATCGCCTCGGCGGCGCTGCCGGTGCCGGTGACCCGGTCGGGCAGCCGCAGGTCGGGGAGGTACTCCGGGTTGTGCCGGCGCAGCCGGATCGCCTCGGCCACCGGCTGCCGCCGGGCCCAGATCGTCACGTCCCGGCCGGCGTCGGCAAGGATCTTGGCGAAGGCGGTCCCCCACGACCCGGCCCCCAGCACCGCCACGTGGCCGGTCACGCCGCGTCCTCCCGCCCCCGCGTCGGGCGGGCGGCCCCGGCGGCCCGCGCCGGTCGTTCCCACAGCGGCGGCGGCGTCCCGCCCCGGATCTCGGCGAGCTGGTCGCGCAGGCGCAGCATGATGGTGTCGGTCATCTCTTCCAGGGTGGCCTTGGTGGGCGTGGAGCCGGCCCACCGGCTCAGGTCGACGGGCGGCCCGGCGACGACGGTCACCGGGATGCGGGGCCGCAGGCCCAGCCGGTTGTTGCGGGGGTCGAAGAGCCGCTCCGGACCCCACATGGCGACCGGGATCACCGGCGCGCCGGTGGCCAGCGCCAGCCGGGCGGCCCCGGTCTTGCCCCTCATCGGCCACAGGTCGGGTTCCCGCGTGGTGGTGCCCTCCGGGTAGATCACCACCGCGCCGCCCTCGCGCAGGGCGGCGACGAGGGCGTCCAGGGACTTGACGGCGTCGACCGTGCCGCGCTCGACGGGGATCTGGAGGCAGCGGTGCAGGATCCAGCCCACCACCGGCACCCGGAAGACGCTGGCCTTGCCGAGGAACCTCGGCCAGCGCCCGGCGTCGTAGACGAAGTGCGCGGAGACCAGCGGGTCGGCGTGCGAGAGGTGGTTGGGGACGATGATGATGCCGCCGTCGTGGCGCAGGTGCTCCATGCCCCGCCAGGTGCGCCGGGTCCAGACCGTCATGACGGGCTTGACCAGCACCACGGCGAACCGTTGCCAGAACCCCAGCCTGCGCCGCGTCACCCTGCCTCCTCGTAGCCCCGACCCCACGCCGCACCCGCCCGTGCCGCCCGCAGCGAAATCATGCCTGCTCGCCCCCGGTACGGCCAGTGAGGGTACCGCCGGGGTGACTGGCAGGATTGTGCCGTGCGGCAGCGGACCTGGACTGTGGTGGTGCCGGTGAAGCGCCTCGGCGTGGCGAAGAGCCGGCTGCGGGGGGCGCTGCCGGGCGTACCCCATGAGGAGCTGGCGCTGGCCCTGGCGGCCGACACGGTCGCCGCGGTGCGGGCGTGTCCGGCGGTCGCCGGGGTGGTGGTCGTCACCCGCGACGCCCGCGTGGCGGCGGCCGTCCGCGCGGCGGACGTGCGGGTCGTGCCGGACGCGCCGGACGCCGGGCTGAACGCGGCCTTCCGGCTCGGCGCGGTGATCGCGGCCGACGGCGGGGGGTGGGTGGCCGGGCTCACGGCGGACCTGCCGGCGCTGCGCCCGGCCGAGCTGGCCGCCGCGCTGCGCGCGATCGCCGCCGGCCCACCGGGGGTACGCCGGTTCGTCGCCGACGCGCCGGGGGCCGGCACGGTGCTGCTCGCCGCGCCGCCCGGTGTGCCGCTGGACCCCCGGTTCGGGGTCGGCTCGGCCGGGGCGCACGAGGCGGGTGGGGCGCTGCCGCTGGCCGGCGACTGGCCCACCCTGCGTCGGGACGTCGACACCGCCGCCGACCTGGCCGCCGCCGCCCGGCTCGGGCTCGGGCCGCGCACCGCCGCCCTCACCGGCGTGACCCACCTGGTCGACGGGACCGGCGCGACCGAGCCGGCCGGCCGCGCGGGCTGAGCCGCCCCCCGCGCCGGTGTACGGTGCTGGCATGCAGGGCACCGTGGCCACCTACGACGCGGCGACGCGCAGCGGCATGCTGTTGCTCGACGACGGCACCGAGCTGGCGTTCCCCGCGCGGGCCTTCGACGCCTCCGGCCTGCGGCTGCTGCGGCTGGGCCAGCGGGTCCGGGTCGAGACCGACGCCACCGGGGAGATCGTCCGGGTGACGTTGCCGACGATGCCGTGAGCTCCCCACCCAAGTTCATTTTGCGTTAACCCGTTCCGGGACATTATGAGCGGGTGAGCACCCCTCGCGAGCACCCCACCGGCCCGGCCGCCGACCACCGACGCGCCGACGACCGTCCCACGCCCGGCCACGACCGACCCGAGCCCGCCGACGACCGACCCGAGCCCGGCGAGCCGGCGCGACGGCGCAACGGGTCCCGCCGACGCGGCACCGACGGCCGGTTCCGCCCGCACGACACGCCGACCGACCCCGCCGGGACGACCGGAGCGGCGAGCTCCACCGGCCCCGCCGGGACGACCGGCCCCGCCGCGATGACCGGGGGCGGACCGGCGGCGGCAGGTGCCGACCCGGCGACCGGCGACCCGCCGGCGGCCCCGCTGGGCCGGGCGGCGGCGTCCGCCGGGCTGGAGGAGGTGCTCGACGTCGACCCCCTGACGGACGACGAGCCCGCGCCGCCGAAGCCGCTGCCCGAGGACCGGTTCCTCAACCGGGAGCTGTCCTGGCTCGACTTCAACGCCCGGGTGCTCGCCCTGGCCGAGGACCCGCGCACGCCGCTGCTGGAGCGGGCCAAGTTCCTGGCGATCTTCGCCAGCAACCTCGACGAGTTCTACATGGTCCGGGTCGCCGGCCTGAAGCGCCGCCAGTCCGCCGGGCTGCCGGTGCGCGGCGGGGACCGGCTGCCGCTGCGTACCCAGCTGGAGCGGATCGGCGAGCGGACCGCCGAGCTGGTCGGCCGGCACGCCTCCTGCTTCGTCGACGACGTGCTGCCGAAGCTCGCCGCCGAGGACATCCGCATCCTGCGGTGGACGGACCTGGACGCGCCCGAGCGGGAACGGCTGCGCACGTACTTCCGGGAACACATCTTCCCCGTGCTCACGCCGCTCGCGGTCGACCCGGCGCACCCGTTCCCGTACATCTCCGGGCGGTCGCTGAACCTGGCCGTCGCGGTCCGCGACCCCGACGGCGGCTCGGAGCTGTTCGCCCGGGTCAAGGTGCCGAACAACGTGCCGCGCTTCGTCCGGGTCGACCGGGAGTCCCCCGGGGTGCGGGTGCTCCCGGTCGAGGAGCTGATCTCGGTGCACCTGGGGCAGCTCTTCTCCGGCATGCAGGTCGTCGAGTGCCACCTGTTCCGGGTCACCCGCAACGCCGAGGTGGAGGTCGACGAGGACCGCGACGAGGACCTCCTGCAGGCCCTGGAGCGGGAGCTGGCCCGCCGCCGGTTCGGCCCGCCCGTGCGGCTGGAGGTCGCCGCCTCGATCTCCGACCACATGCTGGAGCTGCTCGTCCGCGAGCTGGACATGGACAGCCACGACGTGCTGCGGGTACGCGGTCTGCTCGACCTGTCGGCGCTGTGGCAGCTCTACGGCGACGCCGACCGCCCCGACCTGAAGGACCCGCCGTTCGTGCCGGCCACCCATCCCCGGCTCACCGAGGGCGAGGTGCCGCGCAGCGTCTTCGCCACCCTGCGCGACGGCGACGTGCTGGTCCACCACCCGTACCACTCGTTCGCGACCAGCGTGCAGCGTTTCGTGGAGCAGGCCGCCGCCGACCCGGACGTGCTGGCCATCAAGCAGACCCTCTACCGCACCAGCGGGGACTCCCCCATCGTCGACGCGCTGGTCGACGCCGCCGCCGCCGGCAAGCAGGTGGTGGTGCTGGTGGAGCTGAAGGCCCGCTTCGACGAGGTGGCCAACATCGGCTGGGCGCGCACCCTGGAGCGCGCGGGCTGCCACGTCGTCTACGGCCTGGTCGGCCTCAAGACGCACTGCAAGACCGCCCTGGTCGTGCGCCAGGAGGGCAACCAGATCCGCCGGTACTGCCACATCGGCACCGGCAACTACCACCCGAAGACCGCCCGGCTGTACGAGGACTTCGGCATGCTCACCGCCGACCCGGAGATCGGCGCGGACCTGACGGACCTGTTCAACGTGCTGACCGGCTACAGCCGGCAGACCGCGTACCGGCGGTTGCTGGTGGCGCCGCAGGGCATCCGGCGAGGGCTGATCGAGCGGATCGAGCGGGAGATCAGCCACGTCCGGCTCGGCATGCCCGGGCTGGTCCAGTTCAAGGTCAACTCGCTGGTCGACGAGGAGGTCACCGACGCGCTCTACCGGGCGTCCCGGGCCGGGGTGCACGTGGACCTGCTGATCCGGGGCATGTGCACGCTGCGCCCGGGGGTGCCGGGGCTGTCGGAGAACATCCGGGTCCGCTCGATCCTCGGCCGGTTCCTGGAGCACTCCCGGATCTTCCGCTTCGGCAACAACGGCTCCGCCGAGTTCTGGATGGGCTCGGCCGACCTGATGCACCGCAACCTCGACCGCCGGGTGGAGGCGCTGGTGCAGGTGAGCGACCCGGTGGCCCGCGCCGAGCTGGACCACGTGCTCACGGCCGCGTTCAGTCCCGACGTGGAGGCGTTCGAGCTGCACGGCGACGGCTCCTGGACGCGGCGCACCGGCACGGAGCAGGCCCAGCCGGCCCATCTGCAGGACCTGCTGCTGCGCCGGGTCGGCGGCACGGCCGGATGAGCCTAGGCTGAGCGGATGCCGGAGGGGGAACGCGTGATCCGGGCGGCGGGCGGGGTGGCCTGGCGGCAGGCCGATGGCGGCGTGCTGGTCTGCCTCGTGCACCGCCCCCGCTACGGCGACTGGTCGCTGCCGAAGGGCAAGCTGGAGCCGGGCGAGCACCCGCTGCTGGCCGCCGTGCGGGAGGTCGCCGAGGAGGCCGACGTGCGGGCGGTGCCGCAGGTGCGGCTGCCCACCGTGCGCTACCGCAGCGAGGGCCGGCCGAAGGTCGTCGACTACTGGTCGATGCGGGCCGTCGACACGGGCGGCTTCCAGCCCGACACCGAGGTCGACGGCATCCGCTGGCTGCCCGTCGGGGAGGCCGCCCGCCTGGTCAGCTACCCGCACGACGCCGAGGTGCTGACCGCGTTCGCCGCCCTCCCGCCGGTCACCGCGACGGTGGCCCTGGTCCGGCACGCGCAGGCCGGCCAGCGCGGCACCTGGTCCGGGCCGGACTCCGCCCGGCCGCTCGACGCCACCGGCTGGGCCCAGGCGCACGCCCTCGCGCCCCTGGTGGCGCTGGTCCGCCCGACCCGGCTACTGTCCGCGTCCGCCCGCCGCTGCGTGCAGACCCTCGACCCGGCCGCCGCCCTGCTCGACCTGCCGGTCGAGGTGACCGGTGACCTGGACGAGCCGCGGCCCGGCCAGGACCCGCACGAGCGGGCGCTGGCCGCCGCCGCCTGCCTGGCCGAGCTGGCCGCCGCCGGGGGCGCGGCCGGGGCGTGCAGCCAGGGCAAGGTGATGCCCGGCGCGCTGGAACGCCTCACCGGCCGCGCCGGCGACTTCACCACCTCCAAGGGCGGCGGCTGGCTGCTCGCCTTCGCCGCCGACCGCCTCCTCGCCGCCGACCGCTGGTAAGGAAGGGCCCTACCTGTCGCATCCGGGCGCGGGCGTCACGGCAGGGCCAGGGTCACCGCGACCGGGAGGTGGTCGCTGGCGATGCTGCGGGGCGCCACCGGGTCGGCGGCGCGCATGCCCGCCGAGACCAGCACGTGGTCGATCTGTTCGCGCGGCTCGTCCGCCGGGCTCGTCGGCAGGGGCCGGGCCGAGGCGAGGGCGTCCACCAGCCCCGCACGGGTGAACTCCGCGTAGCCCGGGGCGCCCGGCTCGGTGTTGAGGTCACCGGCGACCACGAGGGGCAGTCCGGCGGCGTACCGGAGGGCGAAGGCCGCCACCGCGCGGGCCTGCGCCACGGGCTCCCGCCCCGGCGGCGGCTGCAGGTGGGTGGCGACCACCGCGAGGCGTACGCCGCCGCCGAGGTCCACGGTGACGCCGAGCGCCTGGGCTCCGGTGGGCGCGCCCGCCGGGGCCAGCCGCTCGCTGCGGGCCGCCGCCAGGGGGAACCGGCCGAGGACCGCGTCGCCCCAGAGCGGATCGGCGGCGGGCGCGAAGACGTACGACATGCGCAGCCGCGCCGCGAGCAGGGCGAGGGTGTCGTGGCCGCCGTTGAGCAGCCAGCCCCGGTCCACCTCGCCGAGGACCACCACGTCGGGGCGCTCGCGCGCGACCACCCGGGCCAGCCCGTCGGGGTCGAAGCGACCGTCCAGTCCGAACCCCATCCGGATGTTGTAGGCCACCACCCGGACCGCCGCCGGGGGCGTGCCGGGCCGCAGCGGGGCGAAAGCGCCCGACGGCAGTCCCGTCGCGACGAGCACGACGAGACCGCCGGCCGCGGCGATTCCCCGCACCCACCGTCGGGGCGGCGTGGACGTCGCCCTCCGGGGCCCACCGAGGGCCACGGCGGCGACGAGGCCGGCCATCGCGACCGGCACGGCGGCGTTGGGGTAGCCGAGGTCGTAGGCGGCGTAGTAGCCGACGGCGGCGACGGCGAAGAGCAGCATGCCCAGCACCGCCGCGAGGCCGGGCCGACCCGGCGCGACCCCGGGGGTGGACGACGCGGCGGCAGACGACGGGACAACGGACGGCGCGGCACCGGCGGACGGCACGGCGGCGACGGGCGGCACAGCGGCGGGTGGTGCGGCGACGGGCGGCACGGCGACGGGCGGTGCGGCGGCGGGCGGCACGGCGTCGGCGAGGGCGAGACAGGCTCCCGTGCCGGCGGCGGTCAGCACGACCGCCGGCCCCAGCAGCCCGGCGTCGCGGGTGGCGAACAGCACCGCCCCGACCACCAGCGCCAGCGGGCCGGCCAGCCGCCAGCGCCCCCGGGGCGGCCGGGCCAGCGCGGCGAGCAGGAAGATGCCGACCGCCCAGGCCGGCAGGGTGGGCACGTCGCCGGCTTCCGGTGGCCAGGAGAGCCCGCCGCCGGGGCCGCGCCAGTAGGAGGCGGCCGTCGCGGCCGCCGCCGGGGAGAGCGCCACGAGGCCGGTCAGCAGCAACGCCGGGCCGGCGAGCAGCCACGCGTGGGCCCCGCCCGGTTCCGCCTGCCGCGCGGGACGGGCCGCGACGACCAGGAACACCGCCACGAGGGCCACGCTGCCGGCCCACCCGACCGGGCCACCCCGCCAGACCAGGTCGTACGTGCCGAACACCGCGTGCACGACCGCGCCGAGGGCGATGCCCAGCGCCAGCCCCGGCACCGGCCGGCCCGTGGTGGTGGCGGTGCCGGCCAGCCAGAGCAGTCCGGCGAGGAGGCCGACGGTGGCCAGCCAGAGCTGCGTACGGCCGCCCGGTGCGGCGGTGAGGGCGAGCCGCGCGCCGCCCAGCGCGACGGCGGCGGCGAGCGTGACGGGCCGCACCCCGAGCCGGCGGACCAGCGGCGGGAACGCGAGCGCGAGCACGAACCAGCCCAGCGCGAACGCGCCGAGCAGCTCGGCGGGGGTGGTGGCGGCCTGCCCGAAGATGGTGATGACCGACGGAAGGAAGACCCGCAGCACGTCGGTGAGCACGACGATGCCGAGGGCGAGCGCGGCGGTGCTGAGGTGGCGGTAGCGCACGGGCTGCCTTTCGCCGACCGTTCGAGGGGTTCGGCGATTCTCCGCGCGGGGCACGCCGCCGGTCAACGGTGGGGACGGCGCGGGCTGTCCGGCCCACGCGCGCCGCGGGGCGCCCACCGTTCGGGTGGGCGCCCCGCGGGACGGTGCCGGCCGGTCAGCGCTTGGTGGCTGCCTTCTTGGCCGGGGACTTCTTCGCCGGCGCCTTCTTGGCCGCCGTGCTCTTGGCCGTGGTGCTCCTGGCCGCCGCCGTGGTGGTCTTCTTCGCCGCGGTCGACTTGGTCGCCGCCGCCGACTTCTTCGCCGGGGCGGCCTTCTTGGTGGCGGTCTTGGCCGCCGTCGTCTTGGTCGCCTTCGCCGGGGCGGCCTTCTTCGTCGCGGTGGTGGCCTTCGCGGTGGTGGCCTTCGCCCCCGTCGCCTTGGCCCCGGCCGCCTTGGCCGTGGTGGCCTTCGCCCCGGCGGCCTTGGCCCCGGCCGCCTTCGCGGTGGTGGCCTTGGCCGTGGTGGCCTTGGTCCCGGCCGCCTTGGCCGTGGTGGCCTTGGCGGTCGTCGCCTTGGTGGCGGCCGTGGCGGTCTTCTTCGCCGCCACCGTGGCCTTCGGCACCTTCCCGCTGGCCACCATCTCCTTGAAACCGGCGCCGGCCCGGAAGGTCGGGACGGATGTCTTCTTGACCTTCACCGCCTCGCCGGTACGCGGGTTGCGCGCTGTTCGCGCACCCCGGACGCGCTTCTCGAACGCTCCGAATCCGGTGATCGCCACCTTCTCGCCCTTGGTGACCGCCGCCTGGACCTCAGCGAGGACCGCGTCGAGCGCGGCCGTCGCCGTCTTCCGGTCCCCCAGGCGAACGGCGAGCGCCTCGATGAGCTCGGCCTTGTTCACGACTTCCTCCCGATTGTGCAACTGACTCGACGCGAGCCATTCTGCGCGCACGGTATGCCCTGTGCTGCCTGGACACAAACATTCGGTGGAAAAAAGCCCTTGTGTCGTAACGGATTCGCCCCCACCGGCGAGGCCGGTGGGGGCGGAAACCGATGCGGGATCGGGCGTACGGCTATGCCACGGAGGGCAGGAACGGCCTCCGGCCGCGCTCGTAGGAGGTGATGTCGGGCTCGTGCCGAAGAGTGAGTCCAATGTCATCCAACCCCTCCATCAGCCGCCAGCGGCTGAAGTCGTCGAGGGGGAAGGACCAGGTGGCGTCCCCGGCCCGGACCTCACGGGACGCCAGGTCGACGGTGACCGGGGTGGCCGGGTCGGACTCGACGAGGGACCACAACTCCTCGACGGCCCGCAATTCCAACTCGACCGGCAGCAGACCCTCCTTGAGGGCATTGCCGCGGAAGATGTCGCCGAACCGGGGCGAGACCACCGCCTTGAACCCCCAGTCGCGCAGCGCCCACACGGCGTGCTCCCGGGAAGACCCCGTGCCGAACTCCGGGCCCGCCACAAGAATCGACGCACCCGAATACGCGGCATCGTTCAACACGAATGAAGGGTCCTCCCGCCACGCGTTGAAGAGCCCGTCGGCGAATCCCGTCCGGGTCACCCGCTTGAGGTACACGGCGGGGATGATCTGATCCGTGTCCACGTTGGAACGGCGCAGCGGCACGGCGGTGCCGGTGTGCACGGTGAACTTGTCCATCTGTGCGGCTGCCCTTCTACAGGTCTGCGGGGGCGGCGAGCCGGCCGACCACGGCGGTGGCGGCGGCGACCGGCGGCGACACCAGGTGGGTGCGTCCGCCCCGGCCCTGGCGGCCCTCGAAGTTGCGGTTGGAGGTCGAGGCGGAACGCTCACCCGGGGCGAGCGTGTCCGGGTTCATGCCCAGGCACATCGAGCAGCCGGCGAACCGCCACTCGGCCCCGGCGTCGGTGAAGACCTTGTCCAGCCCCTCGGCCTCGGCGGCCTCCCGGACGGCGGCCGAGCCGGGCACCACGAGCATCCGTACGCCGTCGGCGACCGTGTGTCCGCGCAGCACGTCAGCGGCGGCGCGGAGGTCCTCCAGGCGGCCGTTGGTGCAGGAGCCGACGAAGACCACGTCGACGGAGAGGTCGCGCAGCGGAGTGCCGGGGGTGAGGTCCATGTACTCCAGCGCGCGGCGGGCGGCGGCCCGCTCGGACTCGCCGGCGAACTCCTCCGGGTCGGGGACGGCCGCGCCCAGCGGCGCACCCTGGCCCGGGTTCGTGCCCCAGGTGACGAACGGCGTGATCAGGCTCGCGTCGAGGGTCACCTCGGCGTCGAACGTCGCGCCCTCGTCGGTGGGCAGGCTCCGCCAGTACTCCACCGCCGCGTCCCAGTCGGCCCCCTGGGGCGCGTTCGGCCGCCCCTTGAGGTACGCGAAGGTGGTCTCGTCCGGCGCGATCATGCCGGCCTTGGCGCCCCACTCGATCGACATGTTGGCGACGGTCATCCGCCCCTCCATGGAGAGCGCGCGGATCGCCTCGCCCCGGTACTCCACGATGTGGCCGCGGCCACCGCCGGTGCCGACCTGGGCGATGAGGGCGAGCACCAGGTCCTTGGCGGTGACGCCGGGGCCGAGCTGGCCGGTGACGTTCACGGCCATCGTCTTCGGGCGGGCCTGCGGCAGCGTCTGGGTGGCCAGCACGTGCTCGACCTCGCTGGTGCCGATGCCGAAGGCGAGCGCGCCGAAGGCGCCGTGGGTGGCGGTGTGGGAATCGCCACAGACGATCGTCATGCCGGGCTGGGTGACGCCGAGCTGCGGACCGATGACGTGCACGATGCCCTGGTTGGCGTCGCCGAGCGGGTGCAGCCGCACGCCGAACTCGGCGCAGTTGCGGCGCAGCGTCTCGATCTGGGTGCGGGAGGTGGGGTCCGCGATCGTGAGCAGGTCGCCGCGCCGCTGCGAGAACGCCGGGTCGGCGTACCCCGTGGGGGTGTTGTGGTCCTCGGTCGCGAGCGTGAGGTCGGTGCGGCGCACGCGGCGGCCGGCGAGCCGCAGGCCGTCGAAGGCCTGCGGGCTGGTGACCTCGTGCAGCAGGTGCAGGTCGATGTAGAGCAGGTCCGGTTCACCGTCGGCGGACCGGACGACGTGCGCGTCCCAGACCTTCTCGGCCAGGGTCCTCGGTCGAGTGTCTCCCACCATCTGGACATCCTAAATTCTGGGAGGTAAATTTCGGCTTGTGGGACACAGTATGAGCGGTGTCGGCGTTCTCGACAAGGCGGTGGTCATCCTGGCCGCCTGTGTCGACGGCGCCAGCCTGGCCGAACTCGTTGAACGCACCAAGCTGCCCCGGGCCACCGCGCACCGGCTGGCACAGGCGCTGGAGATCCACCGGATGCTCGTCCGGGACACCCAGGGCCGTTGGCGCCCCGGCCCCCGGCTCGGTGAGCTCGCCAACGCCGCGCCGGACGTGCTGCTGACGGCGGCGGAGCCCCTGCTGGCCGCGCTGCGCGACGCCACCGGGGAGAGCGCCCAGCTCTACCTGCGCCGCGCGGACGAGCGGATCTGCGTGGCCGCCGCCGAGCGGGCCAGCGGGCTGCGGGACACCGTCCCGGTGGGCTCGGTGCTGCCGATGACCGCCGGTTCGGCGGCGCAGATCCTGCTGGCCTGGGAGCCGCCGGAGGCGGTGATGCCGCTGCTGCCCCGGTCGAAGTTCACCGGACGCACCCTCGCCGAGGTGCGCCGCCGGGGCTGGGCGCAGAGCGTCGCCGAGCGGGAGGCGGGTGTGGCGAGCGTCTCGGCCCCGATCCGTGACCGCACGGGCCGGGTGATCGCCGCGATCAGCATCTCCGGCCCGATCGAACGCCTCGGCCGCCGCCCCGGCGAACGCCACGCCATGGCCGTCGTCCGAGCCGGCCAACGCCTGAGCGGCCTCTAACCCCCACCCTGCCCCCACCCCCACCCCCGCCCCTCCCCCTTTGCCCCCGGTGATCAAGAGATTTGCGTCATCTGTCGCACCGAACCTGACGCAAATCTCTTGATCACCGACACGAAGTGGGCGGGGGCGGGCAGGGCGGGGTGGGTGAAATGGGGGAAGGCCCGGCTCACCGGGGGTGAGACGGGCCTTCCTGGGTGTAGCCCCGACGGGATTCGAACCCGCGCTACCGCCTTGAGAGGGCGGCGTCCTGGGCCGCTAGACGACGGGGCCAGAACTTTGCTGCTTCACCACCCTGCCGGACGGTGCCGCTGTAGTCTAGCGACGGGCCCCGGGGGTGAGCGCACAGGGGTGCGCGTCGCGCCACGGCATCCCGGGCCGGCACGCGACAGGCCGCCCGCACGAGAACGGGCCGCACGAGAACGGGCGGCCGGCACGAGACAGGCGGGCCCGCACGAGGCAGAACGCCGGAACCAAACAGGCCCCGGCACCGAAGCAGGCTGGCACGAAGCAGGCCGGCACCAGGCCGACCGCCGGCACGACGAAGCCTGGGACGCAAATCAGCCCGCCTCACCACAGTGAGACGGGCTGGAGAACCTGTAGCCCCGACGGGATTCGAACCCGCGCTACCGCCTTGAGAGGGCGGCGTCCTGGGCCGCTAGACGACGGGGCCAGAACCTGTCTTGCTCCACCGCCCTGCCGAGCGGTGCCGCTGAAAACTACCAGAGATCATTCAGGCCCGCTTGCGCGGGCCGGAGCGCTCTCCGACTTGATCCAGCGACCGGCACTCTCACGAACGCCGGTTGCTGGGGTACCAGGACTCGAACCTAGACTAACTGAACCAGAATCAGTCGGGCTGCCAATTACCCCATACCCCATTGGCACCTCGCGGTGCCGTTCGGCGCCTTGCGGCACCGGAGAGAAACTTTACCCTCCCGCTCCCCACAGGCCAAATCGGGGGCCCGAAACCGCATCTGGCCTGCGGCTTCGGGCTTCCCGACGACTCAGGTCACCGGGACGACCGGGTTGCTCAGCTCCCCGATCCCCTCGATACGCACGGTGACCGTATCCCCCTCCGTGAGCGGGCTAACCCCGGCCGGCGTGCCGGTGAGGACGACGTCCCCGGGGAGCAGCGTCATCACGTGCGAGACGTACGACACCAGGGCCGGCACGTCGAAGACCATGTCCCGGGTGCGGCCGAGCTGGCGTACCTCCATCTCGTCCGGGTTGCGGCCGACCTCGCAGCGGACCTCCAGGTCGGTCACGTCGAGCCCCGTGGTGATCCACGGGCCGATGGGGCAGAACGAGTCGAAGCCCTTGGCCCGGGTCCACTGCCCATCGGAGCGCTGGAGGTCCCGCGCGGTGACGTCGTTGGCGCAGGTGTAGCCGAAGATGGCCCGCTCGGCGGCGGCCCGGTCGGCCCGGCGGGCCCCCGGCGCGCCGATCACCACGGCCAGCTCGGCCTCGTGCTCGACCTGCTTGGAGAAGATCGGCAGCCGGATGGCGTCCCGTGGCCCGATCACGGAGGTGGACGGCTTGAGGAACAGCAGCGGCTCCTTGGGCACGTCGTTGCCCAGTTCGGCGGCGTGCTCGGCGTAGTTACGGCCGACGCAGACCACCTTGCTGGGCAGGATCGGGGAGAGCAGCCGGACGTCGGAGAGCGCCCACCGGGCGCCGCTGAACTGGATCTGGCCGAACGGGTGACCCTCGATCTCGGCGACGGTCAGGCCCTCCGGGCCCGCCCCCGGTTCGCCCTCGACGACCCCGAACGACATTCCCTTGGCATGAGCGAAACGAGCGATACGCACCAGGCCAATCTAGCCCGCCCGCCCCGGGCGGCACCGGCGCCGGCCGCTTGGCGGCGCGCGGCGGGCCAGCGTACGCCGGATGCCGCCGCCGCGGGCCGGGTTCGCCGCTTCGTACCCGCACGGCGGGGAGCCGCACCTAGCGTCGGCTACCGGAGGTTCGTTCGTATGCCTGCATCGAGACGACACCACAGGGCCCTCGCAGTGTTCGTGCACTGCCTGGGCATTCTCGCCGCCGTGCCGGCGCTGCCCACGGTGGCCCCGAAGCCCGCCACGCCCGCGGCCACCGCACCCGGAGCCGCCCCGCCACAGGGGTCGCTCCGGGCGGCGGCGGCCACGATGGCGCCGACGCCGACGGACACCGCGACCCCGACGGGCACCGCGACGCCCGCGGCCCCCGCGCCGCCGCCGCTGGTCTCCCCGTCCGTGATCGTGCCGACGCGGGGCGCACCGTCCGCCGTGACGGTGGCGGTCACGCCGGCCGGCACGCCGGCCCCGGGCTACCAGGTCCAGGTGCGCAACGCCAGCAGCATGCCCGTGGCCACCACCGTGCGCCAGGAGCTGCCGCCCGGAACGTCGGCGACCTGGGTCACACCCGGGGGGCGGACCAGCCGCTCGGCCACCACCACGGAGGTGACCTGGCAGCTGCGGCTCCCGCCGCGCAGCACCACGACCCTGCACACGGCGCTCACCACCGCCGCGCCGGGCCGCGCCCTGTCCGCACCGGCCTGCGCCTTCGCCGCCGGCGGCGACCGGCCGTACGACTGCGCGACCGCGACCTGGGACCGCTCACCGGTCCCGGTGGCCCAGGCCACGAACGCGCCGGCCTGGCGGCGGCCCGCGGCGCTGCTCGCCGCGCTGGCCGGGGTGTTCCTGCTCACGGCCGGCGGGCTCTGGTGGTGGCAGCGGCACCGCCGCGCCGGGGCCACGGCCGCGTCGACCGGCGGGCGCACCGGATCCGGCGGTGCGGGGAACCGGCCCGCCGGTGCGGGGACCGTCTACGCCGGCACCGGCGCGGGGTCCTCCGGCACGGCCCCGGCGGCGGCACCCGGCCAGGGCGGACAGCCCCGTCCGGTCGCGCCGGTCGCCGTGGCCCGCCGGCGCAGGCCCCCGGTGTGGCTGCTGGTGGGGGCGGCCGCCGCGGTCCTGGCCGGCGTGGTGCTCGCCGCGACGCTGACGGCCACCCGACGGGTCGCCGCGATCGACACCACCAAGCAGCCGAGCACCGGCGCGTGGGTGGGCCACAGCACCACCGGCGTGATCGGTGTGCCCCTGCGGGAGCAGGCGCTGGAGTTCACCGTCTACCGGATCGCCTGCCCCTCGACGCCGTCGACCGCCGGGCGGCAGTGCCAGGCCACGGTCGGGGTGCGCAACCTCACCCCCGAGCAGCAGACCTGGCACGGCGAGATGCAGCGGGCGTACCTGCCGGGCGGCACCTGGGTCAGCGCCGACGAGGCCGCCACCCGACTGGCCAACCAGGGGCGGGACGTCTTCGGCCAGCCCCTGGCCGCGGGCAGCCGGCTGGTGCTGCCGCTGGTGTTCACGGTCGACGGCACGGACCGGCCCAGGCAGCTGGAGCTGCGCAGCGGGGTGTTCTCCGCCGGGGTCCGGGTCGACGTGCCCTGACGCGGGGCCGGCGGGGGCGGCCGGGCGGCGGCCGTACGCTGGTCGGGTGACCGCCGCCCTCGCTCCCGCCGCGCCGCTCGACCTGGCCGACTGGCAGGCGCGGCGGCGGGCCCACGAGGAGCGGGTCGACGCGTGGCTGGCCCCGCACCTGGCCCGCCGCCGCGCCGGGCGCAAGCACCCCGTGGAGGACTTCCTCTTCACCTACTACTCGCACCGTCCCGCACAGCTGCGCCGTTGGCACCCGGGCGCGGGGGTCGTGCTGCGCGGCGCGGACCCGGCCGAGTTCGGCCGGGACTACCGCGCCACGTCCGCCGGGCTCACCCTCGACACCGACGCGGTACGCGCCCGGCGGGCCGAGTCGGTCGACTGGATCCGTGCCCTGCTCGCGGCGACGGCGGGCCGGCCGGCGCACCTGGGCTGCTTCGGGATGCACGAGTGGGCGATGGTCTACCGGCAGACCCAGGAGGAGGTACGCCACAACGCGTGGCCGCTGCGGCTCAGCCCGGCGCGCACGGCCGAGGTCGTGCAGGAGCGGGGCGTACGGTGCAGCCACTTCGACGCGTACCGGTTCTTCACCGCGCCGGCCCGGCCGCTGAACGTGCTCACCCCGACGCGGGAGCGCCAGCACGAGCTGGAGCAGCCGGGCTGCCTGCACGCCAACATGGACCTGTACAAGTGGGCGTACAAGCTCTCCCCGCTGGTGCCGAGCGAGCTGGTGGCGGACGCGTTCGCGCTGGCCCGCGAGATCCGCACCCTGGACATGCGGGCCAGCCCCTACGATCTCGCCGCGCTCGGTTACCCGCCGGTGCGGGTGGAGACGCCGGAGGGAAGGGCCGAGTACGCCGCCGCCCAGCGGGGCTTCGCCGAGCGGGCGGCCGGCCTGCGGGCCCACCTGCTCGCCGCGCTGGGCGCTGCCTGACACACCCCGTTTCGCACCTTTCATCACTTTTTGTGCTCGTCGTTCGTTGGCTCGCTGTACACGCGAGGCCGAGGAAACGGGAGCACCATGACCAGACGATCACTCGCCGGGCGGGCGCGGGGCCTGATCCTGCGCACCGCGCCCGGCATTCCGCGCTCCCGCCGCGAGGCGCGGACGTCGTTGGAGGCCCTGGCCACCCTGCGCGGGCAGGGCTGGCACCGGTCCGTGGGGGCAGCACCCGTCGACGGCGAAGGCCGGCCGCTGCCCTGGCTCAGCTACTCCGCCGTGCGGTGGCTGGACGAGGTGCTGCACCCCGGCGTGCGGGTGTTCGAGTACGGCTCGGGGTCGTCTACGTCCTGGTTCGCCCGGCCCGGCCGGGTCGGCGAGATCGTCTCCGTGGAGCACGACGCGGCCTGGTTCGCCCAGCTCCCCCAGCCGGCCAACGGGGAGATCCGGCACGTGCCCTGCGCCGACGGCTGGTGGGACGGCTCGGCGGACTCCCCGTACGTGACGGCGATCGCCGACGGGGCCCCCTGGGACGTGGTGGTGATCGACGGCGCCTCCCGCACCGTCTGCGCCCGGGTCGCGCCGAAGTACCTGGCCCCGTCCGGCATGGTGGTCCTCGACGACACGGACCTGGCGACGACCGACCCGGCGGCGGCGGAGCTGGCCGCCCACGGCCTCGGCCGGCTCGACCTGTGGGGCTTCAAGCCCGGCGTCCAGCGGATGACCTGCACCTCGGTCTTCAGCTGGGACTTCAACCACTGGCTGCTGCCGGGGCCGGCGCACCACCACACCCGCTGACGGCGGGCCGGCGGCGCCGCGCGCCGACCTCCACCGACCGCCCCATCCACACCCACACCCACCCACCACTTCTCCGCCCTTTGCTCTGCACCCGCGGGCGCAGCGGTCACCGACGGTGACTGTTGCGTATCAAGGTGCAGAGCAAAGGGACGGAAACGAAGGGTGGCGGCGGCGGGGCGGTCAGCCCGAGCGCGCGGCCCGGCCGAGGATCAGGACGTGGCGCAGCTCGTCTGCGGCACCGGGTTGCTGGAGCCGGCGCTGGCGAGGAACCCGAAGGTCGCCTCGGCACCGGGGGCGAGGCCGCCGTTCCAGCCCACGTTCCGCGCGGTGACCGCGGTTCCACTCTGCGTCACGTCGGCGTTCCACGCCTGGTTGATCCGCTGGCCGTCGGCGTAGCCGAACCGGACCGTCCAGCCGCCCAGCGCGGCGGTGCCCGTGTTGCGCACGGTCACCTCGCCCTGGAAGCCGCCCTGCCACTGCCCGACGATCCGGTAGACGGCCGTGCACCCGCCGCCGGGGTTCGAGGTCGGGGTGACCGGCGGCGACAACGTCGGCGTGACGGACGGGGTGGGCGTCGGCGTGGCCGTGGGGGTCGCGCTGGGGGTGGCCGTGGGAGTCGCCGTGGGAGTGGTGCCGGTCAGCGCGGCGACCACCGCCGGGTACCAGCGGTCCGACATCTTCTGGTCACCGGCGGCGTTCGGGTGCACCCCGTCGTAGGTGTCGGCGGCGGTGCTGAAGCCCGTCCACTGGTCGACGACCACGATCGGCGACTGCGCGGTGGTCTTGCCCGCCGCCCAGCCGTCGATCGCGCTGTTGAGCGCCACCACCCGCTGCCCGCACTCGGCGCAGCTCGCGGGGGCCATCGGAATGATCTTCGCGACGATCACCCGCATCGCCGGGTTGCTGGCCCGCATCTGGTCGACCAGCTTGGAGTACGCGGCCAGGATGGTCGCCGGGGCGATGTTGCTCCACACGTCGTTGGTGCCGAAGTGCATGAGCACGACGTCCGGGTCGGTGGCGGAGAGCCAGCCGGGCAGCAGGTTCTGGTTGGCGACATTCGTCACCAGGTACCCGCCGTGGCCCTCGTTGTCGCCGTCGTACGGCTGGCCGCAGCCCTGCGGGCCGAGGGTGCCGACGAAGTCGACGTTCGTGTGGCCGGTGGACTGGAGGCGGTTCCAGAGGATGGAGCGCCAGCAGCCGGGCGAGCCGGTGATGGAGTCGCCGAGGGGCATGACGCGCACCGGGTCGGCGGCGGCCGGCAGGGCGGGCGGCGCGGCGACGAGCCCGAGCAGCAGCGTCAGCGGCACGGCCGCCAGGGCGGCGAGGAAGGCGGAGAGGAAGGGCTTTCGGGGCATGGCGGAGGAACTCCTGTCACGTGGCGTCGTACGCGGTCGGTGACGGCCCTGTTGCTCCCGGAGCCATTCCAGCAGACCCGGGCGTCGCGCTCAACCGCCTCCCACGTTCCGCCCCGAGCCGCCACGGCACGGACGGAGCCGCCACGGCACGGACGGAGCCGCCACGGCACGGACGCCGCAGCGCGCGGCGCGGTCAGTCGCCGTCGACCCGGCGGTCGCGCTTGCGCTGCGCCTGGCGCTTCTTGTCGGCGAGGCGGCGTTCCTTCGCGCCCCGCGACGGGCGGGTCGGGCGGCGCGGCGGGGGCGGCGGGGCGACCGCCTCGCGCAGCAGGGCCGCCATCCGCTCCCGGGCCGCCTCCCGGTTGGCGAGTTGGGCCCGGTGCTCGCTGGCGGCGATGGTGAGCACCCCGTCGACGAGCCGGCCGGCCAGGCGGTCGAGGGCCCGGGCGCGCAACGGCTCGGGCAGGCTCGGTGAGCCGGCGACGTCGAAGCTCAGCTCCACCCGCGAGTCGGTGGTGTTGACGCCCTGCCCGCCCGGGCCCGACGAGCGGGAGAAGCGTTCCCGAAGCTCGGCGGCCGGCACCACCAGCCGGTCGGTCACCCGCAGTCCGTCGTCCACGTGAGCAGGCTAGCGCCCCGCCCGGGCACCGTGCGTGGCCGTGGGGGTCGCCGAGGGGCCCGGCGCCGGTCCCGCGCGGTCGTCACCGGAGCCGGCGGCGTACGCGACCGCACCGACGAGCAGCAGCGCGATCACGCCGACCTTCGTGGTGACGGCCCGGATCAGCCCGAAGGCGGCGCGGCGCGCGCCCGGGACGGTGTTGCGCGCGGTGCGGTAGTCGGCCCATCCGCGGCGGGCCCGCGCGTACGCCGACCCGACGCCGCATCCGACGAGGAGGCCCACCACCAGCAGGGCCGCGATGACTTCTCGCTCCATCCTCGCGAGTATCCATACTCAGCGTGATATTTCCATGGGCCGATGATCCCACGCCCAATATCTGCCAATTCTCCCCTCCGCGCCGCCCGGGAGCGCGGCCCGGCCCAGGTCAGCCGCCCTTTCCGATGATCGCGTCGGCGCTCTGCTGCACCTGCTCGATCGGGATGGCGAAGCCGATGCCGATCGAGCCGCTGCCGTCGATGGTGGCGATGGCGGTGTTCACCCCGACCACCTCACCTCGGGCGTTGACCAGCGGGCCGCCGGAGTTGCCCGGATTGATGGACGCGTCGGTCTGCACGGCGCGGTGCCGGTTCGTGCCGAGGCGTACCTGACGGTCGAGCGCGCTGACGATACCCGCGGTGACGGTCCCGGCCAGCCCGAGCGGGGACCCGACCGCGAGCACCGGCTCGCCGACCCGGGTGGCGCCCGGCTTGGCCAGCGGCAGCGGGGCCAGGCCGGCGTCCGGCGGCACCCGCAGCACGGCCAGGTCGCTGCCGGGCTCCCGGCCGACGACCTCGGCGGCGAACCGTCGGCCGTCCGGCAGTTCCACCGTCACCGCCCCGCCGCCCCCCTTGGCGAGGATGTGGTCGTTGGTGATCAGGTGCTGCTGGTCGTCGATGGCGAACCCGGACCCGGTCGCCGAGCTTCCGGCGGCCCCGCCCACCAGCACCGACACCACCCCCGGCACGGTGCGCTCGGCCGCGGTCACCAGCTCCGCCGGCACCGGCGCGGCCGACGCCGCCTCCGGGCCCGGCACGTCGGGTGAGTCGGCGACCCAGGCGCCGGCCGCCGCACCGGACAGGGTGGACAGCGCCACCACCCCGGCGGCGGCCAGCAGCCGGCCCTGCCAGCTCCGCCGCCGGTCGGCCCCGCCCCCACCGGGTACGTCCCGACGGCCACGCCCGTCGGGGTCGAGCTCGGGCGAGACGAACCACGGCCCGCGCGGCTCGCCCAGTCCGGTCTGTACTGCCATCCGCTGCTCCTCACGTCCACGTCTGTCGGGGAGGTCCGGCCGGCTCGGGCCGGCCGGTGGGGGCCGCCGCGTTCAGGGCAGCCGGGAGAACCACCGCATCGATCCCGCCGCGGCGCCCATGGCCAGCACCAGGCCCAGCCCGATGAACCGGGCGGAGACGTCCTGCCGCTGGGTGCGGTAGCCGACGGAGGTGCCGATGTCGTCGTAGACCGCCCGCAGTTCCTCGCGGCTGGTCGCCTCGTGGAAGCCGCCGCCGGTGGAGTCGGCGACCGCCTTCAGGGTCTGCCCGTCCACCGGCACCTGGATGGGCCGCCCGCCCCGGTCGACGAACCCGGACGGCGTGCCGAACGAGATGGTGTGCACCGGCACCTTCGCGTCGACGGCCTCGGCGGCGGCCTCCATCGGGTCCATGCCGGAGGTGTTCGCGCCGTCGGAGAGCAGGATGATCCGGGCTGGCGGCAGGTCCTTCGCGGCCTGGCTGTCCAGTGCCCGCACCGCGCCGAGGGAGGTGTTGATCGCCTCCCCGATGGCGGTGCCCTGCACGCCGGTGCTGCCCTCGGCGAGGCGTTCGATGCCGTCGTGCAGGGCCTCCCGGTCCGTGCCGGGCGGCACCAGCACGGCGGCGCTGCCGGCGAACGCGACCAGACCGACGTTGAACTCTTCGGGCAGGCCGTCGACGAAGCGCCGGGCCGCGTCCTTGGCGGCGCTGAGCCGGTCCGGTTCCACGTCGGAGGCGAGCATCGAGGTGGACACGTCGACCGCCACCATGACGGTGGCCCGTTCCCGGGGCACCCGCACCTCGGCGCTGGGCCGGGCGAAGCCCACCACCAGCAGCGCCAGCATGGCCAGGAACAGGCCGGCCGGCACGTGCCGCCGCCACGCGGGGCGGTGCGGGGCCACCCGGTCGAGCAGCCGCAGGTTGGTGAAGCGGACCGCGTACCGGCTGTGGCGGCGCTGGGCGAGCAGGTAGCCGACGGCGAGCGCGGCGACCCCGAGCAGCAGCCAGAGCCGCAGGGGCGACTGCCAGGTCACGCGGCACCTCCCGACAGCGCGCCGGGGCGGGCCGTCCGGCCGGTGCCGCTGGCCGCCGGGGCCAGGGCGAGCCGGCGCTGGGCGTGCACGTGCCGGACGATGTCGGCGCACCAGTCGCGGTCGGTGCGCAGCGGCAGGTGGGCCGCCCCGCACCGGCGCAGCACCTGGCGGATCTGGTCGCGCTGGGCGAGGGCCGCCTCGGCGTACCGCTCGCGCAGCCGGCGGTCGCCGGTGAAGACCTCCCGCCGGCGGCCGGTCTCCGGGTCGACCAGGGTGATCAGGCCGACGTCCGGCAGTTCCAGCTCGCGCGGGTCGGTCACCTCCACGGCGAGCACCTGGTGCCGGACGGCGAGCCGGCGCAGCGCCGCCTCCCAGGGCGGCGGGTCGGCCGGGTCGTCCGGTAGCCCGTCGAGGAGGTCGGAGACCACCACGACGAGGCCGCGCCGGGTGGCGGCCCGGCCCACGGCGACCAGCCCGTCGGCGAGGCCGGGCGCGGCGGGCGGGCCGGCGGCCGGGTCGGTCGCGGCGGCGCGCGGCGCGGCCAGCAGGGCCCGCAGCAGACCGAGCAGGTGGGTACGCCCGCCCCGGGCGGGGAACCGGCGCAGCCCGGGCGCGCCGAGCAGTTGCGCGCCGAGCCGGTTGCCCGAGCCAGCCGTGAGGAAGCCGACCGCCGCCACGGCGGCCACCGCCAGCTCGCGCTTGTCCAGCTCGGCGGTGCCGAACTCCATGCTGGGGCTGGCGTCGACCAGCAGCCAGGTGGTCAGCTCCCGGTCGGCGTCGACCTCGCGGACGTGCGGGACGGTGGTGCGGGCGGTGACCGCCCAGTCCATCCGGCGCACCTCGTCCTCGCCGGGCCGGTACTCGCGGCTGCCGGCGACCTCGCTGCCGGGCCCGGGCAGCAGGCCCCGGTGCTCGCCGTGCAGCAGCCCGTCGAGGCGGCGGGTGACGGTCAGCTCCAGTCGGCGCAGCCGCCGGTCCGGCGCGAGGTCGGCCAGGGTCGGGTCCGGCGGCACCGGCCCCGATCCCCCGGCGGCACGCGCTCCCCCGGCGGAGCCGGCGGGCGGGGCGGCCGGGCCCCTCACGCCGCCGCCAGGTCGGTGGCGTATCCGGTGTGGTGGGCGGCGACCCGGGGCGGGGGCACGGCGGCGACCAGCCGGTGGACCACCGCCTCGGCGGCGACCCCGTCGGCGACCGCGTCGAAGGAGAGCACCAGCCGGTGGGCCAGGACGTCGACCGCCAGTTCCCGGACGTCCTCGGGCAGCACGTGGTCGCGGCCCCGCAGCAGCGCCTGGGCGCGGGCGGCGGCGACCAGGCCGAGGGTGGCCCGAGGGCTCGCCCCGTACGCCAGCAGCGGCGCGATCTCGGGCAGCCCGAACCGGCCCGGGTCCCGGGTGGCCAGGATCAGCCGGACGACGTACTCGGCGATGGCGTGGTGGACGAACACGTCGCCGGCCCGCCGCTGGAGCGCGCGCAGCCGCTCGGGGTCGAGGACCCGGCGCGGGGTGGGCCGGTCGGTACTCATCCGGTAGAGGATGGCCAGTTCGTCGGCGTCCCCGGGGTAGTCGACGACGATCTTCATGAGGAACCGGTCCCGCTGCGCCTCGGGGAGCTGGTAGACCCCCTCCGACTCGATCGGGTTCTGGGTGGCCAGCACCAGGAACGGCGTGGGGACCGGAAAGGCGCGCCCGCCGATGGAGACCTGCCGCTCGGCCATCGCCTCCAGCAGCGCGGACTGCACCTTCGCCGGGGCCCGGTTGATCTCGTCGGCGAGCACGAGGTTGGCCATGATCGGGCCGAGTTCGACGTCGAAGCTCTCCTTCGACGCCCGGTAGATGCGGGTGCCGACGATGTCGGAGGGGACCAGGTCCGGGGTGAACTGGATCCGGGAGAAGGTCCCGCCGACCACGGTCGCGAGGGTCTGCGCGGCGAGGGTCTTCGCCACGCCGGGGACCCCTTCCAGGAGGCAGTGGCCGCCGGCGACGAGGGCGGTGAGCAGGCGCTCGACGAGCCGATCCTGCCCGACGATCACGCGTTTGACCTCGAAGAGGGTCTGTTCCAGCTCGACGCCGCTCGGATCGGGATCGACCGCGGTGGGCAGGCTGGCCAGGGTGTCCGAGATGTCCGTCACGGTGCTTGCTTCCCGTGCCGGCACCCGGGCAAACGTCGGAATTCGAGCACCTTACCGGGCCGAACCGGGACGAGGACCGTCATCCGCCACCGAAGGCCGCAGGGGGCGCGGACGGCGCGAGGGTGCCGGCCCCGTCGCCGGGACCGGCACCCTCGTCCCGCGTACGGGTCAGGGAGTGAACACGGCCAGGTGGAACGGCCGGTCGGCCGGAGCGCCGGTGGAGTCGTACGTCTGCACGAAGACCCCGTTCGGCGTGGCCAGCCGCGGCGCGACCGAGATCTCGCCGGCCGGCGGGATGCAGCACGAGTCCGTGGTGCCGATCGTGGCCACGAAGGCAGCGCTGGTCAGGCTGCGGTTGAAGATGACCTGGTACTGGCCGGGGCCGTACTTGGTCGCGGAGACGGCGTCCCGCGAGCGGAGCAGGGTGCCGGCGCTGCTGACGACGGCGAAGGACGTGGAGCCGTTGACGTAGGACGGGCTCACCCCCTTCTTCATCGCCGCCTTGGCCGCCGCCGCCTCGGCCACCGTCGGCTGCGGCTGTCCGGACGGCGCGGCGGCGCGTTCGCCCGGCTGCCCGGACTGGGCCGCGGGCCTGGCCGCCGTGGTGGTCTGGGCGGCGGCGATCCCGCCGCCGGCCAGCGTCAGCACCAGCGCGCCGAACGTGACCGCGACCGCCCTACGGGAAATGATTCTTGCCATGACAGGTCCCCCTTGTTGACCGTGTCGACACGACCGACTCGCGAAACAACGAGCCGGTTTTATCCGAGCCTGCCAACACCGCAAAATTGTCGCCTGAGCGACCGCCGCCAAGCCGGCTGGAGAAGCACCCACACCCGCCTTGAGCAGCCAATATTGCCGTGCACATCGAGGCTGGAACCAGGTGGAAAGTAGCACCGGCAAAAGCGCGTGGTCAATGGCAGACGGCGGCGTTTCAGACTGTTTCAGCCCGCCCCCCGAATTGCGAAACATGAACGCTCGACAATTCATGATGGGGCCTCCCCGGCGCGGGTGGCGTCGCCGGTCGAGCACTGCCGCTACGGTGTCGACGTGCTCACCTACGCCGACACCCGCGCCCGCCCGGCCGGTCGCGCCGCCCGGATCCGGACCTGGCTGTGCTGGCTCGCGGTGACCCCCGGGCTGGTGTGGGCGGCGGTACGCCTGCCCGGCCTCGAACGGGGGCCGGCGGTGCAGGCGGTCGCCTTCACCCCGTACGTCGCGGCCTGGACGCCCGTGCCGCTGCTGCTCGCGCTCGCCCTGCGGCGCCGCTGGCCGGCGGCGGTCGCGGCCCTGGTCGCGGTGGCGCTGATCGCCGTGGTCGCGCCCCGGGCCGTGCCGTCGGCGCAGCCGCGGGCCGGCGGGCCGACGCTGCGGGTGCTCACCGCCAACCTGCTGGCCGGCGCCGCCGACGCCGGCACCGTGGTCGGCCTGGTGCGCGACCTGCGGGTCGACGTGCTGGCCGTGCAGGAGTTCACCCCGGGCGCGGCGGCCGAGCTGGACCGGCTCGGCCTGGCCGGGCTGCTGCCGCACCGGCAGCTCAACCCGCAGGTCGGCACCGTCGGCTCGGGGCTCTACGCCCGCTTCCCCATCGCCGGGGGCGGCATCCGGCAGCACCGCGGCGGCTGGGGCTTCACCCAGGCGTACGGGACGCTCACCCCGCCGGGCGGGCCGCCGGTGCGGGTCGAGTCGGTCCACCCGGCGGCCCCGTACGCGCTGGACCAGGTCGGGTTCTGGCGCACCGACCTGGCGGCGCAGCCGCCGGCCACCCCCGACGCGGGGCTGTCGATCCTCGCCGGGGACTTCAACGCCACCCTCGACCACGCCCCGCTGCGCGACCTGCTCGCCACGGGGTACGCCGACGCGGCCGACGCCACCGGCGCCGGGCTCGTCGGCACCTGGGGCCCGTACGACGGCGACCCGATCCCGCCGGTGACGATCGACCACGTGCTGGTGGACCGGCGGATCGCCGTCCGGTCCGTGTCGGTGCGCGCGGTGCCGGGCAGCGACCACCGCGCGGTCCTCGCCGAGCTGCGCCTGCCCGCCGCCTGAGCCGCCCTACACGTGGGCGCGGTCCAGGCCGTAGGTGAGGGCGTCGACGAGGGCGTGCCAGGACGCCTCCACCACGTTGGGGTGCACGCCGACGGTGGTCCAGTCGCGGCCCGCCCCGTCGGCGGTCTCCACCAGCACCCGGGTCACCGCGCCGGTGCCGTGGCTGCCCTCCAGGATGCGCACCTTGTAGTCGGCCAGCTCGAAGTCGCGCAGCTCCGGGTAGTGCCGGGACAGGCCGACCCGCAGCGCCTCGTCGAGCGCGTTGACCGGCCCGTTGCCCTCGGCCGTGGCGATCAGCCGCTCGCCGCGTACCCGGATCTTGACGGTGGCCTCGGAGACCACCGAGCCGTCCTCCCGGTGCTCGACCAGCACCCGATACGACTCCAGGGCGAACGGTCGGACCGGGGCGGCGTCGGGCAGCTCGGAGCGGACCAGCAGCTCGAACGAGGCGTCGGCGGCCTCGAAGGACCAGCCGCCGGCCTCCAGCTCCTTGACCCGCCGGGTCACCCGGGACAGGGTCTCCGGATGGCCGGCCAGGTCCAGGCCCAGCTCGCGGCTCTTCAGCTCGACGCTGGCCCGGCCGGCCATCTCGGTGATCAGGATCCGCATGTCGTTGCCCACCACGGTCGGGTCGACGTGGTTGTAGAGCAGCGGATCCACCTTGATCGCGCTCGCGTGCAGCCCCGCCTTGTGGGCGAAGGCGGCGGCCCCGGCGTACGCCTGGTGGGTGTCGGGGGCGATGTTGGCGATCTCGGCGATGGCGTGGGAGACCCGCACCATCTGCTCCAGGCAGCCCTCCGGTAGGACCGGCAGCCCGAGCTTGAGCTGGAGGTTGGCGGCGACGGCGAAGATGTCGGCGTTGCCGGGGCGCTCGCCGTAGCCGTTTGCGGTGCCCTGCACGTGGCGCACGCCGGCCTCGACGGCGGCGATGGTGTTGGCCACCGCGCAGGCGGTGTCGTTCTGGGCGTGCATGCCCAGGCGGGCAGGGTCGACGCCGGTGCGGGCGGTCAGGTCGGCGATCGCCGCGCTCACGTGGGAGGGCAGCATGCCGCCGTTGGTGTCGCAGAGCACCATCACCTCGGCGCCGGCGGCCAGCGCGGTCTGCACGACCTCCGCGCCGTACGCGGGGTCGTGCCGGTAGCCGTCGAAGAAGTGCTCGCCGTCGACGAAGACCCGCCTCCCCTCGGCGACGAGGTGGCGCACCGTGTCCCGGATCATCGCCAGGTTCTCCTGCGCGGTGGTGCGCAGCGCCCGCTCGACGTGCCGCAGGTCGGCCTTGGCCACCAGCGCGACGGCCGGGGTCTGCGCGTCGAGCAGCGCCCGCACCTGCGGGTCGTCGGCGACGGCGACGCCGGCCTTGCGGGTGGCCCCGAACGCCACGAGCAGGGCGTGTTTCAGGTCGAGTTCGGTGCGGGCCCGGCGGAAGAACTCGGTGTCCTTGGGCACCGCGCCCGGCCAGCCGCCCTCGATGAAGCCCACGCCGAACTCGTCGAGCAGTCGGGCCACGGCGAGCTTGTCGACCACCGAGTAGGTGAGCCCCTCGCGCTGGGCACCGTCGCGCAGCGTCGTGTCGTACAGCTGGAACGTCATGGAGAGTCCTTTCGGGCGCGGGCGGGACGGGTGGGGTGGCGGAGGGGGACCAACAAAAAGACCCCCCGCGGATGCGGGAGGTCTGCGCGCTCGGCGAGTCGGTTGCCGGGCGCGCTAGTTGCCAATAATGACGACGGTGCTGGTCACGGTCGCCACTCTGCCACCCGCACCCGGGTTTCGGGAGGAACAATCCACATGCCGGGACGGTCACGGAGGGTGGCCATACCGCAGGTGGCGTCGACCGCGGGGCGAAACGCGCCGCTGGTGATCGACTTCACAAGTCATCCGGCCGCTATCGAGCCGAAACACCGCTGCGGCAGTATCTGGAACCGATCAAGTTACCGGCCCCGTGCCGCTGTCAAGGAGGACCCCGTGCTCACTGTCGGTGACCGCTTCCCCGAGTACGAACTGACCGCCTGCGTCTCGCTGGACGCCGACCGGGCGTTCGAGTCGATCAACCACAAGTCGTACGAGGGCAAGTGGCGCGTCGTCTTCTTCTGGCCGAAGGACTTCACGTTCATCTGCCCGACGGAGATCGCCGAGTTCGGTCGGCTCAACGGCGAGTTCGCCGACCGGGACGCCCAGGTGCTCGGCGTGTCGGTGGACAACGAGTTCGTCCACTACGCCTGGCGCAAGGACCACCCCGACCTGCGTGAGCTGCCGTTCCCGATGCTCAGCGACATCAAGCGCGAGCTGACCGACGCCTGCGGCGTGCTCGGCGCCGACGGAGTGGCCCAGCGGGCCACCTTCATCGTCGACCCGGACAACGAGATCCAGTTCGCCATGGTGACCGCCGGCTCCGTCGGCCGCAACGTCTCCGAGGTGCTGCGCGTGCTCGACGCCCTGCAGACCGACGAGCTGTGCCCCTGCAACTGGAACAAGGGCGGCGACACCCTCGACGCCACCAAGCTGCTCGCCGGCGCCGGGGCCTGACGATGGGCCTCGACGCGATCAAGGCGGCCCTGCCCGAGTACGCCAAGGACATCAAGCTCAACCTGGGCTCCACCGTCGGCGCCACCACCCTCAAGCCGGAGCAGGCGTGGGGCACGGCGCTGGCCTGCGCCGTCGCCGCCCGCAACCCGGTCGTGCTGCGGGAGATCGCCGCCGAGGCGGCCACCCACCTCACCGCCGAGGCGGTCGAGGCGGCCAAGGGCGCCGCGACGATCATGGCGATGAACAACGTCTACTACCGGGCCAAGCACCTCATCGGCGACGAGAACTACGCGTCGATGCCGGCCCGGCTGCGGATGCAGATCATCGCGCGGCCGGGCGTGGAGAAGGGCGACTTCGAGCTGTGGTGCCTCGCCGTCTCGGCGATCACCGGCTGCGGGGTCTGCCTGGAGTCGCACGAGAAGACCCTGCGCGCCGCCGGGTTCACCCGGGAGCAGGTGCACGAGGGGCTGCGCATCGCCGCCGTCGTGCACGCCGCCGCCGTGGCCCTCGACGCGCAGGCCGCGCTCGCCTGAGCCGTACGCCCGGGGACACCCGCCGGCGCCGCATCCCCGCGGCCCCGGCGGGTGTCCGCGTGTAGGCGGCCCGGGGCCCGGGTAGGTGGTTGTCCGGAGACGACCCCTCCGAGACGACCACGACGGTCGGGGCAGGAGCACCCATGGACAGGCTCGACCCGCACGCCGCCACCGGCACGCCCGACCCGATGCGGCACGGCGACCAGGGCGCGATCGCCGGCGGCGCCCCCGCCGGGGCGTTCGACCCGTGGAGCTACCGCGACCGGCCCTCGGTCGCCGACGCCGACCTCGTCGGCTACCACGTCGAGGCCACCGACGGCGGCATCGGCAAGATCGACAGCGCGAGCCACGAGGTCGGCGGCAGCTACCTGGTGGTCGACACCGGCCCCTGGATCTTCGGCAGGAAGGTCATGCTGCCCGCCGGCACGGTCAACCACGTCGACCACGACGCCCGCACCGTGTTCGTCGACCGGGAGCGCGACCAGATCAAGGCCGCCCCCGAGTACGACGAGGACAGCCACGGCGACCCGGCGTTCCGCGACCGGCTCGGCGGCTACTACGACGAGAGCTACGGCAACCTGCCCCCGGGCACCGCGCGCTGAACGCCGTCCACCGTAACGGCCGGTGGGGTTCCGGCCCACCGACCGTTACGGTGTCAGCGTGGACGCGACCGAGGACAAGCGCAGGATCCCCTTCACCGCCCTGTTCAACTTCCGCGACGTCGGCGGCTACCCGGCCGACGACGGGCACGCGGTCCGCTGGGGGCGGCTCTACCGCTCCGACTCCCCGCACCGCATCGACGGCCCCGACCGGGAGGCGTTCGCCGCCCTCGGCGTGCGCACCGTGATCGACCTGCGCCGCCCGACCGAGGTGGCCCGGGACGGCCGGGTCCCGGAGCTGCCCGGGCTCGCCTACCGGCACATCCACCCCGAGCACGCCGACTGGGCGGAGGCCCAGTACGAGCCCGGTACGAGCCTCGCCCGCTTCCTCGCCGACCGGTACGCCGACCTCGCCGGCACCGGCGCGGCCGGGCTCGCCGAGGCGGTCGGGCTGATCGCCGACAGCGCCGCCGAGCCGGTCGTCGTGCACTGCGTGGCCGGCAAGGACCGCACCGGCATCGTCTGCGCGCTGACCCTGTCGGCGCTGGGCGTGAGCGACGCCGACATCGCGGCCGACTACGCGCTGAGCACCGAGGCGTCGCAGCGGTTCAGCGCCTGGGTGGCCGCCACCATGCCGGACGCCCGGGACCTGCCGGCGCCCTATCTGGCCTCGCCCGCCGAGGCGATGACGCTGTTCCTGGCCGAGCTGCGGGAGGGGCACGGCTCGGCGGAGGGCTACCTGCGGCACGCCGGCGTCACCGACGCCCAGCTCGCCGCACTCCGCGCGCACCTGCTGGAGTGAGCCGGACCGGCCGGCCGCCCCGCCCAGCCCGGCCTGGTTAAGAAGGGCCCCTCCGCTACGCCAATCGTCAAGAAGGGGCCCTTCCTTGCACCTACAGGCGGGTCACCCAGCCGTGCTCGTCGGCGGCCCGGCCGCGCTGGATGTCGACGAGCCGCTGCTGCAACGCCGTGGTCACCGGGCCCTGCCCGCCGTCGGCGACGAGGAACTCGCCGTCGGGGTACTTGACCCGGCCGATCGGCGTGATCACCGCCGCCGTGCCGCAGGCGAACGCCTCGCGCAGCCGGCCGCTGGCCGCGTCGGCCTCCCAGTCGGCGAAGCTGACCGGCCGCTCCTCGACCCGGTGGCCGGCCTCGGCGGCCAGGGTGAGCAGCGCGTCCCGGGTGATGCCGGGCAGGATGGTGCCGGTCAGCGGCGGGGTGACGAGGGTGTCGTCGTCGTAGACGAAGAAGACGTTCATCCCGCCCAGCTCGTCGACGTAGCGGCGCTCCACCGCGTCGAGGAAGACGACCTGGTCGCAGCCGGCCTCGATCGCCTCGGCCTGGGCGGCGAGCGAGGCGGCGTAGTTGCCGCCGCACTTGGCCGCGCCGGTGCCGCCGGGGGCGGCGCGGGTGTAGTCCGGCGAGACCCAGACCGTGACCGGCTTGACCCCGCCCGAGAAGTACGACCCGGCCGGGGAGGCGATCACCACGTAGAGGTATTCGTTGGACGGCCGGACGCCGAGGAAGACCTCGCTGGCGATCATGAACGGGCGCAGGTAGAGGCTGGCCCCGTCGCCCTCGGGGATCCAGTCCCGGTCGATGTCGACGAGCCGGCGCAGCGAGTCGACGAACAGCTCCGGCGGCAGCTCCGGCATCGCCATCCGGCGGGCCGAGTCGACGAACCGGGCGGCGTTGGCCTCCGGCCGGAACATGGTGATCGACCCGTCGGCGAGCCGGTAGGCCTTCAGCCCCTCGAAGATCTCCTGTGCGTAGTGCAGCACGGCGGAGGCCGGGTCCATCGGGATCGGCCCGCGCGCCTCGACCCGGGCGTCGTACCAGCCCTTGCCCTCGGCGTACCGGATCGTGACCATGTGGTCGGTGAAGACGCGGCCGAACCCCGGGGCCGCGAGCAGGGCCGCCCGTTCGACGGCGGATACCGGCGTGGGATTCGGACGGATCTCGAAGTCGAGCATGTCACCACCGCTCATCGCGCGTGCCTCCCTGGGGAACGACGGCGCGCGGGACCGCACGCCGGAGGAAAGTGCTGCCAGAAACCTACCCCGAACGCTCGTTCAGCGGGTAGCGCCAACCGACGGGCGGTGGCTTCTGACAGGGGTGCCGGCGGTGCCGGCCGCCGGGTGCGCGACGGCTACCCGGTCGTTCAGGCCACCGCGTAGCCGGCGAGCCGGTCGCCTACCTCGGCGGTGCGCAACGGTACGCCCGCGCCACGGTTGGCCAGCTCCGTGCCGACGGCGGCGGTGACCCGGGCGGCGGCCTCGGCGTGCCCGAGCTGGTCGAGCAGCAGGGCGGCGGAGAGCACGGCGGCGACCGGGTCGGCGACGCCCTGGCCGGCGATGTCCGGCGCGGAGCCGTGCACCGGCTCGAACATCGACGGGTACGCCCCGGACGGGTTGATGCAGCCGCTGGCGGCCAGCCCGATGCCGCCGGTGACGGCGGCGGCGATGTCGGTGAGGATGTCGCCGAAGAGGTTGTCGGTGACCACCACGTCGTAGCGCTGGGGCTGGGTGACGAGGAACATCGCGGCGGCGTCGACGTGCTGGTATTCCGTGGCGACGTCGGGGTGCTCGGCGGCCACGGCCTCGAAGGCGCGGGCCCACAGCGACCCGGCGTGGGTCAGCACGTTGGTCTTGTGCACCAGGGTCACCTTGCGCCGCTCGCGGCGCGACGCCCGGGCGAACGCGTCGCGGATGACCCGCTCCACGCCGTGCCGGGTGTTCAGGCTCTCCTCGGTGGCCACCTCGGCCGGGGTGTCCCGGTGCAGGGAGCCGCCCGCCCCGGCGTAGAGCCCCTCGGTGCCCTCGCGGACCACGACCAGGTCGACCTCGCCGGGCTTGACGTTGGCCAGCGGGCCGGCCACGCCGGGCCACAGCCGCGAGGGGCGCAGGTTGACGTACTGGTCGAAGGCGAAGCGGAGCTTGAGCAGCAGGCCCCGCTCCAGCACGCCCGGCGGGACGGTCGGGTCGCCGACGGCCCCGAGCAGGATCGCGTCGTGCCCGGCCAGCTCGGTCAGCACCGAGTCCGGCAGCACCTCGCCGGTGCGGTGGTAGCGGGCCGCGCCGAGGTCGTAGGCGGTGGTCTCCACCCCGGGGAGCACGGCGTCGACGACCTTGAGGGCCTGCGCGACCACCTCGGGTCCGATTCCGTCACCGGCCACCACCGCGATGCGTGCCACGTCCTCAGCTCCCTCGCCTCGTCGTCTTCGCCCAACGGTACGGCCCCGTCCCGCCTCCCGGTACGAGCCTTCCACAATTCGGGAAAGCGGAATGCACAGCAGGCTCCCAGGTGGGATTCATGGTGCGGTCAACTTCCCTGCATAGGGTCGGTGGCGAACGGGTCACGGGGGCCCGGACGGGTGGTCGCCGCGGTGCTGCGGCGCCGTCAGCGAAGGAGCGGCAGCGATGCGCATCGACGAGCAACCCCGGCAGCGCTGGGTCGACCAGCAGCCGCGCACCCGCTGGGTCGACCAGTCCGCCTTCGCCAGCCGCCGCCCCGACCTGCGGCTGGGCACCCGCAGCCACCGCCTCGACGCCGCTGGCGGCACCGCCGTCGACCGGATCGCCGTGCAGCACACCGTCCGGACCGGGACCGCCGAATACTCGCTGCTGCTCAACGCCCCGAGCTGGCTGGGCCGGCGCGGGGTCGGCGAGGCGCTGGCCGACGCCGTCGCCGAGCTGCGCGCCGTCGACCTCACCTACGGTCCGACCCGCCCCGACAGCCTGGTCTCGCGGCTGCGCCGGGGAGAGATCAGCCCCGAGTCGTACGCGCCGCTGGCCGACCTGGTCGACCGGTGCGCCGCGATGCGGGCGGCCACCGACGGCTGGTTCGACGCGTGGGCGGTGCCCGGCGGCTTCGACCCGAGCGGCCTGCTCGGCGGCTGGGCGGTGGAGCGGGCCGCGGCCCGGCTGCGCGCCGCCGGCATCCACGACTACGCCGTGCTCACCGGCGCCGACCTCGTCGTACGCGGCCACGCCCCGCACGGCGGGCCGTGGCGGGTGGCGGTGCACCACCCGACCGACCCCCGACGCGCCCCGCTGGCGCTGGAGATGACGGCCGGCGCGGTGGGGACCTCCGGGGTGACCGGCCGCCGGGGACACGTGGTCGACCCGCACACCGGGGAGCCGGCCGACCAGCTCGACGCCGCCACCGTGATCGGCCCGGACCTGGCGGTGGCCGACGCCTACGCCACCGCGCTCTACGCCGCCGGCCCGGCGGGGCTGGCCTGGTTCCGCAACGGATCGGACTACCGGGCGCTGTTCGCCCACCGCCGGCGCTGAGGCCATCGGGGCCATCGAAGCCACTGCGGCGGCTGGGGCCTGAGCCCGCCGCCGCAACCGACCCGCGCCACCCGCACCGGCCGGCCTTCGCATCCCGGCCGCCGGGTGGTCGGCGATCGGCCCCCACGGTCTCGGCAACGACCGTGGGGGCCGATCAGCGACGAGTGCGCGTGGCTCGCGCAATCGAGGGGTGCGGGACCGGCCGGGCCCGAGGTCAGACCACGCCACCCGAAGACGGGCCGACGACCGAACTCAGCCAGTGACCGCACGAGTACGCTAGCGAATCGACGCAACTCGACGCAAGAGTCTCCACAGCGGACCGTCTCCGGGGGACGGTCGGAAGATTCGCGGTTGACCTGCGGTGGGGTCGCGGTGACTTCCCGGCCACAAGATGGCACGCTGTCCGCCGTGAGTTTCGATCTGAGCGTGTGGGCCCTCCCGGACGGGGCCACGCCCGCGGACGTGCGGGCAGCGGTGCAACGGTGCCGGCAGGGGCAGCACGGCGAACGTTACCCGGACCCGCGGGTCGTCGCCTTCTACCGGGCGATCACGGCCAGCTATCCCGACCGGCCGGCCGGCCCGGGTTCACCGTGGGAGGTCGTGCCGCTGCACGCGGCGAACGACCACATCGAGATGAACCTCAACCCCGCCTGCGAGGACCAGGTGCTGCTCGACATCGAGCGGCTGGCCGGCGAGTACAACCTGATGCTCTTCGACTACCAGGACGGTTCGGTCTATCCGCCGCCCGCCCGCACCCGGCGCTGAACCGGCCCGTCCGCCGAACCGACCCGACCCGATCTGACGCGGTACGACACGACGCGGGGCCCGGCCGATTCGGCCGGGCCCCGCGTCGTCCCAGGTGGACCGTGCGCGACGGTCCACGGTGGACGGAGACTACTCGTCGCGCAGGTCGGCGGCGCTGGCCGAGGTCGCGCCGATCGAGTCGGCAGCCGAGGTGAGCAGGTCGGCGCCGAGGGCCTGGTCGACCGTGAGGGTCATCAGGGTCTCGCCGCCGGCCTCCCGGCGGGCCACCTGCATGGCAGCGATGTTGATGCCGGCCTCGCCGAGCAGCGTGCCGACGGTGCCGACCACGCCCGGACGGTCCACGTAGCGCAGGAAGAGCAGGATGCCCTCCGCGCCGATCTCCACGTCGAAGCCGTCCACCTCGGTCAGCTTCAGCACGTCGCGGGCGCCCGCCGCGGCGACCGTGCCGGAGACGCTGACGGTGCGGCCGTCGGGCAGCGCGCCGCGGACCGTCACCAGGGTCGGGTGGTCGGTCGTCTCGGCCTGGCTGGCCAGGTTGACCTCGACGCCCCGCTCGGCGGCGAGGTGCGGCGCGTTGACGTAGGTGACCTGCTCCTCGACCACCGAGCTGAACAGCCCCTTGGTCGCGGCGAGCTTGAGCACCGACACGTCGTGGGCGACGGCCGCGCCGCGCACCTCGACGGTGACGCTGGCGGCCACCCCGCCGGCCACGGCGGTGAACGCCCGACCCAGCTTCTCGGCCAGCGGCAGCAGCGGGCGGATGTCCTCGGCGACGACGCCGCCGGCCTGGACGTTGACCGCGTCCGGCACGAACTCGCCCTGCAGGGCCAGCTTCACGCTCTTGGCCACGGCGAGGCCGGCCTTGTCCTGCGCCTCGGCGGTGGACGCGCCCAGGTGCGGGGTGGCCACCACGTTGTCGAAGGCGAACAGCGGCGAGGAGGTGCACGGCTCCTTGGCGTACACGTCGACGCCCGCGCCGCCGACGCGGCCCTCGGCGATCGCGTCGGCCAGGGCCTGCTCGTCGACCAGCCCGCCCCGGGCGGCGTTGACGATCCGCACGCCCGGCTTGACGATCGCCAGCTCCTTCTCGCCGATCAGGCCCACGGTCTCCGGGGTCTTCGGCAGGTGGATCGAGATGAAGTCGCTCTCCCGCAGCAGCTCCTCCAGCCCGACCAGGCGCACGCCGAGCTGGGCGGCGCGGGCCGGCTGGATGTAGGGGTCGTACGCGATCAGCCGGGTGCCGAAGGCGGCCATCCGGGACGCGAAGAGCACCCCGATGCGGCCGAGGCCGACGACGCCGACGGTCTTGCCCTGCACCTCGACGCCGGTGTACTTGGACCGCTTCCACTCGCCGGCCTTGAGCGCGGCGCTGGCGCTGGCGGTGTTGCGGGCCACGGCGAGCAGCAGCGCGACGGCCTGCTCGGCGGCGGAGACGATGTTGGAGGTGGGGGCGTTGACGACCATGACGCCCCGCGCGGTGGCGGCCGGCACCTCGACGTTGTCCAGGCCCACACCGGCCCGGGCGACCACCTTCAGCCGCGGGGCGGCGGCGATCGCCTCGGCGTCGATCTGCGTGGCGCTGCGCACGATCACCGCGTCGGCCTCGGAGAGCGCGGAGAGCAGGGCCGGGCGGTCGGTGCCGTCGACGTGACGGACGTCGAAGTCGTGGGCGAGCACCTCGATGGCGGCGGGGGCGAGTTCTTCGGCGATCAGTACGACAGGATTCATCGGTCCTCGTAGAGGTCGTATGGCGGTCGGCCGGGGCGACGGGGCGCCGCGCTGCGCCCTGCGCTGGTTCGTGCCATGGCCGTCAGGTGCCGGCTACGCACCTACCCGCGATCGTAGGGCGCGGGCCGCCCGGCGTGCCCCGGACGCTGGGGTGAGTGCCCTCACAAACCCGACATGTCAAGGGTGTTAAGGCTGGGTGAAATGACACGGCGACCCGCCCGACGCCGGGGAGAGCGTCGGGCGGGTCGCCGCGGTGCGGGCAGTGCTCAGGCGGTCTCGGTGATCGGCCGGTCGACCCAGCTCATCATGGACCGCAGCTTCTGGCCGGTCGCCTCGATCGGGTGCGCCGCGCCCTCGGCCCGCCACTTGGCGAAGTTGGGGCGGCCGTTGTCGTCCTCGGCGATCCACTCGCGGGCGAACTCGCCCGACTGCACCTCGGACAGGATCTTGCGCATCTCCTCCTTGACCCGGGCGTCGACGACGCGCGGGCCCCGGGACAGGTCGCCGTACTCGGCGGTGTCGGAGACGCTGTAGCGCATCCGGGCGATGCCGCCCTCGTACATCAGGTCGACGATCAGCTTCAGCTCGTGCAGGCACTCGAAGTAGGCGATCTCCGGGGCGTAGCCCGCCTCGGTGAGCACCTCGAAGCCGGTCTGCACCAGCGCCGCCGCGCCGCCGCAGAGGACCGCCTGCTCGCCGAACAGGTCGGTCTCCGTCTCCTCCTTGAAGGTGGTCTTGATCGCGCCCGCGCGGGTGCCGCCGATGCCCTTGGCGTACGCCAGGGCCAGGGCGAACGCGGTGCCGCTGGCGTCCTGCTCGACGGCGACGAGGCAGGGCACGCCCTTGCCGTCGACGTACTGGCGGCGGACCAGGTGACCCGGGCCCTTCGGGGCGACCATCGCCACGTCCACGTCGGCCGGGGGCTTGATCAGGTCGTACCGGATGTTGAAGCCGTGGCCGAAGAAGAGCGCCTTGCCCGGGGCCAGGTTCGGGGCGATCGCCTCGGTGTAGAGGCCGCGCTGCGCGGTGTCCGGGGCCAGGATCATGATCACGTCGGCCTCGGCCGCGGCCTCCGCCGGGGTGAGCACCCGCAGGCCCTGCTCCTCGGCCTTGGGCCGGCTCTTCGAGCCCGCCGGCAGGCCGATCACCACGTCGACGCCGGAGTCGCGCAGCGACAGCGCGTGGGCGTGGCCCTGGCTGCCGTACCCGATCACCGCGACCTTCTTGGCCTGGATCAGGCCGAGGTCGGCATCGTCGTCGTAGTACACCTCAACGCTCATTGACTTCCCTTTCGTACGGCGGCCCGGGTATGGCCCGTCGTGGCTTGTGCGGTCGGTAGTGGCGGGGAATCAGGCGGCCCGCAGGGCCGGGCCCGCGGTGATCGAGCGCGAGCCGCGCCCGATCGCCACCGTCCCGGACTGGACCATCTCCTTGATTCCGTACGGTTCGAGGTCGCGCAGCAGCGCGTCCAGCTTGTCGGGGGTGCCGGTGGCCTCGATCGTCAGCGTGTCGGGCGCGACGTCGACCACCCGGGCGCGGAACAGGTTGACCGTCTCCAGCACCTGGGAGCGTGCCGCGCGGTCGGCGCGGACCTTGACCAGCAGCAGCTCCCGGGCGACCGAGACCTGCGGGTCCAGCTCGACGATCTTGAGCACGTTGACCAGCTTGTTGAGCTGCTTGGTGACCTGCTCCAGCGGGGACGACTCGGCGTTGACCACGATGGTGATCCGCGAGACGTCCGGGTTCTCGGTCTCGCCGACGGCGAGGCTGTCGATGTTGAAGCCGCGCCGGGAGAACAGCCCGGAGACCCGGGCCAGGACGCCCGGCTTGTTCTCCACCAGCACGGAAAGCGTGTGCATCGTCATAGTTAGATGTCGTCCTCGTCGAAGGCCGGGCGGACGCCGCGGGCGAACATGATCTCGTCGTTGCTGGTGCCGGCGGCGACCATCGGCCACACCATCGCGTCCTTGCCGACCACGAAGTCGATCACGACGGGGGCGTCGTTGATCGCCATCGCGGCCTCGATGGTCTTGTCGACGTCGGCGGCGTTCTCGCAGCGCAGGCCGACGCAGCCGAGGGCCTCGCCGAGCTTGACGAAGTCGGGGATGCGGTGCTTGTGGGTGCCCAGCTCGGTGTTGGAGTAGCGCTCGTTGTAGAACAGCGTCTGCCACTGCCGGACCATGCCGAGGTTGCCGTTGTTGATCACGGCGATCTTGACCGGGATGCCCTCCAGCGCGCAGGTGGCCAGCTCCTGGTTGGTCATCTGGAAGCAGCCGTCGCCGTCGATCGCCCAGACCACCGTGTCCGGCCGCCCGACCTTGGCCCCCATCGCGGCCGGGACCGCGTAGCCCATCGTGCCGAGGCCGCCGGAGTTGAGCCAGGTGCCCGGCTTCTCGTACGAGATGAACTGCGACGCCCACATCTGGTGCTGGCCGACGCCGGCCACGTAGACGGCGTCCGGGCCGGCGATCTTGCCCAGCCGCTCGATCACGTACTGCGGGGAGAGGGTGCCGTCGGCCGGCTCCTCGTAGCCCAGCGGGTAGCGCTCACGCAGGTCGTCGAGCTGGGTCCACCAGTCGCCCAGGTCGGCCGGTCGCCCGGCGGCCCGCTCGGTGGTGACCGCCGCGATCAGCTCCTCGATCACGTGCTTGGCGTCGCCGACGATCGGCACGTCCGCGTGCCGGTTCTTGCCGATCTCGGCCGGGTCGATGTCGGCGTGCACGACCGTCGCGTCCGGTGCGAAGGAGTCCAGCTTGCCGGTGACCCGGTCGTCGAACCGGGCCCCCAGCGCCACGATCAGGTCGGCCTTCTGCAGGCCGTAGACGGCCGCCACGGTGCCGTGCATGCCGGGCATGCCCAGGTGCTGCCGGTGCGAGTCGGGGAACGCCCCGAGCGCCATCAGCGTGGTCACCACCGGGATGCCGGTCAGCTCCGCCAGCCGGCGCAGCCCCTCGGTGGCCCCGGCCTTGAGCACGCCGCCGCCGACGTAGAGCACCGGCCGGCGGGCGCTGGTCATCAGCCGGGCCGCCTCCCGGATCTGCTTGCCGTGCGGGTGCAGGGTCGGCCGGTAGCCGGGCAGGTCCAGCGTCGGCGGCCAGGAGAAGGTGGTCTGCGCCTGGAGGACGTCCTTGGGGATGTCGACCAGCACCGGGCCGGGACGGCCCGTCGAGGCCAGGTGGAACGCCTCGGCGAGCACCCGCGGGATCTCCTCGGCCGTCTGGACCAGGAAGTTGTGCTTGGTGATCGGCAGGGTGATGCCCTGGATGTCGGCCTCCTGGAAGGCGTCCGTGCCGATCGACGGCCGCGCGACCTGGCCGGTGATCGCCACCATCGGCACCGAGTCCATGTACGCGTCGGCGATCGGGGTGACCAGGTTCGTCGCGCCCGGGCCGGAGGTGGCCATGCAGACGCCGACCCGGCCGGTGGCCTGGGCGTAACCGGTGGCGGCGTGGCCGGCGCCCTGCTCGTGCCGGACCAGGATGTGCCGCACCGTGGAGTCGTAGAGCGGGTCGTACGCCGGCAGGATCGCCCCACCCGGGATGCCGAACACGACGTCGACGCCGAGCGCCTCGAGGGACCGCACGAGGGAACCGGCCCCGGAGAGCTGGACCGGCTCGGGCTGCCGTACGGCCGGGGCGGCCGGGACGGCGGCGGCGCGGCCGGTCGCCGCGGCGTCGGTCGCGGGCTCGGCGCCGGCGCGGGCCCGGCGGGCGGAGTGGGCGAGTGTCTCTGGCGTGGGTCTCGTCATTGCGGTTCAGGCCTTCGGCTGGAGTGGCTGGTGCTCTGCAAGCGTGCGACGCGGGCGGGTGCCCGCCCCGATGCGATGGTCCGATGGCAATAAAAACGGCCCTCGTGCAGACATGCACGGGGCCAGCGCACTCTCGACGACGGAGAGTGCGCTCAGGTAAGTACTCGCGGAGACCGGTTCGACGACATGCGGTCAAGCCTGCCGCATCTCACGCGATGAGTCAACTGATCCCACATTTTGGTTAACGGATGTCGGCGCGTCCTGCCCCGACGCGCCGTCGGCACCCGCCGCGAGCTGCGCGGACCCCTCCCAGCCGGCCCGTTGCGCGGGCCCGTCCCAGTCGGCGCGCTGCGCGGGCAGGCGCGCCGGTCGCACCGGGGCCGGCGGGGCAGCCGGTGCCGACACCGGGGTCGGGGTCGGGGAGCGGCGGGCCCCGGGCGAGGTCGCGGCCTCCAGCATCGCCTCCAGGTGCTCTGCGGGCACCCCCCAGCCGAAGAGCGCGCCCTGGCCGAACCGGCAGCCGGCGGCGACCACGGCGGCCAGCTCGGTGGGATTGGTCACCCCCTCGGCGATCACCTCCAGCCCGAGCTGGTGCCCCAGGCGCATCACGATGTCCACCATCGGGGCGAAGGGCGGGCCGTCCGCGCCGGCCGGACGGACCGGCTCGTGCTCGGCCACCAGCCCGTGATCGATCTTGAGAATGTCGATCGGCAGCCGGCGCAGCTGGCCGAGTGACGAATATCCCGCGCCGAAGTCGTCGAGGGCGATCCGGACGCCGGTGCGCCGCAGCGCGGTCAGCCGCCGGATCAGCTCGTCGAGATCGGTGGCGACGGCGTGCTCGGTGACCTCCAGCACCAGCCGCTGCGGCGGCACGTGGTGGGCGCGCAGCGCGTCGGCGACCTGCACCACGTACTCCGGGGCGTGCAGTTCCCGGGGCGAGACGTTCACCGACACCCAGACGTCGTGCCCGTCGGCCAGCCAGCGGGAGAGCTGGTAACACGCCTGGTGCAGCACCCACGCGCCGAGCTTGGCGATCATCCCGCACTCCTCGGCCAGCGGGATGAACTCGTCCGGGCGCACGTGGCCCAGCTCCGGGTGGTGCCAGCGCAGCAGCGCCTCCGCACCCACCGGGCGCACCGAGGGCAGCGACGCCACCGGCTGGAAGACCAGCCGCAGCTCGTCGCGTTCGATCGCCCCGCGCAGCTCGTGCTCCAGCGTGGTGCGGCGGCGCAGCAGCTTGTCGTACGCGCCGTCGTAGTGCTCGATCCGGTTCTTGCCACGCTGCTTGGCATAGCGCAGGGCCAGGTCGGCGTGGCGCAGCAGCAGCTCCGTGTCCGGCTCGTCGGGCAGCCCGGCCACCCCGATGCTCACCGACAGGAAGACCGGCCCGCCCGGCTGGTCGTACGGATCGCCGAGCACCCCCAGCAGCCGCTCGGCGATCCGCCCCGCCTCGGCCGGGCGACCCGGCACGAGCACCGCGAACTCGTCCCCGCCGAGCCGGGCGGCCAGGTCGTCGGGGCGCAGGTTGCCGCGCAGCCGCCGGCCCACCTCCGCCAGCACCTCGTCGCCCACGTCGTGCCCGCGCATGTCGTTGACGTTCTTGAAGCCGTCGAGGTCCAGCCCGAGCAGCACGCACGGGTCACCGGAGCCGGTGGCCTGGTGCAGGGCGCGCAGCAGCCCCCGCCGGTTGGCCAGGCCGGTCAGCGGGTCGGTGTGCGCCAGCTCGCGGAAGTGCGCCTCCCGCTCGGCCAGCCGGCCCGCGTAGCGGCGCACGTCGTGCAGGGCCAGGTATTGCCGGGCCACCAGGGCGAAGCCCTCCAGGCTGCCGGCGACGATGCCCAGCGCGTCGAACCGGCCGCCCTGGAGCAGGTGGTACATCGCGGAGGCGGCCATCGCGCCCATCGGGACGAAGGCGTACGCGCCGTCGGAGCCGATCAGGTCGACGTCGAGCTGCCCCGGCGGGTCGGCCCGGCGCACGACCAGCGCGGCGGTCAACAGCCCCGCCGCGAGCAGCGCGGCGCCGGCAAGCACCATGCCCGGCACGGCCTGGCAGAGCCCGCCGGCGATGCCGAGCCCGCCGGAGGTCACCGCCGTGATCCCGGTGCCGAGCAGGGCCAACCGGCGGCGGGGCCGGGCGGCGCGCAGGAGCACGATCAGGGTGAGCCCGGCGGTGAGCGCGACGCTGACGGTGGCCAGCAGGATCGGCGCGCAGGCCATCGGGGTGGCGGTGCCGAGCAGCCGGGTCGGCTCGGAGAAGAGCACCCAGCCCACGAACCAGAGCGCGGTGGCCATGGTCACGCTGTCGAGGACCAGGCGGGCCGTCGCCGCGCGGGTCACCCCCGCGCCGGGCAGCCGCAGCAGGCCCGCGCCGAAGGCGAGCGCGCTCGCCGCGACCCCGATCGAAACCAGGGTGGCCCAGCCGGTGCGCTGCCCCTGCCGGTGGGCCAGGTGCTCGCCGGTCAGCGCCACGGTCAGCCCGACCGCGAGGCCGGCCACCGCGAAGCCCCCCGCCACGGCGACCAGCCCGGCGGCCCGCCCGCACTGGCGGCCGCCCCGCCGGGCGGAGGCGACCAACAGGGCGGTCGCGCCGGCGGCGACGAGCCCGCTCAGCACCGCGACGGCGATCATGCCCGGGGGGAAGTGCACGCTCCCAACTGTGCCGGATGCCCGCTGTCCGTGGGGGGCCGGGTGTGCATCTGTTGGGACACGGGGCCGCGCCCCGGCGGCGGCCCGTCCGGCGGTGCAAGACTGGTACCCATGCCTGAGCTGCGGTCGAGGACCTCCACCCACGGTCGGACGATGGCCGGCGCCCGGGCCCTCTGGCGGGCCACCGGGATGACCGACGACGACTTCGGCAAGCCGATCGTCGCCATCGCCAACAGTTTCACCCAGTTCGTCCCCGGCCACGTACACCTCAAGGACCTCGGCGGCCTCGTCGCCGACGCGGTCGCGGAGGCCGGCGGGGTCGGCCGCGAGTTCAACACCATCGCCGTGGACGACGGCATCGCCATGGGCCACGGCGGCATGCTCTACTCGCTGCCCAGCCGCGAGCTGATCGCCGACGCCGTCGAATACATGGTCAACGCGCACTGCGCCGACGCCCTGGTCTGCATCTCCAACTGCGACAAGATCACGCCGGGCATGCTGCTGGCCGCGCTGCGGCTCGACATCCCCACCGTCTTCGTCTCCGGCGGCCCGATGGAGGCCGGCAAGACGGTGGCGATCGAGGGGATCGTCCACTCCAAGATCGACCTGATCGACGCGATGATCGCCTCGTCCAACGAGGCGGTCACCGACGACCAGCTCGGCGAGATCGAGCGGTCCGCCTGCCCGACGTGCGGCTCCTGCTCCGGCATGTTCACCGCCAACTCGATGAACTGCCTCACCGAGGCCATCGGCCTGGCCCTGCCCGGCAACGGCTCGACGCTGGCCACCCACGCCGCCCGCCGGTCGCTGTTCGTCGAGGCCGGGCGCACCGTCGTGGAGATCGCCAAGCGGTGGTACGACGGCGACGACGCCTCCGTGCTGCCCCGGCAGATCGCCAACCGGGCCGCGTTCGAGAACGCCGTCGCCCTCGACGTGGCCATGGGCGGGTCCACCAACACGATCCTGCACCTGCTCGCCGCCGCGAGAGAGGCCGAGCTGGACTTCTCCGTCGCCGACATCGACGCCGTCTCCCGCCGGGTGCCCTGCCTGGCCAAGGTCGCGCCGAACTCCCCGAACTACCACATGGAGGACGTGCACCGCGCCGGCGGCATCCCCGCCATCCTCGGCGAGCTGGACCGCGCCGGGCTGCTGCACCGCGACGTGCACTCCGTGCATTCCCCCTCCCTCGCCCAGTGGCTCGCCGACTGGGACGTGCGCGGCGGCTCCGCCACCCCGGAGGCGATCGAGCTGTTCCACGCCGCCCCCGGCGGGGTACGCACCACCGAGCCGTTCTCCACCACCAACCGCTGGTCGACGCTGGACACCGACGCGGCCAGCGGCTGCGTGCGGGACCGCGAACACGCGTACAGCGCCGACGGCGGGCTGGCCATCCTGCACGGCAACCTCGCCCCGGACGGCTGCGTGGTGAAGACCGCCGGCGTGCCCGAGGAGTGCCTGACCTTCCGCGGCCCGGCCAAGGTCTACGAGTCGCAGGACGACGCCGTCACGGCGATCCTGGCCAAGGAGATCGTCGCCGGCGACGTGGTGGTGATCCGCTACGAGGGCCCGAAGGGCGGCCCCGGCATGCAGGAGATGCTCTACCCGACCTCGTTCCTCAAGGGGCGGGGGCTGGGCCGCTCCTGCGCGCTGCTCACCGACGGCCGGTTCTCCGGCGGCACCTCGGGGCTGTCCATCGGGCACGTCTCCCCCGAGGCGGCCTCCGGCGGCCTGATCGCCCTGGTCGAGCCCGGCGACGAGATCGTCATCGACATCCCGGGCCGGACGATCGAGCTGAACGTGCCCGACGACGTGCTGGAGGCGCGGCGCATCGCGCAGGAGAAGCGCCCCAAGCCGTACACGCCGGCAGACCGGCAGCGCCCGGTGTCGGCGGCGCTGAGGGCGTACGCGTCGATGGCCACGTCGGCCAGCGACGGCGCGTACCGCCGCGTGCCGGAGTGAGGTGAAAGGAGGGGCCCCTTGTTGACGCCTGGCGTCTAGCGGGGCCCCCTTCTCACCGCCCGGCGGTCCCCGCCCGGGCAGGCCCGGGTGCCTGCGGCACGCCGGCCGCGGCCGATCGTGGACAGTTCCCGCACGCAGCGAACGGCAACTGTCCACGATCCACTCTCATGGAAGCGAAGGTCTCCGCTGGCCGGTCGGCGGTGGATGCCGGCTCAGCGGTTCCGGGTCAGGGCGATGAATCGGACCACCTCGGGTCAGAGGCTGGCGAACTCAGGAAAGCCCTCCAGCTCGGGGCGGCGGGCACCCGGTCGAGGATGGCGTCCACGACCTCCAGCAACTCCACCGTGCCGCGCGCCACGTAGACCCCGGGCCGGCCGGCGAACGAGCGCGCCCACTCGTGCGGTGCAACCCCGAGGGTGGCGAGCACCTGATCGTTGCCGGGGGTGATGCCGGAGAGCAGCACCGGGTAGTCGTCGATGAAGGCGCAGATCGATACCCTCGGCCTCCAAGCCGTCGTCACCATTGGCACATCGCCCGCCGGCACCAATAGGCATCGATTCCGTGGGATCCTCTGCATGGCGGACAATTGAACGGCGGTCGATCGGGATGCAGATCAACGACATCGGGCTGTACTACCCGTACTTCCACGTCCGGGACGACACCTGGCTGAAGGCCGCGGCGCTCTACCTGCCGCAGGTCGCGCGAATCCGACCGCCGGGCTATCCGGTACGCGACTCGGAGACAGCCAATGTGCTGCGTGCCGAGCTCGACTTCCTTCTCGACGTCGACCCAGGCCCGCAGGCCGCGAGCACAGCCCGGGAGTTCGGCGAGCTCGTTCAGCAAGACACCGAGGCGCTGGAGCGCTACCTGCTCCCTGACTACCCGGGAGGCGGTGGCTTTGGGATAGAAGTCGATAACCCGTGGTTTCAGGATGAGGCACGTTTCGCGTGGATCCACGCCAGCCAGCTGGGAGACAACAGGGCGTTCATCGAACTGCTGCGCGATCGCGGGCTCGCGACGATGACACGGTTCGATCCCCTGACGGGGATACGGGACGACGCGCAATGGGTGGGAATGCACCCGCGCCTGGTGGCCGTGTACTCCTGTGCCTTGGCGCAGCGGATCTCCCGGGCCAACCAACTGCTACCAGTGACGCACGATCTACGGCTGTTCGCTCTGCCCGAGGACTGGACAGTGCAGGAGTTGGGCGCGGCGCTGGTGAATACCCGGCCGCCCGGTGCCTCCTCATCCAGCAGTTCGGTGCTGTACGCCGGCGCGGCGCTCCAATCCGTGCTGCCCGCAGGCCTGGAACACGTGCCCGCACAGGACATCGTCCGAGCACGGCGGACGTTGGCCGCCGAGTTCGATGCGTTTCGTGTGCACCTGACGGGCTTGGCGGAGGAGTTCGCGCGGCTGGACGGTATCGAGGATCCCGAGATCCTCAGGGCGCGGCTAGCGGCAATGGTCGAGTTGGACCTGCGCAGCTCGGTCCGGGAACTCGAACAGGGCCTACGCGCGCTGCGCATGGAGCCGATCAGGGCGATGTTCGGCTTGAAGTCCCTGGAACTGCCGACGGTGGCGGCCCTTGCCGCGCATGCCCTGAACTTCTCACCGATGATCGGCGCTGGCGGACTGCTCGCCGTCCAGGCCTTCACGGCTGTCCGTGCGGCCCGTAAGTCGGCAGGTGAGCGGCGCTCCAGTGCGGCCGGCTACCTGCTCGGGCTCCGCGCCCAACTCGATCCGCCGAGTGCCCTGGAGCGCGCCCGACGGATCGTGACCGGCAGGGGCTGATTCAGGACTCGTGCTCGGTGCGGCGGAGGGTTCGCCGTACGCCGGGGTGACAGGTGGCGAGGCGGTTGACGGTGACCACGGTGGTGCTCAAGGTCATGTCGGGGAGGTGGGGGTGTCCCGGGCGCGGGATACCCCCACCTCCCCGACATGACGCGTCGCTGAGCGACGCGGCGGCCGGCGGCCGTCAGGCGGTGGCCGCGCCCTGCAGCAGGCCGCGGGCGTACGCGATGGCGGCCGGGGTGTCCGGGAAGACCAGCCCGTCGCGGCGCAGCTCGTCGGCCACCCCCAGCGTGGCGAGCACCTGGTCGTGGCCGGGGGTGATGCCGGAGAGCAGCACCGTGATCCCCCGGCCGCGCAGCCGCCGGATGGCGTCGCCCAGCACGTGTGCCCCGGTGGCGTCCAGCGCGGACACCCGGGACATCCGCAGGATGACCACCCGCACGTCGGCGACGTCGGAGAGCTGGAGCAGGAAGGTGTGCGCGGCGGCGAAGAAGAGCGGCCCGTCCAGCCGGTACGCCACGATGTGCTCGTCGAGCAGCGCGTGCTCCTCGGCGCTGTGCTCGCCCCGGTCGAGGGGCACCTGCTCCAGTCTGGCGCTGCGGGCCACCGCGCGCAGCGCGATGACGATCGCGACGGCGATGCCGACGGCCACGGCGGTCACCAGGTCCCAGATCACGGTGACGGCGAAGGTGAGCACGAGCACCAGCGCGTCGCCCCGGGTGGCGCGCGCGAGGGCCAGGAGCGAGGCGGCCTCGACCATCCGTACGGTGGTGGCGAGCAGCACCCCGGCGAGCGCCGCGAGGGGGATGCGGCCGACGAGCGGCGCGGCGGCGAGCACGATCGCGGCGAGCGCGACGGCGTGGGTCAGCGCGGCCAGCTTCGACGACGCCCCGGCGCGCACGTTCACGGCGGTGCGGGCGATGGCGGCGGTGGCCGGGATGCCGCCGAACAGCGGGGAGGCGAGGTTGGCCAGCCCCTGCCCGAACAGCTCCTTGTCGGGGTCGTGCCGTTCGCCGACGGTCATCCCGTCGGCGACGGTGGCCGACAGCAGGCTCTCCAGGGCGGCGAGGGCGGCGACGGCGAGCGCGGAGGGCAGCAGTACGCCCACCGCGCCGGGGTCGAGGAAGCCCAGCGACGGCGCGGGCAGCCCCTGCGGCAATGCGCCGATGCGGACCAGGTCGACCGGCGCGGTCTCCGCGAGGATCGTCGCGGCGGCGACCCCGAGCAGGGAGAACGGCACGCCGGGCCGCCAGCGGCCGCCGAGCAGCATCAGCGCCGCGACGCCGAGGGCCACCGCGAGGGCCGCCGGCCGGGGGTGTACGACGAACCGGGCGACCGCGTCGGCGGCCACCGCCCACACCCGGTCGCCGTGCGCGTCGGTGACGCCGAGCGCGGCGGGCACCTGTTGCAGGGCGATGACCACGGCGATGCCGGCGGTGAAGCCCTCGATGACGGGGGTGGGCAGGTAGCGGACGTACCGGCCGAGGCGGGCCAGCGCGAGGGCGATCAGGACGAGGCCGGCCAGCGCGCCGACCATCAGCACCCCGGCCGGGCCGAACTGCTGCACCACGGGCACCAGCACCACGGTCATCGCGCCGGTGGGGCCGGAGACCTGGAGGTTGGAGCCGCCGAAGACGGCGGCCACGGCACCGGCGACGACGGCGGTGACCAGCCCCGCCTGTGCGCCGAGCCCGGAGGTGACGCCGAAGGCGAGGGCCAGCGGCAGGGCGACGATCGCCACGGTGAGGCCGGCGAGCAGGTCGCGGCGGGGCGAGCGGCGTACCGCGTGCCAGTCGGCGCGGCCGGGCAGCAGGCCGAGGACGCGCTCGCGGACGGCGACTGCCGCGGAGGTGGCGGCTGTGGCGGCGCTCACCGGGCCGCGCCGGGCCGCGAGCCGGTCTCCCCGCTGGAGGCCGGAGCCGAGCCGGCAGCCGGCACGGCGTCGGCGCGCAGCTCGTCGAGGAGGGCGTCGCGGTCGGTGAGGACCGCGCCGAGGATGCGCCGCCCGGCGGCCAGCAGGTCGGCCACGTCGGGGGTGCTGAGGGAGTACATGACCAGGGGGCCGTCGCGGTGGGAGGCGACCATGCCAGCGCGGCGCAGCACGGCGAGCTGCTGGGAGAGGTTGGACGCCTCGACGTCGATGGCGGCGAGCAGGTCGCGGACGGGCTTCGGCCCGTCCTGGAGCAGTTCGAGCACGCGGATGCGCACGGGGTGCCCGAGGGTGCGGAACAGCTCGGCCTTGGCCTGGTACAGCGGCACGGACACCTGGGGACCCCCGGCTCGACGACCCATACGTGAAGACTTTACCACTTGCAGAAGTCTTCAAGTCGCGAGCCGGGGCACCCCGCGCCCCGGTCAGGCCGTCGGGACGAACCGGACCGCGTCGGCCACCACGTACCCGTCGGTGGCCTCCGTGCGGATCAGCACGCTGCCCGCCGAGCCCGCCGCGAACTCGTACGCCCCGAGCGACACCCACTGGCCGCCCGAGCCGCGCTGGTCCACCGTGCGGGTGGTCACGCCCCCGGCGTGCGCCACGTCCACCGGGACGTTGCTCGCCCGGTTCGGATCGGCCGTCCAGCGCAGGTGGACCGTCCACGTGCCGGCGGCCGGCAGCGCCGGGGTGAAGCGCAGCCGGTTGACGCCCTTGCCGGTGTTGCCGTCGTGCTCGTAGTCGGTGCCGTAGTAGCCGCCGACGGCGGTGCTGCCCACCCAGGCCCCGCCCCGGGTCACCCCGGCCGAACGGTTGTCGACCACGATCTCGCCCTCGGTGACGGGCGGCCAGGTGAGGATCTGCCCGTCGGCGCGCAGCCGGGCCTGGAGTGCGCCGACGTCGACCCGCTGCGCCGGCACGCCCGCGTCCAGGGCCAGCTTCGCCGCCGTCGCGGCGGACTGGGCGAGGATCATGAACACCGGCTCCATCCGGATCGAGCCGTACGCGATGTGGCTGGCCGCCAGGCAGACCGGGACGAACAGGTTCGCGCACTGCCCCTGCGCGGGCACGATCGACCGGTAGCTGACCGGGTACGGCCCCGGCACCCCCACCTGCACGTCACCCTCGTTCTTCACCACCCCGTTCACCACCACCCGCTGGCAGTTGTGCGAGTCCATCGTGTAGCTGGCCAGGCCGACCGAGTCGGCGACCCGCACCGCGCCCCGGCAGTCCCGCTCCGTCATCACGTAGTCGGCGAGCATCCGCCGCGCCTCGCGGACGTACAACTGGGGTGGCCAGCCGCCGGTGGCGGTGAACTCGTCGGCGGCCAGGCCCCAGGCGGCGGTGTCGGCCCGGACCGACGCCGGCAGCCGGGGGTCGTTGGCCAGGAACCACAGCAGGCCCTGCTGGTACGCCCGGTGCTCGGCCACCATGCTGTCCCGCTGCGCCCAGGTGGCCGTCGGATACCCGTGGCTGGCCCCGATGAAGTCGGTGGAGAACGCCCCGGTGTTGTTGGAGTCGGTCTTGCCGCCGCCGACGCTCTGGGTGGTGAAGAACGGGCCGGTGTAGCCGGCCTGCACGTAGCGCAGCAGCAGCTCGTAGTCGGCCGGGTCGTAGCCGGCCGGCTTCGGGAACGGGATCCGGTCGGCGGCCCGGGTGAGGCACATCCGGAAGTTGTACGCCTGGATCCGGTCGTCGCCGGTGCCGTTGGGCGCGACGGGGGCGGCGGAGATGCCGGGGAGCAGGCCGCTCGCCGCGTTGCCCGGCACCACGTACGGGTCGACGGGCAGGGTGAACTGGTGCGCCCCGCGCAGCTGCACCCCGTTGATCGTCTCGCCGTACACCGAGTTGGCCTCCCGGCCCACCGTGTACGACACCCCGGCCGCCGCCATGAGGTCGCCCTCGTACGTGGCGTCGACGTACATGCCGCCCGCGAAGAGCTGCCCGTTGTCGGTGGCCAGGCCGGTGAGCCGGTCGCCGGCGCGGGTCACGGAGGTGAGCCGGGTGTCGAGGTAGACCGGGATCGCGTGCTCGGCGAGCAGGTCGGCGAAGACGGCGGCGGCGACGTGCGGCTCGAAGACCAGCCGCATCGGGGAGGTGGGCGTGACGGCCGTGCCGGCGTACTTCGCGTGGACCCGGCGGTAGAACTCCCCGGCGAGGCCGCCGATGGCGGCGCTGGTGCCGCTGTCGGTGTAGCCGAGGCCGCCGGTGGTCAGCCCGCCGACGTGGCCGCCCGGCTCCACGATCAGCGCGGTGCGCCCCAGCCGGCGCATCTGCACGGCGGCCATGATCCCGGCCGACGTCGCGCCGTAGACGACCAGGTCGGCGGTGACCGTGGCGGCGGCGAGGGCGGGCAGGCCGAGGCCGGTGGCGGGGGCGGCGACGAGGAGGGTGGCGCCGCCGAGGCGCAGCAGGTGGCGGCGGTCGAACGAGAGCGGCATCGCGCAGGCCCTTCGGGGAAAGGGGAAGGCGCGCGCCGCCGCACCTCGGGAACGCATCGACTCTCGTGCATGAACTCGGCCACTGTCAAGCGCCTGCGGGGTGTTTGGAGGGGCCCCTTCCTATACAGGAAGCGTCAACAGGGGCCCCTCCTTGCACCTCAGTTGACCGTGCGCAGGACCGGGCTTGTGGTGAGCGCGGCGGCGTCGAGCGGGCGCGGGGCCCGCACCGTGAACGTCGCCGACTCCCCCGGCAGCAGCGTCACCAGGGCCTCGTCGACCTCGGCGGCCGGGTCGAGCCGGTCCGGGAACAGGGTCAGGTCGCGCAGGAACGTGCGGGCGGTGACGCGTACCCGCTGCCCGCCGTCGACCTCCTCGACCGTGGCGTCGTACTCGGCCGCCGGCCAGTCGGCGTCGCGGTCCTCGGCGAAGAACCAGAACGCCCGCCCGGCGTCGCCGTCGGCCTCGGCGACCAGCAGCTCCCGCCGGGCCTGCTCCGGCCGGGCCAGGTCCGCCGGCAGCGCCAGCTCCACCGTCGCGTACGCGGGCACGTCGAGGTCGTACGTCGACTTCGCCCTCGGCTCGCCGTCCGCCGTGACCCGGGTGACGGCGGCGGGGGCCCGCCACGGCCGCCCGGTCTCGTTGACGGCCACCAGCGCCAGCCCGCCGTCGCGGGGCTGGACGGTGAGCAGCCGGTCGGCGTACGCACGGCGCAGCGCGTACCACAGCGGTTTGCGCCGGCCGTCGCCGTCGACGGCCGCCCAGGAGGTGACCGGCCAGCAGTCGTTGAGCTGCCACACGATGGTGCCCATGCACACCGGCCGGTGCGAGCGGAAGTGCTCCACCCCGAGCTGGATGGCGCGGGCCTGGTTGAGCTGCGTGAAGTAGTGCCACTCGGCGAAGTCGGCCGGCGGGGGCAGGTGCGCGTCCAGGCCCCGCTGGAGCTTCGCGTCGCCGTCGATGGCCTTCTGGTGGTGGGCCATCCCCGGCGAGTCGGGGGCGAGCGGGTCGTCGGAGATCGCCCGGCGCAGCGTCGCGTACGCCGGGGGCGCCTGGTAGCCGAACTCGGCGACGAACCGGGGCAGGTACTCGCGGTACTTCGTGTAGTCGTCGGTGTTCCACACGTCCCAGATGTGCATGCTGCCGCGCGCCGGGTCGTTGGGGTGGACGTCCTCGCTGCCCGACCAGGGGCTGCCCGGCCAGTACGGGCGGGTCGGGTCCAGCTCGGCGACGACGCGGGGCAGCAGCTCCAGGTAGTAGCCCCGGCCCCAGGTGCGGCCGGCGAGGCGCTCCTGCCAGCCCCAGTCGTGCCAGGCCCAGATGTTCTCGTTGTTGCCGGTCCACAGCACCAGCGACGGGTGGGCGGCCAGCCGGGTGACCTGTTCGCGCGCCTCGGCCTCCACCTCGGAGCGGAACGGCTCCTCCTCCGGATACGCCGCGCAGGCGAACAGGAAGTCCTGCTGCACCAGCAGCCCGAGGGAGTCGGCCAGCTCGTAGAAGTCCTCCGACTCGTACCGGCCGCCGCCCCACACGCGCAGCAGGTTGATGTTCGCCCCGACGGCCTGGTCGAAGCGGTGCGCCAGCCGCGCCCGGGTGACCCGGTTCGGGAACGCGTCGTCGGGGATCCAGTTGACCCCCCGGGCGAACACCGGCACGTCGTTGACGACCAGGGTGAACGCGGAGCCGTGAGCGTCGGGTGCGGTGTCCAGGCGCACGGTGCGGAAGCCGATCCGGCGGGACCAGGCGTCCAACTCCCGGCCGTCGGCGGCGTGCAGGGTCACGTCGAGGGGGTGCAGCGGCTGGTCCCCGTACCCCCGGGGCCACCACAGCGCGGGGTCGCGGACCTCGACGGTCAGCACGGCCGTGCGCTCCCCCGCCGCGACGACGGCCTCGGCGGCGGACCCGGCCACCGTCGCGCGGACGGTGACGGGCTCGTCGGCGGCGCGCTCGACCTCGACGACCACCTCGACCCGGCCGACGCCGTCGGCGACGGTGACCAGCGGCCGGACCGTCGCGAGCCGGGCCGTGGACCAGGCGTGCAGGCCGATGTCCTGCCAGATGCCGGCGGTGACGACCGTCGGCCCCCAGTCCCAGCCGAAGTTGCAGGCCGTCTTGCGGATGAAGTTGAAGGGCTCGGGGTACGCGTTGGGCCGGTCGCCGAGCCGGTCCCGGTGCGCCTCGGCGTAGCGGTACGGCGAGTCGAACCGGACGGTCAGCGTGTTGGCCCCCGGCCGCAGCGCGTCCGCCACGGCGAACCGGTAGCCCCGGTGCATGTTCTCGGCGCGGCCGACCTCGACGCCGTTGACGGCGAGCGTGGCGACCGTGTCGAGGCCGGCGCAGACCAGGTCGACCCGGTCGGCGTCGCCGGCCGGCGCGTCGAACGTGGTCTCGTAGACCCAGTCGGTGCGCCCGATCCACGCCAGCGCCGTCTCGTTGTCGTCGAGGTACGGGTCGGGGATCAGCCCGGCGGCGAGCAGGTCGGTGTGCACGCAGCCGGGCACGGTCGCCGGGACCGACCGGCCGGCCACCTGCGGCGGCACCTGGCCGCCGGCGACGGCCCGCAGCAGCCAACCCTCGTGCAACGATTGCCGGATCAAGACTTCACCGCGCCTTCCATGATTCCGCGGACGATCTGACGCCCGCCGACGAACAGCATGACCAGCAGGGGGATCGTGGCGACGAACGCGCCGGCCAGCACCCGCCGGTAGATCACGTAGTTGCCGCTGGCCAGGTCGGAGATGGCCACCATCGAGGTGGGGAAGTCGGTGCCGCTGAGCGTGATCAGCGGCCACTGGAAGTCGTTCCAGGTGGCCACGAACGTGAGCAGGCCGAGCACCGCGAGCGCGGGCCGGATCGCCGGCAGCACCATGCTCCAGTAGATCCGCATGGTGGTCGCCCCGTCCACCCGGGCCGACTCGATTAGCTCGTCGGGGACGGAGTTGACGATGAACTGCCGCATGTAGAACACGCCGAACGCGGTGACCAGGCCGGGCGCGATGACGGCGAGCAGGGTGCCGTTCCAGCCGAGCTTGCCCATCACGATGTAGAGCGCCACGATGCCGAGCTGGTTGGGCACGGTGAGGGTGAGCACCACGAACAGCATCAGCCACCCACTGCCCTTGAAGCGCAGCTTGGCGAACGCGAACCCGGCCAGCGAGCAGAAGAACAGCACCGAGGCGGTGACCACGGTGGAGACGATGAAGCTGTTGATCAGGCCGGCGGCGAAGAAGACGTCCTGGAGGGAGAAGACCTCGTCCAGGTTGACCAGGAACTGGTTGCCGGGCACGACCGCCGGGGGGATCTTCGCGAGGGCCTCGTCGTCGCTGGTGGCGATGACGAACATCCAGTACAGCGGGAAGACCGAGAACAGGATCGTCACGGCCAGCAGCAGGTACGTCCCGAGGCCCGCCGGGGTGTCCTGCGGGGCGCGGCCCATCAGCCGGGCCCGGCTGCCCCGGGGCGCGGGGGCCTGCTCCACGGGCCTCGGCGCGGTGTCGACACTCATTTGCGCCCTCCGGACAGGCGGCTCGTCAGCCAGGTGTTGATGCCGGCGACGACGAGGATGATCAGGAACAGGGCCCAGGACATCGCGGCGGCGTAGCCGAGGTTGAGGTCCTTCCAGCCCACCTTGTAGATGAGCTGGGCGATGGTCTGCCACTCGCCGTTCGGGCCGCCGGTGGCCGCCTGCGCGTTGAGGTCGAACAGCATCGGCTCGGTGAAGAGCTGGAGTCCGCCGATGGTGGAGAGCACGACGGTGAACACGACGACCGGCTGGATCATCGGCACGGTGATCCGCCAGAGCTGCTTCCACGGGCCTGCGCCGTCGATGGCCGCCGCCTCGTAGACGTCGCGCGGGATGGACTGCATCGCCGCCAGGTAGAGCAGCGCGTTGTAGCCGATCCACTTCCAGTTGACCATGGTGGCGACGGCGATCCAGGAGTGCAGCTTGTCGGCCCGCCAGTCGATCGGGGCGTCGCCCCCGCCGAACGGGCCGAGCAGCCAGTTGGCCATGCCGAAGTCGCGGGAGAAGAAGACGCTGAACACCATCGTGGAGGCGACGATCGGCGTGACGTACGGCAGCAGGATGCCGACCCGCCACCAGGTCTGGGCGCGCAGCCTGCGGTTGAGCAGCGAGGCGATCACCAGGGCGAGCAGCAGCTGCGGCAGCGAGGAGAGCAGGAAGATGCCGAACGTGTTGTAGAGGGCGTTCCAGAAGTCCTCGTCGCCGGCGAGCCGGGCGAAGTTGTCGAACCCGGCCCAGTACGGCAGCGTCGGGTCGTCCAGCTCGTAGTTGCGCAGCGACACCACGCCGTTGAACAGCAGCGGGAACAGGCCGAAGACGGCGAACAGCAGGAAGAACGGCGCGATCATCAGGTACGGCATGTAGCGCATGTCGAAGCGGTACAGCCGGTTGCGCCAGGTGAGCCGCCGCTCGTCGGCCCCGGATCCGCCGGTGCCGCGCTCGGGCGCGGAGCGGGGGGACGGTGGCGCGGCGCGGGTCGTGGACATGGGGACGCTCCAGGGCCGGTCGGACTGTCGGGGGTGTCGGGGAGGGCGTCGCCCCGGCCCCGCGCCGGGGGGCGACGCGGGGGCCGGGGCGGCGACCGGTGGCGGGGCCGGGCCGCCCCGCCACCGGTCGCCGGGGCGTCAGGACCTGCTGGCCTTCTCGGCCTCCTTGACCGCCTCGGCCCAGGCGGCGTCCGGCTTCAGCGTCCCGTTCTCCACCCGCCGGATGACGTTCTCCACGTTCACCCGCGTCGGGCCGTTCTTCTTGCCCTGGTACTGCGGGGTGAGGCCCTGCGCCATCTTCGGGAAGATCTGCCCGACCGGGGCGTCGTTGAAGAACGGGTTCTTGAACTCGGCGATCGCCGGGTCGGCGTAGAGGGCCGGCTGCGACGGCAGGTTGCCGACCTTCTTGAAGATCTCGATCTGCTGCTCCGGCTGCACCAGCCACTCCAGCAGCTTGTACGCCTCGTCGACGTTCTTGCTCTGCTTGGGGATGGTCAGGAACGAGCCGCCCCAGTTGCCGCCGCCGCCGGGCACGGCCGCGATGTCCCACTTGCCCTCGGTGCCGGGGGCGGTGTCCTTGATGTGGCCGAGCATCCACGCCGGGCAGGCGAGGACGGCGAACGCGCCGCTGGTGAAGCCCTTGTCCCAGTCGGCCTGGAAGCTGACGAGCTTGGCGGAGATGTCGGCCTGCAGCGCCTTGACGGTGTAGTCGAAGGCGACCTTCGGGCCGCCGTCCATCTGGAGCTGCTCCTGCTCGTTGTAGAAGCCGGCCTGCTGCTGGCCGAGGATCGGGTTGAACAGGTTCGTGCCCGAGTCGATGAACTTCTTCTTGGTCTTGCCGGTGTACTGCTGGCCGACCTCGATGAACTTGTCCCAGGTGGGCCACAGCGCGGAGACCTGGTCGCGGTCGGTGGGCAGCCCGGCGGCGGCGAACAGGTCGGTGCGGTAGCACATGGCCAGGCCGCCGACGTCGGTGCCGAGGCCGATCTGGGTCTTGCCGTCGGCGGAGAGCGTCTGCTTCCACTTCCACGGCAGGTACTTGCTCTCGAACGAGCCGGCGCCCTTGTCGAGCAGGTTGACGAACTTGTCGGACTGGCTGCGGAACTGCACGACGTAGCCCTCGTCGATGGCGGCGATGTCCGCCGCGCCCGAGCCGGCGACCAGCTTCTTCTGCAGGTCCTCGTGCTGGGCGTTGTACTCGCCCGAGTTGAGCTGGATCTTGACGTTGGGGTGCTCGGCCTCGTACTTGGTCTTGAGGTCCTGGAGCCCGAAGTCGCCCCAGAAATTGATCTTCAGGGTGACCGTGCCGCCACCCGCGTCGTCACCGCCGGTGGTGCTCCTGCCGCTGCACGCGGCCACCATGGTCAGGCCGACCGCCCCCACGGCGACCGCGCGGGCCCAGTGGCTCCAGGACCGTCTCATGTCTTCCTCCGAGCAAGATGGAAACGCTCCCGACATCGAGAGACGTTGACTGAACCGGATAAGTGACGCCACCGTACGGGCCGACCCCACCAGTGTCAACGGCCGGTTAACTGGGTGCCTGTTCCGTAACCTTTCGGTGCCCTGCGCAGGCTTAACCGCGCAAGCGCAGCCCCGGGGCCGCGCCACGCACGGGGCCCGGCCCCGACCGCCGGCCCCACCCGGTTGCAGTAGCGTGAGGGCCGCCGGCCACCCCGGCACCGTGCACCCGCCCCGGGGCGGGCCGAGCAAGTGGAGGAACACGCCGGTGAAGCGGCCGACCATCGCCGACGTCGCGCGGCGGGCCGGGGTCTCCAAGGGCGCGGTCTCGTACGCGCTGAACGGGCAGCCCGGCGTCTCCGAGGCGACCCGCCAGCGCATCCTGGCCATCGCCGCGGAGATCGGGTTCAGCCCGAGCAGCGCCGCCCGGGCGCTCTCCGGCGCCAGCGCCAACGCCGTGGGCCTCGCCCTGTGCCGCCCGGCCCGGATACTCGGCATCGAGCCGTTCTTCATGGAGCTGATCAGCGGCGTCGAGGCCGAGCTGTCCGCCCGCTCGTACGCGCTGACCCTCCAGGTGGTCGCCGACCCCGACGCCGAGATCGCGGTCTACCGCCGCTGGTGGGCCGAGCGCCGCGTCGACGGGGTCTTCGTCTGCGACCTGCGCACCGACGACCGGCGGGTGCCGGCGCTGGAGGAGCTGCAACTGCCGGCCGTGGTGATCGGCGGCCCCGGGCACACCGGCGGGCTGGCCCACGTCTGGTCCGACGACGCCACGGCGCTCGTGGAGACCGTGGAATACCTGGTCGCCCTGGGGCACCGCCGCATCGCCCGGGTCGGCGGCCTGCCCTCGCTGCTGCACACCGAGGTCCGCAGCGACGCCTTCACCGAGGTGTGCGCCCGGCTCGGGCTCGACGAGTCGGTCACGGTCTGGTCGGACTACACCGGCGAGGAGGGGGCCCGGGCCACCCGGCGGCTGCTCAGCTCCCCGCACCGCCCCACCGCCGTCATCTACGACAACGACGTGATGGCGGTGGCGGGCCTGTCCGTGGCCCAGGAGATGGGCCTCACGGTCCCCGGCGACCTGTCCATCGTGGCCTGGGACGACTCGCCCCTGTGCCAGCTCGTGCACCCGCCGCTGACGGCGCTGGGCCGGGACATCCCCGCGTACGGCGCGCACGCCGCCCGGCAGCTGCTCCAGGTGATCGCGGGCGAGCCGGTCAGCGGCGTGCAGGGCGAGACGGCGCACCTCACCCCCCGGGGCAGCACGGCACCGCCCCGGGCGCGGTGAGCAGGGCCAGGGTTCACTGAACCGGTTAAGCAGTCACCGGGACGCCGACGGGAACTCCTCGAAGTACGCCTCCACCCGCTCGGCGGTCGCCGGGCGGGCCAGCGCGTGGCCCTGCCCGTACCGGCAGCCGGCCCGCGCCGCCGCGTCCACCTGCGCCGGGGTCTCCAGCTCCGCCGCGACGACCTCCAGACCGAGGCGTTGGCCGAGGCCGACCACCACGTCGGTCAGCGGCGGTCGCACCGGCCCGCCCGCACCGGCCGCGTCGGGTCGGTGCGCGGACGACGCCGCCGGGGCCAGCTTCAACAGGTCGACCGGGAGCCGGCGGAGCTGGGCCAGCGAGGCGTGCTCGGCCCGGAACCCGTCCAGGGCCGTGCGGACGCCGAGCGACCGCAGCCCGGCGAGCCGGGCCACCACCGCCGGCAGCTCCGGGCCGACGCGGGGCTCGGCCACCTCGACCACCAGCCGGTCCGCCGGCACCCCGTGTGTGGCCAGCACCGCCGCCGTGCGGGGCAGGAAGTCCGGCGCGGTCAGCTCCCCCGGGGTGACGTTCACCGACATCCACAGCCGCCGGTCGCCGGCCGACCAGTCGGCGAGCTGACGGCACGCCCGGTCCAGCACCCAGCGGCCCACCTCGCCGATCAGGTCCAGGTCCTCGGCGACCGGCAGCAGCTCGGCCGGCAGCACCGTGCCCAGCACCGGGCTGCGCCAGCGCAGCAGCGCCTCCGTGCCCACCGGCAGCCGGTCGGCCAGCCCCAGCACCGGCTGGTAGACCAGGTCCAGCTCGCCCCGGGCCACCGCGCCGGGCAGCTCCCGCTCCAGGTCGAGCCGGCGCACCAGCTGCTCCTCCAGGTACGCGTCGTACCACTCGATGCGGTCCCGCCCGAGCTGGGCGGCCCGGCGGCGGGCCAGGTCCGCCTGGCGCAGCACGTCGTCGGGCCCCGCGCCGCCGACCTCGGCCAGGCCGACGTTCGCCTGCAACCGGACCGCCTCGTCGCCCGCCATCCGGTACGGCTCCGCCAGCGCCGCCAGCAGCCGGGTGCCCAGCCCGTACGCGAGCACGGGGCCCACGTCGGTGAGCACCGCGAACTCGTCGCCCACCAGCCGGGCCACCAGGTCCTCCGGGCCGGCCACCGCGCGCAGCCGGCGGGCCACCTCGACGACGACCGTGTCGCCGAACGCGTGCCCGCGGCCGTCGTTGACCGCGCCCAGGCCGTGCAGGTCGACCACCAGCAGCGCCCCCGACCCGCCCCGGCGGGCGCGCAGCTCGCGCAGCAGCTCCCGCCGGTTGGCCAGCCCGGTGAGCTGGTCGGTCGCGGCCAGCTGGTGCACCGCGCGTTCCAACCGGCGACGCTCGCCGACGTCGCGCACGTGCAGCACGAGCGCGCGGACCTCGGGCACGCCGCGCTGGTCGCTCACCGTCGACTCGGTCTCCCGCCACGCCCCGCGCCCGTCGCGCATCCGCGCCGGCAGCAGCGTCGGCCGGTCGCCGGCGAGCACCCCGTCGAGCAGCCGCGCGATCCGCCCCGCGTCGTCCGGGTGCAGCAGGTCGGCGAAGTGCCGGCCGAGCACGTCGGCGTCGGTGAGGGCGAAGAGCCGGGCCGCCGCCGGGGACTGCCAACGCACCCGCAGCGCGTCGTCCAGCAGCAGGATCAGGTCGTTGCCGCCGGAGACCAGCGCGCGGAAGTGCGCCTCCTGGGCGGCGAGCCGGCCGGCGTACCGGCGGTTGTCGGTGGCGGAGATCAGCTCCCGGACGACCAGCGGGGGAATCACCGCCAGGCCGATCAGGACCATGCCGGTGCTGAACGGGCCGTATGCGGCCAGGTGCCCGGCGGCGGCCAGGGTGGCGATACCCGCGGGCGCGCTGACCCGGGGCCAGACCGGCGGCGGGCCCCCCGCCCGCCTCGGGTCGCCGGCGGCCACCCGCCGAACCCCGGCTGCGGTGAGCAGCACGCCGGCCACCAGCGGCGGCACGGTCGCCAGGGCCGCCCAATCCGGCGCGCCGTAGGCCAGCAGCACGATCAGCGCGAGCAGGCCGAACTGGGCGGCCCCGGTGCCCAGGAGGCAGATCGCCGCGCCCGGGCGGCGGCGCCAGTCGGCCAGGACCGCCACGCCGACCGCCGCGAAGCCGAACCCACCGGACGCCACCGCGATCCGGGCGGCGAGCGGGGCCTGCTCCGTCGGCAGCAGCACCCAGGCGGCGAAGTGCAGGCTCAGGCCCAGGCTGACGATGTCCGTCGCGTGGCGCACCCGGGCGCGCGCCGCCAGCCGGGACCGGCCGGGCAGCAGGAGCAAACCGACGGTGTGCAGCACGGCGGCGAGACCGAGCCCCGCCGCGCCGACGGCGACGCGCAGGCCGGCGGCGACCAGCGGCAGCACCGCGACGGTCAGCCCGACGGAGAGCACCGCCGCGTGGAGCAGCCCGGCGGCGGGCCGCACCCGCGGGCCACGCCACGGACCGGGTCGCGCGACGTCGTCCCCGGCGGGGTCACCGCCCCGGGCCGGAACGACCAGCCGGGACAGCCGGGCCCCGGCGAGGGCGCTGCCGGCGGCCCCGGCGAGCGCCACCACGGCCAGCGGCGGGACCGCGCCGACCAGCCCGGCGAGGACGAGCAGCACCACCGCCGCCAGCACCAGCAGGTCGGCGGGGCGCAGGCGGACAACGCCTGAGGGGTACGCGACGGGCACGGCGGTCGCCTTCGTGAGGGGGCACGGGCGGATGCGGTACGGCGGTGCGTCCCGGCACGGTGGTTGCGGTCACCGGGCCGGGATGATCGGCGGTGTCGCCCGGTGGACGGGCCCGCCAGCGGCATGGCATGGCGCGGCGGGTGGACCCGCCCAACACGGGAGAACGATTCATCGTCACCGCCGGACGCGGACGCGGCGGACCGGGTGGGCGTGATTCGGGTCACTGCCCCCCGCCGGCCATCCGCCGCCCGGCCGGCGGATCGCACCGGCCGGGTGGGATCATCTCCGGGTGCGTACCGAGACCGTCCGCTTCCGCCACAACCAGGCGATCCTGGTCGCGGCGGTGATCGCCTTCATCGGGGCCCTGCCGCTGGCCAGCGCCGGGTGGTATTTCGTGCCCGTGCTGCTCGTCCCGCTGGCGATCGGGGTCTGGGCCTGGCGGGCCGGCACCGAGGCCGACGCCCGGGAGCTGCGCCTGCGGGCGCTGGCCGGGCAGCGCCGGGTCGCCTGGGACCGGGTCGTCGAGCTGGGCGCCGACGCCCGGGGCCGGGCGGTCGCCCGGCTCGACGACGGCGAGCTGCTCGTGCTGCCCGGGGTGCGCGGCAGCGAACTGCCCCGGCTCGTCGCGGCCACCGGCCAGAACCTGCCCGGCCGGGCCGCCTGACCCCACCGCCGTGGGCCGGTCGGTCAGTAGCCGTCCGACACCGCGTTCACCAGCGGCTCCCCCGCGGCGAAGCGCCGGACCTGCTCGGCCACCAGCCGGTACGCCCGGGGCAGCAGCCCGCGCACCGAGCCGGCGACGTGCGGGGTCAGCAGCACGTTCGGCAGCTCCCACAGCGGGTGGTCGGCGGGCAGCGGCTCCGGGTCGGTGACGTCCAGCGCGGCCCGCAGCCGCCCGGTCGTCAGCTCGGCGACCAGCGCGTCGGTGCGGGCCACCGGGCCGCGCGCCGCGTTGACCAGCAGCGCGCCGTCGGGCATCGCGGCGAGGAACTTCTCGTCGACCAGGCCGCGCGTCGCGTCGGTCAGCGGCACCAGCACCACCACCACGTCGGCCTCGGGCAGCAGCGCCGGCAGCTCGTCGACCCCGTGCACCCCCTCGGCGGGACGCGGCGTGCGGGCGACCAGGGTGAACGTCACCTCGAACGGGGCGAGCCGGGCCCGCACCGCCGCGCCGATCGAGCCCGCCCCGACGATCAGCACCCGCTTGCCGGCCAGCTCGTCGGTCGGGCAGAGCCGGTCGTAGGCCCACTCGCGGCGGGACTGGGCGAGGGCGAAGGCGGGGAAGCCGCGCACCTGGGACAGGATCGCGGCGACCACCCACTCGGCCGTGCCGACGTCGTGCACGCCGCGCGCGTCGCAGAGCGTCACCCCGGGCGGCACCCGGCCCGCCCAGGCGTCCGCGCCGGCCGAGAGGAGCTGCACCACCCGCAGGTCGGGCAACCTCCCGAGCAGGGCGGTGGCGTCCACGCCGGAGAGGAACGGTGGCACCCAGAACCGGACGCCGGCCACCTCGGAGGGCAGCCGCGACGGGTGCTCGGCCACCTCGACGGTGACCCCGGGCGGCAACTCGCCGAGCAGGGCGCGGCCGGCGGGGTGCGGAATCCATACCTTCACGGACGCCGACGATAGCCGGTGCGGGCCCCGTCACGGCACCGCCGGGCGGCTAGGCTGGGCCGGGTGAGCACCGGAGCCCCGTACCCCCGCAAGAGCCCGCTGCGGGCGGTCGTCGCGGCGTCCTGCGCGGCGCTGCTGCTGGCCGCCGCCGGGTGCAGCTTCGGCGAGCCGGAGCCGGACCCGGCCGGCGAGCCGCCCAACCTGCCCACCCCGTCGGCCTCCGCGCCCGCCGGGGCCGGCCAGCAGGTGGTCACCACGGTGCTGGCCAAGGGGCTGCGGGTGCCGTGGGGCATGGCGTTCCTGCCCGACGGCGGCGCCCTGGTCACCGAGCGGGACAGCGGCCGGATCCTCCAGGTCGGCCCCGGGTCCGGGCGCGACGGGCTGACCGTCACCGCCGTGCGGACCGTGCCCGGCGTGGTGCCCGGCGGCGAGGGCGGGCTCATGGGGATCGCGGTCTCCCCCACCTACGCGACCGACCAGACGATCTTCGTCTACCACACCGCCGAGAACGACAACCGCATCGTCAAGCTGGACCTCGACGGGGCGCCCACCCCGATCCTGACCGGCATCCCCAAGGCCGGCATCCACAACGGCGGCGGGCTCGCCTTCGGGCCGGACGGCTTCCTCTACGCGAGCACCGGCGACGCCGGCAACCGGGAGGCCGCGCAGGACCAGAAGAACCTGGGCGGCAAGATCCTGCGGATCACCACCGCCGGCAAGCCGGCCCCGGGCAACCCGTTCGCCGGCTCGCCGGTCTGGTCCCTGGGCCACCGCAACGTGCAGGGCCTGGCCTGGGACGCCGGCAAGCGGATGTACGCCGTCGAGTTCGGCCAGAACACCTGGGACGAGATCAACCAGATCACCAAGGGCGGCAACTACGGCTGGCCCCAGGTCGAGGGCCAGGCCGACGACCGGCGGTACGCCGACCCGCTGGTGCAGTGGCGCACCACCGACGCCTCCTGCTCGGGCCTCGCGGCGACCGACCGGCTGCTGGTCACCGCCTGCCTGCGCGGGCAGCGGCTGTGGCTGGTCGAGCTGACCGACACCGGCACGGTGCTCGGCCAGCCCCGGGAGCTGCTCACCCGCCGGTACGGCCGGCTGCGCGGCGCGATCGCCGCCCCCGACGGGTCGGTCTGGGTCACCACCTCCAACCACGACGGGCGGGGCCAGCCGGCACCTGAGGACGACCGGATCCTGCGGCTGGTCTTCACCGACGGCGGCGCGGGCCGCAGCTGACCCGCCGCCGGACGCAGGCCGGAATCCCGGGTTTGCCAAGATCCTTCACTGGGCAGGTCAGAATCTCAGCATGGACGGGCAGGAGAACGAAGAGCGCAGCGCCGGCAAAGCCGCGCCCCGCACGGCCGGGCGCGGCCGGGTCCGCCGGCTGGGGGTGGTCCTCGCCGTCCTGGTGATCTCCCTGGCCGGGGCGGTCATCGGCACCCTCGCCGGCGGGCGGGTGCACACCGACATCGGGCCGTTCCGCGCGGAGCTGAGCCTCACCCCGTCGCTGGAGGGCGGCACCACCGTCGACATCCCGCCGCTGGGCGCGCTCCAGCTCGACAGCCACGACGGGCCCACCCACCTCACCGTCGGCCTCGGGGCCCTCGACCAGCGGCGCACCGAGGCGCTGATCGACGACCCGGCGAGCATCAGCCGGGCCAGCCAGTCCGCCGTCACCGACGTCCGCAACGGGGTGCTGCGCCTCGGGCTGCGCACCGTCGGCGCGGCGGTGCTGGTCACCCTCGTCCTCGCCGGGCTGGTGTTCCGCGACACCCGGCGCACCGCCTGGGCGGGCGGGCTGTCGCTGCTGGTCACCGCCGGCAGCCTCGGCCTGGCCGCGTCCACCATCCGCCCGCAGGCGATCGAGGAACCCCGGTACGAGGGGCTGCTGGTCAACGCCCCGGCGATCGTCGGTGACGCCCGCCGGATCGCCAACGACTACACCAAGTACGCCGAGCAGCTCCAGCGCCTCGTCGGCAACGTCAGCCAGCTCTACACCACCGTCTCCGCCCTGCCGGTGTACGAACCGGCCCCCGGCACCACCCGGGTCCTGCACGTCTCGGACATGCACCTCAACCCGACCGGGTGGCAGCTCATCCGCACGGTCGTGGAGCAGTTCGGCATCGACGTGGTGATCGACACCGGCGACATCACCGACTGGGGCAGCGAGCCGGAGGCGTCGTTCGTCGGCTCGATCGGCCTGCTCAAGAAGCCGTACGTCTACATCCGGGGCAACCACGACTCGGGCAAGACGGCCGCGGCGGTGGCCCAGCAGCCCAACGCGATCGTGCTGAACAACTCGACCACCACCGTCGCCGGGCTGACCATCGCCGGCATCGGCGACCCCCGGTTCACCCCCGACAAGGAGACCTCCCCGGCCGGCAGCGGCCTCACCAAGCAGGTGGCCGACCAGGTGATCGGGGCCGGCGACCAGCTCGCCGTCACCGTGCGCGAATCGCCCAAGCCGGTGAACATCGCACTGGTGCACGACCCGGCGTCGGCGGGGCCGCTGTCGGGCACCTGTCCCCTGGTGCTCGCCGGGCACACCCACGCCCGGCAGGTCTCCAAGCTGCCGCAGGTGCCGGGCCAGATGCCGACGCAGCTGATGGTGGAGGGGTCCACCGGCGGCGCGGGGCTACGCGGCCTGGAGGGCGAGAAGCCCACCCCGCTGTCGATGACGGTGCTCTACTTCGACAAGGAGAAACTGCTCCAGGCGTACGACGACATCACCGTCGGCGGCACCGGTCAGGCGCAGGTCAACCTGGAGCGACACGTGGTGCAGAACCCGAAGGCCGGCGACCAGGTGCCGGTCACCCCGACCCCGACCCGCTGACCCGGCTGCCCGCCCACCCCGCTCGCCCCTGCTCACCCCCACTCACCCCCGGCGCTCCACTACCCTCGCCGCCCGAGCGCCCGCGCGGGCCGCCGGTACGGGGCAGCACTGGCCCGGCCGCCGGTACGGGGCAGCACGGGCCCCGACCTGCGGGCCGCGGACCTGCCGTGGACCTGCCGCAGGCCCTACCGCGGACCTACGAAGCCACGGTCAACCGTGACAGTGTGTCACCGAGCAGCGCCTGCCGACCCACCCCGTCGCCCCCTTTGCTCTGCACCCATCGACGCAACAGTCACCCTCGGCAATCACCCCACCAGAGGTCGATCGGGGAGTGTCAACCGTTTCCCCTGATCAGCGGCAGTGTTGCGTCGATGGGTGCAGAGCAAAGGGAGGGCAAGGTGAGGTGAGGCCGACGGAGAAGGTCACGGAAAGCTACAGAGCAGCTTGGACCACGGAGCGCAACGAACCGCAGCCGTTGGGCGCAGGACCGGCGGGACCGGCGCGGGGCAGCAGGCGGCGGCGGGAGCGCAGCGAGGGGCAGCGGCCGGGGCGGGGCGGGGCGGGGGTCAGCGCAGCGAGAGGGCGGCCAGGGCCGCGTTGACGATGCTGCCGGGCAGCAGGTCGTGCAGCTCGTACAGCTCGCGGACGCTGCCCGACTGGCCGAACTCGTCCACGCCGAGCGGCACAGCCGGGGCGCCGACGGCCGAGCCGAGCCAGGCCATCGCGTGCGAGGCCGCGTCGTGCACCGTCACCACCGGCACCCGGTCGACGAACGCCGACCGCAGCGCCCCCGGCACGCTCGGCACGGTGGCCGTCCGCACCCCCTGGCGCAGGGTGCGCTGCCACGCCCGGTAGAGGCGGTCCAGGCTGGTCACGTCCACCACGTGCGCGGCCACGCCCTCCTCGGCCAGCTCGGCGGCGGCGGCCAGCACCTCCGGCAGCACCGCGCCGGAGGCGGCGAGCTGCACCACCGGCGCGTCGGCCAGCTCCGGGTGCGCCGCGTGCGCGTCGACCAGCCGGTACGCCCCGGCGACCGCCTGCCGGCGCAGCACCGCGTCGCCGAGCCGCGCCCTGGCCGCCTCGAAGGGCGCCTGGTCGATCGGGCGGGTGCTGAGCCGGAAGTAGTACGCCCCGTCCTCGACCGGCGCGGCCGTGCTGGCCGGCGTGCCCCCGGCGGCGATCTGCCCGAGGGCGTCGCAGAGCAGCCAGTCGAGGGTGGCCGCGTACGCGGGCTCGACGAACGTCACGCCGGGCAGCTCCAGCCCCACCGACGCGGTGATCGTGGACTGGTGCGCGCCGCCCTCGGGGGCGAGGGTGATGCCCGACGGGGTGCCGGCGACCACGAACCGGGAACCCGAGTAGGTGCCGTAGAGGAACGCGTCGAGGCCGCGCAGCACGAACGGGTCGTAGACGGTGCCGACCGGCAGCAGCGGCTGCCCCGACAGGTCCCACGACAGGCCGAGCTGGCCGAGCAGCAGGAACAGGTTCATCTCCGAGATGCCCAGCTCGATGTGCTGCCCAGCGGGGCTCTCGGTCCAGCGCAGCATCCGGTCCTCCGTCCAGGACCGCTGCTCGGTCGGGGCGAACACCCCCGTCTTGTTGATGAACCCGGCGAGGTTCGTCGAGGTGGCGACGTCGGGCGCGGTGGTCACCAGGTAGGGGGCGACGGCCTCGTCGCGGGCCAGCTCCACCAGCACCCGACCGAAGACCTCCTGGGTGGAGACGGGCCGGTTCGCGCGTACCCTCGTGGTTTCCGGGACGGTGACCGGCAGCGCCCGCCCGGCCGGCGGTCGGGACAGCGCCTCCCGGCGCGCGCCGGCCCGGATGCCGGCCGGCGACGCCGGGTCGAGGCGGTCCCACTCGGTGGCGGGGGTCAGGCCGTGGGCCGCGCGCAGCGCGTCGACCTGCTCGGTGGTGAGCAGCGCCGAATGGTTGCGGGGATTGCCGGCGATGGGCAACCCCCAACCCTTCACGGTGTACGCGAAGACGACGCTGGGCCGGTCGGTGACCGCGTCGCACTGGGCGTACGCGTCGAGCATCGCCTGCAGGTCGTGCCCGCCCAGGTCGGTGACCAGCGGGGCCAGCTCGTCGTCGGCGACGTCGGCGATCAGCTCCGCGATGCCGGCCGGCGCGCCGTCGCAGAACCGCTCCCGCAGCGCCGGCCCGGCCAGCCCGAACAGCGACTGGTACTGCTCGTTGGGCATCGCGTCGATCCAGTCGCGCAGCGCCTCCCCGCCCGGCCGGGCGTACGCCTGCGCGAGCCGGCGGCCGTACTTGACCTCGACGACGTGCCAGCCGGCGGCTTCGAACTGGCCGCGCCACTGGTTGATCCGCACCCCGGGCACGACCCGGTCGAGGGACTGCCGGTTGAAGTCGACCAGCCACATCACGTTGCCCAGGCCGGTGGTCGCCGGGTCGGCGACGGCCTCCCAGATGTTGCCCTCGTCCAGCTCGGCGTCGCCGATCAGCGCCACGAACCGGGAGCGGGGGCGCGCGCCGAAGTGCGCGTCGACGTACCGGCGGGTGACGGCGGCGAACAGCGGCGCGGCGGCGCCGAGGCCGACGGAGCCGGTGGAGAAGTCGACGCCGTCGGGGTCCTTCGTGCGCGACGGGTACGACTGGAGGCCGCCCCGGGCGCGCAGCCGCGTCAGGTAGGACCGGTCGAGGTTGCCGAGCAGGTATTGAATCGCGTGGAACACCGGGGAGGCGTGCGGCTTCACCGCGACCCGGTCGGCGGCGTCGAGGTGGGCGAACCACAGCGCGGTCATCGCCGTGACCAGCGACGCGCTGGACGCCTGGTGCCCGCCGACCTTCACCCCGTCGCCGGTGTCCCGGTCGTGGTTGGCCGCATCGACGATGCGGGTGGCGAGCCAGAGCACCCGCCGCTGGATCTCGTCGAGGACGTCGAGGTCGTGCTGGTTCACGGGTTGCTCCATCCGGGCGTCGCCGTTGACGCCCCGCGAGGGGGGTGGGGGTGTGGGGGTGTCAGGAGGGGGCCCTTCCTATGCAGAAAGCGTTAGGAAGGGCCCCTCCTTGCGTCTCAGGCGCCGAGGCGGGAGAGGATCAGCTCGCGGACCGTCTTCGCGTCGGCCTGGCCGCGGGTGGTCTTCATGACCGCGCCGACCAGCGCGCCCGCCGCCGCGACCTTGCCGCTGCGGATCTTCTCGGCGATGTCCGGGTTGGCGGCGATCGCCTCGTCCACGGCGGCGGTGAGCGCGCCGGTGTCGGAGACGACCTCCAGGCCCCGGGCGGTCATGATCTCCGTCGGGGAGCCCTCGCCGGCCACCACGCCCTCCAGGACGCTGCGGGCCAGCTTGTCGTTGAGCTTGCCCGCGTCGACGAGGCCCTGCAGCTCGGCGACCTGCGCCGGGGTGGCCCCGACGTCGGCCAGCTCCACGCCCGTCTCGTTGGCGCGGCGGGACAGCTCGCCCAGCCACCACTTGCGGGCGGCGGCGGGGGTGGCCCCGGCGGCGACGGTCGCCTCGATCAGCTCGACCGCGCCCGCGTTGAGCACCGACTGCATGTCGGCGTCGGACAGGCCCCACTGCTCCTGGAGGCGGCGGCGGTGCAGCCGGGGCAGCTCCGGCAGGGCCGCCTTCAGCTCGGCCACCCAGGCGGCGTCCGGGGCGAGCGGCACCAGGTCCGGCTCCGGGAAGTAGCGGTAGTCCGTCGCGGTCTCCTTCGACCGGCCCGGGGTGGTGTCGCCCGTGTCCTCGTGGAAGTGGCGCGTCTCCTGGGTGATCCGGCCGCCCGCGTCGAGCACCGACGCCTGCCGCAGCATCTCCGAGCGGACCGCCCGCTCCACCGAGCGCAGCGAGTTGACGTTCTTGGTCTCGGTGCGGGTGCCCCACTCCTGACCGGGCAGGTTGAGGGAGGTGTTGACGTCGCAGCGCAGCGACCCCTCCTCCATCCGCACGTCGGAGACGCCCAGCGAACGGATCACGTCGCGCAGCTCGGTGACGTACGCGCGGGCCACCTCGGGGGCCAGCGCCCCGGTCCCGGGGACCGGCTTGGTGACGATCTCCACCAGCGGGATGCCGGCCCGGTTGTAGTCGACCAGCGACTCCGTCGCGCCGTGGATGCGGCCGGTGGCCCCGCCCACGTGCAGGGTCTTGCCGGTGTCCTCCTCCAGGTGCACCCGCTCGATGCCGATGCGGACCAGCTCGCCGCCCACCTCGACGTCGAGGTAGCCGTCGACGCAGAGCGGCTCGTCGTACTGGCTGATCTGGAAGTTCTTCGGCATGTCCGGGTAGAAGTAGTTCTTCCGGGCGAACCGGCACCACGAGGCGATCGAGCAGTTGAGCGCCAGGCCGATCCGGATCGTCGCCTCGATCGCCGCCTTGTTGGCCACCGGCAGCGACCCGGGCAGGCCCAGGCAGACCGGGCAGACCCGGGTGTTGGGCTCGCCGCCGAAGTCCGTCGGACAGCCGCAGAACATCTTGGTGTTCGTGCCCAGCTCGACGTGGGTCTCCAGGCCGATCACCGGCTCGTAGCGGGCGACGACGTCGTCGTACGCGGGCAAGGTCGTCGTGCTCATCGGTGCTCCTGCCTCACAGTGCCGGTGGGGTGAACGTGCCGACCGCGGACTCCAGCGCGGCGGCGACCCGGTACATCCGGTCGTCGGCCATCGTGGGGGCCATGACCTGCAGGCCGACCGGCAGCCCGTCGGAGAGGCCGCACGGCACCGAGATGCCCGGCCCGCCGTACAGGTTGGTCGGGATGGTGTAGAGGTCGGCCAGGTACATCTGGTACGGGTCGGAGGTGCGCGCGCCGATCGGGAACGCCACGAACGGGGTGGTCGGCGAGATCAGCGCGTCGACCCGCTCGAACGCGGCGGTGAAGTCCCGGGTGATCAGGGTGCGGACCTTCTGCGCCTGCCCGTAGTAGGCGTCGTAGTAGCCCGAGGAGAGGGCGTACGTGCCGAGCATGATCCGGCGCTTGACCTCGGGGCCGAAGCCGGCGTCCCGGGTCAGCGACATGACCTCTTCGAGGGACCGGTTGCCGTCGTCGCCCTCCCGCAGCCCGAACCGGACGCCGTCGAAGCGGGCCAGGTTCGAGGAGCACTCGCTCGGGGCGATCAGGTAGTAGGCCGGCAGCGCGTACTTGAAGTGGGGGCAGGACACCTCGACGATCTCCGCGCCGAGCTTGGCCAGGGCGTCGACGGAGTCGCGGAACGCCGCCGCGACGCCCGGCTCCGCGCCCTCGCCGGAGAACTCGGTGACCACGCCCAGCTTCACGCCGGTCAGGTCGCCGGTCGCGCCGAGCCGGGCGGCGGCCACCACGTCGGGCACCGGCTGCGGGATGGAGGTGGAGTCGCGCGGGTCGTGGCCGCCGATGGCCGCGTGCAGCAGCGCCGCGTCGAGCACCGTACGCGCGCACGGGCCGGGGGTGTCCAGCGAGGAGGAGAACGCCACCAGGCCGTAGCGGGAGGTGCCGCCGTAGGTCGGCTTCGCGCCGACGGTGCCGGTGACCGCGCCCGGCTGGCGGATCGAGCCGCCGGTGTCCGAGCCGATGGCCAGGGGCGCCTCGTACGCGGCGAGCGCGGCGGCGCTGCCGCCACCGGAGCCGCCGGGGATGCGGTCGGTGTCCCACGGGTTGCGGGTCGGCCCGTACGCCGAGTATTCCGTGGAGGAGCCCATCGCGAACTCGTCCATGTTGGTCTTGCCGAGCATCACCGTGCCGGCGGCGCGCAGCCGCTGCACGATCGTCGCGTCGTACGGCGGGCGCCAGCCCTGAAGGATCTTCGACCCGACGGTGGTCGGCACGCCCTTGGTGGTGAGCACGTCCTTGACGGCGACCGGCACGCCCGCGAGCGGGCCGAGTTCCTCACCGGCGGCCCGGCGCTCGTCGACGGCGCGGGCGGCGGCGAGCGCGCCGTCGGCGTCGACGTGCAGGAAGGCGTTCACCCGGCCGTCGACGGCGGCGATGCGGTCCAGATGGGCCTGGGTCACCTCGACGGCCGAGGTCTGGCCGCCGGCCACGAGGCCGGCGATCTCGACGGCGGTCAGCTTGGTCAGGTCGGTCATGACGCCACATCCTCGTCCAGGATCCGCGGGACACGGAACCGCTGCTCCTCGGCGTCGGGCGCGCCCGACAGGGCCTCGGCCGGGGTCAGGCCGGGCACCACCACGTCCTCGCGCAGCACGTTGGTCAACGGCACGGAGTGGGACGTCGGCGGGATGTCCGCCGCGGCGACCTCGCCGACCTGGGCGACCGCCTGGAGGATCGTGTCGAGCTGGCCGGCGAAGGTGTCCAGCTCCTCCTCCGTGACGGCGAGCCGCGACAGTCGCGCCAGGTGCGCGACCTCCTCGCGGGAGATGGCGGCCATCAGTGCCCCCTTCTGGCTGTCCTGCTGCATCTGGCGGTGGCTTGCCGCGCGCCGGCAACGACGATGACACGCGGTGACCGCAGCGAGTCTATTGCCCGGCACCGGCCGGGCGTCCCCGACTCCCCCTGCGGCCGGCGCGGCGGCGGGGTCAGCGGGCCTGCGGGGGCCGGCTCTCCGCCTCGCGGGCCGCCGGCCGCAGCGGCCGGTAGCGGGCCAGCCAGTCGGTCAGCTCCCCGGCGGGCATGGGCCGGGCGTAGAACCAGCCCTGCGCCACGTCGCAGCCGGCGGCGTGCAGCAGCCGCCACGTCCGCTCGTCCTCCACGCCCTCGGCGACGACCCGCAGATTGAGCGCCCCGGCCAGCTCGATCATCGACCGGACGATCGCGGCGTCGTCGGCGTCGTCGGCCATCCCGAGCACGAACGACCGGTCCACCTTGACCTCCGACAGCGGCAGCCGGCGCAGGTGCTGCATGCTGGAGTAGCCGGTGCCGAAGTCGTCGAGCGCGATGGCCACGCCGATGGCGTGCAGCCGCGAGATGGTGGCCAGCACCCGCCGGGGGTCGGCCATCAGCGCGCCCTCGGTGATCTCCAGTTGCAGCCGGTCGGGCCGGACGCCGTAGCGGGCCAGCCGGTCGGCGATCTGGTCGGCGATCTCGCCGGTGTGCAGGTCCCGGACGCTGACGTTGAGCGCGGCCCGCAGGGTGATCCCGGCCGCCGACCACTTCGCGAGCTGCTCCACCACGTCGTCGACGACCCGGCGGGTGAGCAGCCGCATCACGGCGCTCTGCTCGGCGACCCGGATCAGCTCCTCCGGGTCGACCATGCCCCGGCGCGGATGCCGCCAGCGCAGCAGCGCCTCGACGCCCACGACCTCGCCGGTGGCGATGGCGACCTGCGGCTGGTAGTACATCGTGATCCGACCGGCGCCGTCGGCGTCGCCGCGCGCCGGCCCGGCCTGCGGCGCCGGCCCCACGGCGTCCGCCCCGCCCGGCTCGACGTCGGGCTCGGCGGCCCGCCGGCGGATCGGGTCGGCGGCGGTGACGATCCGGTTGATCAGGTCGTCGGGGTGGTCCGGCTCCGCGCGTTGCCGGTGCCGGCGGGCCCGCCACCGGCCCGGCCCGGCGGGTGCAGGCCGTCCCGCGTCGACCGGCCCGCCCGCCGCCGCGGGGAGGGCCGCCGGCAGCGCGGCCCCGTCGCCGCCGCGCGCGCCGACCGGCGCGTCGCGCTCCGCCGACCCGACCGGCCCCGCCTCGAGTACGCGCCGCAGGTCGGCCAGGAGCCCCAGCCGCTCGGCCGAGTTGTGGTCGGACTCGGCGGCGTAGACGGCGATGGTGTCGTTGCGGTGCTTGGCGTCGTACATGGCGACGTCGGCGTGGCGCATCAGCGTGGCGAAGTCCTCGCCGTGTTCGGGATACATGGCGATGCCGATGGAGCCGCCGACGTCCAGCGGCAGCCCGTCCAGCGACACCGGCTCGGCGAGCGCGGCGACCAGCCGCTCGGCCGTGGCGCGGGCGGCGTCCACGCCGGCGAGCCCGGTGCTGACGATGGCGAACTCGTCCCCGCCGAGGCGGGCGAGCAGGTCCCGCTCCCCCACCGCGCCGGCCAGCCGGGCGCTGACCTCGATCAGCAGGCGGTCGCCGACGGCGTGGCCGAGCGCGTCGTTGACGTTCTTGAACCGGTCCAGGTCGATCAGCAGCAGCGCGAGCTGGGCGTCCGGTTCGTTGCGCGCGGAGCGCTCGGCGTGCAGGTGGACCTGCTCGGCGACCTCGGCCAGCAGCGCCTTGCGGTTGGGCAGGCCGGTGAGCGGGTCGAGCGCCCCGAGATGCTCCTGCTCGGCGGCGAGCCGGGCCATCCGGTACACCGCGAACAGCGGCACCAGCACCAGCGGGATCAGCGCGGCGCTGGCCCGGGCGGCGGCCACCAGCACCGGGGCGAGCAGCAGCAGCGACCCGGTGGAGATCAGCTCGTACCCCAGGCCGGACCGGACGCCAGGCCACCAGCGGTCCGCGAAGCGCAGCCGGATGGCGGTGCTGACCAGGCCGTAGTTGACCGCGAACCAGACGGCGGTCGCCGCGCCCACCGCCAGCACGTCGACCGCGCGCAGCCGCCCGCCGGCGAAGATGCTCCCCGGCCCCAGGGCGGTGACCGCCGAGGCGGCGGCGAGAGCGCAGGCGTACTGGGCGGCGTTGAAGCCGGAGCGCCACGCGGCGTGCCCCATCCGCCAGCCGGAGACGACCACCGCCACGGTCTGCACGGCGACGGCGGGGCCCAGCCCCCAGCCGAGCAGGATGGCGAAGGTGAAGCAGGTGGACGGGAAGACCGCCGACGACTGCCGCCGCCCGGGCGGCACGAACGGCCGCGCGTCGCAGACGACGGCGAGCGCCGCCATCGTCCAGAACGCCGCCGGCAGCTCGGCGAGCCGGCCCGCCAGCGCGGCCAGCGGCCCGGCGGAGAGCAGCACCGCCAGCGCGGCGACGGCGGCGACGAAACCGAAGAAGGGCGTCGCGCGTCCCGGCGGGACGGAGTTTCGCGGATCGGCGGCCTCCATCGCACCTCCCGGGCAGCGGTCGCGGCGGGCCCTGCGCCCGCCGTGACCACCATGAAACGCCCTGGGTGCCGCTTTTCAGAGATGACAGCCGCGAATCGGTCCTAGTCGTAACTAACTTGGTATACGCGGCCAGGTGCGGTCAAGGTGCACCGGCGGCCGCCCGCTGCGGGCCCGCTCGGGTCACTCGCCGACCTGGGCCACCTCCCGGGCCGCGTCCGGGCCCTGGTCGAGCAGGACCCGGAAGCCGTCCTCGTCGAGCACCGGCACCTTCAGGGTGGCCGCCTTGTCGGCCTTGGACCCCGGGTTGTCGCCCACCACCACGAAGCCGGTCTTCTTGGAGACCGAGCCGGTCACCTTTCCGCCCCGCACCTGGATCGCCTCGGCGGCCTGGTCGCGGGAGAACCCGCTCAGGGTGCCGGTCACCACGACCGTGAGCCCCTCCAGCGGGCGCGGCCCCTCGTCGCCGGCCTCCTCCGCCATCCGTACGCCCGCCTCGGCCCACTTGCGGACCACCTCGCGGTGCCAGTCGACGGTGAACCACTCGACGATGCTGGCCGCGATCGTCGGGCCGACGCCGTCGACCGAGGAGAGCTCCTCCTCGCTGGCGGCCTGGATCGCCGCCATCGACCGGAAGTGCCGGGCGAGGGCCTGGGCGGCGGTCGGGCCGACGTGCCGGATGGAGAGCCCGACCAGCACCCGCCACAGGTCGCGTTCCCGGGCCACGGCGAGGTTGTCGAGAAGCTTGGCGGCGTTGCTGCCGAGGCTGCCGTCCTTGTTGACGAAGAACGGCGACCGGGCCAACTGCTCGGCGTCGAGCCCGAACAGGTCTCCCTCGTCGGTGATGACCTGCGCGTCGAGCAGCGCCGCCGCGCCCTTGTAGCCGAGCACCTCGATGTCGAACGCGCCCCGGCCCGCGAGGTGGAAGACCCGCTCGCGCAGCTGCGCGGGGCAGCTGCGGCTGTTGGGGCAGCGGATGTCGACGTCCGCCTCCTTCTCCGGGCGCAGGGCGGTGCCGCAGGAAGGGCAGTCCGCTGGCATCTCGAACCGCTTGGCGTCGGCGGGGCGCAGGTCGACCACCGGGCCGAGCACCTCGGGGATCACGTCGCCGGCCTTGCGGATCACCACCGTGTCGCCGATCAGCACCCCCTTGCGCTCCACCTCACGGGCGTTGTGCAGAGTGGCGTAGGCGACAGTGGAGCCGGCCACCAGGACCGGCTCGAGCAGGGCTCGCGGGGTCACCCGGCCGGTGCGCCCGACCTCCACCTCGATGTCGAGGAGCTTGGTGTTGACCTCCTCCGGCGGGTACTTGAAGGCGATCGCCCAGCGCGGGGCCCGGCTGGTCGAGCCGAGCCGGCCCTGGATGGAGACCGGGTCCACCTTGACCACGACCCCGTCGATCTCGTGCTCGACGTCATGCCGGTGCTCGGCGTAGTACGCGATGAACTCGGCGACGCCGGCCAGGTCGGGCACGACCCGCCAGCGGTCGCTGGTGGGCAGCCCCCACGAGCGCAGCGCCGCGTACGACTCGGACTGCGCCGTCGGGGTGTAGCCGCGCCGGGCACCGATGCCGTGCACCACCAGCCGTAGCGGCCGGGAGGCCGTGATCCGGGGGTCCTTCTGCCGCAGGCTGCCCGCGGCGGCGTTGCGCGGGTTGGCGAAGGGCGCCTTGCCCTGCTCGACGAGGCTCGCGTTGAGGTCGGCGAAGCCGGCGATCGGAAAGTAGATCTCGCCGCGCACCTCGACGAACTCGGGCACGTCGGGGAAATCGTCGGACGGCGTCAGCCGCGCCGGCACGTCGCGGATGCTGCGGACGTTGGCCGTGACGTCCTCGCCGGTGCGCCCGTCGCCCCGGGTGGCGGCCCGCACCAGCCGGCCCTTCTCGTAGGTGAGGTTGATCGCCAGCCCGTCGACCTTGAGCTCGCAGAGGTAGGGCACCGGGCCGCCCGCGTCCCGCTCCACCCGCTCGGCCCAGGCCGCCAACTCCTCGTCGGCGAACGCGTTGTCGAGCGAGAGCATCCGCTCGGCGTGGGTGACCGGCGTGAAGTCGGTGGAGAAGGTGCCGCCGACCCGCTGGGTCGGCGAGTCGGGGGTGCGCAGGGCGGGGAACTCGGCCTCCAGGGCCTCCAGCTCGCGCAGCTGCCGGTCGAAGTCGGCGTCGGAGATGGTGGGGGCGTCCAGCACGTAGTAGCGGTACTGGTGTTCGGTCAGCTCCTGGCTGAGGGTGGCGTGCCGCTCCCGCGCCTCGGGGGTCGGCTCGGGGCCCGCCGCCGCCTCCTGCGCCGGGCTCACCTGCTGTGGAACGGCTTCCTCGGACATGCTGCCGGCTTCGGACACCGTGTCGACCTCCCTGTTCACGCTACCCCCGCACCGTATCGGGACGGTGGGACAATCCGCGGCCTGGGCGGAGCAGCCGGCGTCACGCGAGGGAACATGGGCAGTTGCGGTGCCTAGGGAGCTGAGTCACCAACGACATCACCCCCGCCACCGGTCCACCCGCCGCCAGCCCCCGCCGCCGAGCCACCCACCGCCCAGGCCACCCGCCACCAGGCCACCCCCACCCCGCCATGATCGTCTGCTGACGATGGAGACGACACGCCGACGCCCGTCTCCATAATCAGCAGACGATCATCGCTGGCTTCGGCACACAGCCTGCCCTGTCGCTGCGTCTCCCCGGGAACGCTGCACCATGTCCGATGCGCTCCGGCCGGCAACGAGTCGGCATCAGCGTGTGCGGGTCGACCTGCGGCCTCCAGCCTGCGCCCGACCCGCCTCAACTGGGAGCGGTCGGGACAACGCGAGCAGCGCGTTCACGCCGCCACATTGCCCCACCGCCCTACCGCCACAACGCTGCCGGGCCGCTGGCGCACCGTCGAGCATGTCGCCGCCCGTGGTCGGGCTGCCTCGCAGGGCGCTGATGTCGTATTCGACTCAGCTCCCTATGTGCCGGCAGCAGTCATCCGCCCTCGACCCGCCGCCGGCTCGCGGGCGGGTCGAGAGGCAGGGGAAGAGAGCAGTCAGGGAAAGAGAGCAGTCAGGGGGAGAGCCGTCGGGGGCGAAGAGAGAGGCAGTCGGCCGGGGAGCAGTCAGTCGAGTCCGGCGGCGAGGGCGGCGAGCTGGTCGGCGTACTCGATGCGGGTGGCCCAGTCGGTCGGCCAGGCCGGCAGGCCGTGCGCCGCGCCGACGAACGCGCCGGCCAGGGCCGCGATGGAGTCGGAGTCGCCGGCGGTGGTCGCGCCGCGCGCCAGCGCACCGACCGGGTCGTCGGCGTGCCACAGCGCGCAGAGCAGCGCGGTCGCCAGCGCCTCCTCGGCCACCCACCCCTCGCCGGTACGCCGGCACGGGTCGTCGCCGTCGTCGGGGCGGGTCAGGGTGGTGGTCAGGCGGCCCAGGGCGCCCAGGCACTCGTCCCAGCCCCGGGCGATGAACTCCTGCGGCGAGTCGACGCCGGGACGCTGCCACAGGTCGCCGAGCCAGTCCGACCGGTAGACCCGGCGCTGCTCCCGGGCCCGGTCGGTGAGCAGCGCCGGGAGCTCGGCCAGCGCCGCGCCGTCGCGCAGCAGGCGGACCGCGTACGCCGTCAGTTCGCTCGCGGCCAGCCCGGTCGGGTGGCCGTGGGTCAGGCCCGCCTGGAGCTGGGCGAGACCGGCCAGGGTGTCCAGGTCGACGGCGAGCAGCCCGACCGGGGTGACCCGCATGTTGGCCCCGCAGCCCTTCGAGCCGGCCACGGTGGCCTCCTGCCAGCGCACCCCCCGGGACAGCTCGGCGCAGGCCCGCAGGCAGGTCATGCCCGGCGCGCGGTTGTTGTCGGGGCTGACCGCCCAGGCCAGGAAGCGCTCGCGGAGCAGCGGCTCGACCGCCGCCGGGGTGAGCGCGGGCGCGTCGTGCAGCGCCCAGGCCACCGCGAGCGCCATCTGGGTGTCGTCGGTGACCAGCGCCGGGTCGCCCTCCAGCTCCCGGGGGCCGGACGGGCCGTAGCGGCGGTGGATCTCGGCGACGGTCAGGAACTCGGTCGGGCGGCCCAGCGCGTCACCGTAGGCCAGGCCGAGCAGCGAGCCGGAGGCCCGCCGGAGCGAGGAGTCGATCACCCGTGTGATCATGCCGCGCCCCGGCGATCCCCGCCATGCGACGGGACACAGGCGGGCGGGTCAGTCCCAGCAGAGGCAGAACGGGTGGCCGGCCGGGTCGGCGTAGACCCGGAACCCCTCCCCCTCGCCGTCGAGCCGGCGCGCGCCCAGCGCCAGCACCGCCCGCTCGGCCGCCTCGACGTCGGTGACGGTGATGTCGAGGTGGAGCTGCTGCGGCCGCTCCGGGTCGGGCCAGGTCGGCGGGCGCAGGTCGGGGGCGCGCTGGAAGGCCAGCCGGGGGTGTTGCCCCACCGGGCCGCCGAGGACCACCCACTCGTCGCCGTCGGAGTCACCCTCCGCCACCGGCAGGCCCAGCAGCTCGGCGTAGAACGCCGCGAGGGCACGCGGATCGGGGCAGTCGACGACCGTGCTACGCAGTTGTCCGATCATGTGCGTCATCCTGCCCGCAGGGTGCGACAGGAAACCTCAGTCCTCGGCGAGCCGCCGGCCCGCGTCGCGGCACGCCGCGAGCACCGCCCGGACGTGCTGCGGCGTGGCCCCGGCCAGGCCGCAGGCGGGGGTGACCACCACCTGCTCGGGCAGCCGGCGACGCGGGAAGCCCAGGCGGTCCCAGAGCTTGCGTACCCGGTCGGCGACCTGGGCGGAGGTCGGCGCGCGACCGCCCGGCGGCGGGGTGGCCGGCGCGGCGCCGGCCAGCAGCCCGAGCCCGGCGTCGATCGCCTCGCCGAGCGGGTCCAGGTCCTTCACCAGGGCGAGGTCGAGCGCGACCCCGGCCGCGCCGGCCGAGCGGATCAGCTCCAGCGGCACGTCCGGCGCGCAGCAGTGCACCACGACCGGCACGCCGACGGCCTCGACCACCGTGCGCAGCAGGTCCGCCGCGTCGGGCTGCGGCACCGGCCGGTACGTGCCGAAGCCGCTCTCGGTGGGCACCCGCCCGGCCAGCACCGTCGGCAGGGACGGCTCGTCGAGCTGGAGCAGCACCGAGGCCCGGGGCAGCCGGCGGGCGACCGCCGCGAGGTGGGCGCGCAGCCCCTCGGCGAGGGAACCGGTGAGGTCCCGCACCGCGCCGGGGTCGCGCAGCATCCGGCCGCCGATCGGCAGGTCGATGCCGGCGGCCAGGGTGTACGGGCCGGCGGCCTGCACCTTGACCGGGCCGGCGTACTCCTCGGCCTGCTCGGCGAGCTGGTCGAGGTCGCGTTCCATGAGGTCCCGGGCCCGGCGCAGGTCCCGCCCCGGGCGGGGGGCGACCCGCCAGCGGGCCGCGTACAGCTCGACGGGCAGCTCGACCAGCAGACCGCCGGTGCGGCCGATCAGGTCCGCCCCGGGGCCGCGCGCCGGCAGCTCGGGCAGGTGGGGCAGGGCGGGCAGCTCCCCGAGGACGATCCGCTGCGCCTCCGCGATGTCGGTGCCGGGCAGCGAACCGATGCCGGTCGCCGCGCCGACGGGCCAGGGCCACGCGCTAGCTGTCACGGGCGAAGGGTAGCCGGTCGGCCGCGGGTGGCACGCGGCGATGGTCGCGAAGCCGGGCAGCGCGCACGCGGCGCTGGTCGCGCGGCCGGGACCGCGTCAGCCGGCGATGGTGGCCGAGCCGAGCACCACGTCGCCGGCCGGGTCCGGCCGGTACGCGACGACGGCCTGGCCGGCGGCGACCCCGCGCACCGGGCGACGCAGCTCGGCGCGCAGCGTGTCGCCGGTCAGCTCGACGGTGGCGGGCACCACGTCGCCGTGGGCGCGCAGCTGCACCTCGCACTCGATCGGCCCGGCCGGGCGCTCGCCGCCGGTCCACACGGGACGCTCGGCGCGCACCGTGGAGACCTCCAGCGCCTCGGCCGGCCCCACGGTGACGGTGTTGGTCTTCGGGGTGATGGAGAGCACGTAGCGGGGGCGGCCGTCGGGGGCGGGCCGGTCCAGGTGCAGGCCCCGGCGCTGCCCCACCGTGTACGCGTACGCGCCGGTGTGGCTGCCGACCACCGCGCCGGTGAGCGCGTCGACCACCTGGCCCGGCGTCTCGCCGAGCCGGCCGGCGAGGAAGCCCCGGGTGTCGCCGTCGGCGATGAAGCAGATGTCGTGCGAGTCGGGCTTGTCGGCGACGGCGAGGCCGCGCCGGGCCGCCTCCTCGCGGACCTGGGCCTTGGTCGAGTCGCCGAGCGGGAAGACCGACCGGTCGAGCTGGGCGCGGGTCAGCACCGCGAGCACGTACGACTGGTCCTTGGCCGCGTCGACGCTGCGGCGCAGCAGCCCGTCGGGGCCGAGCCGGGCGTGGTGGCCGGTGACCACCGCGTCGAAGCCCAGCGCCACGGCCCGGTCCAGCACCGCCGCGAACTTGATCTTCTCGTTGCAGCGCAGGCAGGGGTTCGGGGTGCGGCCGGCCGCGTACTCGGCGACGAAGTCGTCGACCACGTCGGCGTGGAACCGGTCGGCCATGTCCCACACGTAGAACGGGATGCCGAGCACGTCTGCGGCGCGGCGGGCGTCCCGCGAGTCCTCCAGCGTGCAGCACCCGCGCGCCCCCGTGCGGTACGTCTGCGGGTTGCGGGCCAGCGCCAGGTGCACGCCGGTGACGTCGTGCCCGGCCTCCACGGCCCGCGCCGCCGCCACGGCGGAGTCGACCCCGCCGGACATGGCCGCCAACACCCTCACCGCGTCACGCTCCCTTCCCCGGCTTCGAGCCTACCGGGGCGCGCGCAGGGCGGCGGCGCGGCGGGCCCGCTCCACCGCCGCAGGCAGGGCCGCCACGAGCGCGTCGACGTCGGCCTGGCCGCTGGTGTGGCCGAGGGTGAAGCGCAGCGAGGATCGGGCCCGGTCGTCGTCGGCGCCCATCGCGATCAGCACGTGGGAGGGCTGGGCCACCCCGGCCGAGCAGGCCGAGCCGGTGGAGCAGGCGATGCCCTGGGCGTCGAGCAGCAGCAGCAGCGCGTCGCCCTCGCAGCCGGGGAAGGAGAAGTGCGCGTTGCCGGGCAGCCGGTCGTCGGGGTCGCCGTTGAAGACCACCTCGGGTACGGCGTGCCGGACCCGCCGCACGAGGTCGTCACGGAGGGCGGCGACACGGGCCGCGTACTCCTGCTGGCCCTTCACCGCCGCCTCGACGGCGACCGCGAAGGCGACGATGCCGGCGGTGTCGAGGGTGCCGGAGCGCACGTCGCGTTCCTGGCCGCCGCCGTGCAGCAGCGGGGTGGCCGCGACGTCGCGGGCGAGCAGCAGCGCGCCCACCCCCGCCGGGCCGCCGAGCTTGTGCCCGGTGACCGTCAGCGCGGAGACGCCGCTGGCGGCGAAGTCGACGGGCACCTGGCCGACCGCCTGGATCGCGTCGGTGTGGAACGGCACCCCGTGCTCGGCGGCGACGGCGGCCAGCGCGGCCACCGGCTGGAGGGTGCCGACCTCGTTGTTGGCCCACATCGCGGTGACCATGGCGACGGCGTCGCCGTGGTCGGCCAGCTCGGCGCGCAGCGCCTCCGGGTCGAGCCGGCCGGCGGCGTCCACCGGCAGCCAGCCCACCTCGGCGCCCTCGCGTTCGGCCAGCCAGTCGACGGTGTCGAGGACGGCGTGGTGCTCGACGGCGCTGGAGACCACCCGGCGGCGGGCCGGGGAGGCGGCCCGGCGGGCCCAGAAGATGCCCTTGACCGCCAGGTTGTCGCTCTCCGTCCCGCCGCCGGTGAAGATCACCTCGGAGGGGCGGGCGCCCAGCGCGGCGGCCACCCGCTCGCGGGACTCCTCCACCCGACGGCGGGCGCGCCGGCCCGCCGCGTGCAGTGACGACGCGTTGCCGACCTCGCGAGCGGCGGCCACGTACGCCTCCAGTGCCTCGTCGAGCATCGGAGTCGTCGCCGCGTGATCCAGGTATGCCATCGCCGTTCAGCCTACTGACCGGCCTCGCGCCGGCCCGACTCCGGAGGTCACCCGCGCCCCGGGGCGGCAAGACCCCGGGGCGTGACCGCTCACACCGGGACGGCGGTGACGACGATGTTGTCCCGGTATCGGCGGGTCTGCGGGTCGAACGGGCCGCCGCAGGTGATCAGGGTGAGCCGGGGGCTGCCGTCGCGGGCGAAGTACCGGTCCAGCGGGATCTTCGTCTTGGCGTACTCCTCGCGGGCGACGACCCGGTACTCGCGCGTCGTCCCGTCGCCGCCGGTGGCGGTGACGGTGTCGCCCCGGTCCAGCTCCCGCAGCCGGAAGAACGCCCCCTTGCCCTGTTCGGCGCTGTCCACGTGGCCGGCGATCACCACCGACCCGGCGTCGGCGGACAGGCCGGGGCCGTACCGGTACCAGCCGATCCGGTCCACGCTGGGCGGGACCTCGAACTCGTCGGTGCGCGGGTTGACCCCGACCGGGTCGACGCGGGCGGTGACGTCGATCGCCGGGATGCGCAGCCGCACCGGCGGCACGGTCGCGTCGCCGGCGGGCAGCTCGCCGGCCGTGACCGGCACCGACGGGCCACCGGGGGCGCTCGCGCCCGGCGACGGGGTGGCCACGGCCAGGGCCGCCGCGTCGTCCGCGCCGACGTCCTCGGCGGGCTGCGAGCCGCAGGCGACCACGGCGGCGACGGTGAGCGCGGCAGCGCCGGCGGCCATCGCCGCCAGCGCGCCGCGGTTGCGCACCGTCACCGGCGGGACGTCCGGGCCGTGGCGGCCACCCGCGCGCCGCCGCCGACCAGCAGCAGGACGCCGGCACCGGCCAGCACGTACCACCAGGTCTGCACGCCGGTGCCGGCCTGGCCGCCGGTGCCGCTGGGCACGCCGCCCGGGGCGGAGTGCAGGCCGGTGATGGTCTGCGCGACCAGGTCGAGGTTCTTGGCCTCGGCCGAGCCGATCGCGTAGACGATGGTTGCGGTGCCCTCCTTCAGGTCCAGGTCGGCGGGGCCGATCGCCACGGTGTCGGTGCCGGCGAGCACCACGTCGGCGGAGACGGTGCCGGCGTCGACGTCGGCCTTCGCCTCGTTCGGGTTGGTCAGGTCCTCGAAGACGGGCTTTCCGCCGGCCCGCACGTCCACGGCCGGGGCGGCGGCGGTGTGCCGGACGATCAGCCGGGCCTTGCCGGCGTCGACCTTGGCGGTGTCGTTGGCGAACGGCGTGATCTTGGGCTTGCCGGCCTCGTCGAGGTGCGCGGCGAGGCTGATGTTCGCCCCGCCCGGCACCTCGGCGTCGTCGACGGTGAGGATCGCCTTGTCGAGCGCCTCGCCGGGCTTGGTCAGGGCGATGTCGTACGCGCCCTGCTCCAGGTCGAGCGGGCCGGCCACGTCGCCGGGCTTGAAGTTGTCGAGGGTCTTCTTGCCGTTGACGTACACGTCGACGGGGGTGTCCGGGATGCCGTGCACGACGGAGACCTTGCTGGTGGCGGCGTAGGCCGGCGTGGCGGTGAGGGCACCGGCGCCGGCGAAGGTCAGCGCGGCGACCGCGCCGCCCGCGGCGACCCGACGGAAGTACGAGAGCTGCATGTCTGCCTCCTGGTGGTTCATGCTGGTTCGTCAGGCCTGGCTTGCAGAACGGGTTACGCCGGCTCCCGCCGCCCCGGATGCGCCCTCCGCCGACTTCTTTTTCTTTCCGGCGGGCGCATCCACGGGGGCCCTCGACGGCGAAGAGCAGGTGAGACAGGTGCGGACGCACGAGGCGCGAAGGTGGGGCGATGACGGCGGGGGTTACAGTCGGGCATGCTCCACGGAAGGCGAACCGCCCGGTGACAGCGGTGCAACAGGAACCCGAGCCACCACCCCAGGACGACCTCGCCGAGCGGTTCCGCGCGGGTGACGAGGCCGCCCTGCGCCAGGCGTACGACCGGTACGGCCGGGCGGTGCTGCACCTGGCCACCAGCACGCTGGCCAACCGCAGCGACGCGGAGGACGTGACCCAGGCGACCTTCGTCGCGGCCTGGCTGGGGCGGGACACCTTCGATCCGTCCCGGGGGTCGCTGATCGGCTGGCTGCTCGGCATCGGCCGGCGCAAGGTCGTCGACCGGCTGCGCGCCTCCGCGCGGGAGAACCGCGTGGTGGAGACGGTGCGGCAACTGCCCGATCCGGCCCCGACCGGCCCGGACCCGGACACGGTCGTCGACCGGCTGGTGGTGGCCGACGAGCTGGCCCGGCTTCCCGACGACCAGCGTCGGATGCTGGAGTTGGCGTTCTACGACGACCTGACGCACCAGCAGATCGCGACGGTGACCGGCGTGCCGCTGGGGACGGTCAAGAGTCACATCCGGCGAGGTATGGCGAGCCTGAAACGCAGATGGGAGGTGGACGGTGCAGCACCTGGACCGCGACCGGCTGGTCTTCCTGGCGCTCGGTGAGAGCGAGGCGGACGATGGTGAGGCCCGCCACCTCGACGCCTGCGCGCACTGCCGGGCCGAGGTGGACGGCCTGCGGCACGTCGCCGGCCTCGGTGCCGGCACCCAAGGGCTGGGCGACCTGCCCGACCCGCCCGAGCACGTGTGGCAGGGGATCGTCGCGGAGGTCGCGGCGGCCGAGGCGCTGCCGTCGCTCGGCGACCGCCGCGCCGCCGGGCCGCCGGCGACCGCCCCGACGCCGGAGACCGGCGCGGCCCGGCCCGGCCGGGCCGGTGGGCGGCGTCGCCGGTTGCCCCGCTGGGCGGTCACGGCGGTGACGGCGGCGGCCGCCGCCGCGGTCGGCGTGGTGGGCACCTTCGCCGTGCTGTCGGGCTCCGCCGACGAGCCCCGGCCACCGGAGCGCGTGGTGCTGGCCAGCGGGTCCCTGACCGCGTACGGGACGACGCCGCGCGACGCCAGCGGCGACGCCCGGGTGTTCACCGACAACCAACTGCACCTGCACGTGGCGAATCTCCCGGCGGTACCGGGGTACTACGAGGTCTGGCTCATCGACCCGGCGACCATGCGGATGTTCTCGGTCGGCGTGCTGAATGCCGGCACGGGGGACGCGCTGCTACCGTTGCCGCCAAACGTCGACCTCCGGACCTACTCGGTGGTGGACGTCTCCGCTGAGCAGTACGACAACAAGCCCGCCCACTCCGGCGACAGCCTGCTGAGGGGCACCCTGACGGGCTGATCGGCGGGCCGGATCAGCTCCCCGGCCCGCCGATCAGCTCCCCGTAGACAGGCAACTGCGGAAGGGGGCCACCCGATCCCGGGTGGCCCCCTTCGGCGTTGCGCCCGGGTCGCCCCGGGGTGGCTCACTTGCGCTTGCGGATCTCCTCGGCGGCCTGCGGCACGACCTTGAACAGGTCGCCGACCACGCCGAAGTCGGCCAGCTCGAAGATCGGGGCCTCGCCGTCCTTGTTCACCGCGACGATGGTCTTCGAGGTCTGCATGCCGGCCCGGTGCTGGATCGCGCCGGAGATGCCCAGCGCGACGTAGAGCTGCGGGGAGACCGTCTTGCCCGTCTGGCCCACCTGGAACTGGTGCGGGTAGAAGCCGGAGTCGACGGCCGCCCGGGACGCGCCGACGGCCCCGCCGAGCAGGTCGGCCAGCTCCTCGACCAGCTTGAAGTTGTCCGCGTTGCCGACACCACGGCCACCGGAGACGACCACCGACGCCTCGGTGAGCTCGGGGCGGGAGCCCTTCTGCTCGGCGACGCGGTCGACGACCTTGGCCAGCTTGTCGGCGTCGCCCACGGTCACGGTGAGCTGCTCGACGGCGGGGGTGGCGGGGGCCGGGGCCGGGGTGAGCGAGTTCGGCCGCACGGTGACCAGCGGCAGGCCCCGGGTGACCTTCGACGTGACGATGGTCGAGCCGGCGAACGCGACCTGCGTGGCGGTGCCGTCCGCGGCGAGGGCGACCACGTCGGTCAGGATGCCGTTGTCCAGCTTGACGGCCAACCGGGCGGCGATCTCCTTGCCCTCCTGGGCGGAGGCGAGCAGGACGGCGGCCGGCTGCACCCGCTTGACGAGGTCGGCCAGCACGGTGGCCTTCGGGGCCACCAGGTAGCCGTCGATCTCCTCGCTCTCGGCGGCGTAGATCTTCTCCGCGCCGTACTCGCCCAGCTTCGCGCTCAGCGCCTCGGCCGCGCCGGGACCGCCGAGCACGACCGCGCTGGGCGTGCCGAGCTCGCGGGCGAGGGTGAGCATCTCAAGGGTGACCTTCTTGACGCCGAACTCGCGGGTGGCTTCGACGACGACGAGAACCTCAGACATGACCTGCACCCCTCACACGAACTTCTCGGTGGCGAGGAACTCGACCAGCTGCGCGCCGCCGGAGCCCTCGTCGGTGACCTTCGCGCCGCCGGAGCGCGGCGGGCGCTTGCTGTGCTCCAGCACGGTGCTGGTCGCGCCGTCGAAGCCCACCTCGGCCGGGGCGACGCCGAGGTCGGCCAGGGACAGGGTCCGCACCGGCTTCTTCTTGGCGGCCATGATGCCCTTGAAGGACGGGTAGCGCGGCTCGTTGATGGTGTCCCAGACGGAGACGACGGCCGGGGTCGAGGCGGTGACCACCTCGTAGCCCTCCTCGGTCTGCCGCTCGACGGTCAGGGTGGAGCCGTCGACGGTGAGCTTGCGCGCGCCGGTCAGCGCGGCGACGCCCAGGCGCTCGGCGATCATGTGCGGCATGACCTGGACCCGGCCGTCGGTCGACTCGGCGCCGCAGATCACCAGGTCGGCGTTGAGTTGACCGAGGGCGGCGGCGAGCACCTTCGAGGTGGCCACGGCGCAGGACCCGTGCAGGGCGTCGTCGACGACGTGCACGGCGGCGTCCGGCCCCATCGACAGCGCCTTGCGGATCGACTCGGTCGCCCGGTCCGGACCCATGGTCAGGACGGTCACCTCGCCGCCGTGCGCCTCCTTGATCTTCAACGCCTCCTCGATGGCGTACTCGTCCATCTCGTTGATGACGTTGTTCGCCGAACCGCGGTCGACGGTGTTGTCGTCAGGACGCAGGTTGCGGTCCGCGCCCGAATCGGGCACCTGCTTGACGAGTACGACGATGTTCATCGCGCTTCGACGACCCCTCCTGTTGGTGTGGCGATCCCTCGCCAGGTCACGGGCGCAGCCTCCCGCGAAACTTAACGATCGGTCAACCACGGACTGCTGTGCACTTGCCCACGCGCCAATGTTACCCACAAGTAGCATCGGCTCCCGGGGGCCTCAGGGTGACACAGCTCACCGCGCGCCCGGCCTCCGGGGCGCACACCGGACACGCGCGGACTCAGGCCGGCTCGGCCAGCGCGCCCCGGATCCGGTCGATCACCTCGGCCTCGGCCGGCGTCACCCCCCGGTGCGCCCGCGCCACCTGGTCGGCGGCGGCCAGCACCAGCGACCGGTACGCCGCCACGTCCCCCGGCGACTTCGCGCGCAGGATCTCCACCGCCCGGCCCAGCGCCGGCAGCACCACCGCCTCGACCTCCAGGGCCGAGTCCCGGGGCAGCCTCGGCAGCGGGCCGGTCGTCAGCGCCTCCTTCACCGGGCCGCTCGCCCCCGCCATCGCCCCGGACGCGGCGAAGCTCTCCCGCAGCATCGCGAACATGCCCGGGTCGGCGTTCGACACCAGGAAGACCGCGCCGAACGCGCCCGTCTTCAGGGTGAGTCGTTCCTCGTCCGTCAGCGGCTGGCTCATGGTCACGGAGTGTAGATGTAGGGCGTGGTGGTGGTGACCGGGACGAGACCCAACCGCTGCAGGATCGGCCGGCTGTCCTCGGAGGCGTCCACCTGCAGCAGGGTCCGGCCCCGCTGGGCGGCGAGCCGCGCCCGGTAGCCGACCAGCGCCCGGTAGATGCCCCGGCGTCGCCACTGCGCGAGCGTCGAGCCGCCCCACAGCGTCGCGAAGCCGGTGCCCGCCACGTAGCGCACCCAGCCGGCGCTGACCACCGTCTCCCCCGCCTCGGCGACCACCACCGTGATCGACTGCGGGTCGGCGGCGATCTCCTTCTCCAGCCCGTCGGCGAGGTGATCCCGGCTCTCGCCCCAGACCTCCTCCTCCATGGCCATGATCCGGTCCAGGTCGGCGCGGGCCGTGACCTCGCGCAGGCGTACCCCCTCGGGGGCCACCGGGAGCGTGGCCGCCAGCGGCGCGACCGGGCCGATCACGACGGTCTCCCGCTCCTGCGGCACGAACCCGGCGGCCCGCAGCCGGTCCGGCAGGTCGGCGGGCTCGTCGTGGCCGTGCAGCTTCCACTCCACCGACTCGCCCCGGGCCCGGAACAACTCCACCTGGCGGGCGATCAGCGCGTCCAGCGCCGCCCCGGTCAGGCCACCCAGGTCGCGGTACGTCAGGAAGCCCCCGTGGTCCAGGCCGAGGACGCGCACCAGCGGCCCGTCCCGCTCCACCGTCACGCCCTCCGGCAGCGGGTCCGGAGCCCACGCCTTGAGCTGGTTGTCGTACGCCTCGCGCAGCGTCGTCGCATCAAGATCAGTCACCCGTCCAACCTATGCCCTGGACAAAGCGGATAATCGGCTGCGTGTGGGAGACGGTACGGCGGTGGTTCGACCCGCGGGAGCTGCGGTCGGTGGGCAGCACGCCCGACTACCGCTTCTCCCTGGCCAACGAGCGGACGTTCCTGGCCTGGCTGCGCACCGGGCTGGCCCTGGTCGCCGGCGGGCTGGCCGCCGCCCAGTTCCTCCCGCCGCTGCCGCTGGCGCACCTGCGCGAGGCGATCGCCGTCGCGCTGCTGCTGCTCGGCGGCACCGTCGCCGTGCGCGCCGTGGACCACTGGGCCCGCACCGAACGCGCCATCCGGCTCGGCGAGGAACTGCCGGCGTCCCGCTTCCCCGCCGTGCTCGCCCTCGCCGTGGGGCTGGGCGCGGTGCTGCTGGTCATCGCGGTGCTGGCCCGCGCGATCGGCGGCCGGTGACGGTCGGCGGCCGGTGACGGTCGGCGGCCGGTGACGGTCGGGCCGGGCCCGGCCGGCGACCCGGGGCTGCAACCCGAACGCACCCGCCTGGCCTGGCGGCGCAGCCTGCTCGCGCTCACCGCCGTCACCGTGCTGACCGTCCGGCTGGCGCTCACCGGGGACGCCACCGGGGCGGTGCTGGCCGGCGCGGCGGTCGCCGGCTGGGCGGCGGCCCTCGCCCTGTGCTGGGGGCGGGCCGTCGGGTCGGGGCCGGTGCGCGCCACCTCCCGCACCATGCCGGCGCTGGCCCTCGCCGCCGCGTGGCAGGCCACGCTGGGCGTGCTGCTGGTCCTGCGCGGACTGGGGTGACGGGCGCGGGTGCGCCATGATGGGGAGATGGCCCGCCTGTACGTCCTGCTCTTCCTGGTCCAGATCGCGCTCGCGGTGTGCGCGCTGATCAGCTGCCTCTCCGCCGAGGAGGGGGCGATCCGTGGGCTGCCCCGGATCGCCTGGGTGCTGATCATCCTGTTCTTCCCGCTGGTCGGCTCGATCGCCTGGTTCATCGCCGGCCGGCAGCGCCCCGCCCCAGGGCCGGGCGCGACCCGGTCGGCCCCCGGCGGCCCGCGCCGGCCGCTCGCCCCGGACGACGACCCGGAGTTCCTCGACTCCCTGGCCGAACGCACCCGGCGGCAGGACGCCGAGCTGTTCCGCCGCTGGGAGGAGGACCTGCGCAAGCGCGAGGACGACCTGCGCCGCCGCGAGGGCGACCCGCCCCGGGAGGAGAACCGCCCCGAGGTGTGACCGGGCCGCCCCCGGCAGGCGTCAGACGCGACGCCGCAGCGCCCGGACCGCCAGCGGCGCGAAGACGGCGGCGAGCGCGACGGCCCAGATCATCGCCTGGATCGCCGGGCCGACCACCGGGCCGCCCACCAGCAGGCCGCGCAGGGCGTCGGCCAGGATCGTCACCGGGTTGACCTCGACCCAGTGCTGGAGCCAGCCCGGCATCCGGTCGGTGGGGACGAAGACGTTGCTGGTGAAGGTGAGCGGGAAGATCACCGTGAACCCGAAGATCTGCACCTTGTCGGGCTCGCTGACCAGCACCCCGACCAGCACCGAGATCCATGCCGCGGCCAGCGAGAACGCGAGCAGCAGGGCGAACGCGCCGAGCAGCCCGAGCACCCCGTTGCCGAGCCGGAAGCCGAGGATCGCCCCGACGCCGATCAGCAGCGACACCGACCACGCCTGCTTGACGGTGTCGGCGAGGATCCGCCCGGCCAGCGGGGCCCAGCGGGCGATCGGCAGGGCGCGCAGCCGGTCGAACACCCCCTTGGTGAGGTCGTTGTTGAGCCCGAACCCGGTGGTCATCGTGGCGAACAGGGCGTTCTGCACGATGATGCCGGGCAGGGCGAACGTGAGGTACTCCCCCGGCGAGCCGGAGATCGCCGTGCCGAAGACGTACGTGAACAGCAGCACGAACATCACCGGCTGGATGCTGAGGTCGAGCAGCTCCATCGGGTTGTGCTTGATCTGCACCAGGCTGCGCCAGGCCAGGGTGAGGGTGTGCCGCACCCCGGCGCCCACGCCGAGGCGGCGGGCCGGGGTGAGCGGGGCGGTGACGGTGGCGGCGGTCATGCCGGCGTCCTCTCCAGGTCGGCCCCGGACGGGGTGTCGTCGCCGGTCGGCGCGTCGGGCTCGGCACGGTGGCCGGTGAGGTGCAGGAAGACCTCGTCGAGGCTGGCGCCCCGCAGGGCCAGCTCGGCCACGGGGATCTCGGCGTCGTCGAGGCGGCGGACCACGGCGGGCAGCACCCCGGGGCCGTTGACCGCGACGGTCACGGTGCTCTGGGCCACCTCGGGACTGGCGGCGGCGGCCTCCCCCGCGATGGCCACCACGGTCGCCAGGTCGGCCGGGTCCGCCGGACGGATCGCGAGGACCTGGCCGCCGGTCTTGGCCTTCAGCTCCTCCGGGGTGCCCTGGGCGATCACCCGCCCGTGGTCGACCACGGCGATCTCGCTGGCCAACTGGTCGGCCTCCTCCAGGTACTGCGTGGTCAGCAGCACCGTCACCCCGTCGGTGACCAGGCCGCGCACCGTGTCCCACAGGTCGTTGCGGCTGCGCGGGTCGAGCCCGGTCGTCGGCTCGTCGAGGAACAGCACCTGCGGGCGGCCGACCAGGCTGGCGGCCAGGTCGAGGCGGCGGCGCATGCCGCCGGAGTAGGTCTTCGCCGCCCGGTCGGCGGCGTCGGCGAGCTGGAACCGGGCGAGCAGCTCCCGGGCCCGGGCCCGGGCGTCGGCCCGGGACAGCCCGAGCAACCGGCCGATGAGCAGCAGGTTCTCCGTGCCGGTGAGCGCCTCGTCGACCGAGGCGTACTGGCCGGTGAGACCGATGAGCTGGCGCACCCGGTGGGCGTCGCGGCGCACGTCGTACCCGCCGACGGTGGCGTGGCCCTCGTCGGCGGCGAGCAGGGTGGCGAGCACCCGCACGGTGGTGGTCTTCCCGGCCCCGTTGGGCCCGAGCAACCCGTACACGGTCCCGCTGGGGACCGCGAGGTCGACTCCGGCGAGGGCCGTGGTGGCGCCGAAGCGTCGCACCAGGCCCTCCGCCCGGATCGCGTACGTCATGGAAACTCCCGTCGTCTGTGCATGTGTCACGCCAACTGGCCGACGGCACTGACAAACTGCCGAGCCTCGGCTGACGTTACGACGACAGACGCCGGGAGTCCCCCGAATTAAGCGGTGGCGCTCAGGCCAGGTTCGACGAGCGGGGGTACGCGTCGGCCGGGTCGGTGAGCACGTTGACCAGGTACGGCACGCCCGAGGCGAAGGCCCGCTCCAGGGCCGGGGCGAGGTCGCCGGCCTTCTCCACCGTCTCGCCCGCCCCGCCGAGGGCCTCGACGACCTTGTCGTAGCGCAGGCCGGGCTGGAGGTCGGCGGCGACGTCGTAGCCGTACATGGCGCGCATCGGGTGCTTCTCCAGCCCCCAGATGCCGTTGTTGCCGACCACGATCACGACGGGGAGCTTCTGGCGCACCAGGGACTCCACGTCCATCAGCGAGAAGCCGGCCGCGCCGTCGCCCATCAGCACGCAGACCTGCCGGTCGGGGTGGCTGACCCGGGCCCCCATCGCATAACCCAGGCCGGTGCCGAGGCACCCGTACGGGCCCGGGTCGAGCCAGGTGCCGGGCTGCGCGGGCTCCAGGTACTTCCCGGCGTACGAGACGAAGTCGCCGCCGTCGCCGATGGTGATGGCGTCGGGGTCGAGCACCCGGCGCAGCTCGCCGTAGACGCGGGCCGGGCGGATCGGGTCGGTCTCGGCGGCCATCGCCTCGGCGTCGCGGGCCTTCGCGGCGTCCTCGGCCTCGCGCAGCCGCGCGACCCAGTCGTCATGGTCGGCCCGGTCGCCGGGGTGCTCGGCGAACGCGGTGAGGATCAGTCGCAGGTCACCGGCGGGCGAGGCGGCCGGGGTGACGTGGGTGGCCCGCTGGCTGGGCGCGTCCACCACGTGCACCACCCGGGCGTCGCCGAAGTCGCCGAAGGCGAGCCGGAAGTCCAGCGGGGTGCCGACCACGACGACGACGTCGGCGCCGGACAGGGCGACCCGGCGGGCCTTGGCGAAGGCCAGCGGATGCGACGGGGGCAGCGCGCCGCGCCCCATCCCGTTGGTGAACACGGGCACCCGCAGCGCCTCGGCGGCGGCGCGCAGGGCGTCGACGGCGTCCCCGGCGTACACGTCGGAGCCGGCGATGATCACCGGGCGGTGCGCGGCGGCGATCAGCGCGGCGGCCCGGGTCACCTCCTCCGGGTCGGCCTCGATCGGGGCGGGCGCGACCGCCTCGGGCAGCTCGGCGTCGCCGACGGAGAAGATCGCCTCCAGCGGGAAGTCGAGGAAGACCGGGCCCCGGTGCGGGGTGAGCGCGGTGGTCAGCGCCGCGCCGACCGCGCGCGGGATGTCGTCGGCGCCGAACACCGTCTCGGCGTGCTTGGTGACGGGGGCGACCAGCGGCAGGTGGTCCATCTCCTGGAGGCTGCCGGAGCCCCAGCGGAACTGCGGGGCCCGGCCCCCGAGCACCAGCACCGGCGAGGCGTTGAAGAAGGCGCTGGTCAGCCCGGAGACGCCGTTGGTGACGCCGGGGCCGGCGGTGAGCACGGCGAGGCCGGGGCGGCGGTTGAGCTTGGCCACCGCCTCGGCCGCGAACACCGCCGACTGCTCGTGCCGCACGTCGTAGAGCGGGAAGCCGGCGGTGTGCGCCGCGTCGTAGAGCGGGAAGACGTGCCCGCCGGAGAGGGTGAACATCTCGCGTACGCCGTGCGCGCGCAGCGCCGCGAGCGCCAACTGTCCGCCGTGACCCTCGACCCGCTCCGTCATCGCCGCTCCCCTCACCGTGGCCGGAGTCACACGCTACTGGCCGGTAGGCGGAATGTGAACCGGGCTCGGGTCAACGGCCGGTGAAGTCGGGCTTCCGCTTCTCGACGAAGGCGGCCATGCCCTCACGCCGGTCGTCGGTGGCGAACAACGCCGCGAAGAGCTGGGTTTCCCAGGCCAGGCCCGAGGTGAGATCCATGTCCAGGCCGGCGTCGACCGCCAGCTTCGCCGCCCGCAGCGCCTGCACCGGCCCGTTCAGGTACGGGGTGACCAGCTCGACGGCGGCGGCGTACACGTCGGCGGCCGGCACGACCCGGTCGGCCAGGCCGATCCGCAGCGCCTCCTGGGCGTCCACCATCCGGCCCGACATGATCAGGTCCTTCGCGCGGGCCGGGCCGACGAGCCGGGCCAGCCGCTGAGTGCCGCCCGCGCCGGGGATGACACCCAGCTTGATCTCCGGCTGGCCGAGCTTCGCGTCCTCGGCCACCACCCGCCAGTCGCATGCGAGGGCCAGCTCGCAGCCGCCGCCGAGGGCGTAACCGGTGATCGCGGCGACCACCGGCTTGGGGATCCGGGCGAACGCGCCGAGCGCGCTGGACAGGTCCGCCGCCCGCTCCGCCATGTCCACGTAGGACATGACGGCCATCTCCTTGATGTCCGCTCCGGCCGCGAAGACCTTCTCGCCGCCGTACACGATGACGGCGCGGACCTCGGGGTCGGCGGTGGCCTCCGCCGCGGCGGCGCGCAACTCCTCCTGGACCTGCTTGTTCAGCGCGTTCATCGGCGGCCGGTCCAACCGGATGGTGCCGATGCCGTCCTTGGTCTCCAGCCGCACGAACTCGCTCACACTTGCCCTCACTTCCTCGTCGAAGTCGCGTGCCAACCTTACGGCCCGGATCGTTGGGGCAGATAGTCTGATGTCCGCCCCGCCCCACCGGAGTCCGCCATGGTCACGTACTACGACGACAGGTCGGTGCAGGTCACCTCCACTTCCGTGCGGGTGGACGGCCGGACGTACCCGCTGGCCGAGATCAGCATGGTCTGGCACCTGCGCGGCAGCCGGTCCTGGCGGGTGCTCGCCGGCCGCGGCGCGATCGGCGCGGCGCTCGCCGGCCCGCTGGTCGCCGCCGCGCTGGGGGTGGCGCTCGCGCTGTGGCTGCACCGCTCGCTGACCGTCACGATCGCCATCGTGGGAGCCTCCGTGCTGGTCGGGCTCGCCGTCGGGCCGGTCGCCGACTTCCTCTTCGAGCACCTGGACCGCTCGTACGCCCGGGGCAGCCGCCAGTTGGAGCTGTGGGCCCGCTGGCGGGGCCAGCCGGTGCGGCTGGTGTGCACGGGCGACGCGCTGCGCTTCGGGCAGATCTACCGGGCGGTGCAGCGGGCGGTGGAGGCCAGCCCGGCAGGGCAGGCGGAGCGGTTCGGTCAGACCGGCGGCCGCCCGCCGGGGAACGCCGTCAGGCCGTAGCGCCCGGCCCGCACCGCACCTCGCCGGCCGGGGGGAGGCGGCTCCCGCGCCGCCCCGGACCCCCAGCAGGGGCTTCAGCCCGACTAGCGAGCTGATGTCGTGGATGGATCAGGCCCCGGGGCGGGCGGCGCTGTGCGGCGTTGTGTGGTGCCGTGCGGTGCGGTGCGGTGCGGTGGGGTGGGGTGGGGTGCCGTGCGATGCGGGGCGGGGCTGTGCGGTGGGGTGCCGTGCGATGCGGGGCGGTGCTGCGTGGGGCGGGGCTGTGCCGTGCGGTGCTGCGTGGTGCGGTGCAGTGCGGTGCAGTGCGGTGTCCGACCGGGGAGGGATGCCGTGCCCGGGCGGGCGATGTCGTGGATGACTCAGCTCCCTAGGACCCGAACGTCCCTCGCCGGGCTGGGCGAGCGCGCCCGGCGGCGGTTAGGCTTGGTGATGGCCATCTATTACCAGGACGACGCGGTGCAGGTGACCTCCGAGTCGATCCGGGTGGGTGGCCACACCATCGCGCTCGCCGACGTCACGTACGTCTGGCACGCGCGCGGACGCACTACCCTCGCCGTCCGCGGCCGGGTGATCGGCCGGGGCGTGCTGGTGCTCCTGCTGTCGCTGCCGCCGCTGGTGGCGCTGGTCTGCGTGGTGTCGCTCGCCTGGTCGGCGCAGGACCGGGGCAACTGGACCCTCGCCCTGATCATCCTGGCCGCCTGCGCGGTCGGTGCGTTGGCCCTGGTTCCGTTCCTGGAGCTGCCGCTCGGCTGGCTGGACCGCTCGTACGAGCGCGGCAACCGGGTCAACGAGCTGTGGGTGCAGCACCACGGGCGGGAGGTGATGTTGCTGAGCACGCCGGACGCGCTGCGGTTCGGGCAGATCTACCGCGCCGTGCAGCGGGCCGTGGAGCAGCAGGGCGACAGGGGCTGACCGGGACTGACCGGGCGGCACTGGTCCGTCCGACGCACACTGGGAGGCATGGTGATTCCCCTCCCCCGGCCGTCCGCCGTCGTCGGCCTCACCCGCACCGCCCTCGACCAGGCGCTCGGCTCGGCCGCCTCGTTCGCCGCCGTCCCGGCCCGCGCTTTCGCGGTACTGGACGGGGTGGAGGCGCTGCTGCACCGGATCAACGGGGTGGTGGACCGGATCGAGGGGACGCTGGACCGCACCGACCGGGTGCTCGACGACGCCACCGAGGTCGCCGCCGCCGCGGCCGTGGTCGTCGGCGAGGCCGAGCGGGTCTCCGCCGCCGCCGGCACGGTGGTCGCCGAGGCCGACGCGGTGGCCCACCGCGCCGCGGGGACCGTGACCGCCGCCGCCGAGGCGGCCGGCACCGCCGCCGAGCTGCTGGCCGCGTACGAGCCGGCGCTGCGCCGGGGCGCGCCGATGGCGACCCGGTTCGTCGAGCAGCTCAGCCACGAGGAGGTGACCGCGGCCATCCGCCTCGTCGACGAGCTGCCCAAACTCAAGGAGCACCTGACCGCCGACATCCTGCCGATCCTGGCGACGCTGGACCGGGTGGGCCCCGACCTGCACGACCTGCTCGACGTCACCCGGGACCTGAAGCTCGCCGTGGCCGGCATCCCCGGCCTCGGCATGCTCCGCCGCCGGGGCGAGAAGCTGACCGACGAGTGAGTCGCCCCGGCGGGTGAACCGGCCGGACGGTCAGCTCAGGCCGGCGGGGCGTAGAGCTGGTCGATCTCGGCCCGGCTGGGCAGGGCCACGGACGCGCCCAGCCTGCGTACGCAGGCCGCGCCGGCCGCCGCCGCCCAGTGCACCGCCGCCCGCAGGTCCCGCCCCTCGCCCCAGGCCACCGCGAGCGCGGCCGTGAACGCGTCCCCGGCGGCGGTCGAGTCGACCACGTCGACCCGCACCGCCGGGACGTGCACCGGCGCGGCGTCGCGCTCGACGTACCAGGCGCCCTCGCCGCCGAGGGTCAGCACCGCGCGGGGCACCAGCGTGAGCAGGGCACCCGGGTCGTCGCGCCCGGCGCCGGTGAGCGTCCGCGCCTCGTTCTCGTTGACCACCAACAGGTCCACGGCGGCGAGCAGCTCGGCCGGCACGTGCCGGGCGGGCGCGGCGTTGAGGATCACCCGGGTGCCGGCGGCCCGGGCGGCCAGCGCGGCCTCCGTCACCGTCGCCACCGGGATCTCCAGCTGGGCGACCAGGACGTCCGCGTCGCGTACGGCGGTCAGCTCGCCCTCGGTGAGGCCGGTGAACGCGGCGTTCGCCCCGGGGGTGACCAGGATGGCGTTCTCGCCGTCGGCGCTGACCATCACCAGGGCGACGCCGGACGCCCCGTAGACCACCCGGAGGTGGCCCGTGTCGACGCCGGCCGCCGTGATCCGGGCGCGCAGGGTCACGCCGAACGCGTCCGAGCCGATCGCGCCGAGGAAGGCGCAGGACGCACCGGCCCGCACGGCGGCGACCGCCTGGTTGGCCCCCTTGCCGCCGGGCACCATGACGAAGTCGCTGCCGAGCACCGTCTCCCCGGGGCGGGGCAGGGCCCCGGCGGTGGCCACCAGATCCATGTTGGCGCTGCCCACGACGGCGACGCGGGTCTGCCGCACGGTTGCCTCCCTTGCTCCGGCCGCTCCGATGCGCCCAACTCGCGACTCAGGCGGCGCGGGCCGTCCAGCGGGCGCCGTGCCGCTCGACCGTCAGCGGCAGGCCGAAGGTCTTGGCGAGATTGTCGGCGGTGAGGGTGTCGCCGAGCAGTCCCTGGGCCACCACGGCGCCCTCGCGCAGCAGCAACGCGTGGGTGAAGCCGGGCGGGATCTCCTCGACGTGGTGGGTGACCAGGACCAGCGCCGGGGCGTCCGGATCGTGCGCCAGCTCGGCCAGCCGGGCCACCAGGTCCTCGCGCCCGCCCAGGTCGAGCCCGGCGGCGGGCTCGTCGAGCAGCAGCAGCTCGGGGTCGGTCATCAGCGCGCGGGCGATCTGCACGCGCTTGCGCTCCCCCTCGGACAGGGTGCCGAAGGGCCGGTCGGCGAGGTGCCCGACGCCGAGCTGACCGAGCAGGGCGCGGGCCCGCGCCTCGTCGCCGGGGTCGTAGCTCTCCCGCCAGCGCCCGACCACCGACCAGGCGGCGGTGACCACCACGTCGGCGACCCGTTCCTCGGCGGGCACCTGCCCGGCGAGGGCGGCGGTGGACAGGCCGATGCGCATCCGCAGCTCGTTGACGTCGGTGCGGCCGATGCGCTCGCCCAGCACGTGGGCGACGCCGGTCGTCGGGTGCAGCCGGCCGGCGGCCAGGTTCAGCAGCGTGGTCTTCCCGGCACCGTTCGGGCCCAGCACGACCCAGCGTTCGTCCAGCTCGACCCGCCAGTGCACGTCGTGCAGCAGCGCGGTGCCGGACCGGCGTACGCCGACACCGTCCAGGCTGACCACCAGATCCGCGTCCACGGGGGTGGCGGCGGGGGCGGCGCCCGGGGCGCCGGGGATCAGGTCACCAGTCACCCGCCCATCCAACCACGCACCGCCGCACCGCCCCCCCCACGGGCAGCGTCCACACCCTAGGGTGGGGCGCCGTGTCGTTGGTCACCGCACGGGGGAGGCGCGGATGTCACACCGGGAGCACATCGGATGAGCGCGGTCATCGAGATCGCGGGGCTGCGCAAGACGTTCCACGGCCCGTACCGGAGCCGGCACGTCGCCGTGGACGGCTTCGACCTGCTGGTGGGGCGGGCAAGACCACCACGCTGCGCGCCCTGCTCGGCCTGGTCCGGGCCGACTCCGGCCGGATGCGGCTGTTCGGCGAGGACGTCCCGCGTGCGCAGGCGCGGGTGGCCGCCCGGGTCGGCGCGATCGTGGAGACCCCGCAGTTCTTCGGCAACTTCACCGGGCACCGCACGCTGCGGCTGCTCGCCCTGGCCGGTGGGGTGCCGACCCGGCGGGTCGACGAGGTGCTGGCACAGGTGGGGCTGCTCGACCGGGGCGAGGACGACGTGCGGGGCTACTCGCTGGGCATGCGGCAGCGGCTCGCGGTGGCCTCGGCGCTGCTCAAGGAGCCGGAGCTGCTGATCCTCGACGAGCCGGCGAACGGGCTGGACCCGGCCGGCACGAGTGGCTGGTCCGCGTGCCGGAGCCCGACCGGGCGGCGGAGCTGCTGCGCGCCGCCGGCCTGGCGGTGGACGAGCGCCCCGAGCACCTGGTGGTCGGCGGGGTGTCCGACGCCGGCGAGGTCAGCCGGCTGCTCGGCGAGCAGGGGCTGTGGGTACGCGAGCTGGTCCCGCTGCGGCCGGACCTGGAGAACGTCTTCCTGGAGCTGACCGACGGCGGCGTGCGGGACGAGGAGGCGGGGGCGTGAACCTGGTCCGGGCCGAGTGGGAGCGGCTGGCCACACGCCGCTTCGTGCGACTCATGCTGGTGCTGCTGGTGCTGGCGTTCGCGGTCACGGCGGTGACCACGCTGGTGGGTTCGCACCGGCCGTCGCCGGACGAGATCGTCGCGGCGCAGCAGTCGGCGGCGCAGCAGCGGCAGGCGCTGGAGGACACGTTCCAGCAGTGCCTGGCGGCCGTACGCGGGACGCTGCCGCCGGAGGAGGCCCAGGACTACCCGCCGAACTGCTCGGTGTTCGACCCGGGCCAGCGCGACCGGCTGCCCGTGGCCGCCGACCATCTGCAGGGGGTGTTCACCTTCGCCGACCAGGCCCGGCCGCTGCTCTACTTCCTCGTCGCGTTCCTGGTGCTGTTCGGGTTCCTGGTGGGGGCGTCGTACATCGGGGCGGACCTGTCCACCGGCGGGGTGGCGAACCTGCTGATCTGGCGGCCCCGGCGGCTCGCCGTGCTCGGCGCGAAGCTGGGCACCCTGCTGGGGGCGCTGACGCTGCTGTCGGTGCTGGCCTCGGCGGCGTACCTGGGGGTGTTCTGGCTGATCGGGCAGGGCGCCGGGCTGCCCGGGGCGACGGGCGGCGACTTCTGGCCTGGGCTGGGGCTGATCTGGCTGCGCGGGCTGGTGCTGGTGCTGCTCGCCGCGGCGGCCGGCTTCGCCCTGGCCACGCTGGGCCGGCGGACGGCCGCCGCGCTCGGCGCGGTGACCGCGTACGCGGTGGTGTGGGAGCTGGGCCTGCGGGTGGTGGTGGAGGTGGTGGGCCTGCCGCGCGGCGAGGACTGGATGCTCTCCACGTATCTCGACGCGTGGCTGACGGGCGAGGCCCGGCTCTCCGACGCGACCGCCTGTCGGGGGGTGAGCGGCTACTGCGACGGCAACTACCAGATCGGCTGGGTGCTCGGGCTGGCGGTGCTGCTGACGCTCGTCGGCGTGCTTACCATGGCGGCGTTCGGCGCGTTCCGCCGCCGCGACCTCATCTGAGCTGCCGCAAGGTCAGGCAACACCTTGCAGCACCCCGCGCAGTGGTGAAGAATTCCTTCACATGAGCCGCGCGGGGTCAGCCCACGGTGCTGCCGAAGACCTCGTCGCGCACCGCGTCCAGGGCCGTGCGCAGGGCACCGTGCAGGATCGGCTCCTCGGTCAGCCCGGTCGGCACCACCCGGGGGCGCACCAGGGTGATCGCGGCCACCTCGTGCTGCACCCGCTCGGCGAGCGCCGCCCCGCCGGCCTGACCGACCTCGCCCGCGAGCACCACCAGCGGCGGGTCGAGCACCACGCAGGTGCTCGCCACGCCCAGGGCCAGCCGGCGGGCCAGCTCGTCGAGCAGCGGGCCGCCTGCGGTGCCGGCGGCGATGGCCGCGCGCACCGCGTCGGCCGCCGAGTCGGCCGGCAGCCCGTGTTCCCGGGCCACCGCGAGCACCGCGTCCGCCCCGGCGAGCTGCTGGAAGGCCGGCTTGGCGCGGCGCGACACGTCGCGCGGGATGGGCACGCCGGGCACCGGCAGGTAGCCGATCTCGCCGGCCGCGCCGCTGCTGCCGTGGTGCAGCCGGCCGCCGAGCATGATCGCCAGGCCGACGCCCGCGCCGACCCAGACCAGCACGAAGTCGCGGTTCTCCCGGGCCGCCCCCGACTGCGCCTCGGCCACGGCGGCCAGGTTGACGTCGTTCTCGAAGACCACCGGCGTGGCCAGGTCCTCGCGCAGCGCGGCGAGCAGGCCCCGGTGCCAGCGCGGCAGGTTGAACGCGAACGTGATGTCGCCGCTGGCCGGGTCGACCAGGCCGGGGGTGCCCAGCACCACCCGGCGCACGCTGGACAGCTCCGCGCCGGCACCGCTCGCGGCCTGCACGACGGCGTTGTGCACCACCCCGACCGGGTCGTCGGTGTCGCGGGTGGACTGCTCCACCCGGGAGACGACCGCCCCGGTGATGTCCGCGCAGGCGGCCACGACCCGCTCGGCGCCGACGTCCACCCCGACGACGTACGCCGAGCCCGGCCGGACGGCGTACAGCTGGGCGTTCGGGCCCCGCCCGCCGGCCTGCTCGCCGACCCGGGCGACCAGGCCGCGTTCCTCCAGCCGCTCGACGAGCTGGGAGGCGGTGACCTTGGACAGCCCGGTCAGCTCGCCGAGCCGGGCCCGGGTCAGCGGTCCCTGCTCCAGCAGCAGCTCCAGCGCCGCGCGGTCGTTGAGCGCCCGCAACAGGCGGGGGGTGCCGGGCAGCCGGGTCGCACTCATGCCACGTCCTCAATTTTTCGTAAACTTTGCTAACCAAACCGACACGCGGGTGACCGTAGCGTAACGGCCACCCCGAACCTGGGTACTCGGACGACCCGGCACCGGCCGACGCCTCCGGTACGACGGCCGCGCCCGACCGGGCACGGCAGAGGGGAGACCTCCGTGGGGACCGATCCTGGACTGCGCCGGCTCGCGCTGGGCACGCTGCTCGCCGCGTACCCGGGGCCGGTCCCGCCCGGCTGGGCGGTCGACCTGGTCGCCGAGGGCCTCGCCGGGCACACCCTGTTCGGCACGAACGTGCACGACCCGGCCCAGGTGGCGGCGAGCACCGCCGCGCTGCGCGCCGCCCGCCCCGACGTGCTGGTCGCGATCGACGAGGAGGGCGGGGACGTGACCCGCCTCGCCCACGCGACCGGCAGCCCGTACCCGGGCAACGCCGCCCTCGGCGCGGTCGACGACCCGGCGCTGACCGGGCGGGTGTACGCGGCGATCGGCGCCGAGCTGGCCGCCCTGGGGATCACCGTGGACCTCGCCCCGACGGTGGACGTGAACACCGCCGACGAGAACCCGGTGATCGGCACCCGCTCCTTCGGCGCGGACCCGGCCAGGGTGGCCGTCCACTCGGCCGCCGCCGTCGCCGGCCTCCAGTCGACCGGGGTCGCCGCCTGCGCCAAGCACTTCCCCGGCCACGGCGCGACGGTCGCCGACAGCCACCACGAGCTGCCCACCGTGGAGGCGTCCCCGGCGGTGCTGCGCGAACGCGACCTGCCCCCGTTCGCGGCGGTCGTCGACGCCGGCGTCGCGTCGATCATGACCGCGCACATCCGGGTGCCCGCGCTCACCGGCGCCGGCCCGGCCACCTTCAGCCGCGCGGTCCTGGTCGACCTGCTCCGCCGTGAGCTGGGCTTCACCGGGGCGGTGATCACCGACGCGCTGGAGATGAAGGGCGCGGCGCTGGCCGCCGGCGGGGTCGGCCCGGCCGCCGTCCTGGCGCTCGCCGCCGGGGCGGACCTGCTCTGCATCGGCGCGCGGGTCGACGCCGGCCTGGTCGAGCGGGTCGCCGCCGAGATCGTCGCCGCGCTGCGCGACGGCCGGCTCGACCGGGCCCGGGTCGAGCAGGCCGCCGGCCGGGCCGCCGCGCTCGCCGCCGGAACGCGGGCCGCCGCGCTCGCCGCCGCGACCCGGGCCGCCGGCCCGTCGCCGATCACCCCCACCGACCTGGGGTACGCCGCCGCGCGGCGCGCCGTCCGCGTGGAGGGCGACGTCGCCGGGCTGGGCCGGCCCCTCGTCGTGCGGCTGGACGCCGCGACCACGATCGCGCAGGGGCGGGTGCCGTGGGGCCTCGGCCCGCACCTGGCCGGGTCGGAGGAGATCCTGGTGCCGGCCGCCGAGGCGGACGCGGCGGCCCTGCGTGCCCGCGCCGGGGAGCGGCCGATCGTGCTGGTCGGCCGGCACCTGCACCGGCTGCCGGGCGGCGCGGCGCTGGTGGACGCGCTGGCCGCCGCCCACCCGGTGGTCGTGGTCGAGATGGGCTGGCCGGGGCGGTGGCGGCCGGCGGGCGCCCGCGCGTTCGTCACCACGTACGGCGCGAGCCACGCCAACGGCCGCGCCGCGGCACAGGCCCTCGGCCTGACCCCCTGACCGAGCCACCGCCACCGGGACCAGGCCGGGGGCGGAGGGCCATGATCGTCTGCTGTTCCGCGAGAGAAGCCGCGGCGTGTCGTCTCACCAACCGACAGACGATCATCGACTCCACGGCCCACTCTTGAACGTGTTCAAAGTGTGCCCTACGCTGAGGGCGACCTGAATTTGAACGTGTTCAAGGAAGGTACCGGGATGGACGTCAAGGTCTGGATGTACCTGGTCTACCTCGCGGTCAGCATCGGCCTGACCGTCTGGGTGGCGCGGTCGCTGTCCCGCAACGGGCTGGTCTTCCTGGAGGAGGTCTTCGCCGACGAGCGGCTGGCCCGCGCCGTGAACAGCCTCCTGGTGGTCGGCTTCTACCTGCTCAACCTCGGCTACGTGACGGTGGCGATGCGGCACCGCGACCCGGTCACCGGCACCAGCCAGGCGATGGAGGAGCTGTCCCTGAAGGTGGGGCTGGTGCTGCTGGTGCTCGGCGCGCTGCACTTCTTCAACGTGTTCGCGCTCGGCCGCTACCGCCGGGGCCGGCTGCGCCAGCTCGCCACGCACCCCCCGGTGGCACCCGTCGCCCGGCTCGCCCCACCGCCCGCCCAGCCGGGCCCGCACGCGCCGTACCCCGCCGCTCCGCACCCCGCCGGCCCGCACCCCGCCGGCCCGCGGCCTGCCGGGCCCCCGGCCGCTCCGCACGGTGGCGCGACGGGCGCCGGCCCGGTCCCGCCGGCCCGATGAGCGGGCACCCGGCCGTTCCGGCGGGCGACGCCGGTCCCACCGCACACGGGGGCGGTGGGACCGGCGGCCTCACCGTCCTCTACGACGCGCACTGCCCGCTGTGCCGGACCGCCCGACGCTGGCTGGCCACGCGCGCCCAGCTCGTACCCCTGGAGTTCGTGCCGGCCGGGTCGGTCGAGGCCCGGCGGCGCTTCCCCGGCCTCGACCACGACGCCACGCTGCGCGACCTGACCGTGGTGGCCGACACCGGCGAGGTGTACGCGGGCGACGGGGCATGGTTCGCCTGCCTGTGGGCGCTGGCGGACCACCGGGCCACGGCCGAGCGGCTGGCCCGGCCGCACCTCATGCCGCTGGCCCGGCGGGTGGTGGCCGCCGCCTCGTCGGTCCGCGGGCTGGTCCGCGAAGAGTGGGACGGATCGGTCGGCCCCGACCCGGGATACGGTGACGACGATGACCGAGCAGACTGCGCCGACGACCGCTGCGGGCGAGGCGGCGACCGTCCGGGGTGAGCAGACGCGGCGGCTGATCCTGGACACCGCGCTGCGGATGTTCCGCGAACGCGGCTACGCCCGCACCACCATGCGCGCCATCGCCCAGGAGGCGGGCGTCGCGGTCGGCAACGCGTACTACTACTTCGGGTCCAAGGACCACCTGATCCAGGAGTTCTACGCGGGCACGCAGGTGGAGCACCGGGCCGCCGCGGCGGCGGTGCTGGCGCGGGAGACCGAGTTCGGGCAACGGCTGGCCGGGGTGCTGCACGCCGGCATCGACGTGCTCACCCCGTACCACGAGTTCGCCGGGACGTTCTTCAAGACCGCGGCCGAGCCGACGTCGCCGCTGAGCCCGTTCTCCGCCGAGTCCGCCGCGCCCCGGCAGGCGTCGGTGGCGCTGTTCCGCGAGGTGCTCGACGGCTCGACCGCGAAGGTCGACCCCGAACTGCGCCCGGAGCTGCCCGAGCTGCTCTGGCTGGCGTACCTGGGGGTGGTCCTCTACTGGGTGCACGACCGCTCCCCCGGGCAGGCGAAGACCCGGCAGCTCGTCGACGGGGCGGTGCCGCTGGTCGACCGGCTCGTCGGCCTGTCCCGGCTGCGGGTGCTGCGGCCGGCCACCCGCCAGGCGATCACCCTAATCCGCACGCTGCGTCACTGACGCTCGATCCGGCGCCACGCCAAGTCGCAGGTCAAGTCCACTAGACGACACCGCCGACCCGCCGACTACCCTTGCCCACCGCCGATCTCATTACGTAGCGTCATGGGCGGGACGGCGGCCGGCGGGAGCGACCGGCCGCGCCGAGGGAGGACCTGGGGGGAGGCCGCGCGGACCGTGGATCCGGCCCGGGATCCACGGTCCGCGCCCGGCTCACGGGGGATAGACCCCGTACGACCGCCAGCCCCGGTCCGGGAAGCCGGCGGCCTCCGCCACCCGCGCCGACGCGCCGTTGGCCGGGTCGTGCCGGTAGGTCGGCACGGCCCCCTCGTCGAGCACCCGCCGGGCGGCCTGGGCCACCAGCCGCCGGGCCAGCCCCCGGCCCCGGGCCGCCCGCACGGTGCCGACGGCCAGCTCGTGGCCGTGCGCGTCGTGCCGCTTGATCGCCACGCCGGCCAGGTACCGCCCGTCGGCGTCCCGCACCACCAGCACCTCGCGGTCGAACAGCCCCAGCCACCGGGGCAGTCCCGGCTCGGTCGGCGCGATCCACTCCCCCACCTCCGGCAGCGGGGCCGGGGCCAGGGTCCACCGGAACACGTCGTCGTTGGACACCCAGCGGGGGTGCGCGACGGCGACCGGCAGGCCGGCGAGCAGCCGCCGGTGCGACCGGGCGGCGAGCGCCCGGACCTCCGGGACGTGCCGGGGCGCGACCGAGAGCACCGTGCCGCGCCCGTCGCCGACCGCGATCGCCGGGCGGAGCCGGCCGTCCCAGGCGGGTAGGTCACGCCGGTACGAGCCGACCACGTGCAGCCCCGGGCCCGGCGGCCACTGCCCGAGCCAGGTCACCAGGTGCAGGTACAGCCGCCGGTCGCCCACCGGTCGCCTCCCTCCGCAGCGCCCGCCGGGGGGCGCCGACATGATCACGGTACGCCGGTGGGCTCGCGATGGTGCGCGGGTTGGTTGAGGCCCGGGGCGGACGGGTAGACGTGGGGCGGCACCGCCGCCGGCCGGCGGTGCGTCGTCACGCTGCCGACGGCGGGAACCTGAGGCGCTCCGACCACGTCATATCTATTTCCATACATGTACAACTTTATTTGGGACGGTATGGTCATGCCGAAACTGCCTGAGGACCGACACGAGCAGGACGCCGAGCGGCGCTGGCGGGGTACGCGCGGGTGGTTCCCGGCACAGCCGGCATACCGGGAGGCCCGCAACGTGCACGGCGTGCGGCCGGCGCTGTCCTGGGCGGAGCTGAACCGGCTGCCGGCCGGCTTCTCCACCCGGCGCGGCCTCACGGCCCGCTGACCCGCCCCGAACCGACGCGGGCCGGGTGGGCTCAGAGCTGGGCGGCGATGGCCTTCGCGCTGTCCACGTCCGGGCCGGGCAGCGGGACGAAGACCGTCCGCCGGTAGTACTCCAGCTCGCGGATGCTCTCCCGGATGTCGGCCAGCGCCCGGTGGGCCAGCCCCTTCTTGGGCTGCCCGAAGTAGACCCGCGGATACCAGCGCCGGCACAGCTCCTTGATGGAGGAGACGTCGATCATCCGGTAGTGCAGGTGGGCGTCGAGGCGCGGCATGTCCCGGGCGATGAAACCCCGGTCGGTGGCGATCGAGTTGCCGCACAGCGGCGCGGAGCGGGCGTCCTTCACGTGGCTGGTGACGTAGTCGAGCACCAGGTCCTCGGCCTCGGCGAGGGTCACGGTGGAGCGCCGGACCTCCTCGGTCAGCCCGGACTTGCCGTGCATGGTCCGGACGATCTCCGGCATCGCCGCCAGCGCCGCCTCGTCGGCGTGGATCACCACGTCGACCCCGTCGCCGAGCACGTTGAGGTCGGGGTCGGTGACCAGCGCGGCGACCTCGATCAGGGCGTCCCTGCCGAGGTCCAGCCCGGTCATCTCACAGTCGATCCAGACGAGGAGATCAGCCACGCGCACAGCCTACGCGCAGCCCACACCCTCGCGCCTCGGCACCGTACGCGGGATGGACCGCTAGGGTTTCCCCGTGCCAGCTGAACCGATCGCGCCACCCTCCGTGACCGTCGCCGAACCGGGCGGCCGCCGGGTCCGCCGGCTGGTCACGGTGCTGGCGCTGGCGGCCGTGCTGCCCGCGCTGTACCTGCCGGGCCTGAAGCACGACTTCCTCGATCTCAAGATCTACATGCGGGCGATGGACTGGTGGGCCGCCGGCCACCCGCTCTACGACTACGTGCAGCCGGACCGGGTGCAGGGCGAGCTGTACTTCACCTACCCGCCGGTGAGCGCGCTGCTGCTGCGCCCCTTCGCGCTGCTGCCGCTGGGGCTGACGATCGCGGTCTTCACGGTGCTCACCGTGCTCGGCGTGGTGGTGACCACGCGGTGGCTGCTCGCCCCGGTCGTCGCCCGGCACGGGCTGCCCCGGGTGTTCACCGTCACCGTCGGCGTGCTGCTGGTCTTCGCCGTGGAGAGCACCCGGGAGACGATCACCTTCGGCCAGATCAACATGCTGCTGGTCGTGCTGATCCTGGCCGACCTGCTGTTCGCCGTGCCGCAGGGGCGGCGCTGGGCGGGCGTGGGCGTCGGGCTGGCCACCGCGCTGAAGCTCTACCCCGGCATCTTCATCGTCTACCTCCTGGCCACCCGGCGATGGCGGGACGCGGCCGTGGCCTCGGCGACCGCCGCCGGCGCCACGCTGCTCGCCGCGGCCGTGGCACCGGCGGACTCGTGGCGGTTCTTCACCCACGAACTGTGGGCGACCGACCGGGTCGGGCGCACCGACTACACCGGCAACCAGTCGCTGTTCGGTCTGCTCAGCCGGCTCACCGCGCCCGCCGAGCCGAGCCGGGTGCTGTGGCTGGCGCTGGCCCTGCTGGTCGCCGGGTACGGGCTGTGGCGGGCCGCCCGCGCCGCCCGCGCCGGGGACGCGCTGACCGGCCTGACGCTGACGGGCCTGGTCGGGGCGCTGGTCAGCCCGATCACCTGGACCCATCACATCTACTGGTTCGTGCCGGCGGTGGTGCTGCTGGCCGACGCGGCGCTCGGCACGGACCCGACGACGCCGGCCGGGGCGCGGCGGCGACGGTGGCTGGCCGGCCTGGCCGTCGGCACCGGCGCGCTGATCGTCTACGGGGTGGTGTCGTTCCACGACTGGGGGGTGGCCCCGGTGCCCACCGACTCGCCCGGGGAGTTCCTGGCGCGCAACACGTACGTGCTGCTGAGCCTGCTGCTGGTGGTGGCCCTGCCCGTCGCCCGCCCCGCCCCGGCGTCCGCCCACCAGGGCGAAAAATCGCGCCAAATGGACACTTCTCCCGAGTAGCGTCGTTACCGGTTAATCTTACCCATACCTCGGGCATCCCCCGTGGCACCGATCCCCCGGTGCAGGCGGCCCTCCGTGTCGGCAGCACGGAGGGCCGCTCGCTTGCCGCGCAAGGAAGGGCCCCGCTTGACGTCCACGGTCGAGAGGGGTTCCCCTCTCACCTCCCCGCGAAGCCCCCGGATCAGGGGTGCCGGCGGCGGGCGCTGGGCGCGGCGGGGCGGATGCGGCGCGGCTCGACGCGTACCGGACGGGTGGTGGCCTCCGGCGCGGCCGGCGGCCAGGCCGGCGGACCCGCAGGCGCCGACGACGCCGGCCCCGAGGGCGACGCCGGGCGGGCCGGGGCCAGGTCGGCGAGGGTGACCGGGCGGCGGGCCGGTGCCGGCCCCAGCGCGGGGCGGGGCCGCTCGGCCGACGCACCCACCGCGACCAGTTGCCGGTCGGCGACGACGGCCGGGGCCGGCACGGGGCGCGCGCCCAGCCCGCTGAGCGAGGTCACCCCGAGCCGGTCGGCGAGCACCGGGACCTGGTCGGGCTCGACCACGAAGACCACCTCGCGCGGTCGCGCCGGGCGCAGCAGCAGCGCGGCGGACGCCACCAGCAGGACGCCGAGGACGCCCAGCAGCCAGGCGGCCGCCGGGAACCAGTCGGCGGTCGCGCGCGCCTGGAGGGCGACCACCCCGAATCCCACGGTGAACCCGCCGGCGGCGTCGGAGTGCCGGGACAGGACGCCGAGCACACCCGCGGCCAGTAGCGCCGGGAGACCGATGGTGAGCAGCAGCATGCCGGCGAGCGCGCGAGCGATCCGCATCCGTGTCGTTCCCTTCCGTGGCCTGAGTACCCGGCCGACCTTACCGGCGCAAAAGGCGCAATCGGCCCGATATCAGCAGCAACGGCGTACGACGGGGGCCGGAAACGGGCCGGCCCGCCGGGTGGACCGGCGGGCCGACGGGCGGGAGCCCGGGGTCAGCTCGTCGCGGCAGGACCCCGCCGGGTGCGGGCGAACGCGAGCCCGCCGAGGACCAGCCCGGCCAGCCCGGCGACCAGCCCCGCGACGCCGAACGCGAGGCCCGCCCCGCCCTCGGAGTCGTCCTCGTCGTCCGCCGCCGCCGCGGGCGCCGCCGGAGCCGGGGCACCCTCCGTCGGGGCGGCAGCGGTCAGGGTGAGCACCGGGGCCGGGTTCTCCGGCTCCTCCGCCCCGGCGGTCGGCTCCTCGATCCAGCGCACCACCGTGCCGTCGGAGTAGGTCTGGAGCGCCTTGAACACCATCGTGTCCACCTGCGGCAGCGGCCCCATCGACACCGGGAACTCCTGGAACTGGCCCGGCTTCACCGCCGCGTCCCCGGTCGCCGTCCAGGTGATCTTCGCCACCGCCTCGGTGACCTCGCTGCCGTGCACCTGCACCGGCGGGTCGACCTTGCGCTTCTCCACCGCCACCGTCCAGCCCGGCACCGGCATCGTCGACACCGAGCCGACCGGCGCGTTCTCCGGCAGCACCACCTCGACCTTGGTCGTCGAGGCCTCGTCACCCTCGTTCGGCACCCGGAACGCGAACCGGCCGTAGCCGCCCTGCGTCGCCTCCTTCGGGTTGACCGAGACGTGCGCCGAGGCGGGCGCGGCCACGCCGAGCACGACGGCGGCGACGGCGCCGAGGGCCAGGGCGGCGGCGGTTACGGAACGCCGGTGACGGAGCATGGGAATACCTTTCGTTAACGGATCGGCACGGTGGCGCTCACCGTGGCCTGGTCGATGTCCGAGATCCGGACGGTGAAGCGGAACTGCCACTCCCCCGAGGCGGGAAGGTTGATCTCCCCGGATGCGTGGTTGTCGGTCAGCGGCAGCAGCGGGATGTCGATCGGCTCGATGCCCGCCGACGGCAGCGCGGCGGTCGCCTTCCACTCGGCCACCGGCTGCGGCCGGTTGTCCGACGTGTACGCGTACAGGTGCATCGAGTTGTTGCCCCGCCCGGCCGGGTCCAGCTCCACCTGGAGCGAGTAGATCGGGCTGGACAGCGTGGTGGTGAAGAACGTGTCCGGCGTACCGGCCACCTCGGCGGCGCTGCGGGCCGGCGGGGTCTGCACCAGGGTCGCCGTCACGCCGAGCACCACGGCCGTGATCGCCAGCTCGACCCAGACCGCCCGGCGCACCGGGGCCGGGTGGGCCGCGGCGGTGCGCCGGCGCACCAGCGCCCGGGAGTACGCGGCCACGCCGATCACCAGCGCGAACAGCACGATCTTGGCCAGCACCAGCCGCCCGTACGTGGTGTCGACCAGGGCCGACGGGGTGGCCACCTCGATCAGCGCCTGCACGGTGCCGGCGAGCAGCAGCGCCGCGACCGACAGCGCCGCCCAGCGCGACCAGACGGGCAGGATCGCGCCCAGCTCCCGCTCGTCGGCCAGGCGCAGCAGGAAGCCGCCGAGCATCACCAGCCCGCCCAGCCACACGGCCATGCTGCCCAGGTGCACCGCGTCGACCACCACCGACACCGCAGGTGCGGGCGAGGCCGCCGGGTGCCCGGCCAGCGGCCAGGTGAACAGCGCCGCGCCGCCGAGGACCGCCAGGATGATCGCGTCGGTGCGCCCCACCGGCCCGGCGAAGAGCGGGCGGAGCAGGAACGCCGCCGCCGCGAGCAGGCCGAGCCGGACCAGGTGCGCCGTGCCGTACGTGCCGCCGAGCACGTCGCCGAAGCCCGCGCCGGTCACGTCGAACAGCCCGCCGCCGGCGGTGTAGGGCACCTGGAGCCACAGCTCGGCCAGCGTGGCGAACGCCAGCACGCCGAGCCCCACCCAGGCGAGCCGGGCCGGGCCGCGGCGGTCGAGCCGGCGCGGCCACAGCGCGCCGAGCACCAGCGCGGGGCCGACCAGCAGGAGCAGGCCGGCGTAGCCCAGGTACTTGGCGACCTTGACGCCGGTCTCCACCACCGGGTCGGCCCGGGTGTCCGACCCGCTGTCCGTCGGCGGGGTCGACGGCGCGCCCACCGACCAGGTGAACGCGCCGGAGATCGGGTGGTTGTCCGCCGAGATCACCCGGTAGCTGATCAGGTACGTCCCGCGCCCCGCCGACGGGTCCACCGGGATGGTCACCACCGTGTCGGAGAACGACGGCTCGCCCCGGTCGGCCCGCGCCCCGTCCGGGGCGATCACCCGGATCTTCCCGGCCACCTTGCGCACCGGCTCGCTGAACGTCAGCACCACCTCGGACGGCGCGCTCGGCACCACGGCGGAGGCGGCCGGGCTGCTGCTCACCAGCACGGCGTGGGCGCTCACGGGGGTGGCGGGGGCCAGCAGCAGGGCGACGACGGTGACGAGCAGACCGGCGAGCGCGCCGAGGCGCGCGAGCCGGCGGTGGGGCCGGAGAGTGGCAGCAGTCATGCCGGCCATGCTCGCCGATGAACCGGCCGATCGGCGAGCCCCAGCGGGCGGTTCGGCTCGCCGCCGACGCGCCCCAGGGCCCACAGCAGGCCCGCCTGCACGACGGCAGCCAGGTGCCCGGCCTCGTGCACCAGGGCGGTGGTCGAGTTGGCGATGTCCAGCGCGCTGGTGGCCGCCAGGCAGAGCGCCAGCACCAGGGCCACCGGCAGGAAGGCCCGGGCCCGCTCCGGCCGCCACGCCGCGAGGGCGAAGCCCACCGCGAGCGCCACGTCGAACGAGGCCATCTCCCGGCCGGTGTGCGCGTCCGCGCCCACCCCGAAGCCGCCGACCAGGACGGGCAGCGCCACGGCGAGCTGGGCGACCGCGGCCACCGCCACGGCCACCCGCAGGAGCTGGCGTCGGGCGCGCACGGTCGCGGCGGCGGCGGCCCGTGCCGTGGCCCGCTCGGCGGCGACCGCCGCCAGCACGGACGCCGTGAGGTCGGGCACCCGCACCGGGCGCAGCCGGGTGAGGCGGGTCACCTGCTCGGCGCTGGCCAGCCAGGACCGGCAGTCGGGGCAGGAGCCGGTGTGTGCGTCCAGCGCCGCCGGCGACGCCTGCGGGTCCTCGCCGTCGAGCCGCGCCGACAGCGCCACGCGGACGTCGTCGCAAGTCATAGGAGGGTGGTCGGGCAGCGCACCGAAAAAGTTCCCGGAGTGTGCCACGTCATCGGAAGGGTCGAAGGACCCTGCCCACCGCCGGCACGCCGCGTACCGTGGTCTGACGTGATCCCCGCGCCGCGCGAGCCCGCCGCCGACGGTCCCACCGACCCGGCCCGCGGTCGTGCCCCCGACCCGGCGACCGCACGCGAGCCCGACCCGGCGACCGGCTGGGCGCTGGCCGCGCGCGACGGCGACCCGGCCGCCCAGGCGGCGTTCGTCCGGGCCACCCAGGCCGAGGTGTGGCGGTTCGCCGCCGCGCTGGTCGACCCCGACACCGCCGACGATCTCACCCAGGAGACCTACCTGCGGGCGTTCCGGGCGTTGCCCGCCTTCGCGGGGCGGTCCAGCGCCCGCACCTGGCTGCTCGGCATCGCCCGCCGCGCCTGCGCCGACCACCTGCGCGTCGTGGTCCGCCGCCGCCGGCTCGCCGAACGGCTGGCCAGCCACGCCCACACCGACCTGCCGCACCCGGACCCCGCCGGGCAGCTCGGCGCGGCCGACCTGGTGCGCCGGCTGCCCGCCGAGCGGCGGGGGGCGTTCGTGCTCACCCAACTGCTCGGCCTGTCGTACGCCGAGGCCGCCGCCGTGGAGGGGGTGCCGGTCGGCACCATCCGTTCCCGCGTGGCCCGGGCCCGCCACGACCTGGTCGAGGCGGCCGGCGACGCGCTGGCCGGATGACCGGAAACGCCGGCCGTGACCGGGAACTCCTGCGCGACGGGGAACCTCCGTCGGGCCCGGGACGACCAATGACCGTGACCGCATCGAACACCGGGGCCGCCCGTTGGGCCGCCGTCCGGCCCTGGCTCGGCGTCGCCGCCCGGCTCGGCCTGGCCGCCGTCTGGCTGATCGCCGGCGGGGCCAAGGTCGGCGACCTGGCCGCCTCCGGGCGTGCCGTCAACGCGTACCAGGTCATGCCGTACGACGTCGCGACGGTGATCGGCGCGGCGTTGCCCTTCGTCGAGCTGGCCCTCGGGGCGCTGCTGCTGTTCGGCCTGGCCACCCGCCTGGCCGCCGGGATCTCGGCGACACTGCTGGTCGTCTTCGTCGCCGGCATCGCCTCGGCCTGGTCGCGCGGCCTGGCCATCGACTGCGGCTGCTTCGGCAGCGGCGGGCAGCTCGCCGCCGGGCAGGCGCCGAGCTACCTCCCGGAGATCCTCCGGGACCTGGGATTCCTGGCCCTGGCCGGGTTCCTGCTGATCTGGCCCCGCACCCCCGTCTCCGTCGACGGCTGGCTCGCGGGCCCACCGGTGGAGGACGATGATGAGTAGTCGCAAGGGGCAGAAGGACGCCGCCCGGGTGGTCCGCGAGCAGCTGGCCCGGGAGCGCCGGCGCAAGCGCACCCTCTGGACGTCGCTGGTGGCGGTCGCCGTGCTGGTCATCGCCGGCGGGATCGGCTGGGCCGTCTGGTCCAGCCAGCGCTCCGACACCTTCACCGCCCCGCCGGGCGCGAACGAGGCCGGCACCGGCATCGCGTACGGGACGGGCCCGGTCACCATCGACCTGTACGAGGACTTCCTCTGCCCCGCCTGCAACCAGTTCCAGCAGACCAGCGGCGCGACGATCGACCAGCTCGTCAGCGAGGGCAAGGCGCGGGTGGTGTTCCACCCCGTGGCCTACCTCAACCGGTTCTCCACGACCGAATACTCCACCCGCTCCTCCGCCGCCTCCGGCTGCGCCGCGAAGGGCGGCAAGTTCCAGGAGTACGCGAAGGCGCTGTTCGCCAAGCAGCCGCCCGAGGGCGGCGCGGGGCTCAGCGACGACGAGCTGGTCGACATCGGCGCGGGCGTCGGGCTGAACCGGGACGACTTCGCCTCCTGCGTCTCCGACGGGACGTACAAGGCGTGGACCGAGCACGTCACCGACGACGCGAGCCGGGCCGGCGTCACCGGCACGCCCACCGTCAAGGTCAACGGCGCGGAGGTCGCCGACCGGTCGCCCGCGGGCCTCACGGCGGCGGTGGCGGCGGCCAGCAAGTGAATCCCGCCCCGCCCCGCAGCGCCGGGCTGGGCCGCCCGGCCGGGCTGGACCGCCGCGCCGGCGCGGCCGGGCCGGCCGTCGCCCGGCTGGTCGGCGTGCTCGCCGGGCTGGCCGCCGTCCTCGCCACGGCGACGCCGGCCGCCGCGCACGGCGGGGAGTCACCCGACGGCACGGACTACCGGGCCGAGGTGACCGGCGTCGCGCCGGCCCGGCCCGGGTTGACCGCCCGCGTCGTGGAGGGCGGGGCGCGGCTGGAGCTGGTCAACCGCACCGGGCGGCCGATCGAGGTGATCGGCTACACCGGCGAGCCGTACCTGCGCGTCGGGCCGGACGGGGTGTACGAGAACAGCCGCTCCCCGGCGACGTACCTCAACCGGACCCTCGCCGGGGACACGGCCCTGCCCGCCCAGGCGGACCCGGCCGCCGCCCCGGACTGGCGGCGCGTCGGCGACGGGCCGACGGCCCGTTGGCACGACCGGCGGGCCCGCTGGCAGGAGTCGGCCCCGCCGGCGGTGGTGCGCGCCGACCCGACCCGTGAGCAGCGGGTGCGGGACTGGGTGGTGCCGCTGCGCGACGGCGCCGAGCCGGTGGAGATCCGGGGCACCCTCGACTGGGTGCCGCCGCCCGACGCGTACCCCTGGTGGGTGGCGGCCACGCTCGGCTTCCTGCTGGTCGGCTCCGCCGGGCTGCTGGCGGCCGGCACCCCGCTCGGGGCGCGGGCGCTCGCCGGCGCCGGCGCGGCGCTGGCGGCGGGCGGGGTCGCGGCGATCGTGTTCACCGTGGGCCGGGAGCTGGACGCGGGCGCCACGGGCGTCGGCGGAGTGCTGCTGGGCCTGCTCGGCGGGCAGATCTGGGCGCTGCTCACCGGCCTCGGCGCGCTCGCGGCGGGCGGGTACGCGCTGGCCCGCCGCCCCGCCGCCGACTTCGCCCTCGCGCTGGCCGGGGCGTGCCTCGCCCTGTTCGCCGGGGTCACCAACGTCGCCGTCCTCGCCCGCTCGGTCCCCCCGCTCCCCTGGCCCGGCGGGCTGGCCCGCACCCTGCTCGTCCTGATCCTGGCCACGGGGGCCGGCGCCACGGCGGCCGGCCTGCTCCGCCTCCGCGCCGCCGCCCACCCGGCCGTCCCCGCCCCGGCGGAGCCGGTCAGGGGGTGAAGCCGTAGGGCAGCTCCAGGCGGTGCGCCGCCAGCAGCTCCCGGTCGGCCAGCAGCTCCCGGGTGTCGGCGTCGGCGACGATGCGCCCGCCGTCGAGGATCACCGACCGGTCGCACAGCTCCAGCGCGTACGGCAGGTCGTGCGTGACCATCAGCAGGGTCACCGGCAGGCCACGCAGGATCTCGGCCAGCTCCCGGCGGGCCGCCGGGTCGAGGTTGGACGACGGCTCGTCCAGCACCAGGATCTCCGGGTGCATGGCCAGCACGGTGGCCACCGCCACCCGGCGGCGCTGCCCGAACGACAGGTGGTGCGGGGCCCGGTCCCGGTGCTCGCCCATCCCCACCGCCGCGAGGGCCTCGTCGACCCGGGCGGCCAGCTCGGCCCCGCGCAGGCCCAGGTTGGCCGGGCCGAACGCCACGTCCTCGGCGACCGTGGGCAGGAAGAGCTGGTCGTCCGGGTCCTGGAAGACGATCCCGACCCGGCGGCGGATCTCCGCGAGGGTGTCCCGGTCGCGGCTCACCGTCAGCCCGCCGACGCTCACCGAGCCCTCGGCGGCGGTGAGGATGCCGTTGAGGTGCAGCACCAGCGTCGTCTTGCCCGCGCCGTTGGGCCCGAGCAGCGCCACCCGCTCGCCGCGCGCCACGGTCAGGTCGACCCCGTGCAGGGCGACGTGCCCGTCCGGGTACGCGTACCGGACGCCGCGCACGTCCAGGGAGGGGGGAGCCGGGTTCTGCACGTCCCCGATCATGTCAGGGCGACGGCGGTCGCGGCGATCCCGGCCGCGACCAGCGGCACCGTCGCCCCGACCAGCCACTGCCCCGCGCTCGCCGCGCCCGCGCCCTGCCACACCGCCGGCATCCGGCCGGAGTAACCGCGCGACAGCATCGCCAGGTAGACCCGCTCCCCGCGCTCGAACGCGCGCAGGAACAGCGCGCCGACCCCGGCGGCGAAGCCGCGCAGCTGCCACAGGAAGCGCGGGTCGTCGCCCCGGGAGACCCGGGCCACCCGCATCCGGCGGGCCTCGCCGACCAGCACGTCCAGGTAGCGGAGCATGAACGTGGCGATCTGGGTGACGATCTGCGGGCAGCGCAGCCGGTCCAGGCCGACGATCAGGTCCCGCGTCGTCGTGGTCGCGGCCAGCAGGAGCGACGCGAGCACCCCCAGCGTGCCCTTCGCGACGATGTTCCAGCCGCCGAGCAGCCCGTCGACGGACAGGGCCAGCCCGGCCACCTCGACCCGCTCGCCCGCACCGAGGAACGGCAGCGCGACCGCGAAGAGCACGAACGGCAGCTCGATCGCCGCGCGGCTGAGCAGCCAGCCCGGCCCGACCCGGGCCAGCGCGGCCACGGCGGCGACCAGCAGGGCGTACCCGCCGAACGCCCAGAACGCCGTGCGGGGGGTGGCCACCACGGCGAGGGTGAACAGCACCATCGCGGCGATCTTCACCTCCGGCGGCAGGCGGTGCACCGGGGAGGTCGCCTCCCGGTAGAGCACGTGCGCGTGACCGGCCCCCATCGTCGGGTCGCCTACCGGGACCGCGCGACGCGCGACGCGTCGGCGGCCGGGCTCTCTGCGGCCCGGCCCTGCGGCCGGTCGGCGGCCGGCTCGCCGCCGGACACGTCGGCCGTCGGCGGCTGTGGGCCGCGGCGGCGCAGCAGCCAGAAGACGCCGCCGCCCACGGCGAAGGTGAGCAGCACGCCGAGCACCCCGGACAGCCCGGTGGAGAGGAAGTCGTTGTCGAGGCCGCGGACGCCGTAGTCGGCCAGCGGGCTGTCGGCCAGCTCGTGGTCGCGCTCCTGCTGGGCGGGGCAGCTGCCGCCCGTGATCTCCCCCTCGGCGTCGACCGTGCAGCCCTTGAGCAGCGACGAGTCCAGCCCGTCGGGATGCGAGGAGGCGTAGTTGCTCACCACGCCCGCCAACAGCAGGGCGACCAGCAGCCCGCCGACGATGAAACCCCAGGGACGCTTGCTCATCGGGCACCTCCGGCGACCGGGACGACGGGAGCCGGCGCGGCCGGCCTGAGGGCGCGCAGCGCGTACACCAGATCGGGGCGGACCTTGGCGACGGTGACCACCGTGGTCGCGGTGATCAGGCCCTCGCCGATGCCGATGAGCAGGTGGACGCCGGCCATCGTGCCGGCCAGGCCGGCGAGGTTGCCGCCCAGGTCGGTGGTGCCGCCCAGCCAGTACTGGAGCACGAAGCCCTGGGACGCGACCACGACGCTGACCAGCGCCGAGACGAAGGCCGTCACGGCGAGGCCGGCCGGGGTGCGCGGCAGCACCCGCAGCAGCAGGGCGATCAGCAGGTACGCCGCCGCGGTGCCGAGGACCGCCATGTTGGTGACGTTCAGGCCGAGCATCGCCACCCCGCCGTCGCCGAAGACCAGCGCCTGCACGACCAGCACGACCGCCACGCAGAGCGCGCCGACCCACGGGCCGACCAGCAGCGCGGCGAGCGCGCCGCCGAGCAGGTGGCCGCTCACCCCGGCGGTGAAGATCGGGAAGTTGAGCATCTGGACGGCGAAGATGAACGCGGCGACGAGCCCGGCCATCGGGGCGAGCCGGTCGTCGAGGTCGCGCCGGCCGCGCAGCACGCAGAGGGTCAGCACGGCCAGGGCGAACGCGGCGAAGACGGCGGCGACCGGGCCGTTCACGATGCCGTTGGAGATGTGCATCGCCAGGGTTTCCACTCGACCTCCCGGAGGCCCGGCGGGAGCGTCCACGCCGGCTCGGCCCAGCCTATTTCCATGGATGGGCTGTTGCCAATCCCTGGCAACAGCGTCGAGGCGCTGATCACCGCCCGGCCGGGACCGCCGCGCGGGGCCGGGACGCGCGCGGGGCCGGGGCCGCCGCGCGCGCCCCGCCCACCGCGCGCGCCCCGCCCGCCATGTCGGCGACATGGGGCCATCACCTACCCCGGGATCCCGCGATGTCGGCGACATGGCGGGCGGCGTCGGACCGGCAGCCCGGGGCGGCGTCGGACCGGCAGCCCGGGGCGGCGGTAGGGTTCGGCCATGACCGCGCCAGCCCGCCTCAGCCCCGGTGACCCCGCGCCCGAGTTCAGCCTGCCGACCGACACCGGCGAGACCCTCTCCCTGGCCGACCTGCGCGGCCGGACGGTGATCCTGTACGCCTACCCCGCCGCGATGACCCCCGGCTGCACCAAGCAGGCGTGCGACTTCCGCGACTCGCTCGCCTCACTCCGGTCCGCCGGCTACGAGGTGGTCGGCATCTCGCCGGACAAGCCGGAGAAGCTGGCGAAGTTCCGCGAGCGGGACGCCATCACCTTCCCGCTGGTCGCCGACACCGACCGGGCGGTGCTCACCGCCTACGGCGCGTACGGCGAGAAGCAGTCCTACGGGCGCACGGTGACCGGGGTGATCCGGTCCACCTTCGTCATCGACCCCGACGGCAAGATCGAGCGGGCGCTCTACAACGTCAAGGCCACCGGCCACGTCGCCAAGCTGCGCCGCGACCTCGGCCTCGACTGAGCAGCCCGGCGGCCGGGTGACCCGGCGACGCCCCCGCCGGAGGCCCCACACCCCCACGCCCCGCGCCGCACGCCGGGTCACAACGGCAAGCAGCGAGATGGCCGGGGCGCCACCCGCCGTCGATACTTTCCTGGTAGCGATCAGACTACGGCCGGTCACGCCGGGGATCGCGGGCCCGTCGCACGTGGGCACCGGGACGAGGACGGCTGCCGGCATCCGCGCGGGGAAGGGGCAGCTGTGGACTACGCCGAAATCGTGCACCTGGTGAACACCGATCCGGTGGCCCAGACGTTGCTGGAGTCGCCGGTCGCGATGCGGCTCGGCTACGTGGGCCTGGACGGTCACCCGCGCACGGTGCCGGTCGCGTACCTGTGGAACGGCGAGGCGTTCCAGTTCGCCAGCCCGACGACCGCGTACAAGGTGCGGGCGATCGCGGCGCATCCGCAGGTCTCCTTCAGCGTCGACACGTACTCGGCGGAGGTGCGGCGGAAGGTCGCGGCGCAGCTCGGCCCGACCGTCTCCGACTACACGCCCGTCGTCATGCTGGTGCGCGGCACGGCGTCCATCGAGGTCCACCCCGGGGTCCCGGACGTGCACGTCAAGGCGTCCTGGCGGATGTTCGCGGACAAGAGCCTGGCCCCGGGCTGGGAGCAGCAGAAGCGCGCGCACACGACCGACATGGCGGTGATCACCATCAAGCCGACCCACGTCACGCTGTGCGACTTCGTGACGCGGTTCCCGCCGCCGGTCGAGATCAACGCGCCCGCCCACGACCCGGCGCACGGCGGCAGCGGCGGCGCGCCGGTCCCGGTCACCTGAGTCCGGGCGGGATCCGGGCGGTCCGCCTGCCGGACGGTGCTAACACGAGGGACGCCGAACCCTCTAGACTCCTCGGGCAGGCGGGAGTGGTGGAATTGGGTAGACACGCAGGATTTAGGTTCCTGTGTCCGTGAGGACGTGGGGGTTCGAGTCCCCTCTCCCGCACCACGGGTTCCATCACGCGCGTCATCGCGGTCGACGGGTCGGTCGATGCTCCGGCCGGCTCCGTCGCGACCCGCCGGCCCCAGTAACCCGTCCGGCACCTGGTGCGGCTGTTGTGCGTGTCACGATCGTGCGGCCGGCGGGTGACGGCGGGGCCAGGATGGCGACGTGAGCCTGCGTTTCGTCCTCGACCCCGACCTCACCGCCGAGCTGCGCGCACAGATCGTCGCCCTGTGGGTGGACGTCACCAACGCCGGCGGCGCGGTCGGCTTCGTGCCGCCGGTCACCGCGGCCGACGTCCGCCCCGTCGCCGAGGCGACGTTCGCCGGCATCGTCGGCGGCCCGGACCGGCTGCTCGTGGGCTACGACGGTGACCGGCCGCAGGCCGTGCTGGTCTTCGCCGACAACCGGTTCGACCTCAAGGCCCACTGGTGCGTGCTGAAGCGGGTGATGGTGCACCCGGGCACGCAGGGCCGGGGGTACGGGTCGGCGCTGATGCGGGAGGCGGAACGGCTCGGCCGGAAGCTGGGCCGGGAGGCGCTGCACGTGACCGTGCGGGGCGGGCTGGGACTGGAGTGGTTCTACACGCGGCTCGGGTACCGGGAGGTGGGCCGGCTGCCGGGGGCGCTGCGGGTCGCCCCGGGCGACGACCGCGACGAGATCCTCATGTGGCTCGACCTCACCGCCGGCGGCCCCGCTCCTGGGAAGGCGTCGCGGTAGTCCGATCAATGGCCGGTTGCGGTGCAATCGCGGCGGCGTGTCGGGTAGCGGAGCCAGCCAACATCCCCGCCCGGCCAGGTGGGGACGCCGACGAGACTCCGGGTCAGTTGCCGCAGCCGGCGGCGGGCGCTTCGGCGGCGAGCGGCACGACGGGCGCGTCCGGGGCCGACGGGCTGGATGAGGCCGGGGCGGCCGACGGCGACGGGCGCGGGGACGTCGCGCGGGGCGTCGGCGAGGCGCTGGGCCGGGGCGACGCCGAGCGCGCGGCCGGTCGACCGCCGCCGGCCGGCGCGCCGCCGCCGTACATCCTGACCGTGCCGCGCTGGACCTGCCCGGGCGTCAGCCGGACGCCACCGGCGGTGACGCGGTGGCCGTAGACGTCGGTGACCCGGATCGAGTACGGGCCGGGGCCGGCACCGGACTCGACCAGCCAGTAGTTGTAGTCCTGCCGGGCGGCGGCCCGCCACCCGCCCGAGTCGCCCTGGCGCACCTCCACCGCGCGCAGCGGGTTGCCGTGGTCGGCGACCAGCACGGCGAACCAGTACCGCGAGGCGCCCTCCTTGATCCGGAACGTGAGCGGGCCGGGCAGCGGCGGGTCGACCACCGCGCGGTAGCTGACGGAGACGATGCCCTGCACCGGGTCGGCGATCCGCGCGAACGCCTCGCGCGAGAGGTCCAGGTGACCGGGCGCGCACTCGGGGCACTGGTCCATGACGAGGACGCGGACCGTGCCCTTCGGGCCCGTCACGTCGAGGTGGCCCCCGCAGGCCGCGCCGGCGGCGTACTCCGTCGGGCCGAGCGCCACGTAGAGCCGGTTCGCCGGGGCGCTCGGGTAGGAGCAGTTGCCGCCGGCGCCTTTGGAGTCGTAGAAGGTGGCCTTGCCCTTGTGGACGGTCCCGCCGACCGGCGGCGCGGCGGCGACCGGCGCGGCGACACCGAGCGGGACGGCGGCGGGCGGGGCGGCGCAGGCCGGGGTGGCGCCGGCGCGCAGGGCGAGGGTCAGGCCGAGGACGCCGGCGAGGACGGCCACCCCACCGGCGGCGAGCCAGCGGGACCGGCCGGGACGCGGGGCGCGGCGGCGGCCGGGGCCGCCGGCGGGATGGGGGGCGTCCGTGGGCGCGCTTCCGTCGGTCACGCCGGTCGATGCTGCCGGACCCCCGGCGTCGGGGACAAGCCGGCTAAGCCAAAGCTAAGACGCCGGGCGTCACCAGGCGGCCCCGATGCCGTCGCCCGGATACCAGTGCCGGGCCGGGGTCTCCCGGTACGCGAGGAACCGCCGGCCGGTGCGTTCGGCGTGCTCGGCGAGGACGTTGGTGGTGGTGACGTTGTCGGTGAGCAGCAGCGCGCCGGGGGCCAGCTTCGGCTCGACGGCGTCGAACTCGCGCTTCTCGTGGGCACGGCTGTGGTCGCTGTCGTGCAGGAAGAGGTCGACGGGCCGGTCGAGCGCGCCGATCGAGGCGACGGAGTCCCCGACCACCAGGTCGACGACCCCGGACCAGGGCGCGGTGCGGGCCAGGTAGCCGGCCTCGGGGTTGATGTCCAGCGAGGTGACCCGGCCGGGGTGGCCCTCGTCGGCGTTGCGCAGCAGGGCCGCCGCCAGCACGCAGCTGCCCAGCCCCTTGTCGACGCCGGTCTCCACGACGTGGGCGGGGCGGGTGGCGCGGACCATCGCGTACCAGCCGATCCGGCGCGCGTAGCGGACCTCGCGGTCGGCCAGGCCCCGGCGGGCCGCCTCCGCGGTGGCCCGCTCGATGTGCCGACGCAGCTCGTCGTCGCCCTCGATCTCGGCGAACCAGCCGCGCACCCGGCCCACCGGCACGTCGCAGACGACGCTGACGAACCAGGACAGGTGGTGCCGGCTCAGCTTGGTCAGCTCGTACGTGTAGTTGTGGTGCTCCCGGGAGGTGACCAGCCAGCGGGCGGAGGCGCGCAGCACCTTGGCGTCGTGCCGGGCCACCCGGGCGAGCCGCTTGGGGAAGGCGGCGACCGGGGCGAGCCGGGTGCGGGCGATGGCCCGCCGGAGCTTCGTTGCGTCCACGGGAGGGTTGTACCAGGTCCGGGGAAACAACGGGTGGCGAACTTCACGGTCGCCCGGCCCCGGACCGGCCGGTACGGGCACGTGCGGGGCGCGGCGCGTCGATAGCATCGCCGCCATGTCCCGTCCCGAGCAGGTGGCCGCACCGACCCCGGGCGGCCCGCCCGACCCGCCCGCCGCAGCGTCCACGCCGGAGGGTGCCGGGGCGCGCCCGAAGCGCCGCCGGTGGGGGCGGATCGCGCTGGTCGCGCTGCTCGCCGTGGTGCTGCTGGGCGCGGGTGGCGCGGTCGCCGGGGCGCTGTGGCTGCGGTCGGTGGAGCGCGGCGTCGACCGGGTCGACGCGTTCGCCGAGGTGCCGGAGCAGGAGCGGCCGGCGGCGGTGGCCCGGGGCGCGCTGAACGTCATGGTCCTGGGCAGCGACTCGCGGGACCCGGACGGCACCCAGGGGTCGCGCACCGACACGATCATCGTGGCGCACCTGCCGAAGGACCGGTCGAGCGCGGAGCTGATCTCGATCCCCCGGGACACCTGGGTCCCGGTCCCCCGCTCGGCCGACGGCCGGCACGGCGGCCGGGAGGCGAAGATCAATGCCGCGTACGCCTGGGGCGGGGTGCCGCTGATGGTGCGGACGGTGGAGCAGTTCACCGGCGTCCGCATCGACCACGTGGTGCTTGTCGACTTCGCGGGGTTCCGGGAGATCATCGACGCCCTCGGCGGGGTCGAGATCACCTCGGAGAAGACGTTCACCTCCATCCACCCGCCGTTCCGCACCTTCCGGCAGGGGCCGCAGCTCATGGACGGCGAGACGGCGCTGGACTACGCCCGGCAGCGCAAGCAGTTCGCCGACGGCGACTTCGCCCGGATCCGGCACCAGCAGCAGGTCATCAAGGCGATCCTCGACCGGGCCGCGTCCGGCGGCATCCTCGCCAACCCCGGCCGGCTCAACGCGTTCGTGCGGGCCACGTCGGATTCGGTCTCCGTCGACCGGGGCATGTCGCTGCTGGACATGGCGACCCAGCTGCGCGGGCTGCGCGGCGGCAACCTGTTCTTCTTCACCTCGCCCAGCCGGGGCACAGGCACCGTCGGCAGCGAGAGCGTCGTCTTCGCCGACGACCGCCGGGCGCGCACCCTCTACGACGCCGTCCGCCGCGACGCCGTCAAGGAGATCGTCGCCGCCGGCTCGTGACCGCCCCGGCGGAAGGGGTGGACCGGCCGACAAAGGTGGGGCTGGGCCTACCCTCGGAGTGGACCCAGCCGGCTGGGTCGGCCGCTGCCGCCGCCCTAGCGTGACGGCATGACGACGAACCGATCCCCGCACCTGGCGGCGGCGCTGCGCCGCCCCGGATACCTGGTCTCCTGGTGGCCCTGGCGGGCCCTGGCCTACGCCGGCACGACCGTGCCGGTCGCCGGGGTGCTGGCGCTCGGCCTCGGCGTCGTCGTGGCCCCGGCGGTGGCGGTGCTCAACGCGGTCCGCCAGGGTCGCCCGGTCGAGCTGCCCGTCGTCGTCTTCCTCGCCGTGGCGGGGCTGGCCCTGGCTGCCGTGGCCCCGCTGGTGAGCGCCCCGGTGGCCGGGTTCGAGCGGTGGCGCCTCGGCGTGGTCGACTCCCGCCCGCTGCCCGCCCGGCGGCCGTTCTCCGGCGACGTCGTGGGCACCCTGGCCGCCCGGTACACCGACGCCGCCGCCTGGCGGGAGGTGGCGTACGCCTGCTGGCTGGGCGCGGTGGTGCCGGCGGCGTACTGGACGTTCGCGGTGCTGGCCCTGCTCGACCTCACCCTCCTGGCCAGCCCCTGGCTGGTCGACGGCACGAACGACGTCGTCGTGGTGTGGACGACGGTCGACACGCCCCGCGAGGCGGTGCCGTACGCGATCGGGGCCGCCCTGTTCCTGCCCGTGCTCTGGTATCTGGCCGGGCTGCTCGTCGCCGGCCAGGCCACGGTCGCCCGCCGGCTGCTCGCCGGCCCGCCCGCCGAGCCGGCGGCGCTGCGCGAGGTCACCCGCTCCCGGGCCCGCCTCGTCGACGCGTACGAGGCGGAACGCCGCCGCATCGAACGCGACGTGCACGACGGGGCGCAGCCCCGGCTGACCAGCCTCACCGTCCAGCTCGGACTGGCCCGGCTCGACGTACCCGACGACTCGCCGGCCGCCCGGCCGCTGGCCGTGGCGCACGAGCAGGCCAAGGAGCTGATGGTCACGCTGCGGCAGATCGCCCAGGGCATCCGCCCGCAGCAGCTCACCGAGCTCGGCCTGGCCGGCGCCGCCCGGCAACTGGCCGGCGAGGCCGCCATCGGAGTGGACGTGCACGCCGACCTGCCCCGGCCGGTCCCGGAGCCGGTCGAGACCACCGCCTACTACGTGGTGTCCGAGGCGCTGGCCAACGTCGCCTCGCACGCCGACGCGGCCCACGCCGAGGTGCGGCTCACCCAGACCGACCGGCACCTCGTCGTCGAGGTCGAGGACGACGGCCGGGGCGGCGCGGACCCGGCCCGGGGCACCGGGCTGACCGGCCTCGCCGACCGGGTCGCGGCGGCCGACGGGCGGCTGCTGCTGGCCAGCCCGGCCGGCGGACCCACCCTGGTCCGGGTGGAGCTGCCGTGCCGACCGTGACCCGCGTCGTGCTCGCCGAGGACGAGGTCCTGCTCCGGGAGGGCCTCGTCGCCCTGCTGGGCCGGTTCGGCTTCGAGGTGGTCGCCGCCGTCGGCTCCGCTCCGGCCCTGCGGGACGCGGTCGAGGCCCACCGGCCGGACCTGCTCGTCACCGACATCCGGATGCCGCCGCACCACCGCGACGACGGGCTGCGCGCGGCGGTCGCCCTCCGGGGCGGCCGTCCCGGGCTCGCCGTCGTGGTGCTCAGCCAGTACGTGCAGTCCGAGTACGCGTCGGCGCTGCTCGACAGCGGCGACGGCCGGCGGGTGGGATACCTGCTCAAGGACCGGGTGGCCGACGTCACCGAGTTCGCCGGGACCCTGCGCCGGGTCGTCGACGGCGGCACCGCCATCGACCCCGACGTGGTCCGGCACCTGCTGCACCGCCCACGCGACCCGCTGGCCGCCCTGACCGCCCGGGAACGTGCGGTCCTCGCGCTCGTCGCCGAGGGGCACTCCAACGCGGCGATCGCCGCGCGGCTGCACGTCACCGAGGCGGCGGTCGGCAAGCACGTCGGCAACATCCTGGCCAAGCTCGACCTGCCGCCCAGCGACGACACCAACCGCCGGGTGCTGGCCGTCCTGGCCTACCTGCGCGGCACCCCGTCCTGACCGGCCCCGCCCGGCTCGCGCCGCCGGGGAACGGGAACGTCGCGCCGCCGGGGCCGGGGAACGTCGGACCCGGTCCGTAGGCTGCCGCCCATGCCCGACGACCTGCCCCGGCTGCTGGCCGCGCTGCCCGCCGGAAAGCTGCCCCCCGGCCGCCTGATCACGCCGCAGGCGGGCGGGCCGCCGCGCTACTGGCTGAGCGACGCTGCGGCCGAGCCCGAGATGTGGGCGCAGTTCCGGCGCAACCACCCCGGCACGGGGCTGTGGCCGCTGCTGCTGAGCGGCCTGGGCGGCCAGCCGCACCGCCCCTGGGTCGACGGGGAGGTGGCCCCGGTCCGCCGGCCGCCACGGGGCGGCCACGACCCGGCGGAGCTGCTGGCGCACTGGTGGGACGGCTGCGTGTCCGAGGACGACGACCCCGAGCTGGCCGAGGCCACCGCCCCGTTCGGCCGGCGCTGGCCCGGCCTGGCCGCGTCCGGCGAGCCGGAGGGACCGGTCGGCGACGTCGCCGACGACCTGGTGGACTTCCTGCTCAGCGACACCGAATACCTCGGGGAGACCCGGCTGGGGCTGGTGCCGGCCGCCGGCGGCGCGGACGCGCCGGCCGCCACCGGCTGGACGGGGCCGGTGCACCACCTCGACTCCGGTGGCCAGCTCACGGCGGTGCTGCACAGCTGGGCGGAGCGCTTCGGCGCGCTGGTGGTCGGGGTCGGCTTCGACACCCTCCACCTCAGCGTGGCCGCCCCGCCTACCACGCCCGAGCACGCCCTGCGCGTCGCCGCCGAGCACCTCGCCTTCTGCCCCGACAACGTCCGGCAGGGCAGCGGCTCGCTGGCCGCGTACGCGGAGGAGATCCGGGGCATGCAGAGCTGGTCGTTCTGGTGGGACTGACCGTCGGCGGCCCACGTCCCGCGCGGCGTCAGCCGCCGGTGCGCCGCCGGGCCGCCAGCTCGTCGAGCAGCGCCGCGTGGGCCGGCTTCGGCCGGAAGTCGGCGTCGAAGAGGCAGGCCGCGCCATAGCCCTGGTGGTAGCCGGGGATCCAGCTGCGGGCGTCGGTGAACCCCCACACGGTGACCGACGCGCAGGCCGCCACGTCCAGGCAGGCGCGCAGCACCTCCCGGTAGACGGCCGCCTGGCGGCGCAACCCCTCCGCCGTCGCGGGGAGCCGCACCCGCACGTCCAGCTCGGTGACGGCGACGCGCACGCCCAGCGCGGCGAAGCGGCGCAGGTTGCCCCGGACGTCCTCGGGCGGACGCTCGGCGTCCAGGTGCCCCTGGAAGCCCACCCCGTCGACCGGCACGCCGTCGGCGCGCAGCCGCCGCACCAGGTCCAGCAGCGCGTCGGCCTTCGCGGTCCGCCCCTCGGTGCCGTACTCGTTGACGAACAGCCTGGCGTCGGGGTCGGCCTGCCGGGCCCAGCGGAACGCGTCGGCGACGTAGCCGGGGCCGAGCTTGCGCAGCCAGAGGGTGTCGCGCAGGGAGCCGTCCTCGGCGAGCACCTCGTTGACCACGTCCCAGGCCCACACCCGGCCCCGGTAGTGCGCGACGACGGCGGTCACGTGCCGGCGCAGCACCTCCCGCAGCCGCTGCGCCGGCCAGTCCGGGGACACCCAGTCCGGCACGTCGTTGTGCCAGACCAGGGTGTGGCCGTAGACGGCCTGGCCGTTGCGGCGGGCCAGGTCGACGATCTGGTCGCCGCCGGCCCACGCGTACACGCCGGGCGAGGGCTCCAGGTTGCGCCACTTCATCGCGTTCTCGGCGGTGACCGCGTTGAACTCGGCGGCGAGGACCCCCGGGTAGGCGGGGTCGAGGTTGAGGCCCCTCGGGTCGACGGCCGTGCCGATCAGCGTCCCGGCCGGGGCGAGGCCGCGCAGCGTGCCGGCCGCCGACGGGGTGTAGGCCGGGGCGGACCGGGCTGCCCCGGCCCCGCCCGGGTCCCCGGCGCGGCCGGTGCCGACGGCGGCCATGCCGGCGAGCAGCACGGTGGCGACGACCAGCGCCGCCGCCACCAGCAGGCCGGCGGCGGTGAGCGGGCGCGGCCGGGTCACCGCCGGAACCGGCCGGGGCCGGGTGGGCGCGCCGGCCACGGCCTCGGCGGCGGCGTCGTCAGGGTGGGGCAGCGACGCCCGATCGAGGCTCCGGCCGCCGTCACCCACGGGCCCAGGGGGCGGCTGTGAAGTTGCGCCGGGCGCGCTCGGCGTAGATCGCGCGGGGCAGCTCCGGCACCTCCTCGGTGGTGAGCAGGCCGGTCAGCGTGCGGGTCACCGCCGCCGCGTCGCCGGGCACCCGGGGCGTGCGCAGCGCCGCCGGCTGCCCGATCTCGTCGAGGAAGTCGTCGCACTTCTGCTGGTACGGCACGAGCGTGAACGGTACCCCCGCCAGGTAGGCGAAGACGGCCCCGTGCAGCCGCATGTGCAGCCCGAGGTCGCAGCGCTTCATCTCGTCCCAGCAGGCCCGCACGCCGTCGCGGGCGGTGACGACCCGCACGTCGCAGTGCCCGGCGACGGCGGCCCGCAGCCGCTCGCCGACCCGCTCGTCGCCGTGCAGCGGGTGGGTGTTGAACACGAACACGGTGACGTCGACGGGCTCGGCGCGCACCAGCGTGCGTACCCCCTCGACCAGGGCGTCCTCGCGGCGGCGCACGTCGGCGTCGGCGGCCTCGTGGTCGACGCCGAGCAGGGTCACGCCGAGGCGGGCCCGGCCGGTGGGGCGCGGCCGGCGCGGCGGGACCGGCTCGCCGAGCGCCTCCGGCAGCAGGCCGGCGAGGTCACCGGCGGGCACCAGCACGCCCGGGTAGCCGGCCCGTTCGAGGACCTCGGCGGAGGCGATGTCGCGTACGCCGATGAAGGCGACCCGGCGCAGGACGCGCAGCAACCGGCGCTCGGAGGCGGCGGAGACGAACGGGCCGACGGAGACCCCGACGGCGGCCATCGGGTGCCCGGACACCCCGGAGAAGAGCGAGAAGACCTTCTTCTCGCTCAGCGGCCCCATCTCGCGGAACACCGACCCGCCGCCGAAGACCAGCATGGTGGAACGGCGCAGCAGGGCGGCCTTGTTGAGCACCCAGCCGGCCCGGTCGGCGGTGCCGCGCGAGCGGTACCAGCGCGGGTCCATGCCGGTGCGCTCCGGCGGCAGGTCCACCATGGGCGGCGCGGCGAAGACGGGCTCCTCGGCTCCCCAGTAGACCCGCGTCGCCCAGTCCATGACGACGCAGAACGCGTTGTCGCCGACGTTCTCCATGCCGTAGTAGCCGACGACCAGAGGCCGGCGGGCCACGGCGGCCGGCGCGGGACGGGTGGGTGCCGGTTCAGGACGCACGGGGAGCCTCCCTGCTCAGGCGCCTGCGCAGGTCGCGCCAGGTGGGCAGCGGGGCGTCGCCCACGACGCCCCGCCGGGCGGCGACCCAGAGCAGGCAGCAGAGTACCGCCTCCGCCAGCACGGTCGCCCCGGCGGCACCGCGCACGCCCCACGCCGGGACGGCCACCGCCAGCGCCGCCAGCAGCACCAGGGCGCCCACGGCCTGGTACACCACCTTGCGGCGCAGCAGCCCGCCGCTGGTCAGCAGCGCGGCCACGGCGGCGCCGCCGAACCGGAACGGCACCGCCAGCGCCAGCACCGCCAGCACCGGCGCGGCGTCGCGGTATGCCGGGCCGAACACCAGCGGCAGGGCCACCAGGCCGCCGACCGCCACCGCCGCCGCGACGACCGCGCCGAGCGCGACCATCCCGGCGCTGCCCCAGCGGTACGCCAACAGCACCGCCTCGGCGTCCGAGCCGGCCCACCGGTGCAGCTTGCCCAGCAGGTACTGCTGGTAGACGACCCGGGGGACCAGGTAGACGGCGGTGAGCACGGCCATCGGCACGGCGAGCAGGGCCGCCTCCGCCCCGCCGAGCAGCTCGGCGGCGAGCACCGTGCCGAAGTGGATGCCGAGCAGGTAGCAGACGTTGCCGAGCACGTACGGGGTGGCCGCCCCCAGCAGCTCGCCCGGCCGGGGGCCGGCATCGACGTCCCCGGCCGGGACGGCGGGGGCGGCGGGGGCCGGGTGGCCCTCCAGCGGCATCGCGCCGCGCCGGAACTCGCGGGAGGCCAGCAGGCAGGCGGCGACCGTCGCCACGGCGACGACCGCGTACCCGGCCGCCGCGGCGACGACCGACAACCCGGCCGCCCAGACCGCGCCGGTGACCAGCACCCGGCCCAGGTGGGGGGCCAGCTGGAGGGCGGACAGCCCCCGGTAGTCGCCGCGCAGCTGCCGCACCGAGCCGGCCAGGGCGAGCGCCGCCTGGGCCACCACGACGGTGGCGAGCAGGGCCCGCACCGCCGCCGCCGTGGTGTCGGGCAGCTCGGCGGCGCTCCAGGCCAGCACGCCGAGCAGCAGCGCCGCGCATACCGCGCCGGCCAGCCGCAGCGACGGCCCCACCCAGCGGTACGCCCGCGCGCCCTCCTGCCCGAACACCTGCAACCACAGCTCGGACACGCCGAAGACGGCCACCGGGGCGGTCAACGACACCACGGCCAGCACGGCGGTGAACGAGCCGAAGTCCTCCCGGGTGAGCGTGCGGGCGAGCAGCACCTGGCTGCCGAACGCGGCGACGGTGACGCCGGCCTGACTCAGCCCCAGCAGGCCGACCTGGGCCAGCATGGTGGCCGCCCGACCGCCCCCGGGCTTCGGGTGCGGCCCGGGGCCGGAATCCGGCTCCCGCCCGCGCTGCGGCTCTCCGCCGCGCCCCGAGTCAACGGCCGAGGCTGACAAGCCACTTGCCCGTCTCGCTGAGGGTGCGCAGCGCCTTGATGCCCAGCGCCACGCCGGGTGCCCGCGACGGGCGGTACATGTCGACCAGCCGGAACCAGAAGACCAGCCCGCCGAGGCGGCCCCGGGTGATGTTGCCGTCGTGCCGGCGGAACCGGACCACCGGGTGGGGCAGGTGCCGGGGGTGCACGCCGGCGCGCAGCGCCCGCAGCATCAGCTCCACGTCCTCGAAGAGCCGGAAGCTCTCGTCGTACCCGCCGATGTGCTCCAGCACCCGCCGGTCGATGGTGGTGCCGGAGTGCTTGAACGGCAGCCGGGGGCGGGTCAGCACGCCCAGCAGCATGGTGCGCGCCGAGGCGTACTCGGGCAGCCGGATGCGCCGGGAGGCGTCGCCGCGCACCTCGTGGTAGTCGACGTAGACCCAGCCGCCGCCGGTGGCGGTGAGCAGGTCGTGCAGCCGGCCCAGCGCGTCGGCGGAGAGCTCGTCGTCGGAGTCCAGCACCGTGATGTACCGGCCGGTCGCGGCGCGCAGGGCGACGTTGCGGGCCCGGGCGATGCCGCTCGGCGGCAGGCTGAGCACCCGGACCCGCCGGTCGGCGGACACGCCCGCCTCCGCCAGGACCCGGGTGACCGGGACGGCCGAGCCGTCGTCGACGACGACCAGCTCGAAGTCGCGGTGATGGTTGGCTAGCACGCTGCGCACGGCGTCGACCAGCAGTTCGGCGCGGTCGCGGACCACGATGCAGACCGAGAACGTCGGCACCACGGCCGCGTCGTCCCCCGCGTGCGGTGCCCCGTCCGCGTCGTGCTCACCCTGGACGGACGCCGGCAGTGGATGCCTCATCGAGCCGCCCCTCCTCCCCCCGTTCGACATCGGCCGTGACCGTGGCGTCGCCGGACGACGTGCCCGTCGCGCCGCCCAGCGACAGGATCACCAGCTGCCCGAAGAGGAACAGCCACATGAAGTACGGGTACGCCATCGGCTTCTGCGTGAGCCCGAAGAGCACGAAGACCGCGTACAGCACGCCGAGCGCCCAGCGCTGCGCCGGATCGACGCACCACCGCCGGACGACGACGTAGAGGCCGGCGACGATCCCGACGACCGCGACGAGGCCGACGACGCCCCAGACGACGAGGACGCGCAGCAGGTCGTTGTGCATGTCCCACGGCTCGTAGCCGAACCCGAAGAGCCAGACGTCCGGCGTGGACCGGTGCAGGACGCGGGCGACGTCGTTCCAGATGGCACCCCGGCCGTGCATGAACGTGTCGGAGCGCACGTCCAGCGAGCCGACCTCGGTCAGCGCCACCCCGGCCCGTTCCCGGACGGCGTCGCCCGCGAGCGCGACGGCGACCCCGCCGGCCGCGACCAGGCCGGCGGCCACGGCCACGACCCGCCGCCGGCCGACGCGGGTGCGCAGCGTGGCCCGCAGGGCCCCCAGCCGCCGCGCCTCGAAGGCGGCCACGATCACCAGCAGGCAGCCGATGGTGAGCCGGTGCAGCGACACCGCGCCGGTGGCCACGAAGAGGCCGACCAGCGCGTACCGGCGCAGCGGGGTCAGGCGCAGCCGGCCGCCGGGCAGCCCCAGCCGGTCGCCGAGCACATAGCAGAGGAAGACCGAGAACATCAGCAGCCGGCCGAGCGACATCGGGTGGTAGTAGCCCCCCGACGCCCGGCCGATCTTCTGGCCCGGCAGCTCGAAGTAGAACGAGTAGGGCACGACGCCGGCGACCTGGAGCCAGGCCAGCGCGCAGTGGACGACCGCGCCGGCCAGCACGACGGCCGCCACCACGGCCAGGCGGCGGACGGGGAACCGGGCCGGGCGCATCAGCGCCATCCCGATCAGCGCCACGGGGGCGAAGCTGACCAGCAGGCGCACCGCCTCGGCGGGGATCGCCGTGGCGGGGTCGAGCCGCGGGCCGTAGATGGGATAGCGGCGGATGTCGAACAGGGCCAGCAGGTCGGCGCGCGGTCCGGCCGCCAGGTAGCTGAACCCGGAGACGACCAGCAGCAGGGCGAGGGCGAGCAGCATCGCCTGCACGGGGCGCGGCGGCAGCCGGCGGGCCGCGAGCACCGCCGCCGCGAGGGCCGCCAGCATGCAGCCCGCCCCGACGGCGCTGAGTAGGACGCCCAGGTCGACGCCGCCGCCCGCGTCCCGCTCGCCGATGTCGAGCAGGGGCTTGACCGCGATCAGCGCCAGCGCGGCGGTGGCGAGGTGACCGGCGGCCCGGTCGAGCCGCTCCGGCGCGCCGCCCCGAAGCCGGGTGCCGGGGGCGGTGAGCGGCGCGGGACTGTCCACCTTGTCCAACCGTCGGTAAGGAGCAAAACACCAGGACGATACCAACGCGGGGGCCCCGCCCGCTGACCCCACGGCCGTCCGGCGGGGCGCGCGGGCGACGCGACCCCGCCTTGCGGCGCGGTGTCCCGTCCGGCAAGCTGGTCAGCCGTGTCGAGCCCCCCACCCCGCCCCGGCCCGATCGGTGTGGTGATCGCCGCCCACGACGAGGCGAACGTCATCGGCGGCTGCCTGGACGCGCTGCTCGCCGACGCGGGCACCGACGCCGGCGTCGAGCTGGACGTCGTCGTGGTGGCCAACGGCTGCACCGACGACACGGCGCGGGTGGCCGCCGCGCGGCCCGGCGTACGGGTGGTGGAGCTGGCCGAGGCGGGCAAGGCGGGCGCGCTGAACGCCGGGGACGCGGTGGTGCGCGGCTTCCCCCGGTTCTATCTGGACGCCGACGTGGTCCTCGGCCCCGGCGCGCTGCGGGCGATGGCCGCCGCGCTGACCGCCCCGGTGGACCCGCCGCTGGCCGTGACGCCCCGCCGGGAGATGGTCACCACCGGCCGGCCGCTGCTGGTGCGCGCCTACTACGCGATCAACACCCGGTTGCCGATCTTCGCGGACGCGCTGTTCGGCCGGGGTGTGCTGGGCGTGTCGGCGGCGGGACGGGAGCGCTTCGACCGGTTCCCGGCGGAGATCGCCGACGACCTCTTCCTGGACTCCCGGTTCGCCTCGGCCGAGAAGCGCGAGGTGTCGGCGGTGGCGTCGCTCGTGCAGACCCCCCGGACGCTGCGGGACCTGGTCCGCACGCTGGCCCGGGTGCGGGCCGGCAACGCCATGCTGCGCGCCTCGCATGCCGGGATCCGGCCGTCGGTCCCGTCGTCCTGGCTGCGCGACGTGGTGCTGCCCCGCCCCTGGCTCGCGCCGGCCGCCGTGGTCTACGTGGCCGTCACGCTCGCCGCCGCGCTGCGCGCCCGCCGCCACCCGCGCGGCGCGTGGGGCCGGGACGCCTCGACCCGCTGACCGCCCTGGCGCGACGGCACGGGGCGCGGCCGGCACGGCGGCGCGGCGGGCCTGGAGCGCACCCGGCGCTGCGGCGGTTCAGCGGCGCGATCGGCGCCTCGCCAGCAGCACCACGCCGATCGCGAGCGCGGCGAGCAGTGCGCCGCCGAGCCCCGAGAAGAGCACCGTGGGCAGGTTGGACTGCTCCGGTGCCGCCGCCGTGAGCTGCTGCCGGTCGGCCGCGCTCCGCCGGTACGCCTCGGCCAGCTCGTTGCCGTTGCCGCCCCGGGCGACGGCGTCCAGTTGGGACACCGCCGTGGCGTCCCGTCCGGTGAAGTACGCGTCGAGCCCGCGCCGGTAGAGCCGGTCGGCGTCGCCGAGCGTGGGCGCGACCCCGGCCTCGGCGAGCAGTTCCCGGGCGGCGGTGACCGGCACGACGGCCCGGTTGGCCCCGCCCGCCCCGGACCGGTCGTTGGTGAGCACGCCGACGACCCGGCCGGCCGGGTCGAGGGCGACGCCGCCGTGGGAGTAGATGCCGATGTCGTCGCCGATCCGGAACAGCGGCACGGTGCCCTGGCCGGTGTCGGTGGCGGTGACCTGCACGGTCTTCGAACGCAGCGTGTAGGTGGCGTCGCGGAAGTCGGCGTCGACGGTGTGGTAGCCGGCGACCACCACCACGCCGCCCGGCGTCAGCGCGGCGGCGTCGCCCAGCTCGACGCCGGGCAGGTCGGGCCGGGCGACCTTGACCAGGGCGAGGTCCCCGGCGTCGGCGGCGCGGGTGCGGACCACCTCGCCGGCGATCGCGGGGGTGCCGGTCAGCCCGCCGGTGGCCTGGTTGAGCTGCACGAAGACCTGGCTCGACGGGGGGCGGTCCGGCTCCTTACCGGTGAACCGGGTGCCGGCCGTCCGCGACCGGACCCAGCCGTCGAGCGCGCCCGAGGTGAGCTTCTTCCCGGCGACGAGGATCCGGCCGAGGGTGTAGAGGGCCCGCTCCCGGGCGACCGGCTCGTCGGGGGCGACGCACTGGCCGTTGGTGAGCACGTGCCCGGCGGGGTCGACCACGAGGCCGCTGCACCGCCGCTGGAACGTGACGGGCGTCGGGTTGAGCAGCGCCCCGGTCCGCCCGTCGCGCAGGTATCCGTTGAAGACGGCCTCGACGAAGACGAGCCCCGGCGCGGCGGTGGCGAGCGCCCGTTCCTGCGCGCTGTAGGGGGCCGCCTGGCTCCACGGGCGGAAGCCGGCGGCGGGGGTGGCGGTCGGGAACGCCCCGGCGGGGCCGGCCGGCGGCGGCGCGTCCGCGCCCCGGGTGACGGCCCAGACGGCGAGCCCGCCGCCTGCGGCGAGCACGGCCAGGGCCAGCGCCGCGACGCCGAGCCGCAGCCCGGTGCGCGGGCGGGACGGCGGGGACGGCTGGATGCGCCGGGCGGGCGACGCGAACGGGTCGTGCGGCGGCCCGGGGTCGGCGGGCCCGGGGTGGGCGGCCGGCGGGTCCGCCGGTGGGGTCGCGACGACCGGCGAACCGGTGGCGTGCGCCGCCCAGACCGGCGGCGCCCCCGAGCTGGGCGCACCGGACACGGGCACCCCGGAGCTGGGGATCCCCGAGCCGGGCGGGCCCGAGATCGGGACGCCCGAGGCGGGGATACCCGAGGCGGGCTGGCCGGAGGCGGGCACGGCCGAGCTGGGCACGCCCGAGGTCGGGGTGGCCGGGGCGACCGGGGTGGTCGCCGGCATCGCCCGGGTGGCCGGGTCGCCGACGGGCTCCAGGTGGGGCGAGCGCAGCGGCATGCCGAGCAGCCCGAAGAGCTTGTCGGCGGCGTTCTCCACCTCGGCCGGATAGGCCACCCAGGGGCGGGCGGCGGCGAAGTCGGCGTTGACGTAGCGGGGGCCGCCCGGGGTCTGCGCGAGGGTGTCCGCCGCGTTGGTGAACGCCTCCCGCCAGGGCTGGTCGGCGGCGGCGGCGCCCTCCAGCACGGCGACGGTCAGCAGCCGGTCCTGACTGTCCACCGCCCACCAGGCGCTGCCGACCTGGCAGACGCCCGACGCCTCGGTGAACCTGTACGGACCTTCCGGCTGCATGCCCCACTCCTCTGTTCACCCGCCGTGCGGATAGTACCGAGGCGGCACGACGCGGGAGGCCGTCGCGGGGTTGCCCCTGAAAGTTTTCATGCATAGGGTCGAGACATGAATGAAGGAGGCACGGTCGGGGCGTCCGCCGACCGGGTGCTCGACCTCTTCCAGGGCGTCCGGCTCACCCCGACGCAGCGGCGCATCGCGCACAGCCTGGTGCAGCACGCCGCCGCGGCGGCGTACCTGTCGGCGGCCGAGGTGGCCGAGCTGGCCGGCGTCAGCCAGCCGTCGGTGACCCGGTTCGCCGTGGCGCTCGGCCACGACGGCTACCCGGCGCTGCGCCGCCGGCTGCGGGAGCTGACCGGCACCGGCGGCGCCGGCGAGCCCTCCGGCGGCGGCAACGAGCTGCAACGCGCCGTCGGCACCGAGGTGGCCAACCTGGAGCGGCTGGCCGGCGAGCTCGCCGACACCGACCGGATCGCCGCCGTCGGCAAGCTGCTCGCCGCGAGCCGCCCCCTGCCGGTGCTCGGGCTACGGGCCGCCGCGCCGCTGGCGGCGTACTTCGCGTTCTTCGCCGCGAAGGTGCACCCCGACGTGCGGGTGCTCGACGACGGCGGCAGCCTGCTCGCCGACCGCCTGGAGCAGGCCGCGGCGGCCGGCGCGACCGCCCTGCTGGCCTTCGTGCTGCCCCGCTACCCCCGGGAGACCCTCGACGCGCTGGCCGAGGCGCGGGCCGCCGGGCTGACGGTGGTGGCGATCACCGACTCACCGGTCAGCCCCGCGACCGAGCACGCCGAGGTGGTGCTCCCGGCCGCCGTCGGCACCGACCTCGTGTTCGACCTGCACACCGCACCGATGACCCTGGCGATGGTGGTCCTGTCGGCCATCTGCGACGCCGCCCCCGCCGAGACCCAACGCCGGCTGGAGGCGTTCGAGTCCTCCGCCGCCCGCCGCCAGTTGTTCCTCGGCTGAGAGGAGAGACGAGATGCCCCAGCCCGTCCGCGCCGCCCGGGGGGCCGCGCTCACCGCCCGGGGGTGGCCGCAGGAGGCCGCCCTGCGGATGCTGATGAACAACCTCGACCCGGAGGTGGCCGAGCGCCCCGACGACCTGGTCGTCTACGGCGGCACCGGGCGGGCGGCGCGGGACTGGCCGTCGTACCACGCGCTGGTGCGCACGCTCACCGACCTGCGCGACGACGAGACGATGCTGGTGCAGTCCGGCCGACCGGTCGGGGTGCTGCGCACCCACGAGTGGGCCCCCCGGGTGCTCCTGGCCAACTCCAACCTGGTCGGCGACTGGGCCACCTGGCCGGAGTTCCGCCGCCTGGAGTCCCTCGGCCTGACCATGTACGGGCAGATGACGGCCGGTTCGTGGATCTACATCGGCACCCAGGGCATCCTCCAGGGCACCTACGAGACGTTCGCGGCCGTCGCCGCGAAGTTCGCCGGCGCCCGCGGCGACGGGCAGCAGCACGGAGGCGGCACCCTCGCCGGCACGCTGACGCTCACCGCCGGCTGCGGCGGGATGGGCGGGGCGCAGCCCCTCGCGGTCACCATGAACGGCGGCGCGTGCCTGATCGTCGACGTCGACCGGTCCCGGCTGGACCGCCGGGTGCGCGACCGCTACCTCGACGAGGTCGCCGACTCCCTCGACGACGCTCTCGACCGGGTGCTCGCCGCGAAGCGGGACCGCCGGGCGCTGTCGGTCGGCGTCGTCGGCAACGCGGCCACGGTCTTCCCCGAGCTGCTGCGCCGGGGCGTGGCGATCGACGTCGTCACCGACCAGACCAGCGCGCACGACCCGCTGTCGTACGTGCCGGAGGGGGTGGAGCTGGCCGACGCGCCCGACTACGCGAAGGCGAAGCCGGCCGAGTTCACCGACCGGGCGCGGGCGTCGATGGCCAAACACGTCGAGGCGATGGTCGGCTTCCTCGACGCCGGCGCGGAGGTCTTCGACTACGGCAACTCGATCCGGGGCGAGGCGCGCCTCGGCGGGTACGAGCGGGCGTTCGACTTCCCAGGCTTCGTGCCCGCGTACATCCGGCCGCTGTTCTGCGCGGGCAAGGGCCCGTTCCGCTGGGCGGCGCTCTCCGGCGACCCGGCCGACATCGCCGCCACCGACCGGGCGATCCTCGACCTGTTCCCCGAGAACGAGTCGCTGGCCCGGTGGATCCGGCTGGCCGGCGAGCGGGTCGCGTTCCAGGGCCTGCCGGCGCGGATCTGCTGGCTCGGCTACGGCGAGCGCGACCGCGCCGGGGTGCGGTTCAACGAGATGGTCGCCTCCGGCGAGCTGTCCGCGCCGGTGGTGATCGGCCGCGACCACCTCGACTGCGGCAGCGTCGCCAGCCCCTACCGGGAGACCGAGGCGATGGCCGACGGCTCCGACGCGATCGCCGACTGGCCGCTGCTCAACGCGCTGGTCAACACGGCCAGCGGGGCGTCCTGGGTGTCCATCCACCACGGCGGCGGGGTCGGCATCGGCCGGTCCCTCCACGCCGGCCAGGTCTGCGTCGCCGACGGCACCGCCCTGGCCGGGCAGAAGATCGAGCGGGTGCTCACCAACGACCCGGCGATGGGCGTCATCCGGCACGTCGACGCCGGCTACGACGCCGCCCGCGAGGTCGCCGCCCGCACCGGCGTCCGCGTCCCGATGGCCGAGGCGCAAGGAGGGGCCCCTTGTTGACGCATCCCGCAGGTGAAGGGCCCCCTCCTAACCACAACGACAACGAACGCCGGTTCCGCGAGCTGTGGGACCAGATCGCGCCGATCGGCCGCGACGCCGGCAGCGGCGGCTACCTGCGGTACGCGTTCACGACCCCCGAGCTGGCGCTGCGCGACTGGTTCCGGGCGCAGGCCGACCGCCGGGGCATGCCGGTGACCGTGGACGGCAACGGCAACCTCTTCGCCCGCTGGGGCGAGCCCGCCGCGCCCGGGGCGGTGCTGACCGGCAGCCACTTCGACTCGGTGCCGCACGGCGGCGCGTACGACGGGCCGCTCGGCATCGTCAGCGCGTTCCTCGCCGTGGACGAGCTGCGCGCCGCGGGCGTCACCCCGTCCCGGCCCCTCGTGGTGGCCGCGTTCGCCGAGGAGGAGGGGGCCCGGTTCGGCGTACCCTGCCTGGGGTCGAGGCTGCTCACCGGCGCGCTCGACGCCGACCGCGCGGCCGGGCTGCGCGACGCCGACGGGGTGAGCCTGGCCGAGGCGCTGGGCGACCGGCCGGCGGGCCCCCGCCCCGACCTGCTCGGCGGCTGGTCGTGCTTCGTGGAGCTGCACGTCGAGCAGGGCCGCGCGCTGGTCGACCAGGGCACGCCCGTCGCGGTCGCCAGCGCCATCTGGCCGCACGGCCGCTGGCGCTTCGACTTCCACGGCGAGGGCAACCACGCCGGTACGACCCGGATGGCCGACCGCCGCGACCCCATGCTCACGTACGCGTTCACGGTGCTCGCGGCCAACAAGGAGGCCCGGCTGCGCGGCGCGCACGCCACGGTGGGCCGGGTCCGGGTCGAGCCGAACGCCACCAACGCGATCCCGGCGCGGGTGACCGGCTGGCTGGACGCCCGCGCCGCCGACCCGGAGACCGTCGCCGGCCTGGTCGAGGCGGTCCGCGCGAAGGCCGCCGAGCGGGCCGGGCGCGACGGCACGGAGGTGACCGTGACCGAGGAGTCGGCGACCCCGCTGGTCGGCTTCGACGGCGACCTCGGCGGGCGGCTCGCCGCGCTGCTCGACGCGCCGGTGCTGCCCACCGGGGCGGGCCACGACGCGGGCATCCTCGCCGGGCACCTGCCCACGGCGATGCTGTTCGTGCGCAACCCGACCGGGGTGTCGCACTCCCCCGCCGAGGCGGCCACCGACGCCGACTGCGCCGCCGGGGTCACCGCCCTGGCCCGGGTGCTGACGGAGCTGACGGGCCGATGACCGGGGAGCCGCGACGATGACCGCCACCCGCTGGCTCGCCGAACACGCGTGGCTGCCCGACCGGCCCGGGCCCACCGCCGACGTGCTGATCGAGGCCGACGGCGGCCGGATCACCGCCGTCACCCCGCTGTCGGCCGGCGGCGCGCCCACCGCCGGGGTCGAGGTGCTGGCCGACGCCGTACGGCTGCCCGGGCTGACCCTGCCCGGCCTGGCCAACGCCCACTCGCACGCGTTCCACCGCGCCCTGCGCGGGCGCACCCAGGGCGCGGACGGCGGGCCGGGCGGGCGGGGCGACTTCTGGAGCTGGCGCGACCGGATGTACGAGGTGGCCGCCCGCCTCGACCCGGACAGCTACCTGGCCCTGGCCCGCGCCGCGTACGCCGAGATGGCCCTCGCCGGGTTCACCTGCGTCGGCGAGTTCCACTACCTGCACCACGGCCCCGACGGCACCCGCTACGCCGACCCGAACGCGATGGGCGCGGCCCTGGTCGAGGCCGCCGCCCAGGCCGGCGTCCGGCTCACCCTGCTCGACACGCTCTACCTGACCGCCACCGTGGACGGCGCGCCGCTCGCCGGCCCGCAGCGGCGCTTCGGCGACGGCGACGTCGATGGGTGGTCCGACCGGCACGACCGGCTGGCCGCCGCGCCGCACGCCCGGATCGGGGCGGCGCTGCACTCGGTGCGGGCGGTGCCGGCCGACCAGATCGCCACCTTCGCCGCCCGCAACGAGGGGGTGCCGCTGCACGTGCACCTGTCCGAGCAGCCGGCCGAGAACGACGCCTGCCGGGCCGCGCACGGGGTCACCCCGACCCGGCTGCTGGCCGACCGGGGGGTGCTCACGCCCACCGCGACCGCCGTGCACGCCACCCACCTCACCAGCGCCGACGTGACGCTGCTCGGCGACGCCGGCACCGGCGTCTGCCTCTGCCCGACCACCGAACGGGACCTGGCCGACGGGATCGGGCCGGCGCGGCGGCTCGCCGACGCGGGCGTCGCCCTGAGCCTGGGCAGCGACAGCCACGCCGTCGTCGACCCGTTCGAGGAGGCGCGGGCGGTGGAGCTGGACGAGCGGCTGCGCACCCGCCGCCGGGGGCACTTCGCCCCGGCGGAGCTGCTGACCGCCGCGACCGCCGCCGGGCACGCCGCGCTGGGCTGGGCCGACGCCGGCCGGCTCGCCGTCGGGGCCCGCGCCGACCTGGTGACCGTGCGCCTGGACAGCGCCCGCACCGCCGGGGTGCCGCCCGTCGGTGCGTTCTTCGCGGCGACCGCCGCCGACGTCGCCTCGGTGGTCGTCGACGGCCGGCAGGTCGTCGCCGACGGGCGGCACCTCACCGTGGACGTGCCCGCCGAGCTGCGCGCCGCCATCGGGGCGGTGACCCGGTGATCGGCAGCCTGCTGGTCGACGACATCGGCGAGCTGGTCACCAACGTCGCCGGCACCGGCGACGGCGGCCCGCTCGGCCTGCGCCGCGACGCCGCCGTGCTGATCGAGGACGGGCGGGTCGCCTGGGTCGGGCCGGCGCGCTACGCGCCCGCCGCCGACCGCCGTATCGACGCGCAGGGCGGCGCGGTCCTGCCGGGCTTCGTGGACAGCCACGCCCACCTGGTCTTCGCCGGGGACCGGGCCGCCGAGTTCGCCGCCCGGATGGCCGGCGAGCCGTACACGGGCGGCGGCATCCGCACCACGGTCGGCGCGACCCGCGCCGCCTCCGACGGCCAACTGCGGGCCACCGTGCGCCGGCTGGTCGGCGAGGCGATGCGGCAGGGCACCACCACGATCGAGACCAAGAGCGGGTACGGCCTCACCGTCGCCGACGAGGCCCGGTCGCTGCGGATCGCCGCCGAGGTGACCGGCGAGACCACGTTCCTCGGCGCGCACGTCGTCCCCGCCGAGTACGCGGGCCGCCCCGACGACTACGTGGGCCTGGTCTGCGGGCCGATGCTCGCCGCCGCCGCGCCGTACGCCCGCTGGGTCGACGTGTTCTGCGAGCGGGGCGCGTTCGACGCCGACCACGCGCGGGCGATCCTCACCGTCGGGCAGGCCGCCGGGCTGGGGGTGCGGCTGCACGCCAACCAGCTCGGGCCCGGCCCGGGGGTGCAGCTCGGCGTCGAGTTGGGCGCGGCCAGCGTCGACCACTGCACCCACCTGTCCGACGCCGACGTCGACGCGCTCGCCGGCTCGACGACCGTGGCCACGCTGCTGCCGGGGGCGGAGTTCTCCACCCGGTCGCCGTACCCGGACGCGCGGCGGCTGCTCGACGCGGGCGTGACCGTGGCGCTGGCGACGGACTGCAACCCCGGGTCGTCGTACACCTCGTCGATGCCGTTCTGCGTCGCGCTCGCCGTACGCGAGATGCGGATGACCCCGGCGGAGGCCGTGTGGGCCGCGACCGCCGGGGGCGCGCGGGCGCTGCGCCGCGACGACGTCGGGGTGCTGCGGCCCGGCGCGCGGGCCGACCTGGTCGTCCTCGACGCCCCGTCCCACCTGCACCTGGCCTACCGGCCCGGTGTTCCCCTGATCAGCCAGGTCCTGCACAACGGAGTACCGCAATGTCGATCGTGACCGTCCAGCCCACCGGGGTCTCCCCCGCCGACGTGCTCGCCGTGGCGCGCGGCGCCGCGAAGGTCGTCCTCGACCCGTCCACCGTGGCGGCGATGGCCACCAGCCGGTCCATCGTGGACGGCATCGAGGCCGCCGGCCGCCCCGTGTACGGCGTCTCCACCGGGTTCGGGGCCCTGGCCAACACGTTCGTCGCCCCCGATCGGCGGGCCGAGCTGCAGCACGCGCTGATCCGCTCGCACGCCGCCGGGGTGGGCGCGCCGATGCCGCGCGAGGTGGTCCGGGCGATGATGCTGCTGCGGGTCCGCTCGCTGGCGCTGGGCCGCTCCGGGGTCCGCCCGCTCGTCGCCGAGGCCCTGGTCGACCTGCTCAACGCCGACGTCACCCCGTGGGTGCCGGAGCACGGGTCGCTCGGCGCGTCCGGCGACCTGGCCCCGCTCGCGCACTGCGCGCTGGTGCTGCTCGGCGAGGGCTGGGTGCTCGGCCCGGCCGGCGAGCGGCTGCCCGCCGCCGAGGCCCTGGACGCGGCCGGGCTGGCCCCGGTCGAGCTGGCCGCGAAGGAGGGGCTGGCGCTGATCAACGGCACCGACGGCATGCTCGGCATGCTGCTGCTGGCGATCCGCGACGCGGCCCACCTGTTCACCATGGCCGACGTGACGGCGGCGCTGGCCATCGAGGCGATGCTCGGCTCGGAGCGGCCGTTCCTGCCGGAGCTGCACGCGATCCGGCCGCACCCCGGCCAGTCCGTGTCGGCCGCGAACATCCACCGGCTGCTCCAGGACTCCGCCGTGATGGACTCGCACCGCGATGACCTGGCGCACGCCGTGCAGGACGCGTACTCGATGCGCTGCGCGCCGCAGGTGGCCGGGGCGGCCCGCGACACGCTCGACTTCGTGCGGGCGGTGGCCGACCGGGAGCTGGTGTCCGTGGTGGACAACCCGGTGGTGCTGCCCGACGGCCGGGTCGAGTCGACCGGCAACTTCCACGGCGCGCCGCTCGGCTTCGCCGCCGACTTCCTGGCCATCGCCGCCGCCGAGGTCGGGGCGATCGCCGAACGGCGGGTGGACCGGCTGCTCGACGTCACCCGCAACCGGGACCTGCCGGCGTTCCTCTCCCCCGACGCCGGGGTCAACTCGGGGCTGATGATCGCCCAGTACACGGCCGCCGGGATCGTCGCGGAGAACCGCCGGCTCGCCGCGCCCGCCTCGGTGGACTCCCTGCCGACCAGCGGCATGCAGGAGGACCACGTGTCGATGGGCTGGGCGGCGACCAAGAAGCTGCGCACCGTGCTGGACAACCTGACGAGCCTGCTCGCCGTGGAGCTGCTGGCCGCCGTGCGGGGCCTCCAGCTGCGCGCCCCGCTCACGCCGTCCCCGGCCGGGCGGGCGGCCCTCGCGGCGCTCGGCGGGGCCGCCGGTGAGCCGGGGCCGGACGTCTTCCTCGCCCCGCTGATGGAGGCCGCCCGCGCCGTGGTGGCCGGGCCGGAGCTGCGGGCGGCGATCGAGCGGCAGATCGGCCCGCTGGGCTGAGCGTCGCCGTCCCGCCCGGCGGCCCGCCGTCCCATCCCGCCCGCCCAGCGCCCCGCCCCCGCCCCGCGCCGCCTCAGCTCCCGAGGATCGCCACGCCGATCAGGACCGGCACCGCCGCCACGGTGGACAGCAGCACCGCGTCCCGGGCCAGCACGACGCCCCGGTCGTAGCGGACCGCGTAGACGAAGACGTTCTGCGCGGTCGGCAACGCGGCCGTGACAGTGCAGGCCAGCACCGTCGGCTGCGGCAGCCCCAGCGCGTGCCGCGCCACGAGGTACGCGACGACGGGCTGGGCCAGGGTCTTCAGCGCGACGGCCAGCCACACGTCCCGCCCGGTGTCCCCGGAGCCGGGCCGGGGCGCGCCGTGCAGCGACAGCCCGTACGACAGCAGGGCGGCGGGCACGGCCATCGCCGCCACCAGCTCCACCGGCCGCAGCACGGGCTCCGGCGGCAGCCAGCCGGTCAGGTTGACGGCCAGGCCCAGGGCGCAGCCCACCGTGACCGGATTGGCCAGCGGCGCGACCACCGACCGGGCCACCGACCGCCGACCGCCGACCGCCGTGTCCAGCACGGCGAAGGCGACCGGTGCCATCACGACGAGCTGGAACATGATGACCGGCGCGATGAACGACGCGTCGCCGAGGACGTAGACCGCGACGGGGATGCCGATGTTCGCCGCGTTCACGTACGACGACGTGAGCGCCCCGATCGTGGCCTCCGCCGCCGGACGCCGCCACAGCAGCCGCGCGACCAGCACGAACACCGTCGCCACGACGGCGGTGCCCGCGACCGTGACGACCAGGGCGGCCGAGAAGACCTCGCGCAGGTCGGCGTGGGCGACCGTGTCGAACAGCAGCGCCGGGGCCGCGACGAAGAACGCCACCCGGGACAGCACGGTGGACGCCCCCGGCCCGAGCACGCCGAGGCGGCCCACCAGGTAGCCGACGCCGATGACGGCGCCGATGACGGCGAAGCCCGTCAACACACCAGGCACGTCGCCACCCGGCCGACCGCCGCCCGCCCCGCCGTCAGGCCGCCGGCGGCAGCACCTTCGCGACCAGCTTCGCCAGCTCGCGCAGCGCCTTGCCCCGGTGGCTGATCGCGTCCTTTTCCTGCGGGGTCAGCTCCGCGTTGGTGCGGTCCTGGCCGTCGCCGAGGAAGATCGGGTCGTACCCGAAGCCGCCCTCGCCGCGCGGCGCGCGCAGCAGCCGACCGGCCTGGCGGCCGTCGACCAGGTGCTCCTTGCCGCCGGGCAGCACCAGGGCCACCGTGCAGACGAAGGACGCGCCCCGGTGCTCGTCGGGCAGGTCGGCGATCTGGTCCAGCACCAGCTCCAGGTTGGCCCGGTCGTCACCGTGCTTGCCGGACCAGCGGGCGCTGAACACCCCCGGCATGCCGTTGAGCGCGTCCACGGCGAGGCCGGAGTCGTCGGCGATGGTCGGCAGGCCCGTGCGCCGGCAGCCCTCCCGCGCCTTGATCAGCGCGTTCTCGCCGAAGGTCAGGCCGGTCTCGGGCAGCTCCGGGTATTCCTCGACGTCGTCGAGGCCGAGCAGGGCGACCCGGTGCGCGCCGAGCGCGCCGTCGAGGATCCGCTGCAGCTCGACGAGCTTCTTGCGGTTACGGGTGGCGAGCAGAACCTTCGTCATGACAGTGCCTTCCGCTGGGCCTCGGCCAACTCCGCGCAGCCGGCGACGGCCAGGTCGAGCAGGGCGTCGAGCTGGTCGCGGGCGAAGACGCCGGACTCGCCCGTGCCCTGCACCTCGACGAACTCGCCGGTCCCGGTGCAGACCACGTTCATGTCGACCTCGGCGGCCACGTCCTCTTCGTAGCAGAGGTCCAGCCGGGCCTCGCCGGCGATCACGCCGACGCTGACGGCGGCGACGGAGCGGTGCATCACCTTCTCCGGCCTGCCGGCCAGCGCCTTGCGGGCGGCCAGCCAGGTCACCGCGTCGTGCAGCGCCACGTACGCCCCGGTGATGGCCGCGGTGCGGGTGCCGCCGTCGGCCTGGAGCACGTCGCAGTCGAGGACGACGGAGTTCTCGCCGAGGGCCTTGAGGTCGATGGCGGCCCGCAGGCTGCGGCCGATCAGCCGGGAGATCTCGTGGGTGCGCCCGCCGACCTTGCCCCGGACGCTCTCCCGGTCGGAGCGGGTGTTCGTGGCGCGGGGCAGCATCGCGTACTCGGCGGTCACCCAGCCGAGCCCGGAGCCCTTGCGCCAACGGGGCACCCCCTCGGTGACGCTGGCGGTGCAGAGCACCCGCGTCCCGCCGAACTCGACGAGCACGGAGCCCTCCGGGTGGGTGCTCCAGCCCCGGCTCAGGGTCACCGGTCGGAGTTGGTCGGGCCGCCGCCCGTCAGGTCGCGCCATCCCTGCACCCTATGCGGTGCGGCGGACGGGTCCGCCGCGGGTCCCGCCCTGCGCGCTCGCGTCGGCGCACGCCGGATCGGCGCGCTCGCCGGCCCAGCGGTTAGGAGGGCACCCTGTACAACAGAGTGCGTTAACAGGGGCCCTTCCTTACATCCAGGCGGCCGGCAGGACGCCGGCCGGCTCCCCGGCGGACCGCACCGCCCGGTAGTGGCCGATCAGCTCGTCGCCGACGGCCGACCAGCTCCGCCGCGCGACGAGGGCCCGCGCGGCGGCCCCGTACGCGGCCCGACGGGCGGGGTCGGCGGCCAGTTCCGCGACGGCGTCGGCCAGCGCCACCGGGTCGCCGGGCGACACCAGCAGGCCGGTGACGCCGGGCTGGACGAGGTCCACCGGGCCGCCGCTGGCGGGTGCGACGACCGGCACCCCGCTGGCCGCCGCCTCCTGGATCGTCTGGCCGAAGGTCTCGTGCGGCCCGGTGTGCACGAACACGTCGAGGCTGGCGTAGAGGCGGGCCAGCGCCGCGCCCTGCTGCACGCCGAGGAAGGTCACCCCGGGCAGGGCCCGTTCGAGGTGCCGGCGGGCCGGGCCGTCGCCGGCCACCACCACGCGCACTCCGGGCAGCCGCGCGGTGGCCGCGAGCAGGTCCACCCGCTTCTCCGGGGCCAGCCGGCCGACGTACCCGACGAGGACCCGGCCGTCCGGGGCGAGCGACCGGCGCAGCGCCGGGCAGCGGTGGTCCGGCCGGAAGCGCTCCGCGTCGACGCCGCGCCGCCACAGCCAGATCCGCTCGACGCCGTTGGCGATGAGGTCGGCGGCGGCCCGGGTGGACGGGGCGAGGGTCCGCCCGGCCGCGTTGTGGATCTCCCGGAGCCGCCGCCAGGCCGCCGCCTCACCCCAGCCGACCCGGTACGCGCGGGCGTACGCGGCGACGTCGGTCTGGTAGACGGCGACGGTGGGCAGCCCGTGCCGGGCGGCCAGGGTGGCGGCGCGGGCCCCCAGCACGAACGGGCTGGCGAGGTGCACCACGTCCGGCCGGTGGGCCAGCAGCGCCTCCGCGAGCCGCCCGCCGGGCACCCCGAGCCGGAACCCCCGGTAGCGGGGCAGCGGCACGCTCGGGATACGCACCACGGGGTACGGCTGGCGGTCGGCCGCCGCCCGGCGCGCGGCCGGCGGGGCGGGCGCGATGACCAGCGGCTGGTGCCCCCGGTGCAGCAGGTGCTCGGCGCTGCGCACGACGGAGTGCGCCACGCCGTTGACGTCCGGGGGAAACGACTCGGTCACGATGGCGATCCGCATGGCCTCACCGTGCGGGCGGCACGGATGCGCCAGGCGACGGGCCGCTGACGGCCCGGCGAACAGTACGGCACAACCCGGCGGCGGTGCCGCCCGGCGGGTCAGACGTCGTAGCAGGCGCCCGCGCGGACCACTTCCAGCGGCCCGTCGTACGCCGTGCCGGCCGCCTCGACGGTGAGCGCCTCGCTGCCCCACGCGGCGACCAGGTGGGTCAGCAGCAGCCGCCCCACGCCGGCCTTGGTGGCCGCCTCGCCGGCCTCCCGGCCGGTCAGGTGCAGGTCCGGCGGGTTCTCCACCCCGTCGAGATAGCTGGCCTCGCAGAGGAAGAGGTCGGCGTCCTGGGCCAGCCGCAGCAGCGCCTCGCAGGGCGCGGTGTCGGAGGAGTAGCAGAGCACCCGGCCGTCGTGCTCCAGCCGCACGCCGTACGTCTCGATCGGGTGGTTCATCCGGTCGACGGTGACGGTGAACGGGCCGATCGGGAAGGTGCCGGGCTGGAGGCCGTAGAACTGGTAGACGTCCTCGACGGTGCTGTCCTCCTGGCCGTAGGCCAGGGCGAGCCGGTCCGGTGCGCCGGAGGGGGCGTAGACGGGCAGGGCCGGGTACGGGCCGTCCGGGGCGTACCGCCGCACCACCACGTACGAGGCGGCGTCGAGCATGTGGTCGCAGTGCAGGTGGGTGAGGAGGATGGCGTCCGGGGCGTGCAGCCCGGCGTAGCGCTGGAGGGTGGAGAGCGCGCCGGAGCCGAAGTCGACCAGCAGCCGGAAACCCTCGGCCTCGACCAGGTAGGCCGAGCACGGGGAGTCTGGTCCGGGAAAGCTCCCGGCACAGCCGAGGACGGTCAGTCTCATGGAGTCGTCCCGCTGTCACATACCGTAGTCGTCACGTCGGCCGCCGCTCCGTCGATGATCTTTACCGACGCGTACGACACGCTGCGCAGCCTACGCTGACGCACCCCGGGGCAAGAATCATCTGCTGGAAGTTGTCACGAACGTGACACCCCCGGCCCGCCTCCGGGTCAGTGACGACGAACGGGCCGCGCCGGTCACCCGGTCACGGCCCGTCAGCGTCGACACGCCCGTCAGCGCCCCGTCGGGCCCGTCGGCTGGCCCGTCGTCACGCCCAGAGCTGCCCTTCCAGGGCCTCCTCGGCGTCGGCGAGGGTGCCGCCGTACGCGCCGGTGCTCAGGTATTTCCAGCCGCCGTCGCAGACCACGAACGCGACGTCGGCGCGGCGGCCGTCGCGGACCGCCTCGTGCGCCACCGCGAGGGCGGCGTGCAGGATCGCCCCGGTGGAGAAGCCCGCGAAGATCCCCTCCACCTCGACGAGCTGCCGCGTGCGCAGCACGGCGTCCCGGGTGCCGACGGAGAACCGCCGGGTCAGCACCGTGGCGTCGTAGAGCTCCGGGACGTAGCCCTCGTCGATGTTGCGCAGCCCGTAGACCAGCTCGCCGTAGCGCGGCTCGGCGGCGACGATCTGGATGCCGTCGACCTTCTCCCGCAGGTAGCGGCCGGTGCCCATGAGCGTGCCGGTGGTGCCCAGCCCCGCCACGAAGTGGGTGATCGTGGGCAGGTCCTGGAGCAGCTCCGGGCCGGTGGTCTCGAAGTGCGCCCGGGCGTTCGCCTCGTTGCCGTACTGGTAGAGCATCACCCAGTCGGGGTGCTCGGCGGAGATCTGCTTGGCGGTGGCGACGGCCTGGTTCGAGCCGCCGGCGGCCGGCGAGAAGATGATCTCCGCGCCGTACATCCGGAGCAGCTGGACCCGCTCGGTCGAGACGTTCTCCGGCATGACGCAGACCAGCCGGTAGCCCCGCAGCTTGGCCACCATGGCCAGGGAGATGCCGGTGTTGCCGCTGGTCGGCTCCAGGATCGTGTCGCCGGGGCGCAGCCTGCCGTCGGACTCCGCCCGGCGGACCATGAACAGGGCCGCCCGGTCCTTGATGCTGCCGGTCGGGTTCCGGTCCTCCAGCTTCGCCCACAGCCGCACCGGCGGTGCCCCCTCGGGCACCACCGGCGACAGCCTCGGCAGCCCCACCAGGGGCGTGCCGCCGCAGGCGTCCAGCAGGCTGTCGTAGCGCGCCATCGCCGGCCGCCTCAGCGGACGACGGCGCGCGGGGTCACCGAAGGCGGAACGACCGCCGCCGCGGCGCTGTGCGAGGCGATCGCCGCCGCCGCCGCGAAGCCGAACGCGCCGCCGGCCACGGCCGGCAGGATGGTGACGCTGTCGCCGTCGTTGAGCTTGGCGTCGAGCGCGCCGAGGAAGCGGACGTCCTCGTCGTTGACGTAGACGTTGACGAACCGGTGCAGCGCGCCGGCGTCGGTGACCAGGCGGGCCCGCAGGCCGCCGTGCCGGGAGTCCAGGTCGGTCAGCAGGTCGCCCAGGGTGTCGCCGGCGCCCTCGACGACCTTCGCGCCGCCGGTGTACGTACGCAGGATGGTGGGGATGCGAACCTCGATGGCCATGGTGTCTCGTACTCCTTGTTCGGGTGTGCGGTCTGCACGGTGACGGGAAGAGAGGGAATGTCGCGGGGCCGCTGGGTCAGCGGTCGGAACACTCGTAGTCGACCGTCGCCGGGCTCTGCCCGAACATGTAGGACTGGACGGCGTGCGGGTCCACGGCGGCGTCCACGATCTCCACCGGCTCCTCGGTCACCACGCCGTCGACGATCCGGAAGGAGCGGATCTCCTCGGTGTCGGGCTCGCGGGTGGAGACGAGCAGGTAGTGCGCCCCCGGCTCGCCGGCGAAGGAGATGTCGGTGCGGGAGGGGTAGGCCTCCGTGGCGGTGTGCGAGTGGTAGATCACCACCGGCTCCTCGTCACGGTCGTCCATCTCCCGCCACACCCGCAGGTGCTCCATCGAGTCGAACTCGTAGAACGTCATGGAGCGGGCGGCGTTCTCCATGGGGATGTGCCGGGTCGGGGTGTCACTGCCGGCGGGACCGGCGACCACGCCGCACGCCTCGTCCGGGTGGTCCCGACGCGCGTGGGCGACGATCGCGTCGATGATCGACCGGTCGATGCTCAGCACGCCGCCCAGCCTAGCCCCTCGCCGACGCCCGCAGCGAGGTGGCACGGGTCACGGTCAGTCGATCATGGCGTTGAGCAGGGATTCCTGGAGATAGCCGAGATAGGCGTAGACCGAAAGCTGGAACACCCGGCTCGACGACGGGTCGGCGGCGACCGCCTCGTCCAGCTCCGCGCCCAGGTCCGTGCCGTCCTTGATCTCCAGCCGGACGCCCATTGCGAGGCGGGCGTCGTTGAGGGCCCGCAGCCACGCCTCGGCCGCCTCGGCGTCGAGCTGCACCTCTCCACCGGCGGAGTCGGGCAGCGCGGCGAGGATCGCCCCGGCCTGGTCGATCTTGCCGGTCTTCAGGTCGCCCTCGGTGTACTTGCGGAACTCCGCCGTGCCCGCCGAGTCGTCCGGGTAGACCTCGGGGAAGAGCCGGCCGACCACCGGGTCGGTGTGGTCGAAGCCCTCGGTGAGCAGCCCCACCACCTCGGAGGCCACCTTGCGCAGCACCCGGACCTCGTCAACGGCCAGCGTGGCGACGTATCGCTCGCCCCGGCGACGGAACATGCTCACGACCTCTCCACCGTGGCCCACAGCCCGTACGCGTGCAGCTGCGCCGCGTCGTGCTCCATCCGCTCCCGGGCCCCGCTGGAGACCACCGCCCGCCCCTTGTGGTGCACGTCCAGCATGAGCTTCTCGGCCCTCTCCCGGCTGTAGCCGAACAGCTTCTGGAAGACCCAGGTCACGTACGACATCAGGTTGACCGGGTCGTCCCACACGATCGTCACCCATGGCCGGTCGGAGACCGGCACCTCTTCGGTGTCCGGGGTCTCGACCGGCGCAACCTGCGGAGCCGCCATGCCCCCCATCGTGCCACCGGTCGCGGGGAAGCGATGAACCGGAACGCCGGACGGGCCCGGATCGGCCGCCGGGCCGGCGCACCGGGCCGGCCCGGCCGGGCACCGCCGCCGCGCGGCGGGCCCGCCGTCAGGCGAGCAGGATGCCGTGGTCGAGGGCATCGGCCAGCACCGTGGTGAGCGAGAGGCGGACCGCCTCGAACCGCCGGGACACCTCCCGGGTCAGCTCCAGCTCGACCTCGCGCAGCGCCCGCTGCGCCCAGGCCCGGGCACCGCCCGGGTCGTCGTTGCCGGGGCCGCGCCAGCGCTGCCAGCACGGGCCGGAGAGCGCCACGGCGACCGGCGGGAGCACCTCGGCGCGCTCCGCGCCCGGGTAGCCGCGCAGCGCGTCGGCCGCGCCGAGGCCGGCCAGCTCCGCCACCGCGGCGGTGCTGGTGACCAGCAGCACCCGGTCGAGGCCCCGGCCCGCCGAATGGTCGTCGAGCCCGAACCGCACGGCCTCGACGATCCGCCGCCGTACGCCGTCGGAGACCGGGCCGCCGAGGACCCGCTCGGCGGCGTCGTCGCAGATGCCCCGCACAGCCCGGTCGCACAGGGCGGTGGCGAGCAGGGAGAGCGCCTCTAGCTCCCGGTCGAGCAGTTGCGGCAGCCCCGCGCACCCGACCCCGAAGACGATCTCCTGCACCACCCGCAGGTGCGTGTCGGCCAGCTCCAGGGCGACGTCCTGCCGGATCCGCTGGGCGCAGGAGCGGGCCTGCCGCTCGAGCTGCCCGGCCCAGTCGGTCGCCTCCGCGCCGGGCAGCACCGGCACCCGGTCGTGCGCGCCGGGCGGCTCCGGCGGCTGGGCGCTGCCCCGGCGCAGCCCCTCGTCGGCGGCCCACCCCACGATGGCCCGGCGCAGCGCATCGATGTCGTCCGGGCGGGCCGGGTGCCACCGCGCCCGGGCCAGCCCGGGCACGGCGGCGAGCAGCGCGGCGCGGTGCGCGGCGACCACCGCCCCGGCCGGATCCACCGGCCCGGCCAGCTCGGACGGCCCGGCCAGCTCAGCCAGCTCGGGCGGCCCGGTCGGCTCGGGCGAGTCAGCCGGCGCGGGCGGCGCGGCCCAGCCCGACAGCCCCGGGGTGACGACGACGAAGACCTCTGCCGACGAGCCGGCGACCTCGGCCAACAGGTGCCGCTCGGCGGCGGTGAACGCCTGGTCGGCGGCGATCACGAAGAGCAACGCCCCGGCCCGGCCGACCGCGTCGAGCAGCAGCCGCCCGCCGGCGAGGCCGAGGGTCCCGGTGTCGGGCGTGTCGACCACGGCGAAGCGCCGCAGCAGCGGCTCGGCGACGGTCAGCTCGACCCGGCGCGGCGGCCGGGCCAGCGCCGGGCCCGCCGCCGAGCCGTCCGGCGCGTACGCGTGCGGCTGCCGGTAGCCCGGCACGTACGCGGCCCGCGTCGACACCCGGGCGTGGTCGACCAGCAGCCAGCTCCCGGGTGGCACGGCGAGCCGCTCCGGGGCGAGCCCCAGCAGGGCGGCGAGCACGTCCCGGCGCGCGGCGCCGGCCGGGCCGGCGGCGACCACGGCGATGGGCTCGCCCGCCGGCGGCTCGGTGACCCCGAGCCGGGTGGGCAGCGGGGCGCGGCGCGGCAGGGTGGCGGGACCGCCCGGCTCGTCGGGCACGTCGACCCCGGGGAGAGGGCCCGGCTTCATCAGCGGCCTCCCGGTGCGGGCGGCCGCGGGGGACCCGGCCGCGTGGATCATCCGGCGGTGGCACCCGGATGCGGGAAGATTACGCCTTTGGGACAGCCCGACCGCGCCCGTCGGATACTCACCGGTAATCGACAGGTTACTCAACTTCTCCGCGTGACGGTGCCCGCACGGACGGATGACGGTCGATATGCTGCCCGGATGAGTCGGTGGGACTTCGTCGGCCGCCGCGCCGAGCTCGACCACCTGCTGGTCGCGGCGACCGGCGCGGCCGAACGCGGGCTCTTCCTCAGCGGCTCCGCCGGGGTCGGCAAGAGCCGGCTGCTGCGCGAGGCGCTCGCCGCCGTCCCCGCCGACGGGCACGCCGTCTGGTCGGTCTCGGCCAGCGCCACCACCGCTGCCCTGCCCTTCGGCGGCATGGTCCAGGTGCTTCCCGCCGAGCCGCCGCAGGGGCTCTCCCCCGCCGGCGTGCTGCGCTGGGCGGTCGGCCAGCTGCAACAGCAGGCCGCCGGGCGTCGCATCGTGCTGGCCGTCGACGACGCGCACCTGCTCGACCCGCCCTCGGCCGCGCTGGTGCACCTGGTCGCCCGCGCCGAGAACACCACGGTGATCGGGACGCTGCGCGACGGCGAGCAACTGCCGCTGCCCATCCGGGCACTGTGGACCGACGGCCTGGTCGACCACGTGGAGCTGGCCCCGCTGGGGCGCTCCGACACCGTCGGGCTGCTCGCCGCCATCCTCGGCGGCCCCGTCGACGCGGGCTCCGCCGACCGGCTGTGGCGGCTCTCCGGCGGCAACCCGCTGCTGCTGCGCGAGCTGGTCATGGCCGCGCCGGCCGACGAGCTGACCCGCACGTACGGCGTCTGGCGGTGGACCGGGCGGCCGGCGCTGGCCCCCAGCCTCACCGACCTCATCGACACCCGCATCGGGCGGCTCACGCCGGGGGTGCGGGCGGTGCTGGAGCTGGTCGCCTTCGGCGAGCCGCTCGGGCTGCACCTGCTCGACCAGGCGGTGGAGCCGGCCGACGTGGAGACCGCCGAGGAGCGCGGGCTGATCGCGGTGGAGCACAACGACCGCCGGATCGACGTGCGGCTGGCGCACCCGCTCTACGGGGAGATGATGCGCCGCCGCTGCCCCGTCAGCCGCACCCGCCGCCTGCAGGCCCGCCTGGCCGAGCTGCTGGAGGCGGTGGGGGCCCGCCGGCGCGACGACCTGCTGCGGGTGGCCGTCTGGCGGCTCGACTCCGGCACCGCGCAGGACCCGGCGCTGCTGCTCGGCGCCGCCGCGCAGGCGTTCGCCCGGTACGACGTACCCCTGGCGACCCGGCTGGCCCGGGCGGCGCTGGACGCCGACGGCGGCTTCGACGCCGCGGAGCTGCTGGCCACCCTCCTGATGTTCGCCGACCGGCCGGAGGAGGCGATCGCGATGCTCGACTCCGTCGCGCCGGACGCGAAGGAGCAGGCGAGGTGCGTGCGGTGGCTGACCGTCCGCGGGATGGTCAGCTACTGGGGGCTCAGCCGGGAGTCCACCGTCGACGAGATCGCGGCGCGCGGCGCGGAGCTGGGTGACGCCGCCGGCCAGGCCCGGGTGCACGCCTTCGAGGCGATCATGCGGCTGCACCGGCTGGACACGGCGCGGGCGGTGCGGCTGGCCCAGGCGGTGCTGGACCGCCCGGCCGCCGGCGTGGCCGCCCGCGAGCTGGCCCGCTGCACCCTCGCCCACCTCCAGGCCGCGCAGGGGCAGTTCGCCCGCAGCGGCGCGGCCATCGGGCAGGTGCAGGCCGAGGCCGCCCGCTGGCGCGGCGACATGCCCTACCTCCAGCTCGCGCTGGAGCTGGCCCGGGGCACCCGGCTCGCGCTCGCCGGCGACCTGGCCGGCATCGACGCCATCGTGGCCGACGAGTTCGCCGACCTGGCCGGGGCGGGTGACTTCCGGCTCGGCACCGGCTATCTGGCGATCCTCCGGGCGTACGCGGCACGGCTGCGCGGCAGCAGCGGCACGGCGCTGAAGACGGCCCTGGAGGCGTGCGCGGTGCTCGCCACCAGCCGGGTGTACGCGGGCCTGGCGCACGCCGAGCGGGCGCAGGCGGCGGCGCTGCGGGGCGACGCCGCGCACGCCGCCGAGGCGATGGCCGAGGCGGACCGCACCCACGCCCCCGGGATGGCGGTGCTCTACCCCTGGCTGGAGCAGGCCCGGGGCGCGGTGCTCGCCGTGGGCGGCGACCCGGCCGGCGCGACCAAGCACCTCGCCGCCCTCGCCGACCGGCTCCGCGACGACGGGCTCATCGGCCACGAGCTGCTCGTCCTGCACGACCTGGTGCGGTTGGACGCCGCAGCCACGCCCGTGGGGCCGACCTGCACCGACGGCGGCCGGCGGACGGTCGCCCAGCGGCTCGCCGAGCTCAGCGAACGGGTCGACGGCCCGCTGCCGCCGCTGCTGGCCCGGTACGCCCGGGCCGCCGTCGCCGGCCCGGCCGACGACCTGCTCGCGGTCGCCGACGGCCTCGCCGCGCTGGACCTGCGGGTCTGGGCCGCCGAGGCGGCCGCGACGGCGGTGCACCGGCTGCGCGCGGGCCGCTCCGGCGCGGCGGTCGCCGCGCACGAGCGCCTCGGCGAGCTGCTCGGGCTGTGTGACCAGGTCGACACCCCCGCGCTGCGGCTCGGGGAACCCGCCCTGACCGACCGGGAGTGGGAGGTCGCCCGGCTCGCCGCCGAGGGGGTCACCAGCCGCGCCATCGGCGAGCGGCTCTTCCTGTCCAGCCGCACGGTGGACAACCACCTGCACCGGATCTACCACAAGCTCGGCGTGACCGGCCGGGCCGAGCTGCGTGCCGCCCTGCGCTGGCTGCCCGGCTCCGCCGGCGGGCGGATCTCCCCGGGCTCCGCCGGCGGCCAAACCCTCCCCGGCCCCGACGGTGGACGGCCCTTCCCGGGCCAGGAGGGCGAGCCGGGGAGGTGAACTCTAGGCTGGGCAGGTGAGCACCTTTCGCCCCGCGCTGCTGACCGACCACTACGAGCTGACCATGGTCAGCGCCGCCCTGGCCGACGGCACCGCCGACCGCCCGTGCGTCTTCGAGGTCTTCAGCCGTCGGCTGCCCACCGGCCGCCGCTACGGAGTGGTGGCAGGCACCGCCCGGCTGATCGACATGATCCGCGACTTCCGCTTCTCCGCCGACGAGGTCGACTTCCTGCGCCGCACCGGCGTCGTCGACGACACCGGCGCCGACTGGCTGGCCCGTTACCGCTTCACCGGCGACATCGACGGATACGCCGAGGGCGAGCTGTTCTTCCCCGGCTCGCCGATCCTCACCGTCTCCGGCGGCTTCGCCGAGTGCGTCGTGCTGGAGACGCTGGTGCTGTCGGTGCTCAACTACGACTGCGCGGTCGCCGCGGCCGCCGCCCGGATGGTCACCGCCGCGCGGGGCCGCGCGCTGATCGAGATGGGCTCCCGGCGGGCCCACGAGGAGGCGGCCGTCGCCGCGGCGCGGGCCGCGTACCTCGCCGGGTTCCGGTTCACCTCCAACCTGGCCGCCGGCCAGCGCTACGGCATCCCGACCGCCGGCACCGCCGCGCACGCGTTCACCCTGCTGCACGACGACGAGCGGGCCGCGTTCGCCTCGCAGGTCGCCACGCTGGGCAAGGACACCACGCTGCTGGTCGACACGTACGACATCAGCCAGGGCATCCGCAACGCCATCGCCGTGGCCGGGCCCGAGCTGCGGGCCGTCCGGATCGACTCCGGCGACCTCGCGGTGATCGCCCAGCAGTCCCGCGAGCTGCTCGACTCGCTCGGCGCCACCGAGACGAAGATCATCGTCTCCGGCGACCTCGACGAGTACGCCATCGCCGCGCTCGCCGCCGAGCCCGTCGACATGTACGGGGCGGGCACGGCCGTCGTCACCGGCTCCGGCGCGCCCACCGCCGGGCTGGTCTACAAGCTGGTCGAGGTGGCCGGGCGGCCGGTGGTCAAGCGCTCCGAGCACAAGGCCACCATCGGCGGCCGGAAGGTCGCGGTACGCCGGCACAAGCCCACCGGCACGGCGACCGAGGAGGTCATCGTGCCGCAGGGCGTGCCCGACCGGCAGCCGCACGACCGGCTCCTGCAGCGGACGTACGTGGCCGGCGGCGAGCCGGTCGAGCCGCCCACGCTGGACGAGTCGCGGGAACACCTGCGGCAGTGCCTCATCTCGATTCCCTGGGAGGGCCTCAAGCTCTCCGCCGGTGACCCGGCGGTCCCGGTGACCGTCGTCCCCGCCGGCTGACCGCCCCGCCCGCCACCGATCTATTAGCGAAGGAGCACCCCTGGCATGGCGAACGCGCTGATCATCGTCGACGTGCAGAACGACTTCTGCGAGGGCGGCTCCCTCGCGGTGGCCGGGGGCGCCGGCGTCGCCGCGGGGATCTCCCGGCTGCTGGCCGCCGAGCCCGACCGCTGGGACCACGTGGTGGCGACGAAGGACTACCACGTGGACCCGGGCGCGCACTTCGGCAACCCGCCCGACTACATCGACTCCTGGCCCGCGCACTGCGTCGTCGGCACGCCCGGCTCGGAGTTCCACCCCGAGCTGGCCACCGACCGGATCGAGGCGATCTTCCACAAGGGCGAGCACGCGGCGGCATACTCCGGATTCGAGGGGCACGCCGCAGACGGCGAGCGCCTCGCCGACTGGCTGCGCGCCCGCGGGGTCGACCGGGTCGACGTGGTCGGGGTCGCCACCGACCACTGCGTCCGGGCCACCGCCCTGGACGCCGCCCGGGAGGGGTTCGCCACCACCGTGCTGCTCGACCTCACCGCCGCCGTGGCACCCGAGACCCTGGACGTCGCCCTGCGGGCGATGGACGGCGCCGGGGTGGCGATGACCGGCACGCCGGTGATCACGGCCACCTGAGCGGGTAAACCACTGGCGGGTGTCACACCCCCGGTCGAGGATGTCGGGCGGAGGTGTCCCACCGTCGTGAACATGTCGCCCTACCGGCAGGCGCTCGCCCTGCCCGGCCTCCGGTCGCTGCTGCTGGTGTCCGTGCTCGCCCGCGTCCCGCTCACCGCGACCGGGGTGACCATCACCTTCCACGTGGTGCTCGACCTCGGCCGGGGCTACGGCGCGGCCGGCCTGGTCGGTGCGGCGATGACCGTCGGCGCGGCGCTCGGCGGCCCGCTGCTCGGCCGGCTCGTCGACCGGCGCGGCCTACGGCCGGTGCTCGTGCTGACCACCGTCGCCGAGGCGATCTTCTGGTCCACCGCGCCGACGCTGCCGTACCCGGTGCTGCTGCCGGCGGCGTTCGTCGCCGGCCTGCTCGCCCTGCCGATCTTCTCGGTGATCCGGCAGTCCATCGCCGCGCTCGCGCCGCCCGAGCACCGCCGCCCGGCGTACGCGCTGGACTCGATGTCGGTGGAGCTGTCGTTCATGGTCGGCCCGGCCCTCGCCGTGGCGATGTCCACCGCCGTGTCCGCCCAGGTCACCCTCTACGCGGTCGGCGCGGGCATCGTCGCCGCCGGCGTCACCCTCTGGCTGCTCGACCCGCCCACCCGCGCCGCCGACGAGCCCGCCACGCAGCGGCGACGGGTGCCCCGCCGGGAGTGGCTGACCGGCAGGCTGGTCGCCGTCCTCGCCGTGAGCCTCGCCACGACCCTGGTGCTCGGGGGCACCGACGTCGCGGTGGTCGCCGTGCTGCGTGCCGGCGGCGAGGTCGGCTGGACCGGGGTGGTGCTCGCCGCGTGGGCGGTCGCGTCGCTGGTCGGCGGCTTCGCGTACGGCGCGGTCAGCCGCCCGGTCTCGCCCCTGGCCCTGGTCACGGTGCTCAGCCTGTGCACCATCCCCGTCGGGCTCGGCGGGGCGCACTGGTGGCTGCTCTGCCTCGCCCTCGTCCCGGCCGGGATGCTCTGCGCGCCGACGCTCGCCGCGACGGCCGACACGGTCAGCCGGCTCGTCCCCGCCGACGTGCGGGGCGAGGCGATGGGCCTGCACGGTTCGGCGGTGACGGTCGGCATCGCCCTCGGTGCGCCGCTGGCCGGCGCGGTCATCGACGCCTCCGCCCCGCCGTGGGGCTTCGTGGTCACCGGCGCGATCGGGCTGCTGGTCGCCGCCGCCGTGCTCCCCGCCGAACTGCGCCGCCGCACCACCCCGACCGTGGCCACTCCGGCCGTGACCACTCCAACGGTGGCCGCCCCGGCTCCCGCGGCGGACCCGATCCCGCCGCTTCCGGCCGAACCGGTCCCCGCGTCACCGGCTCCTGCTGCACCGGCCTCCGCCGCCACCGGCGTCACCGGTTGACCCGCTGGGCACGGTGACACGGCGTGCACGGTGACACGGCGTGCACGGTGGAGGGCCGGGGCCGACCGTGCCCGGCTCCGGGCGGTCAGGCTTGATCCCTCCGCCGGTCACGGTCGGCCCCGGCCGTCGGTGGTCGCCCCGGGTCGCGGGCCGCGAAGGCCAGTCGGCACCGCCGCCCCGCACCTGATCGCCCCGCCATGTCGGCGACATAGCGGTATCCCACCCCCTCCAACCCCGCCATGTCGCCGACATGGCGAGCGACCCAAGCGGGCTGGCCCGAGAGCTGGCCCGGGACGGGGCAGGCGGGGGCGGGTTGGCCGGGGCCACGCCCGGCTGGAGCTCCACCCGTCGCGCGCCGCCCAGTCGTCCCGGTGATCAAGAGAAAAGCGTCAAAGTTGATCGCGACGATGACGCAAACCTCTTGATCACCGCAGTGGGGGCGCCCGGTGCTCGCCCCTCGCCCGGAAGACGGGTGGCGGGAGGCGGGAGGCGGGTGGGTGGGTGGCGGGTGGGTGGGTGCGCGGCCCGCAGGGCACGCGGCGGGGCAGGCCGTGGGGGCACCGCGGTGGGGCAGCGCGTTCGGGGCAGCGCCTGGCGTCGGGTGGAAGGGCCCGGACGGCGACGGGCGCCGCACCCCTGGGGGTGCGGCGCCCGTCGTACGAGTTGACCGGGCGGGTCAGCGCTGGTCGAGGTTGCCCGCCTTGTCCTCCTGGTAGCTGGCCCCGTTGTCGGATTCGCTGGTCAGCGGCTTGGAGCCGCCCTCCGGCGGGCCGGCGAGGCTCTGGCCGGCGGCCAGCTCGGGGAACTTCGCGTCGAACGCGGGGCGCTCGGAGCGGATCCGGGGCATCCGGTCGAAGTTGCGCAGCGGGGGCGGCGAGGTGGTCGCCCACTCCAGCGAGTTGCCGTGGCCCCACGGGTCGTCGACCTCGACCACCGGGCCGGTCTTGTACGACTTCCAGCAGTTCCAGATGAACGGCAGGGTCGAGATGCCGGTGATGAACGCCCCGATCGTGGAGATCATGTTGAGCGTGGTGAAGCCGTCCTGGGGCGCGTAGTCGACGTACCGCCGGGGCATGCCCTCGTTGCCCAGCCAGTGCTGCACCAGGAACGTGGTGTGGAAGCCGATCATGGTCAGCCAGAAGTGGATCTTGCCCAGGCGCTCGTCGAGCATGCGGCCGAACATCTTCGGGAACCAGAAGTAGATGCCGGCGAAGACGGCGAACACGATCGTGCCGAAGAGCACGTAGTGGAAGTGCGCCACCACGAAGTACGAGTCGTGCACGTGGAAGTCCAGCGGCGGGCTGGCCAGGATCACGCCGGTGAGGCCACCGAAGAGGAAGGTCACCAGGAAGCCGATGGCGAAGAGCATCGGCGTCTCGAAGGTGATCTGGCCCCGCCACATGGTGCCGATCCAGTTGAAGAACTTCATGCCGGTCGGCACGGCGATCAGGTAGCTCAGGAAGCTGAAGAACGGCAGCAGCACCTGGCCGGTGGAGAACATGTGGTGCGCCCAGACGCTCATCGACAGGGCGGCGATGGCGATCGTCGCGGCGACCAGCCCCTTGTAGCCGAAGATCGGCTTGCGGGAGAAGACCGGGATGACCTCGGTGATGATGCCGAAGAACGGCAGCGCGATGATGTACACCTCGGGGTGGCCGAAGAACCAGAAGAGGTGCTGCCACAGCATCGGGCCGCCGGTGGCCGGGTCGTAGACGTGCGCGCCGAGCAGCCGGTCGGCGGCGAGCGCGAAGAGCGCGGCGGCCAGCAGCGGGAAGATCAGGATCGCCAGCAGGCTGGTGACCAGCATGTTCCAGGTGAAGATCGGCATCCGGAACATCGTCATGCCGGGGGCGCGCAGGGTCAGGATCGTGGTGATCAGGTTGACCGCGCCGAGGATGGTGCCCAGACCGGAGATGGCCAGGCCGACGACCCACATGTTCGCGCCGACGCCCGGCGAGTGCTCGGCGGTGCTCAGCGGGGTGTACGCGGTCCAGCCGAAGTCGGCCGCGCCACCCGGGGTGATGAAGCCGGCGGTCGCCATCGTGCCGCCGAACAGGTAGAGCCAGTACGCGAAGGAGTTCAGCCGGGGGAACGACACGTCCGGGGCGCCGATCTGCAGCGGCACCACGTAGTTCGCGAAGGCGAACACGATCGGCGTCGCGAAGAACAGCAGCATGATCGTGCCGTGCATCGTGAACAGCTGGTTGTACTGCTCCGGCGACAGGAACTGCAGCCCCGGGCGGGCCAGCTCGGCCCGCATGATCAGCGCCATCAGGCCGCCGATCATGAAGAACGCGAACGCGGTGACCATGTACATGATCCCGATCTGCTTCGCGTCCGTGGTGCGCAGCAGCCGCGCGATTGCCGACCCCTTGACCGGCTCTCGGACCGGCCAGGGCCGGGTCACGACCGGCTTGGGTGCGACGGTGGTCACGAGTGGCCTCCGGTTCTGGGTTGTCCCGCTCGGCACGCCCTGGTTATCTGCGAGCCGTCATCCGCAAGGAGGATAGTCCCCGGCAGGTGGGGGTGCCGCGTGGGGTGGCCGGCTACGATCACGCCCCGTTCGCGCGCGCTCGCGCCGGCGCGACCGACGGCCCCGCGCGCCCGTCGTCGGCGTCAGGGCAGATGCGGCGGGCGGCGAACACGCGGGCGCGACCGACCGCCCCACCCGCCGGGGCGACCGACGACCCCGCTCACACCGGCTTGACCAGCAACCCGTAGTGCGCGCCGAAGATCTCCGCCCCGCGCCGGCGCAGGAACGGGTCGCGCAGGGCCGGCGGCACGTCGCGGGTGCGGTTGCGGTCCCGGGTCCGGTCCCGCACCCACTGGGTACGCGGCCGACGGCGGCTCTCGTACGCGACCAGCGCCTCCTCGACCGTGTCGGTGGTGGTCAGCGACTCGGCCAGCACCACGGCGTCCTCCAGGGCCATGGCGGTGCCCTGCGACAGGGTGGGCGCGGTGGCGTGCGCGGCGTCGCCGACGAGCAGCACCCGCCCCCGGGACCACCGGCCCAGCTCGACCTCCTCGGTGATGCCGACGTGCACCTGCTCCAGGGCGTCGAGCACCTCGGGCACCGGGCCGGCGTACGCGCCGAACAGCTCGGTCAGCCGCGTGATGGGGTCGGCGGGGGCTACGGTGCCCACCTCGTCGGCGTAGCAGTAGAGCCGGCCGGCCCCGAGCGGCACGACGAGGAAGCCGGCCTGCTGGCCGAGCAGGGCGGTCCACTCGTCGACGCGCGGGCCACCCCGGACGACGCCGCGGTAGACGACGTGCCCGGCCGGGCGGGGCGCACCGCCGAGCGCGGCGAGGGCGCGCACGGTCGAGCGGGGGCCGTCGGCGCCGATCACCAGGTCGTACTCGGCGGTGGTGCCGTCGGCGAAGGTGATGCCGACGGCGGCCGGCAGCGGCTCGACCTCCCGCACCTCGACGCCGTGGCGGACCTCGCCGCCAGCCCCGGTGAGCAGCACCCGGTGCAGCTCCGACCAGGGCAGCGCGCGGCATTCGCCGACGTCCGCCCAGAGCGAGCCCAGGTCGACCTCGCAGAGCGGGTCGCCGGCGGCGTCGAGGAAGCACTGCCGGCGGATGATCTGCCCGAGGGGACGCACGGGGCCGTCGAGGTCGAGCCCGCGCAGGGCGCGGGCCGCGTTGCCGGGCAGGTAGAGACCGGTGTCGACGAGGGCCGAGGCCGGCAGGCGCTCGGTGACGTCGGGCCGGAGGCCCACCCTCCGCAGTGCCCGGGCCACGGCCAGACCGGCGATGCCCGCACCGACGACGAGGATGCGCAGGGGGGAGCCACCCATCGTGGTGTACGCCTCCGGGGGGTAGCGGCACGCGTTGGAGGCAAGACACTACTCGGTGCGATCGACGCACGCCAGGGCCGTTCGTCTCGGGCGGGTCGACCCTCGACGGGTTGCGTCGATTGCCGGGGGACGGCCCACGGACCGGCCGGCTGGGCGAAAAAGTTGTTCCGCGAGGTGAACGCCGTTCCGTCGGTACGCCGATCCATCGACGACCACTAAAGTGTTGGGGGTGACGGCGGACGACGCGCACCGGGCGGTGAAGTCGGCCGGTCGCGCGCTGGACGTGCTGGAGGCGCTGGCGGCGGCCGGCGGCCCGCGCCCGCTGGGCGAGCTGAGCCGGACGCTCGGCATCCCCAAGAGCAGCCTGCACGCGCTCCTGCGCACCCTGCTGTCGCGGGGCTGGGTGGAGACGGACGACGGCGGCGGCCGGTTCGCGCTCGGCCTGCGGGCCCTGGAGGTCGGCGCGGCGTACCTGGGGCGCGACGGCGCGACGGGCCTGCTGGGCGGCGTGCTCGACCGGCTGACGGCCCGGTTCGGCGAGACCGCGCAGCTGTTCCGGCTCGACGGCGGGTCGGTGGTGCTGCTGGCCCGGCGGGAGTCGCCGCACGCGCTGCGCGCGTACCACCCGATCGGCTGCCGACTGCCGGCGCACGCCACGGCGGCGGGCCGGGCGCTGCTCGCGCAGCGGCCGGACGACGCGGTGGACCGGCTACTGAGCTGGCCGCTGCCGGCCCGGACGGCGAGTACGGCGACGGGGCCGGCGTGGCTGCGCGCCGAGCTGGCGGCGGTGCGCGAGCGGGGCTGGGCGGCGGAGGCGCAGGAGTGCGACCCGGGGCTGGGAGCGGTCGCGGTGGCGGTGCCGCTGCGGCAGCCGGCGACGGAGGCGATCGCGCTCTGCGCGCCGGTCGCGCGGCTGGGGCCGCAGACCCGGGCGCGGATGGCCGCCGCGCTGGTCGAGGCGGCCGCGCGGGTGGGCGCGGGGCGCCCACTGCTGGCCGGGGATTCGTGGCCGCCGTTCGACGGGCCGAACGGCGATCCTCCGCTAGCTTAACCGTTTCATTTGCGCAACGGTTTCAAACATGTAAATGTGTCGGCGGAGCGTGGGAGCGCTCCCGCGCCCACCTCCAGACCGCACCGCACCCCCGACCCGTCCCGAGCGTTTCGCCGTCGCAGCAAGGAGCATCATGAAGCGTCCACTCCGCGCACTCGCGGCCGCCGGCCTCCTCGCGGCCGCCTCGATCGTCGCCGTCGCCGTCGGCGGCACCGCCTCCGCCGACACCCAGATCTGCGAGCAGTTCGGCTCGACGGTCATCGGCGGCAAGTACGTCGTGCAGAACAACCGCTGGGGCACCACCGCCCAGCAGTGCATCAACGCCACCAGCACGGGCTTCGAGATCACCACCCTCAACGGCAGCAGCCCGACCAACGGCGCGCCGACCGCGTACCCGTCGATCTTCGTCGGCTGCCACTACACGAACTGCTCGCCGGGGACCAACCTGCCGGTGCAGGTCAGCCAGATCAGCAGCGCCCCCAGCAGCATCAACTACCGCTACGTCAGCGGGGCCATCTACAACGCCTCGTACGACATCTGGCTCGACCCGAGCCCCAAGCGGGACGGGGTGAACCAGATGGAGATCATGATCTGGCTCAACCGGCAGGGCCCGATCCAGCCGATCGGCTCCCCGGTGGGCAACGCCAACATCGCCGGTCGCAACTGGGAGGTCTGGCGCGGCAACAACGGCGGCAACAACGTGATCTCCTACGTCGCGTCGTCGGCGATCCCCAGCCTGAGCTTCGACGTGCTGCACTTCATCAACGACACCCGCAACCGCGGGGCGATCACCAACTCCTGGTACCTGACCAGCATCCAGGCCGGCTTCGAGCCCTGGCAGGGCGGCGCCGGGCTGGCCGTGACGAACTTCTCGCAGAGCGTCAACACCGGCGGCACCCCGCCCACCACCAACCCGACCCCGCCCCCGGGCACCGGCGCCTGCGCGGTGAAGTACACGGCCAACTCGTGGAACAACGGCTTCACCGCCGACGTGCAGATCACCAACACGGGCACGGCGACGCTCAACGGCTGGACGCTCAACTACAACCTGCCGGGCGGGCAGCAGATCACCGGCTCGTGGAACGCCACCGTGTCCCAGAGCGGCTCGGCCGTGACGGCCCGCAACATCAGCCACAACGGCACCCTCGCCCCGGGCGGCACGGCCACCTTCGGCTACCAGGGCACGCTGAGCGGCGCGTACTCGTCGCCGAGCAGCTTCACCCTCAACGGCATGACCTGCACCCGCTCCTGACCAGCCACCGCACGACGGGGGCGGCCCGGTCTCGGGCCGCCCCCGCGCCGTGGGTCGGGCCCGCCCCCGGGTGGACGTCAGCCGCCGAGGGCGTCGATGTCGCGCATCTCCTCGGCGGTCAGCGAAAAGCCCCAGATGTCGGCGTTGGTGCGGATCCGCTCCGGGGTGACCGACTTCGGGATCACCACGATCCCGTGGTCGACGTGCCAGCGCAGCACCACCTGGGCCGGCGACACGTCGTGCGCGGCGGCGATCCGGGTCAGCACCGGGTCGGACAGGTCTGTGGTCTTGAACGGGCTGTACCCCTCCAGCACCACGCCCCGGTCCCGGTGCTCGGCGTGCCGCCGCCGGTCGTACAGCGCGGGACCCCAGCGGATCTGGTTGACCGCCGGGACCTCCCCGGTGGCCTGGATCAGCTCGTCGAGCTGCGCGGTGCCGTAGTTGCTCACCCCGACGGCGCGGGTCAGGCCCTCGTCCCGCGCGGCGAGCAGTTCCCGCCACACCGGGATGCTGTCCGACGCCGCCGACGGCGGCCAGTGGATCAGCCAGAGGTCGACGTGGTCGAGGCCCAGGGCGCGCAGGCTGGCCTCGATCGTCTCGCGCTCCCGACCCACCCGGTCGGGCGGCAGCTTCGTGGTGACGAAGACGTCCTCCCGGCGCAGGCCGCTGTCGCGGACCGCCCGGCCCACCTCCGCCTCGTTGCCGTACATGGTGGCGGTGTCGACGTGCCGGTAGCCGGCGTCGAGGGCCGCGAGCACCGCCGCGTGCCCGGCCTCGCCGGTGGCCTGCCAGGTGCCGAAGCCGAGCAGCGGCATCCGCACGTCGCCGGGAAGCAGAACGGTGGGCTGGTCGAGGGTGTCCATGGCCGCTGTCCTACCCCTGATCGGGCCGGCCATGCCGCCCACGGACGACCGGCACACCGCACCGCGACGACCGGCGCACCGGCACCGCGACGACCGGCGCAACCGCACACCGGCCTGCGCGCCCGTCCGGTTCGACGGAGAATGCGGGGGTGGCCGACCGCCTGGAGGAGTACCGCCGCCGGCGGGACGCGCAGCGGACCCCCGAGCCGGTGCCGCAGCGTCCCCCGCGCCGCCGCCGGGGTGCCGGCGACGGGCGGCGGGCCCGGTTCGTGATCCAGCAGCACCACGCCCGCCGGCTGCACTGGGACCTGCGGCTGGAGCACGAGGGCGTGCTCGCCTCCTGGGCGGTGCCGCGCGGGCTGCCCCGGGAGCCGGGCCACAGCCACCTGGCCGTGCACACCGAGGACCACCCGATGGAATACCTCGACTTCCACGGCGAGATCCCGGCCGGCGAGTACGGCGGCGGGAAGATGATCATCCACGACGCCGGGACGTACCGCAGCGAGAAGTGGCGCGACGACGAGGTGGTCGTGGTGCTCGACGGGCGGCGCACCAGCGGCCGGTACGTGCTGTTCGCCACGGGCGGGCGGGACTGGCTGGTCCGCCGCACCGATCCCGCGCCGCCGGGCTGGAGCAGCATGCCGGAGCTGGTCCGCCCCATGCGCCCCACCCGGGCCGCCGGGCTCCCGCGCGACGCCGCCGACTGGGGGTACGAGCCCCGCTGGGACGGCGTCCGGGCGACGGCGTACGTCTCCGGCGGCCGGCTGCGGCTGAGCGACGACTCGGGCGGGGACGTCACCGGGGCGTACCCGTGGCTGCGGGAGCTGGCCGAGGAGCTGGCACCGACGGAGGCGGTCCTCGACGGCGTGCTGGTCGACATCGACCGGCGCGGCCGGGTGCGGCCGGCCCGACCCGGCGGCGGCCGGCGCTCCGACCCGGCGGGGCAGTACCTGCTGTTCGACCTGCTCTGGCTGGAGGGCGCGCCGAGCGCCGACCTGCCGTACGCGCGCCGCCGCGAGCTGCTCGACGGCCTGGCCCTGGCCGGCGCGCACTGGCAGACCCCGCCATGGTTCCCGGGCACCGGGGTCGAGGCCCTGCGGGCGGCCCGCGAGCAGGGGCTGCCCGGGGTCGTGGCCAAGCGGCTGGACTCGGCGTACGAGCCGGGGCGGCGCAGCCGGCGCTGGCTGAGCATCGACGCGACCACCGCCGCCAGCATCGACGCGACCTGACAGCTCCGAGCCGAGGGCGGGAGAACGCACCGTGTACCTGACGCACCTGGAGTGCCCGCGCTGCGGGCGGGCGTACCCAACCACGGAGCCGCAGAACCTGTGCGCCTGCGGCTCGCCCCTGCTGGCCCGCTACGACCTCGCGGCCGTGGCCGCCGCGGTCACCCCGGAGCGGTTCGCGCTGCGCCCGGCCGACCTGTGGCGCTACCGGGAGCTGCTGCCCGTGGCCGACCCCCGGCACGTCACCACGCTGGGCGAGGGCTGGACGCCGCTGCTGCGCGCCCCGGCGTACGGGGCCCGGATCGGCATCCCCGACCTGATCGTCAAGGACGAGGGGCTCACCCCGACGGGGTCGTTCAAGGCGCGGGGCGCCGCGGTCGGCGTGAGCCGGGCCCGGGAACTGGGCGTACGGCGGATCGCCATGCCCACCAACGGCAACGCGGGCGCGGCCTGGGCGACGTACGCGGCCCGCGCCGGCCTCGCGTCGACCATCGTGATGCCGCTGGACGCGCCGGCCATCTGCCGGCGGGAGGTGCTGGCCGCCGGGGGCGACCTGCGCCTGGTCGACGGGCTGATCAGCGACGCCGGCCGGCACGTGGCCGCGCTCGTGGCGGCGGCCGGCGGCGCGGTCTTCGACGCCGGCACGCTGCGCGAGCCCTACCGGCTGGAGGGCAAGAAGACCATGGGGTACGAGATCGTCGAGCAGCTCGGCTGGCAGGTGCCCGACGTGATCGTCTACCCGACGGGCGGCGGGGTGGGGCTGATCGGCATCCACAAGGCGATGCAGGAGCTGCACGGGCTGGGCTGGATCACCGACCGGCCGCCCCGGCTGGTCGCCGTGCAGTCGACCGGCTGCGCGCCGATCGTGCGCGCCTTCGCCGCCGGGGAGGACCGGGCACGGCCGTGGGCCGACGCGCGCACCGTCGCGTACGGGATCACCGTGCCGGCGCCGCTCGGCGACGAGCTGATCCTGGCCGCGCTGCGGGCCAGCGCCGGCACCGCGATCGCGGTGGACGACGCGGAACTCCTGGCCGACCTGCGGCACTTCGGCGCGGACGAGGGGCTGCTGCTCTGCCCGGAGGGGGCGGCCTGCCTGACCGCCGCCCGGCACCTGCGCGAGGGCGGCTGGATCCGGGCCGGCGAGCGGGTGGTGGTGCTCAACACCGGCGCCGGGCTGAAGTATCCGGAGACGGTGGACGTCTCGGCGGCCCCGGTCGTGGCCTGACCGGCCGGGCGCAGCGGGCCGGGTCAGCTCGTGGTCGGGTCGGTCAGCCGCCACGCGGCGTTGACCAGCCCGATGTGCGACAGCGCCTGCGGCGTGTTGCCCAGGTGGGCGCCGGTGCCCGGGTCGATCTGCTCGGGCAGCAGCCCCACGTCGTTGGCGTGCCCGAGGAGTTGCTCGAACAGCCGCCGGGCCCGGTCCCGCTCGCCGGTCAGCACCAGGCACTCCACCAGCCAGAACGAGCACAGCAGGAAGCCGGCGGGGTCGGTGGACCAGCGCCGCACCAGGCCGTTGCCGGCGCCCAGCTCGCGCTCGACCGCCTCGATGGTCGCGCGCATCCGGGGATCGGTCGCGTCGGCGAAGCGCACCAGGGGCAGCAGCAGCGCCGAGGCGTCCAGCTCCGGCGAGCCGAAGGCCCCCGTGTACGCGCCGACCCGCTCGTTCCAGCCCTCCCGGAGCACGGTTGCGCGGATCTCGTCGCGGGTCGCCGCCCAGCGGCGCGGGTCGGCCCGCCCGCCGAGCTGCGGGGCCAGCGCCACCGCCCGGTTCAGCGCCACCCAGCAGAGCACCTTGGACGACAGGTAGTGCCGGTCGGCGTCCCGGGTCTCCCACATCCCCCGGTCCGGCAGCCGCCACGTCACGGCCACCTGGTCGGCGAGGCCGACCACCATCTCCGCCAGCTCGTCGGCGAGAGTGTCGCCGAGCTGCTCGTGCAGCCGCCAGACCGCCGAGATCACCTCGCCGGGCACGTCGAGCTGCCGCTGCCGCCAGGCGTCGTTGCCGAGGCGGACGGGCCGGCTGTCGGCGTATCCCCGCAGGTGGAGGCAGTCGTGCTCGGAGAGGTCCCGCTCCCCCTCCAGCCCGAACAGCACGGGCACCGGCGCGTCGCCGATGCGGCCGATCGAGCGGGCCGCCCAGGCGAACAGGCGCGACGCCTCCTCCGGGCAGGCCGCCACCCACAGGGCGCGCATCGTCGCCGCGAAGTCGCGCAGCCAGGAGAACCGGTAGTCGTAGTTGCGGTCGCCGCCGAGGCGTTCCGGCAGCGAGGTGGTCAGGGCCGCGGCGACCGCGCCGCTGCGGGCGTACGTGAGGCCGGTGAGCACCACCGCGCTGTGCCGCACCTGCGGGACGTACTCGCCCTCGTAGTGGTGGGACTCGCGGAACGCCTGCCACGCCCGGGTCGTGTCGGTGAGCGCGGCGACCGGGTCGAGGCGCACCGGCGGGTCGCCGTACGCCGGGGCGTACGCGAGGGTGAAGCCGACGGTCTCACCGGCCGCGACCGCGAACTCCTGCCGGACCCGGTCGCGGTCCGCGCGCAGGGCGGGCCCGGTCCCGGCCAGCACCAGCACCGCCGGGCCGGCGGCGGCCAGCACGCTGCCGTCGGCCTGCTCGTGCAGATACGGCGTGAGCAGGCCGTGCTCCGGCCGGGGCGCGAGGTCCAGGCCCATCCGGACCCGGCCGGTGAGCCCCTCGACGACCCGCAGCAGCACGGCCGGGGAGTTCATGCCCAGCTCGTGGCCGCGCGCGCCGGCCTCGGCGGCGAGCGCGTCGGTGACCGCGACGCTGCCGGAGGGGGTGTGGTGGACGGTGCGCAGCACCAGCGTGTCCGGCCGGTACGCCCGCTCGACCCGCGACGGCGCGAGCGGGGCGAGCCGCCAGTGCCCGGCCGCCGGGTCCAGCACCCGGGCGAGGACGGCGGACCCGTCGAACCGGTCCGGGCACCACCAGTCGACCGAGCCGTCCCGGCCCACCAGCGCGCCGGAGCGGCAGTCGGACAGGAACGCGTAGTCGGAGATGGGCGGCTGTTCCACCCGGCCGGGGTACCCGCGCCGGCCCGGATCAGGCAGCGGGACCCGACCCGGGCGGCGGACCGGTCAGGCAGTACGGCGCGGACCGGGCGGCGGGGCCGGCCCGGCGCGCGGGCGGGCCGGGCCCCGGCCGTCGGCTCAGGAGGTGGGCGGCTCGTCCTCGCCGGCCGCCTCCGCCGCGTCGGCCTCCTCCTTGGTGTGGTGGACGGCCTGGTCGGCGTGCTCGGGCGGCCCGTAGACGGTGTAGAGCACCAGCGGGTTGGGGCCGGTGTTGACGAAGTTGTGCTTCGTGCCGGCCGGCACCACCACGAGGTCGCCCTGGGCGACCTCCTTCTTCTCCCCGGCGACGCGGGCCTCGCCCGTGCCGCTGACGAAGGTGAGGATCTGGTCGATGCCCTCGTGGACCTCCTCGCCGATCTCGCCGCCCGGCGGGATCGTCATGATCACCAGTTGGGTGTGCTCACCGGTCCACAGCACCCGCCGGAAATCCGGGCTCTTCTCGGCGACGGTCGCGATCGTGAAATGCTCCATGGCCCGCACATACCCGGTCCCGCCCCGCGTCACGCCGGGAACGACGGATGGTGGAATTTCCCACTGATCCGAGGTTTGGACCCGCCCGGACCGGGCATCGAGGTCTCGACCGACGCACCCGTTCGGTCGAGCCAGGTCCCCGCCGGCGTACCGCCGTACGGCTGCGGTGGTGGGAGACGGCCGGAGCGCGGCGACGTTACGACCCCCGGGTCGCGGCGGCGCCGTGCGCTCCTGTCCGGAGCCGGCCACCGAGCGCCGTCCGATCACGGACTCGGGCCGCCCGCGCGGCCAGCCGGCGCGCGTCAGCGGTCGCGGTGCAGCCAGGCCAGCAGGTCCGGTGGGGCGAGGGCGGCGGTCCGCGCCCGGTAGCGGGCCAGCGTCGCCGCGTCCAGCAGTTCCCGGCCCTGCCCCGAACGGCCCCGCCGGAAGAAGGCGTTCCGGTCCTTCAGCACCCCCGCCGGATCCGGGACCAGCAGGTCCGCCCGCTCGCGCATCCGGTCGAAGGTGGCCGCCTCGACCAGCTCCGGCCAGCGCGGCTGCGCCACCTCGACGCCGAGCCGCCCGGCCAGGGCGCGCATCCGCCCCGCCAGGTCGGCCACCAGGTCGTCGTAGTGCACGAGGGTCACGTTGGGCCGGTCGCGACGCCCCCAGGCGTCGCCCAGGTGCCACAACACCCCCTGGAGCGAGTCCAGCTCCGCGCGCGGGTCGACCTCGCGGTCCACCCACCGTCGCAACGACTCCACCAACGGGGTACGCGGGGCGGGCGGCCCCGCCGGGGCGGGCCGGCCGGTCAGCTCCGCCAGCCGCGCCCGGTCGAGGTTGCCGCTCTGGTGCCAGAGCGAGACCGCCATGTCCAGCGGGTGCCGGGCCACCACCACGTAGTGCGCCCGGTCGTCCAGGGGCACCCCGTCGAGCGGGGTGTGGGTCTTGACGAACCGGCGGTGCCGCTGGGCGGCGAGCCGGGCGTACACCTCGTCGCGGGGTTCGGCCAGCCAGTCCAGCCAGGGCGAGAGGTGCGACAGCGGGGCCGGCAGGTCGGGCGTGCCGAACACCAGCAGGGCGCAGATCATCTGCATCCAGGTGGTGCCGCTCTTGGACCGGGTGCTGATGACGATGTCGCCGTCGCGGAACGGGAATCCGGCCCAGCGGGCGCTGTCTTCTTCGGACGATCGGTAGCGAAAGGGCGCGTCGGGCATCCGGGGATCGTACGATCGCCCCTGGCCGGACGCCCGGCATTTGCCGCAGGCCCTGTGACGAGCGCCGATGTGTCGCTACATTGAAGTATGGTGCCCGCCCACGGGAGCCGGGCGGCGGAACCGGTCTACCATCCCATCCTCGCCTGCCACCGCGGCGAACTGGAGGCGCTCCGCCACCTCGACAGCGCCACGGCCGCCCTGATCGCCCCGGTCCTCGACGTGTCCATCCTGGACCGCGCCCTCGCGGAGGCGTTCACCCGGCTCCCGCCCGGGCTGCTGCCGGCGGTCGACGTCACCGCCCTGCCCGACGGGCCCGACGCCGAGCTGGCCCGGTGGAACGTACCGCTGGTGCCGGTGGCCGGGCTCGCGGACAGCGACGCGCGGCTGGCCGCGCACGGCGTGGCGGCCCGGGCGTACGCCGGGCGGTTGGTGGTGCGGCTGCGGGCCCGCAGCGACCGGTATGGTCCGGACGCCGCGACGGCCTCGGTGGAACGGATCTGGCGGATCACCCGGCTCGTGCCCGAGCAGTGCGAACTCCTCGTAGACGCCGGGGACGTCTGCTGCCCGGCGGACGTCCGGCTGGCCGAGCCGCGCGTCCGACGACTGGTGGACTGGGCGCGGCGGCACGCCTGGCGGTCGGTGACGGTGGCGGCCGGTGGGCTGCCGCCGACCGGGTCCGGGTTCCCCACCGACGAGCCGGTCCGCCTGGAACGCTGGGACTGGCTGCTCTGGCGTCGGCTGGCCGACCTCGGCGTCCGGTACGGCGACTACGCGGTCGGCTGCGCGGTGCCCGGCGGCGAGCCGCTCTCCGACCGCCTGCCCACGGTCCGCTACACCACCGACCGGGAGTGGTGGCTCTACCGCTGGTCGCGGCGGGGCGGCCGGGGCGACGAGCGGGTGGCCGACCTGTGCCGGACGCTGGTGTCGGCGGCGCACTGGCCGGCGGCCGGGGCGGCCTTCTCGTGGGGTGACCACGAGATCCTGCGTCGGGCCCGGCGGGTGGCCGGGGCCGGCTCGACGACGAACTGGGCGGCCTGGAGCACCTCGCACCACCTGGCCCACGTGCTGCACCAGCTCCGGCACGGCGGCGAACGCCGCCCCACCGTACGGCCCGCGCGCGCGGCGGGCCGGCGCGGCGAGGGGCCGGCTATTTCTCGGTGAAGCCGAACTGCACGACCCCCTCGTCGTCGACGGTGGCGTCGACCGAGGTGTCGGTGAGCAGGTCGGCGGCGTCGGAGTCGAGGAAGATCCGGGCGCCCTGGTGGTCGACCACCTGGTCGCCCTGGACGGGCTCGGGCACCAGTTCGATCGTGAGCGAGCCCGCGTCGGTGTCGGCGGCGATGCGCAGGCCACCGCCCTCGGCGACGTCCTCCTGGGCGGCCAGGTCGCGGATCACCAGCACGGCGTTGTCGGTCATGGTCAGCATGGGGCACTCCTCGTGGATTCTCGGTCGCGGTCGGCGCAGACCGGGCTCAGCCCGCGGACGATCACACGGGGGAGCTCGGGTGACGGCAGGGCCGTCACCGGGCGGAACGGGGCTGCTCGGCACACGCCCCTGCACCCACCGTGCCCGCTGCGGCCGCATCCGTCAAATGGAACGAGTTCGATCACCCCTTGCGGCGGAACCGGCTCCGAGCTGCCCGGATGCTCCCTAGGCTGAAGCCATGGACGACGCGAGGCGGTACGCGGCCGAGTTCGTCGGCACCCTGCTGCTGGTCTTCTTCGGCGTGGGCAGCGCGGTCTTCGCCCAGGTCCAGGGCGGCGTGGTGGTGGTCGCCCTGACCTTCGGCTTCATCGTGCTGGCGCTGGTCTACACCATCGGCCCGCTCTCGGGCTGCCACGTCAACCCGGCGGTGACCCTGGGGGTGCTGCTGTCGGGAAAGATCTCCCCGGTCGGCGCGGTGGCGTACTGGATCACGCAGTTCGCCGGTGCCACGGTGTCCGCTTTGATCATCTGGGGGCTGACCCGGTGGGGCGGCGTGGTGGACCAGACCGGCGCGCTCGGCACCAACGGCTACGGCGCGCACATCAACCTGGGCGGCGCGGCCGTGCTGGAGACGGTGCTGACGTTCCTGTTCGTCCTCGTCGTGCTGGTGGTGACCAGTCGGGCCGAGCATGCCGGGTTCGCGGGGCTGGCGATCGGGCTGGCCCTCGCAGCCTGCATCGCCGTCGGCCTGACCCTCGACGGCGCCTCGGTCAACCCGGCCCGGTCGTTCGGCCCGGCGGTGTTCGAGGGTGGCGCGGCCCTGCGGCAGCTGTGGGTGTTCGTCGTCTTCCCGCTGCTCGGTGGCGCGCTGGCCGCCCTCGCGGCACCGCTCGTGGTGCGGCGCAACCCGCACTACCGCGCCGACCCGGAGGAGCCCACCGGCCCCGCACCGAGGACCGCCTGACCCGGCCGACGGGCGCAGGACCGGGACGAAAGACGCCCGCCTGCGCCGCCGGGAACCCCCGGCACCTCCCGATTCGGCACTAACCTTCGCCCGATGGGGTTGGCCGGCAGAATTCTCCATGGCAGCATCAGCGCATGCAGCGTTGCGCCGCAGGCCCCGAACGGGTGGAGGCGTCACCTGTCAGACCGGCCCGGGCCCCTTCCGGGTGCGGAGGAAGGGGCCCGGGCCCACGGGCGCCCCACGGATCGACGGGCGCGTCAGGCGCCGGGGCGGTCCGGCGGGCGCACCGTGGCGGCCGGGTCGCCCCGCTCGATCAGCAGGTCTATCTCGGCGGCCCGCAGGCCGCGCAGGGCGAGCACCCGCCGGCCCCAGCGGTGCAGCCGGCAGGGGTGTGGGCTGGCGTCGTTGCGGCAGACCGTCCCGCCGGACCAGCGCCGGGGGGCGTGCACCACGACCGCCCGCACCGCGAACTGGGCGTCCTCCCCCGTCACGTACGGCGGCAGTGGAATGTCCCACAGCCCGTCCCCGGACTCCTCGCGGGCACCGGGGACGGCTGCGGAACGGACGGCACGGGTGGGGGTGGCGGTGCTGCTCATCGGGCAAGCCTCCACAGAGGACGGACGGACCAGGTCAGCGGACAACCTACGACCGTCCAGAGGCGGCATGACGGACAAACTGTCCCGACCGGCGGGTAGGCGCCGACCACCCGGAACCGGCTCAGCGCAGCGCCACCGCCTGCAGGTTGACGTTGCCGCACCCGCCGAAGGTGGCCTCGACGGTCCAGGTGAGCAGCAGCTTCGCCCCCTTCGGGGCCCGGAACCGCACGGTGAACTCGGCGGTGTGCGTGGTGTGCGGATCCTCCAGCCGGCGGACGGTCGTGGCGCCGCCGCTGGACAGCCGCGCCTCCAGCCGGCCGCGCGCCATCCACAGGCCGGCGTAGAGGCGCACGGTGCGGGCCTCACCCCCGCCGTCCACGGCGAGCGCGAAGCCGCTGCCGACGCCGCAGGCGGAGACGCCGGTCGTGGTCGCCGTGGACGACGTCACCGGCGAACCGTCGCGCCAGCTGAACGTCTCCGGGCTGACGTCGTGGCCGACCCGGTCACCACGGCCGCCCTCGTCGGCGATCTCCCCCGAACCGTCGCGCTTGCGGACCGTCGAGTCGGCCCCCCGCAGTCCCCAGTGGACCCAGTCCCGGGTGCCCGCCGCGGTCAGGTCGACGTCGGCCGGCACGTCGGCCTGGGCGACGTCGAGGTGGACCGCCGCCGGTTGCGGCGCCACCGGACTCGACGGCGACGGCGGCGGGGCGGTCGGGGTCCGCTGCCGGGGACGCAGGCCGGGCGTGGCCGCGTCGGCCGGCGAGCCTGGGCGGTCCACCACCGGGAACCCGCCGCTGGGCCGGCCCGCGGGGGCCGGCAGCACGGCCTCGTCGTCCGGCCCGGCGGCGGGGCCGCCCGGCGCGGCGGCGTACACCCCGAGGGCGACGAGACAGGCGAGCACCACCAGGCCCTCGACCGCCCACCGCCGGCGCTGCCGGGCCCGGGCCAGCCGACGCTGCTCCGAGCGCGTCCGGCCGTCGGCCGGCTCCCCGACCCGGTACGGCGGGTCGGGCACCCCCCGTCCACCAGGGCCGACGCCCCGCGTGAGGTCTTCCTGCGCCACCTGGCCTCCACTCCCCACCCGGTGTCCCGGTCCCGGCGACCGCCGCACACCGGCGTGAGCCGTATCACGTTGGCACCACCCCCGCCCGGACGCCAGGGGTGTCCCGCCGGGCGTTTCCACTTCGTTACCGTCCGGTAGGGACCGGCGCACGACCGGATCACCGGCGACCGGGCGGGCTGCGCCACGGTGCCGGTTCACCGGACGGGCGCGGGAACGTCGGCGGGGGTCAGCCGGACGGGCGCCGACGTCGCGGCGAGACAGGCAGGGCGCACCGCGACGCGCCGAGGCGGTGGTGGCGCCGCCGGCTGCGCTGAGCGTACTGGAGGTCACGTTAAGCGCGAAAGCGGCGAAGTCCACGAACCGGGGCGGGCCCCGGTCGAGCCGCCGGTCAGCCCACCTGGAAGCCGAGGGCCCGCGCCAGCAGCACCGCCTGCTCGGCGTCGATCAGCGCGCCGGCCCGCTGCACCGTCGTCGGATCCAGCGCCGACAGGTCGCTGCCCCGCAGGTCGGCGCGCAGCAGGCGGGAGCCGTGCAACTGGGCGCCGGAGAGGTCGACGCCGGTCACCGTGGCACCGGTCAGATCGGCACCGGCCAGGTCCGCCTCGCGCATCCGGACGTCGGTCAGGCGCACCCCGCGCAGGTCGGCACCGGGCAGCGCCACGAACGACCAGTCGCCGCCGTCGACCCGCAACGGCCGCAGGTCGCACTGGTCGAAGCTGCTGCCGACCAGCTTGCAGCCCGTGAACTCGGCCTCGAACAGGTTGCACCGCTTGAACACGCAGCGGGTGAAGGCCGAGTCGACGTGGCGGGAGGCGTTGAACGCCACGTTGCCGAAGACGCACTCGGTGAAGACCGCACCCCGGCTGACCGCCTCGGTCAGGTCGACGTGGAAGAACTCGCAGCGCACGAAGTGCCGGTCGGCCAGGTCCTCGGCGTACCAGTCGTCGTGGCGGAAGGTCGCGTCCTCGGTGGGCTCCGGCACCCGGCCAGCCTAACGGCGGCCACCGACGTCTTCCGCGCGGCGCGTACCGGCTAGTAGGTTCGGTGGGTGAGCCTGGCCCTGCGCACCGACCCCGACCGCATCGGCTTCGACCCCGCCCGGCTGGCGCGGATCGACGAGCACTTCGGCAGGTACGTCGACGACGGCCGGCTCGCCGGCTGGCAGATCGTCGTCACCCGCCGGGGCGAGATCGCCCACTCCGCCACCTACGGCATGCGCGACCGGGAGGCCGGGCTGCCGGTCGAACCGGACACCATCTGGCGCGTCTACTCGATGACCAAGCCGATCACCTCCGTCGCGGCGATGATGCTGTGGGAGGAGGGCCGCTTCGAGCTCACCGACCCGATCGGCCGCTGGCTGCCCGAGTTCGCCGACGTCCGGGTCTACGACAAGGGGCCGGTGACCAAGCCGTACACGGTGCCGGCGGTCGAGCCGATCCGGATCTGGCACCTGCTGACCCACATGTCCGGCCTGACGTACGGCTTCGCCCAGGTCTCCGTCGTCGACGGGCTCTACCGGGCGGCCGGCTTCGACCTCGGCGTGCCCGTCGGGGCCGACCTGGCAGCCGCCAGCCAGGGGCTGGCCCGGCTGCCGCTGCTGTTCCAGCCCGGCACCGGCTGGAACTACGGGGTCTCCACCGACGTGCTCGGCCGGCTGATCGAGGTCGTCTCCGGGCAGCGCCTCGACGAGTTCCTCGCCGCACGCATCTTCCGGCCGCTGGGCATGACCGACACCGGCTGGTGGGTCGAGGAGGCCGACGCCAAGCGGCTCGCCGCGCTCTACTTCCCGCACCCCGCGACCGGGCAGGCCATCCGCGCCGACGCGCTCGGCCGGCTCGCGCTGACCGCACCCGACTTCCTCTCCGGTGGCGGCGGGCTGGTCTCCACCGCCGCCGACTACCACCGGTTCACCCAGTTCCTGCTGCGCGGCGGGGAGCTGGACGGCGTACGCCTGCTCGGGCCCCGCACGGTGCGCTTCATGACCCGCAACCACCTGCCCGACGGCCGCGACCTGGCCTCGTACTCGCCGACCGGCTTCGCCGAGACGGTCCTCGACGGCATCGGCTTCGGCCTCGGCTTCGCCGTGGTGCAGGACCCGGTCCCGTCCCGGGTGCCGAGCAGCGCCGGCGAATACTACTGGGGCGGGATGGCCAGCACCGCGTTCTGGGTCGACCCGGCGGAGGAGGTCACCGCCATGCTGTTCACCCAGCTCATGCCGTCGAGCACCCATCCGCTGCGGCCCCAGCTGCGCCAGCTCGTCTACTCCGCCCTGGTCGACTGAGCCGGGTCGGTGGGCCCGCCGCCCGCCCCGTCGTCGACGCCGGGGAAGCGCGGCCGGGATCGCCGGAACGGCACCGCCGGGCCCGGCCGGCTCCTAGCCTGGGGCCATGAGCAACGTCGTGGTGTTCGGCGCCGGGGGCACGGCGGGGTCGCGGATCACCGCCGAGGCGGTCGCCCGGGGCCACCGGGTGACCGCAGCCGTACGCCGCCCCGAGGCGACCAGCTACCTGCCGGCCGGGGTCGACCTGGTGACCGGGGACGTCACCTCGGCGCACAGCGTGCGGGAGCTGGCCCCGGCCGCCGACGTGATGGTCGTCGCCGTGGGCGGCGACGAGGGCCGGGCGCTGTGGCGGGACGCGGCCGAGAATCTCGTCACCGTGCTGCGGGAGGTGCCGAACCCGCCCCGGATCATCCACGTCGGCGGCGGGGCGACCCTGCTGACGCCGGGGGGCACCCCGTACCTGGAGGAGCCCGACTTCCCCGAGGAATACCGGGACTCCGCCCTGGGCCAGGCCGACGCCCTGGCCTGGTACCGCTCGGCTGCCGACGGGGTCACCTGGACGTACGTCTCCCCGCCGCCGCTGGAGTTCCACCCCGGTGAGCGCACCGGCCACTACCGCACCGGCCTCGACGAGCCGGTGACCGACGAGCGGGGACGCGCGGCCCTGAGCTACGAGGACCTGGCCGTCGCCGTCGTCGACGAGATCGAGAACCCGCGCTTCGAGAACATGCGCTTCACCGCCGGCTACTGAGCCCGCCGGCTTCAGTCGGCGAGGCGGGCCGGGAAGCCGCCGGTGGCGATCGGGCCCCAGCCGTCGATGGTGACCCGGATCAGCGACTTGCCCTGCCGGACCATCGCCGCCCGGTACTCGTCCCAGTCGGGGTGCTCGCCGGCGATGCTGCGGAAGTATGCGACCAGCGGTTCCAGCGCCTCGGGCAGGTCGAGCACCTCGGCGGTGCCGTCCACCTGCACCCACGGCCCGTCCCAGTCGTCGGAGAGCACGCAGGCCGAGACGCGCGGGTCCCGCCGGATGTTGCGGGCCTTCGCCCGCTCGGGGTAGGTGGAGATCACCAGCCGGCCCTCGGGGTCCACCCCGCACGCCACCGGGGAGGACTGGGGGCGGCCGTCGGACCGGGTGGTCATCAGCAGGACCCGGTGCCGGGGACGGATGAAATCGATCAGGGCGGCCCGGTCGACCCGGGTGTTGCTCGCGATGCTGCGTGCCATACCCGTTTCTACCAGCAGCGCCGTCAGCTCGGCCGGGCGGTGCTCCGCCCGGCCGCCGGCTGGGCGGGCACCCGGGGACGCACCGTGGGCCGCCAGGCCCGGCCGTTGGCGTAGATCACCCGGAAGCCCAGGTACGCCGCCAGCGGCGCCCAGTGCGCCGAGCCCATCCGCAGCTCGGCGGCGTTGTGCCGCTGCCCGTTGGCCAGCACGTCGAGCAGCACGGTCTCGAAGGCCGCAGACTCCACCCAGTCGACCTCCCGGGTGAACCCGCAGATCAGCGCCGCGCCGGTCTCGTCGAGGAAGTCGCGCAGCGCGGCGTCGGACGCCCGCAGCACCGAGCAGCTGCCGAAGTAGAGCCGGCGGCCGTCGCAGCGGCCGGCCATCCGCTCGGCGACGTCGGAGAGGTCGACCGAGTCCCAGTCGGTGAGGCAGAGGCGGCTCGGCTCGCCGTGCATGGCGAAGAAGCCCACCCGGTAGTCGGCGTACTGCTTGAGCAGCCAGCGGTCGAGGAAGTAGAACAGCTCGTCGCGGGTCGCCGCGTCCTTGTGGATGAAGCGGATCTTGCCCAGCCGTTCGAGGAGTTCCAGGGTCGGCAGGACCGAACCGCGTTCGTTGAGGTCACGGTGCCACTGCCCCTCGACACAGAAGACACCACCGCGCGCCACCAGCCACCTCCCCGAGCCCCCGCTGACGTTACCGCCAGCCGCCGCCACCTCGGGGATCACCCTCCGTACGACCCGACGCGACCCCGCATCGTCCTGCCGTGGGATCCCCGATCGCGCTCGATCAGGGGAGAGTGGCGTCACTGGCGGCGGGAGGCCACTCGATCCGTGATCGGGCACGACCTGACCACGCCGCACCCCCGCACTGTCCTGGAGACAAGCGATCCTGGGAGCAGTCGGCCCCTCCGGGGGCGGGATCTTCCAGGGTCGGAGCCGACGGGAGCCTCCGCGAGTCCAGGCCGATCGCGATGCGTACCCGGATGGGGTCTTTCGCAGCGGGTCGGAGCGGAAACGGCCCGGTCGCGAGGGGCAACCCCCACGACCGGGCCGACGCGACGTTCCCCGTCAGCTCGCCCGAGGCCAGCGCGGCGCGGCGGCGTTGGGCGGCACCGGCCGGCTGGGCAGGCCGGGCCGGACCACGGGCCGCCCGGTGGGCACGGAGACCCGCCCAGGCGCAGGGGGCACCCGTCCAGGGGGTGTCGGCACCCGCCCCGGCGGTGTCGGCACCCGCCCGGGAGGTGTCGGCATGCGCCCCGGGGGCGTCGGCATGCGCCCCGGCGGTGTCGGCATCCGTCCGCCGGACGCGGAGACCCGGCCCGGCGGCATGGGCGTACGCCCGCCCGGGTTGGCGGCGCGGCCCGGGGGCGTCGCGCCCCGCCCGGACTGCGTGGCCGCCGGGTGGGCGGCGGGCCGGTCGGCGCGCGACGGACCGGTCGCCGTGAACGGGAACGGCACGTGCACGAACGGGTTCCCGTGCCGGATCAGGGCGTCGATCTGACGCCCGTTGAGGCCGTGGGCCTCCAGCACCCGCCGGCCCCAGCGGTGCAACCGGCAGGGGTACGACGCTCCGTCGTTGCGGCACAACGCCCCCGACGGCCACTCCTCCGCGGTGTGCACCACCACCGCCCGGACCGCGAGCCGGACGTCCTCGGGTGTCAGGGACGCCGGGACCGGCACCTCACCCAGCACTTGGTCGATGGGATCCGTCGACTGCTCACCAACTCGCACGGCAGGCCTCCCGCAGCTCGGCAGCGGTGCGGCCGACCCGCCGCACCACATCCTCGCGCAGTGGTACGGCGCGCGGGGGCGATGAGTTCAATCGCGGTAGGCGGTCAGCAGATCCTCCGCCGACAGCGCCCGCACCCCGTCCACGTCGACCCCGGCGCGCGACACCGCGACCAGTTCCGTCCGCTCGTCCGCGCCGGGCAGCAGCGACCGGTGCAGCAGCAGCCGCCCGAGGTCGTGACCGTCGAACGCACGCCGCTCCAGCCACTTGATCGAGCCCACGAAGGTCACCCGCCGGGCTACCGGCTCCCGGTCCGCGCCGACGAGGCCGATCTCGGGGTTGTTCGTCCGGGTCCAGAACCCGCCGACGGCCGATGTTCCCTCCGGCAGCCGGTCGGCGGGCAGCCGGCGCAACGCCTCCCGGACGGCGGGTTCGATCGCCCGCCCCCGCCAGGTCGTCCAGGAGGTGGTGATCCGGGCCAGCGTCAGGTCGCCCCGCCCCCGTGAAACAACCAAGTTCGACGAACCAGCGGCGATACCAAAGTCATGACGGTCAGGTGGCGGTATCCGGGGCGGATGATCACGCAATGTCGCTGACATGGAGTCGATCAAGGGCGCGCGGCGGCGCCAGATCGGGGCGCGGAGGGCTCAGAGTTCCGCGTCGTGGACCAGGATGGCGACCTGGACGCGGTTGTTCAGGTCGAGCTTGGTCAGCAGGCGGGACACGTACGCCTTGACCGTGGCCACGCTCATGAACAGCTCGGCGGAGATCTCGGCGTTGGTCCGGCCCCGGCCCAGCGCCAGCGCGACCTCCCGCTCCCGCTCACTGAGCACGGCCAGCAGCCGCCGCGCCCGGTCCCGGCGGGGGTCACCCCCGGCCGGTTCGGCCGCCGTGACGTGCCGGATCAGTTGCCGGGTGACCGTCGGCGACAGGGTGGCCTCGCCCGCCGCCACCCGGCACACGGCGCGGACGATCTCGGCGGGCGGGGTGTCCTTGAGCAGGAAGCCGGCCGCCCCGGCCCGCAGCGCCCGCAGCACCTGGTCGTCGGCGTCGAACGTGGTCAGCACCAGCACCTCCGGCGGCCGGGGCAGTGCGCGCAGCGCCTCGGTGGCGGCGAGGCCGTCGACGCGGGGCATCCGGATGTCCATCAGCACCACGTCGGGCGCGCAGGCGGCGACGGCGGCCGGCACCTGGTCGCCGTCGGCGGCCTCGCCGACGACCCGCAGCTCCGGCGCGCCGCCGAGGATCATCGACAGCCCGGCCCGGACGAGGGCGTCGTCGTCCACGATCAGCACCCGCACCGGCTGCGGGGAGCCTTCCCCGCCCGTCATGCCGGCCACGGCAGCCAGGCGGTCAGCCGGAAGTCGCCCGTCTCGTCCCGCCCGTGCGTCAGCCGCCCGCCGGCCAGGCTGACCCGCTCGGCGACGCCGATCAGCCCCGTCCCCGCGCCCGGGATCGCGGCCCGCTCCCCCGCGCCGACCGGCCGGCCCGACTGCGGGTGACCGCCGACCGGCCGGCCCGGCAGCGGGTGACCGCCGACCGGCCGGCGGTTGCGCACGTCGACGGTCAGCCCCGTCCCGGCCGCGCCGGCCAGCCGGACGGTGACGGTGGCCCCCGCCGCGTGCTTGCGGGCGTTGGTCAGCGCCTCCTGCACGATCCGGTACGCCGTGCGCCCCAGCCCCGCGGGCACCGCCCCGGGGTCGTCGACGGCGTCGTCGACCTCGACCCGCATCCCGGCCGCCCGGGACTCCCCGACCAGCGCGGGAACGTCGGCCAGGGTCGGCTGGGGGCGTTCCACCGCCGGGCCGGGCGGCGCGTCCGGGCCGGCGGGGACGGGGGCGGGTTCGTCGGCGCGGAGCACCCCGATCACGTCGCGCAGGTCCGCCAAGGCGGCGTGGGCGCTCTCCCGGATCACCCCGGCCGCCCGGGCGACCTGCTCGGGCGGCGCGTCGGGACGGAACTCCAGCGCCCCCGCGTGCAGGCTGAGCAGCGAGATCCGGTGGGCGAGCACGTCGTGCATCTCCCGGGCGATCCGGGTCCGCTCCAGGTGCCGGGCCTGCGCGACCCGCAACTGCTGCTCGGCCTCGGCCCGGTCGGCCCGCTCCCGCAGGGACAGCACGAGCTGCCGGCGGGCGCGGACGAACATCCCCCAGGCCAGCACGGAGCCGAGGAAGACGATCGCCCAGGCCACCTCGCCCCAGAACCCGAACCCACGCTCGGGGCGCACCGCCGCGTAGCTGAAGCAGGTCAGCACGTTCGCGCCGACCACCAGCGCGGCCTGCGGGAACGGCCGGTGCACCACGACCGTGAACATGATGATCAACAGGGCGACCCCGGCGGTCGCCGAGAACAGCCCGAGCGGCAGGGTGGCCACCGCCAGCCCGACCGGCCACCGGCGGCGCAGCCAGAGCGCCGCGCAGGCGAGCGGGCCGAGCACGTTGTCGAGACCCTGCAACCACTCGTGCGGCAGCGGCCCGGCCAGCGCCGGCTCGGGCTGGGCGGCGTCCCAGGCGACGGCGACGGCCCAGCCGAGGGCGAGCAGGAACATGTGGGTGTCCACCAGCCAGTCGCGGGTGGTCCGCCGGGGCCGCGCCCCGGACGCCGCGTCGGTGAGGGCACCCGGCAGCAGCCAGGGATGATCCGGTACGGCGGCGCTGGTCATCGCCCCATGCTAGGCAGGGCCGCCGGCCGCCCGACAGCTACCAAAGTCGACGCCGGGCGTGGCCGGAGGTCGACGGGCGCTCGACCGCCGGCCGCAGCGCCCCGCCGGGTGGCGCGGGCAGGCTCGACCCATGATCGAAGTAGCGCACCTGACCAAACGGTACGGCGGGCGCACCGCCGTCGACGACGTCAGCTTCACCTGCGCGCCGGGCAGCGTCACCGGCTTCCTCGGCCCGAACGGCGCGGGCAAGTCCACCACGATGCGGATGCTCTGCGGGTTGACCCCGCCGACGGCGGGCACCGCCACGGTCTGCGGGGTGCCGTACCGGCGGCTGGCCAACCCGGGCCGGGAGATCGGCGTGCTGCTGGACGCCTCCGCGCAGCACGCCGGCCGGACGGGGCGGGAGGTGCTGGCGCTCGCCGCCGCCGTCATGGGAGTGCCCCGGCGGGAGGTCGACGTGAAGCTCGACCTCGTCGGGCTGGGCGCGGCCGCCGCCCGGCGCCGCGTCGGCGCGTACTCCCTGGGGATGCGCCAGCGGCTCGGCCTGGCGCATGCGCTGCTGGGCGACCCCCGGGTGCTGGTCCTGGACGAGCCGGCCAACGGCCTGGACCCGGAGGGGATCTTCTGGATGCGCGGCCTGCTGCGCGACTTCGCCGACCGGGGCGGCACGGTGCTGCTCTCCTCCCACCTGCTGCGGGAGGTGGAGGCGGTGGCCGACCGGCTGGTGGTGATCGGCGGCGGCCGGGTGGTCGCCCAGGGCGGCACGGAGGAGCTGCTCGCCGACGCCGGCACGCTGGTGCGGGCGCGCGACGGCGCGGCCCTCGGGCGGGCGCTGGCCGCCGCCGGCCTCGACGCCACCCCCGGCCCCGGCGGCGGCCTGCTGGTGCGGGCCGACCCCGACCCGGTCGGGCAGGCCGCGGCGGCCGCCGGGGTGGCCCTCACCGAGCTGCGCCCCGCCGGTGGCGGCGGCCTGGAACAACTCTTCCTCACCCTCACCGGCGGCACGACCACGAAGGAGACCACCGCATGACCGCGCAGACCGTCCCCACGGCACCCGCCGTCGCCGAGCCGCGCCACCCGGGGGTACGCGGGCCGTCGCTGACCCGGTTGACCGCCGTCGAGCTGCGCAAGCTCGCCGACACCCGGGCCGGCCGGTGGCTGCTGGCCGGCATCGCCCTCGTCTCCGTCGTGCTCGTCGTGGTGCAGCTGTCGGTGCTGGCCGACGAGGAGCAGACGTTCACCGAGTTCTTCGTGCCACAACTGCTCCCCGCCGGCCTGCTCCTGCCGGTGCTGGGCATCCTGTCGATCACCGCGGAGTGGTCCCAGCGCACGGCGCTGACCACGTACGCGCTGGTGCCCCGCCGGGAGCGGGTGATCGTCGCGAAGCTGGCCGCGGTGGTGCTGGCCGCGCTGGCGTCGGTGCTGGTCAGCCTGGCCGTCGCCGCGCTCGGCAACCTGGTCGCCGGTGCCACGGGCGGGGCGGCCGACTGGTCGTTCGAGGGCTCCCGGCTGCTGCACGCGGTGCTGTTCGAGGTCACGAACGTGCTGATGGGCGCGGCGTTCGGCCTGCTGCTGCTGAGCACCCCGCTGGCCGTGGTCAGCTATCTGCTGCTGCCGACGGTGTGGACGCTGCTGTCCGGCATGATCGCGGCGCTGCGCGAGCCGGCCCGCTGGCTGGACACCGCCCGCACCATGGAGCCGCTGCTCGGCCCGGAGGTGACCGCCGGCCAGTGGGGGCGGCTGGGGGTGTCGCTGCTGGTCTGGTTGGCGCTGCCGCTGGCGGCCGGGCTGATCCGGACGCTGCGCCGCGAGGTGTCCTGACCCGGCCCGGCCGGGCGGGCCGGGCGAGCGGGCCGGGCCGGCCGGGCGGGCCGGGCGATGTCGGCGACATGGCGGTGTCCGGGACGGATGATCACGCCATGTCGCCGACATGCAGTCGATCAACCAGCGACGATTTCGGCCCCGTAAAGTTTCCCGGCGCTCTCCCGCTGTTCACGCCGACGCCGATAGCATCGCTGACCATGAATACAAGGAGCGTCACCCGCTCGCGATCCGGGCGGCTGATCACGGCGTTCGCACTGGCCGTCACGGTGCTGACACCCGTCGTGGCGAGCACCTCCGCGTCGGCGGCGACCACGCTGACCGTGGCACAGGCGCTGGCCGCCCAGGACGGCCGCACGGCCACCGTCACCGGGTACGTCGTCGGGCAGCCGACGGCGACGACCACGGTGATCACCTCCGGCTACACGGCGGACACGGCGATCGCCATCGCCGACAGCGCCGCCGAGACCGGCACGGGCAGGATGCTCTACGTCCAGGTGACGGCCGCCTACCGCAGCACCTTCGGGCTGCTGACCAACCCGGGGCTGCGCGGCCGGCAGGTCACCGCCACCGGGGCGCTGACCGCGTACTTCAGCCACGGCGGGCTGAAGAACCCGACCGCGATGAGCCTCGGCGGCGCCACCCCGGGCCCGACGCCGACGCCCACCGCGTCGCCCAACCCGTCGCCCAGCCCGACCGGCGGCGGTGGCCCGTACGACTCGACGTACTACGCCAGCGCGATCGGCAAGACCGGCACCGCGCTGCGCAGCTCCCTGCACGCCATCATCAGGACGCAGACGAAGCTCAACTACGACCAGGTGTGGGAGGCGTTGAAGGACACCGACCAGGACCCGGCCAACGCCAACAACGTGCTGCTGCTCTACAGCGGCCGCTCGCAGAGCAAGACCAGCAACGGCGGCGACGCCAACGACTGGAACCGCGAGCACGTCTGGGCCAAGTCGCACGGCGACTTCGGCACCGCCACCGGCCCCGGCACCGACGTGCACCACCTGCGCCCCGAGGACGTCTCGGTCAACTCGACGCGCGGCAACAAGGACTTCGACGCCGGGGGCAGCGGGGTGTCCGAGTGCACCGGCTGCTACTCCGACGCCGACTCGTTCGAGCCGCGCAACGCGGTCAAGGGCGACGTCGCCCGGATGATCATGTATATGGCGATCCGGTACGAGGGCGACGACGGCTGGCCGAACCTAGAGATCAACAACTCGGTGTCCAACGGCACGTCCCCGTACCACGGGAAGCTGTCGGTGCTGCTCGCCTGGAACCTGGCCGACCCGCCGGACGCCTTCGAGAAGCGCCGCAACCAGGTCATCTACGATCGCTGGCAGGGCAACCGCAACCCGTTCGTCGACCACCCGGAGTGGGCCACCGCCATCTGGGGCTGACCCCGCCCGGGGCCACCCGGTTGTCGCGGATCACCCCGCCCGGTCGTGAGATGGCGACCGGGGCGGGGTAGGACAACCGGGTGGCACGGCCCGGCCGCGCGGCCTCCGCGCGCCCCGGGCCCCTGACGATGGGAGAGACGGCCGACATGGCGAACACGGTTCCCGACATCGCGCTCAACGACGGCAACACCATCCCCCAGCTCGGCTTCGGGGTCTACCAGATCGCGCCGGAGGACACCGCCGAGGCCGTCGGGCGGGCCCTGGAGATCGGCTACCGGCACATCGACACCGCCGAGATGTACGGCAACGAGGCCGAGGTGGGCCAGGCGGTGCGCGCCTCCGGCCTGGACCGGGACGAGGTCTTCGTCACCAGCAAGCTGAACAACGGCTTCCACCGCCCCGACGACGCCCGCCGCGCGTTCGACTCCACCCTCGCCGCGCTGAAGATGGACCACATCGACCTGTTCCTGATCCACTGGCCGCTGCCGACCCTCTACGACGGTGACTTCGTCTCCACCTGGAAGGTGCTGGAGGAGTTCCGGCGCGACGGTCGGGCCCGCTCGATCGGCGTGTCCAACTTCCAGGTGCCGCACCTGGAGCGGCTGGCCGCCGAGGCCGACGTGGTGCCGGCCGTCAACCAGATCGAGGTGCACCCCTACCTCGGCAACGAGGAGGTGCGGGCGTACGGCCACGCGCACAACATCCTCACCGAGGCGTGGTCGCCGATCGCCCAGGGCGCGGTGCTCGACGACCCGACCCTCGTCGACGTCGCCGAGGAGGTCGGGCGCACCGTGCCCCAGGTCGTGCTGCGCTGGCACGTGCAGCGCGGCGACATCGTCTTCCCCAAGTCGGTCAACCCGAAGCGGATGGCGGAGAACTTCCAGATCTTCGACTTCGAGCTGGACGACGCGACGATGGAGCGGATCACCGGCCTGGACCGGGGCGAGGCGGGCCGGCAGGGCCCGAACCCCGACACGTTCGACTACGTGCCCGCCTGAGCGGGCGACCCCAATGGCGGGCCTGCCCCGGCAGGCCCGCCATTGGCGCGTCCGGGCGGGGCCGTCAGCGGTCGAAGGTGTCGGGCAGGTGGATGCGGTCGGCGGGCACCCCGGCGGCGAGCAGCCGCAGCCGCGCGCCGGCCACCATCGGCGGCGGCCCGCACAGGTGCACCTCCTGGTCGCCCGCGTGGTGGCGCAGGGCGACGGTGAGCGCGTCGCCCTGCTCGGCGGGGCCGGCCGCCGGGTCGTGGGAATACGCGGGCACCACCGTCAGCCACTCGTGGGCGGCCTCCAGCTCGGCGAGGGTGGCCCGGTCGTAGAGGTCGGCCGGGGTGCGCGCCCCGGCGACCAGGGTCACCCGCCGACCGTCCGGGGCGGCGGCGAGCTGCTCGACGAGGGCGCGCAGCGGCGCGAGCCCCGTGCCACCGGCGACGAGCAGCAGGTCGTGCCAGGGGCTGGGGTCGAGCAGTAGGCTGATCCCGCAGGGCGGGCCGAGCAGGAGCGGCTCGCCGGGGCGTACCCCGTCGACGAGGGTGCCGGAGACGGTGCCGGCGGCGACGGCGCGCACGTGCAGCTCGACCGTGCCGTCGGGGCGGGGCGCGTTCGCCGGGGAGTACCACCGCCAGGCGCCGGGCCGGCGCGGGGCGCAGACGGGAACCGCCTGCCCCGGCCGGTACGGCAGCGGCCTGCGCGGGCGTACGGTGAGCACGGCCACGCCGTCGGTGGCCCGGTCGTGGGCGACCACCTCGGCCCGCCACCACGCCGGCCCGTCGCCGACTCGGGCGGCGGCCCGGCGCACGGCGGTGACCGCCCGACGCAGCCCGCGTTCCCAGCCGCCGGCGAGGGCGGCCGTCCAGTGTGCCCGGTTCTCCCGGGCGACGGCGGCGAGCAGGGCGTCGCCGAGCAGGTCGGCGTGCTGCGGCAGCAGGCCGACGCCGCGGTGGGCCCGGGCCAGGACCGCCAGCGCGGCGGCCCGCCCGGCCGTGTCGTCGACGCCACCGGCCAGCCGGCCCAGCGCGGCGAAGACCACGGTGTGGTCCCGCTCGGGCAGCAGTCCGGGCAGGCGGTCACTCACGGTGTCCAGGAAGTTGGCGGCCGCCCGGTCGACGGCGGCGGCGGTCGCCGCCCAGGACGGCCCGAGGTCGGCGCTCACCGCCCGGATCGTCTCCGCCACCCTGACTGTCGGCCCCGCTCGCAGCTCGGTCGTCTTCACGGCGATGGGTACGGACGGTGACCATCGATGGTTCACCCCCTTGACCGAGGGTGATCAGTCGATCACCCCTGCGGCGGTTGGCGCTCCCGCCACTCCCGGGCCAGGATCGCGAAGACGAGCCGGTCGGCCCACTCCCCGCGGAACAGGTAGCTCTCGACGTGGCGCGCCTCCTGGCGCATGCCGAGCCGCGCCATCAGCCGGGCCGACGCCTCGTTGCGGGCGTGGCACCGCGCGTAGGCCCGGTGCAGCCCGAACTCGCCGAACCCCCAGTCCAGCAGGGCCGTGGCGGCCTCCGTGGCCAGCCCGCGCCCGTGGTGGTCGGGGTGCAGGACGTACCCGAGTTCGGCGGTGCGGTCGGCCGCGCTGCGCCAGACCAGCTCGACGGTCCCGATCACCCGCGCGTCGGCGACCACGGCGAGGGCCAGGCAGTCGCCCTCGGCGCGCAGCGCGTCCTCGCCCGCCATGGCGGTCACCGAGGCGAGCGCCTGCGCGCGGGTGCGTGGCCCGGCGTCGAGCATCCAGCGGGTGACGTCGGGTCGGCTCTGGTAGGCGTGCACGTCGTCGAGGTCGTCCAGCGCGACCGGGCGCAGGGCCAGCCGCGCGGTGCGGATCGGATAGGTCGGACGGAACATCGACCGATCGTAGGGGCCTGGGCGCGGCCCCGCCGCCCCTGGACGGTCGGACGGCCGCATCGGACCGGTCGGCCATATTCATCGACGGCCATCGACCAATAGGCTGCCGGTCATGCGTGCCCGTCGCGTCACCGCCGCAGCCGCCGTCGCCGGCCTGCTGAGCCTGCTCGCCGTCACCGCCGCCCGCGCCGACGACGGCCCGGCCCTCACCACGCCCGGCGCGCCGGTCGTCGTGGCCAACGAGCCGCACCAGCTCACTCTCACCTGGGCACCGTCGGCGTGGGTGGGCGAGCCGGGTGGCACCGAACCCATCACGTACGAGGTGCTGGTGCCGCTGGGCCCCAACACGTACCGGGGGCTGGGCAGCACGCAGACGCCCTCGATCACGCTGACCGCCCTGCCGCCGGGCACCGAATACCGGGTCGCCATCCAGGCCCACACCATCGGCGGCTACTCCGACACGTCGGCGACCACCGACCTGCGCACCGCGTACGGCCGGGCCAAGGTCAGCTACCTCAACCTCGACTGGGCGCCCACGGACAACCAGATCCAGTTCGTCGCGCAGGTCGTCAACACCGGCACGCAGCCGCTCGACCTGCGCACCGTGCGGGTGGACTACCACCTGACCTTCGAGGGCGGCAACACGTCCCTCGTGACGGAGTGCGACTGGGCGGCGCTGGGTTGCGACAGGATCCAGCGGCAGCTGTTCTTCTACCTGCCGCCCGCGCCGCCGCCCCCGCCCCCGGGCAGCAGCCCCACGCCGGTCCCCACCGCGACGCGGTACCCGGTGCCGGGCACGCCCGTACCCGGCCACGTCCGGCTCACCTTCACCGGCGGGACCCTCGCCCCCGGCGAGTCGAGCGGGCCGATCCAGCTCCGCTTCCACCGGCAGAACTGGACCGCCGTCGACGAGCGGGACGACCCGAGCTGGCGGGCCGCCACCGGCACCTGGACCGACAACAGCCGGATCACCGTCGACGTCGACGGCGTCCGCGAGTTCGGCGACCAGTACGCCGGCTGAGCCCGGCCGGAACTACTTTTAAGTAGGTTGGCAGCCCGCTGCGCGTATCCCCCTGATTCGCCCCGCCCTGAGGTAGCTTCTACTCCGCGCGCGACACCCTTCTTGGACGACGCATCCCGATCGTCCACATTCACTTTCCCTCGTGAAGGGCCCGACGTCGGACATGGGCGAACCCCTCGAACCTTACGTACCCGACCCCACGCTCAGGGCGGCGCTGGAGGACTTCGGGCAGCAGTGCGACCGGGAGATCAGCGTCCCGCCGCAGACGCGCCTCGACCGGGGCTACGGAGGCGGCACACTCTTCGTCGCGCGGCTCACCGAGCCGGCGCCGCCGGGCCGGGAGCCCACCCGGAAGGTCTTCGTCAAGGTCCTGCCGGCCCGCTCGCGACACCGGGAGGTGCGCGGCCCGCAGTGGTCACGGGCCACCGCGCGCGCCACCGTGGGCGACTTCGCCCGGCAGCACCTGGCCGAGCAGATCTTCCCGCCGATCGACCTGCGCGACGGCCGACGGCTGATGTTCCAGGAGCCGACCAGCGACTTCCAGGAGACGACCGACGGCGGCGCCCAGGTGCGGGGCCTCGACGAGCTGGACGGCGAGGACCTGCTCGCCGCGTTCCGGGCTGTGCTGGAGGCGGTGCTGCACGAGTGGAACAGCATCCCACCGGCCCCCGCAACGGCCGGCCCGCCGGCCCGCGAGACCACCCTCGGCCCGTACCTCGAACGGGAGCTGAGGGCCGCCGGCGCGTGGGAGAAGATCCACCACGCGATGAGCATCTTCGGCTTCCACGGTGGCGCAGAGTCGCTGCTCATCGACTCGCGGCCCCTGCCGAACCCGCTGCGGACCGTCGACCCCGCGTCGCCGCACCACCGCCAGCCGGTCCGCTTCCACGCCGGCTTCGCCCACGGCGACCTGCACGGCGGCAACGTGCTCGTGCCCTGCGGGGCCGACGGCCGGCCGCACCCCGAGCGGTTCTCGCTGGTCGGGTTGAGCGCCGTCGACGCGGAGGCCCCGCTGACCCGCGACGTCGCCGCCCTGCTGCTGGCCACCGTGCTTCGGTACGTCCCCGGCCTCACCCGCGACGAGTCCGAGGCGCTGATCGACTATCTCGTCCACCCCCAGCGGGGGCGACCGGGCACGCTACCCGCGCCCGTCGCGGAACTCGTCCGGATCGCCGACGAGGTGGGCACCGCGTACGCTCAGCCGCTCGCGGGCGCGGCGATCTGGCGCAGGCAGGCCCGCCTCTCCCTGATCGCCCAGGCGCTGACCTGCACCACCTTCGAGGACCTGCGGCCCGACCGGGGCCTGTGGTGCCTCCGGCTGGCGGCCCGTGCCATGCAGGCCCACATCGAGGAGAACCCGATCCCGTACGTGGCCGCGACGGCACCGCCCGCTGATCCGGCCGCTCCGGTCACCGCCGTGGGCAGGTGGCCGGTGAGCCCGCCGGACGCCGTTGCTCCCGCCGTCCCGGCGGTGCCGACGGGGTCGCCGGGAGCGTCACCGCGCCAGGTGCTCCTCTGGTGCATGCTCGCGGCAGCGCTGCTAGCCCTGGCAGGCGTCACAGCATGGGCGCTGGCCCCAGGCCACACCTGATAGATCTTGGAAGCGAACGGCCCCTCCAGGGGCCCAGGACTTCCAAGATCTACCCCAATCTCCCGTGCAGGTGGTCGAGGATCGCCTGGTTGGCCTGCCAGCCGTCGGGGAACTTCACCGGCACGTCGAGGTGCACCGGCTCGGTCGACGGGTGCGCGTCCAGCAGCTCCGCGATGCCCGCCCGCGCCACCACCACGCACGCGTGCCGGTGCCGGGACGTCAGCACGCACAGCCGCCCCGACTCCAGGTGGAAGGCGGTCGCGTCCCGCCGGCCCGACAACGGGTGCAGCACGATCGTCACGTCGTACTCGCGGCCCTGGAGCCGGTTGGCGGTGTCCACGGTGATGCCCGCCCCGGCCGCGCCCAGGTGCGCGCGGATGGCGGCGACCTGGTCGCGGTGCGCGGCCCCCACGGCGATCCGGTCGGCGGTGACCGGCGCGCCGGCCGGCGCGTGCTCGGAGACGGCGACCGCGCCGCGCGCCAGCACCCGCAGCGCCAGCGCGGCGCACGCGGCGGCGGCCTCGGAGTCGGTACGCGGGGTGTGCCGCTCCGGCAGTTCGTACAGCGCCCAGCCCGTCGACGCCGCCAGCTCCACCGCCGCGTCGACGGCGTCCCCCGGCCCGGCGTCGGTGAACGCGAGCACCCGGTCGTCGCGGCCGGTGCCCGCCCGGAACCCGGTGAACGGGTAGAACGCCGCCGCGACCACCGGGGCCGCCGACGCGGGCAGCCGCCACGACACCGGCAGCCGGTGCACCGGCAACTGCGGGTTGTGCCGCAGCAGCACCGCCACTGCGGACTGCATCGGGTCCCAGGTCAGGCCCGTCCAGCGCACGGTCTCGACCGTGGAGAACGGGTCGAGCTGCCCGGGATCCCCCACGAACAGGGCCCGCTCGAACCTGCCGGCCACGCGCAACAACGCGTCGGACCGCATCTGGTACGCCTCGTCCACGATCGCCCACGGCCAGCAGCCCTCGGTGACCATGGCCCACTTGGCGGCCGTACCGATGACGACGGCCGGCTCGCCGAGGTCGGCGACCTTCGCGGCCACCTTGACCGTCGGGTGGTCCTTCACCCGGTCGGTCGGCCTGTATTCCGTGGCGGAGAGCCGGCCGATGCGCAGCCCGGGGGCCTTGCGGGCGAGCCGGTCGATGAGGTCGTCGACCTGCTCGTTGGTCTGCGCGACGATGATCAGCGGCTCCCCGGCGGCGGCCAGCTCGACGGCGGCGCGGACGACGAGGGTCGACTTGCCGGCACCGGGCGGCGAGTCGACGACGACCCCCCGGTGGTCACCGGTGCGCAGGTCGGCCAGCACCGCGTTGACGACCCGCTCCGCCTCGACGGACGGCGGCACCTCCAGCCCGAGCATCGACTCTCCCCCCGTGGTTACCGGAGATTACGCCCGGTCAGGCCGCGCAGGAACGCCAGCCCCTCGACGGCGAGGGCGTCGGGGCCGGCGGCGAGGGGCCGCCACACGGACATCGGCACGGCCAGGGCCTCGGCGGTGAACGACTCGACGTTCACCTGGCCGGAGTAGCCGATGCCGGTCAGGGCGTCGAACATCCCCGACCAGTCGAGGTGGTCGCCGCCGGGCACCCCCCGGTCGTTGCCGCACACCTGGACGTGCGCGAGGTGGTCGCCGGCCAGCCGGATCGCGGCCGGCAGGTCGCGTTCCTCGATGTTCAGGTGGAAGGTGTCCAGCGCGAGGCCCAGCCCGGGTACGCCGTCCACCACCTCCAGCGCCTGCTCGACGGTGTTGAGCAGGCTCGTCTCGAACCGGTTGAGCGGTTCGAGGGCGATCGTCACGCCCTGCCCGGCCGCCTCCTCGGCCAGCGGCCGCAGCCGCGCCACGAGGCGTGCGGTGGCGGCCCGCCGGGCGTCCGCGTCGAGCAGCCACCGCCGGCCGGCCGGGGCGTAGAGCGGGCCCGCCACCACGGCGGCACCCACCCGGCCCGCGACCCGCACGCAGTGCCGGACGAATCCTTCCGTACGCCGCAGCACCTCCTCGTCGTCGGCGAGCAGGTCGTGCTCGGGCAGCAGGCCCGCGCAGACGGCGGGGGCCAGCTCCAGCCCGGCGAGCAGGTCGGCCGCTGACGCGGGGTCCCAGTCGCCGGGCGCCTGGACGGTCAGCTCGATGGCGTCGAAGCCCCACGCCCTGATCCGGGGGGCCAGCCGGGCGAGCGCCCGGTCGGTCAGCGGGGCCGCCCACGCCCACGTGTTGATGCCGATCCGCATCCGCACCCCCTCGCCGCAAGATCGTCGGAACCGTCGACTGTAGAGCGTCACCGCCCGGCCGCACGGCCCGGCCCGGCCCCCGATCCTCGCCTCGGTGATCAAGAAGTTTGCGTCATCGTCGAGATCAACTCTGACACTTTTCTCTTGATCACCGAGGCGGGAGGGGGAGGCGGCGGGGTCCCGTCAGCGGGGTCGCCGGGGCTGGCAGGTGGAGACGGTCCTCGGGGACTCCGGCTAGGGGCAGCCAGAGGCGGGCGATGTCGACCATGGCGGGCGGGCCGCAGACGTACACCTGTTGGTGGGGTCGGTGGTTGCGCAGGGCGAGGGTGAGCGCGTCGCCCTGCTCGGTCGGATCGGCGTGCGGATCGTGGGAGACGGCGGGCACGATGGTCAGCCAGTCGTGGGCGCGCTGAAGCTTGTCGAGGGCGATCGCGTCGTACAGCTCGGCGAAGGTGCGCGCGCCGACGACCAGCGTGACCCGGCGACCGTCGGGGGTGGCGGCGACCTGCTCGACCAGGGCGCGCAGCGGGGCCAGCCCCGTGCCGCCGGCCACCAGCAGCAGGTCGCCGTCGCGCAGGTGCAGGCCGGTGTCCCGGGGTGGGCCGAGGCGCAGCAGTTCGCCGGGGCGTACGTCATGGACGAGGCTGCCCGAGACGGTGCCGGCGGCCACGGCGCGGACATGCAGCTCGACGGTGCCGTCGGGGCGGGGCGCGTTGGCCGGGGAATACCAACGCCACTGCCCGGGATGGCGTGGGGTTTGGACGGGGACGGCCTGGCCGGGGCGGCACGGCAGCCGCGCCCAAGGGCGCAGGGTCAGGATGGCGATGCCGGGGCACGGCCGGTCGTGGCCGATCACCCTCGCCGGCACGCCGTCACCGGCCCACACCTCGGCGACGCTCATCGGGCCACCGCCCGGCGCGCGTGGGCAATCCGCTCGCCGGGCAGGTCGGCCGCCCAGCACACCCCGACCAGGTAGTCACCGATCCGCCGGCGCTGCGCCTCCGACAGGCCGAGCCCGCCCCAGGCGTCCGCCGGCTCATCGGCGAGCGCGGCGGTCAGGCTCGCCGTCAGGTGCGCGGCGATCCGGGCCAGATCCACCCCGACGAGGTACGGGGACAGCTCCGCGTCCGCCGCCACCAGCCGCAGCCACCGACGGACGATCTCGGCCGGCGTCACGCCGCGCCGCCCGTCGCCTGGTGGCCCTGTGGGGAGGTCCGCTGCGGTGATGCCCATGATGTCTGCGCCCCTGGATGTTGTGCCGGTCGGAGTGGGCACCGGGGCGGGCGGGGACGAGGTCGCGTCGTTCGGGTCGACACGCCCCGGAACCCAGCACCCGCCCCGGGCCATGCGGTCGACAATCAACGCTGGCCAGGGGTTCTGCCATGTGTTGATGATCGTGAACGCCATACACACTCGGCATTCAGCCAACTACACGCAGCAGCCGAGCGTGTGAGCATCCTCGATATGCGCGCTACGTATACCGATCCCCCACGGAGCGGGTTGACTGGATACGCTCGACTTCGGACTCAGCCGCCCGCGATTGGCGAGGTTCCCGGTGACACCTGCGAACTGCCCACGCTGTGGCGGGCGACTCGCCCGCGACAACGACAGCGGACGCTGCACGCCCTGCCAGGCCGCCGAGCGAGACCGGCTCAGCACGCCGCCGGTGGTGCCCGCTTCCTTCTGGGAGCACCAGCCGGTACGACAGGCGCTCGCCGAGCGGCACCTCGGACGGGTGATCAGGGCGTACCGGTGCCATCCCTACCACGGGCGGCACCCGCTGCCGCAGACCGTGGTGGGGGGATGGATGGGGATCACCCAGGCGCAGTTGAGCCGAGTAGAGAACGGTCCACCGCTGGTGCACCTGGACCGACTGGCCCACTGGGCAGGGGTATTCGGCATCCCTGCGGCCTACCTGTGGTTCACCCCGCCGGGCCGGAGCCACATGACGGGTGCTGCCACCAGCAGGCGGGAGCCACAGCCCCCGGGGCCAGACAAGGGCCGGCGAGCGCTATTGGCTGGCATCGCCGCCGTAGCGGCGGGCGCGGGCCTGACCGGCAGCACGGACATCATGCAGCCCCGACGCATCGGCGCTGCGGATGTCGCGCGCCTGAATGCCGTGCTGACGCTCTATCGATCGGTGGATCGCGAATGCGGGGGCGGCCTGCTGTATCAGGAGGTGGCCCGCTTCGCTGAGTCGGTGTACCGCATGCTCGACTGGACGCACCCGGCCGGGCTCACCCCGCGTCTGGTGGCAGCAGTCGCGGCAGCCCGCCAGTTGGCCGGCTGGACGGCTTTCGACGCGGGTAGGCACGATGACGCCCAACGGCACTTCGTCGCTGGCGAACGGGCCGCCGTCACCGCTGGAGATGCGCCACTGGCTGCGATGATCCGCTATGCGCAGGCCAAGCAGCTTCAACACCTTCGGCACAACCAGGATGCCCTCGCGACGCTTCAACTCGCGCACGCCCAACTCGGATCGCAGGCCACCCCGGCGGTCAAGGCCCTTTTCTGGGGCGCGGAAGCCGCCTCCGTTGCCGCGCTTGGCGATCATCAAACTGCGGTGACCACCTTGGGCAAGGCAAATGATCAGTTCGATCGCATCAGCCACGAACGTGAGCCTGGGTGGATGGGCTTCTACGACCGGGGTGAGCTGCTCGCCCAGTACGGCCGCGTCTACCGGGACGGGGCGCGGCAGGACAGCAGACACGCACCCGAGGCGGTGCGTTGGACCGAAGACGCCGTCGCGGCGTTCGACTTGGCCAACGTGCGCAGCACGGTGTTGAACGAGGTCGGGTTGTGCAGCGCGCTCTTCCTCGCTGACCAGCCGGAGCGAGCCCTCGCAGTGGGTGCCCGGGTGCTGGAGCAGGCACGTGGGATCAGCTCCCGACGGGTGATCGATCGTGTCGTCAACCTGCGCCGAGATCTGGCACGGCATCGGGAGCTTCCGGAGGTGGCCGCGTTCGAGCGAGCGCTCACCGCCCGTGCTGCGGCCGCTGCATGAACGGGCGGTTCTCGGAGCAGGTGATGACGGAGGCAATGCGAGATGTCGCGGGCATCTTGGGTGTTCCCTGCGGGGACGCACAGTTGCTGCGGTTGACCAACAACGCTGTCTTCGCTCTGCCGAGTTCGGGCGTCGTTATCCGGATCGCCCGTACGCACCGGCTCCGCGACCGGGTACCGAAGGTCATCCGGCTTGCACGCTGGTTCGCCGACATCGACGCGCCGACGGTCCGCCTGGCACCGGGCATTGAGCAGCCGATCGAGGTCGGCACCCTGGTCGCTTCGGTCTGGCAGTACGTCCCGCCGGGATCGCCAGCCCCAGCGGTAGAAGACCTCGGCCTGGTGCTGCGGGAGTTTCACGCGCTCGACGTGTCACCGATTTCGCTACCTGCCTGGGACCCTATAGACGATGCTCGCAGGCGACTGGCCGAGGCCGACGGCCTTCATGGCAGTGACCGCGACTTCCTTATGCGGTGGTGCGACCGCCTAGAGCCACGTGTCACCGCGCTGAACCAGCGCACGGAACGGAGCCTGATCCACGGCGACGCGCATGTCGGCAACCTGCTCATGGAGCCATCGGGCCGGACGGTGATGTGCGACTTCGACGCCACCTGTGTTGGTCCATGGCAGGTTGATCTGGCGGCGGTCGCGGTGGGCGAACACCGGTTCGGGCGCACGGGGGCACACGAGACGCTGGCCGTCGCCTACGGCTACGACGTGACCTCCGATCCTTCATGGGCCCTGCTACGGGAGGCACGCGAGTTGAAGATGATCGCCGCCGCTGTGCCGCTGCTAGCCACGTCGGAGGAGATAGCCGCTGAGTTCGGGAGGCGGCTCCGGACCGTCCGCGAGAACGATCACGGGACTCCCTGGACAGCCTTTGCTGATCTCATCACGACGAAGAAGCCGGGAAAACTTCAGCTGGAGGCCGGTCGACGGTCGGGAAAGTGACCTTCCGCTGTCAACGTGTTGCCGAGCGAGGGAATCGCGGAGCAGCGGTGACCTCTACCTGGGTGTTCACGCAAGCGACGGCCCGCTCTACGTTGGGGATCGCTACCGTCGCCAGCTCTCGGCGAACCGGCAGCGTCCAGGATGGTGTTGGTCACCGCCATCCCGCACTACAGCTGGCGCTGTCCGCCGCGAGTGGTAGGAATGACGCGTGCAACAGACATGGTCACCGCGACAGGATGCGGGCGCATGGCGATGATCAGCAACTTCGGGAGGCCGAGAGCTGGTCAACCAGCCCCGTTGAATGAAACGGTTTCCAACCAAATGAAACGGATGCGTCGAGCATCCACCAAACCCGAGCTACTCGTCCGCCGAGAACTGCACCGCCGCGGTCTGAGGTTCCGAATCAATCACCCAGCTCTGCCCGGACGGCCTGACATCGCCTTCACCAGAGCACGCATCGCGATCTTCATTGATGGATGCTTCTGGCACCAGTGCCCGCAGCACGGGATGCTACCGAAGAACAACCGTGAGTGGTGGCAGGAAAAACTGCGCCGCAATGTCGAACGGGATCGGGAGAAGGACGCGGAACTTCTGGCGCTCGGCTGGCAGGTTCGGCACTTCTGGGAACACGAGGATCCTGCAGACGTGGCGGAAGTGATCGAACAGGCATGGCGGCATCCACACGAGCCACGGCAACCTCCCTCATGATCGCGACGTAGGTTGTGACATCCTGGTCCTCAACTGGTAGAGATGACGGAGGTGGCGCATGCCCAACAAGACGTGGTTCGACGTCGCACCGTCGGCCGCACGCCTGACCAGTTCGCTGCGCGACATCGGCTACGACTTCCCGACCGCGGTGGCGGACATCGTCGACAACAGCATCGCCGCCAGCGCGTCCCGGGTCGAGGTGATGATCGAGTTCGCCGGGTCAAGAACGCGGGTGTACATCGCTGACAACGGACGCGGAATGTCTCCCAAGGCGCTGCTGGAGGGGCTTCGGCTGGGCACACGCCGGACTTACAAATCAGGTGAACTCGGACGGTACGGACTCGGACTGAAGACCGCATCCCTGTCGCAATGCCGCTCGGTGGCCGTGGTCTCGCGGAGCAGCCCTGATGTCGTGCGCACCTCGGCCCGGGTTCTCGACCTCGACATCGTCGAGGAGTGGGACCAGTGGGTGGTGGTCGACCCCGGCTCAGATCCGGACGTCGCCAGAGCTCGCCAGTGGCTGACCGAAGGGACGGGGACCGTCGTCCTGTGGCGGAATCTCGACCGCGTACTACCGGAGAACCGCCCCGAGGGCGGCTGGGCGCGCCGGCGCCTCGAAGCGCTGGCATCGAAGACGGCAGAGCACCTGGGAATCGTATTCCATCGATTCCTCGAAGGGGCAGGTAAACGCGATCCGATCATCATCACTGTCAACGGTCAGAAGGTTCGACCTTGGAACCCATTTGCTCCCGACGAAAAGGATCGCTCCGAGCTTCCGCCGCAGCGCTTCGAGATCAACGTCGGTGACGTCTCAGGTCACGTTGACCTGAGACGCTTCATCCTGCCGTCCCGGGACAAGTTTTCCAGCCCAAGCGAGTTCGAGCGACTGTCCGGACCACTGAACTGGAACCGACAGCAGGGGCTCTACGTCTACCGCGCCGACCGGCTGGTGCAGTGGGGTGGCTGGAGCGCCATTCGCGGTATTGACGAGCACACCAAGATGGCCCGCGCCTCAATCGACTTCAGTACCGACCTCGACTCGGCCTTCAACATAAACGTCGCGAAAATGCGGGTATCGCTACCGGCGCAACTGCGTCAGATGCTGGAGACCCCCGTAAATGAACTGTGCGTCTATGCCAACGATGCGTACCGCAAGAGCGCCCGCGCGAAGAAGAAGCCCGTTCCTCCGGACTTGAACACGACCGCGGACGTACGGTCCGCGACCCAGGCGGCGGCGACTGCCGGACTCGCACTGAGAGCTGCGGCTATGCAGTCCGGGGAATGGGCTGCCTGGCAGCGGATCGCAGCGACGCTGCAGAGGGAGGCCCCGGAGATCGCCCAATCGCTGGGGCTGGAACCGTGAACCGCTGCTGCCCGAATCAGAAGAGTCGTAGCGGGTCCGCGCGCGATTCAGCGCAGAGCTTCTGAAGCGGACAGGCGTTGCACTCGGGCTCCACTGGTCGGCACAGGCTGTTGGCCAACTCGACCAGGCCAAGGTGGGCTCGTCGGGCGTCCGAGTCAATCCCGATCATTCGCGCAATCTCCAAACGACCGTCCGTGAGCCGATTCCGGCGATCGACAGGATCACCACTGAAACGCGCGGCAATCCGAAGCACACCCTTCGTCACGAGCACCGGCTCTTCGGAGTTTTCGTCGCCGTGGGCTGGAACCACGAGAATCGCGAGGTCAGCCACCGACTCGGCGAGGCCCGGAACCTGCCGAAGCTGATCATCGTCCTGAAGCAGCTCCGGGTTGTCGGCGAGCCGTCCGGCCAGTTCCAGAATCGCCCCGGCTCGGCCTGGCCGACCTGCCCATCTGCTGATCTCAAGCAGCTCGGCCTCCGCGAGTACGGTCTCCTGCGGCTCACGCCAGCGGGCCAGAAGGGGCCAGATGAAGCGCACCACCTCAGCCGGCGCACGGTCCAGTAACATCTCGGCCTGAATCACCTGCCAACGGGTTGCTGCCCTCAGCCACGGAAGACCACGGACCGCAGCGCTGTCGAACCATGCGGCGAGAAGCGCAGCGATATCCTGCGTCGTCGCGGGAACGGGTCGCGGATCATCCAGGGCTGCACGGACGGCACCAGCGAGGTGTTCCCCGAGTAGCGGAGGAACGGCGTTGCCGATCTGGCGAAATGCCGCCGATGGCGGCCCGGCGAAGCGGAACCAGTCCGGGAACGTCTGAAGTCGTGCGGCTTCACGAACGGTGATGGTGCGGTTCTGCCGCGGATGGATGTACCAGTACCCGTCCTTGGCAATATGCGCAGTGATCGTGCGGGACAGATTGTGTTCGTCGAGTCGCTTGTACTTGTCGTCGAAGATGTCCTCGCGGTAGCGCTTGACCTCGTCCGGAAGGTCCCGGTACCTCGTGGTGGCATCCATCGCCTCGAAGGCCCGAGCGTCGTCTTCCCGGACGGGACGCGTGATGTGGTCGAAGATCTTGTTCGCATCAGCATCCGGCACCGACTTGCGCATGCGCCGTTGGAACTCGCTGTGCGGTTGGTCGTACTCACTCCAGCCCTCGGCACCGCCCGCCGGTCGCCATCCGCCTTCAACCTCCGGCAGGTCGCCGATGGCGTTCCACACAGTCACACGCTCGCGCTGCTCCTGAGGCCAGCTAAAGGCCACGCCGTCACGGAGAGCCACCAGTATGAGCCGCTGACGAAACTGCGGAACGCCATAGCGAAAGGTCTCGACCGAACGCTCCTCCACCGAGTAACCGATCGACTCCAGCTCATGGACCATGGTCCGGAGGATGAACATCTCCTTGTCCAGTGCCATGTCTGGCACGTTCTCCATGAGAACAGCCCGAGGGCGGGCGATGCGAGCAATCTCAAGATAGGAGCGCCACAGGTCCCTGCGCTCGTCGTACGGGTCACGCAGCCCGTGACGCACCCGGTGTCTGATCTTGGAACGTCCCGCCTTGGAGAACGGCTGACAGGGAGGACCGCCAGCAAGAAGCTCCACTCCCGCCGCCTTGATCAGGTCAGCCACCTGCCGAACCCGCTCCGGGTCTCCGAGGTCCCAGTCGACACTCAGCCCACCATGATGGTGCCGGTGGGTCTCGATCGCCTCCTCGTCGTGATCCACCGCGATCACAACCTGGTAGCCAGCCGCTTCCAATCCCAGGCTCAGGCCGCCAGCGCCGCTGAAGAGATCGGCAGCCAGCCGGCCACCGCCGTCCCTGAGCTTGGATGCCAGGAGAAGAAGCTGATCCGGCTCCGAGCAGGCTTCAGGGTGAGGGGCGAGGCGGACAAAAGGACCGCGGACCAGCTTGACCCCGTACCCACGACGACGAACAGGGGCGGCGGTGTGCTGGTCTTCAGTGGTCACGATCAGGCAGATTACCGCCAGGCCGCGCGGGGCGAGGACGCCCCGTCCCGACATTCCGCCGAAACATCAGGCGTTGCTGTCAACCCGACCGTTGGCCCGAGCCACAACCAACCGTCCGGCGGAAGATTCATGGGCAAATCCTGCATATCCATCATAACGCAAGAAAGGATCTTGATGCGCCATATGAGAGCAGCTTCGCTCCCTGTACTCTCGCTGTCCGTCACGCCACAACGCCGCGAGGGGTGACTGGTCCACGGACGGCAACAAGCGTGACGTGCGGCGGCGCCCGAACTCCGTGCCCAACTGGAGCCGACCTGCTTTGAGCTACGACATCGCCAACCCCGACCCCGCGGGAACCATCACCTCGCTCCGGTCCTTTGGGTACAGCGTCGAGGCTGCCGTGGCGGACCTCGTTGACAACAGCGTCTCGGCCGGCGCTCGGCGAATCGACGTCTACTTCACCTGGGCGGGTCCCGCATCATGGGTTGCGGTGGTCGATGACGGCAAAGGCATGACGACCGAAGGCCTCGTCAGCGCCATGACCATCGCCGCGCGGGGCTCCTTCAAGCCTCGCGCATCCGACGATCTGGGTCGCTTCGGGATGGGCCTGAAGAGCGCCTCGTTCTCGCAGGCTGCCCGGCTCACGGTTGCGACAAGCTCCGAGGCGGGTGCGCCCGAAGCTGTCCGCACTTGGGACCTGTCAGTCGTGTCCGCCACCGGCGAGTGGCGCCTGCTGCATGGTACCGATGACGAGACCACCCAGACGCTGGTCCAACTGCGGCCGGACGGAGGCGTTGGCACGACGGTCATCTGGCGGAGCCTGCACCGGTTCGATGTCGGTGGCCTGACTGCGGAGGACACCCGAGCTCAAAGGCAGTTCTACACCGAGGCGACCCGGGTGGAGGAGCACCTCGGTATGGTCTTCGCCCGCTTCCTGTCCGGCCGGAACCGAATCACGATGACGGTCAACGGCACTCCAGTGAAGGCATGGGATCCTTTCCTCAGTGGGCATCCGTCGGTTCAGCGACTTCCCACGGAGGATCTGCCCGTCGGTTCGCACACTGTGCGGATCGAGCCGTTCATCCTGCCGCATCCACGGAAGCTGGACTCCGAGCAGCAGGAACAGGCTTCCGGTCCCGCCGGATGGCTTGACCAACAAGGCTTTTACGTCTACCGGCGGGACCGATTGATCCTCGCCGGCGACTGGCTCGGCATCCGCGGCTTCCGACGCGACGAGCGTTACAATCTCGCGCGGATCGTCGTGGACGTCCCCGCCGAGGCGGATGCAGAATGGGCCATCGACGTACGGAAGTCCGCAGCGGTGCCCCCGGTGGGTGTACGACGCCATCTCCAGCGCATCGGTACCGCCACCCGCAGCAGGGCAGCAGAGGTGCTCAGCCACCGTGGTCGGATTGCCGCCCGCACTCACGGCGCGGAGTTCATCTACGCATGGCGGGTGGACAAGCGCGATGGCTATATTCGCTGCCGCATCAACCGGGACCACCCTTTGGTTCGGGAGGTGATGCAGGGCGGACCTGACTCCGCGGTGAACGCCAAGGCGCTAATCCGGCTCCTAGAAGAGACGATTCCGGTTGCCGCGCTACGGATCATGCATGACGGCGACGTGGCGGACGACCCCGAGCCGTTTCTGGGAGCCGCACCGAAGGAGGTGGGGGACGTGGCGAACCGCATTTACGCCGCCTTCATTACACAGGGCCGGACGCCCCGCGAGGCGAAGGAGCGACTCGCGCTTATGCCGCCCTTCGACCAGTTCGACGGTTTCTGGCAGCAACACTGACAACCCCGCCGCCATCAACTTCAGCATCAGACCAACGGGGAGAGCCACATGACCGCGCAGCCTCAGGACAACGACGATGCCATGGAGCAGGCAATCCGGTTGGTGCTCGCAATGCTGCCCCAGGACCGTCAGGCGAGGCACGAGGAGATCGCAGAGTGCGTTGATCCGATCTGGAGGATGCAGCGCTCTCGGGGGCAGCAGCTTGACCGGGATGTCCTGCTCAAGGAGATCGAGTCTCGGGTTGCGGTGTGGCAGGACGACTCACTTGGTTTGAAGGACGATCGCAACCACGTTGAGTGGCTCACCGAGGCCCAACTGGAGCGCAACTGGGACTTCTGGGAGCGCTACCGCCGCTATCTTGAGGATGTGCGGCTGATGCCACCACGGGTTGTCCGTCGCTTGGACCAAAGCACGGACCGTATTCTGCGCCAGATCGAGGACCCCGGGCGTCCGGGCGCTTGGCGTCGTACCGGCCTAGTGGTCGGCCAGGTGCAGTCGGGCAAGACCGGCAACTACATCGGCTTCGCCTGCAAGGCGGCCGATGCCGGTTACAAGCTCATCGTCATCCTGGCCGGCATCCACAACAGCCTTCGCAGCCAAACCCAGCTCCGGATCGACGAGGGCCTGCTCGGCTTTGACACGCAGTACCAGCAGCGCTCCGACCAAACCACCAACACGGCACGCATCGGTGTCGGCGTGATGCCCGGCGTAAAACGCCTCAAGATCGCCTCCCTGACGAACAGCTCAGAGGGCGGGGATTTCAAGCAACAATTCGCCAGGAACCTGAATCTGCCGATCGGAGACTATCCCGTCGTCCTGGTGATCAAGAAGCACAAGAGCATCCTTGAAAATGTTCGTAAGTGGATAGTCGAGGTTGAAGGTGTGCCCGCAGGGGACGGAAGGTCCAAAGTCGTACGGGACATCCCCCTCCTCGTCATCGACGACGAGGCGGATCACGCATCCGTCGACACGACCAAGGACGACGACACCGACCCTTCGACGATCAACCGATCGATCAGACATCTACTCAACAGCTTCGACAGGGCAGCGTACGTCGGATACACCGCGACGCCCTTCGCCAACATCTACATAAAGCCGAAGGCGGAACACGACACGTTCGGGCTCGACCTGTTCCCGGAGAGCTTCATCGAGAGCCTGCCCGCTCCCTCGAACTACCTCGGACCGGAACGGGTGTTTGGTCTCAAGGCCACGGATCCTGACGACGACGGGATCAAGGCACTTCCGATCTTCCGGCCTGTCGATGACTACGAGGCCTGGATGCCTCGCCGGCACAAGAAGGAATGGGCACCGCCCGAGGATCTTCCTTCCTCGCTGCGCCGAGCGATCGACACCTTCATCCTGACCTGCGCTGCTCGTCGGGTACGGGGACAGGGGACCCAGCACAACTCGATGCTCATCCACGTCACACGGTATGTCAGCGTGCAGAACCGGATTCGCGACCAGATAGACGAATACGTCAGCCTGACGCGTGACCGGCTCCGCGACGGCATGGGCGGTGAAGCGGCTCACACACTCGACCTGCTCCGAAGCCTGTGGGAGAAAGACTTCAGTTCCACCAGTGCGATGTTTCCAGCCGGGGCTGCCTCGCCGGTTCAATGGAGCGAAGTCGAGAAGGAGTTGCGACCGGCGCTCCGTAAGATCGAGGTCCGGGCAGTAAATGGCAGCTCCCGCGATGCACTCGAATACTACGAGAAGCGCAAGGCTGGCCTGTCCGTCATTGCTGTCGGCGCGGAAAAACTATCTCGTGGGCTTACGCTGGAAGGTCTCAGTGTCAGCTACTACCTTCGCGCGTCGAATATGTACGACACGCTGCTACAGATGGGCCGCTGGTTCGGCTACCGCCCTGGCTACGAAGACCTGTGCAGGCTGTACACGACGTCGGACCTCTTCAACTCGTATGGGGAGATCACTGCGGCAGACAATGAGCTCCGTCAGGACTTCGCGGAAATGGCGCGCCTAGGGCAGACACCGGAGAGTTTCGGACTGCGCGTTCGCGCTTCTCCAGCCGGGCTCGCAGTAACCGCCGCTAACAAGATGCGACGCAGCGTCAAGGTGCGGCTCAGCTATTCCGGCGAGCTCCCAGAGACGACGGTCTTCAGCCTTCACCCCGAGGCTGTCCGGCGAAACTTCGAAATCCTCGAACGCTTCATCACCGCCTTAGATGAACAGAGTCCCGAGGTGGACGGGACAAGCCTTGTATGGCGAGGCGTCTCGCCCACGGAGATCATCGACGGATTTCTCGACGGATACATCTCTGACCGCGGCTCCTACCGCGTGCGCCCAGCGCTCATCGCGCAGTACATCCGTCGCTGCATCGCAGTGGGCGAGCTGTCACGATGGACCGTGAGGCTGGTGGGCACACCGATCGGCACGCCGCGGAATATCGGCGCTCATCCACTACGTCTCGTGACCCGTTTCCGGCAGGACGGTCTGGATTCGGAGGCAGGGCGCTACACCATCAAGCGGGTGCTTAGTCCTGCGGATGAGAGCAGGGACCTTCCCGACGAACTCCGAGAACGCGCCTTGGAAGCGACTATTACCGCTCGCCGCCTTGAGGCCGACCGCAAGGGCAAGGCGGAGACGTTCAAGGAGCCTACCGTTCCCACTGGGCAGCCGCTCAGGAGGTTTCGACCTGTGCAGGAACCACTGCTCCTGATCTACCCGATCGAACACCCTGAGGCAAGAGCCAACGCGGACCTTCTTCCATTGGTTGGTTTTGCGATCAGCTTTCCGTTCTCGGAGCACCCGACCGAGACCGAGTACGTGGTCAATGATGTCTGGAGGCAGCTGGAGATCGATATCTATGATGACGAGGACCCCGACGAGTGAGGGTAAGCGAAGAAGACTGGGCGCCTCTTGAGGCTGAGCATCACCCGTACGGCATCATCGCCCGGCGTCTGTTCCCGCGATCCCGGCACGACATCTTCCTGGCGGTCCAGCAGCCGACGGGAAGGCGCGTGCTCCTCGTACGGGTACCAGCGTCCGCAGGGCAACCGGTGGCCCGACGCTATCCGTCATTGCCCAGCACCCGAGGTCTTGCGATCGAGTTCGCGACGGCTCCGGACGGGAGCACCGAGCTTCAGGTAATCCTTACGGCCGACGAGCAGCGCGAGGTGTTCAATCCGTTGATTGCCGACGTCGCCACGACGGCATACACAGCAGAGGGTCCCGCTGAAGCTCTGACTGCGGCTATCGAACGCTTTGAGCACTGGCGCCGTCTCCTCCAGTCCATCCGCGACACCGGGCTCAGCGAAGAGGCACGGCAAGGTGTGTTCGGGGAGCTTGTCGTCCTACGCGACCACCTATGTCCGGTACTACCGTTTGGCGAGGCGGTGTCGGCTTGGCGCGGGCCGATGGGGGCAAATCAGGACTTTGAATTGACAACCTGCGCCATCGAGGTCAAGACCGGGACGGGAAGAAGCCCCCGGAGCATCGCCATTGCGAGCGAGCGGCAACTTGATGAAACCGGCACGGATCTCCTCCTGCTGGCCCACCTTTCACTGGACGAACGTCGGGGCGGCTCCGGTGAGTCGCTCAACGCCGTCGTCGACTCCCTCAGGGAAACGTCGCCATCGATGGCAGCGCGAGCAAAAATTGATGATCTGCTCATCCGTGCAGGCTACCTCTCCGAACATCGGCACCTGTACGACGAAGTCCGCTACACCGTCCGATCAACGGAGTTCTGGCACGTCACCGAAGAGTTTCCGCGCATCACGGAAGCCGATCTTCGGCCGGGGGTCGGGGGCTGCCGCTACCGAATCAGCACGGTCGGACTGGACCACTATGGTGTATCCGCTGAACGGTTCGCCAGCATTGTCAAGGGGGAGGCATGAGCCAGAGCAGTCTGTCGGCCTACGCGCAGGAACTCGTCGCCGACGTGCTCGCCACGGCCGAGGCGGAGAACGCCACTGCTCCAGACACCTTCACCCGCCGGGTGTTGGATGAGCTGGAGCAGGCCGGCGAGGTGGAGAACACCTTCACTGCTTACCACAAGGCGATCGGTCTTGAGGTCAACGGCTACGGGATGAATGATTCCCTTGGGACCTTGGACCTGTTCATCACCCACTTCAGCCTTCAGCCCGAGGGAGCTCGCCTGACCCGAAGCCAGGCGGAAGGACATTTCAAGCGGCTGCAGACCTTCGTCCGCAGGTGTCGTGATGGAATGGCCAAAGACATCGATGAATCGTCTGATGTGCATGACATGTGCGTTGCTGTGCAGAAGGCTCTACCCGATGCTCCGCGGATCCGCCTGTTCCTCCTGACGGACACCGTCAGCGCAGTCTCGACGCTGCCGCCCCGCGAACTGGACGGCCTCGCCGTCACTCATGAAGTCTGGGATCTCACCCGGCTCCACCGACTGGCGTCCTCGGGAACTCTCAGCGAGCCAATCGCAGTCGAGTTCGATCCACCGTTGCCCTGCCTCGCCACGCCCGAGACCGACCGCAACTACTCGGTCTTTCTGGCCATCATCCCGGGACAGAAACTGGCAGACCTCTACGGCCAGCACGGCACGCGGTTATTGGAGCTGAATGTTCGTTCGTTCCTGCAGACCAAGGGCGGGGTCAACAAGGGAATTCGGGATACTCTCCTGCACAATCCGGACCGTTTTCTGGCCTACAACAACGGCATCACCGCCACCGCCTCAACTGTGGAGTTCACTGAACTTCCTGAGGGCGGTCAGGCGATCAGCATGATCCACGATCTACAGATCGTGAACGGCGGTCAGACAACGGCCTCGATTCACTACGCGCACACCCGCGACAAGGCGGATCTCAGTCGCGTTCACGTACAGATGAAGCTGACCCGGGTCTCCCCTGACCGTCTACAGGAGATCGTTCCAGAAATATCCAAGTATTCGAACACTCAGAACAAGGTCACGGTCGTCGACTTCAGCTCCAATCATCCGTTCCACGTGGCCATCGAGCAGGTCACGCGCTCGCTTTGGGCGCCGGCATCCGACGGTAGCGGGCAGGAGACGAAGTGGTTCTACGAGCGCGCCCGAGGGCAGTACACCGATGCTCTAGCCCGCGAACGCACCCCCGCGAACCAGCGCAAGTTCAGAAGCCTGCATCCAACTGGCCAGAAGTTCACCAAGGCTGATGCGGCCAAGTTCATCCACTCCTGGGGCGGCCTTCCCTACCTGGTCAGCCGAGGGGCCGAAAAGAATTTCCGCGAGCTCATGGTACGTATGGGTGAGAGCGTCCCCACCGTCAACGTGAGCTTCGCGCAACGCCTGCTTGCCAAGGCGATCTTGTTCAAGGCGACTGACAAGATCGTCGCGGCGAGAGACTTCGGCGGCTACAAGATCAACATTACGTCGTACACGATCGCCCGCTTGGCAGAGGCCACCAACCGGCGCGTCGACCTGGATCGCCTCTGGCGGGAGCAGGGTCTGTCGCCTGCGCTCGCTGCCGCCTTGGACGATCTGTGCGTGTCCGTTCGCGAGGTGATTGTCAATCCGGTCAGGGGTGGCACGAACATCGGTGAATGGGCGAAGCGCCCGGACTGCTGGGAGGCCGTACTCGCTGTCCCGTGGACCGTCCCCGACGATCTTCTGGCCGAGTTGACGGACCAGCCGCTTGAGGACAGTGCTCCGCCGGATCAGGATGACACCACCGGCGGTGTTGTCGCCCAAGTGATGGCTGTCTCCGCCCCCGAATGGTTCGCCCTGGCCAGATGGGCCAAGGAGACGAGGAATCTCCATCCCTGGCAGCGACAGTTGGCTGAGACCGTCGGCCGCTACATCAACAACAGCTGGCCGATCGTCGATAAGCAGGCTTCCCAGGCAATGCGGGTCCTAGCCGAGGCACAGCGGCTCGGGTTCAGAAGCAACCCTTAAATCGTGGGTAATGAATGAGTATCAGAGGAGCCCTGTGACCAGCGCACCATTCGGCGATCTCCCTCCCGAGGCGTACCACGACGCATCCTGGGTCCAGGTGCTGCCTTGGCTCACTCATCACACTCCCGCAACCGCCCGGGAGCTCATCGAGCTCACTCCCTCCCCAGACTGGTGGCTCACAGAATCACCCGCGGTCACGACGATGACGGCCGAGCACGAGGCCCTCTGTCGTCACCTTGCCCGGCTCTTCCTGGTGCGCCACTCGGACGAGGCTTTCGGGCCAAGCTTTCCGACGGTCCCCCGCAGCTTGCTCCTGTCCGCCCTATCGACAGGAGCTCGGGCCAAGACCGCGTTCCAGAGGCTTCAGGTGCAGACCTTCTCTGACCTGGAGTCAATGTCAGTCAGGCACCTGTATGACGTCCGTGGCACGGGCCAAGGCACAGTCGAGGAGGTCATCTCCGCGCTCGTATCAGCCGCCATCATCCGCTCGGGTGACTTGACCTACGGAGATCTCCGAGTTGACGATGATCAGACGGGTCCTATGTCGGCGACGGCGCTGCCCCCTGCACAGGCTCAATTGCTTGAGGACCTTGGGCAACTGGCAGCGTGGCATCATATTCGACAACGCGGCGAGCAGCCCCTACTGAAGGTCATCATCGAGGACGGCGCGCCTGAGCAGATCCAAGAGGTGGCGCTCCGGCTGAACTCGCTGACCGCCGGAGACATCGCCCTAGTGACCGGAACTTCGGATCCCGTCCTCGAATTCACCGCACTCCTGTCCGAACTCGATGACCGGCAGTTGCGCATCCTGCGGGACAGGTTTTTCGGCAGGCCCCCGAAGACGCTCGCCCAGCTTGCGAGCGAGTTCGATGTTTCACGCGAACGTGTGCGCCAGATCGAGAACAAGATCAGGGAACTGCTCACCCGGACCTTCCACTTTGGCACCAGCATCGGCAACCTCCTCGCCAGTCTCCGAGCTGAGATCCAACCGATTGCTGCCCTTGATCGCTTGATCACGCTGCACCCTGATCTTGCCCGCGACGTTCCAAGCATCAACGTACCGCTCTGGCTTGTACTGGACCGCCTGGATGACTACTTCGAGGTGACCGACGGATGGGCTGCCACGCCCGACGTCAATTCGGCCCGCGAGCAGACACGGACGCTGCTTGAGGATTTCGCAACTGAGCATGGTGTGGTTGACCTCGCCGCAGTCACCGCAGCCACCGCCATGCCTGGAAATGAGCTTCTCGACTGGTTGACCTGGTGCGGCTACACGCTGCACAACAAACAGATCCTGACCCGTATCCGATCACTCAACGACCACGCGGCAGGGCTCCTGGCAGCAATGGGCGAGCCTCTCCACGTCGACGAGCTGCAGCGGCATATAGGACGAGACAACAGCATTCGTAGCCTCGTCAATCAGCTGGGCGAGGACGAGCGCTTCGTCAGGACAGACCGGGCGACGTGGGGGCTAGCCAGCTGGGAGGTGGAGGAGTACACGTCCATCCGGCAGCAGATCGGCCTGGAGCTCGCTGCGGCGGGAGGCGAAATCGAAGTCAGCCGGTTGATCGAGTCCATCACCGGCCGTTTCGACGTGTCACCCAGCAGCGTGCAGGCGTACGCCGGAAACGGCGACTACGAGATTGTGCAGGGCATTGTGCGACGCCGGGAATCGCCCGCCGCACCGCGGAAGACCCCTGCTGCCACCCGCCGCCTCTTCCAGCACGACAACTGGTGGAAGTTTCGCATTACCATCACCCGGGACCACCTTCGTGGTTCCGGCTTTCCTGTCCCCTCTGGCGTGGCCAAACTCGTTGGATGCTCGCAGGGAGAGGTGGTGGAGCTGGAGTCGGACCTCGGCACCCAGAGCATCCGATGGACGGGACTGCAGCCTGCGAGCGGCACCATCAAGCGGTTTCTGGACCGCCTCGAAGCACGCGAGGGACAAACGGCCTTTCTCGAGTTCGGTCCATACGGTCGCTTCAACGTCTCCGTCAAGGATTCTGCCAGCCAGGAGGCCAACCATCTGGACCAGGCTGTGGCGTTGATCGGAGCGGAGAAAGTCGGGACGCCGGAAGAGGCGAGGATGGCGCTCGCCGAAGCAGTTGGTCTTCCCCCCGACGCGAAGCCCCGACGCATTCTTGCAGCCTATCGACAGCGAGGTGACGACGACCTCGCGGGGCTCCTTGAGCAGGTCTGGACACGCCCCAGGCATCGGTGGGCGAACCCGGCAGGAAGTCCTGATCGCGCCGATACCAGGACAGGACAGCACAGCGGATCCGGCGACGCAGTTGACGTAGCCGCAAGCTCGGCTCAGGACAATGCACAAGACGAAGACAGAGACGTGGAAGGACTGAGCGACAGTGGATCTGCGGATCAGGACGATGATCAGCTCTCATCGGGCATCGGTTGGGTGTCGGTTCCAGAGGGATACCGCAGCGTCGGTTGGGTCCGGCCACACGAAGCGGAGGCCGCTGTGCTGGCTTATCAACTGCATGCCGATGTTCCGGTACACGACGGAGAAGACGTGACAGGCTGGGCCAGATACGTCGACGACAGCTACGAAGCCCTGAAGTTCCGAGCGAACGTCAAATTAGTCAGGTCATGGAAGCATGGAGAGCGGGCCGTCTGCTGGATCCGCGAACGGGAAGCCTCCAGCATCACCCAAGCGGCGGCCGAGGAGCGCTCGGTGTCGATTCTCGGCCCTGATGACTCGACGATGGGCCTCGTCGAGTACTTCCCGACGGGCAGCGCAGAGGCCGAAAGATACAGGAGCACGACCCGGCTTCTGCGTGCGCAAGCAGGACCGCAGGGCTGATGTGGAGGGTCGCTGGTGACCCGTCGCGGGACGCTCGAAATATCCAACTGGGCCGCCATCCCCACCCGGAAGTGGAGATGGCGGCCCTCGACGTCCGGTCAGGAGCCCGTAGGAAGACCGTCAGCCATCGCTTGTTCCTCGTCGGGTGAAGAGCTGTGACCAGCCGGCAGGATGAGCCCGCCCGCCTCGCTGCCCTGTGACCGCATCAACCGTAGGCCGCCGCGCCCTGCCTACCCGCTTGGTTGGCTCAGCTGTGCTGCGCCCGGTGGAAGATCGGTTGGGTGATCGTCCTGGTGAACTGCGGGCCCACGAGGTAGCGCTTCCCGGGGAGCCAGCCGTGGGAGTTGTCGCCGACCACGACGCCGAGCCCGGTGTGGCGGTCGAAGTCCGCGAACCGCGGGCCGCCGCTGGAGCCGCCGCCCATCACGCACTCGGTGCCCCACTGGCCGGGCGGCTCCGGCCAGTCCTCGGTCGCCTGCTGCTCCACCGCGGGGCCCGTGCAGTAGGCGAGGCGTTCACCGGTGTATTCGGGCAGGCCCTCGCGGGCCTTGTCCGAGCTGGCCCGTGGGTAGCCGAACTGGTGCACCACCCGCGCGCCGGGCACGTCGTAACCGATCCGCTGGGCCGCGCCGACGGCGTCCTGCACCCGGCGTCCGTCGCTGTTCGGGTGGAGCACCACGAACGCCTGGTCGTACGAGTCGTAGAGGCTTTCGATCTGGTCGTTGCGCAGCCACGTCGAGGGGGCCACCGAGAGACGACCGACGAACATGCCGTACGGCGCCCGGCCGTCCCGGTAGCCGGGGACGAACAGCACGTTGCTCGACCACTGGTTGTCCTCACCGATCAGGTCGGTGTTGTTCACGCAGTGGGCGGCGGTCACCACGGTGCTGCGGTTGGCGCTGTCGAGCACGGTCGCCGTGCAGCTGCTGTCCTCGCCGTGGTCGGTGAAGAAGAGCCTGCCGACGGTACGCGAGACGGCGTTCGCCCGCGTCCACGGCGCGCCGTCCGGCCTGGAAACGGCGGGCACCTCCGCCGACGGGGTCCTGAGCGCGGCGATCCGCTGCGGAGTCCAGTACGCCAGCACGGCCTGCTGCTCCGCCGCGGTCACGGCCACGGCGTGGGTGGCGACGGGACCGGGCTTGGCGGCCACGGGCTGCGGGGCGGTCCCGGCCAGGGTGGTCGTCACGAGCACGGTGATCGCGCCCGCGACGCCGGCGCGGCTGCGCCAGCCAGAAGTTGGCTCAGATGTCATGGCGGGAAGCGTAGGAACGAAATGTCAGGAACTGGTTCGCCAGACGCCTGGCGCGGCGCACGCCCCGGAGTGACAACGAGACCTTGGACAGTTGTCGTCACCGGCGGACTATTCAGTCACCGGCGGACGACAACTGTCCAAGGTCCGGTAGGGGCGGTCGGCGGATGCCCACGGTCCGGGTAGAAGCGGTCAGCGGACCGGGTCGTGGGTGCCCCGGGGCACGTGCGGCTTGCAGCGGCGCAGCCGCTCGGCGGCCATCCGCCCGCCCACGGCCAGGCCGTGCCGCTCGACGGCGGCCAGCCCGTACGCGCTGCACGTCGGGGTGTAACGGCACTGGCCCGGCCAGCGGTGCGACAGCCACCGCCGGTAGCCGAGGATCGCGGCCCGGCCGGCCCGGTCGACGGCCGGCGCGCGGGTCGCCCCGGCGGCCACCGAGCCGAGAGTGAGCAGGAACGAGAAGAGCCCGAAGTCGCAGCAGTCCGGGCCGTCGCAGTCGCAGTCGGTGCAGGAGTCGACGCCGCGCCGCTTCTTCTTGCGGTGGCGGTCCCGCTTGAGGTTGAGCATGCCGACGATGGTGCGACACGCGCGCCACCTGACCGAACGGAGGAGTCAGGACCAGACGGTGCGGCGGAGCCCCTCGTGGGCGGCGCAGACGTCGGGCCGCCCGCCGGTGAGGGTGAGCGCGCCGTCGCGGCACTGCACCAGATAGCCCGTGCCGGCCCAGAAGTCCTGCCCGCAGTCGAAGTAGTCGCAGACCCGCACGTCGGGCCGGCGGATGCGGGAGCCGCCGCAGTAGTCGTACCCGAAGGGGTTGGCCGGCGCGCCGCAGAGCCGGTCGCGCTTCGCGGCCGGCGGACCGGCGGGCGGCGAGGCGGTGGACGACGCGGCGGTGGACGACGCGGTGCCGTGCCGCGGCCTCGGCGACGCCGTCGGGCCGGGCCGGGCGGTAGGGAGCACGGCCGCCCCGGGGGTGGGCGCTGCGGTGGCGGCGGCGGCGACGTCCGAGCCGGGCCGCACCGGCGGGTCCGACTCGAACAGCGCCACGGGCACCAGCAGCGCCGCGGCGGCGGCCACCGCGACGGTACGCCGGCCGCCCGGCACGAGGGAGGTGATCCGGGCCTGCGCGGGAGTGGCGATGGCGGGGCGGAACGGCCGGGTCTGGTCGTGTTCGGCGATCAGCTCGTCGAGCTGGGCCAGGACCGCGCCCCGCTGCTCGATGGCCTCGGCGAAGGCAAGGGTGAGGGTGAACCGGAACTCCGCGGCGGCGTCGGCGGGCAGCAGCAGGCCGGAGGTGCGCCGCCGGTCGAGGACCTGGATCAGCGTGACCGGCGCCGCCGGGTCGTGGGCCAGGCCGGTCATCCTCCCGTACGCCCAGTCGCGCCGGCCCCGCCCGCCGAGCAGCACGAGGCGGCGGTCGGTGAGCACGGCGAGGCCGGCATCGGTGACCTTGACCCCGTCGGGGCGGCGGTGGTGCAGCGCGGACCGGCCGGGGTCGACGCACAGGTCGGGGGCGGGGAGCACGGCGGTGTGCCGCAGCTCGACCAGTTGCACGGCGGGCAGCGCCCAGAACACCCGCTCGCCGGGGGCGAACTCCAGGGGCAGGCCGGCCCCGGCGGTGGCCTGCCGGCCGAAGTCGGCCGCCGCCGCGCGCAGCCGCCGCAGCTCGTCGTCGCGTCGCCGCCAGGCCCGCTCGGCGTCGCGGTACGTCCGCTGCCGCCGCTCGTTCTGCCGGTGCGCCCACCGGTACCGCCACGTGGGGGCCGCCGAAGGCCGCCAGGTAAAACCCGTCGAATCAGTCTTCGCCACGCCGACTCCTTCGCCGCGCGAGCCACCAACCGGGGTGTCACCGGGATCAACGGCAGCGACGAACCAGACGGACCCGCCAAAACAGGCTAATCACCCGATCGGTGGACCAAACAGCACGGTGGGTGGATGACAGCGCGTCGATTCATGTTCCCTGCCGGGGACCGTGTGGGGAGGTGGATCACTGGGTATCGCCTTCCGCAGCCGGGCGCGGCGGGCGTGCCGGCACCGCCGACGCCGAGGAGGAGCCGTGGCCGACCCGGACCAGCACCCGCGCGTGGTGATCGGGGTCGACATCGGCACCACCAGCACCAAGAGCGTCGCGTACGACACCGACGGGCGGCAGCTCGCCAGCCACTCGGTGGGCTACCCGCTGGACGAGCCGCAGCCCGGCTACGCCGAGCAGGACCCGCTGCTGATCTTCGACGCGGTCGTGGAGACGGTCCGCGCGGTGGTGACCGAGCTGCCCGGGCCGGTCGCGGGGCTGTCGTTCAGCACCGCGATGCACAGCCTGATCGGGCTGGACCCCGACGGGCAGCCGCTGACCCCGTCGGTGACGTGGGCGGACTCCCGCGCCAGCCGACAGGCCGAACGGCTGCGCGCCGCCCGGTCGGGGCTGGCGCTGCACCGGCGCACCGGCACCCCGGTGCACCCGATGGCGCCGCTGCCGAAGCTGGTCTGGTTCGCCGAGCAGGAGCCGAAGCTGTTCGAGCAGGTCGCGCACTGGGTCGGCATCAAGGACTACGTGCTGCTGCGGCTGTGCGAGGCGCTGGTCACCGACCACTCGGTCGCGTCCGCCAGCGGCCTGATGGACATCCAGACCCGCGCCTGGGACGCCGAGGCGCTGCGCATCGCGGGCATCACCGAGGAGCAGCTGCCGCAGCTCGTGGCGACCACCACGGTCCTGCCGGGGCTCACCGCCGAGTACGCCGCCGCCACCGGGCTGCCGGCGGACACCCCGATCGTGGTCGGCGCCGGGGACGGGCCACTGGCCAACCTGGGGCTCGGCGCGGTGCGGCCGGGCGTGGTGGCCTGCTCGATCGGCACCAGCGGGGCGATGCGGGTGATGGTCGAACGCCCCGCCGTGGACCCGCTCGGCGGGGTGTTCTGCTATGCGCTGACCGAGGACCGCTGGGTCGTCGGGGGCGCGATCAACAACGGCGGGATCGTGCTCCAGTGGGCCGGCGACGCCCTCGCCCCCGAGCTGGGCGAGGACTCCGAGGAGGAACTGCTCGCCCTGGCCGCCCGCGCCCCCGTCGGTTCCGGCGGGCTGATCATGCTGCCGTACCTGCTCAGTGAGCGCGCGCCGCACTGGAGCGCGCTGCCGCGCGGGGCGTACGTGGGGCTGACCCACGGCCACCGCCGCGAGCACCTGGTCCGGGCGGCCCTGGAGGGGGTCTGCCAGCAGCTCGCCCTGGTGCTGGCGTCGGTGCGGTCCGCCGGCAACGAGGTGCGGGAGGTGCGGGCCAGCGGCGGGTTCGCCCGCAGCCCGCTGTGGCGGCAGCTGCTCGCCGACGCCCTCGGCCTGCCGGTGCGCTTCCCCGCCGGGCACGAGGGGTCGAGCTTCGGCGCGGCGCTGCTGGGCATGCAGGCCCTCGGCCTGATCGCGTCCGTCGACGTCGCCGCCGACCTGGTCCGCATCGACGAGACGGTACGCCCCGACCCGGCCGCCGCCGCCACGTACGCCGCGCTGCTCCCCCTGCACGCCGAGCTGTACGACGCGCTCGTCCCGACGTTCACGTCGCTGCGGCGGCTGGCCCCGAGCCTCCCGCCGGAGCCACCCCCCACCGCCCCACCCATGTGATCGCCCGTGCCGCCGCCGGCACGGACGCCGTCCGAAGGTCGTGATAACCGTGGTCACACTGCTCGCCGCACCGGCGGAACCCCTGACCGACGCCGGTGACGCCCAACTGATCGTCGCGGCCGTGCTGGGCATCGCCGCGGTGGTGGTCCTGATCGCCTGGGGCAAGGTCCATCCGTTCCTGGCACTGATCCTCGGCGCGGGCGTGCTCGGCGTCGCCGCCGGGGTGGGGGCCGAGGCGATCGTCACCTCGTTCAGCGGCGGCGTCGGCTCCACCGTCGGCGGGGTGGGACTGCTGATCGCCCTGGGGGCGATGATCGGCGGCCTGCTCGCCGAGTCCGGCGGCGCGGACGGCATCGTCACCCGCATCGTCGACCGGGTCTCCGGTCGGGGGCTGCCGTGGGCGATGGCCGGGGTGGCCGCCCTGATCGGCCTGCCGCTGTTCTTCGAGGTCGGCGTGGTGCTGCTGGTGCCGATCGTGCTGCTGGTCGCGAAGCGTACCGGCGTGTCGCTGATGAAGGTCGGCATCCCGGCGCTGGCCGGCCTGTCGGTGCTGCACGGCCTGGTGCCTCCGCACCCGGGGCCCCTGGTGGCGATCTCGTCGCTCAACGCCGACCTGGGCCTCACGCTGGGGCTCGGCCTGCTGATCGCCGTCCCGACGGTGATCGTCGCCGGCCCGGTCTTCGGCAACATGATCTCCCGGTACGTGCCCGCGACCATTCCCGAGGCGCTCCTGCCCACCCGCACGCCGGCCGCCGTCGGCGGGGCGGAGCGGGGGGCTGCGGAGCGGGGGGCGGCCGGGCGGCGGCAGGCCGACGTGGACGGCGAACTGCTCACCGAGGACGACCTGGTCAACCCGGGCACGGGCCGCCCCGGCGCGCCGGTGGACGACTCCGGGACCGAGACCGCCCGGCGGGCCCCGAAGTTCTGGCCGGCGGTGATCACGGTGCTGCTGCCGGTGGTGCTGATGCTGCTGCGGGCCATCGGCGAGCTGACCCTGGCCGAGGACACCGCGGGCCGCCGGGTACTCGACATCGTCGGCACCCCGATCGTGGCGCTGCTGGCCGGGGTGATCGTGGCCATGTTCACCCTCGGCTTCCAGGCCGGCTTCAGCCGCAAGCAGGTCTCGTCGGTGCTCGGCGGGTCGCTGCCGCCGATCGCCGGGATCCTGCTGATCGTCGCGGCCGGCGGCGGGTTCAAGCAGGTGCTGGTGGACGCCGGGGTGGGCAACCTGGTCGCCGACGCGGCGAAGGACGCCAGCCTGTCGCCGCTGCTGCTGGGCTGGCTGGTCGCCGTCGGCATCCGGGTCGCCACGGGTTCGGCGACGGTGGCCACGATCACCGCCGCCGGCATCGTCGCCCCGCTCGCCACGACCATGGACCGGCCGGGGGTCGCCCTGCTGGCCCTGGCGATCGGCTGCGGGTCGTTGTTCTTCTCGCACGTGAACGACGCCGGTTTCTGGCTGGTCAAGGAGTACTTCGGGCTGACCGTCGGGCAGACCATCAAGAGCTGGTCGGTGCTGGAGACGATCATCTCGGTGGTCGGCTTCGCGGGCGTGCTGCTGCTCGACCTGCTGTTGTGACCTGATCGCCGGTGCCGGCCGGGGCTCGGATGGTCGTCGCGCGGGGCGCCGAGTGGGCCGCCTCCCCGGTGACCCGGGCCGGCGATCGGGTACGCGCTCCCTGGGGAGCTGATGTCGTGGATGACTCAGATCAGGGTCCCCGGACAGGTCGCCGGCCGGAAGCGCCCCAGCACCCGGGCGCGCGCCCAGTGCCCGACCGTGATGTCGTAAACGACTCAGCTCCCTAGGGGCCGGAAGGACTGAGGCCGGAGGGACCGAGGCCGGAAGGACCGAGGCCGATCCACCATGGACCAGCCCCGGCCTGCGCCGGGCGATGACCAGGCCAACAGCGGGGCGACAGGCGGGCCGACAGCCGAGCGACGGGCAGGCAGACAGCCGGGGGCGGCGCGACGGAAGCCGGGGCGCGCCGGGCGGAAGCCGGGGCGCGCCGGGCGGAAGCCGGGGCGCGCCGGGCGGAAGCCGGGGCGCGTCGGGTGGAAGCCGGGCGGGGTCAGGTGCGGTTGCGGGCCGCCGGGGTGAGGGCGGCGCGCAGGCCGGCGAGGCCGGTGGGGCGGCCGTACCGCCAGCCCTGGCCGTGCACGCAGCCGATCGCGGTGACCGCCTCGTGCTGCCGGTCGGTCTCCACCCCCTCGGCCACCACGGTCAGGTCGAACGCGTCGGCGAGCCGGGTCACCATCTCCACCGTGGCGTACGCGCGGGAGTCCTCGCCGAGCCGGGCCACGAACGACCGGTCGATCTTCAGCTCGGTGGCCGGGATGCGGTGCAGGTAGCTCAGCGACGAGTAGCCGGTGCCGAAGTCGTCGATGGCGATGCGGATGCCCAGCTCGCGGAGCTGGCGCAGCCGGTCGAGCACGGCGTCGCTGCCCTCGATCAGGGCCGACTCGGTCAGCTCCAGGGTGAGCGCGCGGGGGGCGAGGCCGGCGCCGGCGGTGGCCGAGGTGACGGTGGCGATGAGGTCGGGCCGGCGCAGGTGCGCGGCGGCGATGTTGACCGCGACGGTGGCGTCCGGGTTGCGGTCCCGCCAGGTGGCGGCGGCCCGGCACGCCTCGTGGATCACCCAGCGGTCGATCGGCAGGATCAGCCCGGTCTCCTCGGCCAGGGGCAGGAAGCGGGCGGGGGTGAGCAGCCCCAGCCGGGGGTGCCGCCAGCGCACCAGCGCCTCCGCGCTGCGCACCTCGCCGGTGGCCAGGTCGACGATCGGCTGGTATTCCAGGTGCAGCTGCTCCTCGTCGACGGCGCGGCGCAGGTCGGCGATCAGCTCGGCGCGGCCCACCGCCGCCTCCCGCAGCGCGGCCGTGCACGTGCGGTACGCGGACTTGCCGGCCGCCTTGGCCGCGTACATGGCGATGTCGGCGTCGCGGAGCAGGTCGGTGTGGGAGGCGTGCTGCGGGCCGTACTCGGCGATGCCGATGCTGGCCGAGGGGTGCACGCCGGCCTCCTCCTCGCCGGGCGAGGGTTGCAGGGCGTCGAGCAGCCGTTCGGCCAGGTGCTCGGGGCGGACCTCCCGGTCGCCGTCGACGAGGACGGCGAACTCGTCGCCGCCGAGCCGGACGACGGTGCCGTCGTCGGCCACGGCCGCCTTCATCCGGCCGGCGATGCTCGTCAGCAGGTCGTCGCCGGTGACGTGCCCGAACCGGTCGTTGACCTGCTTGAAGCCGTCCAGGTCGAGCAGCAGGACGGCGACCGGGGGCCCGTCGCGCAGCGCCCGGCGCAGCCGGCGGGTGAAGGTCAACCGGTTGGGCAGGCCGGTGAGCTGGTCGGTGTAGGCGAGCCGGCGCAGCCGGGCGACGAGCCGCAGGTTCTCGTTGGCGGCCAGCCCCTGCCGCAGCGCGAGCACCCCCAGCAGGGCCATCATGCCGACGAAGACCAGGTGCGGGGTCTGCCCGGTGGGCCGACGGGCCAGCACCACCGCCACGATCGCGCCGCCCACCGGCAGGTAGGGCAGGGCGACGCGCCACCACGGCGGCAGCGGCGGCTCGACGGCCTCCTCGGCGGCGTCCCAGGCCGGGGGCGACGGATAGTGGGCGGCGACGCCGATCAGCAGGTAGCTCAGCGGCCAGCACACGTCGATCGGATGGCCGGGGGCGTAGCTGCCGTGGGCGAACAGGGAGACGTACGCGGCATCGGCGACCGCCCGGGTGCCCAGGCTCGCCCCGATCGCGGCGAGCGGCCGCCACATCGGGCGGGCCGGGCCGGCCACCGCGACGAGGATGGTCAGCTGCATCAGGTCGAGCATCGGGTAGAGCAGCCCGAAGGTGCGCAGCGGGTCGGCCAGGTCGGCGTCGGCGATGTCCCGGAACACCACCACCCAGCCGATCGGGATGAGGGCGAGCCCGACGATCACCCCGTCGAGCACGGTGCGGGCGCGGCCGACGACGTTGCGGGACGTGGCGGCGCAGCAGAGCAGCGCGGCGGTGCCGGTGCCGATGCCGAGGGTGAACAGCGCGCCGATGAGCACCGTGTGCGGCAGGGCGTCGTCGCCGAGCCGCTGGACCGTCCACACCGTCCGGCCGAGGGCGGCGAGGCCCATGGTGACGGCGAGCAGTACCCAGAACCGGCGCAGCGGCGGCGGATGCCGGCGGGCGGCCCGGACGCAGGCGTGGCCGGCCCAGCCCGACACGGCGATCGCGGTGAGGTCGCTGACCAGGGCCGCGCCGGGCAGGGCTGCGACCAGCCAGGTCAGCTCGACGAGCAGGATCGCCGCGGCCACGGCGAGCCCGGCCCGGCCGGGCCGGGCCGCCCCGGCGGGAGCGGCGCAGGCGGGACGTGCGTCGTGGGGCAGCACAGTGTCGTCCGGCTCTCTCTCCTGCGCGCACCCTCGACGGCGAGGACCGGTGATTGACGGCGAACCACGAAAGCGTAGCCAGCGGCAGGGCGGGCCGCCAGGCGGGTGCACAGAGGACGGTGGCGCGGCCCCGGACCGGAGCGACGGGTCAGGCCCACTCCTCCGCCGGGTCGCCGTCCGCCGGCCCGGCCGCCGGGCCGGGGGCGGGATCGGAGAGGACGGGGACGGCGACCGGCGGGCCGCCGTGCGTCCACGGGGTCTCCTCCGGGGTGGGGAACGACCCCGCCGGCAGGAACCCGTCCGACAGGGTGGTGAGGCAGAGCCGCTCCCCCACCTCCGGCACCGTGCCCGGCGGCGCGGTCAGCCCCCGGCCCATCCCGCCGGAGAGCTCCAGCACCACCTCGGTCTTGCCGTCGGCCGCCGGGGTCAGGAACACCACCCGCGCCTTCTGCCCGGGCCGGGCCGGCGAGTACAGCGTCGCGCCGACCGGCACGGCCACTGGCTCGGTGGTCACCACCTGGATGCGGGGGCGCAGCACCGGGCGCTTGCCGGTGTCGTCGACCCGCGCCGGGTCGGCGAGCGTCACGTCCCCGACGAACGCCTCCCCGGTGAGCCGGTGCTCGGCCATCACCAGCGGGTCGTCGTAGGCGCGCTGGACCGCGTACGAGGCCGCGGCCCGCTCCAGCCGGTGCAGGCGCACGGCCGCCGCCACCGCGCCGTCGCGGCGCGGCTGCGGCCCGCCGCCGGCGTCGACGTGCTCCGCGTGGCCGGTGAAGGCGTCCCGGTCGCCGGCCCACCGCCCCGCCACCCGCGCCCCCGGCGGCAGGGCGGCCAGCAGCCCCAGGCCGCGCCACACCAGCTCCCAGGTGGGCGCGAGCTGGCCGCGCAGCGCCAGCTCCAGCTCCGCGTACGCGGACCGCCGCGCCGCCTCGTCGTCGTACGCGGCGGCGTACGCGGCGATGGCCGGGGCGAGCACCCGGTTGTCGAACTCCGGGTCGGTGGCCGGGCCGGCGGGCGGGCAGCGCGCCGGGTCCTCGGCGCGGGCCGCCGCCTGTGCCCCGGTGAGCCCCGGCGGCGGGTCGAGCCAGCCCAGCACCGCCGGCAGGTGCTGGTCCTCCACCGCGCTCTGCCCGGTGGCCCAGTGCAGGGTCAGCGCGTCGGTCAGCGCCAGCAGCGCCGACGAGCCGGGCTGCTCGGCCCGCTCGGCGAAGAACGTCAGCCAGCGCCCGAGCAGCGGCACCGCCGGGTGCACCGGGTAGTCGCCGTCGGCGCGGCGGAACCGGGTGGAACGGCCGAACAGCCGCAGGAACGTCACCCCGCCCGGGTTCGGCACGACGAGCTGCGGCGCGTCGAGGTACCGGTGCCGGACGTCGCGGCCCCGGTCGACCGCGACCGCCTCCGTGTCGCCCCGGAACGAGTCCAGATAGGGCAGCACGATCCCGGCCAGCTCGGCGGCGAACGCGAACCGCTGGTCGCGGTTGCGCGGCTGCGGCACGATCAGCAGCCGGGCCGCGTCGGGGGCGTCGCCGACCAGCGCCGCGAGGGGGGCGTTCGCCTCGCCCGCCATCGTCAACGGCACCAGCACCAGCGGCCGGTCCGACAGGTGCAGGTGCCGGACGGTGGCCACCGGCTGCGCCACCCCGGCGGCGAGCGCCTGGGCCTTCGCGAGCGCGCGCAGCGTACTCATGCGGGCTGACCGGCCAGGGCGTCGGCGCGCAGCCGGGCCGCGGCCCGCAGCAGCGCGGCGGCCTCCGCCTGCCCGGGCGCGCCCGGGTCGGAGCCGGCGGCCAGCGCGAGGACCTCGGCCACCGTGGCGACCCCGCCGAGCGCCTCGCGGACGGGCCGGCCCAGCGCGGCCGTCTCGGCCCGGGTCTCGTGCCGGCAGAAGTACGCCAGCTCGCAGGCCGCGAGGCAGTCGGGGGCGTAGCGGGCCGGCACCGACGCCAGCGACCGGCGCAGCCGCTCGGGGTCGGTCGACGGGTCGGCGGTGAAGTCGGCGGGCAGCCGGGCCAGCAGGTCGTCGACGCGGGCCATCCGGTCGAGCTGGCGGCGCAGCACCAGCAGTTGCTTGCGCACGTCCACCAGGCTGGCGACGGGCCGGTTGGCGAAGTCGCGCGGACAGACGAGCACCACGTCGGAGGAGACCAGCGCCGCGTCGTGCCCCTCGGCGGCGAGCAGCTCGCGCAGCGCGAGCACGTAGACGGCCGACTGGATCGCGGCGGCGGCCACCTTGCCCGGGTCGGCCTGCCCGTCGATCACCGGGAACGACTTGATCTCCACGACGTGGAACCGGCCGGCGAGGCGGGCCGCCACCAGGTCCGGTTCCAGGTGCACCCGCTGGCCGGCGACGTCGAGGCCGAGCAGCGGGTGGTCGAACAGGGCGGCCGGGTCGTCCGCGCCGGTCGGCGCGGCGGCGGCCAGCGCGGCGCGGGACCGCGCGGCCCGGCCGGGCTGGCCGGTGGCGTCGGGCGGGCCGGGCTGGTCGCCGCGGTCCTCCGCGCCCAGGTCCGTCCAGGTCGCCGGGCCGCCCGGGTCCACGCCCAGCCGCTCGGCGACCAGCCGCAGCAGCTCGGCCCCGCCGTCGGCCTTGACCTGCGCCTCGAAGGCGTTGCCCCGGGTGATCGCGAAGCGGGACTGCCCGAACCGGGCCGGGAACCCGACCCGCTCCGCCAGCCCCGGCTTGTCGGCCCCCGCGCTGTCCAGCACGGCCCGGCGGTCACAGCCGGGGTTGCCGGTCAGCGCGGCGATCGTCCGGGCGTTGTGCCGGCGCGGCGCACCGCCGCCCCGGATCTCGGCCAGTCGCCGCGCGGTGCTCGTCACGACACGCCACCTTAGGCGGTCCGCGCCCGTTCGGCGCGGGCCGCGCCGCGCCAGAGCAGCACGGCCACCGCGACGGTGGCGGCCAGCGCCGCCCCGGCCATCGCCCAGAGCACCGTACGCAGGCCGGAGGTGAAGCCCGGGTCGGCGAGCCGACCGGCGGTGGTGCTGGCCAGCACCGCCCCGACCACCGCGATGGCGATCGTCTCGCTCGCCAGCCGGGCGGTGTTGATCATCCCGGCGCCGGTGGCCGCCCGCCCCGGCTCGACGCTGCCGATCGCGATCGCGTCCAGCAGCCCGATCGACAGGCCGATGCCCACCCCCATCGTCAGCAGCGGCCCGGCCAGCGACGCGGTGCCGCTGTCCGGGGCGATGACGGTGGCCCAGGCCGCCCCGGCCGCGACCACCACCACGGAGCACACGATGACGGCCGGGGCCGGCACCAGCCGGGTCAGCGCGCCGCCGAGCAGGGGCAGCACCAGGGTCGGCGCGGTGAGCAGGATCAGCGTGCCGCCGGCCGCGCCGGGGCTCAGCCCGACGACGGTCGTCAGGTACGACGGCAGGTAGACCAGCAGCGGCACCAGCACCGCGACGATGGTGGCCGCCGCCAGGCAGACGCCGACGAACCGGGGGTTCGCGAGCAGGGCCAGGTCGAACATCGGCGCGGCGCGGCGGCGCTCCACCCGCACGAAGAGCACCAGCAGGGCGACCGCCGCGACGAAGGCCACCACGATCACCGGGGCGGACCAGCCGAACTCGGGGCCCTGCACGAAGCCGAAGATGAGCAGCAGCAACGCGGCCGTGAACGACACGGTGCCGGGCCAGTCGACCCGCCCGGCGTGCGGCTGGCGGGACTCCGGCAGCAGCGGCACGATGCCGAGGACCGCGCAGGAGACAAGCGCGGGGACGACGAACACGGCCCGCCAGCCGAACGCCTCGATCAGCAGCCCCGCGATGGACGGGCCGAACGCGAGGCCGGCGCCGATGGCCGTGCCGAACAGGCTGAACGCGCGGGCCTGCCCCGCCCCCTGGAACGCGCCGGCCAGCAGGGCGGCGGCGCTGGTCGCGGCGGCGGCCGCCCCGATGCCGGCGAGCACCCGGGCCGCGTCGAGCAGCACGATGTCGTCGACGAACGCGCCGGCCAGCCCGGCGACGGCGAAGAGCGCGAGGCCGGTGGCGTAGACGCGGCGGCGGCCGAGCAGGTCGGCGAGCGCGCCGGTGGCGAGCATGAAGCTGGCGAAGGTGGCGTTGTAGCCGTTCACCACCCACTGCACCCCGGCCAGCCCGGCGTCGAGGTCGCGGCCGATGTCGGGCAACGCGACCGACGCGCCGGTCAGCGAGATCGGCAACGAGATGGTGGACAGCAGGACGGCGACCAGCACGACGGCCGGATGGTTGCGCACGATTCTCCCCGTTCTTCGCGGCGGCCCCAGCCTAGGTGTCGCCGGCGGGGCGGTACCGGGTTCGGGGCGGAGATCACAGCGCATCGCCGCAGGCCGGGGGCCAGCGGTCGGCGGTCGGATCAGCGGGCGGCGGCCCGGCCAGGGGTCAGCGGTCGGCGGAGCGGTTCCAGGGCGAGCGGGGCAGGACGGTGCCGGCCAGCGGACGGCGGGCGCGGCGGCGGTGCCGGCGGCCCGGGGTGCAGGGCGGGCGGGAGGCGGTGCGCGCCGGCAGCTCCGGCACGGTGGCCTCGGGCACGGTCACGGGCTGAGGGGCGGTCACGGGGTGGCCGTCGGTCAGGGGACGGCGACCGATCAGCCAGCAGAGGAAGCGGGCCATCGGCGGATCAGCCCACCGGGAGGCGCGCGGCCTCGGCGGCGGAGATGTCGTACTGGGCGCCGCAGAAGGTGCACTGCTGGGCGTAGCGGGTGCGGATCGGGATCAGCGGGATGAAGAAGAGGGTGAACTTCGTCGACCGGCGGCTGATCACCTGGGCGGCGTGGTTGCCGCAGTTGCGGCACACCTGCTGCGCCACGCCCGACCGGTCGACCTTGGTGCGGAGCCCGAATATGAAGAACATCGCCCCGCAGTACCCACCCGCCGCGCTCCTTGCACCTGTGATCCCTGCCAACGGGAGAAACAAGATCGTGCTCAATCCGGGAAAGAGTGGTCTCGCCCGGCATCGGAAGCCACTCGATCCCTGATCGAGCACGATCTTCAGCCTAGGCGGCTGGTCACCACCCGACAGCAGAAGCGGCGGGGCGGCCAAGGGAGCCGCCCCGCCGCCGCTCACCACTACTGCTATGTTGACGCCGCTACCCGGTCGGGTGCGTCAGGAGACCGGGGTCGGGTCCGGGAGCCAGATCGGCCGCCAGTCGGGCAGCTCGTGGAACCGGACCAGCTCGCCGAACCCCGCGACCGTGCCGCTCCACGCCGCGTACGGTGGGTTCTGCTCGTCGAAGCCGCTCTGCACGAAGGTGAGCTTGGTCCTGCCCTGCGACTCGGCCAGCTCCCAGGTGGTGACGCCCGTCGGGCCCCAGTCGATCGACATCCGCCGCCCCGGTTCCAGGTCGACGACCTTGGCCGCGTAGCCGGACTCGAAGCCGCCCATGGCGTACCGGCCGCCGATCCAGGGCTCGATGCCGATCGGGTAGCCGAACCAGGCGCTGGCCTGCGCCGAGTCGGTCAGCGACTCGTACACCTTGGCCAGCGGGGCGGCGATGAGCAGCTCCCCGCGCAGGTCGGCGGAGGTGAAGTCGGTGCGCGGCAGGAGCTGGCGGCCCTCCAGGTGGGCGGCCAGGTTGGCGATCGCCAGCGCCCAGTACGTCTGGAGCACGCCCCGGATCGTGCTGCCGCTCATCGCCTCGGCGAAGTCGAAGTGGCTCTGCCGCAGGGTGAGGATCGTCGCGTCGCCGTCCGGCTCCAGGGTGAACTCGGTGGTTGTCTCCACCCCGTCGAGCAGCCAGCCGAAGCGCAGCGTGCGCTCGTCGGCGTGCAGCAGCCGCTGGTGCGGGGCGTCGCCCTCGGGGGTGTAGCGCCCCCAGAACGCGTACCGTTTGGGCAGTTCCACCTCGGCGTGCTCGGCCAGCCAGACGCGCAGCTCGGCCGGGTCGGTGAGCGCCCGGTGGACGGTCTCGACGGGTGCGGCGAGGCGGGCGCGCACGGTCATCGGTTCAGTCACGGTCTTCTCCCTTGGGATAGCAGGCCACGGCGAGCTTGAAGGCGTCCCCCTCGGCGCCCCCGTAGCGGGTGAACAGGTCTTCCAGGGCGGTGCGCAGGTCGGCGAGGAACTCCTGCCGGCGCTCGGCGGGCACCCGGATCTCCCCGGAGACGCCGATCGACGGCAGCTCGGGGGCCGCCCGGTCCAGCGCCGCTACGTCGGCCTGGACCTCCTCCATGAGGTCGAGCAGGTGGCCGAGGCTCAGCTCGTCGCGGGCCCGGCGCAGCCCGCCGATGCGGCCGACGAGCCGGGGCGAGAGCCAGTAGGAGCGGGCGGCGGCCTGGTAGATGCCCTCGCTGATGCCGCGCACCTTGCGCTCGGACACCTGCTCGGCCAGGCCGGCCGCGACGAGCTGCTTGACGTGGTAGTAGACCCGCTGCGGGGTCTGGCCGAGCCGGGCGGCGACCTCGGTGCAGGTGCCGGGCTCGGCGAGTTCTTGTCAATAGGTTCGACGAAAGGGGACGGCCGCGCGGCCGTCCCCTTTCGTCAGCGCCCGCCGGTCAGGCGGACCAGTCCGGCCGCAGCGGGTAGCCGTTCACCCCGCGCGGGCCGTTGCGCGTGGCCAGCACCTGGTGCAGCTGGATCTCGTTGCGCTCGAACGCCAGCCGCGATCCCGCCATGTAAAGTCCCCACACCCGGGCGGTGCCCTGGCCGACCTCGGCCACACACTCGTCCCAGTGCGCCACCAGGTTGCGGCACCAACCGGCGAGGGTCAGCGCGTAGTGCTGGCGCAGGTTCTCCTCGTGGTGCACCTCCAGCCCCGCGTCGTGGATCTCGCTGATCAGCCGCCCGGGGCCGGCCAGCTCGCCGTCGGGGAAGACGTACCGGTCGATGAACGCGCCCGAACGGTGCGGGGCCCGGTTGTCGGCCCGGGTGATGCAGTGGTTGAGCAGCCGCCCGCCGACGCGCAGCCGGCCGCCCAGCGCCCGGAAGTAGGCCGGATAGTTGCGCACCCCGATGTGCTCGGTCAGGCCGATCGAGGAGATCACGTCGAACTGCTCGCGCGGGGCGTCCCGGTAGTCCAGGTGCCGCACCTCGGCCAGCTCCGACAGCCCCTCCCGCTCGATGGCCGCCTGCGCCCACTGCGCCTGCGCCCGGGACAGGGTCACGCCCAGCGCCTTCACGCCGTATTCCCGGGCCGCGTGCCGGACCATGCCGCCCCAGCCGCAGCCGACATCGAGCAGCCGCATCCCCGGCTTCAGCCCGAGCTTCCCGGCGACCAGGTCGTACTTCGCGGCCTGCGCCTGCTCCAGCGTGTCGTCGGGGCTGCGGAACACCGCGCACGTGTACGTCATCGACGGCCCGAGCACCAGCTCGTAGAAGGCGTTCGACACATCGTAGTGGTGGGAGATGGCGGTGCTGTCCCGGGTGCGGGAGTGCCGCAGCCCGTTGACCATCCGCTTCCAGCGCGGCGCGGCCTCCTGCGGCGGGGGCGGCGGCGGCATCAGCCGCTCCCAGCCCAGCCCGCGCACCAGGGCCAGCCCCTCGGCCAGCGACGGCGGGCGCAACTTCAGCTCGTCCTTGAGCACCCGCAGCGCCTCGTACGGGTCGCCGGGGTGCACGCCGCCCAGTTCCAGGTCGCCGCTGACGTACGCCCGCGCCATGCCCAGGTCGCCCGGGGCGGTCAGCAGGTAGGACAGGCCCCGCTCGGAGCGGACGGCCAGGGTGATCCCGGCGTCGGCCGGGCCGACGGCGCTGCCGTCGTACCCCGTGATCCGGACCGGTAGGGCCCCGGCCGTGACGGCACGGACCACGTCGGCCACGGTCGGGGTCGCGCGCCGGCTCCCGGCCGGCGGGACGGACGGGACGTCGGCCGCCCCCTGTTCTCGGTCAATCAGGCTCATTTTCGCGCTACCGCCTTCTCGTAAAGTCCGGTGAGCCGGTGGTCCGGGTCGTAACGGTCCTTCACCGCGCGCCAGGTGTCCCCGCCGTAGAGCCGGTCGAACGCCTCGCGGTCGTAGTACGCGTCCGAGTAGAGCGACTTGTGGCCGCCCGCGTCGGACACCGCGCGCTCGACCAGCCGGTTGACGTCGCCGTCGGCGGCGCCCCCGGTGATCGGCACGGTCCCCCAGAAGCCGATGTTGACGTAGTTCTGGCCGGGACGCAGCGGATATAGCGGCCAGGCCCGCGCCGAACCGGGGCCGGCCGGCTCGCGCAGCCGCAGCGGGCAGAGCCAGACCGGGGACATCCGCACCTCGCGGGCGAACCAGCGCAGGAAGCCGGCCGTGCCCTCCAGGGGGATCTCCACGTCCTGCACCACCCGCTCGCGGGCCGGCTGGCCGCGAAGCCGGTCGATGCGGGCTGCCACCTGGTGCCGGTGCTCCAGCCGGACGAGGCGGTGGTAGACGTCGCTGCGCCGCAACCGGGCCGGCCAGAGCCTCCGCACGACCGGGTGCTGCGCGCCGAACGCCGCCGAACACCAGAACCAGTCGGTGTCCCACCGCCACAGGTAGTCGTGGGTGGTCAGCCAGTCGCGGGTGCGCCGGGGCAGCGAGCGGTAGTAGATGCCCTGGCCGGTGTAGTCGCTCACCTGCGGCGCGTCGTCGGTGAAGGTCGCCAGCACGAGGTACGCCTCGCCAGGGCTGAACATCACCCCGTCCATCGCGTCGACCGGCTCGCCGGCCCAGGAGCCGGTGGCGGTCACCTCGCCGATCGCCGAGGTCAGCGCGTCGAGGTCGGTGAAGCGGACGTTGCGCAGGGCCACGTACCGGCGGACCGGGGCCAGCTCGATACGCAGCCGGGTGGCGTAGCCGAGGCTGCCCAGCGAGTTGGGGAAGGCCGCGAAGAGGTCGGCGTGCTCCCCGTCGGGCCGGGCGGTGACGATCTCGCCCGCGCCGGTGAGGACGTCCAGCTCCAGGACGGACTCGTGCGGCAGGCCGTGCCGGAACGACGTGGACTCGATGCCCAGCCCGGTGACCGCGCCGCCCAGGGTGATGGTGCGCAGCTGCGGCACCACCAGCGGCATCAGCCCGTGCGGCAGGGTCGCGGCGACCAGCCGCTCGTAGGTGCACATGCCCTGCACGTCGGCGGTGCGGGCGACCGGGTCGACGCCGATCACCCCGCCGAGGCCGCTGACGTCCAGGCCGGGGACGCTCGGGGCGGATCTCGGGCGGAACAGGTTGGAGGTGCGTTTGGCGAGTCGAACGGTCTCGCCGGCGGGCACCGCGGCGTACGACCGCCGCAGCAGGTCCACCGCTCCGTCGTGGTCAACTGCATGATCCACACGGCCTGCGCGCATGAGATCACTCTACGCGCGAACGATCGTTCCGGTGGGGACGCTAACCTGGGGCGCATGCCGAAAGCCGTCTGGAACGACCTGGTGATCGCCGACAGCGACGACACGGTGGTGGTCGAGGGCAACCACTACTTCCCCCGCGCCGCCCTGCGCGACGACGTGCTCCGCGACTCCGGGACGCACACGTTCTGCCCGTGGAAGGGCACCGCCTCGTACTACACGCTGGAGCACGACGGGCGCAGCAGCGCCGACGCGGTCTGGTACTACCCGGACCCAAAGCCGGAGGCCGAGATGGTCCGCGACCGGGTGGCGTTCTGGAAGGACGTCTCGGTCGTCGACTGAGCCGGCCCGCGCCGGCGCAGCAGCAGGGAGAGCCCGGCCGCGCCGATCGACAGCGCGCCCGCGACGTACCAGGCGACGGCGTAGTCGCCGAGCCGGTCGCGGACCAGCCCCGCCCCGGTCGCGGCAAACGCCGCGCCGAGCTGGTGGGCGGCGAAGACCCAGCCGAAGACCACCGCGCCGGACGCGCCGAACCACTCCCGGCACAGCGCCACCGTCGGCGGGACGGTGGCCACCCAGTCCAGGCCGTAGAAGACGACGAACACCAGCATGCTCGGCTCGGCGGTGCCCGCGAAGAGGCTCGGCAGCACCAGCAGCGACGCGCCCCGCAGCGCGTAGTAGGCGCCGAGCAGCAGCCGCGCGTCGAACCGGTCGGTGAGCCAGCCGGACGCGACCGTACCGACGATGTCGAACAGCCCGACCAGGGCGAGCAGCCCGGCGGCGGTGGTCTCGGCCATGCCGTGGTCGTGGGCCGCCGGCACGAAGTGGGTGCCGACGAGGCCGTTGGTGGTCGCGCCGCAGATCGCGAAGCCGCCCGCGAGCAGCCAGAACGGCCGGGTCCGCGCGGCGGCGGCCAGCACGCCGACCGCCCGCGCCGCCGCGCCGCCCGTCGGCGGCGCGGGCGGGACCACCTCCGCCGCGCCGTAGGCGGGCACGCCGAGATCCGCCGGGTGCTCCCGCAGCAGCCACCCCACCAGGGGTACGACCGCCAGCGCGGCCCCGGCGACGACGAGCGCCGCCGCGCGCCAGCCGTGGTCGCGGACGAGCACGGCGACCAGCGGGAGGAAGACGAGCTGGCCGGCGGCCCCGCCTGCGGTCAGCACCCCGGTCACCAGGCCCCGCCGCGCGACGAACCAGCGCCCGGTGACGGTCGCCACGAAGGCCAGCGCCATCGACCCGGTGCCCAGCCCGACCAGCACGCCCCAGCACAGGACGAGCTGCCAGCTCGCCGTCATGAAGACCGTCAGCCCGCTGCCGAGGGCCACCAGCGCCAGGGCGACGGTCACCACCCGGCGGATGCCGAAGCGGTCCATCAGGGCGGCGGCGAAGGGGGCGGTGAGCCCGTAGAGCAGCAGGTTGACCGAGACGGCGGCGGAGACGGTGGCCAGCGGCCAGCCGAACTCGGCGTGCAGCGGGTGCAGCAGCACCGAGGGGGTGGCGCGGAAGCCGGCCGCGCCGACCAGCGCGACGAAGGCGACGGCCGCCACGGCCCAGGCCGGGTGGAAACGACGGGTACGGGTCACGCACCGAGTCTCGGGCCCCGACCACCCGGCGACGAGTGGCCGGAATGCCATGGTGCGCAATAATCGGGCCATGACGTTCGCCCCGCACCGGGTCGCGGTGCTCGCCGTGGACGGGGTGGTCGGCCTCGACCTCGGCACCCCCGCCCAGGTCCTCGGCGCGGCCCGCACCCCCGACGGCGACCGCTTCTACGCGGTAAGCACCTGCACGGCGGGCGGCCACCCGGTCCGCAGCACCGCCGGCTTCCAGGTGCTGCCCGACCACGGGCTGGAGCTGGTCGCCGCCGCCGACACGGTGATCGTGCCCGGGGTGCACGGCGGCGGGCCGATGACCGACGGCACGGTGGACCCGGCCGTGGCGGCGGCGCTGCGCGACGCCCACGCCCGGGGCGCCCGGGTCATGTCGATCTGCACGGGCGCGTTCGTGCTGGCCGCCGCCGGTCTGCTCGACGGCCGGCGGGCCACGACCCACTGGGCGTACGCGGGGCTGTTCCGCCGGCTGCACCCCACGATCGAGCTGGACCCGGAGGTGCTCTTCATCGACTCCGGCGACGTGCTCACCTCCGCCGGGGTCGCCGCCGGGATCGACCTCTGCCTGCACGTCGTGCGCACCGATCACGGCAGCGACGTGGCGAACCGGGCGGCCCGGCGTTGCGTGGTGCCGCCGTGGCGAGACGGCGGGCAGGCCCAGTACATCGAGCGCCCGGTGCCCCGCGACCCGGCCAACGGCACCGCCGCCACCCGCGAGTGGGCCCGGCAGCGGCTGCACGAACCGGTGGCCCTGCGCGACCTGGCCGCACACGCCCGGATGAGCGTGCGCACCTTCACCCGGCACTTCCGCTCGGAGACCGGGCTCAGCCCGGCCCAGTGGCTGCTGCAGCAGCGCACCGACCACGCCCGGCTGCTGCTGGAGACGACGGACCTCAGCGTCGAGCAGGTGGCCCACCGGTCCGGCTTCGGCACCGCCACCGCACTTCGCCAACGGCTGCACGGCCGGGTCGGCGTCTCCCCGTCGGCATACCGCAGGGCCTTCCGGTCCCGCGCCTGACCGGCCCCTCTCGGCCCCTTTCGACCCCTCTCGGCCCGGCCCGCCGGCCCACCTGGACACCGCCCCGCCGGCCACTGGCCGCTGGTCGCCGCCCACCCACGCCGGTCGCCGGCCTGGGCAACGACGCAGCTGACCCAGCTCGGTGACACGGCGTAACTCCCCGACCGCCGCGCACGCCCACCCGGCCGAGCTGACGTTGCGTTACCCTCCTCGCACCTCGCCCCACCGACCTCCTTCCCTTTGCTCTGCACCCACCCACGCAGCACCGCCGTTGAACTGGCCAGACGCCAAAGTCGCCAGCCTTCGGGTGAGGGCGAGCCGATCGCGCAGCGTGAGCGTTGCGTATGCGGGTGCAGAGCAAAGGGAGGCGCACGGGTGTGCGGCCCCGGCGGCTGCGGTTGCGGCGTGTCACCTGCCGGTTGGTGGGGGGGTGGCTAGCGCCGAAGGCGATCCGGCTCGGCGCTCGGGCGCGGCTCCTGGCCCAGCCGAGCCTGCCGGAGCTGCCGGGCCGCCAGGCCGCCGCCGCGCCGTCGCCGGGTCAGGCACGGTGGGCGTGGAACTGCGGGCGCAGGGCCCGCAGTTGGGCCAGGTGCTTCGGCAGGTGGACCCGGGCGTGCAGGTCGAGGGTGCGGGCCCAGGGCAGGGTCTCGTCGACCCGCAGGTCGACGTCCTCGTGCAGCCTGGTCTCGACCGGCGTCTGCGCCGCCGGGCCCAGCCGGTCGACCAGCGCGCAGAGCCGCCGGCTGGTCTCCCGCAGCCGGTCGGCCAGCCCGCCCAGCGCCGCCGAGCCGCCCGCAGTCGGCCCGACGCCGCCTGCACCCGGGTCGGCGTACTCGGCGACGAGGGCGTCGAGTTGGGGGCGGTGGATGGCGTCCAGGTCGTAGTACGCGAACGGGGAGCCGGCGAGCACCGCCTCGGTCGCCTCGCTCATCAGCTCGTCGTTGGCCACCAGATGCGCCACGATCTGCTCGGCGCTCAGCTCCCCGTCGCCGGGCGGCTCGAACCCGCCGGCCGCCACCTCGGCGAGCACCTCGTCGTACGCCCGCCGCAGAGCCTCGCTGTCCACGGTCCCAGTCAACCCCGGTGCCGGCCCGGCCGGGCAGCGCTACCGCACCGGGGTCACCCGGACGGGACCGGGTCGCCGGCGCAGCCGGGCCGGCGGGCGCTCAGCGGCGGCCCCGGCGGGCGCGCAGGTAGTCGCTGACCACGTACTCGCCGAGGTCGTCGAGGTCGGGGGTGAACATCCGGCCCCGGGACCGGCGGGCCACCGCGTCGACGAAACGGCGCAGGCCCGGGTCCTCGCCGAGCATGAACAGGTTGAGCATCGCGCCGGCCCGGGTCAGCCGGTCCACCTCCCGGATCGTCGCCGCGATCGTCTCGGACAGCGGCGGCCAGTGGAAGTACGCCTGGCCGTCGTCCGGGTCGAGGTGGGCGGTGGGCTCGCCGTCGGTGACCACGAGGACCACCGGCTCCGCGCCCGGGTGCCGGCGCAGGTGCCGCCCCGCCAGGCGCAACGCGTGCTGGAGGTTGGTGCCCTGCTGCAGGTCCGGCTCGACGGCCGCCAGCTCCGCCTGGGTCAGCGGCGCCGCCTGCCGGCCGAACCCGATGATCTGCAGCGCGTCCTGCGGGAAGCGGGTCGCCATCAGGTGGGACAGGGCCAGGGCCGTCTGCTTCATCGGCCCCCACCGCCCCTGCGAGATCATCGAGTACGACAGGTCCACGCACAGCGCCACCGCCGCCGACGCCCGGCGCTCCGTCTCCGCCACCTCGAAGTCCTCGGCGGCGAGTTGGACCGGCACCGACGGCCCCGCCCGGCGGACCGCCCGGTGCAGGGTGCGCACCACGTCGATCGGCTGCTCGTCGCCGTACTCCCACTGCCGCGACGCCCCGCTGACCTCGCCGGCCGCGCCCGCCGTACGCAGGTCGTGCTGGCCGCGCGGCCCGGCCGTCAGGTCGGCGAAGACCTGGCGCAGCGCGGTGCCGGCGAGCCGGCGCAGCGCCTTCGGGCTGAGCGTCAGCCCGTCGGCGTCCCGGGTCACCCAGCCCTGCCGGCGCAGCTCCCGCTCCAGCTCCCGCAGCCGGCGCACGTCGTCGGCCGCGTCGCGGCCCAGCGTCCGGGCCACCGCCTCGACGTCCACGTCGTCCAGGGTCGCGCCGGGATGCTCCTGGTCCAGGGCGTCGAGCAGCTCGTCCAGCTCGGCGATCTCGGCGAGCGCCCCGGTCGCCTCGCCGTAGCCGAGCGGCTGCTCGCCGCGGACCCGCTCGCCCCCGCCCCGGTGCAGGTCGGGGCGCAACGCCCGCAGGTTCGCGTCGAGTGCGGCCAGCTCACCGGCCAGCCGTTCGCCGAGGGACTCGCGCATCAGCCCGGCCAGCTCCTCGCGCTGCCGGTCCGACAGCGACCGCATCAGCCGCTCCCCGGCCGCCGCCCGCCGGGCCAGCACGTCGACCAGCTCGTCGACGTCTCTCGGCTGCTCCGGGAAGAACTCGCCGTGGCGGCGCATGAACTCGGCGAACGCGTCGGTGGTGTCCTCCGACCGGGCGTGCCGGGCCAGCAGGTCGTTGAGGTCGCGCATCATCTCCGCGAGCTGCCGCTGGACCTGCGGGCCGCCTGCGGCCCGCGCCGCGTCGCGCAGGCCGGCGAAGCGCTGCTCCAGCACGTCGCCGCGCAGCCCGTCGAGGATCCGCCGGTACGCCTGCCGGGCCTCCTCGCTGGCCCACTCGTAGCCCGCCAGCTCCCGCACGGCGCGGGCGGTGGACCGGGGCAGGTTGTCCAGCACCGCCTCGGCGAAGCGGGCCGCCTCGTCGTCGCGCCCGCGCAGCTCGTCCCGCTCGGCGGCGAGGGCCTGGTCGAGCAGCGCCCGGGCCCGGGTCACCGCCCCGTCGAGGTCGCCCCGGCGCAGCGCCTCGCGGCGCAGCCGGCGGGCCCGGGCGGCGAGGTCGTCGAGGCCGCCGCGCCCCTGCGGGCCGCGCCGCAGCAGGTCGCGCAGCGCCTCGCGGAGGTTGCCGCCGGCCAGCACCTCCGCGCCGACCGAGTCGACGGCGGCCCGCACGTCGTACGGCGGGGCGAGCGGGTCGGGGCCGCCGCGCCACTGGCCGTACCGGAACCGGTTGCCGGCCACCTCAGCCCCGGCCGCCGTAGACGGTGCGCCCGGAGTCGGTGACGTCCTTGCCCAGCCGGCGCGTCAGGTGCAGCCCCTCCAGCACGAACTCGACGCCGGCCGCCGCCTGCTCCGGCGTCGGCGCGTCGCCCAGCCCGAGCCGGTCGAGGGCCTTGGCCAGCCCCGGCACGGTGCCGACCTGGCGCAGCAGCTCGGCCGAGGCGACCAGCTCGCCGGTCTCCACGACCCGGCCGTCGTCCACCAGCGCGGTGAAGCCGGACAGGTCCAGCCCGGCGAGCCGGGCCCGGAACGTGTCGGCGGTCGCGGTACGCAGCAGGTGGGCGAGGATCTCGACCTCCCGCCCGTCCTCGCCGCTCTCGAACTCGACCTTGCCGCGCAGCGTCGAGGTCACCGACACCGCGTCGCCGACCCGGGCGACGGGCGCCTCCTCGCGTACCCCCTCGGTGCTGGCATCGGCCGCGAGCAGGCCGGAGCGGCGCAGCGCGGCGGCGGCGACGGTCTCGGCGGCGGCGATCGCGAACCGGGCCGAGACGCCGGAGCGCTGGTCGACCGACGGTGAGTCGCGCACCGCGCGGGCGAACCGGGCCAGCACCTCCAGCACATGCTCGGGCACGTCGGCGACCAGGTCGGCCTCCTGCCGGATCAGGGCCAGCTCCAGCTCCAGGCCGAGCGGGTAGTGGGTGTGGATCTCCGCGCCGAAGCGGTCCTTGAGCGGGGTGATGATCCGGCCCCGGTTGGTGTAGTCCTCCGGGTTGGCGCTGGCCACCAGGAGCAGGTCCAGCGGCAGCCGCAGCTGGTAGCCGCGCACCTGGATGTCGCGCTCCTCCAGCACGTTGAGCAGCGCCACCTGGATGCGCTCGGCGAGGTCGGGCAGCTCGTTGACGGCGAAGATGCCCCGGTTGGTGCGCGGCACCAGCCCGAAGTGGATGGTCTCCGGGTCGCCGAGGGTGCGCCCCTGGGCGATCCGGATGGGGTCGACGTCGCCGATCAGGTCGCCGACGCTGGTGTCGGGGGTGGCCAGCTTCTCGCCGTACCGCATGCTGCGGTGCAGCCAGGCGACCGGCAGGTCGTCGCCGGCCTCGGCGGCCAGGGCGCGGGACGCGGGGGTGAGCGGGTGCATCGGGTGCTCGTTGAGCACCGAGCCGGCGATGACCGGGGTCCACTCGTCGAGCAGCGCCACCAGGGAGCGGATCAGCCGGGTCTTGCCCTGGCCGCGCTCGCCGAGCAGCACCATGTCGTGGCCGGCGAGCAGCGCCCGCTCGACCTCGGGCAGCACCGTGTCGTCGTAGCCGACGATGCCGGGGAAGCGGTCCCCACCGGCGCGCAGCCGGGCGAGGAGGTTGTCGCGGAGTTCCTGCTTGACCGTGCGGTAGTGGTGCCCGGCGGCCCGCAGCGCGCCGAGGGTGCCGGGCAGGTCGGCGGGCGGGACCGGGAGAACCTGGTTGGGCTCAGTCACCCGACCCACGCTAGCGCGCCCACGTTGCAAGGAGGGGCCCCCTGTTAACGCATCCTGTAGAGGAAGGGCCCCTTCCTAACCGCCGTGAACGGCGGACCGGCGCGACGAGACGGATCACCGATTGACAATCCGATAGGCGCGCATCGATGGTTGGAGCGCTCCCAACCACACCGTTCGCCGCTCCCGTCCCGGAGGCCGCCATGAACCGTCCGCGTCCCAGACTCCGCTCCGGCCTGCTGGCGCTGGCCGGCGCGCTGCTGCTCGCGCCCGTCGCCGGCCTCGCCTCGGCCGCCGAGGCGGCGGGAGCGGCCGGCACCCCCGGAGCCGCCGCCCTGGGCATCCCGGCGCCGCTCTGGACGCCGGCCCCGACACCACCCACGACGCCGACGAGCCCGCGCCCGACGCCGACGCCGACCACGGGCGCACCGCACCCGACGGACTACCCGACTCCCACGCCGACCACGGGCGCGCCGTACCCGACCGACTCCCCGACTCCCACGCCGACGCACCCGACCGATCCGCCGAGCCCCACGCCGACGACCGCCATCCGCTGCTCGGCGACGTGGCGGCTGGTCAGCGACTGGCCGGGGGCCTTCCACGCCGAGGTGACGGTGCACAGCACCGGCACCGCGCCGGTGGCCCGCTGGGCGGTGCGCCTGCCGCTCGCCGACGGCCAGGGCGTGCGCGACATCTGGAGCGCCACGATCTCCTCGACCATCGACGACGTGGTCACCATCAGCAACGCCGACTGGAACGGCCGGATCGCCCCGGGGGCCAGCACCGCCTTCGGGCTGATCGGCACGGGCCCCGCCACCGCACCCGCCCTGAGCTGCATCGCCGTCTGACGGCCGCACGACGGCCGGGGCAGCGCCGACGATCTGTCGCTGTCCCGGCCGCCGGCGCGGCGATAGGGTCGGGACCGTGACCTACCTTGCCTCGGACGAGCGCTACCAGACGATGACCTACCGGCGCAGCGGGCGGAGCGGGCTGCGGCTGCCGGCCGTGTCGCTCGGGCTGTGGCACAACTTCGGGCCGGATCGGCCGTACGAGCGGCAGCGGGACATCGTCCGGCGCGCCTTCGACCTCGGCATCACCCACTTCGACCTGGCCAACAACTACGGCCCCCCGCCCGGATCGGCGGAGGAGAACTTCGGCCGGATGCTCGCCACGGACCTGAAGCCCTACCGGGACGAGCTGGTGATCTCCAGCAAGGCCGGGTACGACATGTGGCCCGGCCCGTACGGCGAGTGGGGCTCCCGCAAGTACCTCATTGCCTCGCTCGACCAGTCGCTGCGCCGGATGGGGCTGGACTACGTCGACATCTTCTACTCGCACCGGTTCGACCCGGACACCCCGCTGGAGGAGACGATGGGCGCGCTGGACGCGATCGTCCGCTCCGGCAAGGCCCTCTACGTCGGCATCTCCAACTACGACTCGGAGAAGACCGAGCGGGCCGCCGCGATCCTGCGGGACCTCGGCACGCCGCTGCTGATCAACCAGCCGTCGTACTCGATGCTCGACCGCTGGACCGAGCGCGACGGCCTGCTGGACACGCTGGAGCGGGTGGGGGCCGGCTGCATCGCGTTCAGCCCGCTCGCCCAGGGGCTGCTCACCGACCGCTACCTGGGCGGCATCCCCGAGGACTCGCGGGTGCGCACCAGCGTCTTCCTCAACGAGAGCGACCTCGACGAGCAGAAGATGGCCACCATCCGGGCGCTCGGCGAGGTGGCGGCGCGACGCGGGCAGTCCCTGGCCCAGCTCGCGCTCGCCTGGGCGCTGCGCGACCCGCGCATGACCAGCCTGATCATCGGCGCGAGCAGCGTCGCCCAACTGGAGGCGAACGTCGCCGCCCTGGACAACCTGGACTTCACCGCCGAGGAGCTGGCCGAGATCGACGGCCACCTCGGCTGAGCGTCACCATCGGGCCCCGCCACGCTCCCCACGGTGGCGAGCACCCGCGCCCGGTCGGGGCTTCGAGTCTTGATCGACGGTTGTCCTACCCGGAGCCTCGCCCCCATCGATCACCGGGCCTGCCACACCCGCCCTGAGCTACAAAACCAGCTTGGAAAAGGCTCATGGTGTGGATGTTCGTATTAAGCGGTGTGACCCCTCCGGCGGGTGGGTGATTGACAACGCCACCCGCCGGAGGACTCGTCACAGTCGAATCAGTGAACTCTGCACGGCGCGAATGGTCGAAGGACTAGCAGTTGGCGCTGTAGCACTTGCAGACGTTGGTCGAGGTACGACAGTCGGATTTGCACGTGTACAGGATCCGCCTCATGCAGGTAATGGTGACAGAACCACTGATGTCGATATAGCAGCCGCAGTAGGAGCCCCACCACTGGGACCCCGGGTCGCATGCACATTCCGAGGCGCGGGCCTCCACCTTGGGTACGACCGCCGACAGGACCCTGTCGCTCAAACGCTCTACCAGTTTGAACATTACTACCCTCTCCCGTGAACGAGACTCCACCTTGCGACAACTGGACAGGCGGAGGGCTGGTCGATGACGCGACTGACCGACATGCACGGCTGAGACAGCCAAGCGGAATCGCTTCGCCTTGGGAAGCCACACGGTGCCGCGAGCCCAGCCAGATATCCCCCGAATCTCAGTGGCGGCTCGGTTAGCCTGTTGCGGTTGTCGATGTGTCGGACCCTAGCAGAGTGTCATACGAGCCGCTGCCCCTCGTGGTCGGCGCTGCGCTGGGCGACGGCGGGCGTGGCTCTGGCGGTATGCTCCCGATCTGTTTGTGGGCGCGTCCTGACGGCCGACGATAAGTGCCGCTCCCACCCAGCCGTCAGCGACGAACGGGTGGCTTCCGGTTCCGCTCAGATCGCCGCCACCCCTACGACAGGCAGGAGCCCACAGTGGAGGACGCCACACCCAAGTCGGGCGAAGCTGCGGAGGAGTCCCCGAACGGGGGTGCGGTCGGGCGCCTCAGGGACGCCTTCTCGCTCGCGTGGGACTCCTCTCGCGGCCTAATCGTGCTCCGCCTGCTCCTCACCCTGGTCGGGGGCGCCATTCCGGTGGCGGCCGCCTGGTTGACCAAATCCGTTCTGGACCGACTCGCCTCGGGCACCACTGTGTCGATGCGAGACGTGCTTCCGATAGTCCTTGCGCTCGCGGGGGTCGGCGTCACCGGCATAATCATCACGCAATCCGGCGGATACGTGCAGGGGCGTATGGGGCGGGCGATCGAACTCGTGGCCCGAGAAAGGTTCTATCAGGCCGTCATCCGGATTCCCGGGCTCTCCAAGTTTGAAAATCCACACTTCCACGACCGCCTGCAGTTGGCCGGCGCCGCGTCGACATCGGGCCCCACGCAGCTTTTCGAGCAGTTGCTCGGCTTCGGTCAGGGAGCCCTCGTGGTAGGTGGCTTCATCGGCACCTTGCTGGTGCTCAGTCCCTGGACGGTCCTGGTCGTGTTGATTGCCGCAGTTCCGACACTGCGCGCCGAACTGATGCTGGGTCGCCACCGCGTCAGGATGATGACGGAGATCAGCAGATCGCAGCGACGCGAAATGTTCTACGCGGACCTGCTAACCAGCGTGGTGGCGGCCAAGGAGATTCGCCTGTACGGGCTCGGCGAGCTGTTTCGCAATCGGATGATCTCCGAGCTTCGGGACGTCAACTCCGAGCACGAACGGATGGACCGGCGGGAACTCCTGGTGCAGGGACTGCTCGGGCTGATGGGGGCGCTGGTAGCGGGCGGAGGCTTGGTGTGGGCGGTGTTGGCGGCACTCGCGGGCGACCTGAGCATCGGGGACGTCTCCGTCTTCATCGCGGCGGTCGCCGGAGTGCAGAGCGGGTTGAGCCGACTGATCCAGAGCGCTGCCGGCGCTCACGAGGCGGGCCTGATGTTCGATCACTACCGCTACATCGTGAGGTCCGAGCCGGAGGCCTCCACCCCGGTCGGCGGAGGGGAAATTCCCGTGCCGACCCTGCGAGGGGGAATCGAATTTCGGGACGTGTGGTTCCGCTACGGCGACGATCTCCCCTGGGTCCTCCGTGGCGTCAATCTCACCATCCCGGCCGGAGCGGCGACCGCCCTGGTCGGACTCAATGGTGCCGGGAAGAGCACCATCGTCAAGCTGCTCTGTCGCTTCTACGACCCGAGCCGGGGGGCTGTTCTCTGGGACGGGATCGACGTCCGGCAGCTGTCCCTGGCGGAGCTGAGACACAAGACGCGTGCGGTGTTCCAGGACTTCATGCAGTACGACCTGACGGTCGCCGAGAACATCGGAATCGGCGACGTCACGGCGATCGGAGACCGGAAGCGGATCGTCGAGGTGGCCGAGACGTCCGGCTGCGACGACTTCATCGCCCGTCTCCCGGGTGGCTACGACACGATGCTCTCCCGGATGTTCTTCGACTTCGCGGACAAGAACGACACGTCGACGGGCGTCGTGCTGTCCGGTGGCCAGTGGCAGCGACTCGCGATCGCCCGGGCTCTGATGCAACGGCAGAGTGAGCTGCTGATTCTGGACGAGCCGAGCGCCGGCCTCGATGCCGAGGCGGAGTACGAGCTGCACTGCCTCCTGCGGAACTATCGGCACGGTCACACCAGCGTGTTGATCGCTCACCGCCTCAGCACGATCCGGGACGCGGACAACATCGTCGTGATCTCCGAGGGGCGAGTCGCCGAGCAGGGCACCCACGAGCAGCTCATCGGGCTCAGCGGCATGTACGCCCGCCTGTTCGGTATGCAGGCGAGTGGTTATGCCGACGACACCGACGTGCCGCCCGGGGAGGGGAAGTACGCCCGCGCGTAACCGCGGCCGCTCACCGTTCCGGTGCCGCAGCCACGCCTCGGGTGAGCACCGGGCGTATCACCACTCCGAGCACCCGACCGAGCGCGAAGTAGCCCGCTTGTTTGGAATCGTAGCTTCGACGGCCGGCATCCCCGACCACGACGATGCAGTCGGGCGGTACCACCTCTTCGGGGACCGTCGTCAAGGCGGGAACTTCCCTACGCGGGACCGGATCGCCGGGGAGGGCGAGAACCCGTTTGATCATCCATCTCCGCGCCAGCGGGTCGACATCGTGCTGGGCCGCTGCCGGGCCATCGTCCCGCGCAGGCTCCTGAATGACGACCACCTCGCCGATCCGCAGCGAGTGCGGAGCTCTCCTTTTCACGAGAACCCTGTCGCCGTCGCGGTAGGTCGGCTCCATCGACCGACCGGTGACCGTGACGAGAGCATAGCGGCGGCGGGCCAGGCTCAGGGTGAGCGTCGCAGCGGCCGTGGCCGCTGCGACGCTCACGAGCCACCACAACCCGTGTCTCACTGAGCAACTGCCTCCGGAAGAGCTGGCAGTTCGTCCGGGGAGACGCTGGCGCCGACGATCCGGGCCCCTGCGGAGAGCAGGATGAAGCTAGGGAACGCAGCCACCTGGAAGGCCTTGCTGACCGGGCCGCCGAACGGCTGGATCGCCACCTGGGCGAGCGGCGACAACTCGGCCTTCATCGTCTCCAGCTTCTCCTCTTCACCGACGAGGAAGACATAGATCAGGTCACGTGGAAGGCTGTAGTTCTTCAGTCTCTCGACGAAGGCCGGAAGCTGCTCTGCGCAGGCAGGGCAGGTGGCCGAGAGGAAGGCGACGAGGGCGCCCTGTTCCAACGAGGCATCGGTGACGTGCACGCCCTCCGTGGTGATCGCCGAGAACTCCCCGACCCTCGATCCCGGTGCAAGCTTGATGGGCTCCATGGCCTGATCGTGGTTCGGTAGGGCGGCAAGTTGTTCGGTGTGCTGGCGGAGGCGGCGGATGACGCCGAGCGTGAAGAGCAGGTTGAGCAGGCACAGCAGCCCAAGAAAGACGACGGCAGCGGCGAGTACGGTCACTTGTTTCTCCAGTCGAAGGGCGGCGAATTCCTGTGTGGCAGGGGCGACTATGGTTTAGCCAGGTCCGCGATCTCTCGTGCGTTGATGATGAGAATGGCGAACACGCACCCGGCCGAGATCATCAGTAGGCTTTCCCAGGAGGCGTACGAGCCCGGTGTAGCCATTTTTGAGGCACCGACGAGCCCGGCCGCCGCCACGGCCAGGACAACAAGGTTTCTGAGCATTTCCAGCCGGCCCGCGGGCTGGGGACTTGCGCCGAAGCAATAGCAAGGCTCCCGCGAATCGCGCCTCATCATCAACAAAATCGACCCGGTGAAGAAGAGCAACAGAATGCCGGCGAGGGCGAAGGCACCGGCTGCGAGCGCCGGCACCATCACGCAGAGCGTGACCATCACCTCGGCCAGCACCACAGCGATGGCCAGCGCTGGGGCAAGGCGCGTCGTCACCGGGAGGCTTCTGGGCAACGAATCACGAAATTGCCGGAACGCGCCCGGTCGCCACACCTTACTTGCCGCCGCAAGCCCGAAGACAAGTGCTATCGAAGCCTGGCAGGCTATCACGATCCCACCTGGCCAGAGTGCCCGCATTGGCGATCACCTTCGCCCAATCAAATTTTTGCCGTCACCCGCCGGGCCGGCAGGCATTGCCGAACATACATGATCACGCCGGATGTCGGGGGGCATGAGGTTCACCCACTTCGACGCCCGTCGCTGTCGGCGGACGTTTCTCGGGATGTGCGTTCGGCGCGACGGGGCAGCGAGCAGGGCGGGTAGGCAGGCAGGTCAGACGGGTACCCCCGCACTCGATCCACACCCGCCCACTGACCGAACCCAGCCCATCGATCACACCCACTGCGCGACACGCGACCAACACACAACGCTCCCCGACTCTCCAGCCATAGCTGGTGGATTCGGCGTCTTCGCTGATAGTGGGCCCGTTCAGCGCGGCACTGATGGCGGCATCACCATCGTGACCATCGATGGATCTGGCCGAAGGGTCGGGTGGTGGTGATCAGGTGTGCCAGGAGACGGCGGACCTCGCCGAGGCCGTGTCGTAGCCCGCCCCCTCCGGCAGGGGTGGCGGTTCTGGATCCAGGAGCGAAAGCTCGCGCTACCGCGCCGATTCGGCCTTGAGCCCGGTCAGGAAGCTGGACCACGAGCTGCCGTCAAAGGCGAGCGTCGGGCCGCTGCGGTCCTTGGTGTCGCGGACGTCGACCGCGCCGCCGACGAACCGCACCTCGACACACGCCGCGTTGTTGGAGCTGCGGGAGGACTTGAACCAGCCACGGTCGGGGGTGGGGCGAGGGGCCATCACGTCATCTCCTTCGCGATCCGCCGGATCAGCGCCAGCGACTCGTCCGAGCCTAGCGCCCGCTCCCGCGCCTCGGCGAAGGTCACCACGTAGTCCGCGACCCGGCTCGACTGGTCGATGATGTCGCTGGAGGTCAGCACCTCCTGCCAGACCAGGTCGGGCAGCCGGGGCGACGGGAACGACAGGATCTGGAACGGGCCGCCGAGCGCGGGGTGCGCCCCGGCGGCGAACGGCATCACCCGGATCTCGATCTGTTCGGGGCGCTCGGTGAGCAGCCGGTCGAGGTGGTCGAGCTGGGCGCGCATCACCTCCGGGCCGCCCACCTGCTGCCGCAGCACGCCCTCGGCGATCACGGTGGTCACGCGGATCGGGTGGTCGTCGCCGAGCCGCCGCTGCCGCGCCATCCGCGCGGCGACCCGCCGGTCCATCTCGGTCAGCCGGACATAGGTGTTGCCGCCCCGGATGACCGCACGGGCGTACCCCTCGGTCTGCAACAGGCCGTGGAGCAGCTCGTTGTCGTAGGTGCGGATGTGCTCCGCGCCCGCCTCGTAGCCGAGGAAGCGGAGGAAGTCGGCCGGGAAGAGCTGCGAATACTGGTGCCACCAGGCCCGCTGCATGGCACCGACCCGCAGCTCCTCCAGCTCGGCGGCGTCGGACGGGTCGATCTCGTAGATCTTGACGAGCTGGGCCAGCCGGTCGCCCGGCAGCTTGACCCGCCCGGCCTCCACCCCGGAGATGTACGCCTGCGTGATGCCGCTGGCGCGGCCCGCCGCGACCGCCGTCATGCCCACCTCCTCGCGGCGCTCCCGCAGACGCAGCCCCAGCTCCCACGCCTGCACCGTGGGCGACGCGAGCGGCGGCGTCGACTTGCGGCGGGTTCTTGCGGCGTTCGTCGTCATCTCAACCCCATCCGTTCACGGTCACAGGCACATCGGCGACCATAGTCCAGAGACTCGCCGCGCGCTATGCCCTTGATATAAGCATCGTGGTCGGCGATGCTCTCTCCGGGACCTTCACCGAGGAGGCAGCATGTTGAACGAGGTCAGGTGGATTGGTCTGGAGCCGGAGGTGCGGCACGCGTTCTCGCTCTGCCGGGTGCTCGAGGCGGGCACGCCCGACGAGTGGTACGACCTGCTCGGGGTCGTCCGGGTGCCCGTCGACCGGCAGGTGCCGGACAAGCTGCGCGACGGGCTGTTGCCCTGGGCCCTGGCCACCCTGGCGGCCGGCGGATACGGCTTCGGGCGCTACCACGCCGGCTACTCGACGCTCGACGAGGACGGCGAGCCGGACAAGTCCTTCGCCAGCGAGGACATCAACTGGTCCGGCAGCGGCGTCCTGGTCCCCGCCGATCAGCCACCCGGCTCATGATCCGCTCCAACGTGGCGGCTGACAGCCCGCCCTTGACCCCCGATATAGGTCGAACATATGTTCGACCGATGGCCCTCGTCGGAGAATCCCACCAGCGACAACGGCCGGGAGGGCCGGGCCAGGAGGGCAGACCAGGGCCTACGATCGTCCGCATGGACACGGCGATGACCGAACGGGCCGCACTGGTCGCCCTACTTCGTCGCCCCCGCGTGAACTGGTCGGAGACGGCCCTGGACATCCAGGACAACGGCAGCGCCAAGGCCGTCCTGGACCGCACGATCGGCCACTCCGACACCCTCTTTCCCGACGATTCGACCACCGACCTGATCGACGCCGCCGCCACCGAGATCGTTGGCTGGCAGGCAGACGGGATCGGCGTCCACGCCTTCTTCGACGCCACCTACCCGGCCCAACTGCTCGGCATCCGGGAGATGCCGCCGCTTCTGTTCAGTCGAGGTGACCTGCGCCTTCACGACCGGGCGGTGGCCGTTGTCGGCAGCCGCAGGGCAAGCGCGGACGGGCTACGGATCGCCCGTGCCGTCGCCACCACCCTCGCCGGGCGCGGGGTGACCGTGGTCAGTGGGCTCGCCAGCGGCATCGACACGGCCGCTCACTCCGCCGCGCTGGAGGCAGGGGGGCGCACCGTCGCCGTCATCGGCACCGGCATCCGTCGGTACTATCCGCCGGACAATCGACGCCTACAGGACCACATCGCCGACGTCGGGCTGCTGATCTCCCAGTTCTGGCCCGATGCCCCGCCCAGTCGGCAGAGCTTCCCCATGCGCAACGCCGTGATGAGCGGATACGCGGTCGCGACCGTCGTCGTCGAGGCGGGCGAGACCAGCGGAGCAAGGATCCAGGCCCGGCTCGCCCTCCAGCACGGCCGCCCCGTCGTCCTGACCAGTCAGGTCATGCGGTGCGACTGGGCCAGGGCGTTCGCCGAGAACCCCGGGGTCTACGTCGTCCACGGCACCGCGCAACTGCTGGAGGCCGTCGACGACATCCTCAGCTATCAGCCCACCGAAGCCGGCTTGGAGAACTTCCCTGACTTCGCCCTCCGCTGACCAACGCTGGAGCACCATTCACCGGTACGTCGAAGTCCAGCGCGGCTACCTACGCAACCCGCTGCCGGCGTACCCCTGGATCTGTCCCACATGCCGGGGGGTGCGCGGCGAGGGTTACCCGCTCTGCTTCCGCTGCCAGTCCCACCTGAGCCGCTCGGCCGGGATCCTCGCGGACCTCGTGCTCCCGATCTCCTACTCGCCACGCACCTGGCAGCACCATCACAACCTCAGGGCGTACAAGGGCACGGCCCGTTCCGAGCAGGCTCGACGAAGCCTGCTCGCCGTCTTGCTGCTCTTCCTGCGCGACCACCTCGCCTGCGTGGCGGCCCGCACCGGCGCACCGCCAACACATGTCATCACCGTCCCCAGCACCCGCCGCCCCGGCATTCATCCGCTCACCGACCTCGTCGGCAGTCGGCTCCACCTGCCCTGGATCGACAGCGCGGTCAACCCGAGGTATGGGGCGGACGACCACGACTTCCACGCCGACTGGTTCGCCCCGGCCATTCCCTCGTCCCCATCGCCGATCCACGCACTGATCCTCGAGGACACCTGGACGACCGGTGCCCGCGTGCAGTCACTGGCCCACGCCCTGAAGGTCGCGGGTGTCGCCACGGTCGCCGCGATCGTTCTCGGCCGCCATGTGGATCCGACCTACACGCCGGCAAAGCGGCTGATGGAGGCCATCGCCGATCCGGTCTTCGACCCCGCCCGCTGCGCAACGGAGAACGGCTGACAGCACGCCGAAGCCCAACCTCGGCTGAGGCAGCTCACCAGACCCGGCGGCGGCCGGCGCGGTGGTTGCGTACTCCGCAGGGGCGGCCGGGTGGCGGGGCGGCGGGCCGGCGCAGACGTACGACCAGGGCGGCCAGCAGCACGACCAGCGTGACCGCCGCGCCGGCCGCGACCGGCCACCCGCCCGGGCCGAGCCGGCTCACCGACGCCACAGGCACCCCGGGCGCGCCCCCGACGGTATCCCCGGCCGGCGCGCCCAGCGTGCCCGCGTCGGCGGCCAGCACCTCCGGGGCGGCGGCCGGCTCAGACTCCCCCGCCGGGGCGACGGCGGCCGGCGCCGGTTTCCCCCCAGCCGGGCCGCCGCCAGGGCCCGCAGCTTCGCGGTAGACCACGTCGGAGCAGGAGTAGTAGGTGTCCTGGGTGTCGGAGTTCTGCCAGATCGTGTAGATGAGGTGCCGCCCGGCGCGGCCCGCCGGCAGCCGGCCCGTCATCTGGTACGCCCCGTCGCGGATCGGCGGGTCGGTCGCCGTGAGGAACGGCTCCGCCTCCAGGTCGACCCAGGTCAGCCGCCGCTTCGCGTCGTAGTCGTCGACGGTCGAGTAGAGCCGGAACGTGCCCCGGTGCGGGATCGTCGTGCGGTAGCGGAAGGTGAACTTCGCGCCCGCCGTCAGCTCGGTCGCCGGCCAGTCGGAGCGCGCCAGGTCCAGCCCCTGGTAGGCGGACAGCCCGCCGCTGCACAGCTCCCCGTCGGGGATGCGCTGCCGGTCCCGCCCGTCGATGCGGGCCACCCGGATGTTGTCCCACTCGCGGACCGCCGCGCCGGCCGACACGGCCGCCCGGCAGGCGGGGGTCGCGGCGTGGGGGCCGCCGGGCCGGCACGCGGCGGCGCGGCTCAGCGGGTCGGTGGGGGCCCCGTGGGCGTATGCCGGGGGCGCGGCGAGCGCCACGGTCGCGGCAGCGACCGCGGCGGCGGCGAACATGCGGCGTACGGCCATGGTGTCGACCTCCCGCACAGTGGTACGGACGCGGGGCGGCAAAGGTTCGACGGGCGCTGCCCCTACCTGCCCGTGCCCGCCGCGCGGAACGGCTGGGCCTGCCAGGCGGCCGGGTCCTCGGGTCGACGGGGCGGGTGGGCGCAGAGGACGTACGAGTCGGGGGCGGTCGCGCCGTGCCGGCCGCCGAGCGTCGCCATGATCGCCCGGTGCACGTCGCGCGGGTCGACGCGCGGGTCGGCCGGGGCGGCGTACCCGACGAGCGACCGGGCGCCGACGGGCCCGTCCCGCAGCACGACCCTGGCGTACGGGTCGCCGGTCGCCTCCCGGAGCACCCGCTCGCTTTCGGCGAGGTCGATCCAGGCGGAGTCGATCTCCACCCAGTTGTCGCCGCGCTCGACCCGGTCGAGTCCGACCAGGTCACCGAGCCGGTCGTAGTCGATGTCCCGCTCCGCCGCCGTCAGCAGGATCCGCTCCATCGACCACAGCAGCTCCGCCGCCTCGTCGGTGGTGACGTGCCGTACGTCGTGGGTGAGGCCGACCACGACGGTGGGCCGGGTACGCAGGATGACGAGCTGCACCGGGCCGGTGGTCTGCGTCTCCAGGCCGCTCTCCACCTCGGTGCCCCGCACCGGCACCCCGGCCCGCCCGTCGAAGACGCCGCCCCGGGAGGTGCTCATGTCGTTGATCACCAGGTCCCGGTGCCGTTGGCAGCCCCGCTGGGAGCCGATCGACTGGACCAGCTCCTCCACGGCGGTCGCGTCGAAGTAGGCGTACTGGTAGGCGTTGAAGATGTTGAGGTGCGTCTGCCGCAGGGTCTCGTGGAACGAGGGGGCCGGCGCGAACGGGACCAGCGCGCTCTGCGCGATGCTGCCGACGAAGTCTTGCATGCGGGGCAGTGCCCGGTTGCTGTAGAGGGCCTCCAGCATCGCCCGGTCGGTGTCGGTCCACCAGCACAGCAGCGTCGCCGTCGTGGTGACGAGGACGCTGGCCGGGGTGACCCTGGCCCGCTTGGCGATCTCGGCGAGGGCCGCGGCGACGGGGGTGGAGCGCAGCGTCGCGAGCCGGTGCTCCGGCGGCCCCTGGCGGCGGGCCGGGGTGGAGACGAGGCAGGGCGGCAGGGTGTGCAGCTGCCGGCGCCAGTAGTCGAGCGTCCTCGCCATCCGGCGGCGGGCCTCGGGGGTCCGCTCGTACTCGGCCTGGTCGGCGGGCTGCCAGGCCGGCGGGGCCGCCGTGCGGTCGGCGGGCGTGGCGACGAGCCCGACGAACTCGTCCAGCACGATGTTCGCCCCCACCAGGTCCGCGACGGTGTGGGAGAACTCGAAGACGGCCCGCACCGGCACCCCGGCGTCGGTGGTGACCGCCATCCGGACGGGGAAGTCGGCACCGTGGTCGAACGGGCGGGGCGGATCGGTGATCCAGGTGCGGTCGCGCGCCTGCGGCCCGAGTTCGAGCAGCGTCACCTCGACGTGGCCGGACCGGGACACCACCTGGGCCCGCTCGACGCCGGGACCCGCCTCGTAGACCGTCCGCAGCCCCTCGTGGCGGGACACCAGCGCGCCGGCCGCTTCGAGCACGTCGTCGACGGTGCGGCCGGCGGGCAGGTCGGCGTGGACGACGAACACGGCGCCGGTGCCCTCGTTCGGCATCCAGTCGAAGACGTTGCTCTGCCCGTGGGGCATCGGCCAGCGGCCCGCGCGGTGCCCCGCGAACGGCACCCGCACCGTCCGGTGGAGGGTCGAGGTCTCGGCCGTGGTCACGGGGCCACCTCCAGCTCGGTCTGGTCGGTCTTCTCCTCGGCGGGCACGGGCGTCGGCTTCGGGCGGGTCAGCAGCCGCAGCCCGGACAGCAGGATCACCAGCGACAGGACGGCCAGCAGGACGCGGTAGTCCACGACGCCGATGAGGACGGCGGCCACCCCGATGCACGCCGTCTGCGGGACCGTCACCAGCATGCCCGCCGTGGTGAAGACCCGGCCCAGCAGCCGCGAGGGGGTGTGCCGTTGCAGCAGGGTGTTCCAGCCGATCGAGAACCAGGTGACCGCGAGCCCGATCCCGATCGCCCCGCCCAGCACGACGGGGGTCGCGCCGACGGCCAGGGCGGCGCAGCCGAGCCCCAGGCCGACCAGCGCCCCGCCGATGGCCCGGGCCTCGCCGGCACGGCGCAGCAGCCACGCGCCGGTGAAGCCGGCGGCGATGGAGCCGATGCCCTGGACGCTGACGATCACCCCGAAGAACGCGGCCGGTCGGTGCAGCCCGTCCTCGACCACCACGAAGATGATCGGCTCCAGGAACCCCACCGCCCCGAACGCGACGGCGCTGACCAGGGTGACCTGGGACAGCAACGGGACCGACCGGATGTGCCGCAGGCCGGCGAGCAGCTCCGTGCCGAACCGTTCGCCGGTGGGTTCCGGCGGCGACTCGGCGACACGTACGGACGCGAGCGCGGTGATGGCGGCGAGGAAGGTCAGCGCGTCGATCAGCGCCAGCAGGTGGCCGCCGAACGCGGCGTAGATGCCGGAGCCGACCAGCGGCGCGAGGATGCGGGTGAACCCGAACAGCGTGCCGAACGCCGCGTTGGCCGACGGCAGGTCACGGTCGGGCAGCAGGTCCTTGAGCAGGGCGTTGCGCCCCGCGGTGAGCACCGTGGCGACGCAGCCGTGCACGATGGCGACGGCGTAGATGATCCAGGTGTCCTCGGCGCTGCGCACCCCGAGCAGCGCCAGCACCACCAGCCCGGCGATGCCGTTGGTGACCATCAGCAGCGTCTTGCGGCGTACCCGGTCGATCTGCCGCCCGGCCAGCGGGGCGAACAGCACCGGCAGGCCCATGGCCAGGAAGACCACGCCGGCGGCCGAGTTGCTGCCGGTGAGGTCCTTGACCCAGATGCCGAGGGCCAGCAGCAGCGCGGTGTCGCCGAAGCCCGACAGTGCGTCGCCGATGTACAGCCGCCGAAACCGGCCGTCCCTGAACGCGGTCACTCAACTCAGCGCCTCTCGGTGGTTGGCGGGGCGGCCGACGGGTTCCAGCCGCACCTGAAGGTGGCGATAGCCGTGGACCAGGTTGGAGCGCAGCGGCACCGGCTCCCCGAGCACGGCCACCGCCCCCGCGAACTCGGCCAGGGCGAGCAGCAGCGCCCGCAGTTCCAGCCGGGCCAGCGCCGCGCCCAGGCAGTGGTGCGGGCCGTACCCGAAGCCCAGGTGGTTGGCGGCGCGGCCGGGGCGGAACTCGTCGGGGGCGTCGAAGTGGCGGGGGTCCCGGTTGGCCGCCGGCAGCCACGCCACGACCGCGTCGCCGGTCGACACCCGCTGGCCGGGCAGGTCGACGTCGTCGGTGGCGACCCGCAGCACGTGCATCGCGGGCGACGTCCACCGGATGACCTCCTCGACGACCGGCCCGACGAGGCCCGGGTCGGCCCGCAGGCCAGCGAGGGTCCCCGGGGACGTGGCGAGCGCGTGGAAGCAGCCGGCGATCGCGTGGCGGGTCGTCTCGTTGCCGCCGACGAGGACGTTGTCGCAGTTGAGGAGCACCTCGCGCAGGTCGAAGCGGCTGTCGGCGGCCAGCGCGCTGATCAGGTCGTCGCCCGGGCTGCGTCGCCGGTCGGCCACCAGGTCGGCGAGGTAGAGGATCATCTCCGAGTGGGCCGCCTCCGGCGACATCCGGTCGAAGGTGCTGTCCGCGCCGCCGAACGCGTGGTTGGTCAGCTCGATGAGCATGTCGCGGTCGTCCGCCGGCACGCCGAGGATCCGGCAGACGACGCTCGCCGGGATCACCGGCCCGAGCGAGGCGGCGACGTCGACACCGCCGGCCGAGACGGCGTCGGCGACGAGCCGGCGCACCTCCTGCCGGACGACGTCGTCGAGGGACTCGGCCATCGCCCGGGACAGGAACGGCATGATCACGCTGCGCAGCCGGCCGTGCTGGGGTCCGTCGGCGACCACGAGCATCCCGCCGCCCGCCTTGTCGGGGTGGTCGCGGTCGAAGCCGATCATCATCCCGTACTCGGAGGTGAACGGCGCCTTCGGCGCGAGGATCGCGCGGCACCCGGCCAGCGAGAACACCGACCAGAAGCCGCCCGGCGACGTGCCGGCCTCGCTCCACAGCACGGCGTCGCTGGCGGCGTGGTCGCGCCAGCGGGCGAACCGGCCGGGGTCGAGGTAGAGGTCAGGGTCGCCCAGGTCCATCGCCGTGCCCCCTCCGCTCGGTCCCGACCAGGTCGGTGGTCTCCCCGGCCGGGTCGGTCGTCTCGCGGGCCAGGTCGGTGCTCTCGCGGGTCAGGTCGGTGATCTCCCGGGCCAGGTCGGCGAAGGCGGGCCGGCGGAACACGGTGACGATCCGCAGGTCCACGCCGAACCGCCGGTGCACCGCGCCGACCAGGTGCAGGGCCTTGATGGAGGTGCCGCCCAGCGCGAAGAAGTGGCTGTCGGCGGCGACGTCGGCGACCCCCAGCAGGTCCCGCCAGATGTCGGCGAGACCGGCGGCGACCGGGTCGTCGGCGGTGGCCGGTGCGCCGGGTGTGGGCGAACCGTCGGCCGGGGCGACCGGCGTGTCCGGATCCGGGGCCGGGGCAGCGGCCGGATCCGGGGCAGCGGCGCGGCCCAGCTCCGCCAGCAGCGCCGGCCGGTCCACCTTGCCGTTGTTGGTCGTCGGCAGCCGCCGCACCCGGTGGCAGCGCGCCGGCACCATGTACGCCGGCAGGTTGGCCCGCAGGAACTCCCGCACCTCGCCCGGGTCGGCCGGGCCGGTCAGCACGGCGACCAGCTCCACGGCGTCGGCGGCGGCGACCGCCAGCACCGCGCCCTCGCCCACCCCGGGGCAGTCGCCGAGGACCCGCTCCACCTCGCCCAGCTCGACCCGGAACCCGCTGACCTTGACCTGGTCGTCGCGGCGGCCGAGGAACACGACGCCGCCGTCGGGCAGCAGCCGCACCAGGTCCCCGGTGCGGTAGAGCCGCGCGCCGGGCTCGACGGCGTACGGGTCGGCGACGAACGCGGCGCCGGTGCGCCCCGGGTCGCCCACGTAGCCGTCGGCCAGCCCCTGGCCGCCGACGTACAGCTCGCCGGTGCCGCCGGGCGCGACGGGGGCCAGCCGGTCGTCGAGGACCCGCAGGTACGTGCCGTCGATGGCCCCGCCGATCGGCAGGACACCCCGGTCCAGGTCGGCGGCGGTCACCTCGTGGGCGGCGGAGAAGGTGGTGTTCTCCGTCGGCCCGTACGCGTTGACGAGGTGCTGCGGCGCGCCGGCGGCCAGCATCCGCCGCACCGGCTCCAGCGCGTACTGGTCGCCGCCGATGAGCAGCACCCGCAGTCCGGCGAACGCGTCGGGCACGTGCGCGACGATGGCGTTGAGCAGCGCGTTCGTGGTGAACATGACGCTCACGCCGGTGTCGGCGAGGAACCGCCCCATCCGGTGCGGCGACAGGGCCACCTCGCGGGGCACCACCGCCAGCGTCGCGCCCGCGCACAGCGCGCCCCAGACCTCCAGGGTGGCCGCGTCGAAGGCGGTGTTCGACAGGTGCGCGACGACGTCCTCCGGGTGCAGGCTCAGGAAGTTGGAGCGCGGCACCAGCCGCAGGATCGCCTCGTGCGGCACCACCACGCCCTTCGGCGTCCCGGTGGAGCCGGAGGTGTACATGACGTACGCGGGATGCCGGACGGTCACCGGCACCGGCGGCGACGCGGGCCGGTCGGCGGCCCCGGCCAGCGCGGCGGCCAGGTCGACGGTCGGCACCCCGGCCGGCACGTGCTCCTGCGCGCCCGGCTGGCACAGGGCGAGCCGCACGCCGCTGTCGCGCAGGATCGTCCGGCTGCGGGCGGGCGGCTGGGCCACGTCGACGGGCACGTACGCCGCCCCGGCGCGCAGCACGGCCAGGAACGCGGTGACCGCGTCCGCGCCCCGCTCGGCGGCCACGGCGACCCGGTCCCCCGGCCGTACGCCCGCCTCGACCAGGTGCCCCGCGAGCCCGGCGGCGGCGGCGTCCAGCTCGCCGTAGCTCAGGCTCTTCCCGCCGTGCCGGACGGCGACCGCCTCCGGGTAGGCGCGCGCCCGCTGCGAAACCAGCTCGTGCACCGGCCGGTCGACGGGCTGGCGGGTGTACCCGCCGGGGACCCGGCCGGCGGGCCGGGACGGGGCCGACGCGACCGACGGAGCCGCCGCGACCGGCGCGGGCGGGGTCTCCGGGACGGACAGCGTCGCCGCGACGGGGGCGTCCGGGGCGGCGCTGAGCCGGGTGAGGTCGGCCAGCAGCCGGCCGTGCAGCTCCTCGGCCCGGCCCCGGGTGAACAGGTCCGCGGCGGCCTCCAGCGCCGACGTCGCCGACGTCGCGCCGGTGGTGACCGTCCACAGCAGCTCGTACTTGGCGGTGCCGGTCGACAGGACGTCGCGGGCGGCGGTGGCCCCGGCCGGGGCCCAGTGCCAGGCGCGGTCGTCGACGTGCGAGATGCTGACCTGGGTCAGCGGGTGCCCGGCCGCACCGGCGGCGGCGGTCGCGTCGGCCACCAGCTCCTGCAACGGCGTCCACTGGTAGGCCAGCGCCGCGCTGACCTGCCCGCGCACCTGCGTGACGAGCTGCCGGAAGGTGGTGTCGGGCCCGACGCGCACCCGGACGGGCAGGACGTTGACGAACATGCCGACCGTGTCCTCGTCGTCGGCCGTCCGCCCGCCCAGCGGCGCGCCGACCACGACCTCCGGCGCATGCGCCGCGCCGCCGGGCGCGGCGACCCGGGCGAGGAACGCCGCGTACGCGGCGAGCAGCACCATGAACTCCGACGCCGCGCAGGCCGTCGCCAGTTCGGTGAGGCGGGCCACCAGCGCGGCGTCGACCGGGGCGGTCACCACCTCGCCGGCCGGGCCCACCACATCGGGGCGCGGCCGGTCGGCCGGCAGCGCCATCCGGCCGCCCAACCCGGCGAGCTGCCCCCGCCAGTGGGCGCGCGCCGCCGCCGCGTCGGGGCGTCCGGCCAGGCCCCGGCGGCGCAGCGGCGGCAGGTCCCGGGCCAGGCCGACGCGTTCGCCGTACGACTGCTGGAGCTGGCGGTCGAGCAGGTCCAGCGAGTGCTGGTCGGCGATCAGGTGGTGCAGGGTGAGCAGCAGGACCGCGCGGTCCCCGGGCTCGGTGACGAGGCAGGCGCGCGCCAGGGGCGGCACGTCGGTGGGCACCGGGCGGCGGGCCTCCTCCGCGACGTACCGGCGGGCCTCGGCGGCGGCCCGCGCGGGCTCCTCCCCGGACAGGTCCACGACCGTCCACGGCAGCGCGGCGGCCGACCGGACCAGCCGCCGGCCGTCCGCCGTGAAGCAGGTGCGCAGCGCCTCGTGCCGGTCCACCAGGTCCTGCAGCGCGGCGCGCAGCGCCTCGGCGTCGACGTCGCCGGCGAACCGGTAGCGCACCGGGACGCAGTACAGCGGCGAGCCCGGGTGCAGCCGGTCGGAGAACAGCAGCCGCTCCTCGGTGGGCGACATCGGGGTCTCCCGCGCCGACGGCGCGTGCCGGGCAAGGTGCGCGGCCACGTCGACGGGCCGCCGGCAGGTGAACAGCAGGTCCAGGTCGACGGCGATGCCGGTCCGCCGGCGCAGTTCGAGGGCCACCTCGACGGCCTGGAGGGACTGCCCGCCGAGGTCGAAGAAGTCGGCGGCCGGGTCGATCCGGTCCCGCCGCAGCACCTGCCCGAAGGCGGCGTGCACGATCTCGGCGTACGGCGCGGCGTCGGCCGTCGCCGGCTGGTTGTCGATACTCACGCGGTCCTCCCCGCGTCGGCACCGGCGTCGCGCCCCGCCCCGGCGCCCGTGCCGGTGCGCCGGACCAGGTGGTCGCCGAGGACGAGCGCGTCCAGGGTGGACCGGGCGAACGTGGCGACCGCCTCGGCGGGGGTGCGGACGATCGGCTGACCCCGCAGGTTGAACGACGTGTTGACCAGCACCGGCAGCCCCGTCCGGCGGCCCATCTCGCGCAGCAGCCCCCAGAACAGCGGCGCGGACTCGCGCTGCACCACCTGCACCCGGGCGGACCCGTCGACGTGGGTGACGGCGGGCAGCCGGTCCCGGTAGGGCTCCCGCACGCCGGTGACCATCAGCATGTGCCGGAACGCCGCCTGCGTCCCCGGCGGGATGTCGAAGTAGGTGGCGGCGTCCTCCACGGGCACCGCCGGGGCGAACGGGCGGAACTCCTCGCGCTGCTTGACCACCGTGTTGAGGTGGGCGCGCATCGTCGGCGAGCGCGGGTCGGCGAGGATGCTGCGGTTGCCCAGGGCGCGCGGGCCGAACTCCATCCGGCCCTGGCACAGCGCCACCGTGGCACCGCCCTCGATCAGCGCCACGGTCTCGCGGACCAGGTCCTCCTCGGCGTGCCGCGCGACGGCGAAGCCGGGGCCGAGGTCGCGCAGCGCCGCCGCGACGTCGGCGGCGGCGAGGTCGTCCCCCCAGTACGGCATGTCCATGCCGGCCGGCGCCGCCGGCCGCGCCTCGCGCAGCGCGGCCAGGGCCGCGCCCAAGGCGGTGCCGTCGTCGCCGGCGGCCGGCTGCACGAACACCTCGTCGAAGAGGCCGCTGCGCAGGATCACCCCGTTGGCGGAGCAGTTGAGCGCGACGCCGCCGGCCAGGCAGAGCCGGCGCAACCCGGTGCGGCGGCGGTACTCGGTGAGCACGTGCAGCAGCGTCCGTTCCAGCGCGTCCTGGAGGGCGGCGGCCACGTCCATGTGGTGCTGCGCCAGCTCGGCGTCGGGCTCGCGCGCCGGGCCGAGCTTCTCCTCCAGCCGGCGCAGCACGCCCTGGTGCGTCTCGCGTTCCATCGGGGACTTGTTGGCCGACAGCAGCGGCACGGCGAACCGGCCGTCGGGGTCGAGCCGGACGAACTCGTCGAGCGGGCCCCGGTAGCGCTGCCGGTCCCCGTACGGGGCCAGGCCCATCACCTTGTATTCGTCCATGCCGGGCTGGAAGCCCAGGTAGTGCGTGAAGACGCTGTAGAGGATGCCCAGCGAACTCATGATCGGGTAGCTGCCGCACTGGTCGAGCGACGCGCCCCGGCCCTCGAACACGGTCAGCGACTCCTGCTCGCCCATGCCGTCGGCCACGACCACCAGCGCCTCGTCGAAGCCGCTGAGGTAGTAGCTGCTGGCGGCGTGGGCCACGTGGTGGCGCACGTGGACGAAGCAGGGTTCGGCGACGGCGGGCGGGTAGTGGGCGCGGAAGGTCTCCCGCTGGACGCGCTGGGCGTACACCTCCTCGTACCACCGGGTGGCGAGGTGGTCGAGCCGCCAGACGGGGGACGGCTCGTACCGGAAGCCGTGGGCGACGACCTCGACGTCGCGCATCGTCGCACCGGCCGCCCGCAGGCAGGCGTCGATCGCGTCGCGGGGGAAGCGGCCGGTGCCCTTGTCGCCGTCGTAGCGTTCCTGCGCGGCGGCGGCGATCACCCCGGTCTCGTCGACCAGGGCCGCCGCAGAGTCGAGGCCCTGGACGATCCGTTGTTCCCGCCGCCACCCGTCGCCGAGTATCGCGCGCTTGAGCGCCGTGCCGCGGTCGAGGCCGCTGAATCCCAGCGTCAGCATTGTCGTCAACCTTCGTTCGCAGGGGTGGGTTCGGGCAGGTGCGCGGCCAGTCGGCCGGGGGTGGGGTGCAGCATCAGTTCCAGGACCTCCAGGTCGACGCCGAGCGCCTCGACGCCGTGCACCAGCCGCATCGCCGTGAGCGAGTCCCCGCCGAGGTCGAAGAAGTCGTCGTCGACCCCGGCGGGCACGCCGAGCACCTCGCCGAACAGCGCGCACAGCCGGGCCTCCCAGGCGGTGACCGCACCGGCATCAGCCTCGGGTCTGGCGGCTTCGGCGGCCGGCGGCAGCGGCGCGGGCAGGGCGGCGCGGTCGAGCTTGCCGTTGGGCGCGAGCGGCAGCGCGGCGAGTTCGACGAGCGCCGCCGGCACCAGGTACGCCGGCAGGCCCGCCGCCAGCTCGGCGCGCAGCCGGGCCGGGTCGAACGGGGTTCCCGGCTGCGGCACCACGTAGCCGACGACGCGGCGGATGCCCGGCACGTCCTCCCGGACCGTCGTCGCGGCGGCGGCCACGCCCGCGCAGCGGGCCAGCGCGACGTCGATCTCGCCCAGCTCGACGCGGAAGCCCCGCACCTTCACCTGCTGGTCGTCGCGCCCGTGGAACACCACCTGGCCGGCGGCGTCCCAGGCCGCCCGGTCGCCGGTGCGGTACATCCGCTCCCCCGGGCCGCCGAACGGGTCGGCCAGGAACCGCCCGGCGGTCAGGGCGGGCCGGCCCAGGTAGCCCCGGGCCAGGCCGACGCCGGCCAGGTAGAGGTCGCCCACCACGCCCGGCGGTACGGGGCGCAGGCAGCCGTCGAGCACGTGCACCCGGGTGTTCCAGATGGGCCGGCCGATCGGCACGTACGCCGGGCGTGCGCCGGCCGGCACGGGCCAGTACGTGACGTCCACGGACGCCTCGGTGGGCCCGTACAGGTTGTGCAGCTCCGCGCCGCAGGTGGCGTGGAAGCGGTGCGCCAGGTCGGGGTCGAGGGCCTCGCCGCTGCAGATCACCCGGCGCAGGCCGGCGCAGTGCGCGGCGACCGGCTCGGCCAGGAACGCGGCGAGCACCGACGGCACGAAGTGTGCGGTGGTGACCCCGTGCCGGGCGATCAGCCGGGCCAGCCGGGTCGGGTCGCGCTGTTCCTCGGCGTCGGCGACGACGACCGCCGCGCCGGTGGACAGCGGCCAGAACATCTCCCACACGGACACGTCGAAGCTGAGGCTGGTCTTGTGCAGGACCCGGTCGGCGGCGGTCAGCCCGTACTCCTGTTGCATCCAGCGCAGCCGGTTGACGATGCCGGCGTGCGGGACGACCACCCCCTTGGGCCGCCCGGTCGAGCCGGACGTGTAGATGACGTAGGCGGGGTGCTGAGGGCGCAGCGGCGCGCGCCGGTCCCGGTCGGTGGGTGCGGTGGCGGGTTGCCGGTCGAGCAGGTCCACCACGGCCGGGTCGTCGACGGCGACGCAGCGGTCGGCGGGGCAGCCGTCGGCGACCAGCTGTCCGGCGGTGTCCCGGGTCGCGACGACGCAGACGGCCGCGCTGTCGCGGACCATGAGCGCCCGCCGCGCGGCCGGGTAGTCCGGGTCCACCGGCAGGTACGCCGCGCCCGCCTTCACGGCGGCGAGGATCGCCACGAGGCTGGCCGGGGAGCGGGGCAGCCCGACGGCCACCACCCGCTCCGGGCCGGCCCCGCGCCCGATCAGCAGGTGGGCCAGCCGGTTGGCGGCGGCGTCGAGGGCGGCGTAGGTCAGCTCCTCGTCGCCGCAGCGGACGGCGACCGCGTCGGGGGTGCGCCGCGCCTGCGCCTCGACCAGGCCGACGAGGGTGCGCGGCGCGGCCGGGTCGTCGGCGGCCTCTACCGGGTGGGCGGTGTCGTTGGCGTCCGCGAGCAGGCGCAGCTCCGCGCCGGTGAGCGGGGCGAGCCGCGCGACCGGGGTGCCCGGTTCGGCGACGACCGCCCGCAGCAGCGCCGCCAGCCGCTCCAGCACCGCCGTCGCCGTCGCCGCGTCGACCAGGTCGGGCTGGTGGCTGACGCGGACGCGCATCCGGGTGCCGGGCAGCACGACGACGGCCAGCGGGTAGTGGGTGGCGTCGCGGCCCGCCACGGCGGTGATCCGGGCCTCGCCCACGGCCGGGGCGCCGTCGAGCGCGACGGGGTAGTTCTCGAAGACGTACAGGGTGTCGAACAGGGTGCCCTGGGTGCCGGCGAGCCGCTGCACCGCGCCCAGCCCGAGGTGCTGGTGCGGCACGAGGGCCGACTGTTCGCCGTGCAGCCGGGTCAGCAGGTCGCCGAACGTCTCCCCCGGGCCGGTGCGCACCCGCACCGGCAGCGTGTTGAGGAACAGCCCGACCATCTGCTCGACGCCCGGCAGGTCCGGCGGGCGTCCCGCCACCGGCGTGCCGAACACCACGTCGGCGCGGCCGGTGAGGTAGCCGAGCAGCACGCCCCAGGCCCCCTGGAGCACGGTGTTCACGGTCACGCCGCGCGACCGGGCCAGGGCGGTCAGCGTTGCCGTCAGCTCCTCGTCCAGCTCCAGGTCGACGTCGCGCGGCAGCGCCGTCGGGTGCGCCGCGCCCGGACCGGCCAGCAGGGTCGGCTCGGCCAGCCCGCCCAGCGCCTCCCGCCACGCCGCCTCGGCGGCGGACCGGTCCTGCCGGGCCACCCACGCCAGATAGCTGCGGAACGGCACGGGCGGCGGCGGGGCGGCGGCCCCCCGGTGGTGCTCGTACAGGGCGATGAGGTCGCGCACCACCAGCGACAGCGACCAGCCGTCGAGGAGGATGTGGTGGTGGGTGAAGTCGAGGCGGTGCCGCTCGGCGTCGAGCCGGACCAGGCTGAACCGCAGCAGCGGCGGCCGGGCCGGGTCGAACCGCCGCCGCCGTTCGGTGTCGGCGATCCGGGCGGCCTCGGCGTCGCGTTCCGCGTCGGGCAGCGCCGACAGGTCGGTCTCCTGCCACGGCAGCTCCACGCCGTCGCCGATGACCTGCACCGGCGGGCCGGCGAGCCGCTGCCGGAACGCCGCCCCGAGGTGCGGATGCCGGGCGAGCAGGCCCTGGGCGGCGCGGCGCAGCGCCTGCGGGTCGAGCCGGCCGGTCAGCTCCAGGGTGAGCTGGGCGGTGTAGACGTCCGCGCCGGCCCCGGCGTACGTGGCGTGGTAGAGGATGCCCTCCTGCAGCGGCGCGAGCGGCAGCAGGTCCGTCAGGCGCGGGTACTCGGCCCCGATGGCGTCGAGTTCGGCCTGCCCGACGTCGACCAGGTCGAAGTCCGACGGGATCCGGCCCGCCGCCGGGGTCGCCGCGCTGTCGGCCAGCACCTGTAGCGCGCGCAGCCACGCGTCGGCCAGCTCGCGGACCCGGTGCTCGGGCACGGCGTCGCCGGCCCAGGTCCAGGTGGCCCGCAGGTGGGGCCCGTCGGCGGCGTCCACGGCCACGGCGTTCAGCGACACGGCGTGCGGCAGCGGCATGTCCGCGTCGACGTCGCCGCCGAGGGCGTCCTGCGCGATGGGGGTCCAGTCGGCCTCCGCCGCGCCGCTCAGCCGGCCCAGGTAGTTGAAGCCGAGCTGCGGGCGGCCCAGCCCGGCGAGTTCGGGGCCGGTGGCCGGGTTGAGGTGGCGCAGCAGCCCGTACCCGATGCCGTTGTCGGGCACGGCCCGCAGCCGCTCCTTGACCTCCCTGACGACGGTGCCGACGCCCGCCCCGGCCGCCCACACGTCCGCCCAGTCCACGCCGGCCGGGTCCACCCGCAGCGGGAACAGGCTGGTGAACCAGCCGACGGTGCGGGCGAGGTCGACGTGCTCGGTCAGCGGCTGCCGGCCGTGGCTCTCGACGTCGACGAGCAGCCCGCCGGGCCGGGCGGACGCGACCGCGATGGTCAGCGCGGCCAGCAGCACCTCGTCGACCCCGGCGTGGTACGCGTCGGGGACGCGGCGCAGCAGCGCCGCCGACAGCTCCGCCGGCACGGTCTGGGCCAGGCTGCGGGCGGTGCGGGCGGTGTCCCGGGCCGGGTCGGCCGGGCGGGTGCCGACGGGCGGCGGGGGTGCCGCCAGCGCCCCGCGCCACAGGTCCAGCTCGGCGGTGCGCGCCGGCCGGGTCGCCTCCTCGGCGAGCAGCGCCGACCACCGCCGGAACGAGGTGGTGACCGGGGCCAGCTCGGGCCGGGCGCCGGCCGACGCGGCCGCCCACGCGGCGGCCAGGTCGGGCAGCAGGATCCCCCAGGAGGTGGCGTCGACGGCGAGGTGGTGGGCGGCCAGCAGCAGCCGGCCCCGGGCCTGCGGGCCGGCGTCGAACCAGACGGCCTGGAGCATGACCCGCGCGGCCGGCGCGAGCCGGGCCTGCGCCGCGCGGGCGTGCGCGGCCACGACCGCCCGCAGGGCCGGCTCCGGATCGGCCGGGTCGACGGGCACCCGGGTCAGCACCGAGGCGGCCGGCACGCTGCCCGGCGCGGCCACGTCGAGCCGCCACGGGCCGTCGGGGCAGGACGGCCGGTCCAGCCGCATCCGCAGCGTGTCGTGCCGGTCGAGGACCGCCTGCACGGCGGCGCGCAGGTCGGCCTCGGTGAGCCCGGCCGGCACGCGCACCACCATGGACTGGTAGTAGCCGTCCACCGGCCCGCCGGCCGCCCGCAGCCACTCCATGATCGGCGTCGGGTCCAGCTCGCCGACCCCGTCGTCGGCGCGGGCGACGGCGGCGTCGCGGGTGCGGTCGGCGGCGACGTCGGCGGCCAGGTCGGCGGCGGCGGCCAGCCGCGCGACGGTCGGGTGGGCGACGACGTCCCGGGGCCGGATGGCCAGCCCCGCGCTCTGCGCCCGGCTCACGAGCTGGATCGACGAGATGCTGTCGCCGCCGAGGCCGAAGAAGCTGTCCCCCACGCCGACGGTGGGCACGCCGAGGACCTCGGCGAACAGGTCGCACAGCAGCTTCTCGGTGGCCGTGCCCGGCAGGTCGTCGCCGGGGGCGGGCTCCTGGCCGGGCGCGGGCAGGGCCAGCCGGTCGACCTTCCCGTTGGGGGTCAAGGGCAGGGCCGCGAGCCGCACGAAGATGTTCGGCACCATGAACTCGGGCAGGTGGGCGGCGACGAAGGCGCGCACGGCCGCCGGGTCGGGGGCGGGTCCGCCCGCCGTCCCGACCAGGTACGCGACCAACTGCCGGCCGCCCGTGCCGACCTCGCGGACGACCACCGCCGCCTGGGCGACGGCGTCGTGGCGGGTCAGCACCGCCTCCACCTCGCCGGGCTCGATCCGGTGCCCCCGCACCTTCACCTGGTCGTCGACCCGGCCGACGAACTCCAGCTCCCCGTCGGGACGCCAGCGCACCAGGTCGCCGGTGCGGTACATCCGCTCGCCCGGCCCCGAGTACGGGTCGGCGACGAACCGGGTCGCGGTCAGCCCCGGCCGGCGCAGGTAGCCGCGGGCCAGCGCCCGCCCCGACACGTACAGCTCGCCGGCCACCCCGGCGGGGACGAGCCGCAGGCTGTCGTCGAGGACGTACACCTGGCAGTTGCGGACCGGGCGGCCGATGGGCACGGCGGCCCCGGCCTCGACCCGGTCGGCGCGCAGGTCGGCGCTGATGGTGGCGCACACCGTCGTCTCGGTCGGGCCGTACGCGTTGACCATGCGGCGGCCCGGCGCCCAGCGGGTCACCAGTTCGGCGGGCAGCGCCTCGCCGGCCAGCACCAGGGAGCGCAGGGTCGGCAGCGGCTGCACGGCGAGCTGGGTGAGCACCGCCGGGGGCAGCGTCGCGTGGGTGACCCCGTGCGCCCGGACGCACTCGGCGAGCGGCTCGCCGACGAGCAGCCGCTCGGTCGGCACGACCAGCGCCGCGCCGCAGGTCAGCGCCATGCACAGCTCCCAGAACGAGGCGTCGAAGCTGGGCGAGGCGAACTGGAGGACCCGGGCCCGCCCGTCGACGCCGAGGTGGGCGGCCTGGGTGGCGGCGAGGCTGCTGACGCCCCGGTGGGTGACGACGACGCCCTTGGGGCGGCCGGTGGACCCGGACGTGAAGATCACGTACGCGGGGTGGGTCGGCAGCAGGGGGACGCGGCGGTCCCCGTCGGTCGGGTCGCGGTCCGGGCGGGCGGCCAGCTCCGCCGCCAGCGCCGGGTCGCGCAGGTCGAGACGGGGCAGCCCGGCGGCCTCGGCGGCGACGCGGGCCACCGGCGCGGCGTCCGCCCCGGCGAACACCACGCAGGCCGGCTCGGCGTCGGCCAGCATCTGCTCGACGCGGGGGCGCGGGTACTCCGGGTCGACCGGCAGGTAGCCGCCGCCGGCCTTGGTGACGGCGAGGATCGCGGTGACGAGGTCGATGCCGCGCGGCAGGGCGAGCGCGACGAGCCGCTCCGGGCCGATCCCCCGGGCGACGAGCGCGTGGGCGAGCCGGTTCGCGTCGGCGTTCAGTTCGGCGTACGTCAGCTTGCGCGCGCCGCAGCGCACGGCGACCGCGTCGGGGGTGCGGGCGGCCCACGCCTCCACCAGGGCCGGCAGCGTCGCCACGGGCACCGGGTCGGGGTTGCGGGACTGGGTCGACAGCCGGTGCCGCTCCTCGACGCCGAGCAGGTCGAGCCGCCCGGTGCGGGTCGCCGTCGCGGCGGGCAGGTCCGTCAGCAGCCGGGTGAACCGGCGCAGCAGGCCCCGGGCGAAGGCCGCCGGGAACAGGTCCGGCCGGTACGACAGCCGCAGCCGCAGCCGGGTGCCGGCCGCCGCGTTGAGGCTCAGCGGGTAGTGGGCGGCGTCGTCCGCGCCCGCTTCGACGCGCAGCGGCCCGCAGCGCAGCTCACCGGACTCGGGGAAGTTCTCGAACGCGACGCAGGTGTCGAACAGCTCGCCCGTCCCGGCGACCTTCTGCACGTCGGCGAGGCCCAGGTGGTGGTGTTCGATGAGGTGCGCCTGCTCGTGCTGGATCCGCGTCAGCAGCGCCGACAGCGGTTCGTCGCGGCGCAGCCGCACGCGCACCGGCACGACGTTCATCAGCAGGCCGACCATGCTCTCCGCGCCGGCCAGCTCGGGGGGCCGCCCGGACACGGCCGCGCCGAACGTCACGTCGGAGCGGCCGGTGAGCTGGCCGACGAGCAGCGCCCACGCGGCCTGGACGACGGTGTTGACGGTGAGGTCGTGCCGGCGGGCGAACGCGACGAGGTCCGCCGTCTCCTGCGGCCCGAGTTCGCCGGGCAGGCTGCCCGGCCAGACGGGGGCGCGGGTGGGGTCGGCGGGGGCGACGAGGGTCGGCCCGTCCAGGTCGGCCAGCGCCGCCCGCCAGGCCGCCTCGGCGCGCGGCCGGTCCTGCGCGGCGAGCCAGGCGAGGAAGTCCCGGTACGGCACCGGCGGCGGCAGCGCCGCGCCGTCGCCGCCGTGCTCATAGAGGGCGCACAGCTCGCGGATCAGCAGGGACGTGGACCAGCCGTCGAGCAGGATGTGGTGGTACGTGACGACGAGCCGGTGCCGGTCGCCGTCGACGCGGATCAGCCGGAACACGATCAGCGGGGCCCGCCGCAGGTCGAACCGGCGGCCCTGGTCGGCCTCGGTGTGCCGGGCGAGGGCGGCGTCGGGGTCCTCCCCCGGCTCGACGGTCACCTCCGTCCACGACAGGCCCGCCCCCGTGGTGATCACCTGCACGGGCGCGCCGGAGCGGCGTTCCCGGAAGCTGGCCCGCAGGTTGGGGTGCCGGCGCAGCAGCCCTTCCGCCGCGGCGCGCAGGGCGGCGGCGTCCAGCCGGCCGTGCAGGTCGAGGATGAGCTGCGCGGTCTGCACCTCCGGGCCGGCGCTGCGCTGCCAGGAGTGGAACATCATCCCGGCCTGCAACGGCGCCAGCGGCAGGATGTCCTCGATGTTCGACGTCGTCATGACACCGCTCCCTGTTCCGCCGCGAGTTCCTGCTCAAGGTCGTCGATCTCGTCCTGGGTCAGCGAGACCAGCGGCAGGTCCGCCGGCGTGTGACCGCCGGCGGACGGTGTCGCCGAGCTGGCCACGACGGCCTCCAGGGCGGCGTGCCAGTCGTCGGCCAGGTCGGCCACGTCGGTCTCGGCCAGCAGCCCCGCCGGCCACGACCAGGTGGTACGCAACTGCGGCCCGGCCGGGCCGTCGACAGTGACGGCGCCGATCTCCAGGGCGTGCGGCACGGGGTCGCCCGGGTCGGCCCCGCCCCGCAGCACGAGGCCCTCCTCCGCCGGACCCCAGTCGTCCGGCTCGGCGGCGGGGAACCGGCCGAGATAGTTGAAGGCCACCTGCGGGGCCGGCATCCGGGCGAGCGCGGGGCCGGTCCGGGGGTCGAGGTAGCGCAGCACGCCGTACCCGCCGGCCGGGGGCAGGGCGTTGAGCTGCTCCTTGACGCGCTTGACGGCGGCGCTGACGGTCGGGCCGCCGGTGCGCGCCTGCGCCCCGTCGACGGGGCCCGGGTCGAGCCGGACGGGATGGATGCGGGTGAACCAGCCGACGGTGCGGGACAGGTCGGCGTCGGGCACGAGCCCGTCGCGGCCGTGCCCCTCCAGGGCGACCAGCACCCCGTCGGAGCCGCCCCGGCCCCGCCGGGCCAGCCAGGGCGGCAGCGCCAGCGCCAGCGCGCTGAGCAGGATCTCGTCCACCCCCGTCCGGTAGGCGGCCGGTGCGGTGGTCAGCGCGGCGGAGGTGCAGGCCGGCGACGCGGTGCGGGTGACGCTGCGCAGCCGCCCGTGGACATCGACGCGGCGGTCGAGGGGCCGGTCGCCCAGGGGCGGGTCGGGCCGGTCCAGCAGCCGCGTCCAGGCGGCCAGCTCGTCGGCGCGGGTCGGCGCATCGACGCGGTCTGGCCCGTCGTCGCGCGTCGGCCCGTCGTCGCGGGTCGGCTCCCCGGCCAGGGCCGCGACCTGCCGCGCCCAGCTGCGCAGCGTGGTGCCCGCCGGCTCCAGCTCCGGCCGTCGCCCCGCGTCGAGCGCGGCGCAGGCCGCGCGCAGGTCGGCCAGCAGGATCCGCCACGACACCCCGTCGACGGCGAAGTGGTGCACGACCAGCAGCAGCCGGTTCCCGACTGCCGGGCCGGCGGCGAACCAGACGGCCTGCACGAGCACGCCGTCGGCGGGGCGCAGCCGCTCGCGGGCGGCCCGCGCCTGCGCGGCGATGAGCGCCGGCCGGTCGGCCGCGTCGGCGTCGGCGAGGTCGACGACGCGCAGGCAGTCGTCGGCGCGTACCGCCCCGGCGGGTGGGATCTCCAGCTCCCACGGCTCGTCGCCCGGCCCGGTGCGGGCCCGCATCCGCAGCGCGGGGTGGTGGTCGAGCAGCGCCTGCACGGCCTCGCGGACCCGCTCGACGGTCTGCCCGGCGGGCACCCGCACCAGCATCGACTGGCTGAACGCGTCCAGCGGGCCGCCGAGTTCCTCCCGGGCCCAGGCCATGATCGGCGTCAGTGGCACGGTGCCGGTGCCGTCGTCGGCGGGGCCGCCGTCGGCACCGTCCACGGTGGTCGCCACGGCGGCCAGGGCGCGCACGGTGCGCTGCTGGTAGACGTCCTTCGGCTTGAGCTGCAGGCCGGCGCGGCGGGCCCGGCTGACGAGCTGGATGGACATGATGCTGTCGCCGCCGAGGCCGAAGAAGCTGCCGTCGATGCCCAGCTCCGGCACGCCGAGCAGCTCGGCGAAGAGGTCGCACAGGATGCGTTCGGCCGGGGTGCGGGGGGCCGGGCCGGTGAGCGACCCGTCGAGTTCGGGCTCGGGCAGCGCCGCCCGGTCGACCTTCCCGGTCGGGGTCAGCGGCAGCGCGTCGAGCACCACGAGCCGCGCCGGCAGCAGGTACTCGGGAAGCTGGTGGCGCAGCCACTCGCGGACCTGCGCCGCCGTGAGGGTGGCGGAGCCGGCGGGGGTGACGTAGCCGACGAGCCCGGCGCGTCCCGCCTCGTCGGGGCGGGTCACCACGACGGCCGCGCCGACGTCCGGGTGCCGGGCGATCGTCGCCTCGACCTCGCCGGGTTCGACCCGGAAGCCCCGGATGTTGACCATGTTGTCGACGCGGCCGGCGTACTCCAGGTCGCCGTCGGGGCGCAGCCGCACCCGGTCGCCGGTGCGGTAGAGCCGGCCGCCGGGCGGGCTGGCGTACGGGTCGGCGACGAACCGCTCCGCCGTGAGTCCGGGTCGCCCCACGTACCCGCGCGCCAGCCGCGCGCCGCCGACGTAGAGTTCGCCGACCGCGCCGAGCGGCACGGGCACGAGCATCGGGTCGAGGACGTGGGCGGTCAGGCCGGCCACCTCGCGGCCGATCCGGCTGAGGCCGTCGCCGACGTCGTCGGGCCCGAGGGTACGCGCGGTGACGTGCACGGTGGTCTCGGTGATCCCGTACATGTTGACCAGTCGCGGGCGGTCCCAGCCGTGCCGGGCGGCCCACCGGCGCACCGAGGCGTGCTCCAGGGCCTCGCCGCCGAAGACCACCCAGCGCAGCGCGTGGGGCCGGTCGGACCGGGAGTCCACGTCCTCGAACTGGGCGAACGAGGAGGGGGTCTGGTTGAGCACGGTGACCCCGGCGTCGGTGACCAGGCGGTGGAAGTCCTCGGGGTTGCGGGAGACCCAGTAGGGCACCACGACGACCCGGCCGCCGGTGCTCAGCGCGCCCCAGATCTCCCACACGGAGAAGTCGAACGACGAGCTGTGGAACATGGACCAGACGTCGTCGGGGCCGGCGGTCAGGAACTCCTCGCCCCAGTGCAGCAGCCGGGCGACGGCGGAGTGCGGGACGGTGACGCCCTTGGGGCGGCCGGTCGAGCCCGACGTGTAGATCACATACGCCGCACTGTCCCCTGTCGCCGGCACCGGCGGCGGGACTTCACCGACCTCGGCCGCAGCCTCCCCGTCGACCTCCACCACCCGCCACGGACCCGACGGCAACCGACCCGCCGCACCCACACCCCCCAACACCACCGACACACCCGAATCCGCCAACATCCACGACAACCGCTCCGCCGGATAATCCACATCCAACGGCACATACGCCCCACCAGCCTTCAACACCCCCAGACACCACACCACCAACTCCACCGACCGCCCACCACACACCCCCACCAACGAACCCCCACCAACCCCCAACCCCCGCAACAACCCCGCCACCACATCCGACCGCGCACCCAACTCCCCATACGTCAACACCACCTCCCCACACACCACCGCCACCGCACCCGGCGACCGATCCACCCACCGACCCACCAACTCGTGCACCAGCAGCGCGCGATCGGCCGGCGCCGGGGGCGGCGCGGCCGCCGCCGACCAGGAGGCGAGCAGGGACCGCTCCGCCGCGCCGGCCAGCGGCTCGCGCAGGTACCGGCGGTCCGGGTTGGTCACCATGTCCCACAGGGCGGCCACGAACCAGTCGCGCAGCAGCCGGACCTGCTCGGCCCGGACGGCGTCGGTGTGGAAGTCCATGGCCAGCAGCACCCGGTCGGAGACCGGGTCGCGGACGACGCCGATGTTGAGCGGGAAGTTCGTCGGCTCGGCGCGGACGGTGGAGAAGCTGCCGATCTTGCCGTCGAGGATCTCGGTGCCCCGGCCGGAGAGCATCTCGGCCATCACGTGGAAGTGGTTGTAGACGAAGTTGACGTTGACCGGCTGGTCCATGCCGAGCCGGCGCTGCATCTCGGCCATGGGGAAGCGGCGGTGCGGCAGCATGTCGCGCTCGGCCGCGAAGACCGCGGCGATCAGGTCCGTCCACGTGCCGTCGGGCAGCGCCAGCCGGAACGGCAGCGTGTTGAGGAACAGTCCCCGCACGTCGTCGCCGCCGGCCTCCTCCGGCCGGCCGTTGGCGGTCACGCCGACCAGCACGTCCGTCGCGCCGGTGGCGTAGCCGACCGTACGCAGGCAGGCCGCGACGAAGAGGGCCTTCAGCGGGGTGCCGCACCGGTTGGCCAGGTCCCCGAGCGCCGCGCAGAGCTCGGGGCTGAGCACGGTCTCCACCGAGCCGTAGCGCTGGCGGGCGTCGGTGGAATACCACCACTCGCCCAGGAAGCGCTGCTCGCCGGGCAGCTCTGGCACGGGCCCGTCGGGCCAGCGCAGCAGGCGGGTGTCCGGCGGTTCGGCCAGCCGCTCGCGCCAGAACCGTTCGGTCTCGGTCGAGGTGAGGGCGGCGCGTTCCAGCTCGACGAAGTCGCGGTACTGCGCGGTCAGCGGCGGGTCCGCCGGCTCGACGCCGTCGCGCAGGCCCTGGTAGACCCGCATGATCTCGCTGAGCGTGGAGTGCAGGCTCCAGCCGTCGAACACGGCGTGGTGCTCGGTGAGCGTCCACTGGAACACGTCGTCCGAGCGGCGGTGCACGTGCATCCGCAGCAACGGCGGGCGGTCGTGGTCGAACGGGGTGACCCGCTGGTGCTCCAGGTAGGCCCGGACGATCTCGTCCTGCGCCGCCTCGTCGAGGTCGCGCAGGTCGTCGCAGCCGACCGGCAGGACCGCCTCGGCGTGCACGAGCTGCAGCGGTTCGCTGTAGTCGGTGAGCGACAGCGCCGTACGCAGGATCGGGTGCCGGCGCACGACGTGCGCGACCGCCCGGGAGAAGGCGTCGGCCTCGAACGGCGCGCGCACCTTCATGCTGTCGACGTTGTGGTACGGCAGCCGCTCCGGGTCGCGGGTCATCTCGTAGACCATGCCGACCTGCAACGCCGTCATCGGGTACGCGTCGACGAGCCCGCCCGGCAGGTGGGCCCGGTCGGCGGCGTCGACCAGCTCGAACGGGCGGCGCGTCGGGGCGTCGGGGACGTCGACGACCGTGCACACGGCGGCGAGTTCGGCGATCGTGGGGCGATGGAACAGCTCCTGCAGCTCGAAGGAGATGCCGCTGGCGCGGGCCGCGCCGAGCACCCGGATGCTGCGGATCGAGTCGCCGCCGAGGTGGAAGAAGTTGTCGTGCCGGCCCACCTGGACGGGGCCGAGCGCGTCGACCCAGATCTCGGCGAGCCGCCGCTCCACCGGGCCCTGCGGGGGGACGTAGTCGCCGCTGCCTGCGGGGCGGGCCTCCTCGACGGGGTCGGGCAGCCGCCGGTGGTCGGTCTTGCCGCTCGGCGTCAGCGGGATCGCCGCCAGCTCCACGAACCGCGCCGGCACCATGTAGTCGGGCAGCCGGTCCGCCAGCCACTGCCGCAGCTCGGCGACCGCCACCGTCGACCCGGCCTCCGGCACCACGTACGCGATGAGCTGCGGGGCCCCCGCGTCGTCGGGCCGGATGGTGACGGCCGTGCCGGTGACGCCGGGGAACTGGTGGGCGACGGCCTCGATCTCGGTCAGCTCCACCCGGAAGCCCCGGATCTTGATCTGGCTGTCGGCGCGGCCGGCGTACTCCAGGGTCCCGTCGGGACGCCACCGGGCCAGGTCGCCGCTGCGGTAGAGGCGCGCGCCCGGCTCGTCGCCGACCGGGTCCGCCACGAAGCGTCCGGCGGTCAGTCCGGGCTGGCCGAGGTAGCCCCGGGCGACCCCGGGCCCGCCGACGTACATCTCGCCGATGACGCCGACCGGGCAGGGCCGCAGGTTCCCGTCGAGGACGTGGATCGCCAGGTCCGCCAGCGGGCGGCCGATCTGGGTGAGGGCGCGGGTCAGGTCGTCGGGCCCGACCTCGCGGAACGTGTTGTGCACGGTGGTCTCGGTGATCCCGTACATGTTGACCAGTCGCGGCCGGTCCCAGCCGTGCCGCCCGGCCCACCGGCGCACCGACCCGTGGTCCAGGGCCTCACCGGCGAAGACGACGTAGCGCAGCGCCAGCGGCAGCGGGTCGGCGAGGCGGGCGTCGGCGGCCTCGAACTGGACGAACGCGGACGGGGTCTGGCTGAACACGGTCACGCCCGCGTCCCGCACGAGCGCGTACAGGTCGTCGGGGCTGCGGGAGACCCAGTAGGGCACCACGACGAGCCGGCCGCCGCTGCCCAGCGCGCCCCACGTCTCCCAGACGCAGACGTCGAACGACGAGCTGTGGAACATGGACCAGACGTCGTCGGGGCCGAAGGTGAAGTCGCGGGCGGCCGAGGCGAACAGCCGGACCGCGTTGCGGTGGGTCACGGTGACGCCCTTGGGGCGGCCGGTCGACCCCGACGTGTAGATCACATACGCCGCGCTGTCCCCCGACACCCGCACCGGCGGAACCTCGTCGACCGGCTCCACAGCTTCCCCGTCGATTTCCACCACCCGCCACGGACCCGACGGCAACCGACCCGCCGCACCCACACCCCCCAACACCACCGACACACCCGAATCCGCCAACATCCACGACAACCGCTCCGCCGGATAATCCACATCCAACGGCACATACGCCCCACCAGCCTTCAACACCCCCAGACACCACACCACCAACTCCACCGACCGCCCACCACACACCCCCACCAACGAACCCCCACCAACCCCCAACCCCCGCAACAACCCCGCCACCACATCCGACCGCGCACCCAACTCCCCATACGTCAACACCACCTCCCCACACACCACCGCCACCGCACCCGGCGACCGATCCACCCACCGACCCACCAACTCGTGCACCGTCAGGTCGGCGTCGTCACCCGCCGGGTCCACCGCCGCCGACGTCTGGGCCGCCGACCAGGACCGGATCAGCGACCGCTCGGCGGCGTCCGTCGCCGCGAGGCGTCCGATCGCCAGCCGGGGCTGCGCGAGAGCGCTCGACAGCAGGTGCGACCAGTGCCGGAAGAAGTGCTCGACCGAGTCGCGGCCGAACAGGTCCGTGCAGTACTCGATCTCGATGTCGAAGCGGTCGCCGACGTCGTAGACGGTGAACGTGAGGTCCAGCTTCGCCGTGTCCGTCGGCACGAACTCGCGGGTGAGGAACGACCCGCCGGCTCCCGCCCCGGCTCCGCCCGCGGCGCCGGCCCCGGCCGCCGGCCCGGTCTCGTGGAACGCGAACAGCACCTGCACGAGCGGGCCGTGGCTGGGCACCCGCTGCGGCACGAGGCGGTTGACGAGCCGGTCGAACGGCACGTCGAGGTGCTCCAGGGCCTCCAGCACCGACTCCTGGGTGCGCGCCACGACGGCCTCGAACGTCGGCTCGCCGCCCAGGTCGGTGCGGGCCACCATCGTGCCGGCGAACAGGCCCACCACGTCCAGGAACCGGGTGTCCCCCCGGCCGGCGACCGGCGAGCCGACGACGAGGTCGGTCTGCCCGGTCTGCCGGTGCAGGAAGACGTGGAAGGCCGCCAGCAGCACCACGTACGGCGTGACGCCGCTGCCCGCCGCCAGGGCCCGCACCCGGTCGCGGACGCCGGGCTCCACGGTGAACCGCAGGGTCTCGCCCCGGTAGGTGAAGTCGCGGGGCCGGGGCCGGTCGCGGCCGAGTTCGAGCAGTTCCGGCGCGCCCCGCAACTGCTCGACGCGCCGGTCGAGGTCCCGCTGCGCCTGCGGCCCGGCCAGCCATTCCTGCTGCCGGGCGCAGTGCTCGACGTACGCGGCCCGGGGCGGGGGCGGGACGGGAGCACCGCCCAGGCCGGCGGCCAGGTCGCGTTCGACGATCTCCAGCGAGAGGCCGTCGACGGCGATGTGGTGGAACGTGAGGTGGAGCAGCCGCACCTGGTCGTCAACGGCGAACACCGCCGCGCGGACCAGGGGCCCGGTGCCCAGGTCGAACGGTCGGCGGGACACCTCCCGCACCACCTCGGCGCACCGGGCGTCGCGCTCGGCGGCCGGGCAGCCGGTGAGGTCGTGCACCTCCAGGGGCAGCTCGCGGGCCGGCAGCAGGCGCTGCACCGGCTCGCCGTCGACCTCCGCGAAGGCCGTGAACAGCGCGTCGTGCCGGGCCAGCAGGCGGCCGACGGTGGCGACGACCTCCGGCAGCGGTACGGCGTCCCGCAGCCGCCACGACACCGGCACGTGGTAGGCGGCGCTGGCCGGCGCCAGCCGGTCGATGAACCACAGCCGCTGCTGCTCGCTGCTCAGCGGCCAGCGCCGACCGTCCTCACCCATGGAACGCGGCGTTCTCGGCCTGGTCCATGGCGAGGGCGAGGCTCTTCGGCCGCATGTCCTGCCAGTTCTCCTCGACGAAGCGCAGCGCGTCGTCGCGGCCGCCCGGCCCCCATGCCACGGTCCAGCCCGCCGGCACCTCGGCGAATTCCGGCCACAACGAGTGCTGCGACTCGGCGTTCACCAGCACCAGGAAAGTGCCGTCCGCATCGTCGAATGGATTCATGATCCGCCTCCGGTCCACATCGATGCCGCAGGGAGTCCACATAGCCCCCGGAAGCGGCCGGGGAGAATCCTGCCGGGCGATAGCGGCGGCGGCCAGAAATTGCCACTTCACCAAGTGGCAGTTGGTGTAAACGGTTTCGGCGAGAGCGCGCGGTCGGACCGGCAGCCCACGGGAAGGCCGAGGTCGGGCGGGCAGGCCGGAATCGCCGACGGCGGAATTCGCCGGAGGGGAAGCGGGGGGTGAAAGGCGGCTACGCCGGGTCGGCCACCGGAATCAGCGAGACGATCTGCAGCTCACTCGCGCTCGGATCGGTGAGGGTCACGACGTCGACCAGCGTCGTCCGGTGGTCGCTGGAGAGCCGGATGCCGCGCCGGGACCGCAGGGTGCACCCGTTCGCGGCGTGGGCGTTCCACAGGCAGCGGGCCTCGGGGTTGGTCGCCAGGCAGGCGTCGACCAGGGCGGCGATCCCCGCGTCCTGGGGGTGCAGCGCCTGGGCGATACGCATCTGGGTGAGCATCGGCGCCGCCCAGTCGGTGTCCCAGTTGACCAGCCGGCGGCGCGCGTCGGCGTCGGTGAACAGCCAGCGGGGATAGCTGGGATCGCTGCGCAGCCAGGGATAGTAGGCCTCGCACACCTCGTTGTGCAGCACCACCCGCGCGTACCGGTCGAGGACGTAGGTCGCCCAGCGCTGCCCCTCGACGAACTGGCGCAGGGCGGGGCCGAGGACGACGGCGGTCGCGCCGACCGGCGACGGCGGCGGCATCCGGCCGACTGCCAGGAGATACAGCAGCTCCCGCTCGTGCCGGTCGAGGCGCAGCGCCTCGGCGACGGCGTCGAGGAAGGCTTCCGAGTAGTTGGCCCGCACCCCGCGTTCGAGGTTGCTGTACCAGACGACGCTCACCCCGACGATCTCCGCGACCTCCTCCTGGGTGACGTTCGACCGACGGGCTCGGCGGCGCCGGGCGAGGAGCCGGTCGTCGGGCACCAGCCGGTGCCGCCAGGCTTTGACGCAGGCGGCCAGCTCGCTGTTCTGATCTGCCGAGACCTGCCGAATGGCAACCATTTCTCCCTCGTCCTGGCGCAGCCGTGAATGATAGTTTCCACGCATCTGGACCTGCACCGAAATGGAACAACGGCCACCGGTCACACGGCTCTCCCGAGAGCCGGAAGCAGGGTGGATCGATCGGTCGACGGCTGCCCGTCGCCGGGACCGAGGGATCCCGCGTACGAGACTTTAGGCCGAATAGGCCAAAGCCCGTTCGCGACGGCACGGACACAATCGTGTCCAGTGACTGTCACGAATGTGGATGCTACCGCTCGGGGACCCGGACACCAATAGCTGAGTATCGCTCGGATCACTGTGCGGTCACCCCCTCCGGCGATTCCCCGCCACCTGCACCCAATCGTCATGGACTTGGCCGCACTGCCCCCTTGGCCACGTCCACGGGAGTGCGCACTACTTGCCCGTGATGGCCCTGTTGCGTAGATAGTGACCCGCACCGCCGCCCGCGCCGCCTGCCCCCGCGCCGACCGAGGGGCAGCAATACATTCAAGTGCGGCTCTCCATTCGCGGGTCGACAATTCGCAGCAGATTGCGTCGACCCGGCGCGCGCCGTTCGGCACGCCGTTTCCCGGCGCGGATATGAGTCGCGAAGAACCCCGGAGTCCCAATCGCCACAGTTGCGGCCGGCTTCCCGTCCGGGGCGCATATCCCCTGGTAGAGGCGGTTTCCGCGCGCCGCGAGACGCACGCCATACGAAACGCGGGAGAAACGAGAGCTGGCTAGCGTCCCCGATCGTTGAACATTTCCACTCCTTTCCGGGGAGACACTTTGAAGGTACGAACATCGAGGAGCATGCGCATTCTCCTCGCGGTGGTCGTCTCGCTGACGGCCCCGGCCGCGCTGGCCGCCCCGGCCGGCGCGGCGTCCCCCACCACAGCCGCACCGCCCCCCGCCGCACCGGCGGGCCTGCCCGACCCGACGGCGCGCGGGCCGTTCGGCTACCAGGCCGTCCAGGAGGCCAAGCTCGGCCTCGCCAGCATCCAGGAACCCAACTCCGCCGGGGCCGACCCGACGCCGGGGACGGCCCAGGCGGCGGAGCAGGTCGAGATCCGCGGCCAGCTCTACACACCGGACTGGGCCAAGCGCACCACCCCGTCGCCGCTGATCGTCCTGGTGCACGGCAACCACGGCTCGTGCGACTCCGGGCAGAACAGCGCCCAGCTCACCTGCGCCCAGTTCAAGCACAACGAGAACGGCTACGCCTACCTCGCGGAGAACCTCGCCACCTGGGGCTACACGACGTTCTCGGTGTCGCAGGACCAGCTGATGATGCGGCAGGACAGCAGCAAGGGCAAAGGCATGCACAGCCGGCGCATGCTCATCGCCGCCACCCTGGACGCGCTCAGCGCCGCCAACCGCGCCGAGGGCCTGCCCGTCGACGAGCACACGACCGTCGGCACCACGCTCTCCGGTCACCTCGACCTCACCCGCATCGGCCTGATGGGGCACTCGCGCGGCGGTGACGCCGTGTCGAGCTTCATCGACTACAACCGCATCCGCACCGACGGCCCGCGCTACCCGCTGCGCGGCGTCATCTCCCTCGCGCCGGTCGACTACGAGCGCAAGGCCCCGTACGGCATGCCGTACCTGACGATCCTGCCGATGTGCGACGGCGACGTGTCCAACCTCCAGGGCGCGCGGCTGTTCGAGCGCAGCCAGTACGTCAACCCCGGCGACCCCTTCCCCCGCATCCAGGTCGAGCACCTCGGCGCGATCCACAACTGGTACAACACCGTCTGGTACGCCGACGGCGGCGCGGACGGCCAGGGCAACAACGACGCGGCCTGCGGCAACTCGGCCCCGTTCGCGACGAACAACATCCACCCGAACAACCTGCGGCTCAGCGGCGCGGCCAGCTACACCGACCCCGACCTGAACTACAAGATCGACAACTCGGATCCGCTGAACCCGGCCGTGAACACCAAGTTCTCGGGCGACGCGGCCCGCATGGGCGACCAGGAGAAGCTGGGCCTGGCCACGATGGCCGCCTTCTTCCGCCGCTACGTCGGCGGCGAGGGCGCGTTCCAGCCCTACCTGACCGGCGAGCTGGCCAACACCGACAGCGGCCTGCAGGTCCCGGCGACGGCCTGCCCGACCAGCCCGTCCGGCACGGCCATCCCCTGCAACGAGCGGGTCAACACCAGCTACTTCGCCGCGCCGCAGGAGCGGGTGGACGTGATCCGCCCCGAGGTGGAGAACCCCCTCGGCCTCAACGCCCTCGGCGGCCCGCTGACCGGCAGCGGCTTCGCCGACCCGTACGCCCAGGCGGCCGGCGTCACACCGAAGCCGGCGGCGACGGCCGGCGGCTACGACTGGTGCAACCCGGAGCCCCAGGACTTCGCGCCCGCCCAGCTCGGCAAGACCGGGCTGCCGACCGCCGCCAAGCCCTGCCCGCTGCCGGCGGCCGGCGCGCTCGGCGGGCAGAACGCCACCCGCGAGAACAGCCCGATCAACCACTCCTACGGCCGCCAGCTCACCCTCGCCTGGGAGCCGACCTCCACCGCCACCCTCACCGCCGCGATCCCGGCCGCGTCCAAGGACGTACGGGGCCTCAAGGCGCTGGCCCTCAGCGCCGCCGTCAACTTCTTCGACACCCGCAACCCGGGCGCCGACAACCGGGGCGACAACACCCGCGACACCACCGTCAACGGCACCCCGACCAGCCCGGTCTGGCCCAACGAACTGCCCACGTCGTACGACCCGGCGTCGACCACGCAGCGCTTCGTCATCGCGCTGAGCGACACGGCCGGGCACGAGGCCACCGTCGACGCCGGTGACCCGCGCTGGGGCAACGCCCTGCACATGTCCACCGGCACGAACACGCCGAACACGCACATCGTCCTCGACCAGATCCGCGTGCCGCTGAGCGAGTTCGCCGCGCAGGGCGTCGACGTCGGCTCCCTGGCCAAGCTCGAACTCCGCTTCGGGGCGGGCGACATGCCGAAGTCCGGCTCGATCCAGCTCGCCGACGTACGCTTCCAGGAGAGCGCGGCCGGGGCGCGGCTGCTGTCGGACGGCAACCACGCCAACGGCGCGGGCTACGGCAAGTCGGCCCTCGGCGGCCCGGACCCGGCGACCTACCTCGCCGCGTACGACAACACCCCCGGCAAGGTGGCGCTGGTCGACCCGGTCGCGAACCCGCGCGGGAACACCACCTGGACCGTCGACGACGACGGGAAGCAGTGCCCCACCGCCCAGTTCACCTCGATCCAGGCGGCCGTCGACCACGCCTCGCCGTGGGACACGATCGTGGTCTGCGCGGGCGTCTACCAGGAGTCCTCGACGCCGGTGAACCACGCGTCCAACCCCGTGCAGGCCGGCGCGCGCAACGGCCTCACCATCACCAAGCCCCTGAAGATCAAGGGCGCGGGCGCGGACAAGGTGACCATCGAGCCGGACCAGTCGCTCGGCACCCTCGCGGGCGACCAGCCCTACCTGCGCGACGGCGGCGGCAACGTGATCACCGTGTCGCGGCAGTCGCTCGGCTCCACCGACACCAACGAGATGTTCGTCGACATCTCCGGCGTGACCGTCACCTCCGGCGACGTCTGGGCCGAGGCGGGCATCGCCTTCTTCGGCGCGGCCGGTCGCGTCGCGAACAGCGTCGTCGGCCCGCTGCGGGCCGCCACCACCGCGCAGGAGTTGGCCGAGCACCCGCACGGCTGGGGCATCGTCAAGACCGGCGTGATCCGGGGGGCGGGCGCCGCCACCGTCGAGAGCGAGGTGACCGTCACCGGCAGCGTCGTCAACGGCTACCAGTCGGGCGGCATCCTGTTCGACGGCGCGCGGGGCACGGACGGCAGCCCGGACAACACCGCCCGGACCGGCATCCGCCACCACGGCTACGTGACCGGCACGGTCGTCGCGGGCGCGTCGAGCAGCGTGTTCCCGCAGGTCGGCATCCGGTACGCCAGCGGGGCAACCGGCTTCGTCAACGACAGCCGGATCACCGGGAACTACCACCCGCCCGCGCCGGAGAAGTCCTACGGCATCCTGCTGACCGACGCCGGCACCGACAGCGTTGGGGCGCTCACCGCCTCCGGCGACATCATCACCGGCAACGGGTTCGCGGTCTACAACGCCAACGCCGACAACACGGGCGTACGCGAGGCAGCCCCGTTCGTGGTGACCGGCAGCTACCTCGGCAAGCGCGCGCCGCTCGCGGGCAGCCCGGCGGACCCGCGCACCGGGGTCGAGGCCGTCTCCGGCCCCGACAGCACGGGCGCGGCCACCGTCACCGTCGCCAAGCGGCTGCCGAAGCCGCCGAAGGCGGTGCCGACCGGGGTGGGCCGAGTCGCCGACCGCGCCCCGTGGGCCCAGGTCGCCGACCCGGGGCAGGGCGCGGTGTTCCAGGTCGGGACGACGGTGCACCCGCTGATCCGGGGCACCGACGACTTCGCCATCGCGTCGGCGACCCTGCTCGTCAACGGCACCAGGGTCGGCACCAGCACCGTCGCCCCGTACCTGTTCGACTGGACGCCCAGCGCCAAGGACGCCGGCCGGCAGGTCAAGCTCCAGGCGCTGGTCGTCGACTCGTCCGGGCGGGCGACGCTGTCCAAGACGGTGGTGGGCACGGTAGCCCCCGTGACGCCGCCGCCGACGGTGCAGCTCGGCAAGGTGACGACCGACGCCAAGGCGGGCACGGCGACGATCACCGCCACCGTCAACACGGCCGGCACGCTCACGCTCACCGGCGACAAGGTGGTCGCGGTGACCAAGCAGGTGGGCAAGGCGGGCACGGTCACGCTGACCGTGACGGTCGCGCCCGCGTACCGGCAGCAGTTGGTGAAGGCGGGGCGGCTCGACGTGACGGTCACGGTCGCGTTCGGCAACGCGACGGGGCAGCGCGCGAGCAAGACCGTGCAGGTGCGACTGCTCAAGAAGTGACGATCCGGCACGTCTCGCACTGACCGGAGGGGTCCCGCACCAGGGGCCCCTCCGGCGGCGTCCGCCGCGGCGGCCTACCCGCCGTCGGGCGTCGGCCCCGGCCGGTGCAGGGCGTCGGCCAACTCCGCCGCCACCCGCTCCGGCTCGGCCAGGCAGCGCCACGCGGGCACCCGACGCACCGGGCCGGAGCCTCCGGTGATGTCGAGCCGGGCGAGCACCTTGCGCAGCACCCTGCCGTCCGGATCGCCGGCCGGGTCGTCGACCACGACGGCCAGCTCGGCGTCTTCGCGGCGTACCACGAGGTCGACAGGCTGCCCCGCCACGGGGACGTCCCGCCGCACCGTGAGCCCGGCGTTCCGCAGGGCCCGGTGCAGGCGGTCCGCCGGCACGTTCCCGGCGTCCGGCTGGGTGTCGGCGGCGTCGCCGGCCAACGCCAGGGCCGTCAGCAGGCCCCGCTGGCCCGACCACCACGACCGGTCGCCGACCACGACGAGCTGGGACCGGGCCCGGGTGATGGCGACGTTCCACAGGTTGGTCTGGTGCGCCAGCCAGCCCCGGGTGCGGTCCGGGACCCCGTGCGCGCCGACCGGCGAGACGACCATGATGTCCCGTTCGCTGCCCTGGAACTTGTGGATCGTCGCGCAGAGCAGGTTCTCGGTGAGACCGGCGGCGCGCAGGACCGCCGCCAGGCGACGCTGGTGCGCGGCGAGCGGCGTGACCACCCCGATCGAGGCATCGGGGTACGCCGCCCGCAGGCCCGCCACCTCGGCGACGACCGCCTCGGCCTCGACCGGGTTGAACCCGGAGCCGGTCGTACCGGGGCTGAACCTGCCGGGCACGTCGCGCCAGCGCACCGCCGGTTCGGCCGGAGCGGCCAGCCGGGCCGGATCGGTCAGCACGGTGAGCCGGCCCTGGTAGACCTCCCGGTTCGGCACGTCCACGATGTCCGGATGGCACCGGTAGTGCTCGTCGAGCAGCTGCGTCGTGGCCGCCGCGGCGGCGAACGCGTCGTACGCGGAGTGGGCCGTGTAGGTCAGCCGCCGCGCGGTGAGCCAGCCGGTGCTCAGGCCGGCACGGGCCCGCTCGGCGACGTCGTCGGACTCGGGCAGGTCCACCACGGGCGCGAGCTGGCGCGGATCGCCGATGAGCAGTGCCCGCTTCGCCCGGTAGAGCATCGGCAGGATCGCGGGAATGGTGCACTGCGCCGCCTCGTCGATCACGACGAGGTCGTACAGGGCGGGGCTCCTCTTCAGGCGGCGGGCCGAGAGCGCGGTCACCGCCCAGCCCGGCAGCACCCGCAGCAGCTCCGGAAAGTAGGACCAGCTGTCCGACTGCGGCCTGGCCATCTCGTCGGCCCGGTCCTGGAGCACCCGCGCCCCGGCGGCCACCCGGCGGGCGATCTGCGCCCGCAGCAGGTCGATGCTGCGGGCGGGCCGTTCGGTGCCGATCAGGTCGACAAGCCGCCGCCAGGAGGCTTCGGCGTCGGGCAGCTCGCCGAGGCGTCGTAGGCGTTCCCGCCAGCGCAACTCAAGCACCGCCCGCTCGGCGAGCGCCGCGACGGCGTCCCGGTCGACGACCTGGTACGACCGCAGCCGCCACCGGTACCACCAGCCGAACCACCGGCTGGCGAGCGCCCGGTCGGTCAGGTGGACGAGGTGCGCCAGCGCCGTGTCGTCGGCCGGCAGCGGGACCGCGTCCGGGTCCGGGACGGCGGCGCGTTCGGTGGCCAGGTCGGCGAGGTCGCGTTCGAGCAGCCGCCGCTCGTCCAGCGCCGCGCGGAGCCCGGTGGCCTCCTCGGCCAGCAGCCGCAGCTCGTGCAGCGGGGTCCGGTCGTCCGGCGCGGTGGCCCGCTCGGCCGACGGGTAGGCGGCCAGGATGTCGGCGAGGTGCTTCGGCTCCTGCATCCGGTGTTCCTTGTTGCCCGTACGCAGCAGCAGGCCCGGGCCGATCAGGCCGGTCACCCGGTCGAGCACCGAGTCGACCGCTTGGTTGCTGGTGGAGCCGATCAGCACGCTCTGGCCGGCGGCGGTGGCGGTCGCCAGCAGTGCGGTGACGAGCTGGCTCTTGCCGGTGCCCGGTGGCCCCTGGGCCACCGTCAACGGCTGCGACATCGCCGCCCGGATGATCTCCTCCTGCGCCTCGTTCGTCGCGCTCATCGCCACCGTCACCACGGGCGTCGAGCCGGGCCCACCCGGGCTCGCCGCTGCCCCGTCCGGGCGGAGCGCCAGCGCGCCCAGCGCCGTCCCCTCGATGAGCTTCGGATTCTTGATCATGGCGCGCAGGTCGTCGGCGAGCTGCCGCTGCGGCGACTCCGCCGCGTCGACGGTGTAGAGGATCGCGGCGTTCTGCACCCCGTTCACCGGCCCCGGCCGGATGGTGCCGCCGAGCAACGCCGGGTCCAGCTCCGTCATTGGGCTCAGCCCGAACGTCTTCACCAGCACGTCGACGGTGGCGGTGAGGGAGGCGGGGTCGCCCGGCACGAACGCCTGCTCGACGCGTTGCAGCAGCTCGTCGCCCTCCACCTCGGAGAGCTGGAACAGGTCGACGAGGGCGGCGCTGGGGCGAGGCGGGAAGGACGCGTGCAGGACGTCGTCCGCGCCGATGGTCACATCGCAGACCAGAAGCGGCGCTAGCTGGATCGCCTTCTGCCGGGCCGGCCGCACGGCGACGACGGGATAGCCGTACTGCAGCTCCCTGCCGTCGGCGCGGGCCCGCGCGGCGAGCCTGGCCGCCGTACCGCCCAGCCGGACGGGCGTCTCCGAGGTGAAGACGGCCTCGGACCCGGGTGGAGCCGCGACGTACGTGGTGGTCGCCCGGGGGTCGATGAACGACTGCAGCACGGTCGACCGCTGCATGCAGTTGACGTAGTAGGTCACCAGGCGACGCCACTGGTCCGCGTCGAACGCCGCCTCGTCGGCAGGGCTCGCCGTGACGGCGGCGGCGCGCGTCGCCTCGGCGGCGGACCCCGGCGCGGTCGCCAGCCGGATCGGCTCGGTGACGCCCTCACTCGACTCGACCGTCTTGTGCTGGCGGCGGCGGGCCATCTCGGTCGGCACGTACCGGGAAAGATCATTGGTGGTGATCCACCCGTCGTCGGACGGCCCTTCGGCTGCGCCCCGCAGACCGTCGAGGAGCACCTCGGTGAAGACCGACGGGCGGTCCGGGCCCTGCGCCTTCGACGCCTTCTGATGGGTGCTGGAGGTCAGGATGAAGGTGCCACGCTGGCGCTTGAGGCGCCGCGGTTCCTCCCGCACCCCGCCCCGGAACCGGTTGCGGGCCGTGAACGCGCCGGAAAAGCAGCAGTCGAGCAGGACGACCTTCTGGCTGGCCTTGGTGTCGTTGAGCAGGTGGCGCAGCATGCCGTCGGTGTCGAACGCGGTCGCGTGCAGCTGCCCGCCGACCGTGTCGGTCGCCGCCAGGAACAGCGACTGCCCGTCGCCGTGCAGCACCCCGTGGCCGGAGTAGTAGAGCAGCGCCAGGTCGCCCGTGCGCCGCGCGCCGTAGAACTCCTCGACGACCTGACGCAGATGCGCCGCCGGCAGATCCAGTGCCGCGCGTACGCTGTCGAACTCGCCGGCACCGTCGAGCAGTGCCTTGAGCTGCGCGACGTCCTGCCGCACGGAGGGCAGCGGCGCGAGCTCGCGGTCGGCGTGGCAGGTGGCCGTGCCGAGCAGCAGGGCGTGCCGACCCATCAGGGGCGCGCCCGCTCGATCGCCGCCCGCACCGTGGCGACCAGCTCGTCGGTCTGCCGGTGGGTCGGCCGGTCGATGGTCAGCTCGATGTCGCCGACCCGCAGGTGCACCCGGCGGCCGGTGTGGCGTTGGAGGAACGCCAGGACCACGTCGACCAGCGCCTGCACGTAGCCGGGATCCGCGCCCGCCAGCACGGTCACCACGCCGAGCGCCAGCTCCGCGACGCCCTTGGTGTGCGGGTCTGTCACGGGCTGCTCGACGCGCTCCACCTCCCCGATCTCGCGGAGGTCGTCCGCCAGTTCGTCGGTCAGCTCGCCGAGGACGAACTCGTCGTCGTCGGTGAGCGGGGTGAAGTCGATCCGGATGCGGACGTGGGACATCCAACCTCCTGGCTGAGCGGTGCCGATCAACCTACGGAAGAAGGGCCGCGTCGGGATCCTGTCTGTCGGTTTGCCGATCAAACGTCCACTACCGACCAGTCAGTTCTGTTGGATGGCCGAGCGCCGCAGCCGCTGCCTCTTGGCCCACGCCGACGCAGCCGTCCTGGTGCCCGACCAGGTATAGCCCGCAGTCAGTCGGCCGCGTCGCTTTGGGCAGCGGAGCCCCGTTCGAAGAGGCGCTGCCGTTCGGCTGCCACCACCGCTCGGACGAGTTCAGCCTCTGACAGGTCCACCGCCTCCGGGCTGGAATCGGCCATGTCGCTGACCCGGGCGAAGTCGTTGAAGATCCGCTTCTTCCCGGCCAGGAGTTCGGTGATCCGCTCGTCGACGCTGTCCTCGGTGAGCAGCCGGTGGACCTGCACCGACTGCACCTGCCCCATCCGGTGCGCACGGGCGATGGCCTGTGCCTCGGTGGTGGGCTTGAGCTGAGGTTCGCAGATGACGACGACGGATGCCGACTGGATGTTGAGCCCGACACCGCCGGCAACGATCTGGGCCACCAGGACGGCACCGTGCCTGGCGGCCGAGAACTGGTCGACCATCTGCTGGCGCTGCGCGGCTGGCACCGACCCGGTGAGTGGCCCGAAGACCGGGCCGGGCAACGACCGGGCGACCAGACTGAGCACCTCCCTGAAGTGGGAGAACACGATGACCCGACGCTCGTTCTCCTCCGCCTCGCGGACGATCTCGATAAGGCGCTGCAGTTTTGTGGACTGGGCTCCCTGGAGCATCGCCGCCTGGCGCATCTCCATGAAGTTGCCGCGCTCGACCGCACCGCGATACCGCGAACTGTCAGCCGCCGACAGGGGAAGCCACTCCTCGACCTCGATGAGCTCCGGGAGTTCGGTCAGCACGTCCTCCTGGTTCCGTCTCAGGTACGCCGGAGCGATCTGCCGGCGAAACGTCCGAGGCGACAGGTCGGTGGCGTCGACGGTGAGATCCGGTCGTACGTAGGAGGCCAGGTTGCGGAACTCGTCGACCTTGTTCTCCAGCGGCGTGCCGGTGAGCAGAATCGCCCTGTCCGCGCGCGTCACGAGTCGCCTCGTCCGCCTCGTCCGCTGTGCCTGCGGGTTCTTGATGTAGTGGGCCTCGTCGACGACGACGCACGCCAGGTCGCGGAGTTCCCCCAGCGCAGGCTCCCACCAGGCCAGTGTCTCGTAGGTCGTGACGGCGACACCGCCGTCGCGCATCCACGTGCGAGCCGCGCGGTCGCGTTCCGGCCCGTGGACCCGGCATACCTTCAGCTTCGACTTGTGGGAGACCTCGCGCATCCAGTTGGTCACCACAGCGGCCGGACAGATCACCAGGAAGTGCGTCTTGCCCCTGCTTTTCAGGTGTGCCAGCACCGCGATCGCCTCGACGGTCTTACCGAGGCCCATCTCGTCCCCGATGATGACCTTGCGCTGCACGAGGGCGAAGCGGGCAGCGAAGCTCTGGTACCCGCGCAGCGACGCCGTCAGATGCTCACCGTTGAGCGCCTGGTCGCGCACCGCCTGGATGATCTCTTCAGGAAGATCACCGTGCACCGCGTTCTCGTCCTCGGTGACGAACCCCAACTCGGCGAGCATGGCGAAGTAGTCGGCGGGCCGGGCGAGGAAGTCTTCCCACGGGTCCGCGCCGACGCTCGTGCGGCCGGATGCGGAAGACATGCCAAGCAACTCGGCTCGCCGCTTGACGGTCTGGATGCTCTCTGTCAGCCCTGCGACGGCAAGCTGCCTGATCGGGACGACGAGCAGGTGGGTGGTTTCGCTGCCGAGCGCTGCCCGCAGTGGCGCGAGTTCGGCAGCCCGTTCGAGGTCCGCAGCGGCTCCCCGGGTCTGGCGACACGCGTCCCAGTCGGCGAGGCGGCGCAGCAACTCGGTGGTTTCCGGACGGCGGCGGTTGATGTCGATGCGGACCGGCATCTCTTCGTACGTCGTCTGCCAGAGGGCCTGCGCCGCCCCGAGCATCCGCCGCGCGGACGTCTCCCCCACGCCCGGCAATGCCTGAAGCGACCGGCCGTGGCTCAGCACCTCCTGCACAGTGCTGATCCCCGCCTCGGTGAGCGCACCCAGTCGGAGACGATCACGGGTAGCTGTCTTCAACGCCTCCGTGGGCATTTCCTGAAGAACCCGTTGCACCTCGGCGCGTCTGACCTTCTCGCCTGCCGCCTGTGCCGCCGACCGGTATGCGGCCTCACCTGCGACGACCTTGGTGATGGCATCCAGCGCCTCCGGCAGGCCGCTGATGACCGACCGATCCAGGAGCTCGGGTGCCGGGCCGCGGTGTCCGGAGACGAGGCCGAAGCGCAGGGCGGGATCGAGCAGCGCCGGGAAACCGAGCCGGCGTGGGTCGACGGATGCGGTGAAGGCACCGAGCCGTTCCAGCCGACGGGGTCCATGGCCCCGGAGGACCGCCTCGTGGTGACGGCGCAGAAGCATGCCCGCCTGCTCCGCCGCGTGCTTCCTCTCCGCCCCGGTGAAGAAGCGACGCATGCCGAGCGCGGGGGCGACCTCGGCGATGAGGCGGGGGATGTCCGTGGCGAGGACGCGCAGCAACGCCTGTTCGCCGCTCGTCGGCACGGGGAGTGTGGCGCGTGCCCAGAGCCGCCCGACCACACCCGCGTCACTCGCCCGGAGTGCGAGCACCTGCCAGGCCGCCTGACCAGCCCGACCCACCATGACGCTGCGCGCCTGCAACGATCGCTCATCGTTGCTGGCCGCGTCCTGCACAGCCCGATGCCAGTTCTGTACTTCCTCGGCACGGTGACTCCACTGCCTGAAGTCGGCCGTGAGGCGACGAATCTCTTCGCGCTCCGTCTTGTTCATGCTCACCGCAGATATCGAGGGGTTTAGGGACGGTATCGTAGTGCACCCCTTACCCGAACGGGCTCTCCGAGGACCGCTGTCGGGAAGCTGACGCACGGCGTCTGTGGCATCTGCCGAGCTGTGCCGATTTCCCGGTCGTCAGTAGTGTCGGTGCTCGCCCGTAGGCTCTACGGGTTGTCGGTCTGGAGGTGACTGGTGCGGCTCGAGGATCTTTCGCCCGGCCTCCGGGTCAGCGGGGTGGTGCCCGGCGAGACAGTCTCGGTGCTCGCGGCGCAGTGGCACGGCCAGACTGCCGTCGAGCTGACCTACAAGACCCTCGACGGCAGTCTGCGCCAGCAGGTGCTCTTCCGGGCCGACGAGACCAAGCTGAGCCTCTCCGACGCGGGCAGCCGCCCGTTCGACGCCGACGCTCAGGACTTTCGGCTGGTCGCCGAGGCCCAGCGGATCTCCCTGGCCGGGTTGTTCGACCCGATGCTGGCGGTGGCCACCAGCGACGTGCGGCCGTTGCCTCACCAGATCCGTGCCGTCTACGGCGAGATGCTCGACCGCATGCCGCTGAGGTTCCTGCTGGCCGACGACCCCGGCGCCGGCAAGACGATCATGGCGGGCCTCTACATCAAGGAGCTCCTGCTCCGCGACGACGTGAAACGCTGCCTGATCGTGGCGCCCGGCGGGTTGGTCGACCAGTGGCAGGACGAGCTGTTCTTCAAATTCGGCCTGCGCTTCGACATCCTCTCCACGGCCATGGTTGACGCCGCCCTCGGGTCGAGCGTGTTCGAGCAGCATCCGCTGCTCATCGCGCGGATGGACCAGCTCGCGCGCAACGACGGCCTGGCCTCGCACCTCGACGACGCCGAATTCGACCTCGTCGTCGTCGACGAGGCGCACCGGATGGGCGCGCACTACTTCGGCGGCAAGGTCAACAAGACCCGGCGTTTCCAGCTCGGCGAGAGCCTGCGCGACCGCACGCGTCATCTGCTGCTGATGACAGCCACGCCGCACGCGGGCAAGGAGGAGGACTTCCAGCTCTTCCTCACCCTGCTCGAACGCGACGGCTTCGAGGGCAGGTTCAACGCCGGCGTCCACAACGCGGACACGAGCGGGCTGATGCGCCGCATGGTCAAGGAGGACCTGCTCACTTTCGAGGGCAAGCCGCTCTTCCCCGAACGCATCGCCCAAACCATCCCCTACGAACTGACCGCTGACGAGCAGGGCCTCTATGAGCGCGTGACTGAATACGTGCGCGAGGGGATGAACCGGGCCGAGCGGCTGGACGACAAGCGCCGTAACACGGTCGGCTTCGCATTGACGGTGCTCCAGCGACGCCTGGCCTCCAGCCCAGAGGCGATCCATCAGTCCCTGGTGCGCCGCGCCCAACGACTCAGGCGACGCCGAGACGACCTGCTCCACGGCCGGGGCGTCGGCGACGAGCCCACCCCGATCGATCCGCAGGACTGGGACGACGACGAGCACAGCGCCGAGGAAGTCGAGCAGCTCGAAGAGGAACTGCTCGACTCCGCAACGGCAGCCCGCACGATCGCCGAACTCAACACCGAGCTGGCCGAGCTCGACGAGCTCATCCGGGTCGCCCGCCGCGTCCGTGAGCTCGATACGGACCGCAAGTGGGTCGAGCTTCGCAAGATCCTGGTGGACAACGACCTCATCAATCCCGACGCCGACACACCACGCAAGCTGATCATCTTCACTGAGCACCGCGACACCCTCGACTATCTGGCCCGCAAGATCCGCTCGCTCTTCGGCAGGCCGGACACGGTGCAGGCCATCCACGGCGGGGTCCGCCGTGCCGACCGTCGGGCCGTCACCGAGGAGTTCACCAAGAACCCGGGCTGCCAGGTGCTCCTGGCTACCGACGCGGCCGGTGAGGGGCTCAACCTTCAGGCCGCCCACCTGATGGTCAACTACGACCTTCCGTGGAACCCCAACCGGATCGAGCAGCGCTTCGGCCGAATCCACCGGATCGGGCAGACGGAGGTGTGCCGGCTGTGGAATCTCGTGGCCGCCAACACCCGCGAGGGCGAGGTCTTCACCCGGTTGTTGCAGAAGGTCGAGGAGCAGCGCAAGGCCTATGGCGGCAAGGTCTTCGACGTCTTGGGCGCAGCCTTCGACGAAACGCCCCTGCGCGACCTGTTGATCAAAGCTATTCGTTACGGCGACCTCCCCGAGACCCGCGCCAAGATGGAGCAGGTCATCGACGCGTCGGTCGCCCACGGCCTCAAGGAACTCCTCGAGGAACGCGCGCTCACCCACGACGCCATGTCGGACGCCGACCTGGCCCAGGTGCAGCGGCTCATGGAGGAGGCCCGCGCCCGCCGGCTGCAACCCCACTACATCGAGTGGGCCTTCCGCCTCGCCTTCCAGCGCCTCGGCGGCCGGCTCGCCAGGCGCGAGCGTGGCCGCTACGAGATCACCCATGTTCCGGCTGCCGTACGTGCCGTCACCAGGCACGGGCCGGTGGCCACCCGCTACGAACGGGTCACGTTCGAGCTCGACTGCATCGAGGTGGCCGACAAGCCCCGCGCCGACCTGCTCGCCCCCGGCCATCCCCTCCACGACGCCGTAGCCGAACTCACCATCACCCAGCTCCGGCCGGTTCTCGATCGGGGCACCGTCCTCGTCTCCCCGGAGATCGAGGAGCCGGCCCTCCTGGTAGGCGTGGTCGAGGAGGTGGTCGACGGCACCGGGGAGTCGATCTCCCGCCGTTTCGGCTACGCCTACGTCGACGCCACCGGCCAGGTCAGGCCAGCCGGACCTGCGCCGTACCTCGACTGCGTGGCCGCCCCGCGAACCCCGGCTGTCGCCGCTGCACTGAAGCTGCCATGGCTTGGTGAGGCCGAGGCCCGGGCCCGCACCTGGATCATCGGGCACCAGCTCAAGGACTATCTGGCCGAGGTCTCGCCCCGCCGCCTCGCCGAGATCGAGCGCACCCGGGCACGGGTCGACCAGCGCTTGGCGCACGAGTCGAACCGGCTGACCGGGGAGGCGATCGCCGCCCAGGAGAAGGAGCAAGCCGGCACGAAGCCGAAGGAGAGCTCCGACAGCCTGATACGCAAGGCGCAGGAGCTCCAGGTCCGCCGGCAGGCCCGGCTGGCGTTGCTCGACCAGCAGGCTCAGTTGGTGACCAAGCCGCCGCGCATCATGACGGCCGCGCTCGTGCTGCCGTTGTCGATGGTCGACGCCGAGATCCCCGCCGAGGCGCCGATCCATGCCAAGGAAACCAAGGCCGTCGAGCGGCGCGGCGTCGAGCTGGTGCTCGCCGCCGAGCGCGCGCTCGGCCGGGAGCCGCGCGAACAGGCATTCAACAACCCGGGGTACGACATCCTGTCCATCCCCACCGACGGCAGCGCCTCGATCCGCATCGAGGTCAAGGCCCGCATCGAGGGTGCTGAGGACTTCTACGTCACCCACAACGAGGTCGTCACCGGCAAGAACGCCGTCCCCCACTACCGGCTCGCACTGGTCACCGTCAGCAAGGCCGGCCCCGAGCACGACCAGGTTCGGTACGTCGCCGACCCCTTCGCGGGCGTCAGCTTCGGCGACCTCGCCGCGACCGGCATCCGGGCCAGCTGGACCAAGGCCTGGGCCGCCGGCTCGGCACCTTTCTGAGTTATAAAGCTAGGGGACACCTCAGTTCGGCGAGGTCTAGTTGTCAGGGCGTCTCGGACTGCAAGGTGGCGACCAGGGATCGACGGGCACCTCGTATACGAGCCGGTAGCGGTCACCGGGAAAGACGATGTCGGCGGTCTCCACTGCGGTCTGCCCGGCGTAGTAGGTGCGCTCGACCGCGATCACCCACATGCCGCCGCGCCGGTCGAGTCCGAGGGCCTCCGCCTCTTCGGGCATCGCCGGCCGAGTGGTGACCTCTTCCACGAACCTGTCGATGGCCACGCCGATGAAGTCCATGCGGGCAACCACACCGATGACCGGACCTTGCTCCGGGTACTCGACCTGCGTGCCGCCGGTGATGGCCAGCGGCTCGTACGAGTAGGCGAGCTGGATGGGGACCCCGTCAGCCAGGTAGCGGTACCTGGTGAACATGACCGGCTCGTCGGGCTGTATGCCGAGCCGCTCTGCGGTCTGCGGTGCTGCCGGGATCCTCTCGCTGTGCGCCTCCCAGCTCGGCCGCCTGTCTGCGGCTTCGCTGTCCCGGGCGAACGGCGAAGTGCTGCCGATGCGCTTGCGCATGTCCCGAGAGTGGGCACGACGCACGAGCTGTGTCCGGTCGCGAACGTAGTTGCCCGACCCGCGCCGCCCCTCGATGAGTCCTTCGCTGCGGAGCAGCGTGAGGGCGTGCTTGACGATCGTGGTGGAGAAGCCCCAGCGCTGCTGGAGTTCCTTCTCGGTGGGGAGCTTGTCGCCGGGGGCCAGCTCGCCAGAGAGGATCCGCCTACGCAGGTCGTCAACGACTCGCAGGTAGTTGGGCGGTTCCTTGCCGGCCATGGATGACCCCTTGGATTTGCCGCACCGGCTTGCGTCAAGACGACCACGGCAATGATTCAGTTACGCGCGGATACCGTCGACCTTGAGGCTGTCAGTGAAGGTCGCCCACGCAACCGGGTCGAAGCTCAGCACGGCGGCCGCAGGGAACTTCGAGTCACGCACGTCGATCTGAGCACCCCGGTCGCGCACCTCGACGCACTGGCCATTGTTCCCGGATCGGGTCGACTTGCGCCAGAGGTCACGCCTCATGCCTGATCAGCTCCTTGACGAACTTGACGGACTCGGCCGGCGAGCGTGCCAGCGTCTTCAAATTGTCGTACGCGTCAGTCAGCCGCGCCAGGTCGCGAGCCGATTCGAGGAACAGTTCACCGGCCAGGGTCTCGACGTAGCCCAATGGTGGCTCGTCCTGCTCGAAGGCGAGCAGGGCGAAACCGCTGCTGACCGCCAGGTGGGCGCCGGCCTCGAAGCGTAGGACCTGGATGGTCACGTTGGGCAGGCGGCTCAACGTGACCAGTTGGTCAAGCTGCTCGCGTAGGACCTCCGGGCCACCGACCTCCGTGCGCACCGCCGCCTCGGACAGGATGGCGTGCAGCCGAAGCGGCGCGGGCTCGCGATGCAACACCTTCTGCCGGGTCATCCGGGCGGCGACGCGTTGGCTGATGGTGTCCTTGTCGGACTCCCGGCCGATCATGTTGACCTCGCGGGCATAGCGCTCGGTCTGCAACAGCCCCGGCACCAACATAGGCTCGAAGTTCTTCAGCTCGGCGGCCTCTTCCTCGTAGGCGATGTACGTCGCGTACCGGCCGCCGAGGCGCTGCCACCATCCTTCCTCGCGCAGGTCGCGGGCCTGTTCGAGCAGGGACGTGGCGGGCTCCTCGTCGATTCTCATGCCGTACGCGACCAGCAGCTCCATGACGTCGCCCGCACGGGGCTTGATCTCGCCGGACTCGATCCGGCTGATCCGTGACGACGAGCAGCGGACGAGCTTCGCCGCGTCCTCACCGGTCAGACCTTTGGCGTCGCGGAGTTTGCGCAGCTCCCGGCCGAGGCGGCGGGAGCGCGGTGTCGCTGGCGTGAATCGAGGCATGTCGCGATTCTGCCTCAGACCCGTCCACTCGTGTGCCCCGAGTCCGATGCTAATCGGAGATTGACGCAGAACAAGGACTTGCCTTGCATCACTTGATGCGCAACCCTGGACACATTACGCCCACGGATCGCTCCGCAGCGTGAGGTTCGCGGAGCAGGTCAAGCTGCACGGCCGAGGGCGGCGCGGCAACGCCCGTTTTCCCGCCCTGCCAGAGGTGAGAGTGATCGTGATGTCCGAAGTTGTGTCGATCGTGTTCGGCGGGTTGGTGCCGGGGTTCCTGCTCGGGCTGCTGGCCTTCCGGGTCAAGTCGCGGTGGTGTCCGCGCTGCGGGGAGTCCACGTTGGCCATGCCGCCGACGGAGCGGGAGCGGTGACCCGGCCTACACGGCGCACCGGCGACGAGCCGCCGATCGGGCGGCGGGTGGCGGAGCTGCGCGTCAGCCGGGGCATGAGCCAGCAGGTCTTCGCCGACCGGATCGGCAGGTCGAAGAGCTGGGTGGACAAGGTCGAGCGCGGCGTCCGTACCCTCGATCGGTTCTCGGTGATCGAGACGGTGGCCGCAACCCTCGGGGTCGCCCCGGCCGTCCTGCTCGGCGGCAGGGCCCAGCGGGGTTCGGCCGCCGGCACCGACACCGGCAGCGCCGTGGAGCGGGTGCGCGAGGCGTTGGCGCGCTACGACGTACCAAGAATCGGTGGCGACGGCCCGCCGGCGTCGTCGCCGCGCCAGCCTGCCGACCAGATCGGGTACGCCTGGACGGCGTACCGCAACGGCCACCACGCCCAGGTGTTGCGGATGCTGCCCGACCTGCTCGCCGACGCCCGCGCGGCTGGCGACGCGTCCGCCGCCGACCTGCCGGTGCGGGTCTATCGGCTCGCCGCCCAGGTGCTGGTCAAGCTCGGCAAGGCCGACCTGGCGTGGCTGGCGGCCGACCGGGCGATGAGCGGGGCCGCCGACGATCCACGGCTGGCCGGCCTGGCAGCGGTCTCCGTCTCCCAGGCGCTCCGGGCGCTACGTCAGGGCAAGCTGGCGATGGGTGCCGCCGCGGCCGCCGTGCACCGCCTCGACCTCGTACGGTCCCGGGCGTTCCTGCCGGAGGAGCCCGCGCTGACAGGAACCCTGCTGACCGAGGCCGCTCTCGCCGCCGCCTCGTGCGGGGCCGTCGCCGCCGCTGCCGAGTTCACCGAGCGGGCGGCCCAGCTCGCCGCCAGCCACGGCGAGCGGCATCACGACGACCACGACGGCATCGGGTTCGGCCCCACCACCGTCGAACTCACCCGCGCACTGACCGCCATGCGCCTCGGCGACCACCATCTGGCCGTCGCCGCCCACCGGCGAGCCACCGGCGACGACGCATGGCGTCTGCTCCCCGCCGAGCATCGGGCCGCCCACCTCGTCGACATCACCCGCGCCCACCTCGACCTCGGCGACCATCATGCCGCCGGCCGCGCCCTTGTCACCGCCGACGGCATCGCCCCGGCCGAGACCCGCCTTCGCCCCGCCGCCCACGCCGCGCTGACCGCCGTGCTCCGCGCCGGCCCCACCGCCGCCGACGTGGCCCGCCTCGCCGCCACCGTCGGCCTGACCCGCAGGTGACCGATCTTCCCGTTCGACGTCGGCCATCTGAAATGAGGGCGGCCTCGGTCACGCGCCTTCACGCACAGGCCGTCGCTGCCTCTGGGCAGGCAGCCGCTGCATCAACTCCTGCCCCAGCGGCCACGACTGGTCCTGGTCGAGGATGGACTGAGCCAGGCAGGCCAGGCCGAGGGCAAGGGGCCATGACGCCGATCCTCTGATCTCTTCCGGCAGCATGGCCAACGGCTTCCTCGGGTTCCATCTCGTGATCGGTGCCAGGTCGACGGCCAGCACCTCGGTGACGTAGGGGCGCTCGACGAGCCGGACAGCCCGATCGAGCACCTCGTCGCTGGTGAGTTGGAGCAGGGTGACCACGCAGAATTCCGGCATGGCACCCCGGCTGACCCACCGACCGTGCCCCACGATCGCGCTGACCTCGATGTCCTGCTCGCTGATGTGGCATTCCTCCCGCAACTCCCGCTCCGCACCGCGGCGGACGATGTCTCCGAGCGTCAGCCCGGTGCCTTCCTGTGGCACGTCGCGGGGTTCAAGAGCGCCAGAGCCGGACGGGGCGATGAGGCCAGGGCTGCCCACATTGTCCTTGGCCTGGGCCACGAGGATCAGTTGGCCGTCCGCCGTGAAGGCCAGCGAGGACACGCCGACAGTGAGCCCTTTCCAACCTGATCTTGCAGGTCAGGCTGGTAGCTCTGGGCCGCCGATCGATGAGGGCGAGGCTCCAGGTAAGACAGCAAATCGACCAAAACCCGATGCCCCGACCGGGAGCCTCGCCTGTGCTGTCTTACCCGTCCACGATCTCGTTGTCCAGCCGGACCCTAAACCACCTGGCCGATCGCATCCGAAGCCACCGCCACCAGCGCCGATCCAGGTGGCGGCGCCTCGACGCGGGACGGCAGGCACTTCTCGCCCTGGCTCATCTGCGCAACGGCGACACCTACACCCGCCTCGCTGCCGGATTCACCGTCGGCGTGAGCACCGCATGGCGGTATGTCCAGGAAGCGATAGCCCTGCTCGCGACGGCCGCCGATGACCTGGCCACCGCCATGCACCGGATCCGCCGACTGGCGTACGCGATCCTGGACGGCACCCTGATCCCGATCGACCGGGTCGCCGACCAGAAGCCGTACTACTCCGGGAAACACAAGCGCCACGGCGTGAACGTGCAGGTCATCGCGGATGCCGCCGGCCGCCTCGTCTGGGCTTCACCGGCGCTGCCCGGCTCGGTCCATGATCTGACCGCCGCCCGCACCCACGGCATCATCGAGGCGCTGACCAGCGCGAACGTGATGACCTTCGCCGACAAGGGCTACCAGGGTGCTCGCGGCAGCGTGCGTACCCCGTTCAAACGGCACCGCTTTCGGCCGAAGCTGTCACGCCGGCAGAAGGCCGTCAACCGGGCACACGCGAAGATCCGCGCCCGTGGCGAACGCGCGATCGCCACCCTCAAGACCTGGAAGGTCCTGGCCAAGCTGCGCTGCTGCCCACGGCGATCGACTCCGATCGTGCAGGCCATCCTCGTTCTGCACCACGTCGAAGCCAACCGCTACGCAGGATGAAAAGGGCTCAGTGTTGGCGAGTCGGCTGCGCCGAAAGGTCAGCAGTTTCCCACCCTGGTCGAGGATCAACTCCCTTCCCCGCAGAAGCGGCAGCTTCCTACCCGTTCCCCATACGTCGAACGGAGCCATCAGGTTGCTGCAAAAGAAGTCGAAATAGCGGCCGGGCCTCAGCTTGACAGCCGCGTCCTCGTCACCGGATGGCACATCGGAGGCCAGGCCGATAATGTCACCGTTGTACATGGCAGCGACGCGGGCACGACGCGCAAGAAAGTCGAACGACCAGATCCTGAGCTCGCGAGGGAGGCGATATGGCGAGGTTTCAAGCTCGGCCCTGACGGGCTGGTCGCGGAGCCGCGCGCACTCTTTCGCCATGACCACGCCGACGTCGTGTGCGCTTTTGACGATGGTCCCCAGACTGCTGAGTTGACTCGACAGGTCGCTGTAGTCGTCGCCGTCCCGCGACTGGAACCGCACCAACCGGGCCCGGCGACGATTGGCACGGATTTCCAGCACGGAAACGAAACAGCCGGCAGTTGCCGCCAGCACGCTGATCGCAACAGGAGGGTTGTGGATCGCGGTGGCGGCCCCGAAGGAGGTCAGCGCAATTCCCGCAGTGGTGACCCGATAGCGCCACAGACTTCTACGCCAGATGCTCATCGTCGTCACGACTTTCCTCGCAATTCCCAGCATCCGCGCCTCTCCCTGGTGCGCCCTGACAGCGGCAGCCGCATTGTAGCTACGCGACGAAAGCACCTCTGGGGCCACGAAGTCCGCTTGAGGAGAGTGGAATGCATTTGTCATGGTTGATAGCAATTCGGGGACACCAACGTTGGTACGTCGCTCTGCTAACGCCGAAAAGGTGCCGGTGGTGACGTGCGGGCGAAACAGCAGGCAGGAGGCTCCACGCGGAGCCCACAGCCGACCGCCGCCCGCAGGTAGGACCGCCCCGCCTCCGGCAACGCCGTGCGTCGACCCTCACCATCGACGGCCACTACCGCCTACCGCCCCCTGCCCCGCGATCTTGCAGTTGCGGCCCCGACAAAAGGAACAACACGCCCTATCGTGGGGCCGCAACCGCAAGATCGTGGGTGGGGCTGGGAGATCTTGGAGCGAAATGGCCCCTCCAGGGGCCGAAATCTTCCAAGATCTGCCGAATCCTCGTCTTCAACCCCGCCAGTTACACCTCACGGGGCGTGGTCGACGCGGCGCGCTGCCGCGTCCGGTGTTCGCGTACCTTGCGTCGGTTGCCGCACTCGGCCATCTGGCACCACACCCCCGTCCGGTTGCGGGCGTGGTCGTAGAAGACCCACCGGCAGTCCTCGGCCGGGCACATCTTCAGCCGACCCCAGGTGCCGTCGAGCGCGGCGACGGCCACCACGCCGAGCAGCCCGGCCAGCACCGCGTCGATGCCGGCACGCTCGGGGACGAACTGCGGCGTCGCGGCGTCGGCGAACCGCAGGTGTACGGGCAGCCGCGCGGCGACGCGGTTGAGCCGCTCCAGAGCCGCCGGGGCGGGGGCAGCAACCCGGGGGGCGGAGGGCCCGAGGGGGACAACAGCGGCGGCCCCGGTGCCGGCGATGGTGTCGCGCAGCGCCTCGCGCAACTCCACCGCCGCCCGCCGGTCCGCCTCGGTCAGCGCGGGCGGCACGCCCGGCCGGGTTGACCCACCAGGCCGGGGCGACCCAGCAGGGAGAGCGGCAAGTGACGAAGCGGCGGCGAGCCAGCCGGCCAGCCCTTCGACCGTGTCGAGCTCGTCGACGCCGCGCTCCAGATCGAGCGTGTTGACGAAGGACCGGACGACCTCCAGCCGGCCGGGTGCCTCCTGGCGCTTCACGGTCCCACCTCCCACATCGTCCCATCCCACACGTCGGTAACCACTCAAGAAGTTTAGAGGTTACAGTCGGCATCGCACCGGGTACCACCGTCCGCAACCGGACCGACACGCACGACGACCACGCCGAGGTGACTCCATGACGGCATCCGCCGACCTGAACCCCTCGTCCGCCGACGAGCGGGACGCCCATCCCGACGAGCGGGAAGCCCACCGCGAGGAGCGGGACGCCCGCCCTGACCCCGACGAGGAAGCGCCCGACCCCGGCGCGCGACGGCTCGGGCTGCTCGCCGTGTGCGTCGCCACCGCGCTGTGGGGCTTCGGCGGCACCGTCGCCAGCGACCTGTTCGACTCCGGGCTGCGCCCCGCCGAGCTGGTCGCCGCCCGTACCCTGATCAGCCTCGCCGGGCTCGGCCTGCTGCTCGCCCTGGCCCGCCGCCGTCCCGGCACGCCGAGGCGCACGGAGCCGATCGACTGGCCGCTGGTCGTCGCGTTCGGCCTGGCGATCGCCGTGGCCAACGCGTGCCTGTTCCTGGCCATCAGCCACCTGCCGGTCGCGGTCGCCATGGTGTTGCAGAATCTCGCCCCGGCGTTCGTGGTGGGGTGGCTGGTGGTGCTCGGCCGGTGCCGGCTCGGCGTCGCGATCGCCCTGGGGCTGGTCGTCGCCCTCGCCGGGGTGGCCCTGGTGGTGGAGCTGCCCACCACGCCGCTGGGCGAGGTGAACCTCCTCGGGGTCGGCTTCGGCATCGCCACCGCCGTCGGCGTGGCCGCCTTCTCGGTGCTGGGCAGCCGGGCCACCCGCAGGTACGGCGCGCTGCGCGCCAACACGTACGCGTTCGCCGTGTCCAGTGTAGCCTGGCTGCTCTACTTCGCGCCGCAGGGCGTGCCGGAGATCGTCGGGCGGCACGACCTGCTGCCCGGGGTGCTCTTCGTCGCGATCCTGGGCACCCTCGCCCCCTTCGTGCTCTTCTCCTGGGGCACGGCCCGGGTCGGCCCGCACGCGGGGGCGGTGAACATCTGCCTGGAGCCGGTGTTCAGCGCGGTCCTCGCCTGGACCTGGCTCGGCCAGTCGCTCAACGCCGTCCAGATCGCGGGTGGCCTGCTGGTCATCGGCGCGGTGGTCCACCTGCAGCGGCTCCGGGTCGGCTGAGGAGGCCGGTTACGCGCCACCGGCCGCCGCCGCTTCGCGCCACTGCGGCGGCAAGTACCCACTGTTAGCCTGAGTGGACACTCGGCGACGGTCAGGGGAAGGTCGTGCAGCTACGGGTCCTTGGGCCAATCGAGATCACCCACGAAGACCGCCGGCTCGACATTCCCGGGCTCCGCGCCCGCACGGTCCTCGCCATCCTCGCCGCCAACCGGGGTCGGGCGGTCCAGGTGGAGGATCTGATCGACACGGTGTGGGACGGCCATCCCCCGTCCACGGCCCGTTCCCAGATCCAGATCTGCGTGTCGCAGCTCCGCCGCCTGCTGGGCGAGGTCGGCCGCAAGGACGCCCTGGAGACCCGCTTCGGCGGCTACCTGCTGCGGCTGGCCCCCACGGAGCTGGACGCGGGGCGGTTCGAGCTGCTCGTCGCCGAGAGCCGGCACCTCGGCGGCGAGGGCCAGGTGGCCGAGGCGGTCGCCCGGCTGCGGGCCGCCGACGCGCTCTGGTACGGCGCGACCCTGGCCGGCGTGCCCGGCGAGCCGGTCGAGGCGTGGCGGCGGGGGCTCGACGAGCGGCGCGGCGCGGCCGTCGAGGAGCGGATCCGGCTGGAGCTGACGCTCGGCCGCCACGACGAGCTGGTGGGCGAGCTGGAGGCGCTGATCGCCCGGCATCCGCTGCGGGAACGGCTGCACGCCCACCTCATGCTCGCGCTCTACCGGGCCGACCGGCAGGCCGACGCGCTGAAGGCGTACCGACGGGCGCGGGCGCTGTTCGTGGAGGAGCTCGGCATGGAGCCGAGCGCGGAGCTGGGCCGGCTGGAGCGGGCCATCCTGTCCCGCGCGCCCCAGCTCGACCTTCCGGCGACGCCCGCCGCGTCCCCGGTCACGCCGCCCGTCGCCGCCACGGGGCCCGCGTCGCCGGGTGCGCACGGTCCGGACGTTCCACACCAGCTGCCGGGGGACCTGGCGGACTTCACGGGCCGGCAGAAGCTCGTCGGCGAGATCCGCGACCTGCTGACCGCCGAGGCCGACCCGGGGCACCGGGGGTTCGCCCCGCTCGCGGTGATCACGGGCCCGGGCGGGGCGGGCAAGACCAGCCTGGCCGTGCACGTGGCGCATTCGCTGGTGGACCGGTTCCCCGACGGCCAGCTCTACGCCAACCTCGGCGGGCCGTCGCCCAGCCCGGAGCGCCCAGCGGAGGTGTTGGACCGCTTCCTGCGGGCGCTGGGCGTGGCCGGTCCGGCGATCCCCGACAACCTGACCGAGCGGATCGGGTTGTACCGCAGTCGGCTCGCCGGGCGGCGGGTGCTGATCCTGCTGGACAATGCCGCCGACGAGACGCAGGTCGCGCCGCTGCTGCCGAACACGGACGGCTGCGCGGTCATCGTGACCAGCCGGGCCCGGCTCGGCACCCTCGCCGGCTCGCACGAGGTCGACGTGGATGCCCTGACGCCGGAGCAGAGCGTGGCCCTGTTGCACCAGATCGTGGGCGACCGGATCGCCGCCGAGCCCGTGCAGGCCGACGAGCTGGCGCGGCTGTGCGGGTGGCTGCCGCTGGCGCTGCGCATCGCCGGTGCCCGCCTGGCCTCGCGGCCGCACTGGCGGGTGAGCCGCCTGGTGGACCGGCTGCGGGACCAGTCGCAGCTCCTCGACGAGCTGGTCCACCGCGACCTGTGCATCCGCACCACCATCGGGTTGAGCTACCACAGCCTGCCGGAGCGGTCCCGGCGGCTGCTGCGGCGGCTGGCGCTGCTCGACTGCGAGGACTTCCCGCTGTGGGTGACCGCGCCGCTGCTCGACGAGCCGCCGTCGGTGCTGGAGGACCTGCTGGAGCAGCTGGTCGACGTGCGGCTGCTGGAGGCGCACGGCCACCCGCAGAGCGGCTCGACCCGCTACCGGCTGCACGACCTCGTCCGGGTCTTCGCCCGCGAGCGCCTCCTGGCCGAGGAGCCGGCCGGGGAGCGCGAGACGCTGGTGCGGCACGTGCTCGGCGCCTGGCTCGCCGTGGCCGAGGAGGCACACCGCCGGGAGTACGGGGGCGACTTCACCATCGTGCACGGCGCTGCCGCCCGCTGGCCGGTGCCCCGTACGGTCACCGACGGGCTGCTCGGGCGGCCGATGGACTGGCTGGAGCTGGAGCGGCGCAACCTGGTCTCCGCCGTGCGGCAGGCCGACGCCCTCGGCCTCGACGAGCTGTGCTGGGATCTCGCGTTCACCCTGGTGACGCTCTTCGAGGCCCGCAGCTACTTCGACGAGTGGGCGGAGACCGCCGACATCGCCCTGTCGGCGACGCGGCGCAGCGGCAATCGGCGCGGTGAGGGGATAACGCTGCACTCCCTCGGCGCGATGCACATGTTCCTGCGGGACCCGGGGCAGGCCGAGCGGATGTTCACCGCCGCGCTGCGGATCCTGCGTCCCCTCGGCGAGCGGCACGGGGTGGCGCTGGTGGAACGCAACCTCGCCTACCTCAACCGGCTGCGCGGCGACGACCGGGCGGCCCTGCGCGGGTACGAGGCGGCGCTGGCCGGGCTGGGCTCGGTCGGTGACCTGGTGGGCCGGGCGCACGTGCTGGTGAGCATCGCGGGGATCCGGCTGGAGCAGGGCGATCCGGCCGCCGCCCAGGCCCTGTTGGGCGAGGCGCTCACCATCTGCCGGGACGCGGGGGCCCGGCGGGTCGAGGCGCAGGTGCTGCACCGGCTCGGGGAGCTGTATCTGCGCTCCGGCGAGCTGCGCCGCGCCGAGGAGTCGTTCCAGGGCACGCTCGACATCGTGCGGGCCGCCTCCGACCGCACGGGTGAGGCGTACGCCCTGCACGGTCTCGGTGTCGTGTACGGCCGCGACGGGCGGCTCGCGAAGGCGCGGGCGATGCTGACCCGGGCCCGGCAGATCGCCGGTCAGGTCGTCGAGCGGGTGGTGGAGGCGCAGGCCCTGTACGAGCTGTCCCAGTTGCCCGACCGGGACCGGGCGGAGGCGGCGGACCAGCTTCGCCGGGCGGCGGACATCTTCGGGGAGTTGCAGGCGCGGGTGTGGCACGCCCGCGCGCTGCGCGCCCTCGCGGACGTGTCCGGGTAGGCGCGGGGCGGGGCCGCCCTGTCCCACCGGCGGCCCCGCCCCGCGCCCACCGCACGGGCCCGCCCGTCTCACCGGGCGGGCCCGTGCGGTCTCACCGCCGTGGTTGGTGGGCGGGCGGCGCTCCCCAGCCGGTCTCGTCCATCGGTGCGACGGTGTGCCCGGCCGGGGCGCCCCAGCCGGTCTCCGGCACCAGGTCGGGCGTCGAGGCGGTGCCGTGACCGGCGGGCACCGCGACGGCGAGGACGGCGGCAGTCGTCGCCAGCAGCAGGCGGATCATCGGTTACCTCCACGGGGATGGGTGCGGATCGCGTCTGTCACCTGTGTCCCCGGCCGGCTATCGAAGTCCTATCCCCGGGCTAACCGATCTGCGGGCCGCGCCGCCCGCCCGCCGGATAGCCGGGCCATAGCCGACCGAAGGGCAGCCGGGGATTTCCTCCGACGTCAGCCGCCACCGCCGACGTGGCGAACGGAGCCGGAGTCGAGGAGACCGCAGTGACGATCATGCAAGAGAGCACCACGATGGAGACGGTCGCGGACGGTTCGGCCGCCCGTCAGGTGGACGCCGTGCTGCCGCCGGCCGGCAGCCTCGCCGGGCTGGACCACGTGCAGGCGCTGACCGCGGTGGCGCTGGAGACCCTGCGGGAGGTGACCCTGGACCGGCCCGGCCCGGTGACCGCCGGTGGTCCGGCGGCGGTGCGGGAGGCCGCCCGGCGTTCCCTCGGCGGGCCGCTGCTGCCGGCGGAGCCGGGCTATCCCCTGGAGACGTTCCGCCGGTTCGTGCGCGACTACGCCACCTGGTCGGTCGACGTCAGCCACCCGGCCGCGGTGGCCCGCATGCAGTGCCCGCCCACCCCGGTCGCCGCCGCCGCCGAGCTGGTGGTGGGCATCCTGAACCAGTCCCTGCACGCCTGGGAGAGCGGCCCGTACGCCCTCGAACTGGAGCGCTACGTCATCCGCGAGCTGGGCGAGCTGGTCGGCTACGGACCGGACGCGGGCGGCACCATCACCGCGGGCGGCAGCATCTCCAACCTGATGGCCGTGCTGGCGGCCCGCGACCGGGTGCTGGCGCAGCGGTGCGGGTGGCGGCCCTTCGCGCAGGGCCTCACGGGGCTCGACAAGCGGCCGGTGGTGCTGGCCACCGACGCCACCCACTTCTCCATCGGCCGGGCGGTGGGCATCGTCGGCCTGGGCGAGGACATGATCGTCCGGGTGCCGTCCGACGAGCTGGGGCGGCTCCTGCCGGACGAGCTGGAGCGCACGCTGGCGGGCCTGCCGGAGGACGTGGTCCCGGTGGCGGCGATCGCCTGCGTCGGCGCCACCGACCAGGGCTGGGTCGACGACGTGGCGGCGCTGGCGGAGGTGACCCGCCGGCACGGCGTGTGGCTGCACGCCGACGCCGCGTACGGTGGCGGGGCCCTGTTCTCCCCCCGGCTGCGCCCCCGGCTGGAGGGCATCGCCGAGGCCGACTCGGTGACGCTCGACCTGCACAAGTTCGGCTGGACGTCAGCGACTTCCGGCATCTTCCTGGTGCGCGACGCGAGCGTCATGACGCCGCTGGCGCAGCAGACCACCACGCTGAACGCCGACGACGACGCCGAGGCCGGCTTCATCGGCCTGTACGGCAACTCGGTGCAGGCGACCCGCCGCGCGGAGGCCTTCAAGATCGCCGTCACGATGAACGCGCTGGGCCGCGACGGGATGGCCGCGATGGTGGACGGCTGCCACGACCTCGCCCTCCACGCCGCCGACCGGGTCGAGGCGGAGCCGGCCCTGGAGCTGGCCGCCCGGCCGTCCATGAGCACGGTGCTGCTGCGCTACCGCCACGACGGCGACGCCGACGCCTTCAACGGCGAGCTGCGGCGGCAGCTCATGACCCGGGGCGTCACGCTGCTGGCCCGCACCCGGGTGCGCCGGCCCGACGGGTCGTCCCCGGTCTTCCTCAAGCTGATGCTGCTCAACCCGGCCACGACCACCGCCGAACTTGACCGCGTCATCGACGACATCCTCGCCACCGCCGCCGACCTGGAGCGGTCGGTGCGGGCGAGCCGCTAGCGCGGCGGGCCCTCCCGCCGCCTTCGAGCAGAGAGAAACAGGGGAGACATGACTACCATCGACGCCTCTGCGCGGCCCGCCGACCCGGACGGTGCCGTCGTCCCCGCGCCGCGCCGCACCGTCGCCACGCAACCGCACGGGCCCGCCGGCGCCGCGCCGCACCGCACCGCACCCGCCGAACCGCACCAGCCGACCGTCACCGCGCCCCGCCGCCCCGGAACCCGGGCCGGCGGGCCGGCGGGGGCCGACCAGCGGCCCGGCCGGCTGACGGTCGCCGAGCGGGACACCCGCGACTCGGCCGACAACAGCGTCCGCGACTCGATGCGGCGGTTGCCCGGCTTCGCCCAGCTCCCGCTGACCTTCCTCACCGGCCGGCCGCACACGGGGCAGCGTCCGCTGCGGCTGACCCCGACCGTCCACCTGGTCACCGCGACCGTGTCCGTCGCCGCCGGCCTGGCGGCCACCGGGGTCGGTTTGGCCCTGTCGGGCTGGTGGCTCGCGCTGCTCCTGCCCGGCTGGGCGAGCACCCTGCACGGCGCGCGCAACCTGCGCATGATGGTGTTCCACCAGTGCGCCCACCGCAACATGTGGGCCCGCAAACGCCCGGACCAGATCCTCGGCAAGATCGTCGCCGGGGTGCTGATGGTGCAGCACTTCGAGCGCTACAGCGCCGAGCACGTGGCCGACCACCACGCGCTGCACCACATGACGCTGCGCGACCCGACCGTGCAGGCGTTCCTGGTCAGCCTGCGGCTGCGCCCCGGGATGACCCGCCGGCAGATGTGGCGGCGGGTGCTGGGCCGGCTCGCCTCGCCGGTGTTCCACGCCCGGTTCCTCTGGGCCCGGATCCGCTCCTACAGCCACGCCGCCAGCCGCACCGAGCGGGCCGTCACCGCCACGGGGTACGCCACCGTCGCCGCGCTCGCCACGGTCGCCCACGCCTGGCCCCTGGTGCTGGTCGGCTGGGTGCTGCCGATGACCGTGTTCTTCCAGATCAGCAACACCCTGCGGCTCTGCGTCAAGCACACGTTCCCGGCCCCCTGGCAGACCCAGCGCCGCGGCAAGGGGTACTTCGCGAGCCTCACCAACGCCATCTTCATCGGCGAGCCCGCCCCGGCGAGCTCCCTGCGGGGCGGGGCCGCGGTGCGCGCCTGGGCCCGCTGGTGGACCCGGATGCTGCTGGTCCACTTCCCCTCCCGCTACCTGGTGCTCACCGGCGACACCGTCTGCCACGACTTCCACCACCGCCGCCCGATGAGCCGGGACTGGGCCAACTACATCTTCGCCCGGCAGGCCGACATCGACGGCGGGCACCGGGGCTGGCCCCCGTACCGGGAGATCTGGGGCCTGATCCCCGCGATCAACCTGGTCCTCGACTCCCTGGCCGAGGCCGACCCGGACGAGTTCGACCCGCAGCGCCTCGCGGAGACCAGCGACCGCGAACTGTTCGCCGCCTTCGACGACTGACCGGCCACGCGGCGGGGCCGGCGCGGCCCCGCCGCCCACCACCCACGACACGAGGGCCCGACGGCCCGGACGGGAGCATCATGGACACCACGCGACACCTCGTCATCCTCGGCGTGGCGGGCAGCGACGCGCACGCCGTGGCCAACCACCTGATCGCGATGCACCTGCGCGAGCACGGCTTCGACGTGGTCAACCTCGGCGTCTGCACGCCGCTGACCGAGTTCGCCGACGCCGTCGACGCGCACCCCGAGGCGGAGGCGGTCATCATCGGCAGCCTCAACGGGCACGCGCACGCGGACCTGCGGGACCTGCCGGCCCTGCGGGCCGCCGGGCGGCTCGCCCGCCCGGTGATCCTCGGCGGGAACCTCTCGGTCGGCAGCCACAAGGCCGACGACGTGCACGACCGGCTGCGGGCCCTCGGAGTCGACCACATCCTGGAGAACCCCTACGAGCTGCCGCTGGTGCTGGACCTGCTGCGCGCGTCCGCGCCCGGCGCGACCCGGCGCGCGAAGAAGCGCAACGCCCGGTCCAGGGCCGGCGTGCGGGCGGCCCACCCGCAGGGCACCGGCACGCGCGCGACCGGCCAGCGGGAGTCCCGGACGGCGGTGGGCAGCCGTGGCTGACTGGGCCGACCTGCACCTGGCGGACGCCACCGCCGACGGCCTGCCGTCCTGGGCGGAGACCGTGGCACACCTGCGCGACAGCGGGGCACCGACCGCCGTGGCGGCGCTGCGGGCGGCCCGGCGCGCCGGCCGACCGATCGTGCAGCCCCGCTGCGGCGTCGGGTCGCACGACGCCATGATCGAGCTGCTGCGTTCGCTCGCGCCCGCCGGTCCGGGCATGCTGACCGTGACGATCGACTCGTTCACCCGGCTGCGGCAGTTCGACCACGCCGCCCGGGTGCTGCGGGAGAACCCCGCCGACCTCAACGGCTATCCCCTGGTGACGCACGGCTGGCAACGCGGCCGGGAGCTGGTCGCCACCGTCGACGTGCCGCTGGAGATCCGGCACGGCTCGCCCGACCCCCGGGACCTGTTCGCGGTGTCGCTCGCCGCCGGCTTCACCTCCTTCGAGGGCGGCGGGATCGGCTACAACATCCCGTACTGCAAGGACGTCCCGCTGGCCACGTCGCTGGAGTGCTGGCGGCAGGTCGACGCGGTCTGCGGCCGGCTCGCCGAGGCGGGCGTGCTCGTCGACCGGGAGCTGTTCGGCACCCTCACCGCCGTGCTGGTGCCGCCGTCGATCAGCCTCGCCGTCACCCTGCTGGAGGCCCGCGCCGCCGTTGCGCAAGGGGTGCGCTGCCTGTCCATCGCCTACCCGCAGGGCGGGGAGGTGCACCAGGACGTCGCCGCCCTGCGGTCGATCCGCGAGCTGGCCGCGCGGTACCTGCCGGCGGACGTCGAGGTCTACCCGGTGCTGCACGAGTTCATGGGCGTCTTCCCGCGCGACCGCCGGGCCGCCGACGCGCTCGTCCTCTACGGCGGCCTGGTCGCCCGGCTCGGCGGCGCCGACAAGGTGATCAACAAGACCAACCAGGAGGCGTACGGGATCCCGGACGCCGCCGCCAACGCCACCGGCATCCACACCGCCCTGCTCGGCGGCTCCGCGCTGCTCGACTTCGTCCGCCTCGACGAGGACCGGGTGCGAGAGGAGATGCACTGGCTGCAGCGCGAGGTCGCCGAGCTGGTCGATCCGGTGCTCGACGGCGACGACCTGGCCGGCGCGATCGTGGCGGCGTTCGACGCCGGCCGGCTCGACGTGCCGTTCAGCGCCAGCGTCCACGCGCGGTCCGAGGTCGTCCCCGGCCGGGACCACACCGGGGCGATCCGCTACCGGGGGGCAGGCAACCTGCCCTTCTCCGCCGAGGTGCGGCGGCACAACGCCGACCTGCTGCGCCACGGGGCGGGCGACCCCGGCCGGTTCATCGAGACGGTCAGCGCCGACATCGACTACTTCCTGCACCACGAGCGGGCGTTCCCGGTGCCGGCCTGAGCGCCCCGACCGTCGACTGCCCTCCCGACAGCCCGCACCCGAAAGCCCGAAAGGACAGCAGAATGCACTCTCCGAACCAGCAGCCGGACCCGGGCGCGGCGGCAGCCGTCCGGGCGGCCGACCGGGCCCACGTCTTCCACTCCTGGTCGGCGCAGGCGCACATCGACCCCCTGCCGGTGGCCGGCGGGGAGGGCGTGCACTTCTGGGACTACGACGGCAACCGCTACCTGGACTTCTCGTCGCAGTTCGTCAACCTCAACATCGGCCACGCCCACCCCCGGGTGGTCGAGGCGATCCAGCGGCAGGCCGCCCGGCTGTGCACCATCGCCCCGCACTTCGCCAACGACCAGCGCTCCGAGGCGGCCCGGCTGATCGCCGAGCACGCGCCGGGCGACCTGAACCGGGTGTTCTTCACCAACGGCGGCACGGAGTCCAACGAGCACGCGGTGCGGATGGCCCGGCTGGTGACCGGTCGCCCCAAGGTGCTCAGCGCCTACCGGTCGTACCACGGGGCCACGCACACGGCGATGCACCTGACCGGCGACCCGCGCCGGTGGCCCACCGACACCGGCACGGCCGGGGTGGTCCGCTTCTTCGGGCCGTACCCGTACCGGTCGGCGTTCCACGCCGAGACCGCCGAGCAGGAGTGCGCGCGGGCGCTGGAGCACCTGGAGCAGGTCATCCAGTTCGAGGGGCCGACGACCATCGCCGCCGTGCTGATCGAGACCATCGTCGGCACCAACGGCATCCTGGTGCCCCCGGACGGCTACCTGCCCGGCGTCCGGGCCATCTGCGACCGGTACGGCATCCTGTTGATCACCGACGAGGTGATGACCGGCTTCGGCCGGACCGGGGCGTGGTTCGGGGTGGACAACTGGGGCGTCGTGCCCGACCTGATCACCTTCGCCAAGGGCGTCAACTCCGGGTACGTCCCGCTCGGCGGCGTGATCATCTCCGACCGGGTCGCCGCGGAGTTCGCCGACCGCCCGTACCCCGGCGGCCTGACCTACTCCGGTCACCCGCTGGCCTGCGCCGCCGCCGTGGCGACGATCCGGGCCATGGAGGACGAGGGGATCGTCGAGCACGCCGCCTGGCTCGGCGAGCACGTCCTGGGCCCCCGGCTGCGCAAGATGGCCGAGTCGCACCCGAGCGTCGGCGAGGTGCGGGGGCTCGGCGCGTTCTGGGCGGTGGAGCTGGTCCGCGACCGGCGGACGCGGGAGATGCTGGTGCCGTTCGCCCCCACCCCGGCCCAGGCCGCGCCAATGAACGAGCTGGCGGCGGCCTGCCGCCGGCGGGGCCTGTGGCCGTTCACCCACTTCAACCGGGTGCACGTGGTGCCGCCCTGCGTCATCTCCGAACAGGACGCCCAGCGGGGGCTGGACATCCTCGACGAGGCGCTGGAGGTCGCCGACCACTACGTCGATGCCTGACCGGCAGGCCCCCACCCCCACCCACCCCCACCCCACCCTCATCGGCACGGTGATCAAGAGGTTTGCGTCATCGTCGAGATCAACTTTGACGCATTTCTCTTGATCACCGAGCCGAGGGTGGGGGTGGGGTGGGGACGGAAATGCCCCGCCCGGAATCGGGCGGGGCATTTCTCGTGTTGAAAGACCACCGGGTCGCACGTTACGTGCGGTCGGTGGAGCCGAGGGGACTCGAACCCCTGACCCCCACACTGCCAGTGTGGTGCGCTACCAGCTGCGCCACGGCCCCTTGCTGTTCGCCCCCGGTCTCCCGGGCACGGAGAGAACTATACACACGCCCGCCCGCATGGTCATCTCGCGGGGCCCCTCCCCCGCGCGCGTCAGTTGAGCGCCACGTCGGGCGGGAAGTGGGCGACGGCGGCCATCATTCCGCCCTGCCGGCGCAGCACCATCGGCCACAGGTCGTCGGGGCGGTCGACGAACGCGTCGCCGGGCAGCGCGTCCAGGACGAACCAGGACCCGTCCTCGATCTCCTGCTCCAACTGGCCCGCGCCCCAGCCCGAGTAGCCGGCGAAGACCCGGATGCCGCCGATGCTCTCCCGCATCCGCTCCGGGTCCACGGAGAGGTCGATCGTGCCCACCGCGCCGGAGACCTGGTGGAAGCCCCGCAGCCGCTTGACGGGGTTGCGCATCCGGGCCAGGCAGATGGCCGAGTCGGGTTGGACGGGACCGCCCTCGAACAGCACCGCCGGCTCCCGCGCCAGGTCGCTCCAGTCGCCGAGGACGTCGGCGACCGGCACCTCCGTGGCCCGGTTGAGCACCACGCCGAGCGCGCCGCCCGGCTCGTGGGCCACGAGCAGCACCACCGTGCGGTCGAAGTTCGGGTCCTTGAGCGTGGGGGTCGCGACCAGCAGCCGTCCGGTCATCGAGTCCATCGCCCGCCCGCCGATCGCCTGGTCCTCTCCCTGCATGTCGGACATCCGTCAGCCGCGCGCCGGGACGCGGAGAAGGCACCCCGGGACGACGACGCCGCCGGGCCGGGCGGAACCGACGTCGTGGCCGGCATGGGGGGTGGCCTGCCCGACCCGGTCGGCACGGGACGCCGGGCTCATCCGTGCTGTCAACGCCATGCCTGGCACCATAGCCTGCGCCCGGGGCGCTGGCTAAGGTCTGACCGGTGGGTGATCGAGTGGGATCGAAGGGGGCGACGATGGGTCCGACGGCGGACATCGCGGTCATCGGCGGTTCGGGGCTCTACGCCCTGCTGGAGGGCGCGACCGAGCACCGGGTCCAGACGCCGTACGGCGAGCCCTCGGACCCGGTCACGATCGCCGAGGTGGGCGACCGGCGGGTGGCGTTCCTGCCCCGGCACGGGCGCGACCACCGGCACCCGCCGCACCTGATCCCGTACCGGGCGAACCTGTGGGCGTTGCGGGCGCTCGGGGTGCGGCAGGTCCTCGCCCCGTGCGCGGTCGGCGGGCTCCGCCCCGAGCTGGGGCCGGGCACGTTCGTGGTGCCGGACCAGTTGATCGACCGCACCAGCGGGCGGGTGCAGAGCTACTACGACCGGGGCGCGGTGCACGTGGCCTTCGGCGACCCGTACTGCCCGGTGGGGCGCCGGACGCTGCTGGACGCGGCGGCGGGCCGCGGCGTGCCGGCCGTCGACGGCGGGACGATGGTGGTCGTGGAGGGGCCGCGCTTCTCCACCCGGGCGGAGTCGCGCTGGTTCACCGCGATCGGCGGGGCGGTGGTCAACATGACCGGGCACCCGGAGGCGGTGCTCGCCCGCGAGCTGGCCCTCTGCTACACCCCGATCGCGCTGGTCACCGACCTCGACGCGGGGGTGGAGGCGGGCGAGTCGGTCACCCAGGAGGAGGTCTTCCGGGTCTTCGCCGAGAACACCGACCGGCTGCGCGGGGTGCTGCTGGACGCCGTCGCCGCCCTGCCGGCCGGGCGGGACTGCCCGTGCGGGCGGGCGCTGGACGGGATCAAGCTGCCCTTCGCCCTCCCGTGAGCCCGGCCGGGCTCGCGGGAGGGCGAATCGCCTGGTAGGTGGGGCTTTTCCCGATAGATTCGGCGGGTGGCAACGGTCCGCGAGACGACGTACGAGCTGCTGCGGGCGCTGGGCATGACCACCGTGTTCGGCAACCCCGGCTCGACGGAGGAGCCCTTCCTCCAGGACTTCCCCGCCGACTTCCGGTACGTCCACGCCCTGCACGAGGCGTCCGCCGTCGCCATGGCCGACGGGTACGCCCAGGCCACCGGCCGCCCCGCCCACGTCAACCTGCACACCGCGCCGGGCACCGGCAACGGCATGGGCAACCTCGTCACCGCCTGGCACAACAAGACGCCGCTGATCGTCTCGGCCGGTCAGCAGAGCCGGGAGATGCTGCTGCTGGAGCCCCGGCTGGCCAGCCCCCGGGCGGCCGAGCTGACCCAGCCGTACGTCAAGTGGAGCCACGAGCCGGCCCGCGCGCAGGACATCCCGGCGGCGTTCATGCGGGCGTACGCCACGGCGGTGCAGCCGCCCGCCGGCCCGGTCTTCCTCTCCCTGCCGCTGGACGACTGGGCCCGGCCGGCGGACGGGCCGCCCGAGGTGCGCACCGTGGCCACCCGGTACGCCCCCGACCCGGCCCGGCTGCGGGAGTTCGCCGCCCAGGTGGCCGCCAGCCGCAGCCCCGCGCTGGTGCTCGGCGGGGCGGTCGACCGGGCCGGGGCGTGGCCGGCGGCGGTGGCGCTGGCCGAGCGGCTGGCCGCCCCGGTCTGGGCCGCGCCCGCCCCCGAGCGGACCCCGTTCCCCGAGGACCACCCGCACTACCGGGGCGTGCTGCCGTACGCGATCGGGCCCCTGGCCGAAGCGCTGGCCGGCCACGACACGGTGCTGGTGGTCGGCGCGCCCGTGTTCCGCTACTACCCGCACGTGCCGGGCGACTACCTGCCCGCCGGCACCCGCCTGCTGCACGTCACCGACGACCCCGACGAGACGGCCCGCGCCCCGGTCGGCGACGGCCTGCTCGCCGACCCGGGCCTGGCCCTGGCCGCCCTGGTCGAGCTGCTCCCGGCGGCCGACCGACCGCCCCCGCCGCCCCGGCCGGACCCGGGGCCGCCCGACCCGGGCCCACCGGTGAGCCCCGACGCGCTGTTCGCCGCCCTGGCCCGGCACTGGCCGCCCGACGGGGTGCTCGTGCAGGAGTCACCGTCCAACCTGGCCGCGCTGCGCCGTCGGCTGAGGATCACCCGCCCCGGGTCGTACTTCACGATGGCCAGCGGCGGCCTCGGGTTCGGGCTGCCGGCGGCGGTCGGGATCGCGCTCGCCGAGCGGGACACCGGGCGGGGCCGGCCGGTGGTCGCGGTGATCGGCGACGGGTCGTTCCACTATTCCGTGCAGGCGCTGTGGACGGCCGCGCGGCTGCGCCTGCCGCTGGCCGTCGTGGTCCCGGTCAACCAGCAGTACGCGATCCTCAAGGCGTTCGCCGAGCTGAAGCACACCCCCGGGGTGCCCGGCCTGGACCTGCCCGGCCTCGACGTCGTCGCCGTGGCCCGGGGGTACGGCTGCGCCGCCACGGTCGTCGAGGAGCTGGACGGGCTGGGCGACGCGTTGGGCGCGGCCCTGGCGGCGGACCGGCCCACCGTGCTGCCGGTGCCGATCAGCACCGAGGTCCCGAAGCTGCTCTGAGCGCCCTCGGGGCCGCGCTGCACCTCGGGGCCGCCCGCATCCTCGGGCCCGCGCTCAGGGGCGCAGGACCAGCGGCGCGCCGGTGACCACGTCGAGCACCGGCCGGTTGCCCAGCGGGGCCTTCAGGGTGGCGGTGACCGGCTCCAGCTTGAGCAGGTCGACGCACATGCCGGTGCCGCGGACGACCCCGCCGCCGACCACCACCACGTCGTCGCGTTCCTGCACGAGCGGGGTGATCCCGGTGTCGCAGGCGCCCACGCCGACCCGCCAGGTCAGCTTCGCCCCGTCGACGGACCGCAGGTCCTGCGCGCTGACCACCCCTTCGGGTGCCCGGCCCGTCGGCGCGACCGGATCGGGCGGGGCGGCGGGCTCGGCGACGGCGAGCCGGGCCACCTTCGTGGTCAACTCGTCGACGGTGAACAGCCACGCCGGCACCTGCGCCTCGCCCCGGCTCGTGCGCACCGGCGCGGTGCCGAGCGTCACGGCGGTGACGGTGAGCGGCACGCAGGCCGACGACGGCGCGCTGCTGACCGGGTCGTTCGGGCCGACGCTGTGGCCGTACGGCCCCTCCCCGACGGTCGGACCGTCGGGTCCCGGCTCCACGACCGGGCCGGAGCCGGGCTTCGCCGGCCGGCCGGGGCCCCTCGGCCGCCCCTCGCACGGCGGCGGGTCCCCCTGGTCGAGCTGCCGGTACGCCTCGGCGGCGCTGAGCAGCCTCACGGTGAGCGTCCCGTCGGGGAAGCGGATCGCGCCGTCGGCCGGCCGGGTGGTGGGCACCTCGATCTGCTCGCGGTACCAGCCGTTGCGGAACGCCTGCTCGGTGTCGGCGCTGAACCCGGGGTCGCCGAGCAGCACGGTGGGCTCCTGCAGCGGCAGGTAGCCGCCGGTCCAGGCAGCACCCGGCCGCCACGCCCCGGCGACCTCGTCGGCCCGCTGCCCGAACTCCGCGAAGCGCTGGTCGGCGCTGCCGGCGGGGCCGCCGCCGGTGGACGGCTCGGAACCGGCCGGCGCGCAGCCGGCCGCGACGACCAACAGGGGCAGCCCCACCAGGGCGAGAACACGACGCATACCGCTACGACGCGCCCGCCCGGGCTGCGGTTCCCCGTGATACGACGATGCGCCCCGGCCGGGTGGCCGGGGCGCATCGCCAGGTGGTGGAGGTGCCGGGAATCGAACCCGGGTCCTTCGCCGGTTTGTCAGGGCTTCTCCGAGCGCAGCTCGCTATGCCTCTACTCGGCCCCACCGCTCACGCGAGCAAGTTGGTGTGACGGGCCCAGTCGCTGATTGATCTCGCCGCACGGACCCCGCGACCGGGTCCGGTTGGCCAGCCTTCTAGCTGATGCCGGCTAACTGGGTCGAAGGCGCTCCCAGGCCGACAGACTTAGCTACTCGCCTCAGGCGGCGAGAGCGAAGTCAGCGCGATTGTTCTTGGCGCTTATTGGTTTCCGACGACCGATTCTCGAGACGACGTCGGCTTCCTCGGCTCGCTTCCCCTGCCGCAACGTACGAAGTCGAAACCAGTCACCCCCTCGACGGGCCGCCGGTGTGGCGGCACCACCAAGACTAACGCCTGCCGCAACGGGATTCATCCCCGAGCCCCGCCCCGGCGCGCCGAGACGGACAAACGGGACGTGTCAGTCGCCCATGCCCTTGCCGCGCCGGCCCGCGGCCCGGGCGATCTCCCGTTCCGCGTCCCGCTTGGCCAGGTCCTGGCGCTTGTCGTACGACTTCTTGCCCTTGGCCAGGGCGATCTCCACCTTGGCCCAGCCGTCGGAGAAGTAGACCTGCAACGGGACCATGGTGAGGCCGCCCTCGCGGGTCTTGCCGATCAGGCGGTCGATCTCCAGCCGCTTGAGCAGCAGCTTCCGGGTGCGCCGGGGCTCGTGGTTGGTCCAGGTGCCCTGCGTGTACTCCGGGATGTGCATGCCGTGCAGGAACAGCTCGCCGTTGCGCTCCTGGGCGAACGCGTCGACCAGCGACGCCCGCCCCGCCCGCAGCGACTTCACCTCGGTGCCGGTCAGCGACATGCCCGCCTCGTACGTGTCGAGGATGGCGTAGTCGTGCCGCGCCTTCTTGTTGGAGGCGACGACCTTGCGCCCCTTCTCCCGTGGCATCGGTGCCCCTCCCCTCGTGCGATACCCGCCCCGGCCCGGACGGCGGGCCGGAAGCGGAGATCATGCTACCCGAACGACAAGGGCCCCCCGGCGCGGATTATTCCGCGCCGGGGGGCCCTCGGCTGTCGCCGGCAGACCCGGTAGGCGACTAGACGCGCAGGTAGAACCGGAGGGTAACCCAGCCGGTGACGGCGCTGACCAGCGCGCCGACGCCCGCCATGATCGGGAACATCAGGAAGATGTCGCTCCAGGTCACCGGGGAGAACAGGCCCTGCAGCGCGCTCAGGGAGCCGTCGAACAGGAAGAACTTCAAGGCGATCAACGCGCCCAGGCCGAGGAACGAGCCGATCAGACCGGCGACCACGGCCTCCAGGACGAACGGCGCCTGGATGAACCAGTTGGACGCGCCGACCAGCTTCATGACCGCCACCTCGCGCCGCTTGCTGTACGCGGCCACCTGGATGGTGTTGGCGACCAGCAGCAGGGCGGCGATGGCCATCGCGATCGCCCCGGCCAGGGCGATGTTCTGGCCGGCGGTGAAGAGGTCGAAGATCTTGTCCAGCAACCGGCTCTGGTCGACGATCTCGTCGACGCCCTCGGTGTCCTTGTACTGGTCGTAGATGCTCTTGTACTGCTCGGGGTTGACCAGCGTGAGCCGGAACGACTCCGGCAGCTGGTCCGGCTTCACGGCGGTGACCAGGTCCGGCGCGTCCTGGTACATCTCCTGGAAGCGCTTGTACGCCTCGTCCTTGTTGACGTAGAGGACCTCCTTCACCAGGGAGTCACTCTTGAGCTTCGTCTCCAGGTCGGTGCGCTGCTGGTCGGTGACGTCGCTCTTCAGGAAGATCGAGACCTGGATGTTCTTGTAGTACAGGTCCTTCATGTCGTCGACCTTGCTGTACACCAGGCCACTGACACCGAGCATGGTCAACGACACGGCCAACGTGATGATCATCGCGATGGTCATGGTGACGTTGCGCCACAGTCCGACCAGTACCTCGGACAGGACGTATTTCACGCGCATCGGGAATTCCTCCGGGTCTCCGGCGTGAGGTGTTCGTCGTCAGGCTGCACAGGGGTGGAGCGCCGGCTCACCCGTAGACGCCGCGGGCCTGGTCACGCACGATGCGGCCGCTCTCGATCTCGACGACCCGGCGGCGCATCTGGTTCACGATGTTCGAGTCGTGCGTGACCATCACGACCGTCGTACCGGTGCGGTTGATCCGGTCCAGCAGGCGCATGATCTCGATGGACGTGTCCGGGTCGAGGTTTCCGGTCGGCTCGTCCGCGAGCAGGATCAGCGGGCGGTTCACGAACGCCCGCGCCACGGCCACCCGCTGCTGCTCACCACCGGAGAGCTCGTGCGGGTAGCGGTGCTCCTTGCCACCGAGCCCGACCAGCTCCAGCACCTCGGGCACGACCCGGCGGGCGACCGCCTTGGTCTTGCCGATCACCTCAAGGGCGAACGCCACGTTCTCGTACGCGGTGCGGTTCGGCAGCAGCCGGAAGTCCTGGAAGACACAGCCGATGGAACGCCGGAAGTGGGGGCGCTTCCACGACCGCATCGAGGTCACGTCCTTGCTGTTCACGATGACGCGCCCCTTGTTCGGGGTCACCTCGTGCAGCAGCAGCTTGATGATGGTGGACTTGCCGGAGCCGGATGGGCCGATGAAGAAGACGAACTCGCCCTTCTCGATCGAGACGGACACGTTGTCGAGCGAAGGCCGGGACGCCTTCGGGTACGTCTTCGTCACTTGCTCAAGCTGAATCACGGGTGGTGAGTCTACGCGGTGTAATCGATGAGCCAAGCCCCGCGCCCCCGTGATGCGGGGCGCGTCGTCAAAACGCCCGGTTAGCAGGAGATCGACGACGCGCTCCGCCCACGGGTGATCACGCAGCGTCGCTGGAGAGCTGACGCTGCTTGCGCCAGCGGATGCCGGCCTCGATGAAGCTGTCCAGCTCACCGTCGAAGACCGCGCTCGGATTGCCCGTCTCCTGCTCGGTTCTGAGATCCTTCACCATCTGATACGGGTGCAGCACGTACGACCGCATCTGGTCGCCCCACGAGCCGGCGGCGTCGGTCTTCAGGCCGTCCAGCTTGGCCTGCTCCTCCTGCCGCTTGCGCTCCAGCAGCCGGGCCTGGAGCACCCGCAGCGCGGACGCCTTGTTCTGCAGCTGGGACTTCTCGTTCTGGCAGGTGACCACGATGCCGGTCGGGATGTGGGTGAGCCGCACGGCCGAGTCGGTGGTGTTGACGCTCTGCCCGCCCGGGCCGGAGGAGCGGTAGACGTCGACCCGCACCTCGTTCTCGGGGATGTCGATGTGGTCGGTCTGCTCGGTGACCGGCAGGACCTCCACGCCGGCGAAGCTGGTCTGCCGGCGGCCCTGGTTGTCGAACGGACTGATCCGCACGAGGCGGTGGGTGCCCGACTCCACGCTGAGGGTGCCGTAGGCGTACGGGACCTTGACCGCGAACGTCGCGGACTTCAGGCCCGCCTCCTCGGCGTACGAGGTCTCGTAGACCTCGGTCGGGTAGCCGTGCCGCTCGGCCCAGCGCAGGTACATCCGCAGCAGCATCTCCGCGAAGTCGGCCGCGTCCACGCCGCCCGCGCCGGCCCGGATCGCCACCAGCGCCTCCCGCGAGTCGTACTCGCCGGAGAGCAGGGTGCGGACCTCCATGTCCTGGATGCTCTTGGTGAGCGCCCCGATCTCGGTTTCCACCTCGGCGAGCACGCCGGGGTCGTCCTCGGCCTCGGCCAGCTCCAGCAGCACCCGGGCGTCGTCGAGCCGGGAGCGCAGGCTGCCCAGCTTGTTGATCTCGCCGTTGACGTAGGACAGCTGGGAGGTCACCTGCTGTGCCTTGGCCTGGTCGTCCCACAGGTCCGGCGCGGAGGCCTGCTCCTCGAGCCTGGCCTTGTCCTCGTGCAGCCGGTCGATGTTGAGCACGGCCTCGATGTTGCGCAGGGTGGCGTCGAGTTCCTTGAGCTGTTCGGCGTAATCGGCAGCGGTCACGACTGACAAGCGTACTGCGGTGGCCCCGGGTGGGCTTGCCAGCCCCGCGGTCACGAGCCAAAACTCTCCCCGGTGCGGGCGGGGAGCAGCCTGGAGACCGACCGCGCGGCCCGGTGGCGGGGTGGCGGGCCGCGCGGTCGACGCCGTCAGCCGACCGGGGCGGTCTTCAGCCAGGACAGGGCGGCCTTGTGGTAGGCGACGGCGAACTCCAGCGCGCTGGCGTCGAAGTTGTCGCCCTCCTTCTTGGCGTTCTTCACCTGTTCCCGCACCCGGGCGAGGGCCTCGGTGTGATATTCGTTGGCAGAGGCCTGCAGATTGCGCAGCTGGTTGGCCGAGTGCAGGCTGCCGAAGGCGATCCGCAGGGCGATCGGGTTGCGGATGGTGTCCCGCCCCGGGTCCTCGGCCAGCCACCGGGAGAACATCCGCTTCCCGGCCGCCGTGATCGCGTACGGCTGGCTGGAGCGGGGGCCGGGCTTGCCCAGCCGCACCAGACCACGCTCGGCCAGCACCGGTAGCTCCCGGTAGACCTGGCTGCGGGTCATCGACCAGTACGGGGCGAGCTTGCGCTCGGCGGCGGCCATCAGCTGACCGCCTGTCATGGGACCCTCGTGGAGCAGCCCGAGGAGGGCCGCCGCCGTGGGGTTCACTCCGGAATCCGCCATGCCCATTACGCTGCCACTTTGCCGACCCGGCGTCCAGGATTTGCCACTTTCGCCACCCGGACGGCTTCCAATGTGCACTGTCGGCCGGCGACAGTCCGTTAAGGGACGGTGACCTGACGCGCGCCGGGGCGGTCGGGAAGGCCCCCCGTACGACGGAAGGCGTCGACAGGGGGCCCTTCCTCACGCTCAGCCCATGTGGGGGTAGGTGTGGTCCGTCGGGGGGACGAAGGTCTCCTTGATCGTCCGGGGGGACATCCAGCGCACCAGGTTGTGCCAGGAGCCGGCCTTGTCGTTGGTGCCGCTGGCGCGGGCGCCGCCGAAGGGCTGCTGCCCGACCACCGCGCCGGTCGGCTTGTCGTTGATGTAGAAGTTGCCGGCCGCGTACCGCATCTTCTCGGCCACCGCGTCGACCACCCGGCGGTCGGTGGCGAAGATCGACCCGGTCAGCGCGTACGGGGCGATCGACTCGGCCTGCGCCACCACGTCGTCGAAGCGGGCGTCGTCGAAGACGTGCACGCCGAGGATCGGCCCGAAGTATTCGGTGGTGAACGTCTCGTGCGCGGCGTCGGAGCACTCGAACAGGGTGGGCCGGACGAACCACCCGACCGAGTCGTCGGCGGTGCCGCCGGCCAGCACGGTGCAGGAGGGGTCGCCGGAGATCAGCTCCAGCGCGGCGGTGTGCCGGTCGAACGCCCTCGCGTCGATCACCGCCCCGCCGAAGTTGGTGAAGTCGGTGACGTCGCCGTAGGTCAGCGAGTCGGCGGTGGCGGCCAGCCGGTCCCGCAGCCCGCCCTCCCACAGCGACCGGGGCACGTACGCTCGCGACGCGGCCGAGCACTTCTGGCCCTGGTACTCGTACGCGCCCCGGATCAGCGCGGTGTGCAGCGCGTCGACGTCGGCGCTGGCGTGCGCCACCACGAAGTCCTTGCCGCCGGTCTCGCCGACCAGGCGGGGGTAGCCCCGGTAGCGGTGGATGTTCTCGCCGACGGTGCGCCACAGGTGCTGGAAGACCTTCGTGGAGCCGGTGAAGTGGATGCCGGCCAGGTCCGGGTCGGCGAGCACCACGTCGGAGACCTCCTCGCCCCGCCCGGTGACCATGTTGATCACGCCGGGCGGCAGGCCGGCCGCCTCGAACAGCCGCATGGTGAAGTGCGCGGCGAACTGCTGGGTCGGGCCCGGCTTCCAGACCACCGTGTTGCCGAGCAGGGCCGGCGCGGAGGGCAGGTTGCCGGCGATGGCGGTGAAGTTGAACGGGGTGACCGCGTAGACGAAGCCCTCCAGGGGACGGTGGTCGAACCGGTTCCACACCCCCGGCGAGGACAGCGGCTGCTCCTCCAGCAGGCCCCGGGCGAAGAACACGTTGAACCGGAGGAAGTCGATCAGCTCGCACGCCGAGTCGATCTCGGCCTGGACGGCGGTCTTCGACTGGCCGAGCATCGTGGCCGCGTTGAGGGTGTCCCGCCAGGGGCCGGCGAGCAGCTCGGCGGCCCGCAGGAAAATCGCCGCGCGCTCGGCGAACGGCAGCGCCCGCCACATCGGGGCGGCGGCCTTCGCGGCGGCGACGGCGGCGCGGGCGTCGTCGTGGGTGGCGTGGCCGGTGACGCCGAGCACGTGCGCGTGCCGGTGCGGCTGGACGACGTCGATCGGGTCGCCGCCGGCCATCCGCTGCTCGCCGGCGATGGTCATCGGCAGGTCGATCCGCTCGGCGGCCAGCTCGGCCAGCCTCCGCTGGAGCCGTTCCCGGTCGACGCCGCCCGGCTCGTAGGTGCGGACCGGCTCGTTGTGCGGCTCGGGTACGGAGAACACGGCGTCCATCAGCGCTCCTGGCGATCTCGACAGCGGTGGCGAAACCGGACCCGCGGGCGGCCGGCCGGGTGACCGGACGCCGGGCACCGCGCGGTGTACCGGTCGCGGCGGCGGGACCTGCGCCGATTCTTCCACGGGCCGGCCCGTCCCCCGCCCCGGCGGCCCGCCGCCCCGCCCGGCCCCGGGAGCGTCAGCCGCCAGCCCTCTGCGCCAGCATGGCCCCGGCCCGGCGGCGGGCCCGGCGCGTACCCTGGATGGCCGGTGACCAGCCCGCCGCGTCCCGGCAGCGCCGGCGCGGGCCCGGGCGCCCGTCGAAGGGGAGACGATGAGCAACCAGCCCGGCAGCTCCACGGCCGAGGAGCCGGACCAGCCGGTGGAGACCGACCCGGCCGCCGAGCGGGAGCCGGCGGCCGAGCCTCTCCAGGCCACCGGGGGCCCGATCGCCCGCGCCCCCGGGGCGGCCGTGCTCGCGCTGCTGGCGGTCGGCTGGCTGGCGGCGATGCTCTGGTCGACCCGGGCGGCGATCACCTCCGCCCAGGCGGGCGTCACCGCGATCAGCCTCTCCGCGTTCGCGCTGCCCGGGGTGATCTCGGCCGCGCTGGTGGCCGGCGCGGCGGTCGCCCTGGCGGTGACGAACCTGCTGGCCCGGCGCGGCGTGGACCGGGCCACCCTGCGGTTCGTCGTCGCCACGGGCGCCGGCCTGCTCGTCGGGCTCGCCGCCGCCGTGGTGATCAACCTGACCTACTTCGACAACGCGACCACCAACGTCATCGCGGGCACCGCCGCGGCGGCGGCGACCATCGGCGGCGCGGTGGCCGGCGCCGGCAACGCCCGGGTGGCCGGGGCGGTGGTCGCCGCCGCGCTCGGGGCGCTGGTGTTCGTGGTGGCGTTCAGCCGGGCCCGGGATCCCCTGTTCGACCTGTTCGGGGCGGGCGACACCCAGGAGTCCCTGGTCACCGCCGCCAAGTGGGTGTCGCGGACGGAGTCGCTGCTCGCCGGCCTGCTGGCGGGGCTGCTCGCCTTCGCGTACCTGACCTGGGCCCGGCGCCGCGCCCGGCGGCGCGACCCGGCGGCGGGCGACGTCCGCTGGCCCGGCTACCTGCTGGCCGGGGCCGGTCCCGGCCTGCTCCTGCTGCTCGCCGAGGTCGTCATCCGGATCGGCGGGCGGTCCCTGCTCGACCTGGCCGGCGCGCTGAGCGAGGCGGACTCCGTCGCGCAGACCTCGCTGGGCACCTCCCGGATCGACAACGGCATCTGGGTGCTCTTCGTCGGCGCGCTCACCGCGCTGATCGCCTTCGGCCGCACCCTCGGCCCGACGCCCGACGACGAGGCCGCCGGGGAGGACGACGAGGCGGAGGCCGTGGAGGCGAGCGCCGACCGCTGAGGGGTGCGCCGGGCGGCAGCGGACCGCCGGGGCGGTCGGGCGCGACGCGGGTCAGGAAGCGGCGCGGAGGAGTTGCTCCAGCTCGGTGACGTCGTACCACTCCAGCTCGTGGTCCTCCGCGCCGTCGACGGTGAACTGGGCGTCCGGGTCGCCGGCCAGGGCCTCGGCGGCCACGGTGGCGGCGGCCGACACGTCGGCGACCGCGTCGTCGCCGTCCACGTGCAGGGCGGCGACGGCCGACACCGGCACCGGGCGCACCAGCCGGACGGCGCTGGAGCCGAGCACGTCGTCGGTGCGGCGCAGCGCCGCCGCCGGCACGTCGACCGAGATCACCACCCGGCGGCGGGGCGCGGCCGGGTCGTCGCGCAGCAGGAGCAGGGCGTCCTGGGCGGCGCGGGTGAAGGCGACGTACTCCAGCTCCTCCTCGTCGCCCTCGGCGTACCACTCGCGCAGGGCCGGGGTGACGGCGTGGGCGTCCGTCTCGGGCAGCCCCTGCTCGGGCAGGCGGGCGAGCATGGGCACGATCGCCGGCACGTACACCCGGACAAGCTCGTCGTTCACCGGTGGTCTCCCTCCGCCTCCGGGCCGACGTGCGTGGGCCCGGGCGCCGATCATGCCGTACGCCGTGACCGTCATACACCGCGCACCCGGCCGGCGGGAAGCTGCCGCGCGGGCCGTCCGGGTGGCGCGTCGGCCGGCGCGGGGCGGCGTTGTCGGCAGTGGGTGGCAAACTGAAGCAAACGATCCCAACCCCGGGAGATTCCGTGGAGCCGAGGTTCCTGCTGCTCTCCGACGTGGCCGCCGAGCTCAACGTGTCGGACTCGCAGGTCTACCACATGGTGCGCAGCGGCGAGCTGCCCGCGATCAAGATCGGTGGCCGGGGGCAGTGGCGCGTCGAGCGGGCCCGGCTGGAGGAGTACATCCAGCGAAAGTACGCCGAGACCGCCGAGTGGGTCCGGGGCAACCCGCTGACCGACCGCGACCCGGAGTAGCCTCCCCCGCACCCCGCGCCATTGACCGGGGCCGCTGCGTGGCCGAGAATCGATGCTGTCGAAGGCAAACGAAGGCAAACGCAAACATCGGGGGTTGCGATGATCGAGTCCCGCCGGCCCGGTCCCGTCCGTCCCCCGGTGCGGGTGCGCCCCGCGCCGCCGCTCGACCCGCCCTTCCTGGAGGAGCCGGCCGAGGGCTTCCCCCGCCCGGTCGCCGCCCAGCTGGCCCTCGACCTGTTCGAGGCGCACCGGCTCGCCCCGCGCCGGCCCACCGGCCGGCCGTACGACCCGCGCCCCACCCCCGGCGGCCCCGGCCGGGCCACCCCGACCGCCCCGCCGCCGTCCGCGCTGGTGACCGCCACCCCGGAGGCCACCCGGGCCGCCCAGCGGTTCGTCGCCACCTGCCTGGAGATCGTCAACGGCTACCGGCCGCCCGGGCAGATCCGCCCGCTGACCGAGCCTGGCCGGGCGGCCGACGTGGCGCAGGAACTGGCCACGGCAGCCGCACACACCGGCCCGGTGCGCCGCCGCTCGACCCGACCCACCGTGCGGCTGCGCCGGCTGCGGGTCTGCGAACCCCGCCCGGCGGCCGTGGAGGCCGCCGCCGTCCTGACCGCCGCCACCGGCCGCACCTGGGCGATGGCGCTGCGCCTGGAGCACCGCCGGGGGCGCTGGCTGTGCACCGCCCTCCAGGTCCTCTGAAGTCAGCGCCGGTGCTTTCGCTCCCCGCCGGGGTGAAGCCCCATGATCGTCTGCGGTTCCTGGCGAACTCGTCCGGCGTGTCGTCTCACAACCAGCAGGCGATCACGCTGGGCGGCGGAGCCCGCCGACGCGGACGGGCCCCGGCGTTCTCGCCGGGGCCCGTCGGTGTCGCGGTGGGTCAGTTGCCGCCGTTGGCCGCGCCGTGGCAGCGCTTGTACTTACGGCCGGAGCCGCACGGGCAGGGCGCGTTGCGGGACGTGTTGCCGGACGAGTCCGCCTGCCCAGAGGCCGTGCGGCGGGTCGAGCTGGCCGCCGTCGCCTGCCCGCTGCCACCGAACGCTGCCGGGGCGCGCTGGGGCTCCGGGGCCGGCGGCGGGACCGGCCGGGCCGGGCGCTCCGCGCGGGGCTTACGCACCGGCGGGGCCTGCTCCTCCGGCCGCTCCACGGCGACCGCGCCGGCACCCGCCTCGCCGTCGATGGTCGGCGCGGAGTATTGCAGACCCTGCTGCTGGGGAGCGCGGCCCAGGCCCTTGGCCTTGATCTCCACCGGCTTCTCCAGCAGCTGCACCTCCTCGGCCTCGGGCTCGGCCTCCTGGACCTGCACCTCCAGGTTGTAGAGGAAGCCGACCGTCTCCTCCTTGATGCCGTCCATCATGGTGGCGAACATGTCGAAGCCCTCGCGCTGGTATTCCACCACCGGGTCGCGCTGGGCGTACGCCCGCAGGCTGATGCCCTCCTGGAGGTAGTCCATCTCGTAGAGGTGCTCGCGCCACTTGCGGTCGATGACCTGGAGCAGCACCATCCGCTCCAGCTCACGGGTGCCGTCGGTGCCGAGCTGCTCCTCGCGCCGGTCGTACGCGGCGTGCGCGTCGTCCTTGAGGCGGGCGAGCAGGAAGTCCTGGTCCATGCCGGCCCGGGAGCCGAGCTCCTCCTCCAGCTCGTCCAGGGTCACGCCCACCGGGTAGAGCTGCTTGAGGCTGGCCCAGAGCTGCTCCAGGTCCCAGTCCTCGGCGTACCCGTCGCTGGTGGCCCCCACGACGTACGCGCCGACGACGTCGTCGATCATGTTGCGCACCTGGTCGGAGAGGTCCTCGCCGTTGAGCACCCGCAGGCGCTCGGCGTAGATGACCTGGCGCTGCTTGTTGAGCACCTCGTCGTACTTGAGGACGTTCTTGCGGATCTCGGCGTTCTGGCCCTCGATCTGGGCCTGCGCGCTCTTGATCTGGCGGGTGACCATCTTCGACTCGATGGGCACGTCCTCCGGGATGTTGAAGCGGTCCATCACCGCCTCGACCGCGCCGGCCCGGAACCGCTTCATCAGCTCGTCCTGCAGGGACAGGTAGAAGCGGGACTCGCCCGGGTCACCCTGCCGGCCGGCCCGGCCACGCAGCTGGTTGTCGATGCGCCGGGACTCGTGCCGCTCCGTGCCCAGCACGTAGAGCCCGCCGGCGGCGGCGACCTCCTCCGCCTCGGCGTCGCAGGCCTGCTTCCACTTGGGCAGGACCTCCTCCATCGCCTTGGCATACTCCTCCTCGTTCTCCGCCGGGTCGAGGCCGCGCTGGCGCAGCTCGTTGGCGGCGAGGAACTCGGCGTTGCCGCCGAGCAGGATGTCGGTGCCCCGGCCGGCCATGTTGGTGGCCACCGTGACCGCGCCCTTGCGCCCGGCCTGGGCGACGATCTCGGCCTCGCGGGCGTGGAACTTGGCGTTCAGCACGGAGTGCGGGATGCCCCGGCGGCGCAGCAGCTGCGAGATGATCTCCGAGTTCTCCACCGAGACGGTGCCCACCAGCACCGGCTGGCCGGCCTGGTGCCGCTCGGCGATGTCCTCCACGACGGCGTTGAACTTGGCCTTCTCCGTCTTGTAGATGACGTCGGCCCGGTCCTGCCGGACCATCGGCCGGTGGGTCGGGATGGTCACCACGCCGACCTTGTAGACCTTGTTGAACTCGCCCGCCTCGGTCTGCGCCGTGCCGGTCATGCCGGAGAGCTTCTCGTAGAGGCGGAAGTAGTTCTGGAGGGTGATCGTGGCCAGGGTCTGGTTCTCCTGCTTGATCTCCACCCCCTCCTTGGCCTCGATCGCCTGGTGCATGCCCTCGTTGTAGCGGCGGCCGTGCAGGATGCGGCCGGTGAACTCGTCGACGATCAGGACCTCGCCGTCGCTGACGATGTAGTCCTTGTCGCGCTTGTAGAGCTCCTTGGCCTTGATCGCGTTGTTGAGGTAACCCACGAGGGGGGTGTTCACCGACTCGTAGAGGTTGTCGATGCCGAGGCGGTCCTCCACCTTGGCCACGCCGCGCTCGGTCACCGCGATGGTGCGCTTGGCGTAGTCGACCTCGTAGTCGCCCTCGCCGTCCTTGCCGGGCTGGAGGCGGGCCACCACGCCGGCGAACTCGCCGTACCAACGGGCGGAGTGCTCGGCCGGGCCGGAGATGATCAGCGGCGTGCGGGCCTCGTCGATCAGGATCGAGTCGACCTCGTCAACCACGGCGAAGTTGTGGCCGCGCTGGACCAGCTCGTCCTTCGACCAGGCCATGTTGTCGCGCAGGTAGTCGAAGCCGAACTCGTTGTTGGTGCCGTAGGTGATGTCGCACTCGTACGCCGCGCGGTGCTCGCTCGCCGGCCGGTTGGGCAGCACCACGCCGACGGTCAGGCCCAGGAACTCGTGCACCCGGCCCATCCAGGCGGCGTCGCGCTGGGCCAGGTAGTCGTTGACCGTGACCACGTGCACGCCCTTGCCGGACAGCGCGTTGAGGTAGACCGCCATGACCGAGGTCAGGGTCTTGCCCTCGCCGGTCTTCATCTCGGCGATGTTGCCGAAGTGCAGCGCCGCGCCGCCCATCACCTGCACGTCGTACGGCCGCTGGCCGAGCACCCGGGCGGCCGCCTCGCGCACCGTGGCGAACGCCTCCGGCAGCAGGTCGTCGAGGGTCTCACCGTCGGCGAGCCGCTCCCGGTACTGGTCCGTGAGACCCCGCAGCTCGTCGTCGGTGAGGTTGACGTAGTCGTCCTCGATCGAGTTGACGGCGGCGGCGATGGCCTTCAGCCGGCGCACCATGCGGCCCTCGCCCGCGCGTAGGACCTTTTCCAGAATCGACACGGATCAACGCTCCCCTAGACAGTCTCGACCCATCGTAGGCGCTTCGTCGGCCCGATGGTCACTGGTGGCGGCGGTCTGATCGGCGAGAAACCGACATAACACTCCGACCGCCGGCCGGGCGGCGGGATATCCGGTTACGCCCAGCGCGAAAGATCCGGCACGATGGCTCGGGTGGAACCCGTGGAGCTCACCGAGGACGGCCTGCTGCTGAGACCCTGGCGGGCGGCCGATGCGGACGCCGTGCACCGGGCCTGCCAGGATCCGGACATCCAGCGCTGGACCACCGTACCGCGACCGTACCTGCCGGAACACGCCCGCGCCTTCGTCGGCGAGATCAGCGCCGGGGACTGGCGGGCCGGGACCCGCGCGCCGTTCGCCGTCTGCGACGCCGCCACCGGCGAGCTGCTCGCCTCGTGCGGGCTGGTCTCGGTGGACCGGACGACGGACACCGGCGAGGTCGGCTACTGGGTCGCGCCGTGGGCCCGGGGCCTGGGCGTCGCCACCCGGGCCACCCGGGCCCTCGCCCGCTGGGCGTTCGACGCGCTGGGGCTGCGCCGGCTGATCTGGCAGGCCGAGATCGGCAACCACGCCTCCCGGCTGGCCGCGCTGCGCGCCGGCTTCCGGGTCTCCGGCGAACTGCGGCTGGCCGACCCGTCGCCGGGCGGGCGGCCGGAGGGCTGGGTCGGCTCCCTGTTCCCCGAGGACCTGCCCGCACCGGGCAGCGCGGGCCCCGCCGGGCCGGACTCCCTCGACGCCCGCCGGGCCGGCGTCTTCGGCCGGGCGCAGCCCACCCTGTTCGCCACCGTCGCCGGGCGGGAGCTGCGGCTGCGGCCGATCGAGGAGGGCGACCTCGACGCGATCACCGAGACCTGCCGGGACCCGCACACGGTCGAGTGGACCACAGTGCCGGCCCCGTACGAGCGGGCGGACGCCGAAGGGTTCAGGCGCGACGTCGCCGACGCGGCCTGGGCGCGCGGCACCGGCGCGTACTTCACCGTCGCCGACGACGAAGACCGGTACGTCGCCTCGGTCGACCTGCGGATCGCCGCCGCCGACCCGGTGCAGGGCATGGTCGGCTTCATGACCGCGCCGCACGCCCGGGGCCGGGGGTACATGCCGGCCGCCACCGCCGCCCTGGCCGCCTGGGGCTTCACCACCCTCGGCCTGGCCCGCGTCGAGTGGCGCGCGCTCGTCGGCAACACCGCCTCCCGCCGGGTCGCCGAGAAGGCGGGGTTCACCATGGAGGGCACCGCCCGGGGCTTCCTGCCCACCCGCGCCGGCACCCGGGCCGACGCCTGGGTCGCGTCGCTGCTGCCCGGGGACCTGGCCGCGACCACGCCCAGGCCGACCGGGAGCGGGGCATGAGCGCGCCCCGCCTGCCCGACACCATCGAGGGCGACGGGGTGCGGCTGCGGCCGTACCGCGTCGAGGACGTGCCGGACGTCGCGGCGGCCTGCGCCGACCCGCTCACCCAGCGGTTCATCTCCGGCATGCCCAGCCCGTACACGGAGGCCGACGCCCGGTGGTGGGTGACCGAGGGCGCCCCGGCGGCCCGGGCTGCCGGCGGGGCCTCGTACGCGATCGCGGACCCGGCCACCGACCGGCTGCTCGGCGGCGCGGGCCTGGGCAACCTGGTGCCGGTGCGGGGGCAGGCGGAGCTGGGTTACTGGGTCGCGCCGTGGGCGCGGGGTCGCGGCGTGGCCACGGCCGCGACCCGGGCGCTCGCGGCGGCGGCCTTCGCGCACGGCACGGCCCGCATGGAGCTGCTCACCCACCCGGAGAACACGGCCAGCCAGCGGGTCGCGCTCGCCGCCGGGTTCCGGCACGAGGGGGTACGCCGGGCGGCGAACCTGGCGCGCGGCGGCGGCCGGCAGGATCTGGTCTGCTGGGTACGCCTTGTCGACGACCCGCCCGGCCCGGTGCCCCGGCTCCTGCCCGACCTGCCCGGCGGCCGGCTCACCGACGGCGTGGTGACCGTGCGCCCGGTCGGGCCCGACGACGCGGAGGCGCTGTTCGCGCTGCACAGCCTGCCCGAGGTCGTCGCGAACCGGGTGCCGCCGCGCGCCCCGACGCCCGCCGAGGTCGAGCGGCGCTGCCGGCTGGCCGGCACCCGCTGGCTGGCCGGGGAGGCGGCCGACCTGGCCATCGTGGACGCGCACACCGGCGAGCTGGCCGGCGGGTGCATGCTCTACCACGACGAGCAGGCGACCGGGCAGGCGATGGTCGGCTTCAGCCTGCTGCCCGCGGGGCGGGGGCGGGGGCTGGCCACCCGGGCGGTGCGCCTGGTCACGGGGTGGGCGTTCGACGGGGTGGGGCTGGCCCGGGTCTGGGCGGGCACCCGCCCGGAGAACGCGGCCTCGCAGCGGGTCCTGGAGCGGGCCGGCTTCACCCGGGAGGGCCTCCTGCGCGGCCGGCTGCCCGGCCCCGACGGCACCCGCGTCGACTCGGTCCAATACGCCCGGCTCGCCACGGATCCGCCCGGCTGACCGGAGCCGCCCCGCCGACCCCGTGCAGGGGTCGGCAGGGCGGCCGTCGGGTCAGGTGTCGAGGGAGATGATGCCGTAGTCGTAGGCGTGTCGCCGGTAGACGACGCTGGGGCGGCCGGACTCCTTGTCGTGGAACAGGTAGAAGTCGTGCCCGACCAGTTCCATCTGGAACAGCGCGTCGTCGACCGTCATCGGCTCGGCGGGGTGGACCTTCGCCCGGGCGATGTGCCACGGCTGGTCGTCGGGTTCCTCCTCGAACCGCTCGGCGACGGCCGTGGCCGTGCCGGCGCCGTCGAGGGCCGCGACGGGCGCCCCGAGGCCGGCGACCGGCAGGTCGGCCGTGGCCGCCGCCACGGAGATCGGCGCGTGCCGCCCCCGGTGGACCCGGCGGCGGTCCGCCGCGCGGCGCAGCCGGTTGTCCAGCTTGGCGATCGCGGCGTCGAGCGCGCTGTAGAAATCGTCGGTGCAGGCCTCGGCCCGAATCACCGGACCACGGGAAACGCACGTTATCTCGACCCGCTGGCAATGGTCGGACTGGCGCGGATTGCGCTCGTGGAACAACTCGACATCGACGCGAATAAGCTTGTGATCGTAACGTTCGATCTTTGCGAGCTTCTCGGCTACGTGCACCCGGTAATGATCCGGGACCTCGACGTTGCGGCCCTTGACCACGATGTCCACGTGACCTCCCTTGTTCGGACGGTCTTCGATCCGGAAATCCCGGTCGGCTCGCCTTCTGGGAGACCCCACGCTCGGCGTCGACCGGGTCAGTGCGGCTACGCCTCCTCTCACCGCCGGGGGCGGGTGGGAATGCCTTCCTACCCCCGACACGAAAACGCTAACCCCTGTTCGCCCGGCAGTCACCCCCCAACGCGCAAAGCCTCAGAATTTTCACAGCTGACACACGGTCGGGTGAATCAGAATTACGTTGGGTCACGGAAGCCGGCGTTTCTCCGTGGCCGCGAGAACGGCGGCGACCGATGGTGACAGTCCGGTCGCGGTGAGCACCCGCGCGGCGGCGGCCAGCGTGACGCCGGTCGTGACGATGTCGTCGAGCAGGACGACCACCGGCGGCGGCGAGCCGGCGCGGGCCGGAGGCGCGGCCACGCCCGGCCGGGCCCGGAACGCCGACTCCGCCGCCCGGGCCCGGCCCGCGCTGTCCAGGGTCGCCGAGTCCGGCCGGGGCAGCGCCCGCAGCGGCCGGACCACCCGGGCGGGCCAGCCGGCCCCGGTGAGCCGGACCGCCGCGTGCCGGGCCAGCCGGCCGAGGTGGTCGCCGTAGCGGGCGCGGGCCGCCGCCGCGGTGTCCGGCACCGGGACCAGCAGCACCGGCCGCGCCGCGCCGACCGCGCCGGCCACCACCTCGGCGAGCAGCCCACCCAGCGGCCGGGCCAGCCCGTGCCGGCCCCGTTCCTTGTACGCCAGCAGCGCCTCCCGCAGCGCCCCGCCGTACGGGCCCAGGGCCACGCACGGGGGCAGCCCCGGCGGGGCGGGGGTGGGGCGTACCGGTCGGGGGCGCAGCGCCGCCAGGGCGGCCACGCAGCCGGGGCAGAACCCGTGCCGGGCCGCCCGGTGCTGGCGGCAACCGGCGCACTCCACGGGCAGCACCAGGTCGGTCAGGTCCGCCCAGAGGCGCATCAGTAGAGGAAGAACGGGGCCGTCGGGTTGCCGGCCTGCGCCCCGGCCGGCGGCGGGGTCACGTCCCGCACCTCGTCCCGCTTGATCGTGTCGAACGGGCTGTTGCGGTAGGCCACCCCGTTCGCCTCGTACATCAGGTTGCCGTTGGGGAACGGCGCCACCGCGTTCAGCGGGTACGACGACAGGTGGGTGACCCGGGCGCCGACGTCGCGGCGCAGCGGCGTCTCCAGGGCCCCGTCCACGCTGATGTCGTAGATCGCCGGACGGCCGGCCGAGCCCGCCAGGTGCAGGGTGTTCTCCCCCGCCCAGTCGACGGCGGAGAGGTCGGTCAGCGAGGTGGCCAGCCGGCGGGCCGGGCCCACGGAGACCACGCCGCCGTTGAGGTTGACCGCCGCGACGTACAGCGCCCCGCCGACGACGACGGCGATCCGGTGCCCGTCCAGCGATGTCGCCACCGCCGTCACCTTGCCCTCGGCGGTCAGCGGGACGGCCCGCAACTGGGCGCCGGAGTCGAAACGGTAGAGCGCGCCGTCGGCCACCACCAGGCCCTGCGGCCGGTCGGGGGCGGGCGAGCGCAGCCACACCGGCTGGCCCATCGCGGTGAACGTGCGGGTGCCGCGCTGGACGATCGACACCGGCGCCGCGCCGACGCCGACCACCAGCCGCTGCCGCTTGTCCGCCCCGGCGGTCACCAGCGCGGCGCGGATCTCGTCATGGGAGCGGCTGAACCCGGCGGCGACGACGCCCTTGTTGACGGCCTCGGTGACCGGTGCGGCGCCGAGTGGCTCGCCGCCGCCGAAGTCGAGCGGGTGCACCGCGCCGTCGTAGACGCAGAACCGCTGCGGGTTGCCGCCGAGCGGGTACGCCGGCCGGTCCCGCCGACGCTGGCCGAGGTCGGGCACGGTCACCCGGGTCTGGTTGTGGATCCGCAGTTCGAGCTGGCCGTCCAGCTCCGGCAGCGACCAGGCGAGCTGGTCGACGAACTCCTCCACCCGCCGGTCGTCCGCGTCCACGGGCATGTCGAGGTTGACCTCCCACCGCCCGTCGGCCCCGGTCGCGTTGTTGATCAGTCGGGTGCCGTCGGGCAGCCGGCTCGTGCCCGGCCCCAGCCACTCCGACGGCCCGGCGGTCAGCCACTTGACCACCTCGGTGACCCGCCGCTCGTCGGGCACGGCCAGCGGCAGGTAGCGCTGGTCGGGCACCAGTTGGGTGCGGCCGGTGTTCCAGAAGTAGACGATGTGGGTCTGGTAGTACTGGCGCAGCGCCTGGTCGCTGAGCAGCAGCACGTTCGGCGGCGGGTCGGCGACGTACCAGCCGGTGTCCGGCTTGTCCTCCTGGGCGGCGGCGCGCAGCTCGAAGCGGTATTCCGTCTCGGTGGCCACCGGCGGCATGAGGGTGCCGTCGGCGCGCAGCAGGCCGATCTGCTGCACCCGCAGCGTGACCCGGGTGCCGTCGGTGCTGTCGGTGATCACCGGTGTCTCGCGCAGCCGCACCACGGTGAGGGCCACCTCGCTGGGCTGCTTCTCCTGGATCCGGCTGCGCCCCTCGGGGGCGACGAACTGCTTGACCCGGTAGTAGGCGCGGTCGGCCTCCCCGGCCGCGGCGGAGAGGAAGTTGGTGACGAAGGCCGCGCGGTCGGTGCCGCTGGCGAGGCGGTTCGGCGGCTCGTCCCGGCGGAAGCTCGACGAGCCGGACTTCGCGGCGGTGACCTGCCCGTCGACCCGGACCTCGGACCGCTCGGGGATGCCGCAGCCGGCCGCCCCGGTGAGCAGGAGCACCCCGGCGAGCAGCCCGGCGAGCCGGCGGCGGGTCACGAACCCACCTCGGCCCGGTCCTCGGCCCCCGCCGCCGGGCCGATGGCCAGGGCGCCGCCGGGGCCCGGGCCGATGGCGAGCAGCCCGCCGGCCCGGGGGCCGCCGAAGGGCAGGGTCGCGTCGGCGGGCACGAGCCGCAGCGGCGACGTGGTCAGCCGGTCGCCGGCCCGGGCCGGCAGGGTGAGCCGGAACTGGGCGCCCTGGCCGGGCGAGCCCCACGCCTCCAGCCAGCCGCCGTGCAGCCGGGCGTCCTCCAGGCTGATGGACAGGCCGAGGCCCGTGCCGCCGGTCTGCCGCGCCCGGGACGGGTCGGCCCGCCAGAACCGGTTGAAGACCAGCTTCTCCTCGCCCGGTTTGAGACCGACCCCGTGGTCGCGGACGGTGACCGCGACGGCCGCCCGGTCCTGGCCGAGGGTGATCCGGACGGGCTTGCCCTCGCCGTGCTCGACGGCGTTGCCGACCAGGTTGCGCAGCACCCGCTCGACGCGGCGCGGGTCCACCTCGGCGATCACCGGGGCGTCCGGCAGGTCGAGGTCGATGGTGACACCGACCCGCTCGGCCAGCCCGGCCAGCCGGTCGGCGACCCGGTGCACGACCGGGACCAGGTCGGTCGGCTCGGCGTCCAGCATGGCGAACCCGGCGTCGAACCGGCTGATCTCCAACAGGTCGGTGAGCAGCTCCTCGAAGCGGTCCAGCTCGGCTTGGAGCAGCTCGGCGCTGCGGGCCACGGCCGGCTCGAACTCCTCCCGCTCGGCGAAGATCAGGTCGGCGGCCATCCGGACGGTGGTCAGCGGGGTGCGCAGCTCGTGCGAGACGTCGGAGGTGAACCGGCGCTGCAACCGGGACATCTCCTCCAGCCGGAGGATCTGCCGTTGCAGGTTGGTCGCCATCTGGTTGAACGAGGCGGCCAGCAGCGCCAGGTCGTCCTCGCCGTTGACCACCATCCGCTGGTCGAGCAGGCCGGCGGAGAGCCGCTGGGCGGTGCGGGCGGCCACCCGCACGGGCGTCACCACCAGCCGGGTCACCAGGGCGGCGAGCAGGCCGAGCAGCAGCACCAGGGCCGCCCCGGTGGCCACCACGGTGGCCCGGGCGTCGGTCGCCGTGGCGTCCTGCCGGGTCAGCGGGACGAGGTAGTAGAGCTCCACCTGGCCGAACCGGGTCGGCACCGGGGAGCCGTACACCAGGTATTTCGTGGTGTCGCCGGTGAGCCGGCCGGTGCGGATCTGGCTGGCGATGTTGCCGTCGGCGACGGTGGCCCGCAGCTCCCGGCTGATCAGCGGGCGGACGTCGACGTCGGGCGAGAAGCGCGGCTCGATGATCCCGGTGTAGTTGTCGGCGGTGATCGCCACCACCACCCCGCTGGTCTGCTGCGGGTCGCCGCCGGCCAGGTAGTTGACCGTGCCGTCGATGGTGTCCTGGAGCTGGGCCTCCTGCGCCTGGCTGAACAGGCTGAACTGCTTGGCCGCGTAGTCGCTGCCGCTGCTGAGCCGCAGCCGGACGTCGGTCTCGGCGTTCTCCAGCAGGATGTTGGTGATCTTGTCGGCGATGAGGTAGGCGAAACCGCCCACGAGCAGGCTGGACGTGACCAGTGTGATGGTCACCACCCGGAGCTGGAGCGAGCGGCGCCACGTCTGGTGCGCGCCCGCCAGCAGCCGCGCCACCCGCCCGGACAGCGCGCGCCACAGCTCCCGCGCGGCGGGTGGCCGGCGGGTGACGGTGGGTGCGGGACCGGGAGGCGGGGAGGTGGTCACAGTGCGACCAAGGCTATCCCGTGCCCGCCTTGTAGCCCACGCCCCGCACCGTCAGGATGATTTCCGGCCGCTCCGGATCCGGCTCGATCTTGGCCCGCAGCCGCTGCACGTGCACGTTGACCAGCCGGGTGTCGGCGGCGTGCCGATAGCCCCAGACCTGCTCCAGCAGCACCTCGCGGGTGAAGACCTGACGCGGCTTGCGGGCGAGCGCGACCAGCAGGTCGAACTCCAGCGGCGTCAGCTTCACCTCCTCGCCGTTGCGGCTCACCGTGTGCGCCGGCACGTCGATGCTGATCTGGTTGCCGGGCGGACCGATGGTCAGCAGCTCGGGGGCCACGTCCTCGCCCCGGCGCAGCCGGGCCCGCATCCGGGCCACCAGCTCCTTGGGCTTGAACGGCTTGACCACGTAGTCGTCCGCGCCGGACTCCAGGCCGAGCACCACGTCCACCGTGTCGCTCTTGGCCGTCAGCATCACGATCGGCACGCCCGACTCGCCCCGGATCGCCCGCGCCACGTCGATGCCGCTCATGCCGGGCAGCATCAGGTCGAGCAGGACGATGTCGGGCCGGTTCTCCCGGAACGCGGCCAGCGCCCGTTCCCCGTCGGCGACGAACGAGGGCAGGAAACCCTCGCTGCGCAGGACGATGCCGAGCATCTCGGCGAGCGCGGGGTCGTCGTCGACCACCAGTACCCGGGCTCTCATGGGATCTATACTTCCATCCCCGTTCCGGTCGGTGGGACCGGCACCGTCCCGGGAGTCGCCGGCGGGCTGCCAAGGGGCCGTTGGCGGGTGGCCGGTCAGCCGAACAGGGCCCGCCCCCAGTGGTCGCCGCCGTCGCGTACGCCGGGCGGGCAGGCGAAGATGCCGCTGGAGACGTGCCGCAGATACTCGTTCATCGCGTCGTTGCGGGCCAGCCGGGTCTGGATGGGCACGAACTGCCTGCGCGGGTCCCGCTGGTAGGCGATGAAGAACAGCCCGGCGTCGAGCCGGCCCAGCCCGTCGGAGCCGTCCACGAAGTTGTAGCCCCGCCGCAGCAGCCGCGCCCCGTCGTTGGCGTCGGGGTGGGCCAGCCGCACGTGCGACGTCGCGGCGATCATCGGCTGGCCGTCGTCGCCCTTCGCGGCGAAGTCGGGCTCGTCGAACTCGTCGCCCCTGCCCAGCGGCGCGCCGCTGCCCTTGGCCCGGCCGACGATCTGCTCTTGCTCGACCAGCGAGCTGCGGTCCCAGGTCTCGACGAGCATCCGGATCTTCCGGGTGACCAGGTACGACCCGCCCGTCATCCAGTCCGGGCCGTCGCCGGGCTGCACCCACAGGTGCTCGCGCAGCAGCCCGCCGTCCTCGGCCTTGAGGTTGGCCGTGCCGTCCTTGAAGCCGAACAGGTTGCGCGGGGTCGCCTGCCCCGTCGAGGTCGACGAGGTGCGCCCGAACCCGAGCTGCGACCAGCGGACGCTGACCACGCCCATGCCGATGCGGGCCAGGTTGCGGATGGCGTGCACCGCCACCTGGGGGTCGTTGGCGCAGGCCTGCACGCAGAGGTCGCCGCCGGAGATCTCCGGCCGCAGCGCGTCCCCGGCGAAGTGCGGCAGGTCGACCAGCGCGGCGGGCCGGCGGTCGGCGAGGCCGAACCGGTCCCGCCCCTGGGCGTCGCGGAACAGCGTCGGCCCGAAGCCGACGGTGAGGGTGAGCTGGGACGGGGGCAGCCCGAGCGCCTCGCCGGTGTCGTCCGGCGGGGCCTCCGGCACGCCGCCGACCGCGCCGATCACCCCGGCGTCCTTCCCGGCGGTCATCCGGGCGGCGGCGGCCGTCCACTCGCCGAGCAGCTCGACCAGGCGGGCCCGGTCCTTGGTGACCACGTCGAAGGCGACGAAGTGCAGCCGGTCCTGGGCCGGGGTGGTGATGCCGGCCTGGTGCTCGCCGTGGAAGGGCACCGCACCGGCCGCCGCGCCCTGATTCGCCGAGGCGTGCTCCGCCCCGCCCCGGACCAGAGCGCCGGCCCCGGCGGCGACGCCCGCCACCCCGGCGACCCCCGCGCCGGCGAGCGTGATCGCCCGCCGCCGGGACAGCCTGCTCGCGCTCATCGCTGCACCCCTCCCTGCTCGTCGGCGCGTGCGCCGGGGACGTACGTCACCGGGCGACGACCGCGGCGACCTTGCTGATCGGCTCGGCCAGCGCGTTGATGCTGTCGGACAACTCCTTCAGCTCGGCCTTGCTCAGCGCGGTGTGCAGCTTCCAGCCGTCGCCGTCGCGGTGCTTGCCGAGCGCCGTCTCCACGTTGGCGAACTCGGCGTCGAGCTGGGTGACCAGCTCGGGGGCGCGCTGCTCCAGGGCCGGGCGCAGCGCCGCGATGGCGGCCTTCGAGCCCTCCAGGTTGGCGTTGAAGTCCCACAGGTCGGTGTGCGAGTACCGCTCCTCCTCGCCGGTGATCTTGCCGCTGGCGACCTCGTCGAGCAGCGCCTTCGCGCCGTTGGCGAGCTGGAGCGGGGTGAGCTTCTCGGCGTTGGCCTTGGCGACGATCGCCTTGACGTCGGTGAGCAGCCGGTCGGCGATCGGGCCGTCGGCGCTGATGTCGCCGGTGGTCCACAGGTCCTTCTCGATCCGGTGGAAGCCGGTGAACTCCATGCCCTCCTCGACGACCTCCTCGCGGCCGTCGATCTTCGGGTCGAGGTCGCCGAAGCTCTCCGCGACCGGCTCGATCCGCTCCCAGTAGGTGCGGGCCACCGGGTACAGCGCCTTGGCCTTCGCCACGTCGCCGGCCTTGACGGCGGCGACGAACTCCTCGGTCTTCGTCAGCAGCGCGGCGGTCTGGCTGTTCACGTACCGCTGGTAGCTCGCGGTGGCCTCGGCCAGCGCGGCGTCGGGGGCGACGGTCGCGGCCGTGCCGCTGACCTTCAGCGCCCCCCGGATCCCCTTGCCGCTCATCCCGGGCTTGCAGGCCGTCTCGTACGTCCCGGCGGGCAGCTCCACGCGCAGCTCGCGCTTGAGCCCGGGGGCGATGTTCTCGACCTCGCCCATCACCCGGTCCCCGGCGGCGTAGACGTAGAACTCGGTCACCTTCGCGCCGGAGTTCGTCACCTCGAAGACGGTCTGGCCGGCGGCCAGCTCGGTCCGGCCGACCTCGCAGGCGGTGTCGCTCGCCTTGACGGCGATCGGGCCGCCGTCGGCCGTGCCGGCGTCCTTCTCCTGCCCGCCGCAGGCGGCGAGGCCGGTGGTGGCGAGCGCGCCGGCGGCGGCGAGCACCAGGAAGCGGGTGGTACGCATCGGGGTTTCTCCTCGGGATGGTCAGGCGCGCGGCGACGCGGGCGCCGTTCCGGTGGGCTCGGTGACGCCGGCGGAACCCGCCGACGGGGTGGGCGCGCTCGCGCCGGCGGGAGGGGCGGGGCGGCGCAGGAAGAGCACCAGCACCGGCACCGCGTACGCGACCCAGGCGACCGTCTCCAGCACGCTCGGGGCGGGGGTGACGTTGAACATCCCGGCGAGCAGGGCGGCGTACCAGGTGCTCGGGTCGAGCGTCGCGCTGATGTCGAAGGCCAGGTCGTTGAGGCCCGGCAGGACGCCGGCCTCCTGGAAGTCGTGCACGCCGTACTTGAGGATGCCGGCGGCGACCAGGATCAGCAGCGCGCCGGTCCAGGTGAAGAACGTCGACAGGTTGATCCGCAGGGCGCTGAAGTAGAGGCCCACGCCGATCGCCACGGCGCTGGCAATGCCGGCGAGCAGGGCCAGCAGCGGGCCGCTGTCGCCGGCCGCGCCCTGGGCGGCGGAGTAGAAGATGAGCGCGGTCTCCAGCCCCTCGCGGATCACCGCGAGGAAGGCCATCCCGGCGACCGCGAGGGAGCCGACCGCGAGCGCCTCGGTGAGCCGGCCGCGCAGCTCGCCGGCGATCGTGCGGGCCGCCCGGCGCATCCAGAAGATCATCCAGGTGACGAAGACGACGGCCGCCACCGAGGTGACCGCCTCGAACAGCTCCCGGTCCTCCGAGCGGGCCAGCAGCGAGGTCGAGGTGTATTCGATCAGCCAGCCGAAGAGCACCGACAGCGCCACCGCGAGCCCGACGCCGCCCCACACCTGCGGCAGCCGGTCCCGGCGCTGCGACTTCACGAGGAAGGCGACCAGGATGCTGACCACGAGGGTCGCTTCCAGGCCCTCGCGCAGGCCGATCAGGTAGGTGGCGAACATCGGTGCTCCGTGATCGATCAGGTTGCCTCGGTTAACTTAGGGCAGCCATACCTTCCTCCCGTCGACCCGGCTCCGTCAAGTTGTTCTTCGCCACGTCACCCGCCCGGCCACGGCGCACCGCGGGGCCGCCGCCGCGGCCCCCGTACGCGAAGGGACCGGGCCCGCCGCCGCGCGGCCGACCCGGTCCCTGTCGTGCTGGCTCAGTACCGGTAGTGCTCCGGCTTGAACGGGCCCTCCGGGGAGACGCCCAGGTAGGCGGCCTGCTCCTTGGTCAACGTGCTCAGCTTCGCGCCGAGCGCGTCCAGGTGCAGCCGGGCGACCTTCTCGTCGAGGTGCTTCGGCAGCACGTAGACGCCGATCGGGTATTCCTCGGTCTTGGTGAACAGCTCGATCTGGGCGATCGTCTGGTTGGCGAACGAGTTCGACATCACGAAGCTCGGGTGGCCGGTGGCGTTGCCCAGGTTCAGCAGGCGCCCCTCGGAGAGCACGATGATCGCGTGCCCGTCGGCGAACCGCCACAGGTCGACCTGCGGCTTGATGTTGATCCGCTCGACGTCGGAACGCTTGGCCAGGCCGGCCATGTCGATCTCGTTGTCGAAGTGCCCGATGTTGCCGACGATGGCCTGGTGCTTCATCCGGGCCATGTGCTCGTTGGTGATGACGTCGAAGCAGCCGGTGGCGGTGATGAAGATGTCGGCCTGCTCGACGACGTCGTCCAGGGTGGAGACCTGGTAGCCGTCCATCGCCGCCTGGAGGGCGCAGATCGGGTCGACCTCGGTCACCACGACCCGGGCGCCCTGGCCGCGCAGCGACTCGGCGCAGCCCTTGCCCACGTCGCCGTAGCCGAGCACGACGGCCATCTTGCCGCCGATCAGCACGTCGGTGGCCCGGTTGATGCCGTCGATCAGCGAGTGGCGGCAGCCGTACTTGTTGTCGAACTTGCTCTTGGTGACCGAGTCGTTGACGTTGATGGCCGGGAAGAGCAGCGTGCCGGCGCGGTGCATCTCGTAGAGCCGGTGCACGCCGGTGGTGGTCTCCTCGGTCACGCCCTTGATGCCGGCGGCGATCCGGGTCCACCGCTGCCCGTCGGAGGCGAGGGAGCGGTGCAGCACCTCCAGGATGACCGCGTACTCCTCGGAGTCGGCCGACTCCACCGGCGGCACGACACCGGACTTCTCGAACTCGACGCCCTTGTGGACGAGCAGGGTCGCGTCGCCACCGTCGTCGAGGATCATGTTGGGGCCCTGGCCGTCGGGCCAGTCGAGCACCCGCTCGGTGCACCACCAGTATTCCTGGAGGCTCTCGCCCTTCCAGGCGTAGACCGGGACGCCGGCCGGCGCGTCGGGGGTGCCGTCCGGGCCGACGACGATCGCGGCGGCGGCGTGGTCCTGGGTGGAGAAGATGTTGCACGACGCCCAGCGGACCTGCGCGCCGAGCGCGACCAGGGTCTCGATCAGCACGGCGGTCTGGATCGTCATGTGCAGGGAGCCGGTGATGCGCGCCCCGGCGAGGGGCTGCGCCTGCGCGAACTCGCGGCGGATCGCCATCAGGCCCGGCATCTCGTGCTCGGCGAGCTGGATCTCCTTGCGCCCGAACTCGGCGAGCGACAGATCCGCCACCTTGTAGTCGCCCTCGGCGAGGGTGCTCGGCCGGGCCTCGGACGGCGTGCCGTGGTGGGCCGCCGGGAGGGTGCTGGTCATGGAAGCTCCTGTCGAACGAACGAAGTGCTGCGCGACCCTCCACCTTACGCGCGGAGACGGACAGCGCACGGGGCGGTCGGTCGCGAGCGGACTGTCCGCCCACGGTCCGGCCGCCCCGTGCATCCCCCCGGTTTGGTTCCCCGCGCGCCGCCGGACCTTCGTCGCGGTGACGCTGCGCACCTAAGAAGTTACCCGGAGACAGCACATCGTCAAGCCATTTCGGAAATTCCCGATTTGTGTCGTCGGATCCGCCAGGCCGGCCCCGCCTCACCCGCCACTGTCGGCCGCCCCGCCGCAGGCAGGCCGGACGAGCCGGAGACAGGCCCGGCCAAGCCGGACCCAAGCCCGGCTTTAGCCGGCCCCGAGGGCGCCTCGGTCCAACCCGCTGGTCGCCACGTACGCCTCGCCCTCGCCGTCGAGGACGAGCGGCCCCGCGTCGGCGGGGCCGATCGCGGCCTGCCCCGGGGCGAGGGTCACCGCGCCCGTCCCGTCGTCGGCCGAGACCTTCCCGGCGCGGCAGAGCACCACGCGGGGCCCCGGCACCGCGAGCCGCACCGGCGCACCGGCCACGACCGCCCGGTACAGCGCGAAGTCGTCGACCGGCACCGGCCAGCGCACCACGCCCGGGGCCACCTGCTCCGGGGTCACCAGAGGGTCGCCGAGCACCTCGAAGCGCAGCACCCGCAGCAGCTCGTCGACGTCGACCCGCTTCGGGGTCAGGCCGCCGCGCAGCACGTTGTCGCTGGCCGCCATGATCTCCACGCCGGTGCCGCGCAGGTAGGCGTGCAGGTTGCCGGCCGGCATCCAGATCGCCTCCCCCGGCGCGAGCCGCACGTGGTGCAGCAGCAGCGCCACCAGCACCCCCGGGTCGCCGGGATAGTGGGCGGCCAGCGCGTGCGCCAGCGCCGCGTCCGGCCCGGCGGCCTCTGCGGCGAGCACGGCCTCCACCAGCCCCGCCCGCTCGGCCTCCGGCCAGCTCAGCAGCAGCCGGACGGCCTCCCGCAGCCCCGCCGGCCCCTCGTGCAGCGCCGCCACCACCGGCTCCAGCGCCCGTACGCCGAAGGCGGCCAGCGCCGCGGCCGACACCGCCGGGTCGCGGAAGCCGCACAGCGCCGAGAACGGCGTGAGCGCGACCAGCAGCTCCGGCTTGTGGTGGGGGTCGGCGTAGTTGCGCTCCCCCACCGGACGCGCCGCGTCGGCCGCGTACCCGGCGCGGGCCTGCTCCGCGTCGGGGTGCGCCTGCAGGCTCAGCGGGGTGTCGGCGGCGAGCACCTTGAGCAGGAACGGCAGCCGGGGGCCGAAGCGGCGCACCGACCGCTCACCGAGCCAGCGCCCCGGCTCAGCCGCCAACACGTCGAGCAGGCTCACCGGCTCGCCGTCGCGCTGCACGCTGGCCGGGGCGCCCGGGTGCGCGCCCAACCACAGCTCCGCCTCCGGCCCGGGGCTCGGCACCGACCGCCCCTGCAACCCGGCGATCGCCGAGCGCGAACCCCAGGCGTAGTCCCGGATCGGGCCGTGCAGCTGTTCCATGGTCAGCCCCCGGCGTGCGACTCGTCCGCGCCGGCCACCGCCGCCTTCGGCGTGGCGGCCTCCGGCGTGGCGACGGCGGTGTGCGCGGCGGCGCCGGTGCCGGCCCGCTGCGCGGTGGCGGACCAGATGTCCGGCTCCAGGTAGATCACCCGGGCGACGGGGACGGCCGCGCGGATCCGCGCCTCGACGGCGTTGATCCCCCGGGCCAGCTCCTCGGCGCTCTCGCACGCCGGCACCGCGATCTTCGCGGCCACCAGCAGTTCCTCCGGGCCCAGGTAGAGCGTCTTCATGTGGATGATCCGCTCCACCTCCGGGCCGTCGGTGACGGCCCGCTCGATGGTCGCCACGTCGGTCGCCTCGGCGCCCTCGCCGAGCAGCAGGCTCTTGGTCTCGATCGCCAGGGTGACCGCGATGACCACCAGCAGGACGCCGATCATCGCCGTGCCGGCCGCGTCCCACATGCCGTTGCCGGTGATCAGGGTCATCCCGACGCCGAACAGGGCGAAGACCAGACCGACCAGCGCGCCGAAGTCCTCCAGCAGCACCACCGGCAGCTCGGGGGCCTTGGACCGGCGGATGAACCGCACCCAGGACTGGTTGCCCCGGATGAGGTTCGACTCCACGATCGCCGTGCGGAAGGAGAAGCTCTCCATCACGATCGCCGCCACCAGGACGACGACCGGCACCCACTGCCAGCTCTCGATCGGGTGCGGGTCGGCCGCCTTGTGCCACGCCTCGTAGAGCGCGAACAGGCCGCCGAGGCTGAACAGCACGATGGCCACGATGAACGCGTAGACGTAGCGCTCCCGGCCGTACCCGAAGGGGTGCTGCGGGGTGGCCTCGCGCCGGGCCCGCTTGCCGCCGAGCAGCAGCAGGCCCTGGTTGCCCGAGTCGGCCACCGAGTGGATCGACTCGGCGAGCATCGACGAGGAGCCCGTCAACAGGAACGCGATGAACTTCGTGACCGCGATGCCGACGTTGGCCAGCAGGGCCGCGACGATCGCCTTCGTGCCGCCGTTGGCGCTCACCGCTGTCCCCGTTCGATGCCGCACGTGCTCACTGGTTTGCCAGCTCCTTCATCTCGGTGATGGCCGGAACCGCCATCGGGTCCAGCCCGTGTGCCAGGGCGAGGTAGACGGAGGCGAAGTCGGGCACCGCCACCAGCGAGGCGAGCCGCTCCAGCGCGGAGCCGCCCTCGGCCGTCACCACGTCGCAGCGGACCCCGCGCCGCTCGGCGAGCGTCTGCACGGCGTCGGCCCGGCGCTCCTCGACCGCCAGCGGCTCGTCGGCGTCGTCCTCGGCGTTGAGCCCGCCGTCGCGCAGCAGCACCAGCCGCAGCCGGGTGCCGTCGCCGTCGGACTCGCCCGGGTCGGCGAAGATGTCCCGCTCCCCCTCGGCCAGCCCGCCGAACACACCGTCGAGCAGGCCGACGCGGCCCCGGCCGGCCTCGCCGAGCGCCCCGCTGACCACCGGGTAGCGGGCGTTGGCCGACAGGGTGTCGCCGAACCGGCGGGCCGCGACGGTCGCCAGCGGCGACGAGCCCCAGACGATCGGCACCGAGCCGGCCAGCCCCAGGGCCAGCGACTTCGCCGGGTTGACGAACGACTCGGCCGTGGGACGGCAGCGGTCGGCGTCGGCGTCGAGCCGCGCCGCCGTCTCCGCGAGATCCGCCTCGTTGACCTTCACGAGCCCGAGCGTACGGGCGGCGAGCAGAACCGGCACGGTGAGCGCCCACAGGCTGGCCCGGGCCGGGGCGCGGCGGGGCACCGGGATGAACGGCGCCCGGGCCCGCTCGGCCACCGACTGCAACTGCGAGTCGGGCGCGCCGACGGCGACCAGGCGGGCCCCCCGACGGTGGGCGGCCTCGGCCGCGCCGAGCGCCTCGGGGCTGCGGCCGGAGGCGCTGACCGCGATCACCACGTCGGCCGCGCCCACCCAGCCGGGCACACCGGCGCTGCGGTGCGGGATGACCGGCACCGGGCAGCGCGGCCCGGCGACCGTGGCCAGCACGTCCCCGGTACGCCCGGCGGTGCCGATGCCGGCGATGACGACCGCCCGGGGGCGGCCCTCGTCGGCGAGCACGGTGAGGTTGGCCTCGGCCGCCAGGGCGGCGGACTCCCGCACCTGCGCCCCGGCCGAGGCCATGAACCGCAGCATGCCGCCCGGGTCGTGCTCGGCGAGGGCGTCCGGGTTGTCCAGCAGGGCCTCGTCGGCGTGCCGGTGCCCGCTGACCCCGGCCGTCCCCTCCATCACGACTGCTGCGCGGGTCCGCCGCGCGCCTCGTCGAGCAGCAGCACCGGCACGTCGTCGCGCACCTCGAAGATCCGCCCGCACTCGGTGCAGGTCAGCGTCTGTGCCCCCGCGTCGTAGTCGAGGGGGGCGTGGTGTGTGTCCGGACAGGCGAGGATCTCGAGCAACTGCGGGTCCAGGGCCACGGTGCGGCTCCTTCCACGGGTGCGTAGGCGGCGGTCGGCGGTGCCGGCCGGCGCAGGGGATCTTATCGGCGAACCCGGTCGAGCACCTCGTCGCGGAGGGAGATCATCCGTTCCTCGGTCGGTGCCTCGACGTTCAGCCGCAGCAGCGGCTCGGTGTTGCTGGCGCGCAGGTTGAACCAGGCGCCGTCGGGGAAGCTCAGGGTCAGCCCGTCCAGCTCGTCGACCGCAGCCTGCGGGTACGCGGCACGCACCTGCGCGATGCTCGCCGCCTGGTCGGCCACCGTGGAGTTGATCTCGCCGGAGGCGACGTAGCGCTCGTACTCGCGGGCCAGCTCGGACAGGGGCAGGGCCTGCCCGCCGAGCGCCGCGAGCGCGTGCATGGCGGCCAGCATGCCGGTGTCGGCAAACCAGAACTCACGGAAGTAGTAGTGGGCGGAGTGCTCGCCGCCGAAGACGGCGTTGGTGCGGGCCATCTCGGCCTTGATGAAGGAGTGGCCGACCCGGGTCACCACCGGCTCGCCGCCGTGCTCGCGGATGATCTCCGGCACCGCGCGCGAGGTGATCGGGTTGTGGATCACCGTGGAGCCGGGGTGCTTGGCCAGCTCGCGGACCGCCACCAGGGCGGTGATCGCCGACGGGGAGACCGGCTCGCCGCGCTCGTCGACCACGAAGCAGCGGTCGGCGTCGCCGTCGAACGCCAGCCCCAGGTCGGCGCCGTGCTCGCGGACGGCCCGCTGGAGGTCGACCAGGTTGGCCGGGTCCAGCGGGTTGGCCTCGTGGTTGGGGAAGGTGCCGTCCAGCTCGAAGTAGAGCGGCACGATCTCCAGCGGCAGCGCGGGCAGCACGGCGTCGCCGAGGACGCTGGGCACCGTCCAGCCGCCCATCCCGTTGCCCGCGTCGACCACGACCTTCAGCGGCCGGATGCCGGACAGGTCGACCAGCTTGCGCAGGTGGGCCGCGTACTCCGGGCGCAGGTCGCGCCGCTGCGTCGGCCGCGTCGGCGCGCCGGCCGGACGGGCGGCCCCGGAGTCGAGCAGGGCCTGCGCCCGGTCCCGGATCTCGGCCAGCCCGCTGTCCTGGCCGATCGGGCGGGCGCCGGCCCGGCACATCTTGATGCCGTTGTACTGCGCCGGGTTGTGGCTGGCCGTGAACATCGCCCCGGGCAGCCCGAGGGTGCCGGAGGCGTAGTAGAGCATGTCGGTGGAGGCGAGCCCCAGCTCGATCACCGAGCGGCCCTCGGCCCGGACGCCCGCGGCGAACGCCTCCGCCAGGCCCGGCCCGCTGGCCCGCATGTCGTGCGCGATCACGACCGCGTCGCCGGGCTCACCGGCGGCGGCGAGCACCTGCCCGAAGGCGGCCCCCAGGGCCTCGGCGACCCGTTCGTCCCATTGGTCCGGCACCGTCCCACGGACGTCGTACGCCTTCACGATCCGGGACAGATCAGACACGCGCTTCGCTCCTTCGCCGCAGGTCGCCAACGGCCTGAGCGTATCGGAGCACCGGGGGGCCGCCGGCCTCAGCCGGGCAGGCGCGGCATGATCGTCGTCGCGTCGCCCCCACCGGCGGGCGCGGGCGGCTCGCCAGGCCCCGACCCGCCACCGCCGGCGGGCTGCGCCGCGCCGCCGCCGTAGACCCCGCCGGTGGGCGGCGGAGCGGCCGACGGACCGGGGCGGGCGCCGTAGACCCCGCCGGACGGTGGCGCGGCCGGCCGGCCGTACACCCCGGGGGTCGGCGGCGTCCGGCCCGGCGTGGGCGGCGCGGGGGTCGCCGACCGGTAGGTGGTGCCGCCGGGGTTGCGCGGCAGCGGGACGCCGGGGACGGCGTCGGCGTCGGCGGCCGGCTCCCGGTCGGCCCGCGACCGGCGCACCAGCAGCACGATCAGGCCGACGCCCAGCACGACCAGGCCGACGCCGAAGAGCATGATCCAGGACAGCCCGCCGGAGCCCTCCTCGGCCGCGGCCACGGTGCCGGGCCCGCCGGCCTCGGCGGCGACGGCGGCCAGGGTCGGCTCCCCGGCCGTCGGCGCGTCCGTCGTGGGCTCCGCCGTCGGGCTCGGGCTCGGGCTCGGCGACCGCGACGGGCTGCGGCTCGGGGTGGGCGACGGGCTCGCGGCCCGCGGCCCGACCACCTTGGCCGCGACGGCGTCCCGGCCGATGGCCCGGCCCCGCCCGTCGAGCGCCTCGCCGACCACCGTGAGCCGGCCGCCCGGTGCCCCCGCCGCGAACGTCAGCCGGTAGCGCATGGTGACGCCCTTGCCCTTGCACAGGGTCGGGTTCGTCGGGGCGGACCGGCCCGTGGCGACCGCTCCCCCGCCGCCGGAGACCGGCACCGGGACCCAGCGGCCCCCGAGGCTCACCTGCGCGGTGACCTGGTTGGCGGCGAGGCCGGCGAGACTCAGGCCCAGCCCGGTGCGCAGCACCACGCAGCCCTCGGTGCGCTTGCGCACCTCGACGTTGACCGCGCCGGGCGAGCCGCCCGGCCGGAAGCTGTCGGTGGCGCGCACCCGCACCGAGTCGCCCTCGGCCAGGGCCGGCGACGCCCCGGCGGCCACCAGGCCGCCCAGCATCACGCAGACCGCCGCGAGCCGCGTCGCGTGCCGACGTAGCGCCATGATCACCGCCGTTTCTCCCTTCCGGGTCCGCGGGTCAGGTTACTACCGGTCGCCGATCGCGGCTCGGCGCGGAAAGGCGGGGCCCCTTGTTGACGCCTGCGGTAGAGAAGGGTTCCCTTCTCACACCCCGCTGCGGCTCGCGAGCGCGGCGCGGCAGAGCCGGTCGGCGGTGCGGGTGGTCTCCGGCAGCCGGTAGTGGGGGGTCAGCGCGAGCACCCGGGCGCACGCGTTCTCCAGCCCCATCCGGTGCCCGACGCTCACGAAGACCGGCTTCACGCCGTCCCTCGTGCGCAGCACCCGGCCCACCACTTCCCCGCCGTCGCACAGCGGGGACCAGGCGCCACGCGCCCCGGCCGGCGGCTCCCACCGGCCCACCAGCGGCGTCTTGCCGACCCCGATCGCCGGCAGGCCGGTGACCACGCCCAGGTGGCAGGCGAGCCCGAACCGGCGCGGATGGGCCAGCCCGTGCCCGTCGCAGACCAGCAGCTCGGGGCGGACGGTCAGCAGCTCCAACGCCGCCAGCAGGGCGGGCAGCTCCCGGAAGGCGAACAGCCCGGGGACGTACGGGAAGGCGGGCCGGCCCACGCTCACCGCCTGGTCCACCACGGCCAGCGTCCGGGCGTCCAGCACGGTGACGGCCGCCGCGAGCCGGTCGCCGCTCTCGGCGTACGCGACGTCGAGGCCGGCCACCGTCGCGGGCGCGGCGGGTCCCGGCCCGGTGAGGTCCACCAGCGGGCGCAGCCCGTCCTGCACGGCGAGCGCCTCGGCCTCGGTCCGGGGCGGCGGGGCGGCGACCGGGGTGTCCACCCGGTGATCGTAGGCGGCGCCCCACGCCCCCGGCGCGGCGTGCCGCCGCGGCGACACACCCGTCCGGTCCAGCCCGTCCTTTCGCACACCTGTCGGGTAATTTCTTCTGGTCCGACAACCGGTCACCGACAGGAGAAGCTCCGCGCATGGGCAAGAAGACGATCCACGTCTCCGACTTCAGCGGCACCGTTCTGCAGCCGGACGACGAGGTGGTCCGCGTCGTGGTGCTGGAGCACCCCGACCTGGTCGCCGGGCCCGTGCAGCTGGACGCCACCGCGACGGAGGTGGAGAGCATCGACGACGCGGCCCTGGACGTCGCGGTGGTCGAGATCCACGACCGGCACGGCGGCGGCGAGCCCCGCCGGGTGGTGCTGACGGCCAGCGAGTTCGACGCGATGGCCACCGACGTGCCGATGGCCCAGTTGCTGAAGACCGCCGAGCGGGTGCGCCCGCCGAAGGCCCGCAAGGGCGCCGAGAAGGTCGACTACGGCACGATCGAGCACGCCGGCAAGCCGCACCGGGGGCGGGTCACCGAGGAGGAGGCCCGGCTGGTCCGGGAGCAGCTCGACGAGGTGAACAAGCGGCTCGCCGACGCCGGCATCCGGCAGGTCGACCCGGCCGACCCGGAGCACGCGGCCCGCTACGGCTTCCCCGCCGAAGACTGATCCCCGCCGCACGTCGGGCACGCACCCCCGTGGCGCGTGCCCGACGCGGTTCAGGCCCGCTTGCGGGTCAGCTCGGCCAGCGCGCCCTCCACGGCGGACTCCATGGCGTCCTTCTTTAGGCCGAGCCCGCCGAGCACGCCGTCGCCGCCCTCCTCCTCCAGCAGTGCGAGTAGGATGTGCTCCGTGCCGACGTAGTTGTGCCCCATACGCAGCGCCTCCCGGAACGTCAGCTCCAGGACCTTCTTGGCCCGCGCGTCGAAGGGGACCAGCTCCGGGACCACGTCGGCCTGCGCCGGCAGGGTCGCGGTGACGGCCTCCCGGACCCGCTCCAGGGGTACGCCCCGGGCCGCGATCAACGCGGCCGCCAGTCCCTCCGGCTCGGCGAGCAGGCCGAGCACGACGTGTCCCGGGGTGATCTCGGCGTTGCCGGCGGCGCGCGCCTCCTCCTGCGAGGCCAGCACCACGTTGCGGGCGCGCGGGGTGAACCGGCCGAAACCGGCGCTCGGGTCGAGCGTGGCGGCGGTCTCCGCCTTGGCGGCGGAACGCTTCTGGGCGGCCTGCTTGCTGACCCCCATGCTGCGGCCGATCTCCGTCCAGGACGCGCCGGAGCGGCGGGCCTGGTCGACGAAGTGGCCGATGAGGTGATCGGCGATGTCGCCGAGGTGGTCGGCGACCACGACCGCGTCGGCGAGCTGGTCGAGCACGTCGGGGCGGGCCTTCTTGATCCCCGCGATGAGGTCGTCGAGCCGGACCGAACTGGGAAGCTGGGCGTATTCCGTCATGCGTCAACCATAGGTTGACGCACCTCGGATCGTCAACCCGAGGTTGACGATCACGCCTCCACGAGCGCGGTCTGGATCAACTGCTGCCCCTCCCGGCGGCGGACCAGCACCCCCCGGCCCGGCGGCAGCGGACGCGGGCGCAGGCTCCCGAGGATCGCCCCCTCCCCCCGGTCGCCCGACATCAGCAGCCCGGCCGAGCCCAGCTCCCGCAGGGTCTGCAGCACCGGCTCGTAGATCGCGCGCCCCGCCCCGCCGCTCCGCCGGGCCAGCACCACGTGCAGGCCGACGTCCCCCGCCACCGGCAGCAGCTCCCGCAGGGCGTTCAGCGGGTTGGTCCCGCCCGCCGCCATGAGGTCGTAGTCGTCCACCAGGACGAACAGCTCCGGGCCCCGCCACCAGCTCCGTTCGCGTAGCTGCTGCGGGGTGACGTCCGGGCCCGGGAGCCGTTCATGCAGGACGGCACGGATCTCCGCGACCGTCTGGGCGAAGGACTGCTCGGAGGGGGCGTAGTCGAGCAGGTGCTCCCCCTCGACGGCGCCGAGCAGGCCCCGCCGGTAGTCGGCGAGCACCAGCCGGGCCTCGGCCGGGGAGTGACGCGCGGCGACCTGCCGGGCGACGAGCCGGAGCAGGTTCGTCTTGCCGCACTCGGCGTCGCCGAAGACGACCAGGTGCGGGTCGGTCGCCGGGTCGAGCACCACCGGGCCCAGCGTCGCCTCGTCCAGCCCGATCGGCAGGCCCCGCTCCCCGGCGGGGCACGCGCGGTCCAGCTCGGCGACCGTCAGCCGCAGCGGCAGCAGCCGCACCGGCGGCGCCGCCTCCCCCGGCCACGCCGCGGCCACCCCCGCCACCAGCTCGGCCGTCGCCTCCGCCAGGTCGGCGACGCCGTCGCGGCCGTCGACGCGCGGCAGGGCGGCCAGGAAGTGCGCCCGATCGCCCGCGAGGCCGCGCCCGGGGGACCGCTCCGGGACGTTCGCCGCCGCCCGCCGGCCCATCTCCGACTCGTACGGGTCGGCGAGGCGCAGCTCCAACCGGGTTTCGAGGCGGTCCCGCAGACCGGGCCGGAAGTCGCCCCAGCGGCCGGAGGTGACGAGCAGGTGCACCCCGTAGGTCAGCCCACGGACGGCGACGTCGGCGACGGCCTCCTCCAGCTCCTCGTGCTCCCGCCGCAGCGTCGGCCAGCCGTCGACCACGAGGAACACGTCGCCGAACGGGTCGTCGGGATGCGCGCCCTCGGCGCGCAGGCGGCGGTAGGCCGCCATGGACTCGATCCCCAGCTCCGCGAACCGGTCCTCGCGCCGGTCGAGGATCCCCACCACCTCGGCGACGGTCCGGCCCACCGCCTCGACGTCACGCCGCCCGGCCACCCCGGACACGTGCGGCAACCCGGCGAGGACGCCCAGCCGCCCGCCGCCGAAGTCGAGGCAGAAGAACTGCACCTCCCGGGGGCTGTGGGTCAGGGCCAGCGCGGCCACCACCGTCAGCACCAGCGTGCTCTTGCCGGTCAGCGGCGCGCCCACCACGGCGACGTGCCCGCCCGCGCCGGCCAGCTCCACAGTCAGCGGGTCGCGACGCTGCTCGTAAGGTCGGTCGACGACCCCGACGGGCACGGCGAGGAACCCCGGCAGGTGGGCCGGCTGCCCGGGGGCGCTCGGGTCGACCGGCGGCAGCAGCCCACCCAGGGTGGGCGAGGCGTCCAGCGGCGGCAACCAGACCTGCCGGGCACGGGGTCCAGCGCCGCGCAGCCGGCCCACCACGACGTCCGCGAGGCTGTGCCCGGCCAGATCGGGCGGCGGCGGCTCCGCGTAGCCGGTGCGCAGGCCCACCGGCCCCGAGACGTACGCCGCCCGGAACCGGACCGGATCACCCGACCCGGTGCGCAGGTAGCCGCTCCCGGGGAGCGACGGCAACCCGTACGCGTCGGGCACCCCGATCACCAGCCGGCTCTCCTGCGCCGTGAACGTCCGCAGGGCGATCCGGTACGACAGGTAGTTGTCCAGCCCGCGCAGCCGGCTCTCCTCGACCCGCTGGCCGGCCAGCAGCAGGTGCACGCCCAGCGCGCGGCCGACCCGGCCGATCCGGGCGAACAGCTCGCCCAGGTCCGGCTGGACGGTGAGCAGGTCGGCGAACTCGTCGCAGACGACCAGCAGCACCGGCAGCTCCACCAGCTCCGCACCGGCCGCCCTGGCCTGCTCGTACGCCCACCAGTTCGGCAGCGTGCCGGCGGACCGCAGCAGCTCCTGCCGGCGGGCCAGCTCGCCGCCGAGCGCGTCCCGCAGCCGGTCGACCAGGGCCGGGTCCTCGGCGAGGTTGGCGACGTGCCCGGCGACGTGCGGCAGCCCGTCCAGCCCGGCGAAGGCCGCGCCGCCCTTGAAGTCCATCAGCAGCACGTTGAACCGGGCGACGGAGTGCCGGGCCGCGAGCCCGAGCACGAGCGCCCGCAGGAGCTCGCCCTTGCCCGACGCGGGCGCGCCGACCAGCACTCCGTGCGGGCCCATCCCCTCCCGGGCGGACTCCTTCAGATCCAGCAGCACCGGCCGGCCGTCCTCCGCCACGCCGATCGGCAGCCGCAGGAAGTCCGGGCCGAGCGGCTCGTCGGCGCCCGCGAAGTCGACCAGCGCCGCGTAGTCCGCCACGCCGATCAGGGCCAGCGCCTCGTCGGTGTGCCCGGAGAACGGCACCCGCCCCCGCCGGCCGGCGACGGCCTCCTCGGGCTCCCGCGCGTCCGACCACGCCTGCGCGATCAGCGACACCATGAGCCCCGCCTCGTCCACCGCGCCGGGGGCCTCGGTCTCCGGATCGGCGTCGCTGACCGTCAGGTCCGGCAGGGCGATGCGGAAGGTGCGCCGGCCGTGGATCGCCCAGCCCGGCAGGTTCGCCGGCAGCCGCCCCGCCAGGTCGGGGCTGACCCGCGACTCCTGCGGCTGGGACAGCCGGGTCTCGATCCTGGCCTGCGGCAGCTCCAGCAGCTCCTCCGGGATCGCCCGCCAGCTGCGCTCGACGACGGCCACGTGCACGCCGTACCCCAGGCCCTTGTTGGCCAGGTCGACCACCCGGGCGGTGAAGTCCGGCAGCAGGGCGGCGAAGTCCTGCCAGCGGTCGACCACCAGGAACACGTCCGGGTACGGCCCGCCGTCCAGGGTGGCGCGCCGGGCGCGCAGGCCCGTCGGCGACTCCAGCTCGTAGCGGCGGAACAGCTTCTTGCGGGCGAGGACGTCCCGCTCCAGCCGGTCCAGCAGCGCGCCGACCTCGGCGACCTCGTCGTCGCCGACGACCTCGCGCACGTGCGGCAGGCGGCGCATCGGGCCCAACCAGTTCCCGCCGGACTCCAGGCAGTGGAAGGCCACCTCCTGGTCGGAGTGGGTCAGCGCCAGCCCGCCGACGATGGTGCGTAGCAGCGTGGTCTTGCCCGTCCCGGCCCGCCCCACCACCAGCAGGTGCCCCTCGGACGAGGCGAGGTCGAGCCAGAGCGGCTCGCCGGCCGGCTGGTCGAGCCGGTGGGCCTGGCCGACCGGCACCTTGAGCAGCCCGCGCCGCCGCCAGTCGACCGCGCAGAGCCGCACGTCGTCGGTCGGCTCCAGCGGCCCGAGCAGGTCGCCGAGGCGCAGGTCCCGGTGGTCGCGGCGCTGCCGCTGGCGGTGGTGGCCCTCCCGCGACAGCGCGATGTGGATCTCGTCGCTGACCTGCCCGAACTGCGACGGCGACTGCGACGTCGTGCGCCTCGGCAGCTCCATCCGCACATACCGCCACAGGTCGTCCGGGGTGATCCGGCCCTGGCCCGTGAGGTCGGCGGCACCGGTGCTGAGGCCCTGGATGACCGTCTCGGTGAACGCCGAGCGCAGCCGGGGCGCGGCCCCCGACGCGGGGCGGCCGTCGTCGGCGCGCTCCACGGAGTTGGTGGCGGTGATCACGTACCGGCCGTACCCGGTCTTCAGCTCGCCGTCGATGGCCAGGTCGTCGGTGGTCTTGAGGCCCTGCCCCTCGAACGCCCCGCTGTAGCAGCAGTCGAGCAGGAGCACGAAGCTCGCCGCGTCCGACTCGTCGAGCAGCTCGCGGACGAACGACGCCGACACCGCGGTGGAGGAGAGCCGGTCGACCTCCGTGTTCGACACCGCCAGGTGCAGCCGGCCCCGCTTGCTGCTGCGCACCCCGTGACCGGAGAAGTAGAGCAGGACCAGGTCCTCCGGGCCGGCCGCGCGCAGCATCGACTCCATGGCCCGCTCGATCGAGCTCTTCGACTCGTTCTCCAGCAGCATGGTCTGGTCGAACGCGCCGATGTCCGCGTCGGCGAGCAGGCTCAGCAGGTCCCGCGCCTCCTCCCGGGGCGCGTACAGGTCGCTCAGCGCCTCGTCGACGTACCGGTCGTTGGCGATCAGCAGGGCGCGGCGCTGTCCCACGGTCAGCCCCCGGCGGCGGCACCGCCGCTCGTCCCCGCCGGCGGCAGCGCGCCCGGCCCGGCAGGCGGGGGCGGGTCGGCCAGCAGCGCGACGAGCTGGGCGACGAGCGCGTCGTCGACCTTCGTCGCCCCGGTGATCACCAACTCCCGGTCACCCCGGCGCAGCCGGACCGACCGGGCCTTGATCCGGTCGGCGTAGGCCACCGCGATCAGCGCGATCGTGCGCATGGTGGCGGCCGAGAAGAGGCCGCCGACGGCCAGCATCCCCAACTCCCAGGCCTGCTGCGACTTGCCGTGGGTGGTCGCGGGCGACTGGGCGTACGCGACGCGTAGCCCCCGCACGGACCGCAGGTCGTCGGCGAGCCCGCCGGTGAGCTGGTCGACCCGTTCGGCGGAGACCGCCGCGGCAGGCTCCACGAGCAGCTGAAGCTCCGACATGCGCACCTCCGTCAGACGGGCGGGATGTCCACATTCAACACCACCGACGCCAGTCCGGTGGGCCCGTGCCACCCGGGGCGGACCCCGGCCCGGCGCGCCCGGATAGGGTCTGGCCCATGCGGCTGCACGTGGGATGCGCGATGTGGGCGCACCGGTCGTGGCAGGGGCGCTTCCTGGCGCACCCGCTGCCCGCCCAGGAGCGCCTGCGGCACTACGCCGGCTGGTGCGACGCGGTCGAGGGGAACACGACGTTCTACGCGACCCCGAGCCGGGACGCCGTGGCGTCGTGGGCGCGGCAGACCGGGCCCGACTTCCGGTTCGTGGTCAAGCTGCCCAAGCTCGTCACCCACGAGCGCCGCCTCGCCGACGCCGACGCCGAGCTGGGCGCCTTCCTCGACGCGATCGAGCCGCTCGGGCCCCGGGCCCACGCGCTCTGGGTCCAGTTGCCGGGGTCGTTCGCCCCGGCCGACGTGCCCGCGCTGGCCCGGTTCCTGCGCCGGCTCCCCGCCTCCCACCGGCAGGCCGTGGAGGTGCGCCATCCCGCGTTCTTCGCCGACGCCCACGCGGCGCGGCTGCTCGAGGAGACGCTCGCCGTCACCGACGCCGAGTGGATCCCGTTCGACACCACCGCGTTCTTCGCGAGCCCGCCGACCAGCGACGCGGAGCGGGAGGCGTGGACGAGGAAGCCGCGCCTGCCGCTGCGGACCCGCGCGCTGACCGACCGGCCGATCGTGCGGTACCTCGGCCGCGACGACCCCGAGCGGACCGTCGACGGCTGGCGGCACTGGGTCGACGTGGTCGCCGGCTGGCTGCGCGAGGGCCGCTCGCCCACCGTGTTCGTCCACACCCCGGACAATGCCGACGCGCCCGCGCTCGCCCGCCGGTTCCACGACGAGGTGCGCGGGCGCGTGCCCGGCGTCGAGGCGCTGCCCGAGCCGGTGCCGGTCGGGCCCCTCACCCTCTTCTGAGTGCCCCGGAGGGCTGCCCGGTGCCGCCGGGCAGCCCCCCGGGACCGGTCAGCGCCCGGTGGGGGTGAGCCTGATCAGCTCCCAGCCGCCCTCCGGCACGTCGTCGGTCGGGTCGGTACGCAGGTTCATCGGGTTGGCCATCCCGAGGTACAGGGTCGAGCCGTCGGCGACCATGGTGCGGAAGCCGTAGTTGAGGTAGTTGCCCAGCCCCTTCGTGTCCACCGCGGTGGCGGGCCGCAGGCTCGACTCGAACACGTACAGGTCGCCGCCGTAGAGCTCCGGGTCGATCTCGATCGGGTCCAGGTCGTCGCTGAGCCCACGCGCCGCGTTGGCGAAGCCCATCTGCCGCGCGGCCTCGGGCAGCAGGTCCTTCGCGAGGTAGCTCCAGTCCATCGTGCCGACGAACAACCGGCCGCCGGCGACGGCCATGGTCCAGGTGTAGTTGGTGTAGACGTTGCCGAACCCGCTGTGGCCGTACTTCGGCTTGTAGCCGGTGGGGGTCCACTTCCAGGCGCCCGCGCCCTCGTTCGCCGCCGGGTCGTACGCCGGCAGCACCCGCTCCCCGTAGAGCAGCTCCACCTTCTCCCGGTCGGTGTCGAACCGCTTGCCCCGGAAGATGCTCACCGGGCGCTGGGTGTTCTCCAGCATCGCCCGCGCCGCGGTCTCGTCGGCCGGCGGGTACAGGTCGGCGACCACGCTCGTCGACTTCATCGGGACGTGCATGGTCCCCCAGTAGAGGTAGCCCTGGTAGGACATCAGCGCACCGAGGCCGTACGTGCCGGCGATGACCGGGTCCGGCTCGTAGGACGCCGCGCTCCAGACCTGCTTCCAGCCGGCGGTGTCCTCCTCCGTCAGGCCGGGCGCGCCGTCGGCCAGCGGCGGGCTCATCCAGACGCCGGCGACGGCGGGGTTGGCCTCGTCGGCCGGCGTGACGCCGGGACGGCCCCAGCCGGCGCGAGCCGTCGAACGCGCGGCGAGCGACCCGCCGGTCGCCGCCGACCAGGTGCTGACGAAGACCCGACCGTCGTGCTCGGTCAGGTCGGCGATCTGGGCCGGCAGCTTGCCGACCTCGACGAAGTTGAACGGGTTGGTCCGGTCGCCGGCCCAGCGCAGCATGTACCCGCCGTCGCGGCCGTTGGCACCGACCCCGACGCCCGCGTAGAGGACGTCGCCGGCCACCAGGAAGTGGCGGATGTTGCCGTACTTGGTGAAGTTGGCCGAGCCGAGGTAGTCGCCGGTGACCGTGTCGAAGGCGAACATGTTGACCGTCTGGCCGAGGGCCGGCCCGGCGAGCAGGACCACGCCCTGGTGCGTTCCGCCGGCCCGCAGGCCCAGCGTCCTCTTCAGCCTGGACGCGTCGTCGGGCGACGCGTTCATGATGACGCCGGTCTTCTCCGTCTGCACTTTGGAGGCCAGGTCGTAGACGTACACCCGGGGCTGCCGGTGGTCGCCCACGTTTGTCGGCATGGTCGGGTTCTGTACGACGATCTGACTGCTCGCGAACTCGCAGACATAGTCGTCGTTCAGCCGCGGGTTCGGCAGGGAAAGAGTCGAACCCGTTACGATGCAGTTAACATTTGCTCCGGTACCGAACCACAGGCGATTGTTGGCCTGGGCGAGCGACCACACGTACGCCTGGTTGACCTTGGCCTGCCCCTGCGCACACGGCGGGCCGGCCGGATAGGGCTGCCCGATCCCGGCGAAACATTCGTCGGGAAGTGCCTTTCCGAGCAACTCGTGCTCGAATGTCGTCGACGCCCGCGGCAGCAGCCCCGGCTCCCCGGGAACCGCCGCCGTGGACGGCGCGGCGGCGAGAACCGGCAGGACGCCGAGCGCAACGGCGGAGAACAGCCGCCATCTAGACATTCTGGGCCGATGCATCAATGCCCTCTCTCTCGACACAATCTCTTCGTCGTGATGCATTGACGATCACCGGACACGACGAAAGCGACACTCACCGTAATCGGAGGATCGCCAACTCGGGCGCGGCAAAACGTCTACGGCATCACTGCCGGGAGTCCGGCAGAAATCCGGCTGAATGACAAAAATGGATATCCGGCTCGGATTCCGAGCGCCCACAGCGTACCGCCGAGGACTGCTCCTGTCAGCCGGTCCCCGGTGGACGCGAATGGCGCCGGCGAATGCCCGGCCACTCCGGGAGAACAGAAGAAGGCCCTGGCCTGGTGATTCACACCCCAGGCCAGGGCCTTTCCGCCGGTACGCCGCCGGGGCCGGGGCCCGCGAGGCGGAGAAGAACGGGACTTCCGGTCAGTCCCGGATCCACTGCTGGTTGGCCCCACCGGCGCACTCCCGGGCCGCCGGCCCGGCCGCCGCGGACGGTTCGGCGGCGCGGGCCGACGGCACGGTATCGATCATGGTCAGGCCGGCACGACCACCTGCGCGGGGGCCGACCGGTTGGTGGTGGTGCCGTCGCCAAGCTGCCCGGAGATGTTGTTGCCCCAGCACCACAGGCCACCGTCGGTGCGGATCGCGCAGCCGTGGTAGGTCACGGCGAAGCCGTCGGTCCAGGTGGTGGCGGTGCCGATCCGGGTCGGGGTGTTCCGGTGGGTGGTGGTCCCGTCGCCCAACTGCCCGGAATTGTTGTTGCCCCAGCACCACAGGCTGCCGTCGGTGCGGACCGCGCACGACGAATCGACGCCGGCGTCGACCCGGGCCCACGTGGTGGCGGTGCCGACCTGGACCGGCGTGGTCTGGAAACCGGTGCCGCCACCGAGCTGGCCGTACCCGTTCTCGCCCCAGCACCACAGGCTCCCGTCGGTGCGGACCGCGCAGGTGTGCGCGTAGCCGGTCGTCACGCCGGCCCAACTGGTCGCGGTCCCCACCTGCGTCGGCGTCGACCGGTAGCTCAGGATGCCGAGGCCGAGCTGGCCGTCCGTGCTGTCGCCCCAGCACCACAGGGTCCGGTCGGTGCGGACGGCGCAGGTGTGCGCGTATCCGGTCGCGACGCTCGCCCAGGTGGTCGCCGTGCCGACCTGCAGCGGGGTGGTCGTCCAGTAGGGAGACGAACCGGTGCCCAGTTGCGTGTTGCGGTTCAGGCCCCAGCACCACAGGGTGCCGTTGGTCCGGACGCCGCAGGTGTGGTTGGCGGCGACGCTGACGCTGGCCCAGTTGGTGGCGTCACCGACCTGCACCGGGGCGGTGCGCCTCGTGGAGGTCCCGTCACCGAGCTGCCCGTTGGAGTTGCCGCCCCAGCACCACAGCGTCCCGTCGGTGCGCACCCCACACGTGCTGCTGGTGCCGGCGTCGATGCGCGCCCAGTTGGTGGCCGCACCGACCTGGACCGGGGTGGTGCGGTTGGTGGTGGTCCCGTCGCCGAGCTGGCCGCTGAGGTTGTCGCCCCAGCACCACAGCCTCCCGTCGGTGGGAATCGCGCAGGTGTGCGCGTTGCCCGCGGCGACCCGGGAGACCGACGCGGCGGCGAGCGAGGTGGTCAGCGAGCCGCGCTCGGTGGAGCCGCTGCCCGCGACGGCCGGGCCCGCCGTGGATCCGATCGCGAGCGCCGCGATCCCGATGGCTGTCGTCGCCGCGGCGACGGCTGTTCTCGCCGCCCGCCCCCAGCGCGCCCACCGGCTGCCGTCCTGATGTTCGATCATGTGCTGTTCTCCCCACAAAACGTCGTTTCCTGCACGGCGGAGGCGGCGTTGCCCCGGCAGGCCGCCAGCGGCCCGCCACGTCGATAAGTTGACCTTATTGATCGGCCAGCGTCAATTTATAGCCTGTCGGGGCACCGCCGGATCCACCGTTTCGTCCGCGACGTTCAGCGGGTCAGCTACGGCTCCACTTCTGGCTGGCCGCCCCGGTGCAGTCCCAGATCTGGGTGCGCGTCCCGTTGGCCGTACCGCCGCTGACCAGGTCCAGGCACCGGCCCGAACCGACGGCGGTGATCGTGCCGTCGGCGTTGAACCGCCACCGCTGGTTGGACTGGCCGTTGCAGTCCCAGATGATCACCGAACTGCCGTTGGCGGTGGCACCGCCGTTGACGTCGAGGCACTTGCCGCCGAAGACCCGCAGCTCCTGAGCCGCGGTCGAGGTCCAGGCCTGGTTGCTCTGGCCGTGGCAGTCCCAGATGATCGCCGCAGCGCCGTTGGCCTGCGAGCCGCCGTTGACGTCCAGGCACCGGCCTGCGGTGGTGTTGCGCACGGCCGAGGTGCCGCCCGGCGGCGGGGTGGTCGGGCTGGCGGTGGGCGACGGCGTCGGACCCGTGCTGTCGAACTGGGTGAAGAACCGCCACACCTCGCCCTTGGTCCAGGTCCGGACCCCGCTGTCGCCGCCGCCGTCCACCGGGCCGGGGGTGTGGCCGCCGTCGAACGCGGCCCACACCACCGGATAGCCGGACCGGCAGCCGGAGTAGGTGGTGGTGACGTGGGTCAGGCTGCCCGCCCTAGGCTCGGGCGGGTTCTGCGCCGTGCACCCGTTGTTGCGCACGAACGTGTCGCGCAGGGACCGGCCGGCGGAGACGTTGAGCACCGGGTCCCCGATGCCGTGGATCCCCATGTAGGCGATCGGCTGGGTGCCGCCGCTGCAGCCGCTGAGCTGCCCGCCGGAGTAGACCGCGACAGCGCGGAAGACGTTCGCCCGGGAGCAGGCCAGGGAGTAGCTCATGCCCCCGCCGTAGCTGAAGCCGAGCGCGAACAGCTGCGTCGTGTCGACGCACAGGTCCGCCTCGATCTGCCTGATCATGTCGTCGACGAAGGTGACGTCCTGGCCGCCGGGGTTGGCCCAGCCGTTGCCGTTGCCCTGGGGCGCGACGAAGATCGTGCTGTTGTTCGCCTGCTGGCGCAGCCCGTAGTAGGACCAGGCCGCCCCGTCCGTCCCGCCGGAGTCGACGTCGTTGGCGGTGCCGCCGTTCCAGTGGAAGCCGAAGATCAACCGGTAGGGGTGGTTCCGGTCGTAGTTGTCGGGGATCCGCAGGATGAAGCTGCGGTTCTGGCCACCGCTCTGGATGGTCCGCTGGCCGCTGGTCAACGTGGGCGCCTTGCCGCACCCCGCGGTGGCCGCGGCCGCCCCGAGGCCCGCGGCCGACGCGGCTCCGCCCAGGCCGCCGGCCAGTGCCGTCGCGCTCACGCCGGCGACGAGGATCGCCGCCGCCGCGATGGTTCCGAGAATTGGTCTGCGCTTCGCCATGATGGGCTCCTGCCACTCGGCATGGACTGATTCAGGTGCGGGGTCCACGGCGCTCCCCTGCCGCCGCTCCTGATGGCGCACACCGCTGGGGAGACGCCGGGAGAGGCGCACGACGTGCCCGCGGTGCCCGGCTCCGCCTCCGCAGGCTCCATCTCCGGTCTCGCTGCCCATGCAGGACCAGATGGTCTTCGAATCGTCGACGGCATCCGTACCGCACGGAGCCGGACGCAGCCCGGACCGTCCGCTGGCGTCGAACCGATTCGGCAAGACCCTAGGACCATCGAGTGAGATATGTCAATGCCATGTCCGGCAGGTTGCGGCCCCGACAACCCCGTACGCTCAGTCCTCCCCCTCGACGAGCGCGAACCCGTGCCCCGGCAGACACCGCGCCCGGCACCCGGTCCGGAACATCCGGCTGCCCTCGGGCGCGCCCAGCGGATCGGGCAGGAAACGGGCCAGGGTCAGCTCCGGCCGGTCGAGGTACCCGACGGCCAGCATCGGGCCGGCCAGGAACAGCTCCCCGACCTCCCCCGCCGGCACGGGCCCGAAGCCGGCGTCGAGAACGTGCCACCGGTGCTGCGGCAACGGCGTCAGCACCTCGCCCCCCGGCACCACCGCCGCCATCATCGAGGTCTCGGCGAAGCCGAACAGTTCCATCTCGTCGGCCCGGCCGGCGTTCCGGTCGATCCGCAGCGACCACCGTGCCGGCCCCGCCGTCTCGTCGTCCCGGGCACCCGCGCCCGGCGCCTGCCCCGCCGGCAGGAGCAGTTCCGCGCCGGTGAGCAGCGCGCGCGTCGCCGCCACCACGCCCACCAGCGGGCCCGTCGACGCCGGCACGCTAACCCGGTCCCCGTGGCCCGACGGCGGCAGGCCACAGGCGCCGGCCAGCCAGCTCAGCTGCGAACCACGCCACACCACACCCACCGCGCCGTCGGCCAGCGGCACCACCAGGGACGGCCCGGGCTCGTCCCCCGCCGGCACGGCCAGCGACTCCTCGGTGCGGCCGTTGGCCTGCCAGAACGCCCCGGTCACGCTCCGCCAGCGCTGCCGGACCACCGGCCACCCGCCGGGCGTCGCCGCCCCCGCCGGGGTCAGCACCAGCTCCGGCTGCGCCTCCCGCACCGCCGCGTCCGGGCGGCTGCCGACACACAGGACACAACTGGCTCCGGCGGCCAGCACCGCGAGGGCCGCCGCGACCAGGTCCTCGGCGCGTTCGCCGACGACGGCGACCCGCCGGCCGGGGCCCGCCCCGGCCGCGACCAGCCGGTCGGCGACGTCGTCGATCGACTCCCACAGTCGTCGGTAGGACAGCCGCAGGTCACCGACACACAGCGCCGGCGCGTCGGGCTGTTCCCCCGCGGCCTTGCGGAGCAGACCGACGAGGCTGACGTCGGTGGCGAGGGAGCGGGTCGGGTCGCCGGCCCGCGCCACGCCGGTCAGCTCCGCCACCTGCCGGCCACAGGCCTGGATGGTGCCGGCGAACGGCATGGCCCGCCACCCCGCGGGCGGCCGTCGACCGATGGGCCAGACCGCGAAATCCCGGGCCTGGCTGACCACCAGTTGAAAGTAGCGGGACTCCCTCCACCCAGACATGCGGCGCTCCCAGTTCCGGAGACTGGCCCGGCATACACCCCGCCGGCGCGAGGCCGGGAGAACACCGGGCGAAACCTCGACGACATCCGACCGAACCAACCTAGGCGACGCCGGTCACGGCCCGGTCATGCCTCACGGTGCGCGCCGCGCGGGTCGTCAGCGGGCGCTGGGCCGGTCGTCCATCGGCTTGATCAGCCGGGCGGCGGTCGCCTTGCGGATCGCGTCCACCCGGGACACCGCCTGCAACTTGGCGTAGATGTTGGTGAGATGCCGCTTGACCGTGGCCTCGGTGATGAAGAGCCGGCTGGCGATCTGCGCGTTGCTCATCGCCTCCGCGGTGAGCCGGAGGACCTCCAGCTCCCGCGAGGTCAACGGCGTGCCGTTCGTCCGCGGCTTCTGCCGGTCCAGCCGCTCCACCGTCTCGCGGGAGACCGCCAGCAGGACGCTCTGCGTGGGCCGGCGGACCACCGAGCGCACCGCGGCGACCAGGTCGTCCCGCAGGATCGTCTTGAGCAGGTACGCCACGGCGCCGGCCTCCAGCAGATCGTGCACCATGTCCGGGTCGTCGTGCATGGTCAACACGATCACCCGGGTCTCCGGTGCCACCCGTCGGGCCTGCCGGATCACCGCCGCCGCGCCCGGGCCCGGCATCTCCACGTCGAGCAACAGCACGTCCGGGCGCAGGCGCATCACGAGGGCCAGCGCCTCCGGGCCGGAGGACGCCTCACCGACCACCGCGAACTCAGGCTCGGTGGAGAGCATCTCCCGGATGCCGTCGCGCAGCAGGGTGTGGTCGTCGGCCAGGCACACCCGGATCTGGGACCGGTCCGCGTCGGTCACAGGCCCGCCTCGGCGAACGGGATCCGCACCTCGACCCGGGTGCCCTGCCCCGGCGCGCTGATCAGCTCGACCTGCCCGTGCAGCAACAGGGCCCGCTCGAACATCGACGGCAGGCCGCCCCGGGCGCGGTCCGGATCTGTCGTGTCGAACCCGCACCCGTCATCGACGACCGTGGCGGCCACCGCGTTGTCTCCCACGTCCACCGCGATGTCCAGTCGGCTCGGCGCGGCGTGCCGCAACGCGTTGCGGGCGGCCTCCCGCAGGATCAGGTAGAGCTCCTCCAGCACGTCGGGCGGGAGCACCTTGAGGTCGCCGTTGGTCACCAGCGAGAACTGCACCGCGGGCGGGACGTTGGCCTCCAGGTAGCCGCGCAGGGTGCGTTCCAGGCCGTATTCGCCCACCGAGCGGCGGAGCTCGGCGGAGAGGCCGCGCACCGTGCGGACCGCCTCGTCGAGCGACTCGATGGCCGAGTCGATCTTCGCGCGGGCCTGTTCCGGGTCGCGGTCGGCGTAGTGCCGGTGCAGGTCGAGCCGGTGCAGGGTGAGCCCCATCTCGTGCAGGACCCGGTCGTGCAGCTCGCGGGCGATCCGGGTGCGCTCCTCCTGCCGGGACGCCTGCAGCTTCTCCATGAGGAAGCCCACGTAGGACAGCGAGGCCAGCGCGACCCGGGCCATGATCGCCTCGTGCAGCGCGCGGCTGAGTCGCAGCGCCCCGGCGCTGTCCGTGGCCGGCAGGCCACGCGTGATGATCGGCAGCATCACCTCGAACAGCGTGGTCGCGGCGCGGAGCGACTGGACCGGGTGGATGCCGCGCCGGGCCCGGTCGGCACCGATGTCGACGGCGAACAACCGGGACTCGCCGACCAGGTCCATCGGTGGTGCGTCCGTCATGGACACCCGGGCCGCGACGTCGCTGAGCACCGCCTGCACCTGGGCCGCGAGCTGCGCCAGGACGTCTGGGCCGTTGGCCAGGTCACTTTCCTGTTGACGCAGTGAGTGTTGAAACGCTTCGACAATCTCGCGCGCCATCGAGGACAGTTCGGCCTCGGCCACGGGCTGCATCGCGTACGGATTCGCCACGGACCCCCCCGCTGTCTCGCCAGAGGCTACCACGGTAGCGCGCCTGTCGCGGAGCGTAGACCCTCGGCGAACAGTGACGAAGATAACCGTCCACTGGTGACACTGCCGGTCGCCCGCCGGCCCCGTCGTCAGCCGGGGAACAGCCCCAGCACGCTCAGGTGCACGGCGTACTGGCTGGCCATGAAGAGCCGGTACGGGCGGCGCTGGAGCCACCGTCCGGTGGCGCCGGCCCCGGTGAGCAGGCAACCGACCACCCCCGTCGCGCCGATGGCCAGCATCACCGCCGGCAGGAGCAGCACCGGAGCCAGCACCAGGGCGCCCGTCAGCAGCACGCCGCCGGCCACCACCACCAGGACGGCCATCAACCGGCGGGCGGGCCGGTCGCCCAGCAGCACCGGCAGGGTGCGCCGGCCGGCCGCCCGGTCACCGGCCACATCGGAGAGGTCCTTGGTGGTGCCGCCCAGCGCCATCCACAGCGACATCGCCACCGACAGCACCACCAGCTCGGGACCCACCGGGCCGCCGGACGCGGCGGCCCCGGCCAGGTAGGTGACGATCCCACCCGAGGCGACCACCAGCACGAAGCCGAACATGTTGCCCTTCTGCGGCCGGGGACCGGCCGAGTAGAGCCAGCCGAGGGCCAGCATCAGCGCCACCAGCCCGGCCAGGCGCGCCGAGACCGCCGCCGCCGACACCAGGGCGAGCCCGGCCAGGGCCACCACGATCCGCCGGGCGACGCCGACGGGGAGCGCCCCGGTGGCGAGCGGACGCGGCGAGCCGTTGCGCCGGTCCTCCACCTGGTCGGACAGCCCGTTCAGCAGGTAGACGAACCAGGTCGCGCAGAGCCAGGCGAACGCGCCGACCAGCAGCGACCCGGGCCGGGTCAACACCGCCTGCGGGGCGGCCACGGCCGCGCCCGCGAGGAAGCGCAACTGGAAGACGACCTGGACGACGGGGCGGGCCTCCCGCCAGCTCGCCGCCACGTGCCGGCAGCCTTCCGCGACCGCCACCGACGACGGCCGTACGACACCGACGGACCGGGAGTACCGGTCGAACCGAATAACCGAGTGGTAGGTCATGTGAATATGGTGGGCGGGAAACGCGTTACCCGGTTCACCCGAGTCACTCACTTACGCCTACGACGTAGGTAGCAGGGCACCTACCACCTAACGCCACTTCCGTCGCCACATTGATAGCGCCACCTTGGCCTCCACCGCGCAGGCAATTTACGGTCGGCAGGGCACCCACAGCCCGTGAACGACAGAGCGTGGTGGAACACTATGTCAGACATCGCAGTCACGTCGAGCGCCGAACTGCTCGGCGGATTCCGGATCACCATCGACGGTCGCACCGTCACCAACTGGCGGGCCGGCAAGTCCCAGGCGCTCGTGCAATACCTGCTGCTGCACCGGGGCCGACCGGTCAGCCGGGACACCCTCCGCTCGGCGCTGTGGCCGCACCTGCCCCCGTCGGCGGGGGCCACCTCGGTGAAGGCCGCGGTGCACGGGGCCCGGCGCGCCCTCTGCCCAGCGGGCGAGCGGCACGCCGCGGTGCGGATCGCCTCGGTGGACGGCGGCTACCTGCTCGAGGCCGACCAGCTCCGGATCGACGTGGCCACCTTCGAACGCCGGATCGCCGCCGCCACCGCCGCGGTCGCCGCCGGCGACCGGTTGCTGGCCGCCGGGCACCTGCGGCGCGCGGTGGAGGTCTACCGGGGCGACCTGCTGCCCACGCAGGACGCGGAGTGGGCGGTGGCCGAGCGGGAGTGGTGCCGCGTCCGCGCCCTGCACGCCCTGCGGCTCCTCAGTGACCTGGCCCTGGAGGCCGGGGACTGGTGGGCCGCGATCCGCTGGAACCGCCGGGCGTTGGAGGTGGACCCGTACGACCCGGCGGCCTTCACCGTCCTGGCCGACTGCCACCGCCAGCTCGGCATCACGGCGGCGGCGCTGCGCTGGGACGAGCTCGCCCAGAGCCGGCTGGCGCAGGTGTGACCCCTGCAAGGACCGACCGCACACCCATGGAGGGAGCAGCATGACCATCACGATTCCGCTGGAGCACCCGGCCCCGATCCCGTCCGCACCGCCCCGGGCCGCCGGTGACCGGCTCTCGGCCGGCCCGCCGGTGACGGACCCGGCGCCGCCCGCCCGCAGCTCGCTGGGCAGCCGGTTCCGGCAGGCCCTGCACCGCGTCCGGCGAAACCTGCTGGCGGTGGCCGACGACTGCCCCCCGATCCTGCTGTACACCGCGCACCGCAACTGAGACCAGCCACACCGTCCCTGTCCGAGGGCGTTCCGCACGTCGTGCCAGACGTGCGGGGCGCCCTTTTTCTCTGCCGATTTCCCACTGCCGAGAAAGCCCATGGGCTGATGGTCGTAGATGCACCTTCCACCTTTGAGGAAATCCCACCCGAATGAGGATGCGCCACCTTGGCCGGAGGAATCGACGTCCCTAACGTCGTTGGCACCGGTATTCATCGACGTCGACCACGGCGTCGGGAGTGAGGGGGAGAGGCCGAATGGCCGCTGATGGGCAGAGAGTTTCGGTCGTCATACCGAACTACAACTACGAGAAGACGCTCGGTGCGTGCCTGGACGCCGTGTTCGCGCAGACCCACCGGCCGTACGAGGTCATCGTCGTCGACGACGGCTCCACCGACCGGTCCCGCGACATCGCGGCCCGGTACCCGTGCCGGGTGGTCGACGGCGGAGGCAACCGGGGTGTGTCGGCGGCCCGCAACATCGGCGCACGGGCGGCCACCGGCGACATCCTCTTCTTCGTCGACTCCGACGTGGCGCTGCGCGCCGACGCGATCGCCAACGCCCTGGCGGTGCTCGCCGCCGACCCGACCTGCGGCTGCGTGCACGGCACCTACGACACCCAGCCGCTCTACGACGACGGGCCGATCGAGCACTACAAGGTGCTGCACGCGCACTGGTGGCGGCGGCGCAGCGTGGGCCGGGTCAACACGGCGATCTTCGCGCTGGCCGCGGTGCGGCGGTCCGCGTTCCTCGCCGCGGGCCCGTTCCACGAGGAGCTGCGCGACGCCGAGGACGTCGAGTACAGCGAACGGCTCGCCCGGGTCACCGGCATCAGGCTCACCGACACCGTGGTCGGCCGGCACGACGACTGCGCCCGGTTCGGGGACATGCTGCGCGAGCAGTACCGCCGGTCGCTGCCGCTGGCGGCGTTCGCCGGGGCGCACCGCATGCGCGCCGGCAGCGTCGCGGTCAATCCCGCCCTCGGCGTGCTGGCCGCCCCGCTGGTGCTGGCCACCCTGCCACTGGGGCTGCTGCACCCGGCGCTGCTCGCCGTGCCGCTGGCCTGCTTCGGGCTCTTCCTGCTCGCCGACCCAGGGCTGCTGCCGTTCGTCCGGCGCGAGCGCGGCACGGCCTTCCTGGCATGGTTCGTCGGCGTACACCTGGTGGCCCAGCTCGCCATCGTGGTCGGCGCGGCGGCCGGCCTGGTCGCCCGGCTGCGCGGCACCGGCAGCCCCCGCCCCCTGCCCCTCGCGGCGGGTCGGTGATGGGCCGGCGGCGGTTGTGGCGCACGGCGCTCACGGCGGTCTTCGTGGTCGCGGTGCTCGGCGGCGTCGCGGTGGCCCTGCGCGGGCAGGAGTGGTCGACGCTGGGCCGGCTGCTGCGGCCGGACACCGCCGGATGGCTGCTGGCCGCGCTGCTGGTCACCGGGGCCGGCCTGCTCTGCGGCATGCGGGCCTGGACGCTGACGCTGGCCTCGGTGGGTGCGGAGGTGCCGTCCCGCACCGGCGTACGGATGTTCTTCGTCGGGTTCCTCGGCAAGTTCGTCCCGGGCCGGCTGTGGGGCCTGCTGGCCCAGCTCCGGCTCGGCGACGCCGCCGGGGTCAGCCGGGGCCGGATGGCCGGCACCTACCTGGTGAACCTGGTCGTGGTGCTGCTGACCGGCGGCGCGGTGGGGCTCCTGGTGGCCCCGGCCGTGCTCGGCACCGGCGCCGGGCTGGCCTGGCTGCTCCTGCCGGTGGCCCTGCTGGTGGTGCTGGCCGTCCGGCCCGGGCTGCTCGACACCCTGGTCCGGCTGGCCGCCCGGGTCGCCCGCCGGCCCCAGCCGGCACCGCTGCACCGGCCCGCCGAGGTCCGACGCTCGATCGGGTGGCAGACCCTGTCCTGGGTGCTCTCGGGGGTGCACCTGTGGGTCGTCGCGGTGCTGCTCGGCGCGGACGCTCGCGCCGCCCTGGCGGCGGCGGTCGGCGCGTTCGCCCTGGCCACCACCGCCGGCACGTTCGCCATCTTCGTGCCGGACGGCGCCGGCGTGCGGGAGGTGCTGGTCGTCGCGGCCCTGTCCACCGTCCTGCCCCTGCCGGCGGCGGTCACCGCGGCGGTGGCCAGCCGGGTGCTCAGCACCCTCGCCGAGGTGCTCACGGCGGGCCTGGCGCTGCTCACGGTCGCGGTCTCGGACCGGCTCGCCGCAAGGGGCCGCGCCGCCACCCCACCCGCCGGGGCGGACGCCCGGCTCACCCCGACCCCCGGCTGACCCCCACCGGGCGCAACCACCCCGACTCCACCACCACTGCTCCACCACCACCCCCGCCCCACCACCACCTCCGTGAAACCCCGCTGAGGAAAGGACCCCTCATGACCGAGCTACTGACCATCGACGACGCGGAGCAGCTCTCCGTCGCCGAGGTGCAGGACCTCTACCGCAAGCACGTCAACAAGAGCCAGGTCAGCCTGATGACCTCGTTCGGCTTCGGCCGGGAGCTGGTCGACCACGCCGAGGGCCCCTGGATCCACACCCGGGACGGCCGGCGGATCCTCGACTTCACCGGCGGCGTCGGGGTGCTCAACCACGGGCACAACCACCCCCGGATCCTGGCCGCCCGGCAGCGCTTCCAGCAGCAGCGGCGGATGGAGGTGCACAAGACCTACTTCTCGCCGTACCTGGCCGCCCTGTCGCACAACCTGGCCGCCGTGTTCCCCGGCGACCTCGACATGTCGTTCCTGCCGAACTCGGGCGCCGAGGCGGTGGAGGGCGCGGTCAAGCTCGCCTACAAGTACCACGGCGGCAAGCGCAACACGATCATGCGCAGCGACATCAGCTTCCACGGCAAGCTGCTCGGCTCGGGCAGCCTCACCGGCAGCTCGCAGAACCACTTCACCTTCCCCGGCATCCCGGGCGTGGTGAGCTTCCCGTACGACGACCTGGCCGCGGTCCAGGCGGCCGTCGACGCGACCCGGGACCGCCGGGGCAAGTGCGACGTGTACGCGATCCTCATCGAACCCTTCAGCGCCTCGACCATGCGCTGGTGCTCGGAGGAGTTCCTGCGCGGGCTGCGTGAGCTGTGCACCCGCGAGGACATCGTGCTCATCTTCGACGAGATCTACACCGGCTGGGGCAAGACCGGCACGATGTTCTACTTCATGCGCTACCCGGGGCTGATCCCGGACGTGGTGACCACGTCGAAGTCCTTCGGCGGCGGCAAGTCCTCGATCTCCGCGTACGTGGCCCGGCGGCCGATCTTCCACAAGGCGTACGAGAGCTTCAACGACGCGCTGCTGCAGAGCACCAGCACCACCTACTACGGCTTCGGCGAGGAGACGGCCACCGCGATCGAGGCGATCAACGTGGCGGTGGAGGAGGACTTCCCCGCCCGGGCCCGCGACATCGAGCGGATCCTGGGTCCCGGGCTGGCCCGGATCGCCAAGGAGCACCCGGACGCGGTCGCCGAGGTCCGCGGCGCGGGCGCCCTGTGGGGGGTGTTCCTCGACGCGCCGCGCGTGCTGGACCTGGTCACCAAGCTGGCGCCCAGCGGCCTGGCCAAGGACCCGCAGTTCGGCACGAAGCTCGTCACCTGCGCGGTCATCAGCGCCCTCTACCGGGACCACGACATCTACACGTACTACACGCTCAACGGCAAGAACCCACTGGTGGTCGGCCCGTCGCTGGTGACCGGCACGGCCGAGGTGGAGCACTTCCTCGACCGCCTGGACCAGACCCTCGCCCAGGGCCTGCCCCGGCTGGTCACCCGTTTCGTCAAGGAGAAGGTGTCGTCGCTGTGGTGAATCAGAACGCAAAGACGGTGGTGGTGACCGGCGGCAGCGGAATGCTGGGCGGGCACCTGGTGCGGGCGCTGGCCGCCGACGGCTGGCGGGTGCGCGGCCTGGACGTGCGCGACCCGATCGAGCCGGTGCGGGGCGTCGAGTACACGGTCGCCGACGTGCGGGACCGGGCCAGGGTCGGTGCCGCCCTGGCCGGCGCGGACGCCCTCGTGCACACCGCCGCCGCCCTGCCCAGCTACCCCGAGGACGAGATCCGCTCGATCATCGTGGGCGGCACGGAGACGGTGCTGGACGCCGCCGCCCGCGCCGGCACGGCCCGGGTGGTGCACGTCTCCTCGACCGCCGTGTACGGCCTGCCGAACGTGGTGCCCACCACCGAGGAGTACCCGCGCGAGCCGGTCGACCCGTACAGCCGGGCCAAGGCCGGCGCGGAGGAGGTCGCCGAGCGGTACCGCGCGGCCGGCATGGTGCTGCCGATGCTGCGGCCCAAGACGTTCCTCGGGCCGGGCCGGATGGGGCTGTTCTCGATGCTCTTCGAGTGGGCCGAGGAGGGCCGCAACTTCCCGGTGCTCGGCAAGGGCGACGTGCGGATCCAGATGCTGGCGATCGACGACCTGGTCGACGCGGTACGCACCGTGCTGCACGCACCGGACGACGTCGCCAACGACACGTTCAACATCGCCGCCGACCAGTTCGCCACCCTGCGGGAGGACTTCCAGGCGGTGCTGGACGCCGCCGGCCACGGCAAGCGCGTCGTCTCGGTGCCGGTGCGCCCCGCCGTCGCCGCGCTGGAGCTGCTGCAACGGCTGAAGCTCTCCCCGGTCTACGGACGCCTCATCCACAAGCTGCGGGCCGACTCCTACGTCAGCGTCGACAAGGCCCGCGACGTGCTGGGCTGGACGCCCCGACTGTCCAACCGCGACGCCATCCTGCGCACCTACGACTGGTGGCGGGCCAACAACCGCACCGCCGCACCGACCTCGTCCGGCCGGACCAGCCGGGACCCCTGGAAGCAGGGCGCCCTCGGCCTGGCCAAGGCCATCTTCTGATCGGCACCGGAGGTTACCGTGACTGTCCTCGTCGACCCGCCGACCCTCGACCGGCCCGCCCCGGTCTCCCCCACGGCCGCCCTGTCCACCGGCTCCCGCGCCACCGACCGCAACCTGGTGCGTGACCTGATCACCCTGATCCGGCCGCACCAGTGGGCGAAGAACCTGCTGGTGGTGCCGCTGGTGCTGATCGACACCCCCCGGCTCGGCCTGGGTGTCCTCGGCCGGGTGAGCTGGGCGGTGCTGCTGTTCACCCTGGTCTCCGCGCTGGTCTACGTCTGGAACGACGTCTACGACCGGCACCGCGACCGGGCGCATCCCACCAAACGCAACCGACCGATCGCCTCCGGCCGGGTGAGCGTGCCCACCGCGTACGCCTTCGGCGCCCTGCTCGCCACCGCGCTGGTCGCGGCGGTGGCGTTCGGACCGGCGTTCCCGTGGTGGCCGCTGGCGGCCTACCTGACGCTGAACGTCGCCTACAGCAGGGGGCTCAAGCACCTGCCGCTGCTGGACGTGCTCGTGGTGGCCGGTGGCTTCCTGCTCCGGGTGGTGCAGGGCTACCTGGCCGCCGGGGTCGCCGTGTCGAGCTGGCTGCTGATCGCCGTCTTCTCCCTCTGCCTGCTGCTCATCCTCGGCAAGCGGCGGCACGAGATGGCCGTCGGTGGCAGCGCCCACCGGCCCTCGCTGGCCGGCTACTCGGTCCAGTACCTGGACCTGCTGATCGTGCTCTGCGCCGCGGTCGCGATCAGCGGGTTCCTCGGCCACGTGCAGGCCACCATCCCCACCCCGTACCAGGCGCTGGCGCTGGTCGGCTCGACCCCGTTCGCGCTCTTCGCGGTGGCCCGCTACCTCCAGGTGGTGGTCGTCGACGGCGACGGCGGCGAACCCACCCGGGTGCTGCTGAAGGACCGGGCGATGCTGGTCAACGCCCTGCTGTGGGGCGTGCTGATCGGCGGCGTCCTGCTCGTCACCCAACACCCGGCCCTGCTCGCCCTCGCCCACTGACGATCCCGACCCACCTCACCCACCCCCTCCTGAGGAGACAGCCCCATGACGACCCCGACCGCGAACCCGCTGGTCTCGGTGATCATCCCGAACTACAACTACGGCAACTCCATCGGCAAGTGCATCGACGCCGCGCTGGGGCAGACCTACCAGCCGATCGAGGTGATCGTGGTCGACGACCACAGCACCGACGACTCGCTCGCCAAGGCCCGCCAGCGGCCGGTGACGGTGCTCCAGACCCCGCGCAACAGCGGGGTGGCCGTCGCCCGCAACACCGGCGCCGCGGCGGCCCGCGGTGAGATCCTCTTCTTCGTCGACTCCGACGTGGCGCTGCGCCCGGACGCGGTGCAGCTGGCGGTCGCCGAGCTGGCCGCCCACCCCGAGTACGGCGCGGTGTGCGGCATCTACGAGGAGGACCCGCTGATCCGCGACAGCGTCGTCGAGGAGTGCCGGGTGCTCCAGGCGTACTGCTGGCGGATGGCGTCCCTCGGCGAGGTCAGCTTCCTGTTCTCGTCGCTGACCGCGATCCCCCGCCGGGTCTTCGAGGAGGTCGGCCCGTTCAATCCCCGGCTGCGACAAACCGAGGAGGTCGACTACGGCGAGCGGATGTCGGCCCGCCACCAGATCATGGTCACCGACCGGGTCCGCGGCTGGCACGACGACGACGACGAGCTGTGGCCGCTGCTGCACAAGCTCTACCGCCGGGCCCGGCTGCGGGTGCCGTTGTTCGCCCGGCGGCGGCGCTTCGCCAAGGGCTTCGAGAGCCCGGCCCGCTCCTTCGGCACCGTGGCCGCCCTCGGCGTGCTCGCCAGCCTGCCGCTGGCCGTGCTGTACCCCGCCTGGCTGCTGCTCACCGCCACCTTGTTCGGCATCTCGCTGTCGGCGGACGCGGAGATGTACCGGCACGTGCGCCGCCGCAAGGGCCTGCCGTTCCTGGCCGTGTTCACCGCCGTCGCCTTCGGCACCAACGTGGCGATCGCCGCCGGCATCGCGGTCGGCGCCCTGCAGTGGCTGGTGTCCCGCGACTTCCGCCGGCTCTACGACGCCGACTGGTCGGCCGCCCGCACCCCGTCGTCCCCGACGATGGTCGGGACCACGGCATGAGCCTCCTGCTCGACCCCGTCCCCGGCGCGGCCACCGCCGCGCCGGGGACCCCCGGGGTCACCACCCCCGCCGCACCACAACGCCACGCCGCGGTCAAGCCGGGGTGGCCGCGCCGGGCCCGCTGGCTCGCCGCGCTCACCGCCTGCTGGGCGGTGTTCCTCCTGACGTTCCTGCTCCTCACCGGTGGGCACTGGTGGTGGCGTCCCGTCGAGCTGATGCCGCCGCTGGTCTTCGTCGCGGTGCCGCTGCTGCTGCTGGCCCTCGCCCCGCTGGCCCGGCCGGCGCGCGCTCGGCTCGCCGTCGCCGCGGTGTGCTGCCTGGTCGTCGGCTTCGACGTGTCCGGCCTGAACCCGGCCGCGCTGTCCGGCGGGCCCACCCCGGCCCCGCCCGGCGCGGTCCGGGTGTTCTCCTGGAACACCGAGTACTGGTACGACGGGTCCGACCCGCAGCGCTTCCACGACTACCTGGCCGCCCAGCAGGCCGACGTCTACCTCCTCCAGGAGTACGTCGGCTGGGACCTGGACCGGCACCGGCCGGTCCGGGTGGACCACGTCGCCGAGCTGCGCCGGCTCTTCCCCGACTTCCAGGTGGTGGCCGTCGGGGAGCTGCTCACCATGTCCCGCTACCCGATCGTGGCCTCGCGGGCCCTGGACGGGCTGCCGTACCTGAGCGACCCGGTGCGGCACGGGGTGCCGGCGGACTCGGACTTCGGCGACTACTACCGGCACAAGGTGCTCCGCACCGACCTGCTCGTCGACGGCCGGGTGCTCTCCGTCTACAACGTGCACGTGCCGGTGCAGCTCGACATCTCGATGGACCCCACCGACCCCGAGTTCACCGAGTTCATGCGGGCCCAGGAGGACCGCCGGCAGGCCCACTACCGGGCACTGCGGGCCGACCTGGCGGGCAACCGGAACGGGCAGCTCGTCGCCGGCGACTTCAACGCCACCTCGGCGATGGGCGAACTGCACGACCTCGCCGGTGGGATGACCGACGTGGCCGAGGCCAGCGGCCTTCTCTACCCGGCGTCCTGGCCGGACAGCAAGCCGTGGTGGCGGCTGGACTGGGCGTTCGTGTCCGGCCCGATGCAGTCCCACGACTACCGGATGGTCGGTCCGCAGGGCCTCTCCGACCATCTCGGACAGCGGTTCACCGTCTCCCTCACCGGCACCGGCTGACCGGCTCGCGCGGCCACCGGCCGGCCCCGTCCCGCTCCCCCGCCCGGGGAGCGGGACGGGGTTTCTGCGTGGACAGACGGCGACCGGGCAGGGATTCCCCTGCCCGGTCGCCGACGCGGGTCCGGTTCAGCAGGCCTCGTCGAGGCGCTTGCGCAGCTCGGTCGGGAGGTCCAGGTCGACCGCGGCGAGGGCCTCGTCGAGCTGGGCCACCGAACTGACCCCGACGATGGGTACGATCGCCGGCTCCCCGCCGATCAGCCAGCTCAGCACCACCTGGTTCACCGTGACGCCCAGCTCGTCCGCCACCTCGCGCAGCGCCTGGAGCCGCCGCTCGGTGCCCGGGTGCTGGTAGTGCTCCGGCAGCGGCTTGTCCGACCGGGTGTACGAGCCCCACAGCAGGGTGCTGTACGCGAACATGGTCAGCTCCCGGCTGCGGACGAGGTCCAGCAGCTCGTCGCTGGCGTGCACGTGCCCGCCCTCGGGCAGCGCCGTCGCCGGGCGGGGCAGCAGGTACGAGTAGCGCTGCTGCACCGCCGTGTACGGCGTCCAGCCCTTCGCCTCGGCCAGCGCCCGGGTCTCGGCCAGCCGCCAGGCGGCGTGGTTGCTGGCCCCCAGCGTCCGCACCTTCCCCTCGGTCACCGCCTCGTGGAACGTCGCCAGGGTCTGCTCGTCGGGGGTGTCGCGGTCCTCCCGGTGCGAGTAGTACAGGTCCAGGTGGTCCACGCCGAGCCGCTGGAGCGAGCCGGCCAGCTGGGTGCGGATCACCTCCGGGGCGAGCCCCTCGGCCCCGCCGTGCGCGCCGGGCCCGGAGCCCACCTTCGACGCCAGCACCAGGCCGTCCCGGCCGCCCCGGCGGGACAGCCACCGGCCGAGCACCGTCTCGCTCTCGCCGCCGACCCCGTTGGGGACCCAGAACGAGTAGCAGTTGGCGGTGTCGATGGTGGTGCCGCCCGCCTCGACGAAGCGGTCCAGGATCGCGAACGAGGTCTCCTCGTCCACTTCGGTGCCGAACGCCATCGCGCCGAGGCAGAGCTGGCTGACCTGGATCCCCGCGCCGCCGGACAACTCGCGTTGCCTCATGAGTCCCTCCCAGAGTGTGACGGTCCGTCGCGCCCAGGATAGGGACGGCAACCCTCCGCAGGCCCGCTGCTGATCGATATCTACGACCTTCGGCGCAGGGTAGATGGCACCCAGGGCGCATCTGTGCCGACGGCGGACGTCGCCACCTTGTTGCCGCGGTTGCCGGCTTCCTACAGTCGCCGCAGGGCACCGGCCACAGCGGTGCGGTGCCCGGAAGGAGGATGACACCATGCGGGTCGGCCTGGTTCCCGGCGTGTGGTCGTACGGCCTCGGCTCGGTCTCCACCGTGCTCTCCGTGTACGAGGCGGTTCGCCTCGCGGGGCACACGCCGGTGCTGTTCGCCAGCCCACACTTCCGGCCCCTGCTGGACCGGCTGGGCGTGCCGGCGGTGCCGATCCCCGGGCCGGAGACCGCGCCGTACCCCGACGCGGCGACCGCCCTGCGCCTGGACGACCTGCTGTCCCGGTCCGCGTACGCCGACCCCGACCTGGTGGAGACCGTCCTGGCCGCGCAGTTGCGGGAGTTCCGCGCCCGCCGGGTGCAGGTGCTGTTCCACGACTACGACCTGACCACGGTGGTCGCCGGGTCGCTCGCCGGCATCCCCGTGGTCACCCCGGTCACCTGGCCGGACCACCGTCTCTTCGGGCGGGGCAGTGACGGCTGGGCGCCGGTGGAAACCCGGGCGCTGGCCGCGTTCCGGCCGGCGCTGAGCCGCAGCCGGGCACCGGAGCCCCAGTCCCTGTCGGAGGTGCTCTTCACCTGGAGCACCCGCCTGGTCTACCCGCTGGCCCCCGAGATGGACCCGCTGGTCGCGCGGCACAGCACCGGCGAGTACGTCGGCCAGCTCACCGCCGCGTCCCTGGACCGGCACCTCGTCACCGGGCCGGTGGACTGGCCCCGGCCGGGGCAGCGCGGGCTGCTGGCCTACACCAGCGGGCCGCCGTTCGACGCCGACTGGTACTACGAGCACTGCCTAGCGGCGTTCGAGGGCTCGGACGTCGACGTGCTGATCGCCTCGGGCAGCACCGACACGGCCCCGCCCCGGGTGTCGCCGCAGGGCAACGTGCAGGCGTGGCCGCTGCTGCCGCTGCGCAACCTGCTCGGGCGGGCCAGGGCCCTGCTCTGCCACGGCGGCCGGGGCACGCTCGCCAGCGCGGTGCACGCCGGCGTGCCGCTGCTGGTCTTCCCCGGCGGGGACCCGGAACGCGAGTACTTCGCCGACATGCTGGCCCGCCAAGGGCTGGCCGCCAACTGCGGGGACGACGACTGGCGTCCGGAGCGGCTCCGGGAACTCGTCGACCGCGCCGGCAGCGTCCGGCCGTCCCGCCCCGGCCGGGCCGCCGCGCCGTCGACCGGTCCGGCCCGCGTCGTCTCGATCATGCAGGAACTGACCGCCGACCCGGTCCGGCTGTTGTCCCGCGCCGGCTGATTCCGCACCGACGTCCGACCGACAAGGAGAACGACCGATGACCGGGCACCCTGGTGACCATCCGATCGACGACCACTACGGCGACGAGCTGACCCTGCGGCTGTCCGCGGTCACCGACACCCGCGCCCTGGACGACGGCGAGGCCCTGCACACCTTCATGCGCGACCTCGTCGCCCGCATCGGCATGACCGTGATCGCCGGGCCGCTGGTGGCCAGCGAGGACGGCCCGCCGCACCAGGCCGGCAAGTCGGCCGTGGTGATCCTCGCCGAGTCGCACGCCGCCATCCACACCTATCCGGGGCTGCGGGAGGTGTTCGTGAACATCTTCTCCTGCAAGCCGTTCCGCGAGGCCGACGTGCTCGACGAGCTGGCCGGGCTGGTCGGCGGGTTCGAGATCAGCGAGCGGTCCCTGACCCGTCGGGGTGAGAACTGGCCCCGTGCGCTCGGGCCGGCGGCCCGGCTGTGGCGCAGCCAGCGGCTCGCGGCGGTGGGTGCCTGACGGGCGGCGCGCGGCGCGGGGTGGTTCCGGAAGTTTCGAGGATCCGGCTCCGGATCACCCCTGCCCGCCCCGCGAGGGCGCATGACCATGCGGAACGCGATCCGCAGGCGCCACGGCCGGCCCGCCGGAGGCCGCCCTCGGCCCGCGCCCCGGGAGGAACAAGTTTCGGGAATATTTCGGAAAATCGTTGACAGACCCAAATTCGGCGTCTTACGTTCGTCATCGACGGTTCTCAATGCTGTCGATGTCACCCCCCGCGACCCCGTCCCGGTCGCACCCGAGGACCGCCCGCCCACCGTGTGGTAGGACGCCGAACGACCGGCTGCCGCGCCTGGCCGCCGACAGCCCGCCGGGTCGCACCGCGGCGCTGGCCACCACCAGCTGTCACGAGGAGGAACACGCTAATGAACCACACCTCGACCAGACCGCGAAGGGGCAGCCGACTGCGGCTGCTCCTCGGCGCCGCGTGCGCCGCAGCGCTGGCCGTCACCGGCACGTTCATCGCCTCGCCCAACGCGTACGCCGAGGCCGACCGGACGCTCACCTCCAACCTCACCGGCACGCACAACGGCTACTACTTCTCGTTCTGGAAGGACAGCGGCAACGCCAGCATGACGCTGCGCGCCGACGGCCGCTACAGCAGCAGCTGGGACAGGAGCACCAACAACTGGGTCGGCGGCAAGGGCTGGGCCACCGGCACCCGACGGACGGTCAGCTACTCGGGCAACTACAACCCGGGCAACAACAACACCTACCTCGCCCTGTACGGCTGGACCCGCAACCCGCTCATCGAGTACTACGTGGTGGAGAACTTCGGTAGCTACAACCCGAGCAGCGGCGCCACCAGGCTGGGCACGGTGACCACCGACGGCGGCACCTACGACATCTTGCGCAGCCTGCGGGTCAACGCCCCGTCGATCGACGGCAACCAGACGTTCTACCAGTACTGGAGCGTCCGCCAGAACAAGCGCAGCAGCGGCACCATCACGGTCGCCAACCACTTCGACGCCTGGGCCCGCGCCGGCCTGAACCTCGGCACCAACCACAGCTACCAGATCATGGCCACCGAGGGCTACCAGAGCAGCGGCAGCTCCGACGTCACCGTCTGGGAGGGCGGCGGGAGCAACCCCACCACCGGTCCGACCAGCGGCCCGACCACCCCGCCCGCGGGCGGCAACTGCACCGCGGTGCTGTCGCCCGCCGAGCAGTGGGGTGACCGGTTCAACCTGAACGTGGCGGTCAGCGGCACCAACAACTGGGTGGTCACCCTCGGCCTCGGCGGGGGCCAGAGCATCCAGAACAGCTGGAACGCCTCGGTCAGCGGCACCACCGGCACCGTCACCGCCAGGCCGAACGGCAACGGCAACAACTTCGGCATCACGATCATGGCCAACGGCAACTGGAACTGGCCGACGGTCACCTGCCGGACCGGCTGACCCCGGCCCGGACGAACCGAGCGGGTGGCGTGCCGGCCGAGCCGGCGCGCCACCCGTCGCCGTACGCGGCACGCTCACCCGGTCGGCGTGGCCCTGGTCTGCAGCCCGACCCGCAGCGCCTCGACGACGAGGTCGAGCAGCTCCTCCCGGTGGGAGACGCCGCCGGGCACCAGGCGGAGCAACTCGGCACCCACCCGGCTGAGCAGTTCGTCGGCGAGCGGCGCGATCGCGGTCACCGAGCCGGCGAGAACGTGCAGCACCTCGGTCAGCGGGGCATCCGGCCGGCTCGCGACTCTCGCGGCCAGCACCGCACGGGCGCCCCGGACGCCGAACGCGCCGTCCGGGCGCGGCAGGAGGACTCCGCTGTCGATCAACGGGCGGGCCAGGCTCGGGTCGGCGCGCAGCACCTGGTCGATCGTCCGCTCCGGCAGGATGAACTTGCCGATCACCCCGTCCGGGTCGAGCAGGGCGCAGATCGTCTCCAGGGAGAGGCCCCGCCCCTGCAGGAGCGCCACGGTCCGCATCCGGTTGAGGTGGGGAAGGTCGTAGTAGGGCGTCCTGCCGATCCGGTTCGGCGGCTGCAGCAGCCCACGGGTGTGGTAGGAGCGGATGGTCCGTGGGGTGAGCCAGACCTCGGCCGCAAGTTGATCAATGGTCATCAATATAATCCCCTGCCTCCACTCGTTGCCGCAACAGCCCGGCATCCAGGTGACGGCCGGCCGGTGAACCTCGGCCCGCCCACTTTCTTCCGAACTGCGGCATCAGGTCCGAGAGATCGACGGATCACCGGTCGTCCGCACGGACCCACCGATGCCGACGGAGAGGTCCGGACATCCCGCCGGGCCCACACCGAGTGGCTTACGCCGGAGCCCGTCGGACGACATTCCCCATCCCCCGGACCGTGATTGTGGCAGCGCCGCTATAAGCAAAACATAAAGGGTTCGACAGGCGTTCGTCGCGCGCGTCGGCCTACGCATGGACGCATGCCGCCAACCGGCCGAGCCGACGATACCCGTAAGGCACCCGGGCCGAGCACAACGCGTCACTCCGCGCCACCCCGACCGGGATGTTCGTGATGCATACCTGGTGGCGCTTCGCGGGCCTAAAGAGGTTCTGCGACGCAATGCCACTTCTGTGGTCACACGCGGACACACCCGGCCCGAGCCGCGACAGCCTCCGGCCAGACGGACGAAGCCGGCACCGAGCCATGGCATCTGGCAGGAGAGACCCGCCGTACGCAGCCGGCCCAGCGTGCGCGCCGTCGAATTCCCACGCCCCAACGATCAACCAGGCGGCGTCAACCCCGGCGGGCCGATTATCCACGCCGAGCAATTTGTGCGTCGCCCGGCCGCCTGCGCCAACCGGGAATCCAGCCGCCCCTGCCGCCGTCGCCAACTCCGCCCCGGCGTCCGAGAATTCACCCCCATTGAATCCGCTCGTCGAATTGGATACACCACCAGCCACCCACCGAACAGTTGTCGGTCGATGGGTTGAAAGGAGAAGCAGACCAACCCTTCGGACCATCCCCGGAGGATGATCGGCTGAGCAGAGAATCGCCTACACATTCACCTTGCCCCATGTCGTGGAAAGGATCGCTTCCATTTATTTGAGCCTCGCCGGTTGCTGCCGATGCTTGTCGGTGTCCGTCCCCCACGAGGGCTCCATGGAGGTCCCAGGATGAACGTTCCGACCAAGCTCCGGCGCGACGGCCAGAGCATCCGCACTCTTCTGCTCCAGCTGACGCTGGCGGTAGCGATGATCTTCGCGGCCACCGCGGTGGCCGCGCCCGCCCAGGCCGGTCCCAAGACGGCGCCCACCACCAGCACCGAGGCCGCGGTCGGTTCGGCCGCCGCGCCGACCGCCGTGCCGTCCGGGGCCAAGGTGCTCGGCAAGGACTCGGTGTTCGGGCCGGCGGCGTCCTACAGCTACAACGTGTACTACTACCCGCCCAACTACGTCGAGGCCTACTACACCGTGTACTCGGGAGCGGTCAGCTTCGGCGTGTACTGCTCGGCCTGGGGCTGGGTCGACGGCCCCTACGTCGGGGTCGGCTCCTGGGTGAGCCGCGTCGACTGCGGCGCGTACGGGCCGGCGACCGCGTTCCGGTTCCAGACCATCGGCTGATCCCGAACCCGCTCGACCGACAGCAGGCGCGGCCCCCCGGTTCTCCCCGGGGGGCCGCACCCGTACCCGCGTCGAGCCGGCCCGCCACCGCCCAGCGGCCGGGGCCGGCGGTCAGTTCGTGCTCAGCGCCTCGGTCGGCGCGAGCCGGGCGGCCCGGACCGCCGGGTAGACACCCGCCAGCACGCCGGTGCCGACCGCCACCGCGAGCCCACCGAGCAGGGCCGTCGGCGGCAGGACGGCCGGCCACCGCTCGACGACGGCGTAGCCGGCGGTGACCGCCGCGCCGAGCAGGATCCCCAGCGCGCCGCCGATGCCGGTGAGCAGCACGGATTCGGCCAGGAACTGACTGGCGACGTGCCCGCGGCTGGCACCGAGCGCCCGGCGCAGCCCGATCTCCCGGCGGCGTTCGAGCACCGAAATGATCATCGTGTTGGCCACCCCGATCCCGCCGACCAGCAGGGCGACCGCGCCGAGCCCCAGGAACAACGAGGAGTACGCCTGCTCGACCAGCCGTTGCGCGGCCAGCGCGTCGGACGGGCGGGAGACGAGCACCTCCTCGGGCCGCTGCGGGTTCGCCGTACGCCCGAGGACCGCCCGCACGTCGTCGACAGCCTCGTCGTCCACCCGGACGAAGATCGCCTGGGGACGCCCGTCGAAGCCGAGGTAGCGCTGCGCCGCCGGCCAGCCGACCAGGACCGAGTTGTCGATCTCCGGAGCGAGCGGGAGCCGGTCGAGCACCCCGACGGTCACGTACCAGCGGTCGTTGATCCAGACCGGCGGGGCCGGTTCCCCCGGGTGCGGCTCGATGCCCAGCAGCTCGCTGGCCCGCGCGCCCAGCACCACGGCCGGGTACTGCTCGGTGACCCGGTCGAGGAACACCCCGGCGCGCATCGTCGACCTCAGCACGGCCGGCAGGTCGAGTCGGGCGGCGGCGACCGCGAGGCCGTTGGTCTCGCCCTCCGGCACCAGGTTGGTCCGCCGCACCCTGGCCGCGGTGTAGCCGATGGCGGAGGCCGACTGCACCGGTTCGATGCGTTGGATCATCGGCACCGACTCCGCGGGAAGCTGCGCCCGTTCCCCGGTGACCAGGTTCTGGCCGGGCGTGACGGTGAGCAGGTTCGGCCCGAGCGCGGCCAGGCCCGCCCGTACCGCCGCCTGGTTGGACGCCGGGATCCCGAGCACCGCGATCAGGGCGGCGATGCCGATGGCGATCCCGAGGGCCGCCAGCACCGTGCGCGCCGGGCGGGCCCGGATGCCGACGGTGGCGAGCCCGAGCAGGTCGGGCACCGACAGCCGGGCGGGCGGTGGGAGTCGTACGGTCATCCGGTCACCGTGCCCGGCCGGGTCACGTCGGCGCGGATCTGCCCGTCGAGCATCTCGACCCGGCGGGGGAACCGGCCGGCGATGCCGAGATCGTGCGTGATCACCACGATCGTGGTGCCTTCGGCGTTGAGCTCCCGGAGCAGGCCGAGCACCTCCGCGCCCACCCGGGAGTCGAGGTTGCCGGTGGGCTCGTCGGCCAGCACGATGCTGGGACGGTTCACCACTGCCCGGGCGATCGCGACCCGTTGCCGTTCCCCGCCGGACAGCTCGGTCGGCAGGTGGTCGGCCCGGTGCGCGAGCCCGACCCGGGCGAGGGCCTCGTCCGCGCGGGCGCGCCGCAGCCGGGCGGGGACGCCCCGGTAGAGCTGCGCCGTGACCAGATTCTCCCGGGCGCTCAACCCGTCGGTCAGGTGGAACGACTGGAAGACGAACCCGATCCACGAGGCCCGCAACGCGGAGAGCCGACGGTCGGTCAGCCGGTCGACCCGGTGGCCGTTGACCGACACCGTCCCGGCCGTGGCCCGGTCGAGGGTGCCCATCAGGTGCAACATGGTCGACTTGCCGGAACCGGACGGCCCGACGACGGCGATCATCTCGCCCGCGTGCACACGGAGGTTCGCCGCCCGCAGCGCGTGGACGCCGCCCGGATAGGTCCTGGAGGCGTTCTCCAACTCCAGCACGGCGGTCATCCCGCGACCACCACCGTCAGTCCCTCGGCGACCCCGTCGCCGGAGACCTCGACCATGCCGTCGGCGAACAGGCCCAGCTCGACCGCGTGGTAACGCTGCTCGCCCTCGGCCGCCTCGATCCCGTAGCCCCCCTCGCGCAACGCCACGAGGGCCTCGATCGGCAGGGCGAGCGCAGCCGCCCGCCTCGCGCCGTCGAACCGGACGGTGACCGGACCGGCGTCCACCTTGGTGGCCAGCGCGGAGTCGGTGAAGTCGATCGTCACCGTGAGCGCGGAGCGGTCCTCCTCGTCGGCGCCGGCGGCGACCGACCTGACCGTGCCGGTCGTGGACCGTCCGTCGGCCAGGTCGAGGCGGACCTCCGCGTCGGGGCGCGCGAACCGGCGCTGCGCCCCCGCCAGCCCCGCCGTGACCAGCCGCCCGACACCGGTCACGTCGAGCACCTCACCCTGGGCCGAGCCACCGAGCTGCCCGGTCACCCTGTCGACCCGCACCTCGGCGGGGAGCACCACGACGTCGCCGAGGGCGAGTCTCCCGGTCTCCGGCAGGCCGAGCTTCCGCTGCCACCTGCCGAGCGCCCGCCGGGTGCCCGACCGGAACGTGCCGTCCACCGTGCCGACGTCGTAGCCGAGCGCGTCGAGGTTGCGCTCCAGGACCAGGACGTCGGGCCCGGAGGACACCCCGTCGCCGATGTCCCGGTACATCGGCGTGTCCCCGACCAGCAGCGGGACCGGGTCGGCGTCCACCGAGTAGAGCCGTTCCCCCCGCCCGACCAGCGCGCCGGGGCTGGGCAGCCAGGTGATCGTGCCGGCCCGGCGGCCGGTCACCGGGCTGCTCCGCCCGTACCCGACGGTGCCGTCGACCACGATCCGCTCGACCAGGTCGGTCCGGACGACCGTCGCGGTACGCCGGGGCGTGGCCTTCCGCGCCGGCTCGGCGGAGACGTGCTGCAGCCGGCTGTACGCCGTGGCGCCGCCGGTGGTGAGCACGGCCATGGCCACGACACCCCCCAGCAGCCAGCGGCGTCGCCGCTCGCGCCGGATCCGCACCGGCCCGCCGCTGCGGTCGGCGGTCGCCGCGCTCACGATCCGGCACCCGGCGTGGCCGGCAGATAGCCCGCCTCCTGCCGGCACTCACGCAGCTTGGCCAGGACGGTCGGATTGTCGATGTCGATGCCCGGCGGGATGGCCAGCGATCCGGAGCCGCCACCGGAGTGCGGATCGGGGTCCGGATAGTCGAACCCGTCGGCGCGCATGCACCTGGCCAGCGCCCGGGCCTGCTCCAACTCCTCCTCGCTGAGCGGCTTCGGATTGCCGCCGTTGGGCAGGTGCTGGCGGCACTGCTCCAGCGCGGCGAGTTCCCGCTGCTGCTGGCCGGGGGGTTTGGTGGAGTCGACCTTGCCCGAGTCGTGCCCCGAGCCGCCGCCCAACTCGCTGCTGTCGCCGTTCGCGTCGAGATCGACTCCCTGATCCCTCATGCACCGCCGGAACTCGTCCTGGTTCGCCTCCTGCGGCGCCTGGGAGACACCGGACACCGACGCGACCTCCCTACCGCCGACCTTGGCGGAACAGCCGGTGGCCAGCAGCGTCACCAGCAGAATGGGCGTCAACCACTCACGACTCATGGCGTTCCTCTTTTCCGGGTCCTCTCCCGATCAGGATCATCTCCAGCTCAGGAAGATGTCATTGTTGCCAACAGGTGTACCAGCGAGCTGATATCGGCGGCGTAAGCGGCACTTCTTATCTCGAACTTAGAATCGAGCGGTGCACACTGGAGCGAGTTTCTACGAGAAGGGATCTCAATGCGCGTGCTGATCGTGGAGGACGAGGCGGTACTGGCTGAGGCGACGGCCGAGGGACTACGCCAGCAGGCCATGGCGGTGGACCTGTGCGCGGACGGCGCGACCGCGCTGGAGCTGATCAGCATCAACCGCTACGACGTCGTCGTCCTCGATCGCGACCTTCCTGTGGTGCACGGCGACGACGTCTGTCGGGCGATCGTCTCGGCCGGTGGCGAGGCCAGAGTGATCATGCTGACCGCCTCGATCGGCCTGGACGAACGGGTGTACGGGCTCAACATCGGCGCCGACGACTACCTGACCAAGCCGTTCGCCCTCGCCGAACTCGTCGCCCGGGTCCAGGCCCTCGGCCGGCGTGCCAGGCCGGCGCTGCCGCCGGTGCTGCGCCGCGCCGGCATCGAGCTCGACGTCCCCCGGCACCAGGTGCTCCGGGACGGACGATTCATCCCGCTGTCCCGAAAGGAATTTGCCGTACTGGAAGTCCTGATGCGGGCCGAAGGCACCGCGGTCAGCGCCGAGGAACTGTTGGAGAAGGCATGGGACGAACACATCGATCCGTTCACGAACGCGGTTCGAGTGACAATGATGACCTTGCGCAAGAAGCTGGGCAGCCCGGCGGTGATCGAGACGTTGTCCGGAGTGGGTTACCGATTGGGCGGCTAGTCCTGCGTCGCCTGTCGGTCAAAGGCCACCTGGTCCTCATGTGCGGGGGGATCTTCCTCCTCAGCGCCGTCGTCCTACTGACGATCAACTACGTCCTGTTCCGGGCGGCGCTGCCTCCGGTCGTCACCGGACGGATCGACACCGCAGGCCCGAACCCGACGTCGTTGGTGCGACCGCTCAACGTCGAGACAGCGACCGAATACCGGATCGACGTCCTCAACACGCTGCTGGTGCAGTCCGGCGTGACGCTCGCCATCACCCTGCTGCTCGCCCTGCTGGTGGGCTGGATCGTCGCCAGCCGCATGCTGCGGCCGGTGCGGGTGATGGCCGAGGCGGCGCGCCAGTTCAGCGCGGAGAACCTGCACGAGCGCATCCGGATGCGGGGACACCGCGACGAGCTGACCGACCTCGCCGACACCTTCGACGAGATGCTCGACCGGCTGTCCGCCTCGTTCGACAGCCAGCGGCGGTTCGTCGCCAACGCCTCGCACGAGCTACGCACCCCACTGGCCGCGCAGCGCACCCTGGTCGAGGTGGCGTTGGCCCGCAGGAGCACCGACCCGGACATGCGGGGCCTGTGCTCACGCCTGCTCGCGATGAACATCCGGATCGAGTCCCTCATCGAGGGGTTGCTGGTGCTGGCGCGCAGCGACCGCGGGCTGGACCACCGCACTCCCGTGCGGCTCGACGAGGTGGCTGCCGGGGTGATCGACGCGCAACGCACCCGCGCCAGCCAGAACGGCCTGCGCATCCACGCCGACCTGACCCCGCAGGTCGTCAACGGCGACCGGGTGCTGCTGGAGCGCCTGGTGATCAACCTGGTGGACAACGCGATCAAGTACAACCACCCGGGAGGGCAGGTCTGGGTACGGGTCGGTTCCCCCGGCCCCGTGCTCAGGGTCGACAACACCGGGCCGGTCGTACCGGTCGACCAGTCCGCGGCGCTGTTCGAACCGTTCCGGCAGCTACGCCGGGGCCGGGACAGCGCGGATCACGGGGTGGGGCTGGGGCTGTCGATCGTCGCCTCGATCGCGCGGGCCCACCGCGGTTCCGTGCGGGCCCAGCCGCGGCCCGCGGGTGGACTCGTCGTCCTGTTCGACGTGCCGGGATCCGCTCCGACCCAGCCACGGACCAAACGGTACGTCGGCGCGTCGACCGCGTCGGACAGGGCCCACCCGGACAGGTCGGCGCGCAGCTGAGCCGGCCGATCCGTTACCGCCGGCCGGCACGACGGAGCCTGCGGCGTACGCCGCCGTCGACCCGGGTCCTGACCCGCGCCAGGATCTCCTCGTACCGGCGGTCCGCGCGCGTGCTGAGCGCCTCGGCCTGCTCCAGCATGGCGACGATCGTCTCGATCGCCGTGGCCAGGACCTGCCCGTCGTCGAGCTCGTCGGGGCTGCGGCTGTTCTTCATGCTGGTCGGCCGGAGCTCCGCCAGGTCTCCCACGACCCGGCACGGATAGTCCCGCAGCTCCTTGATCTGCTGCTCCGCCAGGTCGACCACCCATCCGGCCCGGTCCAGGCCGACACCGAACTTCAGCCCGTCCTCGCGCTGGCGCAGCACGGAGTCGACCAGGTGGCGCTGCACGACCTCCTGGTACGGCCTGCGGAGCGGGTAGCGGTCGCCCAGCGCGAGGTTGACCCGGCGCAGCACCTCGGCCTCGGCCGCACCCAACGAGGGGTTCGAGGTGGGTGCCTCCAGTTCGCACAGGTCGTCGGGGATGCCCATGATGCCCGCGAACCGGTGCCACAGGGTGTCGTACGGGGCCCCGGGAGGCGGGACGGTCACCAGGTGGCGCCGCTCGGCGGGCACCAGGTCGCCCCAGCGACGGAGCATCCGGTTCGCGGTGTAGTTCTCCCAGAACGTCTCGAACTCGCCGCGTTCCACCGCGCCGAGGAAGGCGCCGAAGCGCCAGCCGCTACGGGCCCGGATGCTCTGCTGCCAGGTCGACGGGAGGGTACGCCACAGGTCACGTCCCGCCACCACGACGTGCACCTCGGCGGGCCGCAGGCTCTCCACGGCCCGCGCCGCCTGCGCGCTGCTCGCCCCGCCCAGCCCTTCGTTGCTGATGATCACGTCGCCGGGCCAGTCGCGGGCCTTCGCGGCCAGCCGGTCCCAGGTCCAGCGCAGGTCGGCGTCGCGCCAGGGCACCTGGCGCAGGTCGGTCATGGCCGCGTCCTGCGCCCGGGCGCTGGCCGGCAGCAGGATGCCGGCCCGCTTCAGGGCCCGCCTGTTGCGCCAGAGCACGTGCTGCACGAAGGTGCTGCCCGTCTTCGGGGCGCCGATGTGCAGGAAGACGCGTCTGGCCATGCTGCCTCCCGTGGGCGGATCGGGGGTGGCCGGTGCCGGCCCGGCTCGTGGGCGCCCAGGGTGACATACGAAGGTGGCGAACAGGTGTCGTCGCGAGAGCCCGCGCCCAGCGTCAGCGCTGCGGCAGGACGAGCAGCGTCACGGAGTTCGCCGGGTAGGTCGCGCTGACGCCGCCACGGGTCACCCGGAGGTCCTCACCCCGGACGATCGAGGTGAGGTCGGCCGGGCCGTAGGTGAACCGCTGCGCCGTGTCCCCGCCGCGGAACCCGGCGAGCGCCAACCGGGACGTCAGGTCGCCGCCGGTCTTGTTGACAACCATGACGGTGAGCGCCCTGTCGCACGAGCGTTGCGCGGCGTAGACCGCGAGCTGCCCCTGGTCGCTGCTGACCGCCGACACGCTCACGTCGCCGAACCTGCTGCCGGCCCCGTCGTAGTTCCGGTACATCCGGAAGGCGTACGCACCGGGGTCGGTCGGCTTCGGTTCGCCCCAGATGGTGGCCAGGTCCAGACCCTCGCGCCCGAAGATGCCGAGCACGTCGGCCTGCGCGAGCGCGCCGTTGATGTCGTCCAGCGCACCCCAGTTGTATTCGGTGATGGCGACCTTCGTGCCGGGGTAGTACTGCGCGACCCACGCCTTCATCTGGCGGATGAACTGCAACGGCGGGGCGTTCACCCCGCCGGGGCCGATCCACGACTCGTCCACGTACGTCGGATCCCACAGCGACCGGGTGGACCGCAGCCGCAGCGCGTTGGCCTCCGGGTCCCTGCCGCCGCTGATCTGCGGGTAGTAGTGCTGGTCGAAGTAGTCGAGGAAGCGCTTCCCGCCGTGGGCGTCGCCGAAGTCCTTCATGTTCTTCAGGTACCACTGGGAGAGGTTCAGCCCACCGTGCGCCGCCGCGTCCGCACCCGGCGCGCAGCCGTCCACGCCGGACGCCACCCATTCGCAGTAGCCCCAGCCGGACGGCCCGAGCACCTTCGCACGCGGGTCGGCGGCCTTGATGGCCGCGGCGGTCGCCGTGCCCTTGCCGCCCAACTCGTCGTAGCTCACCGGCTCGGGGTGGACGTCGCGGTGGGTGGAGCTCCACAACACCGGCTCGTTGTCGAGTTCGTAGATCGACACGCCGCCGCGCGCCGCCGGGCCGAACCGGTCGACGAGATGGGACACCATCTCGCCCGCGAACGACGCGCCGGCCGGGATCGACGTGTCCGTGGGGACCGCCCCGGTCAGGTTCGTGTCGGCGTGCCGGCCGTTGCCACAGTTGGGGTCCCACTGGTCGAACGAGTCCTGCTCCGGGAAGCGGGTGGCCGGGAAGCCGCAGGCGAACGGATGCGACGAGGGCGAGTCCTTCGCCACCCATCCGATCAACGGCACGGCGACCACCTGCCTGGTCCCCTGGTCGCGGTTCCGCTGGACGAACGCCTCGACCGTGTTGTCGGGCCCGGCCACGATGTTCTCGAAGTACCAGTCACTGCCCGTGTTGTAGGTGTGGTTCTTGAAGTTGTAGCGGCTGCTCGCGTTGCCGCCCCAGCGGGCCACCGGCGTGCCGAGTTCGGCGACGAGCGCGGGGTCACCGCCGTTCATGCCGTAGATGTCGGGGCTGATCGGGTGCCGGGCAGCGGACACGTCCACGGCCAGGGTGACCCCCTCGGCAGCCGCCGCCGGGCCGGCGACGGCCTGGGTGGTCAGCAGCCCCGCCACGAGAGATCCGGCCACACCGATCGCCGTGGCGGGACGCGGCCTGCGCCGTCGTCGTGCACCCATCAGAGGCTCCCGTCGCCGGTCGGCCCGGGACGGACCGAACCCACATACACATTATCGTCCATCTATACGATGGCCATCGATTCCCGCTGATTGAAATAATCGACGGACGTCTCGCGCCACCACCCACGAGAGAGGAGCAGCCTGTGTACGGGGGCTCTCTGTTCCGCCGCCTGTGGCCCGCCTTCGTGGCCGCCGCCGCCCTGCCGGTCGCGGTGCTGGGCGTAGGCCTGGCCACCACACCCGCGGCCGGCGCCGGCACCGTGTCGACGCTGGCCAGCAGCGTCCCGCCACCGACCCCGGCCAGCACACCGGCGCCACCAGCCCCGCCCGCGCTGCTCACGGCCACCCAGGTGACCTCGACGTCCGTCACCCTGAGCTGGACCGCATCCGTTCCCGGCTGCTGCGCCATCACCAACTACACCATCATGTATCCCGAGCCGTTCAGCGACGTCATCCCGACCACGATGGTCGGAAACGTCACCACGGCCACGCTCAACATCTCGCCGACCCACCAGTACAACATCAGGGTGGCGGCCAGGGATTCGACGGGACACACCTCCCCCTGGTCGAACCAGATCATCGTGGTGGCTCCGGCCACCGACAGCGGCCCGGACACCGTGCCACCGGGCTCGCCGACGAACCTGACCAACCGCAACGGCACGCTGTACTGGACGGCCGCGCCGGACAACGTCGGCGTGACCGGCTACCACGTCTACAAGTTCGACGGCTGGTACACCTCCACGCTGCTCGGCACCGCCACGTCGACGACCTACCAGCTGCCGCCCTCGGCCACGACGGGACCCGGCCCGCACATCCAGTTCTACGTACGCGCCAGGGACGCCGCAGGAAACCTGTCGGCCGCGTCCAACACGGTCGACGCGACCAGCTCGACGCCCCCGGCCGACCTCCCGCCGACCGCGCCGAGGGACCTGGCGGTCAGCCGGATCACGTCGACGTCGGCCACCCTGACCTGGACGGCGGCCGAGCCCGGCTGCTGCGACGTCACCGGGTACACGATCGGATACTTCCAGGCGTTCTACGACCTGGGGGAAACCGTCCGGGTCGGCAACGTCACCACAGCCACGATCACCCTCAAGCCGGCCACGCAGTATCTCGTCGTCGTGAACGCCAGCGACTCGGGCGGGCACAGTTCGCCGTCGTCGAACTCGCTCACCATCGTCACCCCGGCGACCGACACCGGCCCCGACACCGTGCCGCCGAGCGCCCCGGGGACGCTGACCGTCACCGACGTGACCACCACGTCCGCCAAGCTGAACTGGACACCCTCGACCGACAACGTCGGGGTGACCGGCTACAACGTCTACCGCTGGGACGGGGTCTTCAACTCGACGCTGGTGGCCACCGTGCCGGGCACCAGCTATCAGCTGTCGATCGCGCCGTCCGTGCCCAACCGCTACTACGTACGGGCCCGGGACGCGGCGGGCAACGTGTCGATCGCGACCAACGAGGTCCGGGTCAACCCGACCACTCCACCAGCCGACCCCACCTGCGCCGTGACCTACCAGAAGCAGTCGGAATGGCCCGGCGGATTCGTCGCCGACGTCACGATCAAGAACACCGCCACGGCCGCCGTCGACGGCTGGAGCCTGGCCTTCACGTTCCCGGGTGACCAGCGGATCACCACGCTCTGGAGCGCCACCTACACCCAGTCCGGCTCCGCCGTCACGATCCGCAACGCCAGTTGGAACGGCACGCTCGCGGCCGGCGCGAGCGTCTCGTTCGGCTTCCAGGGTTCGTGGAGCGGCAGCAACGCGGTCCCCACGGGCTTCTCCCTCAACGGCACACCCTGCCGGTCCTGACGACGCCGGATATCGTCGGTCGACGGGGACCGGCGAGCCGGTCTCCTCGCACGCCGCAGGTGCCCGGGCGAGGCGCGGGATCGCGCCTTCGAGAGAACGTGGACGGGATCCGGTTCCGTGGACTCCACTACCGAAAGGACATCGCTGACCTCGCCGCGCGCGAGTGGCCGCGCGGTGCCCGGTGGCTTCGTGCTGGGCAGCTACCTGACGGGGACCCTCGCCGCCCGTTTCTTCAGGAGCCACATCCTCGTCGCGGCGCGCGTGCTGACCTTCGTGGGCCTGTCGGCCGGCCTCCTCTTCGCGACGCTGCGCGACCTCCACCCCGTCGCGGTCTTCGCCGTCTGCGTCTTCGTGGGAATCGGAAACGGCCTGACCACCCCCGTCGTGAACCTGGGGGTGATGTCCGACCACCCGAGCCGCGCCGGAACCGCGACGGGCCTGTCCGCCGCGACGGCCATCGGAGGCGGCGCGCTGATCTCCTCCGTCGCGGGTGTCGCCCTGGGCACGTCCGGCTCGCCCCGGACGCTGCTGACCCTGCTGCTGGCCTCGGCGTCGCTCGCCCTGGTGGCGGCGCTCTGGGCGGCGGCGGACACCGACCGCCGGTGGGGCTGGCATGGCGTCGGGCGCGTCACCGTGCAGCCACCACGCCGACACACCATGACAGCCCGCGTCCTCCCGGCGTTACGGTCACCACCGGCTACCCCGACGAGGCGCCGGGCGCACCGGGCTGAGCGGTCACCGGGGATGCTCGGCCAGCCGGTCGCGGAGCCGGGGGTGCCGGAACTGGTACGCGGCACCGACCCGCCGCAGCACGCCCCGGTCGACCGCGTCGTCGAGGAAGGCCATGGTCCGCCACGGCAGGTGCCCCCGGGCCGCGAGGACGACCCGGGCGACCGTGTACCTGGCCCAGGCACCAGCGCCGATCCAGCCGACGATGAACGCGGTCGCGACCATTATCGGGCGGACGGTGCCGAACAGGATCGCCGGCGGTACGCCGAGCAGGATCGTCGGCGGTACGACCATCAGTCCCGCCGCGAGGTCGCCGCGCAACGTCGAGGTCGGACTGACGACGCGGGACGGATCGGCAGGCACCACGAGCTCCCGGGTCAGGTCGCGTTCTCTGCGCCGCCAGTTCAGCCGGACGAATAGGGCGGCTGCCGTCAGCAGCAGGAGCACGCCCGCCGTGATGACCAGCGGGCCGGCCCCCGGCACGGCCAGCAGGACCAGCCCCGCCAGCAGCGGCACGGCCAGCGTCGTGGTGGAGACGAGGGCGTACCAGAGGGTGGCCCCGAGCCGGCGGAAGCTCATCTTCGTGCGGAACGGGGTCTCGCTGGCGACCCAGCCCAGCCGCGTGCGGGCCCGCCGGCTCGCCCCGATCAGGCCCAGGGCCGTCCCCATCGCCAGGCCGGCGGTGAGGCTGTGCCCGAGCCCGACGAACAGTCCGTAGAGCGCGATGAGCAGCGGGGTCCAGAGGGTTCGCTGGTGCCGGACGGCCCGGTCGAGTCGCCACCAGGCGATCTCGTGCGTGTCGGTCCGGCGCAGGTGCCGGGCCAGGAAGGACAGCGCCCGTTCCACATCCTGACGGTGCCACCGTTCGTCGGAGTCCCGGCGGCTCGTCGGGGTCGGCTCGGCCGGATAGACCGCCGGCAGCAGACCGTCGATGAGATGGTCGGCGATGGCGTCCCGGTCCGGAAAACGGGCCCGGTCGCCCAGTTCCCGCGGATCGGCGACGGTGGCGGCCGGGTCGGCGGTGGCGGCCGTGGGTGTCGTCGTCGCGTAGATGGTGTGGGCCAGCCAGGCCATCAGCGGCGTCCGCAGGGCCTGGGCGAGCGGGGCGTCCGGGTCGTTCGCCAACTCGGCGAAGGCCCGATGCCACCGCCCGGTTCCGCCTGCGGGGGCGAGGTAGTTCCGGGCCTCGGCCAGCGTGAGTGGCAGCACCTCCACCACCGCGGCCCGGGACAACCCGCAGCCGGCGGTCCGGACCGCGTCCTGGTACGGCTCGACGCGGCTGGTCACCACCAGCGGCTCTTCGGCGCCGAGGCCGTTCAGCTCGGTGAGCGCTGTGCCGAGCAGCCCGTCGCCGATCATGTCCAACCCGTCGAGGACCGGCAGCACCAGCCGACTCTCGATCAGGTGGGTGGCCATCGTCCGACGGTCGCGCGAGCGGCCCGGGGCCGGGGCCGGTCCCCCCAGGTGGGGATGATCCTGGGCCAGCCGCTGCGCCATCCACTCCCGCAGGTGCTGCTCGCCCGGGTGCCAGGTGTCGGCGGGCAGCAGCACCGGGACCGGCTGGCCGGCCAGGCGGTCCCGCAGCAGATCGCGCACGAGCCGGGTGGCCAGCACGGTCTTGCCCGCACCGGCCGTACCCAGGATCACCAATCGTCGGTGCGGCAGCCGCCGGGCCAGAAGACCGGCGAGGTCGTCCAACCCGCCGGTCGGGAGCCGGTCGTCGGTGAGCCCGACCGACGACCAGTCGACGTCGGCCATCGCCGAACCGGCGGCGGCGGTCACCGCCCAGCGGACCGGCAGCGGGCGGCGCAACACCTGGCTGCGCTCCTCGTCCCGCCGTCGCTCGGTCTCCACCTGTCTCGCCAGGGCCTCCAGGGCCTTCGACACCAGCACGTCGTTGGCGTGCGTGGGCGGGGCGCTCCGGTAGCTGACCTGGTTGACGATGTTGTGGTTACCGAAGGCAGCCGGCCCGTGAGTGGTGATCCCGGAGTAGCTGGCCTGGTGGACGCTGGTACCCGGCTCGGGTGACGGTGCCACCTGGTCGGTACGGGGACGATCCTGCGCCATCGTCAGGGTCGGTGCGGGGTCGCGCCGTCGGCGGAACCGTACGTGGTGACCACGTTGCCGTTGCCGAACGCCGCCGGCCCATGCGCCGTGATGTGCTGGAAGGTCTGACCACCAGCGGAGGACTGGTGCGGGGCGACGGCTGGTGCGGGCTGATCCGGGGTGGCAGCGGGGACGGGCTGTTCTGCGGTGGCTGCGGCGGCGTTCTCGCCCGGCAGGTGGATCCAGGCGACGGCGTCGAAGCTCTTCTCCGGCAGGCTGGCGGTAACCCGCAGGAAGTGCTCTGGCCGCAGGTCACCATAGTGCCGGACGACATCCTGGTAGAGCCGGTCCGACACGATCAGTGCCACCTGCGCGTCGGGGAACCGCCGCAGGGCGGCCTTGAGCTGCGGTGAGTCGACCAGCCGGCAGACCGTGACGACGGCCTCGCCGGGAAAGCCGTTCCCGCCGTCCAGATGGACCAGACCCTCGTGAACGCCCATCCGCAGCCGGATGCGTGCCTCCGGGGCCAGGCCATGGTTGTGCTCGCGGAGCAACCGGTCGACGGTCGGTGCAAGCCGGGTCACGACCGTCCGCTCGCTGGTGCCCTGCGGCAAGATCGCGAGCTGCCCGTCGCCGCTCGGCTGGACCAGCCAGCCGTCCGGGCGTAGGCCCAGCTCCTCCCGGGCCTGCTGCATGATCCTCGGCAGGGCCTGCTGGACACGCCACTGGAGCACGTTGTCCCGCCCGCTGTACCGCTCCACGTCCACGGTGAGGACGAGGTGCCGGCTCGGGTCCGCGATGTCAGACACCCATTTCACCCTCCGCTGGGCACACCGGTCAGTCGCTTTGTTTCTACCACCCCTTGGCGAAGCGAATCCCCGCACAGTGAGGCCTTTTCATCGCGATGGCCTGGTCATGATGGGCTCGGAGGTGAGGTTCCCCCGGTTCACCGGAGGACTTGATATCGATGCCAGGCGGGCGACACCGACAGCCGGGGCCGGTCCTCAGCAACGCCCGCTGCCGCCCGTGGCACCCCACCGGCAGCCTTTCATCAGGTGCACCGCGACGAACGTCATGACAGCCACCGACGTCCACAAGCACCGCGCCGCGTCCCGCCAAACGGCGACCGGGTACAACGGCTCCCGGGCATCCACCGAGCACCACGCCACCGACGCGGAAACGAGAAAGGCCCCGACCCAGGGTGAAACCCCAGGTCAGAGCCTTGCTGCTGGTGCGCCGCCAGGGACTCGAACCCCGAACCCGCGGATTAAGAGGTTGATCTTGATCGAGTCGTCTGGTCCAACGGGGTCACGTGAATCCATCTGTTCACGGTCAGGCCCCAGCTTCAGCGGAACGGCGTCCAGCCCAGTCCATCGCGCGCTGGCCCCGTCCCATCGCGCCCGAGCACCCACGGAGACACCGCATGGATCGTCAACAACCAGCTGGCCACGGACTCACGGTAGGCCCTGGGCCATGCTGACGCAGAACCACTCACACGGACTGGACCCACTCTCACTCACCGATCTGGGGGGTCACACGTACCTGAACGTCCTACAACGACGGTCGGTCGAGCCATGTCTCGACGCAAGGTCGGCACCTAGAGTGTTGCGGTGCTGACCCTCGGCGTCGACCTCGCAGCGGCGGACGAACGTACGGCGATGGCGACCATCGAATGGCTGTCGGACCGCGCAGTGGTGCGAGACGTGGTCCTCGACGTGGGCGACGCCCAGATCGTCAAGGCCAGCCAGGACGCGGACAAGGTCGGGCTGGACTGCCCGCTCGGCTGGCCGGAACCCTTCGTCGCGCTCGTCACCGCCCACCGGTCCGGCCACGTCACCATCGCCGACGGCGATGCCGCACGGTGGCGGCGTCGCCTGGCCTACCGGTTGACCGACGAGGTGGTACGCGAGACGACCGGCATCATTCCGCTCAGCGTGGCCGCGGACCGTATAGCCCATGCCGCCTTCCGGTGCGCCGGGCTGTTGGCGATGCTGGCCGCCGCCGGACACGACGTCGACCGGCGCGGCGACGGCAAGATCGTCGAGGTCTACCCGGCCGCGGCCCTGTGCCGCTGGGGACTGACGTACCGCGGTTACAAGGGACGGGGCCAGAAGGCACAGCATGCCGACCTCGTGACCGCGCTCTGCGCGGCCGCACCGTGGCTGGAACTGGGTGCTTTCGAGGCGCTGTGTCGACGCAGCCACGACGCCTTTGACGCGGTCGTCGCGGCCCTCAACGCACGTGCCGCCGCGATAGGCAGGGCGACCCGGCCCGACGACGAGCAGCGGCAGGTCGCAGGGGTCGAGGGCTGGATCGCCCTGCCCACGGGGCCGCTCAGCGACCTTGTCGACGGCACCGGAGCAGGCGGGAGGCGCTCATGACCTCGGGGCTGAGTTGGCTGGACACTTCTCGCGAGGATCAGCAACGCATGCGCGAGTTGCTCAAGCTCTTCAGCGACACGGAGAGCCGGGACGAGTTGGGCATCGGTCAGGTCCGCGACGCGTTCAGCGACCTGCTGTTTCCCGGCACGTCGGTCCTGCAGAACCGGGCACGGTACCTGTTGATCGTGCCCTGGTGCTACCAGGAGGCGCAGCGGCGTGGGCTACGTAGTGACCGCCTCGCCGCGCGGGTCGACCGCAACGAGCGGAAGGTGATCGCCGCGCTGCTGCGCGGCAGCGACACGGAGGGCATGATCGGCAGGCGTGCCGGAGTCGGGGTTCGCACCCTGCCCTCGAACATCTACGCCGTTGCTCTCCAGGAGTACGGCATCCGCAGCGGTGAGGATGACACGGCACCGGACCGACGGCTGGTATCCCGGCTGGCCGAGGCTGATGAGCTGACCGAGCGGTCGCGCGGTAGCTGGCATCCGACCCTGCCCGGGGCGCCGGCGAACTTTCCGCAGGAGGTCGAGGGTGGGCTGAGGTTACTCCCGGACGAGGCTCGTTGGCTGCGCGAGCGGATCATCGACGCGGTGCCTGGCACCCTGCTGGCGTACTTGCTCGATCCCGCGCATCGCCCTGGGTCGGAGGGTGATGCGCCGTGGGACGAGCCGGTGGCGCTGGCCGCGCCGGAGCCGATCGGTTCCCTGGTTCGGGACGCGCAGCGCTTCTCGCTGGCGATGCATGGTGCGGCGTTGTTGTACAACCTGCTCGTCGCCGAGCGGTACGAACGGGCGGGCCTGTCCGAGCTTGAGGAGCCGGCGGCTCGCTACCGCGACAGGCTGTCGGCATGGAGCGATGGGGTGTCGGCGGAGCAGAGCCTTAAGGGCTGGGATCGGTCGGGGATGTGGACGCGGCTGATCGAGAGGAATCCCCGGATCAGCACGAACGTCAAGGCCCGGCAGTTCATCGAGCGGTGGCTCGACGCGGTGACCAGCGGGGCTGCCGGCGAGGCGGCCAGCGACCCGGCCCTGCGGGATCTCGTCGGCGAGCGGGAGCGGTCGGTGAAGAAGGGCCAGTCGCGGTTGGTCAACGACAAGTTGTTGCGTACGTGGAGTGGCGCGTCCGGCAGCCGACGGCTGGTGTTCCGTTGGCCGCAGGTCCGCCGGATCCTCACCGACATCCACGACGGTTACGCTGCGAGTCCTTCGGAGGCTGCCGGTGCTCGCGCCTGACTCCCGCGCGCTGCTGCTCGACTCGTTGCGCCCACCGCCGGGGGCGCGGTTGTCCCGGGCGATGGCGTTGACGTTCACCCTGGATCTGGAGAGTCTGCTGATCGCACCGTTGGCGTTCGCCGCGCATGGCCTGCGGGAGTCGGCGGACCCGATCGCGGTCATGGAGGGTGTACGGCGCTGCGCGGACCGTATCGACGTGTTCTGTCAGGCGGGGCAGATCGTGGTGCCGTCAGGGGCGTCGGCGCTGTTGGCGTTCGTCGAGCCGATGGTGCACCAGGTGCACCGCCCCAAGCCGGGTCACCTGTTCCACCCCAAGCTGTGGGCGCTGCGGTTCCTCGACGACACGACGGGAGAGGTGTCGCTGCGGCTGCTGGTGCTCAGCCGCAATCTGACCAAGGATCGCAGCTGGGACGTGTGCCTTCGGTTGGATGGCGTGCCCGGCACCCGCCCGAGGAAGGACAACCGGCCTCTGGTCGACCTTCTGCGGCATGCGGTGCGGCTGGCGGTCACGCCGCTACCGGCCGCCCGGCACGCGGCGATCGAGGCGCTGTGCGAGGACCTGCGTCGCGCCGAGTGGAAGCCACCCGAGGACGCACGGGGGATCGTCTTTCACGCCTTGGGGGTGCCTGGTAGCCGCCCGCCAGACTTCGCGGGGACGCGTCACCTGGTCATCTCGCCGTTCTGCACGCCGGGTGGCCTGAACCGGTGCGCGCCCAGCGGGGCGCTGTCGGTGGTGAGCCGGCAGGAGGCGCTCGACCGTCTGCCCGAGGAGAGCCTGGCCGGTTCCGAGGCGTTCGTGGTCAGCGCCTTGGCCGGTCTGCCCGCCGAGGAGGCGCCGCCGGGCCAGGAGGTGCTGCACGGGCTGCACGCAAAGGTGTACGTGGTGGAGAAGGGCCACCAAGCGCGAGTCCTGCTCGGCTCGGCGAACGCCACCGACGCGGCGTTCGGCGGCAACGTCGAGTTGCTGGTGGAACTGGGCGGCAGCCGGAACCGGTGGGGGATCAACGCCCTCCTCGGTCCCGACGCCAGTTTCCGGGAGATCCTCGAACGGCACGAACGCCAAGACGTCACGGAGCCGGAACCCGACACCGGTTTCCTGCGTGATCTCATCCGGGACATCGCCGCAATACCCGTGTCAGCCACCGTCACGACCTCAGCCGACGGCTACGAGATCCGGCTCGACTCGCAGGAAGTCGTTCCTGAGGTGACGGGTGTACGGATCACCGCGCAGTTGCACACCCGCCGTGGGGAAGCTGTGCCGCTGGTTCCGGGCCACCGGGTGTCCGCGGTGTTCACCGGGCTCGCGTTGGCCGACATCACCCCGTTCGTCCTGGTGATCGCTGAAGACGACACGGGTCGGGAGCAGACCGTCGTCCTCGCCACCCTGCTCGGTGACCCGGCCCATCGGCTCGACCACGTCCTCGCCCAGCAGATCGACTCGCCGGAGAAGTTCCTGCGATTCCTGCTGTTGATGCTCGGTCTCGGCACCGAGGCTGCCGCCGCCGTGAGCGGCGACGTCGGCGGGCAGGGCATCTGGCGTACCGGCGGCACCGGCATCCTCGAACTGCTGCTCAACGCTCTCGTGGACCGCCCGGAGCAGCTCGACGACCTGGCCCGGTTGGTCACCCGTATCGAAGCCGACGGCGACAGCAGACGGCTGCTGCCGCCCGGCTTCACCGAGCTGTGGCGGGTCATCGACCAGGCACGGGACGCGAGCGCAGAGGCGGTGGGCCGGTGAAGCGGTACGACGCGGGGCCGGTCATGGCCGGCCTGAAGGACTTCCAGCGCGCCACCGTCGCTCATGTCGTCGACCGGTACTTCGGTGCCGACCCGACCCGCCGGTTCCTCGTCGCCGACGAAACCGGACTCGGCAAGAGCGTCGTCGCCCGGGGCGTCATCGCCCAAACCCTGCAACGACTGCAGGACGACGACAGCGTGGAACGGGTGGACATCATTTACGTCTGCTCCAACCAGGACGTCGCCCGGCAGAACATCGACCGGCTACGGGTCACCGCCGACAAGACCGTCACCCTGTCCAGCCGACTCACCCTGCTCGCCAAGCACGCACACCGGCTCAACGCCGCGACCGCCACCACCGGCAAGCCGCTCAATCTGATCGCGTTCACCCCTGGCACCTCCTTCGACCAGGGCTGGCGCACCGGTGCCGTAGAGGAGCGGGCGCTGATCTTCCTGCTCCTCGAACAGGCCCACTCGTGGGGCGGCTGGCGAACCCGAGCCGCGCTGCGCGCGTTGCAGGCGACCGTCGCCACCCCTGAGAAGTTCGAGAATCAGTGCAACAGGCTCTGGGAGCAGCTCGACGGAAGAATCGACCCGACGATCGCCGAGGGATTCCTGCGTCGTGCCCGCCACGGCGGCCTGCTCGACGAGTTCGACGCGCTACTCGACGGCATCGGTCGACGCCCCGCCCTACCTGACGCTCTGCGGGAGAAGGCCCGCAAGCTCACCGGTGCCCTGCGAACGGCGCTGGCCACCGCCGGTGTCGAGGTCCTCGACCCGGACCTGGTCATCCTCGACGAGTTCCAGCGGTTCCGGGAGCTCCTCGACCCGGACGGTGGCGACAGCGCTGAACTCGCCCGGCACCTGTTCGACCATCGAGCCGCCCGGGTGCTGCTGCTGTCGGCCACCCCGTACAAACCGTTCACCTTCGCCGAGGAAGCCGGCGCCGGCGAGGACCACTACCGCGACTTCCGGCAGGTCCTGCGCTTCCTCACCGACGACGAGTCCTGGCACGCCGACGTGACGAAGACCTTCGAGGCGTACCGGGACGCCCTGGTCCGCGGCGAACCCTGCGGCGACCTGCGCGACCGGCTACGCGCCCTGTTGTTGCGGGTCATGTGCCGCACCGAACGGCCCGCGCTGGGCCAGGACGGGATGCTGAGCGAACACCTCGACCTCGCCGACGACCTCGACACCCGTGACGTGCGCGGCTACGTGGCGATGCGTCGGGTCGCCGACGCCGTCGGCGCACGGATGTCGGTCGAGTACTGGAAGTCCGCCCCCTACTTCCTGAACTTCCTCGACGGCTACCAACTCGGCGACAAGGTCCGAAAGGCGCTCGACGGCAAGCCGGACCCCAACGTCACCGCGCTGCTGGCCACCGCGCAACTGCTCGACGCCGACACGATCGACCGACGAGAACCCGTCGATCTCGGCAACGGCCGCCTACGGCGACTCGCCGCGGACACCGTCGACCGGGGCTGGTGGCGGCTGCTGTGGCTGCCCCCGTCCCTGCCGTACCACACGCTCGACGAACCGTTCGCCACCGCGGCGGCCGAAGGCATCACCAAGCGGCTGTTGTTCTCCTCCTGGAACGCCACCCCCACCGCGGTGGCTGGACTACTCAGCTACGAGGCCGAACGCCGGCTCGGCGGCCACGGGGAGGGACACCGGCACCTCGACTACCGCACCGAGAACAACCGCCCAGCGGCAATGAGCGCCCTGGCAATCTTCTGGCCCCATCCCGCCCTGGCCACGCTGTGCGACCCGCTGGCCCTGGCCCGGCAGCGACCGGACGAGACCGTGCCGCTGGCCGTGTTCGAACGCGAGGTGCGGGAGCGGCTGCTCGCTCGCGCTTCCACCGATACGGCGGTCACCGAAGCGACCCCGGCCGAGCCGTGGGAACTGGTCTTCCGGTGGCCCGGCGCCGGCCCCGGCCCGGACGACGCCGCTGCCGCCCTGGGGACCTCCGCCGACGAGGACGCAACGGCCACCGGCCTGGACCGGCACGTGGAGCGAGCCCGGGAGCTCGCCAGCAACGCCCGCTACCCGGCAGCGGACCATCTCCACGGTCTGCTCGGCAGCGTCGCGGAGATCGGCATGCACGGGCCGGGCAACATCGCCTGGCGGGCGCTGTCCCGACTGATCCACCCCGACGATGCGGTCACGCCAACCGGGCACTGGCGCGCCGCGGCGGTATTGGCCAACGGGCTGCGGTCCCTGTTCAACCGGCCTGAATCCGCCCAGCTGCTCGACAGCCTGTCGATGGGTCCGGTCTACTGGCAGGCGGTGCTGCGGTACTGCGCCGCCGGTGATCTTCAGGCCGTCCTCGACGAGCACCTGCACACCCTACGTAGCGGTACCGCCGACACCCGCCTCGACGACAAGAACCTCTGCCGACTCGCCGACGAGGCACGGCAGGCGATCGCCAGCCGACCGTCAACCTACGAAGCCTTCAACCCACACCGCCCCGCCGAGCGGATCAAACTGCCCGGCCGGTTCGCGCTGCGCTATGGCGGCCGCGGCGAAGAACAAGCCCAGGCCGACCGCAAAGCAGTCGTACGCCGAGCCTTCAACAGCCCCTTCTGGCCGTTCGTCGTCGCCACGACCAGCGCCGGCCAGGAAGGCATCGACTTCCACCAGTGGTGCTCCGCCGTCGTGCACTGGAACACCCCCGCCAACCCCGTCGACTTCGAACAACGCGAAGGCCGGGTCCACCGCTTCGGCGGACACGCCATACGCCGCAACATCGCCACCGCACACCGCGCCGAAGCCCTACGCTCCCCCGAACCCGACGTATGGAAAGCCCTCTACGACGCGACACGAGCAGAATCCGGAGAACTGGGCGACTTCGCCCCGTACTGGGTGTTCCCCGGGCCCGCGAAGATCGAACGACACGTCCTGCCCTACCCACTCAGCCGCGACCAGGCAAAACTCGACCGGCTCAAGTCGGACCTAGCGGTGTACCGGTTGGCGTTCGGCCAGCCACGGCAAGAAGACCTCCTCAACCTGCTCCGACGCCACACCACCGACAGGACCGACACGACCGAAATCCTGAACCTACGACCGGCCCCCGAAAGATTGCCTCAGTGACAGACCAAACCAGCCGGCTTCCTTGACCAGCGGACTTCACAGCATGCAGCGGGGCGAAGCCCCACTGGACCAGCAGCTTCAACACTAACGTCCGCACAGGATCACCAGGTCAGCCCCAGGAGTCTTGGAGTGAACCGCCTGACAGTCGTCGGGGACGTCAGCGGGGCGGCCACTCCCCGCGGTTGAGTCGTGTCAGCACGTCGTTCGCCTCCTTGAAATGCCAATTGCACACCCGTCCGAAACCGCCCACCGCGGAGGACTTGCAGACCTGCAACAGGGACGTCGCGTACTCGATCCAGTTTCGGTGCGGTGACGGGGCCTCCCAGTCGAACGGGTCGGGATCATCGCTGGCCTGGGCCGCGAGCAGGATCGCCCGGCCGCTGAGGAACTTGGTGACGAGCGGGGTCTTGCCGGTGCGGTCCTGCTGGAGGATGCGACAGGCATCGAAACAGTCGAAGGCCCGGCGGGTGCGTTCGGCCACCGCAGTGGCGTCGTGCTGCCCCTCGGTGAGGTCGGCCCGCCTCAGGTAGATCGAGCCGAGCGCCTGCAGGAGATCCACGTCGGTGAAGTTCTCCAACAGCAACTCGCCGAGCATCGAGGAACTCTCGTCCTCCACCACCATGGCGTCCTGCTGTTCCACGCCGTCGCCGTCCGCCGGCTCCGCGACCGGGCCGCCGTGGGACAGTTGCCGTAGCTGGGTTCTCACCTCCGAGCTGAGCTGGTCGGCGACCGATCTGTGGAAGACCGAACCGTACCGTCGGATGGTGAGGTACCGGCCGATGTTACGGGAGTAGTCGTCCCCGATGATCTCGTCGAAGACCCGGTCGACCCGATCCCAGTCGACCTCCTCGTCCAGTTCCAGCGCGACCCGGTGGCGAAGCAGGGCGAAATCGGCGGGAAGCGAGCGCTCCTGGATCTCGTCGTCGAGCAACTGCCGGGCGTCCGTGAGCATCTGTTGGCGCTTCGACCCCGGCAGGCGGTTGTCGTACTGGGCCTGGGTCACCGCGCTCTCCACCGCGCCGTAGACCGCCCGGAGCCGGTCGTGCGCGTTGGTCGCCATCGTCACGAGCTTCTGGTATTCGGCAATCGCCTCGCCGTGCTCCCAGATGTAGCGGTGGAAATCGGCGATGGACGCCACCAGGGCCGGATTGTGTGGCCACCGATCTTCGGCCCGCCGAAGCAGCTCCCAGACCGCGCTGTTGTCGACATTCCTCCGCCAGATCACCGACTGCCACCGCTGGTACTGCCGTTCGAGGTGCACCTGCATCCGGCAGAGTTCGATCGACGGTCCGTACACCCGCTCGTGCCCCAGCAACGACCTCCGGCGCTTGCGGTACGCCTCCTCGAGCCGCTGCTCCTTGATCCCCCGGGGCAGCCGGCTGAAGTCCTCTCCCTCCCGGGCCGACGCGACGGTCAGGTTGCCCTCCTCGGACCACAGCGTGCGCATGCACCACAGGTCGAGCACGGCATGGGCCCGCGTCATCGGGCCGTCCTGGTGACGCAGCCATTCCTGAGCGATTCCGGCTTCCCGCTTCAGCTGCGTCCGGGCGCCGCCCGGCGCATCCCGTGGCGGGCTCCACAGGATGACCGTCCGGAGCGCCTGAAGCCAGAGCAGATAGGCACGGGCAGCGGTCTCGCCGCCGGCGGTGGAGACGCTCAGATCGCGGCCGGTCTCGGCGAGGCTCAGCGCTCGGCGCGCCTCCGTGAGCGCCTCCTGGAGCTGGTCGTTGACCCGCAGGGTACGGGCCAGGAACAGGTGCGCCTCGACCTGCGCGATCAGCAGGGCCTGCTGACCCTCCCGCTCCTCGGCGTCGCCCTGCAACAGCAGCGACAGGGATCGGCGCGCGGCGGTCAGCCGCCGGTCCGTCTCGACCAGACCACGGAAGGTCCCATGCATGAACCGCCAGACCGCGACGCGAACGGCGACCGGCCACGGAGCGTGCGGCTGCCACGCCGTCGTGAGCTGGTCAAGCACCCCGGTGACGAACGCCTCCTGGTCGTCGGCCGCCCGGAGCTCCAGCGCCAGCACCGAGGCGGTGTCGATGTGCCGGGAACACCAGAGCGCGAGTTCGTCGGCGCGCGTGGAGAGGCCGAGTCCGGTCTCCGTACGCGCGAACGCCCGGCGCAGGCCGCTGATCCGGTCGGCGTGACTGTCGGCGCACCGCGCCTGCAGGCGACCCAGGCGATGCTCCATCTGCAGCCGGGTCATCCGCTGCCGGGTGTCCCGCGCCTCCGGGAGGAGCGTGAATATCTCCTCGGCCTTCCCCCAGGTGCCCCGGGCCTGGTCCCGCCGGCCGGCGTCGACCTGGGCCTCCGCGGTGTTGAGCAGCCAGGAGAGCACCACCAGCACGCGGTCCGTCCGGCTGGCGCCGGCGGTGACGGCTCCCTGGTAGAGGGCGTCGGCCGCCCGCTCCCGCGCGGCGAGCAGACTCGTCGTCGACCGGAGCCGCCGGCCGGCCAGGAACAGGGTCGCGTCCACGGACTTGAGCAGGTGATAGGACACCAGGTCGGCAGGACACGCCACGATCGCGTCGGCGACCTCGGACGCGGCCCGCACGAGTCCGTCGAGTATGCCGGCGGCCATGCCCTGCTGCCGTGCGGCCACGGTCAGGCGCGCCGCCGCCGCGAGGAGACGCTCCAGGTCGGCGGTGTCCGGCGAGAGATCCGATTCGACGGCGTCGACGGTCACCGGCGAGGTCGACCGCTCCGGGACGACGCTGAGGTACACCGCGTCACCGTCGTACGCATTGATCACGGAGAGCGCGTCACGCAGCCGCGGTAGCCGGCCGGCGGCGTTCTCGTCGATCCACCCGACCGCCCACCGGACCGCCTGGACGAGTTCCGGGACGCGGTCCGGAATCAGCTGGCTGATCGTGGTCTGGAGCGCCGTGCCGGCCCTGGCCAGTGCCTCGTCCAGCTCGTCCGGAGACGCCTCGCGCTCGGGTCCGGGAAGCGTGCCGATGGTCCGTCGGATCGTCGCCATGCCCGCCGAGTCCATGCCCTCGGCGCTCTCGTCGACACCGAGCAGGACGAGCAGGAGCAGGCGCAGGGTGTTCCGGCTGGCCGGGCCGATCCCGTAGGACGGCGCACCGTCCCGGGCCTCGGTCCGCAGGACTCGGGCGTCCGTGAGCTGCTCGATCTGGGCCCGGAAGCCCACGTCCGCAGATTGCAGGACCTGATGGCTGACCGGCAGCCCCTCGGTCAGCGCCCAACAGATCAGGACAGCCAGCGGCCCGTGCCGGCGCCCGGTCGGCGACGGCTGCCGCAGCTCCAGGCCACCGGCGTCGCGCAGGGCCCGGAGCACCGTCGGCACGGAGCGGTTCAGCAGCGCGTCGACCAGGTTGCCGGCGACGAGTTCGCCGGTGTCGGTCAGCTGATGGTCGGCGATGAACCCGTCCACCCCGTTCACCAACACCCCGGGCAGCCGGACCAGCGGATCATTCAGCCGTCGCAGGACCTCGTGCTTGAGGTCGAGGCCGTCGAGCTCGATCTGCTCCGCGTCGAGCAGGTTGCCGAGCAGCTCGACCGCCTCGTCGTCGGAGAGTTCGCCGAGCGGGATCGGTGGCAGGTCACGAAGTTGACCGTCGCCGGTCAGGTCCAGTTTGGTGCGGGCCTTGACCACCGTGACGGCCCGACGGAAGTAGGGATCCTCCAGCAGGGTGTCCAGTTCCGCCCGCACCGCTGCCGGGTCGGGCCCGAGCCGTGTGCAGTCGATGTGGATGAGCAGTTTCCGGTCGCCCACCTGCTGCATCAGGCTGGTCACCAGCCGTCGGCGGCGCCCGTCCAGGCTGGCCATCGCCGCCGGCTCGATCGCGTCCCGTTCGTCGAGATGTTCGCCCAGCGCCCGGGACAGGCTCTCCAGCACCGGTTCTTCTGCGGTGGCGATGGGGATCTCCAGCCCGAGCAGGAGATCCTCCTCGTCGAACGCCCCGCGGGACCGGACCTCGGCGATCAACTGGTCGGCGAAGTGGTCCTTACCCGCCTTGAGCGGACCGGTGACGGTCAGCACGCCACCCGTGACGACCCGGTTGGCGCCGAGATGGAGTTCGCGCTTCCGCCCGACGAACCGGGCATCCCGCTCCGGCCAGGCCAGCAGGCCGGGCAGCCCTCGTTGTCCACTGAACGGACTGGCGGGTGGCCTGGTGGCCAGGACGTTTCTGGTGACGGGCGGTGGTCGGTACCGACGGTTCCGCAGCCACGGGTCGTCCTCCCAGGCCGCGTGGTTGGTTCTCGGCTCCCCCTCGAGCAAGGTCGCGGCGTGCGCCAGCACCGTATTCGGCGACAGGCTCCGCCCCTCCCCGGGCGAGCCTTCGAAGGCGGCGAGAAGCGCGGCGGTGAACGGGGTGAACTCCTCGTCCAGCCGCGCGTTCCGGGCCGGCACCGCGTCGGTGGCCGCGATCAGCAGCCAGCCGGCCGCCTCGTCCACCGCCTGAATCTCGGCTTTGAGACTGCCGGCGGCGGCCCCGGAATAGCAGCAGTCGAGGATGAGCAGTTTCCGAGCGGCCGCCGATGACGCGGCGGCTTCGGTCAGCTCGGGAATGGACAACAGTGTGCTCGGCTGGCTCCGGTTGGCGTCCGAACCGGCCAGATAGAGCGTGCCGCCGTCGTAGAGGGCGTGTCCGACGAAATAGATGAGCAGAATTCCGTCGTGATCCGCGATCCGGGCCGCGTTGGTGACCGAGTCGAGCATGTCGGCCTTGGGCAGGTCGGCCTCGACGACGAGTCGGTAGCTGCCGTGTAGCCCCCACAGTTCCGGGTCGGCGAACGAACGGCGCAGTGCGCCGGTGTTCCGTGGCGCGGCCGGCACCGGCTCCAGCGACGTGTTCGGGTAGGTCTCGACCCCGAACAGCACCGCCGCCGACTGCGAGGGATCTACCCGATCCGACCCACTGACCATCGGAACCTCCTATCGGCGACCGCCGCCCCCTCTACTCGGCCGACCTGAGCGCCGCCACCACGGCGTCGACGTCTCCACTGATGCTCACCGTCTCGTGGCGGGCGCCATCGGGCAGATCGGTCCGGGTGATCGTCACGGAGATCTGCTGGCCGGCGCGGCCGCCCCACCGGCTCTTCAGATAGTCGTAGAGGGCCTGCACGGTGAGCGGGAGCAGGACGTTCTGCCCGACGAACTCGATCACCTCGGCCGCACCGAGCGTCTCCGGGCGGGGCGGCGGAAAAATTGTCCTGACCCGCGCCTGTCGGGTTCGGGGATCGGCGGCCAGCACCGACACGACGCGGCGGTTCTCGTCACTCTCGCCACCACGCACGTCAATCAATAACCGCATCGCCACCCCTTCACCCCGCCGGCAGAGCCATCGTCCATTCTGGCAGGCGAGGTCAACATCCCGCGATCGGATGATCATTGAGAACCTTCGTGTCGCTGTCCACCGCGACCGCGCACCCGCCGAGCACGCGGATGCACGTTGGCCCGGGGCGTACGCCGACAGGCGATAACCGCCGCCCCAAGACGGAGCCCAATGCTTCGGGCCAATGGTTCACCAAGTTGGTCCGGCGGCAGTCACGAACCCGCCGCCGGACCAGCCGGTTACCGCTGTCGCGCTTTCCTCCACGCCGCCGCGAACACCGGCTCCGGTTCCCACAGCCCGTCGTCGGGTCGCTCGACGAGCACGTCGAAGTACCGCAACGCCTCCACCGACCGCGCACCGCCACATTCGGTTACCTCGAGCCAGGTGGCCAGGTCTTCGCTGCTCATCGGAGCGTTGTAGTCGAGCAGCGAGTCGAACGCGGCCGCCGGCGTCGGGTTGTTCGCCAGTCCGACCTGGTCGACGAACACACCGGCGACTTCGGCGCTGTTGAGCCTTGCTGCGGTGATCGCATCGCACACGCGGCGGGCGGTGCGTTCGGTGACCGCGAGCCGTGCGGCGTCGTCGAGTAGCACCGTCCATCCGCCGGTGGCCTCCAGCAGCATCTTCTGGCTGGCCGCGTCACCGAAACACGAGATCTCGTTGTCGACGACCCACGACCGCAGCCCGCCCGGCGACAGCCGTCGCAGCACGATCACCCGGTCGGTGACTTCCCCCAGCGGCGGAGCGTCGTCCTTGGTGAACAGTTCGCTGACGCTGGCGTCGACGACCGCGACCAGGGAGCGGGTCACCCCTGCTGCCGGCAGCAGGGTGTCGACCTGAAGCAGTTCGTTGAGCGCGTTGTCGAGCCTAGTTGTTGACAGGTCGCTGAGCACGACCCGGTGCCGGTCACCGGGCGCCCCACCGCGCAATTCCCGCCGGTAGCCCGCTGGTCCCCTGGTCACATGCAGGGTGAATCGCGCCCCGATCATGTCCGCTTCCTCGGTCAGCCGTGCCGCGACTCGGTCGATCCCGGTCGCCTGCGTGCCGACGACCACCCACAGGTGGTTGCCCCGTTCGGTCGAGGTGGCCAGCTGCTTCTCGGTCACCGGCGAGATGCGGCCGTCGGTCAGCGTGCGGCGGGCCTGCTCGGCCGACAAGGTGGTGACAACGTTACGCCATTCCAGCGCGCACAGCTCTTCCTCGATGGTCTCCGCGGTGCCGAGAAGACGCAGCACGTTGCTGGACCGCAGCCGCCACCGGCCGCCGGTTTCCGACAGGACCCCGAGGCCGCTCATCTCCGACAGCAGCGACCGGAACTCGTCGGCTCCCTGGTCGGCGAACCCTTCCGGCCACCATGCCAGGCACTCGTCCCGCAGCATGTTCGTGGGGATGGCGTGGTCGGCGCCTTTCTCCAGCGCGGAGAGGGCGACGACGAGCGCGATCAGCTTGTACCGCGAGTCGAGGTTGAGGGTCAGGTGCACTGTCTCACGGATCTTCTGCCGGACGGCGTTGGAGCCGATCACGCGCTCCAGGTCCTCGTCGCGGATGCGGTACCGCGGCCCTTCCAGGCCCCGTCGGCTCAACGCTTCCCGCACAAGCTCCTCGCCGACCATCTGCAGCAGCTTCGGCTGGTAGTTGCAGTAGGCGAGGACCCGGTGGATGAGCTCATCGGAGTCGAAGGAGATCCCGAGGGTGTCCATCGGGGTGAACATCAGATCGTGCGCCGCGGCCGGTGTCAGCGGGCCGATGGCGATCGGGTCGCCGAAGTGCGCGCTGGCGAGCGGCTGGTTGGGTAGGTGCGCGAACCGCTGGGTCTGCTGTACCGATAGGTGACATGTGAGATGGCTTGCCCTGCGGCAGGCTGGAAGGATGTTGCTGTGCCCAAGCCCTACCCCCGAGAGTTCCGTAGCGTCGTGCGTATCGCTCGTGACCGTGAGGCGGGAGTGACGGTCAAGCACATCGCGAACGACTTCGGGGTGCACCCGATGACGCTGTTCAAGTGGCTGCGTCAGGCTGACGTTGACGCGGGAGTCAAGCCGGGTGTCAGCGGCGGCGAGTCAGCCGAGCTGCGCAAGGCCCGCAGGCGGATCAAGCTGTTGGAGCAGGAGAACGAGGTCCTACTGCCAAGGTGTCGCTGGACTGTCGCCATGCCTGGTCCTCGACTTCGACCGGCCTAGCCTACGGTCCACGGCCATCGGGCAGACACGGCAGCACCGGCGAGTCAGCCGGCACCCGGAGCGCCGAGGCCCAAGGCGGGCAACTGACGGCCGATGATCGGCTCGGTCAGGGTGGGATGGTCGAGGTACACCGACGAGTTCAAGACCCAGGGCTCGTTGTTTAGCAGCGCCAGCCGGTCCCGCAAGACCAGCTTTTCCGTCTGGTCCCACGCCGGATTGCGGCTGATGACGGAGAACAGGTCCCACAGGTCGATATCCTGTTCGGCCCGGCAGGACCTGAGCGCACGGTGTAGGTCCCGGTCGGTCAAGGTCGCCGGGCGGGTGGCGCCCAGTAGTTGCTGGAGCGGGGCGGGTGCAGGCTGTCCCGGTCCGAGCCACACCTCGTGCAACGCCTGCCAGGTGGCTGAATTGGAGGTCCTTGCGGCGATTCGCGTGCAGAGGCGGGCGAGGACCGTTGGTTCCGCTAGCAGACCCGCCCGTCGCAGTACCCTGTCCGCCTCGACCTGCTCGTGGTCTTCGCCTGAGATCCATGACCACCGGGTGACTCGTTCGGCGTGGGTCCGGAAGCAGTGGTCGGTCGTACAGGCGGACAAGGCTGCGACGGCCGTCGGGCAGGTGATCGTGTCGGTCACCGAGGACCCGACTGCATAGGTTAGGACCCGGTGGGCCAGATCCGGTGCTATCCCTTCGCCCCCGTGGCGCAATTCGTGGTCGCATATTGGCAGCAACAGCACGCCGGCCACGGTGTCGCGGCGTTGGAACTGGTCGGGCTGGGCCCGATGCAGGATGTCCAGAATCGTGCGGAGCGGGCCGGTGTGCGACCGTGAGGAGCCGGGCAGACACCAGTGCAGCGTAGAGAAGGGGAACCCCTCGTGCCGGATTCGTTCGGTCAACGCGCCGCTCTCCACGTACGCTTCGACGTCGATGAGCGTGACGCCTTGCTCCATCCATCGGTTCTCAGCCTCCAGCCATGGGGCGAAGTCCAGTCGCTGCGGAGCGTTGGTGGCGGAGAGCCGAAGTTCCACGAACGGCCAGGGTAGGAGCTCTAGCCGCTCCCTGCCATGAAAGACTTCAACGACACCGGCGAGCCCACTCGCGTCAACGGCATGCGGAGCGTCCGCACACAGCAGCGTCACGTGATACCAGTCGTGCCATCCAGCGTGCGCCTGGGCGGGCATGCTCCGTAGGTCGCGGTAGTGCGCCATGGCGTCGATACTCCGGGCGCCGGAGAGCGGCCAGCCGGTGCCGTCAAGTTCCAAGTTCGAGACGAGACCGTCACCATCCGTGCCGTGCAGGATGCTCCACATCGCCCGCCCCCAGGACGGGAGGCCGGTCGGGTCCTCGTGGAAACTCGATCGCCGCACGACGTGTGGGTTCGACCGTGCCAGGTACTCGGCCAGCGCGGCTCCGTCAACGACTTGAGGCACCGCCACATCGGGAAGCATCCAAGTCAGTTGCTCCGGGGACGCCTGGTCTAACAGCGCGCGCGCCGCCTCGGCTGACCAACGGAAGTCCCGCTTGGCAAGCAGGTTGAGCAGTTCCCAGCAGGTGTCGTTCGCGACCTCGTCCGTGCGGGATAGGCCGACACGTTCCGCCAGCGCGCTTAGCCACTCCTCGCTGGCCGGTGCTGCGACGGCGAGGTATGCGAGTTTTTTCAGGTCGTTTGTCCACAGCTCCGTGGTCTGCTCCATGCTCGGCCAGAAGTGGTGGAAGTACGGGTCGTTGACGGACAAGCCGCTGTCCGCGACGAGATCGATCGCCAGCCGTAAGCCCCGACCACGCAGCGCCTCGACTCCGCTGTGCGCGCGGTGGTCCAACTCCTGATACGCGACCACCACCGTGTCACGGAGCTCACCGATTCTCTCGTCCTCGCTGCTGAAGATCGCCGCCGCCAAGAAGCGGCACACGTCACGCCAGTACGCCGAGCGGGACACCGCCCGCAGCCGTTGGGCAATCCGGCTTCGGGTCCCCCGGAGCAGGTGGGATGCGGCCAGGAACTCGGCCAAGGGCCGGATCTGAAAGCCGATCGTGTCGCTGTCGACCCCGACTAGCAGCACGAGTCTCTGTCGGGCGAAGCGGATGATCTTCTCAACGACCGCCTCGACATTCCCAGACGCCGGCGCGGCCCCTTCCACGGAGCTATGCACGATGGCACGGAACCGGTCGAGCGAGAGTGCGTTGCTCCTCTGGTCTGACTCACCGCTGAGCTGAAGGACGAACGCCGCCCGCTGGTGCACCACATCGATAAGCGGTCGGAAATCGTCAAGGAACTTACCGAGCTCCCCGCCCCGCATCCGCTCCCGCTGGTAGACGTGGTCGTAGTAGGCCGCGAATAGGTTGTACCGCTCGCGGGGCAGGTCCTGTCCCCCATCGAGGAGGGAGAGGATCAGAGAGACGTGCAGCGGGCTGTAGAGTAGATCCCTGATTTCGGTCTGGAATGCGACGGTGCGAAAGCGCTCCAGTAGCCTACTGTCCTCAAGGGTGGCGGCGATCAACTGCTCGGCGTAGGAGATCGCGTCGATGGGCCCGAGCGGTTCGAGCTGCCAGAGTTTGAAGCCCAGCCGCTCGAGGTCCTTCTCGTAGGACTGGGGTCGGCTAGTCACGACGATCGCTGTGTCGAGCTGGCTCATCCGCACGTCGTCCAGGAACTCTGCGATGTGCTCCGCTGTGGCGGCCTGCCGGAAGAAGGCCATCTCGTCGTAGCCGTCGATGATGAGAAGCGTCGGGTTCGTGTACGCGAACTGCCGCAGTGACGGAACGTCGACCGCTGTCTTGATCAGCGTGGCGTACCGGCGGGCTAGGAAGTGCCAGACGGACCGATCCGCCTCCTGGGACTGCTCGAGGTGCTCTGCGAAGGCTACTGCGTCGACCCAGAAGGGGAACCGGGCGGTGCCGGGCATGGGCAGCGCCAGCCTTCGGAGCGCAGCGGCGACGCGCGAGCTCTCCTGCAACGCCGCTGGGGAGAGCAACTGCGGGTCGACGGCATCCAGGAGCGCGGCCCGGTGCACTTGCGCGAGGGTCTGGACCAGGGTGGTTTTGCCCTGCCCGGGGCCGCCAGTTACAACCACTTTGGTCGCGCCGGTGAGCTCGGTGAGTAACTGGTGGAGGGCGTACCGCGAGTCGTCATAGCCGGTGACCGGGCCTGACGTCCCAGCCAGGCGGACGGGGACGTCAACGTAGACGGACGCGACGCTGGTGGGACTGAGCCGGGGGGTCAGGTAGCTGGTGAGTCGGGCTGCGCTGTCCCGGACGAGTTCACGTTGGAGGATCGCAGGTACCGAGGCTGCGAGGATCGGTTCGGAGTTGAACCGGCGCAGGGTCGCGTGGAGCAGTTCACCCGGTGTGATCAGCCACCGGTACTTCGTGCTCAGCCCGTCGCTCTCGTCGAGCATCGCGCCGAGCTGGTCGTAATCCCAGGGCACTGCGAAGAGTAGGCCGTACCGCTCCCGGAACCCGGCGAGCAGGCCGACCACCTTGTCCTTACCTCCACCACTGCTGGGGCTCAGCACGGCATTGGTGGCGTAGATGTATGCGTCGGGTATCCGCCTGCTCGGGCTCTTCTCGTACGCCGATAGCTCTGACCGGAGGTGCCGGGCGGCCCAAGCTTGCTGCGCTGCGGTGTCGGGATGCGGACGTTGCAGGAACTTAGCCTGGACGACGAGGTAGCCGGTCTTCTCCTCGCCGGTGCAGGGATCGCGCAGCAACCCCTCGAAGGTCGCTTCCCTGCCCCCGTCCGGGCCGTCGCCCCAGATAAGGGCCGTAGCGCCGAAGTAACGCACGGTCAGCGCCTGGACGATGTGTTCGAACTGCCTCGGAGAGAGTCGCTCCCACGCGTAGTCGGCCACGCTCAGGCTCCAGAGAGCACGGCGGACCGTGCGGGCGCTGGAGGCTGCGGGAGAAACATCTCGTCAATCATGGTGATAATCCCGGATCAGATCAACCCGTGCACAGGGAGGGGCAGGCCGGGCCATCGCCTGCCCCTCCCTGTGCACGGGCCAGGAGATCTCGGGCTGCGCGATCGACCGGTGCATACCCGCTCCCGCAGGTGCCGGTTCACCAGCAGGGGCGCCAACGCCCATCGGCGATGGCCGCAACGAATTACGCCTATCTTTTTGCAAAGGTCAAGTCGTTTGACACAGCGGCCAGCCGGCGACGCTGCCGGCTGGCCGCTGCTGATGACGGGCGTGCATGCTCGTGCGACTTATGCCGGCTTTGTCACGCTACGCCGACGCGGGACGACTGATGCCGTTGCTTCCGCTGCGGCGTGTGAGAGTTCGGGGAGGACGGCGCCGTAGAAGGTGGCGGTGAAGTGTGGGCTGGAGTGGCGGAGTCGGTTGGAGATGACTTTCATGTGGACGCCGGCGGCGAGGCCCATGGTGGCGGCGCCGTGGCGGAGGTCGTGGAGTCGGATGGGTGGTAGTCCGGCTTGGGTGGTGAGGTGGTGGAAGTGGTCGGTGACGTCAGCGGGGTGAAGCCGACCGCCGGTCGGGGTGGTGAACACCAGTCCGGTCTTGGTCCAGGTGGTGCCGGCGGCGAGGCGTTCGCGGTTCTGTTGGGCGCGGTGGGTGCGCAGGACGGTGGTGGTTTCGGTGTCGAGGGCGATGGTGGCTTCGCTGTCGGTGGTTTTGGGGGTGTCGATGGTGGTGGCCCAGCCTTGTTGGACGAGTTGCCAGCGGACGGTGAGGGTGTTGGCGTCGAGGTCGAGGTCGTCCCAGTGCAGTCCGCAAGCTTCGCCTCGGCGGAGGCCGGTGAAGGTGATGAGGTGGTAGAGGGCGTAGAGGCGGTCGCCGGCGTCATACGTGTGGTCGAGGAACCGTCCGGTGTGTTCGGGGGTCCAGATCATGACCGGGCTGGGGGTCTTGCCGGTGTCGCGCCAGGTGCGGACGCGTTGGTCGGTCCAGACGGTGGGCTTGGGTGCTCGGGCGGCGGGTAGCTCGACCAGGAGGGCGGGGTTGAGGTCGAGGTAGCGGTGGCGGCGCATCGCGTCGTTGAGGGCCTTGCGGAGGGTGGCGTGGATGAGGTGCATGGTCCTCGGTCCGACGACCCGCTGGTTCTTGACCTGGTCGCGTTTCGCTTGGTCGCGGCTGGCGCGCAGGGTGGCGATGGTGGTGTTGCGTTCGGCGATGGCCTCGTACATGGCGTCGATGTGGCCGGGGCGGAGCCGGTCGATGCGCAGGTGCCCGAGGTGCGGGATGAGGTGTAGGCGGATGTGCCCTTCGTAGGAGCGGACGGTGCCTTTCTTGATGGTGTTGCGGCCGGTGAGCCAGTCGGTGAGGTAGTCGGTCATGGTGGGGAGTTCGGTGGGGGTGATGTCGAGGTGCAGGGTGCGGCGGACCTGGTCGGGGGTGGGGATGGGTGCGCCGGTTTTGACGGCGGTTTCGATGAGGTCGCCGGTTTTGACCATGACGTGGGGGTCGGTGGGGTCGGGGACGGCGAGGGCGGCGCGGATGCGGTCGAGGGTGGTGTCGGCGTCGGTTTGGGTGGGGTAGGGGCCGTGGCGGAGTGTGCGGCGGGTGCCGTTGGCGCGGGCGGGTAGGTCGATCTGCCAGTGCCATTGGCCGTGGTTGCGGGACCAGCCGCCGCCGGGCCGGCGCAGATCGGGGCAGGAGCGTCCCAGCCGGCGGCCCGTGTTGGTGTCGCGGCAGCCGCAGCGTTTGAACGTGGAGCCTTTCATCCGTCGTCTCCGGGGTGCTCGACGTGGTGCCGCCAGCGGTGGCGGGTGTAGTCCGCTGGTGGCGGGGTCGTCGCATCCACGCTCGACACTGCGCCGGGATCAAGTCGCCGACCGCCGTCGGGATCCGGGGCAGGCTGGTCGAGGAGGAGGAGTCGGAGGAGGCCGGCGACGGGGACGATGATGCGGGTGCCGGCGCGGATCAGTGGCGTGGGGAAGGTGTCGGTGGCGGCGAGCCGGTAGGCCTGGGACCGGCTGATACCGAGTACCGATGCGGCGGTGGGCAGGGTGGTAGCGGCGCCGAGCGCGCGGATCCGCTCGACGGTCCACGGCACGTTGGTAGGCGTGTGGTGGCCGGCCGGTTGGGTGTGGGGGTCTGGAGTGGTGTGGGCGTTCATGGGAAGGGGTCTCCTGACTGCGGTGGATGCGGTGCAGAGGTACGCGAGGTGGTAGGCGTGGCGGGTTCCGGTGCTGCCGACGGGGTGCTGCGGTCGGCGGGCTCAAGAATCTGCTGATCGGTGGGTGGGGCTGGTGGGGGTTGGTCGGCTTTGAGGATCTTCAGTAGTTGGGATGCGCGGGTGTTGGACACGGTGTGGCCGGTGGCGCGCAGCGCGGTGGCCAGGGCGGCACGGGTGAGCGGCCGGCCTTCGGCGGCGAGGTCCTCCTGGGCGTGCCTGGCGACCAGGAGCAGGACGTCGGTGTCGGTGGGGTGGATGGACGGTCCGCGCCGCGACGGCCGGTGCCGGCGGACCGGTCCCCCGGTCCAGGGGTGGTCCGGTCCGGTGTGCGGGTGGTCGTTGCGGGTGTCGTGGACGGTCCGCGCGGGCAGACGCCGGTCCCCGGTCGGCAGGGTGGGCTGGGCGTCGGTGCGGTCCGCCGGAAGCTGGCTTGCGGTAGCGGCGGACGGGTCCGCTAGTAGGGCGGTGGACGGATTCGTTCCGGCTGGTAGGGGTTCGGATGGGGTGTTGGTGTAGCCGAGGGCGATCTTGACCATGACCAAGAACCCGAGCGCTGGCACGGCCGCAGCGGTCCAACCGATCGGGGACGGCTCGGCCTCCACGACCTGCGCCGCAAGCGACAACGTCACCGCGCAGGCCAACACCGCCGCCGGGAACACTGTTGAGACCTGGGCTCGTTTGCGGCGGCGCAGTTCCAGGCCGGAGGCGATGGACATCAGCTCCAGCACGATCGCGTCCGCCCACGCCAACCACCCCGGCTGACCATGCGCGGCGGCGACGTTGTGGACGTGGGTGAAGCTGGCCGCACCCGCCGCCCCACCAATCGCCAACATGATCACGACCTGAACGAAACCCTCCACCGGACTCCGTCCCGGACCGGCGTTCGGATCACCGGGTGCGGTCGTGGCCGACCACCTCCCCCGGCCGGACCACCAACACGCCCCGTCCGCCCATGCATGCGGACCGGACCAGCGGACGGGCGGTCCCCGCGCGCCGGACCAGGAACGTGGACCTCTCGGTCCGGGAACGGTCCGCGGACCAGCCACGCGGGCGCCGGGACGATACCTCCGCCCGCTCGCTGTCAGGGCTGTCCGAGGCTGTCACCGGGCTGTCAGCAGCCTCCGGCGAGACGCTGACAGCCCAGTGACAGAACGACCCCGTGGCCGTCGTCTCGCACGCCGGCCACGCGATGAAGGGGTCCGGGGAGGTGTCGTCGGTCATGTCTCCTCCCTTGTCGGGTCACGGTCGTCGAGGACCCACATCGAAAGGTCAGCCAGCGTGGACCGTGGTCTGCCGTCGCCGGCCACCGCCCATACCGCCTCGGCGGGGCACAGGCCCGCCATGGTGGCGTGGTCGCGGGCACCGGTAGCCGCCGGCACCCGCGGCGGCGTCTCGGCCAACATCCGGCGCAGGTTGCGTTCCCGGGCAGCGGAGTGCAGCCAGAACAACACCGGCCACGCCCGCCCCAACGCGGCGAACCACTCCCGGTAGCCGACCAGCTTCCCGGTCAACACCGACAGCGGCTCACCACCGGTGTCGTACTCCACGAAGAACGGCACCCGGCCACCCCGCACCACCCACAGGCCATAGCCGTCCGGACGCACCCGGGGCTGGTAGGCGCGTACCAGAGCCGGATCCCCTGGCCGGGTGAACACCCCCGACCGCCGGCACGCCGCCTCCGACAACCACTCCCCCAACCGCACATCCGGATGAGTGCGGGCGTAGCCGGCGAGGCCGGTGAAGAAGCCGTTCACCCCGAGGCGGTGCTCCAGGGTGCGGCTGGATGTCCAACGGCGCCGCTCCACTCGGGCGTGATCACGCCGAGGCGGACGCTCGTCACGGCCGGCGGCGACGACCTCCGCGCCGAGCTGATCGATGACGTAGTGGTACGGGTACGAGCCACCGTCAGCGCGCTGCGGGCGGAACCGCGCCACCAACCGCAACCGGTACAACGTCCGCAACCGCCGCTGACAGAAATCCAGCGACGGGAACAAGGCATGCGCGATCTGGAACGACGTCAACACACCGTGGTCGTAGAGCCAGCCCAGCAGCACACGGTCACGGGCGGTCAGCTGGGACTGAACCCGAAGAACCGGATCATCCACCGGTCACCACCTCCCCTCCTGTAGGGAATGCCAGCCCCAGGGGGAGAGACCCGAAACCACGCAGGGTCTGTCGCAGGACAAGCCGACAACGCTGACAGCCGGCCTGACCTGCGGTGTAAGACACGACAGGGGGTCCGTTCCGACGTCCGGTCGAAGACTGACCTCAACACCGACACCAACCCGGACCCCGCAACGGGCACTGAAACGGAATCTGTCACCGCCACCGGCACCAAACCGGAGCACACAGAGACGAGATGGGCGACGAACACAACAACTCCTTGATCGAGAACAATGAAGATGGGCGACGACACTCACGACGCCGCAGGAGTACGCAGCCACAGGCGAGCGCGGTGGGCTACGGAAAGACACGCTGTGGAGTTGTCAACGAACACAGGACCCGGCGCACCAGCCGACCCAAGGGGCGGATGAGGACAGCAACGACCGACACGACCACCACAACGGCGGTCGCGGCAGCGGGAACAGCGGTAGCAGGTAGCGGCGGAGCAGGGCGGCAAGCAGCCACACCGACAACGGGCTCGTCTCGGCCTGACGCAGATGCTCTGGCGGCCGCACCATCGCAACGGCCCGATGGAGCGTCGGCTCAACCAGCCGGAGAAAGATCCTTCATCGTGAACCCCCTAACGCCCAGAACCATCGACGGCCCGCCCACCCCGGACCCCGAACGACCGGCAGCGCTCCCAAAGAAGCGTCACCAGACCGGCCGTTCGAACCCGGCGGACAGGCGCCATGCGGTCACGTGCGTACCAGTACGCCTCCGCCAGCAGCACCCTGTCAACCAGCATCACCAGCAGCCAAACGCAACGTTCCCCGGACCCAGCCGGACGCAATGGCACCCGTTAACCCGCGCTGGCACCCAGTAGCACGGAATCCCGGCCGAAACAGGCAGAAAAATCTTGACCAGCCGGATCAGATGTCTCACATCGCGAGACGACGCTCTCGTCAATAGACCGGTCAGAGCCACGTCGCCGCTTCCCAGTTGCCGCAACCGCATGCTGGACCAGCAAGACAGCATGGGCGGGCCGGCGGATGGGGCCCACCCCGGCAGCACCTCCACCTACAGCGTGAAGGCATACTCCGCCGACAGGCCTTCGACCTCAGCCTGATGTGGCACTACCTACCCGAAACCCCGCGACGACCCCGCGCACAGCCGGCGAGATCCACGAACAGGCGAGATCCACGAACAGGCGAGATCCACGAACAGGCGAGATCCACGAACAGGCGAGATCCACGAACAGGCGAGATCCACGAACAGGCGAGATCCACGAACAGGCGAGATCCACGAACAGGCGAGATCCACGAACAGGCGAGTTCACGCCCCCTCATGACCGATGAGGATGCACAGGGAATCGGGCCACCCAATTCGCAGGAGACCCATTCCCCATTAAGACAATACTACCATCCCGCGCTTTGCAACTCCTGCCGTATCCGCTTGGTCAATGCGATCTTTGCCACACCTTCGGCCGGCGCTAGCTCCCCATGAAGTCGGCTCCATTCCCGTGATTCTTGCCCCCCGTCCAGTCGTCTAGATACGGGATCTGCGCCGAGGTCGATCGTTAAGAGACCGAAGGACTTTGCAATATCCTGCACCCGCGTGCACCAAATATCGAATAGCCCGATAACCTCGCTGGAGCCATAGGCTCGTAGCAGCGCATCGACAGTCGGATCAGTTACTAGATGAAGATGCTTGGGGGCATCATCCTTATCCAGCACCCCTTTTGGGTGACTAAGGGATGTCTCGTAACTCGGTGATGGCGTTGCCGGTCAACGGTGTCGGTGTCATCCGAGCAGGATGATGTTGTGGAGGTGGGCGATGCCGGAAGCGGTGTCGGTCAATGTGCTGGCGGCGCGTCGGTAGTCCCGGAGGATCTTGAAGGTCTTCATGCGGGCCAGGGCGTGTTCGACCTGCGCCCGGATCGTGCGGTGGTGCTTGTTCAGGTCCTTCTTCCAGTCGGGTAGTTCGGTGCCGTCGGTGGGTTTGCGGTACGGGATGATCACCTCGGGGTTGCCGCGGTAGGCGCCGTCGGCCATGACGGGCCGTCCGGCCAGTTTCTGGTCGATGCCGGAGGTGCGGTAGGCGATGGTGTCGTTACGGTTGCCCGGCTGCGGGTCACCCAACGCGACGACCAGGCGGGTGTGGGCGTCGATGGCGACCTGCAGGTTCGTCGAGTAGCGGTAGTTCTTGCTCGGGGCGGCCAGCCGGTGGTCCCGGGTCGGGACCAGGGTGCCGTCGACGATGGCGATCTGTTCGATCCGGCGTCGGCGGACCGGGGCCAGGGCGAGCAGGGGGCCGAGGGTGTCGATGACCCGGTGGGCGGCGGAGTGCGACACCCCGAACAGCGGGCCGATCTGCCGCATGGTCAGGTTCGTGCGCCAGTAGGCGGCGACCAGCAGCACCCGGTCGGCGAGGTCGAGGGACCACTGCCGGCCCGGCCGCCCGTCGGCGATGGCGTCCCCGCCACGTTCGGCGACCAGCCTGACCAGCCTGCGGAACTGGGCGGGCTGCAGCCCGGTGAACGGGAAGATCCACTCCGGGCGAGCCGCCGTGATCACCTGCACCACAACATGATCCACCATGGATCCACCGCCGAGTTACGAGACATCCCTTAGCGTTGGCCCAGAAGGAAACCCGGTGAACCTCTTTCAAGATCTCAACATAAGCTAACGCCTGCCGCTCTTGTCGTCGCTGTTCACGGGCCAATCGAAGATCGTGTTCACTCTTCCGCTTGGCCAACTCCTGCTCGTGCCGATGTCTCTCCGTTGCAAGGTTCTCGGCATGCTGACGACTCCTTTCGCTTGTCTTGAAGGATGCGACGATTCCCGATATGCCAACAAGCGCACCGAAGCCGCTCGCCGTAACCGGTACTACCCAGTCCCAGGCCATGTCTCATTCTCACATGGGACGCAATGTTCGGAAGTGCCGTCCCAGGGCGGTCACGCGCCGATCGCGGTGCTCCGGGTAACCGACTTCTCGTCAAGAGGGCCGAGCGGGTGGAAACCTGAGACGAGTGCGCCAGACGACGGCTTATCGCCAGGCGCGAGCAATGGCCGCGACGGGTGCGCAGGGGCTGGTCGCAGATCTGCCATGCCAGTACCGACCGAGCTCACCGTCAAGCTGCACAGGTCTGCCACCGACCAGGCGCGGCGGGAAACTTGCCGTATCACGCAACGTGGCGCTCGTGCCGTGCGGCCTCTCAACGCTTGTCCGACCAGGCTTACGGGTGGTGGTTCGGGGTGTCGAGGATCAGCAGGAACCGGGCTTTGGTGTTGCTGTCGGCAAGCGTGAGCGTTTCGTCCAAGGCGGCTTGTGTGGCCATCGTCGGTGGCGGTGTGGATGTGTGGTGGTGTTCCCAGCCGGCAACCGTCTCGGGTGCCACCCCGAGGTGGCGGGCGAAGTCGTCGACGGTCATCCGGAGCGCCTCGCGGAGCGCGCGGGTCTCCTGTCCGGTCCACTGGCCGACGACCACAGTCCCGCACCCGCAGTCACCCGTCGCCGCGTGACTGGCCCGGGTGGCGGTTCGGCCAGCGCGTCGCTGGCGTTCCTCGTCTCGCGCCTGCGCCTGCTGGGTGTGGAAGTCCCGTACCAGCGCGGCCATCTGGTCGAACGCGGCCAGCAACGCCCCCCGTGCGTCGACCGCCCGGTCAGCGTCCTGCCAGAACCGACGAACACTGGCATCCCGGCCGATCTCGGCGTTGGCGACCGAACTGCGGGAGTAACAGATGCTCCTGGCCAGTTGCATCTGCGTCAGCCCCCGCTCGGCACGCCACGCGGCCAACCGCCGACCGAGATCCCTACGCGCCTCGGCCACCTGCGGCTGACTGATCAGCCCCGGAAAGCGCAGACCCGACGCATACCGACCGTCCATGGCCGGCTGCGTGACCCTCACATTCGTCATCGGGCTCGCCGATCGGAAAGCCGGTACACCTGGCGCAGGCCTGCCCCGGTCGACGGCACACCGGGTCCAGCCGCAGGGCGGCCCTGCAAGACATCCGACGGGGTGATGAGCACTTCGGCGGGCCCCGCGAGGACCGCGACAGCACCGCTCGTGTCGTCGTGACGGACCAGCGCGGTGACAGTCTCGGCGTGGACGCTAACAGTCACCCGCACCGCCGCTCGGGCCATGATGACCGGGCCGGCCGTCGTAGCAACCGATACCGGACGGCCCGGGTCGGCACCGGGAGCCGGTAATATCCGGAGACCTTCTGGTCCGGGTTCCTCCGGGCTCACTTCAGGATCCTGAGCGTGTCCCTGGACGACGGAACACCCGAGATCGGCGTTGGCCGTTTTCCGGGGACCTTGTCCCGCAGCGCCGTGCGGTTCGGCTCGAACGGCCACCGGCGCTCCCCTCGTTCGAGCTTGCCGATGTAGCGGGCGTCGGCGGTGCTGCGGCGTCCCGTGTGCGTGTGGGTGTTGACCGCGTCGGCAAGTTCCTGTCGGGACATCGGCCGTCCCGAACCGGACGGAGACGGCAGCGTCAGGCGAGCCGCGCGCAGCAGGTTGTTCGGCCCTGGGTGATAGGCCACGACGTCGTTCTCCTGATGTGCTCGTGTGCTCTCGTAGCCGGCGACCGGCCGGGGATGAAGACCGGCCTTGTCACCGCTTGCGCACGGTCAGGTGGAGATCCTGAACGGCCAGGTGGGTGAGGTCAGGTAGCTGGTCCTCGTCGAGGGTGACCCCGTGCAGGTTGCCGAGCCCGGTCTTCAGGTCGTGCAGGCCGTTACCTCGCAGGTCCGCGCCATGGAGCTGACAGGAGTCGAGTTCCAGGCGGGCCAGTTGGCAGGACCGCAGGACGGTGTTGGGTAGGCGGCAGGACGACCAGGTGGCGTCGGTAAGAAGGCAGTCCACGAAGGCCACGGCTCCGGCTGCGGCGACCCGGGTGAACGACGCGTAGTCGAAGCGGCATCCCTCGAACAGCACGTCCTTCAACCGGACATCAGTCAGGCGGATGCCGGTGAACCGGGAACCGGTGATGGCGCAGCGCTCGATGCTGATGCCGGACAGAGTGGTGCCGGAGAAGTCGGCACGGGTGATCTCGCAGCCGAAGAGGGACCCGCCCTCCCAGCCACTCTCACTCACATCGACGCCGACGAGCCGGCTACCACGGATAGTAACGCCGTCGAGGGTGCCGCCACGCCAGGAGACGTTCTCGATGGTGGCGTCGCTGAGGTCGTCGGTTGGGTCGCTGATGGTGTCGAGATCGTCTGGGTCCAGCTCCGGGAGCAGTATCCGCAGTTCGCCGACTGTCGTGGTCCGCATATGGTCCTTTACCTGATTCCGAGGGTGGTGCGAGACGGGCCGGCCGCCGCACCACCCGAGTGTCGGGAGTTCGCTGTCAGCGCTTCTTCTTGTTCCAGTTGTCCCAGCCCGGGCGGCTGTCGAATTTGCCACGGTTGTCCCAGGTGGGCCGGTTGTCGAACTTCGCGGCGTCGATCGACGCTACCGCCCGGGAGGTTGCGACACCGAGACGGTCGAGGTGGTGCGGCGGAGCGTTGACGAGTGCGGCGAGGGCGTCGGTCATGCTGGTCCTCCGGTCTGGGTGAGGTGGTCCGCGGCGGCGCGGACGAGGGCCTGTCGGGTGGTGCGGCAGAAGTTGGTCTCGCGGACGGTGAAGCTGCCGTGTTCGAAGTAGCGGTTACCGGCCTGTCCACCACGGCAGAAGTCGTAGAACCCGCACCGGTCGGCGCAGTCGTTGAGCGCGGTGACGAACTCGGTCACGTAACGCAGACCGCCGGCCCGGCCGATCATCGCGATGATCGGTTCCTCGACCACGTTGCCGGCAATGAAGTCCCCGTACTCGGAATCGGTGATGCCGAGCAGCTCCGGTGACAGGAGCACGACCTGGCCGTCCCAGGACACCGTGGGAATCGGTTCATGGGCTGTGTGGTCAACGTGTCCGGCGCGGGCGGCGGTGAGATAATCGGCCAGCCGGTCCAGGTCACGGATACGCAGCCCGCTACCGGCGGTTCGGCGTTGCACGAGCCGCCGCCAGAAGCGGTACGCGGCCTCCTCCGTCACCGGTTGCCGGGCGGCGCCTTCCTGCTCCTCGATGTTGAAGCCCACAGACTGGCACCCAGGCAGGTCGGTGAAGAAGTCAATGAGGTCGTCGGCGTGGTCGATGGTCTCCGGGGTGACGACGCAGATCACCGAGTACTCCAGACCCGCGTCAGCGAGCATCTGAACGCCGCGCATCGTCCGGTCGGCCGTCTGCCTACCAGCGCGGTCGACCCGGTTGCGGTTCAGGGTGCCAGGTCCGTCCACGCTGACACCGATCTCGAATCGGTAAGCGGTGAACAGGTCACACCACCGCTGGTCGACCAGGGTGGCGTTGGTCTGGATCTCGTGACGCACCCGCCCCGTCCGCCGAAGCGGCTCGAAGGCGGTGAGCAGGTTCCGGAAGTGGCCGATCGGCGTGGCAGTGGGCTCACCTCCATGCCAGACGACGCTGACGGGATGCTCGCTGCCCTGCTGCGCGATCGAGGTGGCGCAGGCCCGCGCCACCTCCACGGTCATGAGACGGCGGGACCGGCGGTCAGGCAGGTAGCAGTAGGCGCAGTCGAGGTTGCAGAAGCTTGTCGGCTGCACGACCAGGGTGTGAAACACCTCAGCGATCGCCGACCGCCCTACAGCGGTGATCACACCGATGCCGCTCACCATCACGCCTCCCTCGAAGACACTGGTGCGCCGGTCGTCGCCCCGGCAGAGGTGGCGCGTCGCCTGGCCCAGTCGACGAAGCGGTCGAACAGGTCCTCGCAGTTGCTCGTCTCGCTAACGTCCGGCTGGCTCAGGTCGTCGATGGCCTCGTGCAGACATCCGGCCAGATAAAGGAACAGGCCGATCCGATTGCCCGCGTACTCCGCCAGGAGCGCGCTCCTGGCCCCGTCGCAGGGCCATGGATGGCCGCAGGCGCGGCAGCCCCAGTGCGGACGCGAGGGCACATGCTCGTGGCCCATCGGGCTGCGACGGCCCGCCGCAGTCGCCGGAGGGCTTTGGTCGACGCTCACCGGGGAAGCTCCCGTCGGGTGCGCTGCGCGAAGAACCGACGCCACACGTGGGTCAACAGCGGCGGATCCGCCGTCCTCGCCGGCATGGGTTCTGTCGACGCCGGTGGGCCGGGCCGCTCCTGCTGACCGCTCGCGAAGCGGGAGACGTACACGGTCATGCCCGCTCCCCCGTCACGACGCGTCCTTCGCAGCGGTGGGTCCACCGGGATCCGGTTGACCCACCGCTGCCGGCCGGTGGCTCGGCAGCGAGGTGACCGCCACCCGCCCACGCAGCCCTTCTGGCGGTACGCGAACGAGGAGTCAACGGTGCTGCCGGCGGACTGGCCGGTGACGGCAGTTGCGGAGGCCTCGGGTCGCGCTCCGGCCTGTCACCGCTCGGCACATCCATCCGAAGCTCCCTGCTCTGAGACTGCCGCTGACCTACCGGCGCGCCCTGAGAAGGCGGCCCGGCACACCCACCCTCGCCCGGGGCAGGGCGTGCACGGAATGTCCTGTCGGTGCACCGCCGGTGCACCTGCGGTAACCCCAGGTGCCGCTACGATCACCAGGCAGGAGACGGTCCCTGTCGGGAGGACGTGCGATGGCTCCGATCACGACCTGGACCGGCCGGGATGCCACCGCCCTACGCCAGGCGGCGCGGATGAGCGTCACCGCCTTCGCCGAGCACCTGGGCGCGGCCCGCCGGACGGTGGCCAAGTGGAGCAGCCAGGGCGACAACGTCATTCCCCGCGCCGACATGCAGGCCGCGCTGGACACCGTGCTGGCCCGAGCCACACCCGACGTCCGCGAACGCTTCGCAGCCCTGCGGGCGACGGGCACCAACGGTGCAGCCGCGAGCACCACGCCACCGCGCACCGGCCCGGATGCCGATACTGGTGAGGACAGCCACCACAGCTTGGACCCGGATGGTGACGTGCAACGGCGAGACTTCCTGCGCAGCGCTGCGGTCAGCGTCGCCGCTGCCCCCGGCGTCGCGCCGGTGCTCGACGCGCTCGTCTCGCCCCGGCAACAACCCGCCACGGTGTTGTCCGTGCAGCAGCTCTCCGGCAAGGTGGCTGCCGTCAAACGCGACTACCAGGCCTGCCGATACGAACGGGTCCTCGACCGGCTCGGCACGCTGTTACCTGCTCTCGAACCTGCCAGGGCGGACGCGGAGGGCACGCAGCGAAGGCAGGTCGACGTCCTGGTCGCCGAGCTGTACCACGTCGTGGGTAGCGTCCTGCTCAAGCTGGGCGACCGTGGGATGGCCCTGGTCGCCGCAGAGCGGAGCACCCGCGCCGCCGCAACGAGCCAGGACCCGGTGGCCGTCGCCGCGAGCGCACGGATCATGACCCACGCCCTGATGAGCAACAACCACGACGAGCAGGCCGTGACCCTCGCCGCAGACGCCGCCGGCGTACTCGACCGGGGCACCCGCCTCGCGTCGACCGACGCGGTCGCCGTGTACGGCGCCCTCGTCCTACGCGGGGCCGTCGCCGCAGCCCGCCGCGACGACCGGGACACCGCACACACCATGCTCGACGAGGCCACCCGCGCCGCGACCCGACTCGGCTACGACGGCAACGACCGGTGGACCGGCTTCGGCGCCACCAACGTCCTGCTGCACCGGGTCAACATCGCACTCACCCTCGGCGACGCCGGCACCGCCATCACCATCGCCCGCACCATCCCCCTCGGCAAGGTGACCCTCGCCGAACGCAAAGCCACCCTCTACGTCGACGTGGCCCGCGCCTACACCCAATGGGGACGCCACGAACAGGGCCTCAACGCCCTGCGCACCGCGTACGAGGTAGCACCCGAAGAGATCCGCTGCCGCCCAGCGGTCCACCGCCTCGCCAACGACCTCGCCCACCTCGCCACCGGCCCGGTACGCGCCGCAGTCGTCGACTTCACCCAGACCGCCGGGATCCCCCGGTGACCCCAGGGCACCTCCAGATCGTCGTCTGCGCCGCCGGTCCCGCCCCCGACGTCACCACCCTGATCAACACCGCACACGAGCAGTCCTGGACCACGGCGGTCACCGCCACACCCCACGCGACCAGATTCATCGACATCCCAGCCATCGAAGAACTGACCGGGGCACCCGTGCGATCCGACTACCGGACATCCCCAGGTACCCGCCGCTCGCTACCCACCGCCGACGCACTGGTCATCGCACCCGCGACCTACAACTCGATCAACAAGATCGCCCTCGGCCTCGCCGACAACTACGCCATGACCACCATCGCCGAACTCATCGGACGACACGTACCCACCGTCATCGTCCCCTTCGTCAACACCGCCCTCGCCACCCGACACCCCTACCGCCGCGCCGTAGCCAGCCTCCGCGACGAAGGCGTACACATCCTCCTCGGACCCGACCACGACTGGGAACCACACCCACCCGGCACCGGCAACGACCGCCGGCTCACATTCCCCTGGACCACGGCATTCCACGCAGCCGCCGCACTCGCTGAGAAAGCACAGCCGCAGAAGTAACGGCCGCTGGGCCGGGTGAATCCGGATCACCTCCGTCGACCGACGGCCCGACGCCCACACCACCCGACCAAGCAGCAAGATCATCAAACAGCGGGCGGACGCACCACAGGCGATGCTGGGGTCCGCCGACATGCCGTTCGTCCAGCGGAAGCCGGAACGGTCCAACGGCTCCCGAGCACCCACCGAGACACCGAACCACCGGCAGAAACGCCAAAAGGCTCCGACCCAGGGTAAAACCCCAGGTCAGAGCCTTTTCGGTGGTGCGCCGCCAGGGACTCGAACCCCGAACCCGCGGATTAAGAGTCCGCTGCTCTGCCAGTTGAGCTAGCGGCGCCCGCTGACAACGCAGAGCAGGTTAGCACCTCCCCGGAGCGCACCAGGTCACCCCGCCGACCGGGCCCCGCACGATGGGCCGGAACTGCCCGGGGCCGGGCCGAGTCGGCCCGGCCCCGAGTTGCCGGTCAGTTGCGAAGGCTCCACTGCTGGTTCGTGCCACCGTTGCACGACCAGAGGATGATCTTCGTGCCGTTGGCGGTGGCGGCACCGTTGGCATCGAGGCAGAGTCCGGACTGGACGTTGGTGAGGGTCCCGTTGGCGTTGAGGTTCCACTGCTGGTTCGTGCCGCCGTGGCAGTCCCAGATGATGACCGTGGTGCCGTTGCTCGTGCCCGCGCCGTTCGCGTCCAGGCACTTGTTGCCGTACCCGGTCAGTTGCTTGCCGGCGGTGTAGGCCCACTGCTGGTTCGTGCCGCCGGCGCAGTCCCACAGTTGCACCTGGGTGCCGTTGGTGGTGGAGGAGTTCGGCACCTCGACGCAGCGGCCCGACTGGCCGCCCACGAGCCGGCCACCCTGCTGGCCGCTGCCGGTGCCCTGCTGCCGGACGATCGAGCTGGACTCGGCCGACCGGTTGCCCTGTGCGTCGAGGACGTAGAGCCGGTACTCGCCCTGCGACGTCGGCACGGCGATGGACGTGTCGGTGCCGCCGGCCCTGGTCATCGTCGGGCCGGCGGTGAAGGTGGTGGTGCCGGCGGGAGCCAGCCAGACCGCCCTGGTCGCGTCGCCGGCGCTCCGGATCGGAATCGACGCCGTTCCGCTGGTGACGTAGGTGCTGGCCGGCAGGACGTGGTTCGGCAGGGACAGGTTGGCCGCCGGGACGATGTCCCGGAACGCGTCCTCCAGGCCGGAGTTGGCGGCGATGCCGTACGCCGGTGCCGGCCAGACGTAGTCGGAGGAGACGATGATGTCGTTGACCGTGCTGTTGGGCAGGTTCTTGTTCGAGACCTTGTTGATCGGGCCGTAGATCTGCGTGATGCTCAGGTCGTGCTTGCGCCCGAAGTCGTCGGAGTTGATGAGCCAGGTGACGTTCTTGTCCACGCTCAGGACGTTGTCGCGGAAGGTGATGTACGCCGACCCCTCGTCGGGATGGAGGCCGTACTTGTGCCCGGACGGCACGCCCTGGAGATAGTTGTTGGTGATCGTGGTGCCCGGTTGGCTGCCCAGCGTGTAGATGGGCGCCGTGTCGCTGAGGCGCTGCACCGTGTCGATGATGTGGTTGTGGCTGATGGTGTTGTTCCGCGCCGTCGTGGTCGGCCGGTTCGGCGCGATCGAGCCCGATGACCCGTCGAAGTTCCACCAGCCCCAGCCGAGCGTGATGCCCGACCACGGTGACTTCTCGATCCGGTTCCGCTGCACGGTCAGGGTGTCGACGAAGTACGCCGAGATGGGGCTGTGCCCGTTGAACAGCACCGCGCTGTCGTAGAGGTAGTTGCTCCTGATGTCGATGTTCTTCGGCAGCCCCTCGACCTGCGGCGACCACTTCTCCCGGTTGGTCGACGTCCCGTCGCCGATGTAGACGTGCTGGGGATGGCCGACGGTGATGGCGGAGCCGGCGACGTCGTTGGTGAAGTTGCCGATCAGCTGGCTGTTCTGCACGTCGTTGACCATGTTGATGCCGTCGGCACCGGTGTGCTGGACCCGGTTGCGTTGCAGGAGGATCCCGTCGGCGTTCTCCACCTGGATCATGCCGGGGGTGACGTCGACGTTGCGGTAGTAGTAGTCGTGGAAGTTCCGCTTCGCGTACGCCTGCGCCCCGAGGTTGCCCTGCTGCGCCTGCTTGAACGACGAACCGGCGACGTTGAACAGGTTCCAGTCGGAGTGCTGGACGGTGAGGCCGGAGAACGTGATGTTGCGCGCGTGGCTGCTCGTCGAGGTGCCGGCGACCCGCAGCAGGGTGGTCACGTTGTTCGGCGCGAAGACCGACGCGGTCGCCATGTTCTCGGCGCTGCTCTTGTAGTAGTAGAGCGTCCGGCTGCCCTTGTCGAAGTAGAACTCACCCGGCGCGTCCAGGAACTCGTAGGCGTTCATCACCTTGTGGCTGCCGCCCGTCTGGGCGTTGCCGTTGAACGCGCCCTGCGCGATGGCGGCACCCGGCTGCTGGAACAGCGCCACCCGGTTCGCGCCGTCGGAACTCGTGGTCACCTGGCGGACCCCCACGATCGCCGTGGTCCAGGTCGTCGCCGTCTCGATCTCGATGTCGTCGGCGTTGCGGGCGACGGCGGGGAAGTCGTTCAGGTTGTACTTGGCGCCGTCGCACTGCGAGCCCGACTCCCAGGCCCACGCGGCCTGCCCGGCCGTGATGGTGTACGTCCCGTAGCAGCCCGCCGAGCCGATCGTCTTCGACGCCATGTACGCCCGCTTGTCGTTGACGTAGAGCGCGCGCAGCTTGTTGGCGCGGTCGAGCGGCGCCTTCCAGATGTTGCCGCTGTGCTGGGTCCACCCGGTCACCTGCACCCCACCTTCGAGAACGGGGGTCTCATTGGGGTAGGCGGAATAGCTGACCCGGTATCCATTGGTGCCGGAGTCACCGGCCCCGAACTCGATCGTGCTGTTCACCGGGTAACTTCCACCGCGCAGGTACACCTGGATGTCGCCCGTCATGCTGGAATTCACCGCACGGACGGCGTCCCGCGCACGTTGCAGTGTCCGAAATGGCGATTGGAGCGTTCCCGGGTTGGCGTCGTTTCCGTCCGGGGCGACATAGTAGGTCTGTTGGACGGCGGCCGAAGCGGGCAGCTGGTTCGCGGCGACCGCCGGCAGCGTGGAGGCGACGACCAGCGCCACGGCCAGCAGTGACCTTCGAGCGGTAGAGACGGCTAGCTTCACGTACCATTCCTTTCACTTACCGCCGATAGGACATCTTCGCTGGACACTCGTCCTCGGGGCGCGACGATGGACCACCGCACGAAAAATGGTCGACGGGGGGAGAGAATGCGGGGCGATTCCGACCATGGTGGTTGCTTGACAAAGGAGCAGCAAGAACAGGCGCGAGGCCACGTACGATTCGAGCGAGAAGCACCGACCGGCGGCACCTATCGTGCCGTCGGGAACGCCCGCTGCCCGCTCACGCCCTCTTGCCCATGGTCACAGAATTCTGCCTTGCAGCGTAGACGTCATACGTTTGCGGCGCAACCGTCAGATAGTCCGTCGACTATGCATAATCGTGGTCGGCCCCACCGACTGCCGGAGGGAGCAACGACGAGGCGACGGGCGATGCCGGGCGGGCGGCGAGGAGGCCGTCGCATACCAGGCACGCGGCACCGGCTGGACCCGCCGAGGCGGCGGGCCGCGAACCACCATCGGCGTACGCGAAGAAGGCCCCGACCGGCGGATCAAGAGTCCGCCGCTCTGCCAGCTGGGCCAGCGGCGCTCGGTGGGAACGGGCCGAGACGTCAGCGCGCTCGCACACCGGCCCGGCAGGGCAGGGGCGGCCTGGCCTCAGCGCCGGCGTGACCTGCCCGGTCGCGGCTCCGGACGGGTCCACCACCAGATGTACGCCCCGGGACGCCGGCAGCACGGCCGGCGACTCCCGGTGCGGTGGCATCGGCGAAGACGGTGGTGGCGAGAATCCGGCGGACCGTGGCACTTTCGCCTCTCGTTCCCGGTGGCAGACCTTCCTAGGCTCCCTCCCGACACGCGTCAACGGGAACGCAGAGAGGCTTGATCGTGCTTCGCTATGTCATGCCGGTGGTGATCGGGCTGGTCTACGTCGGGCTCAACTCCCTCGTGCCGGAGCCGCACCGGCGGCGCCTGAACGCGCTCGTCGTCACCGGCGCCGGGGCCGCCTACATCAGCGGTGGTGGGTTCGGGCTGTGGGAGCTGGCCTTCTGCGCGCTGCTGCTGGTGGTGGGCTACGCCGGGCTGACCTCGTACACCTTCATCGGGGTCGGCTGGCTCCTGCACACTGTCTGGGACGTCGTGCACCACCGGCGCGGCACCCCGATCATCCCGTCGCTGCACGACTCATCCTTCGGCTGCGCGCTCTGCGATCCGGTCATCGCGCTCTGGTGCTTCACCGGCGGCCTGTCGGTCACAGATCTCTTCGACCGGGTCACGCGTCGGGCGGCCGACGCGCGCCCGACGGCCACCGCACGGCCCTGACTGGTTGAATTTCCGCCATGCACACCGTGGCCGTGCTCGCCCTCGACAGCGTCGTCCCCTTCGACCTGGCCACCCCGATGGAGGTCTTCCACCGCACCCGCCTGGCCGACGGCCGCGCCGGCTACCGCGTCCTCGTCTGCGCCGCCACGCCGACGGTCACCACGGGGGCGTTCAGCATCACGGTGCCGTGGGGCCTGGACGTCCTCGCCGACGCCGACACCGTCGTCGTGCCGGGTGTCTCCGACCCCGCCGCCGCGACGCCCACCGCGGTCCTCGACGCGCTGCGCGCCGCCGCCGCGAACGGCGCCCGGATCGCCTCGATCTGCGGCGGCGCGTTCACGCTCGCCGCCACCGGCCTGCTCGACGGACGCCGCGCCACCACGCACTGGCTCGCCACCGACCAGCTCGCCGCCCGGCATCCGCGAATCCAGGTCGACCCCAACGTGCTCTACGTGGACAACGGCCAGTTCCTCACGTCCGCCGGCGCCGCCGCCGGGCTCGACCTGTGCCTGCACCTGATCCGCCGCGATCACGGTGCCGCCGTCGCCGCCGACACGGCGAGGTTGTCCGTCATGCCGCTGGAACGCGCGGGCGGACAGGCGCAGTTCATCACGCACGAACCACCGGCCCCCGAGGGGGCGCCCCTGGAGCCGCTGCTGGCCTGGATGCGCGACAACGCCCGGTGTCAGCTGACCCTCGCCGACATCGCCCGCCACGCCGGCATGAGTACCCGGACGCTGAACCGGCGCTTCCGCGACCAGACCGGCACCACCCCGCTGCGGTGGCTGCACTGGGTCCGCGTCCACCAGGCGCAGCACCTCCTGGAGACCACGGCCCTTCCCGTGGACCGGGTGGCGACGCAGGTCGGTTTCGGCTCCACCGCTGCCTTCCGAGACCGCTTCAAGCGGATCACCGGCACCAGCCCGCAGGCGTATCGGCGTAGCTTCCGCAGCGGGTGACCGCGAACGTGGTGCCGTCTCCGCAAGCGGGCCGTCGGTCCACAAGAACCAAGAAGACCCTGGCCGGCTAATGCCAGGTCAGGGTCTTGTCGTTGGTGCGCCGCCAGGGACTCGAACCCCGAACCCGCGGATTAAGAGTCCGCTGCTCTGCCAGTTGAGCTAGCGGCGCTCGTTGGCAACGGAGAGAACCCTAGCACGCCTCCTGAGCGGGGTTCCAATCCGATACCCGGCTCCACCCTTCGGGCACGCTTAACGGACAAAAGCCCCCCAATCTCTCACGATTGGCGGCGCGGGCGGTGGCCGATGGCCGTCATGCGGCACGATGTCCGCCAGGTACGCGAGAACAGAGGTGGGAATGGGCATGTTCGCGCGGGCCGGGGCGACGGTAGGCGCCCTGAGCCTGATGGCGTCGCTGGCACTGACCGGGTGCGGCGACGACCAGAAGAAGGCGGAGTTCGTCGACGGTGCGCCCGCCGTCGGCAGCAGCGTCGCCGCCGAGACAGGAACGGCACCGGCCGATCCGGCCACGAGCGCCGACCCGACGCTCAAGGTCAGCCCGGCGGACGGGGCGAAGAACAGGCCGGTCAGCACCGAGATCTCCGCGAAGATCCCCGAGGGCGGCAAGGTGACCGACCTCACCCTCACCGCCGCCAACGGCGACAAGGTCGAGGGCCGCTGGCGCGCCGACGGCTCCTCCTGGGTGCCGAACAAGCCGCTGAAGTTCGGCACCCGCTACACGGCCACCGTCAACGCCGCCGGCGCGGGCGGCGAGACCAGGCAGGGCACCAGCACGTTCACGACGATGGCCAAGCCGAAGTCGATGATCGCCTCCGGGCTCTACCTGTTCGACGACAAGACGTACGGCGTCGGCATGCCGGTCGTCACCGAGTTCCACCCTGGTATCCCGGAGAAGGACCGGGCCGCGGTGCAGAAGCGGATGTTCGTCCGCACCGACCCGCCGCAGCCCGGCGCGTGGCACTGGGTCTCCAACGGCACCCAGGCCTACTACCGGGCGCCGGAATACTGGAAGCCCGGCACCACGATCAGCGTACGGATCGCGCTGGCCGGCATCCCGCTCAGCAACGGCAAGTACGGCAACGTCGACCGGAGCGCCACCGCCAAGATCGGTCGGGCGTTCGAGATGAAGGTCGACAACGCCACCAAGCAGATGAGCGTCTTCCAGGACGGCCAGCTCCTCCGGAAGATCCCGGTGAGCCTGGGCAAGAAGAGCACCCCCTCCTCCAGCGGCACGATGGTGGTGATGGAGAAGAAAGAGTCCACGGTCTTCGACACCCGCGACGACCCGGACCCGGCCAACCGGTACGTCACCGAGATCGACTTCGCCCAGCGGCTCACCTGGGGCGGCGAGTACATCCACGCCGCACCCTGGTCCGAGCACGTGCAGGGGCGGCAGAACGTCTCGCACGGCTGCGTCAACGTCTCGATGGCGCAGGCGAAGTGGCTCTTCTCCCAGACCCGGGTCGGGGATCCGATCACGATCAAGGGGACCGAGCGCAAGCTCGTTCAGGGCAACGGCTGGACGGCCTGGAGCCTGAGCTGGTCCGAGTTCGTCAAGGGCAGCGCGCTGCCGGTGCCGGAGGGCGGCGCCGGGCCGGCGCTGGCCTGACAGGACCCGGCACGGGGGCGGGCACCGGTATTCCGGTGCCCGCCCCCGTCATTTGCGAGCATCATTCGCCAAGTGCGGCTTTTCGCCAGATTCAGACATCATGGTTCGAGTGTTTCTCTTCACCCCCGGCAACGAGTATCCGTTTCCGTGCGTCAGTGAGAGACGATGGGCAACCGGGGCACCACGACAGTGAGGGAATCATGCGCGCAACCCAGGACCAGTTGACCCGGCGCGGTGGTCGACGCCGCGTCTTCGCGGCGGGGCTGCTCGCCGCCGTGTTGGCGCTCACCAGCGCCTGCACCGACGGCGAGGGGGGCAAGCCGTCGGCCTGGCAGGGGGGCGGCGAGAGCGCACCCAAGGCCGCGGCGACCATCACCGAGCCCGCGGCCGATGCGAAGGACGTGCCGGCGTCCACCGCCATCGCCTTCACCACGAAGGAGGCGAAGGACACGGCGGTCGAGCTGAAGGACTCGGCCGGCGCGCCCGTCGAGGGCGCGCTCGCCGCCGACGGCAAGAGCTGGCTGCCCGAAGGTGTCCTGAAGTACGGCGAGACCTACACGGCCACCGTCACGGCGACCGGCGACGACGGCAAGCCGGCCCAGGCGACCAGCACCTTCACCACCATGGCCAAGCCCGGCAAGCAGGTACGCGTCAGCAGCTTCCTCGGCGACAACCAGGTCGTCGGCGTCGGCATGCCGCTGATCGTGAAGTTCAGCCGCGCCATCCCCGAGGACTACCGCGACGACATCCAGCGGCGGATGACGGTGACCTCCACGCCGGCCCAGGAGGGCATCTGGCACTGGGTGAGCCCCACCGAGGTCCGCTACCGGCCGAAGGAGTTCTGGAAGGCCGGCAGCACCATCTCGTACCGGGTGCAGGCCGGCGGCCTCCCCCTCGGCGACGGCTGGTACGGCCGGGCGGACCTGACCGTCGACATCAAGACCGGCCCGGCGGTGATCATGACGGTCGACAACAAGACGAAGCGGATGACCGTCACCAAGGACGGCAAGGTGATCAAGACCATTCCCGTGAGCCTCGGCAAGAAGAGCACGCCGTCGTCCAGCGGCACGATGGTGGTCATCGAGAAGCTGCGCAAGACGGTCTTCGACACCTTCGAGGAGCTCGGACCCGAAGAGGGCTACCGCACGAAGATCGACTACGCGCAGCGCCTCACCTGGGGCGGCGAGTTCATCCACGCCGCGCCCTGGTCCGAGGGCCAGCAGGGCAGCGTCAACGTCTCGCACGGCTGCGTCAACGTCTCGATGAAGAACGGCGCCTGGCTGTTCGACAACACCCGCATCGGCGACCCGATCACCGTCAAGGGCACCGAACGCAAACTCGCCAACGGCAACGGCTGGACCGACTGGAACATGAGCTGGGACGAGTACGTCAAGGGCAGCGCTCTCCCGTACGACCCGGACGCCGCCGCCTCGCCGAACGCCGAGGACGCCCCCGGCGACACGACCGAGTCACCGAGCGCCGAACCGACCGCCTGACCCTGGCCCCCGGGGCTCCGGCCCTGGGCGGCAGCGCGGCAACGACGAAGGCCCCCTCCGAGCGGAGGGGGCCTTCGTGCTGAGGGTGACTGATGGGAATTGAACCCACGACAACCGGGACCACAACCCGGTGCTCTGCCAACTGAGCTACAGCCACCATGCGCTCCGCTCCGGCGGGCCGGGCGGCGTGCGGGACTAATAATAGCCTCACCCCCGCCACCCACGTCCACCGGGTTCCCTGCCCCCATCCCGCCCCGGACACGTCGACGGGAGATCTTGGTACGAAACGCCCCCTCCTGGGGCCGTTTCGTACCAAGATCCACGATATGTGCGCCTGTCGCTACGGGGCGGCGATGGTCGGATCCGCGCCGGGGTCGCCTTCCCGCTGCAACTGCTCCTCGAACATGACGAACGTCCGCCGCCTGACGCCCTGGACCAAGGCCCGCTCCTCTGCCGTCAGAGCACGCCGCTCAGCGGCAGCAACATCCTCAATGGCCCGCACAGTCTCGTACAGCGCGAAGATCGGCCCTTCGCCCCGCAGATAGTAGCCGCGGTACGCCTCCACCTCCTGAACGAAATCTTCCTGGGAACACGCGAAGACCTCACCACCGACCGCAAAGACTATTTCCGCAAATAGCTCGTCTTCCCTGCTCCACCCGCCATCATCTATGGAAACTCGCCACACGCAAACTCCACCATCAGGCGATGATACGATCTTCACCGGCGATGCGTAATATCTGAAATATGAAGGAAGGACGAGGCCGGGCGTAGGATTCATACACTTTCCTATAAAGTGGAGGCTAACGCGTTCCAGAAGAGTTCCTGCTGGCGCCTGATGATACCACCGGCAATCGCCGACTCTCGCGTCGTCAACACCCGACCCTCCTCAAGCGCCAGGGCCTCGATGTCTCGCTTGACTTCGAAGAGTGAATGCTCCCAAACGGCCACCTCGTCCAACGCAGCCAGGTGCAGCCGAAACTCCGCCACATGATCATTGGACAACCTGAGCAACAATTGAACGTCGCGATAACCACTCCCCTGCGGATTTCGGAAACGGTCGTTGAACTCCACGATCCGCACCGCAGGATGCTCTCGCAGCCGGCCGAGGGCTCGATACAGATCGCCAAGCGAATCGAACTCAACCTTTGCTGCGGCAAGATCGGTAAGCCGCGAGGCCTCCCCCTTGTACTTCTTGATCTTGTCTTCGGCGCGCTGCCTACTCTTGGGCTCGACCCGCCAGCCCGCCACGCCAACCGAGCGATCGCCCTCGTGCGCAAGTTGCTGCGCGAGTACGATCAACTCCTGCTGCGCGACCACTGCTTCCCGATAGAGGCTGTCAAGGTATTCAGACTGGTATGTGGTATCCGTTCGGCGGACATAGTCGAATCCTGGCTGGACCGCGCCACCTGCCTCTGGCGCGAGGCTCTCACTGACCCTCCGCTGCTCGTCGGTAAGAGGCGTCGGATCCGGTTTCGATACGCCCCCGCTCTGGGGAGGTGCGCCCATTTCTTCAACCTCATCCACCACAGACTGGAGCACTTCGACGGCCTGCGGGTGACTTGCCAGATGGTGCAGCGTAATCGGGCGCGCAATCAACGATCTGGCCAACTCCGGCGTCGCCAGTATCAGCCGCACCAACTTCGGGTCCGCCACCAACTGCTTCACCAGCGTCTCGGCCAGACATGGTTCACTGGCCGGTGGGGACTGCCAGGTCTGGTCCAGCATGCGTCGGACGCGACGGTCCTCAAAGAGCGCGGACAGATCTTGCGCTGCCACCTCGGTCAGCTGCGGTACAAGTCGCCGCAGCGTCGGCCCGTCCATTTCTGTCGCCAGTTCGACCGGCGTAACGCCTGTGATGAAGATCTGGTCAAGGTCAGAGTTGGCCGCCACTACCCTTCGCGGAGAGATCCCACGCGACCTCAAGATCGTTCGTGCCTCTTCGCGAGTGCGGCGCACCTGGTCGCCCGCAAGGTTCGATTCAATCGGACCTCGCGAGGGAGTACCGCCGGGGCTACCGATGCCGTCCCCCTGCGCCGGCAGTGGATCGGGCGAACCGGGGCCTTCGAGCAGGTGCAGGCGGTTGACGTACAGCTCGTCGTCCGTGGGGTCGTCGGGGCTGGGCCGCCACTCCCGGGACCGGTCCTCCGGCTGCGGCCGTTGCCGCTGCTCCGTCACCTCGGCGCGCTGGCTGAACTGCCCCGGCCCGACCCCGGCGAACGGCATCGGCCGCCCGTCCGGCCCGCGGACCAGGGCGTCGATGCCGGTCACGTTGTGCGGGGCCGGCAGCCCGCTGTGCATGTAGATCGGCATGTCGGACACGATTCCGCTCTGCGGATCCAGGTAGAGCACGCCGCCGTTCTGGTTGAGCGCCACCCAGGCATGCGACCCGCCGCCCTCGTACGTGGTGATGAGGAACGCGTAGCTGCCGTGCCCTCCGGCGCGTAGCTGCCTCTCGATGCTGCCGAATCCCCGGTTGACCACACTCCACCTGTCGCCGGCGGGAGTGCCGTCGTCGGGGTCGACGAGCTTCTGGAAGCGCCCTCCGGTGGCGTCCTCGACGCGCCCCGGGCCGCCGAGCTCGCCGCCGAGCGGCCGGCTGATGTCCCCTGCGGCGTACGCGTCGAAGGTGCGGGGCGCGGAGACCCGGGGGCGACCGTGCATCCACGTCTCGTACAGGGACAGGGTGCAGTCCAGGCAGTTGATGCCCCGGGTCGGGTCGGCGGCCGGCCCTCCGTCGTTGGCGAGCCGGAACCAGCCGCCCCGTCGGGGGTCGGCGGTGCGCAGGACCCGCCCGCCTGCGTCGCGGGGCATCGCGCGTTCGAGGTCGGACTGGTGCAGCGCCAGCGGGGGCCGGAGCCCGCCCCACTGCCCGTACCGGCGGGACCGGTCGATCGGCGGCGGGTGGTCGTCTCCGGTCAGCGCCGAGGGGCCGTCGGTGTCCACCTCCCCGACGACGAGTGTCGGATCGTCCGTGTTGATCGAGTAGAAGTCGAGGGGGTCGCTGACCTCGACGAACTGCGGCGTGACCGTGCCGGCGAGCACCGCGTCGGCCAACTCCCGCGACTCGTGGGCGGCCCGCTCGTCCGCCACCGCCATCCGGTGCCACGACGTCGCGAGGTAGTCCTGCCCGCGTTGCTTCAGGCTGAGCGCGTAGGCGGCGTACTCGCTGGCGCGCCGCTGGAAGAACTCGTACCGGGAACGTAGCTCCTGGGAGTCGTCATACCGCCGGTTGTCCTCGTGCAGGGCGCGCTGCTGGTGGAAGCGGGCCTGGTAGCGATGCCGGTCGTATGCCTCGCGTTCGGCCCGCTGCCTGGCCTGCCACTCGGGTGACCTGCGCGGCGGCGGGACGGGATGGTCCGCGGACCGCGACCGCGGATCCAGCGAGCGCAGCAGCGGAAAGCGGGGCGGCGGCGGGAGCGGGCCGTCGTGTCCGGGGGCCGCCGGCCTGGCCGGGCCCGCCGGGCCCGTGCCGACCGTCGGCGGGGTCACCGGGGGCGGCGCGACGGTGCCGCTCGTCGAGGCCGGCGGGTGGGGCGTCGTCGGAGTCCCCGGCGCGCCGCCGGTGTGCGGCGCGATGCCGTCGGCGACGGTGGCAGCGGCGACGGGCGCGGGCAGGGCGCCGGCTCCCCGCGTGTCGAGCTGCGGCGGCTCGACCGGGGCGACCGCGGACAGCGTCGGGCTGACCGTCGCGCGGGAGATCCCCGGCCCGTCGGTCGCGCCGGGCGTGGCCGGCGACTGCGCCACCGGCTCCGTCGGCACCTGCGCCGACGCGGTCGACACGTGGCCGAGGTGACCGCCGTCGACCGGGCCGGAGGCGTGGGCGGCCACGAGCGACGACTCGGGTAGGGACGACGGGTGGTGCGTCCGCAGCGCGTCGCCGGCCGCCTCGACCGTGGCCGGGGCGACGGGGCCGGGCCCTCCCCCGTCGCGGGGAAGCGGGACGGGGGGACGCTCCGGGTCCGCGCCGAGGGCGCCGTCGGTCGGGGCCGGAGCGGGCGTCGCATCGGTCGGAGCCGGGGCGAGCGCGCCGAGGTCGGGTGTGGCGAAGGACGCCCCCGCGAGAGCGGCCATCCGGCCGTCGAGGCGATGCTGCAGCGCCGCGTCGGTCTGCGCGGTGGTCGACCCGGTGGCCCCGGACGCGGCGGCCCGCGCCGCGTCCTCCAGCGACACCAGGCCCTGCCCGGTGGCGAGGTTGGCCGCCTGGTCGGCGATCATCTCGCCGGTCATCTCCCGGCCGAAGTGCTCGCCGACCCGGGCCGCCCGGCCGGTCGCGTGCCGCCCGAGGCCGGCCAGCGGCGCCGCCGCCCCGCCCGCCAGGCCGCCGAGCGCGGACATCCCCGCGTCGGTCAGGTCCAGGCCGTGCCGGCGGCCGGTCGAGTTCTGGTACGCCTGCGTGGCGAGCGTGATCCCCGACTCCTCGGCTGCCTCCTCCAACCCGCCGCGCGCCGCCTTCCGGGCGAGGCCGCGCATGCCGCCCTCGGCCACCCGCTTGGCGGCGCGCTCGCCGGCCTCCTTCAGGCCCTGCTTGAGGGTCTTGCGGGCGAGCTGGGCCAGCAGCTTCTTGAAGATCTGCTGCACGACGAAGCGGCTGGCGGCGATCGCGGCACCGGCGGCGGGCGAGGCGGCACCGGCGGTGAGCACCGCCGCCACCGCGAGGGAGAGCAGCTCGACGACGAGGATGCCCAGCTCGATCCAGACTTCGAGCTTGGCGCCCTCGATGTCGCAGCCGCACTCCTCGACGAGCCGGCCGAGGTCACCGCTGACCGCCAGCAGCACCGGCAGCGGGGCCTCGTCGCCCTCGGCCACCCGCTTCCAGGCCGCGTCGAACGCCTCCGCGACCGCACCGATCCCGCCGTACCCGCTGCGGACCTCATCGGCGGCGGCGACCGCGTCGGCGCGCGGACCGGCGAGGGCGTCGGCCACGGCGTACCACTGGTCGGCCAGGTCCCAGACCGCCTTCTCGTTGCCCTCCGGCCACTCGACCCCGATCACCCAGTCGAGCGCCTCGTAGACCCAGCCGGGCAGCTCCCAGGGCGCGTAGTCCAGCGGGTGCGGGATAGGGCTCGGCAGCAGGGTCACGGGGGCCTCCGAGTGGTCAGCGCCCGGCGGGCCGCTGGTCGGAGATCCGGTCGAGTCGGCCGGCGTTGTGCGCGTCGGTGCGCACGGAGTTGTCCACCGAGCGCACGACGTCCTCGCCCAGGTGCTCCAGCGCCCGACCGAGGCCCGCCCAGGCCCGCAGCAGCGTCTCCTCGAACCCCCGGTACTGCTTCTCGAACGCCGCGCCGATGTCGTCGCGCCCCCAGGGGCGGGCGGCGCTGGCCGCCGCGAGCTGGCCCCCCACCTGGGCCCGCCGGTCGGTGACGGCCTCACCGGCGGAGGTCAGGTCGGCCCCGCCGCGCCGCGCGCGGCCCGGATCCAGCCAGAGCTGCCCGTCGGTCACGTCGGTCGCTCCCCGCCCCGCATGACGGCGTCGGCCCGGCCCAGCAGGGTGTCGAAGTCACCGGTGCGGAGGAACTCCATCGCCCCCGACCCGGCCGGCAGGTAGCCGGCCACCAGGTCCTGGGTGGCGGCGACCGCTGCAACGGCGGCGCGGTGCACCGTCGAGGTGATCTTGCGGCTCAGGGCCCTGGCATCGCGGGCCTGGAGAGCGGCGGGGGTGAGCTCCACCGAGACGACGTCGCCCCGGGCACCGGCCACCACGGTCACCTGACCGTCGTCGGAGCGCGCGGTGACCCGCAGCTCCGCGAGCCTGGACCGCAGCTCGTCCAAACCGGAACGGAGCTGGCGGTATTGCCCGTGCACCTCGTCGAACCGGGCTCGCAGCGCCCGGTTGGCCTCCCGGTCCACGCTCTCGGCCAACGCCGACCTCCCCGTCACCCTCGGTACGGCAGACCATACCGGGCGCCACGGATTCCGTGGGGTCCGGTAACTTCGGGTGGGTGATCGACCGTCAGCAGGCCGAACAGCTCGCCACCGTCTGGGCCCACCGGGACTCCCAGCGCCTCGGGCACGAGTGCGCCCCGCTGGTCGAGGAGTTCGACCTCGGTTACCTGATCACGTCGACGGTGACCCCGTCGGCCGCGGTCCCCCCGGGCGACCTGCCGACCACGGTGGTGGACAAGGAGACCGGCGAGGTCTCGACGTGGCCGCGCCTGCCGTTCCCCGCCGTGCGGGAGATGTACCGGCGCAGCCGGCCGGCGCAGCCCGCGCCGCGCACCGTCGACCCGGCGAGTCAGTTGCTCCGCGAGATCCGTCGCCTGCCGACCCCCGGCACGGCCGCGCACCTGACCGTGGGCGGCCGGATGCACCGCGCGTGGGGTGCCAAGGGCGAGGCGGTGCTGCGGCACCACCGGCTCGTCCGGGAATACCTGGACGCGCAGCCGCCCGGCCACCTGGTCCGGGGGGTGGACCGGCACGCCGAGCTGATCGTCGTGTCGGACGTCCTGCACGAACACGACCACCAGCGCGCCGCCGAAGGCCGGGCCCCGGCGACCCTCGACGAGGCGCGGGTCCTCTTCGCGGGCAGCCAGTTCGAGCTGTACTGGGTACGCGAGCCGCGCGACCCGGCGGGCGGGCCCGGCGACCGCCCCTGCGACTCGTGCCTGCGGTTCCTGGTGCACATGAACGTGCTCCCCTGGTCCGACCTGGGATTCCGGCAGCCCCGGGTGCCGGATCCGGCTCCGGCACCCGAGCCGGGCCGCTTCCCCGACGAGGTGGCCCACGCCCTCGTCGCCGCCGGCTGGGCCCCGCACGTCGGGGACGAGATCATGGCCGCCGCCGCCGTGCGGGACGTCACGGCCGTCGCCGGGGCCAACCACACCCACGTCGCGTTCCCTGCGGCGGTGGAGGCCATCACCCGGTTCCCCGGCCTGATCGGGTCTCGACGCGGCCCCGGCCAGCAGGTGTGGATCTCGCGGTTCGACATCATGCCGCACCTGGTCGCCCACAACGCCGACACGCTCGCGGACTTCGCCGCCGTGCTCGGCGTACGGCTGTTCCCCCTCGGCACGGAAAACCAGGAGAGCATCATCGCCGTCGACGAGCGGGGCCGGGTCTTCGCGCTGGACCAGGCCGGCGAGTGGTTCCTCGGCGACGACATCGACGCCGCCCTGACCACCCTGCTGCTCGGCCGGGCCCCCGCCCGCGTCCACGACGACGGCACCTGGTGACGCCAGCCGACGAGAGCGACGCCGCCGGCCGGAGGCGCTACAACTGCACCCCGGTGAGGACGAGCACCCGCGCGTCGGTGTAGTCGTCCATGGCGCTGCGCAGGCCCTCCCGCCCGACGCCGCTGCCCTTCACGCCCCCGTACGGCATCTGGTCGGCCCGGTACGACGGCACGTCCCCGACGATCACCCCGCCGACGTCGAGGACCCGGTGGGCGGCGAAGGCGACGTCGAGCCGGTGGGTGAACACGCCGGCCTGCAACCCGTACGCGGAGTCGTTGACGGCGGCGAACGCGGCGGCGTCGTTCTCGACCCGGGCGACCACGAGCACCGGCCCGAAGACCTCCTCGGCGCACACCTTGGCGTCGGCGGGCACGCCGGACAGCACGGTCGGCGGGTAGGTGGCTCCCTCGCGCCGCCCGCCCACCTCGATGGTCGCCCCGGCCACCACGGCCTCGTCGACCCACGCCTCGACCCGCTGCGCGGCCTGGACCGACACCAGGGGGCCGACGTCGGTCAGCGGGTCGGCCGGGTCGCCGGTGCGCAGCGCCTCCACGGCGGCGACCAGCCTCGGCAGGAAGGCGTCGTAGAGCCACTCGTGCACGTACACCCGCTGCACGGCGATGCACGACTGGCCGGCCTGGTAGTTGGAGAAGGTGGCGATCCGCTGCGCGGCGAAGGTGAGGTCCTCGTCGGTGTTCCAGTCCTCGCAGATCACCGCCGCCGCGTTGCCGCCCAGTTCCAGGGTGACGTGCTTGTCGGGCGCGGCCCGGCGGATGGCCGCGCCGACCGGCCCGGAACCGGTGAACGACACCACCGGCAGCCGCGGGTCGGCGACCAGCTCGGCGGCCCGCTCGTTGGGCAGCGGCAGCACCGCGAACATGCCCGCGGGCAGCTCGGTCTCGGCGAGCAGCTCGCCGAGCAGCAGCGCCGACAGCGGGGTGGCGGGGGCCGGCTTCACGATGATCGGCGCGCCGACGGCGATGGCCGGGGCGACCTTGTGCGCGACCAGGTTGAGCGGGAAGTTGAACGGCGCGATCCCCAGCACGGGCCCCTTCGGCGCCCGCCGGACCAGCGCGATCCGCCCGGTTGCGGCGGGGTCGGTGTCGAGGCGTTGCAGCTCGCCGGAGAAGCGGCGGGCCTCCTCGGCCGCCCAGCGGAACGTCGACACCGCCCGCCCCACCTCGGCCCTCGCCCACTTGACCGGCTTGCCGTTCTCGGCGGTGATCAGGTCGGCGATCTCGTCGGCCCGTTCGGCGAGCCGCCGGGAGACGTGGTCCAGGGCCGCCGCGCGGGCGTGCGCGGGCAGGGCCGCGGCCCGCGCCGCCACTGCGGCCGCCGCGGCGACGGCGGCCTCGACCTGGTCGGGCGTGGCGAGCGTGGTACGCCCCACCGGGCGACCGTCGTACGGGTGGGTGACGGTCAGCTCGCCCTCGCCGTGTGCGGGGCGGCCGGCGACGAAGAAGGCTCTCGGCTCCACACCTCGGCAGCGTAGCCGAGCCGCCGCCGCACGGTAACCAGCAATTCCCACACGGAAACAGTCGCTCATGCCCTTGTCTGCCGCGAATTCAGTAGCGAAGATGGCAGTCAGATTCCGATAACCTCCGCTGTCCGCATCCCCGGCATCCCTCGGAGACACCTGATGAGCGACCAGCAGCAGCTGCGCAACTTCGTCAACGGCGAGTACGTCGATCCTTCCGACGGCGGGTACGCCGACCTGGTCGACCCGTGCACCGGCGAGGTCTTCGCCCAGGCACCGGTCTCCGGCGCGGCGGACGTGGACGCGGCCATGCGGGCGGCCTCCGCCGCGTTCGAGACGTGGCGGGACAGCACCCCCGGCGAGCGGCAGAAGGCGCTGCTGAAGCTCGCCGACGCCGTGGAGGCGCGGGCGGCCGAGCTGGTCGACGCCGAGGTGCGCAACACGGGCAAGCCCCGCCAGCTCACCGCCGAGGAGGAGCTGCCGCCGGCGGTGGACCAGTTCCGGTTCTTCGCCGGGGCGGCCCGGCTGCTGGAGGGCCGGTCCGCCGGGGAGTACATGGCGGGCCACACCTCGTACGTGCGGCGGGAGCCGATCGGCGTGTGCGCCCAGGTCACCCCGTGGAACTACCCGCTGATGATGGCGGTGTGGAAGATCGCCCCGGCCCTCGCCGCCGGCAACACGGTGGTGCTGAAGCCGTCGGACACCACGCCGGTGTCGACGCTGCTGCTGGCCGAGATCGCCGCCGAGTTCCTCCCGCCGGGGGTGTTCAACGTGGTCTGCGGCGACCGGGACACCGGTCGTACCCTCGTGTCGCACCCGACCCCGCAGCTGGTGTCGATCACGGGCTCGACCCGGGCGGGCATGGAGGTCGCCTCCGCCGCCGCGCCGGACCTGAAGCGGACCCACCTGGAGCTGGGCGGCAAGGCCCCGGTGGTGATCTTCGACGACGCGGACGTGGCGGCGGCGGCCGAGGCCATCGCCGTGGGCGGCTACTTCAACGCGGGCCAGGACTGCACGGCGGCGACGCGAGTGCTGGCCGGTCCGGGCATCCACGACGACTTCGTGGCGGCGCTCGCCGAGCAGGCCCGCAACACGCGCACCGGCGCGCCGGACGACGCCGACGTGCTGTACGGCCCGCTGAACAACGCCAACCAGCTCGCCCGGGTCAGCGGCTTCGTCGACCGGCTGCCCGACCACGCGAGCGTGCAGACGGGCGGGTCGCGGGTCGGCGAGCGCGGCTTCTTCTACTCCCCCACCGTCGTCTCCGGGGTGCGGCAGGCCGACGAGATCATCCAGCAGGAGGTGTTCGGGCCGGTCATCACCGTGCAGCGCTTCTCCGACGAGGACGAGGCGGTGCGCTGGGCCAACGGCGTCGACTACGGCCTGTCGGCGTCGGTGTGGACGCGCGACCACGGCCGGGCGATGCGGATGACCCGCCGGCTGGACTTCGGCTGCGTCTGGGTCAACACGCACATCCCGTTCGTGTCGGAGATGCCCCACGGCGGGTTCAAGCACTCCGGGCACGGCAAGGACCTGTCGGTCTACAGCCTGGAGGACTACACCCGGATCAAGCACGTCATGCACAACATCGAGGGCTGACCAATGCCGTCCTCGGAGGAGCTGCACAAGCGGCGGGGCGCGGCCGTGGCGCGGGGCGTCGGCAGCGTCGTCGGCGCGTACGTGGACCGGGCCGGCGGCGGCACGATCACCGACGTCGACGGGCGGGAGTGGATCGACTTCGCCGCCGGCATCGCGGTCACCAACGTCGGAAACTCCGCGCCGCGCGTCGTGGCGGCGGTCCGCGAGCAGGTCGAGCGGTTCACCCACACCTGCTTCATGGTCGCGCCGTACGAGTCGTACGTGGCGGTGTGCGAGCAGCTCAACGCGCTCACCCCGGGCGGCTTCGAGAAGCGCTCCGCGCTGTTCAACTCGGGCGCGGAGGCGGTGGAGAACGCCGTGAAGATCGCCCGGCACGCCACGGGGCGGCCGGCGGTGGTGGTGTTCGACCACGCGTACCACGGGCGGACCAACCTGACGATGGCGCTGACGGCGAAGAACATGCCGTACAAGCACCGGTTCGGGCCGTTCGCCGGGGAGGTCTACCGGGTGCCGATGTCGTACCCGCTGCGCGACGGGGGGCTGTCCGGGGCCGAGGCGGCGGCGCGGGCCATCGAAACGGTGGAGAAGCAGGTCGGGGCGGAGAACGTGGCCGCGCTGCTGATCGAGCCAATCCAGGGCGAGGGTGGTTTCGTCGTACCCGCGCTGGGGTTCCTGCCGGCGCTGCGCGAGTGGGCGACGGCGGCCGGGGTGGTCTTCGTCGCCGACGAGATCCAGACCGGGTTCTGCCGCACCGGCGACTGGTTCGCCTGCGACCACGAGGGCGTCGTGCCGGACCTGGTGACCCTGGCCAAGGGCATCGCGGGCGGGCTGCCGCTGGCGGCCGTGACGGGCCGGGCCGAGCTGATGGACGCGGTGCACGCGGGCGGCCTCGGCGGCACGTACGGCGGCAACCCGATCGCCTGCGCGGCGGCGCTCGCGTCGATCGAGACCATGCACGAGCTGGACCTGGCCGCCGCCGCCCGCCGCATCGGCGCGATGCTGGCCGACCGGCTGCGCGCCATCGCCGCCCGCGACGCACGGATCGCCGAGGTACGCGGCCGGGGCGCGATGCTCGCCGTGGAGCTGGTGCAGCCGGGCACCCTGGTCCCGGACCCGGCCGCCGCGGCGGCGGTGTCGGCGGCCTGCCACGCCGCCGGCCTGCTCACCCTGACCTGCGGCACGTACGGCAACGTGCTGCGCTTCCTGCCCCCGCTGGTCATCTCCGACGCGGAGCTGGCCCGGGGCCTGGACATCCTCGACGCCGCCTTCGGCTGAGCCGGGTTCTGCGGGGCGGCCGGCGACCTGTCATCGGTCGCCGGCCGCCCCGCCACCCGGCCTGAGCGCAGCACCACATTCAGCGCAGCACCTCGACCACGTTGCGCCGTACGACGTTCTTCCCCGGCTCCCGCACCAGCTCCATCGCGGCGGCATTGAGCAGCACACAACTGCCCGACGGGCCGGTAACCACCACGGTCACCGCACGACCGTTGTCCAGGTTGGTCACCCGCAACCGCGTACCCACCGGAAAGCGGTCACTCGTCGCCGCCGGCGCACCACCCTCCGCCGAGAACGTCACCGAACCCTGGCAGGCGCTCGGCCGTGCGGGTGGGGCCGCCGTCGCACCCCCGGGCTGGGCACCGGGCTGGGCCGTTGCCCCGCCGGACTGCGCGGGTGTGCCGCCGCCGTCGAGGCGTTCCACCACGTTGCGCCGCACGACGTTCTTGCCCGGCTCCCGGACGAGGTCCATCGCGGCGGCGTTCAGCAGCACACAACTCCCCGACGGGCCGGTAACCACCACCGTCACCGCACGACCGTTGTCCAGATTGGTCACCCGCAACCGCGTACCCACCGCAAACCGGTCACTCGTCGCCGCCGGCGCACCACCCTCCGCCGAGAACGTCACCGAACCCTGGCACACGCTCTGCCGCGCCGGTGCCGTCTCGGCGAAGCCGAGGCCCGTCCCGACCGCCACCACCGCCGAGGCGACCACGGCCGCCCCCGCCGCCAGGACATGCGTCCGCCGTACCCTCACGTGCCTCTCCCGTCGTCCGATGATCGGCCTACGCCGAGCGGTACGGACTGGGAGCGCTGCCGGGTTCAGCCATCGGTCAGGAAGGTTTCCGATTCCGGGGCCGACGGCGTGTCCGCGCAAGGGCTGTCAGGAAGGGGCCCTTCCTATACCGAAAGCGCTAACAGGGGCCCTTCCTTCTCAGCGTCAGGCGATCTGGCGCAGGTCGTTGCCGTAGTCGAAGATGATCCGGAGCCGCGCACCCAGCGCCGCCGCGTAACGGCTCAGGGTGGCGACCTCGTTGACGTCGAGATCGCCGTTCTCGATCTGACTGACCCGTCCCGGCGTCACCCCCATCAGCTCGGCGACCTGGCGCTGGGTGAGCCCGAGCCGCTTGCGCTCCTCGGCGAGGTGGAAGGCGCTCACCCATGCCTCGGTCCGGGCCCGCTCCTGCTCGTACGCCCCGTCGTCGTCGCGGAGTTCCTCCCGGACGTTCTCCCAGTCGTGGAACTCGGTCACGTCTTCCCCCTTCGCTGACTCTCATGGTGCAACCATGCCTTGTAGGCGATCTCGGCCAGCGGGATGTTCTCCTGGTACCACCGGGTCCAGTTGTGCGCCTTGTTGCCGGCGACGAGCAGCACCGCCTGGGACCACGGATCGAAGACGAACAGCACCCGGACTGCGACGTCCCGCCCGGATCTCGGCCGCAGCTCCTTGAGGTTGCTGATGCTCGACCCGCGCAGGGTGTCCACGAGCGGGCGGCCGAGCGCCGGCCCTACCTCCGCGAGCATGTCGACCGCGACGCTCACGGATCGGTAGGTGTCCAGGTCGGTCCGCCGGAGTTCGCGGAGCCATTCCCGGACTTCCCCGGTGACCCGCACGGACCAACGCCGACTCGCTGCCGCACCCATGCCGAAACTATAGCTCAGGCTAAACAAGCGCAGGTCGCACTTCGGTGCTACCGGGTCACCGGTCCTCCATGCCCCAGGGGGAGCCGTAGCCGGTGAGCAGGTCGAGGAACGGGCGCGGGGGCAGCGCCTCGGGGCCGATGACCCCGGCCCCCGACCACTCCCCCGTGGCGAGCAGTTCCAGGGCGACGACCGGGTTGACGGCGGTCTGCCAGACGACGGCCTGGTGGCCGTACTCGGCCATGGACCACTCGTTGTCGACGACGTGGTAGAGGTAGACCTCGCGGGGCTCGCCGTCCTTCCCGACGCCCGTGACCCAGGTGCCGGCGCAGGTCTTGCCGCGCATCCGGTCGCCGAGGGTGGCCGGGTCGGGCAGGGCGGCGGCGACCACGTCGCGCGGGGACATCCGCACGCCGCGCACGGTGACCGGCTCGGTGGAGTCGAGGCCGAGCTTGTGCAGGGTGCGCAGGACCTCGATGAACTCCTCGCCGAGGCCGTACTTGAAGGTGACCCGCCGGGCGTCGACCCAGCGCGGGATGAGCAGCACCTCCTCGTGCTCGACGTTGACGCACTCGACGGGGCCGATGCCCTCGGGGAAGTGGAACACCTCGGGCTCGCTGAACGGTTCGGTGGTGAACCAGCCCCGGTCGCGTTCCCAGATCACCGGCGGGTTGAGGCACTCCTCGATGGTGGTCCAGATGGAGAACGACGGGGCGAAGTCGTAGCCCTCGACCGTCAGGTTCGCGCCGTCGCGTACCCCGATCTCGTCGATCTCGGCGAACAGCTCGTCGGCGGCGTAGCGGGCGAAGACGTCGGACAGGCCCGGTTCGACGCCGATGCCGCACAGGGCGAGCCGGCCGGCGGACGCCCACCGGTCGGCGACGGCGAACTGCTCGTCGCCGAGCTTCACCCCGGTCTCGGCGTAGGGGCGCTTCGGGTGCGGGTGGGACAGGGACATGGCCATGTCGAGGTAGTCGGCGCCGGCCGCGTACGCGCCGTCGAAGATCGGCATGACGAAGCGCGGGTCGACGGCGTTGAGCACGTGGGTGATCCGGTGTTCGCGGCACAGCGCGGCGACGGCGTCGGCGGAGGAGGCGTCGACGGTCGCGGCGACGAACCGGTCGCCGTGGCCGGCGACGGCCCGCGCGGCGCGGGCGGCGTCGGCGTCGGCGACGACCATGGTGTCGAAGAATGTTCGGCGGGCGGCGATGGCGGCGGCGGCGGAGCCGACCCCGCCGGCGCCGACGAGCAGGATACGCATCAGGAATCGAACCCCAAACCAAGACGATCGAGCGTACGGAGCCACGGGTTGCGCCGGCCGTCGCGCGCGTCGGCGCGGGCCAGCGACCAGCGGGTGAGGTGGATGCCGGCGGCCCGGACGGGCTCCGGCGGGAACGGCAGCGGCTTGCCCCGGACGAGGGCGAGCCGGGTGAGCGGGGTGTCCGTGCCGGCGAGCAGGTCGAGCATGACGCGCGCGCCGAACCGGGTGGCCCCGACGCCGAGGCCGGTGTAGCCGGCGGCGTAGGCGAGCCGGCCGTCGTAGGCGGTGCCGAAGAACGGGCAGAACCGGGTGCAGGTGTCGATGACGCCGCCCCAGCGGTGGCTGAACCGGACGTCGGCGAGTTGCGGGAACGTGGTGAAGAAGTGCTCGGCGAGGGCGGTGAAGGTGGCGGGGCGCTGCTCCAACTCGGGGGCGACCCGGTTGCCGTGGTGGTAGACGGCGTCGTAGCCGCCGAACAGGATCCGCCCGTCGCGGGTGATCCGGTAGTAGTGGAACTGGTTGCCGGTGTCGGCGAGGCCCTGCCGGTTGCGCCAGCCGATCGCGTCGCGCTGGGCGTCGGTCAGCGGCTCGGTCATCAGCGCGTAGTCGTAGACGGGCACGACCCAGGCCCGCAGTCGCCGCAGCAGCGGCGGGAACGCGTTGGTGGTGAGCACGACCCGGCGGGCGCGGACGACGCCGGGGGCCTGCTCGACGCCGCCGGCCGTGCTGGCCGCCAGGGCGGCGGCGTCGCCGCGCAGCCCGGTGACCCGGGTGTGCTCGTGGATCCGGACGCCCAGGTCGAGGCAGGCACGGCGCAGGCCCCAGGCGAGCTTCGCCGGGTCGAGCATGGCCACCCGGTCACGGTCCCACATCCCGCCGAGGTACGTCGGCGAGTCCACCTCGGCGCGCACCTCGTCGCGGCCGAGCAGCCGCACGTCGTGGCCGAAGCCGCGGGCCAGCTCCGCGTCCTCGGCGAGCCCGTCGAGCTGGTACGGCCGCACGGCCACGGCCAGCTCGCCGGTGCGCTCGAAGTCGCAGTCGATGCCGTACGCGTCGACGGTGGCGGCGATCGCGGCGAGGTTCTCCCGGCCGAGGCGTTCCAGCTCGGCGACCTCCCCGGGGAACCGGGCGACGCCGTTGGCGAGGCCGTGCGTGAGCGAGGCGGAGCAGAACCCGCCGTTGCGCCCCGACGCGGCCCAGCCGCAGGTGCCCGCGTCGACGAGCAGCACGTCGGCGTCGGGGTCGGCCTGCTTGGCGAGCAGGGCGGCCCAGAGCCCCCCGTACCCGCCGCCGATCACCAGCAGGTCGGCGGTGTGCGCGCCGGTCAGCGGGGGCAGCGGGTCGGGGCGTTCGGGCCGGTCGAGCCAGTACGGTACGGGCGCCGCGTCGGCGAGCGCCCGGCCGGTATGCGGGAGGATCATGACGGGCTCTTCGCCCGCCGGCCGGTCGCCGGTGCGACCGGGAGGGTGTGCCGGCGGGCCCGCCGCCCGCGCAGCGAGCTGAGCCCGACGAGCAGCAGCGCGATGGCGAACATGGCCGTGCCGATGACGTTGACCTGCGGCGGGATGCCCCGCTGGGCGGCACCCCAGACGTACATGGGGAACGTGACGGTGGTGCCGGCGTTGAAGTTGGTGATGATGAAGTCGTCGAAGCTGAGCGAGAACGCCAGCAGCGCGGCGGCCACGATGCCGGGGAGCACCAACGGCAGGGTGACCAGGCGGAACGTCTGCCACGGGCTGGCGTACAGGTCGGCGGCGGCCTCCTCCAGCCGGCGGTCCATGCCGGCGAGCCGGGCCTTGACGGTGACCACCACGAACGACACGCAGAACATGACGTGGGCGATGACGACGGTCCAGAAGCCCTGCGGCACCCCGGCGGAGACGAACAGCGCCAGCAGCGAGGTGCCCATGACCAGCTCGGGGGTGGCCATCGGCAGGAAGATCAGCACGTTGATCCCGGAGCGGCCGGTGAACCGGTGCCGCACCAGCGCGAACGCCATCAGCGTGCCGAGCACGGTGGCGACGACGGTGGCGATGAAGCCGATCTGCACGCTGCGCACCACGGCGTCGCACATGTCGGAGGTGGCGCAGGGCTGCCGCCAGTTGTCGAGGGTGAACTCGTTGAAGTCGTACGACAGGCGGCTCGACGGGCGGTTGAACGACAGGGCGGCGACCACGGCGATGGGCAGCGACAGGTAGCCGAGGACGAGCAGGGCGACGCCCATCACCCAGTGGTCGGCGAGCCAGCGGGAGACTCTCACAGCACCTCCTCCGTGCCGGCCCGGCGCAGGTAGACGAAGACCACCGCGAGGATCGCCGCCATCAGCAGGAACGACAGGGCCGCGCCCTGCGGGTAGTCCAGCCGGACCAGGAACGCCGAGTCGATGACGTTGCCGATCATGTATTCGTTGGGGGTGCCGAGCAGCTCGGCGTTGATGTAGTCGCCGGTGGCCGGGATGAAGAACAGCAGCGTGCCGGCGATCAGGCCGGGCATCGACAGCGGCAGGGTGACCCGGCGGAACGTCTGCACCGGGCTCGCGTACAGGTCGCCGGCCGCCTCCAGCAGCCGGTAGTCGAGCCGCTCCAGGCTCGCGTACAGCGGCAGGACCAGAAACGGCAGGAAGTTGTACGTCAGCCCGAGCACCACCGCGACGGGGGTGGCGAGCAGCCGGCCGTCGGGGCCGAGCAGGTGCACGTCGCGCAGCAGCCCGACCAGAGCGCCGTTGTCGGACAGGATCGTCTTCCAGGCCAGGGTGCGCACCAGGAAGCTGGTGAACATGGGGGCGACGACGCAGACCAACAGCAGGTTCTTCCACCGGCCGGCCTTCTGGGCGATCGCGTACGCCAGCGGGTAGCCCATCAGCAGGCCCAGCACGAGCGCGATCCCGGCGTAGAGGAACGACCGGCCGAGCTGCGGCCAGTACGCCTGCACCGCGTCGGGGTAGTTGCCGAACGCCCAGGTCAGCGCGTACCCGGTGGAGAGGGAACCGCTGGGGTCGTAGAGGCTGGCGGCGGCGAGTTGGAACAGCGGCACGGCGAAGAACAGCAGCAGCCAGGCCGCGCCGGGCAGGAGCAGCAGGTACGGCAGCAGCCGGTGCCGCCCGCCCCGGGGCGGCGGCGGGGGCGTCGCCGGTTGCCCCGTCGACGTGGGCACGTGGGCCAGCGCGGTCACGAGGACGCACCCACCGGCTCGTCGAGCAGCCCGGCGGTGGCGTCGTCCGCGCCGGGCGGGCGGGGCAGCAGGAACGCGTGCCGGGGGTCCCAGTGCGCCACCACGGACGCGCCGACGGGCACCCGGCCGCCGAGCCCGCTGTTCGCCGCGAACGCGGTCAGTTCGCTGCCCCACCCGGTGCGCACCAGATACTGGGTGCTGACCCCCACGTACGAGGCGTCGGTGACCACCCCGGTGACGTACTGGTGGCCGGCGGGGACCCGGTCGGCGGCGTCGACGAGGTGCAGCTTCTCGGGGCGTACCCCCAGGTAGACCGGGCCCGAGGCGACGCGGGCGCGGCCGGCGGGCACGGAGTAGCGCGCGCCGTGGGCGGTGACCGGCACGTCGGACCCGGCGGGCCCGGCGGCCTCGGCGGCGAGCAGGTTGGACTGGCCGAGGAAGTTCGCCACGAACGCGGTGGCCGGGTACTCGTAGATGTCGGCGGGCGCGCCGAGCTGCTCGATCTTGCCGGCGTTCATCACCGCGACCGTGTCGGCCATGGTCATGGCCTCCTCCTGGTCGTGGGTGACGTGCACGAAGGTGATGCCGACCTCGGTCTGGATGCGCTTGAGCTCGATCTGCATCTGCCGGCGCAGCTTCAGGTCGAGCGCGCCGAGCGGCTCGTCGAGCAGCAGCACCTGCGGCCGGTTGATCAGCGCCCGGGCGAGCGCGACGCGCTGCTGCTGCCCGCCGGAGAGCTGGGCGGGCCGGCGGTGGCCGAAGTCGGCGAGCTGCACCAGGGCGAGCATCCGGTTGACCTCGGCGTCGACCGAGCGGATGCCGCGCCGACGCAGCCCGAACGCCACGTTGTCGAAGATGTCGAGGTGCGGGAAGAGCGCGTAGCTCTGGAACACGGTGTTGACCGGCCGCTTGTACGGGCGCAGCCGGGCGATGTCCCGGTCGCCGAGGAGCACCTGCCCGCTCGTCGGCTGCTCCAGGCCGGCGATCATGCGCAGGGTGGTGGTCTTGCCGCAGCCGGACGCCCCGAGCAGGGCGAAGAACGAGCCCTGCGGGATGGTCAGGCCGAGGTCGTCGACCGCGGTGAAGATGCCGAACCTCTTGGTCAGGTTGACCAGCCGCAGGTCGCCGGCCGGCGCGTCGTGTCCCGTCGTCTTCGCGCTCATCCCCGTCACGCCCCGATGACCTGCTGGAACTTGCCCTCGAACTCCTTCTCCTGCTTCTCGTCCAGGGCCATGAACACCTTGGACTTCGACAGCAGCGCCTCGTCGGGGAAGATCAGCGGGTTGGCGGCCAACTCCGGGTCGATCTTCTCCATCTCGGCCTTCGCGCCCTGCACGGGGCAGATGTAGTTGACGTACGCGGCGAGCTTCGCGGCGACGGCCGGCTCGTAGTAGTAGTTGATCAGCTCTTCGGCGTTCGCCTTGTGGGTGGCCTTGTTGGGCACCATCATGTTGTCGCTGAAGAGCATCACGCCGGAGTCGGGCGCGACAAACTTGATCTTGTCGTTCTCCCCGGAGAGCTGGATGATGTCGCCGGACCAGCCGACGCACGCCGCGATGTCGCCCTTGGCCAGGTCGGGGGCGTAGTCGTTGCCGGTGAACTTGCGGATCTGCCCGGAGTCGACGGCCCTCTTGAGCTTGTTGAGCGCGTCGTCGAACTGGGCGGTGGTGAAGTTCGCCGGGTCGTGCCCGTTGGACTGCATCAGCAGGCCCATCGTGTCGCGCATCTCGGACAGCGCGGTGACCTTGCCCTTGAGGTCGGGCCGCGTCAGCAGCTCGTCGACGGTGCGGATCTCCTTGGTGACCGACCCGTTGTACGCGAGGCCGGCCAGGCCGGACTGCCACGGGACGGCGATCCGGCTGTCCGGGTCGAAGGAGCGGTTGAGCAGCGACGGCAGCAGGTTCGCCGCCACGTTGGGGATCTTCGCCGGGTCGAGCTTCTGGATCCAGCCGAGCCGGATCATCCGGGCGGCCATCCAGTCGGTGAGCACGATGATGTCCCGCCCGGTGCCCTGACAGGCCGCGAGCTGGTTCTGCACCTTGCCGAAGAACTCGTTGTTGTCGTTGATGTCCTCGGTGTAGGTGACCTGGATGCCGGTCTTCGCGACGAACGCGTCCAGGCTGGGGCGCTTCGATTCGTCCTTCTCGTCGACGTCCATGTACTGCGGCCAGTTCGAGAACGCCAGCTTCTTCTCCGTGCCGGAGAGGTCTTCGCTGACGCAGCCGGCCTCGGTCTGCACGGCGCCCTTGGTGCCGCAGCCGGCGAGCGCGCCCGCCGTGGCGAGCATCGCGGCCGAGCCGAGGGTGCCGGTGAGCAGACCACGCCGGGTGAGGGGCCGGAGGGGAGTTCGCATGTGACGACTCCTAGGGGGTCATCGTCGGCGGGCGGGACGGGGGAGGCCCGACGGCGGGAGGGTCTTCAGGCGATGGACGACTGATCCTGACATGAGCCGACCTGCCTCACAAGGGATTCCGTTGCGGGCATAGCAATGCACCACGAATTACGCCAGACTGCGCCGGGGCACTACGATCCCGGAGGAGAAGCGGACATGGGGAGCTGACGATGGTCATCCGACAGCAGGAGAGCGGCGGCGGGGGTCGACGCGTCGCCGTGCGTGAAGGTGCCAGTCACGCTCTGTTGGACGACGTCGCCAAGCAGATCATCGAGCAGCTCCAGGAGGACGGCCGCCGGCCGTACGCGACGATCGGCAAGGCGGTCGGCCTGTCCGAGGCGGCGGTGCGCCAGCGGGTGCAGCGGCTGCTCGACGCCGGGGTGATGCAGATCGTCGCGGTCACCGACCCGCTCCAGCTCGGCTTCCCCCGGCAGGCCATGATCGGCCTACGCACCGACGGGGACCTGGAGACGGTGGCCGACCGGCTCGCCGAGTTCGAGGAGGTCGACTACGTGGTGATCACCGCCGGGTCGTTCGACCTGCTCGCCGAGGTGGTGTGCCGCAACGACGCACACCTGCTGGAGATCCTGCAGCGGCTGCGCGCCGTCGACGGGGTGCTCGCCACCGAGGCGTTCGTCTATCTCAAGCTGCGCAAGCAGACCTACAGCTGGGGCACCGCCTGAGCCTGCCCGACGAAGGCCCGCCAGGCGGCCGGGGCGAAGCTCAGGATGCCGCCGTCGCGATCCTTGCTGTCGCGCACCAGCACCCGGCCGGGCAGGTTGTCGGCCACCTCGACGCAGTCACCGCCGTTGTTGCTGCTGCGGGTCGCGGTGCGCCACCGGGCACCGGCCAGCGCGCCCATGGGTGCGTCCGTCGGCGCGTCGGTCAGCTCCACGTCGTCGCCACCTCCCTGATCAGCTCGATCGACTGGCGGCGGGGCAGCGCCTCGCCGGTGACGCTCTCCCACCTGCGCCCCAGGCTAGCAACGTCGACCGGGTCGCTGACGACCTGACCGCGTAGCTGGTTGTCGATATAAGCCAATTCCGTCCCGTCGGGCAAACCGGCAAGGACGAACGGCCCGGCCAGCCCGGTGTGCCACGGGTTCTCGGCCGGGATCACCCGCACCTGCACGTGCTCCCGCCCGGCCAGCGCCGCGAGGTGGGCGACCTGCCCGGCCATCACCGCCCGGTCGCCGACCACCCGGCGCAGCACCACCTCGTCGATCACCGCGACGAGTCGCGGCGGGGCCTCGGCGTCGAGGATCGCCTGCCGGTCGAGCCGGCCGGCGACGATCCGCCCCACCTCGGCCGGCGGCAGCAGCCCGCCGGTGCTCAGGACCGCCCGCGCGTACGCCTCGGTCTGGAGCAGCCCCGGCACCAGCAACGGCTGGTAGGAGCGGATCGAGATGGCGACCTGCTCCAGCTCGGCCCACTTGCGGAACCAGGGCAGGTCCCGGCGGCGAAACGGCTCCGGCCACAGCTCGGCGGCCTCCCGACCGAGCACCTTGGCCACCGCCAACCGGGTGCGCGCGTGCGGGATGCGTCCCTGCGACACCCACCGGCCGGCCGTCTTCGGATCGACCCGGACCTTGCCCGCCAGCGACTCGGCGGTCTCCCCCACGGCGGCCATCGCCACCCGCAGCGTCTCGTTGCCCATCGCACCTCCTGTCGCGGTCACGTGTAGTGGGCACCATAGCGACGCAGGGTGCCGGCGGTGGGCCCGAAACGGCAGGTGGCGGCGGGACCTGTTCCGCACGTCTCGTGCGCATTCGAAATGGGTGTCGAACGCCCGGCCAACGCCCCGACAACGTCCACCACCCACCGGACTACCGGCCCCGTCCCTACCCACCCGCCCGGCCGCCCCGCCCCCGCCTGGCCGGCCGCCCGACCCTGCCCGCCGGACTGCCCACCCACCCACCCGCCTGCCTGGCCAGCCGGGCCGGGTGGCCGGGCCGGGCGGGTAGGCGGCTGGGTGGCCGGGCCGGGCGGCCGGGCGGGTAGGCGGCTGGGTGACCGGGTGGCCTCAGGGGCGCCCACCCGGCGAGGCGAAGGTCCCTCGCGCCACTAGGGAGCTGATGTCGTAGATGACTCACCCCAGCCCCAGCCCTCACAGCCCGAGGACCGGGACCGGGCGAGGCGGGGGCGGGGGGCGGGGGCGGGGGCGGGTGAATCTTGGAAGATTCCGGCCCCCGGAGGGGCCATTTCGCTCCAAGATCTGCGTTTCGGGGCGGCCGGGGCGGCGGGCGAGGCGCCCGGAGGGTGGCGTGGGGGCGGCCGCGGGTGCGTGGGGATGCGGCTGGGAGCGGAGGATGTGGCCGGGTTGGCGGATGTGGCTGGAGTGGCGGGAGTGGCGGCCGAGGGTCAGTGACGTGGGGATGTGGCGGGAGTGGCGGCCGAGGGTCAGTGACGTGGGGATGTGGCGGGAGTGGCGGCCGAGGGTCAGTGACGTGGGGATGTGGCGGGGTTGCGGGGATGCGGCGGGGGGCGGTCGGGGGCGGGTGATGTCGTTGGTGACTCAGCTCCCTAGGGCCGACCGCTTGCCCGCACCCGGCCGTCCCGCGCAACGTCACCGACCGGGGAACGACAGGACCCGCGCGGCCAGCGAGACCCGCACGGCACGGGAGGGCCGCAGGATCCACGCGGGCCCTAGGACCCGCACGGCCCGGGAGAGCCGCAGGACCCGCACGGGCCGCACGGACCGCGAGAGCCGGAAGAGCCGGGAGAGCCGCAGGGAGCCGGGAGATGCGAGAGATCAATCACGATGCGGATTCCGTTGCCCACAGCGCCACAGCGCGCCGAATCCGTTGCCCAGCGGGTCAAGCGCCACCGATACCACTTGCCTTTCGGCGTGCGGCTATGGGATAACCGTGGGCAGAGCGGCCGGTGTCACCCCTGACCGGCCCGAGACCCGATGGGGCTGACATGGCCAACGCCACCGACCACCTCTGGATGCACTTCACCCGGATGGCCAGCTACTCCGCAGGCGAGGTGCCGACGATCGTGCGCGGCGAGGGCGCGTACGTGTGGGATTCGCAGGGCCGCCGCTACCTGGACGGGCTGGCCGGCCTCTTCGTCGTCAACGCCGGCCACGGGCGCACCGAGTTGGCCGAGGCCGCGGCGAAGCAGGCCGGCGAGCTGGCCTACTTCCCGCTGTGGTCGTACGCGCACCCGAAGGCCGTGGAGTTGGCCGAGAAGATCGCCTCGCTGACCCCGGCCGACCTGAACCGGGTCTTCTTCACCACTGGCGGTTCCGAGGCCGTCGAGGCGGCGTGGAAGCTGGCCCGGGCCTACTTCAAGCGGACCGGCAAGCCCAACAAGTACAAGGTCGTGAGCCGCTACATCGCGTACCACGGCACGTCGATGGGCGCGCTGTCGATCACGGGGCTCCCCGGCATCAAGACCGACTTCGAGCCGCTGGTGCCCGGCGCGGTGAAGGTGCCGAACACGAACCTCTACCGGGCCCCGGAGCACGGCGACTCGCCCGAGGCGTTCGGCCGGTGGGCGGCCGAGGAGATCCGGCGGGCGATCGAGCGGGAGGGGCCGGACACCGTCGCGGCGGTCTTCCTGGAGCCGGTGCAGAACTCCGGCGGCTGCTTCCCGCCGCCGCCCGGCTACTTCGAGCGGGTCCGCGAGATCTGCGACGCGTACGACGTGCTGCTCGTCTCCGACGAGGTGATCTGCTCGTGGGGGCGGCTCGGCGAGTACTTCGGCGCGGTCCGCTACGGCTACCGGCCGGACATCATCACCACCGCGAAGGGCATCACCTCCGGGTACGCCCCGCTCGGCGCGATGATCGCCAGCGACCGGCTGATGGAGCCGTTCCTCACCGAGACCGGCATGTTCGCCCACGGGGTGACCTTCGGCGGTCACCCGGTCTCCTGTGCGGTGGCCCTGGCCAACCTGGAGGTGTTCGCCCGGGAGGACCTGATCGGGCACGTCCGGGCCAACGAGGACGCCTTCCGCGCCACCCTGGAGAAGCTGCACGACCTGCCGATCGTCGGCGATGTGCGGGGCGACGGCTACTTCTACGGCATCGAGCTGGTGAAGGACAAGGCGACCCGGGCGACGTTCGACGAGGCGGAGTCGGAGCGGCTGCTGCGCGGGTTCCTCTCCACCGCGCTGTTCTCCGCCGGGCTCTACTGCCGGGCCGACGACCGGGGCGACCCCGTCGTGCAGCTCGCGCCGCCGCTGATCGCCGAGCAGCAGCAGTTCGACGAGATGGAGCAGATCCTGCGCGCGGTGCTCACCGAGGCGTGGGCCCGGCTGTAACCGCCGAGCCGACGCGAAGCCGGGCCGTCGCATGCGCTACCAGGAGCTGTCGTACTGGCTGTCCACCGTGGACGAACCGTTGACGCCCCGCCCGCCGCTGGGCGGGGACGCCGACGCGGACGTCGTGATCGTCGGGGCCGGGTACACCGGCCTGTGGACGGCGTACTACCTCGCGCTCGCCGACCCGGCGCTGCGGATCACGGTGCTGGAGGCCGAGATCGCCGGGTACGGCGCGTCGGGGCGCAACGGCGGCTGGTGCTCGGCGCTGTTCCCGACCTCGCTGCCGGCGCTCGCCCGCCGGCACGGCCGCGACGCGGCGCTGCGGATGCAGCGGGCCATGCAGGCCACCGTCCGCGAGGTGGGGCGGGTGGCCGACGCCGAGGGCATCGACTGCGACTGGCACCTCGGCGGGACGGTGACGCTGGCCCGCAGCGCGGCCCAGCTCGGCCGCGCCCGCGCGGAGGTGGCGCAGGCCCACGCGCACGGCCTGACCGCCGACGACCTGGTGCTGCTCGACGCGGCCGAGGCCGCCGCCCGCTGCCACGCCGACGGGGTACGCGGAGGGACGTACACCCCGCACTGCGCCGTGGTGCACCCGGCCCGGCTGGCGCGCGGGCTGGCCCGGGCGGTCGAGCGTCGGGGGGTGACCGTCCACGAGCGGACGCCGGTGACCGCGATCCGGGCCGGGGCGGCCGTGACCCCGGCCGGGGCGGTCCGCGCGCCGGTGGTGGTGCGGGCGACCGAGGGGTACACGCCGGGGCTGCCCGGGCAGCGGCGGGTCGTCGCGCCGGTCTACTCGCTGATGGTGGCCACCGCGCCGCTGCCCGAGGAGACGTGGGCGCGGATCGGGCTGGCCGAGCGGGAGACGTTCTCCGACCACCGCCACGTGATCATCTACGGGCAGCGCACGGCCGACGGCCGGCTGGCCTTCGGCGGGCGGGGCGCGCCGTACCACTTCGGGTCCCGGGTGCGGCCCGAGTTCGACCGGGAGCCCCGGGTGTTCGCCGCGCTGCGCCGGACGCTGGGCGAGCTGTTCCCGGCGCTCGGGCCGCAGGTGCCCGTGACGCACACCTGGGGCGGCCCGCTCGGCGTCGCCCGCGACTGGTCGGCGTCGGTGGGGCTGGACCGGGCGACCGGGCTCGCCTGGGCCGGCGGGTACGTCGGCGACGGGGTCGCGACGACGAACCTCGCCGGGCGTACCCTCGCCGATCTGATCCTCGGCGCGGACAGCGACCTGACCGACCTGCCGTGGGTGGGACACCGCTCGCCGCGCTGGGAGCCGGAGCCGCTGCGCTGGCTGGCCGTCAACGCGGGCCTGCGGGTGATGCTCTCCGCCGACCGGGCGGAGCTGCGCACGGGCCGACCGGCCCGGCGGGCCGCCGTGTTCCAGCGTTTCCTCGGCCACTGAGCGGCCCGGCGCGCGCCTCCGCGCCGCGCCGACGGGGGGCACGGTGGATCGGCGGTCAGTGGTTCGGCGGGATCACCCGCAGGTGGCCACGGCGGCCCGTCTGCGGGTTGTGGTGGTGCTGCGGCGCGCCGCCCTGGTCGTCGCTCGGCGGGCGGGGCGGCGCGGGCCGGGCGGCCTCGCGGACGGCCTCGGCGAGGGCGACCAGGTCGTCGGCGCTGGGCGGCGGGGGCTCGAACTCGCCCTCGTGGCGGACCACGTTCCAGCCCCGGGGGGCCGTCAGGCTGCGCGCGTGGGGCTCACAGAGGTCGTACGTGTGCGGCTCGGCGAAGGCCGCGAGGGGCCCGACCACGGCCGTCGACTCGTTGTAGACATAGGTCAATGTGGCGACCGCTTGCCGGGGGCAGCCGTTTCTTGAGCAGCGCCGTGGTGACCTCACGGCGGGAGGGTATCTCCATTACCGGGTCCGGCGCACCGGTTCGCGTTGCGACACGCCCGTCATCGAGATCACAATTCGCAACATCCGACGCGTCGGGCGGTGACGGGCGGGGTCGGCGCGCCGCGACAGCCGCACAGCCGTGGGCGGGGCGACTCGGCGGGCTACCCTGTGCGTCATGACCAGTCCGGAACACCGCCGCCCCGGCCCCGGCCGGCGCGCCCACCGTGACCGGCACGGGCGGGGCCTGCGCGGGCGGCTGGTGCCGGCGACCGTGCCGCTGGCCCGGACCAAGGCCGAGGTCTTCGACGACCTGGTGCTCGACACGGTCGAGACCCTGGAGCGGCGGTTCGCCAAGGAGCTGGCCGGCGTGGAGTTCGCGGTGGAGGACGTGCCGCCGGACCTGAACGTCTACGACTCCGACGTGCTGGAGGACGGCGAGGTGCCGCTGGCCCGGCTGCTGCCGGGGCGCCCCGGCCGGCAGGAGGTCCCGCCCCGGATCGTGCTCTACCGCCGGCCGCTGGAGTTCCGGGCCATGGACCGGGAGGACCTGGCCGACCTGGTGCACGACGTGATCATCGAGCAGGTGGCGAACCTGCTGGGCGTCGACCCGGACGAGCTGGCGTAGCCGACCGGCTCCCGGCCCCGCCCGCCCAGCCGCGCCCCGCAGCCCCGCTGCGCCCCGGCGCGCGCCCCCCGACGCGCGCTCCGGACGCCCGGGCCGGGCGGCCCCCACCGCCCCGGCCCGGCATCGCTCAGGCGGCCCGCCGCTTGAGCTTGCGCCGCTCCCGTTCCGAGAGCCCACCCCAGATCCCGAACCGCTCGTCGTGGCCGAGAGCGTATTCCAGGCATTCGGTCTTGACCTCGCACCGCGAGCAGATCCGCTTCGCCTCGCGGGTCGAGCCGCCCTTCTCGGGGAAGAACGCCTCCGGGTCGGTCTGGGAGCAGAGTGCCTGCTCCTGCCACTCCGGCGCGTTTCCGAGCAGGTCGGCCACCTCAAGCTGGCCGTCCATCTAAAGATGCCTCCTTGTCGCGCACCGGCGTCGTCGCCGCTGCAACCCCCCACGCGAAAGGCGTGCGTGTCCGTCCGGTCCCCATTTGTTGCGTTCCGTGCGAACAACCCCATTCAAATTACACGCGTGTAATGCGTGCGCCGTCAAGCCGAACTTGATAATGGAGTCGCCCTCCCGACACGCCGTGGACGGCCCTTGCGGCCGTCCGGCCTCGCAACCTGCCCTATCGATTCAGACCCCGGACGAGTAACGCCCTCCCCGGCGAGTTGCCCGAGTTTTCTTGCCGCGGCGGCCCGCCGGCCGGCTCCCCGAAGCCGCCGGCGCGGCCCCGGGGGGCGGGGCTACGACGCGATGCTGATCTTGGTGGGGCACAGGTTAACGCGACTTGGCCGAGACTGCCCATCGGGCCCGCAACGCCGACAGCGCCCCGTCCACATGGTGGACGGGGCGCAGCGGTCGGAACTGAGCGGTGGGTCAGATCGCCACCGAAGGTGCGCTGGTGGGCCAGGTGAACTCCGCGACCGTCCCCCCGGCCACGGTGACCGTCCCGGCGGGTGTGTCCTCATCCCACCAGACGGTATAGAGCCCTGCGGCAAGATCCGGGTAGACGGCACTGTGGAAGGTGCCGTCCTGCACGATGCGCTCACGCACCGCGACGTGGGTGCGCGGCGCGTCCGCCCCGTCGACCCGACTGATCTCGATCTCCCGGCCGTGCAGTTCCCGGCCCGTGTAGATGATCAGGGCACCCGTGTCGCCACCCAGATCGAGGACGACGGTGCCGGTCTCCGTCGGCCCGTACGCGTGGTGATGGTGGTGGGAGTGCATCGGTTCGCTCCGTCCGGGTCAGGACGACGCCGGCGGGTTGTTGAACCCGTCGTACGGCGTGCCGAGGAAGGGGAAGTTGCGCAGGAACGGGGCCGTCACGTCGGCGGCGCTCAGGCCCGGGGTGACCGCGCCGGCCGCCGCGTCCGGGGTGAACCCCTTGTCGACCAGCGGCACGGTGACCCCGGCGATGGCCCGCAGCGCGATGCTGACCACGTCGTCGGCGACCCGCCGCCCGTTCGGGAAGCCCGCCAGGTCCCCGCCGAGCACCCCGAACCGGTCCGGCTTGGCGCTGGGCCTGATGGCCGTGTTCAGCCGCAGCATGTCGGCCTGGACGTCGCCGGTGTTGTTGGAGAAGCCCTGGATCAGCCCGGCCGGGATGCCGGTGAGCAGGATCGCCAGCAGGTCCGCGCGCGGCTTCTTCGTCTTGTTCAGCGCGTCCAGCTTGGGGAACACGCCCGGGTAGAGCACCGGGAGCAGGGCGGCCAGCTCCGGCTGCTCGACGAACTTCGCGAACCGCTTGTCCTCGGTGGGCGGCAGCGTGTTCCACTCGTCCTTCTTGGACATCGGCACGATGACCTCGTTGAACAACGGGTTGCCGAGCCGTGACACCTGCACGAACGGGCCGGTGGCGGTGTCCTTCGCCGAACCGTTGCCGAGGATCCGCGCCTGCTGGCGCGACGCCGACGTCCACACGCCGATGACCGAGGCGCGGTCGTGCGTGCCGTACCGGTTGGCCCGGCGGCGCACCCGGCTCAGCGGGACCTGCACGGCGAGGGTGTGCACGTTCATCCGGTCGGTGGCGTTGACCGGCTCCCCCTCGGCCTTGAACAGCTTCTTGCCAGCCACGTGCAACTGCTGGAACGGCCGCAGGGTGCCCAGGTCGAAGATCGCCCCCAGGTCGACGAAGAACCCGTCGGCGCGTTGCCCGGCGAAGACCTTCTCCCCCGTCGACAGGCTGAACGTGGCCTGCCGGGCCAGGGCCGCGTAGTTCGGGGTGGACAGCGGGCCGACGTTGCACGGCGGGCACGCCAGCTTGTTGGCCAGCCGGTGCTCCCTGCCGTCGGCGATGCGGGTCAGCGAGTAGAACTGCTTGCGGTTCCAGTTCTTGCTGTCCAGCGACTCGATCGGCCCCGTGTTGTAGAGAAAGCTGTTCGGGTTCGTGATCTCGGTGGTGAATTCGAACCGGTAGGTGACGTCCGGCTTGCCGTCGCCGTCGTTGTCGATATGGATCTCGTACCGCACGTCGTCGCCGAACTCGAAGAAGTTCGGGCCGCCGGAGGGGAGCTGCAACGGCACGTAGTTGGCGATCAGCGTGACCGAGTCGGGACGGTCGGGGCTGACGAACGCGTACAGGTCGGAGCTGTCGGCGACCGGATCTTTCGCGATCTCCGGGGCCTCGCGGTGGGAAGACATGGCGGACCAACCTCACTGGGCAGCAAGCGATCAGGGGAAGAGTGGAGAGGGCCGGCGCCGGGAGCCGCGCCGGAGAGACGGGACCGGGCCGGCGTCAGCGCTTGCCGGCGGCGCGCCGCAGCCGGTCCGCCAGGCCGCGGTCGCGTACCTCGATCCGGGACGTGCCGACGAAGACGTCCATGGCGTCGCCGCCCCGCAGGTGCACGACGATGGGCTCGTCCTTCTTCCCGCCGGACGACGGGGAGTTCTGCGCCGCGGACAACCCGGGCACGGTGAGCGCGGCGGCCCCGAGGGTGGCGCTCGCCGCGGCGGTCAACGTCTGCCGGCGGGTCAGTCGCGGCCAACGCCGCTTCCGCTGATCACTGGACATGGGCAACCTTTCCGGCGCGCGGCGCGTCCGCGCCCGCGGTGACGAAAGGCGGGGCCGGCCGACCGCCGGGCCCGCAGGGGGCCGCCGACCGCGGCTCTGGCCTCAGCCGCCGCCGGCAAGCAGTGGTACGGCCCGCACGCCGGAAAGGTTCGACGCTACGGCCGAAGGTGACCGTACGCGGTCGTCCGCTTGCGCGCCGGTCGTCCGGCCCGCGCCGCGATTGCCCGCAACTGCTCCTCGGTGCGCGCCGAGCCGTTGCCCGAGCCGGCCATCCGGGAGATCGTCTCCTCCATCAGGGTGCCGCCCAGGTCGTTGCAGCCGCCGTTGAGCATCGCCGCCGTCCCGGCGTCGCCGAGCTTCACCCAGGAGCACTGGATGTTGTCGATCCGGCCGTGCAGCAGCAGCCGGGCCATCGCGTGCACCGCCCGGTTCTCCCGCCACGTCGGGCCGGGCCGGGCGATGCCGGCGAGGTAGATCGGGGCGTTGGTGTGCACGAACGGCAGCGCCACGAACTCGGTGAACCCGCCGGTGCGGTCCTGCACCCCGGCCAGCACCCGGAAGTGGGCCAGCCACTGCCCGGGGTGGTCGACGTGGCCGTACATCATGGTGGAGCTGGACCGGATGCCCAGCTCGTGGGCCGTCGAGACCACCTCGACCCAGGCGGCGGCCGGCAGCTTGCCCTTGGTGAGCACCCAGCGCACCTCGTCGTCGAGGATCTCGGCGGCGGTGCCCGGGATGGTGTCGAGGCCGGCCTCGCGCAGCCCGGTCAGCCACTCCTTCACCGGCACGCCGGCCTTCGCCGCCGCCGTGACGATCTCCATCGGCGAGAACGCGTGCACGTGCATCCCCGGCACCCGGGCCTTGATCGCCCGGATCAGGTCCGCGTACCCGGTGACCGGCAGCTTCGGGTCGATGCCGCCCTGGAGGCAGACCTCCGTCGCGCCGGCGGCCCACGCCTCCTCGGCCCGGTCGGCCACCTGGTCGACGGAGAGCCGGTACGCGTCGGCGTCGCGCTCCCGCTGGGCGAACGCGCAGAACCGGCAGCCGACGTAGCAGACGTTGCTGAAGTTGATGTTGCGGTTGACGACGTAGGTGACGTCGTCGCCGACGGTGTCGCGGCGCACGTCGTCGGCGATCCGGCACAGCGCGTCCAGCGCCGGCCCGTCGGCGGCGAACAGGGCGAGCGCCTTCGCCTCGTGGGCCGGCGTCAGCAGCGCCGCCGGGTCGTCGGCGGCCAGCCGCAGCCCGGCCCGCAGCTCGGCGTTTCCGGCGCCCTCCCCGGCCGTCGCTGCCGCTCCCGCCGCCGCTGCCGCCCCTGCTCCCGCCCGGCTCGCGTCGGCCTGCGCGGCCACCTCCGACCAGTCGCCGTAGACGTTGTCGAAGTCACCGCGCCGGTCGCCGGTGCGGCCGGTGGTGTCGATGGTGGCGTGCAGGTCGGTCCGCCCGCCGCCGAACACCTCCTCCGGCTCCTGCCAGGGCCGGCCCTGCGGACGGGCCGACTCGACGGCGAGGCCGGTCGCCGGATCGGCCAGCGCGGACACGTGCGGCAGCAGGCGCGGATCCAGCCACGGGTCGCCGGCCCGGACGTACTCGGGGTAGATCGTCAGCCGCTCGCGCAGTGTGAAGCCGGCCTCCGCCGTGCGCCGGGCCAGCTCGTCGAGCTGCGGCCAGGGGCGTTCCGGGTTGACGTGGTCGGGGGTCACCGGCGAGACGCCGCCCCAGTCGTCGATGCCGGCGCGCAGCAGCAGGGCGTACTCGCCGGCGATCAGGTTCGGCGGGGCCTGGATCCGGGCGCCGGGGCCGAGCAGCACCCGGGCCACCGCCACCGTGGCGGCGAGGTCGTGCAGCTCGGCGTCGGGCATGCCGCGCATCGCCGTGTCCGGCTTGGCGCGGAAGTTCTGCACGATCACCTCCTGGAGGTGGCCGTACGCGCGCTGGGCCCGGCGGATCGCGAAGAGCGCGTCGACCCGCTCGGCCGGGGTCTCGCCGATGCCGATCAGGATGCCCGTGGTGAACGGCACCCCGACCCGGCCGGCGTCGTCGAGCACCCGCAGCCGCACCGCCGGCTCCTTGTCGGGCGAGCCGAAGTGCGGGCCGCCCGGCTCCGACCACAGCCGCGTCGCGGTGGTCTCCAGCATCATGCCCATGCTCGGCGCGACGGGCTTGAGCCGCTGGAGCTCCGACCAGGAGAGCACCCCGGGGTTGAGGTGGGGCAGCAGGCCCGTCTCCTCCAGCACCGCCACCGCGCAGGCGCGCAGGTAGTCGAGGGTCGAGTCGTAGCCGCGCGCGTCCAGCCACTCCCGGGCGGCCGGCCAGCGCTCCTCGGGCCGGTCGCCGAGGGTGAACAGCGCCTCCTTGCAGCCCTGCGCCGCGCCCTGCCGGGCGATGGCGAGCACCTCGTCCCGGTCGAGGAAGGCGGCCGGCAGCCGGTGCGGGACGGTGGCGAAGGTGCAGTAGTGGCAGCGGTCCCGGCAGAGCCGGGTCAACGGGACGAAGACCTTCTTGGAGTACGTGACGACGTCGGGGCGGCCGGCGTCGCGCAGCCCGGCGTCGCGGATGTCACCGGCGACGCGGAGCAGCTCGTCGAGGGCGGCACCCCGGGCGGCGAGCAGGGCGGCGGCCTCGTCGACGTCCAGCGCGAGCCCGGAGGCGGCCCGGCGCAGGGCGCGCTCAATGCTGGCCGCGGTGGGGCGGGGCTCGGTGCGATCAACCATCCGCCCAGCCTATGCGCCCTGCCGCCGGCCCTGATCCGCTGGCCAGGCCACCTTCGACGCGACGGCCTCCCCGGACACGGCCGGTGACGGGCGAGCGGCGACCCACGGCGGCTCCCCGGGCTGACTGTCCGTCACGTCTGGCTGACCCTGCCAGACGTCCCTCGCTCCCTTTGCTCTGCACCCATGGGCGCAACACCGGGGGCAGGCTGGGCAGATGCAAGGCCATGGATGGCGCGGGTTCGGCGATCCCGTCGCGGTACGTAGTGCGTTGCGTATCCGGGTGCAGAGCAAAGGGGGCGGACCGGGATGGCGCGCTCCGACCTCGGGAAGTGACGCTCTGCCACGCGGCGGTGACCGTTGTGCCCAAAAGCGCGTCGGGTGGGCTCCCCGGCGGCCGCGACCGGCCGGGGAGCCCACCCGACGGGCGGCGGTTCAGTCCTCGCGCGGGAAGCGCTGGGTGCGGTCGGCGTCGGAGTTCCGCTCGCCGCCGGACGCGCCCGGCTCGCCGGGCTGGCGCGGGATCGCCTGGGTCGGGTCGGCCGACGGCGGCTGCCCGAACGGGGGCGCGGCGGGCGCCATGGGCTGCGGCGGGGGGAACGGCGAGGCCGGCTGCGCGCCCGCCTGGGGCGGCGTGAACGGCGGGCCGGACTGCGGCGGGGCCGGGTACGGCGGTGCGGAGGCCGGGGGCGCCGAAGCCGGTGGCGCGGAGGCCGGGGGCGCGGAGGCCGGGGCGGCCGGGGCGAACGGCGAGGTCGGCTGCCCGTGCGGGCCGGACTGGCCGGCGAACGAGCCCGGCTGGCCGGGGGCCGGGAACCCACCCGGCTGGCCGGCGGAGGGGTAACCGGGCTGCTGCCCGGCGACCGGGTAACCGGGCTGCTGCCCGGCGGACGGCCAGCCGCCCTGCTGGCCCGGGCCCCAGCCCTGCGGGCCGCCCTGGCCCGGCTGACCGGGCTGCTGCGGCCAGCCCGGCTGCGGCTGGCCGTACACGCCGGGGGCCGGCTTCGGCTTCGGGGTGAAGTAGAGGGCACGCCAGACCCGGAAGACCACGAACGCCCCGGACGCGAAGATCGCCAGCCAGGCGGCCCGGGTCAGCAGGCCGAGGAACGCGTCGAGCACCTCCGCCTTGGCGAGCCGGTCGACCGTCCAGATCAGCAGGGTGAGCGCGGCGAGAAGGGCGGCGAAGGCGTACTCGCCCAGCGCCACCTGGACGATCAGCTTCGCCCGCTGCGCCACGGGGGCGACGTGCGTGGCGAGCAGCACGGCCAGCACCGGCAGCACGGCCGCCTCCAGGCCGGCGAACGAGAAGAAGCCACTGCCCGCCCGGCTGTAGAAGGTGCTGTAGTCGGCCGGGGCGAGCAGCCGGATCAGGCCGACGAACAGCAGAACGGCGTTCGAGCCGAGCAGCGCGAGCGCGATCAGCTCGCGTAACGGGTCGGTGAGCCGACGGGCCGGGGTGGCGGGGTGGGACGCGGGCGCCGCGTCACCGGACGCGGGCTCGGCGGGGCTGGTCACGAACTCCCCCTCGGGGCGGTAACGGACAGTTGCCGACGTGAGCCTAGTCTCCCCGGGCACCGGCGACCCCGGCGCGGGGCGTGCGGGAGGATGGGCGGCATGCGCATCGTCGTACTGGCCGGCGGCATCGGGGGTGCCCGATTCCTGCTCGGCGTCCGGGCGTACGCCCGCGAGGTGGGCGCCGGGGTGACCGCCGTGGTCAACGTCGGCGACGACCTCTACCTGCACGGGCTCAAGGTCTGCCCCGACCTTGACAGCGTCATGTACACCCTCGGCGGCGGGGCCGACGCCGAGCGGGGCTGGGGCCGGGCCGACGAGACCTGGACGGTGAAGTCGGAGCTGGCCGCGTACGGCGCGGAGCCGACCTGGTTCGGGCTCGGCGACCGGGACGTCGCCACCCACCTGGTGCGCACCACCATGCTCACCGGCGGGTATCCCCTGTCGGCGGTCACCGAGGCGCTGGCGACGCGCTGGCAGCCCGGCGTACGCGTGCTGCCGGCGACCGACGACCGGCTGGAGACGCACGTGGTGGTGAGCGACCCCGACGGCGGCGGGCAGCGGGCGATCCACTTCCAGGAGTGGTGGATCCGGTACCGCGCAGGCATCCCCACCCACCGGTTCGTCTTCGTCGGCGCGGAGGCGGCGAAGCCCGCGCCCGGCGTGCTCGACGCGATCGCCGCCGCCGACGTGGTGCTGGTCGCGCCGAGCAACCCGGTGGTGAGCGTCGCGCCGGTGCTGGCCGTGCCGGGGCTGCGCGAGGCGCTCGCCGACGGGCCGGCCCCGGTGATCGGGGTTTCCCCGATCATCGGCGGCGCGGCGGTGCGCGGGATGGCCGACCGCTGCCTGGCCGTGCTCGGCGTCGAGTGCAGCGCCGCCGGGGTGGGCGCTCTCTACGGCGCCCGGTCCTCCGGCGGGCTGCTGGACGGCTGGCTGGTCGCCCCCGAGGACGCCGACGCGGTGGTGCCGGGCGTGCCGGTCCGGGCGGTCCCGCTGCTGATGACCGACGAGGCGGCGACGGCGGCGATGGTGCGGGCGGCGGTGGAGCTGGCGTGAGGCTGGAGATCCTGCCGGTGCTGGGCATCGGCGACGTGACCGAGGGTGACGACCTGGCGGCGTTGATCGCCACTGCCGCGCCGTGGCTGCGCGACGGCGACGTGCTCGTGGTGACCAGCAAGATCGTCTCCAAGGCGGAGGGGCGACTGGTGGACGTGCCGGCCGACGGGCCGGAGCGGCTGGCCGCCCGCGACGAGGTGCTGGCCGCCGAGACGGCCCGGGTCGTGGCCACCCGGGGCGCGACCCGGATCGTGCAGACCCACCACGGCTTCGTGATGGCGTCGGCCGGCATCGACGCCTCGAACGTCGACAAGACCCGGCTGGTGCTGCTCCCGCAGGACCCGGACGCCTCGGCGCGGGCCCTGCGGGCGGCGCTGCGCGAGCGCTACGACGTGGACGTCGCGGTGATCGTCACCGACACGATGGGCCGGCCCTGGCGTAACGGCCTCACCGACGTGGCGCTCGGGGTGGCCGGGATGCCGGCGATCCGCGACCACCGGGGCGAGGTCGACCCGTACGGCAACGAGCTCCAGCTCACCCAGATGGCGGTGGTGGACGAGCTGGCCGGCGCCGGCGAGCTAATCAAGGGCAAGTGCGACCAGGTCCCCGTGGCCGTGGTGCGCGGGTACCTCACCGCGACCGCACCCGACGACGGCGTCGGCGCGCGGGCGCTGGTCCGCGACGCGGAGCTGGACCTGTTCTCGCTCGGCACGGCGGAGGCGCGCGCCGCCGGGCTGGCCGCCGCCGCGACCCTGCCCGACGGCCCCGGCGCGGCCCCCGCCGAGCCGGCGGCGGTGGCGCGGGCCATCGCCGCGGTGGCCGGCGTGGTCGCCCCCGGCACGGTCTTCACCCCCGTCACCGACGACGAGGTACGCGCCGCGCTGGCCGCCACCGTGCCCGGCTGGCCGCAGCGGGCCACCGGCCTGGTGCTCGGGGAGCCGCCGACGCCGGTCGACCCGGCCGGCCTGGTGCGACTCGGCGCGGACCTGCAACGCCTGCGCACCGCCCTGGCCGCCGAGGGCGTCCCGTCGACCCTGCTGCCGCCCCCGCCGGGCAGCACGGCCGCCGCCTGCCTGGCGCTCTGAGGCCGCCCAGCCCGGCGCTCCGGCTGCGGGGTCGCCCGGGCGGGGTCACGCGTCGAGGATGGCGCGGCCCAGCGGGGTGAGGGTGTGCAGGACGGTGTTGCGGTCACGGTGGCTGACCAGCAGGCCGGCGTTGCGCAGCACGGTGGCGTGCTGGCTCGCCGCCGCCGGGGAGATGCGCAGCCGGCGGGCCACCTCGCCGGTGGTGCAGCCGGCGTCGGTGGCCTCCAGCACCGCCGCCCTGGTGCGGCCGAGCAGCGCGGCCAGCGCCTCCCGCCCGGTGCCGGCCCGGGCCGACGCGCCGCCGCCGGTCGCCGCCGTGACGAGCCCGCCCAGCCGGTCCACCGGGTAGACGAGCACCGGCGGCAGGTCCGGGTCGGCCAGCGCCACGGGGGTGCCGGCGCAGAAGAACGACGGCACCAGCAGCAGGCCCCGGCCGTCCAGGTGCAGCTCCCGGCTCTCCGGGTAGCCGTGGATCTCCAGCACCCCCGACTCCCAGCGGGCGAGCGGGCGGAAGCTGTCGAGCAGCCCTTCGACGCCGCCGTCGAGCAGGGCCCGGGCGCGCCGCATCCGGTCCGAGTCGATCGCGGCCTGGATGTGCGCCCAGTACGGGCTCAGCGCCAGCTCGCGGTACCGCTCCATCGAGTCGGTCAGGTGGCGCAGCATCTCGGGCTCGCCCCGGGCCAGTGCCCCCGCCGAGGCGGGCAACGGGTGTTCCCCGGCCATCCGGGTCATGTCCCGGTGCAGCAGCCGCACGGGCGTGCTGCGGATGGCCTCCAGCCCTTCCGCCAGCCCCTGGAGCCCCTCGTGCGGGGTGAGGAAGTCGGGGAAGTAGCCGCGCCCCGGGTTCAGCGCGAACAGCAGCCGCATCGGCTCCGTGCCGACCTGCCGGCGCAGCTCCCGGGAGACGCCCCGACGCCAGCCGGAGGTCAGCGGGTCCGGGCTGCGGACCTGGAGCACGTGCACGCTGAGGATCAGCTCCCAGAGCGGGTCCGCGCCCGGGGCCACCCGGGTCCGGAGGATGTCGTCGGGCGAGAAATAGATCTTCAGCATTGGATCGCTCCCGTGCGGCGGGCAGAGGGGGGAGACACTGCCGACCGTTCGCACTGTACCCGGGCGGCAGTTATCTCCACTTTTAAGCGTGGGATGAAAAACCTCGACGTCCCCGGTCAGCCTTCGGCATGCTCTGGGTTGTCCCGCACGGGCCGTCCGTCATCGACGCCGGCCCGGCCACCGGGGCCGGGGAGGATCCGGCGGACGGGCGGCACCACGAGGGTCTGCGGCCCTTGCTCCGCAGAGGTGTCCCCGTCCGCCAACCCGGCCGGGCCGAGGCTCGCCCGCCCGGTTCCGCGCGCCCGGTCAGCCGATCCAGAGCGCGACCCGGTGGTCCTCGTCCGTGACGTACCAGCAGCGGCCGTCGGCCTCGGCCAGCCCCTCCACGTGGTGGAACGGCGCCAGGTCCGCCACCAGTTCGCCCGGCACGAGGTGCCCGGCCGCCTTCTCCAGCCGGAACCGGACGTGCCGCGAGGTGACGTCGCCGCCGTGCGGGTGGTCGTCGAGCAGCACCGAGCCCTTGCCCAGCGCGTCGATCGAGCCGACGATCGCCGCGTAGCCGCTGTCGGACAGCGGCACGAGCGCGCGGAAGCCGGTGAGCGCGCCCGGCGGGGTGACGCCGCTCAGGGCGTATGCGCCGAGGGCCCGGGGCCAGTCCCCGCCGTCGAACATCTCCGGCACCCCGGCCACCTCGACCAGGATCGGCTCCCCGTCGGTGGTCACCGGGAAGCGCAGGCCGAGCAGCACCGTCCCGTGCGGGGTGAACGCCGCCGCCTCGACGTTGAGCGGCAGGTCTCCCTCGGCGAGCCGGCTCACCCAGCCCTTCGCCCGGGCGGTACCCCGGGCCACCGTCTCGGCGATGAACCGTTCCCGCACCCGCCGTCCCGGCGGCAGCGTGGTCAGCTCGGCGGCGGCCAGCGCGTCGTTGACCGCCCGGTGCAGCCGGAACCGGTTTCGCACCACCCGCACCGGCAGCCGGCCGCCGATGGCGTCGTCCTCGCGGAACCGGGCCACGAACGCGCGGCGGGGGCGCAGCGGGCCGGCCTTCGAGCCGAAGTGGGAGCCGAAGACGTACACCCAGCCGTCGTGGTGGGCCAGCGCCTCGCCGTCCTCGGTGCGGCCGTTCTCGGTGCCGGCGTCGGCGTCGACGTGGTGGGCGGACCACTCGCCGTCGTCGTGTTCGAGCAGCAGGGCGAGGCACTGCTCGACCGGGCCCTCGTCGAGGACGGTCCAGAAGCCGCGCCGGGCGCGGTGGGCGGCGAGCACGGCCGGCGAGCGCACCGGAAGCAGATCGCTGGCCTCGTTGCCGGCGACGACGAACTCGACAAGTCGCAAGGTCACCCGCATAGGGTGGCACCCGTGCCAGACGCAAGGAAGGGCCCGCAGCCAACGCATCCCGTCGAGCCGGCATCCCCGCTTGACGCCCATGTCCCCAGCTACGCGGCGCTGCACGGCGACGCGACGCGCGTACTCGAAGGGTGGACGCCGACCGGGGCGGCGGCCGGCGCGGCCCGCGACCGCACCCTGGAGTTGCTGGCCGCCGGGCCGGCGGCCCTGGCCCGGGAGCACCGGGCGGGCCACGTCACCGCCAGCGCGCTGGTCCTCGACCCGACCGGCGGGCGGGTGCTGCTCTGCCTGCACGGCAAGTTCCGCAAGTGGGTGCAGCTCGGCGGGCACTGCGAGCCCGGCGACCGGACCCTGGCCGGCGCGGCGCTGCGCGAGGCGGGCGAGGAGTCGGGCATCGCCGGCCTGGTCGTCGACCCGGTCCCGATCGACGTGGACGTCCACAAGGTCGCCTGTCAGGGTGGGTCGCTGCACTACGACGTCCGGTTCGCGGTCTTCGCGCCGACGGGCGCGACGGAGCAGGTCAGCGACGAGTCCGAGGCGCTCGGCTGGTTCCCGCCGGACCGGCTGCCGGAGCCGCTGGCCGGCGGGACCGCCCAGCTCGTCGCCCCGGCCCTGGCCGCCCTGCGCCGCCGCCGCGGCTGACCCGGCCCGCGCCGGCCGGCAGCGGACCCCCAAGCGGCGGCCGGGCGGTCGGACAGCGGGCGGCGGGGCGGCCGGACAGCGGGCGGCCTGGCCGCCGGGGCAGCCGCCCGCCCGGCGCGGGGTCAGACCAGGTTCTCCTCGCCCCGGTCTTTCAGCTCGTCGACCAGGGCCTTCACGTCCTGGGCGCGGTCGCGGGGGCAGACCAGCACGGCGTCGGGGGTGTCGACCACGATCAGGTCGTGCACGCCGAGGGCGGCCACCAGCCGGCCGGAGTGCGGCACCACGACCAGCCCGCTGGCGTCGCGCAGCAGCACGCCCGGCTTGGCGTCGGTGCCCAGGACCACGTTGCCGGCCGCGTCGGCGGGCAGGACGTCGCCGAGGGTGTGGAAGTCGCCGACGTCGTTCCAGCCGAAGTCGCCGGGGACGGTGGCCACCCGCCCGGCGGTCGCCGCGCCCTCCATCACCGCGTAGTCGACGGAGATCTTCGGCAGGGTCGGCCAGACCGTGCCGAGGACGTCGTCCTGCTCGGGGGTGCCCCACGCGGCGGCGATCGCGGTGATCCCGGCGTGCAGCGCCGGCTGCTGGCGGGCCAGCTCCGCCAGGAACACGTCGACCCGCCAGACGAACATGCTGGCGTTCCAGAGGTGGTGCCCGGAGCGGAGGTACGCCTCCGCGACCTCGGCGGCCGGCTTCTCCTTGAACTCCAGCACCGGCCGCAGTGGACCGTCGGCGGTCGGGTCGCCGGTGTGCAGATAGCCGTAGCCGGTCTCGGCGCGCGTCGGGGTGATGCCCACCGTCATCAGCAGCCCCTGCTCCGCGCCGGTCACCGCCTCGGCGACCGTGGCCCGCCAGACGTCGGCGTCGCGGATCAGGTGGTCTGCGGCGAAGGAGCCCATCACCGCGCCCGGCTCGCGCTGCGCGATCACCGCCGCGGCGAGGGCGATGGCCGCGCAGGAGTCGCGGGGCGAGGGCTCGACGAGGATGTTCTCCTCGGGCAGGCCGGCCAGTTGCCGCGCCACCGCCGCGACGTGCGCGGCTCCGGTGACCACCAGGGTGCGCTCCGGCGTGGTCAGCGGCGCCAGCCGGTCTACCGTGGCCTGGAGCAGGGACGCGGGGGTGCCGGTGAGCGGGTGGAGGAACTTGGGATGGCCCGCACGGGACAACGGCCACAACCTTGTGCCGCTGCCGCCCGCCGGGATGACGGCGTAGAGCATCAGCACATCATGCCCGAACCCGCACGCTACGGGCGCATCGTCACGCCGCGCGGCGTCAGGCGCGGGCCCGCGTCCACGCCGCGATGTGCACCTCGGCGCTGGACTCCCAGGTGAACTCCTTCGCCCGGTCGAAGCCGGCCTTGGCCAGCGACAGCCGGCGCTGCTCGTCGTCGAGCAGGGCGGCCAGGTCGGCGGCGATCTGCTCCGGGGCCTCGCTCGTGTACGCCACCGCGTCGCCGCCGACCTCCGGCAGCGACAGCCGCGGCGTGGTCAGCACCGGGGCGGCGCAGGCCATCGCCTCCAGGATCGGCAGGCCGAACCCCTCGCCGTACGACGGGTAGGCGGCGACCAGCGCGCCGCCGAGGAAGCCGGGCAGGTCGGCGTAGCGCAGGTAGCCCGGGCGCAGCAGGCGCAGGTGCGACGGCACCTCGGCGACGGCCCGGTCGATGTCGTCGTCGTGCCCCTGACCGCCGGCGACCACCAGGGCGGGCGGATCCTGCCGGTCGGCGACCGCGCGCGCCCAGCCCCGGATCAGGTTCGGGACGTTCTTGCGCGGCTCCTTCGCGCCGAGGAACGCGACGTAGCTGCTGTCGCCGAGCCCCAGCCGGGCCCGGACCCGGGCCTTCTCCTCCTCGCCGGGCGCGTGGAAGGCGGCGTGGTCGACCCCGTGGTAGGCCACGTCGATGCGGGTCGGGTCGGCGTCGAGCAGCCGGATCAGCTCGTCGCGGGTGGCCTTGCTGGGCACGATCACCCGGGCGGCCCGGCGCAGCGACGTCTTGATCGCGCTGCGGAAGAACGTGCGGCGGGACTTGTCGTAGTGCTCCGGCTCGGTGAAGAAGGTCGCGTCGTGCACGGTCACCGTGACCGGACAACCCGCCCGCAACGGGCAGGTGTAGAAGGGCGAGTGCAGCACCTGCGCGCCGACCTGCTGGGCCAGCAGCGGCAGACCGGTCTGCTCCCAGGCGAGCCGGGCCGGGCGGTGGGCCACGGCGGCGGGGGCGGCGACGATCTCCGCGCCGGGCAGCATCCGGGAGTAGCGCTCCAGGTCGGTGCGCAGGCCGACCACGGCCAGGTCGACCCCTTGGCCGCACACCTTCCCGAGGGCGCCGAGCAGGCCGTCGACGTATCGACCGACGCCGCCCCGGTCGGCGGGGACACTCGTGGCGTCGATGAGTACGCGGGGCGGACGACCGGCGGTCACGGGGCGACTCCTTGCGGTGGCGAATCTGTGGGGAACAACACTCCGGGCAAGCCTACGCCGGAGCCCGGCCCGGTCGCTGACTGCGACCCGACCGTTCGCCGACTTGTCACTGTCGTGGGATACGGACTCCGGCGGCGTATCGTTCGCGCCGATGGCCGACAACATTGCCCGGGTGTTCGCCGCAGCGATCGCACCCGACCCCGCGCAACCCCTGCTGACCTGGTATGACGACGCCACCGGCGAGCGCACCGAACTGTCCGGCGCGACGCTGGCGAACTGGGTGGCCAAGACCGCCAACCTGCTGACCGACGAGGTGGCCGCCGGCCCGGGCGAGTCGGCCGGGGCGCTGCTCCCGCCGCACTGGCAGACCGCCGCCGTGCTGCTGGGCTGCTGGTCGGCCGGGCTGGTGGTGGCCGACGCGCCGGGCCCGGTGGAGGTGCTCTTCGCCGCCGCCGACCGGGTCGGTGAGGCCGACGCCTGGCCGGCCGCCGAACGGTACGCGCTGGCGCTCGCCCCGTTCGCCCTGCCGCTGCGCGAGGTGCCCGCCGGCTTCGCCGACTACGTGGTCGCCGTGCGCGCGCACGGCGACCACTTCACCCCGTACGCCGCCGGTGGGCCGGCCGACGCGGAGCTGCTGAGCCGGGCGGCGGCCCGGGCGGCGGAGCTGGGGCTGGCCCGGGGCGACCGGGTCCTGCTGGACGTGACCGCCCACCCGGACCCGGTCGACTGGCTGCTCGCCCCGCTGGTGGCCGGCGCGTCGACGGTGCTGTGCGCCAACGCGGACCCGGCCCGGCTGCCCGCCCGCGCCGAGACGGAACGGGTCACCCGCACCCTGACCTGACGGGCACCCGACGTCAGGAGCGGGCCGGCGCCTCCGGGGCGGGCCGGCGCTGGGCGAACGCGGCGAACGCCGTCAGCGACTCCGGGTTGGCCAGGGCGCCCTTGGCCGCCGCGTCGTCCACCGGCGTGCCGGTGAGGATCTTCTTCACTGGCACCTCCAGCTTCTTCGCGCTCAGGGTGCGCGGGACGGCCCGGACCTGGTGGATCTCGTCGGGGACGTGCCGGGGCGACAGGGCGGTGCGCAGCTCGCGGCAGATCTTCTTCCGCAGCGCGTCGTCGAGTTCGAGCCCGTCGGCGAGCACCACGAACAGCAGCAGCTCCCCCGCGCCGCCCTCGTCGTCCTCCAGGTGCACCACCACCGAGTCGACGACCTCGTCGAGGCCCTCGACGACGGAGTAGAACTCGGCGGTGCCGAGCCGCACGCCGCCCCGGTTGAGGGTGGCGTCGGACCGGCCGGTGATCACGCAGCCGCCCCGCTCGTTGATCGTGATCCAGTCGCCGTGCCGCCACACGCCCGGGTAGAGCTCGAAGTACGCCTCCCGGTAGCGGGACCCGTCGGTGTCGTTCCAGAAGCCGACCGGCATGCTCGGCATCGGTGCGGTGATCACCAGCTCGCCCAGCTCGCCGAGGACCGGCGTGCCGTCGGCCGAGCGCGCCTCCACCCGCGCGCCGAGCGCCCGGCAGGTGATCTCCCCGGCGTGCACGGGCAGCAGCGGCACCCCGCCGACGAAGCCGGTGCACACGTCCGTGCCGCCGGAGAGCGACTGGAGCTGGAGGTCGGTGCCGACCGCCTCGTAGACCCAGGTGAAGCCCTCGGCGGGCAGCGGCGCGCCGGTCGAGCCGACGCCGCGCAGCGCGGACAGGTCGGCGACCTCGCGCGGCACCAGGCCGGCCTTGCGGCAGGCCAGCAGGAACGGCGCGGAGGTGCCGAAGTAGGTGGTGCCGGTCTCGGCGGCCAGCCGCCACAGCCCGCCCAGGTCGGGGTGACCCGGGTTGCCGTCGAACAGCACGATCGCCGCGCCGACGGCCGGCGCGGAGACCAGGAAGTTCCACATCATCCAGCCGGTGGTGGTGAACCAGAAGAACCGGTCGCCCGGGCCCAGGTCGTGGTGCAGGGCGAGCATCTTCAGGTGCTCCAGCAGGATCCCGCCGTGGCCGTGCACGATCGGCTTGGGCAGCCCGGTGGTGCCGGAGGAGTAGAGCACGTACAGCGGGTGGTCGAACGGCACGCCGGCGAAGGTCAACGGCTCGTCGGTCGGCGCGGCCAGCTCCGCCCACGGCAGCGCGCCGTCGGGGGCCGGGCCGGCCGGGTCGAGGTACGCGACGGCGACGGTGTGCTCCAGCGACGGCAGGGCGGCCCGGATGGCGGCCACCTCGCCGCGCCGGTCGACGGGCTTGTCGCCGTACCGGTAGCCGTCGACGGCGACGAGGACCTTCGGCTCGATCTGCCGCCACCGGTCGGTGACGCTGCGGGTGCCGAACTCCGGCGCGCAGGACGAGAAGATCGCGCCGAGGCTGGCGGTGGCCAGCAGCAGCACGTACGTCTCGGGGATGTTGGGCGCGTACGCGGCGACCCGGTCGCCGGGGCCGACGCCGAGGCGACGCAGCCCGGCCGCCACCCGGCGGACCTGCTCGCGCAGCCCGGCGGCCGTCAGGGTCTGCGGCGCGCGGGTCTGCCCGTGCGCGATCACCACCGGGTCGTCGTCGCCGAGACCCGGCATGCGCAGCACGTTCTCGGCGTAGTTGAGCGTGGCCCCGGGGAACCAGCGGGCGCCCGGCATCGCCGGGTCGGCCAGGGTGGCCGTCGGCTCGGTGTGCGCGACGACGCCGAAGTGGTCCCAGACGGACCGCCAGAACCCGTCGAGGTCGGTGACCGACCACTCCCACAGCGCGGCGTAGTCGGCGAACTCCAGCCCCCGGTGCTCCGCCAGCCAACGCAGGTAGGCACCGATCCGGGACCGCTCGCGCACGTCCGCCGGCGGTGTCCACAGCACGTCACCCACAGCTCCACCCTCCTCCAGGCCCCGAACCGCCCCGTTACATGGGCCGTGATGCCATCTTGCCCTATGTCGCAGCGCCATTGTCCGCCCCGGTACCCACCACCGGGGCGTGCCCGCCCCACACCCCCGCCGCCCGCGCTGTGTGGGCGGCGCCAGGAGGGGCGGATCAGCCCTCGCGGTGGGCCTGGATGGCGCGGCGGCGGGCCAGGCGGTGGGCGCGCCGGATCTCCGCCTCCCGGTAGCGGCGCTCGTCCTCCGGGGTCTCCGGCAGCACCGGCCGGACCGGGCGGGGCAGGCCGCCCACGTCCACCCCCACGAAGACCAGGTACGCCGTGGCGACCGGGACCGGCTCGTCCTCGGCCGAGTCCCAGCGCTCGGCGACCACCCGCACGCCCACCTCCATCGAGGTCTGCCCGGTCCAGTTCACCTGGGCGTGCGCGTGCACCAGGTCGCCCACCCGGACGGCCTCGGAGAACACGATCTCGTCGATCGCGGCCGTCACCGCCGTGCCGCCGCTGTGCCGGGCCGCCGCCGCGCCCGCCACGTCGTCGACGAACTTCATCAACACCCCTCCGTGCACGGTCCCGTACAGATTGACATCGACCGCGGTCATGATGCGACTGAGCGTGACGCGGGAGTACGACGTGGGTTTGCCCTGCGGGGACGCAGCGGGATGCGGCGCGGTGGAGAGGTGATCTGTCATGCCGGAAACGGTACGGTGCGCCAATGCGACATCTCTGGAGCTTCCTCGCCGGGCTGGTGGTGGCGCCCGTCACCTGGGTGCTGCTCGCGCTCGGGCAGGACGGGTCGACCCGCACGATCACCCGGTGGGTGGAGATCGGCACGTTCAACACGGCCAACCTGATCGAGCCGGGCGTCTACCTGGCCGTCGCCGGCGTCCTGCTCGGCCTGCTCGGCACCCTGCGTGTCTCGCCGCTCGGCCCGCTGGTCGCCGGGCTGCTGCTGATCGCCCCGTACGTCGGGATGTTCGTCGCGCCGTTCGAGGTGCGCGACCGCGTCCCCGAGGGCTGGAAGGCGCTGGGCGACCCGCTGCCGCTGTTCCTGCCCGTGCAGAACGGCACGCTCTTCCTGGTCGGCGCGCTGCTGCTGATGGCCACGTTCAGCCGGCAGCGGTGGCGGCGCTGGCCCCGGCCGGCGGCCGGTCCCGTGCCGGCGCAGCGGCCGGAGGACGCCGCGACCAACACGTTCACGCTCACCGACTGGCCGTCGGGCGGCAGCGCGGCGGAGCAGGACACCGCGCCGCTCACCCTGGGCTACCCGGACCAGCCGCCGCCGGAGCCGTTGCCCCGCCGCACGGCCGGGGAGTCCCCCTGGTCGGCCCCGCCGCGCCGCCCGGAGGACACCACCACCGAGCTGCGCTGACGAGACCGCCGTCGGGCACGGGGCGCGGACGGGGCCTCCCCGGCCACCGCACCCGTGCCCGGCGAACCGGGCGGCCCGTGCCGCCGCCGACGGGTCAGCCGCGCAGCAGCTGGCGGGCCATCACGATGCGCTGGACCTGGTTGGTGCCCTCGTAGATCTGGGTGATCTTGGCGTCCCGCATCATCCGCTCGACCGGGTAGTCGCGGGTGTAGCCGTACCCACCGAGAAGTTGCACGGCGTCGGTGGTGATCTCCATGGCGGCGTCGGAGGCGAAGCACTTGGCCGCCGCGCCGAAGTAGGTCAGGTCGGCGTCGCCCCGCTCGGACCTGCCGGCGGCGGCGTACGTCAACTGGCGGGCCGCCTCCAGCTTCATGCCCATGTCGGCGAGCATGAACTGGACGCCCTGGAACTCGGCGACCGCCCTGCCGAACTGCTTGCGCTCCTGCACGTACCCCTTGGCGTAGTCGAGCGCGCCCTGCGCGATGCCGACGGCCTGCGCGGCGATGGTGACCCGGGTGTGGTCCAGGGTCTTCATGGCGGTGGCGAAGCCGGTGCCCTCCGCGCCGATCATGCGGTCGGCGGGGATGCGGACGTTGTCGAGGTAGACCTCGCGGGTCGGCGAGCCCTTGATGCCGAGCTTCTTCTCGGGGGCGCCGAAGCTGACGCCCTGGTCGGACTTCTCGACCACGAACGCCGAAATGCCCTTCGATCGGGCTGTGGGATCCGTCACGGCGAAGACGGTGTAGAAATCCGACACTCCGGCGTTGGTGATCCACCGCTTCACGCCGTTGAGCACCCAGTGGTCGCCGTCGCGGACCGCCCTGGTGGTCATCGACGCGGCGTCGCTGCCGGCCTCCGGCTCGGACAGGCAGTAGGAGAACATCGCCTCCCCGGCCGCCACCGGGGTCAGGTAGGCGCGCTTGAGCTCGTCGGAGCCGGCCAGGATCAGCGGCATGGTGCCCAGCTTGTTGACCGCCGGGATCAGCGAGGACGAGGCGCAGGCCCGGGCGACCTCCTCGATCACGATGGCCGTGGCCAGGGCGTCCGCACCGGCGCCGCCGTACTCGACGGGGATGTGCGGGGCGTGGAAGTCGGCCGAGCGCAGCGCGTCGTAGGACGCCTTCGGGAACTCGCCCGTCTCGTCCGCCTCGGCGGCGTGCGGCGCCACCTTCGCCGCACAGACCTCACGCACCGCCTCGCGGACCGCCTCGTGTTCCTCGGGCAACCGGTAGACGTCGAACGACTGCTCTGCGGCCATGTCGGCCCCTCCCCTTCACGGCTATCATGCCCAGTCTGTAGCGTCTCGGAACCGCCGACCGCGCAGACTGAAGGATAGCGACCAGCGCTCGGTTGATCCTTACCGCCGCGTAGGCTCGGGCCTGACCGAGGCGTCGACGCGACACGGCGCGCGGAGGTCGACGCGGCACGGCGAGCAGAAAACGACACAATTCCCCTTCGGTGCCGGCCAGGCGCCGCAGCCGAATGCGACGCGAGGAAGCGCCGCCAGCGCGAGCGGAGAAGACAGGCGTGACGATCCCGTACCCGAACACCCAACCGATGCCGGCCATCGCCGCGGTCACGCCGCCGTCGGGCGCGGCCCGGCCCCGGGTCACCTTCCTCGGCACCGGGTACCTCGGTGCGACGTACGCCATCTGTTACGCCGAGCTGGGCTACGAGGTGCTCGGCTTCGACGTCGACGCCGACAAGATCGCCAAGCTGAACGCGGGCGAGGTGCCGATCCACGAGCCCGGCCTCGACGAGCTGCTGCGGCGCAACCTGGCCGCCGGCCGGCTGCGGTTCAGCACCGACATCGCCGAGACGGCCGACTTCGGCGACGTGCACTTCATCTGCGTGGGCACCCCGCAGCGGGCCGACGGGATGGGCGCCGACCTGTCGTACGTCGAGGCGTCCGTCACCGGCCTCGCCCAGCACCTGACGCGCAAGGCGCTGATCGTCGGCAAGTCCACCGTGCCGGTGGGCACCGCCGAGTGGGTGGAGCAGCTCGTCGGCAAGCACACCCCGGCCGACCTCGGCGTCGAGGTGGCGTGGAGCCCCGAGTTCCTCCAGGAGGGCTTCGCCGTCGACGACGTGCTGCGCCCCAACCGGATCGTGGTCGGCGTCAAGAGCGACTGGGCCAACGGCATGCTCTACGCCGCCCACAAGGGTGTCTTCGACCTGGCCGCCACCGAGGACCGGGAGGTCCCGCTGGTGGTCACCGACTTCGCCACCGCCGAGCTGGTCAAGGTCGCCGCGAACGCCTTCCTGGCCACCAAGATCTCGTTCATCAACGCGATGGCCGAGGTGTGCGAGGTCGCCGGCGGCGACGTCACCCAGCTCGCCAAGGCCATCGGGTACGACCCCCGCATCGGCAACCGCTTCCTCCAAGCGGGCCTCGGGTTCGGCGGCGCCTGCCTGCCCAAGGACATCCGCGCGTTCCAGGCCCGCGCCCAGGAGCTGGGGGCCGGCGAGGCGCTGCGCTTCCTGCACGAGGTCGACCTGATCAACCTGCGCCGCCGGACCCGCGTCATCGCGCTGGCCGCCGAGCTGCTGGGCCGCCGCGCCGGGCCCGCCGGCCCGGACCTGTCCGGCACCCGGATCGCCGTGCTCGGCGCCACGTTCAAACCCAACACCGACGACGTACGCGACGCACCGGCGCTCGCCGTCGCCGGGCTGCTCGGCAAGGCCGGGGCGGACGTGCACGTGTTCGACCCGCAGGGCGCGGAGAACGCCCGCCGGGTGGCCCCCGAGCTGACGTACGAGTCCACGATGGCCGACGCGGTGACCGGGGCGGACCTGGTCTGCGTGCTCACCGAGTGGGCCGACTTCCGCAACGCCGACCCGGTGGCCCTCGGCGAGCTGGTCGCCGGCCGCCGCGTGGTCGACGGCCGCAACTGCCTCGACGCGACACTGTGGAGCCAGGCCGGCTGGGAGTACCGGGGCATGGGCCGCCCCTGACCCCCGACCGACACCGGTGACGGCCGGCCCCGGACCTCGTCCGGGGCCGGCCGTCGCACGTCGGGGCCCCGGGCCCGTCGCTCCGATCCCCCGGTCGGCCGCTCCGGTCAACCCGGCGGCGGCCCCGGTCGACCCCGGCGGGCTCCCCGGTCACCCATTCGTCACCGCCGAACCGCCGACAGGTGTCGAAATCCGCGCCGGCTCAGGGCATGCTGCGACAGTGGTAGTCCACAGTGCGGGCCGGCCGGGTGGAGGGGTGTCGTGCAGACCTTTCAGTGCTCCTCGTGCAGTCGGGAGATCAAGCCGGCCGCGCAGTGCCCGCACTGCGGCGCGCACCAGCCCCAGTGGGCCGGGCACCTCGCGGAGGTCGAGCGCTCGATCGCGGAGATGAAGGCCCGCGAGGCCGCCATCGCCGCCGAGCAGCGGCAGATCGCCGCGAAGATGCAGGCCGCCCTCTTCCAGCGGGACATCCTGACGCACGCCGGCGAGGAACGCCTCAAGCAGGCCGCCCGCCCCCGGCGGGTGCTGCGCCGCCGCCCCGGCCGCCGCCCGCCGACCGCGACGACGGGAGCCCCGCCCCGGGTGCCCCGCCAGGGCGCCGCCGCGCCCCCGCCGAAGGACCCGCCGCCCCCGCCGCCGTCGACCGCCCGCTGGCTGGACGCCGACGACCCCGAGAATCCGCCGGAGGCGTCGTCCCGCGAGGTGCAGAACATCCCCCTCGGGCTGGGCGCGCTGCTGCTCGCCGTGGCCGCGGTGGTCTTCGCCGTGGTGGCCACCAGCTCGATGGACGCCCTGTCCCGGCTGGGCGTCCTGCTCGTCGCCACGGTGCTGCTGCTGCTCGCCCCGCCGGTGCTGGCCCGGCGGGGGCTCACCTCGACCGCCGAGACGATCTCCGCCGTCGGCCTGCTGCTGGTGCCCCTCGCCGGGTACGCGCTGTGGGCGGTGGACCTCATCGGCGGCGGGGGCGCGTCCGGTGCCGTCTTCGCCGGGGTGATCTTCCTGGTCACCGCTGCCGTCGGGTTCGGCTACGCCCTCTTCACGGGGCTGCGCGCGCCCCGCTTCGCCACGGTGCTGGCCGCGCAGCCGGTGCTGCCGCTGCTGGCGTACGACCGGGTGTCCGGGCCGGCCGGCTGGGCCCTGGTGCTGACCGTGGTCGCCGTGGTCGACCTCTGGCTGGCCCGGTCCCCGGTGACGGTGGAGCGGCCGGTGCGTCAGGACCTGCCGGGCGGCCGGATGGCCCCGCCCGCCCCGCCGCCCCGGCGGCCCAGCGAGGACGACCGGCCCGCCGGAGCCGACCCGTCCGCCGAGGACGCCGTGCAGGACCGGCCCACCCGGGGCGGCCGGCCCGGCGGGGAGCGGCGGCCGGAGGGCGACCCGGAGGAGGCCGGCGAGGTGCTCGACGCCTCCGGCGGGGTGCCGGCCGGCGAGCCGCCCACCCGCCCGGTGCCGGCCCTGCGCGAGCTGACCTGGCTGCTGCACGGCGTCGCGGTGGTGCTGGCCCTGGCGTACGCGGTGACCGCGCTGCTGCGCGCCGCCTCGGTGCCGACGGCGGCCGGGGCGGGCGCGGTGCTGCTGCTGGCCGCCCTGGTGGGGTTGGGCGGCGCGCTGGTGCTGCGCCGGCCGCCCCTGCCGGATGTGGCCGCCGGCGTGCTCACCCTCGCGGTGGTCGGCGCGCTGGGCCGGGTCGCGGCGGTGGCCTTCCCCGGGCGGGCCCTGCTGCTCGTCGCCGCCGTCATCACGGTCACCGGCCTGGCGGTGCGGGCCCTGCCGGAGGCCGCCCGGCGCGGCCCGCAGCTCGCCTCGGCGGCGGCGCTCACGGTCAGCGGCCTGGTGGTGGCCGTCGGCGCGCTGCGCGCCGGGCTGGCCCCGGCCCTCGCGGCCGCCCCGGCCTGGGCGGCCGACCTCGACCGCTACTCCGCCGAGCTGGCCGCCTCCGTCGGCCCGGCGGCCTGGCAGCTCGCCGCCAGCGCCTTCCTGCTCACCGTCGCCGCCGTGCTGGCGCTGCCCCCGCAGATCCGCCGCGAGTTCGCGGTGGCCGGGGCGGCGCTGACCGCGCTGGCCGTCCCCGCGTCGTTCGGCCTGGGCTGGGCGGCGGCGCCGTGGCCGATGGTGGTCGCCGCGGTCGGCATCGGCGCGGTCGGGCTCACCGCCACGACGACCCGGTCCGCCACCGTGCACGCGGTCGCCGCCACCGTCGTCGGCCTGCTCGGCGCGGGCGCCGGGCTGGCCCGGCCGGCGCTGACCGCCGCCGTGCTGCTCGCCCTCTTCGTGGGCGGCGCGCTGGTCGCGGTGGTGCCCCGGGTCCGGATGACCGCCGCAGCCGCCGCGGACACCGTCGCCAACTGGGCCGCGGGCGGGGCGGCGTTCGCGCTGCCGGGGGCGGTGGCGGCGTTCGTCGCCGCGACCGTGCCGACCGACCCGACGCCGACCCCGGCGAGCCTGCGCGTGGTCACCGTGCCGGTGCTGGCGGCGAGCTTCCTCGCGGTCTGTGTCACCCTCGGCTACGCGGCCCTCGTGCAGGTCTCCGAGCGGCGCATCCCCATGCCGCTGGCGTTGGGCACCGGGCTCGGGGCGCTGGTGGTGACGGCCGCCGCGTTCACCGCGCCGGGGGCCACCGCCGCCGACGCCTGGGTGGGCGCGCTGCTGTTCGTGGCCGGACTGCTGGTCTTCCTCGCCCCGTCGATCGACGCGGGGCGGCGTGCAGACCTGACGCTCGACGGCTCCGACCTGGCCACGGCGGCGGTCACCGCGGCGCTGGTCGCGACGCTGGTCCGGGTCGCGGCGGTGCTCACCCCGGGCGGGCAGCTCGTGGTGGCCGCCGCGCTGGTGGCGGCGGTCGCGGCGGTGGCACGGGCGATGCCGGAGGAGTGGCGGCGCGGGCCGATCCTCGGCCTGGCCGTCGGCGGCGCCCTGATCGGGCTGCTCGCGGGCTGGAGCGCGCTGCGCGGCGGCTGGGGCGTGCTGGCCACCCCCGGCCCGATCTGGGCGGGCGACCTGTCCGGCTGGCCGGCCGCGCCGACCGGCGGGTCCACCTGGCAGGCGCCGGTCGCCCTGGCCCTGCTCGGCGTCGCCGCCGGGGTGCTGCTGCCGCATCCGTGGAGGCACGACGTCTCGGGTGCCGCCGCCGTCCTCGCCACCATCAGCCTCCCGGCCGCCTTCGACCTGCCCTGGTGGTCCCCGGTGGTGGTCGGCCTGGCGGTCGCCACCGCCTTCGGGACGGCCGCCGCCGCGTCGCTCGATCCGCGCGCCGGGCTGTCCCGGGCGACCGTGGCCGGGGCGGTCGCCCTGCACGCGGCCGGCGCCGGGCTGGTCCGGCCGTGGACGACCGCGCTGGCGCTGGGCGGGATCGTGCTCGTCGGCGTGGTCGTGGCGGCCCTGTCCCGGGTGTTCGCCGCCCCGCTGGTGGACGACGTGGAAGCGGACGGGATGCCGCCGCACCTGGTGCAGATCGGGGGGATCGCGGCCGGGGCCGCGCTGCTCGCGCTCCCCGGCGCGGTGGCCGCCCTGGCCGCCGACTTCGGCCGGTCACCCGAGGTGGTGCTGACGGCCGCGTTGGCCGCGTCGAGCCTGGGCCTGGCCGCGGTCGCCGCGGTCCGCCGGCAGGTCCCGCAGTATCTTCCGTACGCCAGCGCGGCCGTCGTCGGCGGCGCGACCGTCAGTGCTGCCGCCGCCATCGTGGCCGGGCTGCCCTCCGGCGTGTACGCGGCGGCCGCCGCGCTGCTCGGGGTGCTCGCCGAGCTGGTCCGCGCGTCGACCGTGCCGCCGGCCGGCTCGGCGCAACGGGTCCGGCGCTGGACGGTGCTGCTCGACGGCGCGCTGCGCCGGGCCCCCGACGACGACGGCACGGCGGTGCGCTGGCGGGTCAGCCCGGCGGCGGGGGCGCTGGCCGCCGCGGCGCTGCCCGTCGCGCTGGCCGTGTTCTCGCTCGCGCCCGCCCTGGAGGTGGCGCTGGTCGAGCCGTACCGGGCGCTGAAGCGGGTGTGGCAGGGGCCGCCGCCGGAACTGCTCGCCCCGCCCGCCGACGCGGTCGACCCGACGCACGTGCTGACCGCGCTGCTGCTCACGCTGACCGCGGCGCTGGCCGCCGTCGGGCTCAGCGGCGGGCGACGGTCCCGGGCGGTGCCGGTGGTGCTGCCCGGGGCGGCGGTGACCCTGCTGATCACACCGACCGCCCTGGGCCACGGCTGGCCGGTGAGCGTGCTGGCCGCCCTGTCGGTGTTCACGATCTCGATGCTGGGGCTGGCGCTCAGCCCGCCCCCGCCGATCGCGGAGCGGGCGCGGTCGCTGCGTACCGCCCGGGTGCTGGTCTTCGTGATCGGCCTGGCCGGGGGCGGGGCCGGGCTGGTGGGCAGCCTGGCCACCCGGGAGTTGACCCTGTTCACGCTGGGCGGGGCGGTCGGCGTGGGCGTCGTCGCCGCCCTGTACGGCACCACGCAGCGGGCCCGCATCCTCGGCTGGCTGTTCGCCTCGCTGACGGCGCAGTTGTTCGTGCTGGTCGTCGGCCTGGTGGCGGGCCTGGCCGCGGTCTGGTCCGCGTTCGGGGTGCTGGCCGTCGGGGCGGCCCTGCAGGTGTTCGCCGCGACCCTGCCCCGGCTGCGCCGGCCGGAGGCCCGGCGCGAGGCGGCCACGGTGGAGTGGAGCGGGTTCGCCGCCGCGCTGATCGCCCTGGCGCTGGCCTTCGACTCGCCCCGGCACATCGCCGCGCTGCTGGCCGCCTGGGGCGCCGTGCTCGGAGTGGCGGCGGCCCGGCCAGGGCGGCAGCCGGTGGAGCGACGGATCCTGTTCTGGGCGGTGGTCTTCTGCGAGATCGTCGCCTGGTGGATCCTGATGCGGGTCGCCGACGTGGCGCTGCCGGAGGCCTACACCCTGCCGTTCGCGGCGCTGGCCCTGCTGGTGGGGGTGCTGGAGCTGCGGCAGCGGCCGGACCTGTCGAGCTGGGTGGCGTACGGGCCCGCCCTGGTGGCCGCGTTCGTGCCGACCCTGGCGATCGTGCTGGCCACCGACTCCAGCATGCTGCGGCAGGTGCTGCTGCTGCTCGGCGCGGTGGCGGTGCTGATCTTCGGCACCACCAGCCAGCAGCAGGCCCCGGTGATCGTCGGCGCGACGGTCACCGCGATCGCGGCGGTGCACGCGCTGTTCAGCCTGGGCCCCTGGCTGGTGCTGATCCCGGTGGGGCTGGTGCTGCTGGTGCTCGGGGCGAGCAACGAGCGCCGCCGCCGCGCGCAGGACCGCCTCCAGACGGCCCTGCGCGGCATGAAATGACGATCAGGTCAGGGTGGCGTGGAGGGCGGCTTCCTTGTCGGCGACGAGCTGCTCCAGGCTCGCCTGGTAGGCCACCATGCGCGCCCGCAGCTCCTCGTCGGCGGCGGCGAGGATGCGGACGGCGAGCAGCCCGGCGTTGCGGGCGTTGCCGATCGACACGGTGGCCACCGGCACGCCGGCCGGCATCTGCACGATGGACAGCAGCGAGTCCATCCCGTCGAGGTGCTTGAGCGGCACCGGCACGCCGATCACCGGCAGCGGGGTGACCGAGGCGACCATGCCGGGCAGGTGGGCGGCCCCGCCCGCCCCGGCGATGATCACCTTGAGGCCCCGGTCGGCGGCGGTGCGGCCGTACTCGATCATCTTGCCGGGGGTGCGGTGGGCGGAGACGACGCCCACCTCGTAGCCGACCCCGAACTCGGCGAGGGCCTCCCCGGCGGCCCTCATGGTCGGCCAGTCCGAGTCGCTGCCCATGATCAAACCGACGGTGGTCATGCCGGCGTCCCTTCCGTCAGCCAGTGGGCGGCCCGGGCGGCCCGCGCCCGCACGTCCGCCAGGTCGTCGCCGAGCACCGTGACGTGCCCGATCTTGCGGCCGGGTCGCACCTGCTTGCCGTACAGGTGGACCTTCGCGCCCGGCTCGGCGGCGAAGAGGTGGTGCAGCCGCTCGTCGATGGAGATGCCGCCCGGCTGCCCGCCGAGCACGTTCGCCATCACCACGACGGGGGCGGCGAGCGAGGTGTCGCCCATCGGGTAGTCGAGCACGGCCCGCAGGTGCTGCTCGAACTGCGACGTGCGGGCCCCCTCGATCGTCCAGTGGCCCGAGTTGTGTGGACGCATGGCCAGCTCGTTGACCACCAGCCCGGCCGGGGTCTCGAACAACTCCACGGCGAGCAGGCCGACCACGCCGAGCGCGGTGGCCAGGTCGATGGCGAGCTGCTGGGCGGCCACGGCCAGCTCCTCGGGCAGGCCCGGCGCGGGGGCGAGCACCTCGACGCAGATGCCGCCCACCTGCACGGTCTCCACCACCGGGTACGCGGCGACCTGCCCGAACGGCGAGCGGGCCACCTGCACGGCCAACTCCCGGCGCAGCGCGACCCGCTCCTCGACGATCAGCCGGGTGCCGCCGGCGAGCAGGGTGGTCGCCAGCTCGGCGGCCTGCGCGGCGTCGTCGACCAGCCAGACGCCCCGGCCGTCGTAGCCACCCCGGGCCGCCTTCAGCACCACCGGCCAGCCCTGCGCGTCGCCGAAGGCGACCAGGTCGGCCGGCTCGGCGACGGGCCGCCACGCCGGGTTGGGCGCGCCCAGCTCGCCGAGCCGCTCCCGCATGACCTGCTTGTCCTGGGCGTGCAGCAGGGCGTCGGCGGGCGGAAAGAGCTTCACGCCCTCGGCGGCGAGGGCACGGATGTGCTCCGTCGGCACGTGCTCGTGGTCGAAGGTGACCACGTCGCAGCCCTTCGCGAAGGTGCGCAGGGCGGCGAGGTCGGTGTGGTCGCCGTACTGGACGTCGGCGGCGACGAGGGCCGCCCCGTCGTCCGGGGCCTGCGCGAGCACGCGCAGCGACTGACCGAGGGCGATCGCGGCCTGGTGGGTCATCCGGGCCAGCTGGCCGCCCCCCACCATGCCGACAACTGGCAGACCGGTTCGGGTATCCATCTCGCGGGCCAGCCTAGCGGCGGCTCCGCCGCCGGCGAGGATCGGGGCGAGGGGTGTGAGCGGGGTACCCCGCTATACCGGATGCGTCAACAAGGGGCCCTTCCTTACAGCTGGGCGAGGAGGTCGTCGACGGTCGTGACCGGGCGTTGGCAGACGAACCCCCGGCAGACGTACGCGGTGGGCCGCCCGTCGCGCATCGGCCGGTCGGCGAGCAGCGGCACGCCCGGCTGGTCGGGGCGGCCCGCGACCAGCACCGCGCCCGGCGGGGCGTGCCGGTACGCGGCGGCGACGAGCGGGTCGCCCGCCGGGTCGTCGGTCACCACGGCGATCTCGAACGGGCCGGACAGCAGCGCCTCGCCGGCCGCCGCCGCGTACCCGGTGAACCGGGCGTGCCGGGCGACGATCGGCGCGACGGTGGCGAGGGCCGCCTCGGCGGCCTCCCGGTAGCGGGCCTCCCCGCTCAGGGCCGCGTACGTGACCAGGGCGGCGGCGAGCGCGGACCGGCCGGACGGGGTGGCGTTGTCGTGCGGGTCGGCCGGCCGGGCCACGAGCTGCTCGGCGTCGTCGGCGGTGTCGTAGAACCCGCCGCCGGGGGCGGCGAACCGGGCCAGGGCGGTGTCCAGCAGGTTGCCGGCCAGCTCCAGCCAGCGCCCCTCGCCGGTGAGCTGGTGCATGGCGCAGAACGCCTCGGCCACGCAGCCGTAGTCCTCCAGCACCCCGGCCGGCTCGCCGACCACGCCGTCGCGGGAGACCCGGCGCAGCCGGCCGTCGACGAGGTGCACGCGGGCCAGGTGTTCGGCGGCGTCCCGCAGCGCGCCGTCGGCGACGATCGTGACGCCCTCCAGCAGGTTGGCGTCGGCCTCGTCGCCGCCCGCGCCGGTGCCGGTGCCGGTGCCGAGGGTCTCGACGAGGCGGACGAACTCGGCGAGCGCGGTGATCGCCAGCCCGTTCCAGGCGGCCACCACCTTGTCGTCGCGGGCCGGCTGGGGGCGGGTGTCGCGGGCCGCGAGGAGCCGCCCGACGACGTCGCGCCAGCGGCCCCGGATCGCCGGGTCGGCGTCGTCGACGTCCCGGGCCAGCCGCAACACGCTCGTGCCGTGTTCGAAGGTGCCGGATTCGGTGACCGCGAAGAGGTCTGCGGCCCAGTGGCCGTCGTCCTCGCCGAGGACCTCGACGAGCTGGGCCGGGGTCCAGGCGTACGTGAGCCCCTCGACGCCCTCGGTGTCGGCGTCCAGCGCGGACGCGAAGCCCTCGCCGGGCCGGTGCAGCTCGTCGGCGAGGAACCGGGCGGTGTCGCGGGCGACGCGCCGGGCGAGCGGGTCGCCCGTGAGCCGCCACAGGTGGGTGTAGACGCGCAGCAGCAGCGCGTTGTCGTAGAGCATCTTCTCGAAGTGCGGCACCGTCCAGTGCCCGTCCACGGAGTAGCGGGCGAAGCCGCCGGCCAGCTGGTCGTGGATGCCGCCCCGGGCCATCGCCTCGGCGGTGTGCCGGGCGATCTCCAGGCTCTCGGCGGAGCCGGTGCGCTGGTGGTGACGCAGCAGGAAGAGCAGGTTCAGGTGTGGCGGGAACTTCGGGGCCCCGCCGAAGCCGCCGTTCTCCCGGTCGTACTCCCGGGCGAGCTGGGCGACGGCGGCGTCGAGCAGGTCGGCGGTGAGCGGGGCGGTCGGGCCGCCGACGGCCTGCGCCCCGCCGATCGCCTCGACCACGGCGGAGCCCTGTTGCAGCACGGCCTCGCGCTGCTCCCGCCAGGCGGTGCCGACCGACTCCAGCAGCCGGACGAAGTTGGGCTTCGGGAAGTAGGTGCCGCAGAAGAAGGGGGTGCCGTCCGGGGTGGCGAAGACCGTCATCGGCCAGCCGCCCTGCCCGGTCATCGCCTGGGTGGCGGTCATGTAGACGGCGTCGACGTCGGGGCGCTCCTCGCGGTCCACCTTGATCGCCACGAAGCCGTCGTTGAGCAGCTTGCCGACGGCCTCGTCCTCGAACGACTCGTGCGCCATCACGTGGCACCAGTGGCAGGCCGCGTAGCCGACGGAGACGAGCACCGGCACGTCGCGCCGCTTCGCCTCGGCGAACGCCTCGTCGCACCACGGCCACCAGTCCACCGGGTTGTCGGCGTGCTGGAGGAGGTACGGGCTGGTGGCGCTCGCGAGTCGGTTCACCCGTCGACCATATCCACCGGGCGGCGGTACCGCGCCGGCCGCCCGCAGGTCTTCCCCCATTCACGTTCATGTATTTATATCGGTGCATGCCCGGCGACGGTCGCCGGCCCGCCGAGGAGGCACGCATGCGCCGATCCCGTTCCCTGCCCGCGCTCACGTCGATCGCGGTGCTCGCGGCGCTCGTCGCCGCCGGCCCCGCCGAGGCCGCCGTCGACCCCGGTGCCCGGGTCTCGGCGACCACCGCCGTCGGCACGCACAACGCGTACGACAAGGGGACGTACGACTACCTGGCCCAGGCCCTCGACGCCCGGCCCGGGATGATCGAGCTGGACGTCTGGCCCGACATCGTCGCCAACCAGTGGCGGGTCAGCCACTCCAACCCGCTCGGCAACAACAACAACTGCGTCGCCGCCACCAGCGCCACCCAGCTCTACACCGGCACCCGCAACAAGAACCTCGAACACTGCCTCGACGACATCCGGCTCTGGCTCGCCGCCCACCCCGACGCCGGCCCGCTGCACCTCAAGCTGGAGCTGAAGACCGGCTTCAGCGCCCGCACCGGGCAGGGGCCGGCGCAGCTCGACGCGCTGCTCGCCGCCCGGCTCGGGTCAGCCGTGTTCCGCCCCGCCGACCTCCTGGGCGGGCACGCGAGCCTGGACGCCGCCGCCCGCGCCGACAACTGGCCCACCCGGCAGCAGCTCGCCGGCCGGGTCGTCGTGCACCTCATCCCCGGCACCGTCGAGGAGAGCAACCCCACCGACAAGCTGTGGACCGACATCGAGTACGCCCAGCACCTCGCCGCGCTCGCCGCCGCCGGCACCCTCGGCTCGGCGCAGGCGTTCCCGGCCGTGCACCGCGCCCAGGCCGGCGACCCCCGCACCCGGTACGCCGACACCGCCCTGCGCCCCTGGTTCGTGGTCTTCGACGGCGACGCGTCGGCGTACGTCACCGGCGGCATCGACACCGCCTGGTACGACACCAACCACTACGTGCTGGTGATGACCGACGCGCAGAACGTCCCCCCGGCGGTGGGGAACACCGATCCCGGGGCGGCGGCGGCCCGGGTGGCGCAACTGGCGCGGGCCCACGCGAGCATCGCCTCGGCCGACTGGGCGGCCCTGCCCAGCGTGGTCGACGACGTCCTCCCCCGCGGCTGACCCATCCGCGCCACAACGCTACCGAGGGCAGCCATTCGATCGCTCTGCGCGTAACGTGCGACGTGGTGCCTGTCGACAGTGGCGACGGGCACCACCCAGCCCCCTACCTGGAGCGGTCATGACCGAACAGTCGTTCGCCGCCCGCCTGCGGCAGCTCCGACACGAGCGTGGACTGTCGCTGCGCGGCCTGGCAAAGCTCACGTACCACGGGAAGTCCTACCTGCACGAGCTGGAAACCGGTGCGAAGGCACCCAGCCCGCAGGTGGCTCGCCGGCTCGACGACGCCCTGCGCGCCATGGGAGAACTCGTCGCGCTGGCCGGCACCCGCCCAGGCCTGCGCCGCCGCGAACTCGTCGCCGCCGGCCTGGCCGCAGCGCTGCCCCACTCGTTACTCACCCACGGTCGACGCATCGGCGCGGCCACCCCCGCTCGGCTCCTCGAACGCACCGCACGCCTGCGCCGCCTGGACAACCATCTCGGCGGTGCCGACACCTACCACCTGTACGCGGCCGAGGTCGATGCGACCGCGCGCCTTGTCCGCGAAGGGTCCTACCGCGACGACACCGGCCGCCAACTCCTTGCCGTCCTTGCCGAGCAGGCCCAACTCGCTGGCTGGTCCGCCTTCGACGCCGGCCGCCACGATGACGCCGAGCGGCTCTACCGGCTGAGCCTCTCCGCCGCGCATGACGCGCACGACGCGGCACTTGCGGGCAATGGGCTGGCGTTCCTGGCTTATCAGCAGCTCGCCCTCACCGGCCAGGCCACCGACACCGCCACCGCAGCCTGTGAAAGGGCGGGCACGACCGCCACGCCACGGGTACGGGCGCTGCTGCACCTACGTGCCGCCTGGGCCCATGCTCTCACTGGTGACGATGGGGCCACCCACCGCCATCTCGATCTCGGAACCGCCTGTCTCGCCGAGCACGATGGTCGCGCCGAACCCGACTGGGTGTACTGGGTCGACGCCACAGAGGGCGAGATCATGACTGGCCGCTGCTGGGCGGTGTTGCACCGGCCAGTCCGAGCAGTCCCCGTCCTTGAGCGGGCGATACTGCGCTTCGATGACACGTACGCCAGAGACAAGGCCCTCTACCTGTCCTGGTTGGCGGACGCCTACCTCGACGCCAACGAGGTCGAGCAGGCCTGCGCAACCGCTGCCCTGGCGGCCCGGCTCTCGGCCGACGTCGGCTCGCCCCGGCCTGGGCAGCGGCTGGAAGCCGTCCTCAACCGGTTGTCGCCGCACGCAGCACTGCCCTGCGTCATCGAACTCCGCGCTCTCGTCGCCGAGGCCGCTAAACGGCCACCGAGCGTGCCACCCACGCCAGGTAATCGGTAGAGCCACGCACGATCGGCACAGCGGTCACCTGAGGGTTGCTCCACGAATGCTCGTCGAGCAGATACCGCTCCAACTCCGGGTAGCGGGCGGCGGTGGTGAAGAACAGGATTTGCCACTCCTCGCCGATGCCCCGCTCGCCGTGGTGCCAGAACACGCTGGTCACCGGCCCCACGACCTGAGCGCCGGCGGCGAGCCGGCCGGCCACCGCGCCCTCGGCGAGAAGCACGCCACTATCGCGGCTGTCCGTCGCCGTGGCCACCTGGAGATAGTCAGTCATCAAGCTCACCATATCGGGCTCATTCGTCTGCGGACGGGGCGGACAAGCTGCGGACGCAAACCTCCTGGGCGTGTCCGGGCACCGATCCCAGGCTGAACAGGAAGGCGAGGCACGGCCGACCGAAGGAGCCCAGGTCACATGATCGACAACGCGCCGTCCGGTACGCCGGCCACGTGCCGGAGCCGGGCTCCGCCGCCCGTCGGTAGACTTACCCGGCCCGTGAGCTGCCCGATTCCCGATCACCAGGAGAGCGCAACCATGCAGGTATCCCAGGCCCTGGACATCATGGAAGCCCTCTTTCGTGCCGCCGAGCACCCGGACATCACCGCCGTCGAGCGGTACGGCCGGGACGACCAGCCGGGCGGCCAGTCCCCGCCGGGCGTGAAGGTCGTCCACCGGTCCGGATCGACCGGGATGCTCTGGGCCGCCGTGCCGCCGCGGGACGCCGCGGCGGTGCCGCCGCCCGACGAGATGCCGCCGCCGAGGCTGCGCGCGGCACGGGTGCTCGTGTTCGCCCACCGGCTTCTCGACGCCGCACGGCCAGAGCAGTTCGCCGGCTGGGAGCTGTGCCGTCAGCCCGGCGTCGAAGTGCCGGTTGCCGCAGCTCTCCGGATCACCGCCCACGACAAATCGGTGATCTACCTTCGTGGCACGTCCGCCAGCGGAGCGGGTGCCGAGCCGGCACAGGACCCTCACCCGGACTATCTGATCCCCGAAAGAGTCCAGTCATGGCACCTCAGAGTCAGTGCTCCGTCTGCGGAGCCCGCGTCGGCGTAGCCGTCGGCAAGTCCTGCCCGTCCCACCAGGCGCAGGGCAGCCGAGGCACCTGCCCCGGCAGCGGCCGCTCCACGGTGTGAACATGGCGGCCCCGTGCTCGACGAGCACATGGCCGCTTCATAACCGGGTCAGGAGGCGCCGTCGGCGCGCAGCGGCACGACGTTCGCCTGGGACGTGTCCACCAGTGACCCGAGCACCGCGCTGATCTTGTCGGCCGGCATCGGCTTGAAGAAGTGGTAGCCCTGGGCGGCCGTGCAGCCCAGCTCGGCCAGGGCGAGCCGCTGCTCGGCGGTCTCCACGCCCTCGGCGACCACCCGCAGGCCCAGCTCGTGGGCGAGGCCGACGGTCGCCCGGACGATGGCCGCCGCCTCCGGCGAGTCCGCCATCCGGATCACGAACGACCGGTCGACCTTCAGCTCGTCCACGGCGATGCGGGTCACGAACGCCAGCGACGAGAAGCCGGTGCCGAAGTCGTCCACGGCGAGCTGCACGCCCATCGACCGCAGGGTGGCCAGCACCTCGTCGATGACCTCCAGCTCGCTCATCACCACCGTCTCGGTGATCTCCAGCACCAGCCGGTGCGGCGGCACCTGGTGGCGGCGCAGCGCCTCGCCGATCTCGGCGGGCAGCCGGGGGTCGAGCAGGCTGCGGGCCGACAGGTTCACCGAGATCGGCACGTCGAGGCCGGCGCGGGCCCACTCGGCGGCCACGGTGAGCGCCTTGTCCAGCACGTACCGGGTGAACGTGCCGAGCTGCTCGCTGTTCTCCACCGGCCGGATGAAGTCGCCGGGGCCGAGCCAGCCCCGGCGCGGGTGCCGCCAGCGGATCAGCGCCTCCACCCCGGTCGGCGCGCCGGTGGCGAGGTCCACCGCCGGCTGGAGCGCCAGCACCAGCTGGTCGTCGGCGGCGAGGGCCTCCCGCAGCTCCGCGAGCAGCGCAAGCTGGTCGGTGCTCGCGGCGTCCTTCGAGCTGTCGTACGCGGCGACGCTGCCGCCGCCCTCCTTCGCCTGGTACATCGCGATGTCGGCCCGGCGCAGCAGCTCCGTCAGGTCGGCGGTGCCGGCGTCGGCCACCACCACCCCCACGGACACCTCGACGGACATCCGCACCCCGGCCACCTCGGTCGGGGCGGCGAGCCGCTCGGCGATCTCCCGGGCCTGGCGCAGCGCGTACGCCATGGGTGCGGTCCGGGCACCGACCACCGGGACCGACGTCAGCAGCAGGGCGAACTCGTCGCCGCCGAGGCGGCCGAGCAGGTCCCCGGAGCGGGTCAGCGCGCCGAGCCGGTTGGCGGTCAGCCGCAGCAGCTGGTCGCCGGCGGCGTGCCCGAGGGTGTCGTTGACCTCTTTGAACTGGTCGATGTCGAGCAGCAGCAGGGCCACGGGGTGGTCGTGCGCGCGCTGCCGCAGCGCCTGGTCGCCCTTGCCGAGCATGGCGGCCCGGTTGAGCAGGCCGGTCAGCGGGTCGTGCACCGCCTCGTACGACGAACGGGCGGTGACGAGGCGCAGCTCGCGGTGGGTGGCGGCGTCGTGCAGGGCGGCGGCGAGGGCGTCGGAGTATGCGGCGGCGGCGTCCTGCTCGCGGGCGTCGGGCGGCGCCGAGCCGGGGAACCGGACGCGCAGCTCGCCGACCCGGCTGCTGCCGACGGTCAGCGGGCGGACCAGCTCGTGCGGGCCGGCGGCGGAGCCGGTGGGCGGGTCGATCTCCCGGTCGGTCACCCGACCGCCGCTGTCGCCCCGGTAGCGTCGCCACCGGCCGTCGCCCCGCGCCACGTCCACGTCGACCAGCTCGGCGCCGAAGAGGGTCAGCGCGCCGGTGACGGCCGCGGTGGCGACGCCCCGCTCGTCGAGCTGGTTGAGCGCGGCGGTGGCCTCGGCGAAGGCCCGCCAGGTGCGCCGCTCCTGGTCGGCCCGCAGCCGGTGCCGGTAGGTCTGCTGGAGCAGCCAGAACACGGGCGGGAACGCGAGCAGCCAGCGGGCGTCGAGCTCCAGCAGCGCCACGGCGGCCAGGCCGACGGCCACGTTCCCGACGAACATGAGCAGCTTGCCGCGCAGCGCGGCGAGCAGCGGCGGGCCCATCGGCACGCCGTGCCGCAGGGCGACGGCGACCCCGCCGAGCCAGGCGGTCGCGAGCAGGTACGTCACCGCGCCGGCCGCCAGCGCCAGCGCCAGCTCCGGGGTGGGGGTGGCCAGCAGGGGCGCGCCGAGGGCGCTGGTTACCGCGACGGCGAGGGCGGTGGCGGCGCTCAGCGAGGCGGCGATGCGGACGGTTTCCAGCGGCGGCTGACGGTCGGCGGCCAGGGAGAGCAGCGCCCAGGCCAGCCCGGCGCCGACGAGCGTGGTGGCCGGGAGCCAGCCGGCGGGGACCAGGTGGAACCCGACGACGAGGGCCGCCTCGCCCCAGGTGGTGCTGACCATTCCGGAGGCGGTGCGGAAGCGCAGCCGGGCGAGCTGGGCGACCACGACGACGGCGACGCCGATGCCGAACCGGGCAGGTGCCGGGATCGGGTCGTCGGGCGGCAGGTGGGTGGGGAGGGTGAGGCCGATCGCGGCGGCCACGAGGGCGGTGAGCGCCACGGCGACGGTCAGGACGAGGACCCGGTGCGGGGTGCTCCGTTCCGTCGACCGGTCGGGATCGCCGACGGCGCGCCCCGGCGGGCCGGATTCGGTGTTGGCCCGCACCGGCGGGCCGGGATCGGCGCTGGCCGGCTCCGGCAGGCCGAGCGGATCGTCGGCCCTGGCGGAGGTCACCGACCTCCCCCGTCCGCCGGTCGCCGCACCGCGCCGCGGGCAGCCGGTCGCACCGCACCGCGGCGGGCGGTCCCGCGCACCGCACCGCGGGCAGCCGGGCAGCGCACCGCAAGACGGGCGGCCCGTCGCACCGCACAGCGGGCAGCCGTCGCTGACCCGGTCATCGGTGCCCCCTCCCGCGCGCGGCCCGGGGACTTTTGGTCCCCCGGCGGAAGGCTAAGCCAAAGCCGGGAAGCGCAACAGGGGGCGACGGCCGGCTTCGGCGTGAATCACGCCCCGATCACCCGTTTCCGTGCTGCTGGGGGCCCTTCGGGGCGGTCGAGCGTGAGTCGTGCCCCAAGGTCCCGTCTGTCGGATCGACGACTGTAGCGTCGACCCGCCCCGCGTCGGTGGCCGCTGGCCCGCCCCCGACGGCGGCGTCCACCCGGCCCGCGTCGGCGGGCTCGCCGGGCGCGGGGAAGTGGTCGGGCAGGCGGCGCAGCCGGGAGTTCATGTTGCGGATGAGCAGCACGGTGGCGGTGCCCAGCAGCACGATGAGGAACAGGCCCATCGGGCCGGCCAGGCCACCCGTACGCGTGTCACCGAAGTTGTTCTGCGCGAGCACCTGGGCGGCGGTCAGCATGGTGTTCCTCCGGGTCGTGGCAGGACCCCAGGGTAGCCCGGCCCCGGATCGGCGGTCACGGCCGGCTCAGTGAGCCGCACGGGCCGCACGGCCAGCGCGGCTCCGGCCAGCGCGGCTCCGGCCGGCACGCCCGGCTCAGCAGGCATGGGCCGTCTCGCGGACCCCGGCGAAGAGGTCGGACTCGGGCAGCGGGCTGTCCACCACCGAGCGGGCGAGCTGGAAGTCCTCCGTGGGCCAGGCCTGCCGCTGGAGCTCCATCGGCACGTGGAACCAGAAGCCGTCCGGATCGATCTGGGTGGCGTGGGCGCGCAGCGCGTCGTCGCGGACCGGGAAGTAGTCGGCGCACTCGACGCGGGTGGTGATCCGGGGGCCCTTGTCGGGCCGGTCCTCCCAGCGCTTGAGCCACTCCTCGTAGGGCGACGCGAGGCCGGCGGCGAGCATGCCCTCGTGCAGCGCCAGGATCTTGCCCTTGGAGAAGCCCACGTCGTAGTAGAGCTTCAGCGGCTGCCAGGGGTCGCCGAGGTCGGGGTGACGCTCCGGGTCACCGGCGGCGTCGAACGCGGCCATGGTGATCTTGTGGGTCATGATGTGGTCGGGGTGCGGGTAGCCGCCCTCCTCGTCGTACGTGGTGATCACGTGCGGACGGAACTGCCGGATCAGCCGCACCAGCGGGCCCGCGGCCACCTCGACGTCCTGGAGGGCGAAGCAGCCCTCGGGCAGGGGCGGCAACGGGTCGCCCTCGGGCAGCCCCGAGTCGACGAAACCCAGCCAGGCCTGCTCGACGCCGAGGATGGCGCGGGCGGCGTCCATCTCGGCGCGGCGGATCTCGGCGATGTTGGCCCACACGTCCGGCCGGTCCATCTTGGGGTTGAGCACGCTGCCGCGCTCGCCACCGGTGCACGTCACGACCAGCACGTCGACTCCCTCGGCGACGTACTTCGCCATGGTCGCGGCACCCTTGCTCGACTCGTCGTCGGGATGCGCGTGGACGGCCATGAGACGCAGCTGCTCTGCCACTTGCGGCGCTCCTCGTCTGTGCCCACCGGCGCTGCCTGCCGGCGTCGCCCGCCGACCTGTCATCCTTACCTCAGCGAAGGTGACTGAGGACTCGTCCACGAGCCGGCGCCGGGCTGGAAAGATTGGACTCTGCCATTCTTGCCGATGGGGCCGACAACAACGCCAGGAGACCGCCGCCGGTGACCGAGACGCACGCCACAATCACGCCGGGTGCGCCCGTGTTCCCGCCGGGCCGCTACGGCCGGCGCAGAGAGCCGGGCCGACGCCGGCCGGCGCTGGTCGCGCTGCTCGCGACAGCCCTGGTGGCGACACTCGGGCTGGCGGCGTTCAGCATGTACGGCAAGTACGGCGACCCGACCTACGACGCCCAGGTGATCACGTACACGGACATCACCGACTCCCAGGTGGTGGTCGACTTCCGGGTGACGGTCCCGGCGGGCGGCTCGGCGACCTGCGTGCTGCGGGCCCGCTCGCACGACGGGGCGGAGGTGGCCCGCGAGGAGGTCACCGTGGCCGCCCCGCCGGGCGAGTCCCAGGCCGCCGCCCGGCACCGGCTGGCCACCACGGCCCGCCCTTTCATCGGTGAGGTGGTGCGCTGCCGACCGGCCGACTGAGCTGCTGAGACGCCACCGCGCCACGCGCACCGCGGGCCCCGCCGCCGGCACCCGCGGTGATCGTCCGCACCCGGACGGGCACGGCACTGGTAACTTGGTAGTTCACCCGTCAGCCAGTCCGCACAACCGAGGAGATCGCCTGTGTCCAACAACGGGAACGAGGCGCCCGCCACCTGGCTGTCCCAGGACGCGCACGACCGCCTCCAGGCTGAGCTCGACGAGCTGATCGCCAACCGGCCCGTGATCGCGGCCGAGATCAACGCGCGGCGCGAGGAGGGCGACCTCCGGGAGAACGGCGGCTACCACGCCGCCCGCGAGGAGCAGGGCAAGCAGGAGGGGCGGATCCTCTACTTGAAGGAGCTGCTCCGCACCGCCAAGGTCGGCGAGGCGCCGAGCGCCGACACGGTCTCTCCGGGGATGGTCGTCACGATCTACTTCGACGACGACACCGACGACACCGAGACCTTCCTGCTCGGCTCGCGGGAGATCTCCTCCACCACGGAGCTGACCGTCTACAGCCCCGAGTCGGCGCTGGGCAAGTCGATCCTGGGCAGCCGGCCCGGCCAGACGGTGACCTACACCGCGCCGAGCGGCGCGGACATCAAGGTGACGGTGGTCAGCTTCGAGCCGTTCACCGGCTGACCCGGCGGTCGCGCCGGACAACCGTCAACAAGGGCCCCTTGTGCACCAGAATGCGTCAACAAGGGGCCCTTCCTTGCACCAGCGGCAGCAGCTCAGCGGTCGGCGGCGAAGACCACCTGGTAGCCGCTGGCCCGCAGGGCGCTGATCAGCGTGTCGGAGTGCTCGACGCCCCGGGTCTCCACCGACAGCGCCACCTCGACCTCGCCGAGCCGCAGGTGCGGGTTGGCCCGCTGGTGCTCCACGTCGACCACGTTCGCCCGGTGCTCGGCGATCTCGTGCAGCAGCGAGGCGAGCTGCCCGGGACGGTCCGAGCAGCGCACGGTCACCCGCAGGTAGCGTCCGGCCGCCGCGAGCCCGTGCTCGATGACGCGCAGCATCAGCAGCGGGTCGATGTTGCCGCCGGAGAGCACCGCCACCACCGGTGTCTCGACCTCCAGCACGCCGGCCAGCAGCGCCGCCACCCCGACCGCGCCGGCCGGCTCGACGACCTGCTTGCCCCGTTCCAGCAGCATCAGCAGCGCCCGGGAGATGTCCTCCTCGGAGACCGTGACGATCTCGTCGACGAGCTTGCGGACGTGGTTGAAGGTGATCTCCCCCGGGCGGCCCACCGCGATGCCGTCGGCGATGGTGCTGAACGCCGGGAGGCGTACCGGCTCGCCGGCCGCCAGCGAGGGCGGGTAGGCCGCCGCGCCCGCCGCCTGCACCCCGACCAGCCGCACGTCGGGCCGCAGCGCCTTCGCCGCCACCGCCATGCCGGAGATCAGGCCGCCGCCGCCGACCCCGGTGACGATCGTCCGCACGTCGGGGCACTGCTCCAGGATCTCCAGCGCCACGGTGCCCTGCCCGGCGATCACGTCCGGGTGGTCGAACGGGTGGATGAGGATCGCCCCGGTCCGCTCGGCGAAGGTCTGCGCCGCCACCAGCGACTCGTCGACGGTGTTGCCCATCAGCTCGACCTGCGCGCCGTACCCCTTGGTGGCGGCGACCTTCGGCAGCGGCGCGTTCACCGGCATGAAGACCGTGGCGTGCGTGCCGACCAGCCCGGCCGCCAGCGCCACCCCCTGGGCGTGGTTGCCGGCGCTCGCGGCCACCACCCCCCGGTCGCGCTCCGCCGCCGACAGCCGGGAGATCCGCACGTACGCCCCGCGCACCTTGTACGAGCCGGCGCGCTGCACGTTCTCGCACTTGAGCCACACCGGCCCGCCGAGCGCGGCGCTCAGCGGGCGGGAGGGCTCCAGCGGGGTGGTGCGGGTGACGCCGGCGAGCAGCTCCCGCGCGGCGCGTACCTCGGCGAGGCCGACCAGTTCCGTCATGCCCCGATCGTGCCACCCGACCCCGGCGGGAGCTGCGGCGACGTCGCCGACACCCCGCCCCGCGACCAGCCGGGGTGACCGGGCCAGGCGGGTGCGGCCCGGGCGATCCGGTCCTGCTGGGCGGCGGAGATCCAGCGGAGCAGCACGATGAACGAAACCCCGGCGACCAGGCAGGCGGCGCAGAGGAGCAGCCGGGTGTCGAGCGTGTCCTGGTAGTAGCGGACGTAGCTGCCGAACTCCACGTCGTTGCGGGGCCACTCGGTCAGCCGCTCGTACCGCCGGCTGTCGTCCCGGGCGACGAGGATGTCGCCGACGGTGAACGCCAGCCAGGCAGCCCACCAGACCCCGACCAGGGCTGGCGTGGTCCGGCGCGGCAGGCTGTCCCGGGCCACGTTCGCCACCATCCGGGCCGGTACGACGAGGTTGGCGAGGGGCACCAGCCAGCCGGCGATCGCCCAGCCGGCGCCGAGGCTCGGCAGGGCACCCGGAAACGCGTCGAGGTTCGTCCGAGCCCGCCACGTCCAGATGATCACCAGGACGCCGGCGACCAGCACGGCCAGCGCGTACGGCAGCCCGAGCAGCACCTCGGCGAGGGCCGCGACCATCACCAGGTCGCGGTCTTCCCGCTCGCCCGCGACGCGGGCCATCCGCACGCCGACCAGCGGGAACAACGCGCCCGGCAGATAGAGCACGGTGGCCGCGCCGACGGCGACCGCCGCTGCGGTGCCGAGACCCCGAACGGGGTACGTGGGCACGTTGGGCAGCACCGGGGGCTGACCGAAGGGCGTGCCGCAGCGTCGGCAGTCGGGGTCTTCCGGGGACGTCGGGTCCCCGCAGGTCTGGCATTGCACTTCGGAACCGCCCAGGGGTGTGTGCCTGCGGGACGCACACACGTTAGGCGATCACGCGACGGCTGGTGACCCCGTGCCGACGCGGGGGTAGCCGGGGGCGTGCCGGGCCCACGGGGCCTGCATCTCGAACTGGCCGGCGACGCCGAGCAGCAGCAGTTCCGAGCCGGGCGGGCCGACGAGCTGCACCGCCACCGGCAGCCCGTCGGGACGGCGGCCCACCGGCACCACGATCGCGGGCAGGCCGGCGATGTTCCACGGGGCGGCGAACGGGGCGTACCGGATGCTGGCCTTCATGTTCGCCGCCCAGGACCGGCCCGACCAGCCGGCGGCCTCCGGCGGCGGCCCCGCCAGCGCCGGGGTGAGCAGCAGGTCGACCGAGTGGTCGGCGAAGAAGCCGACGGACCGCTCGCGCCAGGCGACCCGGTCGGACTCGCGGACGTACCCCCGGCGTTGCGCCCACTCCCCCAGCGCGACGTGCCGGCGGCTGCGCCGCTGGAGGGCGCGCGGGTCGAGCCCGGCGGCCCGCACGTCGGCGGCGGCAGCGGCGAACCAGGTGGCGATGCCGGCCAGGCCGAGGCGGGTCGGGTAGACCGGGTCGGCGGGTACGGTGTCGTGGCCGGCGGCGGCGAGCAGCCGGCCGGCGGCGGCGACCGCGTCGCGGTTCGGCGCGTCCGGGGCGACGCCGCGCACCGGGGACCGCAGCGAGACACCCACCCGCAGCCGCTGCGGCGGGACCAGCTTCTCCTGCGGGCGGCCGGCGAGCACCTGGAAGCCGACCGCGGCGTCGGCGACCGTGGACGTCAGCATGCCGTGCTCGGTGAGGCCGAACCAGTCGTCGGCGCCGAGCTGGCAGGGCACCACGCCCCGGCCCGGCTTGAGCCCGACGAGGCCGCAGCAGGCCGCCGGGATGCGGATCGAGCCGAGACCGTCGTTGCCGTGCGCCATCGGCACCAGCCCGGCGGCCACCGCCGCCGCCGCGCCGCCGGACGAGCCGCCGGGGGTGCGCCGCGGGTCCCACGGGTTGCGGGTGACCGCGCTCGCGTCGTCGGTGAGCGCCCACAGGCCCAGCTCGGGCATTCGGGTCACCCCGAGGATCACCGCGCCCGCGCCGCGCAGCCGCCGGACCACCTCGTGGTCGGCCTCGGCGACGGCGCTGCGCACCGCCGCCGAGCCGTGCCAGGTGGGCAGGCCCGCGACGGCGGTGTTCTCCTTGACCGCGACCGGCACGCCGGCCAGGGGGAGGTTGGCCAGCTCCTCCTGCTCGTCGACCTTCTCCGCCTCGGTGATCGCCTCGCCGCCGCGCACCGTGCGGAACGCGGCGAGGTCGGCGTCGGCTCGGGCGATGTGGTCGAGGTGGTCGGCCACGACCTGCGTGGCGGAGACGTCACCCCGGCGTACGCCGCGGGCGATCTGCTTCGCGGTCGCGCCCACCCAGGTCGGCATGAGGTCCTGCACGGCCACCCTCCCTCACCAGCGGTCAGCCCAGTGCCTGCTCCAGATCGGCGAGCAGGTCGTCGACCGTCTCGATGCCGACAGACAGTCGCACGAGATCACCGGGAACTTCAAGCGGCGAGCCGGCGGCACTTGCGTGTGTCATCCGGCCCGGGTGCTCGATCAGGGACTCCACCCCGCCGAGGGACTCGGCGAGCACGAACAGCTTGGCCCGGTTGCAGATCTCGACGGCGTACTCCTCGCCGCCGGCCGCCCGGAACGAGATCATGCCGCCGAACCGGCGCATCTGCTTGGTGGCCACCTCGTGACCGGGGTGCGACGGCAGGCCCGGGTAGATCACCTGGGCGACCTTCGCGTGCCCGTCGAGGTACGCGGCGATCCGCTCGGCGTTGTCGCAGTGCCGGTCCATCCGTACGCCGAGGGTCTTGATGCCGCGCAGCGTCAGCCACGCGTCGAACGGGCCGTTGACCGCGCCCATCGCGTTCTGGTGGTAGCGCAGCTCCTCGCCGAGCGTCCGGTCGGCGGCGACCAGCGCGCCGCCGACGACGTCGGAGTGCCCGCCGACGTACTTGGTGGTGGAGTGCACCACGACGTCCGCGCCGAACGCGATCGGCTGCTGCAGGTACGGCGAGGCGAACGTGTTGTCGACCACCAGCAGCGCGCCCGCGTCGTGCGCGACGGCGGCCAGGGCGGCGATGTCGGCGATGCCGAGCAGCGGGTTGGTGGGCGTCTCCAGCCACACGATCCGGGTCGCGCCGGGCCGGATCGCGGCCCGCACGGCGTCGACGTCGGAGACCTTCGCCGGGGTGTACGCCAGCCCCCACCGCTCGGCCACCTTCGCGAACAGCCGGTACGTGCCGCCGTACGCGTCGTCGGGGATGACCACGTGGTCGCCCGGCTTGCAGACGGTACGCAGCAGGGCGTCCTCGGCGGCCAGGCCGCTGGCGAAGGCCAGCCCGATCGCGCCGCCCTCCAGCGCGGCGAGGCACTCCTGGAGGGCGTCGCGGGTCGGGTTGCCGGAGCGGCTGTACTCGTAACCCTGCCGGGGGGCGCCGACGGCGTCCTGGGCGTACGTGCTGGTCTGGTAGATCGGTGGGATCACCGCGCCGGTGCGGGCCTCCGGGTCCTGTCCGGCGTGGATCGCGAGCGTCTCGAAGCCGTGGTTCATGCCGCAGACGTTAGCCGGTGGGAAGGAGGGGCCCCTTGTCAACGCCTACGGTAGAGAAGGGTTCCCCGCTCACCGCATCCCGAGCCGGCCGCGCCTTCGTGAGGTTGTCCGACCGGTGTTCCATACTTGGCGGGTGACCTCGACCGTGCCGCTGCCCTCGCGCCTGGTCGGCGCAGCAGACCGGATCCCGCCCTCCCTGGGGCTGCTGGCCGGCCCGGAGCACGGGCGGGTCAGCCTTCCGGTGCGGCTGGCCTGGTCCGGTCCGGCCGACTTCGACGTCAGCGACCCTCGTGAGCGCCTGACGCTCTACTGCCTGTTGCTCGACTGCGGCCAGCGGGACGACCTGATCCGGTACGTCAACGCCACTCTGCTCCGACACGACTGGCCCCGCATCCGCCGGTTGACCTCTCGACGCCTGATCGCTCTCTGGGAACACCGGCTGCCCGGTCTCGCCGCCCTCTGATGGAGGAGCTGCACCGCCAGTTGCTGAGAATAGGTTTCGACGCTGGCGACGATCTCGGTCTGGTGTTGGCGGGTGGCTACGCCATGTGCGCGCATGAGCTGGTGAGCCGGCCGTCACAGGACATCGACTTCGCCAACGCCTCGGCGCTGCCGCTTTCGACCGTGGTGAGCCGGCTGGCCGATGCCTATCGGCATGCTGGCTTCTCTGCCCAGGCCATCGAGGTCAGCCCTGCACGATCGAGCCGCGCACCGGGACTTCATCGACATCCACGCCGCGAACGCACAACTCAGCTGGACCGAGCTCGAGGCTCTCGGCGCGCGTCACACCGCAGGATTCTCGCTGGATGAGTTGGCAGACCGGCTCGGTGCTGTCGACGAGCGTGACCCTCGCACATTCCTGACCTACGGCCTGACCGAGCCGGACCTTGATGAGCTGCGACGCTGGGCATTGCGGTGGGAGGCCGACATCAGGGCCCGCCTGGCGAACGGTGAGACCGGCCCGCCAGGCGTTGCCGACGACGAGTGGGACACCTATCTCGATCGGTGGTGACGTGTCTGGGGCAACGTACGGCGCGAAGCCGCAGTTCCGGTGCGGCGGGGGGCCGGGGGCGCGGCTAGCCTGGCCGGATGGGCGGGTGTGTGTTCTGCGGGATCGTGGCCGGTGACGTCCCGGCGTTCCGGGTCGCCGACACCCCGGAGGGGGTGGCGTTCCTCGACACCCGGCCCGTGTTCAAGGGCCACCTGCTGGTGGTGCCGCGCACCCACCTGGTGAGCCTGGCCGACCTGCCGGCGGGCGAGCTGCCCGGCTACTTCGGGCTGGTGCAGCGGCTCGCCGTGGCCGTCGAGGCGGGCCTGGGGGCCGGCGGCACGTTCGTGGCGATGAACAACAAGGTGTCCCAGTCGGTGCCGCACCTGCACACCCACGTCGTGCCGAGGACGAAGGGCGACGGCCTGCGCGGGTTCTTCTGGCCCCGCACGCGCTACGCCGACGACGCCGAGGCCGGGGCGTACGCCGAACGGGTCGCCGCCGCCCTGGCCTGAGGCCCCGCCCGACGGGCGTCGGTTACCCACCGCCGGGGCGGGTAAGGAACCGGGGCCCGGCGGTGTTGCACGCGGGGAGAGGTACGAGAGGAGTTCCACCGTGTTCCTTCGTCGCATGTCCGCCGAGCTGCCCACCCCCGACCGGGCCCTGCCCGGCCGCCCGATCGCGATGCCGATCGGCGACCGCCACGAGGTGCTCGGCTCCTCGCTGAAGGGGCCGTTCCCGGCGGGCGCGCAGGTCGCCGTGTTCGGGATGGGCTGTTTCTGGGGTGCCGAGCGGCTGTTCTGGACCCTGCCCGGCGTGCTCACCACCTCCGTCGGCTACGCGGGCGGGATCACCCCGAACCCGACGTACGAGGAGGTCTGCTCGGGCATGACCGGGCACACCGAGGTCGTCCAGGTCGTCTACGACCCCACCGTGATCAGCTACGAGGACCTGCTGAAGGTGTTCTGGGAGAACCACGACCCGACCCAGGGCATGCGCCAGGGCAACGACGTGGGCACCCAGTACCGGTCGGCGATCTACGCCAGCACCGACGAGCAGCTCGCCACCGCCACCGCGTCCCGCGACGCGTTCGCGCCGATCGTGGCGCGGGCCGGCAAGGGCGAGATCACCACGGAGATCGACCGGCTCGGCGACTACTATTTCGCCGAGGACTATCACCAGCAGTACCTCGCGCCCACCAAGAACCCGAACGGGTACTGCAACCACGGGCCGAACGGGCTGAGCTGCCCGGTGGGCGTGGCCCGCACCGCCGGCTGACCCCACCGACCGAGCGCGCGACGGCCCGGACGCGTGTCGCGTCCGGGCCGTCGTCGCCCCGTCACGCGGGGCGGAGCACGACGGTCCAGGTGGTCGTGGTGGTGCTGGCCGCCGCGGCGGTCGCGCTGAGGCCGCCGTACGCGCCGGTCGGCACCGACGCGCCCGAGTCGGCGAGCAGCCCGGTGACCCGTCCCCCGCCGGTCTGGGAGCTGTTGCTGCGCACCTGCACCCCGGGCGGCGGGGTCAGCGCGGTCGACGTGGCGTCGCCGTGCAGCCAGTACGACACGCCCCACCCGCGCTCGGCGGCGACCGGGGCGGTCGGGGTGACCCGGGTGGCGGAGCTGGCCGGGTCGGCGGCGCTGGCGAACGCGGCCACCGGGGCGGCCGGGTCGGCGCCCCGGTAGGCGGCGAGCACCAGGTTGCCCTTCGACTGCTTGCCGAGGGTGACCCGCAGGGTCGTCCCGGCGTCACCGGCGGCGGCGACCTTCCACCAGGCGGTGGTGGTGGCGTAACCCCCGTCGAGGCGGTCCAGTCGCGTCCAGCCGGTCACCCCGGTGGGCTCCCCGGTGTCGGCGTGGGTGTTCTGGCTGAGGAACAGCAGCAGGGTGTCCCCGGGCCGGACTCCGGCGGGCACGACGACGGAGTGGTTGGTGACGTTCGCGTTGGCGGTGGCCTGCCCGACGTACGAGATCAGCTCGGGCAGCGGCGCGACGGTGACGTCCCGGGTGGCGGTGCCGGTGGCCCCCCGGTCGTCGGTGACGGTGACGGCGACGCGGTAGGTGCCGGCCTGCGCGTACGTGTGGGTGGTGGTGGGGACGCTGGCGGTGCCGGCGGTCGCGCCGTCGCCGAAGTCCCACGCGTGGTCCTGGACCGCGCCGTCGGGGTCGGTGGAGCCGGCGGCGGAGAAGGCGCACACCAGCCCGGAGCAGGACGCGGCGAGGTCGGCGCTGGGCGGGGTGTTGGCCGCGCCGCCGGGGCCCTTGACGAGCCGGATCCAGTCGATGTCCCCGGCGAAGTAGTCGCAGGTGACGTTCACCCCGTCGCAGGAGCTCTTGCCGCCGATCGAGAACTGCCAGTTGTTGGCGATCGTCCCGGTGGGGCCGGTGAGCCGGCTGGTGCGCACGCCGTCGACGTACATCTCGACGTAGCTGGCGGTGCGGTTGCAGGTGACGGTGTGCCACTGCCCGTCGGCGATGGACGTGCCCGTGTAGCCGGTGCGGGTCGACCCGTCGCCGCCCCGGAACATGCACCGGGGCTTGCCCTCGGGGGCCTCGAACTTCCAGTAGCCGCCGGCCGTGCCGCCCTGCCCCTTCTGCATGATGTTGCCGAAGGACTTCGTGGTGCGGTAGCGGATCGAGAACGAGAAGTCGCCGGCCTCGGGGTTGAAGTCGTTGCTCGCCGGCACCAGGTTGACGTGCCCCGGCACGTACTCCTTGTCGGCGGGGTTGTGGTAGGCGAAGCGGTGGGCGGTGGCGCCGTCGTAGCGCGTCCCGGCCACCACCTCGTCGCCGATGCGGCCGTGTCGGCCGTTGCCGCTGCTGTCGGTGAGCACCGTGGCGCCCGCCGGCTCGTCCATGCTCCAGAAGGCCACGGTGCGGGTGGCGACGGCCTGCGCGGGGGCGACCCCGGCCAGCACGCCGGCCGCCGCGACCACCGTCGCCAGCGCCAGCCGGCCGGCGGTACGCACGCCGCGTCCGGTCCGCACGCCTGTCCGTCGCGTCGCGCGCATGGTCATCGCCTCCTCGTGGGCCCGATCTCACCCTGGCACGGCGACGTTCGGCGCTGAATGCCCCGTCCGGGGGACAACGGGTCACCGGCGGCGGGCGGGGCGCGGCCGTCCGGCCGGGTGCGGTCGGCCGTGGGCCCGGCGGCGTCGCACCGATGCGGGGTTTCTCACAACCGGCCGGGCAGGCTGGGCAGGCAGCCACGCGGGGCGGCGGTGGACCGGGCGGCAGCGCCGGCGGGCGGCGGCACGTCGGGGCGCGAGGGCGCGCATCTTAGCAAGCACGTAACGCCGACGACATCATCTCAACAGGCGAGCGGGGCTCACCTCTGGCAGCATTGTCTGGCATGTGCGGACTGGCTGGGGAGTTCCGCCGTGACGGCTCACGGGCCGACGTCGCGGCGGTGGAACGCATGGCGGCCACGATGAGCGACCGGGGCCCCGACGACAGCGGCGTGTGGTCCCAGGGGGCGGTCGCCCTCGGCCACCGCCGCCTCAAGATCATCGACCTGTCGGCGGCGAGCGGGCAGCCGCTGGTCGACCCGGCGTCGGGGCTGACCGGCGTCTTCAACGGCTGCGTCTACAACTACCGCGAGCTGCGCGAGGAGTTGCAGGCCAGGGGGCACCGCTTCTTCTCCTCCGGCGACAGCGAGGTGGTCGTCAAGGCGTACGCCGAGTGGGGGCTCGACTTCGTCGACCACCTGGTCGGGATGTTCGCCGTGGCGATCAGCGAGCGGGACACCGGCCGCCTCGTGCTGGCCCGCGACCGGCTCGGCATCAAGCCGCTGTACGTGGCCGAGTCCCCGGGCGTGGTGCGCTTCGCCAGCACCCTGCCCGCGCTGCTGGCCGGCGGCGGCGTCGACACCGCCATCGACCCGGTGGCGTTGGCCCACTACCTGAGCTTCCACAGCATCGTGCCGCCGCCGCGCACCATCCTGCGCGGGGTCGCCAAGCTGCCCCCGGCCACCGTCCGGGTCTACGAGGCCGACGGCACCACCCACGAGCGGGTCTACTGGGACCCGGCGTTCACCCGGCGCGGGGAGCGGGCCGGCTGGTCCGCCCGCGACTGGGAGGACGCCCTGCTGGAGTCGCTGACCACGGCGGTGCGCCGCCGGATGGTCGCCGACGTGCCGGTCGGCGTGCTGCTCTCCGGCGGGCTGGACTCCAGCCTGGTCGTCGCCCTGCTCGCCGAGCAGGGGCAGCGCGGCCTGGCCACCTTCTCCATCGGCTTCGACGCCGTCGGCGGCCGCTCCGGCGACGAGTTCGTCTACTCCGACATCGTGGCGAAGACGTTCGACACCGACCACCACCAGATCCGGGTGGCCGCCCGGGACCTGCTGCCCCCGCTGGAGGCGGCCGTGGCGGCGATGAGCGAGCCGATGGTCAGCCACGACTGCGTGGCGTTCTGGCTGCTCAGCCAGGAGGTGTCGCGGCACGTCAAGGTGGTCCAGTCGGGCCAGGGCGCGGACGAGATCCTGGGCGGCTACCACTGGTACCCGCCGCTGGCCGGCGTCGACCGGGAGCGGGCCGTCGAGACGTACGCGAAGGCGTTCCTCGACCGGGACGCGGCCGGGCTGGCCCGGGTGCTGGACCCGGCGTGGCTGGCCGACGGCGACCCGGCGCGGGAGTTCGTGGCCGCCCACCTGGCCCGGCCCGGCGCGCAGACCGCCGTCGACGCGGGCCTGCGGATCGACACCCAGATCATGCTGACCGACGACCCGGTGAAGCGGGTCGACAACATGACCATGGCGCACGGGCTGGAGGCCCGGGTGCCGTTCCTCGACCACGAGTTCGTGGAGCTGGCCGCGACCTGCCCGCCCGAGCTGAAGCTGGCCCAGGGCGGCAAGGGCGTGCTGAAGGAGATCGGCCGCCGGGTCCTGCCGCACGAGGTCATCGACCGGCCGAAGGGCTACTTCCCCGTGCCGGGCCTCACCCACCTGGAGGGCAAGCTCCTCGACCGGGTACGCGACGCGCTGCACGCGCCCGCCGCCCGCCACCGCAACCTGTTCCGCACCGAGTACGTCGACGCGCTGCTGGCCGACCCGAACGCCGAACTCACCCCGTTGAACGGAAACAAGCTGTGGCAGCTGGGACTCCTGGAAATGTGGCTCCAGAGCCACGGAATCGACTGACCGTGAGCGACACCCTGGCGACCGGGACGGCGCGCACCGACCGGGAACGGGTGCTGGGCCGCCGCCGCGAGCGGGTGGGGCCGGGCGGTGACCCGGTGGCACCCGCCCCGACCCCGCCGGACCCGGACGCGCCGGACTCCCCGGACGGCTCCGGCGCGCAGCCCGAACGGGACGGCCCGCCGCCGGGCGGCGGCGTGGTGCTCGACTGCGGCTGGGGGCGGCTGGTGTTCGGCCAGACGTTCACCGAGCAGGCCGCCGTGGCGGCGGTGCTGCGCTCGGAGGCGGCCGGGGCGCGGGACATCTGCATCTACCTGCGCGACCCGCACGTGCTGGTGTCCCGGCTGCCCGACGAGTTGTTCATCGACCCGTCGCTGACGTACCGGCTGCGGCTGCCCGCGGCCCCGGCCGCCGCCGACGAACGCGACGGGCTGCCCGGCCTGCGGATCCGGACGCTGCGCGACGCCGACGACGCGGACGCGGTGAACCGGATCTACGCCCGCAACGGCATGGTCACCGCCCCGGTCGACGTGCTTGTCGACAACGCCCGCACCGACCGGTTCCTGCACCTGGTCGCCGAGGACGCCACCGGGGACGTGGTCGGCACGATCACCGGAGTCGACCACGTCGCGGTCTTCGCCGACCCGGACAACGGGGCGAGCCTGTGGTGCCTCACCGTGGACTTCAACACCGCGCCGCCCGGCACCGGCCAGGCGCTGCTGACCGAGCTGGCGGCCCGGCTCACCGCGCGCGGCCGGGCGTTCGTCGACCTGTCGGTGCTGGCCGAGAACACCGGGGCGATCCGGCTGTACGAGCGGCTCGGCTTCTACCGCACCGCGACGCTCTGCGTGAAGCGGAAGAACCCGATCAACGAGCGGCTGTTCCTGCCGGCCGCCCCGAAGGGGTACGACCGGCTCAACCCGTACGCGAAGATCGTCGCGGACGAGGCGATGCGCCGGGGCATCCGGGTGGAGGTCACCGACCCGGAGTGGGGCGAGCTGCGGCTGAGCAACGGCGGCCGGACGATCGTCACCCGCGAGTCGCTGTCCGAGCTGACCTCGGCGGTGGCGATGAGCCGCTGCGACGACAAGCGGGTCACCCGGCGCATCCTCACCGAGGCGGGCCTGTCGGTGCCGGCCGGGCGCACCGCGACCGGCGACGACGCCGACGTCGCGTTCCTCGCGGAGGTGGGCCGGGTGGTGGTGAAGCCGGCGCGCGGCGAGCAGGGCAACGGCATCACCGTCGGCGTACGCACGCCGGAGGCGCTGACCGCCGCCGTGGCGCTGGCCCGCAGCTTCTGCCCGGACGTGCTGATCGAGCAGATGCGCGACGGCGAGGACCTGCGGGTGATCGTCATCGACCACGAGGTGGTGGCCGCCGCCGTCCGGCGGCCCGCCCAGGTCACCGGCGACGGGGTGCACGACGTCGCCGAGCTGATCGAGCGGCAGAGCCGCCGCCGGGCCGCCGCCACCGGGGGCGAGTCGCGCATCCCCGTCGACGACATGACCCGGGAGGTCGTCGCCGAGGCCGGCTACGAGCTGAGCGACGTGCTGCCCGAGGGCACGGTGCTGGCCGTACGCCGCACCGCGAACCTGCACACCGGCGGGACGATCCACGACGTGACGGGCGAGCTGCACCCGGCGATCGCCGAGGCGTGCGTGGCGGCCAGCCGGGCGCTGGACATCCCGGTCACCGGGCTGGACCTGCTGGTCAGCGCCCCGGACGACCCGGAGCACGTGTTCATCGAGGCGAACGAACGGCCGGGCCTGGCCAACCACGAGCCGCAGCCGACCGCCGAGCGCTTCGTCGACCTCCTCTTCCCCGGCACGCGGGCACCGCAACGCCTCTGGACACCGGCGGGTGCGGCAAGCTCTCAGGCATGACCGCACGCAAACCCGTCCCCCTGAAGATCGACCTGGACTACCTCCGCCAGGTGCTGGTGGAGCTGCTGGAGATCCCGAGCCCGTCGGGGCGCACCGACCACGTGCAGCAGTACGTGGGCGAGCGCCTCTCCGCGCTCGGGATCTCCTCCACGCTGACCCGGCGCGGCGCGCTCAGCGCCTGCCTGCCGGGGCCCCGGGAGACCGGGGCGGACCGGGCGATCGTGGTGCACACCGACACCATCGGCGGCATGGTGAAGCGGCTCAAGGAGAACGGCCGGCTGGAGCTGATGCAGGTCGGCACGCACAGCGCCCGGTTCGCCGAGGGCGCGCACGTGCGGATCTTCACCGACGACCTGGACCGGGTGATCAGCGGCCAGGTGCTGCCGCTGAAGGCCAGCGGTCACCGCTACAACGAGGCCGTCGACCTCCAGGGGGTCGGCTGGGAGCAGGTCGAGGTGCGGGTCGACGAGCCCGTGGCCGACGAGGCCGGGCTGCGGGCGCTCGGCATCGACGTCGGGGACTTCGTGGCGTTCCTGCCGAATCCGACGATCACCCCGAGCGGGTACGTCAAGTCCCGGCACCTGGACGACAAGGCCGGGGTGGCGGCGGTGCTGACCGCGTTCAAGGCGCTGGTCGACGCGGGCGTCACCCCGGCGGTGACCGCGCACCTGCTGGTGACGGTCACCGAGGAGATCGGCCACGGGGCGAGCCACGGCCTCGACCCGGACGTCGCCGAGATCGTCTCCGTGGACGCCGCGGTGGTCGCCCCCGGGCAGCAGTCCCGGGAGAACGCGGCCACCCTGGCCATGGGCGACGGGGTGGGGCCGTTCGACTACCACCTGACCCGCAACCTCGCCGCGATCGCCCGCGAGCACGGGGTGGACCTGGTCCGCGACGTCTTCGAGTTCTACCGCTCGGACGTGGCGGCGGCGGTGGAGGCGGGCGCGCACGCCCGGGTGGCGCTGCTCGGCTTCGGGGTGGACGCCACCCACGGCCACGAGCGCACCCACCTCGACGGGCTGGGTCACCTCACCCAGCTGCTCTGCCTCTACCTCCAGAGCGACCTGGTGTTCCCCGAGTGGGACGCCGAGCCGGAGGGCGACCTGGCCGACTTCCCGTCGCTGTCGGTGCAGCCGGCCAGCGAGGAGGGGCCGCGCGAGGGTCCGATCGGCATCGCCGACTGACCGCTCCGGCAGCGCCCGTCGGGGCCGCCCCGGCCGTGCCGGCCGACCGCGCCTGAGCCGCTGGTCGAAATCCGTTGCCGACGCCCCCGGGAAGTGGATAGCGTGGCGGTACACGGGAAAGGAGGTGGTCCAGACTTGTATAGCAATCGGACTCGTGAGGTGGCTGTCCGCTAGCCGCTGTCCTCGACAGTGAGAACCTGCCCGCCGCGAGGCGGGTGCACGATCGTCGAGACCGTGTGGCAGCGGTGCGGCGAAACCACGACAGCCACCCGACCCCCGGGGTGCCGGCCAAGTCCAGCCGGCCCGTGCGCGAGCACGGAAGCCCCGGGGGTCGCTTCATGTATCCGCCGGGGAGAGCGCCGTGTCCATGCGTGAACTGGTGGTGCTCGGGACGGCCAGCCAGACCCCGACCCGGGCGCGCAACCACAACGGGTACGTGCTGCGCTGGGACGACGAGGTGATCCTCCTCGACCCGGGTGAGGGCAGCCAGCGGCAGCTCCTGCACACCGGCGTCACCGCCACCGACCTGACCCGGATCTGCGTCACCCACTTCCACGGCGACCACTGCCTCGGCCTGCCCGGCACCATCCAGCGGCTCTCCCTGGACCGGGTCCCGCGCCCGGTGGCGGTGCACTTCCCGGCCGGCGGGGCCGACTACTTCGCCCGGCTGCGGCACGCCAGCTCCTTCCACGAGACCGCCGAGCTGGCCGTCGAGCCGATCAGCGCCGACGGGCAGCGGGTCGCCCTGCGCGGCGGCGGCATCCTGGAGGCCCGCCGGCTGCGGCACCCCATCGAGACGTACGGCTACCGGCTCGTCGAGCCGGACGGCTGCCGGATGCTGCCGCAGCGGCTGGCCGCGTACGGGATCGCCGGGCCGGCCGTCGGCGAGCTGCGGCGCGTCGGCCACCTCGACGTCGGCGGGCGGCGCGTCACCCGCGACGAGGTGAGCGTGACCCGCCCCGGGCAGCGGTTCGCGTTCGTCATGGACACCGGGCTCTGCGACAACGTGTACGCCCTCGCCGAGCACGCCGACCTGCTGGTCATCGAGTCGACGTTCCTGGCGAGCGAGGCCGCGCTCGCCGCCGAGGTCGGGCACCTCACGGCGGGCCAGGCCGCGCGGGTGGCAACCGAGTCGGGGGTACGCACGCTGGTGCTCACCCACTTCTCCCAGCGCTACGGCGACGTCCGGCGCTTCGCCGACGAGGCCCGGGAGCACTTCGCCGGTGAGCTGGTCGTCGCCGAGGACCTGGCGACCGTGCCGGTGCCGCCCCGGCGGGTACCCTCGGCCGGGTGACGATCACCCTCCGCCACGCCACCGTCGACGACCTGCGCGCCGTGGGGGCGCTGCACCAGCGGTCCCGGGTGGCGGCGTACTCGTCGTTCCTGCCGGCGGAGGCCCTCGCCGACCCGACGGAGGAGGCCATGGGGTGGTACTGGGTCGAGCGGTGGACCTGGGAGCGCGACGACCACCTGATGACCGTCGCCGAGCGCGAGGGCCGGCTGGTCGGCTTCAGCTACGTGGGCCCGGACGACGCGGGCGACCCGGCGACGGGGCTGCTCAACGCCATCCACCTCGATCCCGGCGAGCGGGGCCGGGGCACGGGCCGGGCGCTGATGGACGACGCGCTGGCCACCATGCGCGACCGGGGCTGGGCGCGGGCGGTGCTGTGGGTGCTGGAGGGCAACGTGCCGGCCCGGCGCTTCTACGAGCGGGGCGGCTGGCAGCCCACCGGCGAGAGCCGGGAGGACCGGATCGGCGCGGCCCTCACCCGCCAACTCTGCTACGCGCGTGAAGTGTGAGGAAGGGCCCCTGTTAACGCATACGGGCGGCCTCATGAGCCGTCCTGGTCGGAGTCGACCGAGAAGTTGAGTACGCCGAGGTAGCCGTCGCCGTCCGCGACGACCTTCATCAGCATGCTGTCGGCGTAGATCGTGTCGTTGTCGTTGAAGGTGTCCCGCCCGGTGTGCGCCGAGTACGGCGCGGCGGCGTACACCTTGGTGTTGAGGGCCTCGTCGAACATCATCTGGGTGGTCAGCACCCGGTTGTTGTCGACGTGCACCATGGCGTGGATGTGCGTGGTGCGGCCCCGGTACCAGCCCGGCCAGATGGTGGTGAACTCGACGATCCCGTCGGAGTTGGTGACCTGGGCCCCGCGCAGGTAGCGCTTGTCGTCGGTGGGGGTGAGGTCGGCCGCCGACCCCTCGGAGCCGCCGCCCGGTGCCGCGCCGCCGCCGGGCGCACCGCTCGGCGGGGTCCCTCCGGCCGGGCCGCCGCTGGGCGGGGTGCCGCCGGGCGCGCCGCTGGGCGGGGTGCCGCCGCCCGGGGCCCCGCCCGCGCCGGAGGACTGCGCCTCCGCACCCGAGTACAGCCCCTCGGCGTCGCAGTGCCAGATCTCCACGACGGCGTTGGCCAGGGGCCCGCACTGCTCGCTGTCCTGCACCCGGATCGCCACCCGCAGCCGGGTGCCCTCCCGGTCCTCCCGGATGTCGCTGCGGATCTTGTCGGCGTCGAAGTAGTACGGGCCCTGGGTGGTGCTCGCCGTCAGCGTGCACGTGCCGGCCTCGGCGAACAGCGCGGTCAGGTCGGCAGACGTGCTGGCGGTGGCCTGCGGGGAGACGGTCTCGCCGGTGGACGTGGTGACCGTGCCGCCGCTGTCCCGGCCGCAGGCCGCCAGCAGGCCGGCCAGCCCGACCGAGCCGATCCCGGCGATCAGCCGGCGGCGGCTGACCCGCTGCCCTTCGTGGTGGTCGAGGTCGTGGCGCATGGGTTCCTCCCGGGGTCGGTGCTCGTCGGCTGGTCCCGACGCTAGACACGCCCGGCCGGCGCCCTCTGTGCCCCGCTTGTGGCCGGGCTGTGAATGGTCGACCGGCGGTCGGCCCCGTCGGTCGGCCCGCCGATCCGCCCGAGGGTCGGCCCGACCGGCCGTTATACCGGACGCATACCGGCGGCTCGCATGCTCGCGGCAGTCCGGCCGGCACGGGCCGGGGCAAGGGAGAAGGTTGCATGCGACACCGAGCAACGAGCCGGCTGCTGGCCGGCCTGACCGTCGTCGCCGTGACGGCGGTCGGCACCGGGCGGCCCGCCGCCGCCGACCCGGCCGCCGGGGCGCCGCCGGCCGCCGCCGCGCAGATCACGACCGCACAGCTCTCGGCGACCACCGCGGGCCGGGTGACGACCGCCGTCGCACCGGCGGTCGTCGCCTCCCAGTCGAAGACCGGGTTGGCCGTCATGAGCCCGTGGAGCCTGCGGCCCGCCGTCGAACCGAACCTCACCGACGCGCAGCGCGTCGCGTTCGAGGACCAGATGATCAACGACCTGGTCGAGGCCAAGGTCAAGACGGTACGGCTGGAGATCGCCGCCCCCGGCGAGACGGCCGTCGACTTCACGCTCTACCGCCGGCTGATCGACAAGCTGCCCAGCGATGTCAAGGTCATCGCGGTGCTGAACTTCGCCCTGGTCGAGGGCGGGGTCAGCAACAGCGGGGTGCCCGCGAGCGAGCCCTACCTGTACCAGTTGCAGGATTCCGTGGCGGTCAGCCAGTACCCGGAGTACGGCACCACGACGAAGTTCATGAAGGTGTGGATCGACAAGGCGCTGTCGGTGGTCACCACGTTCGGCAGCCGCCTGGCCGCCGTCGAGGTGCTCAACGAGGCCAACAAGCTGTACCACCCCGGCACCGCCGCCCACCCCGGCCCGTACGTGGTGCCGGGCGACGCGTACGGCCGGCTGATCGGGAAGTTCTACCGGTACTGCCGGCTCGCCGGCAGCAAGCCCTGCGGCAGCACGGTCAAGGTGATCACGCACGGGATGCACCCGGGGATGGACGGCGGCGACTCCGGCACCGCCAACGACGACACCAATCACCTGAGCGGGGTGCTGAGCTCCGCCTCGGTCGCCGCGTTCCGCTCGGCCAACGGCGGGGCGTGGCCGTTCGACGGGATCGGCTACCACCCGTACCCCTTCGCGATGGGGCTGAGTCTGCCCGGCGGCTACGCCAACACCGCCACCTCGACGCTGCTGGCCGGCATCAACGGCCGGCTCGACGCCGTCCGGGCGGTGCTCACCGCCGCGGGCGTGCCGCAGTCCACCTCGCTGTTCTGGCTGACCGAGGTCGGCTTCAACTCCAACGACGTGTCCGCGTCGACGCTGGAGGAGAAGGAGGCCAAGCAGGGCCAGTACGTCAAGGACGTCTTCACCGCCCTGGCCAACCGCGCCGACACCGCCCAGGCGATCTGGTACCGCTACCACCAGGGCAACGCCGACGCACCGGCGGAGAACTGGGGGCTGGTGGCGCACACCGACCGCGTCTACTCGAACCTGCCGCCCCGCTACAAGCGGGCGTACTGCGACTTCGTCTGGGAGCGGGGGGTCGGCGCCACCGAGCACTGCCCGCGCCCGAAGGAGGTCGTCTGGCGCACCCGCTTCAACAACGTGCTCTACCCGGTCAGCTACTGGGAGATGCCGCAGTACGTGGTGGACGCCGGGGCGTCGTACCCGTCGTGGCAGCTCCAGCAGGACATCGGGGGGCAGGTCAAGCAGCTCAGCGGCTACTGCTCGCCGATCGACCCGTACGGTTGCTCGACGTCGGACTACAGCCGGTTCCCGGTGCCGTCCGCCCGGGACGCCTCGGCGCGGTTCCGGGTGCGCTTCACCGGGCTCGGGGGCACCGGCCCCTGGTCGGACTGGCTGTCGTACGCCCCGCTGATCGGCTCGGGGGCCGGGGTCTACGGGCCGGCCTCGGGGGCGACGCTCAACTTCAAGACCCAGTACGTCTCGTTCCCGGTGGCGGTGCCGACCCAGTGGCTGCGTGACAACCCCGGGGGCCAGCCGTTCATGCGCTTCCACCAGAACACCGCGAACGGCGGGTGGGTCCGGCTGTGGAGCCGGCCGAGCATGCCGAGCACGCCGGCCAACTTCCAGGAGACCGCCGACCACGTCCTGTACGTGTTCAACCTCAGCGTGACCGCCGACTCCAGCCGGTCGTTCACCGCCGGCCCGGTGCAGTTCCTGTTCGGCATCGCTCCGGCGGCCTGCGCGACCGACGTCGCACAGTGCCTGCCGACCAACACGGCCGAGACCATCACGTACTCGTTCAACCACTCCTAGCGCCACGGTGGGCGGCGGCGTCGCGCCGCCGCCCACCCGTCGGGACACCGTCGGCATGTCGGCGGGCGGGCCTACAATCATCGACTGGGTTGATCGTCAGGTTGGGCTCGCTCCGCCGGCTGTCGTGGGGGTTCGGATACTCGTTCGCATTCTCGGCCCGGTCGAGGCGGAGCTGGCCGGCGAGCCGGTCCCGCTGGGGCCGCCCAAGCAGCGCGCGGTGCTCGCCGTCCTAGCGCTCCGGCCGGGTCGGCCGACCGCCGTCGCCGACCTGGTGGACGCCCTGTGGCCCGCCGCCCCACCCCGCTCCGCGCTGAAGAACCTGCAGCTCTACGTGCACCAGCTCCGCAAGCTGCTCCCCGGCGGGCTCAGCTTCGGCAACGGCGCGTACCGGCTCGACGCGGGCGCCTACCGCCTCGACGCCGACGAGTTCGACGCCCGGGTCACCGTGGCCCGGCGGCTGGCCGCGGGCGGCGACCTGGCCGCCGCGCGCGACGCGTACCACGATGCCCTGCTCTGGTGGCGCGGCCCGGCGCTGGCCGACCTCGTCGGCCGGGGCCTGCTGTGCGGTGAGGCCGCCGCGCTGGACCAGGGCCGGCTGCGGGCGATCGGCGAGTCGGTGGAGACGGTGTTGCGCCTGGGCGGGCACGAGGACCTGCTTCCCCGGCTCGCCCGCCTGGTGGCCGACCATCCGCTGCACGAACGCTTCCGGGAGCAGCAGGTGCGCGCGCTCCAGGCGGCCGGCCGGCATGCGGAGGCGGTCGCCGCGTACCGGGACGCCGAGCGGGTCCTCGCCGACGACCTCGGCGTGCCCCCCGGCCCGGCCCTGCGGGCGCTGGCCCCCGGGCTGCGCCGCCCGGCCGCGGCCACCCCGGCACGGGTCAGCCGGCCCGTGCCGGCGGAGCTGCCCGCCGACGTTCCCGACTTCACCGGGCGGCACGAGCAGGTCGCCGACGCCGTCGCCTTCCTCGGCCGGCCGCCGGCCGCCGCGATGCGGATCTGGGCGCTCTCCGGCACCGCCGGGGTCGGCAAGAGCTGCCTCGCCGTGCACGTCGCGCACCGGCTCCGGCCGCACTTCCCCGACGGCCAGCTGCACGTGGGCCTGCACGGCCAGGGCGCGCACCGGGTCGATCCGGCGGACGTGCTGGCCCGCTTCCTGCGGGCGCTCGGCATGACCGACCAGCAGCTCCCGGTCGAGCTCGACGAGCGGATCCGCTGCTACCGCAGCCGGCTGGCCGACCGCCGGGTCCTCGTGGTGCTCGACGACGCGGCCGACGAACAGCAGGTGCGACCGCTGCTGCCCGGCGGCCCGGGCTGCGCCGCCGTCGTCACCAGCCGGATGCCGCTGGCCGGGCTGGCCGGGGCGCGGACCCTGCACCTCGACGTGCTCGACCGGGAGCAGGCCGTCGAGCTGCTCGCCGCGGCGGCCGGACCCGCCCGGGTCGCGGCCGAGCCCGCGGCGGCCGGCGCGATCGTCGAGCTGTGCGGCCGGCTGCCGCTGGCCGTCCGGGTCGCCTCCGCCCGGCTGGCGACCCGGGGCCACTGGAGCCTGAACCGGTTCGCCGACCGGCTCGCCGACGGCCGGCGCCGGCTCGACGAGCTGCGCGTCGGCGACCTCGACGTCCGGGCCAGCTTCCAGCTCAGCTACGACGGCCTCGACCCGGCCGCCCGCCGGGCGTTCCACCTGCTCGCCCTGCTCGACCAGCCCACCGTCTCCGGCTGGCTGGCCGCCGCGCTGCTCGACGCCGACCCGGCCGACGCCGAGGACACGCTGGACCAGCTCGTGGACGCCCAACTGCTGCAACTGACCGGCGCCGACCAGGACCGCTACCACACCCACGACCTGCTGCGGGTGTACGCGGCCGAGCAGGCGGCCGTCGCCGAGCAGGCGGGCGACCGGGCGGCGGCCCTGGACCGCGTCTTCGCCGCCTGGGTGGCCGCCGCCGAGCGGTCCGCCGCCGCGCTGACCGGTGCCGCCGGGGCGGGCCGGTTCGGGGCGGAGGCGCGCCGCTGGTTCGCCCGGGAACAGACCGACGTCGTGGCGGCCCTGGGCCAGGCGCACCGGACCGGGCGGTGGGAGGTGACCTGGCGGCTGGCGCGGGCGTTGACCATGTTCCTGGCCGAACGGTCGCAGTGGAGCGCCTGGCAGGTCACCCACGAGCTGGCCCAGGACGCCGCCTACCGGGCCGGCAACGCCGACGTGGCCGCCGACCTGGCCGAGCGGCTCGGCGACCTGTACCGGGACCGGGGCCGGTTCGACCGGGCCGAGACGTACTTCCGGCGGTCGCTGGAGCTGGCCGAGACGATCGGCAGCCCCGTGCGCAGGGCGTACGCGCTGCGCGGCCTCGGCGACGCCCGGTGGGGGCACGGCGACGCCGAGGGGGCCGTCGGCCGGTACGTCGAGGCGCTCCCGCTGTTCGAGGCGGCCGGGGAGCACCAGGGCAGCTCGCACGCGCTGCGCGGGCTGTCGGTGGCGTACCGGGGGCTCGGCCGGCTCGACGAGGCGCTGGACGTCGCCCGCCGCAGCGTCGGCGCGTTCCGGGCCCTCGGCGACCGGTCCGGCGAGACGTACGCGCGACGCACGCTGGGCGGCATCCACCTGGACCTCGGGCACCTCGACGAGGCCGAGGAGTGCTTCCTGCACTGCCACGCCGACTTCGAGCGGCTCGGCGACCGGCTGGGCATGGCGGCGGCCCTGCTCGGGCTCGGCATGACCCAGGTGGACCAGGGCAGGCACGACGAGGCGCGGGAGACGTACCACCGCTGCCGGGAGACCTTCGCCGAGGTCGCCGACCCGCTCGGCGAGGCGTACGCCCGGCGCGGGCTGGGCGACGCGCTCACCGGGTCCGGCCGGCTGGACGAGGCGCAGGCGGAGCTGGCAGCCGCCCTGGCGGTCTTCGTCGCGCACGCCGACCTGCGCTGGGAGGCGTACGCCCGGACCAGCCTCGGCGCCCTGTTCCTGGCCCGGGGCGAGCCCGCGACGGCCCGGGAGCACCTCGACCGGGCGCTGGCGATCTTCGGCCGGATGGGTGCCCGGCTGTGGTCGGCCCGCGCCCGGGAGCTGCTCGCCCGGGCCGGCGGGGACGGGGCCGGGCCGCCGCCCGGCTGACGGCGCGGTCGGCCGCCACCCCGATATACCGGCGCTATACCGGGGGCCGACATCCTCGCCCGGAAGGCGCCCGGCGCACGTGCCGGGGCCGAGTTGCGGAGGCAGGATGAACAGCTTCGGATTCCGGCGTCGCCGCCGGGTCGCCCTGGCGCTCGTGCCGGCGCTGGCCGGCACGCTGCTGGCGGCGTTGGGCCCGGCGGCCCCCGCGCGGGCCGCAGAGGGGGGCGACCTGGTGATCGCCAACGTGCTGTGGCGGGTCGCCGTCGGTTCCCGACCCGACCTGATGACCACCAACAACCCCGCCGAGCGGGACCAGTTCCCCGTCGACGGGCAGACCCACTACGTGCCGAAGCACGCGGGCTCCGGGCGGTCGGCGCTCTACCGGCTGCACAATCCGAACTGGAACGGCGGCTCCGACCACATGGACTCCCGCACCGCCGGCGAGGCCGGCTTCGGCACCGAGTACGCCCTCGGGTACCCGTACACCTCGCAGGCCGCCGGCACGCAGCCGTACCTGCGCACCTTCAACGGGTGCACCGGCGACCACGGCACCCGCTCGCAGAACGAGGGGCCGAAGTCCTGCTACGGGGACGAGTCGGCCAGCTACGGGTACGCCTGGCCCCGGTACCTCAACACCGCGACGTCGCTGGCGTCGCTGAGCGCGGGCGGGGTGACCATCTCGTCCAACCGGGTCACCGGCGGGGCGCTGTGGAACTGGACGCACAACGGCACCCAGTACATCAACAACCTCGACTACGGCCGGCAGCTGCAGTCGTCGCTGTTCTTCTCCCGTGACGGGGTGACGGCCAACCCGACAGAGGCCGGCGACACCTGGTCGAACCCGGCCTGGCCGGCGTACCGCCGGCACGGGTCTCCGCTGCTGGCGCTGAACACGGACACCGCGGCGAAGACCCAGTCCACCCGGTCCGTGCCGATCGACTTCGTCCCGCAGAACTTCGGCGGCGGCGAGCAGAACCCGGCGATCTACCGGGACTTCCAGCTCGGCAAGGACATCACCCTGGACTGGGGTGGGCTCGGCCCGGTCGCCCGGTACCAGACCGTGCTGAACTCGCCCGCCCTGACCTACCCGGGCATCGAGGTCCCGACGGCGTACCTGCGGGCCGAGTTCAACCGCTACTTCACCTACGACGCGGTCAGCCAGACGCTGACCGAGCGCACCAACTTCGGCCAGTGCTCCGACGCGAGCTACTTCTCCTGGACCCCGCCGAACCGGGGCGGGGTGATCATCGCCAACGCCGACCTGACCAAGGCGATGGCGGTGTACGGCGCGAACACCAGCCAGGGCGGCTCGGTGTCGGAGATGCGGATGTACAAGTTCATCGGCGGCGGGTGCGGCACGGGCACCGGCGAGTTCGACATCGCCTCGTCGAAGTTCACCGTGCTGCGGCACGGGAACGTCGGGGCCGGCGAGAAGCGCTTCAACAGCTGGGTGATGACCGGGTCGGTCGGCCAGATCCAGGGGTGGATGAACACGCTGCGGTCCTGGGGGGCGGCGTGACCGCCGCCTGATTGGTAAGGAAGGGCCCCCTGTTAACGCATACGGTAGAGAAGGGTTCCCCTCTCACCCTCACCCCCGGTGCGCCGATCCAGCCGGCCGACGGTCAAGGCGGTGATCCGGTACCCGTTCGGGCTGAAGTTGGCGTGGGTGACGTCGTGGCCGTCCTGCACCCGGTCGGAGGCCGCCGGTGGCGGGCTGGCCGCGGCCGGGCTACTTCACGGAGCTGTTCTTCACCGTGTCGGCAAGGGCCTTCAGTCGACCAGCCCCGCGCGGAACGCGGTGATCGCCAGTTGGACCCGGTTGCCGGCCGCGAGCTTCTCGAAGAGGTGCGTGACGTGGCTCTTCACGGTCGCCTCGCTCATCCGCAGGCACCCCGCGATCTGCGCGTTGGTCGCGCCCCGCCCGATCTCGACCAGGACCTCGCGTTCTCGTCCGGTGAGGCCGCCCAGCCGGGCCAGGGCCTCGCGCCGGCGGCGGGTGCGGTCGTCCGCGGTGATCCGTGCGATGACTTGCCGGGTGACGCTGGGTGACAACATCCCGTCTCCCGTCGCGGCCAGGCGTACCGCGCGCAGCAGTTCGGTCGGCGGTGTGTCCTTCAGCAGGAAACCGCTGGCACCGGCCTCCAGGGCCCGGAACACGTCGTCGTCGGTGTCGAACGTGGTCAGCATGATCACCGGCGGTGGGTTCGTCCGGGTCTGGAGCGCCGCCGTCGCGGCGACACCGTCCATCCCGGGCATGCGGACGTCCATCAGGACGACATCCGGACGGTGCCGGGTCACCGCGTCCAGCGCGGCGCGTCCGTCTTGCGCGTCGCCGACGACGGTTAGATCGTCCGCGGTCTCCAGAATCAGCCGCAGACCCGCACGCACCAGCGCCTCGTCGTCAACGAGCAGGACCGAGATCATCGGGCTTCCACGTCCCGCGGCTCTCCCGCCGGAAGCACCACGAAATCCCTGGCGGACATCACGACCGGCAGCTGCGCCCACAGCCGCCACCCGGTCCCGGCCGGGCCGGCCGTCAGCGTTCCACCGGCCAGGCGCACGCGTTCCGCCAGCCCCACCAACCCCGCCCCGGAACCCGGCAGGTCCAGCGCCGCCTCGCTCACCGGGTTGGCCACGGTCACCGTCACCGCGTCGACCGACCGTACGACGGTCACGGTCACCTCCGCACCGGACGCGTGCTTCCGCGCGTTCGTCAACCCCTCCTGCACGACCCGCTGCACCACCCGCGCCGCCGGCGCCGGCAACGGCCCCGCACTGTCGCGCACCACCACGCGCTGCCCGGCCGACCGGGCGTCGGCGACCACGGAGTTCAGGTCCGCGTACGGCTGCGCGTCGGCCCGCAGAACACCGAGCACGCTACGCAGCTCGACGAGCGCCTCGCGGGCGGTCACCCGGATCAGCCCGGCGCCTTCCCGGACGCGTTCGACGCCACCGTCCACGGTCAGTTCCAGCGCCCCGGCGTGCAGGGCGATCAGCGAAACCTTGTGCGCCAGCACGTCGTGCATCTCCCTGGCGATGCGGTTGCGCTCCACGATACGGGCACGTTCCTCGCGTACCGCCAAGTCGGCGTCGGCCCGCTCGGCCCGCTCGCGCCACGCTTCCCGCAGTGCCCGGCGGGTGCCCAGGTGGACGCCGAGCCCGACGGTCGCGGCGGCCACGACGGCGGCGAACTCGGCGTCCCACCAGTCCAGACGCCCGGCCTTCACCGAGTTCAGGCCGCTCGCCCCGGCCCAGCCGACCACCACCAGCCACCAGACGTGGCGGCGGGATGCGTAGAGCCCGGCGGCGAACAGTCCGACCAGCAGCGGCCCCTCGTTGCCCGACAGCGCGTAACCCAGCGCTGCGATCACCACGACGGCGTACGGGTGGCTCCGGCGCCACCACGTGGCGAGTGCGGCCAGCGTGCCCGCGGCCCCGACGACCGGCAAGGGAAGCGGCGACCACGGCGTCGTGACCGCCAGCGTGGTGAGGACCAGGCAGGCGGCCACGATCAGCGCGTCACCCACCCGCTGGCGGCCGAACCAAGATCGTGTCGTTCGCCAGGACGTCAGCCGCATGGGTCGCAGCATAGGCATGCCGCGCCCCGCGTCACCTGCCCCTCAGGTCTAGGCCGTACTCCGACTTTGATCGCGGTCCGGCCTCGACCGCGCGGCGATGCGCCCGGCTCGGGCCGACCGCGACACTGGCTGCGCCCTGCCCCCGGAGAAGGAGGACCTGTGCGTCTTCGAAGCGACTCGACCCCACCGTCCGCGCCTGGCGGAACACTCCCCCGGCGGCAACAGCCGGCCCGGCGAAGACCGCAGGGCGGTGCCGGCACGGTGCAGGCGCTGGCGGCGGGCGTGGTGGGGCTGGGGTTGGTGGCGGGCGTGTTGGGGGCATTGGTTGCGGGCGTGGCGGGCGTGGTGTGGGCCGCCCCCGCGTACGCAGCCCCGCCCCGTTGTGCCGCACCGACCACGAGCGCGGCCTCCGCGTACTTCGAGTCCGTGATGCCGGAACAGTTGCGTAGGACGGGGACGCCGGGAGCGGTCGTGTCGGTGGTCTCCGGTACAGACGTCGCATACGCCCACGGCTTCGGTCACGCCGACGTGGCTGCCGGCACCGGGATGGATCCGGAGCGGACCCTCGTACGTATCGCGTCGATCACGAAGTTGTTTACGGCGACGGCGGTGATGCAGCAGGTCGAAGCCGGTCGACTGGACCTGGACGCGGACGTGAACTCGTACCTCACCACGTTCCAGATCCCGCAGACCTACCCGCAGCCGATCCGGCTGCGTGACCTGATCGACCACACCGCGGGTTTCGAGGATCGCCTCATCGGCACCGGCGCCCGCACCGCCGACGGCGTCGTGCCGCTGGGCGAGTACCTGGCGAAGAACGTCCCGGCGCGGATCCGGCCGCCCGCAGTGGTGCCGGCGTATTCGAACTACGGGGCGGCACTGGCCGGTTATCTCGTGACGCAGGTCAGCGGTGAGCCGTGGGACGCCTACGTGCAGCGGCATCTGCTGACGCCGCTGGGCATGACGCACAGCACCGCGTCCGAGCCGTTGCCCGCGGCGCTGGCCCCCGACCTCGCGAAGAGCTACGGCGAGGGTGGCGCGCCGGTGCCGTTCATGTTCGACCAGCTCACGCCGGACGGCTCGGTCAGCGCGACGGCATCGGACCTGGCGAAGTTCATGATCGCGCAGCTCGGCCGGGGCGAAGGCATCCTGAAGCCGCAGACGGCCGCGCTCATGCGGACCCGGTCGTTTCCCGCGGATCCCCGGGTCGGTGGGTACGCGCACGGCTTCATGGACCGGGTGCTCAACGGGCATCGGGTGCTCATGCACGGCGGCGACTGGGAGGGGTTTGAAAGCGTGCTAGTGCTGGTGCCGGACTGCCGGCTGGGGCTCTTCCTGTCGGTCAACTCGCTGGAGGGGGCCGGCGCGCTGAACGAGGTCGTTCACGGGTTCCTCGACCGGTTCGCGCCCGGATCGCCGCCGGCGGTGTCCGGGTCGCAGCGCGCCGTGGTGCCGCAGGCGGGCTTCTACGCCCCGGCCCGGCGTAACGTCACCGGCGTCGAGAAACTGCTCACATTGCTCGATCCGGCGCGTTTGACGGTGACCGACGCCGGAGCGCTCCGGTTCAGAGAAAAGACGTGGACGCCCCAGGGTGACGGTTCCTACCGGGCCGGCGACGACCGTCTGGTGGTCGTGGACGGGGGCCGGTACGTGATGACCGACGGGGCCGCGTTCGAGCAGATCAGTGGCGCGCAGACGTTGCCGGTCAACCTCGCGGTGCTGGCCGGATTCGTGGTCGTGGCGCTCAGTGCGCTGGTGGTGCCAGGTGCCTCGGTGGTACGCCGGGTACGTGGCCGTGCCGACGGCGCACGTTCGTGGCGGCTGTCGCGCGGGTTGGCGGCCCTGGCGATGGTGCTGGGGCTCGGGTTCCTGGCCGGGCTGGCAACCGCCCTGTCCGGCAGTACCAGCACGTTTCTGCCCGGCGCGCCGGCGGGCCTGCGCGCCCTGCTCGTCGTACCGATCGTGGTGTTCGCGCTGGGGCTCGGTGCCGCCGGCACCGCGATCACCGGCTGGCGTGAGGCATCCGTCGCGGCACGCGTCCACCAGGGGGTGCTGCTGGCCGGGGTCGGGGCCCTGGCCTGGTTCTGCTGGCAGTGGAACCTGATCGGCTGGCAGTTCGGCTGAGGGGTCGCCGCGGCGGCCGTCCTCCCCGAACGGAGAAGGTCCCCAGCTTCACGCTGGGGACCTTCGGCGGCGTTCGGGGGAATCAGCCCAGCGGGCTGCTCTTCTTCGCCAGGTCGACGAAGGACTGCCAGGTGCCGGGGGTGAAGCGGAGGGTGCCGCCGTCGCGGTCCTTGGTGTCGCGCACCAGCACGACGCCCGGCATGTTGTCCGCGACCTCGACGCAGGACCCGCCGTTGCCGCCGGACCTGGTCGACTTCCGCCACCGCGGGGTCGTCATCGACTCCATGACTTGGCCACCTCCTTGATCAGTTCGATGGACTGCCGGCGGGAAAGCGCCTCGTTCCGCACGATCTCCCACGTCTTCGCGAGCCTAGCAACGTCGGCGGGCGCATCGACGATCTGCGCGTTGAGCTGGTTGTCCGCGTGCGCCACCCGCGCGCCGTCGGGCAGCTCGGCGATGATGAACTGGCCGGCCAGCCCCAGGTACATGCCGGCATCGACGGGCACGACGTGCACCTGGACGTGTTCCCGCGTCGACTGTTCGGCAAGGTGGTCGAGCTGTTCCGCCATGAGCCCCGGCTGATCGAGCACGGGTCGGCGCAGCACGCTCTCGTCCACCACGGCGATGAACTGCGGCGGGCGCTCGCGCTCCAGAATCTCCTGCCGGTTGAGCCTGGACGCGACGATCCGCTCCACCTCGTCGGCGGTGAACCGCCCGCCCGCGAGCGTCGCCCGCGCGTACCGCTCGGTTTGGAGCAGGCCCGGGAGGTACGACAGCTCGAACCACCGCAGCGTGGTCGCCTCGCGCTCGAACTCGATCCATTCGCGCAGCCAGACCGGCTCGGCGTCCAGTTTGGCCAGTTCGCGGAGCATCCGGCCGAAGCGGTCACCGAGCTGGTAGTGGTCGTCGACCGCCTTCATGTACTCCTTCGTCGGCGGGCGTCCCCCCGTCTCGACGGAGCTGACATGCGAGCCGGAGTAACCGATGGCCCGGCCGAACTCTTCCTGGCTGGTCCCGAGCGACGCTCGGAACAGTCGCAGCTCCCCGAGCACGTAGTTCGTGGCAGTGCCCACCCATCCCCCAGTTTCGGCTCGTCCTCGTCGGCGTGTCCCGCACGCCCGCCCGGTCAGGCCGCTGACCTGCGCGGACCGGGCGAGCACGTATCGAGAGTAACGACACCATCACCAGACTGTCACCACGCGGATTCGCTTTCGGCCCGGAGGCGGAGGCCAGTTCTGCGCCGGGGGTCGCCCGGTCCTTCCGCGAGCTGGCGACCCCCGCCTACACCACGAGGAGGAGAGGGAATGAGCCCTGAACGGGGACAGGCGTCGAGAGTGAACCCGCTGGTCACCGCCGGCGACGTGCTCACCCTCCAACCGTGCGACTACTGCATCGGGCAGACGGTGCTGTCGTTGCAGGTCACCTACGTTCCTCGGTACGCGAACTTCCTGGCGTCGCGGTGGGTGCGGCTCGAAGGACTGGAGTTGCGCCCCGACGGAACGCCGTGGCGCGAGCGCGTCGTGATGGTCCGGGTACAGGCCATCATCGACGCCCCGACGGCCCGCCCGGGGCCCGAGGCGCGGGAGCGGTGATGGCCGCACACCCGCCGAGGTACGCGGGCGGCCCGTGCTTCGTCTGCGGCGAGCCGTGGCCGTGCTTCGAGCGGCAACTGTCGACCCTCGTGGAGTTCGCCGGCCGGGGCGAACTGCTCGTGGCGTACATGGGGGATTGGTACCGCCTGGGGGTCGAGGAGCGCCAGCGGCGCGGCCTGCCACCCGACCCGGGCATGGAGCTGCGGCACCTGGGGTGGCTCGACATGGTCCTGCCCGCGCAGGGCGAACAGCGCAGCGGTGATGTCTGAGGCCGCGCCGCCCAGAAGGCCGATGCCAGACGGCCTGAGGCCGATGCCGGGCGACCTTCTGCACGTCACCCGCGCCGCCAGCGTCCAGACTGCGGTGGCTGAACCACGCCGCGAGGGCACCGGCCCCGCCCAGCCCACCGGTCACGCGGACTTCGGCTCAGCCGAGGCGTCGCGCGTGACCGGCGGCTGCCGCTGCCAAGGCCGGCGTTAAGAAGGGGCCCTTCCTCTACCGAAAGCGTTAATAAGGTGCCCTTCCTTACAGCTTCAGCGGGCGCCGAGGTGGGCCAGCAGGTCCTGCCGGGTGAGCACCCCCTTGGGCTTGCCGTCGACCAGCACCAGCGCCGCGTCGGACTTCTCCAGCAGGGCCACCGCCTCGCTCACCGGCTGGCCGCCGCCGATCATCGGCAGCGGGTCGGCGGTGTGCCGCTCGATGGTGTCGTGCAGGTGCGCCTGGCCGGTGAACAGGGCGTCCAGCAGGTCCTTCTCGGCGACCGAGCCGGCGACCTCGCCGGTGACCACGGGCGGCTCGGCCTTGAGCACCGGGAGCTGGGAGACGCCGTACTCGCGCATGTAGTCGATGGCGTCGCGGACCGTCTCGGTCGGGTGCACGTGCACCAGCTCGGGCAGCCCGCCGGGCTTGCCGGCGAGCGCGTCGGCGACGGTCGGCTCGGTGCCGGAGTTGTCGAGGAAGCCGTACCGGGCCATCCACGCGTCGTTGAAGATCTTCGACAGGTAGCCCTTGCCGCTGTCGGGCAGCAGCACCACGATCACGTCGTCCGGGCCGGCGTCGCGCGCCACCTCCAGGGCGGCGACCACGGCCATCCCGCAGGAGCCGCCGACCAGCAGCCCCTCCTCGCGGGCCAGCCGCCGGGTCATCTCGAACGACGCCTTGTCGGAGACCTCCACGATCCGGTCGGCGATGTCCCGGTCGTACGTGGTGGGCCAGAAGTCCTCGCCGACGCCCTCCACGAGGTAGGGCCGGCCGGTGCCGCCGGAGTAGACGGAGCCCTCCGGATCCGCCCCGACGATCTTCACCCGGCCGTCGGAGGCTTCCTTCAGGTAGCGGCCGATGCCAGAGATGGTGCCGCCCGTGCCCACCCCGGCGACGAAGTGCGTGAGCTGGCCGTCGGTCTGCTTCCACAGCTCGGGGCCGGTGGTCTCGTAGTGCGAGCGCGGGTTGGCCGGGTTGCTGTACTGGTCGGGCTTCCACGCGCCCGGGATCTCGCGGGCCAGCCGGTCGGAGACGTTGTAGTAGGAGCGCGGATCCTCCGGCGCGACGGCGGTCGGGCAGACCACCACCTCCGCCCCGTACGCCCGCAGCACGTCCTGCTTGTCCTGGCTGACCTTGTCGGGGCAGACGAACACGCACCGGTAGCCCTTGAGCTGCGCCACCAGGGCCAGGCCGACGCCGGTGTTGCCGCTGGTCGGCTCGACGATCGTGCCGCCGGGCCCGAGGATGCCGGCGGCCTCGGCGTCCTCGACCATGCGCAGCGCGATGCGGTCCTTCACCGAGCCGCCCGGGTTGAGGTATTCCACCTTCGCCAACACGGTGGCCCGGATGCCCTCGGTCACGTTGCGCAGCCGCACCAGCGGGGTGTTGCCGATCATCTCGACGACGTTGTCGTAGTAGTGCACCTCGTTGTGCCCTTCGTTGCGGCGCCGGCGACGGCGGCCGGGCAGACGTTGATTCGACGCCCAGGGTACGTCCCGTCAGGGCACCACATGGCCCGGGATGACGGAGGCCCGGCGGACCTCCCACTCCAGGAACCGCTCGGTCTCCGCGAGCACCGCGCCGGCCAGCCAGGTCACCATCACCGCGTCGTCGGCCAGGCCGAAGACCGCCAGCGGGATCTCCGGGAGCAGATCGATCGGCGAGACGATGTACGCCGTCGCCGCGGTCATCAGGGCCAGCCGGAGGCCGCCGTCGTACTCGCCGCGGGTGGTGGCCCGGATCATCCGGGGCAGCGCCGCCAGCCGGGCCCCCAGCGACGGGCCGCCCCGTGCCCCGGCGGTCAGTGCCCGGGCCAGCGCCGCGAACGCCGCGCCGCGCTTCAGTGTCTTCCCCATCTCCACGCCCCTTCCGACTCCACAGCGTGCCGTGTCCCCGCAAGGGGTACCCGCAACAGTCGCCTCCCAGCCAGAAACCGGGCAGTACGACGACAGCGGCGTGTCGTACCGGCGCGATAATGTCGGTGCATGGGGGTCGCTGGGGTCGCTGGTTCCGTCGCACCGGCCGGTCCGCGCGAGCAGTCCGCTCCGCGCTGGCAGCTCGGCCCACGCTGGCAGCGTGCGCGGCGGGTGGCCCGCGTCGCGGCGATCGGCACGGGCGCCACCGCCGCGGCCGCCGCGGCGACGACGGGCGTCCTGCTCGGCCAGGCCCGGCAGGCCCGCCGCACCATCCCGATGGCCGAGGCGCCCCCGCCCCGCTGCGACGGCGTCTACGGCGCGAAGCTCCCCGGCCCGCCGCTGACCATGGTCGTCCTCGGCGACTCCTCCGCCGCCGGCTACGGCGTGCACCGCCGCCGGGAGACGCCCGGCTCGCTGCTGGCCACCGGGCTGTCCCGCCGGCTGCACCGGCCGGTCCGGCTGCACCGGTTCGCCGTGGTGGGCGCCATCTCCTCCGGCCTGAAGCCGCAGGTGGAGGCCGCGCTGGAGGTGTCGCCCGACGTGGCGGTGATCCTGATCGGCGGCAACGACGTCACCAACCGCACCCCGCCGGCCCTGGCGGTGCGCTACCTGGTCGACGCGGTCCGCGCGCTGCGCGGGGTCGGCTGCGAGGTGGTGGTCGGCACCTGCCCCGACCTCGGGGCGATCCAGCCGATCCAGCCGCCGCTGCGCTGGCTGGCCCGGCGGTGGAGCCGGCAGCTCGCCGCCGCCCAGACGGTGGCGGTGGTCGAGGCGGGCGGCTGGACGGTCTCCCTCGGCGACCTGCTCGGCCCCCGCTTCGTCGCCGAGCCGACCCGGATGTTCGCCTGGGACCGGTTCCATCCCTCCGCAGAGGGGTATGCGGTGGCCGCCGCCGCGCTGCTGCCGACGGTGCTCTCCGCGCTCGGCGGGGTGCAGGAGCGCCGCCCCGGGCTCGCCCGCGGCGAGGGCGTCCGGTCGCTGCCGGAGGCGGCCCAGGAGGCGGCCCGGCACGCCGGCACGGAGGTCAGCGCCACCCAGGTCCGGGGCCGCGACCGCGGGCCGGGCGGGCGGTGGGCGCAGCTGCGTCGGCGGGCCTTCTTCGGCGTCGGCGCGGTGCCGCAGGCCGGCCCGACCGCCGACTCACCCACACTGGAAGGACGGCCATGACCGAGCAGGGCGGCAGGCGCGGTGGTGGTGACCGGGGGCTCGGCGCGGAGCTCGCCGTCCGGCTGGGCCGGGCGGCGGCGGTGTCCCTGGTCGCCGGGACGATCGGCGGCGCGGCCGTCCTGGCCGGCGAGGCGTTCCTGGCCCGCAACCGCCCGTACGCGCAGCCCGAGCTGGGCCTGGCCCTGCGCGCCACGATCGGCCGGGCCGGCGCGCCGCCGCTGCGGCTGGTCCTGCTCGGCGACTCGTCCGCGTTGGGGGTCGGGGTGGCCCGGCTCGGCGACACCGTCGGCGGCCAACTGGCCAACCTGCTCGCCGAGGGGCCGACCGGCCGGCGGGTGCACCTGTCCAGTGTCGGGGTGTCCGGCTCCCGCTCCACCGACCTGGCCACCCAGGTGGCCCGGGCGCTGCTCGGCCCGCGCCCCGACGTGGCGGTGGTCCTGATCGGCGCCAACGACGCGACCGCGCTGCGCAGCCCGGCCGAGGCCGGGGCCTACCTCGGGTCGGCCGTGCGGCGGCTGCGCGAGGCGCAGGTCGAGGTGGTCGTCGGCACCTGCCCGGATCTCGGCGCGGCCCGCGCGATCGCGCCGCCGTTGCGGCAGCTGGTCGGCTGGTCCGGCCGGCGGATCGCCCGCGCGCAGACGGCCGCCGCGCTCGACGCGGGCGGCACGGTGGTCGACCTGGGCACGGAGACCGGCCCGGTGTTCCGGGCCGACGCCGGCACGTTCTGCCACGACGGCTTCCACCCGTCCGCCGACGGGTACCGGATCTGGGCGCACGCCCTGCTCCCGGCCGTCGCCGCCGCCGCGAACGTCGCCTCCCGCCAGTGATCGGGCCGACCCTGGTGCGCGGCGGTCAGGGGTGACATTTCCCGCTGGTCGCTCCGCTTCCCGGTAGGTTACCGCCAAGTTAACGTTGGTTCATGCCGACTGAGTCGTCCCGCGACGCCGTCATCGTCGCCACCGCCCGCTCCCCCATCGGTCGGGCGCACAAGGGTTCCCTGCGCGACGTCCGCCCCGACGACCTCGCCGCCACCATCGTCCGGGCCGCCCTGGACAAGGTCCCCCAGCTCGACCCCACCGAGATCGACGACCTCTACCTCGGGTGCGGCCTGCCCGGCGGCGAGCAGGGCTTCAACATGGCCCGTGTGGTCGCCACCCTGCTGGGCCTCGACGGCCTGCCCGGTGCCACGCTCACCCGCTACTGCGCCTCGTCGCTGCAGACCACCCGGATGGCGATGCACGCGATCCGGGCCGGCGAGGGCGACGTGTTCGTCTCCGCCGGGGTGGAGACCGTCTCCCGGTACGCGCGCGGCAACTCCGACGCGCTCCCGCCGGAGGCGCAGGCGCTGGTCGGCGGCGGCTGGGAGAACCCGCGCTTCGCCGCCGCCCGGGAGCGCTCGGCGCGGCGGGCCGAGGGCGGCGCGGAGGTCTGGGCCGACCCCCGCTCCACCGGGGAGCTGCCCGACATCTACCTGGCCATGGGGCAGACCGCCGAGAACCTCGCCCAGGCGTACGACGTGAGCCGCGCCGACATGGACGCGTTCGGCGTACGCAGCCAGAACCTGGCCGAGAAGGCGATCGCCGACGGCTTCTGGGCCCGGGAGATCACCCCGGTCACCACGCCCGACGGCACCGTGGTCGACACCGACGACGGCCCCCGTCCCGGGGTGACCCTGGAGGGCGTCGCCGGGCTCAAGCCGGTGTTCCGCCCCGACGGCCGGATCACCGCCGGCAACTGCTGCCCGCTCAACGACGGGGCCGCCGCCGTGGTGATCATGAGCGCCCAGCGGGCCCGGGACCTCGGCCTCACCCCGCTGGCGCGGATCGTCTCCACCGGCGTCACCGCCCTCTCCCCCGAGATCATGGGCCTCGGGCCGGTGGAGGCGTCGAAGCAGGCCCTGCGCCGCGCCGGGATGACCATCGGCGACGTCGACCTGGTCGAGATCAACGAGGCGTTCGCCGCCCAGGTCATCCCCTCCTACCGGCAGCTCGGCATCGACGAGGAGAAGCTGAACGTGATGGGCGGGGCGATCGCCGTCGGCCACCCGTTCGGCATGACCGGCGCCCGGATCACCGGCACGCTGCTCAACGCGCTGGAGTGGCACGACAAGAGCATCGGCCTGGAGACGATGTGCGTCGGCGGCGGCCAGGGCATGGCCATGGTCCTCGAACGCCTGAGCTGAGCCGCGCCATGCCTCCCGGCGCTCGCGCTGCCCGCGCGGGTGACCGGGAACGCGGGCCTTAGAGCGCGGGTGACCGGGAGCGCGCGGGTCAGAGCACGGACCGGGTCGCCGTCACCTCGGCGGCGGCCCGGTGCAGCACCGCGTCCGGCGGGGCCGCCGCCAGCAGGTCGGCGGCGACCACCCGGAGCTGGTCGGGCAGGGCGAGGTCGTTGTCGAGCCGGGGCACCGCCCGGCGGGGCTGCCCCTCGGCGTCGGCGGCGAGGTTCGCGATCTCCTGCACCAGCCGGTGCACCAGGTCGGCCCGGGGCACGTTGCCGCCGCCGGCCGAGGCCGCCCAGCGCGGCTGCTGCCAGTGCCCGACCTGACGGACCAGCAGATCCACCGCCCGGCCCAGTTCCGCTGCGCTCACCGCGCCGAGTCTACGGACGCCGGGCCGACGTACCCCCTGCGGTCGCCGCGCGCCCGGCGCAGCCGGCGGCGGCCGGCGGACGCCCGGGCCGGAACACGACGGCGCCCGCCGCCGCGAGATCGCGGGGCGGGCGCCGTCGAGCGACGAGGGTCAGTCGTCGCCCTGGAAGTAGCTCAGCAGGCGCAGGATCTCGATGTAGAGCCAGACCAGGCTGACCAGGATGCCGAACGCCGCCGTCCAGGAGTAGCGCTGGGGCAGCCCCATCCGGACGCCCTCCTCGACCTCCGCGAAGCTGAGCACGAAGCTCAGCGAGGCGACCACGATGCAGACCAGGCTGAAGCCGATGGCCAGCGGGCTGCCGTCGCGCAGGCCGGTGTTGACGCCGAACAGCGCCAGCACCAGGTTGATCAACATGACCGCGAACAGGCCGACCATCGCCGCGACCATGCCCCGGACGAACTTCGGGGTGGCCCGGATGACCCGCGCCTTGTAGAGCATGGCCATCAGGAAGAACACGCCGAAGCTGGCCACCACGGCCTGGAGCACGATGCCGTCGTAGAGCGAGTTGAACGCCTTGCTCACCATGCCGACGAAGACGCCCTCGACGACGGCGTACGCGATGACCAGCGCCGGGTTCGCCATCCGGGAGAAGGAGATGATCAGGCCGAGGACCAGGCCCACGACCGCCGCGCCGATCCAGGCCACGCCGAGCAGCGCGTCCGGGACGAGCACCCAGGCCGCCGCGGCGGATGCGCCGAGGATGCCCAGCAACACGACGGTCTTGACCACCACGTCGTCGATCGACATCGGCGTCACGGTGGGCGGCGCGGCCGGGTAGCCCGTCGCGCCCGGGTACTGCTGCGGATAGCCGGGCTGCCCGTAGGGCCCGGTCGGGGCGTACCCGGTGGCCCGTTCCCGCTCGGCCGCCTGGCCGAGTCGGGCGAGCACCGGGTTCGAAGTCTTCACTGTCAGGCCTCCCTCAGGGGGTCGTCGCACGTGAACGTGCCCTTCCAGGGTAGACGCCCCGCTCGACGCCGTGGAGATCACCGACCGGCGCAGGAGCTGTGAAGAAGCTGAGAGACCCGCCGGTGAGGCCCTCGCCGGCACCGGCGCGGATCACCGTGCTGCGCGTGCCCGGGGCGGGGGTCGAACCCGCACGCCTTGCGGCAGCCGCTTTTAAGGCGGCCGTGTCTGCCGTTCCACCACCCGGGCTGGGCGGCCCCGCGCGTCGCCCACGCGCCGGTGCAGTGTCACCGTAGCGGGTCCGCCACGACCCGGCGTACCCCGCCGGCACTCCCGCACTAGGGTCGACCCGTGAGCAGCGCAGCCCCCACGGCCCCCGACGCCGCCCCCGAGCAGGCAGTCCGTTCCGACGTACCGGCCCGGGCCGCAGGCCGGTGGGTCCGGCTGCGGGCCGCCGTCGCCCGGCACCGGGCCGACCTGCTCGTCGGGCTGCTGTTCACGGCCCTGGCGGGCTGGGTCACCCACGGGCTCTGGCCCGACCCGTCCGGCCGGGTGCTGGCGCTCAACCCCGAGGACCAGACGCTGTACGAGTGGTTCCTGGCCGTCGACTCGCGCGCCCTGCTCGGCGACTTCGGGCTGCTCACCGACCGGCTCAACGCCCCGGACGGGGTCAACCTGATGGCCAACACCACGGTCATCGCACTCGGGGTGGCCTTCGCCCCGGTCACCCTGCTGTTCGGCGCGCCGGTCACCTTCGCCCTGCTCGCCGGGCTCAACCTCGCCGGCACCGCCCTCGCCTGGTACCTGCTCTTCACCCGCGTCCTCGGGGCGCAACGGCTCGCCGCCGCGCTCGGGGCCGGGCTGTGCGGCTTCGGGCCGGGCATCGTCTCGCAGACCAACAGCCACCTGCACATGACCGCCCAGTGGCTGGTGCCGGTGATCGTCTGGCTGGTGGTCCGGCTGCTGCGCGCGGCCGACCCGCTGGGCGGGCCGGACCGCCGCCGCATGCTCACCTCCGCCGTCGGCCTCGCCGTCGTGGTCAGCGTCCAGGTGTTCGTCGGCGAGGAGGTGCTCTTCCTCTGCGCGCTGACGCTGCTGGTGATGGCCGTCGCGTACGCGCTGGCCGACCGGGCGCTGCTGCGCCGGGCGCTGCCCGGCTTCGCCGGTGGGATGCTGGTCGCCGCCGGGCTCGCCCTGCTCGTGCTGGGATACCCGCTGTGGTTCCAGTTCGCCGGCCCGCAGGGCGTCGCCGACGGCATGTTCAGCCCGCACTACTTCTCGGCCGACCTGGTCAGCTGGTGGACGCTCTCCCCGCTGTCGGCGGCCGGCAGCGACGAGGCGGCCCGGCTCACCACCGGCCCGGCCGAATACAACACCTTCCTCGGCTGGCCCCTGCTCGTGGTCACCCTCGGCTGCGCGGTCTGGCTGGGCCGCCGCCCACTGGTGCTCGCCTGCGCGGCCGGGGCGCTGGTCATGGGCGCCCTGTCGCTCGGCCCGGACGTGGTCGTCCGCGGCGACCGGACCAGCATCCCCGGCCCGTACGCCCTGCTGGCGGGCCTGCCCGTGGTGGACGGGGCGCTGCCGATGCGGTTCGCCCTGGCGGTGCTGCCGCTGGCCGGCACCCTGCTGGTGCTGGCCGTGGACCGGGCGCTGCGCGGCACCGGCCGGGCCCGCCGGCTGGTCCCGGCGGCGGTCGGGCTCGCGCTGCTGCCGGTCCTGCCGGCCCCCCTGCCCACGGCCGAGCGGCCGGCGCTGCCGGAGTTCATCTCGGCCGGCCACTGGCGGGAGTGCGTCCGCCCCGGCGGGGTGCTGGTGCCGGTGCCGCTGCCCACGCCGAAGGAGCCGTGGCCGATGCGCTGGGCCACGGCCGCCGACGCCGCGTTCGGCATGCCCGAGGGCTTCTTCATCGCCCCGTACGGCAAGGGCGGCACGGCCGCCATGGGCACCTGGAAGCGCCCCACGTCGTACCTGCTCAGCGAGGTGGCGAAGCGGGGCGGCCGGCCGGCGATCGGCGACCGGGAGCGGCGGCAGGCGGCCCGGGACGCCGACCGCTGGGGCGCGTCCTGTTTCGCGGTGGCCGACGGCACCCGCCACGCCGACGACCTGCGGGCGACCCTGGACCAGCTCTACGGCCCGGCCGAGCGGGTCGCCGACGCCTGGATCTGGCGGGTCTGAGCCTTTCTCACCTCGGCTGGGACGCCTCGGCGAACTCCTCGCGCGGGTCGTGCAGCTGACCGAGCGCGACCACCTCACGCTTGAGGAAGAACGCCAGCGACCAGTCGACCACGACCCGGACCTTGCGGTTGAACGACGGGATCCGCGACATGTGGTACGTCCGGTGCATGAACCACGCCGGCCAGCCGGTCATCTTGATGCCGTAGACCTGGGCCACGCCCTTGTGCAGGCCGAGGCTGGCCACGCTGCCCGCGTGCTTGTGCTTGTAGTCCACCGGCTGACGGCCACGGATCACGTTGGCGATGTTGTCGGCCATCCGGGCGGCCTGGCGCACCGCGTGCTGGGCGCTGGGCGAGCAGAAGTTGCCCGGCTCCTTGGTCAGGTCCGGCACCGCCGCGCAGTCGCCGGCGCTCCACGCGCCCTCGATCACCCGGTCGCCGTCGACGACCTGGAGGGTCGGCAGGCAGGTGACGCGGCGGCGCTCGTCGCGCGGGAAGTCGGTGGCGTCCAGCATCGGCGACGGCTTGACGCCGGCCGTCCAGACGATCGTGTCGGAGCGGAAGCTGTCGCCGTCGGAGAGCTTCACCACCCCGTCGACGCAGGACTCCAGGCGGGTGTCCAGCCGGATGTCCATGTTCCGCTTGAGCAACTGCTGCACCGTGTACGCGCCCATGTCCCGGTCGACCTCGGGCAGCACCCGCTGGGTGGCCTCGACGAGCACCCAGCGCATGTCCTCCGGCTCCAGCTCCGGGTAGTAGCGCAGCGCGTCGCGGGCCATGTCCTCCATCTCGGCCAGCGCCTCGATGCCCGCGTACCCGCCGCCGACGAAGGTGAACGTCAGGGCGCTGCGGCGCACCTGCGCGTCCTGCGTGGCCGCCGCCACGTCGAGCCGGTCCAGCACGTGGTTGCGCAGGTAGATGGCCTCGCCGATGGTCTTGAAGCCGATGCCGTGCTCGTGCAGGCCGGGGATCGGCAGCGTGCGGGAGACCGAGCCGGGGGCCACCACGACGTGGTCGTAGGGGATCTCCCGGGTCGGGCCGCTGATCGGCTGCACGGTGGCGACCTTGCGGTCGTGCTCGATCCGGGTGACCGTGCCGGCCACCACCTTGCACCGCCGCAACTCCCGCCGCAGCGGCACCACGGAGTGCCGGGGGGAGATGTTGCCGGCCGCCGCCTCCGGAAGGAACGGCTGGTACGTCATGTGCGGCTGCGGGTCGACGACGACGACCTCCGCCTCACGCGAGGAGAGCTTCTTCGACAGGCGAAGGGCGGCGTAGAGACCGACGTGCCCGGCACCGACGACAAGGATCCGCTTCGGATTCACGCCTACCATCTTTCCCCGGCCGGCTCCGCTAACCCCTTTCGAGACCCCCCTTTGTGACGGAGCACAACACCTGTGACCTGCACAACGTGCATTCCCGTTCCGTCATTTGCGACGCAGCAGCCACCCCAGCAACGCGGCCACCGCCACCGCCACCAGCAACCCGACGACCGTCACGCCGAGGTGCCCCCGGTCGGGCCCGGCGTCGGCGACCTGGACGAGGAGCACCCCCAGCACCGCCGAGGCGAGCAGCACCCCGCCGGCCCGGGTGAGCCAGCGCACGACCAGCTCCGGGTCCACCACCGCGTCGTACGGCAGCAGCGCCGCCAGCGCCGCCAGCGAGTGGGCGAGGTAGAGGGCAGCCGCCACGGCGAGCAGCCGCCACAACGCGACCGGGCGGCCGTATCCCTCGGTGGCCAGCAGCCAGCCGCCGACCGCGACGAGGGCGGCGAACGTCGGCCAGATCCGGCGCGGCCCGATCGCCGGCAGCAGCGCCACCAGCACGAGGGCGGCCAGCGGGCGGCCGGTGAGGACCTGCGCCGGGTACGCCAGCAGCAGCCCCGCCAGCGTCGCGCCGAAGATCCCGGCGCGCACCAGCAGCGGGGCCGCGCTGACCCGGTTGACCGCCGAGCGGGCCGCCCGGGCGCGTTCGGTCACCACCTCGACCGGGTTCACCGGCACCGCCTCTCGTCACCCGTCGGCCGGGCTGTCCCGTTCACCGGCCGGGCTGTCCCGCTCACCGGCCGCCCACCCTCGGGGCGGTGGCGAGCCGGGCCACGTCGCGCAGCACCTGGTCGAGGCTGCCCGCGCCCGCCCAGCGGACCACCGGCACGCCGTGCTCGCGGAGCTGGCCGATCATCGTGTCCCGGTCGATCCGCCACAGCCGGAACGCCACCTCGGACCAGCCCTGCCGGCCCGGCGGCGGCAGGTCGTCCGGGAGCGTGTCCACCGCCACCACGAACCGCCCGGAACGGGCCATCCGGGCCAGCATCTGGGCGGACCGCTCGTCCAGCAGCGGGGTGAGCACCACCACCAGCGCGTCCGAGGAGAGGATCTGCGGCCCGAAGACCTGGTCGTACGGCTCGTGCGGCGACGCCTCGGCGCGCACGTCGAGCAGCCACTCCAGCAGCGTGAGGTATTGCCGGCGGCCGGTGGCGGGGCGCAGCCGACGGGCCGCCGGGCCGTACTCCAGCAGCGCCACCCGGTCGCCCCGGTGCAGGTAGTGCTCGCCGATCGCGGCGGCGGCCCGCACGGTGGTGTCCAGCACCGACGCGGCCCCGCCGACGCCACCGGAGCGGCCCGCCTCGGCGAGCACATCGAGCAGGACGACCACCTCGGCGTCCCGGTCCGACAGGGTGGCGGCCACGTGCAGCTGCCGGGCCCGCAGCGACACCCGCCAGTCGACGCGGCGCAGCCGGTCGCCGGGGCCGAAGACCCGCACCCCGGCCAGCTCGCCGCCCTCGCCGGGCCGGCGGGAGTGGTGCGCGCCGACCAGGCCGGCGGCGCGGGGCATCGCCTCCACCGCCTCGAACGGCTCCGTCTTCGGGTACACCCGGAACCGGACCGGCTCGGTGATCGCCGCCCGGGAGACCAGCATCCCCCCGGCGGCGGCGACCCGCGCCCCGGCCGGGCCGATCGGATGCCGGCCCCAGCGCCGGGCCTTCCCGGCCAGCTCCAGGTCGACGGCCGTGCCCGTGTCGACGACGGTCACGAAGGGCCGGTCCACGCCGCTGCGGGACAGGTCGACCCGGGCCCCGCCGAAGCCGGCCCGCTCCACCAGCAGCCACGGCGAGACGCGGGTGCGCACCACCGCCACGTCGTAGCCGACCGTGTCCGGGTTGCCGACGCTGACCGTGCCGGTGAACTCGCCGCCCTCGACGAGGTGCCCGTCGTCCGCGGTGATCCACAGCTGCGGGCCCGCCGTGGGCCGGCGGCGCAGCGCGTACGCGGTGCCGAGCGCGAACGGCGCGGCCAGCACGACCAGGTCGACCCGGCCGAGCAGCACCCCGGCGATCAGCAGCAGGCCCGCCAGCAGCACCGCCCGGCCCAGCGCCCGGGTGGGCGCCCAGCCCGCCGCCTGCGGCCCCTCGGGGGTGGACACGGCCGTCAGCGCCCCGGCCGGCCGGCCGCGTAGCTCGGCAGCGCGCCGCTGGCCGGGGCCGGGGTCTGGTCGAGCACCTCCCCGACCACGAAGGACGGGTCGACGCGGCGCAGCCACATCTCCGGGCGCAGCGTGATCCGGTGCGCCAGGGCCGGTGCGGCCACCTCCTTGACGTCCTCGGGCACCACGTAGTCCCGGCCGGCGAAGACCGCCCGCGCGCGGGCCAGCAGCAGCAGCGCCAGCGAGCCGCGCGGCGACGCCCCGACCAGCACCGACGGGTGCTCCCGCGTGGCCGCGGTGAGCGCCACGATGTAGCGGCCGATGGAGTCCTCCACCACCACGTTCTCCAGGGCGACCTGCATGGCCCGCAGGGTGGCGGCGTCGACGACCGGGGCGATCTCGGCCTCCTCGCGGCGGCGGCCCATCCGCCGGCGCAGCACCTCCCACTCCTCCTCGCCGTCCGGGTAGCCGAACGACACCCGCAGCAGGAACCGGTCGAGCTGCGCCTCCGGCAGCGGGTACGTCCCCTCGTACTCGATCGGGTTGGCGGTGGCCAGCACGTGGAACGGCTCGTCGAGCCGGTATGTGACGCCCTCCACCGAGACCTGCTTCTCCTGCATCGCCTCCAGCAGCGCCGACTGGGTCTTCGGCGGCGTCCGGTTGATCTCGTCGGCGAGCAGCAGGTTGGTGAAGACCGGGCCGGCGCGGAAGGAGAAGTCGCCGCTGCGCTGGTCGTAGAGGAAGGAGCCGGTCACGTCGGCGGGAAGCAGGTCGGGGGTGAACTGGAGCCGGCGGAAGTCCAGCCCGAGCGCCTGGGCGAAGGAGCGGGCGGTCAGCGTCTTGCCCAGGCCGGGCAGGTCCTCCAGCAGCACGTGGCCGCCGGCCAGGATGCCGGCGAGGACCAGCTCCAGGGCCTCCCGCTTGCCCACCACGACCGAGCCGACCGCGTCCAGCACCGCCCGGGCCAGGCGGCCGACCTCGGCGGCGGGCACGGTCCGGTCCACGTCCTTCATCAGATCTTCTCCAGTTCGGCGACGATCGCCGCGAGGTCGCGCGGCGACGGGGTGCGGCGGGGCGGGGTGTCCAGGAACGTCGAGAGCCGGTCGCCCAGCAGGGCGCGGGCCCGCGCCGGGTCGGACTCGCGGGTCACGCCGTGCCGCTGGCGCAGCCGCTCGTCGGCCAGCTCGCCGAGGCGGGGCAGGATCCGCTCGGCGAACCGCTGGGGGTTGCCCGACGACCAGTCCAGCGGCCGTTCCCAGCCGTTGATCGCGGCGCGCAGCGCGTCCCGGGCGGCCCAGTGGTAGTGGCCGTCCTCCTCGCCCGCCGGGATGCGGGCCCCCGACCGGGGCGGTGGCGGCGGGGCGAGCGCGGCGGTGACCCGACGCACGGCGAACAGGGCGAGGACCCCGGCGACGACCACCCACAGCGAGAGCTGCAACCCGACGGCCCGCAGGCCGGCTACCACCACGGCGGTCAGCGCCCCGGCGATTGCGAGGGCCTTCAGCGCGCCGCCGACCCGGCCGCCCCGGGCGGCCCGCTCCTGCGCGGGCTCCTCCTCGGCGGAGCCGAGCAGGTCGTCGATGCTGGTGCTCACGCCGGCCCCCCGGCGGCGGTGCCGGCTCCCGTGGCAGTGCCCGCTCCGGCGGCCCCGGCCGCGACGGTCGTCCCGGCCGCTATCGCCGTCAGCTCGCCGCGCAGCCGGCGCAGCGCGGCGCGGGCCTGGTCGCGGGTGCGCTCGTCGACCGGGCGGGTCGCGTACCGGGCCTCCCGGTAGACGTGGGCGAACTCGGCCAGCACGTCGGCGCTGACGATCGCCGGCACCCCCGCGTCGGGGTCGCCGCGCAGCAGGCGGGTCACCAGGTCGGTGGGCGTGTCGCCGGTGTGCCGGGCCACCCCCGCCGCGTCGGCGGCCTCCTCCAGCCGCACCCAACAGGCGATCACGGCCGTGCGCGGGTCGACGTCGGCGTCGTCCAGCTCGACCAGGCCGGCGTCGAGCGCGGCCACCACCTCGCGGGCGGTGCCCTCGGCGGTACGCCGCGCCCGGTCGGCCGGCAGGGCCCGCGAGGTGCGGCGGGCCACCCCGCGCAGCAGCGTCCAGCCCACGTAGCCGAGGGCGACCGCGATCGCCAGACCGAGCAGCACCATCGCGACGGTGCCCAGCCACTCGGGGATGTGCGCGCGGGTGGCCTCCCCGGCGTCGCGCGGCTCCACCGGGATCGACGGCGGCGGCTGCGCCGTCGGGTACTCCGGCACGTACGGGATGTTGTCGGCGGCGGGCGGGATGCGGCTCGCGCCGAGCGACGAGTGTCCGGCGGCCACCGCGGCGGCGGCGAGCAGGGCCGTCACCGCGACGATCGGCCACCACCTGCGCAGCACGCTGAGGTCCATCGGCACCGCCCCACGCCCGTCAGTCCACTCCGGCCAGTTGCTTCGCCCGGGCGAACACGTCGTCCAGCATCCCCGGTGTCAGCCGCCCGGTGAACGTGTTCTGCTGGCTGACGTGGTAACACCCCAGCAGCGCCGGTACGGCCGTGCCGGACCAGTGTGCCCCATGGCCGAACGCCGGTCGCGGGCTGGGCGGGCGCACGCCGTACACCTCGCGGAGCGCCGGCCACCACGCGGCCCACGCGAACGCACCCAGCGCGACCACGACACGCAGGGTGGGCCGGATCAGCGCGACCTCCCGGTGCAGCCACGGCGCGCAGGTGTCCCGCTCCGCCGGGGTCGGCTTGTTGTCCGGCGGCGCGCAGCGCACGGCGGCGAAGATCCGGGTGTCGCGCAGCGCGAGGCCGTCGTCGGCGGCGACGCTCGTCGGCTGGTTGGCCAGGCCGGCGCGGTGCAGGGCGGCGAAGAGCACGTCGCCGGAGCGGTCGCCCGTGAAGATGCGCCCGGTGCGGTTGCCGCCGTGCGCGGCGGGGGCCAGGCCGAGGATGCCGATCCGGGCGTCGGCGATGCCGAAGCCGGGCACCGGCCGCCCCCAGTAGGTCTGGTCGCGGAAGGCCGCCCGCCTCGTGCGGGCGACCTCCTCCCGCCAGGCGACGAGGCGCGGGCACGCGAAGCAGTCGCTGACCGCGCCGTCGAGGTCGACCAGGTCGGTCGCCCGCGCGGCGCGGGCGACCACCTCGTCGGGGGTACGGGCCTCAGCGCCGGGGGCACGGCCCTCAGCGCCGGGGGTGCGGGCCTCAGCCAAGCTTCGCCCGGAACAGCTCGAGGGTGCGGGCCCAGGCGCTGGCCGAGGCCCGCTGGTCGAACGCCTCCGGCCGGTCGTCGTTGAAGAACGCGTGCCGGCTGCCCGGGTAGTCGTAGAGGGTGCAGGTGCCGCCGGCCGCCTCGATCGCGGCACGGGCCGTCTGCACGCCCGGTGCGGCCGAGGTGCCGTCCTCCTCGGAGCAGTGGATGATCGCCGACTTGCCCGCGTAGTCGGCCCACTCGGGGCGCATCTTCTCCCACGGCAGCATCGGATAGAAGCCGGCCGTGGCGACGATCCGCTCCGACAGCGTCGCCGACCACAGGGCCAGGCTGCCGCCCGCGCAGAAGCCGACGCAGCCGACCTTGCCCGCCACCTCGGGCCGCCCCGCCAGGTATTCCGCCGCGCCGGCGATGTCCTTCGCCGCCTCGTCCATCTGCAGGCCCATCAGCAGCCGCCGGGCCTCGTCCGGCTCGCCGGTCGACTCGCCGTGGTAGAAGTCCGGGGCGAGCGCCACGAAACCGGCCTCGGCGAAGCGGTCCGCCACCGACCGGATGTGGGGCACGAGACCCCACCACTCCTGGATGACGATGACCGCCGGGTTGGCCGCACCGCCGGAGGGTATCGCGAGATACCCCTCGCTCGTCCCCCCGTTGCTGGCGAAGCTCACCATCTCGCCCATCGGCCCGTCCTCCTCGCGGTCAGTCATCGTTGGCTGGTCGCAGGGTGTTCCTACGTGCCGTGAGCCTGCCACGCCGCGACCGCCGCCGGAAGACGCCTGAGCAGTGGCGTTCACCTCCTGTTTCGCTGCCGGTGACTCCTGGGTCAGGCCGCCTTGCGGGTGAGGCAGAGCAGGTAGCCGGTGCTGCCCGGCTTGATGTTGTAGAAGAAGTAACCCGCCTGCCCGGGCTGGAGGAACGGCTCGCACGCCTCGCCCGTGCGCGCCTGCGCCTCGGTCTGCCCGTCGAGACGACCGACCACCGTGTACACCGCCTCCGTCGACGTGCAGGCCACCACCTCCGCGCCGCGGGCGTCCTTGCGCTCGCCCTCGGCCACGTCCGGCAGCTCGGCGAGGCAGTCGCCGGCCTTCGCCTTCGCGGTCGCGTCCTCGTCCAGGGCGGCGGCCACGGCACCGCCGAGGCCGAACTTCAGCGCCGCCACCACCCCGACGGCGAGCAGCGCGGCGACCACGCCGACCACCTTGCGGGCCACGGACCGCCTCGGCTCCGACGGCCCGCCCCCGTCCTCGCCCGACCCGTCCTGCTGCTCCGCCGCCGCGCCCGCGCCCTGCCCAGCTCCGCTCCCGCCCTGCCCGGTCTCACCCTTGACCTGCGCGGCCTCGGTCGCCGCCGGCCCGTTCCCGGCCTGCTCGGACCCGGGCTGTTCGGGCTCGGACTGCTCGGGGTCCCGGGCCGCAGGCGGGTCGGCGGGGCGCGGCGCGTCCTCGGGCGGCGCGGCGGGGTGCGGGGCGACCGGCTCTGGCACGGGAGTTCCTTCCGAGGGGATGGACGAGCAGACGACACCGTAGCGACCAAGATCGGAGAACGTGGTCCCGCACGACTCGTCCGTTCAGCCATTTGTAAGGAAGGGCACCCTGTAACGCTTTCTCTACAGGAAGGGCCCCTTCCTGACGCCCCGCACGCCGCCGAAGCACCCACCCGCACGCACGCACGCGCACGTACGTGCGCACCCGCGCCGGTTCCCCCGCACCCGAGGGCACGGGGGAACCAGTGGATCTTGGACGCTTCGTGTTCGTTGAGAACGGAAAGTGTCCAAGAATTGGAGCTGTCGACGCTGGCGGGCGGTCAGCGGGAGGGCGTCGAGGTGGGTGTGGCGGTCGGCAACGGCCCGAGCGTGGCCTCGCCGGGTGGGGCCGGTGCCGGGGCCCGCCCGGCCGGCTCACCGGGCGGAACCGGGGCGGACTGCCCCGTCGTCGCGCCGTCGGTCGGCGTCGGGGCAGGCAGCACGGGCGCCGCGCCGTCGGACGGCGTCGCGCCGCCGGTCGGCGTGGGCAGCGGCGGGCCGGCGGGTGCCGGGCGCGCCCCGACCGGTCCGGCCTGGAACGGGGCGTTCTCCGGGCAGTACGGGTAGACGGGCAGCGCCCGCCCCGACTCGGGCAGCCCCGCGCGCTCGCACTCCGGGTAGCCGATCCGGATCGGGTTGCCGTTCTGGTCGAACAGCCGGGCGTTCTCGACGAGGCGACCCTCGCTGTCGTAGACGAAGACGTCGCCGATGTACGGCGCGTCCACCGAGGTGGACTCGTAGCCGGACTCGTTCCAGCCCAGCCGGTCGTCCGCGTCGACGAAGCCGACGAACGCGAAGACGGCCAGGATCGCCGTGCCGGCCCACAGTGCGATCCGGGGCCAGCGGGTCAGCGCGGCGGTGCGCCTGCCCAGCCACACCGAGGCGACCACGCAGACGCCGAGCAGCAGCAGCGCCGCGAGCGTGCTCCCGCCCAGCCTGGGCAGCAGTCCGAACGGCACACCCGTCGTGACGACGGTGATCAGCATGGCCGCCAGGTAGCCACGCAGCACCCACCAGGCGGGGCGGAGCAGGCGCAGGTACTCGCTCGCCGAGGCGTACCCGAGGATCGGGCCGACCCGGACGTCGGCCGCGCGCAGCCGGGCGCGGACCTGGGCCACGGCGGCGGCCGCCCGCTGGTCCAGGTTGCGCGCGGCGGCCGGACCCCCCGCGCCGGCCGCCGTGCGCAGTTCCATGGCGTACGCCTCGGGCGCGCCCAGCCGGTCGACCAGCGACCCGTCTCCCTCGGCGGCGACCTCGGCGAGGTGCTCCGGAAGGTCTTCGGTCAACTCGTCGCGGACCTGGGGCGGCAGGTCCGCCAGGGCGGCCCGGACCCGGGTCACGTAGTCCGCGATCTCCTGCTCCATGACAGTCACGCTGCCATCCCCCGATCGTCGAGCAGAGTGTCCATGGTGGTGGCGAACGAGCGCCAGAGCTTGCCGGAGCGGGTCAGCTGGTCCCGGCCGGCGGCGTTGAGCGAGTAGTACTTGCGGTGCGGGCCGGACTCGCTCGGCACGACGTACGTGGTCAGCAGGCCGGCGGCGAAGAGTCGCCGCAGCGTGCCGTAGACGGAGGCGTCGCCGACCTCGTCCAGGCCGGCCTCGCGGAGGCGGCGCAGGATGTCGTAGCCGTAGCCGTCCTCCTCCCGGAGCACGGCGAGGACCGCGAGATCCAGCACGCCTTTCAGGAGCTGCGTGGTATCCACGCATCGCACACTACTGTGCAGTGCGAAGTACCGTCAAACGACGCCCCGGGCCTCGGCCGTCCAGGCCAGGAAGCGCTCGAACAACTCCTGGGGAGTCGGGGCCGGATTCGGGTTGAGCCGAACCAGGTCGCCGGTCGCCTCGAACAACTGCCCCGCCAGGTAGACCGACAGCCCGACCCGGTCGCGGCGGTACTCCATGAGCAGCAGCAGCCGGGCCGGCTGACACGGCCAGGGCGCGGCGCACACCCGGCACAGCCAGAGCGGACGCATCGGGGTGTGCGGCCGGACGGCCCGCCCCTGCCGGTCGTGCACGGACGAGCGATTGGAAGTCGACATACCCAATACAGTGACCGACTCGTTGACCCGGGTCAAGGAGTCGGGTCACCTCTCTACCGTCCGTTTCATGGAGCTGGTGGGCGCGCATGAGATCCGGATCATGCTGGGCGGCATCAGCAAGCAGCGGGTCTACGTGATCACCAGCCACCGGAACTTCCCCGAACCGGTGGCGGACCTGATGCAGGGCAAGGTGTGGTTGAAGGCCGACGTGCAGGCGTGGATCAAGCAGCACCGGCCCGATCTCGCGTCGGACTGAACGACCCCCAGCCCAGCGGCGGAAGGCTGCGGCCAAGGTCGCGCTCGAACACGGATCGAGTGGCATCCGGCGCGCGCGAGGCCACTCGATCCCGGATCGAGCACGGTCTTGAAGCTTTTCTTACCTGTCGATTACGCGTTCCGGCCCGGCCGATCGGGACGAGCCGGACGGGCCGTACCCCCGGGCGGACGGCACTTCACGGCGAAGTGTCCGGCACGACGGAGGAACCCGATGGCGGGCAGTAGAAAGCGGAAGAGAGTCCGAGGCAGCCGGGTGGTGGCGGTGGTGGCGGCCGTCGGGGCGGTCGGCGCGCTCACGGTCACGTTCGTCTCCGGAGGCGGCCGGGGCAGCGCCTCGGCGGAGGCCAACCTCAACGACTTCGTCCCCATCGAGCGGGTCGCCGCCAACGTGCCGACACCGCGGCTGGGCCCTGACGCGTCCAAGGGCGTCTTCACCGTGGACTGCGGGACCAACCGCAACGGCAAGTTCAGCCCGGACAATCCGGTCGCCCAGCCCGGGATCCGTAACGGGGCGGAGCACCTGCACGACTTCGTCGGCAACCTGGCGATCGACGCCAACACCCCCGACGCGGTGCTGGCCGCGTCCGGGACCACCTGCCGCAACGGGGACCGCTCGTCGTACTTCTGGCCCGTCGTGCGGATCGACAAGTCGGTGCGGGCCAACCTGGACACCCAGGCGCTGGGCGCGGTGCAACCGGCGGCCTCCTGCCCCCGGGTCGCCGACCGGCTGCCGGCGGTGCCCGCGTCCGCCCGCGACAGCGTACGGCGTGACCTGGCCGCCCTCGACCGGCAGCTCGCCTCGGCCAACGCCCGGCTGGCCGCCAGCCGGGGCCGGATCGACCAGCGCCTCAACCAGTCCGTGATCGGCGCCCTGCGCGCCGAACGGGCAGAGACGATCAAGCGGATCTCCCGGACGATGAGCGGTGCCGGCAGCCGTCCCCGTGGCCTGGTGTCGCTCGTGGACTGCGAGGTCAGCTACGACGGCCTGCACGCCACGCACCGCGCGGTGCCGGCGACGGCCAGCGGCGCGAGCCCCGGCGTGCGCTGCCCGAGCGTCCGCGACAAGCTGCCCGGGGTGCCGGCGTCGGCCCTCGACGAGGTCAACCGCAACCTCGACCTGCTCGACCAGCAGATCGCGGAGGCGAACGAGCGGCTGGTCACCACGAAGGGTCAGGGCGGCCCGAACTTCGCGCTGAACGCGATCGTGGGACCGTTGCAGTCCAAGCGCGTCGCCACCCTCGACCGGATCGCCATCGCGATCGGCCGCACCGCGCCCCGGCCGCAGGGGCTGGAGGCGCTCGCCGCCTGCACGCTCGACGAGCGCCCCGTGGGCGGCCAGCCCGGCGGCAACAACGGCGGCAACGGGAACAACGGCGGCAACAACGGCAACGGCGGGAACGGGAACAACGGCGGGAACGGCAGCGGCAACAACAACGGCGGGGACAGGCCGCTGCCGGAGCCGCAGGGGCCGAACCTGGAGCTGCCGAACAACACCGGCCGGATCGTGCAGCCGTCGAAGGTGCTGATCGAGTACCGGGGCAACCCGGGCGCGAAGGTCACGGCGATGCCGAGGTTCCTGCGGGCGCTGACCGGCGACGCCAAGCCCACCAGCCGGGGCCCGGCCAACGCCCGCGCCACCTGGACCTGTTCGGGCTTCGCCGACCGGCTGTCCGACCGCTACCCGATCTGCCCCGACGGCAGCCAGGTCATGCGGGTGCAGGACTTCCCCGGCTGCTGGGACGGCCGGAACACCGACAGCGAGAACCACCGGGCCCACCTGGCCTTCGCCGACCCGACGACCGGGGCCTGCCCGCAGGGTTTCGTGGCGATCCCGCAGCTGCGGATCAGCATCTCCTACGACATCCCGCGCGCCGTGCAGCTCCGGGGCCAGTACGCGCTGGACTCGTTCCCGGAGGAGAACCACAACCCGTTCTCGGACCACAACGACTTCGTCAACGTCAACTCCGAGAAGCAGATGCGCAGGATCGCGGCCTGCCTGAACGAGGGGCGTCGGTGCTCCTGACCGGATGACCGCCCGAGCGGGCCGGGCGTCAGCCCGGCCCGCCGGCCCGTTACTGCAGGCTCCAGGCGATGCCGTCGAGGATGTCGTGCTCGCTCGCCACCACCGTCGACATGCCCGCCCGCTCCATGATCGTGCGGAGCACCAGGGCACCCGCGCCGATCACGTCGGCCCGGCCCGGGTGCATCACCGGGATCGCCAGCCGCTGTTCGCGGGTCTTCGCCAGCAGGTCGGCGGTCACCTCCGCCACCGCGCCGTACGACACCCGGGCGTGGTGGATGCGCTCCGGCTCGTACTCCGTGAGGCCCTCGGCGATGGCCACGACGGTGGTGACCGACCCGGCGAGCCCGACCAGGGTGGCGGCCTGCCGGCCCGGCACGGCCTCCAGCGCGCGGTCCACCGCGACGGTGATGTCGGCCTGCGCGGCGGCGATCTGGTCGAGGCCGGGCGGGTCGCCGAGCAGGTGCCGCTCGGTCATCCGGACGCAGCCGATGTCCATCGAGATCGCGGCCTCGACGCCGCCGGCCCGGGTGCCGACCACGAACTCGGTGGACCCGCCGCCGATGTCGATGACCAGGTACGGCTCCAGGGCGTCGGCGGGCAGGCCGCGCACCGCGCCGGTGAAGGAGAGCCGGGCCTCCTCGTCGCCGGTGACCACCTCGGGCGCGACGCCGAGGGTGCGCTCCACCATCGCCCGGAAGTCCCCGGCGTTGGAGGCGTCCCGGGACGCCGAGGTGGCGCACATCCGCACCCGGTCGACGCCGAGCGTGTCGATCTCGGCGGCGTACGAGGCCAGGGCCACCCGGGTCCGCTCGATCGCCTCGGGGGCGAGCCGACCCGTCTTGTCGACGCCCTGGCCGAGGCGGACGATCTCCATCCGGCGGCTCAGGTCGACCAGCGGCGCGTCCGGCCCGGCGGACGGGTCGGGCAGGTCGGCGACCAGGAGTCGGATCGAGTTCGTCCCGCAGTCGATGGCGGCCACACGCGTCGTCACGGCAGCAACCCTACGGCAGCGGCCCCGCCGCGCCACCCGCGACGGGGCCACGGGGGTCCCCGGCGGGCCGCCCCGGCAGAGAGCCGTGGCGGGAGCGGCGGAACAGCTCGGGCAGCCAGCCGAGCGCGCCGACCAGCAGCAGCGCCGCCAGCAGGGGCAGCCGCCACCACCAGCGCACGGTGGCCGGGGGCGGGTCCGGCTGGTCGGCCACCCAGGGGCGGGCGGTCTTCGACCAGGCGAGGAACGCGTCGCCGACCGGCAGGACGCCGATCGCGTACCGGCGGGTGGTCGGGGTGTCGACGGGCAGGCCGACGAGGTCGCCGTAGTTGGCCAGCGCGCCGGCGAGCGCGGCGTCGCCCTGGGACTGGGCCGCGCCGAGGGTGACCACGGTCGCCGACAGGCTCACCCCGAGCACCAGCGGTCCGGAGTCCACGTCGGCCGGCCCGGCCAGGCCGTCCGGGTATTCGCGCACAGCCGGGCCGAGCCCCAGCGGGGACGCCACGAACCGGTCCCGGAAGGTCAGGTACTGCGCGCGGGCGAACGCCGGGTCGACGTCCACCAGGAACCGTTGGATGACGCTCTGGGAGGTGGCGCGGGCCACCTCGGCCGGCGCCCCGGTGACCGGGTCGACCCGGTGCGGCAGCAGGCCGGTACGCGGGTCGAGGCGCTGCCGCACGCCGTCCAGCCAGCGGGCCACCGTGCCGGCGAACCGGGGCGGCGGCGGGGCACCGGGCGGGGCCTCGGTGGACGGCGCGCCGGGCGATGGCGCACCGGGCCGCACCGGATCGGGCGGCGGCGCGCCGGAGGGCAGCAGCGCGTCGTGCAGCCGCAGCGAGGCCACCGCCACGGTCGAGTCGACCGGCCACGCCTGCCCCGGGTACGCGGCCAGGTACGGCGTGCCGGACGCGTCGAACGCCGTCCCGATCGCGGCGGACGCCTCGGCGAACCGGGCCACCTCCGCCGGGTCCCGCCGGTCGGCCGGTTGCAGGGCGAGGATGCCGCCGCGCAGCCAGTTCGTCCAGCCCTGCCAGAAGATCCCGTACGCGGGGGTGAGGCCGGGGTCGAACGGGGCGGTGCCGGCGGGCGACTCCAGCCGGGCCAGCGCCCAGCGCGCCTCCCGCAGCTCGCCGGCCCGCCGCCCGGCCGGCTTGCGCAGGCCCAACTCGACGCGGGCCAGCCCGTACAGGGCGTGGGCGAAGAACCAGCCCTCCGGGAACAGCGCCTGGGCGTCCTCGCCCGCGCCGTCGTCGAGGGCGGCGCGCAGGAAGGCGAGCTGCCGGGCCACCCCGGGCGGCTCCCCGTCCGGGCCGGCGGTGGCCGGGACGACGAGGCGGGCGACCCCGAGGAGGGCGGCGGCGGTCAGCAGCACCGCGCACACGCGACGGACGATCCCCATCCCGCCAGCGTGCCCCACGTGATCAAGAGATCAGAGGCGCAGCAGCATGCGGGTGTTGCCGAGGGTGTTGGGCTTGACCCGTTCCAGGTCCAGGAACTCGGCGACACCCTCGTCGTACGAGCGCAGGAGCTGCTCGTACACCGGCTGCGGCACCGGCGCGCCGTCGATCTCGCGGAAGCCGAACGAGCCGAAGAACCGCGTCTCGAAGGTCAGCACGAAGATGCGGGCCACCCCGATCTCCCGGGCCGCGTCGATCAGCTCGCCGACGATGCGGTGCCCGATCCGCCGCCCCCGGTACGCCGGGTCGACGGCCACGGTGCGGATCTCGGCCAGGTCCTCCCACATCACGTGCAGCGCGCCGCAGCCGACGACGGTGTCGGCGTCTGCCGCGACCCGGAACTCCTGCACGTCCTCGTAGAGGGTGACCGTGGCCTTGCTGAGCAGCCGCCGGTCGTCGGTGTAGGTGTCGACGAGCCGCCGGATGCCGCGCACGTCGGAGGTGCGGGCGCGGCGGACGAGAACGGTGTCGGTGGTCATCTCACCCCGCCGCCGGGACGTCCACGCACGGCCCGGCCGCCCACCACTTCTCCACCAGCGCGAGGGTCTCGTCGCCGAACGGGTTGACCCCCGGGCCCGCGCCGAGCGCGTGGCCGAGGTGCACGTGCAGGCACTTGACCCTGCCGGGCATGCCGCCGGCCGACACGCCGTCGATCTCCGGCACGTGCCCGATCGCCTCGCGGCGGGCCAGGTAGTCCTCGTGCGCCGCCCGGTAGCGGGCGGCCAGCTCCGGGTCGGCGGCCAGCCGCTCGGCCATCTCCTTCATCAGCCCGGCCGACTCCAGCCGGCTGCACGCGGCCGTCGCCCGGGGGCAGGTCAGGTAGAACAACGTCGGGAAGGGCGTGCCGTCGGCCAGGCGCGGGGTCGTCTCCACCACGTCGGGCAGGCCGCAGGGGCAGCGGTGGGCCACCGCCCGGGTGCCGCGCGGCGTGCGCCCGAGCTGGGCGGCCACCGCGGCCAGGTCGGCCTCGGTGGCCGGCTCCCGCTTCGGCGGGGGTACGGAGTCCGCCGCCGGGTCGGGCGGGGGTACGACAGTCACGGTGCCCATCTTTCGTCGGTGCGCGGGAACGTCTGCGTGCGGGAACGTCTGCGTGCGGGAAGTGGCACGCTCACTGGCCCGGGCGGTCGGCGTTCGCGGCCCGCACGCTCGACCACAGGGTGTCGTACCAGGGATCGGGGGTCACCGGCCGGGCGGGGGCCTTCCCGCCGCCCGCGTCCCGGGCCGCGCCCGCCGGGTCGTTGAGCACGATCACCGGGACCTCGCCCGGGTAGACCATGTAGAACCGCTCCCGGGCCTGGATGCGGATGTACTCGTCGTCGCGCCACTTGGCCGCCTCGGCGGCGCGCTCGGCGATGAGCTGCCGCTGGGCGGCCTGGGCCGCCTCCATCCGCTCGATGTCCGCCTGCTGGTCCAGATAGACCCGGACCGGATAGGTGTACGCGAGGGCGAGCGCGATGAGCACCGCGAACAGCACGGTGGCCCGGCCGGTGAAGCGTCGGGGGTGGGGTGCGGAGAGCCGCTTGACCGTGCCACCGGCGGCGGTGCGCCGCGCGGCGGCGGGACGGTTCGCGGAGCGTACCGACTCGGTGGCGCGTGCCGAGCCGGGTGACCGGCCGGCGGCGCGTGCCTCCACGCGGACGCCGTCGCGGACCGACGCCCGGGCGCGGGCCCCGCCCGGCCGGCCGGACTGACCCGGCCGGCGGACGGGACGCTGACCACCCGGTGTGCGGCGCTGCTGCATCGTCACACCCCTCCCCCGAGGCCCAATGGGTGTCTCAGGCCGAACGGTAACGCGGGAACGCGCCCGCACCGGCGTACCGCGCCGCGTCGGCCAGCTCCTCCTCGATGCGCAGGAGCTGGTTGTACTTGGCCACCCGGTCCGAGCGGGCCGGGGCGCCGGTCTTGATCTGGCCGCAGCCGGTGGCCACCGCCAGGTCGGCGATGGTGGTGTCCTCGGTCTCACCGGAGCGGTGGCTCATCATGCACTTGAAGCCGGCCCGGTGGGCCAGCTCGACCGCGTCGAGGGTCTCGGTCAGCGAGCCGATCTGGTTGACCTTCACCAGCACGGCGTTGGCGGCCTTCTCGGCGATGCCCCGGGCGATGCGCTGCGGGTTGGTGACGAACAGGTCGTCGCCGACGATCTGGATCCGGTCGCCGATCGCCGCGGTCAGGGTGGCCCAGCCGCTCCAGTCGTCCTCGGCCAGCGGGTCCTCGATGGACACGATCGGGTAGTCGCCGACGAGCTTGGTGTAGTAGTTGCTCATCTCCTCGGCGGACTTCGCCGCGCCCTCGAACGTGTAGGTGCCGTCGTCGAAGAACTCGGTGGCGGCCACGTCCAGGGCGAAGACGATGTCGGTGCCGAGCCGGTAGCCGGCCTTGTCGACCGCCTCGGCGATCAGGTCCAGCGCGGCGGCGTTGGTGGGCAGGTTGGGGGCGAAGCCGCCCTCGTCGCCGAGGCCGGTGGAGAGGCCCTTCTTCTTCAGCACCGACTTGAGCGCGTGGTAGACCTCCGCGCCGGAGCGCAGCGCGTCGCGGAAGGTGGGCGCGCCGATCGGCGCGATCATGAACTCCTGGACGTCGACGTTGGAGTCGGCGTGCGCGCCACCGTTGAGGATGTTCATCATCGGCACCGGGAGCAGGTGCGCGTTGGGGCCGCCCAGGTAGCGGAACAGGCTCAGCTCGGCGCTGCCGGCGGCGGCCTTGGCCACGGCCAGGGACACGCCGAGGATGGCGTTCGCGCCCAGCTCGCCCTTGTTGTCCGAGCCGTCGATGTCGATCATCTTCTGGTCGATCAGCCGCTGCTCGCTGGCCTCGTAGCCGATGAGCTGGTCGACGATCTTGTCCTCGATGTTGGCGACGGCCTTCTCGACACCCTTGCCCAGGTAGCGGTCCTTGTCACCGTCGCGCAGCTCGACCGCCTCGAACGCGCCGGTGGAGGCGCCGGACGGCACCGCGGCGCGGGCGATCGTGCCGTCGTCGAGCCCGACCTCGACCTCGACCGTGGGGTTGCCCCGCGAGTCGAGAATCTCCCGGGCGACGATTCCCTCGATGGTTGCCACTGAGTCGCTCCTCGTTTGTGTGGTTCCGGTCCGGTATGGGCCGCGACGGTGCGGCTGAGGCAGGTGTTGAACGCAGCGTATCGGGCGACGGCGCGGCGCACCGCGTCGCCCGGCGCTTCCGGCGGGACGGTGCGGGTCGGACATTCCCGGATTCTCGGCCCTCAACCGGCAACGGGTTTGCGCGACGTGGACCCGATCGACAAGGCTGGTGGCCATGCCCGCCGCCTCGACCACGTTCCGCGCGCTCGCTCTGTCGGTCATCGCGTCACTCTCGGTCACCGGCTGTCAGGCCCTCGACGACGCCGGTCAGGCGGTCGGGCGGTCGGACCTGGTCAACGACTTCGCCGCCCGGCTGGACCGGGCGCTCGAACTCACCTACTCGGCCGAGTACCAGCTCCCCGGCGGCCGGACCGCCACCATCGCCCAGGCGCAGGACCCGGCCCGGTCGGCGTACACCTGGCCGGGCGGGAAGTTGACCGTCACCGCCGACGCCACCGCCCGCTGCGAGACCGGCACCGCGAAGGCCGTCTGCACGCTGCTCGCCCCGCCCCCGCCGAACGCGCGGCCGTCGGTCGAGCTGTTCACCGAGGCGAAGCGGCGCGGCCTGGTCACCCCGCCGGTGGTGGTCGGGCTGCTCACCGAGGCCGCGCTCGACCCGCAGGCCGTCATCAAGGAGACCGATACCACCCTCGCCGGGCACCACGCCGCCTGCGTGGAGGTCAAGCGCTCGGCCGGCGACTTCACCGCCTGCATGACCACCGAGGGCGTGCTCGGCAGCTTCACCGGCAAGGTGGACGGCACCCCGATGGAACTGGCGCTCGACCGCTACACCGACACGGTCGACGGGGCGAGCTTCGAGCTGCCGGCCGGCGCGGGTGTCGTGGACCGCCGCACCGCCGACTCGTGACGGAACACCCCGCGGGCGCGTTCGTGGCGGGGGCACCGCACGACGGCCCGCCGCAGCCCGGTGACCTCGCCCTCGTGGTCTCCGGGCGGAAGCTGCTGACCGGCCCCGACGGCCACTTCCCCCGCGTCGGCGAGCTGCCCGCCGGCACCGGCTGGGTCCCCCTCGGCACGCTCGACGGCGTGCCCGCCTGGGGCGCGGACGCGACCGACGACCAGCCGCCGGAGGGCAGGTGGCGCAGCTGGCGGTCGCTGGCCGCCGCGCTGCCCGCCCCGCTGGCGGACCTGGCCGGCCGGGCGCTTGCCGTGCTCACCTTCCGCCGCACCCACCGCTGGTGCGGGGCGTGCCGGGCCGAGCTGGCCGACGTGCCGGGCGAGCAGTCCCGCCGCTGCCCCGGCTGCGACCTGTACGTGCCGATCCGGCTCTCCGCCGCCGTCCTGGTCGCCATCACCCGCCCCGGGCCGACCGGCGGCCCCGACGAACTGCTGCTGGTCCGGCACGCGTCCGGGCCGACGGCGCTGTGGGCGCTGGTCGCCGGGTTCGTGGAGGCCGGCGAGTCGCTGGAGGACGCCGCGCGCCGGGAGGTCGGCGAGGAGGTGGGGCTGGGCCTCGGGCGGCTCACCTACTTCGGCAGCCAGCCGTGGGCGCTGTCCGGGCCGGGCGTGCTGCTGGCCGGGTTCACCGCGACCGCCGCCGACACCACCGCCGAGCCGGTCGTCGACGGTCGGGAGCTGACCGAGGCCCGCTGGTTCCCGCTCGACCGGCTGCCGGCGGAACTGCCGCCCGCGTACTCCATCTCCCGCTGGCTCGTCGACCACGTCGCCGCCCGCCCGGCGGGCTGACCGCCCCGGCACCGGGGGCCGTCCGGCCCTGACCGCGCCGGCCCGTCCCGACGGATGCTGACCCGGGCGGCCCGCCCACGGTGTGCAATGGCGGGAGGACGAGGTGGGGGCGGTGGCGGTGCACGCGACCGGAGCGGCACGGGACGAGGGGTGGCTCGCGGCGACCGACGCGGCGGCGCTGACCGTCGCCGACGCCCTCGCCGCCCTCGGCGGCGACCCGCAGGGCCTGACCCCCGACGAGGTACGCCGACGGCGCGACCGGGTCGGCCCGAACGCGGTACGCACCCACCGGGTGTCCGCCGTCGCCGTGCTGGCCCGCCAGTTCCGCTCGGCGCTGCTCGGCCTGCTGCTGGCCGCCGCGACGGTCTCGTTCTTCGTCGGCGAGCGCACCGACGCCGTGGTGATCGGGGTGATCCTCGCGGTCAGCGTCGGCCTCGGCTTCGCCAACGAGTACCGCGCGGAGCGGGCCGGGGCGGCCCTGCACGACCGGGTCCGGCATGTCGCGTCGGTGGTGCGCGCCGGCCGGGTGGAGACGGTGGACGTCGTCGACCTGGTCCCCGGCGACGTGGTGCGGATCGGGCTGGGCCAGGTCGTCCCGGCCGACCTGCGGCTGATCGAGGCCCACCGGCTGGAGTGCGACGAGTCGGCGCTCACCGGCGAGTCCACCGCCGCCGTCAAGGACACCGCTCCGGTGCCCCCCGGCACGCCGCCGGACGACCTCGCCTCCTGCGCGCTGATGGGCACCGTGGTGCGGGCCGGCTCGGGCGTCGGCCTGGTCGTCGCCACCGCCGGGCACACCGCGTTCGGCCGGATCGCCGTCGGGCTGGGCACCCGGCACGGCGAGACCGAGTTCCAGCAGGGGCTGCGCCGGTTCTCGCTGCTGCTGGCCCGGGTGGCGGGCGTGCTCACCGCGCTGATCTTCGTGATCAACCTGGTGCTGCACCGGCCGGTCATCGACGCCGTGCTGTTCAGCCTGGCCATCGCCGTCGGCATCACCCCGCAACTGCTGCCCGCGATCGTCACCGCCAGCCTGGCCGCCGGCACCCGCGCGCTGGCCGCCCGGCGGGTGCTGGTCAAGCGCCTGGTCTGCGTGGAGGACCTGGGCAACGTCGAGGTGCTGTTCACCGACAAGACCGGCACGCTGACCGACGGGCGGCTCACCCTCGCCGAGGCGCTCGGCCCGGACGGCCGCCCCGCCGACCCGCCCGACGCCGCCGCCCCGGACGCCGCCCGGCCGCCCGACGCCGCCGGCCCGCCGGACACCGCCGGCCCCGGGCCGCTGCTCGCCGGGCTGCTGGCCAACGAGTCCGGGCCGGACGGCTCGGACGGCAACCCGCTGGACCGGGCGCTCTGGCAGGCCCCGGCCGCCGCCGCCCAGCCCGTCGACGCGTACCGGCGGGTGGCGGTGCTCCCCTTCGACCACCAGCGCCGCCGGGTCAGCGTCCTCGTCGACGGGCCGCACGGGCGGCTCCTCGTCACCAAGGGCGCGGCCGAGGAGCTGCTGGCGCTCTGTGTGGACGTACCGCAGCAGGCGCGGGACGCCCTCGACGCGCGACTGGCCGACGGCGGCCGGGTGGTCGCGGTGGCCAGCCGGCCCGCGCCCGACCTGGCCGGGCTCGACCCGGCCGACGAGCGGGACCTGCGCCTCGCCGGCCTGCTGGTGCTGCGCGACCCGCCGAAGGCCGACGCGGCGGGCGCGGTGCGCCGGCTCGCCGCCCTCGGCGTCACCGTCAAGGTGATCACCGGCGATCACCCGGCCGTCGCGGTGCGGGTCTGCGAGCAGCTCGGGCTCCCCGTGACCGGGGTGCTCACCGGGACGGACCTGGCCCGGCTGGACGACGCGGCGCTGCCGGCGGCGATCGAGCGGGCCAGCGTGTTCGCCCGGGTCTCGCCGGAGGACAAGGCCCGGCTGGTGCGGGCCCAGCGCACCGCCGGCCGGGACGTGGCGTTCCTCGGCGACGGCGTCAACGACGCGCTCGCCCTGCACGCCGCCGACGTCGGCATCTCCGTCGACACCGGCACCGACGTGGCCCGCGACGCCGCCGACGTGCTGCTGCTCGACAAGGACCTCGACGTGCTCGCCGACGGGGTCACCGAGGGCCGGCGGATCTTCGCCAACACCATCAAGTACGTGCTGATGGGCACGTCGAGCAACTTCGGCAACATGTTCAGCGCGGCCGGGGCCTCGGCCTTCCTGCCGTTCCTGCCGATGCTGCCCGGGCAGATCCTGCTCAACAACCTGATCTACGACCTGAGCCAGATCGCCATCCCCACCGACCGGGTGGACGCCGACCAGCTCGCCCGCCCCGCCCACTGGGACGTGCGGGAGATCCGCCGGTTCATGCTGACCTTCGGGCCGCTCAGCTCGCTGTTCGACTTCCTGGCGTTCGCCCTGCTGCTCGGGGTGCTGCACGCCGGGCCGACGGAGTTCCGCACCGGCTGGTTCGTCGAGTCGCTGGCCACCCAGACCCTCGTCGTCTTCGCCATCCGCACCCGGGCCAGCCCGTTCTGGCGCAGCCGGCCCAGCCGGCCGCTGCTGGTCGCCGCGCTGGCCGCCGTGGCGGTCGCCTGGCTCATCCCGTACCTGCCGGTCGCCGGGCCGCTCGGGTTCAGCCCGCTGCCGCCGCTGTTCGTGCCGGTGGTGGCGGCGCTGACCGTGGCGTACCTGGGGCTGGTGGAGCTGGCGAAACGGACCCTGTTCGCCTCCTCGGACCTGCTCCGCCCGCCCGACCGGGCCCCCGGCCCTGCCGGCCCGCCCGGACTGCCCACGCCGCCCGGCCCGCGCCGCTCGCCGGAGGCGAGCCGACGCCGGCGCACCCACCGGCGGGCGGGTCGCTTCACCACCCGCTGAGCAGGGTGCGGAGGTGGCGTGGGGGCGGGCAGTCGTGGGCGAGCATCGCGTCGTGCCACTCGCGCACCGACACGCCGGCCGGGCGCAGGGCGGCGATCTCGGCGACCTCGCTGTAGCCCACGAAGTAGGTGGAGAGCTGCGTGGAGGTCAGCAGCGCCCGCCGCCACTTGCCGGCCGCCTCGCCCTCCTCCTGGAAGCCCCGGCCCGTCATCAGCGCCATCGCCTCGGCCTCGGACAGGTCGTCGCAGTGCACGAGCTGGTCGAGCAGGGCGTTGATGGTCATCCGCAGCTGCATCTTGAGCTGCTGCAGCCGCACCGGCAGCCCGCCGTAGCCGAGGCCGGCCATCAGCTCCTCGGTGTAGACCGCCCAGCCCTCGACGAACGGGCCGGACCTGGCCAGCGCCCGCACCCGGGTCGGGCCGACGTGCCGGCGGGCGTGGGCGAGCTGGAGGAAGTGCCCCGGCATCGCCTCGTGCACCGTCAGGTTGCGGATCATGTGGTCGTTGTATTCCCGGTAGAACGACTCGACCCGGGCCGCCGGCCAGTCGGCCGGGGTCGGCGCGATGCAGTAGAACGTCGGCACGGGCGCGATCTCCAGCGGGCCGGGCGAGTCGCAGTAGGCCACCGCCACGCCCCGGGCGAACTCCGGCATCTCCTGGATCACGCACGGGTCGTCGACCAGCGTCACCAGGTCGTGCGCCCGGACGAAGTCCGTCGCCTCGTCGAGGGTGACCGAGGCCAGATCCACGATCGTGTGGTCGTCGGGGTGCTCGGCGGCCAGCAGGTCGAGCGCCCGGCGCACGGTCTCGTCGTCGGCCGGGCCGCCGACCAGCTCGACGGCCGCCTCGCGCAGCTCGGCGGTGACCCGGTCGAGGTTGGCCCAGGCGCGACGCTGCACCTCGGCGGCGCCCAGCTCGGTGTCGAGCGTGTGCCACAGCCGGGCCTCCCAGCGCCGCCGGCCCAGCCTCGGGTCCCGCCCCGGGCCGGCGTCGGCGGCCAGCCCGGCGCGCAGCCACGCCACGAACTCGTCCAGCGCGGCGATCGCGGCCGTGGCGGCGGGCTCCACCCGGTCGTGCAGCCCCGGCTCCTCGGCGAGCAGCCGGGGCACCTCGTCGCGGACCAGGGCCGCCGCGCCGGTGAACTGCCCCACCGCCGTCTCGGCATGCACCCGGGGCACGTCCCGCAGCGTCGCGCGCGCGGTCGCCAGCGCGTCCGGTACGGCGGCGAGCCGCCCCGCCAGGCTGGTCAGCCGCACGTCGGCCGGGGCGAACGGCCGGGCGAGCAGGGCGTGCAGCAGCGGGGCCGGGTTGTGCCGCAGCGGGTCCCACTCGTGGCTGCGGATCTCGTCGGACTCGAACAGCTCCCGGTCGACCAGGGCGGTGAGCAGCGCGTGGTCGACGCTCTCGTCGGTGTCGAGGGAGTCGGGGTCGATCTCGGAGAGCACGTCTGCCGCGTCCCTCAGCATCGCCTGGTCGGCGGCGACCGCCTCGGCGGAGACGTCGGGCAGGCGGTCGTCGTAGCGGTGGTCCCCGGCGGAGGTGGCCAACCCGGGCCGGCTCTCCAGCAACGCCTCGACGATCCGCTCGGCGAGCGGCACGAACGCTTCCATGGCCCGAACCCTACCGACCACCCCCGACACCCGCTCCCCGACGAGATCTTGGTGCGGAACGGCCCCGCTGGAGGCACTTCCTATCAAGATTCGCGAGCGGGCCGGGTCAGGGGTGGGTGGTGGTGCGCTCGGCGGCGCGGATCGCATCGGCGTACGCCTGGGTGGCGCGGCGCAGCGCCGCCTCCGGGTCCAGGTCGGCGGCCCGGGCCGCCGCCACCGCGGCCAGCAGCTCCGCGCCGAGCCGTGCCTCCGCGCCGAGCCGTGCCTCCGCGTCCGCCGCCGGCAACGGGACCGTCAGGCCCGCGCGCCCGGCCCGGTCGAGGATCTTGGCGGCCAGGGCGAGGGCGGGCAGGCTCGGCGCGATGCCGTCGAGCACGGAGTCGCGGGCCTTCTCCGCCCGCTTGATCCGCTCCCAGTTGGCGGTGATCTCGTCGAGCGTCGTGGCCCCGTCGTCGGCGAAGACGTGCGGGTTGCGCCGGATCATCTTGTCCACCAGGCCGCCGGCCACGTCGTCGACGGTCCACCGTGCGCCGTCGGGCAGCTCCTCGGCCATCCGCGCGTGCAGCAGCACCTGAAGCAGCACGTCGCCCAGTTCCTCGCGCAGCGCGTCGGTGTCGTCCGCGCCGATCGCGTCGTACGCCTCGTAGCACTCCTCGATCAGGTAGCCGGCGAGGCTGCGGTGCGTCTGCGCCCGCTTCCACGGGTCGCCGCCCGGCGAGGCCAGCCGGTCCATCACCTCGACCGCGTCGAGCAGCCGGGCGCCCGGCGGGTCCCACGAGCCGTACATCAGCTCCAGCTCGGCCAGGCCCGGCTCGCGGGCCAGCCGCAGGCCCAGCTCCCGGGCCAGCGCCTCGTCGCCGGCCGGCCCGGCCAACCAGACGACCGCGCCGTGCGCCGCCGCCGCGTGCAGCAGCGCCGGCACCGCCGGGCCGTCGGGCACGGTCACCTCGGCGCCCGCCGCGCGCACGGCCGCCGTCAGCTCGCTCTCCGCGCCGGCCAGCACCGGGTTGCCGCGTACGACGTCCCAGGCCGCCGCCGTCAGCAGCCCGACCGGGAGCCGGGGCGAGGTGACCAGCAGGACGACCCGGGCGGTCATCCCTGGGGCGCGGCCGGGGCGCTCGGCTCCGCCGGGGCCTGCGGGGTGGAGATGTCGGTCACCGGGCCGTTCTGGTTGATGTACGGCAGCGAGTAGAAGACCAGCGACTGGCCGGTGCTGACCACCGACGGGACGCCGACCGGCCGGAACCGGGGGTTGATCGACGCGCCCGCCTTCTCGGCCTCCTGCTGGAGGGCGTTGCTGAGCGCGGTGGCGGCCCGCACGAAGCCGCCCTGGCTGCCGGGGCCGCCGCTCTCCCCGAACGCCTGCCGGACCTGCGCCACGGTCATCCCCGGCTGGATCGCCCCGGTCTTGGCGATGGCCTGGTAGACCGCCATGACCGCCTCGTCGCTCACCTCGGCCGTGGGCAGCTTCGCGCCGAGCGCGCCGGAGATGTCCACCCACTCGCCCCAGAGCTGGACGTACTCGGTGGAGGCCGGCATCTGGAGCTGCTGCTCCAGCTGCTCCGGCTTGACCTCGTCGGCCACCGTGACGCCCTGCTCGGCCACCACCCGCTTGCCCAGCTCGATGCTGACCAGCAGGTTGAGCACGTCCTGCCGGGTGACCGAGGAGCGCAGCTGCTCCGGCGACGGGGTGGCCCCGCCCTGCCCGGCCTGCGCCCGGATCGCGTCGGCGTACTTGGCCTGGGCTTCGTCGTAGATCTCGTCCACCCGGTCGACGGAGTACTTCGCGTCGCCGACGTACGCGGCGACGTCCGGCGCGGCCTTCCCGCACGCGGCGAGGGAGAGGACACCGAGGGCCGCGACACTGGCGGCGGCGATGAGACGGCGAGCACGCATGACCGTCACTCTCTCATGCGCCCCCACCGGCCGTGACGCCGCCCACCACGCAGTGCCGCCCCGGCCCCGCCGCCCGGCCCTGCCCCCGCCCCCGCTCACCGGGCGCCCGCCCCGGCCGGCTGGGCCACCGGGGCCGGGTCGCCCAGCACGTCCTTCAACAGCTGGGCGCACCACTCCAGCAGCGCCTGGTCGCGCAGCGGCTCGCCGCCGATCCGGCGGGTGCTCGGCCGGGGCACGCTGACCTGGTCGAGCGCCGACTTGTAGACCGAGTCGGGGTGGTAGCGCTTGAGCCGCAGCTGCTTGGAGTCGGGCAGCGGCAGCGGGCCGAACCGGAGGTGCTTGCCCTGCATGCTCACGTCGGTGAGGCCGTAGCGGCGGGCCAGCAGCCGGAACCGGGCGACCGCCACCAGGTTCTGCACCGGGGCGGGCGGCTCGCCGTAGCGGTCCGTCATCTCGGCGACGACCTCGCGCAGCCGGTCGGCGTCGCGGGCCTCGGCGAGCTTGCGGTACATCTCCAGGCGCAGCCGCTCCACGCCGACGTAGTCGTGCGGCAGGTGCGCGTCCACCGGGAGGTCGATCTTGACGTCGGTCTCCTCCTCGGGGCGCTCGCCCTTGAACGCCTGCACCGCCTCGCCGACCATCCGGACGTACAGGTCGAAGCCGACGCCCTCGATGTGGCCGGACTGCTCGCCGCCGAGCAGGTTGCCCGCGCCCCGGATCTCCAGGTCCTTCATCGCCACGTACATGCCCGCGCCCAGCTCGGTGTGCTGGGCGATGGTGGCCAGCCGCTCGTGGGCGTGCTCGGTGAGCGGCTTCTCCGGCGGATAGAGGAAGTACGCGTACGCCCGCTCGCGGCCCCGGCCCACCCGGCCCCGGATCTGGTGCAGCTGGGCCAGGCCGAGCAGGTCGGCCCGCTCCACGATCAGCGTGTTGGCGTTGGGGATGTCGATGCCCGACTCCACGATCGTGGTGCAGACCAGGACGTCGAACTCCTTCTCCCAGAAGCCGACCATGACCTTCTCCAGGGCCTCCTCGCCCATCTGGCCGTGCGCCACCGCGACCCGGGCCTCCGGCACCAGCTCCCGGATCCTCCGCGCCGCCTTCTCGATCGACTCGACCCGGTTGTGCAGGTAGAACACCTGCCCGTCGCGGAGCAGCTCGCGGTGGATGGACGCGGCCACCTGCCGCTCGTCGTGCGCGCCGACGAAGGTGAGCACCGGGTGCCGCTCCTCCGGCGGGGTGGCGATCGTCGACATCTCCCGGATGCCGGTGATCGCCATCTCCAGGGTGCGCGGGATCGGGGTGGCCGACATGCTCAGCACGTCCACGGAGGCGCGCAGCGTCTTCAGGTGCTCCTTGTGCTCGACGCCGAAGCGCTGCTCCTCGTCGACGATGACCAGGCCGAGGGACTTGAACCGGGTCGCCGTCTGGAGCAGCCGGTGGGTGCCGATGACGATGTCGACGGTGCCGTCGGCGACCATCTCCAGCGTCCGCTCGGACTCCTTCGGGGTCTGGAAGCGGGAGAGCTGCCGGATCTGCACGGGGAACTGGCTCATCCGCTCGGCGAACGTGTTGTAGTGCTGCTGCACGAGCAGGGTGGTGGGCACCAGCACGGCCACCTGCTTGCCGTCCTGCACCGCCTTGAACGCCGCCCGCACCGCGATCTCGGTCTTGCCGTACCCGACGTCGCCGCAGATCAGCCGGTCCATCGGGACGGTCTGCTCCATGTCCCGCTTGACCTCCTCGATGGCGGCCAGCTGGTCCGGCGTCTCCTGCCAGGGGAACGCGTCCTCCAGCTCCCGCTGCCACGGGGAGTCCGGGGCGAACGCGTGCCCCTTGGACGCTTTCCGGGCGGCGTAGAGCTGGATGAGCTGGGCGGCGATCTCCTTGACCGCCTTGCGGGCGCGCGCCTTGGACTTCTGCCAGTCCGCGCCGCCCATCTTGTGCAGGGTGGGCTGCTCGCCGCCGACGTAGCGGGAGAGCTGGTCGAGCTGGTCGGTGGGGACGAACAGCCGGTCACCGGGCTGGCCGCGCTTGCTCGCCGCGTACTCGATGACCAGGTATTCGCGGCTCGCGCCGTTGACGGTGCGCTGCACCAGCTCGACGTACCGGCCGATGCCGTGCTGCTCGTGCACCACGTGGTCGCCGGCCTTCAGCTCCAGCGGGTCGATGGTGTTGCGCCGCCGGCTCGGCATCTTGCGCATGTCCCGCGTCGAGGTGCCCCGGCCGCCGGTGACGTCGTTGCCGGTGAGCAGCACGAACTTCGCCGCCTCGGCGACGAAGCCGCCGGTCAGGCCGCCGCAGGTGACCAGCACCTCGCCGGGGGCGGGCGCGGCCGGCACCTGCTCGACGAACCGGGCGCCGAGGCCGGCGTCGCGGATCACCTCGACGGCCCGCTGGGCGGGGCCGTGGCCCTCGAAGACCAGCGCGACCGACCAGCCGTCGCCGGCCCAGCGCTTGAGGTCCTCGGCCACCCGGTCGGTCTCGCCGTGGTAGAGCGGGGCCGGCTGGGCGGCCAGGGTCACCGCGATCGCGTCGTCGGGCGTGACGTCGACCTCGGTCGGCGCGTCCTCCCAGGGCTGCCGGGCGGGGGCCGCCGCGTCGGCGTCGGCCAGCCCGAACGGGGCGAGGGTCCACCAGGGCCGGCGCAGGGCGCGGGCGTGCGCGCGTACGTCGGCCAGGGTCTTGAAGGCGGCGGCCCCGAGGTCGACCGGGGCCTGGCCCCCGACGGCCGCCGCGGCCCAGCTCGCCTGGAGGAACTCCTCGGAGGTACGCACCAGGTCGTGCGCCCGGGTGCGGATGCGCTCCGGGTCGCAGAGCAGCACGTGCGTGCCGGCCGGCATGCAGTCGAGCAGCAGCTCCAGGCTCTCGCCGCCGAGCAGCGCCGGGGTCAGCGACTCCATCCCCTCCACGGGGATGCCCTCGGCCAGCTTGTCGAGGATCTCGGCCAACTCGGGGTGCTCGGTCGCCAGGGCGGCGGCCCGCCGCCGCACGGCCGGGGTGAGCAGCAGTTCCCGGCAGGGCGGGGCCCACAGCAGCGGGGCGGCCTCGATGGTGCGCTGGTCGGCCACGGCGAAGGTGCGGATCTCCTCCACCTCGTCGCCCCAGAACTCGACCCGGGAGGGATGCTCGTCGGTGGGCGGGAAGACGTCGAGGATGCCGCCGCGCACCGCGAACTCGCCGCGCTTGGTGACCAGGTCGACCCGGGCGTACGCCATGTCGGTGAGCCGCCGGGCGACCTCCTCCAGGTCGGCCTCGTCGCCGGCGGCCAGCCGCACCGGCTCCAGGTCGCCGAGGCCCTTGAGCTGCGGCTGGAGCAGCGACCGCACCGGCGCGACGACCACCCGCAGCGGCCCGGTGCGCCCGTGCGCGTCGGCGGCGTCGGGGTGGGCGAGCCGGCGCAGCACGGCCAGCCGGCGGCCGACGGTGTCGGAGCGGGGCGAGAGCCGCTCGTGCGGCAGCGTCTCCCAGGACGGGAAGACGGCGACCTGCTCGGGCGGCAGCAGCCCGCCCAGCGCCGAGGCCAGGTCGTCGGCCTCCCGGCTGGTCGCGGTCACCGCGAGCACGGGCCGCCCCGCGCCCCCGGCGGGCTCGGCGGCGGCTCCCCGACCGGCGGCTCCCGGGTCGGCGGCGACGGCGGCCACGGCGAACGGCCGCAGCGCCGCCGGGGCGGTGAGGTCCAGCCCGTCGACCTGCGCGGCACCGGTACGGGCCAGGTCACGCGCCCGGGCCAGCCCGGGGTCGGCCAGGGCGGCGGCGAAGAGTCCGGTGAGCAATCTGATCACTTCCCAGTGGCACGGTGACGGCACACGGCGGAGCCCCCGCGCCCGGCGGGGACGGGGGGTCGACAGCACCCCAGCCTATCCCCGCTTGACCGGCGACCCGGGCACGTGGTCGAGTCCGGGGCATGACGGGACGGCGACGGCTGGTCGAGTTGAGCCACGTGATCAGCGACGGCATGACCACGCTGCCCGGCTGGCCGGCGCCCCGGGTCACCGAGTGGCTGACCCGGGAGGCGTCCCGGGCGAACTACGCCCCGGGCACGGAGTTCCAGGTCGGGCGGATCGAGATGATCGCCAACACCGGCACGTACGTGGACACGCCCGCGCACCGGTGGGCCGACGGGGCCGACCTCACCGGCGTCGGGCTGGACCGCCTCGCCGACCTGCCGGGGATCGTGGTCCGGGTGCCCGCCGGCACCCGCGCGGTGGATCGCCCGCTGCTCGCCCCGCACAAGGTGGCGGGGCGGGCGGTGCTGCTGCACACCGGCTGGTCCACGCACTTCGGCACCGACCGGTACGCCTCCCCCGACGCGCCCTACCTGACCGGGGACGGCGCGGCGTGGCTGGTCGAGGCCGGGGCGGCCCTCGTCGGCATCGACTCGATCAACATCGACGACATGAGCCCGGCGGCCCGGGGCGAGCGGCCGGCGCACAGCGGCCTGCTGGCGGCCGGCGTCCCGATCGTGGAGCACCTGACCGGCCTGGACGCGCTGCCGCCGACCGGCTTCCGGTTCACGGCCGCCCCGCCGATGGTGGCGGGAATGGGCACGTTCCCGGTCCGCGCCTTCGCCGTCCTCACTGAATAGAACGTCGTCGCCTGGCCTCGCCCCACCGGGCGCGGACCGGGAGATCTTGGTGCCAAACGGCCCCTCCAGGGGCCGAAACTCACCAAGATCTGCCCGATCTCTCCCCGTCAGCGACGTCGCCACGCCGCCATCTGGCACCAGCGCGTCGCCAACGGAGACCTTGGACACTTACGGCTCCCGGGGAACCGGAACCGTCCAAGATTCACGTGGTTCCCGACGCCGCTGGCGGGTCGCCGGTCAGGCGGCCCGCGTCGCCTCCGAGTCGAGGCCGGCCAGCAGCCGGCCGGACAGGTCGACCAGGGACCGGGACTGGGCCAGGTCGATCGGCCAGCGCTCGACGTCCGCCCCGGCCGAGAGTTCGAGCAGCAGGCCGGACGGCGGGGTGGGGCCGACGTCCATCCGCCACAGGCCGAGCCGCACCTTAATGACCTCGTCGCCACGAACCGCGGCGTCGACCAGGCCGGACAGGTGCAGGCCGCTCGACACGGCACAGTCGGGGCCGCGCAGACACCAGGACGAATGGGCGAAGTTCGGTAGGTTACGCATGGGCCGGGGTCCTTCCCGGTCAAGGCCCGGGACTGGAGTGCCACCTCCACCCCGGGCCGCTCTTCATCCGCCGGGCGAACCTGCCACGGAAGTAAGCCCATGCCTGCGTACACGAAGAAACAGCGACTCATCGACGCCCTGACCAGCCGGATCGAGTCGGGCGATAACCCACCGGGAGCCAAGCTGCCCTCCGGCACGGAGCTGTGCGCCGAGTTCGACGTCTCCCGCCAGGTGGTCCGGTCGGCCGTCGACTGGTTGAAGGCGCGCGGACTGGTCGAGGGCGCCCCGGGCGCGGGCGTCTTCGTGCGGGAGCCGGACGGTCAGTAGCGCACGCTGATCCGCCCCTCGACGGCGTCGACGACGACCTCGCCCCCGTACGGGACGATCTGCTGCGGGTCGGTGTGGCCGAGGTCGACGTCGAAGACGACCACCGCGTCCGGGGCGTACTCGGCGAGCGCCCGGGTCACCGCCGCCCGCTGCGCGTCGGCGTACGCCCGGCGCTGCTCAGGCGTGTGCGGGCGGTCGAAGTCCCACGCCTTGGCCCGGCCGACGAGCACCGCCGGGAAGCCCGCGAGCAGCCCCCGCTCCCCCAGGTTGCGCAGGATCCGGTACACCTCGGTCGCCGACGGCAGCTCCTCCGAGGTCTCGACGATCAGCACCTCGCCCGCGTGGTCGGCGACCCCGCCGACCCGGTCGGTGGCCAGCAGCCAGTGCAGGATCTCCAGGTTGCCGCCCCAGGTCCGGCCCCGCACGACCCGCGCCGGCCCCTGCCAGTGCCAGCCGCCGCCTGGGAACATGGGCGGCTCGGCGGCGAGGGTGGCCGGGTCGCGCCAGTCGTTCGGCTGGTCGCCCCACTCGGGGGCCGGCGCGAGGTCGTACCAGCCGGGGGTGAACAGGGCGGCGCGCAGCGAGTCGGCGGTCACCGGGTGCAGCGCGCCGGGCCGGCCGAGGTGCACCAGCACGGACCCGCCGTGGTACGCGACGATCCCGAGCCGGTGGAGGTGGTTGAGCAGGTTGGTGTTGTCCGAGTAGCCGAAGTAGGGCTTCGGGTTGGCCCGCAGCACGGCGTCGTCCAGGTGCGGGGTGACCGTGATCAGGTCGTCCCCGCCGACCGTGGCGAGCACGGCGGTGACCGTCTGGTCGGCGAAGGCGGCGCTGACGTCCCGGGCCCGGTCGCGCGGGTCCGCGCCCAGTGCTCGGGTGGTCGGGTACTCGACCGGTTCCAGGCCGAACTCCTCGCGCAGCCGGCGCAGGCCCAGCTCGTACACGTGGGGGAAGACCGCCGGCAGCCCGGCGGAGGGTGACACGACCGCGACCCGGTCGCCGGGCCGGGGCTTCGGCGGATAACGCAGCGACTCCATGATCGGACGCTACCGGCCGCCACCACCGCTTTTCGGCCTCGCGACGGCGGGGATGGCGAACCACCGCAATCCGCGCATCTTGCCCCTAGGCTGGCCGTGTGGACGAGGAGCCGGACATCCCGGTGCGCGCGTGGCTGCCCCGCACCGCCGCGCTGCTGCTCGGCACCCTGGCCCTGGCGACGGGGTTCATCGCCGCCTACGTGGGGGCGCTGCACGACCCGACCCCGCGCGACGTGCCGGTCGGGGTGGTCCTCGGCGACCAGCGCGCCCAGGCGGTCATGGCCGCCGTGCGCCGCGAGACCGACAAGATCGAACCCATCGAGTACGACGATCCGGCCGCCGCCGACGACGGGCTCACCGGTCGCGAGGTGTACGGCGTGCTCACCTCCACCCCGGAGGGCGGGCTGCTCCTCACCACCGCCAGCGCCGCCGCGCCGGCCGCCACCGAGGTGGTCGACCAGGTGTTCGCCGAGGCCGCCCGGCGGGGCGACCTGCCGCTGACGGTCACCGACGAGGTGCCGGTGGAGCAGAGCGACCCGCGCGGTCTCGTCCCGTTCTACCTCGCGGTCGGGTACGTCCTCGGCGGCTACCTCGCCGCCACCGCGCTGGGCCTGCGCACCGGCACCGCGCCCCGCAGCCTCGCCCGCGCCGGGCTGCGCATCGCCGCGTTCGCGGCGTACGCGGTGGTGCTCGGCGTGGCGGGCGCGCTCGTCGTCGGCCCGGTGCTGGACGTCTGGCACCACGACGTGCCGGCGGTGGCGGCGGTCGGTGCGCTGGCCGTCTTCGCCGCCGCCATGATCGCCTCCGCCGTGCAGGGCTGGCTCGGGCTGCTCGGCACCGGGCTCGTCATCCTGCTGCTGGTGGTGCTCGGCAACCCCGGCTCCGGCGGCATCTACGCCCCCGAGTTCCTGCCCACCTGGCTGCGCGGGATGCACCGGTGGAACGTGCCCGGGCTCACCACCGACCTGATCAAGTCGGCGGTGTACTTCGACCGCCGGTCGATGGGCTGGCCGCTGGCCGGGCTCGCCCTGTGGGTGGCGGTCGGCGTCGTGGGATTGCTCACGGCCACCCTGGTCCGGGGCCGGCGCGCTGCCGCCCGCCACCCGGCCAACACGCCTCCCACCAGCGACGATGCGCCCCCGCGGACCGAGCGCGGTTAGCAGGGGCACCCTGTACGACAGAAGCGATAACAAGGGGCCCTTCCTTTCGAAGGGGGCGGCGCGGATACGATCCAGGGAGTCGGACAGCGCTGTCCTTCGTCCCCGGCGTAAGGAGCGCACCCGTGACCGACCAGCACGACCACGACGGCCCGGACGCCGCACTGCGGGCCGACATCCGCCGCCTCGGCACGCTGCTCGGGCAGACCCTCGCCCGGCAGGAGGGCCGCCCGCTGCTCGACCTGGTCGAGGAGATCCGGGCCCAGGTCCGTTCCGACGCCCCGGCCGCCGCGCAGCGCCTCGGTGGGCTCGATGTGACCACCGGCACGAAGCTCGCCCGTGCCTTCTCCACCTACTTCCACCTGGCCAACATCACCGAGCAGGTGCACCGGGCCCGCGACCTGCGCCGCCGCCGGGCGGTCCAGGGCGGCTGGCTGGACCAGGCGGCCAAGATGATCGCCGAGCGCGGAGTGCCCGCCGAGGAGATCGCGGCGGCGGCCCGCCGGCTCGCCGTACGCCCGGTCTTCACCGCCCACCCGACCGAGGCGGCCCGCCGGTCGATCCTGTCGAAGCTGCGCGCCGTCGCCGACGAGCTGGACGCCGAGACCGCCAACGCGATCCTCTACGGGGCCAGCGACGAAGGGCCGGCCAACCGCCGCCTGGCCGAGCTGCTGGACCTGATGTGGCAGACCGACGAGCTGCGGCTCGACCGGCCGGACCCGACCGACGAGGCCCGCAACGCCATCTACTACCTGCGTGATCTCTACGCCGAGGCCGCCCCGCAGGTGCTCGACGACCTCGCCGACACGCTGCGCACCCTCGGCGTGGAGACGTCCCCGACGGCCCGCCCGCTGACGTTCGGCACCTGGATCGGCGGCGACCGCGACGGCAACCCGTTCGTCACCCCGCAGGTCACCGGCGAGGTGCTGCGCATCCAGCACGAGCACGGCATCGCGGCCACCGAGGCGGCGATGGAGCACCTCATCAACGAGGTGTCCGTGTCCCGCCGGCTGCGCGGGGTGTCGCTGGACCTGTCGGCCAGCCTCGCCGCCGACCTGGACGCGCTGCCCGAGGTGGCCCCCCGGTTCCGCCGGGTCAACGCCGAGGAGCCCTACCGGCTGAAGGCCCGGTGCGTGAAGGCGAAGCTGGCCAACACCCGGGAGCGGCTGCGCCGGGGCACCCCGCACGTGCCGGGGCGCGACTACCAGGGCGCGGCGGAGCTGATCGCCGACCTGGAGCTGCTGCGCGCCTCGCTGGCCCGCAACGCCGGCCAGCTCACCGCCGTGGGCCGGCTCGCCTCCACCATCCGCACGGTGTCCGCGTTCGGCCTGCACCTGGCGACGATGGACGTGCGGGAGCACGCCGAGAAGCACCACGAGGTGCTCACCCAGCTCTACGCGGCCGTCGGCGAGGTGTCCGACTACCCGTCGCTGACCCGCCTGGAGCGCACCAAGCTGCTCGCCGACGAGCTGACCGGCCGCCGGCCCCTGTCGACGCTGGACACGCCGCTGACCGAGAGCGCGCGCAAGACGTTCGACGTGTTCTCCACCATCCGCGACGCGCAGGACCGGTTCGGCTCCGAGGTCATCGAGTCGTACATCATCTCGATGACCCTCGGCGTCGACGACGTGCTCGCGGCGGTCGTGCTGGCCCGCGAGGCCGGGCTGGTCGACGTGCACAGCGGCCGGGCCCGGATCGGCTTCGTGCCGCTGCTGGAGACCCCCGCCGAGCTGAACGCCGGCGGCGAGCTGCTCGACGAGCTGCTGTCGCTGCCGGCCTACCGGTCGCTGGTGGCGGCCCGGGGCGACGTGCAGGAGGTGATGCTGGGCTACTCCGACTCCAACAAGGAGGCGGGCATCACCACCAGCCAGTGGTCCATCCACCGGGCGCAGCGGGCGCTGCGGGACGTGGCCGCCCGGCACGGCGTGCACCTGCGGCTGTTCCACGGCCGGGGCGGCACCGTCGGGCGCGGCGGCGGCCCCACCCACGAGGCGATCCTGGCCCAGCCGTACGGCACCCTCGACGGCGCGATCAAGGTCACCGAGCAGGGCGAGGTCATCTCCGACAAGTACACGCTGCCGGCGCTGGCCCGGGAGAACCTGGAGCTGACCATGGCCGCCGTGCTCCAGGCGACCCTGCTGCACACCGCGCCCCGGCAGCCGGCCGAACAGCTGGAGCGCTGGGACGCGTCGATGGACGTGATCTCCGACGCGGCGTTCCGGTCGTACCGGTCGCTGGTGGAGGACCCGGACCTGCCGGCGTACTTCTGGGCGTCCACCCCCACCGAGCTGCTCGGCGCGCTGAACATCGGCTCCCGCCCGGCGAAGCGGCCCAACACCGGGGCCGGCCTGTCCGGCCTGCGGGCCATCCCGTGGGTGTTCGGCTGGACGCAGACCCGGCAGATCGTCCCCGGCTGGTTCGGGGTCGGCTCGGGGCTGGCGGCGGCGCGCGAGGCCGGCCTGGAGGACGTGCTGGCCGAGATGCACCGGAACTGGCACTTCTTCCGCACGTTCCTGTCGAACGTCGAGATGATGCTGACCAAGACCGACCTCAGCATCGCCCGCCGGTACGTGGAGACCCTCGTGCCGAAGAAGCTGCACCCGATCTTCGAGAAGATCGAGCAGGAGTACGAGCTGACCAAGCGGGAGGTGCTGGCGGTCACCGCCTCGCCGGCCCTGCTGGAGAACTCGCCGGTGCTCCAGCGCACCCTCGCGGTGCGCGACACCTACCTGGAGCCGCTGCACCACCTCCAGGTGGCGCTGCTGCGGCAGTACCGCGACTCCGGCGCGGCGGGCCGGGCGGTGGCCACGGCCCCGGGCGGGCGGCGGGCCCCGAGCGACGGTACGGCGCTGGAGCGGGCGCTGCTCACCACTGTCAACGGCATCGCCGCCGGCATGCGCAACACCGGCTGAGGTGTAAGGAAGGGCCCCCTGTCAACGCATTCCGCATAGCAGGGGGCCCTCTTCAACGCCCGCCGGCAGGCGGGGCCGGTCCCTCGGGAGCGGGCAGCCGGGAGCGGCGTCAGAAGTCGCCGCCACCGAAATCGCCGCCACCGAAGTCACCACCGCCGAAGTCGCCGCCGCCCGAGAAGTCGCCGGCGGTGCCGTAGTCGCCGCCGCCGAAGTCGCCCGCGGTGGCGTAGTCGCCGCCGCCGAAGTCACCCCCGAAGTCCGCGCCGTCGCCGAAGCCCTCCTGGTAGCCGGCCTCGTAGCCGGGGTCGGCGAACGCCGGAGAGAAGAGCGCGTCGGCGATCAGCATGCCGCCGAGCACGCCCGCGCCCGCGCCGAGCGCCGTCTTCCACCACGGGGTGGAGTACCAGCCGGCCGGCACGGGGCGGCCCTGGTAGCGGCCGCCGGGGTAGTAGTAGGGCGTGCCCTGGCCGGGCTGCGGGCCGGCCCGGAACGTCTGCCCCTGCACGTTGACCTCGCGCTCGCGGGTGAGCTGGCCGGTGCCCTCGGCGGAGGCCAGCGGCGGCAGCTCGGGACCGGGGTCGATGCCGAGCGCGATACGGGCCGCGCGGGCGTACGCCAGCCCTTCGAGGGCGGTCTCCCGGGCCAGCCGGTACTGGTGGACGGTGCGGGCCTGCTCCAGCTGGCTGCCCGCCGCGTTGTACCGCTCACCGGCGTCGACGAGGGCCTGGCGCACGGCCGGGGAGTCGCCGTGCAGGTTCATCACCTGGCCGCCGAGTCGCTCGTACCAGCGCTGGGCGTCGGCGCGCACGTCGGCCAGGCTGCGCGCCTCGCGGGCCGCGCTCTCCCGGCGCCACCAGACGAAACCGCCGACGAGCAGCGCCACGAGGATGACCGCGAGCAGAATTTCCATGCCTTGAAAAGTACCCGGGGCGCGCCCGTCGTACGCGTTTGGCAAGCTCTGGTGATGAGCTTCTCGACGCTGGCCGTGGTGGTGCTCTGTCTCGGCGTGGGCGGCGCGCTGGGCTGGTTCGCGGCCCGGTCCCGGTCGGCGGCCGACCTCGCCCGGCTGGAGGCCACCCTGGCCGCGACCCGGGAGGGCGAGGGGCGGCTGGAGCAGTCGATGCGGGCGCTGAGCTACGAGGCGACCGCGCAGTCGCAGGAGGCGGTGGCGCGGGCGGTGGCGCCGCTGCACGAGACGCTGCGCCGCTACGAGTCCCGGGTCGCCGAGCTGGAGCACGCGCGGGTCGACGCGTACGCCGAGCTGCGCGAGCAGGTGCGGGCGATGGGCGCGGTCTCCGGCGAGCTGCGCACCGAGACCAAGCAGCTCGTGGCGGCCCTGCGCGCGCCGCAGGTGCGGGGGCGCTGGGGCGAGCACCAGCTGCGCAGGATCGTCGAGGCCGCCGGCCTGCTGGAGCACTGCGACTTCAACGAGCAGGTCACCGCCGCGACGGACCACCAGGGGGTACGCCCCGACCTGGTGGTCCGGCTGCACGGTGGCCGCTCCGTGGTGGTGGACGCGAAGGCGCCCTTCGACGCGTACCTGACGGCGATGGAGGCCCGCGACGAGCGGGGGCGGGACACCCACCTCGACGCGCATGCGCGGCACCTGCGGGCGCACGTCGACGCGCTGGCGGCGAAGACGTACTGGGCGGCGTTCGACCAGACCCCGGAGTTCGTGGTGCTGTTCGTGCCAGCCGACCCGTTCCTCGACGTGGCGTTGCAGCGCGACCCGACGCTGCTGGAGCACGCGTTCGCCCGCAACGTGGTGCTGGCCACCCCGGCGACCCTGGTGGCGCTGCTGCGCACGGTGGCGTACTCGTGGCGGCAGGAGGCGCTGGCCCGCAACGCGGTGGCGGTGCACTCGCTGGCCCGCGAGCTGTACGGGCGGCTGTCCACGCTGGGCGACCACGTGGGCAAGCTGGGGGCGTCGCTGGGCGGGGCGGTGACCGCGTACAACAGGGCGGTCGGCTCGCTGGAGGCGCGGGTGCTGGTCAGCGCCCGCAAGCTCGCCGAGCTGGGCGTGTCGGACCGGGAGCTGACCGCGCCGCCGCAGGTGGAGGTGGCCCCCCGCCAGCCGCAGGCCCCCGAGCTGCTCGGCGGGGCCGACGGGCCTGACCTGCGGCTCGACCGCCTGACCGGGCCGTCCCCAGTGGACCCGTAGACCCGACCTCGATAGCAGCACACATGTGACAATGCGCGCCTATGCATGTCACGAAGTGGTCACAACGTACCGGCCGGTAGTGACACCAGCCACAGCCAGCACAAAGGATTTCGCTCACGCGCGCCCTGTGACTTCAGGGCCCTGTTCTCTGGAGGAAAAGAGAACGTGAGCAGACCCCGAAACCTGAGCCGGCGCACCTCCGCCGGGCTCTTCGCGTCGGTCGTGGCCGCCGGCGCCATGACCGGCGTCGGTGGCGCCGCGACCGCGAGCGCCGCCCCCGCCACCGACACGGAGGCTCCGCAGGCCACCGCCGTGGAGACGCTGGGCGCACACGACGCCAAGCTACTGAGCGAGGCCGAGGCGAAGCACGCCAAGACCGTCACCCTGATCGTCGCCACCGACAAGGGCGAGGCGAAGGACGTCGCGGACGCGGTGCGGCAGCTCGGCGGCACGGTGAGCCGGCGCTTCGACTCCATCGGCTACGTCCTGGCGAAGGTCCCCACCGCGAAGGTGCTCAAGGCCGCCACGCTCCCCGGCGTCGCCGCGGTCGACCTCGACGAGACCATCCAGCTCCCCGACCCGGCCCCGGAGGCCGCGCCGGCCGGCGCGAAGGTCGCCGCGCAGGGCGAGACCCTGGCCGGGCCGGGCGCCGACACCGGCGCGGTGAACCCGTACATGCCGACCAACGAGACCGGGGCGGAGGCGTTCAAGGCCGCGCACCCGGCGTGGGACGGCCGCGGCGTCACCATCGGCATCATGGACTCCGGTGTGGACCTCGACCACCCGGCGCTCCAGACCACCACCACCGGCGAGCGCAAGATCGTGGACTGGGTGACCGCCACGGACCCGCTGGAGGACGCCACCTGGCGCGCGATGATCACCGAGGTCTCCGGCCCGAGCTTCACCGCGGGCGGCGCGACGTGGACGGCCCCGGCCGGCAGCTACCGGTTCAACACGTTCCGCGAGTCGATCACGGCGGGCAGCGACCCGGCCGGTGACGTCAACCGCGACGGCGACACCACCGACACCTTCGGCATCCTCTACGACGCCACGACCCACGACATCCGGGTCGACGCCAACGGCAACCGGGACTTCACCGACGACCCGGTGATGCGCCCGTACAAGGAGAAGTTCCAGGTCGGGCGCTTCGGCACGGACAATCCGGCCACCGCGGTCCGCGAGCAGATCCCGTTCGTCGTCGAATACCGCGAGGACGTCGACACGACGCCGGTCGGCGGCCCCGGCCTGGTCGACTACGTCAACATCGGCATCGTCGAGTCGACCCACGGCACGCACGTCGCCGGCATCACCGCCGCCAACGACATGCTGGGCAACAGCGCGTTCGACGGGGCGGCCCCCGGCGCGAAGCTGGTCTCGGCCCGCGCCTGCTCCTGGGGCGGCGGCTGCACCGCCGCGGCGCTCACCACCGGCATGGCCGACCTGGTGATCAACCGCAGGGTCGACGTGGTCAACATGTCGATCGGCGGCCTGCCGGCGCTCAACGACGGCTCGAACGCCCGCTCCCAGCTCTACAACGAGCTGATCAACACGTACGGCGTGCAGCTGTTCATCTCGGCCGGCAACTCCGGCCCCGGGCTGAACACCGTCGGCGACCCGTCGGTGGCCGACAACGTGGTCAGCGTCGCGGCGAGCATCAGCAAGGACACCTGGCTGGGCAACTACGGCTCGGTCGTGGCCAAGGACAACGCCCTGTTCAACTTCTCCTCGCGCGGCCCGCGTGAGGACGGCGGCTTCAAGCCGAACATCGCGGCCCCCGGCTCGGCGATCTCCACCGCGCCGACCTGGCAGGCCGGCAACCCCGTCCCCGAGGCCGGCTACCCGCTGCCGCCGGGCTACCAGATGCTCAACGGCACCTCGATGGCGTCCCCGCAGGCCGCCGGCGCCGCCGCGCTGCTGCTGTCGGCCGCCAAGGCGACCGACAAGGGGGTCACCCCGGCCGCGCTGCGCCGGGCCGTCTACACCTCGGCCAAGCCCATCGCGGGCGTCGCGACGTACGCGCAGGGCTACGGCATGTTCGACGTGCCGGGCGCGTGGGCACTGCTGGACAAGGGCGTGCAGACCCGGTCGTACGTCTCCGACGCGCCCGTCTGCACCGAGCTGTCGGCGAACCTGACCCGCTACGACAAGGCCACCGGCACCTTCGTGCCGAACCCGCACCGGGGCACCGGCGTCTACAACCGCTGCGCCGTGGCGCAGGGCGGGCAGCCGCTGAAGAAGTCCAAGACGTACGAAGTCAAGGTCACCCGCACCAGCGGCCCGAACAAGAGCCTGCTGCACACCGTGACGCTGCGCGGCAACGACGGCACCTTCAGCGCGCAGAAGCAGGTGTGGCTGCCGCTGAACAAGACCCTCACGATCCCCGTGAAGGCCAAGCCGACGACCCCCGGGGCGCACGGCGCGCTCCTGGTGATCGACGACCCGGCCACCTCGGTGGTCGACTTCGAGGTCTCCACCGTCGTGGTGGCCGCCACCGACGTGGCGAAGCCGGCCTACTCCTTCTCGGCCGAGGGCTCGGTCGAGCGGAACAGCTCCACCTCGTACTTCGTGACGGTCCCGCCGGGCGCGGGCGCGATCCAGGTCAACCTGTCCGGCATCGCCACCGGCTCGCAGACCCGGTTCATCGCGTTCAACCCGTACGGCGTGCCGGTGGAGAGCACCGCGAGCACCGCCTGCTACACCAACTTCTCCAACGCCGCCGCCTGCAAGCCGCAGGAGCGGGACTACCAGAACCCGATCGCCGGGGTCTGGGAGTTCGAGGTGGAGTCGCGGCGCACCTCGCCCGCGCTGGACAACCCGTACCAGCTCCAGGTGCGGGTCCAGGGCGTCGCCGTCTCGCCGGCCGTGGTCGAGCTGCCGTCGGTCACCGCCGGCGCACCGACCGAGGTCACCTGGGGCCTGACCAACACCTTCGGCCCGGTCTCGGTGACCGGTCAGGGTGGCCCGCTGGCCAGCGTGCACGCCGAGCGGCCGACGATCGCCGAGGGCGCGCAGCAGGAGTACCTGGTCGAGGTGCCGGCCGGCGCGGCCAGCTTCACGGCCCGCATCGGCAACACGGCCGACCTGGGGGCCGACCTGGACCTGTTCGTCTTCCGGGGCACCACCGAGGTCGGCCGCTCGGCCGACGGCGACTCGGAGGAGGCGGTGACGCTGACCAACCCGCCGGCCGGCACCTACCGCGTCCTGGTCGACGGGTACGCCGTCGACGGGCCGGGCACCAGCACCGCCTACGACTACCGGGACTCGTTCTCGGCGGCGTCGCTGGGCACGCTGACCGCTCCGGCCACCCCGCTCTCCCTGGCCAACGGCGCCACCGCCGCCCTCACCGGCACGGTGACCGCCCAGTCCGCCCCGGCCGCCGGTCGGGCGCTCTACGGCGACCTGGCCGTCACCACCACCGAGGGCGCGGTCGTCGGCCGCGGCTCGGTCGCGATCGGCGCGGTCAACTGATCCGCGCCGCCTGACCACCCTCCGCCTCACCACAGGAGCCCGTCCCCGCCCCCGCGGGGGCGGGCTCCTGTCGGTACCGGGCCAGGGGCCCGGCTCGCGGGTCAGGAACGGCGGGCGGACTCCACGACGAACGGGATCCCCTGCTGGCACGTGCTGAGCAGGTCGGGCTTGGCCCGGCCGGTGACCTCGACCTTGGCGCCCGCGGTGAGCACGTCGGCGGGGCCGCCGATGAGCTGGTAGCCGTCCAGCAGGCGGCAGCCGGGCTCCACGCCCGCCTCCACGGTGCCGGTGAGCGTGGTGGCCCCGACGCCCGGCGGGACGCTGGGGCGGCCCGGCTTCGGCGGGAGGCTCGGGCGGCCCGGGGGCACCGAACCGGACGGGGCGGACGGGTCGACCGGGTCGGCGCTGGGCGCGTCGGTCACCGCGGCTCCTCCGGAGGGGCTGGGGGCGGCGCTGCCGTCACCGGTGCCCTGGCCGCCGCAGGCGCTCAGGGCCGCGCAGGTGACCAACGCGGCGACGATGGTCCGAGGAGTCTTCATACCGATCAGACGCTTCCCGCCGCTGATCCGTTCCCGCCCTGGCGGCCCGGCCCGGTCAGGCGCGGGCCGAGGCGGCGGCGGCCTTCATGTCGCGCTTGAGCTCCTGCGGCAGCGAGAAGGTCAGCCGCTCGTTGGCGGTGACCACCTCGTCGACGTCGGTGAAGCCCCGCGCGGCGAGGTGCGCCAGGACCTCCTGGACCAGCTCGTCGGGGACGCTGGCCCCGGAGGTCAGGCCCACCGTGCGGGCCCCCTCCAGCCAGGCGTCGTCGATCTCGTGGGCAAAGTCGACGAGGTGGCCGGCGCGGGCCCCGGCGTCCAGGGCGACCTCGACCAGCCGGACCGAGTTCGAGGAGTTGCGCGAGCCGACGACGAGCACCACGTCGCAGTCGGGGGCGATCTCCTTCACCACGTGCTGGCGGTTGGAGGTGGCGTAGCAGATGTCGTCGCTGGGCGGCGACTGCAGCAGCGGCAGCCGGGACTTGAGCCGGGCCACGGTCTCCAGCGTCTCGTCGACCGACAGCGTCGTCTGGGAGAGCCACACCACCTTGCTCGGGTCCCGCACGGTGACCTTGTCGGCGTCGTCCGGGCCGTCGACGAGCTGGATGTGCGCGGGGGCCTCACCGGCGGTGCCGATGACCTCCTCGTGCCCCTCGTGGCCGATCAGCAGGATGTCGTAGTCCTCGGCGGCGAACCGCTTGGCCTCCTGGTGCACCTTCGTCACCAGCGGGCACGTGGCGTCGATCGCCTTGAGCGAGCGGGCCTTCGCCTGCTCGTAGACCTCCGGGGCGACGCCGTGGGCGGAGAAGATCACGGTGGCCCCCTCGGGCACCTCCTCGTTCTCCTCCACGAAGATCGCGCCCTTGGCCTCCAGGGTCTGCACCACGTGCTTGTTGTGCACGATCTGCTTGCGCACGTAGATCGGGGCGCCGTAGAGCTTGAGCGCCTCCTCGACGGTCTGCACCGCCCGGTCGACGCCCGCGCAGTAGCCGCGGGGCTTGGCCAGGAGCACGCGCTTGCCGGTCCGGGGAGTCGTCTCAGCCTGAGTCACCCGCCCATCGTACTGCCGCACCGACAGGCGGCACCGGCTGCGCGGGCCGCCCTCCCGGCGTCCGTAGGGTGGGGGCGTGAGTGCGGATGAGAGCGGGCGCAGCAGCTCCGACGAGCCGTGGCCGGTGCGGGTCGTCAGCCAGAAGGTGGGCGCGTGGATCGCCCGGCTCGGCTGGGTGTGGGTCGACGGGCAGGTGGCGCAGATCAGCCGCCGACCCGGGGCCAGCACGGTGTTCCTCACCCTGCGCGACCCGTCGGCCGACCTGAGCCTCACGGTCACCACCAACCGGGACGTCCTCGACGCCGGGGCCCCCGAGCTGCGCGAGGGCGCCCGGGTGGTGCTGCACGCCAAGCCCGAGTTCTACGCCGCCCGGGGCACGCTGAGCCTGCGCGCCGACGAGATCCGCCAGGTGGGCCTCGGCGAGCTGCTGGCCCGGCTGGAGAAGCTCAAGAAGCTGCTGGCCGCCGAGGGGCTGTTCGACCGGGCCCGCAAGCGCCGGCTGCCGTTCCTGCCGGGCCGGATCGGGCTGATCACCGGCCGCGCCTCGGCCGCCGAGCGGGACGTGCTGACCAACGCCCGGCGGCGCTGGCCGGCGGTCGAGTTCCGCACGGTCAACGTGGCCGTGCAGGGGCCGGGCGCGGTGCCGCAGATCGTCGACGCGCTGAAGGCGCTCGACGCCGACCCGACCGTCGACGTGATCGTCATCGCCCGGGGCGGCGGCGGCATCGAGGACCTGCTGCCGTTCTCCGACGAGGCGCTGTGCCGGGCGGTCTTCGCCTGCCGTACGCCGGTGGTCAGCGCCATCGGCCACGAGACGGACGCGCCGCTGGTCGACTACGTCGCCGACGTGCGGGCCTCCACCCCGACGGACGCCGCGAAGCGGGTCGTGCCCGACCTGGCCGAGGAGCTGCGCCTGATCCGGCAGGCCCGGCAGCGGGTCGAACGCGCGGTCCGCAACCTGGTCGACCGGGAGGCGCACCGCCTCGACGGGCTGCGGTCCCGGCCGGTGCTGGCCCGGCCGCAGGTGATGGTGGAGCAGCGGGCCGCCGACGTGACCGCGCTGCGCCAGCGGGCGGGGCGCACCCTGCACCACCGGCTCGGCGCGGCCCAGGACGAACTGCGGCACACCCTGGCCCGGCTGCGCGCCCTGTCCCCCGCCGCGACCCTGGAGCGGGGCTACGCGATCGTCCAGCGCGCCGACGGCCACGTGGTGCGGGCGGCCGGAGAGGTGGGCCGGGGCGATGCGCTGCGCGTCCGCCTCGCCGAAGGCGAGCTGGCCGCCACGGTCGACGGCTGAGCCGCGCGTGACCGCGGGGCGGGATGTGCTGGGATGGGACGGATGACTGACGAGAAGAACGCCGGGCCGGACGAGCGGCTCAGCTACGAGCAGGCCCGCGCCGAGCTGGCCACGGTGGTGGAACGGCTGGAGACGGGCGGCACCTCGCTGGAGGAGTCGCTGGCGTTGTGGGAGCGCGGCGAGAAGCTGGCCGAGGTCTGCCAGCACTGGCTCGACGGCGCGCGGGCCCGCATCGACGCGGCCCGGCGGCAGCCGGACGCCTGAGGCGGACGTGGCTGCGGGGCGGCGCTGTCGCCGCCCCGGCACACCCGTCAGTTGAACAGGTTGTACAGCTCCTTCGGGGCCTCGACGACCTGGTCGGCCGGCGGGCGCTGGGCGGCGGTCGCCGCGCCGTAGTCGGCGTACGTGATCCGGATGTCCTGGGCCTTGTTCTGCCCGGACGCCGGGATCTGCACGACCAGCTCGCTGAGCCGGCCCTGCGGGTCCAGCTTCGCGGTGAACGGCACGGACTGGGCCTGCTGCCCGAGCGCCTTGATCAGCTCGGCGTTCAGCGAGCCGGCCTCGGCGGCCTTCGTCACGTCGATGGTGCCCGCGTACGCGCCCTCACCGGTCTGCCGCACCTCGGTGACGCCCTGGGTCAGCACCTCGCTGCCGGCCGGGTCGACCTTCTCGAAGTCGAAGCCCAGGTTGCGGTTGCCCTTGATCCGGCTCTGGTCGAGGTGCTGGTACTTGCCGAGGTTGAGGCCCTGCACACCGGGCAGCTTGGCCGCCTGGCCGCCGAGGTCGAGCTTGACCCAGCTGTCGGGCTTGAGGTGCACCAGGTCGAGCTTCATCGAGACGTCCGAGGAGGCGTCGCCGATGCTCAGCTTGATCTGGGCGCTCTGGCTAGGCTGGTGCACCTGCCCCTCGGCGGTGGTGCCGACGCCGGTCATGGTGAACCGGAAGTTGCCGTTGCGGATCTCGTTCGTGGAGTTGAGCAGGGCCTGCTTGGCGTCGCCCGTGCCGGGCGAGGCGCTGCCGGGCGAGGCGCTGCCTGCTGCCGCGCTGCCGGAGACCGTGGGGGACGCGGAGGCCCCCGCCTCGCCGGTCCCGGTGCTGTTGCAGGCGGCCAGACCAGGAGTGAGCAGCGTCGCGGCGAAGACCGCCGCGCTGAAGCGTCGAATGGTCACGTGAACCTCTCCAAGTGGGTCGTCCGGCCCGCGTGGGCGCCGGAGGGAACGCCTACTTCTGTTCCCTGTTGCCGGGTTCCGCAATCCCCGCGCGGTTCATCCGACCCACCGTCCGCAGGTGGAAGGGTGGCGGACGCCGCCCTCCCACCTGCCCCGGATCAGTTCTTGAACATCTCGTAGAGCTGGTCGGAGGCCTCGACGACCTTGTCCGCCGGCGGCTGCTGCACGGCGGTGGCCGCACCGTAGTCGGCGTACGTGACCTTCAGGTCCTGCGCCTTGGCCGAGCCGGCGGCCGGCACCTTGACGAGGAACTCCGTGAGCCGCCCCTGCGCGTCGAGCTTCGCGGTGAACGGCACGGCGCTGGCCTTGTCCGCCATGCCCTTGACGATGTCGGCGTCGAGGACGTCCGAATCGGTGACCTTGGTCGCGTCGAGGGTGCCCTCGTACGTGCCCTCGCCCGTCTTCTTGACGTCGGTGATCGCCTTGGTCAGCGCCTCGCTGCCGGCCGGGTCGACGTCGGCGAAGTCGAACTGGAGATCCTTGGCGTCCTTGATCTTCGAGCGGTCGAGGTGCTGGTACTTGCCCTTGCGCTCCTTGGCCCCGGGGATCGCGTCGGCCATCGGGCCGGAGATGTCCAGCTTCACCCAGCTGTCGGTGTCGATGAAGACGAAGTGCATGTCCATCGAGAAGTCCTCGGTGGCGGCGTCGCCACCGGTCATCTTCATCTCGGCGCTCTTCGACGGCATGTGCACCGTGCCGCTGCCGTTGAACTCGCCGCCGGTGATGGCGAAGGTGAAGTTGCCCTTGCTGAGCTCCTTGGTGGAGGCGAGCAGAGCCTCCTTGGGGTCGGCGGGCGCGGCCGGGGCGGCGGACGCCCCACCGGCAGCCGGCTCGGCGGCCGTCGAGTTGTTGCAGGCGGTCAGGGCGGGGACGAAAAGGGCGGCGGCGAGGACGCCGACGCTCCACCGTCGAATGATCACGTCGTTCTCTTTCCGAAAGGCTGCCCGGCCGTATCGCGCGGCCGGGGTCGAGCCGGGGCAGCCTAACGGAAAGGTCGGACGCTCGCCGTCCCCCGCCGGCCCCGGCCCCCACCCCGACTTGGCCACTCTCCGTGACGCCTGCGCCGTGGTCCAGGGCGAGCGGCCGGGCTGACTCCCCGTAGCGCCCCGCCGCCCCCACCAGACACCGCACGCCCCCTTTGCTCTGCACCCACGCACGCAACACCTATGCGAACTGGCCAAACGCGCGACGGGTGGAGCGAAGGAGACGGCAGCAGCGTCGCGCTGCGTGCCCGTTGCGTATTCGGGTGCAGAGCAAAGGGGTGCACGGGGCAGGTGCGTCGCCGAGCGGCGAGAGTCACGCTGTGTGATGTGCGTTCGATGGTGGCGCGGACCAGGTCGAGCCGAGAGGGCCGCTGCCGTGGACTGAAGCGGCACGGCACGGCGGACCAAGAGGGCCGTAGGCCGCGGGCCGCGGACGGGTGCGGCACGGCGCACGGTGCAGCGCGGCGCGGTGGCGCTGGCTAGCGAATTGCGTCGGCGAGCCGGCGCAGCTCGTTCTCCCGGGCGTCCCCGACGACGATCACGGTGCGGCCCGGTTCGAGCAGCACCAGGGCCTGCTCGTTGCCCCGGGCGGTGTACCGCTGCCAGTTGCGCCCGCCCACCTCGGTGGGGCCCTGGGGCTGCCCCTCGGCCGTCAGCTCGGCCGGGAGCAGCCGCTCCGGCGGCACGTTGCTCTGCACCAGCTGGGCGCCCCGTCCCTCCGGCGTCAGATAGCCGATCCGCAGGCTGGATCCGCCCTCGACGGTGCGGTAGCTGGCGCTGACCGTCCGCCAGTCGGAGTCGAGCCCGGCCGGCTGGCTCACCGGGAACGCGTTGGCCGCCCGGGCCTGCTCCACGGCGGGGGCCGGGTCGACGGTGCTCGGCTGGTCACCGCCGAGGAATCCCCGGTAGAAGGCGAGCAGCAGGGCGATCGGGACGAGCAGCACCAGCAGGGAGATCGCCATGTCCTTCGGCGACCGCTCGGACCGGGCCTTCTCCCGACCCGGCGGGCCCGGCGGCAACGGGCTCGGCGTCGACGGCATCGACGGAGTCGGCTCGGCGGGGCTGTGCTCGGCGGGCTGGGCGGGATCCACCCGGCCATTGTTCCAGCCCCGGGTCGCCCCGCCACGAACCGCCACCACGCGAGTGACCGGGGTGATACGTCCCACCGCCCGGTTGCCGGGAAGCTGGCCACCAGCGCCCCGGCCCGGCGATAGGTTGACCAACGTGTGAGGATCAGCGACAAAGCCGGCGGCGGCGACGGCCGCATGCCGCCGGTCCACCCCGCAACGTCGCGAGGAGGAGGCCGTCATGACGAGCACGAGGACGCGTACCCCCCAGGATCTCGACCGCAACCTTGCCCTCGACCTGGTCCGGGTCACCGAGGCCGCGGCGATGGCCGCCGGCCGGTGGGTCGGGCGGGGCGACAAGGAGGGCGGCGACGGGGCGGCCGTCGACGCCATGCGCAAGCTGATCAACTCGATCCCGATGCGGGGCGTCGTGGTGATCGGCGAGGGCGAGAAGGACAACGCGCCGATGCTCTTCAACGGCGAGGAGGTCGGCGACGGCACGGGCCCCGAGGTCGACGTCGCGGTCGACCCGATCGACGGCACCACCCTGATGAGCAAGGGCATGCCCAACGCGCTGGCCGTCCTCGCGGTGGCCGAGCGGGGAGCGATGTTCGACCCGAGCGCCGTGTTCTACATGGAGAAGCTGGCCGTCGGCCAGGAGTACGCCGACGTGGTCGACATCAACGCCGGGGTCGCCGAGAACCTGCGCCGGATCGCCAAGGTCAAGGGCACCGACGTGTCCGAGGTCACCGTCTGCGTGCTGGACCGGTCCCGCCACGACGACCTGGTCACCCAGATCCGCCGCACGGGGGCGGGCATCCGGTTCATCTCCGACGGTGACATCGCGGGCGCGATCGCCGCCGCCCGGGGCGAGTCGGACGTCGACGTGCTGATGGGCATCGGCGGCACCCCGGAGGGGATCACCGCCGCCTGCGCCCTCAAGTGCATGGGCGGCGTCATGCAGGCCAAGCTCTGGCCGCGCGACGCGCAGGAGCGGGAGAAGGCCCTGGCCGCCGGGCACGACCTGGACCGGGTGCTGTTCACCGACGACCTGGTCACCGGCGACAACTGTTTCTTCGTGGCGACCGGGGTCACCTCCGGCGACCTGCTGCGGGGCGTGAGCTACCGGGCCGGCGGAGCGTACACCCAGTCGATCGTCATGCGCTCGAAGAGCGGCACGATCCGGGTGATCGACTCCTACCACCGGCTGGAGAAGCTGGCGCTGTACTCGGCCGTCGACTTCGACGGCCGCCCCCTCGCCGAGCAGGAGTGACCGCCACCGGGACGATGTCCCCGCCGACCCTGCCGGTCGCCCGCCGGATCACGGCCGTCGGGCTGGCCACCGCCTCCGGGGTCACCGTGGCCGTGCAGTCCCGGATCAACGGTGAGCTGGGCGTACGCCTGGCCGACGGGATCGCCGCCGCGGTGGTCTCGTTCGGCCTGGGCCTGCTGGTGCTGCTGGTGCTGGTGCCGGCCACCCCGAGCGGGCGGCGGGGCCTGGCCACGCTGCGGGCGGCGCTCGCGGGCGGCTCGCTGCGGCCGTGGGAGTGCCTCGGCGGTGCCTGCGGGGCGCTCTTCGTGGCCGCCCAGGGGCTGACCATCGGCGCGCTCGGCGTGGCGGTGTTCACCGTGGCGGCGGTCGCCGGGCAGTCCGGCAGCAGCCTGCTCGTCGACCGGGCGGGGCTCGGCCCCGCCGGCCGGCAGGCGGTCACGCCGAATCGTCTGGTGGGCGCGGCGCTGACCGTGCTGGCCGTGCTGCTGGCGGTCGGCGACCGGCTCGGCGACCCGGCCACGCTGGGCCTGGCGCTGCTGCCGCTGCTGGCCGGGGTGGGCCTCGCGTGGCAGCAGGCGGTGAACGGGCGGGTCCGGGTGGCCTCCGGCAGCGTCCTGGCCGCGACGCTGGTCAACTTCGCGGTCGGCACCGGGGTGCTGCTCGCCGCGTTCGTGGTGGAGGTGGCCGTCCGGGGCCGCCCAGGCGGCGGCCTCCCGACCGAGCCGTGGCTCTACCTTGGCGGCCCGGTCGGCATCGTCTTCATCGCGGTCGCCGCCGCCGTCGTGCGGTTCACCGGGGTGCTGCTGCTCGGCCTGGCCACCATCGCCGGGCAGGTCGTCGGCGCGGCCCTGCTGGACGTGGTGCTGCCGACCACGGCGTCGCACCCGGGGGTGAACACGCTGCTGGGTGCCGCGCTCACCCTGTTCGCCGCGCTGCTCGCCGCCTTCGGGCCCCCGGCCCGTCGGTAGCTCCCCCCGACCGCAGCTCCCCGCTCACCGCAGCGGGCGACGGGGGCCAGGGGCGGCGCGCAGGGCCGCGACGGTCTGCGCGAGCGCGCTGCCCAGCGGAGTCGGCTCGACGCCGAGGGTCTCGGTGGCCGCGGTCGAGTCCATCAGGAAGGGCCGGTCGAACTGGTACGCCGTCTCGCGTAGCTCCCGCGCGAACGGGTTGGCCAGCCCGCCCAGCCACAGCGCCGGGTACGGCAGCCGGGCGAGCCTCGGGGCGGGGGCGCCGACCAGGGCGGCGGCCCGCACGGCCAGCTCGCGGGCGGAGACGGCGGGCGGGCTGGGCACGTGCCAGGCCCGGCCCCAGGCGCGTTCGTCGGCGGCGGCCCGCACGAGGGTACGCGCGACGTCGTCGACGTACGTCCAGGTGTGCGGGGCGTCGAAGTCGACGGGCAGCACCGCCCGGCGTCCGTCGAGCACCCGGGGCAGCAGCATCATCGGCAGCGACAGCGCGCCGACGCCGAGGTAGTCGGAGCCGCGCACCTCGGTCACCCGGACCCGCCCCGCCCGGTGGGCAGCGACCGCCTCGGCCCACATCCGGTTGCGGACCTGCCCCTTCGTGCCGCCCGCCACCGTCGGGGTGTCCTCGGTCATCGGTCCGTCGACCGGCCCGTACCCGTAGAGGTTGCCGACCGTGGCGAGCACGGCCCCGGCGCGCCCGGCGGCGGTGAGCAGCGCGGCGGCCAGCGGCGGCCAGTCCGTCGGCCAGCGGTGGTAGGCCGGGTTGGCGCAGTTGTAGAGCGCGACCGCGCCGTCGGCGAGGGCGGCGAGCCGGTCCGGGTCGGCGGCGTCGGCGGCGACCCGCTCGACGGCCGGGTGCTCCGGGCCGGTGCCGCGCCGGGTGACCACCCGGACCCGCTCGCCGGCGGCTGCCAGGAGGTGGGCGGTGGCGGTGCCGACGGGTCCGGCGCCGACGATCACATGCAGCGACATCACAGGTCACCCTTCGAATCGGGGGTACGAAACGAGAGCAGCGCTCTCGATCTGGTGCACCCAGCATGACGCCCGGACGGGAGCACCGTCAAGAGCAGTGCTCTCTTATTTGATCCGCGCTCTCCGGCGTGGCAGAGTGGGGGCATGCCCGCTCCCTCGATCCGCGCCCGCGTACGCGCCGAGATGCTCGACGAGATCAAGGCCGTCGCCCGCCGCCATCTCGCCACCGACGGCGCCAACCTCAGCCTGCGCGCGGTCGCCCGGGACATGGGGATGGTCTCCTCGGCCCTCTACCGCTACTTCCCGAGCCGCGACGACCTGCTCACCGCGCTGATCGTCGAGGCGTACGACGCGCTGGGGGCGGCCGTGGAGGCGGCCGACGCGGGCGCGGACCGGCTCGACCCGCGCGGGCGCTGGCAGGCCGCCTGCCGGGCGGCCCGGGACTGGGCCCTGGCCCGTCCCGCCGAGTACGCCCTGCTCTACGGCAGCCCGGTCCCCGGTTACGCCGCCCCGGCCGACACGCTCGGGCCGGCGATGCGTCCACCGGCCGTGCTGGTCGGCATCGTCCGCGACGGGCTGGCCGCCGGCCGCATCGCCGCCCCCGACCCCGGCGAGTTGCCCGAGCCGCTGCGGGCGGACCTCGCGGAGATCGCCGCCGCCCTCGCCCCGGGGCTGCCCGAGGCGCTGCTCGCCCGCTGCATGGCCGGCTGGACGCAGCTCTTCGGGCTGATCAGCTTCGAGCTGTTCGGCCGGATCGACCGCACCCTGCCGCACCGCGCCGAGTATTTCGCGCACCAGACCGGCCTGATGGCCGACCTCATCGGCCTCCCCCGCTGACGGGGGCGTGATCAGGGGGCGTCGGAGGAGTGGCCCGGGAAGAGGTGGGCGGAGGGGTCGATGGCGACGGCGGCGTTGTTGACCGCCGTCGCGGCCTCCCCGAAGCCCGTGGCGATGAGCCGCACCTTGCCCGGGTATTCGGTGATGTCCCCGGCGGCGAAGACCCGGGGCAGGTTCGTCGCCATCGCGCTGTCCACCAGGATGTGCCGGCGGTCCAGCCGCAGCCCCCACTCGGCGATCGGGCCGAGGTCGGCGGTGAAACCGAGGGCGGCCACCACCGTGTCCACGGGCAACGTCTCGGGCGCAGCCCCCTTCACGGTGATCTCCGCGCCGGTCACCGCGCTGTCGCCGTGCAGCCGGGTGACCTCGGCGTTGACGACGATCCGCACGGACGACCGCTGCACCCGGGCGACGGTGGCGGCGTGGGCGCGGAACCGCTCCCGCCGGTGCACCAGGGTCACCGAGCGGGCCAGCGGCTCCAGCGCCAGCGCCCAGTCGAACGCGGAGTCGCCGCCGCCGACGATCAGCACGTCCCGGTCGGCCAGGGCGGCCGGCTCCGGCACGAAGTAGACGATCCCCGTGCCGGTGAAGCTGTCGGCGACCGGCAGGGGGCGCGGGGTGAAGCTGCCCAGGCCACCGGTGACGACCACCGCCCCGCAGGCGAGCTGCTCGCCACCGGCGAGGCCGAGCACCGGCTGCCCGTCGGTGTGCGACAGCTTCTCGGCCCGGGTGCCGAGCAGGTATCTCGGCTGGAACGGCGCGGCCTGGGCGACCAGGTTGGCCACCAGGTCCCGCCCCTTGACGGCCGGGAACCCGGCCACGTCGAGGATCAGCTTCTCCGGGTACATGGCGGTGATCTGGCCGCCGGCCTCCGGCAGCGCGTCGACCACGGCCACGGAGAGCCCCCGGAACCCGGCGTAGTACGCGGCGAAGAGCCCCGTCGGACCCGCACCGATCACTGCGACATCGACCTCGGGCATGGCGTACCGTCGCTTTCCGCTCACGGATCAACGCGTGCTGATGCCGACGGTAGGCGCGCGCCGGGTCCGGATCAAGCACCGTCCCACGTCGGGCGCGGGCCGGGCGCGGCCCGACGCCGGGTGAGAAGGGTGCCCTTCTCCACCGCAGGCGTCAACAGGGGGCCCTTCCTTACGCCCGCAGCGTCGGGGAGCCCAGGTCGTACGGGTCGTCCTCGACCCGGCGGCGCCGGAAGAGGATCGCGGCGACCACGCCGCCGACCAGCCCGAACAGGTGGCCCTGCCAGGAGATCCGCTCGTCGGTGGGGAGGATGCCGAGCAGCTGCCAGCCGTAGAGCAGGCCGACCAGCAGCACGACGGCGAAGTTCCACCAGCTCCGCTCGACCACGCCCCGGGTGAGCAGGACGCCCAGGTAGCCGAAGATGACGCCGCTGGCCCCGACCACGACCGAGTTGGGTGAGCCGGTGAACCACACGCCCAGCCCGCTGACCAGCACGATGACCAGGGTGGACCACATGAACCGGCGGAAGCCGGCGGCGAGCACGAAGGTGCCGAGCAGGATCAGCGGCACGCTGTTGCTGTAGAGGTGGTTGAAGTCGGCGTGCAGGAACGGCGAGAAGAGCACCCCGTCGAGCCCGTCGATGTGCCGCGGGATGATGCCGCCGGCCAGGTCGAGGTCGATGCCGAGGCCGACGTCGAGGGCCTCCACCAGGAAGAGCACCGGCACGACGGCGCACATGGCGACGAAGGCGCGGCCGATCGAGGCGTAGAAGGCCTCGGTGCCGAAGCGTCGCGGGTCGCCGCCCGGGGGGCCGTCGTGCAGGGTCATGCCCAAACAGCTATCAGCAATCCCGCCCGGCCGCCACCCGGGCGGCGGGGCCGTCGGGGGAAACGACGACGGCGGGGTGGGCGTCGGAAACGCGCCCGCCCCGCCGTCGCGGTGCTCGGGAATGCGGTGCTCAGCGGATCAGTACCAGCCCTCGCTCTGCGACTGGCTCCACGCCGAGCACGGCGAGCTGTAGCGGCCCTTGATGTAGCCGAGGCCCCACTTGATCTGGGTGGCCGGGTTGGTCTCCCAGTCGTCGCCGACCGAGGCCATCTTGCTGCCCGGCACGGCCTGCGGGATGCCGTGCGCGCCGGACGAGGAGTTGTGGGCCTTGGGGTTCCAGCCGCTCTCCTTCGTCCAGAGCTTGTCCAGGCACGGGAACTGGTCGATGCCGAAGCCGGCGTCGATCATCAGCGCGCAGCCGATCTTGCGGTTGCCGCCGTACTCGCTGCACGAGGCGGGGATCGGACCGTCGTACGGCTTGCCCGCCTTGGCGGCGGCCGCCTTCTCGGCGGCCTTCTTCGCCGCCGCCTCGCGCTCGCGCTTGCGGGACGCCGCCTCGGCCTCGCGGGCCCGCTCGGCGGCCTCCTTGGCCGCCGCGGCGGCCCGCTTCTCGGCCTGGTACTCGGCGGCCCGCGTCTCGGCGGAGACGATCCGGTGCTGGGCCTGCCGCTCGCGCTGGTAGTCGAACTCGGCCAGGTCCACCTGCAGGCCGACCTGCGCGGTCAGGCCCTGTTGCTGGGTTTCGCGGTCTTCGCCCAGATAGAAGCCGCCGGCAACGCCCACGGAGAGCAGTGCGACGGCGGCGGTACGGGCACCGAACCGGCTCCACAGCCGACTCACGAAGTGGTCCCTTCGTCGGGGGCAAGGACACGGCGCGACCCTGGCCCGAGGAGGGACCCGGCCCGCGCCGTGAGCGCCCCGACCCTGCCGGTCGCAGCCGACGCACTCGCCCCCGCCGCTCCTCGCCGTCGGGTGCCCGACGGGAACGGACGATCTTGGCGGCGCGTGGACGCTCGATGGACACCATCGCGCACAGTGAGGCTGATGGGAAACCACCAGCCCCAATTGTGACCTGGGCCACAGGCAGAATCACGCTAAAGGGTGACTAGACAGGCATGATCTCGGTCAGAATGGGATCTCCTCTAACAGATCCGTCACCATCGCCGCGATCGGCGACCGCTCGGACCGGTTCAGCGTGACGTGCGCGAACAGGGGATGCCCCTTCAGGGTCTCGATCACCGCGGTCACGCCGTCGTGCCGGCCCACCCGCAGGTTGTCCCGCTGGGCGACGTCGTGGGTGAGCACCACCCGCGACCCCTGCCCGATCCGGGAGAGCACGGTGAGCAGGACCCCCCGCTCCAACGACTGGGCCTCGTCCACGATGACGAAGGCGTCGTGCAGGCTGCGGCCCCGGATGTGGGTGAGCGGCAGGACCTCCAGGATCCCCCGGGCCATGACCTCCTCCAGCACGTTCTCGTGCACCACCGCGCCGAGGGTGTCGAAGACGGCCTGCGCCCAGGGCGACATCTTCTCCGTCTCGGAGCCGGGGAGGTAGCCCAGCTCCTGGCCGCCGACGGCGTACAGCGGGCGGAAGACGACCACCTTCTTGTGCCGGCGGCGCTCCATCACCGCCTCCAGGCCCGCGCACAGCGCCAGCGCCGACTTGCCGGTGCCGGCCCGGCCGCCCAGCGAGACGATCCCGATCGACTCGTCCAGCAGCAGGTCGAGGGCGACCCGCTGCTCGGCCGAGCGGCCGTGCACGCCGAACGCCTCCCGGTCGCCCCGGACCAGCCGGACCGTCTTGTCGGGCAGCACCCGGCCGAGCGCGGAGCCGCGCCCGGAGTGCAGCACCAGACCGGTGTGGCAGGGCAGCCCCGCCGCGCCGTCCAGGTCGAGGGTCTCGCCGGCGTAGAGCGCGGAGATGTCGTCGTCGCCCAGCGCCAGCTCGGCCATCCCCGTCCAGGTCGGGTCGCTGGCCTGGCCGTGCCGGTACTCGTCGGCGCGCAGCCCGACCGAGGCCGCCTTCACCCGCAGCGGCATGTCCTTGCTCACCAGGGTCACGTCCCGCCCCTCGGCGGCCAGGTTGAGCGCGACCGAGAGGATCCGGGCGTCGTTGGACTCGTTGCGGAAGCCGGGCGGCAGCACGCCGTCGTCGGTGTGGTTCAGCTCCACCCGCAGGGTGCCGCCGGCGTCGTTGGCGGGCACCGGCCGGTCCAGCCGGCCGTGGCGCACGCGCAGCTCGTCCAGCATGCGCAGGGACTGCCGGGCGAACCAGCCCAGCTCGGGGTGGTGCCGCTTGCCCTCCAGCTCGGAGATGACCACGAGGGGCAGGACCACCTCGTGCTCGGCGAACCGGTGGAAGGCCGCCGGGTCCGAGAGCAGGACCGACGTGTCCAGGACGAACGCCTGGCCGGCTGGTCGGGGCTCCTCGGGCTCGACCGGGGTCGCCGCGCGGCGGCTCCGGGTGGCGCGGCGGGTCGTGGCAGTCGCGGCCGGGGTCTGGTCGGCACCGGCGGGGGTACGGCGAGTCGTCACAGGCCTGCTCCGGCGAATGGGCACCCGGCCATCCGCGTTCCGCCTCGTCCGGTGCCCGGGGACACGGGGTCGGATGCGGGCCCCGTGCGCGAGGTCGCAGATCCGGGCTGGCCGGCTGGCCCGGGGGGAATCCCGCGCCATGACTAGACGCTAGCCGCGCCACGGCGTCCCGGCTAGGGGTTGACCCGTGGATCTCGGGAGTCGGACCGGTGAACGGGCACGGCGGACCGGCCGGGATGCATGCCCCCTGCGCGCATCCCGGCCGGTGGGACCACCGTCACCGGTCTGACGTGGCCCCGGCGGTGCGCGTCCGCCGCGGACGTCGCACCGGGTTCGTCGGCCGGCTCAGTTCTGCCACCGGACCAGGACGGCGGGGTGCCGGCCGCCGACGGCCGCCGTGGTCCCGGCCGTCGCCCGGACAGCGGCGGTCGCCGTGGTGGCGACCGCGACGGCACCGGCCGGGTGCGCCGGCGGGCCGGGGACGGGCGCCGCGGAGACGGCGGGCGCGGCGGAGGCGGCGAAGGCGGAGCCGGTGTACGTGGTGCCCTGCCGCGCGGTCGGGCCACGCCGGACGGCCTGCGGAGGGCCAGCGAGGGCCGAGGCGATGGCGGCCTGGGCCTCCCGGCGGCGGCGGTTCCAGGCGCCCCGGTCGCCGTCGAAGTAGCCCTGCCGGTAGCCGAACCGGTAGCCGATGCGGTAGCTGAGCTGGCCGTGCAGACGTCCGGCGGCGTAGCTGGCCGAGCCGAGGACGAGGACGAGGACGACTGCGACGAAGGGGCTCACCGCTCCTCCGGTCCGGTGCCGGCGGGGTCGGCTCCGGGATTGGTGGGGCCGGCTCCAGGGCCGGCGGGGTCAACCTCGGGGTCGGCGGTCAGGAGCCGCTCCAGGTCGTCCGTGCTGACCTCCTCGACCAGCTCGACGCTGATCCGGCAGCCGTCGAGCACGAGCTCGGCGACGGAGCAGCGGCGGATCTCGCCGCCGGCGTCGTAGACCCGGACGCTGAGCTCCGGGCAGTTGAGGTGGGTCCGCCAGGCGTCCCACTCCGCCCGGTCGCCCACGTTGAGCGACAGGTAGCGGCAGCCGCGGGCGAGGTAGAGCCGCCAGGGGGCGCTCAGCCCCGCGGCCACTCCCTCCGCGACCAGGCCGAACGCCTGCTCACGGGTGGCGAGTTCGGTCACCGCGCCCCCCTGAGGACGGGGAAGGGACGCAGGCGAGCACCAGTCGTCTCGTGCACGTGACACACGGTAAACTGTCCCATGGGCGTGACAGTATCAGCTTTTCGTCCGATTACCCCGCCACTGACGTGCTCCTATCCTGCGCAGGTGATACGCCTTGAAATCGCCCTCACGAAGGGCCGGGAACGGCCAGTTACGCGTGTCTCATTCACGTGACATAGGCGTGCCCGGCGTCCCCAGTGGATCCGGCTGGCCGTACCGTCACGGGGTGACCGAGAGCGCTCACGCCAGGAAGATCGCCTTCGCCGCCTTCGTCCGCCGGGCCCTCGACGACGCCCGGGCCATGCGCGCCTGGAGCGGCACCGAGGTCTCCCGGCGCACCGGGGTCTCCCGGCAGACCATCAACCGCTGGGTGCGCGGCGACTGGGCCAGCGACCCCGAGGCCGAGCGGGTGGTCGCCTTCTGCGAGGGGCTCGGCCTCAACCCGACGGCCGCCTTCGCGGCCCTGGGTTGGGAGCGCGCCGCCACCCCACGGGCGGCCACCGCACCGCCCCCGATGGACCCGGACGTGGAGGCGCTGCTGCGCCGGCTGGTCGACCCCAACGTCTCCGACGCGGAGAAGTTCCACATCCGAGAAACCATTAGATACCTCGCGTATCGCCCAAGTCTCCCGGTAGATGTCCGAAAAAGGGGTAATCGGGCGGGCTAGTTCCTCAGATGGCGAAAGAACGGCAAGCCGTACCCAATCGTTTCGCTCCGGGGCCGGAACGGGCACGCTAGCGTCCTATCCGTACTGCTTGGGCTCGTCGTCGGCGGGGGGACGGGACAAGGCCGAACCCAGCCCTGCGGGACAGAAGGAGGGGTCTGTCGATGACCCTGAAGTGGTTCGCAGTCGTGGTCGCGGCGGTGGCGCTGACCTCGGCCGTGACCGGCAACGTGGTGATCGGCGTGGTCGGCGACGGGGAGCTTCCCGTGGTCGCCAACCTCCTCGCCCTCACCACCGCCGGCACCGCGGTCGTCCTGGCCGTCGTCGCCGAGCTGCACGAACGGCTCAACGACCGGATCAGCGCGCTCACCGAGTTCCTGGTGGCCCGGCTCACCGAGATCGAGACGCGCACCGGCGACCGCAACGCCGGCTTCGTGGAGGGCTACCTGCTCAGCCACGGCCAGGACGCCGAGGTCCTGCCGTTCGGGCGCCGGGGCCGGGGGGCCGCCGAACGCTGACCTAATCCTGGCCGTAGCGCCTCGTCTCGACCACGAATGAGTGGCCCGCGCCGGGGTACGCTGTCGCGCGTGCCGCCGTTGAATCTGGGCAACCAGCAGCCGAAGACCCCGCTGGACGCCGACCAGGCCTGGCAGGCGACCGCCGGCCGGGCGTCCGACACCGTCCTCTTCTTCGACTTCGACGGCACACTCGCGCCCGTCGACGACGACCCGACCGCCGTGCAGCCCGCGCCGAAGGTGCTGGCCGCGATCGAGGCCCTCGCGCCGCTGGTGCGCCGGGTCGCCATCGTCTCCGCCCGCCCCGTGGAGTTCCTCCGCGACCACCTCGGCGGGCTGGCCGGCGTCGACCTCTACGGCCTCTACGGCCTGGAGCACAGCCACTCCGGCGGCGAGACCGTCACCGAGCCCGCGGCGCTGCCCTGGGTGCCGACGATGCAGGAGCTGGCCGACCTCGCCCGCGCCGAGCTGCCGCCCGGCGCGCTGGTGGAGTTCAAGCGGCTCTCCGTGGCACTGCACTGGCGCACCGCCCCCCAGCTCCGCGAGGTCGTGGAGAAGTGGGGGCAGGCCCAGGCCGAGCGGCTCGGGCTACGCGTGCAGGCCGGCCGGATGGTGCTGGAGATCAAGCCCCCGGTCGACCGCGACAAGGGCATGGTGATCGGCGAGGTGGTCCGGGACGCCGGCGGGGCATGGTATTTCGGCGACGACGTCTCCGACATCAAGGCGTTCGCGGCGCTGCGCGCCCGCGCCGCGGCGGACCCGGAGTTCCTCGGGGTCTGCGTGGCCGTGGCCAACCCGGAGACCGGCCACGAGGTCGCCGAGGCCGCCGACCTGACGATCGACTCCCCCGCCGCCCTCGGCGACTTCCTCACCGAGGCCCTGCCGCGCCTGCGGTGAGCCCGGCCCCGCCCGGTCGGGCTCGGGGCCGGGCGGGTCACACGCCGAAGCGGCGCTGCCGGTTGGCGTAGGAGCGCAGGGCGCGCAGGAAGTCGACCCGGCGGAAGTCGGGCCAGTTCAGCTCGCAGAAGTAGAACTCCGAGTGGGCCGACTGCCAGAGCATGAAGCCCGACAGGCGCTGCTCGCCGCTGGTCCGGATGATCAGATCCGGATCCGGCAGGCCCCGGGTGTAGAGGTGCTCGGAGATGTGATCGACGTCGAGGGTCTCGGCCAGTTCCTCCAGCGTGCCGCCGGCCGCCGCGTGCTCGTGCAGCAGCGAGCGGACGGCGTCGGCGATCTCGCGCCGGCCGCCGTACCCGACGGCGATGTTGACCTGCGCGCCGCCGGTGCGCTGCCGGGTGCGTTCCTCTGCGGCCTTGAGCGCCGCCGCGTGGTGCGCCGGGAGCACGTCGAGCGCGCCGACCATGCGCAGCCGCCAGGGGTTGCCCTCCTCGGCCAGCTCGGTCGACAGATCCTCGATGATCTGCAGCAGCGGGTCCAGCTCCTCCGCCGGGCGGGACAGGTTGTCCGTCGACAGCAGCCACAGCGTCACGTGCCCGACGCCGGCGGCGTCGCACCAGCGCAGCAGCTCCTTGATCCGCTCCGCGCCCATGCGGTGCCCGTCGTTGGGGTCGACGAAGCCCATCTCCCGCGCCCAGCGACGGTTGCCGTCGCACATGACGCCCACGTGCCGGGGCACCGGCTTGCCCGCGAGCGTGGCCGTCAGCCGCCGCTCGTACACGGAGTAGAGGAGATTCCGCAGAGTCATCACTTGCAGAGTAGCGACCCCGCGCGCGCTTCAACCCTTCGGTGGCCGATGCCGCGCCGAGAGACCGGCACCGATCATCGCGAGGGTCCGCGCGTCCAGCCGGCCGTCGCCGAGGCCCAACTCGACGACGGTGCCGAAGACCCGCTCGTCGCGCCGGGCCGCCCGGACCGCCGCGTCGACGACCCACCGGCGGCGGGCGAGCCAGGCCGCGGCCGAGCTGTGCCGCAGGTGTACGCCGAGGCGGCGGCGCAGCGCGGCGGCGTAGTCGCGGGCGGCGTGGGCGGGGTCGTCGGCCGCCGCCGCGCCGGCCAGCGCGCCGGAGAGCAGCGCGTAGAAGATCCCCTCCCCGGTGAACGGGTTGATCAACGACAGGGCGTCCCCGGCGAGCAGCAGCCGCCCCCGGCCGGGCGGCGGGCGGTGCGTGGACAGCGGCAGGTGGTGGGCGCGCAGCCCGGTCACCGTCGCCGGGTCGACGTCGGGCAGCAGCGCGGCCAGCCGGTCCAGCAGGTGCGCCCGGGTCAGCGGCTCGCCGCGCAGCACCTCCCCGTACCCGACGTTCGCCCGCCCGTCGCCGATCGGGAACGACCAGGCGTACGCCGGCCAGCGCGGGCCGGAGGTGACGATGAGCTGCTCGGGCGGGCCGGGGCGGGCCGGCGCGTACCCCCGGATCGCCAGGGCCAGGTGGCGGTCCGGGTTCACCGGGTGGCCGAGCGCCCGCCGCAAAACCGACGACGCGCCGTCCGCCCCGACCACGGCCCGCGCGGTGATCTCGCCGTCGAGCACCACCCGCCCGTCGCGCGGCTCGACCCGCCGCACGGCGTGCCGGCGCAGCTGCGCGCCGGCCGCGACCGCCGCCGCCACCAGCCGGGCGTCGAACACCTCCCGGGGCACCGTGTACGCCGGCCGGGGCAGTGCCCGCGCCACCGCGTCCCCGCCGGGGCCGACCAGCCGGATCCGGGGCAGCGGCGCGTACCCGTCGACGGCCCCGGTGACGCCCAGCCCGGCGAGGACGTCCAGCGCGTGCGCGGCGACGCCGTCCCCGCACGCCTTGTCCCGGGGGAAGTCGGCCCGGTCCAGCAGCAGCACCCGGGCACCGGCCCGGCGGGCGGCCAGCGCGGCGGCCGCACCGGCGGGACCCGCCCCGACCACCGCCACGTCGTACTCGTCGCTCATGGCGCCTCCCCTGTCCCCGGGCGGCTCACCCCCGGTGTCGGCGTGGCCTCCGCCCGGCCGGCGCGCCACAACCCGTACAACGCCAGGACGGCGGCGGCGAGCAACGGGGCGCCGTCGCGGACCAGGCCGTCGACGCCGAGCAGCCACCAGCACAGCGGCAGGTCCACGGCGAGCACGCCGAGGGTGACCGCCACCAGCAGGCGGCGGGCCCAGCGCCGGCCGCGCAGCAGGAAGGCGGTGCAGAACAGCACGACGTAGCTGACCGCGATGCCGGCGGCGAACCAGAACAGCACGGCGGGGACGGCGGCCGGCCGGCCGTCGAACACGACGCCGACGGCCACCAGGGCCGGGACGAGCATCAGCGGGCTGTACGTGAACGCGGCGGCCCGGCTGGTGAGCAGCCAGCCGGTGACCGGGGGCCGCTTCGGGGCGACCTCCCGCCAGGCGATCGTGCCGCCCTCGACGACAAGGCCCCTGCGGTGCCGGACGAGGTGGCCGGCGACGGCGTCGGAGCGGTACAGCAGCCAGACCACGGCCACGCAGAGCGCGGCGAGCAGGGCGAAGCCGAGCAGCCCCGGCAGCGGCGGCACGCCCTGCCTCGGCACGACCAGCCGGCCGACGGCGAAGACGGTGGTGACGGCGAGGATCAGCCCGAACGGCCGGGCCACGGTGCGGCCCCGGTTCACGTGCCCGATCAGCAGCAGGAAGCCCAGCGAGCGCAGCATCGCCCAGCCGGTGCGCACGGCCAGCCCGAAGCCCTGCTCCGGGGCGTACCACCAGTTGAGCAGCTCGACCACGACGGTGGCCGCCGCCGTGACGGCCAGCAGGGTGGTCAGGGCCCGGACGGCGGACGGCCGCCGGACCTCGGTGGTCGCGGCGGCCGTCCTCATGGCATCCGATGGTGCCCGGTGCGGGCAAGCGTCACACCTACCGGCGGGGCTGTTCCTGGTCGAGCCGGGCGCGCAGCGCGTCGAGCTCGGCCCAGAGGACGCCGGGCAGCTTGTCGCCGAACTTCTCGAACCACTCGGTGATCAGCGGCAGCTCCTCGCGCCACTCGTCCGGGTCGACCTTCAGGGCGATCCGGACGTCCTCCGGGGTCATGTCGAGGCCGTCGACGTCCAGCGCGTCCTGCGCGGGAACCATGCCGATCGGGGTCTCGACGGCGTCGGCGCGGCCTTCGATCCGCTCGATGATCCACTTGAGCACCCGGGAGTTCTCGCCGAAGCCCGGCCAGAGGAAGTTGCCCTCGGCGTCCTTGCGGAACCAGTTGACGTAGTAGACCTTGGGCAGCTTGGCCTCGTCGCCGTCGGTGCCCTTGCCCATCTCGATCCAGTGCCGGAAGTAGTCGCCGGCGTGGTAGCCGATGAACGGCAGCATCGCCATCGGGTCGCGGCGCACCACGCCGACCGCACCGGACGCGGCGGCGGTGGTCTCCGAGGACAGGGTCGCGCCCAGGTAGACGCCGTGCACCCAGTCCCGGGCCTCGGTGACCAGCGGGATGGTGTCCCGCCGCCGGCCGCCGAACAGGATCGCGTCGATCGGCACCCCGTTGGGGTCGTAGTAGTCGTCGGCGAGGATCGGGCACTGCGTGATCGGGGTGCAGAACCGGCTGTTCGCGTGCGAGGACAGGCCCTCGCTCTGCGGCGTCCAGTCGTTGCCCTTCCAGTCGACCAGGTGCGCCGGCGGCTCGCCCATGCCCTCCCACCAGATGTCGCCGTCGTCGGTGAGGGCGACGTTGGTGAAGATGGAGTTGCCCCGGTCGAGGGTGCGCATCGCGTTCGCGTTGGTCTTCCAGTCGGTGCCCGGGGCGACGCCGAACAGGCCGTACTCCGGGTTGACCGCGTAGAGCCGGCCGTCCGGGCCGAAGCGCATCCAGGCGATGTCGTCGCCGATGGTCTCGACCTTCCAGCCGGGGATGGTCGGCTCCAGCATGGCCAGGTTGGTCTTGCCGCAGGCCGACGGGAACGCCCCGGCGACGTGGTAGACCTTCCCCTCCGGGGAGGTGATCTTGAGGATCAGCATGTGCTCGGCGAGCCAGCCCTCGTCCCGGCCCATCACGCTCGCGATCCGCAGCGAGTAGCACTTCTTGCCGAGCAGCGAGTTTCCGCCGTAGCCGGAGCCGTAGGACCAGATCTCCCGGGTCTCCGGGAAGTGCGAGATGTACTTCGTCTCGTTGCACGGCCACGCCACGTCCTGCTGGCCCGGCGCGAGCGGGGCGCCGATCGAGTGCAGGGCGTACACGAAGTCCGCGTCGTCGCCCATCGCCGCCAGGACCTTCGCGCCCATCCGGGTCATGATGCGCATCGAGGCGACCACGTACGGGCTGTCGGTGATCTCGACGCCGAACATGGGGTTCTCGGCCTCGACGGGGCCCATGCAGAAGGGGATGACGTACATGGTGCGACCGCGCATGCAGCCGCGGTAGAGCTGCGTCATCGTCCGCTTCATCTCGGCCGGCGCCATCCAGTTGTTGGTGGGGCCGGCGTCCGCCTCGTCCACCGAACAGATGAACGTGCGCTCCTCGACGCGGGCGACGTCGGAGGGGTCGGTGCGGGCGTAGAACGAGTTCGGCTTCTTCTCCGGGTTGAGCCGGATCAGGGTGCCGTTGGCGACGAGTTCGTCGGTGAGGCGACGCCACTCCTCGTCGGACCCGTCCACCCAGACGACCCGGTCGGGAGTGGTCAGTTCCGCTACCTCACGGACCCAGGCGAGCAGTTTGGGGTGGGACGTCGGGGCCTGATCGATCCCCCGAACGGTGGCCGGAGCAACCATGACACATCTCCTTGTGGTCGACGCTGACCGGACTGCGGCATGCACGAGTGGTGACGGCGCGAGGCGTCGCCTTCGTGGAAACCTGGGATTGGCCTCAGCGTAAACCGGGCGACGTCGCGAGTCAGTGGGACTGGTTGTGAAGAACTGCACAAGGTGCGGTCACGCTGCGGCATCGCGATCTGATACCCGCTTTCACGCGCAGTTTCACGCAAATTCTTCCGCGACCTTCGCCGAGGTCCGGGCCCTGCGGGAACCGAAGGGCCGCGCGCGACGGGTGGTGCGGATGAGGGTTGCGGTGACATCGGCGAAGTGCCGACGGAATGCGCGAAGCTGTGCGCGGATGCGCATTCCCGAAACGATCCGCGAATAATCACCCGGCCGGTTACGCTCCGCCCGGCCCCGGCCCGCCCGGTCACGCCACCGGCCCGCCCGGTCGCTGCTACCCGCCCGCGCAGCGGGCAACCGGTACGCTCAGCGGGTGGCCGCGACGATGACCGGTGACCAGCCAGGGTCCCCGCCGACCCGACCCGGCATGGTCCGTGCCCTCATCGACCGCTTCGGTCACCTGATCCGCGAGCTGAGCAAGTTCGCCACCGTCGGCAGCGTCGCGTTCGTCGTCGACATCGCGCTGTTCAACTACCTCGCCAACGCCCGGGGCGTCGAGCAGGTCACCGCGAAGACGATCTCCACGGTGATCGCCGCGAGCGTGGCCTTCGTCGGCAACCGGTTCTGGACGTGGCGGCACCGCCAGCGCTCCAACCCCGCGCGCGAGTACGCGCTGTTCTTCTTCTTCAACGGCGTGGGCATGGGCATCGCGGTGGCCTGCCTCGCCATCAGCCGGTACGGCCTGGGCGCCATCTGGCCCGGTGTCTTCCAGACCGCCCTCGCCGACAACATCGCCAGCTTCGTCGTGGGCACCGGGCTCGGCACGCTGTTCCGGTTCTGGTCGTACCGACGGTTCGTCTTCGCCGAAGCGGGAACCCCGAAGGTCGCGGAAGCGGGAACCCGGACGGCCACGGAGGCGGCGACCGACCGGGATCCTCCGGCGTGACCCGCCGCCCATCTCGTCCGGCCGGACCGGCCCGGCCCGCCCACTCGCCTAAGGTGTTGCGCATGCGTCTTGTCCGTCTGCTGCCTGAGCGCTGGCAGAAGTTCATCCACGAGGCGCTCAAATTCGGCGTCGTCGGCGGCATCAACACCGCCATCAATTACGCGGTGTTCAACGCGCTGGCACTCACGGTGTTCCGCGACGGCCAACTCAAGGCGACCGTCGTCGCCACCATCGTGGCGACGATCACGTCGTATCTGATGAACAGGCACTGGACGTACCGGGATCGCCCGAAATCGGCATTGCGTCGCGAGTACGCCCTTTTCTTCCTGTTCAACGCGACCGGCCTCCTCATCGAACTCGGCGTTCTGGCGGCGGCCAAGTACGGCCTCGGCATGACCAGCCTGCTCGCCCTCAACGTGGCGAAGACCGGCGGTGTGCTGCTGGCCACCCTGTTCCGCTTCTGGTCCTACCGGACGTTCGTCTTCCAGCCCGCCCCCGCCGAACCGGCGGCCGACACCTGGCACACCATCCCGCGCGACGAGTGGGACACGATGGCCGAGCTGGACCCGGTGGCCGAGCTGGCCGAGTCCGTCACCGAGCTGGAGGAGTCCGAGCCGAAGCCGGGCCCCGCCGGGCGGCCGGCGGTCGGCCCCGACGAGCCCGCCACCGCGTACGGGGTCCCGACACCCGCCCAGGGCCGGCCCGCGCCGGCCGACGCGGGGCTCGGCAACACGGGGCTCGGCAACGCGCTCGACGGCGAGCTGGCGGCCGAACTCGCCGAGGAGATGCACGCCGGCACCCGCCGACGCCGGCGCTGAGTGAGGTGGCAGAGGTGACGAGGGTGACCGCAGCTCCCGAGCCGACCGCGCCCGCCGGGGCCGCAACCGCTCCCGAGCAGGCCGCAACTCCCGGACCGACCGCACCTCCCGAGGTGACTGCGGCTGCCAAACCGGCCGTGGCTCCCGAGCAGGCCGTGGTTCCCGAGCAGGCCGTGGTTTCCGAGCAGGCCGTGGTTCCCGCACCGGCCGGGGGGAACGGGGCGGTGGCCCCGAACGAGGGGGCGGGCGCGACGGAGACGACGGGAGCGAACGAGGCGACGGGCCCGGCGGGCCCGGCGGAGGTGACCGGACCGGCCCGGTCGGGCACCGGCGCGCCGGCCGAGCTGTTCTTCGAGGACCTGACGCCCGGGCGCACCTTCGACCTCGGCGAGGTGCGCGTCGACGGCGCCGAGATGGTCGCCTTCGCCCGCCGGTTCGACCCGCAGTGGTACCACGTCGACGCCGAGCGCGCCGCCGCGAGCCACCACGGCGGGCTGATCGCCAGCGGCTTCTACACGGTCAGCCTCTTCATGCGCGCGTACGTCGACCACGTGCTGGCCCGGGCCGCGGCGGACGCCTCCCCCGGCCTGGAGGAGCTGCGCTGGCTGGCCCCCGTCCGCGCCGGCGACCGCCTGGCGGCCCGCCTCGACGTGATGGGCGCCCGCCCGTCCACCGCCCGCCCCGGGCTCGGCACCGTCAGCCTCAGCGGCACCATGTTCCGCCTCGGTCCCGACGGCCAGCCGGCACAGGAGGTGCTGCGCACCCGCTTCCGCGGCTGGTTCACCCTCCGTCCCGGCTGACCGCACCCGTCGGGTCGGCGCGCGGGGCAGCCGGATCAGGCCGACGGGTCCCGCAGCGGCTTGCCCTCACGCATGTCCGCGAGGATGTCGCGCATCTCGCCGTCGCCGAGGGAGTGCCGGTCGTGGTGCGCCTCGACCAGCTCGTACAGCTTGGTCTGGACCTTGTCGACGTGCGGGACGTCGGTCAGCACCGACTGGCCCCGCTCCCCGGCCGACTCGATGGTCAGGGTGCCGCAGCCGAGCAGCCGCTCGACGAAACGCTGGCTCATCGCGTGGTCGTTGATCCGGGTGAGCGGGATGTCCCGCCGGTCCCGGGAGAGGACGCCCTGCTGGAGCAGCACCCGTTCGTTGGTGAACAGGTAGTGGGTGCTGCGCCAGACCAGGAACGGCCAAAGCCCGAACCAGAGCACCAGCAGCACCGCCAGCCCCGCGAGGACGTACAGCGCAATGGTCGCGGCGTCACCGTCCGGGAGCAGGATCCAGCCCGCCACCACCGCCGCGACGGCGAGCACCAACACCAGGACCGGACGCACCACGGCCTTCCAGTGCGGGTGCAGGTGCAACACGACGTGCTCGTCCTCGGTGAGCACGTCTTCGGGAAACGCCACGCCGAACCTCCTCGCCAGAAACCGGACGAGCTGACCGTAGCGGGTCGACGCCCCCGCGCGGATCACCCGGTGCGGTGGTTCCCGGACGGGCCGACCTTCCCTTCACCGCAGATGCAGGACGTCGCCCGCCGCCAGGGTGCGCGGGCCGGCCGGCGTGTCGACCAGCAGTCGGCCGTCGGCGTCCACGCCGGTCGCGGTGCCGGTCACCTCCTGCCCGCCGGGCAGCAGCACCCGCACCGACCGGCCGACCGTCGCGCAGGCCGCCACGTACGCCTCGCGCAGCCCGCTGCCCACCGCGTCGCCGCCGGCGCAGCGCCAGCGGTCGTACCAGTCGGCGACGGAGCGCAGCAGGGCGCGCAGCAGCGGGTCCCGGTCGGTGGCGACGGCACCGGCGAGCTGGAGCGAGGTGGCCGGCAGGCCGGTCGGGTTCGCCGGCAGCTCGTCGGCGCGCAGGGTGACGTTGAGGCCGATGCCGAGGACGATCGCCGGGGGCTGCTCCGGTGTCGGGCCGGGCACCGCCTCGGCCAGGATGCCCGCGCACTTGGCGTCGCCGATCAGCAGGTCGTTGGGCCATTTCAGGGCGGCGTCCAGCTCGGCGAGCCGGGCCACCGCCTCGACGAGCGCGACGCCGGCGAGCAGCGGCAGCCAGCCGTACCCGGCGGCGGGGACCGCCTTCCAGCCGCGCTCCGCGACGGCCTCGCCGGGCCGCAGCAGCACGCTGGTCGCGATGCCGGCGCGGGCCGGCGACTGCCAGACCCGGTCGCGGCGCCCTCGGCCGGCGGTCTGCCGCTCGGCGACCACCACGAGGCCCTCCGGCTCGCCGGACCGGGCGGCCTCGGCCACGTCCGCGTTGGTCGATCCGGTCTCGGCGCGCAGCTCCAGCCGGGCCCACGGGCCGTGCGGGGCGGTCAGCGCGCGGCGCAGCCGGGCCGCCGACAGCGGCGGGCGGTCCAGGTCGGTGTACGGCGAGCCGGGCATCCCGCCAGCCTACGGCCCGCCGGTGCGCGGCGGCGCGTGCCGGCCGTTCGGCGACGGGTGCCGGCCGGCTGTTCGGTGGCGGATGGCGGCCGCGGTCGGGTGCGGTGCTGGTCCGGCGCGGTTACTGAGGCGTACTGCACACCGTCGGCCACCTGAACCATCGTTATATTCCGTGGGTGACCAACGAGACCGGGATCAACATCCACAGCACGGCGGGCAAGCTGGCGGACCTGGAGCGACGGGTCGACGAGGCGGTGCACGCCGGGTCGGCGCGCGCGGTCGAAAAGCAGCACGCCCGGGGCAAGAAGACGGCGCGGGAGCGGATCGAGCTGCTGCTCGACGAGGGGTCCTTCGTCGAGCTGGACGAGTTCGCCCGGCACCGGTCCACCAACTTCGGCCTGGAGCGCACCCGCCCGTACGGCGATGGGGTGATCACCGGCTACGGCACGGTCGACGGCCGGCAGGTGTGCGTCTTCGCGCAGGACTTCACGGTCTTCGGCGGCTCCCTCGGCGAGGTGTTCGGCTCCAAGATCGTCAAGGTGATGGACCTCGCCATGAAGATCGGCTGCCCGGTGATCGGCATCAACGACTCCGGCGGGGCCCGCATCCAGGAGGGCGTGGCGTCCCTCGGGCTCTACGGCGAGATCTTCTTCCGCAACGTGCGGGCCAGCGGCGTCATCCCGCAGATCTCCCTGATCATGGGCCCGTGCGCGGGCGGCGCGGTCTACTCCCCGGCGGTCACCGACTTCACCGTGATGGTCGACCAGACCTCGCACATGTTCATCACCGGCCCCGACGTGATCAAGACGGTCACCGGCGAGGACGTGGGCATGGAGGAGCTGGGCGGCGCGCGGACGCACAACGCGCGCAGCGGCAACGCGCACTACCTCGGCGCGGACGAGGACGACGCAATCGACTACGTCAAGGCGCTGCTGTCGTACCTGCCGTCGAACAACCTGGACGAGCCGCCGGTCCTCGACGCCCCTGCGCTCCTCGACATAACGGACGCCGACCGGGAGCTGGACACGCTCATCCCCGACTCGGCCAACCAGCCGTACGACATGCACCGGGTCATCGAGCACGTCCTCGACGACGGCGAGTTCCTGGAGGTCCAGCCGCTGTACGCGCAGAACCTCGTGGTCGGCTTCGGCCGCGTCGAGGGCCGGCCGGTCGGCGTGGTGGCCAACCAGCCGATGCACTTCGCCGGCACCCTCGACATCGCCGCGTCGGAGAAGGCGGCCCGGTTCGTGCGCACCTGCGACGCGTTCAACGTCCCCGTGCTGACCTTCGTGGACGTCCCCGGGTTCCTGCCCGGCACCGGCCAGGAGTGGGACGGCATCATCCGCCGGGGCGCGAAGCTCATCTACGCGTACGCCGAGGCGACCGTCCCGAAGGTCACCGTGATCACCCGCAAGGCGTACGGCGGGGCGTACGACGTGATGGGCTCCAAGCACCTCGGCGCGGACCTGAACTTCGCCTGGCCCACCGCGCAGATCGCGGTCATGGGCGCGCAGGGCGCGGTGAACATCCTGTACCGGCAGGAGCTGGCCGCCGCCGAGGACCCGGCCGCCGTGCGCGCCGAGAAGATCGCCGAGTACGAGGACACCCTCGCCAACCCGTACATCGCCGCCGAGCGCGGGTACGTCGACTCGGTGATCCCGCCGCACGAGACGCGTACCCAGATCGTCCGGGCGCTGCGGGTGCTGCGCACCAAGCGCGAGACGCTCCCGCCGAAGAAGCACGGCAACATCCCGCTCTAGGTGCAAGGAAGGGCCCCCTGTCAACGCATTCTGCAGAGCAGGGGCCCCTTCCTGACGCCCCGGCACCCGCGGGCCGCGCCACCCGCGAGCCAGCTGCGGCGGGGGCGGCGGACGTCAGCAGGCCGGGTTGGCGGCGAGGCACATCCGGCGGGCCGCCGCGCGGCCCAGTTCGAGCAGCTCCGTGTCGCCCGTCCGGCGGTCGGCCGCCGGCAGGTCGAAGCCGAGCCCGCTCGCCGGCACGATCACGGTGACCAGGTCACCGACCCTGACCAGCAGCAGGGTCTCCGTCGACGGCTGCAGATCGAGCGGCTTCCCCGTCGCCACGTCCACGGGAGTCGACGAGGTGCGCTGCAGAACGACGGCCTGGTCGCCGGCGAAGTTGCCCGAGGCGGCCCGCCAGGTGTGCGTCACCGAGACCGTGACAGCCCCACCGACCCACTGCATCGGCCGCGACTCGTGCCAGGTGTCGCACGCCGCCATCGTCGCGGTCAGGTCGACGAACAGCCGGGTGGCGGCCCTCGGGGGAAGGCGGTAGACGTCCTGGGTGAGGACCCAGAGGCCGGCCGGCTGGTCCTGGTCGGGCGCGGCCCTCTGGAGCAGGGTCTGCGACCGGGAGTACCGGGACACGGGCGGCTCCGCCGCCAGCCCCCTTTCCCCGGCGCACGACTGGAGCAGCGGGTCGATCCGTACCGGCTCCTGGAGCCCCGAGTCGCCCAGCCGCACGTTGCTCGGCACGCCCACCTCGGTCGGGTCCAGCAGGGCCTCCTGCGGGATCTCGGCCCGGCCGGCCGGCTCCGCGCCGTTCGAGGAGAGCCGCTGGCCCGCCGGTGGCGCGAGGTGCCCGGCCCGGCCGCCGGCCGCCACGGCGAAGCCCGAGAGCACGGCCAGCACGGCGGTCGCCGCCGCCAACGCCGTACGCCGGCTGCGGCGGCGGGCCCGGGCGCGGATCTCCGCCGGTTCGAGCCAGCGTACGTCCCGCAGGTCCCGCCGCATCCGTTCGGCGAACGTCAGGTCGGTCGGCTGGTCAACGTCGTGGTCGTCAAGCATCGGCGGCCTCCTCCAGGTCAGAGACGGCGAGCAGCCCGGCGAGCGCGGTGCGCCCCCGGGAGAGTCGAGCCTTCACGGTGCCGACCGGGGCGGCGGTCTCCCGCGCCACCTCGGTGACGGGCATGCCGAGCAGGTAGTACAGCGCGAGGGCGGTGCGCTGCTCCTCGGGGAGCTGACGCAGCGCGGCCACCACCGCGACGGTGTCGGTGCTCGGCGCGGGCGTGCTGTCGTCGGCGCCGTGCCGCAGGTACGCCCGCGCGCGGCTGCGCAGGCTGCGCCACCGGCTGACCGCGATGCGGGAGGCGACGACGCGTACCCATGCCTCCGGGTCGTCGTAGCCGGCCACCGTCGACCAGCGTTGCCACGCCCGGATGTACGCCTCCTGCACGGCGTCCTGCGCCTCGGCGAGGTTGCCGGTGAGCGCGTAGACGAAGCCGAGCAGCCGTTGCCGGCTGCCCCGGTAGAACTCGTCGAACCCGTCGACTTGCGGCATTCGTTGTCTCCCCCGCGTCCAATCGCAGGGGACACGCGCGGGACGGGTCGGTCGGTTGCCTGATCGCGCCGCCGGTTCGGGGCGGCACACCTGCCGGTCGGCCCGCCCGTTCCCGGTGGTGCGCCTTCCCGGGCGGGTCGGGGCCGTCAGACGGTCAGGCCGGCGTCGGCGAGGATCGGGCCGGCCAGCAGCGCCGCGCCGACGACCAGGGCCAACAGGTTCACCAGCGCGAACAGCGCGACCCAGAACAGCGGCGGGAACGGGGTGAGCCGGGCCAACTGGTCGGCGTCGGACTCCGGCATCCGGCCCCGGGAGCGCAGCCGCTGGAGCTCGACGACGGGCCGTACGCCGCCGAGGAGCAGGAACCACACCGACGTCCAGGCGAAGGCGGCCTGGACGTCCGGCGAGGCGTACCAGGAGACGGCGAGCACCACCCCGCCGGTGGCCAGCAGCGACACCGCGCCGAAGGCGTTGCGGACCATGACCAGCATCGCCAGCAGCAGCGCCACGGCGATCCAGAGCAGCAGGGTGATTCGGTTGCCGCCGAGCAGCCAGGCGCCGGCGAGGCCGACCAGGGACGGCGCGACGTAGCCGGCGAGCAGGGTGAGGATCATGCCGGGGCCGGTGGGGCGGCCGGCGGAGAGGGTGAGCCCGGAGGTGTCCGAGTGCAGTCGGATGCCGTGCAGCCGGCGGCCGGTGAGCAGGGCGGCGAGGGCGTGTCCGCCCTCGTGGGCGATGGTGACGGCGTTGCGGGCGATCCGCCAGGGCAGCCGGGTGGAGACCACCGCCAGCGCCACCGCGGCGGTGACGACGACGAGCAGCGGTGGCGGGTCGGGCTGCGCGGAGAACAGCTTGTCCCAGAGCGTGCCCAGCTCGTCGATCGCCACCATGGGGCGCGAGCCTACCGGCCCCGGCCGGGGCCGGGTCGTACCGCGTCGAGGGTGAAAGTTTCCTTTGAACATCTTGTGATCTAGGGCAACTAGCTCCAAAGATGGATGTCAATCGAATGGCGTCCCTCTGGAGGAACCCATGATCCGTACCGGATTCACGCTGCGCCGACTGATCGCGGCGGGGATCACCGCCGTAGCGGCAGCGGCCACCGCCCTCGTCGCCACGACGGGCCCGGCGGCCGCCGCCACCACCGCCGGCGTCGATGTCTCCCACTACCAGGGGTCGATCAACTGGACGAGCGTCCGCAACGCGGGCATCGAGTTCGCGTTCATCAAGGCCACCGAGGGCACGAGCTACAAGGACCCGAACTTCAACGCCAACTACGTGAACTCCTACAACGCCGGGGTGATCCGGGGGGCGTACCACTTCGCCCGGCCGAACATCTCCTCCGGCGCCACCCAGGCCAACTACCTGGCCAGCAACGGCGGCGCGTGGTCGGCGGACAGCCGCACCCTGCCGGCCGCGCTGGACGTCGAGGCCAACCCTTACAGCGGCGGCACCTGCTACGGCCTCAGCACGTCCGGGATGCGCAGCTGGATCCAGGACTTCCTGAACACGTACCGGTCCCGCACCGGCCGGTACGCGGTCATCTACACCACCACGAGCTGGTGGAACCAGTGCACCGGCAGCTGGACCGGGCCGTGGGCCAACCACCCGCTGTGGCTCGCCCGCTGGTCGAGCACCCCCGGCACCCTGCCGGCCGGCGCACCGGTCTGGAGCTTCTGGCAGTACACGGCGTCCGGCAGCGTCTCCGGCATCAGCGGCAACGTCGACCGCAACTACTGGAACGGCGACCGCAGCCGGCTCATCGCCCTGGCCAACAACACCTGACCCGCGCCTGATCCGCACGTCTGATCGGCACGTCCGTGGCGGCGGTCGGCGGCAGCGGGATCGACTGCGACCGTACGGTCGACGGTCGGTCCGGCTGCCGCCGGCTCGTCACTGCCCGGCACTCGTCAGCCGGCACTCCCCTACCAGGCCCGGGTGACGGTTCGCGCCGGCAGCGCGTCCTCCCGCACCACCGTGGCCCGTCGCGTCAGGCGCCAGGCGGCCACCCCGGCGACGGTGACCGCCACGACACCGAACATCGCGAACAGCACCGGAAGCCCCACGCTGACCAGCAGCAGCACCACGTCACCGAGCGCGACGAGCATCCACAGTGCCAGCCGGGGCCGCGCGTCCCTGCGTCGGTATCCCATGTCGCACCTCCTTGCGTCGTCCGGGATCAGATACCCCGTTCGACGCAAGGTCATGCGAGCCGCTTTCACGGCGGTGGGAATCGCCTGCTCAGCGGGCCGGGTCGCGGGTCGCGGCAAGCGAACCGGCTCCGGCCGGGCGCTCTGTCCTTCCGGCCGGGCGCTCAGTCGACCCGGTCCGGCTTGAAGCCCTTGGCGATCCGGTCGAAGTCGGCCAGCCGCGCCTGCCAGTCCTTGTTGGCCACCTCCCAGCGGAAGGCGTACCCCCGGTTCTTGGCGGTGACGAAGCCCCGGTTGCGGACGTGGATGCGGGTGTTGTCCCGGGTCTCCAACCACTCCCAGTCCGCGCACGTCTTGTAGTAGTCGCAGCGCTCGATGCTCAGATACTGGTAGCCGTTGACGTAGTTCTTCCGGTTCGGTTCCTGCCGCTTCCAGTCGGCGTAGGCGTCGTCCAGCGGGGTGTTCGTCCACTGCACCAGCAGCTCGCCCACCCCGTCGCGCTCGTCGAACACGATCGTGTTCTGTCCGACGTTGCGCCGCGTCCAGCCCTTCGGCAGAGGCAGCGAGAAGCCCGCCGGGTCCTTGTGCAGGACCCAACCCTCGGGCAGAGCATTCGGGTCGACCGACGGGCTCGCCGACGGCGTCGGGCTGGGCGGTGCGGCGCTGCTGGTGGCCGGCGCGGGCGAGGACGGCGCGGCGGCCGACGGCGTCGCCGAGGACAGGCCCGCCTGCGGGTCGCCGGGCCCCGGGTCGTCGTCGCCGCCCCGGCCGAGCAGCGGCACCGCCACCAGCAGGCCGAGCAGCAGCACCGCGACGAGCGCGCCGACCAGCAGGCTGCGGCGGCTGCGCTCAGGCTTCGTACCCGAAACGACTGCGGCCCGGCCCGTCGACGAGGGTGCCGGGCCGGCGGCCGCCGGCAGCACCGACGTCGGCGTGGCCCGCTCGCGGGCCCGGTCGGCCCACTCGCGCGGCGGCCCGGCCTTCCCGCTCGACGAGCCGGTCTTCTCGCTGGACGGGCCGGCGTCCTCCTGCGGCCGGTCGGCCTGGTCGCGCGACCGGTCGGCCTGATCGCCGGAGGCGTCGGCCTGGTCGCCGGAGGGTTCGGCCCGCTCGACGGACGACGCGGACGACGCGGGCGGCGACACCGGCACGGCGGGGCCCGGGTCGACCCGGGTGTCGTCGACCTGCCCGGCCGGAACGGCGTCGACCTTGTCGACCCCGTCGACCGCGCCCCCGGTGCCCGTGACCTCGCCGGAACCGGCCTCGTCGGCCTCCTCGGCCGGTGGCTCCTCGCCCCCGTCGACCGGTGCCCCCGCGACCCGGTCGGCGCCGGTCGCGGCGACCGGACCGGGGAGCTTCGCCGTGGGGTCGGCCGCCCGTGCGCCGGTGTCCGCGACCTTCGCCGTCGGCGCGGCGTCCGTGCCCGACGCCGGAGGGTCGACCTTCGCGGTCGGCGCGGCGTCCACCCCGGGCGAGGGGACCTTCGCGGTCGGCGTGGCGTCCGTGCTCGGCGGGGAGACCTTCGCGGTCGCGTCGTCGCCGGCCGCCGCCGCCGCGCCGCCGGCGACGAGGCCACCCCCCGGGGTACGCGGCGCGGGCGGCACGGCCGGCCGGCTCGTGCGCGGCTCGGCGGGGCGGGGTGCGGGCACCACCGGCGGTCGCGGCTCGCGCGGCCCGTTGGGCCCCGGCCGGCGTACGCCGTCGAGCAGCGAAATCGTCTTGGAGCGCCGCCCGGCGGCCTTCCGCAGCAGCCGCTCGGCCACCTCGGCGTCGATCCGCTCGGCCGGATCCTTGCGGAGCAGCCCGTTCAGCACCGGCTTCAGCGGGCCGGCGTTCCTCGGCGGCGGCATCGGCTCGGTGGCCAGCGCCGCCAGGGTGGCGATCGCCGACGGCCGGGCGTACGGCGACTTGCCCTCCACCGCCGCGTAGAGCGTCGCGCCCAGCGACCAGAGGTCGGCCTCCGGCCCCGCCGTGCCGTCGCGCGCCCGCTCCGGGGCGATGTACGCCGGGGAACCCAGCACCATGCCGGTGCGCGTCACGTTCGGGTCGCCCGGGATCGTCGCCAGGCCGAAGTCGGTCAGCACCACCCGACCGTCGGTGCCCATCAGCACGTTGCCCGGCTTGACGTCCCGATGCATCACGCCGGCCTTGTGCGCCGCCTTCAGCGCGCCCAGCACCCCCAGGCCGATCTCGACCGCCTTGGCCGGCGTCACCGGCCCGTCCTCGGCGATGGTGTCCTGAAGGGACTTCGACGCCACGTACTCCATGACGATCCACGGATCGCCGTCGGTGCGCAGCACGTCGAAGATGCGGACCACGTTGATGTGGTTGAGCCGCGCGATCGCGCGGGCCTCCCGCAGCGAGCGCTCCCGCATCTCGCGGCGCTCCTCCGGGGTGAGGCTGGGCGGCGGGACCAGTTCCTTGATCGCCACGTCCCGGTGCAGCACCTCGTCGCGCGCCTTCCACACCCGACCCATGCCGCCCTGGCCGAGCGGCGAAATGAGCCGGTACCGGTCGGCGACGAGTTGGGGAAGCGCGTTCGACATCGGTGGAGACGGTACCCGGCGGCGGCCCGCCGCACACCGCCGGCACGCCACTGTGCGACGAAGGTCAAGTTCGCGACGCGTACGCTGGATGGCATGTCTGCCGATGAGCCGCTGTTCCGGGTGACCCGGGGCGTGCCGACCGCCGAGGAACTGGCCGCGCTGGTCGGCGTCATCGTGGCCCGGACCCGCCCCACCGCCGCCCCCGCACCGGCCGCGCCAGGCGCCTGGGCACGCAGCGGCCGCTCCCGCGGCACGGCGCTCGCCGCCGGCCCGGGAGCCTGGCGCGCCTCCGGCCTGCCCCGCTGATCCTCCGGCCGCCGTCCGGCACGCCCCGCCGCCGTCGGGGGCTCCCGGAGGTCGGCGACACCCGTTAGCCTCACTCAGGGAAACGGTGTCGTGACGGGTAGGGAGGGCCGATGATCCCCGAGGAGGACCGCCCAGCGCCCTGGTTGAGCGGCTACGGCAGCATCGAGGCCGACATCCGCCAGATGCGCGAGTTCGCCGACAAGCTCCAGGCGGAGGTCGAGCGAAACTACGCTCCGCACCTGTCGTACATCGCGGACGACATGAAGGCGCAGATCCCCAACCCCGCCGACGCCTTCGTCGAGCTGGTGCAGTTCCTCAAGGCACACAACGAGACCCAGCAGGCCACCGCCACGATGGTCTGGTCCGTCGGTGGGGCCACCGGCCACCTGGCCGCCGCAGCCGGCCGGATCGCCACGCAGTACGCCGACTCCGACGCCTTCTCCGCTGCCCGCGTCTCCGACGTGGAACGGGCCCTCGCCAACCCCGGCGGAGCCGGGCAGGGGCGACCCAGGCCAGCCCTGCCCGATCCGACCGGCCCGGACAGCGGGCCGGGGCGGGCGGTGCTGCCATGATCGAGCGGGGCAGCGGCCGGACGTCCGGCCTCACCGACTGGCGGTTGATGGACCTGCTGAGCATGTGGGCCTGCGTCCAGGACCACGACACCGCCGGGCACTGGAAGCAGGTCGCCGGCTGGCGCAAGGTCTGCGACCTCGCGCAGGCACACCTGGGCCGGCTCAAGGAATACCGGCGCGGCCTCGCCGAGGCGTGGCCCCCGGCGACCAACGCCGCCGCCCGGGCGTACCTCGGCGAACTGGACGACCTGATCGACAAGGTGCAGCGCACCCACGACGCGGCAGCCGCGAACTACGACGCCCTCGCCGCCGCCACCCGAGCGATCAGCAGCGCCCGCGCCGAACTGAAGCCCCTGCACGACGAGTACGTGGAGAAACTCCAGCAGAAGCGGACGTACGAGGCGACCGCCGCCGATCCGAAGGCGGCGATGGGCGCCCGGGTGCCGGACAAGCCGGTGACCGACGCCGACCTGGAGCGACTCAACGTCCAGGCCCGGAACCTGATGTACGGGTTGAGCGGCGAACTACAACAGGCCCAAGTAATGCTCCGCCAACCTCCAACTCCACACCGCCCCGGGAGACAGCCAAACAACCCGGACACTTACGAAAGCACAGGCATTCCTCCAGTTATCCCGCCCGTGTTGCCAGTGTCGATTCCAACAACTAGTAGACCAATACTCCCAAGTGGGCAGCAGACAGGAACCAGTACGGCCTCTGTCCCGAGTGCGCCCCACACTGGCCCCATTCTCGGCGGAATCGGAAATGGACCCGCTACCTCGTCAGCGAACTCCACTTCTCTTGGCGCCACACCACCACTGACATCTAGCCCTCCGGGAGTCAGCGCCACACCTCCGCCAAACTTTCCGCCAGCCATCGGGAACTCAGGACGAGGCGGCATCACCGGATCAACACCTGGCCAACCTCGCCCAACCCCTCCAACACGATCACCTTTCCCAAGCGGCCTAATCGGAGGCACGCCCGGGCTCGGGACCAATCAGCCTTCGAGCAACAGTTCCTCGCGAAGAGTTAATCCGATCGGAGGTGTGATCGGAGGCGGCGGAGCTGGCACTTCGCCAACCGGCGCCGCAGGTACTCGCCCTAGCGCAGGGCGGGGACCACACTTCAACATGACCCACGCGGCACCACCGATCGGCGCTCCGCCAGGCGTAGTTAACACCTCAGGGCTGAAGGGAACATCGCCACATCTACCTCTCCAAGAAACAGATGAGGCCGATGCGCTCCATTGGGACCCTGACCACCCATGGGCGACCGCCGAGGGTGTCCCCCCTGTAGTCCGTCCGTCCGAGAAGGACGGGCCAATTGACCCAGGGCCGGCCATTGGCTTTGACCGGTGAGGAGTCTCTTACTATCGGGCGCCACCATTACGATCCTATCTGCACTGACGGCCACTACCACACATAATCCAACAGCGGCGCACACCGCCCCCCCACCGGCTGGCATGATGCAGATACGAGCGGACCAGTGGCACCTTCGTTACCTGAAGGCTGCAGAGGCCCAGAGAATCACCCAGGGGGAAGGAGTTGTAGTCGCAGTCCCTGACACTGGCGTCGATGCACACCCCGACCTTCGTCGCAACCTCCTCGCAGGAATTGACGCAATTCCTGGAGGCGACGGCGAAGGGCACAGAGATCGCAACAGCCATGGCACCAGCATGGCAGGGCTAATCGCGGCACACGGACAGGGCGCGAATGGCGCACTAGGGATAGCCCCCAAGGCAAAGATCCTGCCGATCATGTCTTCCGATTCGGATAATCTCGGCAACGCAGACGGCCTGGCCGTTGGGATAGAGTTTGCTATTTCGCGTGGGGCGGACGTGATTAATGTTTCCAGCGGAGGCGGCGCCAGCGTCCGACTCATCAAGGCAATCAGAGATGCGATCGCTGCAGACATTGTAGTCGTCGCAGCCGCCGGAAACACCCCCGAAGACATCACAGTTGGCTACCCAGCCAACGAGGAGGGCGTCATCGCCGTTGGCGGAATAGATCGGCAGGGGAATCATGCGTCGATCTCCGTTGTCGGCTCGAAAGTTTCCCTGGTTGCTCCGGCGGTCGATATTTACAGCACTAGTTATGGCGGCAAGTACTCCAAAGGGACCGGCACTTCCAGTGCCACTGCGATAGTCGCGGGGGCCGCTGCTCTTGTCCGGTCCAAATACCCCGACCTGCCGGCCTCGGAGGTCGTCCACCGCCTCACTGCCACCGCCGTCGACAAGGGGCCGCCCGGCCGTGACGACGAGTACGGCTACGGAGTCGTCGACCTGGTGGCGGCGCTCACGGCAGACGTACCCCCTCTGGGTTTCGAGTCGGCGACGGCGGGTGCGCCAGGCGCGGGCGGGCCGACCACGACGGCGGTCGCGGAGCCGGCCGACGATGGTGACGACGGGTCTACGGCTCGTGGCCTGGCCACGTTGGGGGTGATCGTGGCTGCTGCGGGAGCCTGGGCGCTGGTCGCACGGCGCCGACGACTGAGCGACGACCCGCCGCCGCGGATTAGCCGGTGAGCCGTCAGCAGTGACGCCATGTCGGCGACATTGGGGGGTTGGAGCGGGCGGGATACCGCGATGTCGGCGACATGGAGTCGATCAACGGGCAGGGCAGCACCCGCCGACATGGAGTCGATCAAGGCGACAGCGAGGGTCGCGGCCAGGCAGAGGCGGCGCAGGTGGTGGAGGCGGTAGCGTCGGCGGCGTGTCGAACTCGATTGCGCTCCGACTCGTGCTCGCGTCGGCGAGCCCTGCCCGTCGCAAGCTCCTGCATGCCGCCGGCATCGAACCCGATGTGCTGGTCAGCGGGGTCGACGAGTCTCAGGTGGTCAGCGAACGGGCCGAGGACCTGTGCCTGGAGCTGGCCCGGCTGAAGGCGCAGGCGGTCGTCGGCCGGCTGCGGCCCTCCGCCGACGAGCGGACGCTGGTGCTCGGCTGCGACTCGGTGCTCGCCTTCGACGGCGAGATCCTCGGCAAGCCCGCCGACGAGGCCGACGCGACGCGGCGTTGGGAGCGGATGCGGGGGCGCACCGGGGTGCTGCACACCGGGCACTGCCTGATCGACGTCATCCACGAGACGCGCGCCGAGGCGGTCGCTTCGACCACCGTGCGGTTCGCCGAGGTCAGCGACGAGGAGATCGCGGCGTACGTCGCGACGGGTGAGCCGCTCGCGGTGGCCGGCGCGTTCACCATCGACGGGTTGGGCGGGGCGTTCCTGGAGGGTGTCGACGGGGATCCGGGCACGGTGGTCGGGCTTTCCCTGCCGCTGCTGCGTCGTCTCCTCGGCGAGCTGGACCTGCGGATCATCGACCTGTGGACGAAGGTCGCGCCGGGCGGCCAGGAGGTCGAGGCGCTGGGTACGGTCCGGTCATGACGACGAAGTCGCTGCCGCTGACCCCGGAACTGCACGCGTACGTGGTGGCCCACGGCTCCGCCCCGGACGAGGTGATGCGGGACCTGGTCGAGGAGACCCTCGCCGCGCTGCCCGCCGAGGCGAGGATGCAGGTGGCCCCGGAGCAGGCGGCGTTCCTGACGTTCCTCACCCGGCTGGTGGGGGCGCGGCGGGCGGTGGAGGTGGGCACCTTCACCGGGCTGTCCTCGCTGGCGATCGCGCGCGGGCTGGCCGAGGGCGGGCGGTTGACCTGCTTCGACATCTCGGCGGAGTACACGGACGTGGCACGGCGGTACTGGGCGCGGGCCGGGGTCGACGACCGGATCGAGCTGCGGATCGGGCCGGCCGGGGACACGCTGCGGGAGCTGCCGTACGAGCGGCACCTGGACTTCGCGTTCATCGACGCGGACAAGGTCGGCTACCCGGTCTACTGGGCGGAGCTGGTGCCGCGCATGCGCCCGGGCGGGATCGTCGCCGTGGACAACACGCTGCGCGGGGGTCGGGTGCTCGCCCCGAGCAACGCCGACGACCGGGCCGTCGCCGCGTTCAACGACGAGGTGATGGCCGACGTCCGGGTGGAACCGGTGCTGCTGCCGATCGCCGACGGGCTGACGCTGGCCCGGGTGCGCTGACGACGGCCCTCGGCCGACCGATCGCTCCCGCTCACCGACGCTGGGCTGCCCCGCCACACCCCGATCACGGTGGGGTGCGGCGGGGCACGGGTGTTTGGAGGGGGCCCTTCTTTGCAAGTTCAGCGGACGCTGCGGGCGAACTGACGGGCGGCCCAGGCGACGCCGGCGGCGGCCAGCACCGCGATGATGCTCAGGCCCTGCCAGACCTTGTCGTTGCCGAGGTCGCCGGCGAAGAGGGCCCGGGTGCCGTCCACGGCCCAGGAGAACGGGTTCCACTCGGCGACACCCTGGAGCCAGCCGGGGGCGAAGGTGAGCGGCAGCAGGATGCCGGAGAGCAGCAGCACCGGCTGGGCCACGGTGTTCATCAGCGGGGCGAGCGCGTCCTCGCTCTTGACCTTGAGCGCGACGCCGTAGGAGACGGCCGAGGTCATCAACGCGATGAGGGCGAGCATCAGGTACGCCAGGAGCAGGTCGCCGATGAACACGCGCAGCTCGAACAGGAGCGCGAGCACGGTGATGATGACTGCTTGGGCGAGCAGCGACACGACGTCGCGCAGGGACCGGCCGAGCAGCAGCGCGAGCCGGCTGACCGGGGTGACCCGGGACCGTTCGATGACCCCGGCGCGCAGCTCGGCGATCAGGCCGAAGCCCTGGAAGAGGCCGCCGAAGATGGCCAGCAGCACCAGCAGGCCGGGCACGAAGATCTTGTACGCCTCGGCCTGGGTCGGCGCGTTCAGCGCCGGCTTGAGCAGCGGGGCGAAGAGCAGCAGGTACATCACCGGCTGGAAGACGCCGACGAAGACCCAGACCGGGTTGCGGAGCAGGAGCTGCGTCTGGCGCTGGAAGACGAGCCAGGTGTCGCGGGCGAACTTCATGATCGACTCCGGGGAGGTCAGGACTCGCGCAGCGAGCGGCCGGTCTTGGTGAGGAAGACGTCGTCGAGGCTGGGGCGGTGCAGCTCGATGGAGTTGAGCGCGAGACCGGCGTGGTCGAGCCGGCGCAGGACCTGCGGGATGGCGGTCGCCCCCTCGTCGACGGTCAGCCGCAGGCCGCCGCCGTCGACGGTCTCCAGCTTGGCGACGTACGGCTCGGTGTCGAGCAGTTGGGCGGCCTGGCCGGTGGTGGCGACGTCGAGCCCGACGAGCAGCACCTCGCCGGAGATCTCGCGCTTCAGCCCGGTCGGGGTGCCCTCGGCGACCACCTCGCCGTGGTCCATGATCGCGATGCGGTCGCAGAGCGCGTCGGCCTCGTCGAGGTAGTGCGTGGTGATGAAGACGGTCATCCCCTCGGCGCGCAGCCGGCGGATCTCGTCCCACATGTGGGCCCGGCTCTGCGGGTCGAGGCCGGTGGTCGGCTCGTCGAGGAAGACGATGCGCGGGTCGTGGATGATGCCGAGGGCGATCTCGACGCGGCGACGCTGACCGCCGGAGTAGGTCTTGCACTTGCGGTCGGCGTACTCGGTGAGCTGGAAGGCGGCGAGGGCGCGTTCGGCGCGGCGGCGGGCGTCGGCCTTGCTGATGCCGTACATCCGGGCGTGCAGGACCAGCTCCTCGCGGGCGGTGGAGTCGTCCCAGGTGCTGCCGCCCTGGGCGACGTAGCCGATGCGGCGGCGCACCTCGGCGGGGTCGCGCAGCAGGTCGGCCCCGGCGATGGTGGCCTGGCCGCCGTCGGGGGCGATGAGGGTGGCCAGCATCCGCAGGGTGGTGGTCTTGCCGGCGCCGTTGGGGCCGAGGAAGCCGAAGATCTCCCCCTCGGCGACGTCCAGGTCGACGCCGCGGACGGCGTCGACGGTCTTGTGCTGTCGACCGGCGCGGGAGCGGAACGACTTCCGCAGCCCTCTGGTCTCGATCATCTTCGCTCCTGGTCGTCCTTGGCCGGACGGGACCGGCCTTTCCCCCGGGGACGCCACGCGACACGGGTGGCCCCGAAACTCCGGCGAGGCTAACGCGATATAACTTCTCTAGTCAACTTTGATTATTCTCCTCGCGCGCCCCTTCCCCGACGCTCCAGTCGTCCCGCCCGGCCAGCCCCTCCGGCAGGTACGGCACGCCGGCCTCGATCCGGTCGGCGACCCGCTCGCACCAGTCCGCCTCGGCCTCGCCCCGGGCGATCCACAGCTCGTACGTCCAGCTCACGCCCACCGGCTTGGAGTCGCGGATCCAGGCGGACGCCATCGAGGCGCGCATGCTCTCCACGCCGGCCCGCAGCACCTGCCCCCGGCTGCGCAGCGCGGCCGCCGCCTCCGGCCTGGGCAGCGCCGGCAGGAACGCGAACGCCGCCATGAACGGGTCGTTCGTCTGATGATTGCCCCACCACAGGTCGCGCAGCAGGGTCTCGAACTCGTCGACCCCCTTCGGGGTGATCTCGTACGTCGTCCGGGCCGGCCGGACGCCGACCTGCTCGGTGGCGACCTCGCGCAGCAGCCCCTCCTCGCCGAGCTTGCGCAGCGCGTGGTAGATCGAGCCGGGCTGCACGTTGGCCCACTTGTCGGCGCCCCAACTGAGCAGCTCGCGGCGGACGTCGTAGCCGTGCACCGGCTGCATCCACTTGACCAGGCCGAGAATCATCATCCGAGTGGCAGACACCGGAGAAGCGTATTAGGCAAGTTTGACTATCGGCGGCGGGACAGTGCCACATCCCACACTGAGCGATCGTTAGGGTCGCGACCTCGGCCGATAAACTCCCCGTCAGTAACATCCCGGGAGGAGGCACGAGGTGCGCAAGGTACTCATCGCCAACCGAGGCGAGATCGCCGTCCGCGTCATCCGCGCCTGCCGCGACGCCGGCCTGGGCAGCGTCGCCGTCTACGCCGACTCCGACCGGGACGCGCTGCACGCCACCCTGGCCGACGAGGCGTACGCCCTGGGCGGCGACACCGCCGCCGAGACGTACCTGCGGATCGACAAGCTGATCGCCGTCGCCGCGCAGGCCGGGGCCGACGCCGTCCACCCCGGGTACGGCTTCCTCTCCGAAAACGCCGACTTCGCCCAGGCCGTCCTCGACGCGGGCCTGACCTGGATCGGCCCGACCCCGCAGGCGATCCGCGACCTCGGCGACAAGGTCACCGCCCGGCACATCGCCCAGCGGGCCGGCGCGCCCCTGGTCCCCGGCACCCCGGACCCGGTCGCCGACCACGACGAGGTGACCGCGTTCGCGGTCGAGCACGGCCTGCCGGTGGCTATCAAGGCCGCCTTCGGCGGCGGCGGGCGCGGCCTCAAGGTGGCCCGCACCCTGGAGGAGATCCCGCACCTGTTCGAGTCGGCCACCCGCGAGGCGGTCGCCGCGTTCGGCCGGGGCGAGTGCTTCGTCGAGCGCTACCTCGACCAGCCCCGGCACGTCGAGGCGCAGGTCCTGGCCGACCAGCACGGCAACGTGGTCGTCGTCGGCACCCGGGACTGCTCGCTGCAACGCCGGCACCAGAAGCTCGTCGAGGAGGCCCCCGCGCCGTTCCTCACCGACGCCCAGCGCGCCCAGATCCACGACAGCGCCAAGGCGATCTGCCGGGAAGCCGGCTACCACGGCGCCGGCACGGTGGAATACCTGGTCGGCGCGGACGGCACGATCTCCTTCCTGGAGGTCAACACCCGCCTCCAGGTCGAGCACCCGGTCACCGAGGAGACCGCCGGCATCGACCTCGTGCGCGAGCAGTTCCGCATCGCCGACGGCGAGCGGCTGCGGCTGACCGAGGACCCGACGCCGCGCGGACACGCCATCGAGTTCCGGATCAACGGCGAGGACCCGGGCCGCAACTTCCTGCCCGCCCCCGGCACGGTCACCGCGCTGCGGCTGCCCACCGGGCCCGGCGTCCGGGTGGACACCGGTATCTCCGCCGGCGACGTGATCGGCGGCAACTTCGACTCGCTGCTGGCCAAGGTGATCGTCACCGGCGAGACCCGCACCGAGGCCCTGGAGCGGGCCCGGCGGGCGCTGGACGAGATGGTCGTCGAGGGCATGGCCACCGCGCTGCCGTTCCACCGCCTGGTGGTGCGCGACCCCGCGTTCACCGCCGCGCCGTTCACCGTGCACACCCGGTGGATCGAGACCGAGTTCGACAACACCGTGCCGCCGTTCACCGCCGTCGCCGGCCCCGCCGAGGGCCCGGCCGAGCGGGAAACCATCGTGGTCGAGGTGGGCGGCAAGCGGCTGGAGGTGACGCTGCCCGCCGGCCTCGGCGCGGGTACGTCCACCGCCGCGCCCGCCGCGCGGAAGCCGGCCCGCCGGGGCGGCGGGGCCAAGGCCGGCGCGGCGGTCGACGGCGACGCGCTCACCTCGCCGATGCAGGGCACGATCGTGAAGATCGCCGTCGCGGACGGGGACACCGTCGCAGAGGGTGACCTGGTCGTCGTGCTGGAGGCGATGAAGATGGAGCAGCCGCTGCACGCGCACAGGGCGGGCACGGTCAGCGGGCTGTCCGCCGAGGTCGGCGCGGTCATCACCGCCGGCTCCCCCATCTGCACGATCGCCTGAGGCGCACGGAGGAGCCGCGTACCGGCCCGGGGTGTTTTCCGCGACCACCGCGGGCGGCGAAGCCCAGGTCCGGCAATGATGGCCGGGTGCGGTTCCTTCATGGCGCGGTCCCCGCGCACGACCTGACCTACAACGACGTCTTCATGGCGCCGGCCCGATCCGAGGTCGGCTCCCGGCTGGACGTCGACCTGGCCACCTCGGACGGCACCGGCACCACCATCCCCCTGGTGGTGGCGAACATGACGGCGGTGGCCGGCCGGCGGATGGCCGAGACCGTCGCCCGGCGTGGCGCGATCGCGGTGATCCCGCAGGACATCCCGATCGACGTGGTGGCCAACGTGGTCGGCTGGGTCAAGCGGCGGCACCTGGTGCACGACACGGCGATCACCCTCGGCCCCACCGACACCGTCGGCGACGCCATCCACCTGCTGCCGAAGCGGTCGCACGGCGCGGTGGTGGTGGTCGACGAGGCCGGCCGCCCCCTGGGCGTGGTGACGGAGGCGGACACCCTGGGCGTGGACCGGTTCGCCCAGCTCCGGCACGTGATGTCGACCGAGCTGCACACGGTGCCGGCGGATGCGGACCCGCGTACCGGATTCGACCGGCTCTCGGCGGCCCGGCGGCGGCTCGCGCCGGTGGTGGACGGCGACGGCCGCCTGGTCGGGGTGCTGACCCGCAAGGGCGCGCTGCGCGCGACCCTCTACCGGCCGGCGGTGGACGACCGGGGCCGGCTGCGGGTCGCGGCGGCCGTCGGCATCAACGGCGACGTCACCGGCAAGGCCGCCGCGCTGCTGGAGGCCGGGGTCGACACCCTGGTGGTGGACACCGCGCACGGGCACCAGGAGCGGATGATGTCCGCGCTGCGGGCGGTGCGCAAGCTCGACCCGGGCGTCCCGGTCGCGGCCGGCAACGTCGTCACCGCCGACGGGGTACGCGACCTCGTCGAGGCCGGTGCCGACATCGTGAAGGTGGGCGTCGGGCCGGGCGCGATGTGCACCACCCGGATGATGACCGGCGTGGGGCGGCCGCAGTTCTCGGCGGTGCTGGACTGCGCGGCGGCGGCGCGGGAGCTGGGCCGGCACGTCTGGGCCGACGGCGGGGTGCGGCACCCGCGCGACGTGGCGCTGGCGCTGGCCGCCGGCGCGTCGAACGTGATGATCGGGTCCTGGTTCGCCGGCACCTACGAGTCCCCCGGCGACCTGTACACCGACGCGGACGGCCGGCGGTACAAGGAGAGCTTCGGGATGGCCTCGTCGCGGGCGGTGAGCGCGCGTACGGCCGAGGACGGCGCGTTCGACCGGGCACGCAAGGGGATCTTCGAGGAGGGCATCTCGTCGGCCCGGATGTATCTCGACCCCGACCGTCCGGGCGTCGAGGACCTGATCGACGAGATCATCTCCGGGGTACGCAGCGCGTGCACGTACGCGGGTGCGCGCACTCTGGCGGAGTTCGCGGAGCGGGCGCTGGTCGGGGTGCAGAGCACGGCCGGCTACACCGAGGGGATGCCCCTCCCGACGAGCTGGTGAGCCCGCCGAGGTGCGCGCCAGGTGAATTACTCGCCTGTCTAACTATTATCGGGTGCTAACTTTTACCCATGGAGCACGTTTCGCCCGCATCACCGGCGCGGGCAGTCGCGCCCGGCACCCAGGCGAGCCCGGCGGACAGCGGGACGACGCGCAACGGGGCTGCGGGCCGGCCGGCGGCGGACACCGAGACGGTGGCGGCGCTACGCGACATGCTCCGGATCGCCGGGGACACCCGCGCCGCGCTGGCCCGGCGGCTGGGCATCGGGGCGACCGACGCCGCCGCGATCGAGCACCTCGTCGCCAGCACGGAGCCGCTCGGCCCCGTCGAGCTGGGCAACCGGCTGGGCATCCGGTCGGCGTCGGCGACCAGCCTGGTCGACCGGCTGGTGCAGGCCGGGCACGTGGCGCGGGCACCGCACCCGCGCGACCGGCGGCGGCTGTGTCTCCAGGTCACCGACCACGCCGCCGAACAGGTGGTCGAGGCGCTGCGGCCGATGCTCGTCGGGGTGGAGCGGGCGGTCGGTCGGCTCTCTCCGGAGCAGGCGGCGGCGACCGCCGCGTTCCTGCGCGAGATGGCCGAGGTGATGCGCGAGTACATCGACGCGACCCCGGCCGAGCCGGCGCAGCGGCGCGCTCCGCGCTGAGCCGGCGTCAGCCGAAGCCGAAGCCGGGGCGTCGGTCGAAGCCGGGCCGGCGTCAGCCGAAGCCGAGGGGCGTCAGTCGAGGCCGGGCCGGCGTCAGTCGAAGAGGCGGCGGATGACGTTCCGGGCGGCGGCCTCCGGGTCCGGGCCGGTGCGGGGCGGGAGCGCCCCGGCCAGCCAGAGGGTCGCGAATCCGTGCACGATCGACCAGGCGGCGAGGGCGTCCGCTTCCTGGTCCGGGTCGGTGCCGTCGCGCGGGAGGGCGGCCACTCCGGCCCGCAGCGCCACGCCGGCCCGCTCGCGGGCGGCCGCCACCTCCGGGTCGTCGCGGCGGTAGAGCTCCGGGCGGAACATCACCTCGAAGTGGGCGCGGTGCCCGACCGCGAAGCGGACGTACGCGACACCGGCGTCGAGCAGGTCGCCGGCCTCGCGCAGCGCCCCGGCCAGCAGGTCGAAGCCCTCGACGGCGAGCGCGGTGAGCAGCCCCGCCTTGTCGCCGAAGTGGTGGGCGGGGGCGGCGTGCGAGACCCCGGCGCGGCGGGCCAGGTCGCGCAGGCTCAGGGCCGCCGGCCCGGCCTCGGTGATCGCCTCGACGGCGGCGGCGAGCAGGGCGCGACGCAGGTCACCGTGATGGTAGCCACGCTGTCCGGTCATGGCCGAAGCCTAACTTGTCGTTGACAAGATGGCGAGGCGGGCGCAATCTAGCCAGTGACAAGTTACCCCTGACCGAGGAGGTTCCCATGGCACCCCTGATCGCCCTCGTCGCCGGATTCACCCTGGCCCGGCTGGCCGGGCTGCTCGGCGTGGACGCCCTGGACGGCTGGCACCCCGCGCTGCGGGTCGGGCTGGCGGCCCTGTTCGCGCTCACCGCGTTCGCCCACTTCACCGGCCGCCGGGCCGACCTGATCGCCATGGTGCCGCCCCGACTGCCCCACCCGGGGCTGCTGGTGACCGTCACCGGCGTGCTGGAGCTGGCCGGCGCCGTGGCGCTGCTCGTGCCGGCCACGGCGGGGTGGGCGGCGGCCGGGCTGGGGCTGCTGCTGCTCGCCATGTTCCCGGCCAACGCCTCGGCCGCCCGGCGCGGGCTGACCCTGGCCGGTCGACCGGTGACCCCGCTCGTGCCTCGCGCGTTGCTCCAGGTGGTCTTCCTCGCCGCCGCCGCCGCTATTTCGTTTGGGGCCTGACTATCAGGGGGCTAACATGAGCGCATGGACCTGATCGGGCTGCGGGACGTGCCGCTGGGCCGGCTGCTGGTGACCGCCGGTCACATCGTCGGCCAGCGGTGGAACCGCTACCTCGCCGAGGAGCACGGTCTGACCCAGGCGGGCATGGCCACCCTGATGACCCTGGCCCAGCACGGCGAGCTGCCCCTCCGGGCGGTCGCCGAGGCCGGCTTCATCCGCCCGGCCACCCTCACCGGCATCGTCGACACGCTGGAGCGGGACGGCCTCGTCGAGCGGCAGCGCGACGACACCGACCGGCGCAGCGTGCGGCTCGTCCTGACCCCCGCCGGCCGGGAACGGGTCGCCGCACTCATCACCCTCATGCAGTCCGGCCGACCGCTGACCTCGGTCGACGCAGACCCGGCGAAGGCGGCCGTGATCCGGCAGTTCCTGCTCGAGGTCATCGGCAGTGGAGAGGAACCACAGATGACGCCCCACGACACGAGACCGGAGACCTCTGCGTGCTGATCCGGCTGCTCCGCGCGTACCTGCGCCCCTACCATCGGCCACTGGCGGCGGTGCTGGCGTTCCAGTTCGTCGGCACGATGGCCTCGCTCTACCTGCCGAGCCTCAACGCCGACATCATCGACCAGGGCGTGGCCCGGGGCGACACCGGCTACATCATGCGTACGGGCGGCTGGATGCTGCTGGTCAGCCTGGTGCAGATCACCTGCTCCACCGCCGCGGTCTACCTCGGCGCGCGCACGGCGATGGGCTTCGGGCGGGACGTCCGCGCCGAGCTGTTCGCCCACGTCAACCGGTTCTCCGCCCGCGAGGTGGCCCGCTTCGGCGCGCCCTCGCTGATCACCCGCAACACCAACGACGTGCAGCAGGTGCAGATGCTCGTGCTGATGAGCTGCACCATCCTGGCCGCCGCGCCGATCATGAGCGTCGGCGGGGTGGTGATGGCGCTGCGGGAGGACATCGGGCTGTCCTGGCTGATGCTGGTCAGCGTCCCGGTGCTGGCGGTCGCGCTCGCGCTGATCATCCGGCGGATGGTGCCCGGGTTCCGGCTGATGCAGACCCGCATCGACGTGGTCAACCGCGTGCTGCGCGAGCAGATCACCGGCATCCGGGTGGTCCGGGCGTTCGTCCGGGAGCCGTACGAGACGGAGCGCTTCGGCCGCGCGAACGCCGACCTCACGGCGACCGCCCTGCGCACCGGCCGGCTGATGGCCCTGATCTTCCCCATCGTGATGCTGGTGCTCAACGTCTCCAGCATCGCCGTGCTCTGGTTCGGCGCGGAACGCGTCGACGCCGGTCAGATCCAGGTCGGTGCGCTCACCGCCTTCCTGCAGTACCTCATGCAGATCCTGATGGCCGTCATGATGGCCACCCTCATGCTGATGATGGTCCCCCGCGCCGCGGTCTGCGCCGAGCGGATCGTCGAGGTGCTGGACACCGACTCGACGGTCGTCCCGCCGGCCGCACCGGTGACCGAGGTGACCGTCCGAGGCGAGCTGGAGCTGCGCGACGTCCGGTTCCAGTATCCGGGGGCGAGCGCGCCGGTGCTGCACGACATCTCGTTCACGGCGCGCGCGGGGCGCACCACGGCCGTCATCGGCAGCACGGGGGCCGGCAAGACGACCCTGCTGACGCTGATCCCCCGACTGGTCGACGCCACGGCCGGGGCGGTGCTGGTCGACGGGGTGGACGTGCGCGACCTCGCCCCGGACGAGCTGTGGCGGCGGATCGGGCTGGTGCCGCAGCGGCCGTACCTGTTCAGCGGCACGATCGCCAGCAACCTGCGGTACGGCAACCCGGATGCCACCGACGACGAGCTCTGGGCCGCCCTGGAGGTCGCCCAGGCGCGCGACTTCGTCGCCGAGCTGCCCGAGGGGCTGGACGCCCCGATCGCGCAGGGCGGCACCAACGTCTCCGGCGGGCAGCGGCAGCGCCTCGCGATCGCCCGCGCCCTGGTGCGCAAGCCGGAGATCTACCTGTTCGACGACTCGTTCTCGGCGCTCGACCTCGGCACCGACGCCCGGCTGCGGGCGGCGCTGCGGCCGGTCACCAGGGACGCGGCGGTGGTGATCGTGGCCCAGCGGGTCTCCACGATCGTCGACGCCGACCAGATCATCGTGCTCGAGGACGGGGGCATCGTCGGGATGGGCCGGCACGCCGAACTACTGGAGAACTGCCCGACGTACGCGGAGATCGTCGCGTCCCAGCAGACGGCGGGGGTGCCGGCATGACGGCCGTACCGGACCAGCGGCCCGTCGGGGCGGCGAAGGCGGAGCCGGCCACGCCGAAACGGCTGCCCCCCGGCGGCCAGCGCGGCGGCCCGCCGTGGATGGGCGCCGGCATGCCGGCCGAGAAGTCGATGAACTTCGGGCCGTCGGCCCGGCGGCTGCTGCGCCGGTTGCGGCCCCACCGCCTCCAGCTGATCGTCATCGTCACCCTCGCGCTGGTCAGCGTCGGTTTCAGCGTGTACGGGCCGAAGGTGCTCGGCCACGCCACCGACCTGATCTTCAGCGGGGTGATCGGCCGGCAGCTACCGGCCGGGACCACCGCCGAGCAGGCGGTCGCGGCGGCCCGCGCGGCCGGCAACGACAACTTCGCCGACATGCTGGCCCGGATGGACGTGGTGCCCGGGGTCGGCATCGACTTCACCGCCCTGGGCCGGGTGCTGCTGTTCGCGCTCGCCCTCTACCTGGCGGCCAGCGTGCTCATGTGGTGGCAGGGCTGGCTGCTCAACGGGGTGGTGCAGCGCACGGTGCTGCGGCTGCGCGCCGACGTCGAGGACAAGCTGAACCGGCTGCCGCTGCCGTACTTCGACCGGCAGCCCCGGGGCGAGCTGCTCAGCCGGGTCACCAACGACATCGACAACATCTCGCAGACCCTCCAGCAGACGCTGAGCCAGCTGCTCACCTCGCTGCTGACCGTGGTCGGCGTACTGGCCATGATGTTCTGGATCTCGCCGTTGCTGGCGCTGGTGGCCCTGGTCGCGGTGCCGCTGTCGGTGGTGGTCACCGGCGCGATCGCGAAGCGTTCGCAGCAGAGGTTCATCGCCCAGTGGACGCACACCGGCGAGCTGAACGGCCAGATCGAGGAGGCGTTCACCGGCCACGAGCTGGTGAAGGTCTTCGGCCGGCAGCGCGAGGTGGAGGCCGCCTTCACCGCCAAGAACGACGAGCTGTTCCGGGCCAGCTTCGGCGCCCAGTTCATCTCCGGGATCATCATGCCGGCGATGATGTTCATCGGGAACCTCAGCTACGTCGCGATCGCCGTGGTCGGCGGGCTGCGGGTGGCGTCGGGCACGATGAGCCTCGGCGACGTGCAGGCGTTCATCCAGTACTCGCGGCAGTTCACGCAGCCCCTGGCCCAGGTCGCCTCGATGGCCAACCTGCTGCAGTCCGGGGTCGCCTCCGCCGAGCGGGTGTTCGCGGTGCTCGACGCCGAGGAGCAGAGCCCCGACCCGGCCGTGCCGGCCCGGGTCGCCGACCCGCACGGCCGCGTCGAGTTCGACCGCGTCTCCTTCCGGTACGAGCCGGACAAGCCGCTGATCACCGACCTGTCGCTGGTCGCCGAACCGGGCCACACGGTGGCCATCGTCGGGCCGACCGGGGCCGGCAAGACCACCCTGGTCAACCTGGTCATGCGCTTCTACGAGCTGGACGCCGGCCGGATCACCCTCGACGGGGTCGACATCACCACCCTGCGCCGCGACGACCTGCGCGGCCGGATCGGCATGGTGCTCCAGGACACCTGGCTCTTCGGCGGCACGATCCGCGACAACATCGCGTACGGCAGGCCGGGCGCGAGCGAGGCGGAGATCGTGGCCGCCGCGCGGGCCACGTTCGTGGACCGCTTCGTGCGCAGCCTCCCCGACGGCTACGACACCGTCATCGACTCCGAGGGCAGCAACGTCAGCGCGGGCGAGAAGCAGCTCATCACCATCGCCCGGGCGTTCCTGGCCGAGCCGTCGCTGCTGATCCTCGACGAGGCGACCAGCTCGGTGGACACCCGCACGGAGGTGCTGCTCCAGCGGGCCATGGCGGCGCTGCGCTCCGACCGGACCAGCTTCGTCATCGCCCACCGCCTGTCCACCATCCGCGACGCGGACCTGATCCTGATGATGGAGAACGGCCGCATCGTCGAGCAGGGCACCCACGAGCAGCTGCTGGCCGCCAGGGGCGCGTACCACCGGCTCTACCAGGCCCAGTTCAGCCAGCCGGACCCGGTCGCCGTCGGCGACCCGGGGCCCCGGCCCGCCCCGGTCCAGGGCTGAGCGTCGTGACACGGGCGGGCCGCCGGCACGGGACCTGCCGGCGGCCCTGGCGGCCCGGACGTCGGGAACGAGGGCCCGACGTGCGGGGCCGCGCCCCGACAACGGTACGCCGCTCGTCACGGACGCGCCGACCGCCTCCACCCGTACGCCGAGGTTGCCGGCCCGCCGGCCGTGTCGGCGGTCACCACCGGCCGGGGTGGGCTGCGGTGACGCCGGGCACGCCGGCAGGCTCGGTGCATCCGATCGGCCGGACCCGGCGAGGGGGTTGTCGTGCCTGAGCTGCTGACCAACGTCGCCTCGCCGCTCTGGGCCTACCTGGTCCTGCTCGGGTTGCTGGCGGTCGACGCCTTCGTGCCGGTCGTACCCACGCAGGTCCTGATGATCACCGGCGGCGCGCTCACCGTGTACGGCGGGCTGAGCCTGCCGGTGACCATCGGCGTCGGCGCGCTCGGCGTCTTCGCCGGCGACCTCGCCTGCTACCTGCTGGGCCGGCGCGCGCCGGACCGCCGGCCGGCACCGACCGCCGCGCCGGGCCGGGCCCGCCGGATCGCCGGCCGGGTGACCCGGGGGCTGCGCCGGCCGGGGCCGCTGGTGATCCTGCTCTGCCGCTTCGTGCCCGGCGGCCGGATGGCCGCCTGCTTCGCCGCCGGCCGCAGCCGGTACCCGTACCGGCTGTTCCTCGCGTACGAGGCGCTGGCGGCGGCCGGCTGGGCCACCTACGGGACGCTGATCGGGCACCTCGGCGGCACGGCGCTGACCGAGTCGGCGTGGCAGCTGCTGGTGATCGCCGGGGCGGCGGCGGCCGGCTTCGCGGCGGCCGGGTGGGCGATGACCGCCTTCGGCGCCCGCCGCGCCCGCCCCGAACCCCCGACCGACTGACCGTCAGCGGGATGCGAGCTACTACTCCAGCTCGTGGAGCATGAGCTGGCGGGCCGCCTCGGTGATCGAGCCCGACAGGCTCGGGTAGATCGTGATGGTCTGGGCCAGCTCGTTGACCGTGAGGTTGTTCTCCACCGCCATCGTGATCGGCAGGATCAGCTCGCTGGCCTTCGGGGCCACCACCACGCCGCCGATCACCTGGCCGCTGGCCGGGCGGCAGAACAGCTTCACGAAGCCGTCGGCGAGGTCGTCCATCTTCGCCCGCGCGTTGCCCGACAGCGGCAGCATCACCTGGCGGGCCGGGGTCCGGCCCGCGTCCACCTCGTCCTGGGAGACGCCCACGGTGGCCAGCTCCGGGTCGGTGAAGACGTTCGCGGCGACCGTACGCAGCCGCAGCGGCCGGACCGCCTCGCCGAGGGCGTGCCACATCGCGATCCGGCCCTGCATCGCGGCGACGCTGGCCAGCGGCAGCACCCCCGTGCAGTCGCCGGCCGCGTAGATGCCGGGGACGTTGGTGCGCGACACCCGGTCGACGGTGACGTAGCCGCCCCGGGCCAGCTCCACGCCGTACTCCGCGAGGCCGAGGCCGGCGGTGTTGGGGATCGAGCCGACCGCGATGAGCGCGTGCGAGCCCTGCACCAGCCGGCCGTCGGCCAGCTCCACCTCCACCCCGTCGGCGGTGCGCCGCACGCCCTCGGCGCGGGAGTTGTTGAGGATCGTCATGCCCCGGGAGCGGAACACCCGCTCGATCGCCATGGCGGCGTCGGCGTCCTCGTGCGGCATCACCCGGTCCCGGCTGGAGACGAGGGTGACCGGGACCCCCATCGCCAGGTATGCGCTGGCGAACTCGGCACCGGTGACGCCGGAGCCGACCACGATCAGGTGCTCGGGCAGCTCGGGCAGGTCGTACACCTGCCGCCAGGTCAAAATGCGCTCGCCGTCGGGCACGGCCGTGGGGAGCTGACGCGGGGTGGCCCCGGTGGCGACCAGCACGGTCGACGCGTCGATCGTGTGCTTTCCGGAGCCGTCGGCCGGGGTGACGACGACGCGGTGGGTGTGGCCCAGCATGTCCTCGCCGAGCCGGGCCGTGCCGGCGACGAAGGTGACGCCGGCCTTGACCAGCTTGGCGTGGATGTCGGCGGACTGGGCCAGCGCGAGCCGCTTGACCCGCTCGTGCACGGTCCGCGCGTCGACCGTTACCGCCTCCAGCCCGTCGGAGTGCACCCCGAACTCCTCGGTGTCCCGGTAGCCGGTGACCACCTCCGAGCTGGCGATGAACGTCTTCGACGGGACGCAGTCGGACAGCACGCACGCGCCGCCGGCCCCCTCGGCCTCCACCACGGTCACATCGGCGTCCAACTGGGCGGCGACCAGAGCCGCCTCGTACCCGGCCGGCCCACCGCCGATGATCACGATCTGGCTCACAGCTGTCGCCCCTCGTCCATGCTCACAGTGACTTTCTTCTCCCCGACACGTCCGACACGCACCGTCGTATTCTCCCCCACCCGTCCGCCGGGCTATCGTCATCGCCGTGCGTCATTACGCCGCCTACGGCTCAAACCTGGATCCCGCCCGGATGCGCGCCTACTGCCCGCACTCCCCGATGGTCGGCGTCGGCTGGCTGGAGGGCTGGCGGCTCACCTTCGCCGGCGAGGGCGTGATCGGCTGGGAGGGCGCGGTCAGCACCGTCGTCGAGTCCCCCGGTGACCGGGTGTTCGTGGCGCTCTACGACATCCACCCGTACGACGCCGCCCAGCTCGACGAGATCGAGGGGGTGACCTCCGGGACGTACCGGAAGCTGCACGTCCGGGTCTCCACCCTCGACGGGGACGTGACCGCCTGGGTCTACGTCTTCGACGGCTACGAGGGCGGCCTGCCGACGGCCTGGTACCTGTCGGAGATCGCCAACGCCGCCGAGAAGGCGGGCGCGCCCGACGACTACGTCAGCGAGCTGCGGTCCCGCCCCACCGGCACCGCGTCGGCATAGCGCGTCTCCCACGCCCTCAGTCTGCTCTCCCCCGGATCGGGGCGCACGGCGGCCCGGGGCGGGGTCGCCTGGCCCACACCGGCGGGCCGCCCGTCACGCGGCGGCGGGGTTCCTGTCACGCAGCGGCAAGGTTCCTGTCACCCAGCGGCGGCGGGGACGGTGCGCTCGTACATGTCGGCCCAGTGCAGCTCCCGCAGCCCCACCGAGCGGTAGAGCGTCGCCGGGGAGGTCGGGTTGGCGAGGTCCACGCCGAGGCCGGCATGCCGCCGCCCCTTGGCCGCGTAGACCGCGAAGGCCCGGCGCAGCAGCGCGGCCCCCACCCCGCGCCGCCGGTGCGTCGGCAGCACCGACAGGGTGCGCACCCAGCCCATGTCCTGCTCCAGCGCCTGGTCGGACGACTGCAACGCGCCGGCCGGCTCCCCGTCGACCTCGGCGACGAACCACTCGTCCCAGGTCCTGGCGTACGCGGGCAGGTGCTCGCGCCACTGGTCGTACCCGACCGGCTCGTAGTCCGGGGTGTCCCGGAACGACGTGTCGAAGATCCGGTGGAACAGCCGCAGGTCCGCCTCGTCGCCGGCCCGCAACGGGCGGACCGTCACCCCCGGCGGCAGCGGCGGCTCGGCGGGCAGGTCGGCCAGCTCCCGGCTCATCCGCAGGTACCGCTTCACCCGGGTGAACCCGGCCTCGGCCAGCTCTGCCGCCCACCGGGTCTCCGGCCCGTACGCCGACACGCGGACGGTCAGCGCGGGCAGGCCCCGCTCGGCGGCCCGTTCGGCGACCCGGTCCAGCATCCGGGCGAGCAGCGGCGCACGGACCGCCGCGCCGTGCTCCGGGTCGACGAGGACGTCGACGAACTCCCGGCCCACCCCGGTCGGGTTGTCCACCAGCGACCAGGCGACGAGCCGGCCCTGGGGGTCGCTGACCAGCCAGGAGTCGCGCGCCGGGTCGAAGTACGGTGCCGTCAGCGCGGCCTTGACGTCCTCGGCGTCGAAGTCCGGGTGGCCGATCGAGAAGGTGTCGGCGGCGTGCACGACCGCGAGGATCGCGGGTACGTCGTCGAGGGTGGGGCGGCGCGCCGCCCAGCCGGCGGGAAGAGTCACGGGGCGATCCTGGCAGCCACCCCTGCGCCCGCGCCCCCCATTTTCCTCCCGCCGCTCCCGCTCCCCCTGGCGCGCCCGGCGCCCCGCAGCGCCCCGCGCGCCGCTCGGCGCGGGGCGGCGTGGTGAGTCTGCACCTCAGGCGTCAGGAAGGGGCCCTTCCTTGCACCAGGGTGTGCGCGCTGGTCAGCAGGTCGAGCAGTTCGGTGCCCTCGGCCGGGGTGAGGGCCCGGAAGCCGACCGACGTCAGGCGGTCGGTCACCGCGTCGGCCCACAGCCGCCGGCGCACCAGGGGCCCGGCCGGGGGATACGGCGGCGGCCAGCCGCAGGCGAGCGCGGCGGACTCCCCGTCCGGGCCGGACAGCACCGACTCCAGCGGCGTCAGCCCGCCGGCCCGCGACGCCAGCAGGCACGCCCCGATGACGTGTTCCCGGAGCAGCAGCAGCCCGACGGCGGCGCGGGCGGCCGGTGAGTCGGCCGGCGGCGGCGTGGCCCGCCAGGCGGCGAAGAGCGGCATCGCGCTGGCGTCGGCCGCGTCGGCCACCCGGTGCAGCAGGGTCGCCAGCCGGGTCACCCCGGCCATGGCGGCCAGGTGCTCGATGCCCCACCGGCAGCATTCGGCCAGGTACGCCGCCGCCACCTCGGGCGGGCGGAGCACGCGGGCGGCGGCGTCCCACCCGTCGGCGACGGCGTCGGGGGCGACGAAGCCGAGGGCGGCGGTCACCGTGGCGACCCGGACGTCGCCGAGCACCCCGGCCCGGCCGGCGACGTGGAAGGCCCAGCCGGGGATGCCGAGCCGGCCGGCCCGGCGCAGGGTGGCCGGGCAGCGGGTGAACGCCGCCCCGAGCCCCAGCACCAACGGCTTGCTCGCGGCGGCGACCTGCTCCGGCGTCATCGGGATCAGTCTGCCCCGCCGGGGCCCTCCGCCGCAGCCCCCTCTTCGGCGTCCACCGCCTCGATCGCGCCCTCGACCTCGCCGGTGCGGCGGCGGGCGGCGGTGACGGCCCGCTCCGCCGCCCGGCGGGCCAGCTTCCGTCGGCTCAGCTCCTGTTCGGCCCGGGCGCGCCGCCGTTCCAGCTCGGCCAGCGACCGTTCGATGCCGGCCAGTTCCTCGGCGCCGTCGTGCTCGGCCTCCGCCGCGCCGGCCAGCTCCGCCTCGGCCCGCTCCTGGTCGGTACGCGCCCGCGTCAGTTCCCGCTCCAGCGCCCGGCGCTGCCGGGCCCGCTCGGCCCGCGCGGCGCGCTCCGCCTCCCGGGTGGCACGGGCGGCGTCCCGCTCGGCACGGTCGGCCTTCCGGGCGGCACGCTCGGCGCGGTCGTCCTCCCGGGTGGTGCGGCCCGCCTCGCGGGCGGCGTGATCGGCGTGATCGGCGCGGCCGGCCTTCCGGCCGGCCTGATCGGCACGGCCGGCGTGCTCGCCACGACCCGTCCTCCGGTCGGCGGCGCGGTGCCCGGGGCCGGCGGGCGGGCCGGCGGGCGGTGTCGGCTCCTCGCCGCCGGTGACCAGGCGGAGCTGGGGGCGGGGCACCTCGCCGAAGCCGGCGTAGCTGGCGGCCCGCAACAGCCGGCCCGAGCGCACCTGCTCGGCCACCCCCGCGTCCGAGAGGGCGGCGTTGAGGGTTGCCTCCACCTCGCCCAGCGGCAGCTTCCCGGCCGGCGGGCCGCCCTCGACGTCGGCGGCCAGCCGGCGCGCCTCGGCGACCAGTGCGGCGACCGCCGCCCGCCGCTGGGCGGACAGCTCCCGCAGCCGGGGGCCGCGCAGGTCGCGCTGGGCGGCGCGCAGCGCCTCGGCGAGCTGGGTCAGGTCGGCGACCAGCTCGGGGCGGCGCAGGGCGAGCAGGTTGACCAGCCAGGCGGCCACGGTGGGCCGGCGCAGCCGGGCGATCTCGCGGGCCGTGGCCGGGTCGCCGGAGCGCCGGGCCTCGGCGACGGCCGCGTCGCGGGTGGCGACGAACCCCTCCGGCGGCTCGGTGTAGAGCCGCCGGAGGAGGTCCTGCGGGAGCGGCACGGCTCAGGCGTCGAGCCGGCTGCCCGGCTCGAGGCGCTGGTAGTCGGTGCCGGACAGGGCGGCGTACTGGCGGTCGAGGACGGCGAGCCCGTTGTCGTTGAGCAGCCCGTCGTGCAGGGCGAAGGCCCGGCGCGGGGCGACGGCGCGGATGAAGTCGACGACCTCGGAGAACTTCGACCAGGGGGCGTGGATCGGCGCGAAGAGCGTGTCCACCTGGACGTCCTCGGGTGCCACCAGCGAGTCGCCGGGGTGGTAGACGACGTCGTCGAGCAGGTATCCGAGGTTGTCCACGACCGGGATGTCGGGGTGGATGACGGCGTGCCGGCCGCCGTAGGCGCGTACCGGCACGCCCGCGGCCGTGAACGACTGGCCGGGCGCGACCGGTTCCAGGGCCTCGGCCGCGTCGCCGAGGACGCCGGCCAGCGAGGCCGGGCCGTGGATGCGCAGCGGCCGGCGGTCGAGCTGCCGGGTGAGGGCCGCGACGTCGACGTGGTCGGGGTGCTCGTGGGTGATCAGCACCGCGTCCGCCCCGTCCAGCGCGCCCGGGTCGCTGAAGACGCCGGGGTCGACGACCAGCACCCCGCCGTCGTGCTCGACGCGGAGGCAGGAGTGGGCGTACTTGGTGAGCTGCATCGTGACTCCTCGATTGACCTAATCGTGATGTCTCTGAGCGCAGTCTGCCGGAACCGGCCCGGTGCCGCGTCGCGTCTGACGTATCGCCCGATGGGGGGCGCAGACGATCGGAGCTGTTGATGGACGGACACGCGAGACGCAGGTTGTGGACCGCGGTGGGGTTGGTGGCGTTGCTGGCGGTCGGTGGGTGCAGCGCCGACGGCGGCAGCGGCGGCGCCGAGGACTCGGCGGCGGTGGCTCCGCAGCAGGGGGCGCCGGCCGGCGGGGCGAAGGCGGAGCAGGGGGCCGATGCCGGCGGGGCGCGCTCGGGCGCGGGCGGCGGGTCACCGGACCTGCGGGTCGACCAGCGCTCGATCATCTACACCGGAACCATGCGGGTACGGGTGGACGATGTGGACGCCGCCGCCCGGTCGGCCGTCACGGCGGTCACCGGCATCGGTGGCTTCGTCGGCGGCGACGAGCGCAGCAGCGGGGGGACCGCCAACGCCCGGGCGGAACTGCAGCTGCGGGTGCCGGCGGAGCGGTTCACCGCCGTGCTGGAGGAGCTGGCGCGGCTCGGCCGGCAGGAACAGCGGGCGATCCGCACGGAGGACGTGACCGAGGAGACCGTCGACCTCGACGCGCGGATCGCCACCCAGCGGGCCCGGGTCGAGAGCGGTCGCAAGCTGCTGGCGCGGGCCACCTCGATCGGCGACCTGGTGACGCTGGAGAGCGAGGTGGCCCGCCGGGAGGCCGACCTCGCCTCGCTGGAGGCGAAGAAGCGCCGCCTGGCCGACCTGACGGCGCTCTCCACCATCACCCTCACCCTGGTCGGGCCGGAGGCGGACGTCCGGGACCCGGAGCCCGACACCGGCTTCCTGGTCGGCCTGCGCGGCGGTTGGACGGCGTTCGTCGCCTCGCTGGGCGTGCTGCTCACGGTGCTCGGGGCGCTGCTGCCGTTCGCGGTGGCCATCGGCGTGCCGGTGGCCGTGCTGGTGACGGTGCTGAGGCGGCGCCGGCGGCGGGCGCCGGCGCCGGTCGTCAGCGCGCCGCCGCCAGTGCCCGCAGCGCGGTCTGCACCATGACCCGGACGCCGACAGCGATGGCCCGCTCATCGACGTCGAACGAGGCCCGGTGCAGGTCGACGTTCGGGCCGGACCGGCCGACGCCGAGCCGGGCCAGCGCGCCGGGGACGTGCTCCAGATACCAGGAGAAGTCCTCGCCGCCCATGCTCTGCGGGGTCTCGGCGACCCCGTCCGGGCCGAGCGCGGCGTGGGTCGCCGCCGTCAGCACCTGGATCGCCCTGGCGTCGTTGGTGACCGGAGGTCGGCCGCGCAGGTACTCCAGGTCGACGGTGGCGCCGGTGGGGGCGATGACGTCCCGCACCACCTGAGCGACGATCTTGGGGGCCTCGTCCCAGGTGTTGCGGTCCATCACCCGCAGGGTGCCGGACGCCGTCGCCTCGGACGGGATCACGTTGTACCGGGTGCCGGCCGAGGCGTGGCCGAACACCAGCAGCAGCCCGCTGTTGGCCGGCACCCGGCGGCTGACCAGGGCGGGCACCTCGGTGACCAGCCGGCCGAGCGCGTCGACCAGGTCGACGGTCAGGTGCGGACGGGCGGTGTGCCCGCCCGGGCCGGTGAGCCGCACGGTGACGTTGTCGGCGGCGGCGGTGATCGGGCCGACCCGCAGGCCGACCTTGCCGACGGGCTGGTTGGGGTCGCAGTGCAGCGCGAAGATCTGCACGACGTCGTCGAGGCCGCCGGCCTCGATGACCTCCAGCGAGCCGCAGGGCAGGATCTCCTCGGCTGGCTGGAAGATCAGCCGGACCCGGCCGTCCAGCTCGCCGAGGTCGGCGAGCTGGGCCAGCAGCATGCCGACGCCGAGCAGCACGGTGGTGTGCACGTCGTGGCCGCAGGCGTGGCAGACGCCGTCCTTCGTGGACCGGTAGGGCACGTCCTTGACGTCGGTCAGCGGCAGCGCGTCGATGTCGGCGCGCAGCGCGACCACCGGGCCGTCGGGGCGGCCGTCGATGTCGCAGATGACCCCGTTGCCCTTCGGCAGCATGCGGGGCCGCAGGCCGGCGAGGGACAGCTCGCGGGCGATCAGGGCCGCTGTCTCGAACTCCTCGCCGGAGAGCTCCGGGTGGGAGTGGATGTGCCGGCGGGTGGCAACGAGGCCGGGCACCCGGAGGGCGAGCAGATGGTCGAGCTCGAAGGGCAAAGGCTGCGACCCGGACGGCGACTCCGGCCAGGCCGACGACGCCAGGTGGCTGCCGTTCGGCAGCGTCAACGCACTCGTCACGTCGAAATCTCGATCACTAGGAATGGATGGATCTTCGGGGATGACAGCCGCCAGCCTAGACCTTCGACGGTGACTCTGTGCAACATCATTCCCGTAGTGATCGGACCGCGCAGCGTCACGAAAGCCCTGGTGGGAGGGCTCCATAATCTGCGGGACAGCAGGTAGATCGCGGTTGAACGCCGTCATCTGCCCCACACCTCCTACAACCCGTAACCGACTCGGCGGTCACGAAATCACCCTCGATCCGGGGCCGTCGCTACCGAATTGTCGCATTAGTCGCTTCGGCTAACCGCCGCTCAGACAATTAACCGACCGCACTCGGCGGCCGGACGACTCCCGACGGTGACACGACGGGTCGGCATGCTCCCGCACACGCTGTCCGTCCCGTTCACCCGGACGGGTTACCCACTGCCCCGGGTGGCACACACCGGGCCACCCCGGCTGGGCTCACACCGGCGACCCTAGCCCCGCCCGGTTACGCTTCGCGACCCCTCAACCGACGGATCAGGGGTGGGTCAGAACCTGTCGCTGGGGCGGTACGTGCCCCAGACCTGGCGCAGGGTGCCGCAGACCTCGCCGACCGTGGCCCGGGACCGCAGCGCCTCCTTCATCGGGTGCAGCACGTTCGCCGTGCCCTCGGCGGCGGCGCGCAGCTCGCCCAGCGCCCGCTCGACGGCGGCGTTGTCCCGCTCGACCCGCAGCTTCGCCAGCCGCTCGGCCTGGGCCGCCTCGATCGTCGGGTCCACCCGCAGCGGCTCGTACGGCTCGTCGGCGTCGACCGTGAACCGGTTGAGGCCCACCACGACCCGCTCACCCGAGTCGATCTCCTGGGCCATCCGGTACGCCGACTGCTCGATCTCCCGCTTCTGGAAGCCCGCCTCGATGGCGTCGACCACCGAACCGTGGTCGGCCACCCGCTCCATCAGCTCCACCACCGCCGCCTCGATCTCGGCGGTCATCGCCTCCACCACGTACGACCCGGCGAACGGGTCGACGGTGGCGGTCAGGTCCGTCTCGTACGCGAGGACCTGCTGGGTGCGCAGCGCCAGCCGGGCGGCCTTCTCGGTGGGCAGCGCGATGGCCTCGTCGAAACTGTTCGTGTGCAGCGACTGGGTGCCGCCGAGCACCGCGCCCAGCCCCTGGATCGCCACCCGGACCAGGTTCACCTCGGGCTGCTGGGCGGTGAGCTGCACGCCCGCCGTCTGGGTGTGGAAGCGCAGCATCATCGACTTCGGGTTCTTCGCGCCGAACTCGTCGCGCATCAGCCGGGCCCAGATCCGCCGGGCGGCGCGGAACTTCGCGACCTCCTCCAGCAGGGTGGTGCGGGCGACGAAGAAGAACGACAGCCGGGGCGCGAAGTCGTCCACGGCCAGCCCGGCGGCGAGCGCCGCCCGGACGTACTCGACGCCGTTGGCCAGGGTGAACGCGATCTCCTGCGCGGGCGTCGCGCCGGCCTCGGCCATGTGGTAGCCGGAGATGGAGATGGTGTTCCACTTCGGCACCTCCGCCCGGCAGTAGGCGAACGTGTCGGCGACCAGCCGCAGCGACGGCTTCGGCGGGAAGATGTACGTCCCCCGGGCGATGTACTCCTTCAGGATGTCGTTCTGGATGGTGCCGTTGAGCGCCGCGCCCGGCACCCCGGCCTCCTCGGCGACGAGCTGGTAGAGCAGGAGCAGCACCGACCCCGGCGCGTTGATCGTCATCGAGGTGGAGACCTTGTCCAGCGGGATGCCGTCGAACAGCAGCCGCATGTCCTCGATCGAGTCGATGGCGACGCCGACCTTGCCGACCTCGCCGTGGGCGATCGGGTCGTCCGAGTCGTACCCCATCTGGGTGGGCAGGTCGAACGCGACGGACAGGCCCATGGTGCCGGCGCGCAGGAGCTGGTGGTAGCGCGCGTTGCTCTCGGTGGCGGTGCCGAAACCGGCGTACTGTCGCATCGTCCACGGTCGGGAGGTGTACATGGTGGAGTAGACCCCACGGGTGTACGGGAACTCCCCCGGCCCGCCCAGCCGGTCGGGCAGGTCCTCCGGCAGGTCCGCCTGGGTGTAGACACCCTTGATCGGGAAGCCGGACTCGCTCGACCGCGGTTCGCTCATCCCCGGATGGTAGGACGTGCCGCCGCGCCGGAGGGTGAGGGATTCCGCACACCGGACCCCTGTCTTTCCCGGCGCCCCCGAGGGTGAACGCCTGGCCACGTAGGGTCCGGTTCGGTAAACGTCCGTCGCGTCGGGTTTCGCATCGGGCGTCGGAACCAGCAAGATAGGGGTGTTGTGTCCCAGCCCCCTCGATTTCCCCCGGTGGCTTTTCTGTGACTCAGATCCCGACGTGGAGCGGCGGACCAGTCAGCCCACCCCACGGACGTGCGGCAGCCGGCACCACCATCGGTGACCGATACTCCCTCCGGTCCGCGGTGGGCAACGGCGGCATGGGCACGGTCTGGCGTGCCACAGACACCCTGTTGCGGCGCGACGTGGCGGTGAAGGAGGTCGTCCTCCCGCCGGGCCTGGCCCCGAGCGACCGCGACGCCATGTACGAACGCACGCTGCGCGAGGCCCGCGCGGCGGCGGCCATCCAACACCCGGCCGTCGTCCAGGTGTACGACGTGGTCACCGAGGGTGGCCGCCCCTGGATCGTGATGGAGCTGCTGGACGCCCGCAGCCTCGCCGACATGGTGATCGAGGACGGGCCCGTGGCCCCCCGCGCGGTTGCCAAGATCGGCATCGCTCTGCTCGGCGCGCTGGAGGTGGCCCACGCGATCGGGGTGCTGCACCGCGACGTCAAGCCGGCCAACGTGCTGATCTGCACCGACGGCCGGTGCGTGCTCACCGACTTCGGCGTGGCCAAGCTCCCCACCGACGTGCAGCTCACCACGCCGGGGATGGTGCTCGGCTCGCCGCACTTCATCTCGCCCGAGCGGGCCATGGGCCAGGATTTCGGCCCGCCGAGCGACCTGTTCTCGCTCGGCGTGACCCTCTACACGGCGGTGGAGGGCCGGCCCCCGTTCGACAAGGGCGACCCGATCGAGACCATGCACGCCGTGGTCGAGGACCCGCCGGCCACACCGCAGCGCAGCGGCCCGCTGACCCGGGTGCTGATGGGGCTGTTGGAAAAGGACCCGGCCCGCCGCCTCGACGTGCACACCGCCCGCGCGATGCTGCGCGAGCTGCTCGCCGGCCCGCTGACCAGCACCGCCACCGCCGTCAACTCGGTCACCGACCCGTACGCGGTGGTGCCGGTCAAGCCGCGCCCGCCCGTCGTCGCGCCGCCGCCCGCCGAGGAGCCGAAGCCCAGCGGGCAGATCGGCGGCCGGGCGATGCTCGCCCCCGGCGAGTCGCTGACCGACCGGCTGGCCGCGCTGCGCCGGGGCGAGAAGGGCAAGAACAAGAAGAAGACCGCCGCCGCCGCGAGCGCCGCCGCGCTGGACGACACCAGCGCCGACGCACTCGCCGGCCCGCTGCACACCCCCACCGGGGCGATGCCCACGCCGCCCCCGCCGCCGGCCGGCCGCACGTACGGCGGCCCGCCTGCGGCGACCCAGCGGGTCGACGCGGGCGCCGCGCCGGAGGCCACCCAGCGGATGACGTACGGCGCCTCGCCCGACGCCACCCAGCGCGTGCCCCAGGGCGGCGCCTCGCCCGACGCCACGCAACGGGTCTCCGGCCTCGGCGCCTCGCCCGACGCCACGCAACGGGTCTCCGGCTTCGGCGGGGGTGCGGCCGACGCCACCCAGCAGGTGCCCGGCTTCGGCGGCAGCTCGCCGGACGCCACCCAGCAGGTGCCGTTCGGGCCCCGACCGGACGCGACGCAGCGGGTCACCTACGGCAGCCAGCCCGACGCCACCCAGCCGGTCCCCGGCTTCGGCGGCTCCCCCGACGCCACCCAGCGGGTCGGCGGCAGCGCGTACGGCGGCGGCCAGTGGTCGGTGCCCGGCACCGGCCAGCCGTGGACCGCCCCGGCCGCCGGCGCGCCCGCCCCGGCCACCGGCGGCGGCGCAGCCGGCCGCCTCGTCGCCACCGTCAAGGGCTGGCCGCGCAGGACGCAGCTCGCCGCGGCCGGCGGCCTCGCCGTGCTGCTGCTGATCGCCGTGTTCGCCTTCACCGGCGGCGACGACCCGGAGTCGCCGGCCACCCCGCAGGGGCAGCCGAGCGCGGGTGCGCCCGCCGGGCCCGGGGTGGAGATGCAGGAGCAGTCGGCCAAGGGCGTCACCGTGCAGGTGCCGAAGGGCTGGGAGCGCCGCAGCGCCGACGGGGCCGTGTGGGTCGACTACGTCGACCCGGAGGACAACGGCCGCAAGGTGCGCATCCTCTCCGAACGGTGGAGCACCTCGTCGATGCGCTGGGCCGAGTCCGCCGCGAACGGCCTGCGCAGCCGGTCGGCCTCCTGCCAGAAGCCGTACAACCAGGTGTCGATGACCGAGCAGGAGCTCGACGGCAAGGCGGCGGCGGAGTTCGAATACACGTGCGGCGAGGGCGACAGCAAGCGGCACGGGGTGTGGCGCGGGGTGGTGCACGAGGGCAAGGTCTACTCGTTCTACCTCTCCTCGACCGACGCCCGGTTCGCCGAGAGCAAGCCGATCTTCGACCAGATGGTGGCCTCGTTCAAGCTCGGCGGCGGCAGCAACTGACCCCGACGGGGCGACCCGACGCCGGCCGGGCCCGGGCCGGCGCGACACCGGCCCGGCCGGGCCGACGCGACGTGGTGATCCGCCGCCGTGCTATCAAGAGCCATGGCGGCGGAACCCACTGACCTTGACGAGACCCGCGACCGCGACGACGCGCGCGGGCTCGACGACCTTCGCGACCGGGCCCGGCGGTGGCTCGACGACGACCCCGACCCGGCCAGCCGCGACGAGCTGCAGGCCGTGCTCGACGGGCTCCCGGGGAGCGCGCCCGAGCTGGCCGACCGGTTCGCCGGGCCGCTGACCTTCGGCACCGCCGGGCTGCGCGGCCCGCTGCGCGCCGGCCCCAACGGGATGAACCTCGCCGTCGTCACCCAGGCCGCCGCCGGGCTCGTCGCCTGGCTCGCCGCCCAGGACGCCACCGGCCCGCTGGTCATCGGGTACGACGCCCGGCACGGCTCGCGGGAGTTCGCCGAGCGCACCGCCCAGGTCGCCACCGGCGCGGGCCGCGCCGCCCTGCTGCTGCCCCGCCCGCTGCCCACCCCCGTGCTCGCGTACGCGGTGCGGCAGCTCGACGCGGCGGCCGGCGTGATGGTGACCGCCAGCCACAATCCCCCGCAGGACAACGGCTACAAGGTCTACCTCGGCGCGCAGCTCGGCGGCGAGCTGGGCGCGGGGGCGCAGATCGTGCCGCCCGCCGACACCGGCATCGAGGCCGCCATCCGGGCGGTCGGTCCGCTCGCCGACGTGCCGCTGGGCCCGGCCGGTCAGGTCGTCGGCGACGACCTCGTCGTCTCGTACGTCGACCGGGCCGCCGCCGTGGTCGACCCGGCGGGGGCCCGGCGGCTGAAGGTGGCCTACACGCCGCTGCACGGCGTCGGCGCGGCCGTGCTGACCGCCGCCTTCGCCCGCGCCGGCTTCGGCATCCCCGGCGTGGTGCCCGACCAGGCGGTGCCGGACCCGGACTTCCCCACCGTCAGCTTTCCCAACCCGGAGGAGCCGGGGGCGATCGACCGCCTCGTCGGCCTCGCCCGGCGCACCGACGCCGACCTGGCCATCGCCAACGACCCCGACGCGGACCGCTGCGCGGTCGCCGTCCGCGACCGGGGTGCGGCGGGAGCTGCTGGCGTGGCGGGTGTTGCCGGCCCGGCGACCGTTGCCGGCCCGGCGGGCGCGAACGGGTCCGGCGGCTGGCGGATGCTGCGCGGCGACGAGGTGGGCGTGCTGCTCGCCGACCACCTCATGCGCCGGGGCGTGCAGGGTCTCTACGCCACCACCATCGTGTCGTCGTCCCTGCTGCGGGCCATGTGCGCCGCCCGGGGCCTGCCCTACGACGAGACGCTCACCGGGTTCAAGTGGATCGTCCGGGCCGGCGGCGGTTCCGCTCCCCTCGTCTACGGCTACGAGGAGGCGCTGGGCTACTGCGTCGCCCCGGAACACGTACGCGACAAGGACGGCATCACCGCCGCGCTGACCGTCGCCGAGCTGGCCGCCGGCCTGAAGGCGCAGGGGCGTAGCCTCACCGACCGGCTCGACGAGCTGGCCGCCGAGTTCGGCGTGCACCACACCGACCAGCTCTCGGTGCGGGTCGACGACCTGCGGATCATCGCCGACACGATGGCCCGGGTGCGGGCGGCCACCCCGACGACGCTGCTCGGGCAGCCGGTGACCGAGGCGCGGGACCTGCTCCCCGAGGCGGACGTGGTGATCCTGCGCAACGAGGCGGCCCGGGTGGTGATCCGCCCCTCGGGCACCGAGCCGAAGCTGAAGGCGTACCTGGAGGTGGTGGAGCCGGCCGCGGACGGCGACGTGCCGGCGGCCCGCAGCCGCGCGGCGACGGCCCTGGCGGCCCTCCGCGCGGAGATCGCCGCCGCCCTCGGCGTATAAGGCCGCACGCCCGCCCCCTCCGGCCTCCTGACCGGCACCCGCGGCCGGGCCCGCCGCAGCTCGGTGATCAAGAGGTTTGCGTCATCGTCGAGGCCGACGATGACGCATTTCTCTTGATCACCGAGGCTGGGTGGGTGGGTCAGTGCCTCAGGGGCGCTTGCCGAGGGCGGCATCGACCGCCTGGCCGAGGGCGGTGACGACCAGGGCCACCGAGGGGCGCACCACCGAGTCGTCCAGGCTGACGGTGCCGGAGAAGCCGGCCCCGCCCGCGATCTCCTCCAGCCGCCGCCGGGCGTCGACGGCAGCCTCGCCGGTCAGGCCGAGCGCCGGCTCCATCCGCAGCACGGCGACCAGGGTGGCCAGCGCCGCCGTCGCCTCGTCGGGGAGCTGACCGCCGGCCAGCGCCTCGGCGAGCCGCCGCCGGGTGTCCTCCTCCACCGTGCCGTCCGCCGTCGGGTAGCGGTGCACGTGGATGAAGCCCAGCTCCGTCTCCTCGACGTCGCGCACCACGCCTTGGGCGACCAGGGTCGCCAGGATCCGGTCGCGCAGGCCGTGCCGCAGCCGCTGCACCCACGACGACGGGCTGTGCGGGGTGTCGGCGGCCATCCGGCCCAGGACCTCGTCCAGGATCGGCTCGCCGGTGGGCGCCGGGTCCGTGACCACCAGGTTCCCGTCGGCGTACGCGACCCGGCCGGCGAGGGCCAGCTCGATCAGTACGGCGGCGGCCATCCCGAGGTCGAGGCTGATCCGCGGCATGGTCGCCTTGCCGGATTCATCGTCGTACGCGAGGAGCAGCAACTCCTCGGCCAGCGCAACACCAGTCATGGCCGGAGACGGTAGCGCCTGAGCGCACCCCCGCGCGCCCCAACTCGCGCCTCAGAAGCGGGGCATGCCGCCGAACTGGCGGTCGCCGGCGTCGCCGAGGCCCGGCACGATGAACATCTTGTCGTTGAGGCCCTCGTCGATCGAGGCGGTGACCAGGCGCAGCGGCAGGCCGGACTCCTCCAGCCGCCGGATGCCGACGGGCGCGGCGAGCACGCAGAGGACGGTGATGTCGGTGCAGCCCCGGTCGGCGAGCAGCCGGCAGCAGTGCTCCAGGGAGCCGCCGGTGGCGAGCATCGGGTCGAGGACGAGCACGGGCAGGCCGGCGAGGTCGCGGGGCAGCGACTCCATGTAGGCGCGCGGCTCGTACGTCTCCTCGTCGCGGGCGAGGCCGACGAAGCCCATGGACGACTCGGGGAGCAGCCCGAGCGCGGCGTCGGCCATGCCGAGGCCGGCCCGCAGCACGGGCACGAGCAGCGGCGGGTTGGCCAGCCGGGTGCCCTCGGCGCCGGTGACGGGGGTCTGCACCGGGTACTTCTCGACGGGGAAGGAGCGGGCGGCCTCGTACACGAGCATGGTGGTGAGCTCGTGCAGCGCGGCCCGGAAGGAGGAGGAGTCGGTGCGCGCGTCCCGCATGGCGGTCAGCCGCGACTGGGCGAGCGGGTGATCGATGACGTGTACGTCCACGATCGGTCAACCTACCGAACGGTCGGGTCCCGGGACATGGGGAGCGACGCCGCTCACCTCCACGGCCGACGGGGCGGTCGCGTGACCAAGATCACGGGGCGCGCGGGTGCGTAGACTTCCGGGCATGACGGCGACAGCGACGTCGGCCCGGTCGGACCTCTCCGAGCTGGGACGATCCGAGACCGCTCTGCGGACCTTCCTGCACGGCCTGCCGGGCGTGGACCAGGTCGGCGCGGAGCAGCGGGCGGCCCAGCTCGGCACCCGCTCCATCAAGACCACGGCCAAGGCCCAGGCGATCGACCTGGCCATCCGGATGGTCGACCTGACCACCCTCGAAGGGGCCGACACCCCCGGCAAGGTGCGGGCCCTCGCGGCCAAGGCGCTGCGCCCCGACCCGGCCGACCCGTCCTGCCCGCACGTCGGCGCGGTCTGCGTCTACCCGGCGATGGTCCCGCACGTGGCCGAGGTGCTGCGCGGAAGCGGCGTGCACCTGGCCAGCGTGGCGACGGCGTTCCCGTCCGGGCAGGCGCCGCTGGAGGTCAAGCTCGCCGACACCCGGGCGGCCGTGGCGGCCGGCGCGGACGAGATCGACATGGTGATCAACCGGGGCGCGTTCCTGGCCGGGCGTTACCAGGAGGTCTACGACGAGATCGTGGCCACCAAGCAGGCGTGCGGGGACGCCCACCTGAAGGTGATCCTGGAGACCGGCGAGCTGGCCACCTACGACAACGTGCGCCGGGCGTCGTGGCTGGCGATGCTGGCCGGCGGCGACTTCATCAAGACCTCCACGGGCAAGGTGCCGGTCGCGGCGACCCTGCCGGTGACCCTGGTGATGCTGGAGGCGGTCCGCGACTTCCGCGCCGCCACCGGGCGGCAGGTCGGCGTGAAGCCGGCCGGTGGGATCAAGACCACCAAGGACGCGATCAAGTACCTGGTCCTGGTCAACGAGACCGTCGGCGGCGACTGGCTGGACCCGGACTGGTTCCGGTTCGGCGCGTCCAGCCTGCTCAACGACCTGCTCATGCAGCGCACCAAGCTGACGACCGGCGTCTACTCCGGTCCCGACTACTTCACCCTGGACTGAGCGTGATCTTCGAATACGCCCCTGCGCCCGAGTCGCGCGCGATCGTCGACCTCAGGCCGTCCTACGGCCTGTTCATCGACGGCGAGTTCGTCGCCGGCGAGGATCTCCACAAGACGGTCAACCCGGCCACCGAGGAGGTGCTCGCCGAGGTCGTCTGGGCCGGCGAGGCCGAGGTGGACCGCGCGGTCCGCGCCGCCCGCACGGCGTACGAGAAGGTGTGGGGCCCGATGCCGGGCCGGGACCGGGCCAAGTACCTGTTCCGGATCGCCCGGATCATCCAGGAGCGCTCCCGCGAGCTGGCCGTGCTGGAGTCCCTCGACAACGGCAAGCCGATCCGGGAGTCCCGGGACGTCGACCTGCCGCTGGTCGCCGCGCACTTCTTCTACTACGCGGGCTGGGCCGACAAGCTGGCGCACGCCGGGTTCGGCCCGAGCCCCCGGCCGCTGGGCGTGGCCGCGCAGGTCATCCCGTGGAACTTCCCGCTGCTCATGCTGGCCTGGAAGATCGCCCCGGCGCTGGCCGCCGGCAACACGGTGGTGCTCAAGCCGGCGGAGACCACGCCGCTGACCGCGCTGCTGTTCGCCGAGATCTGCCAGCAGGCCGACCTGCCGGCCGGCGTGGTCAACATCGTCACCGGCGCGGGCGACACCGGCCGGGCGCTGGTGGAGCACCCGGGCGTGGACAAGGTCGCGTTCACCGGCTCGACCGAGGTCGGCAAGGCCATCGCCCGGTCGGTCGCGGGCACCCGCAAGAAGGTGACGCTGGAGCTGGGCGGCAAGGCCGCCAACATCGTCTTCGACGACGCCCCGGTCGACCAGGCGGTCGAGGGGATCGTCAACGGCATCTTCTTCAACCAGGGGCACGTGTGCTGCGCCGGGTCGCGGCTGCTGGTGCAGGAGTCGGTCGCCGAGCAGGTGCTGGAGTCGCTGAAGCGCCGGATGGCGCTGCTGCGGGTCGGCGACCCGCTGGACAAGAACACCGACATCGGCGCGATCAACTCGGCCGAGCAGCTCGCCCGCATCCGCGAGCTGTCCGACGCGGGCGCGGCCGAGGGGGCGCAGCGCTGGTCGCCGCCGTGTGAGCTGCCCGAGCGCGGGTTCTGGTTCGCGCCGACGATCTTCACGGGGGTCACCCAGGCGCACCGGGTCGCCCGGGAGGAGATCTTCGGCCCGGTGCTGTCCGTGCTGACGTTCCGCACCCCGGCCGAGGCCGTCGAGAAGGCCAACAACACGCCGTACGGGCTGTCGGCCGGGATCTGGACCGACAAGGGTTCCCGGATCCTGTGGATGGCCGACCGGCTGCGCGCCGGGGTGGTGTGGGCCAACACGTTCAACAAGTTCGACCCGACCTCGCCGTTCGGGGGCTACAAGGAGTCGGGCTACGGTCGCGAGGGCGGCCGGCACGGGCTGGAGGGGTACCTCGATGTCTGAGCGGGTCGCGGTGCGCAAGACGTACAAGCTCTTCATCGGCGGGAAGTTCCCGCGCAGCGAGTCGGGACGGTCGTATCTCGTGCAATCCGCGAACGTGTCGCTGGCCTCCCGCAAGGACGCGCGGGACGCCGTCGTCGCCGCCCGCGCCGCCGTGAAGGGGTGGGCCGGGGCGACCGCGTACAACCGGGGTCAGATCCTCTACCGGGTCGCCGAGATGCTGGAGGGCCGCCGCGAGCAGTTCGTGGCCCTGGGCGTGCCGGGCGACGAGGTCGACGCGGCGATCGACCGCTGGGTCTGGTACGCGGGCTGGTCCGACAAGCTCCCCCAGGTGTACGGCGGCGCGAACCCCGTCGCCGGGCCGTACTTCAACCTGTCGGCGCCCGAGCCGACGGGCGTGGTGGCCGTGGTGGCCCCCGAGTCCCCGGCGCTGCTGGGCCTGGTCAGCGTGATCGCCCCGGCGATCGTCACCGGCAACACGGTGGTGGTGGCCGCCTCCCCGACCCAGCCGCTGGCGGCGGTGACCCTGGCCGAGGTGCTGGCCACCTCCGACCTGCCGGGCGGGGTGGTGAACATCCTCACCGGCGCGCTCACCGAGACCGTGCCGACGCTGGCCGCGCACATGGACGTCAACGCGATCGACCTGACCGGGGTGAGCGACGCCGCGCTCGCCGCCGACCTGGAGGTCAGGGCGGCGGAGAACCTGAAGCGGGTGCTCCGGCCGGCCCCGGCCGACCACGACTGGCACGCCGACCCGGGCGTCACGCGGATGACGACGCTGCTGGAGACGAAGACGGTCTGGCACCCCAAGGGGGTCTAGCGTTCCGGCCTTGGGGTTTTCGGGGAGCCCCGCCCGCTCCGGGCGGTCAGGCTTGATCCCTCCGCGGGCGGGGCTCCCCGGAAACCCTGTCGTGGGCCGGGTCCGCCGGTGGGGTCAGCTCAGGTGTGCTGCCGTGGGAGGGGTCTACTACGGGGGGTAGGATTCATGTCGTGACGCGGTTGGGTGATCTTGAGCGAGCGGTGATGGACGTGCTGTGGGACACCGTCCCGGGCACGTCGGACGGGGTGACCGTGCGCGAGGTCGCCGAGGCCCTCGACGGCCGCGAGCTGGCGTACACGACGGTGATGACCGTGCTGGACCGGCTCGCCGGCAAGGGCATGGTGCGCCGCCAGCGGGAGGGGCGGGCCTGGCGCTACCAGGCCGCGGCCAGCCGCGAGGCGCACATCGCCCAGCTCATGCTCGACGCGTTGGACCTCGGCGGCAGCCGGGACGCCGCGCTGGTGCGCTTCGCCCGGTCGGTGACCGGCACCGAGGCCGAGGTGCTGCGCGCCGCCCTCGGCGCCGAGGCGGGCGCCCCGCCGACCGGGCGCACCGGGGCGGAGCCGCTGACCGGCCGGGTCGAGGGACCGCGTGCCGACCTGGCCGGGCGGCCCGCCCTCGCCGACGAGGCGACGGACCGGTAGGGCCGGCGTCATGGCGTACGCCGTGCACTTCGCCGCGACGGTCCTGGCCTGCTACCTGACCGCGCAGGTCCTGGCGGCGTCGACCTGGACGTGGCGGGCCCCCCGGGTGGCGATCGTCTGCTGGCAGGCGGTCGGGCTGGCGCTGGGGCTCTCCGCGATGGGCCTGCCGATGGCGCTCGGCGTGGCCCCGTACGACCGGCCGACCGGGAGCGCGCTGCTCGCCCTCGCCGACGACCTTGCCCACGGCACCCTGCCGGTCGGCGTGGGGGCGGTGCACCTCGGCCTCGTCGGGGTCGGGTTCGGCATCGGGGCGGTGCTGCTCGGCACGACCGTGCGCAGCGTGCACGCCACCGTCCGGGCGCAGCGGCGGCACCGGGACCTGCTCGCCCTGGTGGCCCGGCGGGACCCGGAGGTGCCGGGGGCGCTGGTGCTGGACCATCCGAGCGCGGCGGCGTACTGCCTGCCGGGGGTCAAGCCCCGCGTGGTGGTGAGCGCCGGGGCGCTCAGCATGCTCGACCGGGCCGAGCTGGCGGCGGTGCTGACCCACGAGCGGGCGCACGCCCAGGAGCGCCACGACCTGGTGCTGCTGCCGTTCACCGCGCTGTGCCGGGCGCTGCCCTGGTTCCGGTGGGTACGCGACGCGCACGAGCGGGTCGCCCTGCTGGTCGAGATGCGCGCCGACGACAAGGCCCGCGAGCTGCACGCCGAGGCTCCCCTGGCGGGGGCGCTGCGCCGGTTCGCGGCGGCCGGCCACCGCATCGCCCCGGCCGGCACGCTCGGCCTCGGCGACCGGGACCTGGACGTGCGGGTCCAGCGGCTGCTGGTCGCCGACCGGCCGCCCCGGCTGCTCGGGGCCGCCGCGCTGGCGGTGGCGGCCACCCTGGTCTCACTGCCGGTCTCCCTCTTCCTGAGCTGACTCCTCGCCTCCCGCCGGACTGACGCCCGCCCGCCCGCCGGCCTCGCCCCTCTCCGGCCCCGGACCCGGCCTCGCCCGCCCCGGCCTCGCCCCGCCCCGGCCCCGCCCGACCCGGACCCGGCCTCGCCCTGCCCGGCCCGCGGCCCGACCCTGATCGACTCCAGGTCGGCGACATGGGGGTATCTGGCTCTCGGGATACCCCCATGTCGCCGACATCGCCAGCGCGCGCCCGGCGCGCCGACATCGCCGGCGCGCGCCCGGCGCGGCGGCGCGGATCGGCCCGCGTCCCCCGTTGCCGGACGCCTCCCCTGGTGCCGGATCGCCGACATGCGGGCCGATATGTAGTGAGCCTACGTGTAGGCTCCCTACGACAAGAGAGCCTACTATCGGAGGGCGGTCATGGATCCCCTGCTCCTCGCCCGACTCCAGTTCGCCACCACCACCTCGCTGCACTTCCTCTTCGTCGTCGTCACGCTCGGGCTGGTCACCCTGCTCGTCGGGCTCCAGACGGCCTGGGCGATCACCGGCAACCCCGCCTACGAGCGGCTGACCCGGTTCTGGGGCCAGCTCTATGTGATCAACTACGTGCTGGGCATCGGCACCGGCCTGCTCATGGAGTTCCAGTTCGGGCTGAACTGGAGCGGCCTGTCGCGCTACGTCGGCAACGTCTTCGGCGCCCCGCTGGCGATCGAGACCCTGGTCGCGTTCTTCCTGGAGTCCACGTTCCTCGGGATGTGGATCTTCGGCTGGCACCGGCTGCGCCGGGGCGTGCACCTGGCGCTGCTGTGGGGCGTGGCCCTGACCGCGTACGCCTCCGCGTTCTGGATCATGGTGGCGAACGCCTGGCTCCAGCACCCGGTCGGCTACGAGGTACGCGACGGGGTGGCCCACCTGACCGACTTCGGCGCGCTGCTGACCAACCCCACCCTCGGCCTGGCCTTCGGGCACGTGGTCGCCGCCGCCCTGCTCACCGGCGGGATGCTGATGGCGGCCGTGAGCGCCTGGCACCTCATCCGGCGCACCCCGGACCACGCGCTGTTCCGCGCCTCGCTGCGGATCGGCCTGGTCACCGCGGCCGTCTCGATCAGCCTCGTGCAGGGCTTCGGCTTCGCCCAGTTCGGGCCCGTCGGGCAGGCCCAGCCCACCAAGTTCGGCGGCGGCGCACAGCGCGACGCCCTGGTCGCCGAGTGGGCCGCCCGGTTCGGGCCCGGCGACTACACCCCGCCCGTGCTCGCCGACGTCGGGCTCGGCTTCATGATCCTGATCGGGTTCCTCCTCGGCGGCCTGTGGCTGCTGCTCCCCCTGCTCTGGCGAGACTGGGTCATCCGGCTGCGGTTCCCCCTCTGGCTGGTGCTGCTGGCGCTGCCGCTGCCCTTCGTCGCGGTGATCCTCGGCTGGATCGCCCGCGAGGTGGGCCGCCAGCCCTGGGTCGCGTACGGGCTGCTCTCCACCGAGCGCGCCGTCTCCCCGGTCGCGCCGGGGGTGATGCTCGCCTCGCTGATCGGCTTCACCCTGCTGCTCGGCGGGCTCGCCGTCGCCAACTGGGTGCTGTTCGCCCGGCACGCCGCCCGGGGCGCCGCCGACCCCGCCCTCGGCCGCCGGCCCGGCCCGGCCGCCGACGACCCCCGTCCCGTCCCCGTCCTCGGCTGAGGAGGCCACCCGTGGAACTCGCCTGGTATGCCCTGCTCGGGCTCTTCCTCGCCGGCTACCTCGTGCTCGCCGGCTACGACTACGGCGTCGGCCTGCTGCTGGCCCGGGGCGGGCCGCCGGCCCACCGGCGGGCGGCGCTCACCGCCGTCGGCCCGTTCTTCCTCGGCAACGAGGTCTGGCTGGTGGCGACCGCCGGCATCCTGTTCGGCGCGTTCCCCGCCCTGGAGGGGGAACTGCTGTCCGGCTTCTACCCCGTCGTGGCCGCCGCGCTGGGCGGGACGATCACGGTGACCGTCGGCGTGCAACTGCGCAGCCGCCCGACCGGCGAGCCGACCCGCGCCGCCTGGGACCGGGTGGTGGCCGCCGGGAGCCTGGCCGCCGCGTTCGGCTGGGGCGCGCTGCTCGCCGGGCTGCTGCAGGGCGTGCCGCTGGCCGCCGACGGGCACGTCACGGGCGTCGGCCACGTGGCCACCCCGTTCGCGGCCCTCGCCGGGCTGGCGATGGCGGCCCTGATGGCGGCGCACGGTGCGACGTTCCTCACGCTCCGGCTGCCGGCCGAGGCCGCCGCGCCGCTGACCCGTACCGCCCGCCGGCTGGTCGCGGCGGCGCTCGCCGCGGTCGCCCTGGCCGCCGTCGCGGGCCTGCTCTCCGATCGGGTACGCGCCGCGACGCAGCGCCCGCTGCCGGCCGTACTGCTGCCGTTGGTGCTGGTGACGGCGCTGCTGGTGGCCCGGACGGCGCTCGAGCGGCGGCGGCCCGGGGTGGCCTTCGCCGCCACCTCGGCGGCGCTGGCGCTGCCGGTGGTGGGGGTCGGCGCGGCGCTGTGGCCCTACGCGCTGGTCTCCACCGGCGCACCGGGGGCGTCACTGAGCGTGGCGGACGCGGCGGCCAGCGGGCCGACGCTGACGCTGCTGGGTTGGCTGGTGCTGCCGCTCCTGCCGGCCCTACTAGGCTTCCAGGCGATGTGCTGGTGGGTGTTCCGGGGACGGACCGACGGCAGGACACCGGTGTACTGGTGAACCGCCGTCCCTTCGACCCGCGTCTGCTGCGCCGGGTCCCCGCGGCCCGGCGCGACCTCGCCGTGCTCGCGGTCCTCGGCGGGCTCACGGCGCTGCTGGTCGTAGGGCAGGCCACCGCCCTGGCCACGGTGCTGGCCAGCGCGCTCGACGGGCGGCTGGCCCGGCCGGCGCTCGCCGGGTTCCTGGCCGCCGTGGCGGGGCGGGCGCTGGTCGCCTGGGCGCAGGGCACGGTGGCGGCGCGGGCCGCCGCGACGGTCAAGGCGGCGCTGCGGGCCGACCTGCTCGCCGCCGTCGGTCGGCACGGGCCCGGCTGGGTCGCCGGGCAGCGGGCCGGGCAGCTCGCCACGCTGGCCGGGCGCGGGCTGGACGCCCTGGACGCGTACTTCACCGGCTACCTGCCGCAGCTCGTGCTCAGCGTCACCGTGCCGGTGGCCGTGCTGGCCCGGATCACGTTCGCCGACTGGGGCTCGGCCGTCATCATCGCGCTGACCCTGCCGCTGATCCCGGTCTTCGGTGCGCTGCTCGGCTGGCAGGCGCAGGCCGCCACCGAGCGGCAGTGGCGGCGGCTGTCCACGCTGGGCGGGCACTTCCTCGACATGGTCGCCGGGCTGCCCACGCTGCGCGCGTTCGGCCGGGCCCGCAGCCAGGTCGAGGTGGTCCGCCGGATGGCCGACGGGCACCGGGCCGCGACGATGCGGACGCTGCGGATCGCGTTCCTGTCCGCGCTGGTGCTGGAGCTGGTCGCCACGCTGTCGGTGGCGCTGGTCGCGGTGCCGGTCGGCATCCGGCTGCTCGGCGGCGGGATCACGCTCTCCACCGCGCTGCTGGTGCTGCTGCTCACCCCCGAGGCGTACCTCCCGCTGCGGGCCGCCGGCAGCCGGTTCCACGCCAGCATGGAGGGGCTCACCGCGCTGGACGAGGCGCTGACCCTCTCCGCCACCGACCCGACCGTCCCCGCCGTCCCCGCCGGGCCCACGGACGCCGCGACGCCCGCCGGGGCGCGGCCCGCCCCCGACGGGCACGGCGAGATCCGGTTCGAGGGCGTGACCGTCGCGTACGAGCGGACCGTGGCGCTGCGGGACGTCACGCTGACGATCCGGCCCGGCGAGCGGATCGCCATCGTCGGGCCGAGCGGCGCGGGCAAGAGCACCCTGCTCAACCTGCTGCTCGGCTTCGTCGCCCCGACGTCCGGCCGGGTCACCGTCGGCGGCGTCGACCTGGCCGGCGCGGACCCCGACGGGTGGCGGCGTCAGGTCGCCTGGGTGCCGCAGCGGGCCCACCTCTTCGCCGCCCCGCTCGCCGACAACATCCGGCTCGGCGCACCCGGCACGCCCGACGCCGCGCTCGCCGACGCGGTCACCGCCGCCGCGCTGGACGAGGTCGTCGCCGCCCTGCCCGACGGGCTCGACACCGTGCTCGGCGAGCGCGGGCACGGACTGTCCAGCGGCCAGCGGCAACGGGTCGCGCTGGCGCGGGCGTTCCTGCGGGACGCGCCGGTGGTGCTGCTGGACGAGCCGACCGCGCGCCTGGACACCGCCAGCGAGGCCGGGGTGCTGGCCGCCACCCGCCGGCTCGTCGCCGGGCGGACCGCCCTGCTGGTGGCCCACCGTCCGGCGCTGCTCGCCGACGCCGACCGGATCCTGCGGATCGACGACGGCCGGGTCACCGAGCTGGCCCCCGCCCCGGCGACTCCCGCAGCAGGGGTGGCTGCCGCGTCGGCCGCTCCCGGCTCCGGTGCGGGAGTGGCCACCGCGCCGGCCGGAGAGGAGGGGGCCCGGTGAGCAGCGGGAGCAGCCGGGCTGGCGACGGGAGCGTCCGGGCCGCCGAGCGGACCGTGCTGCGGCTGGCCCGGCCGTACCTGGGCCGGCTGGTCGGCGCGGGGCTGCTCGCCGCCGCCACCGAGTTCGCCGGGCTGGCCCTGATGGCCACCGCCACCTGGCTGCTGATGAGCGCCGCCGGCCGGCCGCCGCTGGACCGGCTCACCGTGGCGATCGTCGCGGTGCGGGCGCTGGCGATCAGCCGAGGCGTGTTCCGCTACACCGAGCGCCTCGCCGGCCACGACGCCGTGCTGCGGATGATCACCGACGTGCGGGCCGGGGTCTTCGCCGCCCTGGCCGCCCGGCGCGACGCCACCCGGCAACGCACCGGGGACGCCCTGAGCCGGCTCGTGTCCGACGTGGAGGCCGTGCAGGACCTGCTGCTGCGGGTGCTCGTCCCGGGGGCCGCCGCCGCGACGGTCAGCGTGCTGGCCGTGGCCGGGGCCGCCGCCGTGTCGCTGCCCGCCGCCGGGGTGCTGGCGCTGGGCCTGCTCGTCGCCGGGGTGGCCCTGCCGCTCGCGGCCACCGCGCTGACCCGGCACGCCGCCGACCAGGTGGCCCCGCTGCGCGGTGCCCTCGCCACGGACGCCGTGGACCTGACCCACGGCGCGGCCGACCTGGCCGCGTTCGGGGCCACCGGGCACGCGCTGGACGCCGCCGCCGACCGGGCCCGCCGGCTGGCCCGGCTGGAACGGCGGCTCGCCGCGACCGGCTTCGCCGTGGACGCCGCCGGGGTGCTGGTCGCCGGTGCGACCGCCGGCGCGGTGGTGGTCACCGCGCTGCGCGGCGGCGTCGGCGGGGTGCTGGTCGGCGTGCTGGCGGTGGGCTCCCTGGCCGCCGTCGAGGTGGCGCTCGCGCTGGTCGGGGCCGCCCGGCAGCGCACGCAGCTGCGGGCGGGGCTGGTCCGGGTGGCCGCCCTGCTGACCGCTGCGGAGACCGACGCGGCCGTTGCCGACAACGCTGCCGGGGCTGGGGCCGGGGTGGGGGCCGCTCGGGCCGCCGGTGTCGCCGCCGTCGTCCCGGGCTCGCACGACGTGCGCTTCGACGAGGTCACCGTGCGGTACCGGGCCGGTGCCGCCCCGGCCCTCGACCGGTTCACCCTGGACCTGCCGGCCGGTCGCCGGATCGCCGTGGTCGGGCCCAGCGGCGCCGGCAAGAGCACCCTCGCCGCCGTCCTCACCGGCTCGGTGGGCCCGGCGGAGGGCCGGGTCACCCTCGACGGGGTCGACCTGTCGGCGTACCCGGCCGAGGAGCTGCCCCGGGCGGTCGGTGGCCTGCTCGCCGAGGCGTACGTCTTCCACGCCACGGTCCGGGAGAACCTGCTGCTCGGCCGGCCCGCCGCCGACGAGGCGGAGCTGGCCGCCGCGACCCGGGCGGCCGGGCTGCTGGACTGGGTGCACGCCCAGCCGGCCGGCTGGGACACGGTGGTCGGCGAGGAGGGCGGTCAGCTCTCCGGCGGCCAGCGGCAGCGCCTCGCGCTGGCCCGGGCGCTGCTCGCCGCGCCCGGGGTGCTGGTGCTCGACGAGCCGACCGAGGGGCTCGACCCGGCCGCCGCCGACGCGGTGCTCGCCTCGGCGCTGGCGGCGACCCCCGCCGGGCACTCGGTGCTGCTGATCAGCCACCGGCTCAGCGGGCTCGCCGACCTCGACGAGATCGTGGTGCTCGACGCCGGCCGGGTGGTCCAGCGCGGCCGGCACGACGAGTTGGTCGCCGCGCCGGGCTGGTACCGGGACCAGTGGCTGCTCCAGGAGGCGGCCGAGCGCGGGTACCTGGCCCTGACGCCCCACCCCTGAGCCGGCCTCCGGGATTCCCCCGGACGCGCCGCCCGCCGCCGCGTGGCAGGCTCGGTCGCATGGCGCCCGGCGACGACGTACTCGTGGAGGAGCGGCTGCGCGAGCTGGGCGACCGGCTGTACGGCCCGGCGCGGCTGAAGGCCGACCTGCTCACCGAGGCCCGCCACGCGTTGCAGGACGCCGTCGAGGCGTACCGGGACGGGGGTCTGCCGGCGGCGGAGGCCGCGCAGCGGGCGGTGGCCGAGTTCGGCGAGCCGGCCCGGCTCGCCCCGGCGTACCAGGCGGAGCTGGCCACCGGGTCGCTGCGCGGCCTGTCCCTGCGGGTGCTCGCGGTCGCCGGCGTGCTGGTCGTCGCGGGCGACCTGACCTGGCAGGGGTCGAGCTGGAGCGGCGGGCCCGGCCCACCGGTGGCCTACCGCCTGCTGTCGGGCGCGGTGAACGGCATCTGGCTGGGAGCGGCCATTCTGGCGGTGGCGGGGCTGACGGTGGTCGCCGCGTCGGCCCGGTCGGCGCACCCGGCGCTGCCCCGCCTCGCCCGGCTGACCGGCTTGGCGCTCACCGTCGCGCTCGTCCTCGGCGCGGCCAGCGGCGCGGCCCTGTACGGCTGGTCCGTCGGGCTGTGGGAGGCGGCCCGCACCTGGCCACCGATGCTGGTCGGCGCGCTGGCCAGCGGCGCGGGGTTCCTGTGGATCGGCCGGGCGGCCCGGTCCTGGCTGCTCGCGACCCGCCGCCGGCCGGCCGGACCGGCATAGGGTGCGCCCGAGCCGGCTCGCCGACCCGCCGACCCGCCGACCCGGCGTGGGTCCGGCGCTCCGCCGGAGTCGGCCGCGCCCGGACGCACCACGTCCCACGCACCCACGCACCCACGTTCGTCACTCCCCGCAACGGGCTCGCCCAGCACCACCACGCCCACTTCCCCCCTTTGCTCTGCACCCACATACGCAACACCTGACGTAGGGTGACCGCACGTCGACCCGCCCGGCACCGCCGATTCCACATCCGAGCAGCCCAGCCGGGTGTTGCGCGGATGGGTGCAGAGCAAAGGGAAGACGAGTCGTCATGCCGGGCAGGCCGACCGCCACGCGGAGTGACGCACGCTCTCCCGCACCGACGATGGCCGCCGCCATGACAGAAAGTGACATGAGTGCGGCGAACCCGAGGGCGGGCCGCAGGCCCGGGACGCGGGCGTAGGGGCCGCCGGCTGGCGCGGACAGCCGGGCGGGGTCAGGCCGGCGCGGGCGGGGTGTCGCCGAGGAACTGGCCGACGGTCGCGCTGAACTCTTGCCAGCCGGCCCGCTCACCGGCGAGGGCCCGACGACCCGAGTCGGTCAGCTCGTAGGTGCGGCGCTCCCGGCCGTTGACGGTGCTCCAGCTGCTGGCCACGTGCCCCGCCCGCTCCAGTCGGCGCAGCGCCGGGTAGATCGTCCCGGTGGGCAGGTCGAGGGCGCCCTCGCTGCGGGCGCGCAGCGCCTCGATGATGGCGTAGCCGTGCAGGGCCCCCCGCTCCAGCACCGCGAGCAGCAGCGCGTCGAGGTGTCCGTGCAGCGCCTGGGCCTTCATAGGTAGCAAGACTACGTGTGGGCCGCGCGGGCCGCCACCGGGGTGCGGGCATCGGCCTCCCGGAGTCGCCCACTAGGGTATGTGCCCAGAGTCACTCGACGGCCGGAGACGCCGCCGGGTGGGCAGCCCGAAGCACACGGAGGTCAGCGTGGCCCGCCAGTCGCCCCAACGGCCCGACGCCGACGAGCCCGAGCTCGACGAGACCGACGGCACCCTCGAAGAGATCGACGAGGACGCCGAGCGCCCGTCGGCGCGCGAAGCCGACCGCGCGCTCTGGGACGAGCTGCGGATCGACCCGGTCGAGATCGCCCTGCCCGCCGGCACCGGCTTCACGCTGCGGGCGTACCGGCCGGCGCGGGAGCTGACCCCGACCGACGTCGCCGAGCGCGACCAGGACGACCCGTTCCTGGCCCGCAGGCAGGCGGTCGAGACCGACGACGAGGACGACGACGAGGTCGTCATCCTCGACGAGGAACTGGCCGCCGAGTTCGCCGAGGCAGAGGCCGAGGAGGCCGAGAAGGCGGACGGGAAGTCCCGCCGCCGCAAGCCGACCGCCGACGCCGACGCGGCTGACGCCGACGCCGACACCGACGCGGACGCGACGGAGGAGTCGGACGCCGACGACGCCGAGGACGAGGCAGACGACGAGGAGGTGCCGGTCTTCCTCAGCCACCGGGGCAAGTTGCTGCTGTTCAAGACGCCGGAGTCCCTCGTCAGCTTCGTCAGGTCCGGCGCGCCCAACGACATGTCTCAACTGGACAGCTGGAATGAACTGTCCGAACGGGTGGAACCGGCCGACATCGTCCCGCTCGACGAGGACACCTACGAGCTCGACCTGGTCGTGGAGAACCTGCGGGGCGGGCACGACACCTGGGACTCGACCCTCCTGATCGAGGCCGGCGAGGTGGCTCGGGACATCGCGTACGCGCTGCGGCTGCCCGCGGTGCTGGACATGCTCTCCGCCGGCTCCAGCCTCGACGACCTGGACGAGGCGCTGCGTGCCACCGCCAACGGCGGGATCGGGGGCTTCCTCGGCCGGCGTCGGCTGAAGAAGATCGGCGCGCAGACGGCGAGTCTCGGGTGGCGCACCATTGTCGGCAAGATCTCTGCAGTCGTGGACTGGCGCGACTGACGCGTTCCAGGGAGCATCAGTCTCTGGCAGAGAAAGACCTCAGTCCCGGGAGGAGGACGACGCCGTGGCGCTCGTGCGCGTGTACTGCGGTCTGGCCTCGGCGGATCCGGCCGACCGACCGGCCTCGGCCGGTTCGACGCTGACGTCCGCTGTGGTCGACGACGCAGGTCGGCTGCTCCATGTCTGCGAGATCGGCGACGACCCGGCCGGCTATGCCCAGCTGGTCGCGCTGCTCGTGGAGCGGTCGGGCGGGCCGAGCGGGGCCGCGATCGCCGCCGACAGCGACGACCACACGGTCACCTCGCTGCTGAGCGCCGCCGGGCGTCCCCTGGCCATCGCGGACGACGACTCCGTCGACGACTTCGCCGAGCGGTTCGCCGACGACGACTCGCTGGAGGAGATGCAGTCCCCGCCGGCCGAGCGGCGGGCGGTCGGGCTGGCCCGGGCTCTCCAGGCCGGCGCGCTGTCGGCGGTCACCCTGCCGGCGCCCCGGGACCTCGCCGGTTACAAGCAGGTCCTCTCGGCGCACGCCGCGCTCGCCAGCGGCCGGCACTCCGCCGCCGTGGCGCTGCGCGAGGTGCTGCGGGAGCTCTACCCCGCCGCCCTGCGCGCGTACCCGGACCCGGCCGAGCCGGTCGCCCTGGCCGTGCTCGACGCCCTGCCGGAACCCGGCATGCTGGGCGGCACGATCGCCCGGGGCCGGGAGGTGTCGGTGGCGGCGGACGCCATCGCCGCCCACCTCGCGGCCGACGGGGTGGCCGACGAAGGCAAGATCAACGATGCGGTGACCGCGCTGCGGGTCGCCATCGCCGAGACCCCCCGCCGCGCGGCGGTGAGCCGGGCGCTCACCTCCGCCGTCGCGGAGACCGTCCGCCAGGCGGTGGCCTCGGTGCGGGCCTGCGATGCGGGCTGCGAGGCCCTGGTCGGCGCGCTCGACGCCCGGGTCACCACCCCCGTGCCAGCGTCTGGCCGCCGGGCCGCCGCCCGCCGGGGGGAGCCGATCGCCGAGCTTCCCGGCTCGGGTCTGCGCGCGCTGCGGCCCACCGAGCCCGAGCCGGTCGCCGGGCGGCGCAGCCGTCCCGAGCCGGTAGCCGGCGGCGGCCTGCCCGCCCAGCCCCGTCCACTCGGCCCGCCACCGGTCGCGCCGGAGCCCGTCGCCCCGCCGCCGGTCGCCCCGCGCCCGGTCGTCCCGGCCGCCTCGGCCACCCCGCCCGTCTCCGGCCCGCCGTCGCCCGACCCGCGCCGCCTGATGGACGGTCCTCCGTCGCCCGACCCGCGCCGCCTGATGGACGGCCCTCCGCCGCCGGAGCCGCGCCGCCTGATGGACGGCCCGCCCGCGTCCGCGCCGGAGCCGCGCCGCCTGATCGACGGCCCGACCAACCGGCCGGTCTCCGCGCCGCCGCCCCCGCCGCCGGGCATCACGCCGATCGCGCCGAGCCAGCGCGAGCGCGGGTCCGTGCCGCCGGCCGAGGCCGGCGAGCCGTTCCGGCCCACGCTGACCACGGCCGCGATCCAGAACGCGCGGGCGGAGCGGCAGCGCACCATCATCCCGCCCCGGCCCAAGACGACGGGCGAGTCCGCGCCACCGCCCACCGGCGGCTTCAGCGCCACCGACCTGAGCGTCCCGGTGCCGGCCCCGCGCCCCGGCCAGGAGGCTGCTCCCCCCGGCTCGCGGGCGAACTGGCCGCTGGTCAACAACCCCGAGGACCCGGCGGACAGCTCCCCGAACAACCCGGTCGTCCGCCCCTTCGAGGAGCGGGCGAAGCGGCAGATCGACGCCCCGACCGAGGTCGTCCCGGCGACCGAGGGCCGGGTCACCCCGCCGTGGCTCGCCGACGACCTGCCCCAGGAGCCGCCGATGCTGCGACTGGTCGAGCCGCCGCCGCTGGCCGACCGGGCGCTGCGGGAGGGGTCGGGCCCGACCGGGGACCCGCGTCTGGAGCCCCCGCCGCTGCGGCTGGTCGACCGGGGCGAGGCAGCCCGCGCCGAGCGTCCCGCCCCGGAGCCCCGGCCCGAACGGCCAGCGATGGAGCACCGCTCCCCGCTCGGGCAGCGGGTCCCTGCGGAGCAGCGGCCCACCATGGAGCACCGGTCGGCCCCGCCCCAGCCACCGCGTCCCGCCCCCATGGAGCGGCGTACCCCGCCGATCTCCGACGAGGGGGACGGTGACCTGCTGATCTTCGCCGCCGCCAAGTCGGCCTGGTTCGTCGGCCACGGCGACGAGGCCGAGCTGGACTGGTCGAGCACCGCCGACACCGGGTGGCAGGCCGCCGAGCAGGCCGCCCGCCCGGCGGTGGGTGCCGAGACCAAGGCCGGGCTGCCCAAGCGGGTGCCGCAGGCCAACCTGGTGCCGGGCTCGCCCCTGCGCGAGGAGCGTCCCCTGCGGATAGTCCGCGACGCGGCCAGCCTCGCCGAGAACACGACCGGCTACTTCCGGGGCTGGCGTCGCGGGCAGGAGATCGGCGGTTTCGCCGTCGGCGGCCGACCGGGCCGCGAGGCGGCGGGCGGCTGGGACTTCACCCGGGACACCGGCGACCGCGACGACGACCGGGAGTACGAGTACCGCTCCGCCGGCTACCGCTCCTGACCACCGCGCCGGGGCGGCACCGCCGCCCCGGCTTCCCGTCCCGGACACCGGAGCGTCGCAGCCACCGGAGCGTTGCGGCATACGGCCGACACGGCGACGAGAGCTCCCTGGTGGACTCGGGGACCTCGGAGACCGGACCCGGCCGCAGGCACCCCACGCCGACGGCTACGACTGCCCTGCGGCGGCCTGACGTCCCCTGGGGACGGACAACGTCGAGGGACCCACCCTGTCATTAAGACGCAGGGCAGCGCGTCCCGGCGCGGGAGCAGGCGACCGCCAGCAACAGCGGCCGGTCGCCACCCGCGCCCGGACAGCAGGACGCGCCCGACGACCCCGGCGGAATGCCGATCGTCGGGCGCGTCCCGTCGTCGATCAGGCCGGCGCGACCGCGCGCGAGCGACGCATCGTGAGCACGTACTCGACCAGCGAGATCAGCACGTGCTTCGTCGACTCCCGGTTACGGGCGTCGCAGGCCACCACCGGCACCTCGTGCGAGATCGCGAGCGCGTCCCGGACGTCCTGCGGGTCGTGGTACTGCATCCCGTCGAAGCAGTTGATGGCCACCAGGTACGGCAGCCGCCGGTGCTCGAAGAAGTCGATGGCCGCGAAGCAGTCGGCCAGCCGCCGGGTGTCGACCAGGACCACCGCGCCGATGGCGCCCCGGACCAGCTCGTCCCACATGAACCAGAACCGGGTCTGGCCGGGGGTGCCGAACAGGTACAGGATCAGGTCCCGGTCGATCGAGATACGGCCGAAGTCCATCGCCACCGTGGTCGTCGTCTTGCCCGGCACCTGCCGGGTGTCGTCGACGCCCACGCCGGCGGAGGTCATGATCGCCTCGGTGGTCAGCGGCGTGATCTCCGAGACCGAGCCGACCAGCGTCGTCTTGCCGACGCCGAAACCACCGGCGATAACGATCTTCGCCGACGTCACGCGCCCGCTCGGGACGGGCGGGCGGTGCGACATGTCAGAGCCTGCGAAGTCCACTCAGCACCCTCTCCAGCAGTTCAGTGCCCACCGCGTCGTCGGAGTCGTCCAGGATGGTCGGCTCGTGGACCGCGACCAGGCCGTCGGTCGCCATGTCGGCGATGAGCACCCTAGCCACGCCGAGCGGGAGCTGCATCCGCGCCGCGATCTCGGCAAGCGACTGCACCCGTCCGTCGCACAGCGCGGCGATGTACTGGTGCTCCCGGCCCTGGCCGCCGTTGGAACCGGCAGCGGCCCGACCACGCACCGTCGTCTCGACGAGTGCCTCCAGGGCGATGTCCAGCCGGGGTCGGGTACGACCGCGGGTCACGGCGTACGGACGGACCAACGCTCCGGTCGGCTCGTCACGATCCATGTCGCCGCTCACCTCCTTCGTCCCCGACACCGGCTGGACCCGGTGGAACCCGTCGTTTCTGTCGTTGCCGCCCCGCCTGACCCACCGGCCAGCGCGCGGGTCAGCCCATCATCCCCACAGCCGTACGCGGCTGCGGGGTCAACGCGTCGCCCACCCGGTCGACCAGGAGGGCCATCTCGTATCCGACCTGCCCGACGTCGCAGCTGCGGGCGGCGAGCACGGCGAAGGACGAGCCGTCCGAGATGGACATCAGGAACAGGAAACCGTTGTCCATCTCGACCACGGTCTGCAGCACCGCGCCGCCCTCGAAGCAGCGGGCCGCCCCCTGCGTGAGGCTGACCAGGCCGGACGCGATCGCGGCGAGCTGGTCGGCCCGGTCACGCGGAAGGTCTCGTGACGACGCGAGGAGCAGACCGTCCGCGGAGACGGCGACCGCGTGCGCGACACCGGGCACCCGGTCGGCGAAGTTGGCCAGCAGCCAACCGAGATCCTGCGTAGTTGTCATCCTTGTTGCTCCTTCTGCCCGCTCCCGGCCACCGGGCCTGAGCCAGACTGCGAGGATTGCTGCCCACCCGAAGCTTCCTCCGGGTTGGTCGGGTTGCCGTCGGGCTGGGTACGCCCGCGCTGCACGCCTCGATGGTATGCCGAGAGCAGACCGCGGACGCCCTCCGGTGTGCGGCGCTGGACCGACGTGGTGGGCTTCTCCACCCCGCCGGGCACGAGCTGGGCCATCGGCACCCGCTTCGGCAGGCCCTTGCGGGTGGTCTCCGCCACCGGGACCTCGGTCGCCGCCGAGGCGGCCCGCCAGCCGTCGTCCGCGGCCGTCTGCCAGGCGTTGCCCTGCGACGTGGGCCGCCGGCCGGTGAAGGCATCGGCGGGACCGGGGCGACCGCCGCCGTTGGTCGGCGATCCGTTGTCGCGGGGCACTCCTCCGGCCATCGGGGTGTCTGCCATCGGTGCGTTACCTGTCGTCCGGGGTGCTGGTGTCTGGACGGCCCGGCCGGTGACGTCGACCGCGGAGAACTGCTGGGTCACGGCGCTGTTCGCCGAGCTTCCGGCGCCGTTGGTCGCTGCGGGCTGGGTGGGGCCCGCCGCCTCCTCCGCGCCCGAGCGGCGGGTGCGGAACCAGGCCGACTCCAGCTCCCGGAAGATCGGCAGCTCCATCGTCTCGTCCGCGTACCGCTGCTGCCGGGTCTGGGCCTGCGGGGGCGTCGGCCGGGCCGGCGTCGGCGGAGTAGCCGGAGCGCTGGGCACCTCGGTGCGCGGCACCCGGGGCAGCTCCGTGGTCATGTCCAGGGCGGCCGCGAGGCGCTCCGGCACCGGCGGGGTGGCCGGCTCCGGGGCCGCCACCGGAGGCCAGGCCGGGGGTGCCACCGGCGCCTGGGCCGAGGGGACCGGCCTGCTGGGCAGTGGCTGCGCCGAGTACGGCTGACCGGAGACGGGCGTGCCGGCCGGCTGACCGGACACCGGTTGAGCGGAGACGGGCTGACCCGACACCGGTGCCGCCGAGACGGGCTGACCCGACACCGGTGCGGCCGAGACGGGCTGACCCGACACCGGGAAGGCGGAGGCGGGCGGTGCCGAGACCGGCGGAATCGGGGGCGCTGAGACCGGCGGCACCGAAACCGGCGGCGAGGTCCATCCGCGGGCCTCCGGGCTGCTCGGCAGCTGCCGGGGAATCGCCGGCTGCTGGCCGCTGCTGGCCGGGTCACCGTCACCGGGGGCCCGCCGCTGCGGCAGCGGGTCGATCTGCTGCCCGTTGGAGGTGCGGGGGGCCGGGGCGCCGCCTGCGGCACCACCGGCGCCGGTGAGGTCCGACCAGGCCGGCATCGACCGCATGGAACCGGCCGACGCGGGCGTGCCGTGGCCGTTGCGCGAGGCCGGGTCGAAGGAGCGGCCGCCCAGGGTGACCTGGTTGCCCGAGTGCCCCGGCCGCTGGCTGGGCGCGGGGGCGGCGGGGCCGTTGCCGAAGGCCGCGAAGGCGCCCAGGGTCGGGGTGGGCCCGCCCGACTGCGGGCCGGTGAGCTGCGCGGGCGGGGCCGGCAGCGCGCCGGGTTGCTGGACCCGGCCGGAGAGCGCACGGGGCACCAGCACGGTGGTGGGCAGGGTCACGTCGGCGACGGTGCCCCGGTCGTTGCCGGGCCGAAGCTCGACCTTCACCCCGTGCCGGGAGGCCAGGCGGGCGACCACGACCAGACCCATCATCCGGGAGACGGCCACGTCCACCTGCGGCGGCGTGGCGAGGCGCTCGTTGAGCTCGTGGAGCTGCTCGACGCTGATGCCGATGCCCCGGTCCTCGACGTAGAGGCTGGCCCGGTCGCCGACCCGGCGGGCCTCCACCATCACCTGCGAGTCGGGCGGCGAGAAGGCGGTCGCGTTGTCGAACAGCTCGGCGACTAGGTGGACCAGGTCGTTGACCGCGTGCGCGGCGACCTCGATGTCGCGGTCGATCACCCCGAACTCGATGCGGGTGTAGTGCTCGACCTCGGACTGGGCGGCCCGCAGCACGTCGATCAGCGCCGCCGGCTCGCGCTGCACGCGGGTGGAGTCGGCGCCGGCGAGCACCAGCAGGTTCTCGTCGTTACGGCGCATCCGGGTCGCCAGGTGGTCGAGCTGGAACAGCTCGGCCAGCCGGTCCGGGTCCTCCTCGCCGCGCTCCAGCCGGTCGAGGTGGCCGATCAGCCGGTCGACCAGGATCTGCGAGCGGCGGGCCAGGTTGACGAACATTGTCGCGACGGAGGCGCGCAGCGCGGCCTGCTCGGCCGCCGTCCGCACGGCCTCCAGGTGGACCGCGTTGAACGCCTCGGTCACCTGACCGAACTCGTCCTTGCTGCGCACCGGCAGCGGCTCGGCGATCTGGTTGGCCGCCTGGACCGGGGAGAGCTGGCTGGACAGCTGCGGGTCGCGCAGCCGGGCGACGGCCTGGGGCAGGCCGTACTGGGCGATGTTGAGCGCGCCCTGCCGCAGGTCGCGCAGCGACCGGGCCATCGACCGGGCGACGAGGTACGCGAACAGGATGGCCAGCAGCAGCATGCCGAGCAGCAGGCCGGTCTGGAGGAACACCGTGCGCTGCACGTCGGAGCGGAGCGCGTCGGCCTGCTTGACGACGTCGCCGTCCAGCTTGGCCTCGACCGTACGGATCAGCTTGGCGTTGGCGACCATGGCCGCGTCCCACTGGTCCGGCCCGAACGGCGCGTCGGCCATGCTGCCGTTGATGTTGCCGTCGAGCCAGCCGGTGTAGTTCTGCGCCTCGCGCCGGTCGCCGCCCGCGACGGTCTGGTCGTGCAGGTCCGCCTCGGCCTGGCTGGCCACCGCCTTGAAGCTCTGCAGCGCCTGCTGCTGACCGGTGCCGCTGGCGATGTAGTCGGTGCGCAGGATGGGGGTCAGCTCGCGCTGGATGAGCGCCCGGTGCACCACGACCCGGCGGACCGAGAGGTATTCCTTCTCCCGGGCGACGGCGGCCGCGGCGCGCATCCGGTCGCTCAGGTCGTTGTCACCGGCGAGCTGGGTGGCGGAGTCGCGGATGGAGAGCAGGTCGTTGATCAGACCCTCGTACGCCTGCATGGCGTCGATGATCTTGAGCTTGCCGTTGAAGACCTGACTGCGGGTGCCGGGCAGGTCCTTCAGGTTCTGGTCGATGCCGTCGAGGAGGTTCTCCAGGCTGTTCGGCAGGTCCTCGACCTTGGCCCGCTGGCTCAGGTACGGCGCCTTGGCCTGATCGACCCGGCTGTTGACCCGGTTGTACGCCTCCTGGTATTGCGCCTTGGCCTGGTCGCCGTTCGCGCCGAGCAGCAGCACTGCGGAGGTGCGCTCGTCCTGCAGGCTGTTGACCAGGTCGCCCGAGTAGCCCACCAGGTTTGCCAGGTCACCGGAGCGGTTGGCGTTGTTCAGCGTCTCCAGGTTGTCGACGAGGCCACTGGTGCCGACGACGACCGTGGCGATGGTCGGCACGATCATGATGAGACCGAGCTTGGACCAGATCGGCATGTCGCGGAGCCGGCCGGCCGGCCGACGCAGTCGCGACAGGAAGGAACCCGCCGTCTTCGGTCGTTTGCTCACGTCACCGCCCTCGCGATCACAGCGCCCGCGCGTTGCCCCGGGCAACGCCCAGCGACCGACCCGGCGGGTCGGACCTCCGAGATTCCATCACGCCGTGTTCCAAAGAGAAAGCCCAGGCTGGCCGTCGCCGAAGGTGTGATGAGATGTTGATGCAATTTGCTCGCAATCCGTCTGGCCGGAGTGACTGAGAGTAATGGAACACCCCCGTCGCGTCATCCTTCTCGCCGGCCCCTCTGGCTCCGGAAAGTCGTACATAGCCCAACGAACCGGGCTTCCCGTCCTCTGTCTCGACGACTTCTACAAGGACGGTGATGACCCTACGTTGCCGCGCCACGACGGCCTTGTGGACTGGGACTCACCCCGTTCGTGGGACGCCGGGGCGGCCGTGGAAACCATTGCCCGACTGGCCCGCGACGGCAAGGCCGAAGTGCCGGTTTATGCGATCGGCGCGGACCGGCAAGTGGCCACCCGGCCATTCGAGGTGACCGGATCGCCACTTTTCGTCGCCGAAGGGATATTCGCCGCCGAGATCGTCGAGGAATGCCGACGGCAGGGGCTGCTCGCCGGGGCGTACGCGCTGCGCCGGCCGCGCGGCACCACCTTCCTCCGGCGGCTCGCCCGCGACCTGGCCGAGCAGCGCAAGGCCCCCCGGGTGCTGCTGCGGCGCGGCCTGGCCCTGCTGCGGGCGGAGCCGGCGGTGCTGCGCCGCCAGGCGGGGCTCGGCGCCCGTCCGGCCCCCGCCCGTGAGGTGCTGCGCCGGGTGGCCGACCTGCTCGCCGGCCACCCGCACCACCCCTGATCAGCCCAGCAGCTTCGCGTACGCCGGCTTGATCACCTCGTCGATGATGACCAGTCGCTCGTCGAACGGGATGAACGCGCTCTTCATCGCGTTGATCGTGAACCACTGGAGTTCTTTCCAGCCGTAGCCGAAGGCCTCCACCAGCAACGCCATCTCCCGGGACATCGAGGTGCCGCTCATCAGCCGGTTGTCGGTGTTCACCGTGACCCGGAACCGCAGGTCACGCAGCAGCCCGATCGGGTGCTCGGCGATCGACGCCGCCGCGCCGGTCTGCACGTTCGACGAGGGGCACAGCTCCAGCGGGATCCGCTTGTCCCGCACGTACGCGGCCAGCCGGCCCAGCGTCGGCCGGTCGTCGCCGGGGGTGATGTCGTCGACGATCCGCACCCCGTGGCCGAGGCGGTCCGCGCCGCACCACTGGATGGCCTGCCAGATCGACGGCAACCCGAACGCCTCGCCGGCGTGGATGGTGAAGTGGAAGTTCTCCCGCTGGAGGTACTCGAACGCATCGAGGTGCCGGGTGGGCGGGAAGCCCGCCTCCGCCCCGGCGATGTCGAAGCCCACCACCCCGGCGTCGCGGTGCCGTACGGCCAGCTCGGCGATCTCCTGCGACCGGGCGGCGTGCCGCATCGCGGTGAGCAGGGTGCCCACGCGGATCTGGTGGCCGGCGTCGGCGGCGAGCGCCGTGCCCTCGGCGAACCCGGCGACGACCGCCTCGACCACCTCGTCCAGGGTCAGGTCCCGCTCCAGGTGCTGCTCGGGGGCGAACCGCACCTCCGCGTAGACGACGCCGTCGGCGGCCAGGTCCTGGGCGCACTCCCGGGCCACCCGGCGCAGCGCGGGCGCGGTCTGCATGACGGCCACGGTGTGGGCGAACGTCTCCAGGTAGCGCTCCAGCGAACCGGAGTCCGCCGCCTCGACGAACCAGCGGCCGAGCGCCCCGGGGTCGGTGGTGGGCAACTCGTGGCCGACCTCGGCGGCCAGCTCGACGATCGTCGCCGGCCGCAGGCCGCCGTCGAGGTGGTCGTGCAGCAGCGCCTTGGGAGCCTTGACGATGTCCTCGTATGAGATTGCGACCATGCTGAGACCCTAGTGGCCACCGGACGGGCCGCCGACGCGACCGGCTGGGAGGATGGCCCGGTGTTGGACCCCCGCATCGTCGGCCGGCTGCGCTGCCCGGTCTGCGCGGAACCGCTCACCGAGGCCGCCACCGGGACCGCCCGGGCGCTGCGCTGCCCGCGCCGGCACAGCTTCGACGTCGCCCGTCAGGGCTACGTCGACCTGCTCGCCGGCCGGGCCCCGCACGCGGGCGACACCGCCGAGATGGTGGCCGCCCGGGCCGACTTCCTCGCCGCCGGGCACTACGACCCGGTCTCGGCCGCGCTCGCCGCCGCCGCGCTCGCGGCGCTGGGTGCCGCGCCCGTGGCCGACGAGGGGCAGGACGGCCCGGCGGCGGACCCTCCGGCGGTCGGCCACCCGGTGATGGACGCCCCGGCGGCTGTTGCCCCCGCCGCGACGGGCCGGTTGGCTGACGCCCCCGCGACAGGCCGCCCGGCGGCTGACGCACCCATCCCGCAGGCCCTTTGCTCTGCACCCACGGGCGCAGCGGTGACGGTGGGTGACCGCTGCGTATGCGGGTGCAGAGCAAAGGGGGCACACGCAGTCGGTCGCCCCGGCCCGCGACACGCCGGGCCCGCAACGCCCACCGAGCCCGCAACACCCAGCGGAACCGGCCGGGCCGTCGGGGCGTACCCGCTGGTGGTGGACGCCGGGGCGGGCACGGGCCGGCACCTCGCCGCGGTGCTGGCGGCGCTGCCCGACGCCGTGGGCCTGGCCCTGGACGTCTCCAAGCCGGCGCTGCGCCGGGCGGCGCGGGCCCACCCGCGCGCGGCGGCGGCGCTCGCCGACACCTGGCGGCGGCTTCCGCTGGCCGACGGCAGCGTCGCGGTGCTGCTCGACGTCTTCGCCCCGCGCAACGGCGCGGAGTTCCGCCGGGTGCTCCACCCGGCGGGCGTGCTGCTCGTGGTCACCCCGGCCGAGGACCACCTCGCCGAACTGGTCGACGCGCTCGGCCTGCTGAAGGTCGATCCCGACAAGGCGGACCGGGTCGCCGGGAGCCTGGCCGACCACTTCGACCAGGCCGCCGAGAGCGTGCTGCGGGCCCGGCTGGAGCTGACCGCGCCGGAGGTCGCCACGCTGGTCGGGATGGGGCCCAGCGCCCGGCACACGGACCCGGCCGTCCTCGCCGCCCGGATCGCCGCCCTGCCCGAGCCGGTCGGGGTGACCCTCGCGGTCCGGCTCGGCGTGTACCGTCCCCGCTGAGCCGGGTGCCGGCCCCGCCGACCGCGGCGCCGCCGCCTCAGGTGGACAGGTCGACCTCTTCCCAGCCCGGCGGTTCGTCGTGGTAGGGCCCGCGCAGGACCACCGCCCACTCCAGCGCCCACCGGCGCTGACCGATCGCGTTGGCGTCGACCAGGCCGGGCCGCGACCGCCCGTCCCGCTCCAGTTCCAGGTACGCCCAGTCGAGGCAGTAGTGCAGGTCGAGCAGGGCCGCCACGTCGGCCGGGTGCTGGGGCGCGGCCAGGATGCGGGAGCGCCAGTGCGCGAAGGTCTCCCCGCCCGCGATGTGCGGCAGCCGCTCCACCAGCCGCTCGTCGACCGGCAGCGTCGGGTCGAGCTGCTTGGTCAGGCCGAGCACCCAGGCCAGCGAGAACAGCGCGTCGTGGTGCAGCACGAACGACCGGTGGTCGCCCCGGCCGCCCATCACGAACTGCCACTCGGGCGGGGTGACCATGTCGACCAGGTGGGAGTTGAGCAGCCAGCTCATCGCCGCCTGCGCGGGCATGCCGAAGCACCGGGCCAGGATCACGTGCAGCACGGCGATGCGCGCCTCGATCTCCACCGTCGGCCGCAGCTCGATCTCGTCGCCGGGCTCCCACACCAGCGGGAACTGCTCGGGTGGCAGCGGCAGCCCCAGCCGGGACAGCTCGTCCAGGCTGGCGTCACGGACCTCGCGCGGGTCGGGAGCGGGTACGCGCACGGCTCAGACCCCTGTCAGTCGCATCGGCTAAGCGCCGGTCGTCCCCCTGGCCTGGGAGAATAGCGGTTAACGGCGGTCGGCACCACGACAGGTGGGTGCCGGGACGGACGCGGGGACAGGTCAGCCGATCCGCTCGATGACCAGCGGCTTCGCGGCCGGGGCGGTCGGCGAGATGCGTACCGCCCGGGCGGCCTCGGCCAGCGCCGCCGGGATCCGGGCCGCGTGCTCGGCGCGCAGCTCGTACAGCGGCTCGCCGGCCCGCACCGGGTCGCCGGGGCGCTTGTGCAGCACCACCCCCGACGGGACGCTCACCGGGTCCTCCTTGCGGGCGCGGCCCGCGCCGAGCCGCCAGGCGGCCACCCCGATCGCGTACGCGTCGACCGACGCCACGAAGCCATCGGAGTCGGCGCGGACCACCTCCACCTCGGGTGCGGTGGGCATGGGCGCGTCCGGGTCGCCACCCTGGGCGCGGATCATCGCCCGCCAGGCGTCCATGGCGCGGCCGTCGCGCAGCGCCGCACCGGGGTCGGCGTCGGGCAGCCCCGCCGCGTCGAGCATCTCCCGGGCCAGGGCGAGGGTCAGCTCCACCACGTCGGCGGGCCCGCCGCCGGCCAGCACCTCGACCGACTCGGTGACCTCGACGGCGTTGCCGACGGCCAGCCCGAGCGGGGTGGACATGTCGGTGAGCAGGGCGACCGTCCTGACGCCGTGCGCGCCGCCCAGCTCGACCATCGTGCGGGCCAGCTCGCGGGCGTCGTCGACGGACTTCATGAACGCCCCGGAACCGACCTTCACGTCGAGCACCAGCGCGCCGGTGCCCTCGGCGATCTTCTTGCTCATGATCGAACTGGCGATCAGGGGGATCGCCTCGACGGTGCCGGTGACGTCGCGCAGCGCGTACAGCTTGCGGTCGGCCGGTGCGAGGCCCGCGCCCGCCGCGCAGATGACCGCGCCCACCTCGCGGAGCTGGCGGATGAACTCGTCGTTGCTCAGCGCGGCCCGCCAGCCCGGGATCGACTCCAGCTTGTCCAGCGTGCCGCCGGTGTGGCCGAGCCCGCGCCCGGACAGCTGCGGCACCGCGCCGCCGCACGCCGCGACCAGCGGGGTGAGCGGAAGGGTGATCTTGTCGCCGACGCCGCCGGTGGAGTGCTTGTCGACGGTCGGCCGCTCGACGGCGGAGAGGTCCAGCCGCTCGCCGCTGGCGATCATCGCGGCGGTCCACCGGGCGATCTCCGGCGCGGTCATCCCGCGCAGCAGGATCGCCATGGCCAGCGCCGACATCTGCTCGTCGGCGACCAGGCCCTTCGTGTACGCGTCGACGACCCAGTCGATCTGGGCGTCGCCCAGCACCCCGCCGTCCCGCTTGGCGCGGATGACGTCCACCGCCGTGAAGGCACTCATCAGTCTCAACCACCCCACCGAATCGGGATCTCCTGCGGCGGCTCCCCCTCGCCGGCCCAGAAGATGGTGCCGGTCGCGTCCACCACCACGACGCGCGGGGTGCGGGCGAGCCCCCAGGCGACCGCCTCGGCCGCCTCGTCCCAGCTCGGGCCCTCCTCCAGCACGCCGGTCTCGGCGCCCTCGGTGTCCCCGGCCGACCGCTCCCAGTACGCCGTCCACACCTGCCGCCCCGCCGACAGGTCGGCGTGCACGAAGACGGTGCCCCGCCCCCGCCAGGCGGCCAGCCGGTCCGGCACCACGGGCACCGGCCGTTCGCCGGTCACCGCCTCCAGGTCGGCCACGTCGAACGCGTGCGGCAGCAGCTCCGCCATGGTCAGCGGGCCGTCCTTGGCTTCGATCAGGCAGCGCGGGCCGCCCTGCTCCCAGAGCAGTTGCCGGCACCGGCCGCACGGCATCAGCGGCTCGCCGGTGGCGTCGACGCAGGACAGGGCGACGATCCGGCCGCCGCCGGTGGCGTGCAGCGAGGAGACCACCCCGCACTCGGCGCAGAGCACCACCCCGTACGCGGCGTTCTCCACGTTGCAGCCGACCACGATCCGGCCGTCGTCGACGAGGGCGGCGGCCCCGACGGGGAACTTCGAGTACGGCACGTACGCGTGCCGCATCACCTCGGTGGCGGCGGCCCGCAGGCGCTCCCAGTCGATCTCGGTCATCCCACCATTCTGCCCAATTCACGCCGGTCAGGGGCGGGCAGGGCGGGGACGACGGCGACCCGGTTCAGCGGACGGCCAGTTCCGCCAGTTGCTCGGGGGTCACCTCGGTCAGGTGCGCCGCTGCTGCCGCCACGTCGGCGGTGGGGGTATCCGGCCCGGGTCGCAGGAGCACGAGGGCCTCGCCACGGCGGACGAGGTGCACGTCCCCGCTGCTCTCGGCGCGGACCCAGTGCTCGTGGCCTGCCACCCGGCACGGCTGCGGTGCGGGCGCCCCGCGCTCGTCGTCCGACACGGAACTGCCGGCCATGGCCGGCCCGCAGCTCACGGGCGGGGCGAAGTCCGCAGGCAGCGGCACCACGCGGACCATTATCGAGTCCTCCCCTCGCTCGATGCGTACGGAGAGGACCCGTTCCTGGCCGAAGGCATGGGCATTGGCCACCTGGTAGCCCTCCACCTGCGGCACGACGAGCGGAAGCCCGAGATGGGCGAAGCCGTCGCGAAGGGCGTACCGCCTGCCCGGCTCCCGCAGCGCGGGCGCGGCCGCCCACGGTAGGAGCAGCGCCAGGGCCAGCCCCACCCGGACGACCCGGTGACGGGCCTCCATGGCCGCGACACCGGCGGCGAACCCGACCGTGCCGAGCAGCACCGCCAGCCACACCGGCAGCGGCCCCGAGAACGGCCGGAAGGCTTGGGCGACCAGTGCCCCGCCGCCCGAGGCCACCGCGCCGAGCAGGGCCGCCGGAAGCGGCCGCGCGGCCCGTGTCGCCCGCAGCAGGAGCCACCCGATCGCGGTGACGACCACCGGCCCGACGATCAGGGCGGGAAAGGCGAAGCCGAGGCAGGCACCGATGGTGTCGGTCTTGCAGGACCGCTGAAAGCGGACCTGTTCGTGCCAGAGCGCGGCGAGCACGCCGGCCCCGGCCCCGCCGCACAGAGCCGCGGCGGCCATGCCACGGAACAACCTCAAGGGGCCCTCCGGGGTTCAGGCGGAAGGCCCGGCGCGGACGCCGGGCCTTCCGCATCGATCACCAACGGTAGTTGTACAGGTCCATGTAGTCGTTCAGGATCCCGGCGTACGCCAGGTAGCCCGCCTTGTTGGGATGGAACGCCTCCATGCTGACGAACTGCACCGGGTCACCGTCGCCGTCGTCGATCACATCGGGAAAGGAAGGGCCGTTCACGTAATAGTCGCTGCCGCAGACGGTGTGGCCCGCGAAGCTGCCTCGCGCGTCCATGCCGTGGACCTTGTTCGCCGCGTCCGAAGGCAGCACGTTCGCGACGAGCCAGTCGGACATCTCGTTCAAGAAGATGGTCTCGTTCCAGGAGAAGCCGCCGGTCACACCGGGCAGCACCACGCCGAACTCACACTGCGGCTCGAACAGGTGCGGATATCCCATGACGAAGATCCGGGCGTTCGGTGCGCGCAGCCGAACCTGCCGGACGACCTCCTGCACGGAGGCCTTCACCTCGTTCTTGATCAAATCTTCCTGGACCGTCCGCAGGTCGTCGTCGTCACCGTCCATCGTGTAGTTGCCGTCACCGCACTCGAGGGCCTTGACGCAGGCTGTGGCGACATCGGTGAAGCGGGCGTCGTTGCCGCCGATCGAGAACATCACCGCCGTGGTGTTGGCGTTCAGGGACCCCTGGTCGATCTGGCTGATCTCGCCGTACTGGCCCTTGACCTCCTTGTCCTGCCATTTGCCGCCCGAAACCAGGTCGCGGCTCATCACGTTGTGGGCCCGGGCGCCGCTGCACGCCACGAACTGCGCGTCGATGGTGACGTTGTGGCTGGCCGCCAGGCTGCCGATGGTGCCGGGCGCGCCCGGGATGGTGGCCTTCTGGGACCAGGCGTTCGGGCTGCGCCGGCACGAGTTGCGGTTGGCGGCGTCGTCGCCGTACTGGTCGCTCACCCGGGTGTAGTCACCGCTGCCCTCGCCCGAGGAGTACGAGTCGCCCAGCGCGACCACGAAGTGCCGGGGCTTGCTCGGCAACGGCTGGACGGCGATGGCGTCCCAGGCGATGTCCTGCACCCCGGTGCCGTCCAGGGTGAAGTTGCTCAGCTCCACCTTCGGTGTGCCGCTGCCGGTGAAGTCGAAGACGCCCAGGTTGACCCACTTGTTGGCCTCCCACTGGGTGGGGATGGTCCGGTGCTCCGTGGTGCCGTTCGGGCGGCGGACGACGTACTTCGCCTGTCGGGTGTGCGCGCCGTGGTCGGGCAGGTGCACCCACACCCGGGTCCACGCGTTCGTGGGATTGATCGTCCAGGTGCCGGTCACCCGGTAGTTGGGCTTCTCCGCCTGCTTGTAGGTGTGGCTGAACCAGAAGTGGCCGCCGAATCCGGCGCCGATCTGATGGAAGTCCACCTTGCCCGGGGTCACCACGTCGCCGCTGAACTGCGTGTACGTGGCGAAGTTCAGGCCGAACTCACCACCCCTGGTGAAGTTCGGGGTGCAGCCCTCCGCCCCGAGCGGGACGCTCGTCTTGATGTCGTCGATGATCCGCACGCCGCTGGGCAGGCCGTCCACCTTGCACGTTCCGTCGCCGTTGACCGGCGTGGGGTGGATGTTCTCCCCCGGTTCCGTGTAGGGCCGGGGCTCGACGCTGGTGAACGTGCGGCGCTCGACGCCGCACTTCGAGGCGCAACTGGCCCAGGTGACGGGCCCGTGCCACCAGCACTTCAGGTCGTCGCGCTGGCACGCGCCGGCCTTCGTGGTCGGGTAGTCACCCGGAATCTTCGGCGGCAGCGTCTCGTCGCAGTTGTTGACGTTCGGCTCGCAGAACGTGTACCGGGCGGGCTGCCCGTTCGACGGCGCACCGGGCGACCAGGCCGTCTGGTACGTCGGGAGGTACTCCTCCTCCTCGTAGTTGTAGCGGATCAGCGACGTGTAGCCGAAGCCGATCACCCGCTCCGGGTACGACCAGTGGTTGGGATGCTTCGCGTTGTCGTAGGCGATCTCGTCGTCGACGATCAGATGCCCGGACGAGTCGTAGATGTCCAACGGTGCGGTGAGGAACATCGCCCGGTCCGCCGGGTAGTCGGTGTTGGCGGGGTTGTTCGACCAGCCGACGCCGTACGGGGCCGACGGGCTCTGGGGGTTCTGGGGATAGAAGCCGGTGTTGTACGCCCAGATGGCGAACCACCAGTTCTCCAGGTACTGCGGGTCACCGTTGTTGGCGATCAGGCCCGCGTTGCGGGTCTGGTTCCACTTGTCCTGGAGGATGCGCAGGCCGGCGGCGACGTTGACGGCGTAGTCCGTCGCGACCGCCTGCTGCTTCGTCGCGTCCCAGGTCACCCCGGCGATCACCTGGCCGGTGTCGGACCGCTTCATGCCCGACGTGACCTGACCGGCGCCGTAGCCGCAGTCGGTGTGCTCCCAGTCGATGAACTCGTAGTTCGGGTCTTCCAGGTCGAGCCCGTAGTAGCCGAGGCTGGTCAGCGGGTTGCCCACCGAGGCGTCCACGGCGTGGCGGCTGGCCTGCCAGAGGTTCGACTCCTGCGCCAGGATGCCCAGGAAGACCTGCGCGGGCACGTTGCCGCCGCCGGCGAGCGGCAGGGACGGGAACATCCCCTGCGGCGAGTACGCCGACATGCCGTTGTTGTTCCAGTTGGCCGGCCGCTGGAAGGTCAGCATGCCGCGTACCGCCAGGTCCGCCGCCCATTCCATCTGCCGTACGGTCGGCTGGTAGACCTGGATGGTCGGGTCGTTGCGGGACACCGCGCAGGTGCGGTCCGGGTCGGTCGGCACGTTGGGGTCGCCCGTGGAGGCGGTCGCCCGCGACCCGGAGCCCGTCGACGTCCCTGCCCGACCGCCCAGGGCAGGCGAGAGCCGGCGTCCCGCCCCGCTGTCCTCGGGTCGCACGGTGAACGCCAGTGGGCCGCCGTTGGCCGTGCGCCGGGCCGAGATGTCCACCCGGTCCGCCTGACCGCTGTCCGGTCGTTCCGCCGGCCGCCCGGCCGCCTCGCGACCGGTGGTCGCCCGGGACACCACGAGCGCCCCGGTCGTCGACACGTCGCTGTCCGGCAGGCCGTCGATCGCCGACCAGCCCGGAGGCAACTGCTCGGTCATCCGGGCCTCCGCCCGCCCGCCGACCGCGAAGACCCGCCCGCCCGCGCCGGCGCGGAGCTTGATCTCACCCTTCGGTGCCGATCCGTGATCGCTGATCCGGCCGGCGGCGAACCGCTTGAACTCGGTCCGTCCGTCTTGGACGACCTGGAAGGCGACCGCGTCGCGGCCGTCGGCGAGCAGGCGGAACGGGCTGGCCGAAGCGGTCGCCACGGTGGTGGTCCTGCCCTTGGCTCCGATGCGCACCAGGCTCGCGCCCTTGGAGCCGATCAGCTCTTCACCGACGGGCACGGTCGAGGTGACCTGACCGGCGGCCCGGACCGCGCGGATCGCCCGGGTCGGGTGCGCCGCGTCGACGGTGCCGATCCAGGTGTGCGCCGCCCCGCCAGTCGGGGCGGGCATCTCCAGCCGGGAGAGGACGGCCCGCTCGCCGGCACCGCAGCCCGGGTTGTGGTAGGCCAGCGAGACGCGTTCACGCAGCTTCGTGACCGCGCCGGTGTCCAGGTCGACGACGGCGGCGAAGCCGCCCCGCTGCATGAGGGGTTCCCGGTTGGTGAAGGTCCGGGGGCCGTAGACGACCACGGCGCGGCGGCCGGAGCCGGTGACGCACGCCTGGCCGATCCACTGGTCGGCGTCGAGGCCGGGCTCGGCGAGGGTCGCCGCCGTGCGCCAGGCGTAGGCCTGCGCCTCGTCGGCGACGAGCAGGTGCAGGCCGGTCGCATCGCTGGAGGTGGTGACGGCGCGGTCCGTGGACCGCCGCCACCCCGCCCCCAACCGGGCGTCGGGGTCCGGCACCCGGTCGGGGTGGGTCGGCGCGGTGGCCTTCTCCGTGCTGCCGGCGGGTCGGGGCTCGGGCGGTCCGCCGGGGGGCTTGGCGGTCGCGGTGGACGGTGCGGACAGCAACGTGGTGGCGCAGAGCAACGCCGCCAGGGCTGTCAGGGGCCGTTTCATGGTCACCTCACGCAGACGAGGGAATCTGCGCGAAGGGTCGACCATCCCGTCACCGTCAGGTCATCGATACGGCACAGGACGGAGACGCCCGTGCCCGGCGGGCAGGCCGCCGGGCACGGGCAACGGTCAGGTGTCGGCGACCGGGCGTCAGCCCTTGATGTACGGCTTGCCGTCGGCGGCGGGCGCCCGGACCCGGCCGACGAGCCCGGCCACGGCCAGCATGGTCGCGAGGTAGGGCAGCATCGCCAGGAACTGGCTCGGGATGCCGCTGCCGATCGCGCCGAGGTACGTGCCGAGCTGGTCGGCGAAGCCGAAGAAGAGCGCGGCGAGCAGCGCGCCGGTGGGGCTCCACCGGCCGAAGATCAGCGCGGCGAGGGCGATGAAGCCCTTGCCACCGATCATGTTCTTGGTGAACGAGTAGAGCGCGAGCGTGTACGACGCCCCGCCGATCCCGGCCACCACCCCGGCCAGCAGCACGTTGCGGTAGCGCACGCGCAGCACCTTCACGCCTAGGGTGTCGGCGGCGGTCGGGTGCTCGCCGACGGCCCGGGTCCGCAGGCCCCACCGGGTGCGGAACAGCGCGATGTGGATGACCAGCACCAGCAGCAGGCCGAGGTAGAGGAAGAGGTTGCTGCGGAACAGCGCCGGCCCGAGCACCGGGATGTCGGAGAGCAGCGGGATCTCCCAGGTGCCGAACCGGGGCGCGGAGTTGTACTTCTGCGCGTCGGTCTGCATCAGCCGCTCGTAGAGGAAGCCGGTGACGCCGACGGCCAGCAGGTTGAGCACGATGCCCATGACGACCTGGTCGACCAGGTAGCGGATGGCGAACACGGCGAGCAGCAGCGAGATGAACGCGCCGCCGATCGCGGCGGCGACCAGGCCCACCCACACGCTGCCGGAGAGGCTGCCGAACAGGGCGCCGCTGAACGCCCCCATCAGCAGTTGGCCCTCGATGGCGACGTTGACCACGCCGGACCGCTCGCAGAGCACGCCGGCGAGGGCACCGAAGATCAGCGGCAGGGCCAGGATGAACGTGCCCCGCACCATGTTGACCATCGGCATGAAGTTGCGCCCCTCGGGGGCCGCCGAGACCTGCCAGCACAGGAACGACAGCACGAAGGCGACGATGCCGACCCCGAGCAGCGTGGTGAGCCAGCGCTTGGGCACCCCGGCGAGCAGGGCCACGCCGCTCGCCGCGGCGATGACGCCGAACAGGATCGCGCCGATCGTGCCGTCGATCTCCAGCGCCGCGCCGCCGTCGGTCTCGCTGAGGGTGAAGCGGGCCTGCTGGTCGGTGGCGAGGGCCCCGAAGACCACCGTCGCGACGACCCCGAGCGCCAGCAGCACCGCACCGATCTTTCGGGTACGGGTCCAGAAGCCCTCGTCGACCTGGGCCACCGCCACGTCCGGGACAGCCATGGTTGACATGCCTTACCAGCCCTTCGCCAGGCTCGTCTGCAACCGGGCGGCGCGGGCGGCCCGGAGCTGGAAGATCGCCTTCACCAGGGCCGGCGCGGCGATGAAGATGACGATCAGCGCCTGGAGCACGGTGACCAGCTCCAGGGAGATGCCCGCGTACCCCTGCATCCGGTTGCCGCCGGCCTGGAGCGCGCCGAACAGCAGCGCGGCCAGCAGCACCCCCCACGGCTTCACCCGGCCCAGCAGGGCCACGAGGATGCCGTCGAACCCGATCTGCGCGATCACCAGCGGGGTGAGCGCGTTCGCCGTGGAGCCGAGCACCATCTGGCTGCCGCCGAGGCCGGCGAGCAGGCCGGCGATGGCCATCATCAGCACGTACGTGCGGGGGACGCTGATGCCGGCGGTGCGGGCGGCGTCCGGGTTGGCCCCCACGGCGCGCAGCTCGAAGCCGAACGTGGAGCGGTTGAGCAGCCAGGCGACGAACCAGGTGGCCAGCACGGCGAGCAGGATGCCGGCGTGCACCCGCAGGTTGTCGCCGAGCAGCCGGGGGAACTGGGCGGAGGAGTCGACGGGCCGGCTGATGGCGTCGGCCCGGTTCGGGTTCTGCACGCCGCTCTGGACGATGATCCAGGAGAGGAAGTACAGCGCGACGTAGTTGAGCATGATCGTGTTGATCACCTCGTGGGCACCGGTGCGCGCCTTGAGGATGCCCGGGATGAACCCCCAGAGCGCGCCGCCGGCCGCGCCGGCGAGCACGGCCACGATCAGGTGCAGCACCGGGGGCAGCGGCAGCAGGAAGCCGGCCAGCGCGGCGAGGATGACGCCGATGGTGGCCTGGCCCTGCGCGCCGATGTTGAACAGGCCGCCGCGGAAGGCGAGCGCCACCGACAGGCCGGTGAACACCAGCGGGGCCGTGTAGGTCAGCGTCTCCGAGATCGGGCTGAGCGCGGCGGTGAAGCCGGACGCCTCCGGGTCGAAGATCGCGCCCTTGAACAGGTTCGCGTACGCCTCGCTGACCACCGTCCAGCTGGAGTTCAGCGCGTCGGAGGGTCGGGCGGTGATGTAGCCGTAGGTGGCCAGCACGTCCGGGTCCGAGACGATGATCAGCACGGCGCCGACGAGCATCGCCAGCAGCACCGCGAGCACCGTGACGGTCACCGTGTTGGCCGCCCACAGGTTGTCCAGGAACAGCCGGCCCAGGGACGGGCGGGGCTCCTGCGCCGGCCGCTTCGGCGCGGTGGCCGTCGCGGCGCGGTCGACACCGCCGGCCGCCACCTGCGCGGCCTGCGCCTCGGTCGCCGGCTCCTTGTCGGGCGAGCCCGACGCCGGGTTGGGGTTGCTCATGCCTCGTCCTCGCTACCGGGGCCGTCGGGGGCCGGGGTCGCCGCGTCGGGGGCCCGCTTCTCGGCCCCGGGGGCCGGGGTCGCCGCGTCGGGGGCCGCGTCGGGCGTGATGCCGGCCATCAGCAGGCCGATCTCCTCGCGGGGGGTGTCCGGGCCGACGATGCCGATGACCCGGCCGCGGTACATGACCGCGATCCGGTCGGCCAGGCCGATCACCTCGTCCAGTTCGCTGGAGACGACCAGGACGGCGGTGCCCACGTCCCGTTCCCGGATGACCCGGGAGTGGATGAACTCGATGGAGCCGACGTCGACGCCGCGGGTCGGCTGGGCGGCGATGAAGAGCTTCAGCGGCCGGGACAGCTCCCGCGCCACGATCACCTTCTGCTGGTTGCCGCCGGAGAGGGTGCCGACCGGCGCGTCCGCCGAGGGGGTACGGACGTCGAACTGCTCGATCCGTTCCCGCGCCGAGGACGCGATGGCGTCGGGTTGCAGGGACAGGCCCCGGCCGAAGGGCGGCCGATCGTAGATGTCCAGCACCAGGTTCTCGGCGACGCTGAACTCCTTGACGAGGCCGTCGACGCTGCGGTCCTCGGGGACGTAGCCCACCCCGGCGCGCAGCACCTTCTTCGTCGACCAGCCGTGCACCTGCTCACCGTCGAGGGTGACCGTGCCGGCGAGGACGGGCCGCAGCCCCATGATCGCCTCGATCAGCTCGGTCTGCCCGTTGCCCTGCACGCCGGCCACGCCGAGCACCTCGCCCGCGTGCACGGTCAGGTCGACCCCGTCGACGGCGCGGATCTGCCGGTCGTCGTCGACGACCAGGCCGGCGACCTCCAGGATCGGCTTGCCGGGGGTGGCGGGCTGCTTGTCCACGGTCAGCCGGACGCTGCGGCCCACCATCAGGGCGGCCAGCTCGTCGCGGCTGGCGGTCGGCGAGGCGGTGCCGACGGTCTTCCCGCGCCGGATCACGGTGATCCGGTCGGCGATGGCCTTGACCTCGCCGAGCTTGTGGGTGATGAAGACGATCGACTTGCCGGCGGCCTTGAGCGACCGCATGACCGTGAGCAGTTCCTCGGTCTCCTGCGGGGTGAGCACGGCGGTCGGCTCGTCGAGGATGAGCAGGTCGACGTCCCGGGTGAGGGCCTTGACGATCTCCACCCGCTGCTGGATGCCGACCGGCAGGTCCTCGATCACCGCGTCCGGGTCGACGCGCAGGTTGTAGCGCTGCGAGACCTCGGCGACCTCGCGCCGGGCCCGCCGCCGGTCGAGGAACCCGGCGATGCCGCCCTTGACCTGCTCGGCCCCGAGCATGACGTTCTCGGCCACGGTGAAGACCGGCACCAGCATGAAGTGCTGGTGCACCATGCCGATCCCGGCCGCGATGGCGTCGGACGGGCCCTTCAGCTTCAGCGGCGTGCCGTCGACCAGGATCTCGCCCTCGTCGGGCTGGTAGAGCCCGTAGAGGACGTTCATCAGGGTCGACTTGCCGGCGCCGTTCTCGCCGAGCAGGGCGTGGATCTCTCCAGGCTCCACCGTCAGGTCGATGTGGTCGTTGGCGACCAGATCACCGAACCGCTTGGTGATGCCGCGCAGTTCGAGTCTCAGCGCAACCTCCTGGAGTGCGAGCGATGGTGCAGCGTAGCCGCTGCCGAGCCGCCGGTCACCGGGTCCGCCCGGGCGTCGGGTGGTGCGGACCGGCCGCCCCGACCACGTGGGTGGTGTGCCCGCGTGCGTCGAGGCGGCCGGTCGTCGTGCCTGGGGTCCCGCCGGCCCCGCCGCCGGGAGCGCGGCGGGGTGGCGGGGCGGTCACTTGGCCGGCTGGGCCTTCGAGGTGACCGTGATGGTGCCGGCGGCGATGTCGGCCTTGATCTTCTCGACCTCGGCCTTCAGGTCCGCCGGGACCTTGCTGTCGAACTCGTGGTACGGGGCGATCGACACACCGTTGTTGGCGAGCGTGCCCACGAAGCCGGGGCTGGCCTGGAGCTTCTCCCCGCCGGCGGCCTTGACCACGGCCTCCTTGACGGCGTCGGCGATGTTCTTGACCACGGTGGTCAGCAGCGCCGGGCAGTTCGGGGTGCTCTCGCAGCCGTCGGCGTCGACCCAGATGGCCGAGTACTTGCCGCCGGAGGCCTGCGCCGCCGCGGTGGTGCCGAGGCCCGCGCCGCCGGCGACCGGCATGATGATGTCCGCGCCCTGGGCGACGAGGGTGTCGGAGACCTTCTTGCCCTCGTCCTGCTTGACGAAGTCGTTGGTGAAGGAACCCTTCTGGGTCTCCTTGTTCCAGCCCAGGACCTGGACGTTCTTGCTCTTGGTCTTGTTGTAGTACGCCACGCCGTCGGCGAACCCGTCCATGAAGATCGTCACGGGCGGGATCGGCAGGCCGCCGTAGGTGCCGACCTTGCCGGACTTGCTCATCCCGGCGGCCAGGTAGCCGGCCTGGAACGCGGCCTGGGCGGTGTCGAACTGCATCGGGTAGACGTTCGTCTCCGGCAGCTTCGAGTCGACGATCCCGAACTGCTGGTTGGGGTTCGCCTTCGCGATCTTCGAGGTCGCGTCGCCCATCAGGCCACCGACGGCCAGGATGAAGTCGCACTTCTGGTTGACGTACTGGGTCAGGTTGACCTCGTAGTCCGCCTCGGCCTTCGACGCGACGTACTTGATGTCGATGTTGCTGTTGGCCTTCTGGGCCTCCTGCAGGCCCTTCCAGGCGGAGGTGTTGAACGACTTGTCGTCGATGCCGCCGACGTCGGTCACCATGCAGGCGCTGTACTTCTTGGCGCCCGCGTCGCCCGCGCCGTTGTCGTCCTTGGGGGCCTCACCACACGCGGCGGCGCCCAGCACGAGCCCACCCGCCACGAAGGCGGAGGCGATCCGCATCCCACGCACAGAGCGCAAGACGTCTCCTTCCCATTGCACACCGCTCTGCGCGGTGGCAGCCCTTGAGCCGGCCTGCTTTGTGGCCGCCGGCGTCCCACGTTACGGACGGGAGCGTACGCCCGCGCCCACCCACCGGCCGACAATCGTGCACGACTGTTGAGTGCCTGTTACCCCTACGTAACCCTTGGGTGGGGCACATCACTTCTCGTGCCGGTAGTGGACCGGTCGGGCGTCACGAACGTCCGGTTCCCACGGCCTCTCCCCTGGCCAGGGCGTTAGCGCCAGAAGACCGCCACCGCCGCGTTGACCAGGGTCAACCCGACGATCGCGAGGAAGTGGCCGCGGTTGACCGTCTCCCGCTTACGGGAGAAGAAGACCATGACAAAGATCAGCAGCGCGAGCACCAACTTGGTAACAAGTTTGGCGGGGGCCGGTTCGTCGCCGTCGCGCAACGGGGCGGACAGCCCGATTCCGGTCAGCAGGCCGATGACCGACCCCCAGAGCATGGCCGCGTTGATCCGCAGCCGACCGCTGACGTACTGGGCGATCGCGCCGCCGAGCAGCAGCGCGAACCCGATCAGGTGAACGTAGAGGAGTACCAGGCGAAGAGCTTCCATCCGGCCATCCTCCCCTATCAACGACGTCTTGTAGTAGGGGGCTCGCTGGCGGGAACGGCTCAGCCCGCGCCGGGCGCGGCTGCGCCACGTCGGCGGGCCGCCAGCACCAGGGCGAGGCCGGCCAGGGCGTAGCCGGCGAGCACCGCGAGCGACCGGCCGGAGCCGGCCCCGCCGAAGAAGGCGACCGAGCGCAGCAGCGTGCCGCCCGCGCCCAGCGGCAGCCACTGCCCGACCGTCCCCCACGGCTGCGGCAGCAGCTCCGGGGCGGCGGCGACCGCCGAGAGGGGGTTGCCGACCAGGAAGACCAGTAGCGCGCCGAGCCCGACGCCGGGGCGACCGAGCAGCGCGCCGAGGCCCGTCACCGCCCCGGCCACGGCCAGCGCCAACAGGCCGATCGCGCCCGCCTCGGCCAGCGGGTCGCCGCCGAGGATCCCGAGCCAGCCGTGCAGCACCGCCACGCCGGCGAGGCCGGCCAGCGCCGCGTACCCGAGCAGGCCGGCGAGCCGCGCGGCCCGGCCGGGGACCAGCAGGACCAGCAGGGCGCCGGCGAGCATGCCGCTCAGCGCGAGCGGCAGGAACCCGGCGGCGAACCCGGCGCCCCGGGGATCGTCCGGGTCGGCGGGCACGACCTCGGTCACCGGCACGGGCCGGCCGTCGCCGAGCCGCGCGGACGCCTCGGCGAGCAGGGCGGCGACGGTGGGGCTGGCGGCGGGGGCGGTGTGCAGGGAGACGCCGGCGGGGCCGAGGACCCAGGCGGCGTACACCTCGCGGTTGCGCAGCGCCCGGTCGGCCGCCGCGGCGTCGGGCAGCGTGGTCACCGCGAACGCGCCGGGGCCCGCGGCGGCGAGCCGGCCGGCGAGGTCGGCGGCGGCCGGCGCGGGGCCCGCGACGGCGACCGGCAGATCGCGCGGCGCGAGGTGCGTCGCCGGGGCGGCGAACAGGGGTACGAGCAGCGCCTGCACCACCACCGCGAGCGCGGCGAGGCCGAGGGCGAGCAGCAGCGGCGACCGGAGTCGGGCCATCTCCACTCCTTAAAACGAACGTTCGTTCTCTTAAAGACGAGGGTGCGCCCGACGCGGCCGCCACGTCAAGAACGAGCGTTCGTTTTACGCTGAGAGGCGTGCCACGCGTCTCCGACGAACACCTCGCCGCCCGCCGCCAGCAGATCCTCGACGCCGCCCGCCGCTGCTTCCTGCGCGACGGCTTCCACCGCACGTCCATGCAGGACGTGATCGCCGAGGCCGGGCTGTCGGTCGGCGCGGTCTACCGCTACTTCCCCAGCAAGAACGACCTGATCACGGCGATCGCCCAGTCGGTGGTCGGCGGCGCGGACCAGGTCTTCGCCGGGCTCACCGCCACCGATCCGCCGCTGCCGCTGGTCGAGGCCCTCGACCGCGCCCTGACCTACGTCGACGGGCAGGCCGGCCCCGACGGCATCCTCCCCCTGGCCCTGCAGGTGTGGAGCGAGGCGCAGCGCGACCCGGCCCTCGCCGAGTTCGTCCGGGCCACGTACGACCGGCTGCGCGGACACTTCGCGGTGCTCGCCGCGCGCGCCCGGGAAACGGGCGAGTTGCCCCCCGACGCCGACCCGGAGGCCGTCGGTGCCGCCCTGTTCGGCCTGATCCCCGGCTACTTCACGCAGAAGATCCTCACCGGCGCACCGGACCGCGCCACCTATCTGGCCGGGATCCACACCCTCCTCCGCCCGTAAGGAAAGGCCCCCTATCAACGCCTACGGCAGAGAAGGGAACCCCTCTCACGCCGAGTGTCGATAGGGGGCCCTTCCTGCCAACTACAGCCGCCAGAGTTGGAAGGTGGGGCCGTCTGCGGGGAGGGTCACCGCGCCGTCGGCGTCCGGGCACAGTGCCGGGGCACCGCCGTAGGCGTTCTCGGCGGCCGGCAGGCCGGCGATCCGGACCGGGGTGCCGGCCGCGCGCCGGGCCAGCACCAGCACGCCGCCGGTGGGCGTCTCGCGGAGGAAGACCAGCGTGTCCGCGTCGACGTGCACCCAGCGCAGGCCGCCGTGGCGCAGCGCCGGCTCGGCCCGGCGCAGCGCGATCAGCCTCCGGTACGCGGCGAGCGTGCCCGCGTCCCAGCTGCCCGGCCGGTGCCACGGCATCGGGGTACGCGAGCCCTCCCCGTTCGCCCCGGTCAGCCCCAGCTCGTCCCCGGCGAAGATCACCGGGGTGCCCGGCATGGTGGCGAGCAGCCCGGCGGCCACCTCCTGCCGGGCGGCGTCGCCGACCACGGTGCGGATCCGGGCCGAGTCGTGCGAGCCGAGCAGCTGCCACGAGTGCACGTACGACCGCCAGGAGACCAGCGACCGGTAGGTGTCCAGGGTGGCCCGCACGGCGTGCGCGTCGCGCCGCCGCACCCCGCCGGGCGTGCCGAGGAAGTTCGGCACGGGCTCGTCGCCGTGGCGCAGCCAGGACCAGACGGGGTCGGTGAAGCCGACGTAGTTCATCGTGCCGTGCCAGCCGTCGCGGTCCAGGTCGCTGGTGTGGTCGTGGCCGTGCTCGGCGAGCACCAGCCCGTCGGCCCTGGTTTCGGCCACCACCTCGCGCAGCAGCCGCGCCACCTCGTGGGTGTACGCGTCCGCGCCGCGCCGCCCGGTCATGTTCGCCACGTCGACCCGCCACCCGTCGAGCGAGTATGGCGGGCGCAGCCAGCGGCGCAGCAGCGAGTCCTCGGCGGTGGCGAAACGGCGGCGCAGCTCCGCGCTGCCCCAGTTGAGCTTCGGCAGCGACTTCACCCCGTTCCACGACTCGTAGTCCCCGGTCACGGCGTCGAAGTAGTACAGCTCCCGTTCGGGGGCGGTCACGTCGGAGACGGCGGCGGTGAACCAGTGGTGGGCGTCGCCGGTGTGGTTGCTGGTGATGTCGCCGAGCAGCCGCCAGCCCCGGGCGTGTACCGCGTCGGCGAGCCGGGCCAGCGCGGCGTCGCCGCCGAGCAGCGGGTCGACGGTGTCGAAGCTGGCCGCGTCGTAGCGGTGGTTGGAGCGGGCCGGGAAGATCGGGGTGAGGTAGACGGTGTTGACGCCGAGCCGGTCGAGGTGGTCGAGCCGCTCGGCGATGCCGTCGAGGTCGCCGCCGTAGAACTGGCGGGGGGTGTGCGGGCCGCGCCCGATCACGGGGGTGTCCCAGTCGCAGGGGACGGCCCAGTCCGGGGCGGTCCGGCCGTCGGCGGCGGCGGAGCGGGCGAACCGGTCGGGGAAGATCTGGTAGATCACCGCGTCGCGGGCCCAGGCCGGCGGCGGGGCGTGGCTGACCAGCTTGAAGTCGCCGTGGTCGGGCACGTCGTGGTCGGCGAGGCCGGCGGCGGTGAGCCAGCGGTAGTCGCCACGGGCGTCGGTGAGCAGGAACCGGTAGTTGCTGACCGGGTTGCGTACCTCGACGTCGGCGCGCCACCAGACGTCGGAGCCGGTGCGGCGGTCGACGGTGGCCTCGGCGAAGCGCGGCTCGCCGTCGGGGGTGCTGCGCACGTGCACGGAGCGCACGTCGACCCCGACGGGGACCCGGACGAAGACGGGGACGGTCTGCCCGAGGGCGGGTTCCTGCTCGGGGACGTAGGCGGCGGAGCCGTCGTGGTGCGGGCCCGGGGAGACGGTGCGGCCCGGGGCGGCGGTGCGGCGCTGGGACATGGTGCGGCCTTTCGGGTCGGGTCGACGGGGAGTGGGCGGGCACCCGCCGCGGTCGGTCACCCGACCGCGGCGGTCCGCCCGGAAACCGCTCCGGTGTACGTCGACACGACGCCCTTGCCGCAGCGTGAGCCGAGGAGGCTCAGCCCTTGACCGCTCCGGCGGTGAGGCCGGAGACGATGTACCGCTGGAGGAGCTGGAAGACCAGCACGGTGGGGACGGCGGTGAGCAGGGTGCCCGCCGCGAACATCCCGAAGTTGTTGTTGCGCTCACCGGCGACCAGGCCGAACATGCCGACGGCGAGGGTCTTCGACTCGGTGTCGGTCAGGAACACGTTGGCGATCATGAACTCGTTGATCGTGCCGATGAACGACAGCAGGGCGGTCACCGCCAGGATCGGCGCCACCAGCGGCAGCATGATCCGGAAGAAGACCTGGGCGTGCGACGCGCCGTCCATCGTGGCCGACTCGTCCAGTTCCCGGGGCAGCGTGTCGAAGAAGCCCTTCATCAGCCAGGTGTTCACGCCGAGCGCGCCGCCCATGTAGAGCAGGAACAGGCCCCACGGGGTGTTGAAGCCGATCGCCGGCCACAGGTCGGTGACCGTGGTGAAGATCAGGAAGATCGCCACGATCGCCAGGAACTGCGGGAACATCTGGATCAGCAGCAGGGTGAGCAGCCCGACCCGGCGGCCGGCGAAGCGCATCCGGGAGAACGCGTACGCCGCCAGCGAGGACAGGAAGATGGACACGAAGCTGGCCAGCCCGGCGATCAGCAGCGAGTTGACGAACCAGTGCCCGAACGCCGTGTCGGCGAACAGGTTGGCGAAGTTCTCGCCCGACACCCCGCCGGTCGGCACGAGGGAGGTCGACGAGAGGGTGCCGAGCGGGTTGAGCGCGGCCGAGAGCACGAACAGGATCGGGAAGAGGCTGAACGCCACGGCCAGCACCCCGACGACGTGCCGCCAGCCGACCTGGGCCAGCCAGCGGTTGCGCCGCCGGCCGGCGGCGGTGCGGTCGACGGCGGGGGTGTGCGCGTAGGTGGTCACGAGTAGACCTCCTCCTGCTTGCGGGTGTTGCGGAAGCTGATCGCCGACACCGTCGCCACGATCGCGAAGATGAAGATCGACACCGCCGCCGCCATGCCGAACTCCGCGCCCTGCGCGCCGAAGGCCAGCCGGTACGTGTAGGTGATCAGCAGGTCGGTCGCCCCGTTGCGCGGGTTGTCCGCCGGGAACGGGCCGCCCTCGGTGGTCAGCCAGATCGCGTTGATGTTGTTGAAGTTGTACGCGAACGACGCGATCAGCAGCGGCGACAGCGCGACGAGCAGCAGCGGCAGGGTGACCGCGCGGAACGACTGCCAGGGCGACGCGCCGTCGACGGAGGTGGCCTCGGTCAGCTCCTTGGGGATGGCCTGGAGCGCGCCGGTGGCGACCAGGAACATGTACGGGTAGCCCAGCCAGAGCTGCACCAGCAGCACCGCCGCCCGCGCCGACCAGTCCTGGCCGAACCAGTCGACGCCGAGGCCGAACAGGTTGTTGATCAGGCCGAAGTCGGTGTTGAACATGTCCCGCCAGACCAGCAGCATCGCGAACGACGGCATGGCGTACGGGAGGATCAGCAGCACCCGGTAGAGGTTGGTGCCGCGCATCCGGGGCGAGTGCAGGGCCAGCGCGATGGCCATGCCGAGTCCGAAGGTGAACCCGGTGGAGCCGATCGCGAAGGCGAAGTTCCACAGCAGGGTGCCGAAGAACGGCCCGGAGATGTTCGGGTCGGTGAGGACCCGGGAGAAGTTCTCCAGCCCGACGTTGACCTGCCAGCCCTGCGCGAGGCGCTCGCCGTCGGCGGCGACGAACGACCCGGTCGCCTCGTCGGCGGTCCACCGCTTGCCGCTCTCGCTGTCGGTGACGCAGTCGCACCCGGCGTCGTACGCCCGGATGGCCCGGCCCTCGTAGGCGCGGGACAGGCCGGAGGAGCGCAGCGCGCCCCCGGCGGTGGGCACCACCAGGTCGGTGATCTCCTGGCTGCGGGCGCTGGCCTGGCCGAAGTTGAGCACGGTGTAGCCGTCGGCGGCGGTGACCTTGCCGCCGGAGCCGACGGTGACGTCGGCGGCGTCGAGCCGGCGCAGCCCGTCGGCGTCCCCGGCGGAGACGGCGCCGGTGGCCGGATCGGTGACCAGGAAGACCAGCGCGCCGGTGGCAGGGTCGCCCGCGGTGGCGACCGACAGGGCGTACTCGGTGGAGCCGGGGACCTGCTTCACCGAGGAGCTCTGGATCGCGACGACGGCGTCGTCCTTGCTGCCCCGGTGGCCGTCGCCGAAGTTCGTGAAGGCGGTGCTGGCGGTGTAGAGCACCGGGAAGACCTGGAAGGCGATCAGGAAGAGCGTGCCGGGGACCAGGTACTTGGCGGGGATGTGCCGGGGGGTGAGGTAGAGGTAGAACAGGCCGGCGGTGGTGGCCGCGAGCAGGGCCAGCCCGACCCACTTCTCGGCCTCGACGAGCGGGAAGGCCGCCCAGAGCGCGATCCCGGCCACGAGGCCGAGCAGGATCACCTTGACGACGAGGCCGGTCGCGGTGACCGGCGCGTGGTGCCGCGCGGTGCGGGCGGTGCGCGGGAGCCCGGGGCCGACGGGCCCCCGGCCCGAGGTCCGCGTGGACCCCGGGCCGGACAGCTTCGTGCTCATTACTTGATCTGGCCGGAGATCGTCTTGCCGGCCGCGGTGATCGTCTTGGCCGGGTCGGCGCCGCCGATGATCGCGGCCTCGGCCTTGCCGAACGGGTCCCAGATCGCGGCCATGGCCGGGATCGCAGGGAGCACCTGGCCGTTCTTGCCGGCCTCGGTGAACTTGGCCAGGTCCGGGTCGCTGCCCTTGACCTGGTCGAGCGCGGCGGTCAGGGCCGGCGGGCGCGGCTCGGCGTTGTACAGGGCCACGGCCAGTTCCGGCTTGGTGGTGTAGTTCGCCACGAACTCCTGGGCCAGGGCCTTGTTCTTGCCCTTGGCGGCCACGTAGAACGCCTGGACGCCCACGAACGGCTGCGCCTCCTTGCCGCCGGCGAAGCCGGGGACCGGGGAGATGTCGTAGGAGATGTTGGCCTTCTTGGCGTCGGCGATGGCCCACGGCCCGGAGACCAGGAAGGCGCACTTCTTGCCGGTGAAGGTGGCGATCGAGTTCTCGGGGGTGATGGAGCGCTTGAGCGCGCCCTCGCCCTTCTCGCCGAGCTTCGCGATCTTCTGGAACGCGGCGATCGACTCCGGCTTGCCCACGCCCAGGTCCTTCGGGTCGTAGTCGCCGTTGGCGGCGGTGCCGAAGAGGTAGCCGCCGGCCGAGGTGTACAGCGGGTAGATGTGGTAGGCGTCGCCGTTCTGGCCGGACTGGAGGCAGAGGATCTCGCTGGCCTTCTTGTCGGCCTTGAGCTTCTTGCCGGCGGCGACCAGGTCCTCGATCGTCTTCGGGGCCTCCGGGGCCAGCTCGGTGTTGCGGATCAGCGCCAGGTTCTCCATGGCGTACGGCACGCCGTAGAGCTGGCCGTTGAAGGTGACGGCCTTGACGGCGGTCTCGTTGAAGCCGCTCTTCTGGTCGGCGGCGAGCTGCACCGGGTCGATGGCGCCGTTCTGGACCAGGTTGCCGATCCAGTCGTGCGCGCCGACCACGACGTCGGGGCCGCTGCCCTGCTGGGAGGCGGTGACGAAGTTGGTCTGCAGGTCCTTCGAGACGGCCTGGACCTCGACGGTCACGCCGTTCTCCTGGCCGAACTTCTCGGCGAACGGCTTCAGGGCGGCGGTCCGCTTGTCGTCGGCCCAGATCACCAGCTTCCCGCCGGTGGCGCCGGCGGACTCCTTCGCGGCCGGCGCGCTGCTGTCGTCGTCGCTGCCACCGCAGCCGGAGGCGGCCAGCGCCAGGCCGAGGACGGCGACCACACCCGCGGTACGGATGCGCATCGGTACTCCTGTCGTCATGGCGATCCGCCGGGGGAAGGGCGGCCCGCCAGTGGGAACCTCTGTAAGTTCTTTCCTACCGGCGCGGGGATGCTGCGCCGCTGCTCTCGCGTGTTGCCGGGACGTTAGCAAGATGTTGCGGATGATGGAAGGGCTTGCAGAAAGGTACGCAAGAACTTGCCCGTGAGCTAAAGTGCCGCCATGCGCGCTCGACTGTCCGACATCGCCCAACAGGCCGAAGTCAGCGAGGCCACGGTGTCGCGGGTGCTCAACGACCGCCCCGGCGTGGCCCCGGAGACCCGGCAGGCCGTCCTGACCGCCCTCGACGTCCTCGGCTACGAGCGCCCGGCCCGGCTGCGCAAGCGCAGCGCCGGCCTCGTCGGCCTGGTGGTGCCGGAGCTGGACAACCCGATCTTCCCCGCGTTCGCCCAGGTGATCGAGTCGACCCTGGCGCAGAGCGGCTTCACCCCGGTGCTGTGCACCCAGACCCCGGGCGGCGTCACCGAGGACGAGTACGTCGAGATGCTGCTCGACCGCCAGGTCTCCGGAATCGTCTTCGTCTCCGGGCTGCACGCCGACACCGCCGCCAACCACGACCGGTACCGCGCGCTGATCGCCCGGCCGCTGCCCGTCGTCATGATCAACGGGTACGTTCCCGGGATCGCCGCGCCCTTCGTCTCCTGCGACGACCGGGAGGCGACCGAGCTGGCCGTCGCCCACCTGGTCGCTCTCGGGCACCGGCGGATCGGGCTGATCACCGGCCCGGACCGGTTCGTCCCCGTGCAGCGCCGGGTGGCCGGCTGGCGGGCCGCCATGGGGCGCCTGGCGGGCCTGCCCGAGGCCGAGCTGGCCGAGCTGGCCGAGCTGACCCTGTTCGGCGTGGAGGGCGGCGAGGCCGCCGCGGGGCGGCTGCTGGAGCGCGGGGTGACCGGCGTGGTGTGCGGCTCCGACCTGATGGCCCTCGGCGCGATCCGGGCGGCCCGCCAGCGCGGCCTGTCCGTCCCCGGCGACCTGTCCGTGGTGGGGTACGACGACTCGCCGCTGATGGCCTTCACCGACCCGCCGCTGACGACGATGCGCCAGCCGGTGGCTGCCATGGCGGTGGCCGCCGTGCGGGCCCTGGTCGACGAGATCAACGGGCACGCCGCCCCGCACTCGGAGTACCTGTTCCGGCCCGAGCTGGTGGTGCGCGGCTCCACGGCGGTCGTCCGGCAGCCGGCCGCCCGGCAGCCCGCCGCCGCTCTCGCGAGGAGCGCCGGCTGACCGCCGTCATTTCTTGCGCAAAGCCTGCTTGACTCTTGCAGGCGTGGGGCGGCATTCTGCTCTGACCACCCGGTGGCACACCGCCGTGCCACGCACCCCACGCCGTCCCGCGCCACAGAACGGGGATCGCCACCCATGACCGCCAGCACCCCCACGCCGCTGACCTCCGACGACGACTGGTGGCGCTCCGCGGTCGTCTACCAGGTCTACGTCCGCAGCTTCGCCGACTCCAACGGCGACGGCGTCGGCGACCTCCAGGGCATCCGCGAGCGGCTGCCGTACCTGCGCGACCTCGGGGTCGACGCGCTCTGGCTGACCCCCTTCTACACCTCGCCGATGGTCGACGGCGGCTACGACGTGGCCGACTACCGCGACGTCGACCCGATGTTCGGCACCCTCGCCGACTTCGACGCCATGATCACCGACGCGCACGCGCTCGGCCTGCGGATCATCGTCGACATCGTGCCCAACCACACCTCCAGCGCGCACCCGTGGTTCGTCGCCGCGCTCGCCACCGCCCCCGGCTCCCCGGAGCGGGCCCGCTACCTGTTCGCCGAGGGCCGGGGCGAGCACGGCGAGCTGCCGCCCAACGACTGGGAGAGCATCTTCGGCGGGCCGGCCTGGACCCGGGTGCCCGACGGCCAGTGGTACCTGCACCTGTTCGACCCGGCCCAGCCCGACCTCAACTGGCGGCACCCCGAGGTGCGCGCCGAGTTCGAAGACGTCCTGCGCTTCTGGCTCGACCGGGGCGTCGACGGGTTCCGCATCGACGTGGCCCACGGCATGATCAAGGCCGAGGGGCTGCCCGACGTCGGCTTCAACTCGATGACCGGCGGCCGACGCCAGTCCGAGCTGCTCGGCAAGGGCCGGCTGCCGTACTTCGACCAGGACGAGGTGCACGAGATCTACCGGGCCTGGCGGCCGATCCTGGACAGCTACCCCGGCGGCCGGATGGCCGTGGCCGAGGCGTGGGCCGAGACGCCGCAGCGGCTCGCCCGCTACATCGGGCCCGACGAGCTGCACCAGGCGTTCAGCTTCGACTTCCTCGACGCCACCTGGTCGGCCGACTCGTTCCGCAAGGTGATCGACACCGCGCTGGCCGAGGCGACCATCGTCGGCGCGCCGACCACCTGGGTGCTGTCCAACCACGACAAGCAGCGGCACGTCACCCGCTACGGCGACGGCGAGGTCGGCCTGCGCCGGGCCCGCGCCGCCAGCCTGCTGATGCTGGCCCTGCCCGGCTGCGCCTACCTCTACCAGGGCGAGGAGCTGGGCCTGCCGGAGGTGCTCGACCTGCCCGACGAGCTACGCCAGGACCCGTCGTTCCTGCGCACCGGCGAGAGCAGGGACGGCTGCCGGGTGCCGATCCCGTGGAGCGGCGAGCTGGCCCCGTACGGCTTCGGGCCGGCCGGCAGCGAGCTGAGCTGGCTGCCGGCCCCCGCCACCTGGGCAGCCCTCTCGGTCGCCGCCCAGGCCGGCACGCCCGGCTCGACCCTCGAGCTCTACCGCGCGGCGCTGCGGGCCCGGCGCGCCCACCCGGCGCTCGCCCGCGACGCCGACGGCGTGACCTGGCTGGAGACGACCGGCCCCGGCGTGCTGGCGTTCCGCCGCACCGGCGGCGGCGCGGAGCTGACCTGCGTGGTCAACCTCAGCGACGCGCCGGTGCAGATCGACGGGTACGGCCAGCCGGTCGTGGCCAGCGCGGAGCTGACCGGGCAGGGCACCGGGCACGTCCTGCCGGTCGACGCCGCCGCGTGGTTCGAACGGCGCTGACCCGGGTACAGCCCGCAGTGGACCCCTGGTCGTCCGTCGTGCTCCGCGCCGACGGGCGGCCGGGCAGCCGACCCCTTGTGGTGGGGGGTGAAGGTGGCGCCGGCGCCCCGTGGAGTTTCGCTCCACGGGGCGCCGACGTCCGTCCGGGACGGCCCGCGGGGTGTCCCCGATCACCGTCCACCCGGGAAGTTTCGGGGCCCCGGGCGACTTCCTGCATCCAGAAGCGCCAATCGCAGGGACAGGAGCCGGGACAATGGACACCGCATTCGACGCCGTCACCGTCGGCCGCCACACCCTCCGCAACCGGGTGGTCATGGCGCCCATGACGCGTAGCCGGGCGCACGGGCCCGGGGCCGTCCCCACGGAGCTGATGGCCACCTACTACGCCCAGCGCGCCGGCGCCGGGCTGATCGTCACGGAGGGCGTGCAGCCCTCGGCGGTCGGCCAGGGCTACCTGAACACCCCCGGCCTGCACACCGCCGAGCAGGTCGCCGGCTGGCGGCGGGTGACCGACGCGGTGCACGAGCGGGGCGGCGTGATCTTCGCGCAGCTCATGCACGTCGGGCGGATCGCCCACCCGGACAACACCGCCCACGGCTCCGCGCCGGTCGGCGCGTCCGCCGTGCCGGCGGCCGGGACGATCGTCACCCCCACCGGCCCGCAGGAGTTCCCAACCCCGCAGCCGCTGGACGCCGAGGGCGTCCGGGCCACCGTCGCGGACTTCGTCGCGGCGGCCCGCAACGCCGTCGACGCGGGCTTCGACGGGGTGGAGCTGCACGGGGCGAACGGTTACCTGCTGCACCAGTTCCTCTCCACCAACGCCAACCGGCGCGACGACGAGTACGGCGGCGACCCGACCGGTCGCATCCGGCTCGTCGTCGAGGTGGTCGCCGCCGTGGCGGAGGCGATCGGCGCCGACCGGGTCGGGCTGCGGATCTCGCCGGCCAACCCGTACAACGACATCGCCGAGGACGACCACCGCGAGACGTACCTGGCCCTGGTCGACGCGCTGAACCCCCTCGGGCTGGCGTACCTGCACGTGGCCGAGGGGGCGGACACCGAGTTCACGCCCGTGCTGCGCGAGCGGTGGGCCGGGGCGCTGATGCTCAACCCGTACACCCCGGGGGCCTGGACCGGGCCGGAGGCGCTGAAGCTGGTCGAGCGCGGCGACGCCGACCTGGTCTCGTACGGAGCGCTGTTCCTCGCCAACCCCGACCTGCCCCGGCGGCTGGCCGGGGGCGGCCCGTTCAACACCCCCGACTACACGACCGCCTACGGCGGCGGGCACGAGGGCTACACCGACTACCCGGCGCTGCCCGACCAGGGCTGACCCCGCACCCGGGCGCGTCCCCGGCCAACGGGGACGCGCCCGCGACCGGCGCGGGAGAATCCCCGCATGGCGTACCTGTTCCTGGTGCTCGCGATCGCGTCCGAGGTGGCGGGGACGAGCCTGCTCAAGGCGACGCACGGGTTCACCCGGCTGTGGCCGACGCTCGGGCTGGCGGTGGCGTACCTGGCGGCGTTCGGGCTGCTCTCGCTCGCGGTGCGGGAGATCCCGGTCGGCGTCGCGTACGCGATGTGGTCCGGGCTGGGCACGGCGGCGATCGTCGCGGTCGGGGCGGCCTTCCTCGGCGAGCCGCTCAGCGTGACGAAGGTCGTCGGCGTGGCGCTCGTCATCGCCGGGGTGGTGGTGCTCAACCTGGGCGGGACGCACTGAGCGGCGGGCCGCCGGATCCGGCGGCCGACGGTCAGCAGCTCGGCGGGCGGATCGGCACGGCGGGCGGGTCAGCTCCCCTTCTCGGTGAGCAGCTTGGCGATGCGGGCGAAGCCGGCGCGCAGCTCGGCCTCGGCGGGCGCGGGGCGGGGCCCGGCCGGCTCCCCGGCCGCCTCGGCGGCGGCCTCCAGCTCGTCGTCGATGACGTCGTCGAAGTCGCCGTAGAGGTCGGACGCCTCGATCCGGGCCGCCTCGTCGGAGGCGGCGATGCGGGCGGCGGCGATCTCGCCACGGATCTCGTCGGGCGACAGGGCGGGCACCAGGGGCTCCACCACGGCCATGAGCTGCTCCTCGGCCACCACCGACTCGGCGAGGGCCAGCGCGTGCGGGCGCTCGTAGGGGCCGCAGACCACCGGCTCCCACTCGTCGGCGTCGTCGAGCGGGCCGAACGTGATGATCCACGGCAGGCCGAGCATCGGAGAGTCGTCCGGCAGGTCCAACGTCACGAGTGCGCCCACGCGCTCATCATGGCCGGTCCTCACATTCACGTGTGAGGCATTTGCCCGAATTAGCCGGGTGGTTGCGCCGGTCATCCCGCCCCGCCGGGCGTGCCCGGACCGGTGTCGACGTCGGCACCGGCGTCGAGGTCGGCCGGCGCCGCCCCCTCGGCCAGGTCCACCACCCGGCCGTACGGGCTGGTCGCGGCCAGCGCCGCGCCGAACAGGACGAGCTGGTTGAGCAGGTAGAGATAGAGCAGCAGGCCGACCGCGCCGGCCACCACCGTGTACGCCGGGTTCCGCTCGGTGCGCACCACGTAGAACCGCCCGACCGTGTTCAGCAGGGTGATGCCCACCGCCACGGCGAACACCACCGGGCGCAGCCGGCGGCGGCTCATCCGCAGCCGGGGCACCGCCACCAGCAGGGCGGCGGCCAGCACCGCGTTGACCAGCACGCTGAGCACGGCGCTGACCACCGTCAGCCCCACCGACCCGGTGCTGCGCAGCAGGAAGCGCAGCAGCGACTCCAGCGCGTCCACGGCGGCCACCGACAGGCCGAGCAGGACGAACACCCCCACCAGCACGCCCAGGTCGACCAGCCGGCGCACCACCAGGTTGCCGGGCTGCTGGTTGAGCCCGTACATCAGCCGCTGCGACGAGCGGATCGCCTCCACCCAGCCGATCCCGGTGAAGACCAGGATGACCAGGCCCACCACCCCGACCGTGTTGCTGCTCTGCGCGATCTGCGCCGGGTCGAGGAAGGGCAGGTTCTCCTTGAGGAAGCCGGCCGCCGCGTCGCTGACCTCGTCGTTGTCCTCCAGGATCGCCCCGAAGACCGAGTACGCGACCAGGGCTAGCGCGAAGACCGCGAAGAAGCCGTAGTAGGCGATCGCCGCCGCCAGCCGCCCGCCGAGTACCTCCGCGTAGAGGTTGCCGGCCCGCCACAGGTGGTCGAAGGTCCGCGACCGGCGGCGCGCCGCGCTCACCCGCCGGTCGATGCCGGCCTCGATCCGCCCGAAGACCTCCACGCCGTCATCCTCGCCGATCCGCCGCCTGCACGGGAGAGCGTCGCCGGCTCAGGACACGCCCAGCAGGAAGTCCCGGCGCGGCTGCCACCGGGTCTGACCGCTGTGCGAGAAGAGCGTGAACGAGTCGACCTCGAACATCGCCGAGAAGTCGGCCAGGTCCTCGTACGCCCGGTCCAGCGCCTCCGGCGCGACGTCCTGCGCCACCGTGACGTGCGGGTGGTAGGGGAAGCGGGTCTCCCGGTGCAGCTCGGGGGCCGAGTTGATGGCGGCGGCGAGCAGCTCGCACTCGCTGATCCCGGCGGCCACCGCCACGAACACCACCTGCGTCACCGGGCGGAACGTGCCGGTGCCCCGCAGGTGCAGGGTGAACGGCAGGTGCGTGGCGGCCACCCCGGCGAGGTGCCGCTCGACCGCCGGCAGCGCCGCCGTCGGAATCTCGGTGGGCCCGAGCAGCGTCACGTGCGCGGGCACCACGAGGGGGTCGCCGGCCTCGACCCGCCGCCGGGTGAGCATGCCGCCCCACGGCTCCGGGATGTCCACCGCGATCCCGATCTGGATGGTGTCGCCGGCCTGCGGCATCCCGTCCCTGCGATCCACGCTCCGCGCCACCCCTCCGGCCACCGACCCGCCCGTCTCCACCCGTACCCGTCGCGCCGGGCGGTCAGCCGAGGCGGACCGGCGGGAGGAACCCGACCCGCTCGTACGTCTCGTGCAGCGTCGCCGAGGCGACCGCGCGGGCCTTCTCCGCGCCGGCCGCGAGCAGCTTGTCGAGCTGCGCCGGGTCGTCGAGGTAGGCCCGGGTGCGCTCCTGGATCGGCGTGACGAACTCCCGGACCACCTCGCCCAGGTCCTTCTTCAGGTCGCCGTAGCCCCGGCCCGCGTACGCGGCGACCAGGTCGTCGATGCTGCGGTCGGTCAGCGCGGAGTAGATGGTGAGCAGGTTGGACACGCCCGGCTTGGTCTCGCTGTCGAAGACGATCTCCCGGCCGGTGTCGGTGACCGCGGAGCGGATCTTCTTGGCCGAGCGGGCCGGGTCCTCCAACAGGTCGATGATGCCGCTCGGCGAGGACGACGACTTCGACATCTTGGCCGTCGGGTCCTGCAGGTCGGTGATCTTCGCGGTGTCCTTGACGATGTGCGGCGCGGGCACGACGAACGTCTTGCCGAACTGCGAGTTGAACCGCTGCGCCAGGTCGCGGGACAGCTCCAGGTGCTGCCGCTGGTCCTCGCCCACCGGGACGGCGTGCGCCTGGTAGAGCAGGATGTCGGCGGCCTGGAGGATCGGGTACGTGAACAGGCCGACGCTGGAGCGGTCGCTGCCCTGCTTCTGCGACTTGTCCTTGAACTGGGTCATCCGGCTGGCCTCGCCGAAGCCGGTGATGCAGCCCAGCACCCAGGCCAGCTGCGGGTGCTCGGGCACCTGCGACTGGACGAACAGCGTGCTGCGCTCCGGGTCCAGGCCGACGGCGAAGAGCTGCGCGGCGGCCACCCGGGTGCGCTGCCGCAGCACCTTGGGGTCGTGCCCGGCCGTGATGGCGTGCAGGTCGACCACGCAGTAGAACGCGTCGTGGGTGTCCTGCAACGCCACCCAGTGCCGCACCGCGCCCAGGTAGTTGCCGAGGTGGAACGAGTCGGCCGTCGGCTGGATGCCGGAGAACACGCGGGGGCGGGCGGGTACGTCGGACATGCCGGCATTCTGTCAGCAACCCCCGGCGTACGTCATGACGGGCCGGCGGGTCGGCTCTCCGCCGCCGCCAGCGGGCCGGTGACCTCGCGCCGCGGCTCGGGCAGTCGCACCACGGAGACCGCGAGCCGGGACACCCGCCGGCCCTCCAGCGCGAGCACCCGCAGCAGCCACCCGCCGGGCGGGTCGTCCGGGTCCCGGTCCCCGCCGTCCGCCGCCGGCGGGGCCACCGGCACCTCGTCCCCCACCACCGGCAGCCGGCCCAGCGCGGCCATCACGTACCCGCCGGCCGTCTCGTAGGGGCCGGCGGCCAGCCGCACGCCGGTGCGCTCGGCGAAGTCGGCGAGGTTGAGCCGGCCGTCGACCACGGTGGGCAGGCCGGTCGGCTCCGGCTCCGGGTCGCCGTCGTGCTCGTCGTGGATCTCGCCGACCAGCTCCTCGATCAGGTCCTCGCAGGTGACGATGCCGGCGGTGCCGCCGTACTCGTCGACCACCACCGCCAGGTGGTGGCCCTCGCGGCGCATCTCGGTCAGCGCGGCCAGCACCCGCTTGCTGCCGGGCAGCCGCTTGACCTCCCGGGCCAGCTCTCCGACGGTGGTGCCCGGGTCGAGGTCGGGGCGCAGCAGCACGTCGCGCAGGTGCACGAAGCCGACCACGTCGTCCTGGGTGCCGTCGACGACCGGGTACCGGCGGTGCGTCTCGGCCCGGACCAGCCGCTCCGCCTCGGCGACGGTCATCCCGACCGACAGGAACACGACCTCGGTGCGGGGCATCATCACCTCGCGGACCAGGCTCGCCCCGGCGGCCAGCACCTCGTCGATGATCCGTCGCTCGTCGGCGTCGAGGACGGTGCTGGCGGCGACCAGGTCGCGCAGCTCGGCCTCGCTGATCCGCTCCCGGCCGGCGGCGGGGCTGGCCCCGAGCAGGTCGGTGACCAGCCGGGTCGCGCCGTCGGCGGCCCGCACCACCAGCCGGGCGACGGCACGGGCCAGCGGGCCCGGTTCGCGTCGGACCCGCCCCGCCGGCCGCCGGCGGAGCCCGGGACCACCCGCTTCCCGCATGACAACTCATCGTAGGGCCCGCAACGGTTCGGCACAGGTCGTCCACCCGGAGTGACGGTGTGCGTATCTGTTCAGTCATGAAAGATTGTGATGGAATGGCGGTGCGGCGACGCGGAGCGCGGCCACAGCCGGCCGCCGTAGGGTGAGCGCGAACGGCCGCGGCGAGGCGCGGCCAGGCAGGAGGACCCCGACGTGAAACTGCTCGTCACCGGCGGCGCCGGCTACATCGGCAGCGTGGTGACCCGGATGCTGCTCGACGCCGGCCACGAGGTGGTCGTCCTCGACGACCTGCGCACCGGGCACCGCGAGGCGCTCGCCCCGGACGCCACCTGGGTCGACGCGCCGATCCACGAGGCGGCCCGGGTGCTCACCCCCGAGGCGGGCTTCGACGGGGTGCTGCACTTCGCCGCCCTCATCGCCGCCGGCGAGTCCATGGTCCGCCCGGAGCTGTACTGGCAGAACAACACCGTCGGCTCGCTCGCCCTGATCGACGCCGTCCGGGCCGCCCGGGTCCCCCGGATGGTCTTCTCCTCCACCGCCGCCGTCTACGGCAACCCGACCGAGCTGCCCATCCCGGAGACCGCCGTCAAGGCCCCCACCAACACGTACGGGGCCACCAAGCTGGCCGTGGACATGGCGCTCACCTCCGAGGCGATCGGGCACGACCTGGCCGCCGTGTCCCTGCGCTACTTCAACGTCGCCGGGGCGTACCTGCGCGGCGACGTCGCCATCGGCGAGCGGCACGACCCGGAGACCCACCTCATCCCGATCGCCCTCGACGTCGCCGCCGGCCGGCGGGAGAAGCTGCAGCTCTTCGGCGACGACTACCCCACCGTCGACGGCACCTGCGTGCGCGACTACATCCACGTCGAGGACCTGGCCCGCGCCCACCTGCTGGCGCTCACCGCCGCCGTGCCCGGCCGGCACCGCGTCTACAACCTGGGCAACGGCGCCGGGTTCACCAACCGGCAGGTCGTCGACGTGGTCCGCGAGGTCACCGGCCGGCCGCTGCCGGTCGAGGTGGCCCCGCGCCGCGAGGGCGACCCGGCCGAGCTGGTCGCCTCCTCCGCCCTGGCCCGCGAGGAACTGGGCTGGACGCCCGAGAAGCCGACCCTGCACGACATGGTCGGCGACGCCTGGGCCTTCTACCGCACCCACATCCTGGAGCGTCCGTGACCGACCCCGCGCACCCCTCGTCCTCCCCGGCCGACGCTGCCGCCCCCGCGCCGGCCGGTGAGGTCGCCTCTCCCGCGCCGGCCGGGGACGTCGCCGACCGGGCCGCCGCCGGCTTCCGCCAGCGCTACGGCGCACCCGCCGCCGGCCGCTGGGCGGCACCCGGGCGGGTCAACCTGATCGGCGAGCACACCGACTACAACGACGGCTTCGTGCTGCCGTTCGCGCTGCCGCTGCGTACCGTCGTCGCCGCCGCCCCCGACGACGGCGACCGCTGGACGGTCTGGTCGGAACTCACCGGCGACCAGGTCGGGTTCGGCGCCGACGAGGTGGCTGCCCCCGGCCGGGTCCCCGGCTGGGCCGCGTACGTCGCCGGGGTGGTGTGGGCGCTGCGCGAGGCCGGCCACCGGGTGCCCGGGGCGCGGCTGGCCGTCGCCTCCGACGTGCCGCTCGGCTCCGGGCTGTCGTCGTCGGCCGCGCTGGAGGCCGCCGTGCTGGCCGCCCTCGTCGACCTCGGCGGGCTGGACCTGCCGGCCGAGGGGCGGCCCCGGCTCGCCCAGCGGGCCGAGAACGCCTACGTCGGCGCGCCCACCGGGATCATGGACCAGTCCGCGGCGATCCGCTGCCGCGCCGGCCACGCCCTCTTCCTCGACTGCCGCACCGAGGCCGTCGAGCACATCCCGTTCGACCTGGCCGCCGCCGGGCTGGCCGTGCTGGTGATCGACAGCCGGGCCCCGCACCGGCACGCCGACGGCGAGTACGCCTCCCGCCGCGCCGCCTGCGAGAAGGCCGCCGGGCTGCTCGGGGTGCCCGCCCTGCGCGACGTGGCCGCCGCCGACCTCGACGACGCCCTCGCTCGGCTCGACGACGACGAGACCCGACGCCGCGTCCGGCACGTCGTCACCGAGGACCAGCGGGTGCTCGACGCCGTGGCGCTGCTGCGCGCCGGCCGGGTACGCGACATCGGGCCGCTGCTGACCGCCTCCCACGCGTCGATGCGCGACGACTTCGAGATCACCGTGCCGGAGGTCGACACGGCGGTCGAGGCGGCCCTCGCCGCCGGGGCGTACGGGGCCCGGATGACCGGCGGCGGCTTCGGCGGCTGCGTCCTCGCCCTGGTCGACGCCGACCGCGCCGACGCGGTGGCCGACGCCGTCACGACCCGGTACGCCGAGCGCGGCTTCCGCGCCCCCGGCTTCCACCTGGCCACCCCCGCCCCGGGCGCCCACCGCCTGTAAGGAGGGGCCCCTTGTTGACGCATTCTGCATAGCAGGGGCCCCTGTTAACCACGCTGGGCGTCCACCGCGCACCGGTGGACGCCCGCAGGGGTTTCGCATGGCGGCGCAGAAGGTCAGGCGGCCTCGACGATCATGCCCGCGCCGACGGTACGGTTGGTGGCCTCGTCGATGATCACGAAACCGCCGGTGGTGCGGTTGCGGCGGTACTCGTCCGCCAGCAGCGGGATCGTCGTGCGCAGCCGCACCCGGCCGATCTCGTTGAGTTTGAGGTCGGTGGCGGTTTCGTCGCGGTGCAGGGAGTTGATGTCGAGGCGGTAGTGCAGGCCCCGGACGATGGCCCGCGCGCTGCGGGTGGTGTGCTTGATGGCGTAGCGGCCGCCGACGGTCAACGGTCGGGTCTCGTCCATCCAGCAGACCATCGCCTCGATGTCCTGCGCGACGGTCGGGGCGTTGTGGGGGCGGCAGATCATGTCCCCGCGGGAGATGTCGATCTCGTCTTCCAGGCGCACGGTGACCGACATCGGGGGGAACGCCTCCTCGACCGGCCCGTCGGCGGTCTCCACCGCCGCGATACGCGAGGTGAACCCCGACGGCAGCACCATCACCTCGTCACCGGCCTTCAACACGCCCGAGGCGACCTGACCGGCATACCCCCGGTAGTCGGTCACCGTGGTGGACTGCGGCCGGATCACGTACTGCACCGGGAACCGGACGTCCTGCAGGTTCCGGTCCGAGGCGATGTGCACCCGCTCCAGATGGTGCAGCAACGACGGACCCTCGTACCACGGCATGTTCTCCGACCGGGACACGATGTTGTCACCCTGCAACGCCGACACCGGCACCACCGTCAGGTCCGGCACGTCCAGCTTCGCCGCGAACGCCGTGAACTCGTCCGCGATCGCCTCGAACACCTCCCGGTCGAAGTCGACCAGGTCCATCTTGTTCACACACAACACCAGATGCGGCACCCGCAACAACGAACACAGGAACGCGTGCCGCCGCGACTGCTCCACCAGGCCCTTACGCGCGTCCACCAGGATCAACGCCAGGTCCGCCGTCGACGCCCCCGTCACCATGTTCCGCGTGTACTGGATGTGCCCCGGCGTGTCCGCGATGATGAACTTCCGCCGCGGCGTCGCGAAGTACCGGTACGCCACGTCGATCGTGATGCCCTGCTCCCGCTCCGCCCGCAACCCGTCGGTCAACAACGCCAGGTTCGTGTACTCGTCCCCCCGCGCCGCACTGACGGCCTCCACCGCCGCCAACTGATCGGTGAACAACGACTTCGTGTCATACAACAACCGGCCGATCAACGTCGACTTACCGTCGTCCACGCTCCCGGCCGTGGCGAACCGCAACAGATCCATCGGCCGCGTCTCCACCTCGACCGGCGCCATGTCGATGCTCATCAGAAGTAGCCCTCCCGCTTACGGTCCTCCATCGCGGCCTCGCTGACCCGGTCGTCGCCCCGCGTCGCGCCCCGCTCGGTGATCCGCGTCGCGGCCACCTCCTCGATCACCGCCGCCACCGTGTCGGCATCCGAACGCACCGCCGCCGTGCACGAGGCGTCACCCACCGTCCGGTACCGCACCACCTCCACGAACCGTTCCTCACCCGCCCTCGGGGTGAAGAACTCGTTCACCGCATACAACATCCCGTCCCGCTGCACCACCTCACGCTCGTGCGCGAAATAGATCGACGGCAACGGAATCCGCTCCCGGGCGATGTAGTGCCACACATCCAACTCGGTCCAGTTCGACAACGGGAACACCCGGATCGACTCACCCGGATGATGCCGACCGTTGTACAACGACCACAACTCCGGCCGCTGGTTCTTCGGATCCCACTGCCCGAACTCGTCCCGGAACGAGAACACCCGCTCCTTCGCCCGCGCCTTCTCCTCATCCCGACGCGCCCCACCGAACAGGGCATCGAACCGGTGCTTCTCCACCGCGTCCAACAACACCGGCGTCTGGATCCGGTTACGCATCCCGTCCCCGGACTCCCGCACCAACCCCCGCGCCAACGCCTCCGGCACCGACGCCACGATCAACTGCAACCCCAACTCCGACACCCGACGATCCCGATACTCCAACACCTCGGGAAAGTTGTGCCCCGTATCCACATGCATCACCGGAAACGGCACACTCGCCGGCGCAAACGCCTTCTGCGCCAACCGCAACATCACGATCGAATCCTTACCACCCGAGAAGAGCAGCACCGGCCGCTCCATCTCCGCAACCACCTCACGCATCACGAAGATGCTCTCCGCCTCCAGGGCATCGAGGTGGGAGACCTGGTACGTAGCGGGGGCGGTCATGACCCGGCCTCGATCCGCTCGGCTGCGCTCATGGATTCCAGACCTTTCCGGTCGGACACGTGAAGAAGACTGCTCAGGCTACCCGGAATGCCTCTGCAGCGCTGCAAGCAACCGGCTGGCGAGATCCTTGCGGCAGACCAGCAGATCCGGCAGGCGCGGGTCGGCCTCGTTGTATTTCAGCGCAGAACCGTCGATCCGGGAAGCATGCAGGCCGGTGGCCGTCGCCACAGCCACCGGAGCGGCCGAGTCCCACTCGTACTGGCCGCCCGCGTGGACGTACGCGTCGACCTCACCCGTCACCACAGCGGCGATCTTCGCCCCCGCCGAGCCCATCGGCACCAGATGAGCGCCCACATCGTCCGCCAGATCGGTCAGGAAAACCGGCGGACGGCTACGACTGGCCGCCAACCGGATGGTCCTTCCGCCGCCCGAGGTCGCCGCCTCCAGGGTCATCGGCGGGTACGCCGGCGGATGGTCCGTGCCCAGCACCCGGTGCTGCGCCGGCAACCCCACCGCCCCCGCCACCAGGCGGTGCGGCGTCGACGCGTTCCGCGCCCACAACGCCACGTGCACCGCCCAGTCCGAACGGCCCTCCTCGGAGAACTCCCGGGTCCCGTCCAACGGGTCGACGATCCACACCCGGTCGGCGGTCAGCCGGGACACCGCCCCGGCGCTCACCTCCGCCGCCCACGCCAGCCGCGACCCCTCGTCCTCCTCCGAGAGCACCGCGTCCCCCGGCCGCCACTTCGCCAGCTCGGTGCGGATCAGGTCGTGCGAGACCTTGTCCCCGGCCGACCGCAACGCCCCCGGGTCGGCGAACCCCAGATCGGCCCGCACGCCCAGCAGCGCCTGCCCGGCCTGGGCCGCCAACCACCGGGCGAACGCGCCGTCGATCATCGGAGGACTGCCCACCACTCACTCCCGTCGCCTCGCCGCGACCCACCTCGCCGGCCACGGCCACCTGCCGGCCACGCCCACCTGCCGGCCGTGGTCCGCCGGAAAGGCGCAGACTACCGGCCGTACGACCGCCAGCCGCGCCGCCCCGCCCGGCTCAGGCCCCGTGATAGAGGTTCTGGGTCGGCTCCACACCCCGGGTGACCACCGACTCGACCACGTCCGCCGCCCGGTCCACCAGGAACTCCAGCTCCTTGCGCTCCGCCGCCGAGAAGTCCGACAGCACGTAGTCGGCCGGGTCCTGTCGCCCCGGCGGCCGGCCGATGCCGAACCGCACCCGCACGTACTCCTTCGTCCCCAGCGACTTCGACATCGAACGCAGCCCGTTGTGCCCGCCCTCGCCACCGCCGCACTTCACCCGCACCTGGCCGTAGCCGATGTCCAGCTCGTCGTGGACCGCGATCACCCGCCCCGGCGGCACCTTGTGGAACTGCGCCAACCCGGCCACCGGCCCCCCGGAGAGGTTCATGTACGTCAGCGGCTTCATCAGCACCAGCTTCGGCCCGCCCAACCCGAGCCGGCCCTCGGCCACCTCGGCCACCGCCCGCCGGTGCCGACCGAACTTCCCGCCCACCCGGGCGGCCAGCAGCTCGGCCACCATGAAGCCCACGTTGTGCCGGTTACCCGCGTACTCCCGGCCCGGGTTGCCCAGGCCGACCACCAGCCACGGCCCCGACTCGTCCGTCACGCCACACCCCTCCCGCTCGCCCGCCGCACCCGGCGGCCGGCCCAGACCCGGTCCTGACACGACGACAGGCGCCCCCGGGGTCGGGGGCGCCTGTCGCACGGAAAGACTGACCGGTCAGGCCTCGGTCTTCGCCTCGGCCGGGGCCTCCTCGCCCTCGGCGGCCGGGGCCTCGGCACCCTCGGCGGCCTCCTCGCCAGCCTCGGCCTCGGCCTCCTCGGCGGGGGCCTCGACCTCGGGCAGCGTGGCCTCCAGCTGCTCGGCGGTCGGGGCGGCCGTCACGGCGGCGACCGGCAGCTCCGGGTCGGCGGCCAGCTCGACGCCCGACGGCAGCTCCACGTCGGCGGCGGTGACCTGCGTGCCGGCCTCCAGGCCCTCGATCGACGCCTCCAGGTGGTCCGGCACCTTGGTGGCGTCGGCGGTCACCGAGAGGGTGTCGTGGTCGTGCACGATCAGGGTGTCCTTCGCGGCCTCGCCGGTCAGCTGGACCGGGACCTCGACGGTGACCTTCTCGCCGCGGCGGACCAGCAGCAGGTCGACGTGCTCGAAGGTGTCCTTGATCGGGTCACGCTGGATCGCCTTCGGCAGCGCCAGCACCTGGGTGCCGTCGCTGACCTCGATCGCGAACAGCTGGTTGGCGCCGCCCTTACGGATCGCGGCGGCGAACTCACGCGCGGGCAGCGCGATGTGCTTCGGCTTCTCGGCGTGGCCGTACAGCACGGCGGGCACCATGCCGGCCCGGCGGGTACGACGGGCACCACCCTTGCCGAACTCGGTACGGGGCTCGGCGCTGATCTTTACCTCGGACACGGGGAAACTCCTGATGCTTTTCGCTGCGGCGGCTTGTCGTCTTGCGGTGCTGGGGCGAGGGGCTCGCTGGGGCTCATGCGTCATGAACGACTGCCCGGAGCACCGCGTCGATCACGGTGCCTCCGTGCGGTGCTTTTCAGCGGCCCGCCGGGCACCCTCGCCGTGGCAACCGCAACAGTCTACCCGAGCTGAATACGCGCCCGACGGCAGTCCCCGCCCCGCACGCTGTCAGGAGCGAAAACGCCCAACACCGCCGTGCGCCGGCCGCCGCGACGACGGCCGGCGCACGACGATCACCTCAGCTCAGGCCACCGAAGAGGGTCGTCACCGAGCCGTCGTCGAAGACCTCTCGGATCGCCCGGGCCAGCAGCGGCGCGATCGACAGCACCGTGATCTTGTCGAGCTGCTTCTCCGGCGGCAACGGCAGCGTGTTCGTCACCACGACCTCGGTGATCGGGCTGTTCTTCAGCCGCTCGGTCGCCGGATCCGACAGCAACGCGTGGGTCGACGCCACCACGATCTCCGCCGCGCCCGACTCCCGCAGGATGTCGGCGGCCTTGGTGATCGTCCCACCGGTGTCGATCATGTCGTCGACGATCAGGCACACCCGACCCTCGACCTCACCGACCACCCGGTTCGCCACCACCTGGTTCGGCTTCAACGGATCCCGCGTCTTGTGGATGAACGCCAGCGGGCAACCGCCCAGCCGGTCGGTCCACCGCTCCGCCACCCGCACCCGGCCCGAGTCCGGCGCCACCACCGTCATCGGCCGCCCGGCGAACTTGCGCTCCACGTACTCGGCCAGCACGTCCATCGCGAACAGGTGGTCGACCGGGCCGTCGAAGAAGCCCTGGATCTGCGCGGTGTGCAGGTCCACCGTGAGGATACGGTTCGCCCCCGCCGTCTTCAGCAGGTCCGCCACCAGCCGCGCCGAGATCGGCTCCCGGCCGCGGTGCTTCTTGTCCTGCCGCGAGTACGGGTAGAACGGCAGGACCACGGTGATCCGCTTGGCCGAGCCACGCTTCAGCGCATCGACCATGATCAGGGTCTCCATGACCCAGGTGTTGACCCCGTGCGTCACGGACTGCACCACGAAGGCGTCCGAACCACGCACCGAGTCCTTGAAGCGCACGAAGATCTCGCCGTTGGCGAACTCGTACGCGTCGGCGGGCGTCGGCGCGACGCCGAGGACCTCACCGATCTCCCTGGCCAAGTCCGGGAAACCACGTCCGGAGAAGAGCATCAGGCTCTTGCGGTTTTCGGCGACGATGCTGCCCATGGGCCCGTCTGCTCCCGTTGGTCGGTTTGCCCGGCTGCGGTGTGGGGCCGGGGACTATTCGGTTTGCAGTATCTCCCCCGCCTGACGGCCCCCGAACCGCCTCGGCGCCCTCGTGGATTGCCTCACCTTCCCTTGCGCCCACTATGCCCCAGGCGCATCCTCCGCCGCAGCCCGCAAAGCCCGCTCCGCAGCCTCCGCCGACGCCGTGCCGGCCCGCCTCCGGGCCACCCATCCCTCGATGCTGCGCTGCGGCGCGCGGGTCACCCCGAGCGCCCCCGGCGGCACGTCCTGGCTGATCGCGCTGCCCGCCGCGACGTACGCGCCCGGCCCCACCTCGACCGGGGCGATCAGGCTGGTGTCGCAGCCGATGAAGGCCGCCTCCCCCACCGTCGTGCGGTGCTTGTTCACCCCGTCGTAGTTCACGAAGATCGTCGCCGCGCCGATGTTGGCCCGCGCCCCGATCGTCGCGTCACCCACGTACGACAGGTGCGGCACCTTCGCGCCCGCCCCGACCTCGGAGTTCTTCACCTCGACGAACGTGCCGACCTTGGCCTTCTCGGCCAACCGCGCCGCCGGCCGCAGGTACGCGTACGGCCCGACGCTGGCCCCCGCGCCGACCTCGGCGTCGACGGCGTGGCTGCGCAGCACCGTCGCCCCCGGCCCGACCACCGTGTCGATCAGCGTCACGTCCGGGCCCACCACCGCCTCCGCGCCCACCACGGTCCGGCCGCGCAGCTGCGTGTTCTGGTCGATCACCGCGTCCCGGTCCACCGCGACCGTCACGTCGATCCAGGTCGTCGCCGGGTCCAGGATGCTCACCCCGGTGCGCATCCACGCCTCGTTGACGCGGTCGCGCAGCAGCCGGCGCAGCGCCGCCAGCTCGACCCGGTCGTTGCAGCCCAGCGTCTCCACGTGGTCGGTGGCCACGTGCACCCCGACCGGCTCGCCGATGGAGACCAGCAGGGCGAAGACGTCCGTCAGGTACTCCTCGCCCTGGTCGTTGTCGGTGGAGAGCTTGCCCAGCGCGTCCCGCAACCGCACCGCGTCGAACGCGTAGCTGCCGGCGTTGATCTCCCGCAGCGCCCGCTGCTCGGCGGTGGCGTCGCGCTCCTCGACGATCTGCCGCAGCCGGCCCGCCTCGTCCCGGACGATCCGCCCGAGCCCGGTGGGGTCGGGCACCTCGGCGGCGAGCACGGTCGCCGCCGCACCGGCCGCCTCGTGCGCGTCGACCAGCGCGGCGACCGTCTCGGGGCGCAGCAGCGGCACGTCTCCGTTGATCACGACCACGGTCCCCGCGGCGTCGGCGACGGCGTCGAGCGCGATCCGGACCGCGTGGCCGGTGCCGCGCTGCTCGGCCTGGAGCACCGGTACGGCCTCCGGGGCGACCTCGGCCAGGTGCGCCCGGACCCGGTCCGCCCCGTGGCCGACCACGACGACGGTCCGGTCCGCGCGCAGGGGCCCGGTGGCGGTGAGCACGTGGCCGAGCAGGGTCCGGCCGAGCAGGGGATGCAGCACCTTGGGCAGCGCCGACTTCATCCGCTTGCCCTCCCCGGCGGCGAGCACGACGACGGTGCGGAGGTGGGGCTGGGACACGACGTGGCTCCCGTCGGGACGGCGACAGTCTCGCGGCCATGCTAACCACGCAAGGGCGGCGATACAGCGGAAGCTCCCGGGAGAGGATTCGAACCCCTATAATCAGGACCAAAACCTGACGTCCTGCCATTAGACGACCCGGGACGGTCTAAAACGGACAAACCAATCGGTTGGCCGGACTACTACACCTTAGCGCCCCACAGCTTCCACGCCAGCGCCCATTCCCCTCATGATCCCTTCGATCTTCCAGTAGAGCCGCCGCGATCTGGGCACCTCGACCGTCAGGCATCCGCGATAGTCGTCGCCGGTGTTGTGCCGGACCGTCGTAGGGCGGTGCCGCTTGAGCGAGACGGGCCGGAAGTCGCCGGCAGGCACCCCCACCCGCTCCGCCCACCACCGGACCGCCTCCGGGGCATCCGCGGACTCATGGATGCTCACCCGGAACGACAGCGTCCTGCGGGGCACACCCATCGCCTCGACGAAGTGGAGGAAGACCTCGACCAGCGTCGGATCGCTGTTGACGAACCTCACGCGGCAGTCGTGCGGACGCCACGGCTTGGCCTTGGCCCCCTCCGCCCAGTAGAGCGCCGCACCGACCAGGATCAACTCCCGGCGTCGCAGCCGCCCCACCCATGCCGACGTGGCCCTGACGGTCTCCGCGCGGGCCGCGTCCCGTGCCTGCCGGTGGGCGGCCCACTGTGCGTCGGTCATCGCCCGGGAGTGCGCCCGACGCCGCTCGCGGGCAGCCTCGCCCTCCGGCTCCCACGGGACGCCCTGGACCCAGCGGTACGCGGTCGACTTCGCCACCCCGAGCCGGACCGCGATGTCGGGCACGGTGCAGCCCTGGGCGCGCAGTTGCGTCGCCTCGGCCCGGAGGGCGTCCTTGGCGTTGGGCCGGCGGGTCCGCTCCGGGGCGGGCACCCCGCGCAGCAGTTCCTGGACCCGGTTGCGGCCGAGGCCGGTGCGGGCCCGGATCTCGCGCACGCTGAGCTGCTCGACGGTGCGCAGTCGGCGAACCTCTGCCGCCCGGGAGTCGTCCAAGAGCTGGAAGGCGTCCACGAACAGCAGGTTAGTACGGACGTACGACACGCAACGCATCCACGCCGGGAACTGTCCGGTGCTTTTCCCGACGCCCTAAGTTACGGTGACGTAGGCGTAACTTCGTGATCTCTGCAATCCCGCTGCGAGGTGCCATGTCGACCGCTCTGACCGAGTCCCACCCCACCGGTCCGAAGCCGCTGACCCAGGGCCCGCAGTCGCGGGGCATCCTGGTCGCCCTGTGGGCGTTCGTGGTCGTCCCGTTCCTGGCCCTGGTCGCCGCGGTGCCGGTCGCCTGGGGCGGCTGGCTGGGCTGGACCGACGTGGCGGTGGCCGCGTTCTGGTACGTCGTCTCGGGGCTGGGCATCACGGTCGGCTACCACCGCTACTTCACCCACGGCTCCTTCAGGGCGCGGCCGTGGCTGCGGGTGGCGCTGGCGGTCGCGGGTTCCCTCGCGGTGCAGGGCGAGATCATCCAGTGGGTCGCCGACCACCGCCGGCACCACGCGTTCTCCGACCTCGACGGCGACCCGCACTCGCCGTGGCGGTTCGGCCAGAGTGTCCGGGGGCTGGTGAAGGGGCTGTTCCACGCGCACGTCGGCTGGTTGTTCGGCCGGGAACTGTCCAACCGGGAGCGGTTCGCCCCGGACCTGCTCGCCGACCGCGCGACGCGGACGGTGGACCGGCTCTTCCCGGTGCTGGTGGTGGTGACGGTGCTCGGCCCGGCGCTGATGGGCGGCCTGCTCACCTGGTCGTGGCGGGGCGCCCTGACGGCGCTGTTCTGGGGTGGGCTGGTGCGGATCTCGCTGCTGCACCACGTGACCTGGTCGATCAACTCGGTCTGCCACGTCTACGGCGATCGGCCGTTCGCGATGCGCCAGGGCGACCGGGCGACCAACTTCTGGCCGCTGGCGATCCTGTCGTTCGGCGAGAGCTGGCACAACCTGCACCATGCCGAGCCGACGAGCGCCCGGCACGGCGTGCTGCGCGGGCAGGTCGACATCTCGGCCCGGGTGATCTGGCTGTTGGAGCGGACCGGGGCCGCGTGGGCGGTGCGCTGGCCGAAGCCGGAGCGCATCGCGGCCAAGCTGGCCCACCCGGAGCCGCCGGGGCGGGGTCGGCTGCGGTAAACGGGTCGGTCGGGCCGGCCGCCACCTGGCAGGATGGCCGGATGACCGACGACGGCGGCGCGACCAACGACGGCGGCAGCATCCCACGACAGGGCGTCACGGCGCGCCGGCGAGGTGACGGCATGGCAGATGGTCCGGTCGGCGGAGGCGGGGCAGGCGGCGGGCGGCGGCGCGCGGTGCCGGCGGCGGGTAAGCCGCCGTCGCGGGTGCGGATGTCGGCGGCCCAGCGGCGCGAGCAGTTGATCTCGATCGGTCGGCAGTTGTTCGCCGAGCGGGGCTTCGACGCGACCTCGATCGAGGAGGTGGCGGCCCGGGCGAAGGTCTCCAAGCCGGTGGTCTACGAGCACTTCGGCGGCAAGGAGGGGCTCTACGCGGTGGTGGTGGACCGGGAGGTCCGGGCCCTGCTGGACCGGATCACCGCGGCGTTGACCGCCGGTCACCCCCGGGAGTTGCTGGAGCAGGCGGCGCTGACCCTGCTGGGTTACATCGAGGAGGAGACCAGCGGGTTCCGGGTGCTGGTCCGGGAGTCGCCGCTGATGTCGGCGACGGGCAACTTCAGCAGCGTGATGAACGACGTCGCGCACCAGGTCGAGCACATCCTCGGGGCCGAGTTCAAGACCCGGGGGTACGACCCGAAGCTGGCCGAGCTCTACTCGCAGGCGCTGGTGGGGATGGTGGCGTTGACGGGGCGCTGGTGGCTGGAGGTGCGCAAGCCGCGTAAGGAGACGGTGGCGGCGCACCTGGTCAACCTGGCCTGGAACGGGTTGTCGCACCTGGAGGCGAAGCCGACGCTGATCACGCCCCGGGGCCGCTGACGGCGCGGTCGGTCGGCGGCGGGTCGGCGGTCAGCGGCTGCCGGGGACGGGGTCGCGGCGACGCCGGTCCTCGGCCTCGGCGTGGTCGGCGGGGCCGACCTTGTCGTAGAGGCCGGTGGCGAGCAGCACCAGCCCGAACAGCAGCGACACGATGACGGTGGACATCGAGAAGTTGAGGAAGTTCGCGGGGGTCTGAAGGACGGCCATCATCAGGGTGCCGGTGACGAGGAAGACCGCGCCGGCGGTGAGGTTCATGTAGTGGCCGAGGTTGGTGCGCCGGGACGCCCCGATCAGCAGCACAATGCCGAAGGCCACCGAGACGAGCGAGAACGCCAGGTTGGTGCGGAGCCCGAGGGCCCAGTGGCTGCCCCGGTCGAAGAGACCTTCGCCCCAGGTCTCGGCGGTGCCCCAGACGCCGAAGAGCAGGATGTAGAGCCCGACGAGCCCGGCGAGGACGCGGTAGAGCGGCCGGGCCGGGTGGTTGACCGGAAAGTGCGCCATGACCCCTCCGTCCGATTGACACCAGTCGGAAGGATTGTCACCCCGCCGGCCGTCGGACGTGGGCCGAACCGCCGCAGCGGGGGGCGGCGCGTGCCGACCCCCGCTGCGGTGTGCGGGCTACAGGACGAGCCGGGCCTTCTGCCAGGCCTCGTTCTCCTCGTCCGTGCCGACCTTGCCGTACATGCCGGCCATCAGCAGGACCATGGAGAGGGTCAGCACCACGATGTCGGTGGTGATGGTGAAGTTGAAGATGTTGGCGTCGGTCTGGAGGAAGGCCAGCTCGGCGAGGCCGAGGACCATGAGGGCGTACGCCAGCCACTGGTTGATCGCGACGTCGAGGTTGCGGCCGATCACGGTGCCGGCGAGGATCGCGATGCCGAGCACGATGCTCAGCAGCGAGAAGCCGAGGTTGGTGCCCTGCCCGAGCACCGTGGTGTCGTCCTGGGCGAGGAAGTCGTTGCCGGCGCTGGCGACGAGGCCGAGCACGCCGAAGACCAGGAAGTACAGACCAACGAGCCCGCCGATCGCCCGGTAGATCGGCCGCGCGGGGTGGTTGACGGGGGTGTGGGCCATGTCTGAGTCTCCAAGACCGTGCGGGTGAGGGGTCGCCTGCGATTGTCCCGCACGGCGGGCTGTGACGCCGCACACCCCCCGCCCGGTTGCCCTGGTCAGCTGCCGGGCACCTGCTCGGCGAGGGCCAGCCAGCTCTCCTCGACCTGCTCCCGCTCGGCCCGGACGTCCTTGAGCTGGGCGTCCAGCTCGGCGACCCGGGCGTAGTCGGTGGCGTTGGCGGCGAGCTGGTCGAGGAGGGTGGCCTCCCGCTGCTCCAGCTTGGCGATCTGCCGTTCGAGGCGGGTGAGTTCCTTCTTGGCCTGCCGGGCCTCGGCGGCGGACATGCCGCCCGTGGCGGCGGCGGGCGTGCCGTCGGCGGTGGGCCCGGTGGGGGCGGCCGGGGCGGCGGGCTGCCGGTCGGCGGCGCGGGCCAGGTACTCGTCGACGCCGCCGGGCAGGTGCACGAGGCGGCCGTCGCCGAACATCCCGTACGCGACGTCGGTGACCCGTTCGATGAGGTACCGGTCGTGGCTGGCCACGATGATCGTGCCGGGCCAGGAGTCGAGGAGGTCCTCCAGCGCGGCGAGGGTGTCGGTGTCCAGGTCGTTGGTGGGCTCGTCGAACAGCAGCACGTTGGGCTCGGCGGCGAGCAGCCGGAGCATCTGCAGGCGGCGGCGTTCCCCGCCGGAGAGGTCGCCGACGGGCGTCCAGAGCCGGCGGTCGTCGAAGCCGAAGACCTCGGCGAGCTGGGCGGCGGAGACCTCCCGGTCGCCGAGCTGCACGCGGCGGGCGACCTCCTCGACGGCTTCGAGGACGCGCAGGTGGCCGGGGAGTTCGGCCAGCTCCTGGGAGAGGAAGGCCGGCTTGACCGTGGAGCCGGTGTGGAAGCGTCCGCCGTCGGGGCGGGTGATGCCGGCGAGCAGCCGCAGCAGGGTGGTCTTGCCGGCGCCGTTGCGGCCGAGGATGGCGATCCGGTCGCCGGGGCCGACCTGCCAGGTGGTGTCGTGCAGGATCTCCTTGGGGCCGGCGTGCAGCCGGACGTGCTCCAGGTCGTACACCTGCTTGCCGAGCCGGGCGGTGGCGAGCCGTTGCAGCGACATGGTGTCGCGCGGCGGTGGCACGTCGTCGATGAGCGCGTTGGCGGCGTCGATGCGGAACTTCGGCTTGGAGGTGCGGGCGGGCGGGCCGCGCCGCAGCCAGGCGATCTCCTTGCGGAGGAGGTTCTGCCGGCGGGCCTCGGTGGCGGCGGCGACGCGTTCCCGTTCGGCTCGGGCGAGGGTCCAGGCGGCGAAGCCGCCCTCGTACGCCCGGACGGTCTGGTCGGCGACCTCCCAGGTGGTGGTGCAGACGGCGTCGAGGAACCACCGGTCGTGGGTGACCACGACGAGCGCGCCGCGCCGGCCGACGAGGTGCTTCGCGAGCCAGTCGACGCCGCCGACGTCGAGGTGGTTGGTGGGCTCGTCGAGGATGAGCAGGTCGGACTCGCGGACCAGCAGCGCGGCCAGGGCGACGCGGCGGCGCTCGCCGCCGGACATGGGCCCGACGGGCTGGTCGAGGCCGAGGTGGGGCATGCCGAGGCCGTCGAGGATGGCGCGGACGCCGGCGTCGCCGGCCCATTCGTGCTCGGCGCCCATGCTCTGGCCGAGCCAGGCGGTGCCGAGCACCACGTCCCGGACGGTGGCCTCGGGGGCGAGGGTGAGGGCCTGCGGCAGCCAGAGCACGCGCAGGTCGCGGCGGTGGGTGACGCGCCCGTCGTCGGGGTCCTCCTGCTTGGTGAGCATCCGCAGCAGGGTGGACTTGCCGGCGCCGTTGAGGCCGACGACGCCGATGCGGTCGGCGTCGTCGAGGCCGAGCGAGACGTCGGTGAGCAGCGGCCCGGCGGCGCCGTACCCCTTGGACACCCGGTCCAGGTTGACGATGTTGGCCACTACCCCACCTTCCATGATCAAGGCGTCCCGGTGCCGGCGGGCACCTGGGGACGCCTGGCTCCCAGGGTACGCGGACGCGCCCGGCCCGCCCCGGGGGGCGGGTCGGGCGCGGGTGGGTCAGCCGATCCGGGCGCCGGCCACCGGGCCGTGTGCGGTGCGCGCCTCGCGGCACACCCCGGCCGCCTCCAGTTCGGCGGCGATCCGCTCGGCGTCGGCGGCGTCGGCGGCAAGGAAGACGCAGGTGGGCCCGGAGCCGGAGACGATGCCGGCGAGCGCCCCGGCGGCCTCGCCGGCCTTGAGGGTGGCGGCCAGCGACGGGCGCATGGCCAGCGCGGCGGCCTGGAGGTCGTTGCCGAGGGTGGCGGCGAGCACCCGGGGGTCGCGTTGGCGCAGCGCGGCGAGGAGCCCGTCGGTGCTGCCCAGCGGCGGTCCGGCGGCGCCGGCGGCGCGGAGCCGGTCGAGTTCGGCGTACGCGGCGGGGGTGGAGAGGCCGCCGTCGGCGATGGCGACCACCCAGTGCCAGGAGGTGGGGCGGGCCAGCACGGGGCTGACGGCCTCGCCCCGGCCGGTGCCCAGCGCGGTGCCGCCGTGGATCAGGAACGGCACGTCGGAGCCGAGGTCGGCGGCGATCCCGGCCAGCTCGTCGCGGGACAGGCCGGTGCCCCAGAGCGCGTCGCAGGCGACGAGGGCCGCCGCCGCGTCGGCGCTGCCGCCGGCCAGGCCCCCGGCGAGCGGGATCTGCTTGCGCAGGTGCAGCCGGGCGTGCGGCATGACGCCCGCGTAGCCGGCGAGGGCGTGGGCGGCCCGGATCACCAGGTTGGTGTCGTCGAGGGCCAGCTCGCCGGTGCCCTCCCCCTCCATGGTCAGGGTGAGGGTGTCGCCGCGGCGGGCGGTCAGCTCGTCGTGGATGGAGATGGCGTGGTAGACCGTGTTCAGCTCGTGGTAGCCGTCGCGGCGCAGCGGGCCCACCCCGAGGTGCAGGTTGACCTTGGCGGGGACCCGCACCCGGACGGGGCCGGCGGCCCCGCGTCGCTGCTGGTCGTCATCGTCGTCCGGTCGCCAGGCCTCGGTCACGGGACGATGCCCCGCAGGCGCAGGCGGATGTCGAACGGCTCGGTCACGATCAGCTCCTCGGCGGGGTCGGTGGCCGGCGCGGACCGGCCGTCAACCAGGTCGTACGCGTTGCGGGGTCCGGGCACCGCGCCAGCCTACTGCGCGGCCGGCGTGCCGGTCGGAGCCGACGCGGCGACGGCGGCGAACTGCTCGACGGTGAGTGACTCCCCGCGTGCGCCGGGGTCCACCCCGGCGGCGGTGAGGGCGGCGGCGGCCCGGTCGGGGCCGCCGGCCCACCCGGCGAGGGCGGCCCGCAGGGTCTTGCGGCGCTGGGCGAACGCGGCGTCGACGACGGCGAAGACCCGTTCCCGGGGCACCTCGGGGCGGGGCGGCTCGCGGCGGGTGAAGGCGACCAGTCCGGAGTCGACGTTGGGCACCGGCCAGAACACGTTGGGCGGGACCCGGCCGGCGGCGCGGGCGTGCGCGTGCCAGGCGAGCTTGACCGACGGGATGCCGTACACCTTGGAGCCGGGGCCGGCGACGAGCCGGTCGGCGACCTCCTTCTGCACCATCACCAGGCCGTGGCGGAGGCTGGGCAGCGCGGCGAGCAGGTGCAGCACCACGGGCACGGCCACGTTGTACGGCAGGTTCGCCACCAGGGCGGTCGGCGCGGGGTCGGCCAGTTCGGCGGCGGTGACGCGCAGCGCGTCGGCGCGGTGCACGGTGAGCCGGTCGGCGTACGGGCCGGCGTGGTGGGCGGCGGTCTGCGGCAGCGCGGCGGCCAGCGTCGGGTCGATCTCGACGGCGTGGGTGTGCGCGGCGACGGGGAGCAGGGCGAGGGTGAGCGAGCCGAGGCCGGGGCCGACCTCCAGGGCGACGTCGTCGGCGGTGAGCGCGGCGGCGGCGACGATGCGGCGCACGGTGTTGGGGTCGTGCACGAAGTTCTGGCCGAGCTTCTTGGTGGGGCTGACGCCGAGTCGGGCGGCGAGGTCCCGGATCTCCGCCGGGCCGAGCAGGTTGGGGGTCACCACGGGCCGAAGGCGCGTTCGCCGTTGGCCGACAGGGCGGCGCAGAGCGCGTCGAGGTCCGCGCCGGTGGTCGCGGCCAGCGCGCGGACGGTGAGCGGGATCAGGTACGACGCGTTGGGCCGCCCCCGGTGCGGGGTGGGGGTGAGGTACGGGGCGTCGGTCTCCACGAGGAGCTGGTCGAGCGGGGTGAGCGCGGCGGCCTCGCGCAGCGCGGTGGCGCTGGCGAAGGTGACGGTGCCGGCGAAGCTGAGCAGGTAGCCCCGGCGGACGCACTCGCGGGCGAAGTCGGCGTCGCCGGAGAAGCAGTGCAGGACGACGATGTCCGGGGCGCCCTCGTCGTCGAGGACGCGCAGCACATCGGCGTGGGCGTCCCGGTCATGGATGACGAGGGCCTTGCCGTGCCGCTTGGCGATGCCGATGTGGGCGCGGAAGCTCTCCTCCTGCGCGGCGCGGCCCTCGTCGCCGGTGCGGAAGAAGTCCATTCCGGTCTCGCCGATGCCGCGCACCCGGTCGCGGGCGGCGAGGGCCTCGATGGCGCGCAGCGCCTCGTCGAGGTCGGCGAGGCGGGGCGCCTCGTTGGGGTGCAGCGCGACGGTGGCGAGCACCGCCGGGTAGCGGTCGGCGGCGTCGGCGCTCCACGCCGAGGACGCGACGTCGACGCCGACCTGGACGAGCCGGTCCACGCCGGCCTCGGCGGCCACCGCGACGGCCGCGGCGACCGGGTCGTCGGCGGTGGCGTTGCCGCCCGCCCCGCCGGCCGGTACGCCGGCCTCGGTGACGGTGATGTCCAGGTGGGTGTGGCTGTCCGGCACGGGGCCGGGCAGCGGCTCGGGCGCGGGCGGGAACTCGCCGGCCCGGCGGGCGGCCCGCTGCCGGCGGGGTTCGGTCGACTCGGTCATCGCCGCCAGCATCACACACCGCCGGTCGGCCCGGTCCGCCACCCGGCCCCTTCCCGGGTGTCCCGGCGGCGGGGTGGGGAGCGCGCCGACCAGGCACCGGTCATCGGGCCGTCACCGGCCGTTCACCCGCCCGGAACGCGGCGGGCCTAGCGTCGCCGGGGTGAGCGTCTCCCCCCAGGCCCGCGGAGCCGCCGAAGCGCGGGCGGGGCTGCGCGTCACGTGCGGCGGGGTCGCCTACCCGGCGGAGGCGATCGCCCGGGGCGCGGCGTACGAGTTGTTCAGCGCCGAGGAGGCACCCGGCTTCGAGTGGTCGCCCCGGGCGGGGGCACCGCTGCCCTGGCGGCGGTTCGCCCACGCCAGCGAGGTCGACGCGGTGCACGGCGCGGCCGAGCCGACCGAGGAGCCGGACGCGCCGCTGATGGTGCCGCTGCACCGCGAGCGGGGCTGGTCGCAGGTGCAGCGGCTCAGCCAGCAGCCGGCCTCGGCCGGCGATCCGACGCTGGTGGCGGTGCGGGCGTCCGCGGTGGTCCGGCGGGGCACCCGGATGGTCAAGGTGCTCTCCGCGCGGCAGCTCGCCGGGTACGCCCGGGGTTGGCTGCCGCACGGCTTCTGCCACCGCGAGCACGACGTGGCGCATCTGCGCACCCCGGGGGCCCTGGCGGTGCTGCGCACCGACTCGCCGGGCGGCCGCGACGACCTGGAGGTGGCGTACGCGCTGCGCTGGCGGGCGGCGGACCCGGCCGACTACGTGCGGCCGGTCGGCGCGGAGCACCGGGGGTTGACGGCGCTGCCGCCCCGGGACCGGCTCGGCCCGCCGGTGCTGGGCACCGGGTTCGTGCCGAGCGAGGCGCAGCTGGTCCCGGAGTTCGTCACGCGGGACTTCGCCGACCTGCCGATGCCGGCCAACGCCACCCTGCTGGCCTACCCGGCGTCGGGCGAGGAGGTGGTGCTCTACAGCTACCAGGCCGAGCAGCGGGGCTGGCTGCGGATGGTCGGCCCGCAGTGGCGGCACCTGCTGGCCGGGGTGCCGGACCTCTCCCCCGACCAGGAGTGGCTGCCGACCGGGGAGGCGGCCCGGTCGACGCAGCTCGTCGGCGGGTACGCCGGCGCCGCGTACGAGGCGGTCGCCGACCTGCCCGGCGGGTTCCGGGTGCTGGCGATGACCCGGGCCGCGCGGTACCCGGTGGAGGCGGTGGCCCGCCGGTTGCGGCACGCCGCCTGGCGGGGCGTGCCCTGGCTCGTCCTGCGGGAGGAGGCCGGCTGGCTGCGGTTGCGGATGGTCCGGCCCGATCCGGACGCGGTGGCCACGACCGGGGCGCAGTGCCAGGAACGGGGCGTCTACGAGGTGTGGGCCCCGGCGGCCGAGGTGACCGACGACCGGATGGTCGACGTGTCCTATCCGCTCTGACCGGAGCGGCCCCGGCGGCGCGGTCCCGGCGGGACCGCATATCGGGGGGCGGGTCGGGAATGCGCGGGGCGTCCGACGACCCGACCCCGCACCGGGAGACGAGATGCCCTTCATGACCGTCGGCGCGGAGAACACCGCGCCCATCGACCTGTACTACGAGGACCACGGCGCCGGCCAGCCGGTCGTGCTGATCCACGGCTTCCCGTTCAACGGGGCGACGTGGGAGAAGCAGACCAACGCGCTGCTCGCCGCCGGCTACCGGACCATCACGTACGACCGGCGGGGCTTCGGCAACTCCAGCCAGCCGGCCGCCGGCTACGACTACGACACGTTCGCGGCCGACCTGGACGTGCTGATGACCGAGCTGGACCTGCGCAACGTGATCCTGATCGGGCACTCGATGGGCACCGGTGAGGTCACCCGCTACCTGGGCACGTACGGGTCGAACCGGGTGGACCGGGCGGTGCTGCTCGCCCCGCTCGCGCCGTTCCTGCTGAAGACCCCGGACAACCCGGAGGGGCTGGACCGGAGCCTGTTCGACGGCTTCCAGCAGGCGATCCTCGCCGACCGGTTCGCCTTCCTCACCAGCTTCTGCGACAACTTCTTCAACTACGCCGACAACAAGGGCAGGCTGGTCAGCGAGGAGGCGTACCGGGCGCACTGGGACATCGGCGCGCGGGCCTCGGCGATCGGCACGTACCAGAGCGTGGACGCCTGGCTGACCGACTTCCGGCCCGACGTGCCCCGGATCGACGTGCCGGTGCTGATCGTGCAGGGCGACCAGGACCGGGTCCTGCCGTACGGGGTGACCGGCCAGCGGTTGCAGCCGATGCTGCCCGACGGCCGGCTGGTGACGCTGAAGGGCGCCCCGCACGGCATCCCGTGGACGAACGCCGACGAGGTGAACCGGGCGATCCTGGAGTTCGTGGTGGCCCCGGCGATGGCACGGCGCTGAGCCCTTTCGCACGCCGAGCTTCCGCGGGCCGAGCGTTCCGCAGGCCGATGTCGGCGACATGGCGGTGTCCCGGGTGCCGGGATGCCGCCATGTCGCCGTCATTGCGGGCCCTTCGTGGTGGGCCGGCGGGGCGGGTCAGATCGTGGGCCGGCGGGGCGGGTCAGCCGGCGAGCCGGGCCAGCTCCTCCTCGACGATCGACGGGTCGAGCTTGCGGAACACCGGCTTCGGCGCCGCGAGCGGCCGGCCCACCTCCAGCGGCACCGACTCCCAGCGCGCCCCGACCGTGTAGTCGCCGGTCAGCACCGGGTACGCGGGCCCGCCGTCGAGGTCGTCGACCTCCTCCAGCACCGGCATCGGGGCGTGCACACCCGTGCCGCCGAGCAGCTCGTGGATCTGCTGCGCGGAGTGCGGCAGGAACGGCGTGAGCAGGGTGTTGGCGTCGCTGACCACCTGGAGGGCGACGTGCAGGATGGTGCCCATCCGGGGCTTGTCGGCCTCGGCCTTGAGCTTCCAGGGGGCCTGCTCCGACAGGTACTTGTTGGCCTCGGCGACGACCCGCATCGCCTCGCCGATGGCCTGCTTCTGCCGGTGCCGGCCGATCAGGTCGCCGACGGTGTCGAAGCCGGCGCGGGCGGTGGCCAGCAGCGCCTCGTCGGCCTCCGTGAGCCCGGCGGGGTCGACCGGCGGGATCGCGCCGAAGTTCTTCGCCGCCATCGACACCGACCGGTTGACCAGGTTGCCCCAGCCGGCGACCAGCTCGTCGTTGTTGCGGCGGAGGAACTCGGCCCAGGTGAAGTCGGTGTCGTTGCTCTCCGGCCCGGCGACCGCGATGAAGTAGCGCAGCGCGTCCGCGTCGTAGCGTTCGAGGAAGTCCCGCACGTAGATGACGACCTTGCGGGACGAGGAGAACTTGCGGCCCTCCATCGTGAGGTATTCGCTGGAGACGACCTCGGTGGGCAGGTTGAGCCGGCCCAGCGCGCCGGGCTCGCCGTCGTGGTCGCCCGCGCCGGAGTAGCCGCCGAGCAGCGCCGGCCAGATCACCGAGTGGAAGACGATGTTGTCCTTGCCCATGAAGTAGTAGCTGCGGGCGTCCCTGCCCTCGGCGTCGGCGGACCACCACCTGCGCCACGCCTCCGGGTCGCCGGTGCGGCGGGCCCACTCGATGGACGCCGACAGGTAGCCGATGACCGCGTCGAACCAGACGTAGATCCGCTTGTCCGGGCGGTCGCGCCAGTCGTCGAGGGGGATCGGCACGCCCCACTCCAGGTCCCGGGTGATGGCCCGGGGCTGGAGGTCGTCGAGGAGGTTCCGCGAGAACCGCAGCACGTTGGGCCGCCAGCCCTCGCGGCCGTCCAGCCATTGCCGCAGGGCGTCGGCGAGGGCGGGCAGGTCGAGGAAGAAGTGCTCGGTCTCGACGAACTCCGGCGTCTCGCCGTTGATCTTGGACTTGGGGTTGATCAGGTCGACCGGGTCGAGCTGGTTGCCGCAGTTGTCGCACTGGTCGCCGCGGGCGCTGTCGTACCCGCAGATCGGGCAGGTGCCCTCGATGTACCGGTCGGGCAGGGTCCGGCCCGTCGACGGCGAGATCGCCCCGGTGGTGACCCGGGGCACGATGTAGCCGTTGCGGTGCAGCCCGGCGAACAGCTCCTGCACCACCGCATAGTGGTTGCGGGTGGTGGTGCGGGTGAACAGGTCGTACGACAGCCCCAGCGCCCGCAGGTCCTCGGCGATCACCCGGTTGTAGCGGTCGGCCAGCTCGCGGGGGGTGACCCCCTCGGCGTCGGCCTGCACCTGGATCGGGGTGCCGTGCTCGTCGGTGCCCGAGACCATGAGCACGTCGTGGCCGGCCATCCGCATGTACCGGGCGAAGACGTCGGAGGGAACGCCGAAACCGGAGACGTGGCCGATGTGGCGCGGGCCGTTGGCGTACGGCCAGGCTACCGCCGCGAGAACGTGACTCATGACCAGCAAGCCTAGTGACCGGCGCGGGGCCACCGCGAACCAATAGGCCGGCTCGCCACGAGCACCCCGGGCTTCTCGCCCGATTTGTCGCCGACACGCGGCCTGACCTGCACTGCTGCCCTCACCTGCCGGTGTCCAATGAAACCGTGACTGGCAGACGAGCCGCCCAGGGGCACGAGGAGCCGCCCGGCGGATCGGCGCCCGCGCCGCCCGCGCAGGCGGCCCGGCCCGCCCAGGCGGGCCCGACCACGCAGCCCGGCCCGCCCGCCCAGGCGGGCCCGCCCACCCAGCCCGGCCCCACTGCACAGCCCGGCCCATCCGCGCTGCCCGGCCCGACCACCCAGCCCGGCCCGACCACGCTGCCCGGGCAGGCGGTCGGCCCCGACCAGCCGGTGGAGGTGGAGCCGACCACCGGTGCCCCGGTCGACGCGGTGCCGCGCCGGGTTCCGGTCCGGCAGCCCGGCGGCCGGCTTCGCCGGGCCCCGGCCCCCGACGAGGACGCGCAGGGCGACGACGACGGGCTGTTTTGGGCCCCGATCGAACAGGTGCACTGGGACGGCACCCCCCTGCGCGAGGAACACGGCCGCCGCCGCTGGTGGTGGCGGCGCGCCGCCGACGCGGACCCCCGGGGCGGCACCCGCCGGCGGCGCGCCGCCGACCGGCCCGCCCACCCGCCGGACCCCTGGCAGGGCCTCTCCGCCCTGCTGGCGCTCAGCCTGCTCGCCGCCTTCTTCGCCTGGGTGAGCGTCGGCCCGTTCTGGCTCGCCCTCGGGCACGCCACCACCGGCACCGTCGTGATCGGCGAGTGCACGGGCGCCGGATTGACGCAGCGCTGCCGGGGGGTCTTCACCGCCGAGGGCGAGCGGTTCATCGCCTTCGGGGTACGCGTCAGCGGGGTGCCCGCCGAACGCACCGCCACCGGCTCCACCCTGACCGCCCGGATGACCGGCCCGTCGGGCGACACCGCGTACGCCGACACCGGCGCCGGTCGGCACCTGCGCTGGCTGCTCGGGCTGCTGCTGGTGCTGGCCTGCGGCGCGGGGATCGCCCGGTACACCGGTGCGGCCCGGCTGGCCGACCGGCGGGCCCGCCGCTGGGCGGTGACGGTCGCGGTGGCCGGCCCGCTCGTGATCAGCGCCGGCTTCCTCGCCGCAGCCTGGTAGGCGCGCCCGCCCCGGCCCCCGCCGACCGGTCACCTCAGGCGTGGACGGTGGTGTAGACGTCGCGGCGGCGCAGGCCGTACTCGGTGGCGACCTCGGTGATCGCGTCGCGCCGGGACAGGCCGGCGGCCTCCCGCTCGGCGACGGCCGCGCGCAGGGTCTCGTCGTCGGGGCGCTGCGCGGCGGCCGGCGGCGCGCCGGCCACCACGAGGGTGATCTCGCCGCGCGGCTCGTGCTCGGCGGCCCAGGCGGCCAGCTCGCCGAGGGGGCGGCGGACCACCTCCTCGTACGTCTTGGTCAGCTCGCGGCAGAGCGCGGCCGGGCGGTCGGCGCCGAACCCGGCGGCCAGGTCGGCGAGCGCGCCCGCGATGCGGTGCGGGGCCTCGAAGAGGACCAGGGTGCGTTCCTCGGCGGCCAGGGCGCGCACCCGGGACCGCCGCGCGCCGGGGGTGCGGGGCAGGAAGCCCTCGAAGCAGAACCGGTCGCTGGGCAGGCCGGACAGGGCCAGGGCGGTGGTGACGGCGCTGGGCCCGGGTGCGGCGGTCACCGGGACCCCGGCGTCGAGAGCCCCCCGGACCAGCCGGTAGCCGGGGTCGGAGACGCTGGGCATGCCGCCGTCGGTGACCAGGGCGACGACGTATCCCTCGCGGAGGATCTCGACGAGTTCGGGAGTGCGCCGCTCCTCGTTGCCCTCGAAGTAGGAGACGATCCGGCCGCCGACGGTGACGTCGAGGTCGCGGGCCAGCCGGGTGAGCCGCCGGGTGTCCTCGGCGGCGACCACGTCGGCGGCGGCGAGCACCTCGCGGAGCCGGCCGGACGCGTCGGCCGGGTTGCCGAGCGGCGCGCCGAGGAGGATCAGGCGTCCGAATTCGGACATTTCACCCAAGAGAAGCGCTCCTTCATCGACAGTTGTACCGATATCGGGGACGACGGACGCCACCGGGCACCTCCGCAGCCTACGATCGCTGCGTGACGAGTGCGTCGACAGCGCAGAGCGCGAGCGCGGGCCAGGCGGGACCGGAGCAGGCCGGGTCCGCCGGCGACGCGACCGAGGAGTCCGGGCCTCCCCCCACCCCCGACGCCGGCGGCGGGGGCGTTTCCGCGATCGTTCGGCGGCGGCTCGCCACCGTCGACGCCCGGCTGGACGTCAACTCGTGGATCGCCACCGCCGTGGTGGTGGCGATCGCCGCGATCCTGCGCCTGGTCGGCCTCAGCTACCCCAAGGGCAAGATCTTCGACGAGATCTACTACGCCCGCGACGGCTGGGGGCTCGTCGACAAGGGCGTCGAGTGGAACTACAAGGACAACGGCCCGTCGTACGTGGTGCACCCGCCGCTGGGCAAGTGGCTGATCGGCCTCGGCGAGTGGGCGTTCGGCTACTCCGACGCCGAGCACAACATCTCCGTGCCCGGGCACCTGATGACGACCGCACCGGAGTTCGGCTGGCGGTTCGGCGCGGCGCTGGCCGGCATCGTCTCGGTGCTGCTGCTGGTGCGCATCGGCCGCCGGCTGTTCCGCTCCACCACGCTCGGCTGCGCCGCCGGCCTGCTGCTCGCCCTCGACGGCTTCCACCTGGTGCTGTCCCGCACCGCCCTGCTCGACATCTTCCTGCTGCTGTTCGTGCTGGCCGCGTTCGGCGCGCTGGTCCTCGACCGGGACGCCCGGCGTCGCCGGTGGAGCCGGGCGCTGGACGCCGGCCTCGACCCCACCGCGCCCGGCCGCGCCGGCCGGCCCGCCGGCGGCTGGCGGAACTGGCCGTGGTGGCGGCTGGCCGCCGGGGTGCTGCTCGGCCTCGCCTGCGCGGTCAAGTGGAGCGCCCTCTACTTCCTGCCGGCCTTCGCGCTGCTGGCCCTGCTGTGGGAGGTCGGCGTCCGCCGCTCCGCGGGGGTGCGCCGGCCGTGGCGCGACGCGCTGCTCGACGAACTGCCCTGGCTGGTGCTGGCCGGCGTCCTCATGGTCGTCGCCTACGTGGCGACCTGGTCGGGCTGGCTGCTGACCGACGACGGCTACTACCGCCTCGCCGCCAGGTACCCGAACGTGCCGGGCCTGAGCGACACCCCGATCATCGGGGCGCTGAACAACCTGTGGGAATACCACAAGGCGGCGTACGGCTTCCACAAGCAGCTCGACGACCCGCACAAGTACCAGTCCTGGCCCTGGCAGTGGCTGCTGCTGGGCCGGCCGGTGGCGTTCCACTGGTCGGGCGAGGGTGCCTGCGGCGCGCCGAGCTGCGCCTCGGAGATCCTGTTGCTGGGCACGCCGCTGCTGTGGTGGTCGTTCCTGCCCGCCCTGTTCGGGGCGGCCTGGATCGGCCTCGCGCGGCGGGACTGGCGGGCTGGGGCGATCCTGCTCTGCGTGGCCGCCGGGCTGCTGCCCTGGTTCTGGTTCGCCCTCGACGGCCGGACGATGTTCTCCTTCTACACCGCGCCGGCCCTGCCGTTCCTGGTCCTCGCGGTCGTCTACGTGCTGGGCGCGATCGTCACGCCGGCCACCGACGGGGCGCGGGCGCCGGCCGCCAAGGGGGCCTCCGCCGACGGCGAGGACGAGGTGGCGGAACGCCGGCTGGTGGGTGGCGTCATCGTGGGCGCGTACGTGCTGCTGGTGGCGCTCTGCTTCGCGTACTTCTATCCGATCTTCGTGGGCAAGGTGCTGCCGTACGCGGAGTGGTCGGCCCGGATGTGGTTGGACGGCCGCTGGATCTGACGCGCCGGCCGTCGGATATCGGACAACCGGGCCCCGGGGCGGGCCCGGTTGCCGGGCCACCGGGGCGGGAAACGGCTCCTGGGCACAAAGACGCGCGCCCCGATCGCCTGCCACGGGGGAAGCGGGCGATTGGGGCGCGCAATAGGAGCTTAACCACCCGGCACCACCGGCACAACGGGTGGACTCGGGTCAGATTTCCGACGGAGCAACACCAGCCTAATGGTTTACATGCGGCAGCTAACCGTCAGTCATCCAGCGGGGACCTTACGGAGCTTTCCGGCCGCGCCGAGGGTCCGGCCCACCCCGCCGCCGGGCGCCTGAGGGCCGCCTGAGCCTCCAAAGTGGATCTCACTACACTCGCCCCGGTGATCAACAAGAGACGATGGACAACCGTCTTCCGCGGACTGCTGGCGGCAACCGTCCTGGTCGGTCCGGCGGTCGCGCTGGGTGGTCCCGCACCCGCGCGGGCGGACGAGGAGAACCCCGCCGCCGAGCCGCCCCGGGTCGAGCTGGTGCTCGACGTCAGCGGCTCGATGCGGGCCCGGGACATCGACGGTCGCAGCCGGATCTCGGTGGCGCAGCAGGCATTCAACGAGGTCGTGGACGCGCTGCCCGAGGAGACCCAGCTCGGCATCCGGGTGCTCGGGGCCACCTACAAGGGCAAGGACAAGAAGGTGGGGTGCCAGGACACCCAGCAGATCGTGCCGGTCGGCCGGGTGGACCGGGCCCAGGCCAAGGCGGCCGTGGCCACCCTCCGGCCCACCGGGTTCACCCCGGTCGGGCTGGCGCTGCGCTCGGCCGCCGCCGACCTCGGCACGGGCGCCACCGCCCGCCGGATCGTGCTGATCACCGACGGCGAGGACACCTGCGCCCCGCCGGACCCGTGCGAGGTGGCCCGCGAGCTGGCCGCCCAGGGCACCAAGCTGGTGGTGGACACCCTCGGACTCGCCCCCGACGAGAAGGTGCGCAGGCAGCTGCTCTGCATCGCCGGCGCCACCGGTGGGACGTACACGGCCGCGCAGAGCGCCGAGGAGCTGACCGGCCGGATCAAGCAGTTGGTGGACCGGGCCCGGGACACCTACACCGCCGCACCGACCGTGGTGGGCGGCTCCGCCCGGTGCCCGGACGCGCCGCTGCTCGCCCCCGGCGTCTACACCGACCGGGAACAGTTCTCCGAGCACCGCTGGTACCGGGTGCCGGTGCGCCCGGGTCAGGAGCTGCGGGCCTCGGTGAGCATCGCGCTGGACCGCCCGGTCAACCCCGACCACGCGGTGCTGCTGCGGGCGACCGCCCCCGACGGCCGGGAGCTGGTCCGGGGCGTGGACGCCGGCAGCGGCCGCACCGACGTGGTCTCCGCCGGCCTGCGCTGGTCGGCCGCCGCCGACGACGACGCGGACGCCGACGACGGGGACGGGGACGGGGAGACGCCGAGCCCGGCGGCCGGCGACACGGCGGCCGCCCCGACCACCGTCTGCCTGGTGGTCAGCAACGCGTTCGCGCCGCGCACCGGCACCCGGGCCAGCCCCGGGATGCCGATCGAGCTGACCGTCGACGTGGTCGCCTCGTCGCCGGACCCCGGCGGGCCGGACCTGGGCCGGGGCTGGGTGCTGTTGCTGCTGCTGACCCTGGCCGGCCTGGTCACCGGGCTCGTCGCCGGGCTGCTCACCCGCTGGTGGGTCGCCACCTGGAGGGAGAACTGACGATGCGTACCCCGTTGATCCGGTCCTCGGCGGCGCTGGTCGCCGCCGCCGCGCTGACGCTCCCGGCCGCCCCCGCGCTGGCCGCGCCCACCCCCTCGCCCGGTGCCGCGACGGTCACCAAGGCCGGCACCTCGTTCCTCACCGCCACGCCGATCACCGCCGGCCAGCCGGTCCGGGTCGGCGCGTCAGGCGGCGACTACCTCTACTGGTCGTTCTCGGCCAGCGCCGGGCAGGTCCACGAGATCGCGGCGACGGTCACCTTCCCGAAGGGCCGCACCGGCGACTCCACCTGGACGGTCGAGGTCTTCGACGGCCTGCGCCGCCGGCAGGCGTGCACGGCGGGGGCGCAGACCCCGACCGCCGGGGCGTCGGCGACCAGCGTGGCGCTGGGCTGCACCCTGCGCCGGGTCCGGTCGTGGGCCGAGCCGTGGTCGGCCGACCCGCTGCCCGGCACGTACTACGTGCGGCTCTCCGTCGTGGAGCTGCCGGAGCCGGACCTCGGCCTGCCGGTCGACGTGGACCTGCTGGTCGCCGAGGTCGGCGACGGCGACGCCCCCGGCGACGACGGGGAGCTGAAGGCCCCGCTGGTGCCCAACACGAAGGCCGGGACCGTGCTGACCGGTGACCCGGCGGCGGCCCCGGCCGACGAGGAGGACGACGGGAGCCTCCTCGCCGGGTGGCTGCCGGACCTGTCGTCGCGGTGGGTCTGGACCACGGTCGGCGGGGTGCTCGCGGCGGTGGCCGGCGTCGTCGGCTTCGCGCTGACCCGCCGTCCCCGCCGGCCCTGACCCCCGCCGGCCCGGCCCTGCCGTGGACCGTGGGATCGGCGCGTGCCGACCGCCGATCCCACGGTCCGCCGGCGCGGGGACGGGTGCGGTACGTTCGACGGCGATGAGCGGCGTGCGGGGCGGTCGGGGCCGCGACGGGGGCGGCGGGGGCCGGGATGCGTGACCTGCTGCCGCCCGAGGTCGCGGTGGCCGTCGCCGGTGGGGACGACTGGGACGGCCAGCTGCTGCCCGCCGAGCGGGCCTGCCTGGGCGAGCGGGCGGTCGAGCGCCGCCGGCGCGACTTCACCGCCGGGCGGGTCTGCGCCCGGCGGGCGCTCGCCCGGCTCGGCGTGCCGGCCGTCGCCGTACCCGCCGCGCCCGACCGTTCCCCGGTCTGGCCGCCCGGGGTGGTCGGCACCATCACCCACACGCCGGGCTACTGCGCCGCCGCCGCGGCCCGCGCCGACGAGATCCGGTCGGTCGGCATGGACGCCGAACGGCACCGGGAGCTCAACCCGGGGGTACGCCGGCTGGTCGGCCTGCCCGAGGAATGGGACGACTGCGCCCGGCTCCCCGACACCGCACCCTGGCCCGTCGTGCTGTTCAGCGCCAAGGAGACCGTCTACAAGGTGTGGCACCCGGTCGTCGGCACGTGGCTGGACTTCCACGACGCCCGCGTCGAGCTGGACCCGGACTCCGGCCTGTTCACGGCCCGGATCTCCCCCGCCAGGCTGGACGCGGCCCCGGTGCCCGACCCGCCCGCGACGGTCACCGGGCGGTTCGCGGTCGACGCCGACGTGGTCCGTACCGCCGCCATCCTGTTACCCCGCTGAGACGGTCGGGGTGATCCGCGACTTGGCCAGGGGCGATACCGTCAGGGCGTTCGAGATCGCGATGAGGTGCCGAGGAGTACGGTGAGCCACCCCCAGGACCCTTACGGGCCGCCGCAAGACCCCTACCAGCCGAACCAGGATCCGGCGACGGCACCCATGCCCTCGTGGCCGGCCGATCCGACCGCACCGCCGCCCCTGCCGCCGACCACCCCGCAGCCCCCGGTCTCGGGCGCGGGGTACCCGCCGCCGCCGGTCTCGGGTGCGCCCTATCCGCCGCCGCCGGTGTCCGGCGCGCCGTACCAGCCGACCTCGGGCTCCCCGTACCAGCCCACGTCGGGTTCGCCGTACCAGCCGGGTGGGTTCACGCCGCCGCCCGCCCCCGACCCGACGTACCAGCCGGGCGTGGAGGCGGCCTACCCGCCGCCGCCCGGTCCGGCCTACCCGCCGCCCCCGGGTGGGTCGTACCCGCCCGGCCCGGGCTACGCGCCCGGCCAGGGTTACCCGCTCGGCCCGCCGATGGGGGCCAAGAAGAGCAGCAAGAAGCCGATCGTCATCATCGTGGTCGTCGTGGTGGTGCTCGCGCTGCTCTGCTGCGTCGGCGGCATCGTGGCGCTGGTCACCGGGGCCAACGAGGCGGCGAAGGAGGCCGAGCGGCAGTTCCCGGACCTGCCCCGGGTCACCACCGCTCCGAGCGGCCTGCCGAGCGCCGGCCCGACCTCCTCGTCGTCGTCCGCCCCGGCCGACGGGGAGACCTTCAACATGAAGGCCGGCGACACCCTGGTCATCAACGACGAGGACGGCACCCTGGAGATCACGGTGCTGCGGTTCCGCACCTCGACGAAGGGCTGCAAGTCGTACTCGCCCGACCCCGACAAGGGGCTCTACCTGATCGCGGACGTCACCGCGACGGTGAAGAAGGGCAACATGTCGATCAACCCGTTCTACTTCCAGTGGGTGGCCGAGGACGGCACCACCGCGAACGGGATCGCCGGCGCGCTGGCCGGCTGCGGCGACCTGCTCGACTCCGGGGTCAACCTGCGGGAGGGCAGCAAGCGCACCGGCAGCGTCACCTTCGACGTGACCAACAAGAACGGCGCGCTGGAATACCGGCACAAGCTGGAGACCGCCGGCTCCTGGAAGCCGTAGGCGCACCACCTCGCGTACGTGGGGGCCGGCCCGCCGCCGCGGGCCGGCCCCCCGTCCGTCCCCACCCAGTGGGTGGCGGGACCACGGTCACCCCCGACCGGGGCCCGGCCCTTTCGGGCGGCGGCGTGCGGCGGGCCGCAGCAGGTCGACCAGGCCACGCCAGGCGTGCCCGATCGTCAGCCCGGCCCGGATGGTCGCCAGGGGGTTCCAGAAGTCCCGGAAGTGGACGATCCGCCCGTCCCGGAACCGCACCACCGAGATGTAGACCTGGTGGAACGGCCGGCCGGTGACGACGCCCCGGCCGGCACCGACGAACTCGGCGATCACCAGCTCCGGGTCGGTGGTCTCGTGGAAGGTCAGGCCGGAGAAGCGCACGTCGAACTGCTTCGGGAAGTCCTTCATGTGCTCGTACAGCTCGCGGTGGCCGGTGAACCGCGCGGGGATGCCCGGCAGGGGGTAGGGGAACTCCAGCACCCCCTCGGGGTCGAACAGCTCCACCCACTCCGTGATCCGCCCCTCGGAGATCAACTCCAGGTTGCGGGCGAACAGGGCCTGGGCCTGGGTCCGGGCCTGCTGGTCGGCGTCCATGCTGGTCAGTCCTCACTGCTGGTCGGGGCGAGGGGCGGGACCGCACCGCCCGGCGCGGGGCGGGACCGCACGAGCGGGGCGAAGTTGCGGTCGAGCAGGGCGTCGGGCAGCAGGCGCGCGGCCAGGCTGCCCAACCGCACGTCTGCGCCGACCGGGTACCGGGTCCTCGGCCGCGCGGCGGTCAGCGCCCGGGCGACCGCCCGCGCGAAGTCCGCCGGGGTGGTCCCGCTGCGCCGGGCCTGCGCGGCCAGCCGGGCGAGGAAGCGACCGAACGGCTCCGCGTACAGGTCGCCGGCCCGCCCCGCCGCCCGCGCCATCGTCTCCGTCCCGGCGTCGACGACCTTGTCCCAGATCGGCGTCTGGATCGCCCCCGGCTGGACCACCGACACCGCGATCCCGAACGGCCGCAGCTCGCGCCGCAGGCTGTCGCTGACCGCCTCCTTGGCGAACTGGGCCGCCGCGTACGCGCCCAGGTAGGGCAGGGCGACCCGGCCCAGGCCGGAGGTGACGTTCACGATCCGGCCCCGGCCGGTGCGCAGCAGCGGGAGGAAGCCCTGGATCACGGCGACCTGGCCGACCACGTTGGTGTCGAGCTGCCGCCGCAGCTGCTCCGGCGGTACGCACTCCAGGGGGCCGGGCAGGCTGATGCCGGCGTTGTTGACCAGCCCCCAGAGGCCACCGGCGCCGACCTGCCGGGCCACCTCGTCGGTCGCCCCCCGGATCTGGTCGGCCCGGGTGACGTCGAGGCGGAGCGGGGTGAGCCGCCCGGCCGTGGCGGCGGCCAGGTCGTCGGCGGCGGCCCGGTCACGCACCCCGGCGAAGACCCGGAAACCGACCCGCTCCAGGTGGAGCGCGGCCTCCCGGCCGAGCCCCGACGAGGCGCCCGTGACCACCACCGCCCGGCCCCGCGCGTCGATCCGCCGTCCGGCCCCGATCATGTTCCCGCCCCTCTGTCGGTTCCGGCCGGCACCGCCGCGGCCCCGGCCACCGTCTCCTCGGTCCCGGCCGCCGACTCGCCGATCTCAGCCAGCACCGCGTCGACGCAGGCGGCGACGAGGCGGGCCGCCCTGGCGTCCGGGACCGCCTCCGGCACGTGGACGAAGTTCCAGGCCAGCTCCCCGTGGCTGGTGTTCGCCGTGGCGACGAAGTAGCCGCAGACGGAGAGCCCGGCGACGAACTGCGCCCCGCCGAGCCGCCAGGCCCCGATCCGGTCCGGGAAGTCGTACCGGCCGAGGTTGGACAGGCAGAGGTTCACCGGCCCGGTCCGCTCGGTCAGCTCCACGAACCGGCCGCTGGCCGCGACCGACGGCGGGCAGGAGAGGCGGACGAGGTCGACCATGGCGAAGTGGCTGCCCCGGCGGCGACGGCCCGCGAGGTCGCCGCTGATCGACCGGGCGACCTGCCACAGCGACACGCCCGGCCGGTAGGGCACGAACGAGGGGACGGTGGCGACGTACGCGCCGACGGCCCGCTCGGGCACGGGGGGCGTCAACGCGGCCCGGAAGTCCACCGGGGAGCCGATCGCCACGTGCCCCGGGGCGGGCGGGGGTGTCTCGGCGGCGACCGCGAGGACCATGGCGGCGGCGAGCGCACCGTGCACCGTGGTCCGTTCCCGGCGGCACGCCCGGGCCAGCGCGGCGACCTGCTCGGCGGTGAGCGTGCGGTGCAGCAGCCGGCTCCGGCGCTCGGTGAACGGCACGAACCGGCTCGGCGTCACCCGGGTCGGCCGGTGCCGGCGCACCGCGTACAGGTCCCGCAGCAGTTGCCCGCCGAGGCGCAGCGCGCCGGTGACGCCCCGGTACCGGCGGGGGAACATCCGCTCGGCCGGTGGCAGGGCCGGCTCGGCGCTGACCGGGGTTCGGCCGTCCGGGCCGGGCGGGCCCTGGGCGGCCAGCCGATCGGCGTGCTCGATCCACTGGCGCAGCAGCGACAGGGCGGTCGTGCCGTCGGCCACGCAGTGCGGCAGGGTCAGGATCAGGTCGTGCACGTCCCCGGGCGCAACACCCGTCGTCAGCACGACGGCCCGGCAGAGCGGGCCGGCCCGCCAGTCGACCCGGTCGGCCAGCTCCCGCTCGTTGACCTCGCGCAGCCAGCCTGCGTCGGGGTCGGCGGAGGCGGCGTGGGCGGCGGGATCGGCGGGCACGCCGGGGGCGGCGGGCAGCCCGGCGTCGGCGGCACCGTCGGGGCCGGGCGCGGCCCGCCGCAGCGGGATCGGCCGGTCCGTCGGCACGAACCGGGGTCGCCGGCCGTCCGGCCGGGTCGCGATGGCCACCCGCAGCAGCGGATGGCGGGCCTGGAGTTCGTCCAGCGCCGCCCGCAGCAGCTCCGGCGGCAGCTGCCCGCTCACCCGGACCCGGGCGATGACGTTGAGCGGGGAGACCTGGTCGGCGATCCAGTACCAGCGCTCCAGCGGGCTGAGCGCCCGGTGGGCCCCACGCGCGGGGCTCACCGCCCGGCCGCCGGCAGGGCGTCGGGGAAGGTCAGGTCCGCCAGGTTGCGGCGGTCGACCAGACGCGTGGGCAGCCACCGCAGGTACGCGCGGCGGGCCAGGTCCCCGGCGGGGCTGGCGAGCTGCTCGATCCGGCTCAGCGAGTGCGCCTGGCGGATCATCCGCCGGGTGCGGTCGCGGCGGGCCGCCTCGTAGCGGCGCAACGCGCCCGGCAGGTCGGTGGCCCCGGCCAGGCACCGGGCCAGCACCACCGCGTCCTCGACCGCCATCGCCGCGCCCTGCCCGAGGCTCGGCAGCATCGGGTGCGCCGCGTCGCCGAGCAGGGTGACCGCGCCGTCGCCCCAGCGCCGCAGGGCGGGGCGGTCCCGGGCGGGGACGCTGATGACCGCCGCGTCGGCGGTGGCGGCCACGGTGGCGACCACCTCGTCGGCCCAGCCCGCGTACGCGTGGAGGATCTCGTCCCGGCCGCCGCGCCAGTCGCGGGCCGCCTCCGGCGGCATGTTGCGGGTGCCCCACCAGTAGACGTGGTCGCCGCCGAGGTGCACCAACCCGAACCGCTGGCCCCGCCCCCAGTAGTGGGCGGCGTACCCCTCGCGGACCAGGTGGTGCCGGTACGCGACGGTCGCCAGCCAGCACACGTACCCGGGTTCCCGGGGCCGCTCGGGGCCGACGAGCTGCCGGCGTACCGCCGATCCGAAGCCGTCCGCGCCGATCAGCAGGTCGCCGTCGGCGCTGGTGCCGTCGGCGAACTCGACCCGGATGCCACCGTGGTGGCGGTGGAACCGGCGGGCGGCGGACCCGAGCCGGATCGGCGGGTCCCCGGCCTCGGCGAGCAGGGCCCGGTGCAGTTCGCCGCGGTGGATGGCGACGTTCTGCGCACCGACCCGGTCGCCGAGGTGCGCGAACCGGACGGTCCTGATCGGCCGCCCGGTGGCGGTGCGGAAGTGCAGCTCGGGGTAGACCTGGCCGCGCCGCTCGACGTCGAGGTCGATGCCGAGGCAGCGCAGCGCGACGCGCGCGTTGGCGGTGAGGGAGAGCGCCGAGCCGGCCGCCCGGAGCTCCGACGCCTGCTCGTGGATCTCCACGTCGACCCCGACGCGGCGCAGCGCGCCGGCCGCCGCGAGGCCGCCGATGCCCGCGCCGACGATGATGGCCTTCGGCCGACGGCGGCCCGAACCGGCGGCGCGGCCCGAACCGATGGCCTGCACCGAGCCGGCGGCGCGGGCCGGGCCGCCGGAGCCGGCGGGGGCGATCATCGCGCGTCCCCGACCGGCCGGCGGGCCGGGGTGTCCCCCGCCAGCAGCCCGGTGATCCGCCGCCCCACCTCGGCCACGTACGGCTCGTCCATGAGCACCAGGTGGTCGCCGGGTACGTCGATCACGTCGACCCGGCCGGTGGTCAGCTCGCCCCAGCCGTTGCGCGGGTCGAGGTGCAGGGTGCCGGCGAGGTCGTGCATCGGCTTCAGCACGGCGGGCAGCGGGTCGGCGGCCCGCAGCAGGGTGAGGTCCTGGTCGACGACCTCGGGCCGGTAGGAGATGATCGCCTCCCAGTTGGCCCGGAAGACCGCGAAGAGGCGGCGCACCGAGCCGCGCGGGCTGCCCGGGCGCAGCACCCCGCTCTCGCCGGCCCGGCCCGCGATGAAGCCGAGCTTCGCCTCGGGTGTGGTCAGCTCGGCCGGCACGCCGCGCGTCGGCACCCCGTCGTGGCCGAGCCGCATCAGCTCCCAGAAGAACCAGTCGAGCAGGACGTCGTCGGCGACCGGCACCGGGTCGCCGGACCGGCGGGCGATCGGGTCGAGCAGGATCAGCCGGTCGACCCCGGCCCCGCTCTCGCGGAGCTGCCGCGCCATCTCGAAGGCCACCACCCCGCCGAACGACCAGCCGCCGATGGCGTACGGGCCGTCGGGCTGGACCCGGCGGATCGCGTCGAGGTAGGCGCGGGCCAGCTCGGGCACGGTACGCAGCGGCTCGGTGCCCGCGTCCACCCCGGCGGCCTGCAACGCGTACAGGGGCTGGTCGGGGCTGAGGTGGCGGGCCAGCGGGACGTAGCAGAGCACGTTACCGCCGAGCGGGTGCACCAGGAACAGCGGCGGCCGGTCGCCCCGGGCGCGGATCGGCACCAGCGGGTCGAACGTGAGGTCCGCCCCGCCGGAGCGCAGCAGCGCCGCGACGCCCGCCACGGTCGGCGTGGCGACGAACGCCGAGACGGGCACGGCCACCCCGAACCGCTTCTCCAGCATCACCACCAGCCGCATCGCGGTCAGCGAGGTGCCGCCCAGCTCGAACAGGTTGTCGTGCGCGCCGACGGCCGGCAGGTGCAGCAGGTCGGCGGCGATGTCGGCGACGACGCGCTCGTACCGGTCGCGGGGGGCGACGCGGGGCGCCTCGGCCAGCTCCAGCGGCAGCTCCCGCAGGGCGCGGTCGTTGCGCTTGCCGCTGGGGGTCAGCGGCATCGCCGGCAGCCACTGCCAGCGCGCCGGCACCAGGTGCTCGGGGAGGGTGGCGCGCAGCCGGCCGCGTACGTCGGCCAGGTCGACCGCGTCCGGGTCGCCGACGAGGAACACGGCGAGGTAGGAGTCGACGCCCTCCCGGCGGCGGGCGACGACGGCGGCCTCGCGGATGCCCGGGTACTCCGCGGCCAGCTCCATGACCGCCATCTCCACCTCCAGGGGTTCCACCCGGAAGCCACGGATCTTGGTCTGGGTGTCGGTGCGGGCCACCCAGATCAGGTCCCCGTTGGGCAGGTAGCGGGCCAGGTCGCCGGTGCGGTAGAGCCGGCTGCCGGGCGGGCCGAACGGGTTGGGCACGCAGCGCTCGGCGGTGAGGCCCGGCCGGCCGTGGTAGCCCCGGGTGACCTGGATCCCGCCGTAGTACAGCTCGCCGGTCACCCCCGTCGGCACGGGCCGCATCCGCTCGTCCAGCAGGTGCATCTCGACCCCGTCGATGGCGGGCCCGATCGGCGGCAGGTTGGGCCACCGCGCCGGGTCGCCGGTCATCGGGTACGCGGTGACCAGGTGCGTCTCGGTCGGCCCGTACTGGTTCTCCAGGACCGCGCCGGCCGGCAGGGCGGCCAGGAAGCGCCGGATCTCGGCGGTCACCCGCAGCTGCTCGCCGGAGGAGATCACCACCCGCAGCGCGCGGGGGTGGATGCCGAGCAGCTCCGCGGCCTCGGCGAGCTGCTGCAACGCGACGTACGGCAGGAAGATCCGGGCGACGGACTCGCGGTCGAGCAGCCGCAGCAGGGCCGGCACGTCCCGCCGGAGGTCCTCGTCGATGATCCGCAGGGTGCCGCCCGCGCTGATCGTGGTGAGGATCTCCTGGAACGACACGTCGAAGCTGAGCGGGGCGTACTGCAGCGTGGTGCCGCCGGCCGCCGCGCTGGCCGCCCGGATCTGCCACGCCTGGTAGTTGTCGAGCGCGCCGTGGGTCATCGCCACGCCCTTGGGCACCCCGGTCGAGCCGGAGGTGAACAGGACGTAGAGCAGGTCGTCGGCGGTGACCCGGGGCAGCACCACGGCCTCGTCGGTGACTGCGGGCCCCGCGAGGAGGTCGGCCACGTCGAGGACGGTCGACGGGTCGCCGACCAGGCCCCGGTGCCGCCGGTGCGTCACGATCCGCGCCGGCCGGGCCTGCTCGACCATCGCGGCGATGCGCTCCGCCGGATACGTCACGTCCAGCGGGACGCAGGCGGCCCCGGCCCGCGCGATGCCGTAGATCGCGGCGATCATCTCCGGCGACCGGTCCAGGGCGATCCCGACGAGCTGGCCAGGCCGTACCCCGGCGCGCAGCAGCCCGACGGCGATCCGGTCGACCATCTCGTCGAGCCGCGCGTAGGTCCACCGCTGCGGCGGGCCGTCGGAGGCAGCCTCGGCGTCGAAGGTGATCGCGACGGCGTCCGGGGTGCGCCGGGCGTGCGCGGCGAGGCGGCGTCCCACGTCGCCGGGGGTTTCCAGGGGCGGGCCGGCGGGCCGCGGCGCGGCGGCGAGGAAGCCGAAGTCCGGCTCGCCCTGCGGGTCGGCCACGATCCGGGCGAGGATGCGCAGGTACGCGTCGATCAGCAGGTCGGTCTGCGCCGGGGTGAGGGTGCGCCCGTCGGCGTCGACGCGCAGCGACACGCGCCGGTCGACGGGGCTGACGAACACGTTCACCAGCAGGGTGAAGTTGGTCTCCTCCCAGGTGTCGAAGCCGAGCAGCTCGACCTCGGGCAGCTGGAGCAGCGGGGTCAGCACGTGCATGTGGACGTAGTTGAAGGCCGTCTCGAAGACCGGCTCGCCGCCCCGGTCGCCGACGATGGCGTGCAGCGGGTAGCGCCGGTGCGGGTGGCACTCCCGCTCCTGCCCGTGGACCTGCCGGACCAGTTCCAGCCAGGTACGCGCGCCGGGGGTGACCCGCAGCGGCACCGTGTTGAGGAAGAGCCCCGCGACGAGTTCCGCCCCGGGCCGGTCCGGCCGGCCGTGGGTGACCAGGCCGGTGGTGACGTCCGCCGCACCGGAGTACAGCCGCAGCAGCAGGCAGTGCGCCGCGAGCAGGACCGACTTCACCGGCAGCCCGTGGGCGGCGGCGAAGCCGCGTACCCGGTCCTGGAGGTCGTCGGGCAGCGGGACGTGCCGGATGATCGTCTCCTCGTCGCCGGGCGGCTCGTACTGGCGGCAGCCCTCGATCTGGGTGAGTTCCGCGCCGTCGAGCCGGGCCCGCCAGAAGTCGCGGGTGGCGACGGAGTCGACCGCGCGGCGTTCCTCGACGACGTACGCCGCCGGGGAGGGCAGCGCGGCCGCCCGGGGCGGGTCGATGTCGACGCCCACCAGGCGCAGGTAGGTCCGCAGCAGGTCACCGACGACGGTGGCCACGCTCCAGCCGTCGAGGAGCACGTGGTGGAAGCTGAACACCAGGTCGACGGCCCCGGACGGCAGCAGGTGCACCCGCATCAGGTGCAGCGGGGCGCGGTCGAACGCGTACCGGTGGCGGCGCCGCTGCCGCATGTGCGCCAGCACCTCGGCGTCGGCCGTGGCGGCGTCGAGGTCGCGCAGGTCGGCGACGTCGAGGCCGCCGGTCACCCGGGCGTGGACGACCTGGAGCGGCTCGGAGCAGCCGCCCAGGTCGAACGAGGAGCGCAGGGCCGGGTGGCGGTCGAGGAGGCGGGCGTGGGCGGCGCGGAACGCGACCTCGTCCCACGGCAGCCGCAGCGAGTAGCGGAACACATCGTGGTAGGCGGTGGCGTCCTCGCGTTCGCTGCCGTGGAACAGCAGGCCGAGCTGGAGCCGGGTCGCCGGGAAGGCGTCCTGCGCGTCGCCCAGCGCGGCCCGGTCCAGGTGCGACACCAGCCCGAACGGCTCCGGCGGGGCGTCCTGCCCACCGGCGGGCGGCGCGGCGGCGCGGGTGTGGGCGGCCAGCGCCGCCACGGTGGGCCGGGCCACCAGGTCGGCGACGGTGACGTGCAGGCCGTGCCGGGCCGCCTCGGCGCCGACCCGCAGGGCGAGGATGGAGTCGCCGCCGACGGCGAACCAGTCCTGGTGGATGCCGACGGACGGCACCCCCAGCACCCGTGCCCAGATCGCGGCGAGGGTGCGTTCCACCTCGTCGCGGGGGCCCGGCCCGGTCCCGGCGTCGGCGCGGGCGGCACCGGCGGGCGGGCCGCCGGCGATGGGCCCGACGGCGGGGTCGGGGGCGGAGTCGGTGGCGGACCCGGCGGCCGGGTCGGGCAGGGCGGCCTGGTCGAGCTTGCCGTGGGCGGTGAGCGGGATCCGGTCGAGCCGGCGGAAGAGGGCGGGGACCAGGTAGTCGGGCAGTCCGTGCAGGAGCTGGGCGCGCAGCCACGCCGGGTCGAGGTCGGCGTCGGCCCGGTAGTAGCCGACGAGGTGGGTGCCCCGGGCCGGGTCGGTGCGGGCCACCACGACCGCCTCCCGCACGCCGGGCACGGCGGCGAGGGCGTGCCGGGCCTCGCCGGGTTCGACCCGGTTGCCCCGGATCTTCACCTGGTCGTCGAGACGGCCCAGGTATTCGATGGTGCCGTCGGCCAGCCAGCGGGCGAGGTCGCCGGTGCGGTACAGCCGGCCGCCGGTCACCGGGTCGACGCCGAACCGCTGCGCGGTCAGCTCGGGCTGGCCCAGGTAGCCCCGGGCGACGCCGATCCCGGCGACACAGAGCTCGCCGGGCGCGCCGACGGGCTGCGGCTCGTCGCCGGGGCCGAGCACGTAGAGCTGGATGTTGTCGATCGGGCGGCCGATCGGCACGCGGGCGGTCCGCCCGGCCGGGTCGGGCCGGCACTCGTAGTGGGAGACGTCGACCGTCGCCTCGGTCGGCCCGTACAGGTTGACCAGCCGGGGTGCCGGCGGCCCGGCGGGCAGCAGCCGGTGGAACCGGTCGACGTGCCGGGGCGGCAGCTCCTCGCCGCTGGCGAAGACCAGCCGCAGGCCGGCGGCGTCCGCGCGGGCCGCGGGCGTGTCGGCGAGCAGGTCGAGGAAGGGCCCCAACATCGACGGTACGAAGTGGACGACGCTGACGCCCTGCCGGGCGACCGTACGTCTCAGCGCGGCCGGGTCCCGCCGCACCTCCGGCTCGGGCAGCACCAGCCGGGCCCCGGCGAGCGCCCACCAGAACAGCTCCCACACGGAGACGTCGAACGACACGGGCGTCTTCTGCACCAGCACGTCGTCGCCGGTCAGCGGGTAGCGCCGCTGCATCCAGGCGAGCCGGTTGACCACCGAGCGGTGCTCGATCAGCACCCCCTTGGGCCGGCCGGTGGAGCCCGACGTGTAGCACACGTAGGCGAGGTCGGCGCCGTCGGCGACCGGTGGCACGGGCGTCGTCGGCCAGTCGGTCATGGCCTTGAGGTGGCAGACGGCGACCCCGGGGCCGACCGGCGGAGGTGGCGTGTCGCCGGTCACCACGAGCACCCGGGCCCCGCTGTCGGTGAGCAGGTGCCGCAGCCGCGCCTGGGGATGGTCGGGCTCGATCGCGACGTACGCCCCGCCCGCCTTCAGCGTGCCCAGGATCGCGGTGAGCAGCCCCGGCCCCCGGTCGGCGAGGACCGCGACCCGGTCGCCCCGGCCGACGCCGGCGTCGTGCAGGGCGTGGGCCACCTGGTTGGCGCGGGCGTCGAGGTCGGCGTAGCTGACCGTCTCGTCGGTGCCGTCGACGACCAGCGCGGTCCGGTCCGGGGTGCGGGCGGCCCGCCGGGCGAACAGGCCGTGCACCGTCAGGTCGTCGGGCAGGTCGGCCCGGGTGTCGTTGAGCCCCCGGGTGAGCCGGTCCCGTTCGACCTTGGGCAGCATCGGGGTCTGCGCGAGCGGCCGGTCGGGTCGGTCGAGGGCGTTGCGGAGCAGCGTGACGACGTGCCGGCCCAGGGCCTCGATCGGGAAGTCCGCGTCGAACACGTCGGGGGCGTAGTCGAGGTCCACCGTCAGCGGGCCGTCGTCGAAGTCGTTGACGAGCACGGCGAGGACGTGCCCGTCGTGCAGCCGGCTGCGCACCATCGTCCGCTGCGCGACGCCGGGGACCGGCTCCGGGCGGGGCCAGCGCATCCAGGACAGGGTCACGTCGTAGAGCTGCCGCCCGCCGTCGGGCAGGGCCACGCCGCGCAGCAGCTCGCCCCGGGACAGTCCCTGGTGGGCCCAGAGCGCGCGCAGGGTCGTCTGCACCTCGGCGGCCAGGTCCGCCAGCGGTCGCGCGCCGTCGATCCGGACCGGCAGGGGCAGTTCGTTGGCGAAGTGGCCGACGGTGCGGCGTTCGACGTGGGTCCGGCGGTTGAGCAGGGGTACGCCGAGGACGACCCGGTCGGTGCGGTGGATCCGGGCGAGGTAGGTGGCGAGGACGGAGGCGACGACGGTGAACGGGGACTCGCCCCGGGCGGTGATCCGGTCGACCAGGGCCCGGTCGATGGAGAAGCTGTGCCGCCCGCTGGTGGCGGGCCGGCCGCCGGCCGGGCCGCTCGCACCGGCCGGGGCGCTGTCGCCGGCCGGGGCGCTGTCGATCGGGCTGTCGCCAGCCGGGCCGCCGGTCGCGCGGCGCGGGAACAGGGCCGGCGCGACGCCCGCCAGCGCGGCGCGGTAGTGCTCGCGGTCCCGTTCCCCGGGGGCCGGTCGCGGGCGCTCGGCTCGGGCGCGGGCCACGGCCAGGTACGACGACGACGGCGGTTCCTCGGCGCCCGCCCCGGCGCGCAGGAGGCGGGCGTAGTCCTCGCTCGCCTGCTGCAGCAGCAGCCGCCCGCCCCAGCCGTCGGTGACGAGGTGATGGGCATTGAGGTACGCGTAGGTGACCGATTCGCTCTCCACGAGCAGCGCCAGTTCGTACATTCGACTCCGGCGCAACGGAAACGGGCGGTCGAACGACCGGGCCATCCAGGAATGGCAGGCCGCGCGGGGGTCGACGTCTTCCGAGAAGTCGATGGTGGCAATTACCGGCGGTTCGTCCTCGACCCACTGATAGGGCTCACCGTCCTCTTCCTCGAAACGCAGCCGCAACGCGTCGTTCCGCAGGACGGCCCGATTCATGCAGGTACGCATCAGTTCGAGGTCAACGGGCCCGGTGAACCGCAGGTATCCCCCGACGTTGAACTGGGGCAGCTCCGGACATAGTCGACCAGCTACCCAGATGTCGGCCTGAACTGTGGTCAACGGTGCCCGGTCGACATTCTTCACTGCTCACCCCTCACGACCGCACCGCACGACCGACGCGCCGTCACATGACAATATTGATCGACTTTCGTCGCTGCCATGGCGCTGGACAGTACCGGAGTTACGACGTTTACGTCAGCGAGTTCGGCACCTTCACATCGAATTCTCATGCAAAGAAAGAGGTCGTTGCGCCGACGTCTCCGGCTAGGGTATAAGTTCTTTTCGAGATCACCTCGGCAAATCCCCCGCGCTGATAGGAATTGACGCGCGCCGTGGCCATGATGGGAATTGCACGGGCGTCCGACATGGCCGATGGCGGGAGGTTCGGGTGGAGCTGACCAGACCGGGGACCCTCGTGCGCTGGGTCGACCGGCACGGCCTGGCCCGGCTCGGCATCGGCCTCGCCGCCCGCCGGGGCGACGCGCAGGCCCGGCTCTTCTTCGACCCGGCGATCCGCGACGACCCGTACCCGTTCTACCGGGAGGTCCGGGAGGCCGGCGCGCTGGTCCGGGGCCGGCTCATGTGGAGCACCACCCGGCACGACGCGGTCGTCGCGGTGCTGCGCGGCGAGGCGTTCAGCAGCGACCCCGGCTCACTGCCGGCACCCGGCCCGCTCGCGGTGCTGCGCCGCCTCGGCCGCAGTGGGCGGCCCATCGGCCCGGCCGACCCGCCCTCGATGCTGGTCGTCGACCCGCCGGCGCACACCCGCTACCGCCGCCTGGTCGCCAAGGTCTTCACCCCCCGGGCCATCGAGGGGCTGCGGCCACGGATCGAACGGCACGCCTCGGCCCTGCTGGACGACCTGTCCCCGGACGCCGCCGGCACCGTGGAGGTGATCGGGCGCTACGCGAGCCTGCTGCCGCTCACCGTGATCGCGGAGATCCTCGGCGTGCCGCAGCACCTGCGGCAGCGGTTCCTGGCCTGGGGCGAGGCCGCCACCCCGACGCTCGACCTCGGGCTGACGCTGCGGCAGTACCGTGCCGCCGAGGCCGCCATCGGGCAGCTCAACGGGTGGCTGCGCGGGCACTTCGCCCGGCTGCGGGCCGACCCGGGCGACGACCTGCTCAGCCGCCTCGTGCACCTCGACAGCGACGGCGAGCGGCTCACCGAGGAGGAGCTGCTGGCCCTCGCCGGCCTGCTGCTGGTGGCCGGGTTCGAGACCACGGTCAACCTGCTCGGCACCGGCATCCACCTGCTCGTCCGCCACCCCGACCAGCTCGCTTCGCTACGCGGGCGGCCCGACGGGTGGGCCAACGCGGTGGAGGAGATCCTGCGGTACGACTCGCCCGCCCAGACGACCGCCCGCTACTGCCTCACCGACACGGAGGTGGTCGGCGTACGGGTGCGCGCCGGGGAGGTCGTGGTGCCGATGATGGGCGGCGCGAACCGGGACCCCGCCGTCTTCGCCGACCCGGACCGCTTCGACGTCACCCGCGCCAACGCCCGCGACCACCTCTCGTTCTCCAGCGGCGTGCACTACTGCCTCGGCGCGGCGCTCGCCCGGCTGGAGGGTCAGCTCGGGCTGGCCGCGTTCTTCGAGCGCTACCCCGACGCGGCGCTGGCCGGGGTGCCGCGCCGCCGCCCGACCCGGGTGCTGCGCGGGTACGACCAGTTGCCGGTACGGCTCCGGCCGTAGGAGGGACACCCATGCGCTCCGTCCTCTTCGCCAGCCCCGCGCACCCGGGGCAGCTCAACCCCCTGCTCGCCATCGCCGGGGAGCTGTCCCGGCGCGGCGAGCCGGGCCTGTGGTTCGCCGCCGAGGAGGAGGCGCGGGACCGGGTGGCGGCCCACGCCACCGGCAGCCCGCTGCGCTTCCGCTCCACCGGCGACACCGTGCTCCGCGTCGACGACGAGTTGTACGCCGCGATGACCCGGGGGCCGATGACCACCGCCGGCCTGGTCGCCCTCGCCCGGCAGATCCGGATCCCCGAGGTGGCCGACCGGGTGCGGGCGCGGACCCTCGAACAGATCGACGAGATCCGGCCCTCGCTGATGGTGATCGACATGCTGAACCTGGGCGCGCTCGACGCGGCGCTGGCGCGGGGCGTGCCGTACGTGCTGAGCCTGGCGTTCCCGCCCAGCAACGTCTACCTGAGCCGGCTGCCGTGGGACTATCCGACGCCCACCTCGGGGCTGCCCCGCCGGCTGGGCCCCCGGCAGCGGTGGACCAACCTGACCTTCCGCGCCCGCCTGCGGCTGTCGCTGCTGCGCGCGCTCGCCGGGCAGGCCCGGCACCGCCGCGCCCAGCGGATCGACAACGCCTTCGGCGACCCCGAGAAATACAGTGCCGCCGCGACGGCCGTCTTCGGCTACACGGTGTTCGGGCTGGAATATCCCTTCCCCGCGCCGGAGCACCTGCACCTGCTCGGTCCGATGGTGCCGCCGCGCGAACCCGCGCCCCGCCAGACCGCGCCGGGCGGACCGGCGGCGGGCGGGCTCGCGCCCGGCGCGGAGCTGATCGGCTGGCTCGACCGGCAGACCTCGGTCGTCTACGCCTGCCTGGGCACCCTGGCCCGGCTCACCGGCCCGCAGGTGCGGGCGTTCGCCGAGGCGCTGGCCGCGATCGGGCCCGAGCACCAGGTGCTGTGGAAGCTGCCCGCCGCGCAGCGGCACCTGCTGCCCGGCCCGCTGCCGCCGCACGTGCGGATCGAGGAGTGGATCCCGTCCCAGCTCGACGTGCTGGCCCACCCGAACGTCCGGGCGTTCGTCTGCCACGGCGGGGCCAACGGCTTCCACGAGGGCGTCCACTTCGGGCAGCCGATGCTGATGACCCCGTTCTGGCTGGACTGCTACGACATCGCGGCCCGCGCGGTCGACGCCGGCGTCGGGCTGGCGCTCGACCGCCCGCCGCACGTCGACGCGGGCGAGGTGGCCGCGAAGCTGCGCCGGCTGCTCACCGAGGAGAGCTTCCGGGAACGCAGCCGGCACTGGGGCGAGCAGTGCCGCCGGGCCGGCGGGGTGGGGCGGGCCGCCGACCTGGTGCTAAAGCTCGCCGCCAGCCACTGACGCCGCCGGGGCACCCGCCGCGCTGGCCACCGACGCCGCCGGGGCACCCGCCGGCGCTGCGGCGGCCGGGGCGGCGAGCTTGGCCCGGGGCCGGTCGGCGTCCGGATGGCGCAGCTCGTCGAAGATCGCCAACGCCTCCCGCCACGCCCGGCGCGCGGCGTCCAGGTCACCGGCGGCCCGCAGGCTGTCACCCAGGTTGTCCAGCACCTCCGCCTCGTCGTACCGGTCGCCGAGTTCCCGGTGCAGCGCCAGCGCCCGCCGGTAGCAGTCCGCGGCCCGGTCGTGGTCGCCGAGGCCGTGCTGGACGTAGCCGAGGCTGTCCCAGGTCAACGCCGCGCCGTGCCGGTCGCCGTTCTCCTCGTGCAGGCGCAGGGCCGCCCGGCAGCAGCGCAGCGCCGGCCCCGGCTCGCCCAGCCTGGCGTGCATCCAACCCAGGTTGTTGAGCGCCTTGGCCTGCCCGACCCGGTAGTCGGCGGCCCGGTACAGGTCGAGGGCCAGTCGGGTCTCGGCCAGGGCGGCCCGCAGCCGGCCCTGCCGCGCCAGCACCCAGCTCACCCCGAGGTGCGTGTGCGCCCGGCCGGTGTCGTCGCCCAACTCCCGGTAGAGCTCCAGGTCGCGGCGGTAGTGCCGGTGCGCCGCCTCGTGGTCGCCCGACCAGGTGCAGGCGATGGCCAGGCCCCGGTGCGCCAGCGCCTGCCCGGCCAGGTCACCCCGGCGCAGCGCCGCCGCCAGGGCGGTCCGCTGCGCGGCGGCCAGCTCGGGCCAGTGCCCGCTGCGGTCGAGGTACGTGGTGAGGGCCGCCGCCAGCGTCCACGCGTGCCGGTCCAGCCCGGTGGCCGCCGTCTGCTCCACGCAGGCCAGCAGGACGTGGTGCTCGGCGGCGAACCAGCCGGTCGCCCAGGCGTGGTCCGGCCGGTCGCCCACCGTCACCCCCTGCTGCGGCGGCGGCAACGCGGCGGGCCGGGCCAGCCGGTACGGGTCGAGCAGGTGGTCCGCCGCGTGCGAGGCGTGCAGGTAGTGGTCGAACAGGCGACGCCGGGCGGCCTCCCGCTCCGCCTCCGGGTCGAGCCCGTGGCACAGCTCCGACGCGTACGCGCGGAGCAGGTCGTGCATCGCGTACCGGCCGGGGGTGCGCTCGGTGAGCAGGTGCACCCGGGTCAGCCCGGCCAGCAGCGGGCCCACCCGGGACGGCGGCAGGCCGGTCAGGCTCGCCACCGCCGGCCGCGCGGCGTCGGGACCCGGGTGCAGCCCGAGCAGCCGGAACAGCCGGGCGGAGTCGGCGTCCAACGCCCGGTACGACCAGGAGAAGACCGCCCGTACGTCGGTCGCGGGGTCGCCGGTGGCCAGCGCGGTCAGCCGGTCCGGGTCGGTGTCCCGCAGCTCGGCGGCGAGGGCCGCCAGCGGCGCGGCGGGCTGCCCGACGGCCCGCGCCGCCACGATCGCCAGCGCCAGCGGCAGGCCGGCGCAGCGACGGACGATCTCGTCCCGCGCCGCCGGCTCGCGGTCGGCGCGGCCCCGGCCGAGCCGGCGGCCCAGCAGTTCCCGCGCCTCGGCCGGCGGGAGCAGGTCCAGCGCCACCGGGTGGGCCCCGTCGGTGACCATCAGGCCGGTGAGCCGGTTGCGGCTGGTCACCACGACGAGGCTGCCCGGCGAGCCCGGCAGCAGGGGGCGCACCTGCTCGTCGTCGCGGGCGTTGTCGAGCAGCACCAGGACCCGCCGGTCGGCGAGCAGGGTCCGGAACAGGGCGGCCTGCCCGGGCAGGTCGGTGGGCACCCGCTGGGGCGGCACGTGCAGCGCCTCCAGGAAGCCGCGCAGCGCCTCGCCCGGCGGCACCGCCCGGCCGTCGAGGTCGAACCCGCGCAGGTTGACGTAGAGCTGCCCGTCGGGGAAGCGGTGCGCGATCCGGCGCGCCCAGTGCACCGCCAGGGTGGTCTTGCCGACCCCGGCGGTGCCGGCGATCGCGGAGATCACCACCGCCCGGCCCGCGCCGCCGCCCGGGTCGGCGTCGGCCGCGTCGGCCGGCAACAGGGCGTCCAGCTGCCGCAACGCCGCCGCCCGCCCGGTGAACCAGGCGGGCTGGCCGGGCAGTTGCGTCGGGGGCGGCCCGGCGGGCGGCGTGGGCTCCGGGGGCGCGGGCCCGGCGGGCGGCGGTTCCGGGGCTGCGGGCCCGGCGGGCGGCGGCGGTTCCGGGGGTACGGGCCCGGGCGGCCACTGTCCCCGCAGGACCCGCAGGTGGGCCCCGCTCAGCTCGGGGCCGGGCTCCACGCCCAGCTCGTCGACGAGGCGACGCCGGGTCTCGGCGTAGACCCGCAGCGCGGCGGCCCGCTGGCCGCAGCCGGCCAGGGCGAGCAGATACCCGGCCACCAGCGGTTCCCGCAGCGGATGCTCGGCCACCAGGGGGCGCAGGGCGCGCGCGGTCGCGGCGAACCGGCCGAGGCCGAGTTCCACGGTGGCCAGCCGCTCGCAGGCGAGCAGCCGCTGCTCGTCCAGGCCGGCGGCGGCGGTGTCGACGAAGGCCCCGGCCGCGCCGGCCAGCGCCGGCCCGCGCCACAGCGCCAGGCCCGCGCGCAGCAGCCGCGCCGCCTCCGCCGGCCGCCCGGCCGCCTCCTCGGCCCGGGCCCGCTCGACCGCCTCCGCGAACTCGGTCAGGTCCAGCTCCGTCCCCCGTACGGTGAGTCGGTAGCCCCCGCCCTGGGTGACCAGGAGGTCGCCCGCGCCCGCGTCCCGCAGGGCCGACCGGATCCGGGAGACGCAGACCTGCACCTGGGTCCGGGCGCTGGCCGGCGGGTCGTCGGCCCAGAGCGCCGCCACGAGCTGCCCGGCGGGGACCAGGCGGTCGGCGTTGAGGAGCAGCAGCGCGAGCACGGCACGTTGCTGGGGGCGGTCGATGGGAAGGACCCGCCCCCCGGCGGTCACCTGGACGGGGCCGAGGAGGGACCACCGCATGGCTTTCCTCGTCAGTCGTGATCGGACGACCACAGTCTATGGACGGCGGGGGCGGCGCGGCCGGCGACAAGCGGTCGGATAGCGGACGACAAGCGGCCCCGCCCAGGCTCTCCCCATCGCCGGCCCACGGGTGCGGCGAGAGGCGAACCGGCACGACGCCGGCCACGGTGGACAGGGAGAGCGACATGCGAGTAACCAGGGGACAGGGCGCGCTGACGGTCGTCGCGTCGACGGCGGCCGTGATCGCCGCCATGGGCTGGGCGGCGCCGGCCTCGGCGACGCCGGCCGGGCTGGAGACGGTCACCCAGTCGGCGGCCGAGAGCAGCGTGGACAAGTCGGCGCTCGCGTCCTGCCCGGTCGGCAAGGTGGTCACCGGGGGTGGCGGATACCTCCCCGCCGGCTCGTCGGCCGCCGGTCGGGTCGGGCTGGACCGGCTGGAGCCGCTGGCGAACGGCACCGGCTTCATCGCGACGATGCGGGAGGTCGGCCCGGTCAACTTCGCCGGTGACTGGGGGCTCCAGGCCCTCGCCCAGTGCGCCACCGCGCCGGCCGGCTACCAGGTCGTGGCCACGACCGGGGCGGCCGGGACGGAGTACGTCACGGCGAGCTGCGGGACGAAGAAGGTCATCGGGATGGGCGGGCGGGTCAACAGCGGCCTGGGCGACGTCGTGCTCGACCAGGTGGTGCCGTCGTTCGACCTGACCTCGGTGACCGTCCGGGCGGTCGCGGTGCAGGACACCTCGCCGGCCGGCTGGAGCGCCACCGCGATCGCGGTCTGCGCCACCGCGCCCGCCGGGCTGGAGCGGATCGTGGTGACGGGGACGGGCGCGAGCAACCCGTCCGACAGCACCTTCAAGTCGTGCCCGGCCGGCAAGGGGCTCTACAGCGCGGGCGCGGACATCAATGCCGGCAACGGTCAGGTGCTGCTCAGCGCCGTCAACATCACCGGGGGCACCACCGTACGGGTGGGGGCGCACGAGGACGCCGACGGCTTCGCCGGCTCGTGGAGCCTCAACGCGTACGGCATCTGCGGTAGCTGACCCGGCGGGCCGGGGCCACCGAGCCTGGTGGCCCCGGCGGTTCCGGCCCGCCGGGCGTGGCCTTGTTGCGCCCCGCCCAGTATCGTCTCGATGTATCGATGCGATACATCGGATACAGGCTTGACGGGCGAGGGAGCGCGGCGGATGAGGCGGGTCGACTACGACCGGGAGCAGCACCAGCACTACGCACGCGCCCGGGCGCTCACCGAGCAGCAGTCGAGGGCATGGCTGAGCGCGTTCGCCGCCGCGCTGCCGCAGCGGCGCCCCCTGGTGGGGCTGGACGTCGGGTCGGGGACCGGCCGGTTCACCCCCGCGCTGGCGCACGCGTTCGGGCCGGTCACCGGCATCGAACCCGCAGTACGCATGCGCGAGGTGGCCCAGGCGCAGCCCCCGCACCCCGACGTGCGCTACCTGGCGGGCTCCGCCGAGGACCTGCCCGTGCCGGACGGCAGCGCCGACTACGCGCTCATGTTCCTGTCCTGGCACCACGTCCAGGACAAGCCCCGCGCGGCCCGGGAGCTGGCCCGGGCGCTCAGGCCGGGCGGGCGGCTGCTGTTGCGCGGCAACTTCAGCGACCACCACCCCGAGCCCTGGTGGCTCGACCACTTTCCGCGCGGCCTCGCCGCGGACCTCGCGCAGTTCCAGCCGCTGCACGAGGTCGTCGCGATGTTCACGGCGGCCGGCTGGCGGGTCACCGGCTTCGGCACGGTCACCCAACCGTCCGAGGGCACCCGGGCCGACGTGCTCGACCGGCTGCGCCTGCGCGCGCTCTCGTTCTTCTCCCAGCTCGACCCCGACGAGGTGGAGGCCGGCCTGCGCAGCATCGAGGAGGCCGTGGCCGCCGACCCCGACGCGCCGTCGCCGCCGCTGTCCGAGCCGCTGCTCACGCTCGAACGGCGCTGACCGGCGTGGCCGGGTCCGCCGATCCCCTGGCCGGGCTCGACCAGGTCCCGTGGGGGTCGCTGCACCACGCGTACGGGCCGGCCACCGACGTACCGGGCCAGTTGCGGGCACTGCGGTCGGCGGACGCGCCGACCCGGAGCCGTGCACGGTCCGAGCTGTCCGGCACCGTCCACCACCAGGGCACGCGGTGGGAGGCGAGCCGCCATGTGGTGCCGTTCCTGGCGGCGCTCGCCGACGACCCCACCACCGGCGACCGGGCGGAGGTGGTCGGCCTGCTCCGCGCGGTGGTGCTCGGCGACCGGCGCGACGACGCGCTGCCGTTCGACCCGCGCCGGGCCTTCGCCGCCGCCGACGGCATCACCGACGACCAGGCGACGCTGGTGGCCCGCCACCTGGCGGCCGGGGACCTGTGCGAACACGACGAGGTCGCGGGCCTGGCCGGCGACGCGGCGGTCCGCTGGGCGGCCGATGCCTTCCACGCCGGGGCAAGGCACACCGACCGGTACGTCCGCTGGCTCGCCGAGCCGGACCCGCAGCTCGCCGGGCACGCCGCCGAGCTGCTCGCCTGGTTCGCGCCCGACGAGGCGGCCCTGGCCGGGCTCGTCGCGGTCCCCGCCGACGGGGCCCACGCCGCCGCCCGGGCCAGCGCCAACCTCACCCTCGGCCACTGTCCGGTCGACTCGGCGCGGACCGACGCCCGCCTGAGCAGGCTGCTCTCGGCGAACACCGCGGTCGTCCGGGTCACCGCCGCGGTCGCACTGGCCCGTCGGCTCGGCGACCGGCTGCCCGACCGGGCCCTCGACGTCCTCGTCGAGGCCCGCGGCGCGGACTTCGACGCCGAGGTGCCCGGCTGGGACCGGTCGGTACGCGGGTTCGTGGCGCTCGCCCTGCACCGGCTCGGCCTCGGCTGACGCGGCGTCAATCAATGGGAGTTGCGCTTCCCGCAATACCGAAGACATTCTTCCCACGCGCCGCAAGTGCAATCCGAAACAACCAATCGATGAACTCGGACAGAATGGCGACACTCGGATCGGCGGTCGCATTCTTGCGCGGCGGTCGGGGCCACTGCGAGACTCTGACCAGGCGGATTCGACGAGCGGCACGACAGCCGACCATCCACTATGCCCTTTTCCCCGAAGCATTCCTGGGCATGTGCGTGCCCAACTCCGGCCGCCGCGGAGAGTCGCCGCGGAAAAGAGCGACCGATCTGCCGCATTCGTCGAACCCGACTGGCTCCAGCACCTCCCCGACCTGCTCGATCACGACGCACAGAAGGACGCGTAATGACGAAAGTACGTCCAGGCTGGACCCTCCGGGCGTTCGCCGCACTGTCGACCGTCGCCCTCTCGGCCGCACTGCTCGCGGTGGCCGGGCCGAGCCAGGCCGCGGGCAGCGCGGCGAAGAACCAGGGCTCCCCGCTTTCCGCCGGCACCGCGACCTATTCCGCGCAGGCCACGACCGCTCGCGGTCCGCTCGTCGCGACGGCCAAGGTGGGCGCGTTGGACATCACCTGCACGCTGACCCCGTCCAAGCCCTTCGTCTACTACGGCGGCCCGTACGGCGGCGGCGAGGAGGGCATCGCGACCGTGCGGTGCACCCAGCCCGTGTACGCGATCCAGGTCGAGGTCGCCCTGTTCCGCTACAGCAGCCAGGTCACGTACAACACCCACACGAGCTACAGCACCACCACCGCGAGCGCCGACACCGAATACCCCCGGATGTCCGGCGAATACCGCACCGGCGCGGACGCCTACATCACCTGGACCTACGGCGGCCCCACCAGCTTCATCCCGCTCACCTTCAGCGAGATCGCCTACCTCTGACGAGTCAGCCGGGTCGCAGCGCGGCGTCCAGCGCCGCCAGCTGATCCGCGACGGGGCCGACCGTCAGTGCCCCGCTCGACGCGCCGGCCCACTCGACCGCCGCCGGGGCGAGCGCCCGCCTGGCCCGTACCATGGCGGCCCGGTCGGCTGCGGCGGTCGCGGCCCGCCCGAACAGGCACCACAGCGCCTCGGCGAGCAGGTCCGCGGGTGGGTCCGGCACGTCGGCGAGCGCGGTCCGACCCGGTTCGAGCAGGGGACGCACCCACGGCTCGTAGGGCCCCCACTGGTCGTCCGCGGAGGCGAGCGGCAGGCCACGGCGCAGGCGCAGGCCGAGCAGCGCCAGCGGCAGCAGGCCGTCGCGCATGCCGGGCATGCCCGCCTCGTCCAGCCGGGCCGCCGCACCACGGTACAGCGCCTCGGCCCGCGCGACCGGCGCCCGCTCGGCGACGTCGGCACGCAGTGCCCGATACCACTGGGTGAACACGCCGACCAGGGGACGCTCGTGCCGACCGGCCAGGTCGTCGGCGGCCTCCGCGTGCCGGTCGGCCCGGTCGAACGCGGCCGTCGCACAACTGGACTGCAGCCGAATCAGGTGGCCGAGTACCTCCGCGGAGGCCAGGCCGTGCCGGTGCGCCAGGCGCACCAGCTCGGCGCCGATCCGATCGCGATGCACGGAGCCACCGGTGTGGTGGCAGCTCTGCATGAACACGCCGTTCAACGCGAACGCGAGCAGCGCGGGGTCGTCCAACTCGCGGGCGATCGCTTCGGCCTGCCGGGCGTACTCGCGTGGCCGCAGGTCACGGGTGCCGCGCGACTCGATCGCGATGGTGGCCAACAGCCGGGCCCGGACGGGGTCGGGGCCGCCCGGGGGGAGGACCGCGAGGGCCCGTTCAGCGGCGGCGACGATGCCGGCGGCATGCGCGGGGTCGTCGGCGCGCGGCCAGATGGCCGGCACGTCGTACGCGCCGATCACCCGCGCGGTCACCGCCGGGTCGCCGAGCTGCTCGGCGGCGGCGATCGTCGCCGCGCGCTGCTCCCGGGCCGCCACCAGGCCACCCGCTCCGGTCACCGCGAGGTTGCGCAGCAGGCCGACCGCCGACTCCAGCCGCACCCGGGCACCACCGGCGAGCACCCGGTCGTAGGCGGCGACGGCCCGCATCAACACCTCGCCGGCCGGATCGGGTCGGGCGGGCCCGGCCAGGCGCGGCTCCTGCCGCAGGATGTCGGTCTCCAGCTCGCGCAGGGCCGGGCCGGGCTCCACGCCCAGGTGGCCGGCGAGCAGCTCACGGGCCCGACGCAGGACGGCCAGGGCATCGCCCTGCCGACCCGACCGATACAGGGCCAACGCCAACAGCCGCCACCCCTGCTCCCGCCACGGATGCGCGATGACATGCTCGTCGAGGTCGGGGACCGCCTCGGCGGCCCGCCCCAGGTCGAGCCGGGCCTGGGCCCGCCCCTCGACGGCCTGCAGGCGCAGTTCGGCGAGTCGGGAGCGGTCGGCCCGCGCCCAGGCGGCGTCCGGGAAGTCGGCGTACGCGGGACCGCGCCACCAGGCGAGCGCCTCGTCCAGCCGGACCAGCGCCGCGGCCGCGTCCATGGTGCCGGCGTCGGTGACGGCCCGCTCGAACCGCCAGGCGTCCACCTGGTCGGGCTCGCAGCGCAGTGCGTACCCGAGGCCCTGGGTGACCAGCAGTGAGGCCGGTGCCCGCGGCGGACGGTCCGGCTCGACCGCCCTGCGCAGCGCCGCGACGAAGGTCCGCACGGCGGACACCGCGCCATCCGGAGGCGACACCCACAGATCATCGACAAGATCACTGACGGGTACGACCCGGCGGCGGGCCACCAGCAGTCGGGCCAGTACCGCACGATGCATGGGGCCCTTCAACGCGACGGGACGCCCCTGTGCGTCCTCGGCGACCACCGGGCCGAGAACGCCGAACGTGACAGGCCCACGGCGCACGGAGCCACGCTATCCCGGCGCTCATCCGCTGCTCATCCGAACCTCGGACAGTGGTTGTCGACCCGCGAGCGAAAGGTGCGAATCATGAAGTTCGACTACGTACGCGTCCCCGTCGCCGACGGCGTGGAACTCAACACCGCCGTGGCCGGCTCGGGCAGCCCGATCGTCCTGCTGCACGGCTTCCCGCAGACCCACCTGATGTGGCGGCACGTCGCCGCCGAGCTGGCCGTGGAGCACACCGTGATCTGTCCCGACCTGCGCGGGTACGGCGCCAGCGACAAGCCGGCCGAGGACGGGCCGGACACCTACTCCAAGCGGACCATGGGCGCCGACGTGGTGGCCGTCGCGAAGGCGCTGGGCCACGACCGGTTCGCCCTCGCCGGGCACGACCGGGGTGCGCTGGTCGCGATCCGCACCGGGCTCGACCACCCGGAGCACGTCACGCACCTGGCGTCGCTGGACGTGCTGCCGACGCTCGACATGTGGAACGTCATGCACGGAGTCAGCGCCCAGGTCGGCTTCCACCTCTACCTGATGGCCCAGCCGCCCGGCCTACCCGAGAAGATGATCGCCGGGGCCTCCGACGACTTCTTCGGCCACTTCCTCGATCTGTGGACCAACGACCCGCAGGCCATCCCCGCCGACGTCCGCCGCGCCTACCTCGACGCCGCCCGCGCCGCCATCGGTTCGATCGTCGCCGACTACCGGGCCTCGGCCGGCATCGACATCGAACACGACCAGGCCGACCGCGACGCCGGTCGCACCCTGACCATGCCGGTCACCGTGCTGCAGCAGGACTGGGGTTCCATGCTCGGCTTCGACGCCGCCGGGCTGTGGAAGGCGTGGGCCCCGGACCTCCACCACGTCCCGGTCACGTGCGGCCACTTCATGGCCGAGGAGGCTCCCGGCCTGGTCGCCCGGGAGATCCGCGCGTTGCTGACCCGCTGAGCGAGCGCCGGCACCCGGGCCCCGGTTCCCGTCGACCACCCGGCTTCACGGGAGGGTCGTCGGGAAGCCGGGGGCCTCGGCTACGGCCAGCGGGCCGATCCGGTCCGCCACCTACGAGGTGTGGCCGTTGTCCCGGTACTCCGCCTCGCACTTCAGCGAAGGGCCGAGGTCGACGCAGACCTGCAGCCCGGCCTTCATGATGTCGCGGGAGGTGTTCAGCTCCTTGCCGTCGTACGGGCCCCAGGCGTCGCTGTCGCACGTGCCGTCGTCCTCGTGCCAGGTGCCGTTGGCCCACGAGCCGTCCCGGAGCTGGGCGCGCGCCCGCGCGATGACGCGGTAGTTGTCACCGGGGCAGATGTCGTTGATGGTCCAGTTGTTGTACGTCACCGAACGTGCCGAGGTGAAGTTCAGGTCCGCCCGCGTCTCGCCGCCCTCGCCGCTGCCGCCGGACGGGTACGTCCACACCCGCGTGTAGACGGGGCCGTCCTCGGCCATGGCGGGCATCGGGCTGGCGACCAGCAGCGCGGCCGAAGCCACCCCGACACCGAAGATCCTGACAGAAACGCGCATACCGGAGCCTCTCCTCACGCAGCGATGCCCTTTTGCTCACGGACGGCGTTCATGCTTCCGGTCCGGAGCTGCGGCGTCCAGCCCACAGATCGAAACCGGTCAAACCCCGACCGCCGCCGGGGAAGGTTGCTCGACCGCAATACGCACCCTGGGCGCCGCCGGAGGCGGCCGTGATGCACAAGATCGAAAAAGGCCGTCTCCGAACTACGGAGACGGCCTTTCAACTGGGTGGAGCTGAGGGGATTTGAACCCCTGACCCCCTCGATGCGAACGAGGTGCGCTACCGGTCTGCGCCACAGCCCCTCCGCCGGCGAACCGGCTTTGGTCCCACCTGGCTTGCACCAGGCGGGCCGGCGACAAGACTAACAGCACACCCGCCCGCCATGCGAATCCACCCCGCCGACCCGGCCGATGCCTGCTCACGGGGCCCGGTCGACGCTCGCCATGTCGGCGACATGGCGAGGTCCAAGGGGCCGGGATACCGCCATGTCGCCGACATGAAGCCGATCAAGCGCGAGTCGATCAAGCCGGGCCCGGCGGGAGAGGCCGGTCAGGCCGAGTGGGAGGTGCGGCCCGACTGGTACGGGCGGCCCCGCAGCCCGCCCGCCCGCCGGTACGACACCGAGCCGCCGCCGCTGGCTGCCGGCGGCAGGTCGGCGGGACGGTCCAGGCCCATCGCCGTGCGGCGTACCGCCTCGCGCTGGGCCGCCAGGCGGCGCTGGGCCTCCCGGCGGGCCGCTGCCCGGCGGGCCTGCTCCCGGCGCACCTCGGCCTGCCGGGCGGCCAGCCAGGCGGCTTCCCGGGCGTGGGCGCGTCGGCGGCGGCGCTCGGCGAGGGCCCGCTTGCGCAGGTGCACCACGTACGTCACCAGGAGGGTGGCCGTGACGGAGGAGCCGATCCAGAAGCCGGGGCCGACGACGGCGACCCCGATCAGCTCGACGACGTTGAGCAGCAGCAGGGCGGCGAGCACCCGCCGCCTGCGGTAGATCGCCGGGGTGTGCGGCCGGCGGCGGGGCGCGGCCCGTCGACGGGACTTCGCGGCCGGGGGCACGGCGCGCAGCCGGCCCCGCCGCCGCGTCGGGGCGGGCGGAGCGGAGACGGGGGCAGAGAGACCGCCCGTGTTCGCATCTTCACTGAGGGTGACAACGAGGGAGCGGGAGGGGTTGACCGGCCGGCGCCCGGGGACAGTGCGTCGCCGCCGGCGGCGCTGGAGCACCCGCGCCGTCGACTGCGCCCGCTCCGCCACCAGCCGCTCGGTGGCGTCGTACCGGCGAACGAGCGCCGGCGCGAGGGCGAGCAGACCGGCGGCGGCGAGGACGGCGAGGAGCACCGAGGTCGGCACCCTCACCCCTCCCGTCACCAAGTTCGGGGCAACCGCCGTACGGCCGCAGGATCTTCGACGGACCCCGTTCCGGGCGGTCGAACATGCGGTCGTGCAGCGCTTGCCGCAGCTTGCAGTTACTTGAGGTTACGGGCCGCCGACCGCGTTGATTGTGCGCCGCGCCGATCAGGCGGGGGTGGGACGGTTCACCCCGCGGTGGCGCGCAGCCGGTGCCAGCGGGCCAGCAGGCCACCCTCGGCCGCGACTTCCTCGCTGGTCATGGCGTATCCGATGTGGTCGCGCCACGCACCGTCGATATGCATGTAACGCACGTGGTACGACTCCTCGCGGAAGCCGAGCTTCTCCACCACCCGGCGGGACGGCTTGTTCTCCGGCCGGATGTTGACCTCGATCCGGTGCAGCCCGCCGGGGCCGAACGCGTGGTCCACGGCGAGCGCCAGCGCGGTGGGGATGACGCCCCGCCCGGCCACCCGGGAGTCCACCCAGTATCCGACGTACGCCGAGCAGAACGCCCGCCGGACGATGCTGCCGACGTTGAGGTGCCCGACCAGCCGCTCCCCGCCGTGCTCACGCAGGCAGACGGCGAACGGCATCCCCTCGCCGGTACGCGCCGAGCGGCGCTGGTCCTTGTGGACCCAGCGGAACGCCGCCGGGGAGTTCAGGTCGTCCCAGTTGCCGGGCAGCGCAGACTCCCACGGGGCCAGCCAGGCCCGGTTGGTGCGGCGCACCTCCGACCAGGCCGCCGCGTCCGAACGTCGGTAGGGTCGCAGCAGCACCGGACCGTCCGCGAGCACCACCGGCCACCCTGGCGACCGCCCCGACCACAGTCCACTCACCGGGCCAGCCTTCCGCTCGCGACTGCGGGGCTCGCAAGCTCACTCCTCGCGCTCACCGAGCCGACCTTCCGCTCGCGACTGCGGGGCTCGCAAGCTCACTCCTCGCGCTCACCGGCGCCGGTCCAGCAGGAGGACGTCCACGGTGGAGCCGGCGGCGGCCGTGGTGACCCGCTCGCCGAGCACCATCAGCCCGTTGGCCTCGGCCAGGCCGGACAGGGTGAACTTCCCGCCCGGCAGCGGCTGGACGGTGTAGCCGCCGCCGCGCCGCTCGGCGACGTGCGCGGGGCGGAACTCGCGCAGCCCGCCGGGCGAGGTGATGGTCTCCAGCAGGTGCGCGCGCACGCTCGGCCGGAACACGGGCTCGGCCCCGGCCAACAGGTTGATGGCGGGCCGGGCCAGCACCTCGAAGCCGATCAGCGCCGCGCCGGGTTCACCAGGAAGACAGACCACCGGCACCTCCTCGGCGCCGACCGTACCGAACCCGAGAGCGGTGCCGGGATAGAGGGCCACCTCGGTGAAGGTGACCGGCCCGGCCCGGCCGCCCTCCCGGCGGGACAGGATGCGGCGCACCATGTCGCCCGGCCCGGTGCCCGTGCCGCCGGTGGTGATGATCAGGTCGGCCCGCAGGGTCTGGTCCTCCAGCAGCCCGCGCAGCCCCTCCGGGTCGTCGTCGCAGATCCCCACCCGGTACGCCAGCGCGCCCACCTCGGCGGCGGCGGCGGTCAGGGCGTGCGAGTTCGCGTCCACCACCTGGCCGGGCTGGCTGCCCCGGCCCACGTCGACCAGCTCGTCGCCGGTGGCCACGATGACCACCCGGGGGCTGGGCCGCACCACCACGTGCCCGATGCCGGTGGCGGCGAAGACGGCCACCAGGGCCGGGGAGACGTACGTGCCGGCGCGGGCGAGCAGCGTGCCGGCCGGCAGTTCCTCACCGGCGCGGCGCACCCCGTACCCCCGCTTGGGGGTGCGGAAGATCTCCACGGCGGCCATGCCCTGGTCGGTCCACTCCACCGGCACCACCACGTCGGCGGCGATCGGCAGCGGGGCGCCGGCGGCCACCGAGAAGCAGGCCCCCGGGGTGAGCCGCACCGGCCGCCAGCTCGCCGCGCCGAGGTCGCCGACCACGTTGAGCCGTACGGTGCGGGACCCGGACGGGCCGGAGCGGCCGGCGTATCCGCCCGCCGCCCGGCCCGCGCCGGAGAGGTCGTCCCAGCGCGCCGCGTACCCATCGACGGCCGCCTGGTCGAAGGCCGGGTAGGAGTGCGGCGCGACGACGTCCTCGGCGAGGACGTTGCCGTACGCCTGGGTGAGGTCGAGGTCGAGCGGAGGCAGCGCGCGTAACCTGCGCAGCACGCTGCCCAGGTAGTCGGCGAGCGGCGTCAACTCGTTCGCGGCCGCCTCGGCGTCGGCCGTCGCGGTCATGTATTAGGACCGCCCGACGCCTCGCGCATGCCGTTGAGGATCGCCTCGGTGACGGTCTCGTCGCCGTTGTTGACGAACTCGGCGAGCCACTTGCGGAACTCCGCGCCGAGGTCCTCGCGCTCGCAGGCGAGCTGCACCACCGTCTGGAGGTAGCCCAGCGGCATCCCCGTGTCGTAGCGGGTGCCCCGGTAGACGATCGCGTGCACCGGGACGCCCTCGGTGCGCAGCAGCTCCATCGCGTCGGTGAGCTGGATCTCGCCGCCGCTGCCCGGCTCGGTGCGCCGGATCGCGTCGAAGATCCGCCCCGGTAGCACGTACCGGCCGAGGACGGCGAGGTTGCTGGGGGCGTCCTCCGGCTTGGGCTTCTCGACCATGCCGGTGACCTTCACGACCTCGCCGATGTCGGTCAGCTCCGGCTCGGCGGCCTCGACGGAGGCGATGCCGTACCGCTTGGTCTCGGCCGGGTCGACCTCGAAGAAGGCCAGCACGATGCCGCCGGTGCGGGCCTGCAGCTCCAGCATCGCGGGCAGCAGCGGCTCGGACGGCTTGACGAACTCGTCGCCGAGCAGCACCGCGAAGGGCTGGTCGCCGACGTGCGACTCGGCGTAGCCGACGGCGTGGCCGAGGCCGAGCTGCTCCGGCTGCCGGCAGGTGTAGATCTCGGCCAGCTCGCTGGGGCGGCGCACCGCGGCCAGCCGCTCGGCGTCGCCCTTGGACTCCAGCCGGGCCTCCAGGTCGGGCCGGCGGTCGAAGTGGTCCACCATCGATGTCTTGCCGCGCCCGGTGATCAGCAGCACGTCGCCGATGCCCGCCTGGGTGGCCTCCTCGACGATGTACTGCAGGACCGGCCGGTCGACGACCGGCAGCAGCTCCTTGGGCACCGCCTTGGTGGCCGGCAGGAACCGGGTGGCCAGGCCGGCGGCCGGGATGACGGCCTTGACCGCGCGGGAACGACCGGTTGCGGTGGCCGCTGAGGGGTTCGCTGAGTGCTCCGACATGTCGCGAGACTATCGGCCAAGGCCGTGTTGCGACGGGTGAGGACCGGAAGACGCGCCGCCGGCCCGGGGCAGGCCGTCGGCCGGGCTGACCGAACCGGCCGGCACGGCCAGCTCCTCCACCGGCGGCCAGGGCCGCGCCTCGGCCAGCCGCCAGGTGTCCCGGCCCGCCGCCTTCGCCGCGTACAGGGCGTCGTCGGCCGCGTCGAGGACCTGCTCGCCGGTGGAGGCGTGGTCCGGGTAGACGGCGATGCCGACGGAGACGGTCACCCGGATCCGCGCCCCGCCGCCCGAGTCCACCGGGACGGGGGTGTCCCGGGTCGCCGCGCCGAGCCGTTCGGCGACGATCGCCGCGCCCCGCGCGTCGGTCTCCGGCAGCAGCACCACGAACTCCTCCCCGCCCTGGCGGAAGGCCAGGTCCACCTCGCGGATCTCGCCCCGCACCCGGCGGGCGAACTCGACGAGCACGGCGTCCCCGGCGGCGTGCCCCCAGGTGTCGTTGACCTCCTTGAACCGGTCCAGGTCCAGGGCGAGGACGCTCAGCATCCGGCCGAACCGGCTGGCCCGCTCCACCTCGCGGCGGATCGACTCGCGCAGGTAGCGGTAGTTCCACAACCCGGTGAGCGGGTCGGTCAGCGACAACCGCTGGGCCTCCTCGTGCACCCGCACGTTGTCGACCGCCACCGCCGCGTGCCCGGCGAAGGTCCGCAGGGTCTCCAGGTCCGCGTCGTCGAACTCGTCCCCGCCGAGCCGGTCGTAGAGGACCAGCACGCCGAGCGCCGCCGCCGGGCCGCCGGGCGTGCCCGGGTCCACGCCGGACCGGATGCCCGGGTCGGCCGGGCCGCCGGGGGCGGCGAAGGGCACCGCGACGTACGTCTCGCAGCGCGGCTCCCCGGCGGCCTCCGCCACCGGGTCGGCCCGTCCCCGGCGCGGCTGGCCGGTCGCCGCCACCGCGCCGACGATCCCCGCGCCGACGGGCACCCGCAGGCCGGCCGCGCCGGCGGCCTCCGCCTCCACACCGGCGTCGGGCGACCAGCGCCCGTCGAGCCCCTCGGCGCACCGGCCGACCAGGACGCCGCCGTCGACCAGCAGCACCGCACCGGCCCGCGCCCCGGTGGCCGCGATCGCGCTGTGCAGGATGACCCGCAGGATCCGTTGCAGGTCGTGGGTGCTGGCCAGGGTGTCGCCGAGCACGGCGAGGTGGCCGCGCAGCTGGTCCCGGCTGCTGGTGAGCGCCTGCACGTAGATGCCGGTCTCCCGGGTCATCCGGTTGAACGCGCCGGCCAGCCGGCCCAGCTCGTCGCGGCTGCGCACCGGCACCCGGGTGGCGAGGTCGCCGTGGGCCACCCGGTCCGCCGCGCCGGCCAGCTCCACGAGCGGGCGGGTGGTGACCCGGGCCAGCCGCCATGCGGCGGCCACCGCCAGCAGCCCGGCCAGCAGCACCGCGCCGACCAGCGCCGCGTACAGGTCGGGGGGCTGCTCGCTGGGGACGGAGAGCACCAGCGGCAGCGGCTGGCCCGGCGCGGGGAGGACGCGGCGGACGTACCGGCCGTCGCCCGTGCCGGTGACCTGGTCGCCGGCGGCCCGGCGTGCGGCGGCGAGCACCCCGTCGCGTACGGCCGGGGCCTCGGTGGTCTGCGCGACCCCGACGGAGCCTGGCGCGCCGTCGAGGAGGGTGACCGCGACGCCGGTGACCGCCGCGAGCCGCGCGACGAGGCCCGGGTCGACCGGCTGGGCGGTGACGACCGCGCCCAGGTCGCCGCCGGCCCGGTCGCGCAGCGCCACCCGGGCGGCGAGCGCCGCGACCGGCCCGGCGGCCGGGTCGGCGGCGCCGCAGTCCCGCCAGGGCGCGGCCGGGGCACCGGGGGTGGCGTAGGTCGGGACGCCGGCCACGTCGGTGACGAGCACGGCGGCGGCGAGGCCCCGGCCGACCACCTGCCCGGCCGTGCCCGCCCGCCCGGCCGCGTCGGGGGCCAGGGCGACCGCGTCGGCCGCCGCGCGCAGCTGCTGGCAGAGGGCGTCGACCGAGGTACGCACGGTCGCGGCGGCCAGGCCGAGCCGCTCGGCCGCCCGGTTGCGGTCGACGGTCGTCATGGTCAGGCCGACGAAGAACGCCCCGAGCAGGACCGGGCCGAGCACCACCGTGAGGAAGGCCGCCGTCAACCGCCCGCGTAGCGTCAACGCTCCCCCCGGAAGTTCCGCGCCCGATGTAGCGATGCTGACACAGTGCGACCGCGAGACAAACGTTGCGTCAGGAGTGTTGCGTGCCGGATTTTTCTGATGAAGCGGAAGTGACCCACGAGGCGAAGCGGCAGGCGCGGGTGGAGCTGCTCGCCCGCCGCCGCGCGCTGCCCGCCCCGGCGCGGGCGGAGGCCGCGGCGCGCGTCCGGGCCGCGCTGACCGATCTGGTACGCCGGCTGCGCCCGGCCCGGGTCACCGCGTACGTCCCCGTCGGCTCGGAGCCGGGCGGGCCGGAGCTGCCGGAGGCGCTGCGCGCGGCGCTGCCGCCGGGTGGCGAGCTGCTGCTGCCGGTGCTCCGGGACGACCTCGACCTGGACTGGGCGGCGTACACCGGGCCGGGCTGCCTCGTCGCGGCCGGACGGGGCCTGCGGGAGCCGACGGGTCCCCGGCTCGGCCGGGCGGCGGTCGCCGACGCGCGGCTGGTGGTGGTGCCCGCCCTGGCGGTGGACCGGCGCGGGCGGCGGCTGGGGCGCGGCGGCGGCAGCTACGACCGGGCGCTGGCCCGCGTCGGCACGGACGCCCTGACGGTGGCCCTGCTGCACGACGGCGAGCTGGTCGCGCGGCTGCCCGCCGAGCCGCACGACCGGCCCGTCCGCGCGGTGGTGAGCCCCTCCGGCGGGCTGCGTACGCTGACGGGCGACTCCGTGTCGGTCCGGGCACTTCCGCTGGACGAACCCGGGTCCGATGACGCACCATTGGCACTCGAATGAGTCGAGTGCCAACCGGCTGTGCCAGATCCGGAGGAGACCGTGCCCACGTACCAGTACGCCTGCACCGAGTGCGGCCAGCAGCTCGAGGCGGTGCAGTCCTTCTCTGACGAGCCGCTGACCGAGTGCCCGGCGTGTGCGGGGCGGCTGCGCAAGGTGTTCAACTCCGTCGGCATCGTCTTCAAGGGCTCGGGCTTCTACCGCACCGACTCCCGCTCCGGCTCGGACGCGGCCAAGAACGGCTCGGGCAAGCCGGCCGCCTCGGAGTCGTCCTCCGGCGGCGACTCCGGCTCGTCGGGCACGTCGGGCGGCTCGTCCGCCGGCTCCTCGGCGTCGTCGGGCTCGTCCGGGTCGTCGGGCTCCTCGGGTTCGTCGGGGGCCTCCGGTTCGTCGGGGTCGTCGGGCTCGTCCTCGTCGAGCGGCACGGCCAAGGCCCCCGCCTCCAGCGCCTCCTGACGGCAGCGGCTCCGGGCATAGGAGATCTTGGAAGAAACGGGCCCCTCCGGGGGCCGGAATCTTCCAAGATTCACGCCGTGCCCGTGCCATAGCAGATCATCGGCCCCGGTGGGCGTTGTCCACAGGCGGCCCGGTTGTCCACAGGTTCCGCCCCTGGCCGGGCGGGACGGCCCCCGCGCGGCCTAGCCTGCTGCTCCCGGCACCGCACTGGTGCCGGGGGTGGGCGGGAGGGCCGGATGGGGAACGCCGGGGCGGACACGGGATCACTGCGGCCGCTGCGCCGGCCCCGGCTGCCGGGGCGGGCGACGCTGCTGCGCGCCGCGCTGGTCGCCGCACTTCTCGGGCTCGCCGCGGCGGTCCTGCAGACCCCGTCCGGCTGCCCGCCGCCGGCCGGCGACCGCTCCCCCGGCCCCGCCGCGCCACCGCCCGCCGAGGCGGCTTCCGACCCCGCCGTGCCGCCGGCTGCCCTGCCGCTGCCCGACGGGGCGGTCGGGGTGCCGATCCGGCTGGCCGAGCCGGCCGCGCTCGCGGTCGTCCGCCCCGGGGCCCGGGTCGACCTGCTCGCCGTACCGGCCGGTCGGCAGGCCGGTGACGCCGACCTGCTGGCACCCCGGGCGCTGGTGCTCGACGTGGTCGGTGCCGGCGCGACCGACGGCTCCTCGGCGCTCTACCTGGCGCTGCGGCCCGAGCAGGCGCACCGCGCCGTCGGGCTCCCGGAGGGCAGCCGTTTCGCGATCGTGGTGCGGGGATGACGCTCCTGCTGGCCGACCCCGTCGGGCACGGCCGGCCGGCCCGCGAGCCCGGCGAGGGCTCCGGTGCGAGGGTGAGCCGCCGTCACCTCCGAGGGAGTCGCGGCTGGCGTACGGGTGGGAGGGCCATGCGGGGCCTCGGCGGCGCTCAGCTCCAGTGCGGGGGGCGCTCGGCGAGGAGCCAGTCGTCGTTGCCGCCGGACGTCTCGCCCCAGCCCCGGTCCGTGTCGTCGGCCGTCTGCTCGGGCAGCACCACGAAGTCCTCGCTCAGGTCGACGGCGCGATCGTCGTCGCCGCGCGCCTGCGCCCCCGGGTCGATGCTCACGAACGGCAAGACTACCCGGGTTCCGGCCCGCGTCCGACCGGCCACCCGCCCGGACGGTTGGTAGCGTCGGTCGGCGTGACCACGCCCAGCGGTGACCGCCCCGAGGACGACTACTGGCGTCGACCGCCCGACCCGGCCGACGGCGGCATGACCGACGACCCGCCGCGCCCACCGGGGCCCGGCCCGTCCGGCGTCGACCCGCCCACCGGCTACGGCGGGCCCCCGCCCACCACGCCGCCGCCGCCCGGGTGGCGTCCCCCGCTGCACGTGCAGGCCGCGCCGCCCCGCGAGCTGCCGCCGCAGGACATGGCCGGACTGGACGCGGTCGAGCAGCGGGCTCAACACGTCACCTGGGGCGTCGGCGCGGTCGCCGGCGTGGTGCTGCTGGTCCTGCTCTGCCTGCTGTGCTCCAGGGCGTTCCGCTGACTGCGGCTCCCGGGCGTCCGCTGACCGTTCGCGTGGTCCGGGCCGGCTGACCCGCGCCGTCCGACCCGGGCCGCGTCGGCTCAGAGCACCCGGCCCCAGGCCGCCTCGGCGCCGGAGTCCCCGGTGAGGAAGACGTAGACCAGCGAGGCCACGCCCAGCACGACCACCACCACCGTCAGCAGCAGGGGCGCCCAGGACGGCAGCCGGGAGACCCGGTCGTCGTTGCGGGTCACCAGCAGCAGTGCGATGGCGGCCACGGCGAGCCCCACGGTGAACCAGAGCAGCGTCTCGGCGTACTCCGAATGCTCGTGGATCTGCGCGAGCAGGGCCTGGTCGAAGCCCTTCTCCTCGAACGCCTCCTCCAGGGCCTCGCCCGTCTCGGTCGACACCCAGGTGACGATCGGGGTCAGCACCGCGAGGCCGGCCACCGCCCAGCCCAGCCGGGGACGCCACCTCGGCACCAGCCCGTACGCGCTGGCCAGCAGCGCGAGCAGCGGCACGAACACCACCGCCGCGTGGATCACCAGGATGTGGCTTGGCAGCCCGTTGATCTCCCTGAACACCGACACCTCCGGCCGTGGACGCGATCCCCGCGGCGTCAGCGTACGCCGCCCCGGCGGCTGTGGCCCGGACCACCCAGGTCAGGAGCTCGCTTGTCGCCCGGTGCACCCCGTGCTGTCATTGACTTCATGTCCGGTGGCGAGGAACTGCTGCGGTCGAGGGGCCTGCGGGTCACCCGGCCGCGCCTCGCCGTGCTGGACGTCCTCTCCGCCGGCGGTCACCTGGAGGTCGACGAGATCACCCGGCGGGTGCGGGAACGCCTCGACTCCGTCTCCACCCAGGCCGTGTACGACGTCCTCGGCGCGCTGTCCCGCGCCGGGCTGTCCCGCCGGATCGAGCCGGCCGGCAGTCCCGCCCGGTACGAGGCGCGGGCCGGCGACAATCACCACCACGTGGTCTGCCGGGGCTGCGGCGAGATCGCCGACATCGACTGCGCGGTCGGCGAGAAGCCCTGCCTCGACCCGAACACCGCCCACGGCTTCGAGGTGGACGAGGCGGAGGTCACCTTCTGGGGGCTCTGCCCCACCTGCCAGGCCCGCCGCAGCGCCGACGACTGACACCGCCGTCCCGCCCCGACCGGGCACACGGCCGGGCGTGGCACCCTTGGTCGGGTGGACTCCGATGACCTCGGCCTGTTCGGTCCGGGATCGGTCACGTGGAAGGTGCACGAGGAGCCGATCCTGATCGTCGCCGGCCTGCGCTCGCTCTACCTCCAGGCGCTGCACCCCCGGGCCATGGCCGGGGTGGCCCAGAACAGCAACTACCGCACCGACGCGTGGGGCCGGCTGGTCCGGACGGCCACCTACGTCGCCACCACCATCTACGGCACCACGGCCGAGGCCGAGGCCGCCGGGGCCCGGCTGCGGCGGCTGCACGGCCGGATGCGGGCCACCGACCCGGACACCGGGGAGGAGTTCCGGATCGACGAGCCGGAGCTGCTGCGCTGGGTGCACGTCACCGAGGTCGAGTCGTTCCTGAGCACCGCCCGCCGGGCCGGGCTGCCGCTGACCGACGCGGAGGTCGACGGCTACTACACCGAGCAGCGCCGGGCGGCGGCCCTGGTCGGGCTGGACCCGGCGGACGTGCCCGGCACGGCAGCCGAGGTCGCGGACTACTACCGGCAGGTCCGGCCGGCGCTGCGGATGACCCGGGAGGCGGCGGAGACGGCCGTCTTCCTCACCGCCCCGCCCCTGCCGTGGAAGCTCAACCTCCCGGCCCGGGTCGGGATGAACCTCGGGCCGGCCCGGCTGGCGTACTTCGGCGTCGCCGGCACCGCGTTCGCGCTGCTGCCGCCCTGGGCCCGCCGGCTGTACGGCGGCCTGGGGCTGCCGACCACCGAGCTGTCGGCCGACCTGACCGTCCGCGCCCTGCGGCTGGCGCTGACGGCCCTGCCGCAGCGCTGGCGGGAGGGGCCGTTGCAGCAGGCGGCGAAGGAACGGGCCGCCCGCCTGACCCCGCGCTGACCGGGCGGGGCCCGTCCGAGGCCGGCCCGCCCGGGGCCGAGGGCTCGGCGTCATGTCGCCGGCATGGCGGCATCCCGCCGCTCGGATACCGCCATCAGCCCGACATGACACGCCCGCCCCGCCGACCCCACACCCGCCCCGCGCGCCCGAGGCCGCCCGGGGGCCGGCCCGGGGTCGGCAGGCCGGCGGGGTCAGTCCCGGCGGTCCAAGGCCGCCCAGGGATCCTTCCCCGGCGTCTGCGCGCCAGCGGGGCAGGTGCGGCGGTAGTCGCACCAGCCGCAGCGCGGCCCCGGCTCGGCCGGGAAGGCGTCGTCCGGGTCGGACCCGTCGGCGACGGCCCGCTCGGCGCCCATGATGTCCCGCGCCGTCTCCTCGGCGCGGGTGACCTGCCGGGCCAGCGACTCGACGGTGTGCTCGTGGGCGGCGATCGTGCCGGTGGGCAGGTGGTGCAGCTCGACCCGGCGGCACGGCCGACGGAACACCCGCTCGGCGGCGTACGCGTAGAGGGCCAACGCCTGCGAGCCGCGCGCGTCGTCGGCGTCCAGCCCTGTGCGGCCGGTCTTGTAGTCGACGATGACCAGCTCAGGCCCGCTCGCGCCGGGGCGGAGGTCGATCCGGTCGGCGCGCCCGTTGAACGCCAGCACCGCCGTCCTGACCGCCACCACCCGCTCGACGCCGACCGGGTCGGCCTGCGGGTCCAGCGTCTCGACGTAGGACTCCAGCCAGGCCAACGCCCGCCGGTACGCGTCGCGCTCCTGCTCGTCGTCGCGGAACCCGTCGCGTACCCAGGTGCCCCGCAGCAGCCCGGCCAGCGCCTCCGGGCGGCGGCGGTCGGCGGGCAGGGCATACCAGTTCTTCAGGGCGTTGTGCACGCTCGCGCCCAGCGAGTTGTGGGCCCACGGCGGGCCCTTCGGCGGCGCGGGCCGGTCCACGTACGAGTAGCGGTAGCGGCGGGGGCAGTCCGCGTACGCGCCGAGCTTGCTGGGGGTGCAGACGAACAGCCGCTCCGGCATGCCGTCGAAGCCGAGCTGCTCGGGCTGGGCGGCCGGGCGGGACTGGGCGGGCTGGCCGGCGCGGGGGCGCGGGGTCCGGCCCGCCCCGGCGGCGGGTCGACCGGCGGGGCGGCCGGATGAGGAGGCTGGTCGCACCCCGCGATCCTGCCACCCGGCTACGACAGCCGCTCCGACCCGGCCGGCGGGTCGCACCGCCGGATCAGCCACGCCCGGCACCGGCTCCGGCCGGGCGCGGGCACGGATCGGGCCCGCCCGCCGCCCCGGCTGACGCCACGCCCGCGTCCCGGGGTCAGGTCGCGCTCGTGTACTGGGTGACGAAGGCCGCGATGGCGTCGGCGATGAGCTGCACCGCGATCGCGGCGAGCAGCAGGCCGGCGATGCGGGTGAGCACCTCGATCCCGCCCGGGCGCAGGATCTTGACGATCCCGCCGGAGAAGCGCAGCACCACCCAGACGGTGAGCATCACCGCCACGATGGCCGCGGCGATGGCGCCGTAGTCGAGCGCCCGGTCGGCCTGCTGGACGAAGAGCATGGTCGCCACGATCGCGCCCGGTCCGGCCAGCAGCGGGGTGCCCAGCGGCACCAGGGCGATGTTCGAGGTGGCCTGCTGGGTGGGGTCGTCGGCCTTGCCGGTCAGCAGTTCCAGCGCGACGAGGATCAGCAGCAGCCCGCCGGCCGCCTGGAGCGCCGGCAGGTCGACGTGCAGGTACGCGAGCAGGGTCTGCCCGGCCACGGCGAAGACCACGATCACCCCGAGCGCCAGGGCCACCGCCTGCCAGGCGGCCCGGTTGCGGTCCCGGGCGGCCAGGGGGCCGGTGAGCGCAAGGAAGATCGGCATCATGCCCGGCGGGTCGACGATGACCAGCAGGGTCACGAAGACCTCACCGAAGAGCTTCAGATCCACCCGGAGAGGGTAGCCGCGCAGGTGGAGGCGGATCAGGCCGAAGCGACGGGGGTCACGCCGGTGGCCTCGGCCACGATCCGCCCGTACGCCTCGGGCGAGGTGGTGAACGCGCCGAGCCGGACGGTCTTGTGCGTGCCGTGGAAGTCCGACGAGCCGGTGACGAACAGGCCCAGCTCGGCGGCGAGCGCCCGCACGTGCGCCCGCTCGGCGGGGGAATGGTCCTCGTGGTCGGCCTCCAGGCCGGCGAGCCCGGCAGCCGCCAGCTCGACGATCAGCTCGTCGGGCACGATCCGGCCGCGCCGGCTCGCCCTCGGGTGGGCGAACACGGGCACACCGCCCGCGGCCCGCACCAGCCGGACCGCCCGGAACACGTCGATGTCGTCCTTGGGCAGCCGGTACCGCTCACCCAGCCACTCCGGCCCGAACGCCTCGGTGGTGGTGGCCACCAGCCCGGCGCGGATGAGAGCCTGGGCGATGTGTGGGCGACCCACCGTCCCGCCGCCCGCCCCGGCCAGGATCTCCGGCCAGCTCAGCTCGACGCCGTCGGCGCGCAGCAGCGCCACGATGCGTTCCCCGCGCACCTCACGGGCGGCCCGCACCCGGGCCAGCTCCGCGCCCAGCTCCGGCTCCGCCGGGTCGAAGAGGTACGCGAGCAGGTGCAGCGCCACCGGCGGGTCCGCCCCGTGCCAGCGGCAGGAGATCTCCGCGCCCCGGACCAGGGTGAGGCCGGGCGGCAACGCGGCCACCGCGGGCGCCCACCCGGTGGTGGTGTCGTGGTCGGTGATCGCCACGACGTCCAGGCCGGCCTCGCCGGCCGCCCGGACCAGCTCGGCCGGCGTGAGGGTGCCGTCGCTGGCCGTCGAGTGGGCGTGCAGGTCGATCCGGGCGGCGGCCGGCACCGGGGGCGGGGTCATCGCCCGACGCTATCGGTGCCGCCGGCCTGCCAGAGTGCCGGGTCGGTGACGCCGGCCGGTCAGGGTGCCGGGTCGGTGACGACCACCGGCCGGCCGGCCGGCTCGACGCCGGTCAACGGGCTGGCGGCGGCCCGCTCTCCGGCGACCACGCGGTCGGGCCGCACCGGCACCAGCCCGCCCCGGGCGTCGGCATACCAGGCGGTGCCGGCCGGCGTCCAGCACACCGCGCCGGCCAGCGTCGGGCCGGCGGGACGGGCGACCAACGTGCCGCCGAGGGTAGCGAGGTCGACCAGGAGCGCCCCGGTGGCATCGGAGGAGCCGGTGCGGCCGTTCAGCAGCAGCCAGCGGCCGTCGGCGGAGACCCCGCCCAGCCCGTCGGAGCTGAGGGTCGGCCCGCAGGCCGAGCGGATGGTCGCCAGCGCCCGGGTGGGGTCGAGCAGCGCCAGGCAGGGGCGTCGGGGCGTGCCGGCGGAGACGAGGCCGACGAGCCGGCCGTCCGGCAGCGCCCCGTGGACGGCGAGGACGTCGCGCCAGCCGGCGGTGGGAAGCCCGCCCGCGGCCGGATGCCAGAGCGCGTACCCGGGTCGGGCCGGATCGCGGCGCACCAGGACGGAGTTGCCGGCGAAGCCGACCGGCACGGCCGCGCCGGGCGCCGTCGTGCCGGCGACCGCGACGAGCTTGTCGCCGACGATCCCGGCGATGGAGAGCCGGTCGCCGTCGCGCCAGGCGACCTGGCCGCCGTCGGGGGCGACGGCGATCGCCTCCGCGCCGGCGAGCAGCACCCTGGTGCTGCCGTCGGCGTGCACGGACAGCAGGGCCCGGCCGGCGACGGTGGGCGCGCCCACCACCAGCCAACCCCCCTTGTCCGGTACGCGCTGCGCCCGGTCGGCGTCGGCCACCCCGAGGGGGATGTTCGTGTTCCCGGCGGTGTAGAGGGTGCCGTCGACGACCAGGTCGACCGCGCCGCCGGCCGGCCCGAGGGCCGGTCGGGGTGATCCGCCCGACGGGCTCGGCACCGGTTCCGGGACCGTCCAGGAGGAGCCGCGCGGGTCGCCGAGCACCACGGTCGGCGGGGTGGGCTGCGTTGCCTGGGGGCTGAGCTGCACCATGCCGGCGCTGACCAGCACCGTGGCCATCCCGGCCAGGGCGGTGCCGGTGACGACCCGGCGGCGGCGTGTCCGGGTGGCCCGCCGGATGGCCAGGCTGGCCGGGTCCACGGTGCACGGCAGCGGCACGGCGGCCTGCCGGGAGAGGGTCTCCCGGAGCGCACGCTCCAGCTCGTCCGCCGTCACGACTGTTGGACGCGCGGGAACGGGCGTCCGGTTGTCACCGGGACCGGCCACCCCGCTCACCTCCGCTCCGCGCCGACGGCCTCGGCCGGCACCGGGGCACCGACGGGCTCGACGCGCACCGGGAGCGGCGCGCCGCCGGCCGGGGCGGGACGAGGGCCGGCTCCGCTCGTGGTGGACGCGGCGGGCACCCCCGCCCGGGCCGGGCGCGGCGTAGCGGGCACCGTCGGGGCGGGCCGGGGCGGGGTCGCCGGGGCGGGACGGGCGGCGGCGGGGTCGGCCTGTCGGGCGGGCCGGAGGCGGGCGGCCTCCGCGGGCCGCGTCCGGGGGGCGGGACGGTTGCCCGCCCGCCCGTCGGGCTGCGGCTGCGGCGCGTCGGTCAGGTCGAGGGCGGCCTGTGCGCCCAGCCGTCGGCGCAGGGTGGCCAGCGCCCGGGAGGTCTGGCTCTTCACGGTGCCCGGCGAGATCTCCAGCAGCGCGGCGGTCTGCGCCTCCGACATGTCCTCGTAGAAGCGCAGCACCAGCACCGCGCGCTGCCGGCTGGGCAGCGCCCTGAGCTGCCGCCACAGCACGTCCCGGTCGAGCTGCTGCTCGATCTCGTCGACCCCGGCGCGTTCGGGCAGCACCTCGGTCGGCCGCTCACCGTGCCAGCGCCGCCGCCACCAGCTCGTCGACGTGTTGACCATGACGCGACGCGCGTACGGCTCGATCGCCTCGATGCCGCCGAGCCGTTTGCAGGCGAGGTAGGTCTTGGTCAGCGCGGTCTGAAGCAGGTCCTCCGCCGTGGCCCAGTCGCCGGTCAGCAGGTATGCGGTGCGCAGCAGCGCCCCGGAGCGGGCCGCGACGAACTCGCGGAACTCCTCCTCCAGCGGGTCTTTCGCGGCCACCGCTCACCTCCCGCACCCCCGTGCCTGCATGGCAGGTTGTCATGCCGGGGGCGGACCGGGCGACGGCGAAAGGTGCGGGCTTCCTCCGATGTTCGGACGGAAAGTTTCACGCCCCGTCGTCGGCCTTGGCCTCGTCCGCCTCCTTGCCCAGCCGGGCCTCGACTGCCTGCGGCTCGTACATCTCCTCGACGACGCGCAGGTAGAGCTCGTTCGGGTTGGGCAGGTTCTTGATCTCACGGAGCGCCTGGTCCTGGCCGGCGGACTCCAGCACGAACGTGCCGTAGTTGAGGGCGCGGCCGGTGGGGCTCTGCTCGTATTTCATGTCGGTGACCCGGGCGAGCGGCATCATCGCCACCTTGCGGGTGACGATGCCGTTGACCACCATGACCCGCTTGTTGGTCAGGATGAACCGGTCGTACCACCAGTCGGCGACCTTCCAGGCCACCCAGCCCATCACGGCGAACCAGAGCAGCACCGCGATGGTGGTCAGCGCGCCCACGTCCCGCCCGGCGAGGAAGCCGGAGAGGTAGCCGAGGACGAAGGTCGCCCCGATGCCCACCAGGATCGGCGTGGTCAGGTGGATCCAGTGCCGCTTCCACTCGCCCCGGTAGCGCTCGGTGGGGAAGAGGTAGCGCGCCACCAGCGAGCTGGGCTCGTCCTCCAGCGGCAGGACCCGTCGGGGGCCGAGCGGCATGCCGGAGGCGTCGACCCGCAGCCCGGCAAGCTCCTCTTCGGAGATCTGCGGCGGCTGGTAGTCGGCCTCCGGATCGCGGACCCAGGCCCGCCCGGAGCGCGCCTGGCCGCCGAAGGGACCGTCGCCGTAGCCGGCGTCGTCGGAGAAGGGCGGACCGTCGGAGAAGCCCTGCCCCGGGCCTGGGCCCGGAACGTCGTCGGGCCTGACCCGGGGGATCGGCTCCGTGTCTCGGTCCCGGCGCTCCCGGTCGGGGTCGTCGGGGTCGAACGGCGGACCGGAGGGGCTGCCCATCGGCGGTTAGGCGATGAGGCTGGTGAAGAAGTCGCCGAACCCCTGGGCGATGTCCATGATGCCGCCGCCGATCGACTTGAAGACGTCTGCGGCGGAGTTCGGCCGGTACGCAACAAAGAAGATCAAGAATGCGATACCGGCCCAGGTGAGGACCTTCTTGACCATGGCGGGCCATCCTCTCGCGCGGCGCCGGGTCCATTTACCGCAGCGGCACCCAGAGTATCAGTAAGGTGTCGTACAGTGAATCTCTGCGTCCGTTCTCCGACAGAACGGGAGACTTGCCAAGCCTCTCGGCTGGTCAGGCCTTCCCGTGCAGGTACGGAGACGGAGCGCCGTACACGAGCTCGGACGGCGTCCACTCTGTGAGGTCGTGCAGCTCCACGTCCTCGGCGAGCAGATGCCCCGCACCCGCCGGCCAGGCTATCGCATGAAGCCACAATCCCCGAGCCTCGCCGGCGTACGCGCTTCGATCCGTCGGAGAATTCACGAGCCACAGTGGAGTCGGGTGGCCGGCGACACGGATCCTGGCCTGCCCGACATGCCCCGGATGCCCGGGGCCGGGATCGTCCAGCGCCTCGGCGAGTTGCGGGCCCGGGTCGGGGCCGGCCATGCCGGCGAACCGGGTGCCCAGCCCGACGCCCGGCTCCTCGGCCACGAACACCAGGTCGGCCGGGCCGCCGCCGAGCGGCTCGGGCCCGGCGAAGGCCACGACGGTGGCGCGCACCCCGGCGCGCTCGTCCCCGGCGTACGCCACGCCGGTGAGGGTCCAGCCGGGCGGCATGGGCCACGGGCACCAGACCGGCGTGGCGGGGCCGTCGGGGGGCCCGGCGGCGGCGACCCGGCCCACGACGCTGGCCACGATCTCCGCGCCGATGTGCTCGGGCACGTGCAGCGGCGGCACGGGACCGCAGCGCGCGCAGCGCCACTCCGTGTGCATCAGGTCCGGCTCCCGGACGGATCCACCACACCTGGGGCAACTCACCGCGACACTCACGTTTCCACCGTCGCCCCGGCTCGCCGCCCAGTCAAGTGGAGCGGCCGAATCCCCCGGCGCGTCGCCCCCGCCGGCCTGCCCCGGTCCGGAAGGGAACGGGCGCCGCCATGTCGCCGGCATCGGGCGGTCCGGGAGCCCTGGACACCGCCATGTCGCCGACACGGCGGGACGACCGACCGACACACGACCGACCGACACACGACCGAGCGGCGCACGACCGACCGACGCGCGGGCGGGGCGGGGTGGGCGCGGAGGTCAGGCGGGCGGCGGGCCGGCGTGGGCGCGGATCCAGGCGTGCATGGCGATGCCGCTGGCCACCCCGGCGTTGATCGACCGGGTCGAGCCGTACTGGGCGATGGAGAAGAGCTGGTCGCAGGCCGACCGGGCGGCCTCGGACAGCCCCGGTCCCTCCTGGCCGAACAGCAGCGCGCAGCGGCGCGGCAGGCTCGTCGTCTCCAGCGGCCGGGAGCCGGGCAGGTTGTCGATGCCCACCACCGGCAGGTCCCGGTCCGCCGCCCAGGCGGCGAACTCCTCGATCGTCTCGTGGTGCCGGACGTGCTGGTACCGGTCGGTCACCATGGCACCCCGCCGGTTCCACCGCCGCCGCCCCACGATGTGCACCTCGGCCGCCAGGAAGGCGTTGGCGTTGCGGACCACCGTGCCGATGTTGAGGTCGTGCTGCCAGTTCTCGATCGCCACGTGGAAGTCGTGCCGACGCCGGTCGAGGTCGGCCACCACGGCCTCCCGCCGCCAGTACCGGTACCGGTCCACGACGTTGCGCCGGTCGCCCTCGGCGAGCAGCTCCGGGTCGTAGCGCGGGTCGGCCGGGGGGTCGCCGGCCCACGGCCCCACGCCGACCTCAAGCTGATCACCGGTCACGGTCTCCAGAGGGTACGGACCCCCCGGTCGCCCCGCACGGCCGGGTGCGCCGGGGCCACCCGGTCGGGTCGGGCGGGATCAGCCCAGGCCGAGGGCCCCGCCGAGCCGGTCCAGGAACCGCCGGTCGGTCGGCGTCACGTCCCCGCCCGCCGGGGCGCCGGCGGTGGCCCGCCGGACCCGGGCCGCCACCGACTGCACCCACTGCCGGTACGCGGCCGAGTCGGCGGGGTCGGCCCGCCGACGCAGCACCCGGACCGTGGCGCGACAGGCGGCCAGCAGGTCGACCAGGTCGGTGAGCCGGTCCTCGGGGGCGGTCGCCCCGTCGTGCCGGGCGTAGATGGCGGCGACCACGGCGCGGACCAGGTCGCTGTCGGAGGCACGCCCGGCGGCCACGGCGTCGAGGCCGGCCAGCCCGGCGGCGACGCCCCGGGACGGGCCGCCGGGGTCGGGGGCGGCGGCGGCCACGAGCACCCGGCCGGGCAGGCCGGTCAGCAGGTCCCACTCGGCGGCGGAGTAGGCGGCGGTGGTCAGCGGTGCGGCGCGGCGGCCGGCAGAGGGCGGCTCTCCGGCGACGGAGTGGCTCATGGGGACCTCCGGCGCCAGCATATGACCCCGTACGGCGCGTCGGGCCCCTTCACCGCAACCGCGCGGCGCGGGGCCGCCGGCGCCCGGGTGGGGTCAGCGCGGCTCGGGGAAGCTCGGGCGCTCCGGGTCGACGCCCTCGGGCACGGTCTCGGCCGCGTACGCCCGCTTGGGGACCATCACCCGGCGGCGGAAGACGCAGACCATGGTGCCGTCCTGCTTGTAGCCGCGGGTCTCCACCGACACCACGCCCCGGTCGGGCTTCGAGGAGGACTCGCGCTTGTCCAGGACGGTGGTCTCGCCGTAGATGGTGTCGCCGTGGAAGGTCGGCGCGACGTGCCGCAGCGACTCGACCTCCAGGTTCGCGATGGCCTTGCCGCTGACGTCGGGCACGGACAGGCCGAGCAGCAGGGAGTAGACGTAGTTGCCGACCACCACGTTGCGGCCGAACTGGCTCGCCGACTCGGCGTAGTGCGCGTCGAGGTGCAGGGGGTGGTGGTTCATGGTGAGCAGGCAGAAGAGGTGGTCGTCGTACTCGGTGACGGTCTTGCCCGGCCAGTGCCGGTAGACCGCGCCGACCTCGAACTCCTCGTAGTAGCGGCCGAACTGCATCGGGGTCCCCTCCACGGGCGGGCGACGGAGTTCGGGCCAGCATGCCTTATCGAGGGTTAAGGCGAGGCCGGGGGCCGCAGCCGGGCGAGGAAATGTCACACCGGCCGCGCTCCCGGGGGGAGACGCAATGAGCGGCGGGGCCCTCCCCGGCACCCGCCGCCCACGCTCTGATGGGGAAGATTCTGCCGCACGACGAGGCCCGGTCAACAGAGACCGGCGTCACATTTATCTTTTCGTAACAATACGAAGAGTGACGATCATGAAGTGTGGGAGCGATCACCGCAGGTCGAATCGCCGCTAGTCAGGCATCAGATCATCGAAGTTGATCAGCAATCAGGGCCCCCACCTGTGGAAACGCTCCCATCACGTCCCGTCACGCAAATGCGTCATGCAAGTGCACACGGCAAGGCTGCCGGCAACAGATATGAATCGATACGCTGACACCCCGTCCCCCGGCCCCGCCGGGTTTCGGGGGCGGACGCCCGGGAATGCGCCGGGTCCCGTCCTGGTTCTAGGAGGCGTACGTGATTCCGCGGTGATCGGAGAGTCCACATGGCAACCGTTGAGCTGACCACGGCGAACTTCGACGAGGTGGCGGGCGGCGACGGCATCGTCCTCGTCGACTTCTGGGCGGAGTGGTGCGGCCCGTGCAAGCGGTTCGCCCCGGTCTACGAGCGCTCCTCCGACAAGCACCCCGACATCGTCTTCGGCAAGGTCGACACCGAGGCCCAGCAGGAGCTCGGCGCGAAGTTCGACATCCGCTCGATCCCGACGATCATGGCGATCCGGGACGGCGTGATCGTCTTCGCCCAGCCGGGGGCGCTGCCCGAGTCGGCCCTGGAGAACCTCATCGAGCAGGTCCAGGGCCTCGACATGGACGACGTCCGCAAGAAGCTGGCCGAGCACAAGCACTGAGCGCCGGGCACCACCGAGCCCGCGCAGCCGGCGGCCGGACCCCACCCGGGTCCGGCCGCCGCCGCGTCACCCGCCCTCCGGCGGGCGTCACCGGCCCCGCGTCACCGGTACGGTTGGGGCACGCCACCCGACGGAGGGACCCGAAGGGCGCCCTTCATCCCGTACCGTCGGAAACCGATGGAAACGCTGACCCGCCGGGGCCGGGGGGCCCGACTGGCCGCCACCGCGCTCGGCCTCGTCGTGTTGCTGGCCGGCACCGTCTGGGGCAGCGACGACGACTTCCCGTTCGGGCCGTTCCGGATGTACTCCACGTCCGACCCGCCGGACGCCGCCGCCCCGGACACCCGCATCGAGGGCGTCGACCGCACCGGCGCCGTGGTCGACCTGGGCCAGGACTCCACCGGCATCCGCCGGGCCGAGATCGAGGGCCAGCAGAGCCGGTACGTCGAGGACCCCGCCCGGCTGCGCCGGGTCGCCGACGCGTACGCCGAACGCCACCCCGACGCCGCCGCGCTGGTCGAGGTGCGCATCGTGATCCGCTGGTACGGCATCGCCGACGCCCGGCCGACCGGGCGCTGGACCGACGAGACCGTGGTGAGCTGGCGGGCGGACGGGTGACCCGCTGGCTGACCGAGGCGGTCCCCCGGGGCCGGGTGGCCGCCTTCCGCACCCTGGTCTACCTCTTCGTCGCCGCCGACCTGGTGTTCTTCACCCCCTGGGTACGCGCCCGCGCGAGCGTCCCCGGCGACCTCTACCAGCCGCTGCTCGTCGGGCGGGTGCTCCCGCTGCCGACCCCCACCCCGGCGCTGGTCGGCGTGATCTTCTGGGTGCTGCTGGCCCTCGCCCTGCTCGCCGCGACCGGCCGGGCCCACCGCCTGCTCGGCTGGTCGGTCTTCGCGCTCTACCTGGAGTGGATGATCATCGCGATGAGCTACGGCAAGGTCGACCACGACCGGTTCGGCCTGCTCGTCGCGCTCGCCGCGCTGCCCACCGCCGGCCGGGCCCGGCACGGCGACCCGACCCGCACCGAGGCGGGCGGCTGGGCGCTGCGGGTCACCCAGATCGCGGTGATCTGCACCTACTTCCTGGCCGCCTTCGCGAAGTTCCGGTTCGGTGGCCTCGACTGGGCCACCGGCTCGGTGCTCGCCAAGGCGATCATCCGGCGCGGCACCGACCTTGCCGACCTGATCGCTGGCGTGCCCCACCTGCTGCTCGTGGCGCAGTTCGGCATCCTCGCCTTCGAGCTGCTCAGCCCGGTGGTCTTCGTGCTGCCGGCCCGCGCCCGGCTGGCCACGGTGGGCTTCTTCTACTCGTTCCACCTGGTCACCATGGCGACGATCACCATCTCGTTCGCCCCGCACCTGGTGGCCATGGCCAGCTTCCTGCCGCTGGAGCGGGTGCGCCCCGTCGCCTGGCTGCGCCGGCTCGGCGGGGGCGGGCCGGCGGGACGGCTACGCCGGGGTGGACCGGCGGGGCGGCCCGGCCAGCTCGACGATCAGCCCCTCGCAGCTGCGGGCGACGACCTCCGCCCCGCGCCGCTGCACCAGCCGTAGGGTCGGGTCCTCCGCGCGCTCCCGCCACCGCCACTGCGCGTCGATGGCCAGCTCCCACAGCTGCCGCGCGGTCGCGTCGTGCTCCGCCCCGAGCCGGGCGGCCGGCGCGGTGCCCTCGCCGCCGACCAGCCGCTGCGCCTCGGCAGCCGGCTCTGCGGCGAACCCGACCCGGCCCGCGCGCAGCGCCGCGAGCAGGCGCAGCTCCGCGAACTCGTGCGCGCCGGCCACGATGCGCTCCACGGCGCCGAGCAGTTCGCCGGTGCCGGGGCCCGGCTCCGCGCGCAGCAGCCCCTCCACGGCCACCAGCGCCGACCGGGCCTTCAGGGTGCCCTGCCGGTCGACGAAGAGGCGGTTGACCGACTCCCGCAGCTCGGTGAGGCCGCTGCGCCGGATCAGCTCGGTGGAGAGCTTCACCCGGCTGTCGCAGCCGGTGCGGACCAGCGTGGTGGCCAGCCGGACGCCGAACAGCCCCAGCCGCTCCAGCAACGCGGCCCGCGCGTCGGCGGAGAGGCCCACGGGCAGCCCGGCCCGGACGAACCGGTCGGCGGAGAGGAGGTGTGCGTCCAGCTCCGGGCGCGGCACCCGGGCCAGCTCCGCGAGCGCGGCGAAGTCCGCCTCGCCCAGCATCCGGCCGGCCAGGCCCACGGTGCCGCTGCACGCGAGCGCGTGCACGCAGCGGGCGGCCACCCGGGGGTCGCGCTGCTGCCGCCGGACGAGCTGCCGGGCGGTCAGCAGCGCGTCGATCCGCCCGCCGCCGGTCTCGTCGGCGCGCGAGCGCACCAGGAGCACGTGCACCGCGCCGGCCTGGCCGACGATCCCGTCCCGCTCGGAATCCAGCGCCCGCAGGTCGCTGTCGCGTCCGTCGCGGGTCAGGTAGAGCAGGGCGTCGGCGTCGCGCAGGGCCCGCTCGACCACCGGGGCGCGCCCCCGCTCGTCCGGGTCGGCGACGGCGGGCGTGTCGATGAGGGTGAGCTGGCGCAGGGCCCGCGTCGGCCACCGCACGACGAGGTCGCGCAGCTCGCCGGGCCGCCAGCCGGGCCCGTCGACCCGCAGGCCGGTCGCCGACCGGGTCACCGCCAGCTCCTGCGGCACGCCGTCGGTCGACCAGGCGGTGGCCCCCGGGGCGGGCCCGTCCTCGTACCAGGTGAAGGTGTCCTCGCCGTCGACCCCGGCGACCGGCGCGACCTGCTCCCCCATGATGGCGTTCAGCAGCGTCGACTTCCCGGACCGCCAGCCGCCGGCGACGGCGACCCGCAGCGGCTCCTCCAGCCTGGCCAGCTCGTGCCGCAGCCGGTCGGCGGCCCAGGGGTGGTCCCGGTAGTGGTGCAGGGCCTCGTGCAGCAGGGCCCACACCGCGTCCTCCAGCCCCCGCCCGGACGTCATGCCGGCTGCTCCAGCAGCACCGGGCCGGCGCCGCGCCCGGCTGTCAGCCCCTGGGCTTGCTCGTGCAGCCGCGCCAGCCGGGCCATCCTCGCCCGGATCTCCCGCTGCCGGCGGTCGCGGGCCGCCGCGTCGGTGTCGGCGGCCTGCTTCGCGCTGCGCAGCGACTGGACGATGCCCTCCTGGAGCTCCTCGGTCAGTGCGGTGAAGTGGTTACGCAGCAGCCGCTGCACCTGCCGGGCGGTGTCCCGGCAGTCCTTCGTCACCCGGAGGAAGAACTCGTCGACGTGCCGCTGGACCGCCGTCTTCGCCGCCGACTGCCGGTGCCGCAGGTGCTGCCGGCTCTCGTCGCGGATGGCCTTGCCCCCGAGCAGTGCGCCGAACCCGACCGACACCGGATTGATCATCGGCATCCCCGCCAGGGTCAGCGCGAGCCCGCACATCAGCATCCCGCCGTACGAGCCCTTCATGCCGCTGAGCACCTTCTGGGTGACGGTGAACCGGTCGATCGCCGGCCGCTCGAAGTGCGGCAGCCGCTCGGCGGGGTCCTCCGGCACCGCCGTCGACCACTCCGGCAGCGCGTCGTGGCCGTACCGGCCGAAGTGGGCGGCCAACCGGCGGGCGGTCCAGTCGCAGCGGCGGACCAGCCACTCGCGGTTCTCCCGCGCCGCCGCCGCGAGGCTGCGCTCCAGCCACTCCTCGAAGACGTCCCAGCCGGTCAGCGGGTCGGCCGTGTCGAACGCCGTGTCGACCTCGCGCAGGATCTGCCGGGTCCGCTCCCGCAGGTCGTACTCGATGTCGGAGAGCAGGTCGGTCATCTCGTCCGACAGCGCGTTCTGCCAGCGGGTGGAGCAGCGCCGCAGCTCGTCCACCTCGCGCTGGGCGGCGTGCAGCCGGGAGATCGGCCCGGCCTGCTCCTCGACCTGCTGGCTGTCCAGCTCGGCGCGCAGCGGGGCGGCGAGCTGCTCGACGACCGTGCGGGCGAGCATGGTGACGGCCGTACGGGCCAGCGCGTCGCCCTTGCCGGCGAGGTCCCGGCGGAGCCGGGCGATCAGCACGGGAAAGCCCGACTCGGCGTTGAGCGGGTGGTCGTCGGCGACGGCCGCCCGCAGCCGCAGCGCCGCCGAGACCGGGATCAGCGCGGCCGGTACGCCGGCCTCGTGCAGGTGCCGCCGGTTGCGCTCGGCGACCGCCCGCCAGTCGGGCACCAGGTCGGTCTTGGTCTGCACCACCGCCACGTTCGGGTGCGACCGGGTGAGGTGCAGCAGCAGGTTCAGCTCGGCGACGGAGAGCTCCCGGGTGGAGTCGGAGACCAGCAGCACGAGGTCGGCCCGGTGCAGCGCGGCCTCCGGCGTGCCGGAGGCGGGGATCGTGCCGTCGCCGGCCGGGGTGTCCACGAGCACCAGACCGTCGGCGAGCAACGCCCGGGGGACGCCCACCTCGACGTGGGCCGGGCCAGCGCCGCGCGGGATGATCCCGGCGACCCCGGCGGCGAGCCGGTCCAGCGGCAGCGGCGTCCGCTCGGCGGCCGGGGACACGGCCGGGACCGCCGCGTAGGGCGCGACGGAGGACCCGGCGGAGGCCAGGGCGGCGGCCCCGTCCGAGCCGGCGGGCCGCTCCCGCTGGACCGGGTGCCGGACCACGGCGGCGCAGGCCGTCTCGGCGTGCCGCACCACCGTCGGCAGGACGGTGGTGCGGCCGTCGCCGACCGGGCAGACCTGCGCGGTGACGACGGCGTTGACCAGTTGGCTCTTGCCCTGGCCCGGCTCGCCGACGACCAGCACGCGCAGCGCCGGGTCGAGCAGTTGGACCCGTTTGTGGTGGACCGTGCGGAGCAGGTCGGCACGCCCGTGGGCGGTGCAGGTCCGGGCGATCTCGTCGAGCACGTCCAGCCAGATTCCCGCCATCACGGGACCAAGTGTGCCGATTGCGGAGAAATTATCAAGAGGTGATGAACGATGGACCGGGCCGGGGCACCCCCTCGTGCCCCGGTCCCGTCCGCCGCCGGGGCCGCTCAGAACAGCCCGTCGCCCAGCCCGAGCAGGCCGGAGTCGGTGCCGGCGGGCGCGCCGCCGTGGCCGCCGGTGATGCCACCGACCGCACCCGTGACGCCACCCAGCGTCCCGGAGACCGTGTCGTCCACGTGGTCGGTCACCCCCGACACGGCGCCGGGCACGTCGACCGGCGGCACCACGCCGCCCGCGCCGCCGGGCAGGCCCAGGCCACCCAGGGCGTCGTCGACGCCGATCGAGTCGACCAGCCCACCGACCTGACCGTGCACGCCGGGCAGGACGCCGCCGAGGTCCCCGTCGAGCAGGTCGGAGTCGTCCAGGCCCCCCGCGTCCGGCGCGCCCGGCAGGCCGTCGACCGCGCCGGTGACGCCCCCGACCACCGGGTCCACGGTCGCGTCGAGGCCCGGCACCACCCCGTCGTCGAGGGTGTGCGCCACGTCGCCGACCCCGGTCAGGTCGGTGTCGAGGCCGCCGCGGCCGACGCCCAACCCGACCCCCGGCAGCACGGTCACCCCGGCCGAGACCGTGGCCGGGTCCACGGCGATGGTGCCCAGCACCCCGGCCTTGACGTCCACCCCGGCCGAGGAACCGGTGACGCCGATCTGCTGCGCCACGTGCTGCAGCTGGCCCACCGCGTCGGTGGGGTCGGCCGGCAGCGGGTCGAGGCCGAACTGCGCCGCCGGGGCCAGCGAGGTGAGGCCCTGCACCGGCGCGTAGTCGACCACCAGCGGCACCACGTCCTGAACGTCGGCGGCGGTGATGTCCTGCAGCCCGGCCGCCTGCAACGCACCCTCCGGGTCCAGGTCGAAGGCCGACCGGGCATCGGGGTCGGTCAGCAGGTTGAGCACGAAGTCGTGCAGGGTCTGGTTCGGTTCCATGAGCCGCTTCTCCTCGGACGTGTCGCCGGCGTCGACAGGGCGTCGACAGTGACCGGCGTCGACGGACGTCGACCGTGACCGGTGACGCTACGGACGGAGTCGACGACGGGCATCGGGGAACGACCCGAAACCGCCCCCGCCGGATCGGGGCCCCACCCCCGCCGTCCGTTAGGGGGATGGGGGGAATCCGGCAGCCTGAAGTTAGGGTCCCGGTTCAGCTTCGATCTCTGGTACGAACGTATGAACCCACGGGGTCCGCCGGGCCGGGTCACCGCACGTCCCGACACCGTCGCCGCCGGTCGGCCAACTCCTGGTGAGGAAGAGACGATGCCGTACGTCCTGGGAATAGACATCGGGAACACCACGACCACCGCCAGCGTCGTCCGGCGACGGGGCATCGACTGGACGCACGCCGAGGCCGTCGCGCTGGACGCCGGGGCGACCACCGTCCCCTCCGCGCTGTGCCTGTCCGCCCACGGTGGCCTCACCGTCGGAGCGTCCACCTCCGACGGTGGCGGCCGGACCGTGCGCGGCTTCGTCCGCCGCGTCGGCGACGACGTGCCCGTGGTGCTCGGCGGCGAGGCGTACCCGGCGCAGACCCTGACGGCGATGCTGGCCGGCTGGGTGGTGGAGCAGGTACGCGCCACCGAGGGCGGCCCGGCCGAAGCCGTCGTGGTCAGCCACCCGGCGGGCTGGGGCCCGCACCGACGGGAGCTGCTGCGGCGCGCGCTGTGGGAGTTCGAGGTGCCCGGGGTGACGCTGCTGCCCTGCCCGGTGACGGTCGCCGAGGGGCACGCCGCGCGGGGGTTCGCCGGCGACCTCGCGGCCGTGTACGCGCTCGGCGGGGAGACCTTCGAGGGCGCGCTGGTCCGGCGGAACGACGACGGCACGTACGCGCCCCTCGGCCTGCCGCTGGGCCTTCCCGGCTGCGGCGGGGCGGAGTTCGTCGCGGAGCTGACCGACCACGTCCGGGCCGTGCTGGCGCGGGAGCTGTCCGCCCTCGACGGGCAGTGGGCCGACGCCGCGGCGCGGGAGCTGCCGTCGGCGTGCGAGCGGGCCGCCCACGAGCTGTCCGTCGCCCCGCAGGCCGACGTGGTGCTGGACCTGCCGACCGGGCCGGCGCGGGTGCCGGTGAGCCGCGCGGAGTTCGAGGAGATGATCCGACCCGCCGTACGGGGGACCGTCGATCTGCTGCTGCGGGCCGTCCACAGCGCCGGGCTGGAGCCGGCGCGCCTCGACGGCGTCCTGCTCGCCGGCGGCGCCACCCGGGTTCCGCTGGTCGCCGAGCTGCTCGGCGCGGCCCTGCCAGGCCCGGTGCAGGTCGCCCCCGATCCGCAGCTGGTCGCGGCGGCCGGGGCGGCGCTGGCCGCGCGCCAGGTGGTCGCGCCCCGGCCCCGCGTGCCGGCCACACGACCCGGGGCCGAGCCGGTGGGGGTCGCCGGGGTCCGGGTGGGCAGGGCGACGGCGGTCGCCCGGGTGCCGGCCGGAGGGCGCGGTCCCCGGCACGACGAGCACGGCGACGACGGGTTCCCGGGCACGCCACCGCCCCGGCCCCCGGTCCGGATCGCCCCACTGGAACTGCCGAGAGCGTCCCGCCTGGCGTCGCTGCGCCGGCGTGGCCGCGAGGGAAGCGTACGATGATCATGACTATCGAGCGCCCGCTGCTGCTCAGCCGGGAGCGGCGGTCCCTGCTCGACCGGCTCGCCGCCGACCCGGCCGTGCCGTTCGCGCTCGCCGTGACCGGCCCCGGCGGCCACGGCAAGACCGCCCTGCTCGGCGAGGTGGCGCGCCGCTGCCGGCAGGCCGGGCAGACCGTGCTGACCACGGTGCCGGCGGCCACCGAGCCGCCCGAGCCCGGCACCGTGCTGCTGGTCGACGACGCACACCTGCTCGACGACACGCGGCTCGGTGCGCTCCGCGCGCTGGTGGACACCGGTCGGCACCGGATCGTCGTGGGATACCGCCCCTGGCCACGGTGCGCGGCGCTGGTCGAGCTGGCCGACGCCCTGCGCCGGCACGCCGACCCGTTGCTGCTCGTCCCCTTCACCCCGGAGCAGACCGCCGCGCGGTGCGCCGCCGCACCGGAGGCGGCCCGCCTGGCCGACCACGTGCACGCGCAGACCGCCGGGGTGCCCCGGGACGTGGACCGGCTGGTACGCGCGCTGTCCGCCGCGCCGGGCTCGACCCTGTCGGCCGCGTCGGCTCTGCTTCCGTCGGCCGCGCCGGGGCCGGGCGGGGCGGCGTCGCCGGGCGAGCCGCCGCAGTCCGCCCTCGTGGAGTTCGGGCCGGACCTGGACCGGCTGACGCCGGACGCCCGGTGCCTGCTGCTCGCGCTCGCCGCCGGCGTGCCCCTGACGGTCGACCTTCTCGGCGCGCTGCTCGACCGGACGCCCGGCGCGGTGGCCGAACTCGTCGCCGCGACCCGGGCGGCGGGCCTGCTCACCGCCGACCACCGGATCACGCCGCTCGCCCGGCGGGCGGTCGTCGCCCTCAGCCCGCCCACCGACCGGACGGCGGTCTGGCACCGGCTCGTCGACCAGCGGCTCGGCCGGGGCGGCCCGGTCCTGCCGCTGGTCTCCGCGCTGCGGGCCGTCGGCGCTCTCGGCGACTGCCCCGCGCCCGCGCTGCGGGCGGCCGCCGAGGAGGCGCTGGCCGAACAGCCGGCGCTGGCGGCCGAACTGTTCGCCGCCGCCACCGCCGCCGGCTCGTCCGCCCCCGGCCGCCAGGCCGTCGCCGCGCTGCTCGCCGGCGACCTGGACACCGCCCTGCGGCTGGCGGACCGGCTGCTCGCCGGTGCCGCGCCGGACGACCGGGCCAAGGCGGCGGCCGTCGCCGCGACCGCCCTGGCGCACCGGGGACAGACCGGCCGCAGCGTGGAGCTGTACCAGTGGTCGGGCACGCCCGCGGCGGCGGCCTTCGCCGAGGTCGGGTCGCTCGCCACCGCGACGACGACCGGCGACGCCGGGCCGGTGGGCCCGGCCACCGGCGGTCCGCCGACGCTGGGCGCCGGCGCGGCCCGGCTGATGGCCGAGGGGGTCCGGGCCAGCATCGACGGCACGCCCACCACCGCCCTGTCCACCCTGGTGCAGGCGGCGGCCCTGCTGGAGCCGGACGGCCGCACCGTCCTCCTGCCCGACAGTCCCGCCGCGCTGGCCGCGCTGACCGGAGTGCACTGCGCGGAGCTGGACATCGCCGAGCGGGTGCTCGACCGGGCCACCGCCAGCGGGATCGGCGGTCCCCTGCTGGCCCGCCGCCACCTGCTGCTGCGGGCGTGGATCCTGATGCTGCGGGGACGCACGGCCGCCGCGGCCGACGCCGCCGCGGCGGCGACCGCCTCGGGTGGCCCGCTGGAGTCCCGCGACCTGCTCTTCGCCACGACCCTGGAGCTGGGGGTGGCCCGCCGCAACAGCGACCTGGGCGCGTTGCAGCGCGGTTGGGGGCACGCGCTGGACGCCGTGGTCCGGCACCCCGTCGACCTGTTCACCCTGCTGCCCCTCGGCGAGCTGGCGATCGCGGCGGCCCGGCTGGGCGAACTCGACCGGCTGGAACCGCACCTGCACCAGGCCCGGACGTTGCTGGGCCGGCTGGGCGACCCGCCGTTGTGGAGCGCGCCGCTGCACTGGAGCGGGCTGCACGCCGCGATCCTCGCCGACCGGCCCGGCGCGGCCGAGGAACACGTGGCGGCCCTGACCGCCGACGCGGACCACAGCCGGTACGCGGCGGTGGCCGCCACCGCCGCCGCGAGCTGGGTGGACGTCCTGCGGGGCACGGTCGACCCGGCCCGGGTCGAGGCCGCCGCCCGTGGCCTGTACGACGCGGGGTTCTGCTGGGACGCCGCCCGGCTCGCCGGGCAGGCCGCCATCCGCACGGCGGACCGGCGGGCGATGACCGCCCTGCTGGACTGTGCCCGGGTGTTCCAGGGTCGGCACGCGGGGGCGAAGAGCGGGCCCGCCGGCGGGAAGGGCGGGGCCAGGGGCGGGCAGCGTCCCCCGGGCGGGGCGGCCCCACCGGCCGCCGAGGTCGACGCCGTGCCCCGCAGTGAGCTGAGCGAACGCGAGCACGAGGTGGCCGAGCTTGTGCTGGCCGGGTTGACCTACCGCGAGATCGGCGACCGGTTGTTCATCTCCGCCAAGACCGTGGAGCACCACGTGGCCCGGATGCGGTCGCGACTGAACTGCGCCAACCGCACCGAACTGCTGGCCCTGCTGCGCACCCTCGTCGCGGAGCGGATGGCCGTCGCAGGCGGTGGGGCCTGGCGGGAACGGCCGACCAGATGACGACGACCTGCCCGGACGCACCACCCGGCACCGGTCCGGCAGCGGCCGGGGCGGCTGCCGCCACGCCGAGCGGCACCGCGCCGGTCGTCGACGGTCCGGCGGCGGCCACCCAGCCCACCGCCGGACCGGCCGCCCACGCCACCCGGCCCGCAGGCGCGGCGGCCGGGAGCGACGCGCTCATGCGGGCCCTGGACGCGCTGATCGACCGGGTGCCCGGGGCGCGCCTCGCCGTGCTGCTCTCGCCCGACGGGCTCCGGCTCGGCGCCTCCCGGGGCACCGACGCGGCGGTGGCCGAACAGGTCTCGGGCATGGTCGCCGGCCTGTGGGCGCTCGGCGCGGCCACGGCCCGGTTCTGCGCCGACGCCGAGCCACGACGGATCGTCACCCGGATGCCCGAGGCACTCCTGCACGTCACCGGCATCCGCACCGGCGTCGTCCTGGCCCTGCACACCTGCGAACAGTCCCGGGCGGCCGACATCGAGTTCGAGGTGGCGCGCTTCGTGACGGAGGCCGACCGGCACCTGCCCGCGCAGCCGCCCCCACCGCCCGACGCGCCCGCACCAGGGGCGACGCACCCGTCGCCCGGCGTCCCGCCCGGGTCGGGGCCGGTCGTCCGGGCCGGGACCACCGCGCCCGGCCGGATCCGGCCGGCCCTCCTCGCGGCGGCCGCCGCGCCGCCCGCCCCGGGCGCGGCCGGCGGGGCGACCGAGGCCGAGCAGCCCGACCTCGCCTCCCTGGTGCTGGCCCGGCCGGGGACGGGCCGGCTCCCCCGCCTCACCCCCGAGCAGGCGCGGATCGTCCGGCGGTGCCGGCGTCCGCTGTCGGTCGCCGAGATCGCCACCGACCTGGACCTGCCGGTGGGTGCCGTCCGCGTGCTGCTCGACGGGCTGCGCCGGGCGGGGCTGGTCGAGGTGCGGGACCTGCCGTCCCACGACGGGCGGCCCTCGCTGGAGCTGCTGGAGCGGCTGCTCTCCGCGCTGCGGGCGTGGTGAGGATCAGTCCCGCTGGGCCGAGGGCACGGCGCAGGCGGCCGTGCCGCCCGGCAGCCGGTGCCGGTTGCGGGCCACCCAGCGGTACGCGGGCCAGGCCGCCGCGCGGGCGGGCGGGAAGCGCAGCCCCGCCCCGGCGACCCGCCACAGGGGCCCGCTGTCGCCGAGCAGCCGCGCGATCGCGTCCGGCCCGGCGGCCCGGGAGCCGTCCGCGCCGACCCACTGCACGGCCTCGGTGCACTCGGCCTCCGTCAGGCCCAGCGCGTCGAGGTCCGCGAACTGCCAGGGCAGCACCCGCGCCCGGGTGGGGATGCGGCGCTCGATGAACTCCGCGCACTTCGTGCAGAACGCGCAGTCGCCGTCGTAGACGAAGGTCGACCTCTCCATGCCCCCATCCTCCCCCGGCGCCCGTCCCGCCGTGCGCCGGTGTCCGGCACGTCACTTGCACTTCGTTCGTACGCGTGTTCGAATGGGGTCCATGCGCTGGGACAACCTCTCCGCTCCCCCGGACGAGGCCGGTTCCGAGCGGGCAGCGCCGGCGGCTCCACCCCTGCCGCTGGCGCTGCCCGGCGCGGTCACCCGCACCTTCGACACGCCCGGCTTCGCGGGATGACCTCCACTCGGGGCCGCTCGCATGCCTGCGTCCACCGCCTCCCGGGAGACCGGCGCGGCCTGCTCCGAGCCGGGCGCCGGGCTAGAGTCGCGGGATGCGCAGCGCCCAGCAGATCCTCGCCGACTCCGCCGTGATCGCCGTCGTGGGCGCGTCCCGCGACCCCGGCAAGGCCGCGCACCGGGTGCCGGCACAGATGCAGCGGTACGGCTGGCGCATCATCCCGGTCAACCCGACGGTCGACGAGCTGTTCGGCGAGCGGGCGTACGCGTCGCTGGCCGACATCCCGCACCCGGTGGACCTGGTGGACGTGTTCCGCCCGGCCCGCGACGCCGTCGGGGTGGTCCGCGAGGCGGTGGCGATCGGCGCGCCCGCGGTCTGGTTGCAGCTCGGGATCGTCTCGCCGGAGGCGCGGCGGATCGCCGAGGAGGCCGGCGTCGACTACGTCGAGGACCGCTGCCTGATCATCGAGCGGGCCGCCGCCGACCTGACGCGCCTCGGCTAGCCGGCGGTTCGCAGGGGCCCTTCCGTGCGCCGTCAGAGCTTGTAGTCGCGCAGGAGGCCGCGGGAGATGATGGTCTTCTGGATCTCCGAGGTGCCCTCGCCGATGAGCAGGAACGGGGCCTCCCGCATCAGCCGCTCGATCTCGTATTCCTTGGAGTAGCCGTAGCCGCCGTGGATGCGGAACGCCTCCTGGACGACCTCGGCGCAGTATTCGGAGGCGAGCAGCTTGGCCATCCCGGCCTCGACGTCGTTGCGCTGGCCGGCGTCCTTGAGCCGGGCGGCGTTGACCATGAGGGCGTGCGCGGCCTCGATCTTCGTGCCCATCTCGGCGAGCTTGAACGCGATCGCCTGGTGCTTCGCGAGCGGCTGGCCGAAGGTCCTGCGCTGCTGGGCGTACGCGACGGCCAACTCGAACGCGCGGATGGAGATGCCGCAGGCGCGGGCGGCGACGTTGACGCGGCCGACCTCGATGCCGTCCATCATCTGGTAGAAGCCCCGGCCGACCTGCCCCTCGCCGCCGAGCACGGCGGAGGCGGGGACGGCGACGCCGTCGAGCACCATCTCGGTGGTCTCGACGCCCTTGTAGCCCATCTTGTCGATCCTGCCGGGGATGGTGAGGCCGGGCGCGGTCTCGCCGAAGCCGGGCTCCTTCTCCAGCAGGAAGGTGCTCATGTTGCCGTAGACCGAGTCGGCCCCGGTGTCGGTCTTGACCAGCGTGGCGACCACCGAGGAGTACGCGCCGTTGGTCAGCCACATCTTCTGGCCATTCAGGACGTAGGTGTCGCCGTCGCGGACCGCCTTGGACCTGATCGCCGAGACGTCCGAGCCGCACTCGGGCTCCGACATGGAGAACGCGCCGCGCACCTCGCCGGTGGCCATCTTCGGCAGCAGCCGGGCCCGCTGCTCGGCGGAGCCGTGCTGCGAGATCAGGTACGCCACGATGAAATGCGTGTTGACGATGCCGGAGATCGACATCCAGCCCCGGGACAGCTCCTCGACCACCAGGGCGTAGGTCAGCAGGGACTCGCCCAGGCCGCCGTACTCCTCGGCGACGGTGAGGCCGAACAGCCCCATCTCGCGCATCCCGTCGAGGATGTCGGTGGGGTACTCGTCGGCGTGCTCCAGCCGCTGCGCGTGCGGGATGATCTCCCGGTCGGCGAACTCGCGGACGGTCTCCAGGATCGACCGCTGCACGTCGGTCAGGCCGGGCGTCTGGGCGAGTCTGGCCATCTCAGCCTCCGGGGATCACTCATCGACGCGTTACTCGTGGGTAACTGAACGCCCGGTAAGTATCGACCCGCCGGGCCGGCGAGGCCAAGGCGACCAGTCCACCCAAGCGCTGTGAAAAGGTTCACCGCTGCGGGTAGCGTCCGCAATGGGCCAGGTCACGACGGGTAGCGGGAGGTGCCGGATGAGTTATCCACCGCGCGAGCCGGACGAACCGCCATCCCCGTACGAGCCGCCGCCCGGCCAGTACGAGCCGCCGCCGCCCGGCCAGTACGGCGGCCCGCCCCCGGGCTACGGGCAGTACGGCCCGCCGGGGCAGGGCCAGTACGGCCCGCCTCCCGGTCAGGGACGGGGCACCAACGTCCTCGCCGTGCTGTCGCTGGTCTTCGCGTTCGTCTTCGCGCCCGCCGGCATCGTGCTCGGCCACGTGGCCAAGCGGCAGATCCGGCGCACCGGCGAGGACGGCGACCAGCTCGCCACGTGGGGCCTGATCCTCAGCTACGTCTTCACCGTGATCGGCCTGATCGCCTGCTGCGGCTGGATCGGGCTGGCCTTCTGGGGCGGCTCCATGGACGGCAGCTCCTACAACTGAGCCCGGACGCGGTCAGCGGAACTGCGCCTCCCGGACGCTGTTGCCGCCGTCGACCACCAGCATCTGCCCCGTGATGTACGACGCGGCCGGCGAGCAGAGGAAGGCGATCGCGGCGGCCACCTCGTCCGGGGTGCCGGGGCGGCCCACCGGCGTGCCGAGGCCCTGCCGGATCTCCGCCACCGTGGACGCGGCGGTGTGGATGGTGCCGGGGGCCACCGAGTTCACCGTCACCCCGTCGGCGATCATCTCCATCGCCAGCGCCCGGGTCAGCCCCACCACGCCCGCCTTCGCCGCCGCGTACGCCGCCTCGGTGGGCAGGGCGTTCACCGGACCGGCCGTGGCCGCCAGGTTGACGATCCGCCCCCAGCCGCGCTCGGCCATCCCACCGATGAACGCCCGACTGCACAGGAACGCCGTAGTCAGGTTCCGGTCGATCTCGCCGCGCCACTCGTCGTAGCTGAGCTGGGCCACCGGGCGCAGCACCTCCGGGCTGGCCCGGCTCGCCAGGCCGGCGTTGTTGACCAGCACCTCGACGTCGCCGAGCTGCTCGGCCACCGCGTCGGCGAGCGCGCCGACCTCCGACTCGTCGGTGAGATCGGCGACGAACCCGGTCACCCCCAGCTCGCCGGCCCGCTCGTGGATGCGCCGGGTGGTGGAGACGATGGCCACCCGGGCCCCCAGATCCGCCAGGCGGCGGGCGGTGGCGTACCCGATGCCGTCGGGGCTGCCGGCACCCGTGACCAGGGCGACCCGGCCGTCGAGCCGCATGGTGACCGGCTCCGGCAGCGCCACCGGGGCGTCCTCGTCGGCCGGGCCGGCCCCGCTGGTGGGGCGGCTGCGCCGGGCCATGCCCGGGCGGCTCACGTCCCGTCGTGGTCGGCTGCCGGAGCGGTCCGCGGCGCGCGCGTCGATTGCCATGCCGCGATCCTGCCGGTTCGCCCTGCTCCGGGCAACGCGGCACCCGGTGACGGACGCCGCGTTTTGGGTGGTCCTGGCTACCCTGACCGCGCACCCTCGACGAGACGCGGAGAGAACCCATGACCTACCCCCCACCGGCTGACGGTCCGAGCGACCCCTGGTCCCAGCCGTCCACGCCGCCGGTCGACCCGACGCTGCCGACGAGCGGGCAGCCGACCGGCGGCGACCCGTACGCGCCGGCCGACCCGTACGCGGGGATGAAGATGGAGCAGGCCGCGCCGGTCGCCGACCCCTACGCCGCGCCCGGCTACGCCCCGGCCGGCTACCCGGCGGCGGGCTACCCGGGGTACGGGTACCCGCCGCCGCCGAGGACCAACGGGATGGCGATCGCGGCGCTGGTGCTCGCCCTCGTCGGCATCGGCTCCTGCATCACCGCGCCGATCGGCGCGATCCTCGGGCACGTGGCCCGCAAGCAGATCCGCGAGACGGGCGAGGGCGGCGAGGGAATGGCGAAGGCGGCCATCATCGTCGGCTGGATCCTGACCGGCCTGCTGGTGCTGGCGATCCTCTTCTACGTGGTGCTGATCGTCATCGCCATCAGCACGGGCGATTCCGGCAGCGGCGACTACAACTACTGACCGGCCCGGTGCCGCCCCGACCGGGGCGGCACCGCAGCCCGCCGGTTCTCAGCTCACGGGGTGTCGGGTCACTCGGCGGGCGGCGTGAAGCGCGACGTGCGGGTCATGCCGGCCGCCCGGCCCTTGGCGGCGATCACGAGGGCCATCTTGCGGGACGCCTCGTCGATCATCTCGTCGCCGAGCATGACCGCGCCGAGCCGGCCGCCGGCCTCCGAGGTGTAGTGCTCGTACGCGTCGAGGATCAGCTCGGCGTGGTCGTAGTCGGCCTGGGCCGGCGAGTAGACCTCGTTGGCGGCGTCGATCTGGCCGGGGTGCAGCACCCACTTGCCGTCGAAGCCCAGGGCGGCCGAGCGCTTCGCCACCTCGCGGAACGCGTCGGTGTCCCGGATCTGCAGGAACGGGCCGTCGATGGCCTGCAGGTCGTGCATCCGGGCGGCCATCAGGATGCGCATCAGGATGTAGTGGTAGGGGTCGCCCGGGTAGTCCGGCATGAGCCCGCCGACCACCAGCGACCTCATGTTGATCGAGGCCATGAAGTCGGCCGGGCCGAAGATGATCGTCTCGACGCGGGGCGAGGCGGCGGCGATGGCGTCGATGTTGACCAGCCCGGCCGCGTTCTCGATCTGCGCCTCGATGCCGATCCGGCCGACCGGCAGGCCGAGGGTCTTCTCCAGCTGGGTGAGCGTCAGGTCCAACCACTGCACCTGGGCGGCGTCCTGCACCTTGGGCAGCATGACGCAGTCCAGGTGCGCGCCGGCCCCCTCCACGACGTCGATCACGTCCCGGTACGTCCACGGGGTGGTCAGGTCGTTGACCCGGACCACCCGGGTCTTGCCGGCCCAGTCGCCCTCGTTGAGGGCGGCCACGATGTTCTTGCGCGCGTCCGGCTTGGCCAGCGGGGCGACGGCGTCCTCCAGGTCGAGGAAGACCTGGTCGGCGGGGAGGCCCTGGGCCTTGCCGAGCATCTTGACGCTGGAGCCCGGCACGGCGAGGCAGGACCGGCGGGGACGACCGGCGGCGGTCATGGGGCCTCCTTCCGGCGCGGCGGGCGGGCCGACGCCACCTGTTCGGCAAGCGGATTACTGAACGATCACAAAGGTGCTTGTGACGCCACGGTAACCTCGTGCCGTGACTGGGGTGAATGGGCCTGTGGAGGATCTCACGGGGCGACGGACCGTGGTGGTGACGGGCGCCAGCTCCGGCATCGGCCTCGCCGCCGCGGTGGAGCTGGCCCGCCGGGGCGACCGGGTGGTGCTGGTCGGGCGGGACCCGGCCCGGCTCCAGGCCGCGGGCGAGCGGGTGCGGGAGGCCAGCGGCGAGCGGCCCGAGCTGTTCCGGGCCGACTACGCGGTCCTCGACGACGTGCGGGGGCTCGCCGAGCGGCTGCGCGCCGCGTACGACCGGATCGACGTGCTGGCCAACAACGCCGGCGCGATCGTGCTGCGCCCGGCGACCACGGTCGACGGGTTCGAGCTGTCCATGCAGGCCAACCACCTCGCGCCGTTCCTGCTCAGCACCCTGCTGCGGGACCGGGTGGGCCGGCTGGTGGTGACCGCCTCCGGCGCGCACCGCAGCGGCGTCCTCGACCCTGACGACCTCAACGCCGCCCTGCGCGGCTACCGCTCGATGCGCGCGTACGGCACCAGCAAGCAGGCGAACATCCTGTTCACCGGCGAGGCGGCCCGACGCTGGCCGGAAATCCCGGCGTACTGCTTCCACCCGGGCGTGGTGCGGACCCGGTTCGGCGCGGACAGCCGGCTGGTCGCCCTCGGCATGCGGATCATGCCGTTCCGCAGCCCGGAGAAGGGCGCGGAGACCCTGGTCTGGCTGGCCAACCAGGATCCTGCCCGGCTGGTCGACGGCGGCTACTACGCCGACCGTCGACCCCGCCGACCGCTGCGCAAGGCCACCGACCCGCAGCTCGCCGCCCGGCTCTGGGAAGCCAGCGCGAAGGCGGTCGGCATCGAGCCGTGACGGCGTCCGGCCCGGTCCGGCCGGCTGACCACCGGGCGTCCGGGTAACGGTCAGGGCAGCCGGGCACGTCGGTGGCGCAGCAGCAGGCGGCGCAGCGCCCACGCCGGGGCGGCCACGACCAGCGCCCCGAGCAGCCCCAGCGCGATCAGCCACGGCGGCAGCGTGCCGAAGTCTGGCGGTCCGGCCGGGCGGACCCCGCCGTCGAGCGCGACGTCGGCGGCGGTCCAGGCAACCGTGGCCAAAGCACTAGCCGCCGAGCGCGGCCGCCGCGAGGGCCGTTCCCTCGATGCGGGCTTTGATCTTGGCGAAGGCGGTGTCGCGGGAGGTGGACACATCGTCACCGAACGGCGAGAAGCCACAGTCGTCGCAGGTGCCCAGGCGGTCGGTGCCCAGGTAGCGGGCCGCGAGCAGTACCCGGTCGCATACCTGCTCGGGTGTTTCGACGATGGGGTTGATCGGGTCGGTGACGCCGACGAAGATCCGCTGACTAGGTCGTGCGTGATCGGCGACGATCTCCAGCACCCGTTCGGGGTCGGGTTCGCTGGCGAGCTGAATGTAAAATGTGCCGACAGGTAGCTGGAGCAGGCTCGGCAGCAGGTCGGCGTAGTCGATGTCGGCGCTGTGCGTCGAATCCTGATCGCCACCCGGACAGGTATGCACCCCGATCCTGGCCCGTTCGGCCTCGCTGAAACGGTCAAGTACGGCGTTGTTGAGTTCGATGAACGACCTGAGCACACCGCCTGACGGGTCAAGTTTGAGCGACAGCCGTCCCTCCGTGAAATCGACCTGCACTGAGGCCGCGCCGGCATCGAGCGCTCCCCGGATGTCGGCTTCTGCCTCGTCCATCAGGTCGGCGAGAAATTCCTCCCGGGAGTATCCGGCGATACCGCCGGTCGGATACAGCAGGCTCAGCGCCGAGGGAGCAATGACAGCCTGCTTCACCTGGCTGGTCGTCAACGCCCGAGCCGCGGTCACGTACGTCGCGGAGCGGACTCCGTACCGGAAGGGTCCGGCTGTGAGGCGTGGAAGCTGTCGGGTGTGTCCATCGGCGAACGGGATGACCGCACCATCGGGGGCAAGCATGGTCAAGCCCTGCAATGGGTAGGTGGCGAAGCTTGGCTTGGTCTGCTCACCATCCGTGATCACCGAGGAGCCGGTCGCCTCGAAACGAGAGATTGTGTCGCGAAGGGCGGCGTCGCAGAGATCCTGAAGTTGCTCTGGTCCGATGCGACCGGCGGCATGGTCGTCCAGCCCGGCAAGGAGCGATGCGGGACGGGGGATGCTGCCGATTGGTTCGGAGGGAATCACCATGTAGGTAACGTAATAAGAATACTGTTACCGATCAATGGCAGCAGGCGACCGCCGTGTGAAGAGCGTCGATGACCCCAGGTCGGTGCGCAGGTGGGTGTTGAGCCCGGGCGCGGTCCTGGTCAGTCGCCCTTCTCACCGGTTCAGACGCCGGGCGGGGCGTGCGAGGAGGGGGGCATCAGGCCGGTCAGCCGATCGCGGGGTCGGGCAGCGTACGCCGGTCAGCTCGGCCGCGTCGCGCGGGCCCCGCCGGGCGGGATGGCGTCGGCCAAGCTCGGGGCGGGGACGGTGCGGCGGCCGGCGCGGGACCCGCCGAGCACCACCACCGTGACGCCGGCCAGGATCAACGCGAGCCCTGGCAGCGCGCCGACCCGGGGCAGCTGGCCGAGCCAGGCCCAGGCGATCAGGGCCGCCCCGGGCGCCTCCAGCAGGATCAGCATGCTGACCGTGGTCGCGGAGACCCGCCGCAGCGCGTAGTTGAACATCGAGTGGCCGAGCAGCTGCGCCCCGGCCACCAGGCCGAGGATCGCCAGCCAGGTGCCGGTGTCGTAGCCGCCCAGCGGCACGCCGCCGACCAGGCAGACGACCAGCAGGATCAGCGCGCACACCCCGTAGCAGATGGTGGTGTAGGTGGTGGTGCTGACGGTGACCCGGGCCCGTTCCCCGAGGGCGGTGTAGACCGCCGCGAACAGGCCGCCGGCCACCGCGAGCAGGTCACCGGCGAACGCCCGGCCGGAGACGGCGAAGTCGGCCCCGGAGGCGAGCACCGCCCCGGCGACCGCCACCGCGATGCCCACCCAGACGGCCGGCGGTAGCCGCCGGCCCTGGCCCCGGGCGATCAGCCCCTGCCAGGCCGGCTGGGTGGCGACCAGGGCGACGGCGGCGGCGACCGAGGTGAGCTGGACGCTCGGCATCCAGGTGGCGAAGTGGGCGGCCAGCGCCACCCCCGACAGCACGCACAACCAGCCCTCGCGCCGGCCGGCAACCGCCGGTGCGCGCCCGTCGCGGCCCGTGCCCACCGGCCCGTCGCGGCCCGTGCCCGACCGCGCCAGCGCCCGGAACTCCGCCCGCCGCCGGGCCAGCGCGAACGGGCCCAGCACCCCGACGGCGAGCAGGTTGCGCCAGAAGGCGATCGCCAGGGCGGGCGCGGCGGCGAAGGCGACCAGCGGCGCGGACGACGAGACCGCGAGGACGGCCAGGGCGAGGACCCCGCCGGTCAGCGGGCCCACCGGGCGGTGGTGGTGAGGGACGGGCACGGGAAGCAATCCTTACACGAGCATCGCGCCGACCACCCGCCACCACAGAACGTCAGCGTTCGATTACGATCGTCGCATTCCGCCGGCGACCCTCCCCCTCGACGTCCGGAGGCACTCCCCCATGCCCGTTTTTCGTGCGGTGCTGTTCGACTTCTTCGGCACGCTCACCCGTTGCGTGCAACGCGGTGCGGCCCACCGGTCCACCGCCGAGCTGCTCGGCTGCCCGGTCGACGCGCTCGTCGACGTGCTCGACCGCAGCTACTACCAGCGGGCCAGCGGGCGGTTCGGCGACGCCGTGGCGACCCTGCGCTGGGTGTGCGCGCAGGCGGGCGTACACCCGCCGGAGAGCGCGCTGCGCGCGGCCGTCGCCTCCCGGCAGCGGGCGGTCCGCGCGGACACCCGGCTGCGCGACGAGGCGGTGCCCGTGCTGACGGCGCTGCGCGCGGCGGGCGTACGCACCGGCCTGGTCAGCGACTGCACCCACGAGCTGCCGGAGTTCCTGCCGCAGCTGGCCGTGGCCCCGCTGCTCGACGTGCGGGTCTTCTCGGTGCAGCTCGGCCGCTGCAAGCCCGACCCGGCGCTCTACCTGTCGGCGTGCGGCCCGCTCGGGCTGTCCCCGGGCGACTGCCTGTACGTCGGCGACGGCGGCAGCCAGGAGCTCACCGGCGCGCGGCGGGCCGGCATGACGGCGGTGCGGCTGACCGCCCCGGACCTCGCCGAGCACATGGTCTTCAACGCCGAGCCGGCCTGGGACGGGCCGGAGCTGGGCTCGCTGAGCGACGTCCTCGATCTGGTGGACCCGGTCGCCGTGCCGGCCTGACCCGACCTGCGGCGGGCCGGTCAGCGGCGGCGGACGCGGTGCAGCCGGAACGGTCGGCGGGTGGCCCGGACCACCGGGGTCGCCCGGGGCGGCTCCGCCAGCGAGGCGTCCGGCAACCGGTCGCCGGCGGCCGGTTCGCCGGCCGGGGTGAGCCGGACCAGGGCGCAGCCGTCGGCGGCCCACCGCTGCACCAGGTCGGCCGCGGAACCGGGGGCGTTGAGCCGCTTGGCGGCGACCGCCGGGGCCAGGGCCGTCCACTCCTCGGTGCCCGGGGCCAGCCGGGTCACCCGGGCCGGCCAGGTGACGATCCGGCCGCCGTGGTCGCCGCGCAGCGTCACCTGCGCCTCGGCCGCCTCCGCGAGCCCGGGCGCGGCCTGCTCGCCGGGGCCGCTCACGACCAGGAGCGACCCCTCCGACGGTACGCACCACAGCGCCCGCGCCGGCCCGCCCGCGACGCCCACCCAGGCGACGGCGGCCTTCTTCACCGCCTCGTCGACCAGGGCCGTGCCGAGCCGCCCGTCCACCTCGTCAGTCACCCCGGCATCCTCCCGCATGCCCACCGGCCCGCGCGAGCGTACGGCGACGCCCGGACCTTCCCTGCGCCCCGGCGGGGCGGCTCAGCCGACGAAGGGCGGGACGGCGATCTCGCCGCGCGCCACCGGCATCACGTCGCCGCGCACCGTCGCGCCGACCGCCGCACCGCCGGCCGCGGTGACCGTGCACGCCAGCAGGGACGGGCGGCGCAGCTCGGCGCCCTGCCGGACGGTGTAGGAGGAGCGCCCCTCGCCGGGGAGCAGCCCGCTGGCGACCAGCCACACGCCGAGCCCGAGGGCGGCCGAGCCGGTCGCCGGGTCCTCCGGCACGCCGTGCCCGGGGACGAAGACCCGGGCGTGCGCGGTTTGCGAGTCGGCGTCCCAGGAGAAGACGCTGATGTGTTCGAGGCCGTACCGCTGCGCCGCCGCCGGGTCGACCCGGGCGCGGGCCACCGCGTCCGGCCGCACCGGCAGGTACGGGAACTCCAGCCCGCACCCGGCGACCCGGGGCGGTGGGCCGGCATGGTCGGCGGCGGTGAGGCCGGCCATCTCCAGCAGCGGCTCCAGGTCCAGCTCGGGCCCGAGCGTCGGCACGCCGCCGGTCAGCGTCGCGCCGTGCGCGGTGACCTCGATCGGCAGCACCCCGGCCCCGCACTCCTGGGTGATCTGCCCCACGCCGAACAGGCCCCGGCGACTCGCGGTCACCGCCGCGCCGACGCTGGGATGGCCGGCGAACGGCAGCTCGTCGGTGGGAGTGAAGATCCGCGCCCGGTAGGTGGCCCCGACCTGGGTCGGCGGCAGCACGAACACCGTCTCGGACAGGTTGAACTCCAACGCGAGCGACTGCATCTGTTCGGTGGCCAGCCCCTCGGCGCCGAACACGACGGCAAGCGGGTTGCCGGCGAACGGGCGGTCGGTGAAGACGTCCACGATCTCGTAGGCCAAGGTCGACATGTTGATAAACAGTAGGCGCTTAGGCTGGTGCCCGTGAGCACGCCGAACCGGGTCTACATCGCCCGACTCGCCGGAGTCGCCGTCTTCGACCCGAACGGCGACCAGGTGGGTCGGGTGCGCGACGCGGTGGCCCGGCTCCGGCCCACCCAGCGCCCGCCGGAGGTGGTGGGTCTGGTCGCCGAGATGCCGATGCGCCGGCGGATCTTCCTGTCCATCAACCGGATCACCACCATCGACGCCGATGCGGTGGTGCTCGGCAGCGGCACGCTCAACCTGCGCCGGTTCGAGAAGCGCCCCAACGAGCTGCTGGTGCTCCAGGAGCTGCTGGACCGGCGCGTGCAGCTCGACCCGGGCGGCCAGCCCGGGTCGGTGGTCGACGTGGCCATGGAGTGCAGCCGGGGCGGCGAGTGGTCGCTGGCCCGCGTCGCCGTCCGCGAGCACACCGGTCGGCTCACCCGCCGCGGCCACCTGCACCAGGTCGAGTGGGACCGGGTGCGCGGCCTCAGCGGCATCGGCGAGAACCGGGGTACGGCGAACCTGCTCGCCGTCCTGGAGGACATGCGCCCGGCCGACCTGGCCAACGCCCTGCAGGATCTGCCGGACACCCGGCGCAACGAGGTGGCGGCGGCACTGGACGACGAGCGGCTGGCCGACGTGCTCAGCGAGCTGCCCGAGCACGACCAGGTGGAGATCCTCGCCGCGCTGGACCGGGAGCGGGCCGCTGACGTGCTGGAGGAGATGGACCCGGACGACGCCGCCGACCTGCTCAACGAGCTTCCCCCGACCGAGCAGGACGTGCTGCTGGACCTGATGGAGCCCGGCGAGGCCGACCCGGTCCGTCAGCTGCTGAAATACTCGTCGGGCACGGCGGGCAGCGTGATGACCTCCGAGCCGGTGATCCTCCCGCCGGACGCCACGGTCGCCGAGGCGCTGGCCCGGATCCGGGAGGAGCAGCTCTCCCCGGCCGTGGCCGCGCAGGTCTTCGTGACCCGTGCGCCGCTGACCACCCCGACCGGCCGCTACCTGGGCATGGTGCACTTCCAGCGGCTGCTGCGGGAGCCACCGGCCGACCTGCTCGGCGGGGTGGTGGTCAACGACATCGACCCGCTGCGCCCGGCCACCCCGCTGCCGGAGATCACCCGCCGGATGGCCACGTACGATCTGGTCGCCATGCCGGTGGTGGACCGCAACAACCGGCTCGTCGGCGCGGTGACCGTCGACGACGTGCTGGACCACTCGCTGCCGCGCGACTGGCGGGACCGGGACGCCCCGACCGCCCCCGCGCCCGTGCACGAGGTGCTGGACGGCGCCGATGAGTGAGCAGCGGCGGGCGGAGCGGCTTGACCAGCCGCGCGAGCCCCGGGGCGTGAAGCTGCCCCGGTTCGACCCGGAGGCGTTCGGCCGGTGGTCCGAGGGGATCGCCCGGGGCATGGGCACGGCGAACTTCATCGTCTACATGACGGTGGTGATCGCCGCCTGGTTCGGCTGGAACACCCTGGCCCCGGCGGACCTGCGCTTCGACCCGTACACCTTCACGTTCCTGACCCTGGTGCTCTCCCTCCAGGCGTCCTACGCGGCGCCGCTGATCCTGCTCGCGCAGAACCGGCAGACGGACCGGGACCGGGTGGCGCTGGAGGAGGACCGGCGGCGCGCGACCATGCAGAAGGCGGACACCGAATACCTGGCCCGGGAGGTCGCGGCGCTGCGGATCGCGCTGGGCGAGGTGGCGACGCGGGACTTCCTCCGCTCGGAGCTGGCCCGGCTGGCCGAGGAGCTGGACGAGGCCGCCCAGCGCCGGCAGAAGCTGGAGCGCCGGCAGCAGGAGCGCCCGCCGCCGCGCGGGGGTGGGGCGCACCTCGACGAGCCCCTCGACGAGCTGGACGGCGACTTCGCCCGGGGCGGCCGGCCGGAGGGGTCGGCCGGCGGGCGCTGACCAGCCTGCCGGGCATGGTGACCAGGGCTGGTGGGCGCGCTGACCAGGCCGGGTGGGCCATCGATTCGCTCACACCGGGGCCCGCCGACGGCCGGCACCTATCGCCCCCGACGTAGCATTGCGGGCATGTCAGCACCCGTCAGCACCGTCGAGGACGCCGTCCAGGCCTCCCTGGCCACCGTCGACGACCCGGAGATCCGCCGGCCCATCACCGACCTCGGCATGGTCCGCTCCGCCCAGATCGGCGACGACGGCGTGGTCCGGGTCGAGCTGCTGCTCACCGTGGCCGGCTGCCCGTTGAAGGACAAGCTGCGCGCCGACATCACCGCCGCCGTGGGCGCGGTGCCCGGGGTGACCGGGGTGGAGATCGAGTTCGGGGTGATGAGCCCCGAGCAGCGCCAGGGCCTCCAGGCGAAGCTGCGCGGCGGTTCCGCCACCGAGGAGCCGGTGATCCCGTTCGCCCAGCCCGGCTCCCGCACCCGCGTGTACGCGGTCGCCAGCGGCAAGGGCGGCGTCGGCAAGTCCAGCGTCACGGTGAACCTGGCCGCCGCGCTGGCCGCCCGGGGCCTCAACGTGGGCGTGGTCGACGCGGACATCTACGGCCACTCGGTGCCCCGGATGCTCGGCGCGGACGGTCGCCCGACCCGGGTGGAGGACCTGATCATGCCGCCGCAGGCGCACGGCGTGAAGGTGATCTCGATCGGCATGTTCACCTCGGGCAACGCGGCCGTGGTGTGGCGCGGCCCGATGCTGCACCGGGCGTTGCAGCAGTTCCTCGCCGACGTCTACTGGGGCGACCTGGACGTGCTCCTGCTCGACCTGCCCCCGGGCACCGGCGACGTGGCCATCTCGCTGGCCCAGCTGCTGCCGAACGCCGAGATCCTGGTGGTCACCACGCCGCAGGCCGCCGCCGCCGAGGTGGCCGAGCGGGCCGGCGCGATCGCCCTCCAGACGCACCAGCGGGTGGTCGGCGTGATCGAGAACATGTCGTGGCTGGAGCTGCCGGACGGCTCCCGGATGGAGGTCTTCGGCTCCGGCGGCGGCACGACCGTGGCCGAGTCGCTGACCCGGACGATCGGGGCGCAGGTGCCGCTGCTCGGGCAGATCCCGCTGGACACCCGGGTCCGGGAGGCCGGCGACGCCGGCAACCCGATCGTGCTGGCCGAGCCGGATTCGCCGGCTGCGAAGGCCCTCGGTCAGGTCGCCGACCGGCTCGCGGTGCGGCGGGAGTCGCTGCTCGGTAAGCCCCTCGGCCTGAAGCCGGCGGGCCGCTGACGGCGGGCCGCTGGCCGCTGATGGCCCGCCGTTTCCGCCGGTGGCGATGGCCACCCGGCGGGCCGGCCCCTCGGCGCTCCCGGCGGGATGACTCGTCTCGCCGCATAGGGAGCTGAGTCGAATACGACATCAGCCGATCTCACCGGGACAGCGTGGGTCGACCGGCGGAACGCCGGCACGATCCTCCTGATCACCCGGTCCCGGCGGCAGGGCGGTGATGTCGTATCTGACTCAGCTCCCTATGCGCCGACCTGTGCATCGGCCGCCACGCGGGCCGGAGGCCGGGGGCGGGGTTCCGACCGGGAGGCGCGCCCCACCAGCGACGAAGGCGCGGGGTCAGGTGGCGTCGTCGTAGCTGGCCGTGCGGGGGGCCGGGGCCGTGCCGCCGGAGGTGGCCGTGACCGCGCCGCCCGGGGCCGTCGACTTCAGGTCGACCGCCTTGGCCACGTCCTTCAGGTCGTCGTGCACGGCGGTGACGTCCGCGCGGAGGCTGTCGTAGACGCCCTGCAGCGGCTTCCGGATCGCCTGCTCGTCCTCCTCGCTCAGCAGGTGCTTGCGGATGAACGCCTTCGGGTGCAGGTCCTCCAGCTGGATGTCGGTGCCCAGCTCACGGCTCAGGTCGCCGGTCGCGTTGCGGGCCATGGCGCGCAGGTTACGGACCATGCGCAGCCCGTCGCTGATCACGTTGGGCAGCCGGTCACCGAAGATCAGCAGCGCCAGGAGCAGCAGCGCGGCGATCTCCCACCAGTTGAGGTTCTCGAACACTGCTGGGCCTCCTCGTGGGCATCAGGCCAAGCGTACGCAGGTGAAGGCTCCTCGGGGAGGGGCCGGTGGGTCTCACTTGACGTCCGCGGCAAGCGTCACCGAGGCGTTCTGCCGGCTCGAACCGCGCCGGTACTCCACGGTCACCACGGACCCCGGCGCGAACTTGCGTACCAGGGCGATCAGGTCGGTCGGGTCGGTCATCGGGCGGCCGGCGAGCCGCAGGATCACGTCCCCCGCCCGCAGCCCGGCCCCGGCCGCCGGGCCCGACGGCTCCACCGACGCCAGGCGTACGCCGCCGGTGCCGCCGCTGGCCGCGCCGGTGCCGCCGACCTGGGCGCCGATCACCGTACGGCGGGCCTTGCCGGTGCCGATGATGTCCTGGGTGACCCGCTTCGCCTGGTTGATCGGGATGGCAAAGGCGAGCCCGATGTTGCCGGCCTCCTGCCCGTCGGCCACCAGCGACTTGATCGTCGAGTTCACCCCGATCACCCGGCCGGCCGAGTCCACCAGCGGGCCGCCGGAGTTGCCGTGGTTGACCGCGGCGTCGGTCTGGATGGCCGCGTAGTAGCGGGTCGGCCCGCCCGGGTCGCCCGCCTGCATCGTCCGGTCCAGGGCGCTCACGATGCCGGCGGTCACCGTGTTGGCCAGGGACAGCGGCGAGCCGATGGCCAGCACCGGGTCGCCGACGGCGAGGGCGTCGGAGTCACCGAACTCCACCGGCCGCAGGTTTGTGGCGGAGGCCACCTTGATCACCGCGATGTCGGACTCCGGGTCCTGGCCGACGACGCTGGCGGCGGCGGTGCTGCCGTCGTTGAACACCACCGACGCCTTGCCGGTGCCCCCGGCGACGACGTGGTCGTTGGTGATCACGTAGCCGTCGGCGCTGACGATGAAGCCGGAACCCTCGCTCGTCCCGCCCAGGCTGGCCACCCGGACGGTGACCACGCTGGGCAGGACGCGTTGGGCTACCCCGGCCAGCGACTCCGGCTTGCGCTGGGCCAGCGCCGGGGCCTCGGCGGAACCGGCACCGAGCACCGGGCCGCCCGCCGCGCCGCCGCGCACCGCGAAGGCGTACCCCAGGGCACCGCCGAGGGTCCCGGCGAGCAGCGCGGTGATCAGCGGGATGAGCAGCAGTTGGCGCAGCGTCGGCCGGCCCGGCGCGTCCGGGTCGACGACCGGCTCCGGCTCCGCGGCACCGTCGACGGGGCCGGGCACCACCACCGCCGCCGGGGCGTACGGGTCGCGCCACGGGTCGGCGAGCGCGTCGGACCACCAGGGCGAGGTCGCGGAACCCTGGTGGACGCCGTCGGGCGCCGTCGGCGGCCCGGCCGGCGGCGCACCGGCCCCCGGCGGTGCCGCCGGAGTCGGAGCTTCCCCGGGCTGGCGCCAGTCCCAGCCGTCGGTCACGTCGGTGCCTCCCAGTCGTCCCCGGCCCCCTCGCCCCGGGCCGGCAGGGCTGGCCGGTCCGACGACGGGGATACCGCATCCAGGATTACACGAATGCCGCGAGTGCAGTCAGCGGTTGCGGTGCGTGACCGCCCGGTGGGAACCGCCCGATCGGGCACGTTCCACCGTGATCGTCGGGCACCGGACTCGCGGCTGCGCCCGTTCGCCCCCGCCTCTAGGCTCATACCCGCCAACCCGCCCCCGACGGAGGTGTCCCATCGCCACGGCCGCCAGTTCCGGCAGCTCGACGACCCCGGCGTCGCAGTTCGCCGAGTCGTACGTCACCGAGGACCTCGTGCTGCGGACCGCTCGCAGCCTCGCCCGCGAGGTGGGCCTCGACGCGGTGACCCCGGGCACGGGGGCGGCCCTGCGGCTGCTCGCCGCCGCCGGGAGCGCGCGGGCGGTGGTCGAGATCGGCACCGGCACCGGCGTGAGCGGCGTGTGGTTGCTGCGGGGAATGCGCGCCGACGGCGTCCTCACCACCATCGACGTCGAGGTGGAGCACCAGCGGATCGCCCGTCGGATCTTCGCCGAGGCGGGCTTCCCCTCCGGGCGCACCCGCATCATCACCGGGCGGGCGCTGGAGGTGCTGCCCCGGCTCGCCGACGGCGCGTACGACATGGTCTTCGTCGACACCGAGGCCACCAACTTCAGCTCCTGCGTGGCCGCGGCGCTGCGGCTGCTGCGCCGCGGCGGGGTGCTCGCCCTGCACGGCACGCTGGCCGACGGCCGGATCGGCGACCCGGCGGCCCGGGACGTGGAGACGGTGACCACCCGGGAGACGATCAAGGCGCTCCGGGAGTCCGAGGACTGGACGCCGGCGCTGCTCCCGGTCGGTCACGGCCTGCTCGCCGCCGTGAAGTGCTGAGTCACGCCGCCCGCCGCGCGAAGCCCTGAGCCGCCCCCGCCGCCGGGGAGGCACACGTCACCCGAGCGTGGCCAGCCAGCGCAGCAGGCCGCGCACCCCCCAGCCGGTGGCGCCGCGGGTCAGCTCGGCGGCGTCGCCGTCGGCCCACGAGGGCGCGGACATGTCGACGTGCAGCCAGCGCTGCCGCAGGTCGCCGGTGAACTCACGCAGGTAGAGCGCGGCCAGCACCGACCCGCCGCCCTGGTTCGGGGCGCTGTAGAGGTCGGCCACGTCGCTGCCCAGGTATTCGACGTAGTCGGCCGGCAGCGGCATCCGCCAGGCCGACTCGCCGGCCGCGTCGATCGCGGCCAGCACGTCGGCGGCCAGTTCGTCGTTGTCGGAGTAGAGCGCGCCGGTGCGCTTGCCGAGCGCCACCATGTTCGCCCCGGTCAGCGTCGCCAGGTCGATCAGCAGATCGGGCTTGAGCTCGGCGACGGCGTACGCCAGCGCGTCGGCGAGCACCAGCCGCCCCTCGGCGTCGGAATTGGTGGTCTCGCTGGTCACGCCGCCGTAGTGGGTGATGACGTCGCCGGGGCGGAACGCCGACCCGCTGACCGCGTTCTCCGCCAGCGGCGCCAGGGTGGTGATCCGGACCGGCAGCCGCAGCGCGGCCGCGCCCAGCGTGGCGGCCACGACGGCGGCGGCCCCGGCCATGTCCTTGCGCATCAGCTTCATGGCGGGCACCGGCTTGATGGAGATGCCGCCGGTGTCGAAGGTGATCCCCTTGCCGACCAGGACGACGTGGGTGCGCGCGTCGGCGGGGTGCCAGTCCAGCTCGACCAGGCGCGGGCCGCTGGCGGAGCCGCCGCCAACGGCGAGGATGCCGCCGAAGCCCTCGGCGGCCAGTTCGTCGGGCTGCCGGACCCGCAGCCGCAGGTCGGGTCGGTCGGCCACGGCGGCCTCGACCTGCTCGGCGAACCACTGCGGGTTCTTCACGGAGGACGGGGTGTTGGTCAGGTCCCGGGCCAGGCGGGTCATCCGGGCGGTGACCTCGGCCCGTTCGACCACGTCCGCGTACGCGGTCGGGTCACCGACGGCGACGTCGACGCCGGCCAGCGCCGGGGACTCGCCGGCCTCGGTGAGCCGGAAACGGTACGACGCCAGCAGCAGCCCCTCGACGAGGCCGCGCACCGCGTCGGGCTCGACATCGACCGGCATCATGATCGTGAGATGTGTCTCACCGGACGCCGACCGGGCCAGCGCGGCCCCCGCCGCCCGCCATCCGGACTCGTCGCCGTCGCCCGCGCCGACCAGCAGCAACCGCGCCGGGACCCGTCCCGGCCGCAGGTGGACGTGCACCTCGCCGGCCCGCCCGGTGGCCCGGGCCGCCGGGGCCAGGGCGGCGGCCTCGGCCAGCACGTCGTCGGCGAGCGCCGGCAGGCCGGGCAGCACCGTCGCCCCCTGCGCGCCGTCCTCGGCCGTGCCGGCGGGTCGGATGGGCAGGGCCAGGGCCTCGGACCGCTCGGGCCCACCCACCAGGCGGATGGCAAGCACGCTGGAACGACCTCCAGATGGGTCGGAAGAGGGCCCGGACGCGCCCCGGGCCCAGGGTGAAGCCCTGAGCCACCGGCGGGGCCGGTGGCTCAGGGAGGTGTGAACCGCCCGCGCGACGAGCGCCGCGCGGACCGTGCCTCGGTCAGCCGGCGGCTGCCTTCAGTGCGTCACCGAGCGCGTTGGCCTCGTCGGGAGTCATCTCGACGACGAGCCGGCCACCACCCTCCAGCGGGACCCGCATGACGATGCCCCGGCCCTCCTTGGTGACTTCCAGCGGACCGTCGCCCGTCCGCGGCTTCATCGCCGCCATGTTGTCTCCCCTCAGACCTGCAACAGGGTCGGTGGGTTGCCCCACAGCCTCTTCGCCATCACCCACCGCGACGTGCACGGCGGTGTCGACCAACGATTTTCCCTGATGAACACCGCCGGACCCAAACCGAAGAGGCATTGATGTAACAGGACCTAGCTTATCTTGAGAAGGCCTGTCACAATGTGCGGTCATGCAGGCACGGTCGGCACTCTTCGACCTGTACGGCGACCACCTCCGACCCCGGGGTGGCCGCGCGCCGGTCGCCGCCCTGGTCAAGTTGCTCGCGCCGCTCGGGATCGCCCCACCGGCGGTGCGCACGGCGGTCAGCCGGATGGTCCGCCAGGGCTGGCTCGACCCGCTCCGGCTGGCCTCGGGGCCGGGCTATTCGATCACACCGAAAGCCGCACGACGACTCGACGAGGCGGCCGCCCGGATCTACCGGACCGGTCGGATCAGCTGGGACGGACGGTTCGACATGCTCGTCCTGGACAGCCCCGCCTCCCGCCGGGAGCGGCAGCGGCTCGCCGCCAACCTGAGCTTCCTCGGCTACGGCGCCCTCGACGAGCAGACCTGGGTGGCCACCCGGCCGGCGGAGGACGTCGACGTCCTGCTCGAAGAGGCCGGTGTGCGGTACGAGCGGTTCACCGCCGCGCACGCCGCCGGCACCCCGGGCGCGATGGGCGTGGTCCGCCGCGCCTGGGACCTCACCGAGATCGGCCACGCCTACGAGCAGTTCGTCGCCGAGCAGCGCCCGCTGCTGGCCGCCGTCACGGTGCGCAGCGACGACGAGGAGGCGTACGCGGCCCGGTTCCGGCTCGTGCACGCATGGCGTACTTTCCTGTTCCGGGACCCGCAGCTCCCCCCGGCGCTGCTGCCCGAGCGCTGGCCCGGCACCGCCGCGGCCAGTTTCTTCGACCGACACGCGACCCGGCTGCGGCCGGCCGCCGACCGGTACGTCGAGCAGTGCCTCGACGCCACCAACCGTGAGAGAAGGGTCGTCAAGACGTGACCGAGCCGCTGCTCGTCGACCGCACCGACGCCGTCGTCACCCTGACCCTCAACCGCCCGACCGCGATGAACGCGCTCGACGTGGCGCTCAAGGAGGCGCTCCGGGACGCCCTGGCCGAGCTGGAGGCCGACCGGTCCTGCCGGGCCGTGGTGCTGGCCGGGGCGGGCGGCTCGTTCAGCGCCGGCCAGGACCTGCGCGAGCACGTGCAGGTCCTGGAGTCGCCGGACGCGAACCCGCTGGACACCGTCCGGGCCCACTACAACCCGATCGCCGCCCGGCTGGCCAACCTGCCGAAGCCGGTGGTGGCCGCCGTGCGGGGGATGGCCGCCGGGGCCGGGGCGTCGCTGGCCTTCCTGGCCGACTTCCGCATCGGCGGGCCGAAGACCCGGTTCCTGATGGCCTTCGCCGGGGTGGGGCTCGCCGCCGACACCGGCGCCTCCTGGACGCTGCCCCGGCTGGTCGGCCACGCCAAGGCCGTCGAGCTGCTGATGCTCGCCGAGCCGGTCGCCGCCGAGGAGGCCAGCCGGCTGGGCCTGCTGACCCGCCTGCTCGACGACGACGAGCAGGTGCTGCCGACCGCGCAGGAGCTGGCCGCCCGGCTCGCCGCCGGCCCGACCGTCGCGTACGGGGCGATCAAGCGGCAGCTCTCCATCGCCGACGCCGGCACTCTCGCCGACGCCCTGGCCGCCGAGGCGCAGGCCCAGTCGATCTGCGGGGGCACCGCCGACCACCGGGCCGCCACCCTGGCCTTCGTCAACAAGCAGAAGCCCGTCTTCGAGGGCCGCTGAACCCGCGCCCGGTGCGGGCTCGTCAACACGCTGCTCGCCCGCCTTCGGCCGCCGCACCCGCCGTCGGACGCAGCCGGGACGCGGCCGGGGTCGCCGGGGCCGGGTCAGTCGTCCTCCTCCGGGTCCTGGTTGGCCTCGGCCCCCAGCACGAACGCCTGCATCGCCAGCTCGTCGCCGGACGGCGAGACGAAGGCGGGCAGCTCGCGGGGGCCCAGGTCGCGCACGTAGGACCAGAAAAGCCGGACGGCCTCCGCCGGCGTGGCCGCCTCGATCGGGAGGTCCAGGCTGACCAGCCAGGACCGGCGGGCCGGCGGCGGGCCGAGCCGCCCGACCAGCGCCCGGTAGGCGTCGGCGGGCAGCGCGGTGACCGGCCCGTCGAGCGCCAGCCCGTCGGCCGGCACCGGCTCGTCGAAGACCCGCCGGGTGTACGCGACCACGAACGCGCCAGAGGCCGGGTCGGACTGGGGGTCGTCGGGGTCCTCGCGGCGCTCGGCGGTGGCCCGGGCGACCCGGCCGAGGGCCACCAGCCGGAGCGGGTCCTCGGTCAGCACGGCCACGGCGTCACCCGGCCGGGGGCCGGTGGTGGCGGTGGCGGCCCCGGCCCCGGTGGCGGGACCGCCGGCCGCGGCGTCGCCGTTCAGCCCGGTCAGCTCCAGCGTGTCGTGGTGGACGAGCCGCTCGGCGTCGTAGCGCCCCGGGGGGAGGAGCACGGCCCAGGCGGCGGCGCCCCGCCCGGGGTCGGGCCCGGCGGGGACCGTGCCGTCGGGGCGCTCGGGGACCGTGCTGTCGGGGCGGTCGTCGGTGTCGGTCATGGGGTCGATCCCATCACGTCGGTGACGTGGCAGCCGGCCAGGTGGTCGTCGACCATGCCGGTGGCCTGCATGAGCGCGTACGCCGTGGTGGGGCCGACGAACCGGAACCCGCGCTTCTTCAGCGCCTTGGCCAGGGCCGTCGACTCCGGGGTCAGCGCCGGAACCTCGGCGAACGAGGCCAGCCGGGCGGCCCGGGGCGGCGGCGCGTAGGACCAGAGCAGGGCGGAGAGCCCCTCGGGCAGCTCCAGGGCGGCCCGGGCGTTGGCGATCGCCGCCTCGACCTTGGCCCGGTTGCGCACGATGCCGGCGTCGGCCAGCAGCCGGGTCACGTCGGCCTCGCCGTAGGCCGCCACCGCCTCGATGCGGAAGTCGTCGAAGGCCAGCCGGAACGAGGGGCGCTTGCGCAGGATGGTCAGCCAGGACAGGCCCGACTGGAACGCCTCCAGGGTCATCCGCTCGTAGAGCGCGTCGTCGCCGCGCAGGGGTCGCCCCCACTCCCGGTCGTGGTAGGGGACGTAGTCCGGGGTGCTCGCCCCCCACGCGCAGCGGGCCAGCCCGTCCGCGCCGATCACCAGGTCAGTCACGGCTCACACGCTAGCCGGAGCCGCCGGCCGGGCAAGGGCGTGCCGGCGTGGTGGCGGTATCCGACCCCTCGGGACCCCACCATGTCGGCGACCTGGCGGTAACGCCCCGGCCGTACCCGGCAGCGCCCGACCCGCACCCGCCCGCACCGGGCGGCGCGGTGGCGGCCGTCAGGGCAGGCGACCCTGCTCGACCAGCCGGCCGAACTTCCTCAGCGCCTGGGTCAGGCTGACCTTGGAGCCGGGCCAGAGCACCGGCCACGCCACCCGCCCGGCCGCGCCGCCCGGCACGTGGAACCACTCGTGCCAGACGACCTGGGTGCGCCCGCCCTCGATCGGGGTGCAGCGCAGCACCCCGGGGCCGCGCAGCAGGCGACCGCAGTGCACCACGCCGATCTCGTACGGCGCGTCGACCCGGACCACCCGCATCTCGTCGCGCAGGACCGCCGGCCCGAGCGAGGTGACCGCCTCCACGAGGCTGCCCTCGCCGCCGTCGCCCTCGACGACCCGGACGGTGGTGAACGGGATCCAGTCGGACTGCCGCTCCCAGGCCAGCAGGCCGGCGAACACCCGCTCGGCCGGCGCGTTGACGATCACCGTGGCGGTGACCTCGCCGGCGCCGGGCTGGGCCGCCTCGCGGAGGCCCTCGGCGTCCGCCGAGCCGGTCACGCCGGCTCCGACCCGACGGGGCGGTCGGTCGGCTCGCGGTCGCCGGCCTCGGGGGCGGCGGCGGTCACCGTGAGGTCGGCTCCGGTGGCGGGGACGGCGGCCGGGGCGGCGTCCCCGGTGGGGGCGTCGGCGGCGGCAGCCGCACCGGTAGCGGCTGCGGCGGTGGGGGCTGCGGCGGCGGTGGGGGCGTCGGCCCCCGCTGCCTGCTCGGCGGCGGCAGCCGCCGCCTGCTCGCGGGTGTGCCGCAGCGCGTCGGCGTCGGCGACCCGTCCCTCGCGCAACGCGGTGACCTCCGCCTCCAGCACGCCGATCAGCTCGGACTTGTACCCGATGTCGTAGGCCGCCCGGCGCATCGCCTGGTCGACCTGGGACATCCGGTACCCGCGCGGCGCCGTGTCGAAACGGACGTCGCCCACGTCGGACTCACGCAGCGGCCGGCTGACCGGCAGCGGAACGGCCCGCCCGTCCGGCTCGACCGGCGCGAGGCCGGGATCGCGGCCGGTGACCAGCACCGTCACCCCGAAGACCACTGCCGCGACGGTGAGCGCGACGACCAGCAGGAGCAGCACCTGACCCATGCAAGAGATCGTGGCACGCGAACGGGCCCGGAGCGACCCCGCCGGGCGGTCCTCCCACAGATCGGTGCGGATCTGTGCCGTCGTACCGCCAGGAAGGACCACCGGGCGACCGGCTAGCGTCGGAGGCGGCCGGGGCGCCCGGCCGGCTACGGAAGACCGGCGGCCGCAAGGATCGACGGCCGCGACAGACCGGTGGCCGCGACGGATCGGCGGCTGCGGGAGATCGGGAGGCGACATGGCCGGGGCGCTTCGGCTCGGAAGCCGGACCTTCGCGCCGGGCGAGCTGGTGGTGATGGCCATCGTCAACCGCACGCCCGACTCGTTCTTCGACCGGGGGGCGACCTTCGCGCAGGACAGCGCGCTGCGCGCGGTGGAGCGGGCGGTGGCCGAGGGCGCGGAGATCATCGACATCGGCGGGGTCAAGGCAGGCCCCGGCGACGAGGTGGACGTGGCCGAGGAGATCCGCCGCACGGTGGACACGATCGCCGCCGTGCGGGCCGCCTTCCCGGACGTGGTCATCTCCATCGACACCTGGCGGGCCGAGGTGGCGGTGGAGGCGGTCGCGGCCGGCGCCGACCTGCTCAACGACACCTGGTCGGGGGCGGACCCGGCGCTCGCCCGGGTCGCGGCCGAGACCGGGGCCGGGCTGGTCTGCTCGCACGCGGGCGGGCTGGAGCCGCGCACCCGACCGCACCGGGCGGCGTTCGCCGACGTGGTGGCCGACGTGGTCGCGACGGTCACCGGCCTCGCCGAGCGCGCGGTCGCCCTGGGGGTACGCCCCGACGGCGTCCTCATCGACCCGGCGCACGACTTCGGCAAGAACACCCGGCACTCCCTGGAGATCACCCGCCGGCTCGACGAGCTCTCCGCCACCGGCTGGCCGCTGCTGGTGGCCCTGTCCAACAAGGACTTCATCGGCGAGACGCTGGACCTGCCCGTGGCCGAACGGCTGGAGGGGACCCTCGCGGCGACCGCGCTGTCGGCCTGGCTGGGCGCACGCGTGTTCCGTGCCCACCAGGTGGGGCCCACCCGGCGGGTGCTGGACATGGTGGCGTCGATCCGGGGCGACCGCCCGCCGACCGCCACCCGCCGCGGGCTGGCCTGACCGTCGGCCCCGGCCCGCCCGGGTGCCCGCCGCACCGTCGGCCAGGCCCGGCGTCGGCGTTCAGGTCCAGCGGAGGATGTTCTTGCGCCAGGCGTAGAGGATGCCCAGCGCCAGCACGCCCACGAAGACGCCCATCTCGGCGACCGTGACGAGCCCGAAGCCGGGCCGGTCGAAGACCACCGCCCACGGGAACAGGAAGACCGCCTCGACCGCGAACAGCACGTACAGGTAGGCGTACACGTAGTAGCGGATCTGCATCTGGGCCCAGTCGCCGCCCACCGGGTCGAGGCCGCACTCGTAGCCGGCCCGCTTCCCCGGCGGGTCCGCCGGACGGGCGGGACGCAGCACCCGGTTCGCGGCGAACGCCACGACGAAGAAGAGGGCGGCGGCGAGCAGCAGGAGCCCGAGCGTCGCGTACGAGCCCAGGTAACCGGTCACGGTGGGTCAGCCTACCGTGCCGCGCCCGGCGCACGTTACGGAACTGTTTCCCGGCGGGACTAGTGCCGCCGGGCAAGTGTTACCGAATAATGAACCGTCACCGACTGTTGGCGGAGGAGCTGACCCGCGTGGACGTACGCCCCGTTCGGCGGGCAACCGACCGACGTCTCGTGACGCTGCTCGCCGCGTCCCTGACGGTCGGGCTGCTCGCCGCGGTCGCGGCGCTGCCCGGCTGGGCCACGGCCGCGCCGCCCCCGGCCCGCGCGGCGGCCGCGCCGGCGGACCCCCCGGCGGGGCCGGCCGGCGACCCCGGCGACGAGACCCCGCCGGTCGAGCCGACGTCCGCCGAGCCGACGCCCACCGAGGCCCCGCCGACGCTGCCCCCGCCGCCGGAGACCACCGCCCCGGCCCCCACCACCACCGGGCCGGCGCCCAGCACGCCGGCCGGCCCCGCCGACCCGCCCACCACCACGGCGCCGGCCACCACCGCCGGGCCGTCGGCCCCGACCACCACCCCGCCGGTGCGCACGTCGGCCCCCGGTCCGGGCGCCCCGGCACCGGGCCGCCTCGGCGTGCGGGTGAGCACCGACGACGTCGTGCTGACCGACGCGTACTGGAACGCGGCCGGGACCACGACCACGCTGCGGATCACCGTGACCAACACCGGCGACGTCGCCGAGCAGGTCCGGCTCTCGTACACGCTGCCGGCCGGCCTGACCGACGCGGGCACCGCCGGTTGCGCGCCGGCCGGGGGCGGCGGGCACCGCTGCGGCGCGTGGACGACGGCGGCCGGTGCGCGGTTCAGCACGCTGATCTCGGTGCGGGTCGACGGCGACGCGTGGCGGCGGATGCCGCTCAGCGGCGCGGTGCGGGTGAGCGCCACTGCCCCGGGGGTGGTGGCCGGGTCGGTCGACGACAACGAGGGCTTCGCGGTGCTCTTCCCGCCGGGCCCGCCGGTGCCGGGCATCGCGCTGCGGGCCGACGGGGTGGCGTTCGACATCAGCGGGAGCGCCAGCGAGCTGGCCGTCCGGCTGGGCAACACCGGCACGGTCGACGCGGACGGGCGGATCGAGGTGGTCCTGCCCGACGGCGTCACGATCCCGGCCCCGCCGGCCGGCTGTGCCGCGCTGAGCGCCACCCGCACCAGGTGCGACGTCGGCGCGGTGCGGGCCGGCGGGGCCGCCACCCTGCGGCTCACGGTCAGCGCGACCGCCGAGGCGCAGCGCGACGCGCCGCTGGCCGGCGCCGTGGTCGGCCGCCTCGACCCGCGCAGCGGGCAGGCCCGGCAGTTGCAGATGAGCTTCCGGATCACCGCGGCGGCCGCGATGGCCACCCCGATCGCGACGCCCGCCCCGGCCGGCTCCCAGGGGGTGCTCGCCGCCGCCGGGGCCGGCGACCGACCCGGCGGGGGGCTCAGCACGGCGCAGCGGGGCGCGGTCGCCCTGATCGTGATCTCGGTGCTGCTGGTGGTGCTGGCGCTCGCGTTGGCCACCGTCTCGCTGCGTCGCCGGCTCACCGACCCGTCCGGCGGCCGGTGATTCTGATTACGGCGGGCGGGGCAAACAGCCCCAAATCATGACGTAAGCGCCCGGAATCTGTTCCCAGTCGGCGGACCACTGGGCAAGCTCGACATCCCATCCGACGTAGGCTCTCGGGTAGGAACCCAGACCGGACCGGACCACCCACGGGCGGTGCGGGGCAGCGCTGTGTCAAGGAGGTCATGTGGCCGGGCAAGGCGAGGTCACCATCATGTTCAGCCGCCCGCGCGACCGCGCCGAGCGAAGCGAGGGGCAGGCGTGACGAAGCAGATCCGTCAACTCGACCGGGTGGTCATCCGGTTCGCCGGCGACTCCGGCGACGGCATGCAGCTGACCGGCGACCGGTTCACCTCGGAGACGGCCCAGCTGGGCAACGACATCTCCACGTTGCCCAACTTCCCCGCCGAGATCCGGGCCCCCGCCGGGACCCTGCCGGGCGTGTCGAGCTTCCAGGTGCACTTCGCCGACTACGACATCCTCACCCCGGGCGACGCGCCGAACGTGCTGGTCGCGATGAACCCGGCCGCGCTCAAGGCCAACCTGGCCGACCTGCCGCGCGGCGCGGACATCATCGTCAACACCGACGAGTTCACCAAGCGCAACCTCGCCAAGGTGGGCTACCAGGCCAGCCCGCTCGACGACGACTCCCTCGACGGCTACGTGGTGCACCCCGTCGCGCTCACCTCGATGACCGTCGGGGCGCTCGCCGACCAGCAGGTGTCCAAGAAGGACGCCGAGCGGGCGAAGAACATGTTCGCCCTCGGCCTGCTCTCCTGGATGTACTCCCGCCCGTACGAGTCGACCCTGCGCTTCCTGGAGCGCAAGTTCGCCAAGCGCCCCGAGCTGGTCGCGGCGAACGTCGCGGCGTTCCGGGCCGGCTGGAACTTCGGCGAGACCACCGACTCCTTCTCGGTGCGTTACGAGGTGAAGCCGGCGAAGATGGTGCCGGGCACCTACCGCAACATCACCGGCAACACGGCGCTCTCCCTCGGCCTGGTGGCCGCGGGCGTCCGCTCCGGCCTGCCGGTGTTCCTCGGCGCCTACCCGATCACCCCGGCGTCGGACATCCTGCACGAGCTGAGCAAGCACAAGCGGTTCGGCATCGTCACCATGCAGGCCGAGGACGAGATCGCCGCGGTCGGCGCGGCGCTCGGCGCGTCGTACGGCGGGGCGCTCGGCGTCACCACCACCAGCGGGCCCGGCGTGGCGCTCAAGAGCGAGACGATCTCCCTCGCGGTGGCGCTGGAGCTGCCGCTGGTCATCGTGGACGTGCAGCGGGCCGGCCCGTCGACGGGCATGCCCACCAAGACCGAGCAGGCCGACCTCAACATGGCCCTGTACGGCCGGCACGGCGAGGCCCCCGTCGCGGTGATCGCCCCGAAGTCCCCGTCGGACTGCTTCCACGCGGCGATCGAGGCGGCCCGGATCGCGCTGACCTACCGCACCCCGGTGCTCCTGCTCTCCGACAACTACGTCGCCAACGGCTCCGAGCCGTGGCTGCTGCCCGACGTGGAGTCCCTGCCCGACCTGCGGGTCGAGTTCGCCACCGCGCCCAACGGCGACGACGGCACGTTCCTGCCCTACCTGCGTGATCCGCAGACCCTGGCCCGGCCGTGGGCCATCCCGGGCACGCCGGGGCTGGAGCACCGCATCGGCGGCCTGGAGAAGGCCGACAAGACCGGCGACATCTCGTACGACCCGGCCAACCACGACTTCATGGTGCGCACCCGGGCGGCCCGGATCGAGGCGATCCCGGTGCCGGACGTCGAGGTGGAGGACCCGGACGGCAACGCCCGGCTGCTGGTGCTGGGCTGGGGCTCGACGTACGGCCCGATCGGCGCCGCCTGCCGGCGGCTGCGTCAGCGCGGGCTCCCCGTCGCGCAGGCGCACCTGCGGCACCTGGCCCCGATGCCCGCCAACCTCGGCGAGGTGCTGCGCTCCTACGACCGGGTGGTCATCCCCGAGATGAATCTCGGCCAGCTCGCCCAGGTGATCCGGGGCAAGTACCTGGTCGACGCCATCGGCTACAACCAGGTCCGCGGCCTGCCGTTCACGGCCACCGAGCTGGAGACGATGCTGGAAGAGGTCCTGAAGAATGTCTGAGCCCGTCGCCCTCAAGCTCACCGCGAAGGACTTCAAGTCCGACCAGGAGGTGCGCTGGTGCCCCGGCTGCGGTGACTACGCGATCCTCGCCGCCGTGCAGCAGTTCATGCCGGAGCTGAACATCCCCCGGGAGCGGATCGTCTTCGTCTCCGGCATCGGGTGCTCGTCCCGGTTCCCGTACTACATGAACACCTACGGGCTGCACTCGATCCACGGCCGCGCCCCGGCGATCGCCACGGGCCTGTCGGTGTCCCGCCCGGACCTGTCCGTGTGGGTCGTCACCGGCGACGGCGACGCGCTGTCGATCGGCGGCAACCACCTCATCCACGCGCTGCGCCGCAACGTCAACCTGAAGATCCTGCTGTTCAACAACCGGATCTACGGCCTGACCAAGGGGCAGTATTCTCCGACGTCCGAGGTCGGCAAGGTCACCAAGTCGACGCCGGCCGGTTCGGCCGACGCGCCGTTCAACCCGATCTCGCTGGCCCTGGGGGCGGAGGCGAGCTTCGTCGGCCGCACCATCGACTCCGACCGCAAGCACCTCCAGTCGGTGCTGCGGGCCGCCGCCGAGCACCAGGGCTCGGCGTTCGTGGAGATCTACCAGAACTGCAACATCTTCAATGATGGGGCGTTCGACCAGCTCAAGGAGCCGGCCACCCGCGACGACTTCCTGATCCGGCTGGAGCACGGGCAGCCGATCACGTTCGGTGCCGAGGGCCGGTTCTGCGTCGTCCACCCGCCGGGCGGCTTCGGCCTGGAGGTGCGGGAGACCGCGTCGGTCCGCCCGGAGGAGATCGTCGTGCACGACGCGACGGTCGCCGACCCGGCGTACGCGTTCGCGCTGTCCCGGCTGCCCGGGCTCGACCTGAGCAACACCCCGATCGGCGTGTTCCGGTCGGTCGACCGCCCGTCCTACGACAGCGTGGTCCAGGCCCAGGTCGAGGAGGCGAAGGCGAAGGTCACCGAGACCCCGGAGCAGCAGCTCGCCGGCCTGCTGGGCAGCGGCGACACCTGGACGATCCTCTGATCCGTCCCGCGTAGGGGCGACCCGTCAGGCGACGAAGGGGCCCGCCACCGAATGGTGGCGGGCCCCTTCGTCGTGGTCGTCGGTAGGGAGCGCGGCGAACAGCGCGCGGCGGGCGGCAGGCGGTCAGCCCGGCGTGCCGGCGGGCTGGGGCCGGTCGTCGCGGACGTGCACGAGCATGTCGCCGGTCTCGATGACCGCGCCGGCCCGGTCGGAGAGCGTGACCACCTTGCCCCGGCGGACCAGCGCGATGACCAGGGTGTCGTCCAGCTCGCGCGGGGAGCGGCCGACCTCGTTGCGCTCCGCCGAACGCATGGCCAGGGCCATGCCCTGGCCGGGGGTCAGCAGGTCCTCCACCACGTCGATCAGCGGCGGCGCGGAGGTGGACAGGCCGAGCAGCCGGCCCGCCGTGGCGGAGGAGACGATCACGTGGTGCGCGCCGCTCTGCTTGAGCAGCGGCGCGTTCTCGGCCTCGCGGGCCGCCGCGATGATCCGCACCTGCCCGGCGGTGAGCTGCCGGACGGTGAGCGCGACCAGCACCGACGCGTCGTCGCTGTCGGTCGCGATGATCACCGCCTTGGCGTTGCGCACGTGCGCCTCGTTGAGCACGGAGGAGCGGGTCGCCGACCCCTCGATCGCGACGAGCCCCGCCGAGGTGGCCTGCCGCAGCGACGCCGGGCTGCGCTCGACCACCACGATCCGGGACTTGTCGAGGCCGTTCTCCAGCAGCGCCGAGACCGCGCTGCGGCCCTTGGTGCCGTAGCCGCAGATGATGACGTGGTCCTTCACGCTCTTCCTCCACCGCGTCAGACGACGGCCGGTCCGGTACTGCTCGGTCAGGACTTCCAGGGTGGTGCCGACCAGGATGATCAGGAAGAGCACCCGGGCCGGGGTGACGAACAGGACGTTGACCAGCCGGGCGGACGGTGCCGCCGGCGTGATGTCGCCGTACCCGGTGGTGGAGAGGGAGACCACCGCGTAGTAGAAGCAGTCGAGGAGGGTGAGGCCGTCCTCGTTGACGTCGCGGTAGCCGTCGCGGTCGAGGTAGACCGCGGTGACGACCGCGAGGACCAGGCCCAGGGCGGCGGCCAGGCGCAGGCTCAGCGCGCTCAGCGGGCCCCGCCGCTGCGCGGGAAAGTGGATCACCGCGGAACCTGCTCCGCCGCCGTCGCCTGCACGTGCACAACATAGCGGGTACGCGCCGGACCGGCCCGGCAGGCCGGGACAACGCCGGTGGTCGGGAGCCGGTCGCCGCACCGGAAGGCGTCGGCGCAGCCGCCGTAGGGGCGGCGGGGTCGGTGTGTCGCCCGCCGAACCGGCATGATGGGAGCAGGAGCGCCCATCACGAGGAGGCCCGGATGTCGTTGCTGCGACGGGTGATCGGCAGCGTGCTGCGCCGGGTGCGGCAGCGCCAGGGCCGCACCCTGCGCGAGGTGGCCGAGGCGGCGGGGGTGTCCCTGCCCTACCTCTCGGAGGTCGAGCGCGGGCGCAAGGAGGCCAGTTCCGAGGTGCTGGCGGCGATCTGCCGCGCCCTCGGCATCGACCTGTCGGACCTGCTGGAGGAGGCCCGCGACGACCTGCGCCGGGTCGAGCGGCGGGTGCCCGCCGCGCCCCGGGTGGCGCTGGCCCGCCTGGACGAGGTGGTGTCGGTGGGCGGCGAGCCCGGCCCGCGCCTGCGCCTCGGCTTCCACGCCGACCCGGTCGGCCCGCAGCAGGGCGGGCCACTGGTGGAGTGCCGGGTGCCGGTGGCCGCCGGCCGGGTGCTGCGGCTCGGCGGGGTCACCCCGACCGCGGGCGGCCGGCTGCTGCACGTCGGCGGGGCGGGCCTCGGCACGTCCGTGGTGTCCGTGGGCGGGGCGGTGGCGCACCCCGGCCCGGCCGTCCACGTCCTGCCGGTCCGGCTGTTCGCGTCCGCGCCGCTTCGGCGCCCCGCCGCGCGTACCGCGAGGGTGCTGGCCCGGCGGCGGGCCCGGGCGGGCCTGCGGCGGCTGACCGCCCGCTAGGCCCGGCCGGTTTCTGCTGTCGGCGGATCTGCCGCCGGCAGAAGCGCTGGGACCGCGCGCCCGGCCGGGCGGACGCTGGGGGAACCGGTTCCCCTGGGCGGAGTCCGTCGCCCACCGGCAGCGTGGAGGTCGATCACGATGATCAGGTACGACGTGTGGATGCGGGACGGCGGCCAGCCGGCCTTCGGCGACCAGGTCTTCCAGCGGCTGCTGAAGGAACGGATCATCTTCCTCGGCACGGAGGTCACCGACGAGTCGGCCAACCAGATCTGCGCGCAGCTCCTGCTGCTGGCGGCCGAGGACAGCGAGCGCGACATCTACCTCTACATCAACTCGCCGGGCGGCTCGGTCAGCGCCGGGATGGCCGTCTACGACACGATGCGGTACGTCCGCAACGACGTGGCCACCCTCGCGCTCGGCATGGCCGGCTCGATGGGTCAGTTCCTGCTCTGCGCGGGCACCGCCGGCAAGCGGTACGCCCTGCCCCACTCGCGGATCATGATGCACCAGCCGTCGGGCGGGTTCGGCGGCACGGTCGCCGACATCACCATCCAGGCGGAGAACATGCTGCACGTCAAGCGCACGATGCAGGAGTTGATCGCCCGGCACAGCGGGCGCTCCGTGGAGCAGATCCAGCAGGACTCGGACCGGGACCGCTGGTTCACCCCCGAGGAGGCCCGGGAGTACGGCCTGATCGACCGGGTGCTCAGCCGGGTCGACGAGCTGGCGGCCTGACCCAGGGCGGGTGACTGATCGCCGGGTGGGTGCCGGGTGGGCGGCGGCCGGTGCCGGGTGGGGCGGCGGCCGGACACGCCCCCTCGAACCCGTGTCCGACCTCCGACCTCGCGAAGCCTATGTCCGGAGTGCGCCCGCCCGGGCGCTTCGGGGGCGCAGCGCTTTACCGCCGATTCCCGTTACATCGCAATCCCACCGGGCGCGCCGCCCGCCATCGGGCCTGCCACGGGCGGGCCCTCAGCCGGCGGCGTCGTAGCGGGCGCGGGCGGCCTCGACCTCGCCGAGGTGCGTCGTCGCCCACGCCTCCAGCCCGCCCACCAGGTCGAGCAGGCTGCGCCCGAGGCCGGTCAGCGCGTAGTCGACCCGGGGCGGGACGGTCGCGTACGCGGTGCGGGTGATCAGGCCGTCGCGTTCCAGGCCGCGCAGCGTCTGGGTGAGCATCTTCTGGCTCACCCCCTCGATGCGCCGGGCCAGCTCGCTGAAGCGCTTTCCGCCGTCGGCGAGGGTGAGGACGACGAGCACGCTCCACCGGTCGCCGATCCGGTCGAGGACCTGCCGGCTGCCGCAGTCGCGGGCGAAGGGAGTGGGTTCCACGCTCTGACTCTCCATCAGATAGTGCCTTACTTCAAGGTGCCTACTCTCCAACGGGAAGTGGCAGCGGAAGCTTCCCGTTGCACCGGACGACGGATCGTCCGACCCGGAGAACGGCCCCCGACCAGGGGATCGTCTCCGGTATCGAGAGGGAGCACACCATGTCCATCGTCGTCACCGGAGCCACCGGCCACCTCGGCCAGCTGATCGTCGCCGCGCTGCTGCGGCGGGGCGTGCCCGCCGGGGAGATCGTGGCGCTCGGCCGGGACGCCGGCAAGCTCGCCGACCTCGCCGGGCACGGGGTGAACACCCGGCAGGTCGACTACACAGACCCCGAGTCGCTGCGCACAGCGTTCGCCGGGGCCGACAAGCTGATGTTCGTCTCCGGCAGCGAGGTCGGGCAGCGCGTCACCCAGCACCACAACGTCGTCGCCGCCGCCCGCGAGGCCGGCGTCGGGCTGGTCGTCTACACCAGCATCGCCAACGCCGACCGCTCCGGCATGGTCCTCGCCGGGGAACACCTCGCCACCGAGCGGGAGATCGCCGCGTCGGGCCTGCCGTACGTGATCCTGCGCAACGGCTGGTACCTGGAGAACTACACCGGCCAGCTCTCGACGTACCTCCAGTTCGGGGTGACCGGCGCGGCGGGCGACGGGCGGGTCAGCGCCGCGACCCGCGCGGACTTCGCCGAGGCCGCCGCCGCGGCGCTCACCGGTGCCGCGGAGACCAACCGGGTGTACGAGCTGGGCGGCGCGGCGTTCACCCTGACGGAGCTGGCCGAGGAGGTGTCCCGGCAGACCGGTCACGCCGTCGGCTACACCGACCTGCCGGCGGAGAAGTTCACCGAGGTACTGGTCTCCGCCGGCCTGCCCGAGGGCTTCGCCGCCGTCCTCGCCGACAGCGACCTGGGCCTGGCCCGGGGCGAGCTGTACGTCGAGGGCGACGACCTGGCGAAGCTGATCGGCCGCGAGCCGACCACGCTCGCCGAGGCGCTGCGCGCCGCGCGCTGAGCCGCCGCGCCGAGTCGCCGCACCCGGGCCGCCGCCCGGCCCCGTCCGCCGTTCGCGGGCGGGGCCGGCGCGGCTCAGGCCGGGACCCGCTCCACCGGGACCCACAGCTCGGCGTCGGCCCGGGAGCCGTCGGAGGACACCCGGGCCCGGAGCATCTCCGGGCCCGGCCGGCTGCGGTACGGGTTCGACGGGAACCACTCCGTGAAGACGTCCCGCCAGAGGTGCTGGAGGGCCTGCGGGAACTCGCCCGAGCTGGAGAAGACCGCCCAGGTGCCGGCGGGCACCGGCATGGCGTCCAGGTCCCGCGGCGGGATGGCGGCGGTGACCACGGCGTGCCAGTAGTCCAGCTCGGCGCCCTCCTCCCGGTTGACCCCCAGCTTGTCGCTGACGTTGACGATGCCCTGCGGCTCCTGGTCGGAGAGGGCCGCGATCCGCTCGGTCGTCCCGGCGTCGATGCTCTTGACGAACGCCACGATCGCCGGGTTCAACCCCTCGTGCACGAGCGGGACGCGGGCCTTCCGCCCGACCAGGTGAAAGGCGTCCTTCTCGGCGATGCGGTACCGCATGCTGGATCTCCCCTCGACGACGAGCCGGAAGGACATCCGGGGCTGCGACCGCAGGGCGGCGCCGTTGCGCCGGGCCTCGCCGGGGCCGACCCCGTGCACGGCCTGGAACGCCCGGGCGAACGCCTCCCCCGACCCGTACCCGTACCGGAGCGCGATGTCGAGCAGCGTCCGCTCCCCCGCGAGCACCTCGGCGGCGGCGACGGTGAGCCGGCGACGCCGCACGTACTCCGACAGCGGCATCCCGGCCAGCGCCGAGAACATCCGCCGGAAGTGGTGCTCCGACGTCACCGCGATCCGCGCCAGCTCACCCACCTCGATCCGCTGGTCGAGATGCCCCTCGACGTACGCCATCGCCTCGTTCAGCCGGTCCAGCACCCGGATCTCCCCTTCCTGCCGCCAGAAACCACGGGATCACGCGTACCCGACATCCTGTGCCCGACCCGCCGTGACGGCCGACCCGCCCCGGGCGGTCCGTGCGAGATTCCCTCACCGTCGTGGCTGCCGCCGCACCCGCGCCTGCTGGTACGGTCGCGAGGTGATCGTCGAGGAGCACTGGTGGAACGGGGACGCGACCAAACGAGGACGTCGCGACGTCTACATCCGCACCGATGGTCAGCGCTGGGAGGTCCAGGCGCAGATCGGTGGTGAGCAAGGCCGCTCGAAGGTGCTGGAATGCTCCAGCCACAGTTCCGCGAGCATCCTCGCGGGGGCGTGGCGCGGAGGCAGCTCGGGCTGGCGGGAACTGCGGCGCTGAGCGTCGCCCGGCGGGGCTCTGGCGGCCGGGCCTGACCCGCCGGCCGCCAGCAGGCGTGCGCGGCGGCAGCGGCGAACGCCTATGCTCTGCGGGGGAGTCGGACGGCGTGACCGGGGAGCAGTGAGCGGACCGAGAGCGGACAAGCTGCCGCACGCGAGCAGCAAGGCCGCGGTGCTGGACGCCATCCGGGCGGCCGGCACGATCAGCCGGGTGGGCCTGATCAGCGTGACCGGCTTCACCGCGCCCACCATCTCCAACCTCGTCCGCAAGCTCATCGACGAGGGCCTGGTCGTCGAGACCGACCACGCCGAGTCGACCGGTGGGAAGCGGCGGGTCCTGCTCCGGCTCAACCACACCTCCCGGTACGCCGTGGGCGTGTGCCTCGGCCAGGGGGTCATGACGTACGTCCTGACCGACCTGACCGGGGTCGTGGTGGCCCGGATCTCCCGGCCGGGCGTCGGTGCCGAGGCGCCCGCGACGGTCGTCTCCCGGATCGCCGCCGAGATCCCGACCCTGGTCGACAGCGTCGGAGTGGACCGGGCGCGGCTGGTCGGGGTGGGCCTGGTCTTCCCCGGCCCGCTCACCGGTCGGGGGGTCGCCGGCCTCAACCCCGAGCTGCGGCACTGGCGGGAGTTCCCGCTCGGCTCGGCCCTGGAGCAGGCGACCGACCTGCCGGTGGTGCTGGACAACGACGCCACCGCCGCCGCCCTGGGCGAACACTGGGCGGGCGGGTTCGGCACGGCGAGCGCCGCCGCCGCCCTCTACATGGGCAGCGGCCTCGGCGCCGGGCTGGTCATCGACGGGATCACCTACCGCGGCCCGAGCGGCAACGCCGGCGAGCTGGGACACGTCTGCGTGGACGCGGACGGCCCGCGCTGCTGGTGCGGGGCCCGGGGGTGCGTGGAGGCCGTCGCCGGGCCCGCCGCCGTGGTCGCGGCGGGGCGGGCGGACGCGGGCCTGGCCGGGGCGCTCGGCCTCGCCACCGGCACCGGCCCCGCGGCGGTCGCCCGCGACTTCGCCGCGATCGGCCGCGCCGCCCGGCGCGGACAGCGGCGGGCGCTGGCGCTGTGCGAGAGGTCCGCCCGGTACGTCGCGGCGGCCGCCCGCACCCTCGCCAACGTGATGGACCTGGAGGTCATCGTCCTGACCGGGCCCGGCTTCGCCGTCGCCGGTTCGGTCTACCTGCCCGTGCTGCGCCAGGAGCTGCACACCGTCTTCTCCCGCTCCGCGCACGCCGTCGACGTACGGCTGTCCCGGTCCGCCGCCACCGCGTCCGCCGTCGGGGCCGCCGCCCTGGTCCTGGAGTCCGAGCTGGTGCCGTTCCACCGCGGGCTCCGGGTGTCGGAGAGCCTCGACGGGGAGTTCGCGCCGCCGACCGGATCGGCCCGCTGACCTGCGATGGGGGCGCGATGAGCACGACGAGCGCGGTCGGCCTGGTGCTCGCCCGGGCGCCCCGCCTGCTCGGCGCCGAGCCGTTCTTCATGGAATTCATCTCCGGCATCGAGGAGCGCCTCGCCGAGCACGGGCGGTCGGTGCTGCTGCACATCGTCGCCGACCACGCCGCCGAGATCGCCGCCTACCGCCGGTGGGCGCAGCTCCGGCTGGCCGAGGCCGTGGTGCTGGTGAACCCGACCGCCGGGGATCCCCGGCCGGCGGTCCTGCGCGAACTCGGCCTCCCCGTGGTCGTGGCCGGCGAGCCCGACGGCGACGCCCCGGCCGTCCGGCGGGACGACGTCGGCTCGGTGCGGGCGGCGGTCGCGCACCTGGCCGGCCTCGGGCACCGCCGGATCGCGCGGATCAGCGGGCCGGACACGCTGCGGCACACCCGCACCCGCACCGCCGCGTTGCTGGCCGCCGCGGGCCCGGCCGGCATCGACGCCGTGGTGCTGACCGGCGACTACTCGGAGGAGTCGGGCGCGGACTTGACCGCCCGGCTGCTGCGCGACGGCGACCCGCCCAGCGCGATCATCTACGACAACGACCTGATGGCGGTCGGCGGCTTGGACGTGGCCGGGGAGCTGGGCCTCACGGTCCCCCGCGACCTGAGCCTGCTCGCCTGGGACGACTCCAGCCTGTGCCGCCTGTCCGCCCCGCAGCTCACCACGATGAGCCTCGACGTGCACGACTTCGGCGAGCTGGTGGCCGGCTCCGTGCTCGCGCTGCTCGACGGCGCGCCGGTCAGGGAACGGTGGTGCCCCACCGAGACGGTGATCGTGCGGCAGACCACGGCCCCGCCGCCCGGCGGCCCGGAGTAGGGCCGCCCGAACGCCCGCCTGCCGCCCGGCGGGCGGCGCAGTCGCCAGCTTGACTTAGTGAGGTAAATAAACAAAGCTCTTCGATGCGCTCCCATCGACGATCCCCTCTCGACCACGAGGAGATCAGATGAGACATCGTCATGCCCTGATGGCCGTCGGCACCACCGCGACCCTGGTCGCGGCCGGCCTGGCCGGGCTCACCTTCCCCGCCTCGGCGGCGGCCACCGGCTGCTCCGTGGCATACACCGTGCAGAGCCAGTGGACAGGCGGGTTCAGCGGGAACATCGCCATCACCAACCTCGGCTCCGCGGTCACCGGCTGGACGCTGACCTTCGACTTCCCGACCAGCGGCCAGCAGGTCACCCAGGGCTGGAGCGCCACCTGGTCGCAGTCCGGCACCCGCGTCTCGGCCGCCAGCCTGGGCTGGAACGGATCGCTGGGCACGGGCGGGTCGACCGCGATCGGCTTCAACGGCTCGTGGAGCGGCAGCAACCCCGTGCCGACGTCGTTCGCGCTCAACGGCACGACCTGCACCGGCTCGGTGACGTCGCCGACCCCCGGGCCGACCACCACCCCGCCGCCCACCACCCCGCCCCCGACGACCCCGCCGCCCACCACTCCGCCACCCACCACCCCGCCGCCGACCGGTGCCGCGCCCGCCCTGAAGGTCTCCGGCAACCGGCTGGTGACGGCGAGCGGGGCGACCTACCGGCTGCTCGGGGTCAACCGGGCCAGCGGTGAGTTCGCCTGCGTGCAGGGCAAGGGCATGTGGGACAGCGGCCCCGTCGACCAGGCCTCGGTCAACGCCATGAAGGCGTGGAACATCCGCGCCGTGCGGATCCCGCTCAACGAGGACTGCTGGCTCGGCCTCTCCGGCTCGCCCAGCGGCGCGACGTACCAGCAGGCCGTCAAGGACTACGTGAACCTGCTCGTGGCCAACGGGATCAACCCGATCCTCGACCTGCACTGGACCCACGGGCAGTACACCGGCAACATCTCCGCCTGCGCCGACGTCAACGCCACCTGCCAGAAGCCGATGCCCAGCATGCAGCACACGCCGCAGTTCTGGACCGGCGTGGCCAACGCCTTCAAGGGCAACAACGCCGTGGTGTTCGACCTGTTCAACGAGCCCTACCCGGACGCCGCCAACAACTGGTCGGACATGGCCGCCGCGTGGCGCTGCCTGCGCGACGGCGGCACCTGCACCGGCATCACCTACGAGGTCGCCGGCATGCAGGACCTGGTCGACGCCGTACGGGCCACCGGCGCCGGCAACGTCCTGCTGGTCGCCGGCCTGACCTGGACCAACGACCTGAGCCAGTGGCTCAACTACAAGCCGAACGACCCGCTCAACAACATCGTGGCGTCGTGGCACTCGTACAACTTCAACGCCTGCGTCACCGTCAGCTGCTGGGACAGCCAGATCGGCGCCGTCGCCGCGCAGGTGCCGGTGCACGCCGGCGAGATCGGCCAGGACACCTGCGCCCACGACTACATCGACCAGGTGATGACCTGGCTGGACTCCAAGCGCATCGGCTACACGGCGTGGACCTGGAACCCCTGGGGATGCAGCGGCGGCAACGTCCTCATCCAGGACTACAACGGCACCCCCACCAGCACCTACGGTGAGGGCTACAAGGCCCACCTGCTCTCCGTGACCCCGTAACGGCGACAGCACCCCGCCGGCCGGCGCGCCCCGCGAGTGGGGCCGTGCCGGCCGGCGACGTACGTGGTTACCGGGCCGTGCCGGCGGGGTGGCGGGGTGGGCCGACCACCCCCGGTGGAACGCTCACGCCGGCCGGCAACGACGCAGCACACCGTCGGCGACGGCGGCGAGTTCGCCGGTGCCCCGGTGCAGGCAGGTCGGCACGAAGCCGGGCACCGTGCCGGTGCGGTGACCGGTGAGCGGGTCCCAGACGTGCAGGCCGTCGGTGTGCGCCGAGTAGAGCCGCCGGCCGTTGGAGAACCAGTCCCCGGCGGGGCCGGTGAAGGTGGCCAGCTCGCGGCCCGAGGCCACGTCGAACAGGCGTACGCCGGGCAGGATCGTCTCGTCGTCGTCGCCGATCCCACCGACGGCCAGCAGGCCGTCGCCGACGAAGCAGAGCGGCCCGTTCCAGTAGTAGTCGCGGAAACACAGCCGCTGGCGGGTCGGCCCGTCCTCGGACTCCCACACGTTGCCGTCCAGCCAGGGGCGAAGCTCCCACACCGAGGGCTCGCCGACCGGGTGCCAGATCCAGCCGTCGTCGGCGAGCACCCGGCTGCCGGGCGAGCAGAGCAGCCGGCCGTGGAAGTAGTCGAGATGGTGCGCCGGCCGTTGCTGCTCCGACGTCTTCTCGAACTCACGCGCGGTCAGCAACTCCCCGGTGGCCGGGTCGCTGACGTCGAGCCGGTTCCAGCGGGTGCGGTGCACCACCAACGGCCGGTCGTCGACCCGCGCGAAGGCCAGCGAGAACGGCACCGTGTTCGCGTGGTAGTCCCCGCCGTCGAGCGCCAGCGTCACCACACCACCCCGACCGAGGTCCACCACCCGCCCGTACCGGCCGTAGTCGTCGACCACGGCGGCGAAGCGGCCACAGGCGGAGGCGTGCAGCCTGCGCCGAAGTTGACGGTCCATCCATGGGGTGTGCCCCGGCTCGTCGACCAGCTCGACGGTCGCCAGCACCGCGACCCGGTCGTTGTCCGGGTCGAGCTCGGCGATGGCGCCGTCGGCGGTGAGCGCCAGCCATCGGGAGCCGTCGGCGTCGTCGATCGGAGCGAGGTCGACCACCTGCCCCAACGACGGCGGCAGTGACCAGCACGACACTGTCGCGTCGAGCGGCTCCGGCCGTTCCAGGATCTCCGGCTCGCCGCGCCAACCGAGCATCTCCCCGTCCTCGACGAGCCGGTCGACGCATCCCTCGCACACCACGACCAGCACGGGCGGCTGGCCGGCCTCGTCGCACGCCCGGCAGACCAGGTCGAACTCCATCCCGCGCCCGGTCAGCACCCGGAGGCACGCCACGTCCTGGTCTTCGGGTACGGCGACCAGGTGGGAACACACCCGGCTGGTGGCCGCGTCCGCCGGATGTCCGCAAGAGAGTGTCAGCACGGCAGCACGATATCCGCCCTCGTCGGCGAGTACTTCTCAGCGACGCACTTGATCAATCCGTGCGGGTTCCGAAGAGTCCGTCACCCCTCGTCCGGCGTCGACCCGACCTCGCTGCCACCTGCGGTAGTCGGAACTGGCGCGCGTCCCGTAGCGTTGATGACATGACAACACTGGTGGTGACGCTCGCGATCCTCGTGGTGTTGTTGCTTGCGGTTGTTGTCTTCGTGACTCGACGGGACCGTGCGAAGCTCTCGTCGGATCAGGATTCGGCTGCGGTCCGTCAGGCACGTGCCGACCAGCACAGGCACGAGGCAGAGCGTCACTTCGCGTCGGGCATGGCAGCGAGACACCACAATCCGTCCAGTACGTAGCGCAGGCTGCCCCGATTCGAGCAGCGCCCGTCGCCTTGTGCCATCCCGTTTGCCGCCGACCCACCGACCCGGAGAGCGGCCGTCGCCCGGCCCGCCGCGTCAAGCAGACCTTGACGGACGTACGAATGGACGGCTCCTGCTGGAAAGGCCGAGTCGGCATTCGTGGCGCGGACCGTGCCCCCAGCGGACACCGCCACCTGGCCGGGAGCGACTGCAGAGCCACCGGCAGCGGCGAAGGTCCACGACGACCGGGGGTTGAAGCACCGGAGCGAGGCTGAGGCGCGGGAGGCGCCGGTCCCGCCGGAGCTGGTGGCGATCCTGCGGGCGAACGTCGACCGGTTCGGGGTGGGGGCCGATGGGCGGCTGTTCCGCAGTGACCGGGGCAACGCCGTGGCGTCGTCGATGCACCACCGACGCGCAGTGGGCGCTGATCGTCCGTTCCTGCGAGCCTGGAAGGCCAAGCGAGCATCGTGCAGAGCTGACGCCGGAAGAAGCTTGACGCGCCAACGCCCATCGCGCATGGTCGATACATATCGATAACTTCGGATGTCTCGACATGGGAGGACTGATGAAGACCCTCGTCACCACCGCCTTGGCTGCGACCCTGCTGCTCCTCGCTACGGGCGGCGTGTCCGACGCCCGACCGGCGGCCGATGGGCCCTGCACCGGGCAGATCCACGCAAACCCGGGGTTCGAGCTCAGCGCCACCGGCTGGACAGCCGGCCCGCGCATGGTCGTGCTCGGCGACGCGACCCGGCCCGCACACACCGGCCTCGCGTACGCCACCTTCGCCGGGCTGGACGTGACGCGTTCCGATTTGCTACGCACCACCGTCACGGTGCCAGCCGGCTGCGACCTGACGGTCCGCTTCTGGGTCCGGACCATCACCACCGAGACCAGCCGCAGCGATTACCTGAACGTCGGGCTGGCAGTCACCGGGATACCCCCGAAGACGAGGTTCTCCCTGGCCTTCGACGGCGGGTCGCAGTGGCGGCAGTACAGCATGTCGACCGGGACGGCCACGACCGAGCGCACCGCGACGGCCAGCTTCATCGCCAGTGAGACTGCCGGCAACGGCGTCACGGCCTTCGACGTCGACGACGTGACCTTCACCTTGAGCTGACCACGGCGGGACCCCGAGAACCGCCATCGCGGCCGCAGGGGCCCATCCTCGGGCAACGCGGACCCGCCGCAGCACCGCGCGGCGTCGAACGCGGCATTCGCCGCCGTGCCGCTGGTCAGACCGGGCCGGATGAGCTCCACCCGCCGCACCGCGAGTGGCGAATACGGGTGGCATCCGGCTGCACAGATTGATCAATCGATGCGGGAACGTATCCGCTGTTCAGGTGGCGTTTCTGCTGATCTTCGAGGTGCCCCCGGCAGGATTCGAACCTGCGACACACGGTTTAGGAAGGCGACAGTGGCAGTGTGACCACTGCGGCCGTGACCTGGGCGGGCTGGCTGCTCGCCGGCTTCGTACGCCAAGATCGTTGCACGCACTCTGCACGGGGCCGCTGCGGACGCCCGAGGACGGCCGGAGGCCGCCCGCAGGGCAGGCCGCGAGCGCGGCGCTTAGGTCTGTTGCAGAGTCAAGATTCCTGTCGGCCGGCGGCAGTCCCTGTCACTGACTTGCCGGTCGTGTCGGCTTCCGTCGACCCTGAAGCGGCGTCCATCGGTCGGCCACCTCGACTCTGGCCGGCAGCATCCTCACACGTCGTAGCGATCCAGTCTCCACTGCTTCTCTTGTGTCGTACCCAGCGTTTAGCCTCCCCAGTCATGGCAGACAACCAGAGCACCTCATCACCTGATGCGGTCCGCGATGCGCTCCTCAAGGCCATCAAGCGGGGCGCGGAGCGCTATGACCCGGGCGTCCAGAGCGCCGGCATGGTCCGGGATCTTGCGGAGGCGTACGCGTTCGTCCTGGGGACGCGTGACTCGGGCCCCTCGGCGAAGGGAACGGCTAAGCACTAACGGCACCCAGCGTGGGGAGCCCAGCCCCGCCGCGCCGGGCTCCCACCTACCCACGCACCCTGAGCTGCAAGAGCAGTCAGGAACGACATACCGGTTACTCAAGGCGAAACGGCATCGCTGTCGCAGCCTGCAGGTACTCTTGAAGGCAAGCCGCTACCCTTGGGCACCGACGCGGGCACGCCCCCTCTACCCGCCGGGAGTGATCAAAATGGCTAACGTTCACGACGTGGCCGCCTACATTCTGTCCCGCCACGGACAGATGTCGGCCATGAAGCTGCAGAAGCTTGTCTACTACTCGCAGGCTTGGCATCTGGTCTGGGATGACAAACCGCTGTTCCCCGAGCGCATCGAGGCGTGGGCGAACGGGCCTGTTGTGCGTGACCTGTACGACGTACACCGCGGGCAGTTCTCGATCAGTGACTGGCCGCTGGGCGATCCGGGTAACCTCACTGAGTCGGAGCTGACCACCGTTGACGTGGTCCTGGACAACTACGGCCACCTAGACGGGCGCAAGCTCAGCCACCTGACGCACGGTGAGGACCCGTGGCGGGACGCGCGCGGCGGCCTTCCGGCAACAGCTCGATCAAGCACGGAGATCACCCCGCAGGCAATGCAGAACTACTACGCGAGCGTTGACACCGCAGAAGACGCAGTGCCGGTCGATGAAATCGCCTGGGATGATTGGGCGAACGAAGAGACCCCGCAGAAGTAGGCCCCTCTTCCGCATGTCCCCCCGCAAACCAAAGGCGAAGGCAGCAGCCCTCCCCAAGCATGCCGGCGAACGTCAGCCGAAGGCCCTCCCACGCCCTGACGGCAACGATCGACGCCTGACCTTGTCATTCCACCACGTTGACCGCACCTTTCAAGGCCCATGGCGATGGCCAGTGTCAGGGGAACCGGACGCGTGGGAGATCCTGGACTTCCTATGCCAGATCAGCACCCTCACATGGGGCGAGATCATGGCCCAAATGACCGGGCCTAGCCACAAGCGACACAAGAAGCATCACAGCTACCCAATCGATAGTGTGGGTGCGACGGCCCAGGCCCGGCTGACGCACCTACACCTAGACGAGGTGACCGACGAACTGTTTCGGTTCCGGCTATCAGGCGTCAAGCGACTGTGGGGCTTCCGGGCTGACGAGGTCTTCCACGTGTTGTGGTGGGATCCCGACCATCAGGTATGTCCGACGGATCGCAATTAGCGCGTCTGCAGCGGACCACTCCGCCATGAACGCCAGCATGACGCACCGTAGTTTGTTTTCCGCCGCCGTCCCATGCCGCTGAGCACGACCGCTACGCCGACCAGTGGCAAGCGTTGTCGGCAGCTTGCGGTCTCGCTGCCTCTGCATTGCAAAGATCAAGACTGCTGTCGGCCAGCGTCGGTCACTTGCGGCTAGTGCCGTGACCACGAACGTTGACGGTGTTGGGGTCAGGCTGCGCGGGTGGTGGGTTGGCCCCAGCGTCGTTGGCGTTCGCTGCGGATGCGGGCGCGTTCGCGGCGTTGGGCGGCCAGGACGTCGGGGTGGCGGGCGTTGGCGTTGCGCCAGCGCAGGTAGGCGTGCAGTTTCCGGGTCAACGCTGGGTGGTTCGGGTGGTTCGAGCCGGCGATGACGAAGGTGCGTAGCGGTCCGAACTGGGCCTCGATCGGGTTGGCCCAGGAGGCGTAGGTCGGGGTGAAGCAGAGCTCGACCTTGTTCCGGGCCGCCCATCTGCGGATCTTGAGGCCTTTGTGCGCGGACAGGTTGTCCAGGATCACGTAGATCGGTGCCCCGTCCGGGCGGGCGGCGCGGATCGACTTCAAGGCGGCGAGGCTGTTCGCGGCGCTCTTGCGACGCCGCACGACGCCCCAGAGTTGGTCGTCACCGACGGAGTAACAGCCGTGGAACTGCCGCACGCCGTGCAGCTTATGGTAGTTCGCCGGTAGCCGGTGCGGATGGCCCGCGGGCGCCCAGCCGGTGCCGGCCCGCGGGCGGATGACCAGGGGCCCGAACTCGTCGAAGGCAAACACCCGCTGCGGGAAGTGGCTGCTCACCTGCTCGATCCGGGCGAGCTTGACGTCCCGGTCGGGGTCGGTGGACTCCTTCCACGTCTTCGTCCGCTGGAACGTGATCCGATGCCGGTGCAGGATCTGCCGCAACCTCTCCCGCCCCACCCGGACCCGCCGAACGGCATGCGAGCCCAGGTGCTCGGCGAGTTTGCGGACACTCCACCGGGTGAAGGGCCGCCCCAGCTTCTCGGGGCGAGTGTTGGCCGTCTCGACGATGAACGCCTCTTCATCGAGACTGATCTGGCGGGGACGGCCACCCGCCCACCGAGGGTCCAGGCTGGCCATCCCCATCTCGTTGAACCGGTGGACGACCAGCCGGATCGTGTCCTCGTCGGCCTGCACGAGACGGGCGATCGCCGGCACCGTGTTCCCACCGGCCGAGGCGAGCACGACCATCGCCCGCCGAAGGCGGATCGGCGAGCCGGTACCCCGGCGGGTGATTCTGAGCAGCTGCTGACCCTCCTGGTCACTGAGCCGCCGAACGCGAACGGATTCTGCCACCGCCACAGCCTGACCGCCACGACCCCGCCCAGCCGACAGGCCAGACGGCGTGTCACCCAACACCGTGAACATTCGTGGCCACGGCACTAGCCTGCTCGTCGTGTCGTCTCCCGTCGGTCTCGGACCGAGTCCGTAGGCCGACTTGGCTGTACGGATGGCCGTACAGCCAAGGCAGCAGCACCCTACGGCGACTGCATTAGTGACGAACCGAGACTGCGAACCCTGACGCAGCCTAACTAGCCATCAGTGGAACTGCGACAGCCGATTAACAGTCTGCTGCATATCCCTCAGTATGCCCGGCAAGACGTCTGCGGCATGAGCCAACCCCTGAGCACTTTGCCTAAGGTCGCTTGATGAGAAAATCTCTGCGGAGTACGCCAACGCCCTCGCCGTGTGGGTGTCAACCCCACTGTCAGACATCGCAGCAATAATCTGCTTTAGCTCCCGTACTGTCTCCGCACTTGCCGTTCCGGTCTCCTCCAACCGCTTGGTGATCTCCTCAAGACGATCGAGCGGCGGGGTTGCAATCTCGGCCAGAAAATTCATCAGCACGTCCCCACTTGGCACTATCAGCCGGTTGAGGACCGCGTTGTTTTCTCCCTCATGCGCGACCTTCCACTTTTTCAGCACCTGCGGCGAATAGCGCAACTCATCGCCATCAACTTCTTCATGATGGGCGAGGCACAATAGGAGAAGGTTAGCGAACGAGTCCCGCTCCTCGGGGGTCATCTCGGCCCGATAACGGGCGGCTTTGGGCTTAACACCGTATATATGCGCAATCTGCGCGTTTTTCTGATACACCCCAGGACGCACCTCCAACAAGACGGGGATCGAGCAGCCCGGCGCGTAGCACTTACCGCTGCTGACGGCCCAAAGGGCGGCTTGGGTGGCTGGGGGAAGGTTCTTACGCGTGCCCGCACCATTGGCGGGCTGTCGAGGGGCATTGACCATGCTGACATAGTGTCAGAGAGGTGTGACACTGAGCCACAGAAGGCGGCTTCGCATCCCTGCTCTCCCGTCTTGCCGCCGACCCACACACCGTGGAGCAGGCCAGGGCCGGGGTGACAAGGTGGAGCGCCCTACCGGACGAACCACCTTGTCACCCCGGCCCTGCTCTGCTCGGCTCTGCCTGGGTCGGTGGCGGACGGGATGGCATCCCTCCTCAACCACCCAACCACCGGAACCGTTCGGCAACTCCATCCCGGAGTCGTCCGCCCCCGCCGGAGGCGCTCCAACCCCGCGTCCGCCCCCGCCCGCCCCCTCCATGAAACCGATCGGCAACTCCACCTCGGGCCAGACCAGCCACCGAATGACCACCCCGACGTACCCGGCGACCGTCCGACCAGCGCGAGGAGTCACCTCGACCGCCCCGCAGGGTGACCACTCCTCACGGTTCTTCAAGCCGGACACCTCCACCACCAAGCGGTGACGCTCGGGCAGCTCCCCACACCCGCCCTTTCCCCCTCCCTTCACCTCTCTCCACCCTGGAACCCCGAGCGGCCTCGCGCTCCGTCCGGCAACTCGCCGCGGGCGTCCCCCGGTACGGCTTCGAGGCTCGTCGGGTGAATGCGACCGGCGGTGGGGCTTCGTCGTGTCGCCCTGGTCGAGCCAAGCTCGTCACCGGGTCACTCACTGACCCAGGGATGACGCGCGGGACGTGGTTGCGGGCCGGCTGACTTTCCGCCCCGGCGCGATCAGCGCCGGGCGGCGGCTCCGCAGGAGCCGGTTGCCGCACCCCGCGCCGCGCGTCAGCGCCTTGATCCTTCAGAGGGCAATTCGGCAACGCTGATCACTTGGCGCGCGCCGGTCCGTCGTACGCCGTCCCCGCGAGGGTAGCCCCGTCAAAGTGCGCGGTGCCGTCGAACTTCGCCCCGCCAAACCACACTTCACCGTCGAACTTCGCCCCGTTGAACCAGGCGGTGCCCTCGAACTTCGCCCCGCCGAACCACGCTTCGCCGTCGAACTTCGCCCCGTTGAACCAGGCGGTGCCGTTGAGTCTTGCCCCGTTGAACCTGACGGCACCGTTGAATATCGCCTTGTTGAACCTGGCGGCACCGTTGAACATCGCCCCGTCGAACCTGGCGGCACCGGTGAAGTGGGCTTTGGTGAATGTGGCTTTGTGGAGATGGCAGTAGGTGAAGTTGAGGTCGGTGAGGACTGCCTCGCTCAGGTCGAGGGTCACCTCCGGGCCCCAGTACAAGGGGTGGGTCTCTCCTTCTGGGGTCGTTGGTCGCAGATGACGGGCGAGGATGCGTTGGGCGGCGAGGCGAACCTGGCGTTCTTCTCGAGAATCTACGGCCGGTTTGCCGCTGTCACCGGTGGAAGCCGTTGGTTCGGCTAGAGCGGGACCGCCTGCAGATTGTTCGTCGGGTTCCGGGGCGAACTCGTCGGTGGTGGGGGTGTAGGGCATGCGCAGGTAGGCACAGATCACCTCCACGATGCTCTGCCGGTGGGTCGGATTGTCGTGGGCGAGACGTTCCAGGGCGTACAGGCCTGCGAGGCGGACCGGGGCCTTGTCCGAGCCGAGCTGCTCGGCGGCCTTGACATACAGCTCGGTGACGCGTTTCTCCCCGGCGTCGTACTCGGTGGCCTGCTGGGTGCGCTCGGCCAACTGCTGCCGGCGAAACGCCAGCAGCAACGCGAACGCGGCGGTCACCGCCGCGCCGATGGTCAGCCCGGTCCGGATGGACTCCACCCGCAACTGCGCCCGCTGCACCCCATCGCCCATCACCGGCACAGAGCCTTGCAGCCAGGTGACCGCAGCCCAGGTGACCGCTCCCACCACGGCCAACCCGACCGGGACTACCCACGACCGTAGGGGCTGCACCTGCCGGTCCGGCGGCGTCGGCGCGGCAGACACCTCATGCTCCACGCTGTCCCGCCGCCACAACACCACCCCTGCGGCCAGCGCCGCCACGCCTCCCGCCACTGGTGCCAGCACCGGCCAGCCGGACGCCAGGACCCCCCACCACGACCGGGGAACCAACACCAGCACGACCGACAGCAGAACCAGCCCGCCGACCGCCATCAAGGCGACACTCAACCGTCTCATCACACTGCGCAATCGTGCCCGTACAAGGCAACCCATCTCGTGCCCGTCGACGGGCCACCGGGCGCGGCTGGTGTGGAGCACACGCGGAGCGACCGGCCGCGTGCCCTGTCGGCCGACACGGGCGGCCCGCCGTGGCGGGCCACCATGAACACGTAGAGGGAGTCTGAACCAATTGCCCCAGCAGTACTGTGTCCTCCAGTGCGATCGGCTCCTACGTGCTGGTGTCGATCGTCCGGCGGAGGCGTTCTACTGCTGCGTAGATCGACTGCTCGGGGCCTGGCCGGCTGGGGCGCCATTCCACGATGACCGGGCGGACAGCGTCGGCCAGGCTGGCTACGGCCTCCTCGGTGTTAGGGTCGCGTAGCTGGCCGAGGGCATCGATCGCGCCAACGGTCGTTTCGTAGCGGTGGCTGTTGGTGGGGGTGTTGCGCCAGTTCGGGCTATCGCGCCATTCCTGCACGCGCTCGCGCACCTCGGCGGCAGCCGCACGGATCAGGTCGGCGCACTGCTGGGGTGTGAGTGTTACGGGGTGCGGTCGGTCGTCGGTGGGTTCTTGCGGCGGCGTGTCGGCGTCGCGCATGGCGGCGATCGTACCGGCGCGCTGTCGAACAGTTCCGCGCCCCGGACGTCACGTCAGCCGGCGGTGGGGGGCCCATTCCTCGGCGAGGATGGAGTAGAGCAGGGAGTCGCGCCATGCGCCGTTGGTGTGGACGTGGTCGCGTAGCCGGCCTTCGTACTGCATGCCGAGTCTTTCGGCAACAGTGATGGAGGCGGTGTTGTCGGGGCCGATGGCTGCGGTGATGCGGTGGAGCTTCAGGGTCTGGAAGCCGTAGTCGACGATGGTGCGGGCGGCGTCGGTGGCGTAGCCGTGGCCCCAGTGGTCGGCGCTGATGGCGTATCCGAGTTTGGCGGCCTGGTGGCCGGTGAAGCCGAGCCGCGCGAAGCCGATCATGCGGTCTGTGGCGTCGGTGACGGCTAGGTAGTACTCGGTGCGGGGGGTGTGCTGGGCGCGTTGGATGGTGCCTTCGACCATGGCGACGGCGGCGGCCTGGTCCCGGCTGTCGAAGGAAAGCCATCGGGTGACGCGGTCGTCTCCGACGATTGCCCACGCGTCGGCCGCGTCATCGGAGCGCATATCGCGCAGGGTGATGACGCGGCCGGGGATGGTGATCGGGTCCATGCTCCCGATCGTGCCCTATCGAGGCAGGGCGTTGGCCGGGGTGTGGGTGAAGTGTTCGATGCCGTCGATGAGGTCGCGGGCGTCGCCTGCGTGGCCGGCGCGGGTGATGGCCTGGTGAACGCGGCGCACGGAGTGGATGATGCCGTTGATGCGCTGGTCGGCGGGCAGGTCGAGCACGGGGGCCAGGGCGTCGGCGGCGGCGTCCAGGTCGCCGCTGGCCACGCGGGCAATGGCAAGGTTGGCGTGTGATCCGGCCTGGTCGCCGAACGCCCATGCGGGGTCGTTGGGGTCGGCGTACGCCTGGGTGGCGCGCAGGGCGTATCGCTCGGTGGCGGTGGCTTCGCCGGGGAGCCAGGCGAGGGCGTCGCTGGCGTAGTAGAGGGTGCGGGGTTGGTTGAAGGTGCAGATGCCGCCCATCTCGTCCATCTCGTCGGGGCGTACGCGGGACCAGGCGTCCTCGGCCTCGGTGATGGCGGCCTTGGCCTGCTCGGCGTTGCCAAGGGCGGCGTAGGCGCGGGCGGCGCTGGCGGGCAGCCACACGGCAGAGGTGCCGCCGGCCTGGGTGGCGTGCTCGCGGCCGGCTTCGGCGTAGCGGACCGCCTCGGCGTAGCGGCCGGCCCAGTAGGCCACGAGGGATTGCAGGCCCCGCAGCCACGCCTGTAGCCCGGGGTGTCCGGCCTGCTCGGCGCAGAGCACGGCGGTGCGGGCCTGGAGCATCGCCGAGTGGGGGTCGGCCATGTCGTGGGAGACCTTGGCGAGCAGGCCGCTGGTGATGCCGGCGAGGAAGTGCAGGTCTCTGGACTGGTTCGGGGCCTGGCGGCGCTCCAGGAGGGTAAACAGGGTGTCCTGTGTCTCGACCAGGTCGGGCAGCACGTGGCTGACGGTGCGTTGCGGGTAGGCCAGGGCGAGGCGCTGCACGTCCTCGGCGAGCTGTTCGATGGCGGCGGGGCTGGTGGACTCGGCGGCGAGCATGGCGTACTGACGGGCGCGTTGTGCGGCCATGGCGAGGAGGTTCCTTTCCGGGCCGGCGCCGGTGGGGTCGACAACAAGGTGTCGCTCCGGCGCAGGGGTCATCTGGTGGGGAGCCCAGGGGCGCTGTAGTTCGTCGATGGACTTGTTGAACATGGCCTGTAGTGCCCGCCGGGTGGCGGGGGTCGATGAGGCCAGGTCGCGTTCGCCGCGTGCCAGTCGCCCGAGGTGCCGGGCGCTGATCGCCGCCCGGGAGTCCATCCGGGAGAACTCGTCGGCCAGTTCCTCGTACGTGCGGTCGCTCTGCTGGATCAGGTGCTCCAGCATCGTGCGAGGTTCGCGGCGTTCTCGTGCCATCCGTCTACGCCTTCCTGATGGGCTGTCTCCACGCTCGCCCGGGTGAGGTCCTTACGGCAATGCAGGTCCTCGTGGTGTCCGCTCGATGTCCGCCAGAGGTGTACGTACGGGTCCTCGATCGGTCCCGTAGGTCCCGGGCAGTCTCTCCTACATGGACGGCTCACCCACCGCAATTGTGCATGTGCATCCCGCTGATGCCCATGGGCAGCCGCGTCGGCGCGCACACCGGGAGGTGAGCTCAGCGAGGAGGGGCGCTGAGCAAACCGGGGTTCGCGTCGTGCGGTGCGTGGAGGGGTCGCGCCCACAGCAGGGACCGCATCGGTCCTCGCCGTCCGCGCCGGCTGTGTGTCCCGCATGCTAGGGGCGGGGCTGGAAGATGGCCAGCCCTCGGCGCTCGCTGCGGGCACCGGGTGACCCGAACCGGTTGCAGCGGCGCGACTGCCTCGACTGCGCAGGCACCGGCGCACAGGGGCAGTGGGCGGGGCTGGCGGTCGTCGCCTGACCGGTGACGGCCGCCGGCCCTCCGATGATCACGCGGCGTTTCGCCGTGTCCTGAGTTGGCCCGGGGCGGGTGCTGGTGGAGGCGCGGTGTCGGCCGTAGCGGAAGCCCGCCCGCCTCGGCGCCCCGACCAATCCAAGGTAGGGAAGGCAGGCGGTCGTGGTTCCGAAGCCGGGAGACGTGCTGTACGTCAACCGGCACGCGTCGGTGCAGTTCGGCGGCGACCGAGCGTTGATCTTCCGGGTCATTAAGGTCCCCGACCAGCCCACCTACTACGGGTGGATCTGGCTCACCGGCTACGTCCTCGATCCCAAGGGCAACGCCCTGGACCGCCGGGAGATCTACGTCCAGAAGGCGGGCCTCCAACGGGCCACCCCGCCGGCCGCTACGGTCCGCCAACCCGACCGGAAACCAGCGGTACGTACGACGGCCAGGAACGCCGTGCGGAAGTGAGCACGGGAGGCGGCCCGATGGGAGGGTTCGATGGCGGTGGGAGTCTTTCGAGCGGCCTCGCGGCTGGCTCCGATGGTCCCCGAGCAGGTGCGCCGGCTGCGGTTCCGGCGCTCCGGGTTCGGGCGGCGCGGCCTGGCCGAGGAACACGTCTACGCCTTCCTGCGGCGCGTCGTTGACGAGCTGATCGCCAGGGACGCCGCCGAGGCCAGCCTTCGGGAGGAGAACGTCCGGTTGAAGAACGCGCTTCGGGACTGGCAAAGCCAGTTCACGCCGAGGCCGGGTCGGGACGACGACAGCGCATGGACAGGAGATCAGCAGCGCAGATAGCCTGTTGACAAGCCAAGTTGCCGTCTGGGGTGAAACGGTGCCGATCGAGGTTGCGCCGCCGAAGTACGTGGTGATCGTCAACGCGGTGCAACAGCGCATCGAGGACGGGACCTACCCGCTAGGTGCCATGCTGCCCAGCGAAACCGAACTGATCCGCGAGTTCCGCGCGTCCCGGCCCGTCGTGGTCCGCGCGTTGGACCTGCTGCGGCAAGGTGGCTGGATCGAGAGTCGCCAGGGCAAGGGCCGCTTCGTCCTCGGCCCTCCGGGCGGCACCGAGCAACGCTCGCAGGGGCGTCGGTACGGCCTCCTCGACGACGACGAACGGGCCGGATCAACGCTGCTGGCGGCCGGCACCGTTCCCGCCCCGCCGCGAGCGGCTGTCGCCCTGGGCGTGCAACCGGGGACACCGGTCGTGGCGCGTCGGCGGCTCATCACGGTCGACGAAGTCGGCCCGGTGGAGCTGGGCACAGCCTTCCTGTCCGTCGAGATGGCCGAGGGAACCGGCGTGGGCGTCCAGGACGCGATGCCGGAGGGGCTGCTTCGGCACGTGGCCTCCCGCAAGCGACTCAAGTTCGACCACGTGACCGAACGCATCTCGGCGCGGCTGCCCAGCGCGGAAGAAGCCAAGCTGTTGCAGGTGCGCGAGAGCGATCCGGTGTTGACGGTGCTCCTGGTCATCTGCGACCGCAGCGCCACGCCGCTGCTCGCAGTGGACGTGCTCCTTCCCGCCTCGCGGCACGACCTGGAAGACGTCTACCCGCTCGACTGACCAAAGTGGATTAGCCACTTGACAAGTCAAGTTGGCACTCTCTACCTTCGATCTCACTTAACAAGTCAACTAGTCGAGTTGTCTTGTGGAACTGGAGGTCTCGTCGTGGTTCCGATGACGTTGAAGGTGCCGGTCCCGTCCGAGTACGTCTTCCCCGCCGGGGCGCTCTGCCTGGGTGTCTCGCCGCAGATCGACTTTGAGCGGCGGGGTGAGGCGGACAACCAGGCGCGAGACAAGGACACCGGGGAGCGGGTCTGGGTGGTGCGGGTGATGGACCTGGACCCGGAGGCGGGGAAGTTCGGCCGGTCGACGGAGGTGAAGGTCAAGGTGGTCGCCGGACAGCAGCCGGTGCCGCCGCCGTCCATGGTGCCGGGGTATCCGCCGGCGGTGGAGTTCGAGGGCCTGACCCTCACCCCCTACGTGGACTCGCAGCGGTGCAAGCCGGGCCGGTCCTCGGGTGACTGCCGCTCGCGGATGGCGTACTCGCTGCGGGCGACCGCGATCCGTCCGGCGTCGGCGGTTCCCGGCTCGGTGGCGGCCTGACCGCTGCTCGCTGTTGCGCGCGGGGCGGGTCGTTTCCCCGCCAAGAGTCCCGACCCGTCCCGCGCTCTCCCATCCCTCATCTGGTGAAGGAGGGCGTGATGCCCACCGTAGTTCCCCCTGCCCTGATCATCGCCGCGCCCCTGCTCCTCGGCGCGGCCCTCCTACTCGCCCGAACGCGTTCTCTCCTAGCCGGTCTGCGCCACGCCTACCGGGAAACCGAGGCTGCTCTCCGGTCGGTATTGCGGTTGCCGCCGGCCTCGGGGCGGGTGTGCGCGATCCGCTGCCCCCGGTGCTGCCGGTGGGTGAAGCCGCGCAGGTTCGACCTGCGCCGCATGTCGTGCCGCTCGTGCGTCTCGACGTTGGCGCGTCCGGGTCGGGGTGGTGACCTGTGCCTCTGATCAACGTCATCCCGGGGGACAAGATCCCCCTGGCGCCGATGAACGTGCGTCTTCCGGCGTGGCGGGTTCCGGGTTGGCTGCTGGTGTTCTGGTGGCTCGCCCGGGGCCTGTTCCGCCTCACCGTCCTCGCCGTCCGCTACTGGTGGCTCACCGGTCCGGCCGCGCTTGCCCTGTGGATCCGCGTCGAGCTCGGGGGCCTGGCCCTGGCCGGCGTCGCCCTGACGGTCGCCGCTGGTTGTCTGGGCTGGTGGCGGTGGCACCCGTCGTCATGGCTGCGCTTCGGCTGGTACCCGCTCCTCGCTCGGGTCCGGGCGCTGGTGATCTACCGGCGGCGGTGGGCGTCGGTGATGGCCACCTGTGGCCTGGCGACGGCGTTCGCCGGTGACCGGTACGTGCCGCAGCTCCTACGGGTGCGCTGTGACCGCTACGGCGACGAGTTGACCGTCCGCCTGTTGCCGGGGCAGATCCCGGATGACTGGGGGCAGGCCGCGGAACGCCTCGCCTACGCCTTCCGCCTACGCACCGGCCAAGCACGCTCCACCAACCGGCCGGATCGGGTGGTGCTGCGCCTCGTACGCCGCGACCCCCTCGCCGAGGTCGTCGGGCCGTTGCCGGTGGCTGAGGTGCCGGACTTCGACGGGCTCGCGCTCGGTGTCGATGAGGAAGGGCAACCGTATCGGCTGCGGCTGTCGGGGTCGCATGTGTTGATCGCGGGGGCGACGGGGTCGGGCAAGGGGTCGGTGTTGTGGTCGCTGATCCGCGCACTGGCCGCCGGCATCCGCTCGGGGCTGGTGGAGGTGTGGGCGTTCGATCCGAAGGGCGGGATGGAGTTGGCGGCGGGGGTGCCGCTGTTCGCCCGGTTCGCCTACGACGACCCCGACAGCATGGCCGGCGTCCTGGAAGAAGCCGTGAAGCGGATGCGGGTGCGGGCGGCCCGGCTGCGCGGGGTGACCCGTCAGCACGTGCCGACCCCGCAGGACCCGTTGCTTGTCCTGGTCGTCGACGAGCTGGCGGCGTTGACGGCGTACATCACCGATCGGAAGGTCCGCGACCGGATCAAGGAAGCCCTCGGCCTCCTCCTCTCCCAAGGCCGGGCAGTCGGCGTCCATGTCGTCGCCGCGCTTCAGGATCCGCGTAAGGACGTGCTGCCGTTCCGGGACCTGTTCCCCACCCGCATCGGGCTGCGGCTGACCGAGCCCGAGCAGGTGGACATGGTCCTCGGCGATGCCGCCCGCGACCGGGGCGCGCTGTGCGACCGCATCCCCGAATCGTCGCCCGGGGTGGGGTTCGTGGTCCTCGACGGCGTCCGCGAACCCGTCCGGGTCCGCTTCGCCTACCTCACCGACGACGACATCCGGCAACTCGGCCACGACTACCGCCACCACAGCGACACCGACACCGACCAGGGGGTGAACCCGTGAAGACCAACGCAGACCGGGTGGAGGGCGTGGTCCTGGTGCTCATCGTCCTCACCGTGGGCGGACTGGCCGGAGCGGCGTCGTTCACCCATGTCCACGACTGGACCATGGCCAACTCCCCCACCGGCACCGGCGACTGGTTCGGCTGGGCCAACGCCGCCATCTCCGAACTCCTACCCCTGGCGGCACTGCTGACCATCCGGCGGCGACGCCGCACCGGCGGGCCGGTCGGATACCCGCTGTTCCTGCTCGTCTGCGCCGTCGCGCTGTCCCTCGCGGCGCAGCTCGCGGTGGCGAAACCGAGCCTGTCGGGCTGGCTGCTGTCGGCCGTTCCCGCGCTGGCGTTCCTCGGCCTGTCCAAGCTCGTCTTCTCGGTAGCTCCGGCGGTGCCCCTCGTCGACCAGCCGACCGACGCCGCTGACTGGGGCCAGTGGTCACCGGACGACGCCGCAACTGAGGACCGGCCGTCCCTGCGCCTCGTCGACGACCAGGCGGCGACCGCCGAACCGGTCCCACCGCCGCCGGTGTCGGTGCAGCGGCCGGGGCTGGTGCCCGTTCCTGCGGCGGCGTTCGCACCTCGTAACGGCACGTCGTACGGCTCGGAGCGTGACCAGTGAGCCAACAGGAACTCCTGCCCACCGCGACACCGGCCGAGGTGCAGCGGCCCCGGCCGGGGTCGCGGGCCGACCGGATGCGCAAGCCCCTGGCCAAGGACGCGCTCAAGCAGCTCGCCGAGCAACACGGCGTCTGCGTCCGCCCCCTCGCCCTACGCCGCACCGACACCACCACCGGACTCACCGAAGTCGTCGAAGTCCCCTGCGGCGCCACCCTCGCCGCGAAGTGCAAGCCGTGCGCCGAACGGGGTCGGCGGCTGCGCATCCAACAGATCCGGGAAGGCTGGCACCTCGCCGACGAACCCGCCGTCCGCCCCGACAAGCCGGGTGAGGACGTGCTCGCCCTGGTGCGGGTGCGGGCGCATCTGGAGTTCGAGCGCGAGGCACTCCAGTACCAGCCGATGACCCCGGATGAGCGGGCTGCACAGGTGGCCGAGATCGATGCCGCGATCGCGGAGCTGGACGAAGCGCTTGGCGAAACCAGCCTGCGCGGGCACCTCACCCCGAAGGATCGCGACGAGCGGCCTCGCCGCAAGCGGTCCACCCGGCGGCGGCAGGACACCCCCGACCTGCCCCGGCTGCCCGTCGACCCGCGCACCGTCGGCCGCGCCTACTCCGGCAAAGCGGGCAAGACCTATCGACCGTCGATGCTGATCACGCTGACCCTCGGCTCACACGGCCCCGTCCACTCCCACCTACGCCGGGGCACCTACGTCGCACCCTGCGAGTGCGGGCAGCGCCACGGCCCCCATGACGACGTCCTCGGCACCCCCGTCGACCCGGGTAGCTACGACTACCGGCGGGCCGCCCTCGATGCGATCCACTTCGCCCGGGTCCTCGACCGGTGGTGGCAGAACGTCCGCCGCGCCGCCGGCTGGAACGTCCAGTACGCGGGCGCGGTGGAGCTGCAATGCCGGCTCGCCCCACACGCGCACTTCGCCATCCGGGGCACCCTCCCGCGCCGGCTGCTCAAGCAGATCGCCGCTGCCACCTACCACCAGGTGTGGTGGCCACCCTTCGACGAGCTGGCCTACTCGGTAGAGAAGCCGCCGGTGTGGGACGTCGACCGGCAGGCGTACGTCGACCCCAAGACGCGCGACCCGCTGCCCACCTGGGGCGAGGCTCTGGACGCCCTGGAGGAACCCGACAGCCGACCCGCGTACGTCGCCCGCCTCGGCCGGATCGACGCCCGGGGCATCGAGCAGGGCACCCGCGACGCGGAACGCTCCATCCGGTACGTGACGAAGTACGTCACGAAAGACCTGACCGACCAGGCCAAGCCCCGATCCGACGCACAGAAGGCACACTTCGACCGGCTCCACGCGGAACTGTCCGTGCTGCCCTGCTCGCCGACGTGCGCCAACTGGCTGCTCTACGGAGTTCAGCCCGACGGCGTCAAGGCGGGCTTGACCCCCGGCCGGTGTACCGGGAAGGTCCACCAACGCTCCACCCTCGGCTTCACCGGCCGGCGTGTGCTCGTCTCCCGCCAATGGTCCGGAAAGAGCCTCGCCGACCACCGCGCAGACAACCGCGCCTGGGTGCGCGCCATCCTCGCCGGAGGCATGGCCGACACGGAGGAACACGACCAGGCCGACGACGCGGACGGGTCGAAGCGGTACCGGTTCGAACTCGCCCGCCCCGAAGACCCCGACGTGCCACCGCTGGAACACCGTCTCCTCCGCGCGATATCCGCACGCATCCGCTGGCGCACAGACCTCGACACCGCGCGCCTGCGAACAGCCGCCGTCGCGCCGGCAACCGCCGTTCCCCCCTCCCCTGCCGCTTGATCTCTGGAGAAAGGACCCCTCATGGAAAGCGAGTTGTTGACCGTTCCGGAAGTCCTCGCCGTGCTCAACGGCGTGTCGCGGCGGACCTTCTACCGCTGGCGTGAGCTGGGCGTCGCCCCGGACTGCATCAAGCTCCCCAACGGGGAACTGCGGATCGAGCGGCGCAATCTGCGGGCGTGGCTGGAACAGCACCGGGAGGCGGCGTGAAGTCGCGTGAGGTGCGGATCCGCAGCATTCAGGTCAACGCGCTGGCGGGTCGCAAGAAGTCGTACACCGTCCGATGGTTGGTGGGGACGGGGCCGAAGTCGCGGACGTTCGCCACCCGGGCGCTGGCGGACAACTTTCGGTCTGACCTGATGCAGGCGGCGAACCGGGGCGAGGCGTTCGACGGTGACTCCGGGTTGCCGGAGTCGATGATGGCGCCGAAGGAGTCGGTAAGCTGGCTCGGGTTCGTCCGCCGCTACGTCGACATGAAATGGCCGGGCGCGGCGGCCAAGTCCCGGGAGAGCACGACGGACGCGCTGGCGACCGTGACGGCCGCGCTGGTCGGCGAGGTGGCCGGGCGTCCTGATCCGGGCGTGCTGCGGCGGGCGTTGCGGGAGTGGGAGTTCCCGCCTGCGTCCCGGCACCTCGACCGGCCGGCCGATGTCGCTGCGGCGCTGCGGTGGTTGGACCGGGCTTCGCTGCCGCTGTCGGCGTTGGCGGAAGCTGCGATCGTGCGGCCGGCGTTGGACGCGCTCGGACTGACGTTGGACGGGCGACCAGCGGCGGCGTCGACGACCAGGCGGCGGCGCTCGGTCTTCTACAACGTCCTTCAGTACGCGGTAGAGCTGGAGCTGTTGGAGTTCAACCCGGTCGACAAGCTGCGGGTGCGGTCGAGCCGGCGGAAGGTGGCCGGCGAGGTGGACCGGCGCGTCGTGGTGAACATCCGCCAGGCGCGGGAGCTGCTGATCGGGGTGACGTACGTCGGCCAGCGGGGGAAGAACGGCCGGCGTGGTGAGCGCCTGGTCGCCTTCTACGCCTGCCTGTACTTCGCGGCGCTGCGGCCGAGTGAGGCGCTGGGCCTGCGGGAGCGGGACTGTCATCTTCCGGCGACGGGTTGGGGGCTGCTGACGGTGGAGAAGTCCCGTCCGGCGGCGGGGAAGCGGTACACCGACAGCGGTGAGGTCCACGACGACCGGGGGTTGAAGCACCGGGGCGTGACGGAGGCGCGGGAGGTGCCGATCCCACCGGAGCTGGTGGCGATCCTGCGGGCGCACGTCGACCGGTTCGGGGTGGGCGTCGACGGGCGGCTGTTCCGCAGTGACCGGGGCAACGTGGTGGCGTCGTCGACGTACTCGCGGGTCTGGGAGGAGGCGCGGCGGTTGAGCCTGCCGCCGGACCGGGTGGCTTCTCCCCTGGCCGGTCGCCCGTACGACCTCCGGCACGCCGGGGTGTCGCTCTGGCTCAACGCCGGGCTGCCGGCACCCGAGGTGGCGCAGCGGGCCGGTCACTCGGTGGACGTGCTGCTCAAGGTGTACGCGAAGTGCCTCGACGGGGACCGTAGCCGGATGAACGAGCGGATCGAGGCAGCGTTGCGCTGATGATCACCGGTAGCGTGGGAGAGGCCGTGGCGAGGGCTGCGGCCTCTCTGCCGTGCACGGCTATGAACTGCGGAAACTGGCACTCCAGAGCCGTCAAGATCATTGCACGTACTCTGCACGGACGGCTACAAACGGCGGCTCAGGGTGGCATCCGGCTGCACGGGATGATCAATCGATGCGGGAACGTATCCGCTGCTCAGGTGGCGTTTCTGCTGATCTTCGAGGTGCCCCCGGCAGGATTCGAACCTGCGACACACGGTTTAGGAAACCGATGCTCTATCCCCTGAGCTACGGGGGCGCGAGGGCCTAGTCTAGCGACCTGCGGGTTCACCTGGGGTGGCAGGGAGTGGCCCACGTTCACCCACGTCATCCGGACCCCCGTTTGCGCAGCCCAGGAGCACAGCTCGAGCACACGAACCCCCGTTTGCGACCACGACCGGCTGTGGTGACCCGTGTTGGCTCCGGTTGACCCGGGTTGGCATCCGCTGGGGAGCACACGTCGCGCACATCATCGGAGATCATCTGGAGGGGCTCCCGCTGCAGCGGGCCGGCCAGAGGGGGTCGGATCTCGCTCGACGTGCTGTGATCGGTCGGGAGACTGGCGGTCGTGGAAGCCGAGGTGGTGTTCCCGGAGGGCGCGTGGCACAAGGTCAGGTTCGGCTTGTTCGTGCCGACCCTCGATTACGGCGGCAGCGCGTGGGGCCGGGATGTCCTCGATCCGTGGGTGTCCGCCCACTTGTCGATCTTGGCGGCGTTGCGGCAGGTCGGCGAGGCGAGGATGGCCGCCGTCGCGTTGGCGCGTGAGGACCTGTGGGCGTTGTACGCGTTGAGCAGGGTGATGGAGTTGCTGAGCCTCCCCAGTCAGCCGCCGGCCACCGATCCCGGCGACCCTGCGGACTGGCTTGCGTCCTCGGCGTACGCCTTCGACCGCGCCATTCGTCACGGGTCCGTACGAGCGAACGCCGACGGGCACCCGCTGCGGGGGCAGTTCTTCCTCCGCCGAGCGCGGGTACTCCTCGACAAAGTGGTGCTGCTTTCCCGCCCCCAGCCGGAAGGCACGCCGGGCTGCGGGCCGTGGACATGCCCCCGAGGTGAGCCGACACCAGACGTGGGGAGGCGGCATGAGCAGTGAGCATGCCCATGCCTCCGTCCCACGCGTCGGTTCCCTCTGCAGCGGATACGGCGGACTCGACCTGGCCGTCGAGGTGGTGCTCGGCGGCCGCCTCACCTGGTACGCCGAAACCGACCGACGCGCCGCCACCGTCCTGGCCCACACCGCTGGCAGACACAGGCATGACAGCCGGCTGGCGGTTTGCGCGACGCGCCTCAGGCCAGCCCACCCACCCGATATGCGTATGGCCATGCGGGCGTCCGTCTGCCGTCTCGGCGGCTGTCCTCTTCCTCTCGCCAATAGGTGCTGCACTGACAGGCAGGCCAGCCGACCCGGTCTCTCACCGCCGTAGGTCGCACCGACGACCAGAGCTCCATCTGAGCACCGTTCCAAAGAGATGGGAAGACCCGATCAAGGCCGTGATCTGCGTTTCCGCAGGTCACGGCCCTGATCGTGAAAGGCGTTCGAAGGGATTCGAACCCCTAGCCTTCTGGATCCTCAGGAGGACCATGGGTGCGCCGAGGTGAAATCGCCCGCCCGGTCATGCTGTAGCCGGCGGGTTCCCTGCATTGGCGGCCACGAGCAGGGACAGTTCGCGGACCAAATCGTCCATGGCTTGGCCGCTCTGGGCGCGGACCAATCCGAGTGCGAGGTCGGCCAGCAGGTAGAAGCCGAGGGTGCGGGCCTGCTCGCTGGGGAACGCGGCGAGCAATTCCTCGGCGCCGCCGAGGTCACCGCGGTGCTTGGCCGCGATGACTCCGGCGGCGCGTTGGAGCAGTTCCGCCGCCGCGGGGGTGGCTTCACTCACCCGGGTCAGACCTTCGGACTCGTGGCGCGGGCGGCGTCGAAGCGGGCGATCACGTCCGACCAGTTGACCAGGTTCCACAGTCGGTCGACGTAGTCGGGGCGCACATTCTTGTACTGCAGGTAGTAGGCGTGCTCCCAGGCGTCGAAGACCAGCAGCGGCGTGGAGCCCTGGCCGACGTTGCCGTGGTGGTCGTAGACCTGCTCGACGATGAGTCGCTGCCCGAGCGGCTCCCAGGCCAGCATGCCCCAGCCGGAGCCCTGCACGCTCTTGGTCGCTGCGGACAGTTGCCCGGCGAACGCGTCGAAGGAGCCGAAGTGCTCGTCGATCGCCGCCGCCAGTTCGCCATCGGGCCGGTCGCCGCCGTCCGGGGAAAGGTTGCCCCAGAAGATGGTGTGCAGCACGTGGCCGGACAGGTTGAACGCGAACGTCTTCTCCAGCCCGACCAGGGTGCCGAAGTCGCCCTTGGCGCGGGCCTCGGCGAGCTGCTCGATGCCGTCGTTGGCACCCTTGACGTACGCGGCGTGGTGCTTGCTGTGGTGCAGCTCGAGGATCTGTCCGGACATGGCCGGCTCCAGCGCACCGTAGTCGTAGGGCATGTCGGGCAGGGTGTAGACCGCCATCAGGATCCCCTCCAGTAGTACTGCCGTAGTTTTGTTGTTGCCAACATCTTGCAACAAGACGGCGGCTGTCGTGGAGAGCGGGGCACCCTCGCGCGTTGCTTGCAACACAAGGTCGACCACCTACACGGCCTCGCCCAGCAGCGCTCGGTGGCGAATCGGCTCGGGACGGATCATCAGGGTTTAGAGCTGTTCGTGATGACCTCGATGTGGAACACCACGGCTCCCCCGTCGTCGACGCCCACGCGGAACATACCGATGACCAAATCTGGACACCCCGCGCCGACACGGCTCCTCACCGCGGTCTTCTCTGTCGGGCCGCAGCCGGATGCCGGGGGTCGGTCAGCTGTGTGCCGTCATGCGTGGATACCGCCCGGTGAGGAGGTGGTCGCCGAGTTCCCGGGCCTTATATGCGACGGGGTCGTGCAGGGTGAGCGTGCGGGCGTCACGCCAGAACCGGTCGAGGCCGGTGGCGCGGGCCGTCGCGCGCGCGCCGGTGAACTCGAAGATCCGGCTCGTCGCATCCGTGGCCAGCCGGCTGGACACGACCTTCGCGGCGGAGACGGTCAGTGCCGTCCGGCCGCGTTCGGCCGGGGTCAGGGCAGGGCCGCGGGTGTCGGCCTCGGTGAGGGCGTGGGTTGCCTGGTCGGCCAGGAGACGCGCTGCGGCCAGGACTGCGGTGAACTCTCCGTAGCCCGTCAGCACGTGGGGATCATCGACGGCTTGCCCGAGTCCGCTCGCGGGCCAGGGGCGCGAACGCTCGCGTGTGTATCTGGCGGCCTCGTCGATCGCGCCGGCAGTGATGCCGACGAGGACCTGCGTGAGGACTGCCTGGAAGGCCAGCGACACCAGGGACAGGCGTAGGTGGCGGGGGCTGGACTCGTCTTCGTCGGCCGGGAAGGTGCCCAGCACGTCGCCCTGGCTGACCCGGACGTCGTCGAAGGCGACGCTTCCACTCGCCGTCAGGCGTTGGCCCAGATTGTCCCAGTCCGGAGGGTGCGAGACTCCACTGCAGCTGCCGTGCATGACGACGACGAGACGTGCCGTGTGATCGTCGCGGATCGCGCTGACGAGCAGGCGGTCGGCGACGGCGCAGCCGGTGGCGAACGCGCCGCGGCCCGAGACGCGGAGTCCGTCGCTGGTCGTGGTGGCCGTGATGGTGTCGCGTGGGTTGCTGACCGCGGCTACGAACACCCGGCCGGTGGCGGCCTCCTGGCGTAGCGAGGTCGCCAGCTCGGCGTTGTCGTAGAGCGTGGCCCGCCACAGGTGCAGGTAGTGGTAACCGAGGAGGTGACCGATCGACGGGTCGGTGGCCGCCACGATCCGGGTCACGGCGTGTGTGGTGGGGTGGTCGTCGGGGTCGAGGGCGAGCAGGCCGCTGTCACGCAGCAGTTCGATCTCGGCGTGCGGGGGTTGGTTGGCGTGGTCCCGCTCGACGGCGTCCGCGCGGAGCCGCTCGGCGACGGTGTGGGCGGTGGTGATCGCTTCTGCCGGGTTCATGACACCCCTGTCGGTTCGGGTGTGGGGCGGCGGAGCATCCGGTCCGCGAGGATCACGACCGGTGGCAGCAGCAGGCACTGGGCGGCGATGGCCAGCCAGAAGCCGGCGAGGTTCCCGGCGGACTCGAACAGCTGGTAGAGGCCCCCGCCCGCGACGCCGCTGAGGAACGCGCCGGCGCCTTCGGCGAGCCGCTGCTGGCCGAAGACGACCGTGGGGGATCTGTCGGTGCGGGCGAGCGCTTCGAGGGTGTTCTTGAGGAAGATCACGGAGTTGCCCGCGCCGATGGCGAGGACGCCGGCGGCGACCGCGATCTCGTTGCCTCCGGTGAAGGCGAGCATGCCGACGGCCAGGCCGCCGAAGCCGAGGGCCATCGCGTGCGGGTACCGCATCCGCTCGACCCGCTGGGAGATCAGCGGCTGGATCACGGCCAGGAGCAGCGAGTACGCCATCATGGCCGACCCGTAGAACACGGCCGGCACCCGGCCCTCGGCGTACGACGACAGGTACTGGTAGAAGTGCATGTGCAGGTAGAGGGTCAGGGCGGTCACGGCGAACGGCAGCACCGCGATCCCGTGCAGGGCGCGGCGCAGCGGCTCGACCACCTCGTGGTCGGCTCGTCGTTCCCGGGGCAGGAGGGCGTGCCCGATCGTCATCGCCAGGTGCAGCACGGTGGCGACGGCGAACATCACGGTCGGGTCGTGGATGAACAGCGCACCCGCCACCGGCCCGAGGGCGATGCCGACGTTGCCCGTGGCGTAGCTCGCGGAGACCAGCCGTGGCCGTTCGTCCGGGGTCGCGCCGAGCACTGTGTAGCCCCGCACGCTGGGCGAGTAGACCGCCGAGGCCGCCGAGCGCAGGAACAGCGCGGCGATCGTCAGCGCCGGCCAGGCGCCGCCGGCGAGGAAGCCCAGCGAGCCGAGCGTCTGCAGCACCATCGCGGCGAGCAGGCACCGTTGGAGGCCGAGCCGCTCGGCGAGGGCCGCGCCCGGCAGCCCGCCGGCGAACTGCACGAACGTGGCTAGCCCGAGGATGACACCCACCTGGTCCATGCCCAGGTTCATCCGGTCGCGGAGCAGGACCGCCAGGTACGGGTACACCGAGAAGTTGATCAGGTTGACGAGGAAGCCGCTGCCGAGCAGCGCGAGTTGCACCCGGGTGAACCGGCGGATGCCGGTCACGCCTTGGTTCCCCGGACGATCAGCCGGGTGGCCCCGCCGTCGTACGGCCCGCCATCGAAGTCGCCGAAGCACTCGACCTTTTCGAACCCGGCCTGCGCGACCATGTCCGTCAGCTCCGCGGCGCTGTAGACCCAGCAGGTGAGCGAGGTGTGCTCGGCGCGGTCGCCGCGGACCAGCGTCCAGTCGGTGCGGTACCGGGTCCAGTCGTCGAGGATCGTGTCGCGCATGACCACCATGCCGCCGGGCACGTCGACGATCTTCGGGGGCCCCACCCAGGAGGCGTAGACCTCCTTGCTCAACAGGTCGACGATCAGCGTTCCCCCGGGCACCAGGCAGCGGTACGCGTTGCGCAGGACTTGGAGGTTGTCGTCGTGCTCGTCGAAGTACCCGAAGGACGTGTACATGTTCACCACGACGTCGAACGCGTCCGGCGACACGTACTCGCGTACGTCCGCGCGGACGAACGACGCCCCGGGCCCGGTCCCGGCCGCCTCGGCTTCGGCCCGGTCGAGCAGCTCGCGGTGGAGGTCCACGCCGGTCACCCGGTGGCCCTGACGCGCCAGCGGCACCGCGAAGAAGCCGACGCCACAGCCCTGATCGAGCACGCGGCTTTCCGGCGGGAACGCCAACAGCGGCGAGGTGGTCACCAGGTCGGCGGCGTGCCGGGCCCGCTCGGCGGAGAAGAGCACGTCCGAGAAGCCGGACCACAGGGACAGATCCTCGTACCAGCTCACCGTGGCCTCCCATCGCGCGGCGCCCCGCGTTTTGTCGACATGTCGTATCGATGACCGGGAAAGTTCCTCACGACGGCACGACGCCCAGTCCGGGTGCGTCGCCCAGGACGATCCGACCGTTCTCCAGACCGAGGCCCCGGAAGGGTGGTTCCCGCAGGTACAGGTGGCCGTCTAGGTCGATGTGGTCGGCCAGCGGTGCGAGCTGCGCGGCCTGGCTGATGGCCAGCTCCGACTCGCACATGCAGCTGATCATGGTGCCGAGCCCGGCCCGCCGGCCGGCCTGCATCACCCGCCGGGCGCCGCGGATCCCGCCGGCCTTGCACAGCTTCACGACGAAACCGTCGGCGTACGACCGGGCGGCATGGACGCTCGCCTCGTCGGTGCATCCCTCGTCGAGGAAGACCGGCAGCCGGTCGGGCACCTCCCGGTAGCGGTGGTAGTCGTCGATCGCGGTCACCGGGAACGGCTGCTCGATCAACTGGATGCCGAGCCGCCGCAGGTGGGGGGTGAGCGCGCGGGCGGTGTCGAGGTCCCACGCCTCGTTGGCGTCGATGCGGACCGGCAGCGGGGTGACCGCCCGGATAGCTTCGAGGGCTGCGATGTCGCCGGGGCCGCCGACCTTCACCTTGAAGGCGCCCACCGCCGGAGCGTTGCGGACCGCGTTCGCCGCCTCCTCGGGTCCCGCCATGGAGATCGTGTAGACGGTCGGTCCGAGCGTTCGGGCCGCGCCGGACAGCTTCCAGGTCGGCTGCCCGGCGGCTTTGCCGATCCAGTCGTGCACGGCGCCGTCGAGTGCCATCCGGGCACCTGCGGGCGCGTCCCACCGACCGATCCGGTCGAGGACGTCCTCCGGGTCCCGCAGGTCCCGTCCGAGCACCGCCGCCGCGTCGGCGTCGATGGCCGCTACGACGTCGTCGGCGGTGACGCCGTCGTAGCCGGCCGGTGTGCCTTCGCCGAAGGCGGTGATCCCGTCGTGCGTCAGGGTGACCATGCAGGTCCCGACGGAGTCGATCTCGCCCCGGGAGCTGCGCACCACCTCGATGAGCCGCAGTGTCTCGCGGCGGACGGACAGTTCCATGGGCGAGTCCTCCCGATTGTGCGGCTTGCCGGAACCAGAGCAGGCCCGGCGACGACTATCAGACGCGGCGGACATCAACGGTGGCGGATGGAGTGGTGATGGAGTGGTTCGAGGACGAGACGTTGTGGACCGGGTTCGGGGAGGTGATGTTCTCCGCCGAGCGTGCCGCCGAGGCCGAGGCGCGGGTGTCGATGTCTCCGCTGCTGCGCGTGCCGGCCGGGGCCGCCGTGCTGGATCTGGGGTGCGGGCCGGGGACGTACACGATTCCGCTGGCCCGCCGGGGCGCGGCGGTCACCGGCGTGGACCTCAGCGCGGCGCTGCTCGACCGGGCCGTGACGGCCGCGTCCGCCGCGGGTGTCGGCATCCGGCTCGTCCGGGCCGACATGCGTGAGTTCGTCGAGCCGGACCGGTACGACCTCGCGATCAGCATGTACACGTCGTTCGGGTTGTTCGCCGACCACGACCAGAACATGCGGGTGCTGCGCAACGTCCTGGCCAGCCTCAAGCCCGGCGGTCGGGCGCTCATCGACCTGTACGGCAAGGAGATCGCGGCCCGCGACGGCCTCGCCCCGAAGATCGTCGACGTCGATGGTGGCACGCTCGTCGTGCGCGGCACGGTCCTCGCCGGCTGGACCCGGTTCCGGGACGACTTCCTCCTGGTCCGGGACGGTCAGGCGCGCACGGCCGTCGTCGAGCACGCGCTCTACAGCGCCGCCGAGCTCAAGGGGATGCTCCGCGAGGCGGGCTTCACCGACGTCGACTGCTTCGGCGGCTTCGACGGGGAGCCGTTCGACAACCACGCCCGGCGGCTGATCGTCCGCGGCCGACGCGGCTAGCACGACTGGCGGGTGCGGACGTGGACCGCGCCCGCCGCGGCGACGGCACGGTGGGTGGCGATCTCCGCCGTCGGTCCTTCGGCGAGCACGATGCCGGCGTAGCCACGCCCGTCGGCGACGTGCGCGATGCGGGTGCCGATGGCCTTGGTCGGATACCAGCGCGGCCGACCCGGATAGCGGTGCAGGTCATCGATCCCCTGCACGGCGACGAGCTCACCGGCCCGCTGCGGGTAGGCCAGGACGAACGCCACCGCCGGACCGCCGGGCAGGGCCGCGTCGAGCAGGCGGGGGCGACGGCCGAGCGCGAGGTCGACGAGGCCGGCGTAGACGTTGACCCCGAGCGCGCGGCACATCGCCTCGCCGACCAGCGCGCCGCCGATGCGGGGGTTCACCTCGATCAGCTGCGGACCGTCGGTGGTCATGGCGATCTCGATGTGCGCGAACCGGTCGGTGTAGCCGAGGGCCGCCAGCACCGCGCCGGCCCACGCCTCGATCTCGCGGAGCTCGTCGGGTGGCAGCGCCACGGGGAACGCCGTCACGTCCTCCCGGAACCACGGCTGGGCCGACATGAGCCGGCTCGACAGTCCCAGCAGCCTGGTCTGCCCGGCCCAGGTCACGGTCTCGGCGCTGTAGACGGGCCCGGGTAGGAACGGCTCGGCGAACAGGCTCCCGAACAGCGCCGCGTCCGTGGCCTCGCGGCGGAGGCGGGCGAGGTCGTCGGCGTCGCGGACGAGCCACACGTTCGCGCTGCTGGTGCCGGCGGTGTCCTTGACCACGGCGGGCAGCCCGACCGCCGACGCGAGCCGGTCGAGGCTCACCGTGGCCGCGTCGTCCACCGGGAAGGGCACGACCCGGCTCAGGTTCCTGCGGTGCAGCAGGTCGCGGACGCGGGCCTTGTCGCGGACCAGCCGGATCGTCGCCGGGTCGATGCCGGGCAGGCCGAGCTCGGCGGCGAGTTCGGCGCCGGTCACTCCCCAGGTGTCCGTCGAGCTGATCAGCCCCCGCAGGTCGCCGATCGCGCGCAGGGCCTTGCCGACCGCCTGGCGGTCGTGCGTGTCGACCGGGATGACGTCGATGGTGCCGGGCGGCAGCGTGGCCAGCTCGTGGAGGTAGAGCGGCTCGACGCCGGTCAGCAGCGCCAGCCGCTCACTGCAGGAGTGGGCGGCCCTGGCGAGGTGGGCGAGGCCGAAGGAGAGCATCTCGATGCACGCGATGGTCACGATGGATAGGTCGGGCGGGTGGGGCGAAGGGTTCCCATTGATCGACATCCATCGTTGATGCCGAGGGCGAGCAGGGTCTGCGTGTAGGGGTGGGCGGGCTGGTCGGTGACCTGGTCGGTCGGGCCCTGCTCGACGATCCGACCGCCCCTCATGACCGCGATCCGGTCGGCGAGCTGCGCGACGACCGCGAGGTCGTGGGTGATGAACAGGCAACCGAACTCAAGCTGGTCCCGCAGGTCGCAGAGCAGGTTGAGAACCTTCGCCTGCACCGACACGTCGAGCGCGGTGACCGGCTCGTCGCAGATCAGCAGCCGCGGTCGCAACGCCAACGCGCGGGCGATCGCCACCCGCTGCTGCTGCCCTCCGGAGAGTCGCGCGGGGCGGCGGTCGCCCAGCGCGGGGTCGAGCCCGACGAGGTCCAGCAGCTCGTCAACCCGCGCGGACCGGGACCGGGTGTCACCGATCCGGTGGATCTGCAGCGGCTCGGCGATCGCCTGCCGGATCGTGTGCCGCGGGCTGAGCGTCAGGAAGGGATCCTGGAACACCATCTGGATCTGACGACGGTGTGCCCGCAACGCCCGGCCCCGCAACGCGTGCACGTCGACGCCCGCGAGGTGCACCGTCCCAGTGCGGGGGCGGTGCAGGCCGGTGACGACCCGCGCCAGTGTCGTCTTGCCGCAGCCGGACTCGCCGACCAGCCCGACGATCTCACCGGCCGCCACCCGCAACGTGACGTCCTCGACGACCGTCCGGGTGGCACCGTAGCCGGCGGTCACCCGATCGACTGCTAGCACGAGTCCTCCCTGGTCGGCGGGTGCAGGCACGCCGACCGGTGCGCGGTCGCCGGAAGCAGCGGTTGCAGGGCCGGGGGCTCGTGCTCGCAGCTGTCCTGGCGTGATGAGCACCGGGGCGCGAAGCCGCAGCCGGCGAGGTCGTCCGGGCCGCCTCCGGCGAGGCCCGGCATGGTGCGGAACCGGGTGCCCGGCGCCGTCCTGGGACGCGGCACGGCGTCCAGCAGCCCGCGCGTGTAGGGATGGTCCGGCTTGTCGATCACGTTGGCGGCCGGGCCCGATTCCACGATCCGGCCGCCGTACACGACGGCCACGGTGTCGGCGACCCGCGACACCACCACCAGGTCGTGACTGACGATGATCATCGCCATGCCCAGCTCGTCGCGCAGCCGCGCCAGCAGGTCGAGCAGCTGCGCCTGCACCGTCGCGTCGAGGGCGGACGTCGGCTCGTCGGCGACCAGCAGCTCCGGCTCACCGGCGAGCGCGATGGCGATCTGCGCCCGCTGACGCATGCCGCCGGACAGCTGGTGCGGGAACTGACGGGCGACCGCCACCGGATCCGGCAGGCCGGCCAGCCGCAGCAGCTCCCCGCTGACCCGGCGGGTCGCGGCCCGCCGTCCGCCCCGGCCGGCGTTGCGGACGGCCTCGTCGACGTGCGCACCGATGGTCCGCAACGGGTTGAGGAACGCGCCGCTGTCCTGGAAGACCACGCCGACCCTGCGGCCGTTGATCCGGCGCCGCTCGCCCGGGGGGAGACCGATCAGCTCGTGGGTACCCAGCAGTGCGGAGCCGGTCACCGTCGCGCTCGGGTCGAGCAGCCCGAACGGCGCGAGCGCGGCCGTGGTCTTGCCGCTGCCGGTCTCGCCGACGAACGCGAGCACCTGCCCGCGCCGCACCTCGTAGGACATGCCGGCGACGATGCGCCGGGAAGCGCTGCCGTCGGGGTACGTGACGGACAGGTCCCGCACCCGCAGCACGGTGCCCGGATCGGGGGACGCGGCCGACCGGGTGGCGCGGCGGATCCGTCCCGGGCGGACCAGACGGATGATCGACGGTCGTTCCGCACCGGCCGCGAGCCGTTCGCCGAGCAGGTTGCTGGCGAACACCACGGCCGTGATCGCGACACCGGGCGGGTAGGCCAGCCACCACGCGGAGGCCAGGAACGGCCGCCCCTCGATGAGCATCTGGCCCCACTCCGCGTACGGCGGGGCGACCCCGAGGCCGAGAAAGCTCAGCGTGGCGACGGCGAGCACGACGGTGCCGACGTCCGTACTGGCGTAGACCAGGCAGGGCCCCAGCGCCAACGGCAGCAGGTGCCGGCCGATGATCCGGCCGTGACCGGCGCCGAGCAGGCGCAGGGCGTCCAGGTGCGGGCTGCCGCGCATGCCGGCGACGCGAGCCCGCGCGATCCGGGCGTACGGCGCCCACGACCACAGCGCGAGCGCGAGGATCAGGTTGTCCACGCCCGGGCCGCGCACCCCGATCACCGCGAGCGCCACCAGCATCCCCGGCAGTGACACGACCACGTCGATCACCCGGGAGACCACGCGGTCGACCCAACCGCCCGCGTAGCCGGCCACGGTGCCGACGACCGCACCGGCGGTCAGGGAGATAGCCAGCACCGCCGCCGTGATCGCCAGGGAGATCTGCGCGCCGTAGAGCAGCCGGCTGAGCTGGTCGCGGCCGAGCTGGTCGGTGCCGAGAAGGTGCTCGGCAGACGGCGACGCCAGACCGGCCGCGAGGTCGTTGGCGGTGGGGTCCGCCGGGGCGATCAGCGGCGCCAGCAGTCCCGCCACCGCGAACACGACCAGCGGCACCGCGACCAGCGTCGTCCGCACCCTGCCGCGGTTCACGACGAGCTCCGGCGGGCGCGCGGGTCGATGAGGCCGTGCAGGACGTCGGCGCACCGGTTGGCCAGGATGAACCCCCCGCCCATGACGAGCACGGCGGCCTGCAGCGCCGGTACGTCCCGCGCCCCGGCCGCCTGCACGAAGTAGGCCCCGAGGCCGGGCCAGCCGAAGATCTTCTCCACCACGACGGTGGCCACCAGGAGGCTGCCGATGCCGAACCCCGCCACCGACAGGATCGGCCCCGCCGCGTTGGGCAGGCCGTCCCGGAGCACGATCGACAGCGGGCTGCTCCCCCGCGCCTGCGCCGCGCGCACGTACGGCCGGTCCAACGCCTCGCGCAGCGTGACCGCGACGACCCGGCTGAGCACTCCGGCCGCCGGCAGGCCGAGCACCGCCATCGGCATGATCCACGTCCGCGGGCCCGCCATCCCCGACGTCGGCACCAGGTGCAGACGCAGCGCCAGGAACAACACCAACAGGTAGCTCAGCCAGAACGCCGGCACCGACGTGACCAACAGCGCGCCGACCCGCAGGCCACCGCGCAGCGCGCCACGCCCCAGCACCGCCCCGGCGACGCCGACCGCCACCCCGACCACGAGCGCCACCGTCGCGGAGCCGGCGACCAGCCCGAACGTGACCCCCAGCCGGTCGGCGACCTCGGGTCCCACGGGCGTGTTCGTCCTCAGCGACAGCCCGAAGTCGCCGGTGCTGGCATGGGCGAGCCACCTCAGGTACCGCACCGGGGCGGGATCGTCGAGGCCGAGCTCGACGCGGACCGCCTCGATCTGCTCGGGCGTGGCCGGTCGTCCGGCCCGGGTCGCCGCGAGCACCGCCGCCGGGTCGCCACGGGCGAGCAGCACCAGGGCGAACGTGCCGACCGACATGGCCAGCAGCACCCCGACGGTGTCGGCGGCCCAGCGTGTGACGTATCCACCGGCGGCGACCAGGCGATCGGGGACCCTCACTCGACGGTGACTCCGGTCAGCTCCAGGTCGACGTCGGTGGGCGGCACCGCGAAGCCCTTGACGGCGTCCCGGGCGGCCCACAGGCGCGGCCGGTAGACCAGCGGCACGAAGCCCGCGTCGGCGGCCACCGCATCGTAGAGCGCCTGGTATGCCGCGCTGCGGGTGGCCGGGGCGGTGGCGTAGAGCGCCTTGTCGACCAGGTCCTCGGTGGCCGGGGTCGCCCACAGCGGGGCCCGGGCACCGGAGGTGAACAGCGAGACGATCGACCCGGACGGGTCGTACGGCGCGCCGAGCCCCTCGAAGAACGTGATGTCGTACGCGCCCTCGGCCCGCTCGTCGTAGTAGGTGGCGGAGTCGACCGGGGCGATCTCGACCGTGATACCGACCTCATTGAGGGACGCGGCGATCGCGGCGGCCATGGCGCGCGGGTCGAGCTGCCCCTCGGCCGGGGCGGCGGGGATGAGCATCTTGAGAGAGAGCTTCTTGCCGTCCTTGACGCGGGCGTCGCCGCTGGGCGTGTAGCCGGCCGCGTCGAGCGTGCGGCGGGCGGCGTCCTGGTCAACGACGACCGGCAGGTCGGTGCCGGAGTCGGGGACGCCCGGCGGGAACACCCGCCGGGCCGGCTCGCCGTAGCCCAGCAGCAGCGCCTTCGCCAGGGCGGCGGTGTCGACCGCCTGCCGGACCGCCTCGCGGACGGCACGGTCACCGGCCGGGCCCTTCGCGTTGAACCCGAGGATGATCGAGACGTCCGGCGCGCCGGTGAGCAGTGCGACGTCGGCGCGGTCGGCCAGCGACCGGGCCTCCACCGGCGTGATCGGGGCCAGGTACGAGCCGCCGATGAGATCGAGCTCGCCGTTGCCGAGCGCGTCGATGCGGGCCTGCGAGTCGGGGATGACCTTGAACTCGAGCTTCTCCAGCTTCGGCTTCGCCCCCCAGTAGGCGTCGTTGCGGGCCAGTGTGACACCGGTGGCTGACTGAGATTCCACCTTCCAGGGCCCGGTGCCGACCGGGTTGTGGAACTCGCCGCTCGCGGTCGCGGACTTCGGGCTGAGCAGCCGCACCGGCCGCACGATCGACATCTCCTGCAGCAGCGGCTCGTACGGCTCGGACAGCGTCAGCCGCACGGTGTCCGCGTCCGGGGTGTCCACGGCCGAGATGATCTGCGAGGCGCGGAAGAACGTGAACTTCTTGTTGCCGATCCACCGGTCGAAGTTCCACTTCACGGCGGCGGAGTCCAGTGGCGTCCCGTCGCTGAAGGCGACCCCGTCGCGCAGGTCGAACGTGACCTGCTTGCCGCCCTCGGCGACGGTCCACGACTGCGCGAGCCCCGGCTCCAGCTTGCCGCCCTCCGCGTAGGTGACCAGCGGCTCGTAGATCGCGTCGAGCAGCAGGAAGTTGCCGGTAAACGCGTGCGGATCCAGCGCGCCGGACTCCCCGCTCAGGCCGATGCGCAGCACCGTGGAGCTGGCGTCGTCGGCACCGGCGTCGACGGTGCACGCACTGACCAACATGATCGACGCTACGAGGGGGGCGAGCAGGCGTAGTCGTGACACGGGCTCTCCTGGGCGGACGCTGACCAGACGGCTCGGCGGCGATTCGTCGGCCACCGCTGAAGTAGTCGGCGGCACAATGCCCCTGGTTCCCCCGAGATCGGTCAATTCGTCATTCGCGAAGATTCCCTGTGCACCGGAACCGGCACGGCCGTGGACGCGACCTGAACGAAGCGCTAGACATCGACCTAGATGACTGGCCTTGGATGCCCGCGCTCCGCCGCCCCCACCAGCGGCACAACACGAGGGACGACCACCCATGCCATTCACGGTCCCGCCCGAAGCCGTCACGACCGTCCACAGCCATGTCACCGACGCCCTCAGGACGCCACGCCTCATCCGCCTGTCGGACAACACCATGCTCGTCCGGTTCGAGACGCTGAAGATCTACGCCGCCCTCGGCGCCGTCCGGGCCCTGCTCGCCGACGGCACCGTGCGGCCGGGAGACACCGTCGTCGACAGTTCGAGCGGCATCTACGCCCTGGCCCTGGCGATGGTCTGCCACCGCTACGACCTCCGCTGCCACATCGTCGCCTCGACCACCGTGACACCGACGATCCGGTCGCAGTTGGAAATCCTCGGCGCGACAGTGGACCAGATGCCAGCCGAATCCGATCTGCGCCTCGATCAGGACCGCAGGGTCGCGCGGGTACGCCAACTGCTGCACGACCACCCCGAGATGCACTGGATGCGCCAGTACCACGACCCCAACCACTACCTGGGATACGCAGAACTGGCCGGCCTCGTACGCATCGCGCTTGCCGGAAGGCCCCTGACGGTAGTGGCCAGCGTCGGCACCGGCGCGTCGAGCGCCGGCCTGATCCAGCCGCTACGCCAGCACGACCCGTCGACCAAACTCGTCGGAGTCCAGCCGTTCGGCAGCGTCAGCTTCGGCAGCGAGCGCTTCCAGGACCCCGAGGCCATCATCGCCGGCATCGGCAGCGCCATCCCCTTCGACAACGTCCGCCCCGACCTCTACGACCGGTTGCACTGGCTGACGTTCCACTACGCCATGGCCGGCACGGTCGACCTGATGCGGACACACGCCGTCTTCGCTGGCCTGTCCACCGGAGCGGCCTTCCTGGCAGCAGCGTGGGAGGCACAGCGTCACCCCGAACGCGAGCACCTCGTCATCGGCGCCGACACCGGGCACCGATACGTGGACCGGGTATTCGCCCGGCACGAGGAGGCCCTAGACCCGGCCCCGCTCAAACCCACCGAGATCGACGCCCTCACAGACCTGGCATTCCCATGGTCAACCATGGACTGGGACCGGCGCGCCCACCCGGACCATGCACTACCCACCCGCACCGTTTCACGTCCCTACCCGGAGATATACCGAGCACCCGATCATGAACAGGGATGCTGAGGAGTCATCAGCCCGGTTGGCACGGACAGGTCGCCGTCGTGCAGGACCTCGACAGTGGAGATCTGACGGATCCCTGGAACCCGTGGCCTGGAAGGTGAGAGCGGTGATGGGAGGACGCTGCAGCAGCTTGCCGTCGGCGGTGCCGGCCCGTCGACGCGACCCGCCGCAAGGACTTCCTGCCGACGCCGTCCGGGCGGGTCTGCAGCGGTAGGAGCGGTGCTCTCACCGGGCCATCTCTTGCCATAGACAGCTCGCGGCGACGATGAGGATCACCAACAGCACCTCGATCCAGGCGAGAGGGCCGTTGGCAACGATCAGCCGAGCAGGCGCACCACCAGCCCCTCCACGGCGAGGATGATGGACCACAGGATCAACGCCCTGTCCAACGGACCACACCCAGGCCAACACGGAGAACTACGCAGTCCTAGGGCACGGAAAGAACTGTCGCCCAGACGCAGTCGCTCGAAGGTCGCCTCGCCGCCGAGGGTCAGATCCCCACGGCCAGTCCGGCGACGCCGGCAGTTTGTCGGCTCCGATAACGGACGGCTACGCGGTTCTGGGCCGGTTCTGTTGGATCTTCTCGGCGACGGCGTCGGCGGCGTCGTGGCGCATCTTCCTGGTGACGCTCTGGTAGGTGTCGCGGGTGAGGGTGGTGGTGGAGTGGCCGAGTTGTTCGGAGACGACCTTGATGTCCACTCCGGCGTCGAGGGCGATGGTGGCCGCGCTGTGCCGCAGGTCGTGCAGGCGGATCGGTGGGAACCCGGCCTGGCGGACGAGCCTGCGGAAGCGTTGGGTGACTCCGCTGGGATGCCACGGCCGGCCGTCGGGGCGGACGAAGAACAGGCCGGTGTCGGGCCACGCCTCGCCGGCGGCGAGGCGCCACTGGGCGCGGCGGGCCCGGTAGGCGGCGAGGACCCTGACCGTTTCGGCGTCGAGGGCGAGGTCGCGGTTGCCCGCCCTGCTCTTGGGCTTCTTGCGCACGGCGGTGTAGCCGTGGGTGGCGATCTGGTGGTTGATCGTCATCTCGCGCTTGTCGAGGCGGACCTCGGCGTCGAGCAGTCCACAGGCCTCCCCGCGGCGGGGGCCGCGGTAGGCCATGAGGTGCCACATCGGGTACAGGTCGGGCGTGTGTTCGCGGGCGTGGTCGAGGAACGCGACGATCTGTTCGTCGGTCCAGACCATGACCGGTCCGGGGACCTTCCCGGTGGTCTTCCACCGTTGTACGCGTTCGGCCTCCCACACGATCGGCACCGGCCGGTCGGCGGGGACCTTGACCAGCGCGGCGGGGTTGGAACCGACGATCACCTCCTCGGCGAGGGCGTCGTTGATGGCCTTGCGCAGGCAGGCGCGGATACGCTGTCGGGTCGACGCGCCGGTGGGCCGCACACCCACGACCGAGGCGCGCACGTCCGGGTCCGCGCTGGCCTTCGCCGCAAGGATGTCCTGGTTGCGGCGTTCGATCGCGGCGAACATGGTCTTGATGTGGCCGGTGCGCAGCCGGTCCAGCGGGATCTCCCCGAGGTGCGGGATCAGGTGCACGCGGGTGAGCGACTCGTAGCCGACCGCGGTGTTGTCATCGACGGTGAGGTGGGTGAGCCACTCGGTGAGGTACTCGCCGACGGTGACCATGTCGGCCAGCGAACCGTCGCCGCGCAGCCGTTGCCGGATCCGGTCCACCTCGGGCAGCGGCCGGCCCGCGCGCACGCAGGTCTGCAGCAGGTCGGCGATCTCGGTGCGGCGGCGCCGGTCCCCGACGGCGAGGGCGAGCAGGGCCCGCGCGTGGTCCAGCTCGGCGGCGGCGTCGCGGCGGGTCGACAGCCCGGACCGGCGCAACTGCCGACGCCGGCCGTCACTGGTAGCCGGCAGTTCCACCTGATAGGCCCAGTGACCGTGCTCGAAGCTCCAGGCCTTGTTCGGACGACGAAGCTTCGGGCAGTCGTTGCCCAGCGGCCTGCCGGTATCGGGATGGCGGCAGCCGCAGCGCTTGAAGATGCTCCCGTCTGGCATAGCGTGTGGTGCTCCTCGGGTTGGGGGTGCGGCATCGGTTTGTCGATCGACATCCACGCGTGACACGCCGCGACGATCAAGTCATCGACGGACCGGCCGCCGACAGGGTCGGCGCCGCGCTTGGCTGGGTCCGCCGCTGGGGGTGCCCGCGAGGCGGGGCCAAGGGCGTAGAGAAGACGTGGGCTGACACAGTGGGCGGTCAGGGCGGGTCACCACGGTTGTCAGCGCCCCCTGCGTCCGGCCCGGTGTCGGCCGGATGCGGAAGGTGCAGCATGGCCAGGATCGGTGCGGTCGGTACCCGGTAGTGGGCACCGACCCGGTACAGCGGCGTGGGGAACGCGTCGCGGCGCGCCAGCTTGTAGGCGGCCGACCGGGACATGCCCAGGATCGCGGCGGCCGTCGCGAGGTCGGTGCTCGGACCCAGCGCGCGGATCCGCTCGACGGTCCACGCCTGCCGCTCCTCACAGCGGGACGCCTCACCGGCGGCGGGCGTAGCGGTTCGGGTTCGTCGTGGCGATCGCATGATCGGTCTCCCTGATGAAGAAACTCGCGGTGACGTGGTGACAGACAGACCCGGCGGCGAAGCACGCCGGGTCCGAGCGGTGCGAGGCGTGTCCCGGCGTACGGGCCCGTGACGCGGCGGTAGCGTGGTCGGCCAGCGGCAGCGGGAGGTCAACGGTGGCCAGGACGTGGTTGTCGATCCGGGTCGAACTCGTCTCCGGGCGGGGCGAGGACTACTGGCCCCGACCGGGCCGGATCCTCGCCGCCGCCAGGTCGCACACGTTCGAACAGTTGGGTGCCGCCATCGACCTGGCCTTCGCCCGCTGGGACCTCGCGCACCTACGTCTGTTCACCCTCGCCGACCAGACCCCCGTCTGCTCCTTCCGCACCTGGGAAGACATGCCGGACGGCGCGGTGGACAGCGACAGGACCACACTGAGCCGACTCACCCCGGGCGACCAGTTCGCCTACGTGTTCGACATGGGCGACGACTGGACCCACCTGTGCGCCGTCGCCGACCACCGCATCGACCCACTCGACGAACTCGGCCTCGTGGCCGCCCAGCCCACCCCGTACCAGGGCTGGGGCGACCTACCGGACCAGTACGGCCGCCGCTGGGACGGCGACAGCGGGTCCGCCGCGCCAAGACGACCCCGCAACCCCCTGGCCGACCTGCCACCCATCCTGCCCTGGTGGGGACCCCGACAGCCGTAGCCACAGTCGGCAACCCGTCGTACCCGAACACCACACATCCGCGCAGCGCCACGTGTCGCAGGCGATGCGGCGGACGACGGGGACTAGATCGGACGCTCTCTGCCCGTGACCGCAGAGCTATGGGACGGCGGTCGCAGGAACGAGGGCACTCGCTGCGGCAACTGACCAAGCGAGCTGAGGCGATCCACATCGGCCCGCCGGCTGCCGGCCAGCTCGCCGGCCACGATGCGCTCACACCCCCAAACCGGGCCCTGTCAGCTCCGGCGAACACTTCCCAGCCTCACAGCCCTCTCAGAGGGCGGTTCGAGGATCTTTGAGTTGATCTGTGCTGTGCGTTCGGTTGGGGGTCTTTGATCGGGTCCGCCGTTGATAGCCGCCCCTCGATGCCGTGGAATGTGAATCGGGGTCGTGACCTTCGGGTCACGGCGGCGTTAGCCCGGTCATGGGTGATCGGAAGCCGTACCCCAGTGATGTCACCGACGCGCAGTGGGCGCTGATCGGGCCGTTCCTGTGGGCGTGGAGGGCCAGGCGGGTCTCGGTCTCGGGCCATCAGGGCGACTACGACCTACGGGAGATCGTGAACGCGATCTTCTACCAGAACCGGACGGGTTGTCAGTGGGCGTACCTGCCGCACGACCTGCCGCCGAAGTCCGCGACCTACTACTACTTTGCCCTGTGGCGGGACGACGGCACCGACCAGGCGATCCATGACCTGCTGCGCTGCCAGGCCCGGGAGAAGGCCGGCCGGACCGAGGATCCGACCGCGGTCGTGTTGGACAGCCAGTCGGTCCGGGCGGCGAACCACGTCCCGGCCGCCACGACCGGCAAGGACGTCGGCAAGAAGGTGTCCGGCCGCAAGCGTGGCCTGGCCGTGGACACCCTCGGTCTGGTCATCGCGGTCGTGGTGACCGCCGCGTCGGTCACCGACAACGCCATCGGCATCCGGCTGCTCGACAAGGTCGTCGAACACACCCCGACGGTGACCCAGGCCTTCGTCGACGCCGGGTTCAAGCAGGACTTCGCGCTGCACGGCGCCGTCCTCGGGGTCGACGTCGAAGCCGTCAAGCGATCCGACTCCCGCCCCGGGTTCGTGCCGGTACGCAAGCGGTGGATCGTGGAACAGACCTACGGCACGCTGATGCTGCACCGTCGTCTCGTCCGCGAGTACGAGAGCCGACCAGAATCGGCGGTGTCCCGGACATTGTGGGCGTCCATGGCGATCATCGTGCGTCGGCTGACCGGCACCAGCACCCCGTCCTGGCGGCACGGGTGAACCTCACCGTGATCCTCGACCTGATCACCGCACGTGAAGCCACCGCCGGTCAGACGGCCGACCGGCTGCGCGAGCAGATCACCGCCCTCACCACGGACCTCGCCCGCGTTGAGGGCGAACTGGCCGCCCTGGCGACCACCCGCACCACCCTGAGCGCCCTCACCGCCGCCGAGTTCACCGCCGACGACCCGACGATCGCCAGCGCCCCCTACCAGCAGATCCTGGACGTCCTCACCACCGCGTCCGCCGGCATGCGTGCCAAAGCCATCTGCGTCGCACTCGACGTCGAGCCCTCACCGAACCACGTCGAGAGCATCCGCGCGAAGCTGAAACGCATGGTCCACCGCAATGTCCTGACCGAAGACGAACCCGGCGTATTCACCCTCGCATCGAAACGGACCTAAACCTTCGAACCACCCTCTGAGCAGCGGGCTCTACGGTCAGGTATGGCCCATCGGGCGGTCTAGGGCGGATCGATGTCGCCGCCTGTACCTATCCTGGGGAGGTGAACGGTGTAGCGAAGGACTTCTTCATCTCGTATACGGCCGCTGACAAGGCGTGGGCTACCTGGATCGCCTACATCCTCGAGGCGGACGGCTTCGCCGTGACGATTCAGGAGTGGGACTTCCGGCCAGGCAGCAACTTCGCCGTCGAGATGGACAAGGCCCTCAAGCAGTGTCCGCGGATGATCGCTGTGCTCTCCCCGGCCTACCTGAAGGCACCCTTCCCAGCCTCGGAGTGGGCAGCCGTCTTCGCTAGCGACCCGGAGGGCGCGAAGAACGCCCTCGTACCGATCATGGTGCAGGAGTGCCAACCGGAAGGGCTGCTCAGCCAGGTGGTGCAGATCCGCATTCACGGACTCGACGAGACCGCTGCGCAGAAGCAGATCCTCGAAGGCGTCCGCCGCGAACGGAACAAGCCCGCCACACCCCCGCCGTTCCCGGGTACGTCGGCGACGTCCACCGAGGTGCCCGCCCAGGCTGTGCCATATCCGACAGCCCGCACTGCCGCGCCGGCCAGCCCATCACGGCTGCGCTGGCAGAGCCCGGCACCACCGGTCAACATCTCCTGGCGCAGCGACCTCGACCAACGCACGCAGGACCGCAGGCTAGGCGCCGCAGCCGTCGAAGTGCACCTGGCCTTCGCCGCCGACGAGGCGCGACTGCAAGTGAGCGAGTTGGCCGCCCTCGCCGACCTGCTGCCCGACCATGGCCGACAGCACGGCATGTTCACCCGGCTGGAAGCCCTGCACGCGCACGCCGACTCCACCGTCGCCCGGGCGACGAGCAGCGGCCGGGACAACGAGAAGGGGCTTGTGATTACCCGGTCGGGCCAGCGGTCGGCGTGGGCCCCTCTGCCCCAAGGCCAAATGGGCGCGGTGCTCGACCGTGACGACCTGATCAAGCAGCTCGCTGCCATGCTCAACACGCTGACGGCGCTGGAACTGCCTTACAGCGACCTCGTCGTACCCGCCATCGGACTCGACCCCGCCACCATGATCTCCTACGGCAAGGTCAACGTACCGAGCAACACCGCCACCTACGGGTTCGCGCAGGCAGACCACATCCACGTCTCACCGGACGAAGCCATCGGCTACGGCAGCGTCGTCACCCGCCCCACCGACGTAGCCGCCGAACTCGTCGCACGTCTCATCGCCGACCACCGGACCGCCACAGGCCTACGCTGACAACCTACTGATCCACGCCCCGCAAGGACGAGTCTTAGCAGGAAGCCGCCACCGACCACCGGTCGGAGCGGTGCTCCGTTCGTGCTCGGCGACACGGTTCTCTCCGCCGCGCCACACGCATCGCGGACGCCAACGACGGTCCCCGTTCTCTACGCTGCTCTCATGGCAGCGTGTCCCGAGCTGACCAGGCCGCCCCCGCGTGGGGTGCAATCACGGTCTCTCCGGGGCAACCCCGGGGACGCGATACTCACCTCGGCACCACACCACAGGTGCGTCGGCACGCTCCGCGAGCCTGTGCACCCGCACGACCGGGCATCGTCGGGACACGCTGCCACCACCGGCCCGCTCGTGACCACCCTTCACGCCCTCGCCACCGCGCTCGCCGACGCGTTCCTCGCCGGCTACGGCTGGCGCCGCGCCGATCTCGTCGACCAGGGTGGGCTGTCCTCGAGGTCCGGCGGCGCTGCCTGTGGCCGGTCGCCGACGCGGTGCTGGTCGCCTACCCGCGCCCACCCACCGACCGGCCACGCGAGCTCGCCGAGTTCCTGAGCACCCTCGACCCGCTACGCGCGGCAGTCGCCACCGCCCGCCAGCATCAGCGGCCGATCGTCATCCACGCGCGGCCCGTGACGCCGACCCGCACCGTCCGCCGTCCCTGGCACACCCCTGTCATCGACACCGTCGGCGACCTGGCCGGGATGCTCGACCTGAGCATCGCCCACCTCGACTGGTACGCCGACCGGCGCGCCATGAACCGACGCGCCACCGCCCACCGGCTGCACCACTACCACTACCGATGGACCGACCGGGGCCGGCTGATCGAGGCACCCAAAGCCCGGCTCCGCGCCCTGCAACGCAGGCTGCTCACCGAGGTCCTCGGTCCGATCCCGGTCCACCCCGCCGCCCACGGCTTCGTACCCGGCCGATCCGCACACACCATCGCCGCCACCCACACCGCACAGCCGGTCGTCGTCCGCATCGACCTGCTCGCCTTCTTCACCCACATCCCCGCCACCCGCGTCCACGAACTGTTCCGCACCGCCAGCTACCCCGAACCCGTCGCCCACACCCTCACCGGCCTCTGCACCACCCGCACCCCGCCCGCCGGCCTCCGCCGCACCCACCGACCCACCGGAGCGGGCGGAGCGGCTCGCCGCCCTGCGAACCGGCCACCTGCCACAAGGCGCACCGACCTCGCCCAGCGCTGGCGAACCTGTCCGCCTACCGACTTGACCGACGCCTCACCGGCCTCGCCGATGCCCTCGAGATCACCTACAGCCGGTACGCCGACGACCTCGGCTTCTCCGGCGACCTCACCCCACGCCGCATCCACGACCTGATCGCCGACGTCACCGACATCGCCCGCGACGAGGGGTTTCGAGTCCATCCAGCCAAGACCCGCGTCCGCGGTCGGGCCGACCGGCAACTCCTCGCCGGACTCGTCGTCAACCACCACCACCCCGCCGCACCACGCGACGAATACGACCGGCTCCGCGTCGTCCTGCGCAACGCCGCCCGCACCGGCCTCGCCGCGCAGAACCGGAACGGCCACCCCGACTTCGCCCAATACCTCATCGGACGAGTTACCTGGGTCGGCCATCACCATCCGGCACGCGCAGCCAAACTCGCCACGCTGCTGGCCCACGCTCTCGCGGCACCGTAAACTGACGCGGTGCGGCACCTTCACCGGATCTCGGTGAGGACGCGTCGAAGCGACCGAAGCATGACCTGAGCAGGACTTACGCCCGTCCTGCTGGTCTTCAGCAAGCGAGCACAGCAACGCGCGTGTGCGACCCACTAACACGAAAACAAAATATGAACCGGCAGGTAGTCAGCCTCCGGATGCAGATAGAGCGACGTCTTAGGAAACCGATGCTCTATCCCCTGAGCTACGGGGGCGCGAGGGCCTAGTCTAGCGACCTGCGGGTTCACCCGGGGTGGCAGGGAGTGGCCCACGTCCACCCGCAGCACCCGGACCCCCGTTCGCCCAGCCCAGGACCACAGCTCGAGCACACGAACCCGCGTTTGCGACCACGAGCGGCTGCGGTGATCCGCGTTGGTACCGGTTGACCCGGGTTGGCATTCGCTGGCGAGCACACGTCACGCACATCATCGAAGATCAACTAGACCTCGCCTGTATACCCACTCCGACAGTCGTCACGAGAGGAGCACGGAGCGCTCACCCCGGGAACCTCGACCGGCACCCCGCCACATGCGGCCGCGTACATAGCGCTTGCGTCTCCACCGGCTACCGCTGGCCGCTGTGTAACCCCTGTTGATCGTTGGCGGCATCCGCCAGCACGGAGCGGTAGTGGGCCAGCTCTGCCTCCAACGCCGCGCCCGCTCGATGGGACGACGCCACGTAGTGGCCGACATCAGGAAGAAGCAACACCCTGGGCACCCCCCTCAAGCCGGCAGCTCAAGCCCTGGGACCGACTTCGACACAGGGCCTAGATCTCCGTAGCGCTGTCACCTCGGCGCCCCCGTCGCGCCTATCGGTCGACGGTTGGTGTCGCTCCCGGCCGCGGTGGGGCGCTGAGTCCGGTGCTCGGCGAGCTGATCGCCTTCGGCCTCGGTCTCCTGGTTGTCGTCGTAGTGGGGAGGGTCGAGCGCTGCTGTCATGAGGGGGGGTTGCCGGCGGCTGTCGCACGACAGCCGATGTGCCGCGCCAGCTCCAGGGTCGTCTTGTTGATCTTCTTCAGAGCGCGAGGGCTGTCGTAGGCGGTCGCGAGGTCCTTCGCGTACTCCACCGGCAGCACGGCGACGTTGTTGATGACGACGATGCGGTAGCTCTTGCCGACGCCGTCACCGCCGTCCGGGCCCTCGGTGACCTGCCCGACCTGCTGATCTCCACGGCGAAGGGCAGCGGCGCCACGGCGGGCCGACCCCGACCGCCGGTCCCGACGGCGCCCCCGGTCAGGCGGTGACTGCCGCCTCGAACACCACCGGATAGTCCGCCCAGCGGGTCCACCGGGTCGAGAAGGTGTCGGGCACCGCTTCGGCCGTGGGATCCGGTCGCATCCCGGCGCGCAGCAGTGCCTGGACCATGAGGGGCACGATGCCGAAGAGGTGGTTGTCGGGCGGCGGCTGGTCGCCGCGCAGCGAGAGGCCGACGGCGAGGTTGCGGCCGATGCAGGAGTGCACGCCGCCGCCGAAGGCGTGCGCGTAGCGCGGCACCGTGGCGGGGACCTCACGCCAGGGGTCGAACTCGTCGGCGCTGGGCCCGAAGACGTCCACGTCGCGGTTGGCCGCCGTCGTGTCGAGTTCCACGAGGGTGTCGGCGGGTACGACGGTGCCGTTCAGCACGGTGTCGGTGAGGGTACGCCGGCGGATCCGGGGAACCGTGGGGCGCAGCCGTACCGCCTCGTGCACGAAGCGCTGTACCAGGAACGTGTCCTGCGTTAGCCGGGACAGCGCGGACGGGTCGCGTCGGGCGTGGTCGAAGACGAGGTCAATGGAGTTGGTGAGCGCCTGGGCGCTGGTGTCGGCGCTCGCCTCCAGATAGAACGCCGTTTCCCGGATCACCTGGCCGTCGTCGAGCCCATGTGCCTCGCGGTGCCGCAGCAGCGTGGTGAGGAGATCGCGCGGAAGGTAGCTCTCCACCCTCTCGCCGGCCTTGACGGCGGCGATCAGCGCCGCCCGCCGATCCCAGGAGGGGCGCAGGAAGGTGCTGGTGAACCCGGCGAGCGCGGCGTCGGAGGCGCTGCGCAATTCGGCTTCTGGCACGACGGCCACGTCGATCGCGACCGCCCGGGTGAATGCCGCGGCGTACCGGATGAGCCGGCGGCGCTGGTCCAGCGAGTCGACGTCGAAGTCGATGCCGACCATCCGCGCCGACAACACGACAGCGAGCAGCGCGCCCGTTTCGACGAGGTCCGCCTTGCCCTGCCGGACGATCGGGGCGAGTGTTTCTTCGATGACCACGGGAAACAGTTTCTGTTCGTATTCGGTCAGCACCTCGCGGCGGAAGAGGGTGTTCTCGATTCGACGCCGGTCGCGGTGCTGGGAGCCGTTCAGCATCATGACGACGCCTTCGAGGATGTTGCCGCGTTCGAACCGTTCGGCGTCGATGCTGCGGGTCAGCGCGCCGTTAGACAACGCTTCCTGGACGTCGCGGTAGGTGCTCAGCACTAGGCTCGGCTGCGCGGCGTTCACTCGACTTCTCCATCCGGCGCACGGCCGACGGAGATGGCGGAACTAGGACAGTTCATCGCCAACTCCCTTGCCCGCGCTGCGGGCATCCGGTGCAGGGCTGGGCCGGGAAGGACACGTGCCGTCTGGTCCGCTTCGAAGGCGAAGACGTCGGGTTCCGCCAATACGCATTCGCCGCTGCCGATGCAGATCTGCGCATCCACCGACAGTCGTGCCGGCGCCTGGCCATCGCCCCCGAAAGGATGCGGATCACTCCGGTCGCTCATCGCTGCTCACGCCCCCGTGTCAAACGACGCTACGGTACCTCGACGCGAGTCTATGCACACGTGCCTCGACAGCCAAGAGCCTCGCGCCGCCCGGCCTTCGCGAACCAGGCCGACGAAACGGGTTCGGCCCCCCGGTCGGCCCTCATTATCAAGTAACATGACCCCGATCGATGGGATGCCGGCCAGCGGGGCAGTTCCAGGAAGGCAGGCTCGCGGTGACGAAATTTCGGGTGCAGTCGGCTTTCAATGAGCGACTCCGGCGGCCGGGCTCGGCGACGCGGCTGTCGCGGCTGCGCCGGGAGATGGAGGCGCGGAAGGTGCTAAGCACCCGCGACGACGTGCGGTTGCCGCCGATGGCCGCCCCGCTGCTGCTCGACCGTGAACAGTCGGCATACCTGCGGCACGCCAGCGAGCGCCTGGTCGCGCTGCTCACCACGGAGCTGGGCCGCTACGTACCGCACGAGCCCGACCTGCTGGACGCGCTGCGGATCGGCGCGGAGCTGCGGCCCTTCCTCCGCGACGCGCTGTCGACGAACGTCACCGTGGCACGCTGCGACTTTCTCTGGTCGGCCGAGGGCTGGAAGGTCGTCGAGGTGAACATCGGCGGCGCGGTCGGCGGCCTGGACGTCCTGGACTACAACGAACTCGCCGAGGCCGATCCGGCGATCGGTCCGTTCCTCCGGGAGCACGGCCTCTCCGCCGGCTCGCCCATCGCGGCGCTGGCCGATGCCGCCCTGGCGGCCTGCGCGCGCCTGGGCACCGCGTCGTCCCGGCCGGTGCTGGCCATCGTCGACAGTCCGACGTACGAACCGCTCTTCCATCTCGCCCACCGCACGCTCGCCAGGCACTACGCGGCCAGGGGATTCCGAGTGGTCATCCGCCACCAGAGGCGGTTGTCGCTGCGCGACGGCCACCTCTACGCCGACGACACGCACGTCGACCTCGTCCATCGCCAGTTCATCATCGAGGACATGCTGGAGGAGCCGGCGGCGGCGGTGCCGGTCTTCGAGGCCGCGCGCGCGGGCAACGTGGCTATCGTCACGGGTTTCCGCGAGGAGTTCCTCGGAGGCAAGGGCATGCTGGCGATCCTCCGCGCCGCAGCCGAGCGGGGCGTGCTCCCCGCCGACGACGCGCGGCTGATGCGCGCGGTGGTCCCCGAGACCTATCTGCTGCACCGGCCGGCCGGGCGGGCCTTCGCCGGAAGCGGCGACGGCCATGACCGGCTCCGCCACCCGGGAGCGGCGCGGGAATGGGTAGTCAAGCCCTCCATAGGCAGTTCCGGCGGCGAGGTCACGCTCGGCCCGGCCGTAAATGACGAGACGTTCCAGGCGGCGGTCGCGGCAGCCACCGTGTCGAACCAGGCGTGGGTGGCGCAGCGGTACGTGCCGAGTGACCTCGTCGACCTGCCGTTCCTCCAGGGGCAGGAGTTGACCTTCCGCGGCTGCCAGATCCACCCGAGCTTCTTCGTGACGCAGGGGCGGACGACCGGCGCGTGGACCCGGGTCGTCCCGGGCCGCAAGCCCGGGCTCATCGCAATGGCTAACGGGGCGCTGTACGGCGGGGTGTTCCTGGAGGACTGAGCCACCCCCGGGCCGCCAGAACGCTCCGAACGGCGGTCATACCCGACCGGCGGTGTGGTCGTCGGGTTCGATCGCCTGCGTCGCCCGGGCGCCGAGTCGGCGTACCGCCCAGATGCTCGTGCCGAGCACGAACGGAATGCCCAACAGGAACGCGGCCCGCACGTCGACCGTCGCGGCCACGACACCCCCGAGGACGGCGCTGACGGCCGCCGCGAGCGAGGTGATGCTACGCGAGAGGCCCATGACCCGGCCGAGCGTGTCGGGCGGCGCCACCCGCTGCCGGATCGTCACCGCCGCGATGTTCCACACGGCGAGCGCCATGCTGCTCAGGACGAGCAGGGCGCCCACGACGAACTCGCTGGTCGCGAGGACGAGGCCGACCTGCGACGCGACGATGCCGGCGGTCGCCGCCACGAGGGCCTTGGCGTCACCGATGCGGTTGCCGGCGCGCTCCATCACCAGCCCGCCGACGATGCCGCCGATGGAACTGACGGCGAGCAGGATACCGAAGACCGACGCTGGGGCGCCGATGTCCTCGGTGACGTAGATGACGAGTACCGCGTACCAGGCACTGTCGGCGGCGGCAACCGCAGCGCCGGCGAGGATCACGGACCGCAGCACCGGATCCCGCCGGACGACGCGGAAGCCGTCGGCGAGCAGCTCGGCCATCGGCCTGCGGACCTTCGGCGGGGGCCCGTCGTCTGACCGCTGCGTCCCAGAATAGCCGGGGTACTTGCCGACCAGAAGCGCCGACGAGAGAAAGAGGGCGGCCGAATGAAGCACGAATGGCAGCGTCCGGGCAACCTCGAACAGCCGGGCGCCGAGGAACGGGCCCACGAACTCGTTGCAGGTGATCCAGGCCGTCGAGAGGAGGCTGTTGGCCCGCGGGAGATTTTCGGACGACACGACCTGCGGCACCGCCACCTGGGACGCCGTGTCGTAGAGGCATTCGCCGAGGCCGATAACGAGTGCCGCCGCGTACAGCCACCAGAGTTCGGCCGTGCCCGCGTAGATGGAGATTGCGACGGATGCCAGCACCAGCGCGCGCACGAGGCTCACTGCCAACATCAGCCGTCGATGATTGACGAAGTCCACCACCGCGCCGGCCACCGGACCGAACAGGATCCACGGGACGAACTCCATGGCGGCGAGCCCGGCGATCGCGGTGGGATCGCGGGTCAGCGTCAATGCCAGCAGAGGAAACGCGGTGATACGGATGCCGTCACCGAGATTGGCGAAGCTGACCGACCCCAGCAGCCGCCAGTATCCGCGTCCCAGGGCAGCCCTTTCCCGCTGCTCAGGCGCTGATATTTCGCCCACCTCCCCGTGCCTCGGGTATACACGTGGCCAGTAGCCTCATGCTCCGGCGATGGTCAGATCGACCCGGCGCCAACCCACCTTTACGTAGTCGACGCCGGATGGCAAGCCCGCCATCGAAGGCGTCGCGCCACCCGGCTCCACCCTGGTTTGGTCCGGCCGCGACAGCCGATTTCGCGCCGCATTGCGAACGCGCGCCCGTCCGCAATCGCCGTTCGAACGGCACGGTCACGGCAACGCCGGCGCGGCCACGGTGGCAACTCCCGTTTCAGCGACGAGGCGCCCCGCGCCGAACGTCATTCGCTCACTGCGACGTCGGCTTGCCCGCTTCGGGCGGTGGCCGCAGTCGCAGGGGGCAGCGCCAGTCGGAAGGCACCGGTGCGCCCGCGAAGCCGGGCACCTGTGAGTCGTCCAGCGTCTTGGGCAGCGAGGGGTTCACCTGCCCTTGGAGGCGAGCGTCGCGTAGCCTGATCTGGTCGCGGAACCGCAGGAACGCCTCGTCCTCGGGGAATTGTGCCCTGTCCTGCTCCAGCGGGTTGAATACCAGGGTGGGCCAGGCGAACCGCCGCGAGAACCGGCTCGCCCCCGGGTAGAGCGTCACGACGAGGTGACCAAGACCGGCGAACGAGAAGGCGAAGTCCGGGCTCTCTGGATCCCGGGAGAACCGATGGTCCCAGGCGTCCTCGTCGATTTCGTGCAGGCGCTGCATCAAGGCCCAGAAGCAGCTTGCCCAGGCCGCCTCGTCGCCAGGGACCCGCGGCTCGACGAAGGATGCGACGTAGCTGTAGAGGTCGCCCAGTTCCAGCCGCACCTGAGCGAAGTGGCGCAGGTCGGCTGCGAGATCACGCAGGCTCTCCGAGGAGCCCATGTCTTCGTGGAGGTTGAAGAGATAACTGCCGTTGGCGAGGGCGGAACGCGCGCCGAGGCAGGGAAACGGTTGGGCCGAAACGAGGGCGTGTAGTTGGCCCCGCACCAAGTCCTTGAGCGCTCCGGGAACCGGCCCGGTGTCACGTCGGGGACGCTCTCGCGGCACCCCTCGAGCTGCCCTTTCCATGGTCAGTACCCCCGCTCGCCAAAAGCATAGAACGATTACCACAAACGTTCGGCGCGACGCTTCGGACCGCACTTCCGAATTGCCGGTGGCGGACCGGCACCGTGGCCCGGCACGATGGCGTGTCGGTCACGGGCGGCTCTGCAGTTCTGGTGAGCCAAGGGTCGGGTGCGGCCGCGGTCGCCCCCCGTCCCGGTCCACCAGAATGCTGGACGATCACAAACATCGCAACCCATCTTGGCGAATACGGTCGACCGTCGCGGACCGGTGAGGGCGTCCCAGCAGCGGTGATCAGCGGGAACTTCCCGCTACGCAACGTAGCCCTTGTGTTACGCCTTAGTGTTCGGTAAGTTGCAGAAGGCACGACAGCAGCGGTGTCTGTGAATGTATAACGGACCGGGCGGGGCACGTTCCCGCGCCAGGCACCATTGATCGAGCTGATCTTGTATTACGGGGGTAAGGTGACGGCTCTTGTCGAACGATGTCAAAATTTCGTGTTCACCGAGGACGAGGTCGCGCAGCTGTGGAAAGGCACGGCGGCCTGTCTCGGGACGGATCTGTCCAAGGCGGACGCCGACCAGTTGGTTTCGGCAGCCGCGCCGCTGATGTCCGCCCTCCCCGCGCGACTGCACCGGCACCTGCACGCCTACCGCACGGGTGCCATCGGCGGGGACGCCCTGCTGCTGCGCGGCCTTCTGCCGTCGCTCGACTTCGGGCCCAACCCCGTCTCCTCCGCCGCGCCGCTCGACACGGAGCTGGTGCAGCGCGTCGCCCTGTGCCTGCTGGCCGTGACGATGTCGCTCGGGGAGCCGTTCAACTTCCGGAGCCTCTACGGCGGGCGGGTCGTGCAACACGTCGTACCGGTGCCCGACATGGAGTACACCCAGACCAGCGAGAGCAGCAGCGGCAGCCTCGACTGGCATGTCGAGGACGGTTTCACCCCCGACCGCTGCGACTACTTCGCCCTGTTGTGCCTGCGGGGAGAACCAACCGCCGTCACCCGGTACGCCGCCGCGCGTGACGTGCGCCTGCCACCCGACGTGCGCCGGGTGCTCGCCGAGCCGCGCTTCGAGATGTTCGCCGACTCGGCGCACGTCTCGCCGCACCTCACCAGCTCCCGGACCCCGGTGCTGTTTGGGCCTCCGCACAACCCGGAGATCTGCTACGACGACCACTACCTGCGCGCGGCCGAGGGCGACCCGGAGGCCGCCGAGGCGCTGGTGGTACTGCGTACCGCGCTCTCCGACGCCGTGGTCGGGCACGTCCTGGAACCCGGCGATCTGCTGCTGCTGGACAACCGGCGGGTGGTGCACGCCCGCACTCCGTTCCGGGCCCGGCACGACCGGCGTGACCGGTGGCTCCTGCGCACGATGATCTGCTCGTCGCTGCCGCGGTTCCGGCAGCACGGCGCCCGCGTCATCTGACCCGTTGAAGCCGTCCGCCACGCGCGTGTGGCGGACGGCAACCCATCGCGATACGGGGAGTCCGTCCATGACGTCCTTACGAGGCGCTGCTGCCCTCTGCCCGAAATTCACGCCGTGGCAGTTCATGCTCGCTGTCGACGAGGTGAACTACGATCTGACCGAGCAGGCGGACTACGTCGAGCGTTCCGGCGACGAGCGTCCCCTCGTCAACCTCTCCTCCGGCGTCAACTTTCAGCAGCCGGCCTGGGAGTTCGTGGACTTCGTCCTCGGCGCGGCGCGGGATCCGCTGCTGTGGCACGACTACGACGGGCCGAACGGTCACGTCCTCGGGCGCGCGGCGGTCGCGGCGTACGAGACGCGACGCAGCGCCGGCCTCACGACGATCGGCCCGGAGAACGTCATCGTGACGGCGGGGGCGAGCGCGGGGATAGCCCTCGCCGCCCGGGTGCTGGCCGCCCGCGTCCGGCCGGGACTCCAGCGACCGCACGCCGTCCTGCCCGCGCCGACCTTCCCCCTGGTCGGGGCGGCGCTGTGCGACGCGGGATTCACGGTCTCCCAGGTGGTCTCGTGTCTTCCGGAACGTTGGCTGCCCACCGTCGAGGAGTTGACCGCCAGCGCCCCGCCGCAGACGACGGTGATCTATGTCAACACCTTCAACAACCCCACAGGCGAACGGTACAGCGAGGCCGAGTTGCGGCAGTTGGCCGTCTGGGCGAGGGACCGCTCCGTCGTGATCCTGCACGACGTCGTCTCGTCAGACCTGGCCCCGGAGGGACACCTGCCGCACCTGCCGTCGATCGCGGCGAAGGAGGGGTATGCCGACGGCGTGCTGACCGTCGGCAGCCTGTCCAAGTCCCGGGCGCTGCCCGGATTCCGGATCGCCTGGCTCATCGGCGACGCGCAGACGATGCAGGCGGCTGCGGCGGCCAACGAGCTGATCGCCCCGTCGTCACCGGGTCTGGCCTCACCGGCGCTGCTGCTGGACCGCCTGGCGATGCTCGAGGCCGAACGCCAGTACGGGTCCGCCCGCGATGGCGCCGAGCAGGTCGTCGATCTGATCGAGCCGCACTTCGCCACCTTCCCCGGGCTCCGGGAACTCACCTCGCGGCTGATCGACGAGGCTCACACGAGCGGCGCGATGGCTGGCCTGCTCGCCTGGCGACAGGACCTGCGGCAGCTCCTAGCGGCAAACGAGGCGATTCTGCGCACCCGGTTCGGCGACCTGACCGGGTGGGTTCCAACCTGGCGGGGAGACTTCAACACCTTCATCCACCTGCCGGCCCTGGACGGCAGGGACTACCTGCAGACCACCCACACGCTCTTCCGGCGGTTCGGACTACAGACACTGCCCGCACCCGCCTTCGGGCACACCGCGCAGTGGTGGCGGCAGCGGGGGTACTTCACCCGGCTGTCCTTCGCGCTTCCTCCCGCGCAGTGGGTGCGCGGTCTGGAACGACTGGCGGACGCGTGCGCCGCACTGGGTCGACCCACCGTCGGCGTCGGCCACCCGACAGCCACGGCCGCACCGACGAATGGAAGAGGGTGAACCATGTCGGCGTCCTATCCGGATTGTCCGAACGGATGGCGGATCTTCCCCACCGGCCTCCTTCGCTCCGCCGGACTGCCCTTCCGCTGGCTGGACATGCTCGCCGACGCCCGGCTCGAGGATCTGGCCCGGTCGGTGCTGGTGGCGGAGGAAACGGTACTCACCGCCCGGGCTTCGACGCTCAACCAAGTCAAGGCGCTGATCATGAAGACCGACGGGGACGAACGCCGCGCACTGCGCCGGGCCTCGCGGCGGGTGATGACCCTGCGACCGGTGCCGGTGGAACAACGGCCGGCCGAAGCCGCGCCGGCGCTCGCGCAGTGGGCCGACGCGCTCGACGCGTTTTCGACCGTCGAGGCGCGGGTCGAACAGGAGCTGCACGCCGCGGCCAGCCGCGAGCTGGAGATCCTCATGGCCCATGTCCGGCAGGGGTACTTCACCGACACGGTGATGCTGAGCAGCCCGGACGTGTACGACGAGTTGCGCCGCACTGCCGCCCGCAACGGCTTCCGCCGGGGCCGGGAGACCGTCGCGTACCGGTTCCTGCAACGGTTCTGCGGCAAGAACGAGACGGGCGGGCAGGTCGGGCCGTTGAACCTGGTCACGATCGGCAGCCCGGCCGATGGATCGTCAGTTCCGGCGACCGTCGTCCACGAGGACCCGGTCCTGGGCCCGCTGACCTATCTGCCGCGCGGCGACGGTCGGGCCGCGAACCGCCGCACCTTCATGGCCTACTGGGCCGCCACCGCCGTCGGAAACGCCGTGCTCACCGAGAACGGCACGGCACACACGATCCCCCGTCGGGTGATCGGCCCCGCCCCGGACGACCTCGACGACGTGGACGCGCGGGTGCTCGCCGCTGTCGACGGCACGGGCGGTCGCAGCGCCCTGGCTGCGGCGCTGGGCCTCGGCGAGGACGTCGTCGAGGCGAGCCTGGCCCGGCTGGTCGAGCGGAAGCTGATCCTCGACGACTGGCACGTCTCCGACTTCACCACCGACGCGGGCGCCGAACTGCGTGCGCTCGTCGGCGGCCTCGACGGCGAGAGCGCCCGCCAGGCGGGCGAGTTGCTGGACGGGATCGAGCGGTTCGCGTCGACCGGCCTGGTCGACCGGCCGGCGATGCTCGCGGAGATCACCAAGAAGTTCTCGGCGCTGACCCGCTGCTCCCCCTGGCGGGGCGCGGGCGGGTTGATGACGGACCGCGCGGTCTTCTACGAGGAGGCCGTCGGCAACATCGAGAATGCCCGGATCACCGCTGACGGGGCGGCCCGGCTGGTCGAGTGCATGTCGACCGCGCTGGACCTGCTGGCGTCCCTGGCCGTCGAGTCCCGCCTCGAAGGGCAGCGGCTGTTGGCGGACGAGCTGCGTCGGCGAGGGCTGTCGGGCCTGCCCGCGGCGGAGGCACGGGCGGTGCCGACCGGCGGCGCGGACGCGGAGCGACGCTACGAGCGACGGCTCGTGGACCTCCTGGACGCCCGCAAGACCGTCGTCGAGCTCGACCGGGCGGATCTCGTCAGGGCCGGGCTGATCCGCGACGACCTCGACGACTGGCCGCTCTTCGGCGCCGTCGACCTGATGCTGACCGGGGACCGGCCCGGCGACGAGCCGCAGATCATCCTCAGCGAACTGCACCACATCTGGCCGACCCTGGCCTGCCAGGTACGCGCCCTGTACACCGACGAGCAGCTCGGCAACGACGAGTTGCACAGGATCGTCACCCGAGAGCTGGCGTCGGCCCTGCCGACACTCCAGCAGGTCAGCCGGGACCAGAAGGGCACCGACTCGTCCCCGTACGGGCATCGGGTCCTGTGCCTGGACACCGACACGCCGGTCCCCGGGGCCGTCACGGTCCCGCTCGACCGGGCCGAGGTCCGGCGGTGGCCCAACGGCTTAATCGGCCTGCACGATCCCGCCGCGGGCACCGACCTGTGGCTGCTGCCCGAGTACGAGGACACCTATGTCGAGATCGGCGGCCTGATGAACTGCGCCCTGCCGGCGCTGGAGCTGCCGAGGCTGACGGCGGGCGCGCACACGCCGCGGATCGTCATCGACGGGGTGGTGCTGCAACGCCGCCGCTGGCATGCCAGCTCGGCCGAGGTACCGGGAATCCGGGGGCACCATCCCAGCGTCGGGGAGTGGCGGGCGATCATGCGGTGGCGCCACGACCGGGACCTGCCCCGCCAGGTCTACTTCATCGTCGACACCGAGGAAAAGCCGGTGTACCTCGATTTTGCCTCGATCGTCTCCGTCCGCAACTTCTGCCGGATGGTGGCCCGGGCGCGGCACGTCGTGCTCTCGGAGGCCCTTCCGGATCCCGACCAGCTGTGGTTGCGGACCCTGGACGGCCGCCTGACCTCGGAGCTCAGGTTCCAGGTGTGGCGTGACCGGGCCGTTGGCGGCACTCGCGTGGGCGCTCCGGGCGGGTGGCAGTCATGATCTACGCGTCCGCGGCGCGCATCATCATCGACGACGTGTTCCTCGCGGTACCGGACTTCCTCGGCCGCCCGGACGTCGAGCTCTACCTCAAGGTGGAGGGGCTCAACGTCGCCGGCTCCATCAAGCTGAAGACCGCCCTGTCGATGGTCGAGTCGGCGGAGCGGGAGGGCCGGCTGAAGCCCGGATCCCGACTCATCGAGTCCTCCTCGGGCAACCTCGGCATCGCGATGGCCGTCGTCTGCGCGTCGAAGGGCTTCTCGCTGACCGTCGTCACGGACGTGCGGACCACCTCGGCGGCGATGGCGATGCTGCGCAGTCTCGGCGCCCGGCTGGTGGTGATCCGGACCGAGGACGCCAACCTGGGCTTCCTGCAGAGCCGCATCGACTACATCCGGCGGGCACTGGAGCAGGACCCGGAACTCGTGTGGCTCAACCAGTACGCGAACCGGTCGAACCCGAACGCCCACCGCCAGCACACGGCGCAGAGCGTGCACAAGGAGCTCGGCCAGGTCGACGTGCTGGCCGTGGGGGCGGGAACGACCGGCACGCTGATGGGTTGCGTCGAGTACTTCCGGGAGCGGAGCCCGCGTACCCGCATCATCGCCGTCGACGTCGAGGGTTCGGTGACGTTCGGCGGCCCGCCGGGGCCCCGGCACGTTCCCGGACTGGGTACCAGCCGGCGCCCCGAGATCATGCGGGACGACGGCAGCTACGAGAAGTGCATCGTGTCGGAGTACGAGAGCATCGCGGTCTGCCGGGAACTGGCACTCCGCTACGGCGTCCTCGTCGGCGGCTCGACCGGCAGCGTCCTCACCGCCCTGCGCCGGATCGCGGGAACCCTTCCCCGGCAGGCCCGGGTCGTGGCCATCAGCCCGGACCTGGGCGACCGGTACCTGGACACCATCTACGACGACCAGTGGATCGCCGCGCGCTACCCGACGTTGGCGGGCGCGTGGCCGGAGGGCCGGCGTTCCCCCGAAGCAGCGCAGAAGCCGCGCCCCCACCAGCGAGGAGTGACCGGATGAGCAGCTTCCACCTGGTGCCGGGCGCCGTCGTCGCCGACGTCCTGGCGCGGTCGCGTCCGCTGGTGCTGCAGACGGTCGCCGACGCGTACGTGGCGCACGAGACGGGCGCCACCACGCTCGGACCGAGCGCGTTCCTGCGTTTCCCGGAGCGGCACGCGCGGATCATCGCGCTCTCCGCGCACGTACGCGTCCCGACGCAGCGGGTCGGCATGAAGTGGATCTCCAGCTTCCCCGAGAACCTGGCCCGCGGCGAGAAACGCGCCTCCGCCGTGATCGTGCTGAACGACCACGAGACGGGGCGACCCGTCGCTTGCCTGGAGGGGGCCCGGATCAGCGCCGCCCGCACCGGCGCGGCGGCGGCCGTGGCGGCGCGGGCCGTGCTCGGCGCGGGCGCCACGGAACGGCCGCGTCGCGTCGGCTTCGTCGGCTGCGGGCCCATCGCCAGTTCAGTGCTCGAATACCTCCTCCAGACCCCGATCGAGGTCGGCGAGATCCACTGCCACGACGCCGACTCGGCCACGGCCGACGCGATGGTCGGACAGGCCAGGCGGCTGGTGGCGGCGCCGGCGCGACGGGTCGGAAAGGCGGAGGCCCTCGACGCGGACGTCGTCGTCCTGGCGACGAACGCGCTGCGCCCGCACATCGGACCCGAGACGACGCTGCGTCCCGGCCAGGTCGTGCTGAACATCTCGCTGCGCGACCTGGCGCCGGAGGTCATCCTCGACGCTCAGAACGTGGTGGACGACGTTGCGCACTGCCTCCAGGCCGACACGTCGCCCCACCTCGCCGAACAGCAGGCCGGATCGCGGGGCTTCATCTCCGCGACCATCGGCCAGCTCCTGCTGGGCGAGGCCGAACTCGACGATCGCCGGCCGGTGGTCGTCTCCCCGTTCGGCCTGGGGGTGCTGGACGTGGCCGTGGCGGGAACGGTGCTCGACCGGGTGCTGGCCGAGGGGGCCGGCCTCGCCGTCGACGACTTCCTCGGCGACGTCCGGAACGAACGGTGACGGGGACGTATCGATGACGATCCAGAACCCGACCGATCCGCTGCGGCGGATCCACCGGCCAGAACTCGTGACCGAACTCCTTGGCTGGGCAGCGGCGGGCTGTGGCCTCGGCACCGTACGCGGACACGTTGTCTGCGACAGCGGCTACGACGACTGCAACCTCACGCTGAGCACCACACGGGGCCGCTACCACGTGAAGATATTCACGACCGAGCGCCCGCGGGAGCTGACCCTGCGCTACGTGGACCTGCTCCGGTGCGTCATCGCGGCCGGGGTGTCCCACCCCGCCCTGCACCCCGCCGGGGGTGCGGACCTGCTGCACCACCGCGCCTCGGGAAACCTGCTCGTCGTGATGGACCACCTCGACGGTGGCACCTTCTTCGACCGCGGCGGGCACCCGAACCCGGCCCAGCTCGCCGACCTGATACGGCAGGTGCGGCTCGTCCATTCGATCGAGCGCGACTTCGCGCCGTTGCACGACTGGTGGGCGACGCCGAACATGCCCGTCCTGGCGCACGAGGTGCTGCCGCTGCTCCCGCCCGAGGACCAGCGGACCGTCACGGAGGCCCTGGAGTCCTTCGCCACGATCGACCTGGCCAACCTGCCCCGGGCGCTGGTGCACGGCGACCTCACGAAGGCCAACGTCGTACCGACCTCGGACACGACCGTGGCCGTCCTCGACTTCGCCGTGGCGAACCGCTATCCCCGCATCCACGAGCTGTCCATGATCGTCGTCAACCTCATGCACGGCGACCCCCGGGACCTCGACGAACGCCTCGCGGACCTGACGCGACGGTACGGCTCGCCGCCGCTGACCGACGCCGAGCTGGCCGCGCTGCCCGCCTACGTGTACGCGACGGCGGCCATGGAACTGCTGGGCGCGGCCCGCGAGGCGATCCTCAAGGGCAACGACGGGAGAGAGAACACCTACCTGCTTTCGCTCGGGCGCGCCGCCACGGCCGCCGCCCGCCGGATCGTCCGCCGAGAACACCGAATCCCTGGAGAATGAAGATGACCACCTCCCTTCCCGCCCCCGTCAGCCCCGGCACGCTCAGTGACGTGCGTCGACCGGTCAACTCCTGGGACGAGTTCACGCAGCTCCGGGAGATCCTCATCGGGGACGCCACGACGTCCCGGGTGCCGAGGATGACGGACCCCTCCGCCTGGCTGGCGTGCTACCCGACGCTGACGCCGGCGGAGATCGAGCGCGTGCACCAGGGCGAGTTCCCGAAGCAGGTCATCGAGGAGTCCAACGAGGACCTAGCCGAACTCGAGCAGACGCTGCGCGAGCTCGGCGTGACCACGCACCGGCCGCCGGCCGTGGACCACTCCCGCAGCTTCAGCACGCCCTACTGGGACGCGGACGGCTACATCTCCTACTGCCCGCGCGACATTACCCTGATCCTCGGTTCCACGATCATCGAGGCGCCCAGCCCGATGCGCTCGCGGTACTTCGAGATATTCAACCTGCGTCCGCTGTTCCAGCGGTACAGCGACGAAGGGGCCACCTGGATCTCCGCCCCACGCCCGCAGCTGCGCGACGAGCTCTACGCGCGCGACCCGCTGGGACGCCCGCTGCTGGCTGAGGGCGAGCCCGTCTTCGACGCCGCCAACGTCCTGCGGCTGGGGCGCGACATCTTTTATCAGGTGTCGCGCAGCGGCAACGAGACGGGAATGCGGTGGCTGGCGTCGATCCTGCCCATGCTGGGCTCGGATTTGCGCCTCCACCCGCTGCGTGACGTCTACGGCTACACCCACATCGACAGCACGATCGCGATCCTGCGGCCGGGCCTGGTCATGCTCAACCCCGACCGCATCGACCCGGACAAGGTGCCCGCCCCGTTCGACTCCTGGGACATCGTCTGGTGCCCTGAGCCGACCGTGCACCCGACCGCGCTGCCGCACACGCTCAGCGAGCGGTGGATCAGCATGAACCTGCTCATGGTGAACCCCGAGACGGCCATCGTCGACGCGTTCCAGCCGGACCTGCTGCGGGCGCTCGAAAAGGCAGGCATCACCGTCATCCCCCGCAAGCTGCGCCACGCCAGGGTCCTCGGGGGTGGCTTCCACTGCGTCACCCTCGACGTCCTTCGCGACGGTGGGTGCCAGACCTACCTGTCCTGATGCCCCGTGCGGCGCCGTCCGGTACCGGTCGACGTGCGGCCCGGCGGGCCGCCCGAAGGCAGGCGCCAGGCCAGGAACCTCCCGCCGTCCGGACGGCGCCGCAGGCCGGGTTCCAGCCGCGGAACAAGATTCCAGCCGCGGAACAAGAAAGGACCACCGTGCCCACACGTGAAGACACCGGCCAGGTCGTCCCGGCCAACGGTCACACGTTCGCCGTACACGACATCGACTACATCTGGCAGGCGGCGCACGGGCAGACCGCTCTTGTGCAGTTCGGCAACACGCGGCCGGAGCCCGATTCCGCGTTCCCCTTCCAACTGCTGCACGAGAACCTGCCGCCCGACGAGCCGGACGGTGACGACGTCACCTACGAGGTCACCTTCGGGCAGGGAGCCGACGTGCGGCGGTTCCGCCTGCGGCACCTGCTCAACGCGTCCGCGATGAGCCTCGGCGGGATCAACGACAAGCTCGTCGAGGCGGTCGCGCAGGGGCAGCGGGGACTCGGCCTGGTCAACACGGGCGAGGGCGGCCCGAGCATCCATCTCGGCACCGGCGCGGACCTCGTGTTGCAGATCGGCACCGCGAAGTTCGGCCTGGGGGTGCCGGCCCCAGCACACGGGCGGATGTTCGCGCGGCTCGACCTGGACCGGCTGGCCGAGTTGGTCCGGACCCACGAGCACGTGCGGCTGGTGGAGTTGAAGCTGTCCCAGGGTGCGAAGCCCGGGGTGGTCAGCCTGCCCGGCAGCCGGGTGTCCCCGCTGGTCGCGAAGGCGCGGGGCGTCCTGGCCGGTGTGGAGGCCGTGTCGCCGCCGCAGCACTATGAGCTGCTGGGCCGGACCCGCGAGGAGAAGTACGACAAGCTCTGCGCGTGGATCCACGACGTACGCGTCGCCACCGGTCTGCCCGTCGGCATCAAGCTCTGCGTCGGCCGGCCCCAGGAGGTGGTGGCGCTTGTCGAACGGTTCCGGCGCACCGGCTGCCCGCCGGACTTCATGACGATCGACAGCGCCTACGGCGGCACGTCCAGCGCCCATGCCTGCACCGCCAACTACGTGGGGTACGGCGACGTCTACGAGAGCATCGGCCTGGTCGACGACGCGCTACGGGCCACAGGGCTGCGCGAGCGCGTGGTGTTGTGCGCCTCCGGCGCCCTGCACACCCCCGCCTACGCCGTCGCCGCCTTCGCGCACGGCGCCGACGCGGTGTTCGTCGCCCGTGGATTCCTCTACGCTGCTGCCGCCGCCAATGGCGTCGCCGTACGACAGGGCGTCTCGCCCTACTCGCTGACCGACCAGGCCCGGGAGACAGCCGAGGCCATCGACGTGGCGCGGACGGCGCAGGGGCTGCGCAGCTACTCGGTGCAGTACGACCAGGACGTCCGGCTGCTCACTTGGCTGCTCGGCCACCGGTCACCGCGCGACCTCGACCGGTCGTGCCTGCGTCGTCGCCACGACCGGGCGGTGGAACGTGTCGCCTGAGCCCTCGTACTACGAGCAGCGGCTGCGAGGCCTGGCCGACGAGCTGCACCGCCTGCTCGGCTACGCCCAGGACACGTGGCGGCAGTACCTGCGGCTGTGCGAGCGCACCGGGATGCGGACCAATCCCCTGGTGGTGCCGGCCGCGCAGCGACGTCTCGCCGCCCTGGTTGAGGAGGTGGACGCCTTCCGGCGCACGGCGCACGAGAGCACCGACTGGTCGGCCTACCTGGACCGGTGCGAGGTCTTCCGGGTCCTCGTCCGGGACCTGGCGAACCTGGCGACCCTGCACGACTGGCAGTCGCCGGCGTACGAGAGCAGCAACCGTCCCCACCTGTTCCACGTCGACGACCACGGCTACCGCGGCCTGCTCGGCTACCGGCGGGTCCACCACCCGATCCTGACCCGCTTGGAGCAGCAGTACCGCTGCGAGCTCGGGTACGGGCAGCTGGGCCCGGCCTGCTTCCTGACCAGCTCGGGGATGGGCGCCTTCACGGCGGTCGAGAACTGGCTGGTGCGCGACCGGCTTCGCGCGGGCGACCGCATCGGCTACATGGCGCGCACGTACTTCGAGTCGCGCGACCAGCTGTCGAAGCTCAAGGGGGTCACCGTCCAGGGGGTGGAGGTCGAGCGCGCCGCCGACGTCGTCGAGTACGTGCGCTCCGCCCGTCCGGCGGCGTTCTTCGTGGAACCCATCAACAACGAGGACGAGACGACCCTCATCGACGTGGTGGAGATGCTGCGGTCGCTCGGCCGGCTGCCCCTCGAACAGGATCTCTTCGTCGTCCTCGACACCTCGATGTCGGCCGGCGGCGAGGGCGCGCTGTTCGCGATCCCGGAGCTGCGCGACAACCCGCGGTTGCACCTCGTGCAGATCGAGAGTCTGCTCAAGTACCGCCAGCACGGCCTGGACCGGATCAACGGGGGCGCCATCCTCGTCGACAGCCAGTTCGCCCGCGAGGTCTTCGTGCAGCGGGAGCGGTGCGGGGCCTTCCTGCCCGACCTGCAGTCCTTTGAGATGCTGGGCTACACCGCGCACGCCCACGACGAGCGGATGCTGCGGATCAAGCAGAACAGCGAGACTTTCTGCCGCGAGCTGCTGGCGGCGATGTCCGAGCCGCTACGCAAGCTGATCGTCCTCGGCACGCCGATCGCCACCACCCACGCCGACCACACCGTCTACCGGCACGCCTACCGGTACCTGGGCGGCGTCGTCCCGCTGGCGTTCACCCGTGAGCTGGGGCTGGACGTCCTCCAGGAGGTCATCTCGACGACCGTGACCGACTGCCGCCGCAGCGGCGTGACCCTGCACCACAGCACCAGCTTCGGTTTCACCTCGACCCACATCGGCATCGCCGCGACAGGCGGGGCCCGCCTGACCAGACCGTTCCTGCGCGTCAGCGTGGGGGAGGACCCGGTCGCCTGTATCGAACACATCGCAGGCGCTCTGGCGGCGGCCCTGGCCGAACACCTGTTGACGCCGACCTACGCGGGCGCGTCCGGCCAGGCCACCGTGCCGGCCACCAGCTGAGCCGCCCCGAGGATGCCGACGGCTATCGCGAGGAGTCCCTGCCATGGCCGAACCCGCCACCACCCCCCGCCGAGTGGTCCTGTCGACCGTCCGGTCGGACGCGCACACGTGGAACCTGACGTACCTCCAGCTCCTGCTGGAGGAACACGGCCACACGGTGGTCAATCTCGGGCCCTGCGTCGTCGACGCGACGGTGGTCCGGGCGGTCCGCGACCACGCCCCCGACGCGGTTGTCGTCAGCACCGTCAACGGCCACGGTCGGCTCGACGGGACCCGGCTCGTCGCGGCGCTGCGCGCCGATCCGGGCACCCGCCGGGTGCCGGTCGTCATCGGCGGGAAGCTCGGCATCGCCGCCGGTGAGATGGACGACGACGCCGCGCTGCTCGACGCCGGCTTCGACGCCGTTTTCCCGGACGACGCCGAGGCCGGGGAGCTGCTTGGATGGCTGGCCGGCCTGCCCGCGCAGCGCCCGGCCGACGGCTGCGCGACCGCGGTACGGGCCGTCCCCGATCTGGCGGACCACGTGGCGCGCGCCCGCGCGGCCGGGCTGCTGGTCGTGCAGCCGAGGATGGGCATGGCGGACCCGGGCGCGATGGCCGAGGGCCTACGCGCGGTGGCGCAGGCCGGGGCCAGCACCGTCGGCACGATCACGCTCGACAGCTACACCAGGGTCGGCGACCATGCCTCGGCACGGCAGGCGCTGGCGGCCGGGCAGCCGCTCAACGGGTTCCCGCTGGTCGTGCACGGCGCCGCCGTCACCGCCGAGGTGGTCCGCGCCGGTCAGGCAGGGCCGTGCCCGGTCCCCGTCCAGGTCCGGCACGGCTCCGCCGTTCCCCAGGAGATCTTCCGTACGGCCGTGCGCGCCGGCCTGAACGCCAGCGAGGGGGGACCGGTCTCGTACTGCCTGCCGTACGGCCGGGTTCCACTCGCCGAGTCGGTGCGGCACTGGGACGAGGCCACCAGGGAACTGGCCGCGACCGCACCGGGTCGGGCGCATCTGGAGACGTTCGGCGGCTGCATGCTCGGGCAGCTGTGCCCGCCGTCGATGCTGGTGGCTATCAGCGTGCTGGAGGCGCTGTTCTTCGTCGAGCGCGGCATCCCCACCGTCTCGCTGAGCTACGCGCAGCAGACCGACGCACGCCAGGACCTGGAGGCCCTGGCGGCGTTGCGCCGACTCGCCGAGGAGCTCCTGCCGTCGTACGTGCGGTGGCACGTCGTCCTCTACACCTACATGGGCGTGCATCCACGCACGCCCGCCGGTGCCGAGCGGCTGCTCAGAGCCAGCGCGGCACTCGCCGTACGGGGCGGGGCGGAGCGGCTCATCGTCAAGACGGCGGCCGAGTCGAGGCGGATCCCCACGGTGGCCGAGAACGTCGCGGCACTGGAGCTGGCGGCAGCCGCCGCCGCAGCGACCCGGCCGTCTCGCTCCGAGCAGTTGGACGGCTCGATGGTGCTGACCGAGGCGCGGGCCCTGGTGTCGGCGGTGCTCGACGGGGGCGACACGGGCCGAGCGCTCGTGCGCGCCTTCGCCAGCGGCACCCTAGACCTGCCGTTCTGCCTGCACCCGGACAACATGGGCCTGACCCAGGCGGAGATCGACGCGGACGGAAGGTTGCGGTGGACGCGGGTGGGGCGGCTGCCCCTGCCCGCCATCGGCGGCGGCACCCGCCGGAAGGTGCGCGCGAACGAGCTGCTTGGCATGCTCCGGCACACGGCGGACACCTACGACGGCCTGGCCACGTCCGGTCCCGCGCCGGACAGGCCGTCGCCACGTACGCCCACGGTGGACGCGGTCGCCTCTCCGGCGGTGCCGCCGGGCCGGGGCCCGTACACGGTGGCGATCGTGGGCAGCGGGCCACGGGGCCTCGCGGTGCTCGAACGTCTCGCCGCCCGCTTCGCGGCGGACCCGCCCCGGCGGCCGGTGGACGTCTGGCTCGTCGACCGGCGCGAGGTCGGCTGCGGTCGCGTCTGGCGCACCGACCAGCCGCCATGGTTCGTCATGAACACCGTCGCCGACGAGGTGACCATGTTCTCGGGGGCGGCGGACGACGGCCCGGCCAGGCCCGGCGCCGGCCCGACCCTGGCCCAGTGGTGGGGGCGGGTCGACCCGGCCGCTTCGGGCGACGGGTACGCGCCCCGAGCGCTCTATGGCCGGTACCTGCGGTTCCTGCTGGACGCCGTCGAGCGCGACCTGCCGGCCGGGGTTGCCCTGCGCCGCCTGGGCGCCGAGGTCACCGACCTGACCACCGGCCACGGCGGGTACGTGCTCACCACGGCGGACGGCCACCGACTGAGCGCGGACCGGGTCGTGCTGGCCACCGGGCACCCGCGTCCGTTGCTCGACCCCGAGCAGCGGAGATTCGCCACCTTCGCCCGTCGCCACCCAGGGCTGCGGTACGTACGCGGCGACTCGGCAGCGGATATGCCGCTCGACGCGCTGCCCGCGGGGTCGACGGTCGGAGTGATCGGGCTCGGACTGTCGTTCTACGACGTGATGGCGGCCCTCACCGTCGGCCGGGGCGGCAGCTTCGCCACTGAGGCGGATGGCACGCTGCGCTACCAGCCTAGCGGGGACGAACCCCTCCTGGTCGCCGGCTCTCGCAGCGGCGCCCCCCTGCCGGCTCGGGGCCACAACCAGAAGCCTCCCGACTTCTCCTACCCGAGCCGGATCTGCACCGTGCAGCGTGTCGAGAGAATGCGCCGGGACGGCCTACTCGACTTCCGCCGGGACGTGCTGCCGCTGGTGCTGGCCGAGATGCGGCTGGTGTACTACGCCGCCGAGGTGCGCCGGCGGTTCGGCGGGGACGTCGCGGAGCGCTTCGCCGCGCAGCTGCTCGCCTCGACCGACGACCCCCCGTCGCGGGAGGCCGTCGAGCGGCTGGCGGCGGCCTTCGGCGTCACCGACCTGCCGCCGCTCGACCTCACCGCCTGGCGGGAGCCGTTCGGCGACCGGTCGTTCGGCGACCGCGCCGGCTTCCGCGCCGCGCTGACGGAATTCCTCCGGGCCGACATCGCCGAGGCGCTGGCCGGCAACGTCGACGGGCCACGCAAGGCCGCCTGCGACGTGCTCCGCGACGTTCGGCACGTACTTCGGGCCGCCGTCGACTTCTCCGGGCTGACGCCGCAGTCGCACCAGCGGGACTTCCTGGACTGGTTCACCCCGCTGAGTTCGTTCCTGGCCGCCGGGCCGCCGCTGGTCCGGCTGCGGCAGGTCGGCGCGCTCGTCGACTGCGGGCTGTTGCGGGTGCTCGGGCCGCGGGCCCGCTTCGACACCGACGTGGCGACGGGCCGTTTCGTGGCCTGGTCGCCCCAGGTCGCCGGCAGCCGGGTGAAGCTCGACACGCTGGTGGACGCCCGGATCCCCCAGGCGGACCTGCGTACCGACGTCGCCGCCCTGACCACCCGGCTGCGGGCATCGGGGCTGTTGACCTGCTACGCGAACCGGTCCGGCGGCTCGGTCTTCGACACCGGCGGGGTCGCCGTGACCGAGGCCCCGTACCACCCGGTGCGGGCCGACGGCGGTGCCGAGCGGGGCCTCTACGTCCTCGGCATCCCCACCGAGCACACGCGCTGGTTCACCCAGGTCGGCAGCGGTCGACCAGGCCACTGGACCCAGTTCACTCGGGACGCCGACGCGATCGCTGCCGACATCCTGGCCGGGCTGGCCGCGCCCGCGCTGGTGCCGACGGCCGGGAACGAGCCGGGGGCGCCGCGCCGCGCCGTTGACGAGGTGGCGCAGTCGTGACGGGTCCGGACGAGGCGTACTGGCGCCTGCGGCGCACCCGGGCGCACCAGCGGTTCCGGGCCGCCCGCGACCTGCTGCTGCGGCACCGCACGGACTACGACCGGGCGTACGAGGAGTTCCGTTGGCCCCGGTTGCCGCACTTCAACTGGGCACTCGAGTGGTTCGACGTGATCGCCGCCGGAAACGACGCCCCGGCGTTGGTGCTGCCCACCAACGAGGAATCCGCCGACGAGATCGGCTTCGCGGACCTGGCCGCGAGGTCCGACGCCGTCGCGTGCTGGCTCACCCGACTCGGCGTACGCCGTGGGGAGCGCGTGCTCGTCGCCCTGGGTCCTCGGCCGCAGCTGTGGGAGACGATCCTCGCCTGCCTGAAGACGGGCGCGGTCGTCATCCCGGTCAACGTCACGCTCGGCCCGGCGGACGCCCGCGACCGCGTCACCCGGGGCGCGGTGCGCCACGTCGTCTGCGAGTCGGACCTGACCCGGCTCTTTCCGCCCGGCCCCGGCCTGCGGACGAGGATCGCGGTGGGCGCGCCGCCCCCGGGCTGGCACGACTACCGGGACAGCCTCGCCGTCGCCGGCCCCTACCTGCCGACCGAACCCACCCTGGCCGACGCCACCGCCTTCTGTTATTTCACCTCCGGCACCACCTCGCTGCCGAAGCTGGTGGCCCACACCCACGTCAGCTACCCCGTCGGCCATCTCTCCGGCATGTACTGGTCAGGGCTGATGCCGGGCGACCGGCACCTCAACGTGTCCGCGCCGGGCTGGGCGAAACACGCGTGGAGCAGCTTCTTCGTGCCTTGGAACGCCGAGGCGTCGATCGTGGTGCCACCGTCGGGGTGCCCACCCACGCGGCTCCCCCGCCTGATGGCGCGCCACCGCGTCACGACGCTCTGCGCGTCACCGAGCACGTGGCGGGCGATGCTGCCCGCGCTCGACACCGGATCGCCGGCGCTACGCGAGGCGCTCAGTGCGGGTGAACCCCTTGACGAGCGCGTCGCCGCCGCCGTGCGCGCCGCCTGGGGGGTCCGCGTCCGCGACGGGTACGGGCAGACGGAGACCACCGGACTGGTCGGGACCACGCCGGGCCTGCGTCCCCGGCCCGGCTGGCTCGGCAGGCCCCTACCCGGGTACCACATCCGGCTGCGGGGCTCCGACGGCGGCACGGCCGGCCAGGGTGAGGTGTGCGTCGACCTGACCGACGACCCCGTCGGCGTCGCACCCGGATGCGTACCGCCCGGACCGGCGACGCCGGGGCGTGAGTATCGCACCGGCGACCTCGCCGAGCGCAGCCCGGATGGCTGGATACGGATCCTGGGCCGGCGGGACGACGTCTTCAAGTCGTTCGGGCACCGGGTGTCGCCGTACGAGTTGGAGGCGGTGCTGCGCGCGCATCCCGAGGTAGCCGATGCCGCCGTCGTGCCCCGGCGGCTGCCGGACGAGGAGACCGTCGCGCACGCCGTGGTGGAGCTGGCCCGGCCCGCTCGCGCCACGGCGGAGCTGGAGCGGGCACTCGTCGCGTACGTCGCGGGCCGGATGCCGCCCGAGGCGCGCGTGCACTCCGTGAGCTTCAGTCGCGGCCTGCCGCGTACCGCCTCGGGAAAGGTCCGCCGGTCGGACCTACGGGTGCCGAGGGCCGAGCCGTCCCCTGTTGAAAGGAGCGACATGCCCGAGACGACGAGCCGTCCCCCCGTCCCGCAGAGCCGGGACGTCACCGTGCTGCGAGGGCTGATGACCCCGGACGGGCGCGACGCGGTGCCCTGGCAGGAGTGGATCCAGCCGGGCCGCGCCGGTGCCGAAATCCACCATCTCTACCGCTGCGACGGCCCGGCCGGGGCGGCGACAGCCTTCCTCGTCCGGTTCCGCCCCGGCGCCCACGGCGACCTGCACGAGCACCTTGACTACGAACTCATGTTCGTGATCGACGGCGAGCTGCACAACGACAACGGTGACAGCTACCGGCCCGGCGACGTGATCGTCGAGAAGCCACACAGCGTGCACCGGGTCGACTCGCGCGAGGGCTGCACGCTCCTGGTCGTCCGACAGGGACCGACCCGACCCGTCGACCAGTAACCCACCACCACGCCATCGGCCGGAAGGATCCCAACATGCCACTCGTAGAGATCAATGTGTTGCAACGATGTGACCCGAAGACGCTCCAGGCCCTGGGCGACGCCGTCCACCAGGCCATGACCGAGACGGTCGACGTACCCGCCGACGACCTGTTCCAGGTGCTCCGCCGCAACGACGATGGGATGCTGCGCTACGACGCCGGCTACCTCGGCATCCGCCGCGACGACGACGTGGTCTTCGTGCGGATCACGATGCGCGGCGGTCGCAGCGTGGAGCAGAAGCGGGCGCTGTACCGCCGCGTCGTCGAACTCGCCGCGGAACGCGCCGCCGTCGAACCCCGCAACGTCCTGATCACAATCGTCGAGAACGAGCTCTGCGACTGGTCCTTCGGTGAGGGCGTCGCCCAACTCGTCGAGCCGGGCCGGTAGACCGTGGAGCAACTTGCGCCGTACGACCTCGTGCTCACCGGCGGCCGGATCGTCGACCCCCAGGCGGGGACCACGTACGCCGGTGACGTCGCCGTCCGGACCGGTCGGATCGCCGCCGTCGGCCCCGGCTTGGGCGCGGACGCCGGCAGCCGGATCGACCTCGGCGGGCGGTTCGTGGCTCCAGGCTTCGTCGACCTGCACGGCCACTACTTCGCCAGCGGGTCCCCGATCGCCACCGAACCCGACCCGTTCGGCGTCGATGTCGGCGTGACCACCGTCGTCGATGCGGGGACCACCGGTTGGGCGAACTTTCCCGCCTTCCGCGCCCTGGAGATGGCGCAGGCGCGTACCAGAGTGCTCGCGTTCCTGCACGTGTGCAGCATCGGGTTGCAGACCCTGGCCTCGGGCGTCGGCGAGCTGCACGACCTGAGCCTGGCGGACGTAGCCGGGGCGGTACGCCGGGCGGCGGAGTTCCCCAACGAGGTCGTGGGCTTCAAGGTGCGGCTGACCCCGCGGGTCCAGGCGCCGCCGATGGGGGTGCTGAGCCGGGGCCTCGACGCCGCCGGGCGCGCCGGGCTGCCGCTGATGGTGCACGTCACGGACCCGCCGGTGCCGGTCGCGCGAATCTTTGAGCGGCTGCGCCCGGGGGACATCGTCACGCACGCCCTGCACGGCGGCGCCCAAGGCCTCCTGACCAGCGGCGGACGACCGCAACCGTGGTTCGTGGAGGCACGTGAGCGGGGCGTCCTCTTCGACGTGGGACACGCTGGCACGCTCTTCTGCGCGGAGACCGCCCGCCGGGCGGCCGACGCGGGCTTCTGGCCGGACACCCTCAGCACGGACGCCTACCGGACGGGGCCGGGCGAGTGGGTGCCCACCCTGCCGGAGCTGATGTCCGTGTTCCTCACGATGGGGATGCCGCTGGAGCGCGTCGTCGCGTCCGTCACGACGAACTGCGCCCGAGCCCTCGGGGATCCGCACTGGGCCACCCCGTGGCGCCCCGGCGCCCCGGCCGACGTCACGATCTTCGAGGTACGCGACGGCGTCGTTCCGGCCGGGCCGGACGGGCCGCCCGGCGAGGGGCGGCAGGTGACGGTCGTGCACGTGCTGCGCGACGGCGTGCTCCTGCCCGTGGGCGGGAAGGAGGCGACGGTCGATGCCTGACCAGCGGCTGCTCGTGCTGGGGTTCGTGGAGAATCGGGAGTTCGCCATCCGGACCCTGCTCCGCAGCGGCGTACGGCTGCTCCTGGTGGACTTCGTCGACGCTCCCCACCTGCGGCTGGCCGACGACTACCGCAGCGTGGCGGACCTGTTCGACGAACGGCAGGTACGCGCCGCGGTCGCCGATCTCCTCGACGGCGAGGTGCCCAGCGGCATCATGACCTTCTTCGACGAGTGCATGATCCTCGCGGCCGACCTCGCCGCCGAGTTCGCCGTGCCCTTCATGAGCCGGGACGCCGCCGCAGCCGCCACCATCAAGAGCCTCCAGCGCTCCGCGCTGCGCGCTGCCGGGGTGCCGCAACCCCGGTTTCGGGTGTGTCCCTCCCTGGCGGAGGTGCGCGAGGCGGCGCACGACTTCGGGTTCCCGGTCTGCGTCAAGCCGGTCGACCAGGCCGGCAGCATCGGCGTCGGGATGGCCGCCTCGCCCGCCGCGCTCGAGGTCGTCGCCGCGAGGGCCTGGGAGAGGCGGCTGCGGCCGGACTCGCCGGTGCTCGTGGAGGAGCGGGTCACCGGGCAGGAGATCAGCGTCGAGTCGCTCACCTGCGACGGCGAGACGACGGTCCTCTGCCAGGTACGCAAGGAGGTGGTGCCGGGCGACTATCCGATCGTGCGCGGCCACGCCCTGCCCTTCCGGCACGCCGACGCGGACGCCGCCGAGGCGGCTGTGCGTACCGGGCTGACCGCCCTGGGCGTCGACCGCTGCTTCAGCAACTCCGAGCTGATCCTGACCGAACGAGGGCCGGTGGTCATCGAGATCAACGCCCGGACGCCCGGCGACGTGATCATGGACATGATCTGGCACGCGTCCGGCTTCGATCCGTACCGGGCGGCCCTGGAGATGGCGTTGGGCGGCCGGCCCGACGTGCGCCTGCGGTGGCGGCACCACGAGGCGATGCGCTTCCTCTGCAGCAGGAAGGGCCGGCTGCTGCGGCTCGACGGCGTCGAGCGGGCGAGGCGGATGGCCGGCGCGGTGGAGACCCGACTGATGACACCCATCGGGAGCGAGCTGCGAGAGGCCCGCGACAACATGGACCACATCGCCTTCGTCGTCGCCCGGGGCGCCCTGCTCGAGGAGTCGAGCGAACGGGCCGAGGCGATGCTGCGGGAACTGACGGTGGTCACCGGCTGACCATCGCCGCTCCCGCCCCTGCGCCCGCCACCGGCTGAGGCGCTGCCGCGCCGACCCCACCGCCGCCGGTCGGCGGGTAACCGGTCGGGTCACCCATTGCGCCGACGGCGCGGTCGGCCTCAGCGTCCGGAGAGGGCGGCTCGACCGACCTGACCTTCGATACCTACCTCAAAGTGCCCCGGGACGAACCCCTGCTGATCCGTTGGAACATCGACCTCACCGACGACCAGCGCGCCGATCCGAGCCCGGATGCCGCGCCCAGCCCGGTGAAGGTGCGGTCGGCGGGGCGTCGGGGATGGGGGTTGATCCGGCGCCACAGGACAACGGCGATGAGGAACACGCCGAGGGTCCGCTTGAGTGGTTCCAGTGGAGCGTGGGCGAACAGGAGAGCTCCGACGACGGCGCACGGCACCGCCCCGAGGGTGAACCAGCCTACGAGCGGCCAGTTCAGGTCCCGCCGGTTGAACCACACCCGGGCGCCGTTGCTGGACAGCTGGGTGAGGGTCAGCATCGGCACCGCCACCCGCAGCCCGAACAGGGCGGTGAACATGGGCAGCAGCAGGACCCCGCCGCCGAATCCGGCGACGGCAGACAGCCAGGCCAACGCGAACGCCGCTGCTGACGCCGCCGCGAGCGTGCCGAGAACGTCGCCGTTCATTCAGGCCCCCGGGGGTGGGGGTTGCTCCGGTGCCGAACCGACGGGCCGGGAGAGAGATCACGGAGCCCATTGCGGGATGCTCCCCTCGTCTCGGACCGGCGCCACGTACGGCGTGGGATCCGGCACGTACGGCGCGACGGTACGCCGGCCCTATCGCGGCGGAATAACGGCACTCGGTGCAGCCGTTCCCCCAGGCCATCTCAGCCTGGCATGGGCCTACTCGGGCCGCGGCCCCCGCTACTGCTTTTCGTTCTGCCGGAGGGCTTCCTCAAGTTGGTCCTCCAGGATGATGATCCGGCAGGCGGCCTCCAGGGCGGTGCCCTGGTCGACCATTTCGCGGGCCCGGGCGGCCAGGCGCAGCTGGTAGCGGGAGTAGCGGCGGTGGCCGCCGCTGGAGCGGTGCGGGTTGATCAATTTCGCCTCGTCCAGGCGGCGCAGGAAGTCCTGCGTGGTGCCGAGCATCTCCGCGGCCTGGCCGATGGTGTAGGCCGGGTAGTTCTCATCGCCGAACATGTCATCGGGGTTCTGCCCCATGTCACCTCCACGTCGAGGGCCCCGGCGCTGACGCGCCGGGGCCCAGGGTTACGGGTCAGAACACCATCTGCCGACAGGAACGTCGGCTTGTCGTATCCGCACCAGCCGTCAACGCCGGCTTCGGGTGCGAGGATCGCGTATGCGTGACCGGAGACCACCTCTCGTTCGATGGAAACTGCGGTGTCCGCCGAGCCTGGCATGACGGCTGCCGGCGGGCGATCCAACGGTGTACGGCCCTCCCTTTCCTCTGCGTCTCTCACCTTGCGGTCGTACGGTCCACCGGTGCCGGAGCCCACGCGACTTCATGGCCCCGACACGTGCGGTGGACATCAGCTGGAGCCCCGAAGAGAACCCTGGCCCCACCTGCACCCCGGCGTGCGTTCCGCCGGGGCTGACGTGCTCCTACTGCCTACTGCTTCTCGGGAGGGAACGGTGAAGCTTGTCCCTCTCCTCGCCGCCCGTCGTGACCTCACGGCCGGACGGCCCGTCTGCGTCTTGACGGATCTTTCCCCTCGACTCGAAGAACAGTATGCCACGCTGCCGAAGATGTCTAGGCTCCGAAGCCTAGATTTCCTGTCCGCCGGCCATCAGGAAGTCGCGGTCGACGCGAGACAGTTTCCGCCGGTCGGGAAACGACGCGATCCAGCGGATGCGGCCGTCAGCGATTCAGCACGTCCCGCCGACGCGCCTGCAACAGGCGCGTCGGCGCCGTCAGAAGTGGACTGGTGCGGGCGTCAGAGGTCGAGGATGAGGTTCGCGGCCACCGCGGCGCCGTCCGGGCGGATGGTGGCGGCCGTCGCGGCGGCGCGGGACCGGGTCTCGGGCGACAGGGCCTGCCCGAGGGCGGCTGCCAGGGACTCGACGGTCGGAGACGGGCCGGAGTGGGCGGCGCCGATGCCCAGGGCAGCGACGCGGGCGGCGAAGTACGGCTGATCAGCCATCTGCGGAATCAACACCTGGGGTGCGCCCGTCAACGCGGCCGTCGTCGTGGTGCCGGCGCCGCCATGGTGCACGACGGCGGCGCAGCGCCGGAACAGCGCCCGGTGGTTGACTTCGGCGACCACGCGGACATCGTCTGCGCTGGCGGACGGGGTCAGGCCAGCCCAGCCGCGGGAGACGACGGCGCGACGGCCATGGGCGCGGATCGCGGCCAGGGCGACCTCCGCGGCGTGCTGCGGTGCGGGCATGCTGCCGAAGCCGACGTACACGGGCGGGTCGCCGGCGTCGAGGAATGCCTTCAGACCGGGGTCGAGCGGACGCGGGTCGGGGACCATCCAGGCGCCGGTCTGCACCACGTCGACGGGGTTTGCGGCGTCGGCTGGCCACGGGGCCAGGGTCGGGTCCGCGGCCAGCCACGGGTCCGCGGTGAAGACGTGGTCGCGGACGTTGTCGACCGGCGACAGGCCGATCGCCGCCCGTTCACGGTTGAGGGCGGCGCCGAAGACCGCGTTGTAGCCCTCGATCGCCAGCGCGTCGAGCTCCTTCCAGTCCGTGACGTCCGGCGGCAGCGGCCGGGTCGGCGCTGACTGCGGGCGGTGGGCGGGCGACGGCAGGAAGATCGGACAGTACGCGGCGTAGACATAGCGGATGCCCAGCCGCTCCGCCACCGACTGCACGCTCGCCGTGACCGGGAACAGGCCCGTCGCCACCATGACATCGGAGCCCTCGGCGGCCGCTGGGAGCTCGGCGAACTGCTCGGCCATTAGCTCGGCGGCCTTGCGCGGCACGTCCGGCACCCTGGTCGGGGCCGGCCCGTGCACCATCTCGCGCACCGACTGGCCGATCGGCACCAACTCCACCCCGAACTGGTCCAGCCGCTCGGCGCAGTCCGGCGGGGCGCACACCCGCACGCCCGCGCCCGCCTCCCGCAGCGCGATCGCCAGCCCGACCAGCGGCTCGACATCGCCACGGCCACCGAATGTCGACAGCAATACCCGCATGTCGCAACCCCCATCTCCACGCGGATTCCAGTTACGGACAGCGATTCTGCGCCCACCCCCGGGCCTTGCCGCAAGCCCCCGGGTGCGGTATATGTTAGTTATGGCAAGGGGATGCGACTCCTTGCCGTTTTTGTTGCGCTCCTCCTTGCCGCGGCTCCCCCTGTCGCCAGGACCGGCCCTGCGATGATCATGGGCGTGACAGTGCGCGGCACCGGCTGATGTTCAAGCCGAACGCGTTATGGGTCACCGACATCACCCAGCAACGCACCCAGGCCGGCTGGGCGTACTGCGGGGTCGTGCTGGACGTGTTTGCCCGCCGGGTCGTGGGCTGGTCGAGCGCCGACCCCTGTGCTCGGAGCTGGTCATCGACGCCCTGGACATGGCCCGCTGGCGAGGCCGCCCCACCGAGGGACAAGCCGTGGTCCACTCCGGCCACGGCAGCCAATACACCGGCTGGGCCTTGGGCAGTGACTCCGCTCGGCGGGGGTGCTCGGCTCAATGAGCTCCATCGGCGACTGCTACGACAACAGCATGGCCGAGTCGTTCTTCGGCTCGATGCAGCTGGAACTGCTCGAACGTCAGCCGTGCGGCTACCCGCCAGGAGCTGGCGAACGCCATCTTCGAGTGGATCGATACATGGCACAACCCGCGCCGACGCCACTCAAGTCTTGGCAACCTGGTCCCGATCGACTACGAACGACAGCACACCCCGGTCATGGCCGCGTCCTGACCACCACACGGAAGCCGTCCGGGAAACCGGGAGAAGCTCGATGCCTCATCGGGCGAGTGCTCTGGGCCGGTCATCACCACCCAGCACGCGCGGCCAAACTAGCCACGCTGCTGGCCGGGCTCTCACGGCACCGTAAACTGACACGGCGCGGCAACTTCGCTAGACCCAGAAAAGACAGATCGAAACGATCGGAGGACGGCTTGAGCAGTGCTTACGTCCGCTCTACTGATCTTCAGCAAGCGGGCACAACATTGCCCGAGCGCGACCCCACTGAAATAGAGAAGTAATAGATACCCGCAGGTCATTGCCCTGCGGAAAGAGATAGAGCACCGCCTTAGGAAACCGATGCTCTATCCCCTGAGCTACGGGGACGCGAGGGCCTAGTCTCGCGACCTGGGGGTTCACCTGGGGTGGCAGGGAGTGGCCCACGTCCACCCACGGCACCCGGACCCCCCGTTCACCCAGCCCAGGACCACAGCTCAAGCACACGAAACCCCCGTTTGCGACCACGATCGGCTGTGGTGACCCGCGTTGGCGTCGGTTGACCCGGGCTGGCATCCGCTGGCGGAGTCTCTACGCGACTTCGCACAGCGCCAGCTCAGCTAATCTTGGTTGTCTGGGCTGGTAGGGGGTCTTGTCGCGGATGCAGGCCCAGAGGACGTTGAGGCGTTGTCCGGACAGGGCGGCGAAGCTGGACATACTGAACACCCGGCGCAGGCCGCGATGGTAGCGGTGGGGTCGGATCTGGTGGCCCTGCCGTCGTCCGGAATCACGGGAGATCGGGGCGAGGCCGGCGTGGGCGGCAAGTGCCGCGGGGCTGGCGTAGGTGGTGAGGGTCCTGGCGTGGGCGAGGAACTCGGCGGCGAGGGTGGTGCCGATGCCGGGCAGACTTGTGACGATCTCCCCCGGGTCGGCGAGGGCGGCGAACGCGGCGAGGAAGAAGGCCCGTTTGAGCTGCTTGTTGCCTCCGCGAGGTGGGTGTTCGCCGCGGATGCTGCTGCCGGATCGTCGGGTCACTGGGGCGAGGCCGGCGTAGGTCAGCGCCTCACCGCCGACGACCACCCGCGGCACCGCGGCCAGTGCCTGCGGCTTGGCGACGTCGGCGAGCAGGTGCGCCGGGGTCAGCTTGACGAAGCCGAGCCGGCCACCAGCCAGCGTGGCGGGCGGCGCGCCGCGCTGGTCCGCACCTGCCCGACGGCCGGCTCTACGTCGATCTCAGGGCATGGCCACCACGTCGTACTGATCACGAGCAGCGCCCACCTGCCGGAGCCGAACCCGCACCACCAGTTCGACGTCTGTCCGGTCACCCGCGCCGACTCCACGGCCTATCTGCGGTGCACCGCACGGCCAGCCCGGATGGCCGCCGAGGCCCAGGCTCTTGCGGCACCGTAATCAGCGGCCGGCTGGGTCGCCGCGGCCCTGATCCGGCCCGGTGGCGGGCGGCTCCCCGCCACCGGGCCGGATGCGGGTCAGCCCGCCGTACCGGCCGGCTCGGCGGCGCCGAAGTAGTCGGGCCGGCTCACCCAGGCCTCGCTGACGAACATGACGCCCGGACGGTGGGCGAGGATGTCGCGCAGGCCGGTCACGACGGCGGTGGCCCGGTCGTACGGCAGCACGACGATGACCATCACCAGCCCGGCCCGGTCGTTGAAGAGCAACCGGCCCTCGTGGGTGCCGTGGTGGCCGAAGCCGGAGACGCCGCTGAGGCTGGTCCAGCCGCTGACGCCGGAGGCGTGCAGCAGCGTCCGGACGGCGTCGGCGTCGTCGGCGCGGGTCACCACCTCGACCTTGACCATGCGGGTCAGTCCCAGCTCGTTCATGCGGTCGGCTCCTTCTCTGCGATGGGGGACGTGGATCGGACCTGGACCGGCTCGACGGTCCGGGGACGGGTGGCGGGGAACGCGGGCACGGCCTGCCAGGTGCCCGCCGGTCCGGGTTCCCACCAGCGGTCGCCGTGCGGGTCGCGGACGGTCAGCGAGATCCAGCTGCCGTCGACCAGCTGGCGCAGGGCGGGATTGCGGTTCAGCACGGCGTCCACCAGTGCGGTCGGGGCGTACACCACGCCGAGCAGGCGCAGTGGCTCGTGGACCAGCTCCTCGCCGGCGCCGACGGACTGCCAGGGCAGGCCGGTACGCAGGTCGCCGCCGGTGCCGGAGAGGACGCCCAGCCCGTCGCCGAGCACGGTGTGCACGGTCTTGGTGCCCGCGCCGAGCCGCTGCGGCTCCACGCTGGAGAAGTAGTACTGGAGATTGATCCAGGCGGCGACCACCAGCGGCCCGGTCATGATCGCCTCCAGCGCGGCGGCGTCAGGGTCGGTGGACCAGTCGTACGAGTGCAGGAACGTCCGGCAGCCGAGGTCGAGTCCGGCGGTACGGTCCCGGGGCGCGGCGACGAAGGCGGCATTGCCGGCGAGCGCCCACTCCGGCCGGACCTGCGCCCAGTCCAGCGCCCGGCCGGGCAGCCGGGTCGGGCCGGGGCGGTCGGGCAGCCGGGTGGCCCGTTCGGCCCGCAGCCCGGCGCTCGCACCCGCGAGGTAGGTCGACAGCGCGTCGACGACCGGCCGGTGGGTGGCCGGGACGGCGTCCGCGTCGAGCAGGCGTACCTCGTCGGTGACGGTGTCGTGTTCGCCGGCCAGGACCAGCGTGTGGTCGGGGATCTCGATGCCCCGGGCGGTGAGCGCCGCGCGTACCCGGGGGTTGTTGAGCAGGGTGGCGGCGAGGCGGGCGCTGACCCCACCACGGTTGCCGCCGCAGGCGCCACAGTCGATGGCGGCGGCGTACGGGTTGTTGCTGCTGGTCGCGCCGTGGCCGCAGAGCAGCAGCAGCGGGGCGAAGTCGGCGGTGAGGCCGATCGTGCGCAGGGTCGCCTCGGCGTAGTAGACCTGCTCGTCCAGGGTCAGCGCGGCGTCCAGCTCGGCCGTGGTGGCCGCGGTGTCCTCGACCGCGGGGGCCAGTCGGCGGGGTGTCGCCAGCCGCAGCAGCAGGGCGGCGGTGGCGAGCAACCCGGCCACCTCGACGAAGGCGAACGCGCCGGCCGGGCTGGCCTTGGCCCCGCCGAACGCCCGTCGCCAGGCCTGCCGTACCCGTCGGGGTTCGGTGCCGGCCGACGGTTCGGTGACCGTGGCGACCGGCGCCATCAGCACTGGGCAGCGGTCCCGGCCGCGGCGGGCGCCGTCGGCCAGGGTGCGGACCGGCAGGCCGAAGAAGCCGGCGAAGCCGAAGGTCCACACCGGTCCGGCCGCCTCCATGTGCCGGCGCAGCCCCTCGCTGCGCACGTCGATGCAGAACACCGCCTGGGCCAGCGGCGCGCCCGGCGATGCCGGGGCGGACCCGGCGCGGCTGAGGCGGTGCCGCAGCCGCCGCCGGTAGGCGTGTTCGGCGGCGGCCAGCCAGACCTCCGCCTGCCGCTGCGGGGACAGCTCGGTCAGCGTGTCGTGCAGCGCCGACAGGACGTCCTGCGGGAGGGCGGCCACGGTGGCGGCGTCCAGGCCGAGCAGCGCCGCCAGCCGGGCCAGCGCGGCGGCGTCGGCGGCGTCCGGTTCGACCGCCACCGGGGCACGCGTCGCCGCGGCGACCAGGTCGACGGCCGGGCCGACCCCGAGCCGCCGCCGGGCGGCGGCGCCACCCAGGGTGAGCTCGTAGCCGAGGCGTACGGCGAGCAGGTCGGTGACGGTCAGTGCGGGCCGCTGGCCCGGGTGGCCCTGGGACCAGCGGGCGTAGCCGGCCCAGCCGGGCAGCCGCAGCAGCGACCGGGACAGGTAGGCCGCCCACCGCTCCGCCGGCACGCCGAGGGCGCGCAGCAGAACGGCGAGGGCCCGCTCCGGGGCGGCGGGCAGGGCGTCGACCAGGTCGCCCAGGCCGGGGACGCCGGACCGGTCAGCCGCCGCGACCTGCCGCCACCGCGACCAGCAACCCTGCTCCTCGGTGCCGGGGACCGGCCAGGACGCGGCCGGCCGACCGCAGTGCGCGGCGCACCAGCCGGCCACCAGGTCGTCGACGTCGGCCCCGATCCGGGTGCCCAGGGCGTCGTCGAGCAGCTCGGCGAGGGTGCGCTCGCCCACCAGGTCGGGGGACGACGGGGTGCCGGTGGGTCGGGTGGCGAGGCGGCGCCGGGCCGCGTCGAGCAGGTCGGCTTGGGGCAGCGGCCCGTCCAGCACCGGGTGGCGCAGCACCAGCATCCGCAGCTCGGCGCCGTCGACCAGCCGGCCGTCGAGCGGCACCGCACCGGTCGCGGTCGCCGCCGGCAGGGTGGCCAGCGCGGCGGCCAGGTCCGCCTCGCCGATCTCACCGTCGCGGAGCCGCTGCCGCCACTGCGCGGCCGGCAGGTGGGTGCGTACCCCGCCGAGCTCGCGCAGCCGGGCGGTGGCCGCCTCGAACGGCGTGCGCTCCAGGCCGGCGAGCGGGTTGACGGCGATGAAGCTGTCCAGCGGCCAGGTCGCGGCGACGTGGTCGGCGGCGACGGTCACGGCGGCGGCGGCGCGCGCGGCGTCGGACGGGCCGGCCCCGGCCAGCCCCGGTCCGCTCACCGCTTCGGCCGCCCGGGCCGGGAGGGCCGGGCGGCGAGTCGGCAGCCGGCCGTCCCGCCACGCCCACCACCACAGCCCTGCGGCCCGGCGGCGCCGGACGACCACGCAGAGCAGGGTGACGGCGGCCAGCACCGCCGCCGCACTTGCCACGGCGCCCGGCGTCACCGCCGAGGGCAGGGCCAGCCAGTCGGTGGCCGCCCGCCCGGCGACCAGGTAGCCCCCGGCCAGGGCGACCACCGCGCCGGTGACGGCCGCTGCGGTCCGGGCCGGCAGCCGGCGGTCGGCCAGGGCGGCCCGCAGGGCGGCGATCCCGGCGGCGCCGGCGAGGGCTGCGGTGAGCAGCCCGGTCGCCGTGGCGCCGAGCAGGGTCTCGGTGAGCCCGAGGACGGCGACCAGGACGGCGGTGGCCACGATCATGCGCTGGCGGGGGGCGGGGCCGACCGGCTGTGGCGCCTCGGCCGCCTGCGATCGGGCCTGCACGGTCCCGCCGGCGGAGAGGAACGCGTACGCCTTGTAGACGCCATGCCCGACCAGGTGCACGGCGGCCAGCCCGAAGGCGCCCAGCCCGCACTGGGCCAGCATGAAGCCCATCTGCGCGACGGTGGAGCGGGCCAGGGCGCCCTTGACATCGGTGCGTACCGCGGCGAACAGCGTGCCGGCGGCGGCGGTGACCAGCCCCACCAGCAGGGCCGCCGGGAGCACCCCGGGCGCGGCGACGACGACCGGCGCGAACGTGATCATCAGGAAACCGGCCACGTTCACCATCCCGGCGTGCAGGAAGGCCGAGACCGGGGTGGGTGCATCCAGGGTGCTCGGCAGCCAGCCGTGCACCGGCACCTGGGCGGAGCGGACCATGCCGGCCACCAGCAGCAAACCGCCGGCGGTCGCCAGCAGCCAGCCGGGGGCGTCGCCGGCGACGGCCCGCACGTCGGCCAGGTCGGCGCTGCGGGCGGCCGTCGCCAGCAGGGCGAAGCCGGCCACCAGGGCGAGGTCGCCGAGAAGGAACAGCCGCCGGATCCGGCGGACGGCGGCGCGGACGCGGTGCTGGTCACGGTGGTAGCCGATCAGCCCGACGAGGAGCCAGCCGGCGCCGATCCAGCCGGCCGCGAACTGCACCAGGCTGGGTGCGGTGGCCATCACCAGGGTGGCCACCGCCGCGCCGGCGACCCGGGCCTGGAAGCCGGCCATTCCCGGCTCGCCGTCGAGGTAGCGCCGGGCGTAGCCGGCGACCACGGCGGCGATGCCGCTGACCAGCAGCATGAAGAGCGCATCGAAGCGGTCGACTCGTACCCCGATGCCGAACGGCACGCCGGCGATCTCCGGGCGGGCCGCCACCCCGGCGGCGACGGCTCCGGTGGCGACGCTGACGAGCAACCCGGTGGCCGCGACGGCGGCCAGGGCGAGCAGCAGCCCGGCCGCGCGGGCAGCCCGCCGCGAATCCGGTACGACCAGTGCGCAGACCGCTGCGGACGCGGTCGCGAACAGAACTCCTGTGGCCAGTGCGACGGACATCGCCACCTCCCTCTAATACACGCACTGTAGAACACGATTTGTAATTCGTGTATCGTGAGGCGTACGACAAGTCGGCTGACGATGCAGGAGCGGCGATGAACGTCCCCGATCCCCCCGACCGCACACCCGACCCTGGCGCCACCCTCGCCGCCCTGCGCGCGGGCCACGCGCGCTTCCGCGCCGGCCACCCACCGGCACCGGGGTCCGGACCGCTCGCGGCGGTCCTCGCCTGCGCCGACCCGCAGCCCGAGCCCGGGATGCTGTTCGGCGGCAGCGAGCTGTTCACCGTGCGCACGGCCGGACTGAGCGTCGGCCCGGCCGTGCTCGGCAGCCTGGAGTACGCGGTCACCCAGTTGCACCTGCCGCTGCTGGTCGTCCTCGGTCACCAGTCCTGTCGACTGGCCTGCGGCAACGGCGACGGCCGGGTACGCGCCGTGGTCGCCGCCCTGCGCCACCGGTCCCCGCTGCTCGACGCGGCCGTCCGGTCCGGCCGGTGCGCGATCCACGGCATGACGTGGGACGAGAACCGACAGCTGGTCAGGTCGGTCCGGCGCAACGAGCCGGCACCCGTACGCCGGCCGGCCCGGTCCCGGCCGCCGAGCCGCCGCGCCGCGGGGATCCCCTGACCGGCGGGTCGATTCAGGGGTTGCAGCGCGGGCACCACCGCGGATCCGCCGGCGCCTCCGCCGGGCTGGTCAGCCGGTGCCCGCACAGCGTGCAGCCGAGGATCCGCCCGGCGGCCAGCTCGGTCGGGGTGCGACAGTCGGCGCACGGCAGGCCGGTCTCGACCCCGGCCACGCCGAAGCCGGGCGCTCCGCAGGCCGGGCAGGGGATGGCCAACCGTTCGGCCAACCGGCCCGCCGCCTCGGCGATCACCGCCATCCGGCGCGGATTGTGGTGGGCCCGCAGGTCCGCCGCCACCCTGACGCGTCCGTCCGTGCTCGCCTCGACCGCGCCGGCCACCGCCGCCAGCAGTTCCGACACCCGGACGATCCCCTTCACCACCGGGTACGAGGCACCGTCCGGCACGGCTGCGGGTCGGACCGTCACCGCGTGCCCGGGCAGCCCGATCGTGCGGGCGAAGCCGAGCAGCGCGCTCCGGTCGGCGCCGTCGGTGACCAGCTCCCCGTGGTTGGCGACGCGGGCGCAGGCATTGACCGAGCGGGACGAGCAGCTACGGGCGTTTCACGCCGCCGGCTGGCGGCCGGTGGATCTGCAGCGCGTCACCGGGTACAGCCGGGAGACGATCCGTCAGGCGCTCCGACCCGAAGTCCGGCGTCACCTCGACCGGTCCGGGCACGCCGAGCACGACCTGAACCGCCCCGCACACCTGGCCAGCATGTACAAGGTGGTACTCACCGAAGCCAGCACGGTCGAGGACCTGAACACCTGGCTCGACGCCGACCTCCTCCGGCGAGTCTGGCCCACCCTCTGGCTGCCACCCCAACTCCGCCGGCGATGGGAGGAGGCCTTTCCCGAACTCGCCGCGACCCGAAGCAACGCGGCATAGCGGTGGACCCCTTCCACGAACGACTCGCCCGTACCGGGCTCGCTCGAAGCCGACCGTGAGCGAGTCGACCATGCGAGCGGGCAGCGGGCTGCGGTCGACGGGGCGGTGGCATGCAACGAGAGGCGTACCTCGACGGCGACGAGTACTTCGGCGGCTTCTACGACACCAGCCTCGCCGACCTGGAGGTGCCCTACGACGACCACAGGTACCTCGTCGTCGACAGCTACCCCCGACGCATCGATCTTGGTCGACTGCTGTCTTACCCGGAGCCTCACCCTCATCGATCTCCGAGCCTGCCGCACCCCCTCCGACCTGCAAGGTCAGCTTGGAAGAGGCTCAGGGAACGTGTCAGGAACTGCCCGCCGCTTCCGTGGCGCTTCCGCGGGTTTGAGCGGCGACCATGGTGACGAGGGTGTCGATCAGCTCTTCGGCGGTGGTGTGCCATTTGTCGCCTTCGAGCTGGCCGGTGAGTTCCATGCCGGCGATGCCGTCGGCGCTGGCGAGGAGTAGGGCGGCGTATCGGCGGGCGTGGTGTTCGCCGGTCACGGCGGCGACTACTTGAAGGGATTCGTCCTGCGTTGGCTGGGCAGCCCGGGCGAACGCGGTGGGATCGCTGGCGGGGCTGCTGAACATCAGACGGTAGAGATGGGGTTGGCGGCGGGCGAGGTTGATGAAAGCGGCGAGGAGGGCCCGCAGCTTTGCGGCCGGTGTAAGGCTGGGGTCTCGGTGGATGGCGCCGATTCGTTGACCGAGTTCGTCCCAGGCATGGCTGCCGACCGCGATCATGAGGTGTTCTTTGTCCGGGAAGTGCCGGTAGGGGGCTCCACGGGTGACCCCTGCCCGCGCTCCAACGGCACGGAGGGTCACGGCTTCGAGGCCGCCCTGGTCAAGCAGCTCGGCCGCCGCTTCGAGCAGGGCCTGGCGTGTCGCAGCGGCGGTTTCAGCCCGGATCATCCGTTCATCCTATGGCCGGGTTAGGACGCCTTTGCCGACCGTAGGCGATGGGTTGTGGCTACCGGCCCCTGAGGGTGCTACGGCTGTTCGGCCAACGACTCAAGGTGGTGGCCCAGGTTTCGCTCGAGGTCGTCCATCCCGATCTGGGCGATGAGTTTGCCGACGGCCCGCCGTCGAGCCTCGACGCCAGGTCCCGTGGTGGCTCGGGCGGACTCCACGAACGACGCCAGCAGGTTCTCCTCCGGCGGCAAGGTGGAGCGGTTCACCTGGGTTTTGACCGCCGTGATGGCTTGCTTGTCGAAGCTGGCGATACGCCGGGCCACAGCGTTGACGAAGTCGTCGAGTTCGGCGTCGGGGATCGCCCGGGTGACCCAGCCGTACTGCGCGGCGCGGTCCGCGTCGTAGTCCTGGCCGGTCAGGAGTACCTCCAAAGCCCGGTCGCGGCCGAGGAGGTGCGTCAGTCGTTCGGTACCGCCGGCGCCGGGGACCAGACCGAAGCCGACCTCGGGCTGGCAGAAGATCGCCTGTTCCCGGCTGGCGTAGCGCAGGTCGAAGGCGGCGGTGTACTCCGCGCCGCCGCCACGGGTACGTCCCCGGATCGACGCGATGCTGACGAACGGTGCGGCAGCCAAGCGCATGCCGAGTTCGACGAACCCGGGCAAGGGCCCGCTGCCGGCCATGTCCGCGATGGCCGGGATCTGGTCGCTGTCGACGTGGTTGAAGAAGTATCCCGGCGTTGCGCTGTCGAAGATGACGACGCTGACCTGTTCCTCGCCGCTCAGACGGTCGACGATGTCCAACAGCTCAGCCACAGTGTCCGCGCCGATCAGGTTGAACGGTGGACTAGCGAAAGTGACTCGACGCACCTTCGACGTCTGGTCATCCACTGTGAACTGCTTCATGGAGATTCCTTCCGCTGGTCGGACGGCGTAGACGCGAGATTCAGCGGCCCATGGTGTGGGAGAGCGCCATCTGCCGGAGTCCTTCTTCCACGGTGATCGCCGGCTGATAGCCCAGTCGAAGTCGTGCTCGGGTGATGTCGTAGACGCGGTCGCGGCCCATGAACGAGATGATCCAAGGGGTGAGCGGTGGTGCGGTGGCGCTGCGACGCGCCTTCGCGGCGGTCTGCATGAGCGTGGCCAGAGGTGAGGCGACTGCCCGGGGAACGCTGTTGGCCGCGCTGACGTCGATGCCGCGGGTGGCCAGCAGAGGGGTGAAGAAGTCGCGGGCGGGGCGAGGGCTGCCGTCGGTGACGTAGCAGATCAAGCCGTGGTCCCCACGGTCGAGTGCCAGCGTGATGATGTAGGCGAGGTTGTCGACGTGGCAGAAGTCGACCATGTGCCGCCCTCCGTCGATCCAGGAGAATCGGCCGGCTTCGACGGAGTCGATGAATCCCTGCAAGGTGTGGGTCATGCCCTGGCCCCACAGGAACGGCGGCCGGATGACGACCAGGGACGTGTTCCCGTGCGGCAGGACAAGCAGTTCCTGCTCGGTGCGGAGCTTCACGCGGCTGTAGGCGATGTTCGCCTTGCCCGTGTCGGAGTTCTCGTCGACGGTGTGGTCGTGATTGGTGCCGGTGGAGACACTGGCCGCGGACACCAAGACGAATCGCTTGACCCGTGCGTCCACGGCGGCCTGGTAGAGGGCGCGGGTCGGCAGAAGGTTGCGGTCGACGAAGACCTGGTCGGGTCCCCAGAAGGCCATGAAGGCCGCCGAGTGCACCACGGCGTCGACCTCGCCGAGAATCTGTAGCCATGCAGGCCCGCTGCCGGGCTTGACCAGGTCCAACAGGTCGCCGCTGACCGGGAGCCCGCCGGCCGATGTGATCGCGTCCGCGGCGGTCGCGGACCGCGCGAGCGCGTGCACCGTGTGCCCGTCGTTGACCAGCCGCCGGAGGACTGCTCCTCCGGCGAAGCCCGATCCGCCCGTGAGAAAGACTTTCATCGATACTCCTCGACGATTGCGTAACGCCCATGGCATACGTGCGGATGTCGACCCCTGCAGACCGAGGGCCCGGCGCTGCAAGGTGACGGCGTCATCACAGCCAGCGTAAGCAATCGAGATGACACCGTCAACGCTTTGGGATGACTTTGTCATCAGCGGGATGGCTCGTTGCCGACTCACGCCTCCTCGAACGCCGACAACCCGTCGAGGAAAGCAGCCGCCAGGGCGACCCGGGTTGGCATCCGCCGGCGAGCACCCACCGCGCACTTCATCGAGGTTCATCCATAGATTTCCGCTCCAGCGGCCCCTGTCGTGCCGTTGTCAGCGGGTAGGGTCTCGGCGTGACGTCGAGCGTCGGCCCCGGGGCGGACTTGCCGCCCGAGTGGCGGCGGTGGACGTGGGAGCATCCCGTTGGTCCGCGTTGGCTGCTGCTGGGCGACGTCGACCTTGAGGGCTCCTGGGCAGACGATGCCCCGCTGGCGCTGTGCGCGGAGATCGAAGGACTGTTCGTGGACCTGCCGCCGCGGTCTCGGGAGCGGTTCACGCTCGTCGGCTGTACGCCGGTCGGCGCGCTTGCCGCCCTTCTCGATCGGCTGCCCGCCGAGGCGCTCGGCACGGATCATGCCTGGCTGGGCGGCCTCGTCGTGACAGCGTCCCCGCCACCGTACTGGTGGGGCGAGCATCTCGGCGACGTCGTCGTGCTGGCGCAGCGCCCGAACGCCACCGTGCCGGGAACCGTAGACATCGACCTCAGCGGTTTCGTCCGCGTCCACGACCGCACGGAAGCCGTGATTCGTCCCGGGCAGGTGACCGAGTTCGTGCTGCAGGGCCCGGACGAGGAGCCTTACGGCACGTGTCGGGACGTCACCGGGGTGTTCCGCGATCAGGCCGCGCCCACGGTGACGCAGGTGCGGCTGCTCGGCTGCCGGCCGGAATCTGCCCTGCTGACCAAACTCGATGCGCTCGGCCAGTCGACCAAGGCCGGTCTGCGTCGCCGTCGGATCAGCGCCGACGTGCACGCGGTCGCTGCCGACGGTTCCGCCAGCCGGGTCATCGGGGCGATGGTGTCCGGCACGATCGACACCAGCGAGCCGTCGCGGATCGGGACCGGGCTCCTCGACGTGACGGTCAACAGCGAGATCGGGGAACCGATGCCGACGGGGATCCTCGGCATCCTGGAGCGTTGGCATAACGGAAGGCCCGCTGAGAGGAATCTGTGGGCTGGCTACGGCCGGGAGTTACGCCATCATTGGGCCGGCGTGGCTCTCGCCCACCGATCTGTTGCGCCGGATCGGCCGGCAGGTGTCACGTACGACCTCGACGGTCGTTTCGTGACCGACATCGAGGGGTTCTACTGCGCGATCGGTGAGGCGATCAACGGACCGGGCGGATACTTCGGGTGGAACCTCGACGCCCTCGATGACTGCCTATCCGGAAGGTTCGGTGCTCAGACACCGTTCCGGCTGGTGTGGCACGACTCGGCCGTCGCCCGTGAACACCTCGTTACCGGCTACGATCGGCGTCTACTGGGTCCGGCGACCACCCTGGAGTACCTGCTCGACATGCTTGCGGCGCATCAGGTCGAGATCGACTTGCGGTGAGCTGACAGTCGACGCCGACAACCGCCGCGTCACCCAGCCGAGCCCGACGAGGGAGTTGGACACACGGTGGCAGGCCACCGCCACAAATCTCCCATGACCGGGCGTGCTCATGTCGCGGCCATCCTTCCGGCAGCAGGCGGGAGGCGGCTTCGGGTCAGCGGGTGCGCTCCTCGTCGGGGTTGTCGATGTGGACACCGAGCGCTGCGGCGAGGGTGTATGACAGGGCGATGAGGTCCTGGTGGGCGAGGATCGCGCCGGTCATGCTGGTCACGCCGCCGATACCGGTGAGGTCGCAGCGGGCGAAACGCGCACCGTCCATGCTCGCCTGGGAGAACTGCGCGCCGGTCAGGTCGCAGTCGGTGAAGCGGGCGCCGCGCAGGTCCGCGTTCTGGAAGTCGGCCCGGGTCAGGTTGCAGCCCTCGAACGCCACGCTCGAGAAGGTGGTGAACCGCCACGACGACAGGTCCAGCCGACTGTCCGAGATCGTGACGTCCCGCAGCGCCCCGTTGACCCACTGCAGGCCCGTCATCCGCGCCGTCGACACCCGTACGCGGAGCATCGACGACCTCTGCGTCCGTAGGTTCGCCAGGTTCGCGCTCTCGAACACGCAGTCGGCGAACCGCGCCGCCTCCAGCCGGCTGCCGCTGACGTCGGTGCGGGTGAAGCGGCATCGCGCGACCTCGATCCCGTCCGCCGTCCGGCCGGACAGGTCGAGGTCGCCCAGGTCCAGCCGCTCGAACGTCACCTCGTCCCCGATGGTCAGGTCCCCGCCTGCGGTCAGGTCCGGTGACGCCGGCAGTTTCGGTGCCGCCGGAGTCCGCCATCGGGCGGCACCACGAGCGGACGTACGCGCGACCATGCCGCGCACGCTAGCCGAGCCGGCAGCGACCCGCCGACGGCGGCACGCGGGCGGCTACGCGGTTCTGGGCCGCCGCTGCCGGATCTTCTCGTCGGCGGCTTCGGCGGCGTCGTGGCGCATCTTCCTCGTAACGCTCTGGTAGGTGTCGCGGGTGAGGGTGGTGGTGGGAGTGGCCGAGTTGTTCGGAGGTGTGTTCGTCGTTGCCGCGGATCACGACCTCGATGCGGCCGTCGGCCGTGGAGCCTCCCACCTCGAGCCGACCGCCGAATCCCATCCGGAGCACGCCTGTCCCGTGTGGCGCGCACACCGCCCGGGCCTCGATGGGCGTTCGCTTGCGGTCGACTTCGTCGGCGATCGCGCGCCAACTCTCGGCAAGGTCGAAGTCCGCGGGCCGGTGCACGGGATCGCCGGTCGGGTCGGCGGACGACACGCGGTCGATCCGGAAGGTCCGCCGACCGGCCTCGGTGTTGGCGACGAGGTACCACGACGGGCCTTTGACGACGCTGCCGCCTCGGCCTGCACCCGGAAGGGTTCCGGCAGGGCTTGGACGAGCTTGCGCAGCGCCGGCAAGCCTGCGGATGGCGCTCCACACCCTGCGGGCATCCCGGCCATGGTCAGGTGGGTGCCGGCCTGGTCGGGCTACCCCGCCCGGAGGGTGAGCAGGGTGATCTCGCTCGGCGCGAAGATCCGGAATGGCGGACCCCAGAAACCGGTCCCCCGGCTCGTGTAGAGCTGGGTCCTGCCGTGCCGGCTGAGGCCCTGCACGACCGGCTGGTCGAGCCGGACCAGGTAGTGGAAGGGCCACATCTGGCCGCCGTGGGTGTGCCCGGACAGTTGCAGATCCACGCCGGCCGCGACCGCGTCGTCGATCTGCTTCGGCTGGTGCGCCAGCAGCAGCACGGGCAGCAGCGGGTCGGTGCCGGCGAGCGCCGCGGCGTGGTCGGCGCGGTGACCGGCGACGCCGGACGAGGCGGCGGTCACGTCGTCCACCCCGGCGACGACGAGCCGGGCGCCACCGCGCTCCACCACGAGGTGCCGGTTGTGCAGGGGCTCCCAGCCGAGTGTCCGCATGTGGTCGACCCAGCCCTGCGCCTGGCCGTAGTACTCGTGGTTGCCCGTCACGTACACCCGGGCCAGCCGGGCCTGCACAGTGCCCAGCGGCGCCGCCTGCTCCCGGCGCTGGTCGACCGTTCCGTCAGCGATGTCGCCGGTGTGGCAGACGATGTCGGGGGCCAAGCCGTTGACCACCTCGATCGTGCGGGCGGACCAGCGGGCCCGGTCGATCGGGCCGTAGTGGGTGTCGGTCAACAGCACCACCCGGACCCCGTCGAGACCGGCCCCCAGCCGGTCGATGGTGACGTCCACCCGCCGGACCCGGGGCACCCGCATCGCCTCGGCGTAGCCCCAGACGGCCAGGACGACCGAGACGACCGCCGCACCGGCCGCCACGTATCGGGACCGCACCGGATCGGCGACCCCCGCCGCGGCCAGCGGGAGCCGGGCCACATTGCCGATCAGCGCCCAGACGAACAGGATCCACACCAGGCCAAGCAGTGTGTCCCCCGCGCGGGCCGCCGCGTCCAGCCGCCGGCGGCCGTGCCCGAGATACATCAGAACGGGGAACGCGACCAGCGCGACGACGAACACGCTCGTGCCGGCGGCCACCACCGCCGTCGGCCACCGCGCCGCCACCGTCAACGTCCACCATGGCAGCCCGAACAGCAACGCCAGGACCGCGATCAGCGTCGCCCCGGACACCAGCGGTCGCAGCGACCCTCGCGTCGGCCGAACCTGTACGGCATCGCCAGCAGCCATCGCCGTCCTCCCGTCGGGTCCGTGCAGCATGACACGGTCCGGGCCGGATCGACCACGCCCGAGAACCGGGACGGATCCGGCCCGTGGGTGCCGATCCGCGACCCGGGGGCGCCTCGACTCGGGTACGTCAGCGGATGGCGTACGACGCCCGGGCAGAGAGCCTGCGCCTGATCGTCTACTGCCAGGTCCAACCCGACGAGGACGTGCTACCACCAGGGCTGGTCCGCGAGTGACGGCCCACAGCTGACCAGTTCGGGAACGTTGCCGGGGGCGCATCTCAGGATGCGGAGGATCGACACGGGAGGCCTCATGTGTGCGGGGCGTCGAGGACGCAGTCCACGGCCGTGTAGAGGGTTTCGGTTTCGGACCTCAGGATCGAGTCCTCGGCGGGCAGGGCTCGTTCGACGGAGAGCCCTTGGAGGAGGGTGAGCAGAAACCTTACTCGGCGTGCGTGGTCTTCCCGGGGGATCGCGCCTTCGTCGGCGAGAACAGTCAGCCAGTACTCGACACGGCGCCCCCCTTCCCGCTCCAAGGCGAGATACGCCGCGCGTACCTCCTCGGTCGGTTCGGGTGCGATGAACATCTGGTACGCCTTGCCCCACGCCTCACGCGCCTGCTTCCCGACGCCGGTGGGAGCGAGCACCTGCCGGAGGCAGTTGACCAGTCGATCCCGGGCGGGTAGCGACCGGTCGTGGATCGGGTCATCGGGGAAGACGTGGTCGTAGATCCTGGCGAGCACCGCGTCCTGCAGCGCCCGCTGGGTCGGAAAGTGGAACCTGAGCGAGCCCGTGCTCACCCCGGCCCGTGCCGCGACCGCACGCACGCTCAACCGCGCAGTCAAGTCTTCCGCGAGCATCGCCGCCGCAGCCGCGAGGATCCGTTCCCGTGAGCCGGTGCTCCCGTCGTCCCGTGCCATCTGCCACCTCCTAGTACATCGTACTAGCACGCCGTGCTAGCGTTGCCACTAGTACAGCGTATTAGTGGGAAGCGGCGATCGACGGCGAGTGAGGAAACATGATCGAGGAGTGGCGGCGACAGCGGGCAGTCAAGCGCATCACCGGCGGAGACGGGCGGGCGTTGAAATGCCTCCGATGGTGGCAGCTGCCCTTCCGCGCGCTGTTCCACCTACCGCTGCCGCACGGGGGCGGCCGGCAGGCGGTCTACGCCGTCGACATCCCACGCCGGACCGACCCGGAAGGCGGCAAGGCAAGAGCGCACCTCTATCTCGACGGCAGGCACCACGCCGAGTCCGTACTCCCGGCCGCCTTCCCCGTCCAGGGCGGCACCATCGAGGTGGCGATCAGTGCATTCGGGCTCAAGCGCTGCCTCTACGTCACCACCGCCGGCGCGGAGCACCAGCTCATCCCTGATCCGAAATCCGCCGAAGGTCGCCGCGCCCGCATCGAACGCGAGCACCCGACGCTGAGCCGCTCGATCAGTTACCTCTCCGTGCTGTCGCCGAGAACATCGGAACTTTCGAATCGCCCGTCCGGCTACCGGTCTGGCTCAACTTCGCCCTCGCTGTCGGGGCCGTCCTGGGGAGCACCGAGCGGGCACTCCGCCTGCGTCACAGCGTGCTCGACCAAGCCGGGAAGTAACCACATCCACCAGAGGAAGCCATGACCACGATGAACAAGCCGACCTCGCTACTCACTTCGGCCGAGCCCCGAAACGGGCCGTCAGTCCCCACCGGAGTGGAGTACCACCGGGTCCTCGCCGGCGACAAACGCCGGATCGGTCGCGGCGTTCTCGCCATCATCCTCCTGCTGGCAGGGCTCGTCATCTTCCCGACGGTCCTCGGCAGGGCGGCTGCGCTGATCGACGTACGGATGGGCAACACCCCGCCGATCCTGGGCGGCACCGACTACACGCCGCTCTACCATGCCAGCTCGATGCTCTCCCTCGGCCTGCTGATTCCGTGGAGCATGCTCATCCAGCGGTGGCTCTACGGGGTGCCCGGCGCGTCCCTGCACTCCGTGACGTCGCGGTTCCGCTTCGGCCTGCTCGGCAGGTCGCTGCTCATCTTCGGTCCCGCCTGGCTGGTGGTCAACGCCCTCGGAGCCCTTACGCCCGTCGAGGAGTTCCCCTGGTCGCAGACCGACCTCATCGCCATCCTCCTCGCCACGATGCTCCTCACCCCGCTGCAGTCAGCCGGCGAGGAGTACGGCGTGCGTGGGCTGATCTTCCGCGTGATCGGAAGCTGGACCCGCAGCCCACGGGCGGGACTGGTCGCCGGGGTGCTGCTCTCGAGCGTGCTGTTCACGGCGGCACACGGCGCGACGGATCCGTACATCATCGTCTGGTACTTCGTACTCTGGACCGGACTGGCCATCATCACCTGGCGCACCGGCGGGCTGGAGATCGCGGTCATGCTCCACGCCGTCCTCAACACGTTCACGTTCGTCCTGGCCACAATCCTGCGGGTGGACCTCGGTAGTGCACTGCAGGACCGCTCAGCCGGAGTCGGCACGCCGTATCAGCTCGTACCCACCTTCACTGTCATCGTCATCACCGCAATCATCTGGTGGCGCACCCGCGAAACAGGGCCAGCGGTTGCCTCAGACCGCAGTCGAACGCCAGGTCACGCGCGGTCGTGACGTGGGATCGCCGACGGGTGGTTCCGAAAGCGGCTGTCGTCGAACTGTGTCCACCACGCCAACAAGCAGCCGGAGTGCAACCACACCTCGACTCTGGATTGAGAGCACGATGTCCTCCTGGATCACCACCCCGATCACCGCCGACCTGCTGCGCGGAGCGCTCGACGTGCAGCGCACAGCCTGCGGTGTGCTGCCGCACCGGCTGCCCGCCTGGGCGCGCGCCCAGAACACCGACGGCCAGCTCGCCATGGTGGAGGCTCAGCCCGCCGGCGTGCGGCTGGCCCTGCGCACCCGCGCGACCGTGGTCGAGGTGGACACGCTGCCCACCCGATGGACCTACATCGGCCTGCCGTCCCGCCCGGACGGCGTGTACGACCTGCTCGTCGACGGCCAGCTGACCGACCAGGCCAGCGTGACCGGCGGGGACACGGTGACCATCGACATGACCAACGGGACCATGGAGCGCCGCTCCGGTCCTCCCGGCACCGTCCGCTTCACCGGGCTGCCCGACCGGGTGAAGGACCTGGAGATCTGGCTGCCGCACCATGAGACCACCGAACTGGTCGCCCTGCGTACCGACGCCCCGGTAGCGCCCGTACCGGCATCGGGCCGCCGGGTGTGGCTGCACCACGGCAGCTCGATCAGTCAGGGTTCCAACGCCACCAGTCCCACCGCCACCTGGCCGGTTGCCGCCGCGCGCCTCGGCGGCGTGGACCTGGTGAACCTCGGCTTCGGCGGCAGCGCGCTGCTCGACCCGTTCACCGCCCGCACGATGCGGGACGCCCCGGCTGATCTGATCAGCGTGAAGATCGGCATCAACCTGGTCAACGCCGACGTGATGCGGCTGCATGCCTTCACCCCGGCGGTGCACGGCTTCCTCGACACCATCCGGGAGGGCCATCCCACCACGCCGCTGCTGGTGGTCTCCCCGATCTATTGCCCGATCCACGAGGACACCCCCGGCCCAGGCACGTTCGACCTCGCAGCCCTCGCCACCGGCGAGGCGCGGTTCCGGGCCACCGGCGACCCGGCCGAGAAGGCGAGCGGCAAGCTCACGCTCAGCGTCATCCGGGAGGAACTGGCCCGGATCACCGCGCAGCGGTCGTCGGACGACCCGAACCTGCACCACCTCGACGGCCTCGACCTCTACGGTGAGGCCGACTTCGCCGCGCTGCCGCTGCCCGACCAGCTCCACCCGGACACCGCCACCCACCGGCGCATCGCCGAACGCTTCGCGAAGCGGGTGTTCAGCGCCGACGGCCCCTTCGCGGGACCCACCTCCTGAGCGTGCTCGTCGTTCAGGTCGGCGCTACACGCCGGCTGCCGTGGTCACCGGCGATGCGACGCGGCGGGGCCAGGTCCAGGCGGAGCGCAGGATGAAGGCCAGGAGCACCACCTCGATTCCGATGGAGAGGCCGTAGAAGGAGGCCCAGTCCCAGGACTCCCCCACCGCGTTGAACACCGTGACGGGGATGTACAGCGATGCCACGACGAGGTTCGTGGTGCGGTTCGCCCGGGCGGGTAGCGTCATGGAGAGCATCACCATCAGGGCCGGGATCGAGATCAGCGCGAGGAACACGGTCATCAACGCCGGGCTGATGTCGAACTCGAAGACGACGCCAACCAGGATGCCGTCGATGGTCCCGGGCTTGTAGAGGTGGAAGTAGTCGACGTAGATGTAGAGGAACATGAAGCTGGTCCATGCGGCGGCGAGCTTGGCCTGCACGGGGACCGGCGGGTTGTCGAGCAGGTTCGGGGTTGTCGTTCGGATGGTCATCGGTTCTTCCTCCGAGAGGAGTGGTCCGTCCGCCCGAGTGGCGGCAGGTCTGGGTCGTACGCACGGGGTGAGTCGTGCTCGCCGGTCCGGTCGTCAGACGGTGACGACGACCTTCCCTCGGGTGTGGCCGGCCCCGACGTACCGGAGGGCGTCGGCTGCTTCGTCGAGGGGGTAGGTGCGGTCGATGACGGGCGTGATCTGCCCGGTCGCGAGCAGGTCGGCCAGGGTGAGCAGGTCCTGGCGCTTCCCGACGGACGTGAAGGGCTTCAGCCGCTGACGGGTGAACCCGGACAGCAGGCGCGCCTTGGCGATCCGGCCGAGGGGGCCGAGCCAGCGGCCGCCGCGTCCGCTGTTGGGGATGAGGGTGCCGGTGGGCGTCAGCGCGCGGCGGACAGCCGCCAGGGGCTGTGCTTCGACGTTGTCGAGGATGACGTCCCAGCGCTTCTCGGTGCGGGTGAAGTCGGTCCTCGTGTAGTCGACGACGTGGTCGGCGCCGAGCGACCGAACCAGGTCGACGTTGCGGGGGCTGCATACACCCGTCACCTCGGCGCCGAACGCCTTGGCGATCTGCACGGCGAAGGAGCCCACGCCGCCCGACGCGCCCGTGACCAGCACCGTCTGGCCCGGTCGAACGTTCGCGATGTCGCGCAGTGCCTGCAACGCCGTCATGGCCGACGTGGGCACCGCTGCCGCGTCCACGGCCGACAGGTTGGCGGGCACGGGCACGAGGTTGTCCGCCGGGACGCACGCGTACTCCGCGAGCGCTCCAGCGGTGCTCCAGCCGAACACCTCGTCGCCGGGGCGGAGAGCGGCGACGTCCTTTCCGACCGCTGCCACGACGCCGGCGAGGTCCCTGCCAGGGATCCCGTTACGCGGCCGGCGGAACCCGAACACCAGGCGCACCACGTACGGCTTTCCGGTCATGACGAAGTAGTCGCCAGGATGCACTGAGGCCGCGCCCACCTGGACGAGCACATCGTTTCGACCGGGCAGCGGAAGCCCGACCTCGGACGACTCGAGCACCGAGGGCGGGCCGTAGCGGTGCTGGACGGCGGCCCGCATCGTCGCCGCCTCGGCCGGACCGGCCCCTGGCACCAGGCGTGCTGAGGCGTTCGATCGCTGTTCGTTTCCCACAGGACCTCCTCGCGTCCGAGCTGCGGCCCGCGCCGACTCGTACACCGTACGTCGTACACCGTACTATCCTCGTACGGTGTACGATTGTCAAGCCGTCCGAGGGAGCGAGGAGACCCGTGTCTGCCAGGAAGCAACGCCAGGTCGCGTCAGACGCGGGGCTCAGCAAGCAGCGGGTGGTGGTCGAGGCGATCCGGCTCGCCGACCGCGAGGGGGTCAACGGGCTGAGCATGCGCCGGCTGGCTGGCGCGCTCGGCGCGGGAGCGATGTCGCTCTACCACTACGTGGCGAACAAGGAGGAACTGCTCGACGCGATGATCGACGTCGTGTTCGAGGAGATCGAGCTCCCGCCCGAGGAAACCGACTGGCAGTCGGCGATGCGACGGCGGGCGGTATCCGCCCGACAGGTTCTCGCACGCCATCCGTGGGCGATCGGCCTGATGGAGTCCCGGACATCCCCGGGGCCCGCGCACCTGCGCCACCGCGAAGCGGTCACCGCCTGCCTGCGGAGGGCCGGCTTTTCGGTTCTGATGGCGACACACGCCAACTGGCTGCTCGACGTCTACGTCTACGGGTTCGCCCTGCAGGAAGCCAGCCTGCCGTTCGACACCGCCAACGAATTCGCGGACATGGCCAAGGACGTCTTCCTCCCCCAGCTTCCTCCCGACGAGTTCCCCTACCTCAACGAGTCCGCCGCGGCGCTCGTCGCCGCCGGCTACGACCCGGCAGAGGAGTTCATGTTCGGGCTCGACCTCGTCCTGGCCGCCCTCGAACCCCTGAGAGCCTCCGCATAGCGACGCCGACGGACCGTCGCGCGCCCTCTTGTGGGCGGAGCTCCGCCAGCGACAGGGTCGGGCCGCTACAGGAGTTCATCCCGTCGCCCGAGCGTTCGGGATGAAGACCCATCAGATTGCCGCCCGCACCAGGATGCCCCGCCCCGCGCGGTCACCCGCCCTGCAGGGTCCCCTGCAGCTCAGCTGGCGCCCGCATCCGCCACGCATCGGTGATCAGTTCGGCCAGCCGCTCGACCGACACCTCGGTGAGGCGCAACATCACCAAGGGAAAGCCGTCGTAGCCGGTCGCCGTGAAGAACAGGTCGGGCTCGCCGAGGAGCAGCGCCTGCTTCTCCGCCTCATCGCCGACGTAGAGCACCGCGATGTCGGTGCGGATGACCCGCGGTCTCCCCGGCAGGCGTTCCGGATAGGACCAGACGAATCCCTTGTTCTCCACCCGGAAGTCGAAGCCGTCGCTGTCGATCTCCACCACGTGGGGCAGCGCGAGCGCCAGACGGCGCACATCGTCGGCATCAGCCATCCGCAGAGGCTACAACGACGCCTGAGGACGAACGTCCTTCCCCAAGCATCCAACACTGGCGATCCCGGGGTCGCCCGGTGCCGCGAGGTCACCTGTCGCCTCCGGTGTCGGTCGGACGTACCGCATCCACCGCCGCCACGGCGTCCAGGTCGGCGACAGGCCGGCGGGGCTGCCCTGCCGCAGCGAAGGTTTCCCGAGCCACCTGGTACTGCCGCAGGGTCGCCTCCGCGATACGGTCCCAGGAGTACGCCGCCCGCGCGTGGGAGCCGGCTCGTTCGCCCAGGGTGCGGGCGCGGTCGGGATCTGCCAGCACCCAACGGATCCATCCGGCCAGCGCGATGTGGTCCTCGGGCGGAGTGAGGATCCCGGTCTCCAGGTGGTCGATCTGCTCGGGGATCCCGCCGATCCGCGCCCCGATGACCACCTTGCCGACGGCCTGCGCCTCGCAGACGGCGATGGGGAAGGGATCGAACCTGCTCGGCACCAGCGCGATCTGCGCGTCCGCGTACAGCGTCTCCAGCCGGCTCCTGGCCACGTAGCCGAGGAAGGTGACCCGGTCGCGCACGCCGAGCGACCGTGCGAGACCTTCCAGTTGGGGCCGGGCCGGGCCGTCGCCCGCGACCACGAGACGGACGGGAAGATCGCGCAGCAGGCTCAACGCCGCGATCGACAGGTCACAGCCCTTCTGGTGGACCAGTCGTCCCACCTGGAGAAGTTCGACCTGTCGGGTTCGCGGCCCGCCGAGCGACGACGCCGGGGCGTCCCGGGCGGTGTCGTGGAACTCGGTCCCGTTGGGGATGACGACGAGGTTCTCGACCGCCCGGCCGACGGACGTACGGACCCCCCGCGCGAGGGACTGGCTGACCGCGATGACGACGGTGCTGCGCTCCAACCCCCACCGTTCGAGCCGTTGTTCGTAGTCGAGCATGACCCGGTCGGAGGTGTCCTCGTCGAGGTGGGTGCCGCCCGCCGAACGGTCGTAGTGTTTCGTCATGACCAGCGGGAGATCCCACAGGTCGGCGACGGCACGTGCCGCCAGGACGGCTCGCGAGTCGTGGCAGTGGACCAGGTCGAAGCCGGCGGGCAGCTTTCCGGCGGCCGCCGCCATGCCCACGTTGCGGTGCAACATGCTCAACGTGGCCGACGCCTCACCGGGGAGGGACAGGATCTCCGCGCCGAGCGTCCCGCAGTAGTGGTCGTCACCGTCGCGGCCGCTCTCCGGTTTCGACCCCGTCGTGATGACCGTTACCGAGACGCCCAGCCTGCGCAGAGCCCCGGCGAGGGCTGCGGCATGCACTCCGATGCCGCTGCGGGGCCGGGGAGGGTAGTCACTGCTGATCATCAGTACACGCATGCCGTCAACCGCCGGGGAAGGAGACGAGGGCTCTTGAGGGGGCGAAGCTAGTAGTGACCCAGCCGCTGGATGTCGTCCGACCGGGGATCGAGGCGCTTCCAGTCCGTCACGAACGACGGGGCGAAGCCCAGTGCGGTCAGGATCCGTTCGCCCCCGGACGCCTTCTGGAGCGAGCCGTGCAACAGCGCCTCGTTGATCACCAGAGCGTCCCCGGCCCTCGCCCGGACGAATTCCAGCGACGGGAAGTTCTCCCTCGTGAGGGCCGCCCTTGGGTTGCCTGTCTCCGAGACCCACGCATTCGGCGAACCCGAGTCACCGTCCGGAAACCAGGCGAAGTTGGCCTTGTGCGATCCCTGCAGGTAGCAGAAGGGTCCATCGTCGTCACTCAGGACGTCGCTCAGATAGATCAGAACCTTGACGAACATGCAGTAGAGCTTCCCGTCATGGAACGTGTGCATATAGCTCATGTTCCGTCGGGCAACCCGGTCCCCCGCGTAATGCAGCACCTCGCCGCTGCCGTTGTGGAGATAGAAGACGCTCTGCCGGGTGCGCCGCAGCGCATAGCTCTCGATGAGCCGGTACGGCTGGTTGACGAGCGGTTCCACCAGCGCCCGCACCGCCTCACTGGCCGCCAACTCGGCGAAGTGGGCGCTGTTCCCCACCAGGTCTTCGACCTTCTCCTTCTCACCGTCGCCGAGTGCCGCCGTCGACGACAGACGCCGCACTTCGGCCCGGCACACCTCGACGGCGTCAGGGGAGAGGAACCCGGGTATCCGCAACAGCCCCATGGTGTCGAACAGGTACAGCTCGCGAGTGGACATCGGCTGCGTCTGCGACGGAGGGATGAGCATAGGGCCTCCTGAGGTCACGACCTCGGTACGGTCACCCGGCAATTCGCCGCGCCGCTGGACAAGGGCCTCGTGGAACTCTGGGTGTGGTCCGGCGACCCCGGACCAACTCCGAGCGTAGGAGGGGGCAAAGTCCGGACGGCGACACTGGCAGGTTCATGCCAGCCCGCCCGCCCAGCTCGGCGTGGACGCAAAGGGCTAACCGGCGAATTCCCCGGGCACCGCCGCGCCCTCGTTCGGTCCACCGTCTCGACGCGTCCGGCTGAAGAGGAGGCCCTGAACAGCCGCCTCGTATCCCGCCTGGAAGCGGCTCTGCGCGCCGAGACGGGTCATCCACCGCGCCAGGCTCCGGCGATAGGTGCGCAGGGACATGCCGACCCTGCGTGCGGCGGCCTCGTCCTTGAAACCGCTGACGAGCTGGTGCAGCACCTCCCGGCTCAGCGACTCGGTGGACTCGTCGCCCGGGAACTCGGCGGGCAGGGCCAAGGCATGCGCGTGCATCGACCGAAGCATGAGCCCCAGGAAGGGAAGTTCCCGGCCGGCGAGGCCGCCACTGTCATACCCGCGCTGGTTCAGGGCGGACATCAGCAGTCTTCCATCCACCACACTGAGTCGCGGCAACGATTCCGAAGTCGTGAAGACGGATGCGCCGGAACGGATGAGCCGCCGGACCGCCCCGTCGATGGTCGTCTCACCGACCCGGCACTCGGCACTGACGTATGCCTTGACCCGAATTCCCGCCCGCGCCAGCCGGCACCCGGCGATAACATCCAGCGCCGGCCCCGTTCGCTTCCACTCGACGGGCAACGCCAGCAGAAGCTCGTGCCTGCTGCCGGCAATGGCCCGGTAGACGACCTCGGGACCGACCATCCTCATTTCCAGCGGACCAATGACGTCGCCGAGAACGGACCGCCCTCCAGGCGGCGCAGGAAGAAAGTCGGCAGACCCGCCATCGTCGCGACGGCGACCTCTCGGAAGTGCGGAATCGTTGATCAGATTGCCGTCAGCGCGCACTTCTCCTCTTTTCATCCATGCCGCGACTCATCATGGATCCCACTGCGACCTCGGCAACGGCGCCCAACGCGCCGAGCCGCGGATCGGCTTTATCGCCCAGCACCGACAGTCAGCCAGCGGCAAGCGTTCTTCCCGGCCACCCGCATAGCGGATATACCTTAGACGCAGTGACGAACACCGATCTTTCCATACGTCGACGCGTGATGTCCACAGTCCTTGTCGGAAGGTCATTCCACGCTGGCTGGATGCCCGACGTCACGGGTGGTGAGTTCGGAAGACGTCTGCGGCCCGCACCGGGCGTCTCCGGCGACGACGGTGCTATGCGGGGCGGCGACGAGGGCGGGCCCGGTGCCCATATGCCTCCGCCTGGAGGCGGTAGAGGCTCGCGTACTCGCCCCCGGCCGCCAACAGCTCCGGATGCGTGCCCTGCTCGATGATCCTGCCGCCGGAGACGACGACGATGCGGTCGGCCAGGTGGACCGTCGAGAAGCGGTGGGACACCAGCACCGTGATCGCCCCGTCACCGCCGTACTCGCGAGCCTGCCTGGTGAAGAGTTCGAACAGGTCGTGCTCGGACTGCGCATCGAGGGCCGCGGTCGGCTCGTCCAAAACGAGGAGCAACGGGCTCGTGCGCATCAGCCCTCGCGCGACGGCGAGTCGCTGCCACTGCCCGTGCGACAGCTCGATCCCGCCGAAGATCCTGCCGAGGAGGGTCTCGATGCCCTCGGGAAGTTCGTGGACGAACTGCGCGGCGGCGGCACGCCGCAGGGCACCGTCGACGGCGACGACGTCCCCGATCTTCCGCAGGTCGCCCGCGCCGACCGATTCCCGCACCGGGACCTGGAGCTTCAGGAAGTCCTGGAGCGTACCGGTGCTCGCCGCCGCCCATCCGGACGCGTCCAGTCGCGTGAGGTCGACCCCGTCGACGGTGATGGTGCCTCCGGTCGGACGAAGCACCCCCATGAGGAGCTTGATGAGGGTGCTCTTGCCCGCCCCGTTCTCCCCCACGACAGCGATCGAGCAGCCTGCGGGAACGACGAGGTCCACCCCGTCCAACACGCGCTCCTCGGTGCCGGGATAGGTGAAGGAGACCCGATCCAGGACGATTCCCCGGGTCAACCGCGTTGGCGGCGGCAGCACCCCGGCACGGGACGCCGACGCGTATCTCGTGAGCCAGAGATGATGTTCGGCGATCCGCCCACCGGCAGCGACCTGGGTGATCGCATCGACCACCGCCTGCTGCTGGGTGCGCAGTTGACCGGCGAGCGAGATGAGCAGGACGGCACCACCCGCGGTGGTCCGCCCGGACGCCATCAGGTGCCCGACGAGGACGAGGGTGACGGCCAGGGCTCCGTAGTAGAGCGCCCAGCCGGCTGCCTCGATGCCCAGGCCCCGGAGCCGCGCCGCCCCCTCTTCGCGGGCGGCCCTCGTCCACAACTGCTGCGCGAGCCGGTTCAGCCTCTCGGCGTTCCCGCTGATCCGCACTTCCTTCGCAGGGCCGGGTCGCAGGCACAGCTCATGCAGCGCGGCCTCCTGCCGCAGCGGCTCCGCAGTCGCGTCGAACGCCTGCTGCTGGATCTTCCGGGCCCGGTTGGTCAGGACGAGGATCGGCAGGGCGCACGGCGCCAGAATGGTGAGCAGCGGGTGGAGATCCGCCAACAGCCAGACGCTCAGGCACAGTCCGACTCCGGCGGACACGGCGTAGGCCGCCGCCCAGCCGGTGGTGGTCAGGGCAACCGTTCCACGCCGCAGCATCGTGATCTGGTTGAGGAACTCGGCGCGCTCCAGGTGCTCGATCGTCGGGATCCGGGCCGCTGTCTCCGTGATCTCCTGCTCCATGGCCATCTGGACGCGGTTGACGAGGTCGTTGCGAAAGTTGAGGGCCAGCCGCTGGCCCACGACCTGCATGACGTAGGCGAGGATGCCGACCACGACGGCCTCGACGAGCCCGGCGAGCATGCGGGTGCCCGCCGCATCGACCAGCCACCGTTGGGCGCTCGCAGTGGCGGCGACGAGGCCGGCCTGGAGAAGGACGAGGACCCCGACGAAGCAGGTCACCCGGGGATCCGCGCGGTAGCTGAGCCGCAGGGTGTGGAGCGCCATCCGCAGGCTCGCCGGCACGGTCACCCCGGGGACTCCCGATGCGGGTGCCGGGCCGTGAACCTCGACGCCTGGAGCGTGAAGAGCCTGGCGTACGTCCCGCCGTCGGCCATCAGGGAGTCGTGATCACCTTCTTCGGTGATCCGCCCACCGTCGAGGAGCACGATCCGGTCGGCCGCCCGGACGGTGGAGAACCGGTGTGAGATCACCACCACCGAGGCGGCCGGTATCGACCCCAGGATCCGCTGGTGGAACTCCGCCTCCGCCCTGACGTCGAGGTGCGCCGTCGGCTCGTCGAGCAGCACCACCTGCCGCCCCTTGTCGACCGCGTGGAGCGTTCGTACCATCGCGAGCTTCTGCCACTGCCCGCCCGAGAGGTCGGTGCCGGCGGTCCCCGTACGCCACAGCGACGTGTCCAGGCCGCGGGGCCGGCCCGCCAGCAGAGCCCCCGCCCCGGCACGCCGGATCAACTCGTCGAGCTCGGCGTCGTCGGTCTCCACCTCCGGGGCGGCCAGGGTGATGTTGTCGCGGAGGGTCAGCGGATAGTGGACGAAGTCCTGGAACAGCGCGGTGACCCTGCGCCGCCACGCCTCGGGGTCGAGGTCGCGCAGGTCGACCCCGTCCACCGTGATCCGTCCCCCCGTCGGCTCGTACAGGCCCGCGAGGAGCTTGATCAGGGTCGTCTTCCCCACCCCGTTCACCCCCACCAGGGCCAGCCGCTCCCCCGCCCGGATGGTCAGGTCGAGTCCGTTCATGACAGGGCGGGGCTGACCGGGATACGAGAAGAACACCTCCTCGAACCTGATGGTCGGGATCGTCGCGGGCGGCGGCTGCAGCTTCCGCCGCGGTTCGACCTGCACGCGCTCAAGGACGGCCAGCGCCCGCATCGGATCCTTGCCGTACTCGATGTCGTGTGCCTCGGCACCGAGGGCGGCGACGGCGAAGATGCCCCAGGCAGCGACCAGACACGACGCCAACGCCCCCACGCTGATCCGACCGTCGAAGGCCGCACGGCCGGGGACCCCGAGTGCCAGACCGGCACAGACCACGGCCAGCACGGCCGCCGTCTTCTGGCTACGGAGAACCCTCCGCCGCAACTTCCAGTAGTCGGCCAGCCAGGCGAGGTGGGCAGCGGCCCGGCGTTCGACCACCCACCCGGCGAGACCGAACAGGCGGACCTCCTTCGCGGCCTCGGGCCCGGCCGCCAACTCCGCCCAGTAGTCGACCTTGCGCCGCTCCGGCATCGCCGCGTCCTTGACCGACTCGAGGTGCATCCACTGCCGGACGGCGATCCACCGCGAGGTGACGGAGAGCAGGAACAGCACTGCCGCCAGGACCGGGAAGTAGGCGCCGAGCGCCACGGCCATGGCCGCCGCGGAGAGGATCCGGCCGGTCAGCGACAACTGGCCCACGGCCGCCAGACCGGCGGACCTGTCGCGCCACGCCACGCCCTGGTCCGCGGCGCGCAGCGCCACGTCCTGGAAGGCGGGATCCTCCAGGTGGGCCATACCGGGCGGCCGGGAGGCGATACGTCGAAGCTCGGCGCGCACGGCACCGTCGACCTGCCTGGCGATCGAGGCCCGCAGGGTCGATCCGGCGATCTCCGCGAACTGCCGGACGAACATCAGGAGGGCGACGGCGACGGCCAGCCGGACGAACTCTCCCGACCTCGAGAGCATGGCGTCGACGAGTCCGCGGGTGGCCGCGACGGTGATCGGGCCGACCGCCACGACGACGACGAGGGACGCGACCAGGGCAGCCAGCCACCGTCGGTCCGCGTGGCGTAGCAACCCGAGCAGCCTGCGCCGTTCGACGTACACCGCCCGCACACCGGACGGGTTCACGTTCTCCCACAACGGCGGCGTGCGCAGGGCCGCGCCGCTCATGGGTCAACCACGCTGTTCCGCGCCTTCGAGCTGCTGGAGCGCACGCCGGAACAGCTCGGGGAGCCGGCGGATGTTGTCCTCGGCCTCCGCCGACTCGATGGATGCGAAGTAGTGGCACAGGACGCGGTTCTCCGCAGGCGGCAGCCTGCTCCACGGCCCCGAGCGATAGGGCTCACCGAGCGGCTGGGCCGCGTCACCGAGCCGCCCGCCCAGCACCGAGTAGAACATCTGGGTGACATGGCGGGGGCGGAAGAGGATCTCCCGGGGCGTCCGATCCATCATGACCTCCAGGTAGTCGAGGTCGAGGAAGCGGCGACGGTGCGCGCAGACGAAACCGCAGCACATGTGCGGCACGTACGGCACGTCGGGTAACGCCTCGGGAATCCACCGCACACCGCCCGGCAGTCGCCCCGACGCGAACCGCTCCTGCGAGTACATGAAGGCCGGCTGCCGCTCGGTGGCGGCGGCCCACCGCACCACCTCCAGCGGTTCGCCGAAGAAGAGGATGTCGCTGTCCATGCCGATGACCAGGTCGGCGTCGCCGAGCAGGAAGTAGTCGACGAGTTGCAGGATGCGGACGTTCCTCCGCCGGACCTCCGCGAGGAGTGGATGGTCCCCGAGCATGGCCTGGACCATGTCGTCGGCGTCGGGCCGCCGGATGACGCGGACGCCCAGGACCTGTTCCTCCAGCAGCGCCCGGTCGGCGTCGGTCAACGAGCCGTCGTCGTGCACGACCGCCCCCACCTGGCGCCAGTAGCCGGCGAGTGACTTGATGGCGAACAGGTACAACGGAACGTGCTTGTGGGAGACCAGGGAGTGGACCTGCACCGGAGCGGCACCGTCGAGTTCGGCCGGAGGTGCCTGGAGCATCCGACGGTGCAGTTCGTCAGGCGAGGAATGCGGCATCAGCGTCACCTTCGCCGGAGACGGATCTGCCGGGCCACCCGCTACCGGCGTCGCGCCCATCAGACCTCCTCGACACGATGTCGCAAACGGTCTCGTCGTCCGACGACGGTAACGCGAGGACGGCCGGCCGCCGGCTCGTCGGCCACATCCTGCCAACCCGGGCTCAGCCGGCGGAGCCCCGACCGACATGATCAGCCGGCGTCGACGGGTCGGAGGTCGGTCAGCGGTTCCCGCCGCTCAGTGCGGCGTCCCCGGTTTCGGCGTGACGCGTACGTGTGCGCGTTCTCCCTGCCTGCCGACGAGGCTGAGGAACTCGACGGGCCCGGCGCTGGTGGCGCCGAACCAGTGGGGGGTGCGGGTGTCGAACTCGGCGGCTTCCCCGGGTTGCAGGGTGAGGTCGTCGTCGCCGAGGACCAGGCGCAGGGTGCCGTTGAGGACGTAGACCCAGTCGTAGCCCTCATGGGTGCGCAGCTCGGGTACGCGGTTGTCGTCGCCTGCGGGCAGGACGAACTTGTAGGCCTGGATGCCGCCGGGCCGGCGGGTCAGCGGCAGGATGGTGGAGCCGTCGCCGGTGGCGATCGGACGCAGGTTGATGCGGGGATCGCCGGTCAGCGGGGCGTCGACGAGTTCGTCGATGGTGACGTTGTGGGCGCGGGCGAGCGGGAGCATCTGCTCGAGCGTGGGGCGCCGTAGGCCGGCTTCGAGGCGCGAGAGGGTGCTGGCCGAGATGCCGGTCTCCTCGGCCAGATCGGTGAGGGTGATGTTGCGGCGCTGCCGCAGCTGCTTCAGCCGCGGGCCGACCGCGTCGAGGGTGCGGTCCAGGTTCTCGTCCATGCACCCACTTTGCCATTCGGCAAGAAACTTTGCGCATCTTCGCCGGGGCGCCCAGGATCGGGTCACGACCGGAGTAGACCGCGAAAGGGCAGGTCACATGCTAGATCAGACAGAGCTGGTGCGGGACGAGATCGTCGGCGAGGACACCGACCGGGCCGTCGCCCGGCTGACGAACGCGCAGGCCGTCCGATGACGCACAGCTTCGACAAGGCCTACTGGCAACAGCACTGGCAGCAGACCCACGCCGGTCGGCCCGGCTCCATGGCCGGCAACCCACCCAACCCGTACCTCGCCCGAGAGACCGCCGGCCTGGCACCGGGCACCGCCCTGGACGCCGGATGCGGCGCCGGTGCCGAGGCGATCTGGCTCGCCTCCCGTGGCTGGCAGGTCACCGCCGCCGACATCTCCGCCGACGCCCTCGCCCACGCTGCCGTCCGCGCCGCCGCCAGCGGGCCGACGGGGCCCATCCGGTGGGTCGAGGCGGACCTGACCGGCTGGGAACCGGGCCGGCGCTTCGACCTGGTCACCACCCACTATGCGCATCCCGCGATGCCGCAACTGGCGTTCTACCAGCGCATCTGCGACTGGGTGGCACCCGGCGGCACCCTGCTGATCGTCGGGCACCTGCACACCTCGCAAGGCAACGGCCACGACCACGGTCACGGCCACGGTCATCCCGCCGAGGCGACGGTCACCCTCACCGACATCACGACCGGCCTCGACGAAGCCGACTGGGAGGTCGTCACCGCCGAGGAGCACCAGCGCCCGATCCCCGGGCCCGGCGGCCAACCGGTCACGCTGCACGACGTCGTCGTACGCGCCACCCGCCGCCGCTGACCCCACCCTCTCCCGACGCCGGGGACCGAGGTCCCTCCCGGCGTACCCCATCGCGCCCCTTGGAAGGAACCCGCGCATGCCCGCCCCCGACAGATCCCCGAGCGTGAGCGTCCCCGACGCGACGATCCGCGACCCGCGCCAGCGCCGCGCCATCCTGATCGCGGTGTGTATCGCCCTGATGGCGGTCATCGCCTCGGTCTCCGGGCTCAACGTCGCTCAGCCGCAGATCGCTGTCGCGTTCGACGCCTCCCAGAGCACCGTCCTCTGGATGATCAACATCTACACCCTCAGCCTGGCCGCGCTGCTGCTCCCACTCGGCGCCCTCGGCGACCGGGTGGGCCGCAAACCGATCCTGCTCGCCGGGCTGGCCCTGTTCGGCGTCGCCAGCGCGGCGGCGGGGCTGGCCACGTCCTCCGAGATGATGATCGCCGCCCGGCTGCTCGCCGGCGTCGGGGCCGCCATGATCATGCCGGTCACCCTGGCCGTGATCACCTCGACGTTCCCCGACGGGGAACGCTCCAAGGCGATCGGCGTCTGGACCGGCGTCGCCGGCGGCGGCGGCATCCTCGGCATGTACCTGTCCGCGGTCCTCGTCGACTGGGCGAACTGGCGGTGGCTGTTCCTGCTGCCGGTCGTGCTCGTCGCCGCAGCCACCGTCGCGGCCCTGCGAGCTGTCCCGAACTCCCGCGAGAGGTCGCAGCACGGTTTCGACCTGGTCGGGTCACTGACCTCGGTGATCGCCGTGGTCGCGCTCATCTACGTCCTGCACGAGGGCCCGGTCCACGGTTGGACCGCACCCGTCACCCTGGCCAGCCTGCTCGTCGGCGTGGTCGCCGCCCTCGGGTTCGTGGCCTGGGAACTACGCCGGGTGGCACCCCTGCTCGACGTGCGCCTGTTCCGCGACCGGCGCCTCGCCAGCGGCTCACTGGCACTGCTGGCCCTCTTCGGCGTCCAGGCCGGGATCTTCGTCGTGCTGTTCCCCTACTTCCAGGCCGTTCTCGGCTGGTCCGGACTGCGCTCCACCCTCGCGCTCATGCCCATGGCAGCGATGATGATGCTCGCCTCCGGACTCGCCCCGCGCGTGGCCGCCCGGGCCGGAGCCCGCGCGACGATGGCGGCCGGGATCCTGCTCGGCGGCACCGGCCTGGCGCTGATGGCCGCCCTCGTCTCCGTCGACGGCGGCTACCTGACGATCCTGCCCGGCATGCTCGCCATGGGACTCGGCATGGGCCTGACCCAGACCCCCTCCACCGAGGCCATCACCTCCGCTCTGCCCCGCGAACGCCAAGGCGTCGCGTCCGCCCTCAACGACGTCACCCGCGAGTTCGGCACCGCTCTCGGCGTCGCCCTCCTCGGGGCGGTCCTGACCGCCGGCTACCGCGACGCCATCACCCCTCGCCTCGCCACGGTCCCCACCGACACCGCCGACACCGCCCGCGAGGGCATCGCCAACGCCATCGACACCGCCGACACCGCCGGCGCCCAGGCACCTGCCCTCATCCGCGCCGCCCAGGAGTCGTTCGTCGACGGCTGGCGTCAGGCCATGTGGGCGGGAGTCGCCGTCATGACGATCCTCTTCGTCTACGTCCTGGCCCGGGGCCCGCGACGGACCATGCCCACCACGCCGGCCACCCCGTCGCACTCGACCAGCGACGCCATCGCCGCGTAACGCCCGATCCACCCCCGGCGAACGCCGGGCCCGCCAGGCGGCCGGCGGGCCCGGCCGTGACGCCGACAAGCGTTCGGGTGCGCCGGCGTCCGCGGCCGGGACGCCGCGTCCGACTCCATCGTGGCGCAGGACGCCCTCGTCATGGCGGCGGGAGCTCCACCACCCGCGTCGCCCAGCGGCTCATCAGGGCGGGGTCGTGGGTGATGAGCAGGACCCCCGCCGAACTGCGGCGCTGGTAGTCGGTGACGACGGCGGCGACGTGGGCCTGGGTGGAGGCGTCGAGCATGGCGGTGGCCTCGTCGCAGAGCAGGTAGTCGGGCCGGTGCACGAGGGCGCGGGCGAGGCAGGCGCGTTGCAGTTGCCCGTCGCTGACCGCGTGGGGGCGGCGGGCGAGCAGGTCGGGCGTGAGGCCGACCAGGTCGGCCAGGTCAGCGGTACGGGCGGAAGCCTGGTCGCGGGACGCGCCGGTGGCGCGGAGCGGTTCGGCGATGAGGTCGGCGAGGCTCAGCCGGGGGTCGGTGGCGGAGCGGGGGCTCTGGAACAGGATCGCGACGCGGGTCCGCAGGGCGACAGGCAGCCGGTGCCGGGCACCGCCCACGGGGCGCCCGTCGATGGTGACGTGCCCGCTGTCGGGGGCGTGCAGGAGGGCGAGCACGCGGGCGAGGGTGGACTTGCCGCTGCCGGAGGGCCCGCGCAGTCCGACCGTCTCGCCGGGGGCGATGTGCAGGTCGACCCGGTCGAGGACGCGCTGCCGGCCGTACGCGACGGTGACCCGCTGCGCGGCGAGCCCGCCGGCTGCGGCCCCGTGCACGGTGTCGTCGGTGGTGACGGTCATGCGGGCGCTCCGGGGGTGAGCCGGTGGTGGCAGGCGACCTGCCCCGCACCGTCGGGCAGGAGGCGGGGTGGGATGTGGCAGGCGTCGGTGGCGCGGGGGCAGCGTGGGGCGAAGGCGCAGCCGTCGGGCAGGTCGGTGAGCATGGGCGGATGACCGGGCACGGGCGTGAAGGCCCGGTCGGGCAGGGCGTCGAGCAGTCCGGCGGTGTACGGGTGGGCGGGTGCGTCGAACAGGGCGGCGGTGGGACGGTGTTCGACGATGCGGCTGGCGTACATGACGGCGACGGTGTCAGCGACGCGGCGGGCGGCGGTGAGGTCGTGGGTGATGAGCAGCACGGCCGCTCCGGTGTCGCAGCGGCGGCGCAGCAGGTCGAGGGTGTGGTCGACCAGGGGCCGGTCGAGGCCGGTGGTCGGTTCGTCGGCGAGGAGCAGCGGCGGATCGGGGGCGAGGGCCAGGGCGGTGGCCAGCCGCTGGGCCATGCCGCCGGACAGCTCGTGGGGGTAGCGGTCCAGGTCGCCGGGGTCGAGTCCGACGTCGGCGGCGATCCGGTCGGCGGCGGCGGGGGCGGTGCGGCGGGTGTGTCCGTGGGCGCGCAGGGTTTCCTCCAACAGCCGCCGGCCGCTGCGGACCGGGGTGAGCGCGGTGGCGGGGCTCTGCGGGACGAGGCCGACGGCGCGGCCGCGTACGTGGCGGGTGAGGTGTCGTTCACCGGCTTCGACCAGGTCGACCGGATGGCCGTCCGGCGGGTGCAGGTGGGCGCGTCCGGTGACGGTGGCGTTGCGGGGCAGCAGACCGAGCAGGGCGTGGGCCAGGACGGACTTTCCGCAGCCGGATTCGCCGACGACGGCCAGCAGTTCGCCCGGGTGCAGGGTGAGGCTCAGGTCGGTGACGGCGTGCACGACGGCGCCCCGGAGGTGGAAGCGGACGGTGAGCCCGTCGACGCCCAGCAGGGCGTGAGCGCGGCGGGTGTCGGTGGGGACGGTGGTGGTCACAGGTGCAGCTCCGCTCGGACGCGGGGGTCGAGGCGGTCGCGCCAGCGGCCGGTGAGCACGGCGAGGGCGAGGGTGACCGCGACGAGGAGGAGGCCGGGGACGATGCTGGCCCACCAGGCTCCGGTGAGCAGGGACCGCTGCCCGTCGTTGATCATGTTGCCGATGGAGGCGAGGTGCGGGGGCAGGCCGAGGCCGAGGAAGGACAGGGCGGTCTCGTGCCAGACGGCGTGCGGCACCATCAGGGTGGTGGCCAGGGCCAGTCGCGGCAGGACGTGCGGCAGCAGGTGCCGGGTGAGCACGCGGGTGCGGGAGGCCCCGCCGGAGATGGCGGCGTCGACGAACGGGCGGGTGCGCAGGCTGAGCAGCTCGGAGCGGACGATGCGGGCGGTGGACAGCCAGTGCGTCAGCCCGATGGAGGCGATGACGGCGCCGAGGCCGGGGCGCAGCATCGCGACGACGAAGATGCCCAGCAGCAGGTGCGGCAGGGCGGCGACGGTGTCGACGACGCGCATGAGGGTCCGGTCGACCCGGCCGCCGAGGGTGCCGGCGACCGCGCCGACGAGGCCACCGACGACGGTGGCGACTCCGGCGGCGACCGCGCCGACCAGCAGCGACACCCGCAGGCCGTAGAGGCTGCGCAGCGCCACGTCGCGGCCGAGGTCGTCGGTGCCGGCCAGGTGGTCGGGCGAGGGCGCGAGGCGGGTACGGGCGAGGTCGACCGCGCTCTGGTCGAGTGGCCACAGCAGCGGCGCGAGCAGGCACACGGCGACGGCGGCGGCGAGGACGCCGACGGCCACCCCCGCGCCCAGGCGACCGGTGCGGAACCGGGTCGGCGGGTGGGTGCGGGCCGGGGTGGTGGCCGGGGGCCGGGCGAGGTCAGTCATCGAGGCGTACCCGGGGGTCGGCGGCGGCGTAGGCGAGGTCGGTGGCGAGGCTCGCGGCCAGGACCACGACGGTGGTGGTCAGGGTGGTGGCCGCCAGCAGCGGGAAGTCGGCGCCCAGCGCGGCCGCGACGGTGACCGCGCCGAGGCCGGGCAGGGAGAACACGGTCTCCACCAGGACCGCGCCGCCGACCAGTTCGGGCAGGTGCGTGCCGACCAGGGTGAGGAACGGCAGCAGCGCGGTGCGCAGCGCGTGGCCGAACAGGACGGTGCGACCCGGCAGGCCGCGGGCGCGGGCGGCCAGGACGTGGTCGTCGCGCAGGCTCTCGGCGACGGCGTCGCGGACGAACAGCACGAACCACGGGGCCTGGGAGATGGCCAGCACCGTCACGGGCAGGATCAGGTGCCGGGCCACGTCGGCGGGGTCGGTGCCGGTCGCGGTGATGTCGGTGAGCCCACCGGCGGGCAACCAGCCCAGGGCGAGGGCGAACACGGCGATCGCCGCGAGGCCGATCCAGAACACCGGCATCGACTGCACGGCGTACGCGGCGGCGCGCAGCGCCCGGTCGAACCAGCCTCCGCGCCGGTACGCGGCGAGGGTGCCCAGCAGCACGCTGGCCACGAGGACCAAAGCGAGGGCGGTGCCGACGAGCAGCAGGGTCCAGCCGGCACGGGCGGCCAGCACGGAGGTGACCGGCTCGTGCCGGCTGGTCGACCAGCCCAGGTCGCCGCGCAGCAGGTTGCCGATCCAGCGGGCGTACTGCACGGGCAGCGGGTCGTCGACGCCCCAGTTCGCGCGGATCTGCGCGAGGTTCTCCTCGCTGGCGGTGAACGCCGCCGCGCCCGCGTACTGCTGCGCGGGGTCGATCGGGGAGGCCGCGCCGAGGGCGAACATGCCCATGCTGGTCGCGGCCAGCACGGGTACGGCCACCAGCAGCCGCCGCCGGACCACCGCCCCGGCCCCGGCCAGCCGCCGACGCCCGGTCGTCGCCGCGGTCACGGCTGCTTCGTCCAGGTGTACACGTTCCACCAGAGGCTGTTGGCGACGTCGTGCTCGTGCGGCTCCACCCGCGGCGTCACACCCGCGACGGTGTCCCTGACGACGTAGGTGTGCTGCAGGTAGGTGAGGAACACCCACGGCACGTCGGCGGCGAGCTGCTTCTGGAAGGTGGCGTAGGCGGCCTTGCGGACGGCCGGGTCGGCGCTGTCGCGCCCCTGCTGCAACGCGCCGTCGGCGACGGCGGACCGGTAGGAGCCGGGGTTGAAGAAGCCCTGCCCGGCGAGGGCCGAGCCGAACAGCTTGTAGGAGACGAAATCCGGGTCGTACGGGGTGCCGTAGCCCATCACCAGCGCGTCGGTCTTCATCCGTGGGGTGATCGCGTCCCAGGTCAGCCCTTCCGGGGTGACCCTGATGCCGACCTTCTTCGCGTCGGCGGTGACGGCGAGGGCCAGCTCCTTGCGCAGGCTGTCGGTGGCCGGGTACATCAGCGTGAACGCGGCCTGCCGGCCGCCCCTGGCCCGGATGCCGTCCGGGCCCGGCCTCCAGCCGGCGGCGTCCAGGGTCGCGGTCGCGGCGGCCGGGTCGGCGGCAGCCCTGCCGACGATCGACGGCTCGGCGAACTCCGAGGAGGGCGGCACCGGCCCGAACGCCGGCTCACCCGCCCCGCCGAGGACGCCGGTCACCATGGCCTGCCGGTCCACCGCCGTGTTCAGGGCCCGCCGGATCGCCAGGTCGCCGGTGACCGGGTTGCCCATGGGCAGCATGACGCCCCGGTAGTCGGCGGTCGGGACCCGCTGCACCCGGTAGCCGCCCTGCCCGTCGAAGCCGGTGGCCAGCTTGGGTGCCAGCTCGGCCGCGTCGAACTCCCCGGCCCGCATCCGCTGGGCGCGCACGTTGTCGTCGGCGACGAACGCGACCACGACACCCGGGTTCTTCGGCCGGCCGCCCCAGTGCTTGTCGTAGGCCGCGAGCACGAGCCGGTCCCCCGGCGTCCACGCCGTCACCCGGTACGGGCCGGTGCCGACCGGCCTGCGGTTGAACTCGGCCTTGTTGACGTCCTGCCCGGCGAACGCCTTCGCCGGGACGATCCCCAGCGCCAGCCGCTGCAGGAACGGCGCGTACGGGTGTTTCAGGGTGAAGACCACGGTGGCCGGGTCGGGCGCGGTCACGGAGGCGAGCATGTCCAGGTCGGAGCGCAGCGTGGAGTCGACCTTCGGGTCGAGCACCGCCCGGTAGGTGAAGACGACGTCCTGGGCGGTGAGCGGGGTGCCGTCGTGGAACAGCACGCCCTCGCGCAGCCTGGCCGTCACGGTCCTGCCGTCCGCCGACACGGTCGGCAGGTCGCGGGCCAGGGCGGGCACCAGCCGGTTGCCGGCGTCCCGGGCGACCAGCCCGTCGAAGATCAGTGACGCGCCGTCGACGCCGTAGTTCAGCACCGGGTTGAGGGTGTCCGGTTCACCCGCGGTGGCCACCACCAGCGTGCCGGCGTCGCCCGCCCCGCCGGACGACGCCGTCGGCGACGAGCAGCCGGCGACGGCGAGCAGGGCGGCGACGGCCGCCGCCGTCACGCGCGCGGGCAGGGGCTTGACCATGACGTACTCCAGGCATCGTGCGGCCACGGGCGGCGGCTCCTCGAACGTTCGTCGTCGCATGCGCTGGGCGGGCACCCCGGCACTGGTTCGGATCATCGCGCCGCCGGAGCACCCGCCCACTGATGCCACTATCGCGCAGTTGCCAACGATTGGCAATAAGCCCCCATCGGGGTGCCGGTGACACCGCTCCTCGCCGGTGTCACCCCCGGCCTCGCACGGGCGCGATCCTCCGCCACGCGACTCCAGCGCCTCCCCGGTTTCGCTGGCGCGACGGGCGCTCACGGAAGCCGATTGCCGATAGTGTTCTCAACCACCCTGTCCGCTCGTCCTGAAGGGTTCTGCCATGAGCTTTGGTCGTCGGCGGCTATCGCGAACTGTCGCCGCCGCGCTGCTCCTCGTCGCCGGGGTGGCTGTCCCCGCCGGCCCCGCCGAGGCGGCGAAGAGGGGCCCGGACCTCGCGGTCGCCGCATCCGGGACAAGAGTCCCGCTGGGGGTCGAGAGGAAGGTCGTCCATCTGAAGGTCAGCAACCTGGGGGACGAGACCCCGACCGACGTCGTCGTCAGGGTCCGCCAGCCGCAGGAGGGCCCCGGCCCCCTGCCGGTCGCCCTGATCTGGCACTCAGAGGGTGGTGTGGGCGAGTGCGACGGCGATTTCGGCGGGTTCTACTGCCGACTGTTGCCGGAGCTGATCCCGGGGCCGGGTGAGACAGTCGACGTTCCCGTCGACGCGACCGTCTACGGGGCTGCGGGGCCCTACGAGGGCAAGTTCGAGGCTTCGGTCACCATCGGGCCGGAGAAGGACGCGAACCCGGCCGACAACACCGGATGGTTCCCGCTGGAGCTGGTCGACCAGTCCAGTGCCGACCTCTCGGTGGTCGCCCCGGACGTGAAGCAGTCGGTGCGGGTCGGGGCCGACGACACGCCCGAGCCCGCCGGGACGCTGCACCCGGGCGAGACGGGTGCGGTCCGGCACACCGTCGCCAACCAGGGCCGGAAGGCCGTCAGCGGAGTGCGGGTCACGCTGCGCCTGCCGGAGGGGGCGACCTTCACCAGCCAGCCGACCGAGTGTGTGCTCGCCGACGCCGGGCGGTCGGCGGTCTGCACCTACGAGAGCCTCACCCTCGTCCCGGCCGTCGAGGACACCGATCCGAACGACACGACCTACTCGGCGGTCGAGCTGTTCAACCTGGTGAAGACCGCGGCCTCCGCCACCGCCCCGGCGACGTTGCGGGGCGGAACCGTGCAGGTGGAGGGCCTCGCCGAGCGGTCGACGGACGACCGCTCCAAGCCTGCGCGCACCGCGCTGCCCGCGAACGCCGTCGCCGTACGGGTGGCCGACACGGACGACAGCGACAACGAGGACGGGTTCGCCGTGGTGCTGGCCGCGAAGAGCGGCGGCGACGATGGTGGCGAGAATGGTGGCGGCGGCGGTGACGGCGGGTTGCCGGTCACCGGGCCGCAGGCCGGTCTGATCGGCGGGATCGGCGTCGCGGCGCTGGCGGTCGGAGCCGCGTTGTTCCTCGCTGCCCGGCGTCGCCGGATGATCCTGGTGAGCCCCGGGGACGAGAGGTCGGCAGGCTGATCCGCCCCGCCGGCCGGTGCGGCCGGACTGGCCCCGCTCGGGGGACGAGCGGGGCCGGTCGGCGATCGCCACCGCGTCAGGCGGTGTGGCCGGGTCGGGCGGTGTGGCCGGGTCGGGCTGCGACGGCCTCCGAGGCCGCCCGGGGCCCGTCGGCCGTGAGCATCACGCGAGGGGCGTGAGGTTGAACCGCTGGTTGGTCTGTCCGTGGCAGTCGTAGAGCTGGATCTGCGCCCCGTTGGCCGTGCTCCAGACGTCCAGGCAGCGCCCGGACTGCACGTTGCTGATGGTGCCGTTGGAGTTGACGTTCCACTGCTGGTTGGCCTGGCCGTGGCAGCCGTAGATCTGGACCGCCGCGCCGTTGCCCGTGCCCGCCGCGTCCAGGCACATGTCGCCGTACACCTGTAGTTGCTTGGTCGAGGTGTACGTCCACGACTGGTTGGACTGCCGGTTGCAGTCCCAGAGCTGCACCCGGGTGCCGTTGGCGCGGGAGGCGTTGGGCACGTCGACGCACCGGCCCGACTGCGCGCCGACGAGCTGGCTGGCGGTGCCCGGCGGGCTGGTGGGCGGAGGGGTGGTCGGGGTGGTGGTCGGGGTCGCCGTCGGGCTGGTCGGCGGGGTGGGCAGCAGCGGGCACGTGCTGCGGTAGGTGACCACGCCGCTGGTGTCGAGCAGCGGGCAGAGGAACTGGCTGTAGCGGGCGTCGTTGTCGACGAAGATCTTGAGGAACGGCAGCATGGTCCGGATCAACACGGGGTTCGACCGGCCGACCATGAACCCGTGGTCGGCGCCCGCGACCTCCAGGTAGGCGCTCTCCGTGGTGGTCGGGAGGCTGTTGTAGAGGCCGGTGGCGTAGGACGGGGTGACCACCGTGTCGGCCTGCCCGGAGAAGACCATCGTGGGCACCCGGTCGGTGGCCAGGTTCGACGACGGCGAGTACGGCGCGATGCCGACCGCCGCCTTCAGCGACGAGCGCCGCATGGCCGCGCTCAACGCCCCACCGCCGCCCATGGAGTGACCGGCGACGGCCAGCCGGCTGGAGTCGACGCGGTCGCGTACCGGGCTCTGCTGGGTCAGGTAGTCCAGCGCGGCGAGCAACTGGGTGCCCCGGGCCGTGTCGAAGTCGTTGCGGCTGTTGGTCTCGATGCCGATCACGACGAAGCCGTGGGAGGCCAGCCACGGCCCCATCCAGGCCAGCTCGACGGAGAACAGCGCGGTGTAGCCGGGCGAGATCGCGATCGCGCCGAAGGTGCCCTGGCTGGTGTCGGTCGGGTAGTAGATCCGGCCGCCGTTGAAGCCGTAGCCGGTCGGGACGGCGACCGACGTGTTGGCGAAGGGGCCGTTCTCGGACGCGACGCTGGCCCGGGTGGGGTCCGGGCCCCGCTGGTACGGGTTGTCGGCGGCCGACGCCGACCCCGTCGCCACCGCGATGGTGAACAGCCCGACGGCGGCGGCGATGCCGGCTGCGGCCAGCTTGGCCAGTCGTCCCCGCAGGCCGGGGGCCACCCGGCCGGCGCTGGTGTTCCCCGGGGGCGGGGGGTGCGCGTGTCCTCGCACTGTCGGTTCCTCCTGGTGGTGGGGTGGGTGTGGTGGGTCCGGCCGGGCCGGGACGGGGCCAGGTCTACGTTCACATCGATCGATGGTTACCAAGGCTGACAGACAACCCCGGGCGTTTCAACCGGTAGTTTCGAACGAAGTGCCCGAAAGTTTCGACCACGGCCGACCGCTGACCTGGACCCGAAACGGCGACAACGGCACTGCCGGTGACGCGCAGTGCCGTTGTCGCCGTGGCGATCAGGCCAGCCTCAGCTCCCCGCCCCGCCCCCGGGAGCCGGCCCCGCCGAGCGGGGCGCCGCCACCTCCAGGTGCCGATTCCTCACGGACGCAGGGCCTTCGCGGCGGGGGTCCAGGTCGACTCGTCCGCGACGTCGGCGACCGTGATCCCCTTCGCGACCTTCTCCACCTCGGCCAGCGGCAGCCTGTTGCCGAGGCCCTGGCTGCTGACCTGGAGGACGACGCTGCCGTCGGCGCTCCAGACGTTGCAGAAGCCACCCCGCGCGGGGCCGTCGGTGGTGCGGTAGCACTTCGTCGTGCCGGGCTCCGGCGACTGGTTCGAGCTGGTGTTCGGCGTGACGAAGATGTGGAAGCCGTCCTTGATGGCACCCTCGCCCTGGTCGTACGGCGCGGTGAGGCCCGAGGTCGGCATGGCCGGCCTGGTGTACGTCGCGCCGCCGTAGTCGCCGGCGCGGGCCGAGGCGACGCCGTCGAGGCCGGGCATGGCGTGCGTGCCGCTCTGCAGCGGCACGTAGCCCGCCGGGACGTAGCCCACCGTGAACGGCACCGGGGCCGGCTTCGGCTTGCTGGGCTTGAGGCCCTCGACCAGGCCCCCGAGGTCCTGGAAGCTCGGCGTGGCCTCGTCGCCGGAGATCGACGTGACGGCCGCCCAGGCGTCGCGGGCGTACTCCCAGGCGAAGAGCTTGTTGCCCGCGACCGCTGGGCCCTGCGGGTCGAGGCCGACCGGCAGCGTCGCCTGGACGGCCTTGCGACCGGCCACGGTGACCTTCTTGCCGTCCTTGATGCGGGCGGGGTCGAAGGCACCCGGCCGGTAGACGGTCAGGTACGCCCACAGGCTCGGCTTCCCCTTGGCCGCCCTCTTCTTCCACTCGATGATGTCGCCCCGCGTTCCCGCCTCCTCCTCGGCCGTGACGGGCTTGTCGTTCGAGGTGTGGCGGTCGGAGTAGACGGGGGCGATCTGGTAGGTGGTGGACGCGACGATCGGGTCTTGCACGTGCAGCGTGCCGGCGTCGTACCCCTGGAAGGTGAAGGTGAACGGCGCGGCGTCGGGCCACGTGGCCTCGGCGGGCCCGGCCGCCGCCGCGCCGGCCCGTGCCGGCGCGGCCGGGGTGTTCCGCTCGGTGCCGGAGGTCGGCAGCAGGAACGCGCCGGTGACCGCGACCACGACGAGACCGGCCGCGCCCGCCGACGCGAAGCCGGCCCGGCGGCGCCGCTCGGCCCGCCGCCCGGCCGCGACGATGTCGTCGACGGTGCGGGCCATCGGCGGCTCCTCGCCCGTCACGGCATCCACGAATTCACGCAACTGCACTGGTCCACTCCTCCATCTGCTTCCCGGTGAGACCGATGTGTTCGCCGGCGAGGGCCTCGCGCAGCTTCGCCAGGCCACGGGAGACCTGGCTCTTGGCCGTGCCCACCGTGCAGTCGAGCACGCCGGCCGTGTCCTCCAGGCTCAGGCCCAGGTAGTGCCGGAGCACGACTGCGGCCCGCTGCCGGGCCGGCACGGCGTCGAGCGCCGCCCGCAGGCGCATCCGCTCGTCGGCCGCGGCGGTCGGGTCCCGCAGCGCCACGTCCGGCATGGCGTCGCCGGCCGACCGCTCGCGTCGCCAGGGCCGGCGGGTCTCGTCGATCGCGGCCCGGTAGACCATGGTCTTGGCGTAGAGATCGGGCCGTTCCAGCTTCCGCCAGCGGGGGTAGAGCTTGACCAGCGCGTTGGCCACGGCGTCCTCCGCCGTGTGCCAGTCGCCGCAGGTCATGTACGCCAGCTTGCGCAGCGACGCCATCTCTGACGTCACGAACTCGCGGAACGCCTGCTCGTCTTCGGCTCTCAAGTCGACTGCCTCCTCGTGACGGAGGTAGAACGGAGCCACCCGTCCGGGGAGTTGCACCGCCCGGGGAAGTAGTCGTCCGAGGACTCTGCGCGACCGCGCCGCATGCCCGAGGGGACGGGGAGCGCCGCCACCGCAGCGCGGCGACCCAAGATCGAAACTATCGCTTGATGAATCCGCAACTTTCTGAAAACATATGACCATCAATACGTGAGCGTTAACACGGGCTGGTGGCAACCCCACGACTCCGGGAGGTGCTTCCGTCGACCACGCGGAGGAAGCCCGGACGCCCGTGGCCGCCACCACCCCGTGGCCCGGTCGGGCAGCCGGGCCGCTCACCCCTAGCGGCAACCCGCCGGCCGCACGCTCCGACACCCCTCCTGCCGGGCCGGCCGACGGGCGGCAACACGACCCCACCACGCACATGACGACCGATGAAAGGAACCAGGCAATGGTGAGGCAGTGGAAACACAGATACGTCCTCTCGTCCGTCGCGGCCGCGGCGGCGCTCGTCGTCGCCACCGCCGGCGGCGTGCTGACCGGCAGCCTCGGCCAAGCGGCGGAGGCCGCGACGAACGGCACGCTCGCGGCGACCGCCGGCTGTGGGAAGGCCCCCACGCTGACCAGCGGCACCCGCACGATCTCCAGCAGCGGGCAGAACCGCAGCTACATCCTGCGGATCCCCGACGGGTACGACAGGAACCGCCCCTACCGGCTGATCTTCGGCTTCCACTGGCTGAACGGCTCGGCCAACAACGTCGCCTCGGCCGGCTACTACGGACTGCTGCCGCTGTCGAACAACAGCACGATCTTCGTCGCGCCGCAGGGCATCGACAACGGCTGGGCCAACACCAACGGCCGTGACCTGACCCTGTTCGACGACATCTCCCGGGTGATCGAGAACGACCTCTGCGTCGACACGACGCAGCGCTTCGCGCTCGGCTGGAGCTACGGCGGGGCCATGAGTTACGCGGTGGCCTGCGCCCGGCCCACCGTCATCCGGGCGGTCACCGTCCTGTCCGGGGCCAACCTCAGCGGCTGCAACCCCGGCACCCAGCCGGTGGCGTACTTCGGCATCCACGGCATCTACGACAGCGTGCTGAACATCTCGATGGGCCGGTCGCTGCGCGACACGTTCGTCAGGAACAACGGCTGCACCGCGCAGAGCCCGCGCGAGCCGAGCCGCGGCAGCCTCACCCACATCACCACGCTCTACTCGGGCTGCCGGGCCGGCTACCCCGTGCAGTGGGCCGCCTTCGACGGCGACCACACCCCCAGCCCGGTGGACGGCTCCTCCAGCCCCAACGACTCCCGGACCTGGACCTCGGGCGAGATCTGGAAGTTCTTCAGCCAGTTCGCGTCGACCACGCCCCCGACCACCGCTCCCCCCACCAGCACGCCGCCGACCACCCCGCCCCCGACCACCCCGCCGCCGACGACTCCGCCGCCGACCGGCGAGCCCGGCACCTGCACCGCCACGTACCGCGCGGTCAACAGCTGGCCCGGCGGGTTCCAGGGCGAGGTCACCGTGGCCAACAACACCACGGCCACGCTGAACGGCTGGACCGTACGCCTGACGCTGGGCAGCGGCCAGGCCATCAGCAGCGTCTGGAACGGCGTCAACACGGGCACCACCGGCAACGTCACCGTCAAGAACGCCGCCTACAACGGCACCTTGGCCGCGAACGGCTCGACGACGTTCGGGTTCACCGCCACCGGCGACGGGCCCGCGCCCAGCAACGTCTCCTGCACCAGCCCCTGAGCACGGCACGACCAGGGCCCGGAGCCACCCGGCTCCGGGCCCTGGTCGTCAGCGCCCCGGCTCGGTCCCGGACAACACCGTCCCGTCCGCGCGCACGGCGTCGCCGGGCTCGTAGTCGAACCAGTCGAAGCTAACGCTGCCGGCCCCGGCGTACATGCCGATGACCCGGCCGGTGAAGCCGCCGGCGACCTCCGTGGACAGGTAACGGCCGTCGAGCGTGCCCAGCACGTCGTACGTGCCGTCCGCCGCCTCGATGCCGAACCGGAGCACGTCGGGTTCCTTGGCCGGGTGCCAGTCGCCCGGCGACGGGGCGACCACGTCGACGCGCAGACACACCGGGCCGGCACCGACGGGCCGGGTGGCCACCGTGGACAGCACCGAACCGATCCGCGCGAGCACCCGCACCTCGCCGTCGCCCGCCTCGATCTCGTAGTGGTGCCGCTCGTCGAGGCGTACGGCGAGGCCGCCGCGCCCACCGGTCGCGTCGACCAGCGTCCGCACCCGGCACGACAGGTGCTGCTGGCGGCGGCCGACGAACGTGACGTCGGGCTCGTTCAGCGACGCGCCGCGCGCCCGCAGCGTGAGCCAGCCGGGCCGCTCGGTCAGCGACCAGCTTTCGGCGGGTCGGGACCGCACCGACACCCAGCGCGGGTGCAGCCCGTCGGCGTCGAAGTCGTCCCGCACGGCCGACGCCGGCACCGGGTGCGCGGGCCACGGCGGCGCTTGCATGACCGGCTCGACCGCGCCCACCACCGGCCAGTCGTCGACCCAGGTCACCGGGGCCAGGAACGTCTCCCGCCCGAGCACGTGCCAGCCGGGGGTGCCGCCGCCGGGGCGTACGCCGAGCAGCACCATCCACCACGTTCCGTCGGCCGCCTCGACGAGGTCGGCGTGGCCGGTGTTCTGGATCGGACGGTTGGTGCCCCGGTGGGTCAGGATCGGGTTGGCCGGGCACGGCTCGTAGGGGCCGTCGGGCGCGGGGGCGCGGGCGATCGAGACGGCGTGCCCGCGTTCGGTGCCGCCCTCGGCGATCAGGAGATACCAGTGGTCGCCGATCCGGTACAGGTGGGGGGCCTCCGGCGCCTGGGCACCGGGCGCGCCGGACCACAGGCGGCGGGGCGGGCCGAGCGTCCGGCCGGTGTGCGGGTCGATGCGCACCTGCTCGATGCCGGCGTAGGTGCACCAGCAGGTGCCGTCGTCGTCCCAGGCGAGGTCCGGGTCGATGCCGGCGATGCCGGGCAGCCGGACGGGATCCGACCAGTCGCCGGCGGGGTCGGTGGCGGTGCAGATCAGGTTGCCGCCGCCGTCGGCGCAGTTGGTGACGATCAGCCAGAAGCGGCCGTCGTGGTGGCGCAGCGTCGGCGCGTAGATGCCGGCGGACGACGGCATCGTCGCGGGCAGCACCAGTTGGCCGGGCCGGTCCAGCACGTTGCCGATCTGTTCCCAGTGGACGAGGTCGCGGCTGTGGAAGATGGGCACCCCGGGGAAGTACTCGAAGCTGGAGCAGGCCAGGTAGTAGTCGTCGCCGACCCGGCAGACGCTCGGGTCCGGGTGCAGACCGGCGAGCACCGGGTTGGTGAACGCGCCGTCGCTCCAGCCGGCGGCGCCGGGGGTGGGGTGGGCCTGGGCCGGAGTCATCTGCTGCCTCCCGGGGTCGAGGTGGCCCGCGCGGTGCGGGCCGTACCGCAGTCTCCCCGGCGGCCGGGTTCCGGGTCAGCCCCGGGCAGCGTTCGACCGGCGACCCGGAACACCACGAACAATGTATCGGCATCGACATGACTCATTCAGAATTGCGCCTGCCGAGCGATTGTGAGCGGCCCTCACCGCCAATTCGGTTCCCCCTCGGGGCAGGGACGTGTTAGCGCAAACATGGTGACCCGGTATTCGGCACTCGCGGGCCCTTGCCCCATAGGTCGCGCTCACGTGATTCGCCGCGAACTGGGCGACTTGCACCTGATCGGAGCGCGCCTGATCTGCCGCTACGGGAGCGCTTCCACGCCGGGCGGCGACTGTTTCACGAAGATTTCCGGCAAGTCTCGGGAACGCCTTGACAGCTCATGTGAGCGATAACACTATGAACTTCCCGTTACGTTGGCGGCAGGAGTTCGCATGAAAGTAACCGTGGGTCGTGGTGCCTCCGGAGGGCTACGACGGGTCTCACTGGCGGCCGTGGGGGCACTCCTCCTGTGCGCCGGCGTCGTGACGATCGGCACAGCGGCGCAGGCGGCCGACGAGTGGTCCCCGGAGTCGTCGCACACGTCGACCGACCGGGGCGACGGCACGTACACCGTGCCGCTGCTGCGCTCCGACGTGCCGGACATCAGCGTCGAGCGGGTCCCGGCCGCCGAGAACGACGAGGGCCGCGACATCTACTACATGATCAGCACGACGATGCACCTGAGCCCGGGTGCGCCGATCATGAAGTCGTACGACCTCGTCAACTGGGAGACGGTCAACTACGTCTTCGACCGGGCCAGCATCGGCGACTCGTTCTCCCTGCGCAACGGCCAGAACTCGTACGGGCAGGGGCAGTGGGCGTCGTCGCTGCGCTACCACGACGGCATGTACTACGTCGCGTTCAACACCAACAACCTCAACGGCGCGTACATCTACCGCACCGACGACATCGAGAACGGCGCGTGGCAGCGCACCGCCCTCGGCCGTGGCCTGCACGACCCGTCGCTCTTCTTCGACGTCGACGGCACGCCGTACATCTTCTACGGCTCCGGCGGCACCAGCGCCGTACGCCTCAACGCCGGCCTGACCGCGATCGAGCAGGACTACCCGAACATCTTCACGGCGGCCGACTACGCCGGCCAGCCGTTCATCGGCGGCCTGTTCGAGGGCGCGCAGTTCTACCACATCGACGGCTGGTACTACGCCGTCATCATCACCTGGCCCTCCGGCCAGGGGCGTCAGGTCGTCATGTTCCGCTCGAAGGACCTGCTCGGGCGGTACACCTCGGCCGGCGGGGTCAACACGTACGAGGCGCGCGGCGTGCTCAACTCCAACGGCTTCGCCCAGGGCAGCCTCGTGCCGGTCGCGCGCGCCGGCGGCGGGACCGACTGGCACGGAATGTTCTTCCGCGACACGTTCCCGATCGGCCGCATCCCCGCCCTCATCCCCGCCACCTGGTCGGGCGGGTGGCCGACGTTCGGCAACAACGGCGTCGTGCCGGTCGACGGCGCGTTCGCCAAGCCGATCCGGCTCAGCCCGGCCGAGGAGGCCCTCGAACGGCAGAAGAGCATCGTCGCCTCGGACGACTTCGCCAACGACGCGCCGCACAAGGCGTACCAGGACGAGGAGTGGACGATCCCGACGCCGCCCGACCTCGACGAGTCGCTCCTCGGCGTCGAGCTGCTCGGCAACGCCGGCTTCGAAGCCGGCAGCGTCTCGCCGTGGGCCGCGCAGTTCGGTGCGACCCTCGCCCTGGAGCCGGCCGACGCCGCCTCGGGCTCGGCGGCGCTGCGGGTCGGCAACCGCACGCTCAACGGCTCCGGCCCCAACCAGAATCTCGCCGGCAAGCTCCAGCACGGTGTGACCTACACGGTGTCGGCGAAGATCAAGTACACCTCGGGCCCGGCCAGCGTCCGGTTCAACCTGGCCGCCGACTGGGGCTCCGGCGTGCAGGTGATGACCTTCGGCACCGTCCCCGTCGGCCAGTGGACGACGGTCACCGGCCAGTACACGTTCCCGGCGACGGCGAACCTCGCCAACGTCAAGTTCGCGGTGGAGACGCCGTGGGGCAACCCGCAGCCGGCGTCGTCCACGGTGGAATACCTGATCGACGACGTCTCGGTCGTCGGGCAACCCGTCACCACCGAACACCCGACCGAGGCGGAGATCGCCCCGAACGGCTCGCGGCTGGACCTGGCCTGGGAGTGGAACCACGCCCCGGACAACCGGTACTGGTCGCTCACCGACCGGGAGGGCTGGCTGCGGCTGACCACCGGCAAGGTGGTCACCGGCCAGTACGTCTACACGAAGCTGTCGAACCGGGCGGAACTCGCCTGGTTCGAGGAGGCGCGCAACACCCTGTCGCAGCGCACCTTCGGCCCGCGCCAGTCGGCCGAGACCCGGATGGACATCTCCGGCATGCGCAACGGCGACGTCGCCGGCCTGGCCGCCTACAACCGGGGCTTCTCGTACGTGGCGGTCAAGCGCGTCGACGGCCAGAACACCCTCGGCGTGGTCAACCGGGGGCAGCCGTTCGCGGTCGACCTCGACCAGGCCGCGCTGGAGAGCTTCCTGCCGGGCACGACGGTGCCGCTGGGCGACGCGACCGTGGTGCACGTGAAGGCCGACCTCGACTTCGCCTCGCCGGTCGGTCAGCTCTGGACCACGTTCTACTACAGCCTCGACGGGCTCACCTGGACGCAGCTCGGCAACCGGGTCGGCCCGCAGACGCTCGACGGCAGCCTCGCGCACTTCATGGGCCACCGGGTCGGCCTGTTCAACTACGCCACACAGGCCACGGGCGGGCGGGTCGACTTCGACCACTACCTGCTCAGCGACACGCTGACCGCGCAGGGCCAGCCGCTGGACACCGGCGCGCTCGACGCGGCCATCGCGCACGCCGAGACGCTCGACAGCCGGCACTACCCGGCGGACGCCTGGACGGCGATGCGGGCCGCACTCGCCAGCGCCAAGGCGGCCCGGGCCGGCCGGTTCGGCACCCAGAACCAGATCGACGCGCCGCAGCGGTCGCTCAGCTTCCAGTTGGCGCGGCTCGGCGTGCTCCGGGCCGAACCCGAGCTGCCGGTGACGGCGAGCGCGCAGGCACGGTGCGTCGGCGGCCGGGCCTACGTCGCCGTACAGGCCACCAACGGCCACACCGCACCCGTCGACATCACCCTCGAAACCGCGTACGGCACCCGCACCGTCACCGGCGTCGCACCCGGCGCCAACGCCTACCAGTCCTTCACCACCCGCGCCACCTCCATCCCCGCCGGCACCGCCACCATCCGCGCCACCGGCACCATCGACGGCACCACCGTCACCACCGTCACCACCGCCAACCACCCCGCCCTCAGCTGCGGCGCATAGCCGACCGGCCCGAGAGGGGCCGGCGACCCACCACCGTGCACGTCCGAACGAAGGAGCACACCGAGTGAGACAACGCTTGCGAGGGGCTACCCGGCGACGGGTGACCGCGATCGCGGCAGTCGGCGCCATGCTGGCCGCGGGGCTGGTCGCCACGTCGGCGCCGGCCCAGGCCGCCGAGGAGAACCTCATCGTGAACGGGGGGTTCGAGGCCGGCGTCGCCAACTGGTTCGTGAACAACGGCAACTCGACCGACGGCGCGACGCTGTCGGCGACGCCGGACGCCTACGCCGGGTCGGGCGCGGCGCTCGTCACCGGCCGGGCGACGACCGGTTCCGGGCCGATGCAGGATCTCAGCGGCAAGGTGCAGGCCGGGCAGACCTACGCCCTGACGGCCCGGATCAAGTACGAGAACGCCGCCGGGCCGGCGACGAAGCAGTTCTTCGCCACCATGCACTACGGCGGGTCCACCTACACCAACCTGGTGAGCGTGGTCGCGACGAAGGGGCAGTGGGCGCAGTTCAACGGGACGTTCACCATTCCGGCGGCCCAGAACGTGTCGACGGCCCGGATCTTCTTCGAGACGCCGTGGACGAGCACGCCGTCCACGGACCCGGCCCTGCACCTCATGGACTTCAAGCTCGACGACGTGTCGGTGATCGGCGCGCCGCCGCCCCCGCCGCCGTCGAAGACCATCGAGGTCGTCGGTAAGCTGCCCGGCGAGCACAACCCGTTGATCGGGCACAAGTTCGGCGCCGACGGCTTCGGCTTCGTGCACAACGGCCGGGTCTACCTGTACCTGACCAACGACACCCAGGGCTACGCGCCCGACCCGGTCACGGGCATCTCGCCGAGCATCAACTACGGCAACATCAACCAGATCACGCTGATCTCCTCCGAGGACCTCGTGAACTGGACGGACCACGGCGAGATCCAGGTCGCGGGCCCGAACGGCGTCGCGCCGTTCACCGGCAACTCGTGGGCGCCCGGCATGGCGAAGAAGACGGTGAACGGGAAGGAGAAGTTCTTCCTCTACTACGCCAACGGCGGCGGTTCGAGCAACGTGCTCACGGGTGAGTCGCCGCTCGGCCCGTGGACCAGCGAGCGGACGAGCACGCTGATCAACGGCAGCACCCCCGGCGCCGAGGACGTCGCGTGGAAGTTCGACCCGGCCCCGCTGGTGGACGACGACGGCCAGGCCTACCTCTACTTCGGTGGCGGCCCCGCGTCGACGAGCATGCCGGCCGCCGAGCGCTTCAACAACCCGAAGAACATCCGGGCGATCAGGCTCGGCGACGACATGGTCTCGACCCAGGGGTCGGCCGTGGTGGTCGACACCCCGGTCTCGTTCGAGGCGGCCCAGGTCTTCAAGCGCCAGGGCAAGTACTACCTGTCGTACTCGTCGCACTTCGGCGGGGCGGACTTCGGCGGCAACCAGACCCCGCTGCCCGGCTACCCCGGCGGCGGCCAGATCGGCTACCTGATCTCGGACGACCCGATGTCCTGGCCGAAGGAGACCTACGCGGGCGTGCTGTTCCCGAACCAGTCGCAGTTCTTCGGCGCCGGCACGGGCGGCAACAACCACCAGTCGGTGTTCGAGTTCGGGGGCAAGTACTACTTCACCTACCACGCCCCGACGCTCAACAAGCGCATCAACGGCAACACCACGCAGGGCTACCGCAGCCCGCACATCCAGGAGCTGACGTTCAACCCGGACGGCACGATCCAGCAGGTCGTGGGCACCTACGCGGGCGTGGACCAGGTCCGCGACTTCGACCCGTACCGGGTGTTCGAGGCGGAGACCTTCGGCTGGAGCAAGGGCATCGCGACCGCGAAGGTCGACGGCGGCTCCGCCCAGTTCGGCACCTCCGCGCCGAACCTGGTGGTGCGTGACGTCGACAACGGCGACTGGACGGCGCTGTCGTCCGTCGACTTCGGCACGGCCGGCGCGGCGAGCGTGACGGCGAAGGTGCGGGCGCTGGCCGCCGGCGGCCGGATCCAGGTGCGCCTGGACGACGTGGCGGGCCCCGTGGTCGGCACGGTCGAGGTCGACACGCCCGTCGGCGAGTGGGCCGAGGTGACCGCCGCGCTCCAGGGCGTCAGCGGCGTGCACGACGTCTACTTCACCTACTCCGGCCCCGCCGGGGCGGACCTCTTCGAACTCGACTCCTGGAAGTTCGCGGCCGCGACCGGTCAGCCGGAGCTGTCGGTGACGGCGAGCGCGCAGGCGCGCTGCGTCGGCGGCCGGGCGTACGTCGCCGTACAGGCCACCAACGGCCACACCGCACCCGTCGACATCACCCTGGAGACCGCGTACGGCACCCGCACCGTCACCGCCGTCGCACCCGGCGCCAACGCCTACCAGTCCTTCACCACCCGCGCCACCTCCGTCGCCGCAGGCACCGCCACCATCCGCGCCACCGGCACCATCGACGGCACCACCGTGACCACCACCGTCACCACCAACCACCCCGCCCTTAGCTGCGGCGGATGACCATCAACCCCCACCAACCACGGACGTCAACGGAGATCGCATGAACACATGGAAGCGTAAGCGGCTGTACGCGGCGGGCGCCGCGGCCGCCATCCTGGCCGGGACGGCGGCGCTGCCGGCACCGGCGCTGGCCGAGGACGGCGCCGACGTCCGGGTGACGGTCGACATCGAGGAGATCCGGGAGCCGGGCGTGCTCGCCCTGTCGGTCGCGGGCGACTCGGTGGCGCTGGCCGAGGACGGCTCGACCCTGCTGGTACGCCAGTTCGTCGGCACCCTGCCGACGGTGACGGTCACCGACACCCGCACCGCCGACGAGGTGCCGGCCGGCGCGGCCTGGGCCGTGGTCGGCAGCGCGAGCGACTTCGTCGGCAGCTCCGGGCAGGCCCCGATCAGCGCCGGTCACCTCGGCTGGAAGCCGCGGCTGATCGACGGCGGCACCACCGGCTCGGTGACCGAGGGCGAGGAGGTCGTGACCGTCCTGGACGAGCCGACCCAGCCCGGCAACAATGTCGGCCTGGCCGACCAGGAGCTGCTGATGTCGACGTACGACTCCGGGGCGGTCGCCGGTGACTCGTACTCGGTCAACGCCGACCTGTACCTGCGCACCCCGGCGGACGTCGCCGCGGGCGCGTACACCTCGACGTTGACCCTGTCCCTGTTCGAATGATCACGCGCGGGGGCGGGGCCGGCAGCGGTCCCGCCCCCGCACCCCGCCGGAGGACGCCCGATGATCCGTTCCGTGCCGCAGGCGCTGCCGAGGCTGCTCGCCGTGCTGGCGGCGGTGCTCGTCACCGTGCCGGTCGCGCCCACCGGCGCCGGCGCGGAACCCGCCGCGCCGAAGCTGACCTGGGCGGTGCAGCCGGCCGGCCCGGACGGCCCGGACGGCCGGCGGTGGATCGAGCGCACCCTCGACCCCGGCCAGGTGGTGACGGAACACCTGGCCGTGCGCAACTTCAGCGCCACCAGGGCGGTCTTCCGCCTCCAGGCCGCCGACGGCTACCTCACCGACAAGGGCCGCTTCAACATGCTGCCCTCGACCGAGACGTCGAAGGACGGCGGCACCTGGATCTCGGTGCGCGACACGGTCACCGTCGGCGCGAACGAGACGAAGGTGGTGCCCTTCACGATCACCGTGCCCGCCGACGCCGCGCCCGGCGACCACCCGGCGGGCATCGCGGCGTCGGTCACCAGCACCGGCGGCACGGTCGCCGTCGAGAGCCGGGTCGGCTTCCGGGTCATGCTGCGCGCCAGCGGCACGGCCACGGCGGCCCTGGCCGTCGACGACGTGACCGCCACGTACGCCCGGTCCTGGAACCCGTTCGCGCCGGGCACCCTCCGCCTGCGGTACGCGGTGGCCAACGGCGGCAACGTCTGGGCCTCCGGCAAGGGCCGGGTGACCGTCTCGGAGGCGTTCGGCCTCGCCAGGCGGGACACCACCGTCGAGGTGGAGGAGCTGCTGCCCGGCGGCAGCCGCGTGGCCCGGGCCAGCGTCGGCGGCGTCTGGGGGCTGGGCCCGCTGCGGACGACCGTGACGGTGACCCCGGCGGCGCTCGGCGACGGGACCGTCGCCGACGTCCGGCAGGCCACGGCCACCGTGACGGTCTGGGCGGTGCCGTGGCCACAGCTCGGCCTGCTGGTCGTTCTCGTCGCGGTCGCCCTGCTGCTGCGGGCCGTTTGTCGGCGGCGGCAGCGGCGGCTCGCCCTGCTGCTCGACCGGGCCCGGCAGGAGGGCCGGGCGTCCGCGACCACGGTGGGGCCTTCGACGGACTGAGGCCGGCGACGTCCGGCCGGCGTGGACGGGGGCGTCGCCGGGTATGGTGCGGGGTGACGGTGTCGGCAGGAGGTCCCTCCGCCGTCGGGCATCGTGATCGGGCGCCGGTGTGAGCGCCGACTGGGACCATGCGGCAACACCACCCGCAGCCGCCCAGGTTCTTCCTCTCCAGAAACGGGATCCCCGCATGACTTTCCACGACGACGATCGATCGGCCCTGTTCCTCGTCACGCCGACCGCCGACGACCTCGACGACCGGGGCGTGACCTTCGACGGCAGCGAGGAGGCGATGCGGCGGCTGCGCCATCCGTTCGCGGTGAGCCCGGTCGACCAGGCAGCCGCCCCGACGGAGGCGGGCGACCGCCCGGGGCGGAACGCCTGACGGGCCCGCCACCTGTGGTATATATGGACATCGATTGATGTCCGGCGGTGCCGCGCCCCGGCCCCGCGCCCGCCACCGAGGAGGTCGGGATGACTCGGCACCGCTCCCGCCCGCACGCCTGGATCGCCGCGTTCCTCGCGCTGGTCGCCCTGCCGGCCGCCCTGCTCGTGCCGCCCGCGCCGGCCTCCGCCGCGAACACGCTCACCATGCTGGGCGCGGACGTCTCCAGCGTGCAGCGCAGCCTGGACCTCGGCGCGCGATACTACGACGCCGCCGGCACGGCGCGGGACCCGCTCGACATCCTCAAGGGCCTCGGCGTCAACTACGTCCGGCTCCGGGTCTGGAACAACCCCGCCAGCGGCTGGAACAACAAGGCCCGGGTGCTGGCGTACGCGCGGACGGTCAAGGCCAAGGGCCTCAAGCTGATGATCGACTTCCACTACTCGGACACCTGGGCCGACCCGGGCAAGCAGTACAAGCCCGCCGCCTGGGCCAGCCACGGCATCGGCCAGTTGCAGACGGACGTCTACAACTACACCTACGACGTCTGCTCCAGCCTGAAGGCGCAGGGCACCACGCCGGACAGCGTGCAGATCGGCAACGAGATCAACGTCGGCATGCTGTGGAACGACGGCAAGGTCGTCAACAACGACTTCACCAACCTCAGCTTGCTGCTCAAGGCCGGCTACCAGGCGACGAAGCAGTGCAACGGCGGCACGCAGGTGATCATCCACACCGCCAACGCGGACAGCATGGCCAACGCGCGCTGGTTCTACGACGGCATCCGGGCCAAGGGCGTCCAGTGGGACCTGACGGCCCTGTCCTACTACTGCATGTGGCACGGCAGCCTGGCCAACCTCTACAACGTCATCACCGACGTGCGGTCCCGCTACGGCAGGCCCGTCGTGCTCACCGAGACGGCGTACCCGTTCACCGCCGCGAACGCCGACGGCGAGCCGAACTCGATCAACGGTGGTGAGCCCTGCGCCGGCCACCCCGCGAGCTGGAGCGGGCAGGCCACCGAGTTCGCCTGGGTGCAGAACACCGCCCGCGACGCCGGTGCCGTCGGCGTCTTCTACTGGGAGCCGACCTGGTACGCCGTCCCCGGCAACGGGTGGGACCCGGCGAACATCAACGGCACCGGCAACCAGTGGGACAACATGGCCATCTTCAACTGGACCGGCCAGGTGAACCCCAACATCCGCTGGACGCCGTAGCCGGCCCGGCCACCGCGCGGACGGCGACCGGACCGGCTCAGGGCTCAGGGCTCAGGGCTCAGGGCTCAGGCGAAGTCGAACACGAGGGGGAAGGCGAGGACGACGACCCAGGCCCAGCCGGCGTACACGGCGAGGTAGCGGGTCTGCCAGCGTTCCAGGCGGGCGAAGGGTGCGCGGCCCCGGACGAAGCCGAGGAACAGCCACGCCGACCAGGCCAGGTTGGTCAGCAGGACGATGTTCTCCCCCAACGCCGCCGTCTTGTTGGGGCTGAAGCCCCACTCGCCGATCCGGCTGGTGATCGCCACCAGCACCAGGACGTCGATGACCAGGGCGCTGACGACGAGCGCCAACTGGAGGCGGTCGAACAGCCCGGGCCGGGCGGCGGGGTCGCGGGCGGAGATGGCGTACAGCAGCAGGCCCAGCACGACGACGAGCAGCAGGTCGAACAGGATGAGCACGTCGCGCTTGACGTCGATGCCGCTGTTGGTCCAGACGACGGCGACCAGGAACGCCAGCAGGGTCGCCGCGAACAGCGGCGTGAAGACGCGGGTCAGCACCGGGGCCATGTTCTCGATGACGCTCTGCTTCGCCTCGACCAGCCACGCCGACACGACGACGGCCGCCATCGCGCCGCACGGCAGCAGCCACGAGCTGATGAACCTCTCGGCGTCGATGCCGATGGCCTGGAAGGTGCCGGCGGTGAAGGCCGTGAGCACGCCGCCGCCCAGGGCGAGGAGGCTGAAGTAGATGACCCACTCGCCGGTGAACCGGATGAAGTCCATCCGGCGCCGCTCGGAGCGCCAGTCGCCGCCCACGTAGGCGACGCCGACGACCAGCCACAACGCCAGCGGCAGGTGGATCGCCGTGAGCCCGAAGGACTGCGAGTCCCCGGCGAGCGGGTACGCGTTCGCGGCGACCCCGCCGAGGGCGAACAGCGCCACGAGCGCCCCGACGACGCGGACGCCGACCCGGCGCTGCCAGGCGAAGTACGCGGCCAGCGCCGGCAGCGCGAACAGGCTCAGGTTGCGGGCGTAGAAGGCGGCGTCCTCGTCGGCCAGGTCGAGCCCGAACCAGCTCGGCACCTTGATCGCGAGCGCCGCGAGGGCCGCGCAGAGCACCATGACGGGCAGCTCGCGGCGGGTGCGGGCGGCGGCGGGCGCGTCCGGCTCCCCCGGCAGCACGAGTTGCTTCCACAACCGCTCGGAGTGCTCGCGGGCGAACTCCCGCGACAGCTCGTCGAGGCTGCCCATGCGCTTGACGGCGATGAGGAACGCCTCGTCGCTGCGCAGGCCCGCCTCGGTCAGCTCGGTGATCCGGCTGCGCAGGTGGTCCTCCAGCTCCTCGGTGTCGGCGTGGTGCAGCTCCCGGCGGCGGCGCGTGTAGGCCCGCCACTGGGCGATCTGGCCTTCCAGGTCGCTGTCGCTGTCGAGGGTCATCGTCCCGCCTCCCAGGCCGGTGCCGCGATCGGGTTGATGGACCGGGTCGTGTTCCAGACGCCGCGCAGGGCGTCGACGACCGCGGCCCACTGGCGGTGCTGCTCGACCAGCTCGGCCCGGCCCTGGTCGGTGATGCGGTAGTACTTGCGGCGGCGCCCCCCGGGCGGGGTCTGCCAGTACGACTCGACGTGCCCGAGTCGCTCCAGGCGGTGCAGCAGCGGGTAGAGCAGACCCTCGGTCCACTCCAGCCGGCCGCCCGATAGCTCGTTGACCTGCTTGAGGATCGCGTAGCCGTAGCTCTCGCCCTCGGCGAGGATCCCCAGCACGAGCGGCGTCGCCGAGGCGGCGACGAGGTCCTTGGTGATGTGCATCCGACCGCCTATCCCTAGAACTGCAATGCATAGTAGTTCTAGGTAACACGCCCCGCAATCCCCTCCGGCGGGGCCACCCGGCCAGCCGGCCTTTTGCCGTTCCGGCAACTTCTCTTGTCGGATCGGCGGGCCGCGCGGCACGGTGGGCGCACGACGAGCGGAGGAGGCGCGCGGTGGACGAGGCGTACGACGTGTTGGTGGTCGGCGGGGGCGCCGCCGGGCTGAGCGGGGCCCTGGCCCTCGCCCGGGCGCGGCGGTCGGTGCTGGTGGTGGACGCCGGGCAGCCGCGCAACGCCCCGGCCGGGCACGTGCACAACTACCTGGGCCGGGAGGGCACCCCGCCGGCCGAGCTGGTGGCGGCCGGGCGCGACGAGGTGACCCGCTACGGCGGCGAGATCGTCGCCGGCCGGGTCGAGGCGGCAGCCCGGGAGGACACCGGCTTCGTGGTCACGCTGGACGGCGGGCGGGAGGTGCGGGCGCGGCGGCTGCTGGTGGCGACCGGGCTCGCCGACGAGCTGCCCGACCTGCCGGGGCTGGCCGAGCGGTGGGGGCGCGACGTGCTGCACTGCCCGTACTGCCACGGGTGGGAGGTCCGGGACCGGCGCATCGGCGTCCTGGCCACCGGGCCGACGGCCGTGCACCAGGCGGAGCTGTGGCGACAGTGGAGCCCGCACGTGCTGCTCCTGCTGCACGACACGACGCTCGCCGTCGAGGACGCCGAGCGGCTCGCCGCGCGGGAGATCACCGTCGTGGCGGACCGGGTCGCGGCGGTCGAGGTCACCGACGACACCCTGACCGGGGTACGCCTGGCCTCCGGCGAGGTCGTCGCGCTCGACGCGGTGGTCGTCGCGCCCCGGTTCACCGCCCGCGCCGAGGTGCTGGAGTCGCTGGGGTGCAAGCCGGTCGACGTCGAGTTCGGCGGGCAGGTGATCGGCAGCCAGGTGCCCGCCGACCCGACCGGGGCCACCGCCGTGCCCGGCGTGTGGGTCGCGGGCAACGTGGCCGACGTACGCGCCCAGGTCGTCTCCTCCGCCGCGGCGGGCCTGGCCGCCGGCGCGGCGATCAACGCCGACCTCGTCGCCGAGGAGGGTCGCGCCGCCGTGGACGCGTACCGGGAGCGGACGCGGACGATGTTCGAGGAGGCCGCCTGGGAGGAGCGCTACCGCGCCCGGCCGGCGGTGTGGAGCGGCCGACCCAACCCCCAGCTCGTCGCGGAGGCGACCGGGCTGCCGGCGGGCCGGGCGCTCGACGTCGGCTGCGGGGAGGGCGCCGACGCCGGCTGGCTCGCCGGGCGGGGCTGGCGGGTCACGGCGGTCGACATCTCCGCCACCGCCCTGGAGCGGGCCGCCGCCCACGCCGCGGCGGCGGGCCCCGAGGTCGCCGACCGCATCGAGTGGCTGCACGCCGACCTGCGCGTCCGGCCGCCGGCCGAGGGCGCGTACGACCTGGTGTCGGCGCAGTTCATGCATCTGCCGGGCGCGGCGCGGCGGGAGCTGTTCGCGCGGCTCGCCGCGGCGGTCGCGCCGGGCGGGACGCTGCTGATCGTCGGGCACCACCCGCGCGACCTGCGCACCACCGCCCACCGGATGCACTTCCCGGACGCGATGTACACCGCCGAGGAGGTCGCCGCCGCCCTCGACCCCGCCGCCTGGCAGGTGCTGACCACCGAGACCCGGGCCCGGGCCACGGTCGACCCGGAGGGCCGCGAGGTCACCATCCACGACGCCGTGCTGGTCGCCCGCCGCCGGGCGTGACCGGCCCCGCCCGGTGCGCCGCACGCGCGCACCGGGCCGGGCCAGGGCGTCAGGCGCGGGAGCAGGGGCTGCCGTTGAGGGTGAAGGCCGCCGGTGCGGCCGAGTCGCCGGTGTGGTTGGCCTGGAAGCCGATGGAGACCGAGCCGCCGGGCGGGATCGCCGCGTTGTAGCTGACGTTGGTGGCGCTGACCTGCCCGCTGGTCGGGGCGTAGGTGGCGTTCCAGCCGCCGGTGATGCTCTGCCCGGCCGGCAGGGTGAACGCCAGGGACCAGCCGTTGATCGCCGAGCTGCCCGTGTTGGTGATCGTGATGTCCTCGGTCAGGCCCGTGCTCCACGCGTTGACGGTCGCGCCGACCCGGCACCCGGCCGCCGGCGGGCCCGTCGTGGGCGGCGGAGAGGGCGAGGGCGGGGTGGGCGGCGGGGTCGTGGTGGGGGGCGGGGTGCTGCCCGGGCCGCTGACCCGGTAGACGACCGTGCCGTGGCTCGGGACGCTGGCCGAGATCGTCCCGGTGGTGGTGGTGCTGGTGCCGTTGGTCCACGCGTCGCGCAGGGTGAGGGTGCCGGGGCTCATGCCGATCGCGGGGGCCGTGATCGAGACCGTCGTGGTCGCGCTGCCCTGGTTGAACAGCGCCACCGCCACGTCGCCGTCGGCCAGCTTCTTCGCCAGCACCCGGCGGGTGCCGTCGTTGGACACCTGCACCCCCTGGAGGCCGAGGGGGTCCTGGTTGATGGCGATCAGGTTCTGGTTCTTGAGGATGGTCTGCGTCGCCGCGTCCATCGACCGGATGTCGTTGCCCGCGATGAGCGGCGACGCCATCATCGCCCACATCGCGAAGTGGCTACGCATCTCCGTGTCGGTCATCCCGCCCCGACCGACCTCCATCATGTCCGGGTCGTTGAACGCGCCCGGCCGGGCGTACGACGCCAGCGGCACCGTCACGTTGATGATGTTCTGGATCCCCATCGGGTAGCCGTTGGTCTGCCCGGTGTTCCACGCGTTGGTGATGTCCTCCGTGGTCCGCCACATGTTCGCCACGTCGCCCCAGTTGCGCTGGGGACCCGTCTTCGCGTGGATGCTGTTCGGGTTGATGCTGAACACGATCGGCCGACCCGTCGCCGCCAGCGCGTCGCGCATCTTCGCGAACGTCGCCACCTGGTCGTTGATCGTGCCCTCCGGGGAGCACCAGTCGTACTTGAGGAAGTCGACCCCCCAGGCGGCGAACTGCCGCGCGTCCTGGACCTCGTGCCCCCGGCTGCCGGTCGCCCCCGGGTACCCGCCGAAGTACTGCGCGCAGGTCTTGTCCACCGGCACCTGGTAGATGCCGAACTTAAGGCCCTTGCCGTGGATGTAGTCGCCGAGGGCCTTCATCCCGCTGGGGAACCGGGTCGGATCGCCCTGGAGGTTGCCGGCGGAGTCCCGGTTGGGGTTGAACCAGCAGTCGTCCACCACCACGTACTGGTAGCCCAGGTCCCGCATGCCGCTGCTGACGATCGCGTCCGCCATCTGCCGGATCAGCGCCTCGTTGATGTTGCAGCCGAACGTGTTCCAGCTGTTCCAGCCCATCGGCGGGGTGCGGGCGACCCCGTTCTCCAATGCCTGGCCCGCCGGGGCGTGCAGGCCCACGGCGGCGCCGACCAGCAGGAACCCGGCCGCCAGGGCGGTCACCCACCGGCGGCGGGAAGCGGTACGTCTCATCGTTGTCTCCTCTTCGGCGGCGGAGCCGACGCCGCGGACGCTGGGCCGGGGCTACTCCGGCCAGGAAACTATAAGCGTCGATGTTATCGGTAACGACGGCCACCGCCGGCCCCGTCGACCGAGACCACCCCGGCAACGACCCCCGCCAGCTGTGACGTGGATCACCACAGATGGGAAACCGGGGCGGGCCCGGGGATCGTCTTGCCTGTTGTGAGACAGAGCCTGGAGACCCTCGACGAGGGTGCGCTGCTGCGCCGCGTCGCCCGGGGCGACCGGCGGGCCTTCGACGAGCTGTACCGCCGCACGTCGCCCTGGTTGACCGCCCGGCTGCGGCGGCGCTGCGCCGACGACGACGTGGTCGCCGAGGTGCTCCAGGACACCTACCTGGCGGTGTGGCGGTCGGCCGGCAGCCAGGCCCGGCACTCGGGCAGCGGCAGCGCGGTCGGCTGGCTGTGGACGATCGCCGCCCACCGGCTGGTCGACGCGTTCCGCGCCCGCGCCCGCGCCGAGCGGGTCCCGGCGGTGCGGACCTTCGCCACCGTCGCCCCCGCCGCCGAGGAGGAGGCGCTGGCCGGCGGGATGGACGCCGACCTGGAGCAGGCGCTGCTGGCGCTGCCGCCCAACCTGCGCCGGGTCCTGCGCGCGATGGTGCTCGACGGGCTGACCACGCGGGAGACCTCGGTGCTGCTCGGCATGCCGGAGGGAACCGTGAAGACGTACGCGCGGCGGGCCCGCATCGCGCTACGGGAGGCGCTGTCATGACCGACCACCCCACCCCCGCCCTCATCTCCCGGTACGCCACCGGCGACGACGGCGTCGACGACGTCACCGTCTGGGCCGTCGAGGCGCACCTGGAGTCCTGCGCCGGGTGCCGGGCGCTGCTGGCCGACGCGGCCGACCCGGCCGCCCGGCAGCTGCTGGACCGGGTGGCCGTCGGGATCGCCGCCGGCCTCGACGCCGGGCCCGGGCCGGTGCGTCGCCGCCGGCTGCGGCGCACCGGTGTCGCCGCGCGGCTCCTGCCCTGGCTGGCCACGACCACCGCGCTGGTGGTCGTCGCGGTCCTGCTGGAGATGGTGTCGGGCCGGATGCCGTCGCCGGTGCTGCTGGTCGCGCCGTTGGTGCCGCTGCTGCTGGTGGCCGCCGCGTGGAGCCGACGCACCGATCCGGCCTGGGAACTGATCGCCACCGTGCCCCGCGCGGGGCTGCCGCTGCTGCTGCGCCGGACCCTGGCGATCCTGACGGCGGTCGTCCCGGTGCTGGCCGTGGCGGGCTGGTGGACCGGGCACTCGCCGGCGCTGTGGCTGCTGCCGTGCCTGGCCTTCACCGCCGGCGCCCTGGCGCTGGGCGGGCTGGTCGGGGTGGACCGGGCGGCGCTCGGGTTGGCGATCGCCTGGTCCGTCGGCGTGATCACGCCGAGCCTGGTCGGCCAGGAACTGCCGGTCGTCCTCCAGACCCGTAGCTGGCCCGGCTGGGCGCTGGCCACCGTTGCGCTGAGCGCGGTGGTGCTCCTGCGGGCCACCGACCACCGCCGGCTGCGCGCCGACCGGAGCTGACCGGCCCGGTCGTCACCGGCGACCCCGGTCGTCCGGCCGGCACATCCCCTTCTCCGTCGGCGGGCACCGCCGACGACACGACGAACGGAGAGATCATGATGCGTGCCGTCAGCGCGGCGGAGACCGCACCGACCACATACGCGTGGACGGTGCACGCCGAGAACCTGGCTGTCCGCGCCGGCCGACGCCTCGCGGTCAACGGGCTCGACCTGGCGCTGGGCACCGGTGTGCACGGGCTGCTCGGCCCGAACGGCGCCGGCAAGACCACCCTGATGCGGGCGCTCGCCACCGTGGTGAGGCCCGCCGGTGGGCGGCTCGACCTGCTGGGCGAGAACATCAGCGGGCGCGCCGACCTGCGTCGGGTCCGCCGCAGGCTGGGCTACCTGCCGCAGCACTTCGGCTTCTATCCACGCTTCACCGTCCGGGAGTTCGTCGAGTACATGGCCTGGCTCAAGGAGATGCCGAAGGCCGACATCCCCGGCGCGGTCCAGCGGGCCGTCGACCGGGTGGGCCTGACCGACCGGGCCGACGCCCGGATGAAGACGCTCTCCGGCGGCATGGTGCGCCGCGCCGGGATCGCCCAGGCGATCGTCAACGACCCGGAGCTGCTGCTGCTCGACGAGCCGACCGTCGGCCTCGACCCCGAGCAGCGGCTCGACTTCCGCGAGCTGCTCCGCGACATCGGGTCGGACAGCTGCGTGCTGGTCTCCACCCACCTGGTCGAGGACGTCGCCGTGGCCTGCACCGACGTGGTGCTGGTGCACGAGGGCCGGCTGGTGTGGCAGGGCACCACGGCGCAGCTCGCCGCGCAGGGCGGCACCGGCGACGCCGGGGACAGCGCCGCCGAGCGCGGCTACTCGGCGCTGCTGCGCTCCCACCGGGAGCGGGTGGCGGCATGATCGGGAGGATCATGCGGACCGAGGTGCGCCGGTCGGCGGTCCCCGGCATCGTCCTGCTGTTGGTGATCGTCGGCGCCGCGCTCATGCTGACCGTCACCGGGGGGTACGCGGGGCGGTGGACGCAGTTGGCGGTGTACGCCCGGTCCACGCTGATGATGCTGATGCCACTGGCGCTGGCCGGCGGCGCATGGTTGGGACGCCGCGACCGGCGGCACCGGGTCGACGAGCTGTTCGGCACCACCGTCCGCCCCCGGTGGCAGCGGAGCGTCCCGCTCGCCGCCGGCTACGCGGTCGCGCTGGCCACCGTGTACCTGCTGACGTTCCTCCTCGGGATCCCCTGGGTGGCGCCGACCGCCGGCTACTTCCCCGTCGCGACGATCCCGATCACCGCGGTCGGCGTGCTCGCGCTGGTCGCCGCCGGCTGGCTGGGCATGGCCGCCGGCCGGGCGGTGCCCCGGGTGGCCACCGCCCCGATCCTCGCGGTGGTCGCGTTCGCCGTGCTGACCTTCGTGCCCGACTACGTCTCGATGTCGGGCTACGACGAGAACTTCACGAAGGTCCGGCCCGACCCGGCGGCGCTGCTGCTGGCCCCTGCCATCAGTTCGTTGAACGACTTCAAGACGATCCCGTCGTCGGTCAGCCTGCTCCAGGCGCTGTGGCTGGCGGCCCTCGCCGCGACCGGGCTGCTGCTGCTCGGGGCGGCCGGCCGCCGCACCGTCGCACTGGCCGCGCTTCCGGCCGTGGTCGGTGCCGCCGTGGCGGTGCCGTTGCTGCCCACCGGCGGATACTCCGGGTCGGCCGTGCTCGATCCGGCCGCCGTCGAGCTGGTCTGCGACGACGACGGCCCCCAGGTCTGTGTGACCCGGGCGCACGCCGCGCTGCTGCCCAAGGTCGTCGGCCCGGCCCGGAAGACGCTGGCCCTCATCGACGCGAAGTTGCCCGGCGCCGCCCCCACCCGCGTGGAGGAGAGCCGGCAACTGCTCGACAACACGGTCCGGTCGGACGCGAACCATGTCCGCGACGACGGAACCCTGGTCTTCGACGCCCTGTCGGTCGGCTGGACCGGCTTCGCCGACGTCTCGCCCGACGAACTGTCGGCAGCGCTGCTCGACGCCGCCTGGTGGCGGGAGTGCGGGACCGAGCACACGACCTACCTGGCCCGTGCGGTCGCCGTCGCCTGGCTCACCGGCGGGCAGCCGGACCTCGGTCGGGGGTCGGCCCCCGAGGAGCAGCAGAAGGTGGACGCCGCCCTCCGGGAGCTGCGGAACCTGCCCTCCGACGAGCAGCGGAAGCGGGTGCAGGCGGCCCGTGCCGCCGCGCTCGGCTGCGAGATCGACCGGTTCCACTCGCTGCTGTTCCTGGCGCAGCCGTGAGGTGGCTCCGCCTGTACCTGCGGGCCCGCCGGGTTCCCCTGGCGCTGGCCGGCACGGTCTGCGCGGTCGGGTCGCTCTGGGCGAGCTGGCCGTACTTCTCCGCCGGGCAGACCGTCAACGCCCGGGTGGTCAGCGTCGCCGCCCTGGTCGCGGCGGTCGCCGTCGGCACCACGCTCGGCGGCGCCGACGACGCCCTCGACCACACGGCGTCGGTCAACTGGCCCGCCCGCCGGGCCGGGCACGTCCTGCTGGCCGCCGCCGCGATCGTCGCGCTGCTCCTGGCCAGCACGCTCACCGACGTGCGGTTCGAGCCGCTGGGTGTGGTGGCGCGCAACACGGCCGGCCTGCTCGGGCTCACCGCGCTCGGTGCCGCGCTGCTGGGTGCCGCGCTATCCTGGATCGCCCCGCTGACCTGGACCCTCGTCGCGATGCTGCCGTGGCTGGGGCCGAGCGACCAACTGCGGCTGCAGGTCGGTGCCTGGCTGGTCCAGCCGGCCGGCACCACCGCCGCGACGGCCTGCGCGACGGTCCTCGCGGTGGTCGGGCTCGTCGCGTACGCCCTGCGGGGCTGCCCCCGTCGCCCGGCCGCGGAGACGGCTCCCGACCGGTGACGTGGCCCGCATCGGGCCGGCGGCCGGATACGGGCCGGGCCGCGTCGGGGCGGAAGTAGCCCCGACGCGGCCCGGGTTGGGCTGCCGTCAGCTCAGCTGACGGTCACCGAGATGGTGGTGGGCGGCTGCTGGAGCTGCCCGTAGTTGTCGACCGCCCGCACCGAGATCGTGTACGCGCCCGCCGGCACCACCGGCGACGTGTACGCGAAGTTCGACCCCGGCGACCCCGGGCTGGTGAGGAACGTGGCGATCCACGGGGCGGAGCCGCCGCCGAACGCGCCGGAGGAGTTCATCCCCTGACCCGCGCCGTTGACGATCTGCACCTCCACCTTCGACATGCCGACGTCGTCCACCGCGCGCCCGGTCACCACGATCCGCGAGTCGCCGAAGACCGCGCCGTTGGTCGGGCTGAGGCTCGGCTCCAGCCGCGGGTCGAGGTCGCCCGGGTAGACGAGGTACTTGGCGGTGGCCCCGGAGGTCGAGCTGTCCTGCTGGCCCGCCGTGTCGACGGCCCACGCCTCGACGCTGTACTCGCCCTTGGTCGGCAGGTCGACCGACAGGGTGAAGGCGGTGCTCGTCGCGCCGGGCGAGGCGAGCGTGGCGTTCACCGTGGCGAAGCTCGCCGCCATCGTGCCGTTGGGCTGCACGTACCGGCCGGTGTCCAGGTCGCGCAGCGCCACCCGGACGCCCTGCACGCCCTTGTCGTCGGTCGCGGTGCCGGCCAGGTTCAGGTGCAACTGCTCCACGTTCTGGTCGGTGCCGGTGAAGTTCAGCTTGCCGTTCGGGAAGGCGTCGCCGGGCACCTGGGCGGTGACGCTCAGCTTGCCCAGGTTGGCGTTCGTCGTGACCAGACCCAGGTTGTCGGTGGCGCGTACCCGGAAGTCGTAGATGCCCGGGGTGAGCGCCGCGGTGGTGAACGACCAGTTGTACGACGCGGCGTTGAGGTTCGTCGGCGACACCCGGTGGTAGGCCGCGACCGCGTCGGGGCCCCACGTCCCGTCGGCGGCCAGCGACTCGCGGGTGGTGGTGTTGCGCAGGTAGACCTCGACCGACTTCAGGGTGCCGTCGTCGCTGGCCGTGCCGGAGAAGGTGAGCGGGCTGCCGGGGGCCACGGTGACCGGGCCGGCGGCGGTGGGCGGGGTCATCGCGGCGGGCGCGGTGATGGCCACCGTCGGCGCCACGCCGTCCTCCGCGATGATCCAGTCCCGGTTCTCGCCGCGCAGGTCGCTCTGGCCGGCGGTGTCGATGGCGGTGGCGGTCATCCGCCACTCACCCTCGGTCGGCAGGGTCACCTCGACCTGCCAGGTCGTCGACACCGCGCCGATCACGTCCGGCTCGGTGCGGAACGTGTTGTAGACGGGCGCGACCGTGCCGTCGTCCTGGAGGTAGCGGTTGTCCGGGGTGCGGAACGAGTAGGTCAGCGCGTTGACGCCCTTGTCGTCGGTGGCGGTGCCGGTGGCCACGAAGGTCTTCGTGGCGAGCAGGCCGGCGGCCGGCGCGCTGAACTTCGTCGTCGGGGGCAGGTCGTCGAAGCTGAACGTCTCGATCTTCTTGACGGCCTTCGTCGCGTCGGTCTCGCTGCTGGTGCGACCGAACGTCTTCGCCTGGATCTGGTATTCGCCGACGGGCAGCGAGACGGCCAGCGACCACATGGTCGAGGTGGCGTTCGGGCTGGCCAGGGTCGACACGATGACGGCGGACGAGCCCCACGTCTTCAGGTCCGGCTGGAGGTACTTCTTGGAGCCGCGGTTCTGGATCTCGACCTGCACCTTCTTGACGCCGGACGGCGCGGTCGCCTGGCCCTCGATCGTGAACGAGCCGTTGGCGGGCTTCACGCGTCCCTCGATGGGCGTGTCGATCGTCGTCTCCACCGCCGAGGGCGCCGGCACCCGGCCCAGGTCGAAGAAGCCGACCCGACCCACCGTGAGGCCGCCCTTGGTGTTGCCGTCGCCGCCGACGAAGAGGCCGCGCGGGGTGGCCAGCATCGCCTTCTCGCCCTCGTACGAGCTGGAACCCGGGTTCCACTCCAGGGCGGTGCCCGTCGCCGGGTCGAGCGCGCCGAGGTGGTCGCGGCGGACCACCTGGTCGCCGAGGCCGTAGCCGCTGAGGCCCTGGCCCGTGCCGTACCCGACGTTGTCCAGGCCCGGCCACGGGACGTTGGCGGTCGGCGACTCCTGCCAGCTGAAGTGGCCGCCGACGTAGACTGCCGCCTCGGTGACGGCGACCGAGTAGATGCTGTCGAAGTGCCGGGAGATCCAGATCGGCTCGACGTGGTCGCCGCCGGCCATCGGGAACGCCATCGCGGTGTCGTTGATCGGCGGCCGGTCGCCGCCCGAGCCGCTGGTGACGACGAAGTACGAGTCGTCCGGCGAGATGTCGCCGCCGAAGGCCCGCTGGATGCCGCCGACGAAGGAGAGGTTGTCCTCCCACAGGCGGGTGCGCCACGGCAGGAGCGCCTTGGTGGCGGTGTCGATCAGGCCGACGCCGTAGCGGTCCTGGCCGGCGATCTGCCGGCCGGTGTGGACGACCATCAGCTTCGCGCCGTCGTGGGTCAGCTTGAGCTGCTGCACGGTGAGCATGCCGCCGACGCCGATGCCACCGGACAACTGCAGGTCGAAGCCGGCGTCCACCGCCCCCGTGGTCGGGTTGAGCGCCGCCAGGCCCGTGCGGTTCGTGCTGTTGATCTTGGTGAACTGGCCGCCCACGTACACCGCGTTGTTGGTCACGGCCAGGGCGGTCCCACGGCCGTTGCCCTGCGCGGTGAAGCCGGCGACCGGGGCACCGGTCACCGGGTCGAGCCGCGCGACCTTGCGCTTGGTGAGCCCGCCGACGGTGTTGAACGTGCCGGCCACGTAGAGCGCCGAGCCGTCCGGCGACGCCTCGACGGCCTCGACGGCCCCGTCGAACGTCGGCCGGAAGTCGGTGTCGACCTTGCCCGTGTCGATGTTGTACGACGCCAGCCACCGCTGCGCGAGCGCGGTCTGCCCGACGTTGGCGATCCCGGTGAACGAGCCGGCGATGAACACCCGGTTCCCGATCACCTCGATGTCGGTGACCTCACCGTCGGTGATCCTCGGGACATCGTTGCGCGGTGTGCTGGGCACCAGGCCGGTGTGCCCCGGCCTTTCCACGACGAGCGCCTTGGCGGCAGGACCCGCCTGCCAGGCAGACACCGCCGCGATGACCGGTTGACCGATCAACACGACAGTCCCGGCCACCAGACCCGCGATGACGCGGCTCCGAACACGCATCGAGACAAACCCCCTGTTAGCGCCCGCATCGCGCCGCCGGGTCGGCCCCGGCAGCGTCCACCCGCCGGCATGCCGAGGACACCGTAAGAGGCGAAACCGCCTCACCACCCCGTGCCTCGCCGGAATCCGGCCGATCGCCATCAGACATGATCCCGGCGACGGAACGCACCACCATCGGAGCGAATCTCACTCCACCGAACGGATCGGGCTCGGCGGCTGCGCCGGGGCCGGCCTCAGGCCCCGCGCAGGCGGGCGTAGACGTCGCCGGACCGGCCCGCCGGGCGGAACCGCTCCAGCAGCCGCACCAGCCCGGCCGCGTCGAGCCACTCGTCAGCGGCGTAGCGCATCGTCTCCACCGGCGAATAGTTGTAGCGGTACCCGCCGGCCGGGCCGCCCAGCCGGTCCACGATGTCGAGCGCGGCGAGGGCCGCGTCATGGGCCGGGGGGAGGTACTCGAAGGACAGCGCGGGCAGGGGCCGGCTGAGCCCCGACAGCACGTCCACCTCGAAGCCCTCGACGTCGATCTTGCAGAACGCGGGCACGCCGTGCGCGGCGACGAGGTCGTCGAGGGTCACCACGTCGACCTCGACGGACCGGTCCCAGCGGACCCCGGAGAAGCTGCTGTCCGCCGTGACCGACTCGATCCACTCGGTAGACATCGTCGAGACCGTCGGGGTGGCGGTGGACAGGGCGAGCCGCGCCCGGCCGGCGTCCGCGCCGACGGCCTCGGGCACGATCGTCACGTTCGGGTCCCGGCCGAAGAACAGGCGCAGGGCCCGCAGACAGTCGGGTTGCGGCTCCACCGCCACCACCCGCGCGCCCAGCCGCCGCCAGGTGCGTACCCGGCCGCCGACGTGGGCGCCGATGTCGAAGCCGACGTCCCCGGGCTTGAGGAACTCCCGGTAGAGCTCCAGCGCCCGGCGGTGCTTGTGGGGTTGGCCGTGGTAGATGGCCAGGGAACGGGTGAGTCCCCAGGCCCGGCGCAACGTCCGCTGTCCGGGCCGCGGGTCGCTGGTCATGGTGGTCCTCCCGTCGCCCCGCCACCGGGACACCTCGGATCGTCGGCGCCGCCGCACCGCCCCGCCGTCCGGCTGTCCGGCCGGCCGGTTGGACGCCGCGCGGCGCTGACGATGACTACGCGGGCAGCGGCGAAACGGTTCATCCGCCCGGGATGCCCGCCGATTCCTGGACAGTTCCCGTTCCTGGTGAACAACAGCTGTCCAAGGTCCGGGGCGGCGGCGGGCCCCTACCGGCCCAGCAGGCGGTTGGCCACCCGGCGCAGGCGGTTGCGGACGCGCCGGTGCAGGGCGGGCTTCTTCTTCGCGGCGGGCACGACCCGCACCGGGGCGGCACCGTCGGCGGCGCACCGGAAGGTCAGCGGGAGCCGCGCGTCCTCGGTCCACCCGTTCTCGGTGAGCCGGGCCTTGAGCAGCCAGGTGCCCTCGGTCCGGCCCGAGTTCAGGGTGGCGAAGTCCACCGTGGCGGTGGCGTGGTGCACGAGATGCACCCGCCCCTGCCCGGCGCCCTGGAGCGGCTCGTCCTCGACCCGGAACTCGACCGGCAGGAAGCACTCCTCGCCGCCCTCCTTGCGCCGGGCCACCACGTCGAGCCGGGCCATGGCCCGGCGGGCCGTGACGTCGAGGATCTCCGGGTCGAGGTCGACGGGCAGGACGATCTGGTAGCGCCCGTCGGAGGCGGTGAGGGCCACCGGCTGGTCGCCGGACGCGAGGTGCGCGGTGACGTCGACGGTGAGCACCGTCCCGTCCACCCGGTGGTCGTCGACCCGGGCCTGGACGCGGACGCCCGCCTCCCACTCGGCCAGCTCGCGCAGCCCGGCGACGTCGTCGGCCGCGGTGAGGGCCGTGATCGCCCGTTGCAGCGGCGGGAGCCCGGCGGTCACGCCCGGCGCGAAGCGCTCCCGGACGATCTTGCCGCACTCCAGCGCCACCTGCTCCACCCAGTCGGCCGGCTCCCGGAGGAACCGCTTGCCGCGCAGCCGGCTGACCATCTCGTTGCGCAGCCAGCGCCGGTGCAGCTTGTCGCGCAGCGGCCCCGGCTCGGTGTGCGCGTCGACGACGTCCAGCACGTCGCGCAGGTTGGCGTAGTAGCCCGCCGGGTCCAGCCCCTGCGCCGTCACGTTGCCGGCGTCCTCGCGGCGGATGTGGTGGTAGCAGACGTAGTTCGACAGCACGGAGGTGCGCTTGGACAGCAGGAAGGCCCGGACCACGAAGAGGTGGTCCTCCAGCCGGCGCTTCTCCTCCACGAAGCGGATCTCGTGCTCTTCGAGGAAGGACCGGCGGAACAGTTTGTGTGCCGTCAAGCTGTCGATCAGCGGCGCGTTGTCCAGCGTGGCGTCCGGGCGGTCCCGGCGGAACAGCTCGCGCGGCACCGAGCGCCCGTGGCCGGCCATCTTGCCGATCACGATGTCCGCGTCGTTCTCCACGGCGTACGCGTAGAGGCGTTCCAGGGCCTCGTCGCCGAACCAGTCGTCGTCGTCGGAGAAGAAGACGTACTCGCCGCGGGCGTTGGCGACGCCGACGTTGCGCGGCCGGGACGGCCAACCGGAGTTCTCGATGTGCACCACCCGGATGTGCGGGTGCGCGGCGGCCAGCTCGTCCAGCCGGGCCCCGGTCGAGTCGGTGGAGCCGTCGTCGACGAAGACCGCCTCGAACTCCCCCGGCTGCAGCGACTGGCGCAACAGAGAGGCGATCAGCCTCTCGATGTGCGGGCCGGAATTGTAGGCCGGCACCACCACGCTGACTTTGGGAACATTCGTACTGGCCGTCATCGTCTTCTTCCCCGTCAGGTCCGTGAACCGGTATGCGAACAACCGACGAACATCATGGACCGGAACGGGCACCCTGCGGTGCCCCACGTGTGTCCATGCCGTTACGTCGGCCGGCCCGTCCCGCTCCACCTGGACTGCCTCGCCCCGGTCCGGAACACGGAACACGGTAGCGGTCCGGGCCACGGCGGGTGAGCACCCCCCTGCCGCCCGCCTGTCGCCGCGACACGCGCCGGGATGGGCGATTGTCACCATGTGACGCGATTGGGCACGTCCGACCGGGGAAGTTCACTGTCGTACCACCGGCCCCCAGGAAAGGGATGCGGCCGTGACCCACGACCAGTACGACAGGCGGGACCCCCAGCAGCAGTTCCCCACCCCCGACGAGCTCGGGGTGACCGGCGGCAAGCCGCTGGCCTGACCGCGGCCCCGGCCACCCCGGTGGGCCCGGTCGCGCGGGTCGTGTGAACGGCGGGCGCGCAGGGTACTGCCCGCTCATGGGATCGTTGCGGACGTCGCCGCCACCGCCCCGCGCCGTCGAGATGCGGACCTGGGCCCTGTCCAGCGGGGCGGAGCTGCGCGGCCTGCGCGCCTCCCTGCACGAGGCGTTGACCGGGCACGCGCTCGCCGAGGGCGAGGAGCTCGACGACATCCCCGAACGGATCGTGCTCGTCGCCACCGAGCTGGCCACCAACGCCCTGCTGCACGGGCTGCCGCCGACCACCGTCCGGCTGCTGCGCGACGACGACCTGTTCATCCTCGACGTCGCCGACCACGACCTGACCACCGTGCCCGAGCTGGCCGACACCCGACCGCTGGGGGCCGGCGGTCGTGGCCTCCAGCTCGCCCGTGCCTTCTCGCTGGACGTCGGCTGGTACGCCACCGAGGGCACGAAGCACATCTGGGCGTCCTTCCCCCGGCGGGAGGCCGACGAGGCGGGCGGCACCCGCTGACGCCAGGAGGCGGCACCCGTCGACGCCGGGAGGCGGCACCCGCTGACGCGGGGGCGCTCGCAGGCAGTGGGGCCGCCGAGGTCGGCGGGGATTGGCCGGACGGCCACCCGGGTATCGGTCCACGGCCGTCGGCGAGAGGGGAAGGGGCCGGCGGCGGAAGGGGGCCGTCATGGACGTCGAGAGCCGCCCGGACCCGGTCCGGTCACGCCGGATCAGGGCCACGTCGAGCCGCCGGCCGCGCGCCGCCGGGCCGGACGACGACCTCGCCGCCCGCCTCGCCGAGATCGCCCGCGCGCTCCAGGACGAACCCGGCCTCGACGCCACCCTCCACGGGATCGTCCGGTGCGCCGTCGGCACCGTGCCGGGCGCCTGGCACGCCGCGATCACCGAGGTCGAGGGCCGGCACCGGGTGGTGACCAGCGCGGCGACGGGCGATCTGGTACGCCGGGTCGACCAGGCGCAGTACGACACGGGTCAGGGCCCCTGCCTGACGGCGCTCTTCGAGCACCACACCGTGCGGATGCCCGACGTCGCCGCGGAGACCCGCTGGCCGGACTTCGTCCGCCGGATCGACGGGCTGGGCGTACGCAGCATGCTGTCGTTCCAGCTCTACCTGGCCCGGGACAACCTCGGCGCGCTGAACCTCTACGCGCGTGAGCCGGGGGCGTTCACCGACGAGTCGGAGCGGATCGGGGTGCTCTTCGCCGCGCACGCGGCCGTGGCGATGGGGGACGCCCGGAGGCTGGCGCAGCTCTCCCAGGCGCTGGACGTGCGGGACCTGATCGGTCAGGCGAAGGGGATCCTGATGGAGCGGCACCGGCTGACCGGGGAGCAGGCGTTCGAGCTGCTCGTCCGGGCCAGCCAGCGGCTCAACGTGAAACTGCTCGACGTCGCCCGCGACCTGATCGAGACCGGCGAGCTGGTCGACCGGCCCTGACCGGGAGCGCCGACCCGGGCGGCCGGCGTCATCGAATCGGCGGTGCGTCGTCAGCGGGTCTGCGGTGCCTCGTCAGCGAATCGGCGGTGCGTCGTCGGCGGCTTCGGCCGAGGTCCCCAGGCCGAGCAGCTCCAGCACGCCGGTGATCTCCAGGACCCGGCGGACCGTGGGCTGCACGTCGGCGACGGTGAGACGGCAGCCCCGGTCGGCGGCCCGGCCCTGGGCACGCAGCAGCACCAGGATGCCGGAGGAGTCGAGGAACCGGACGCCGCCGAAGTCGAGTTCCAGGGCGGCCGGCGGTGCGCCGTCGAGCAGGTCGGCGAGGACCGAGGCCAGCTCACCCGAGGTGGCGATGTCGATCTCCCCGGTCACGACGAGTCGCCCCCGACCCTCGGCGACCGTGAACGGGCCGATCGACAGGCCACCGGGGGGTGGCAGCGAAACGGACAGCGGCGTGGCGGGGCCCAACGGGAACTCCCCTGATCGGCACCGGCAGCGATCCCTCGTAGCAGAAGGCGGGTGCCGGTCGTCCCCAGGGTAGCCGTCATCCCCGTCGATCGCACTCACCCAGCGTGCCGGCAGCGCACCACCCCGTCCGAACGGGCCGCCGGGGCCGGACCTCACCAGCCGTCCGGCACCGGGTCGTCGTACTGGCCGGGCGGGCCGGTGAACACGGCACCGTCCACCTCGGGCCAGGCGTTCGGGAGGCAGCCGTGCAGGCCCAGGGTCTGCTGCTGCATGACCGGGGCGGGTCCCCCGGCGCGCGGGCACAGCTCGTGTCCCCGGCCGAGCCGGTGGCCCACCTCGTGGTTGAGCAGATACCGACGGTAGGTGGCAAGGTCGCCGGTGAACTGCGGCACACCGCCCGCCCAGCGGGCCACGTTGATCACCACCCGGTCGCCGTTGCGGCAGGACGTGTAGTGGTCGGTGACGTCCCCGCAGAGGACGCCCCGGGTCACCGGAGTGGTGAGCGCGACGGTGAAGTCGGCCGGGTCGTCCGGGCCGACGCGTTGCAGCCGCCACCGGCCCGCCCCGGTCCAGCCCCGGGGGTCGGCGAGGATCGCGCCCACCTCCCGGCCGAACCGTTCCACGTCGACGCCGTCGATCCCCTCCTCCACGGTGACCCGGTACCGCAGCAGTTCACCGGAGCGCCCGGCGACGGCGCCCCGGAGGGTGGCGGCGCGGAAGTCGCCCGTACCCCGGGGTGGGAAGGTGATGTCGGCGGGCGCCTGCGCGGTCGGGGTCGCGGACCGGGCCGGGGCCCGGGTGGTCGGCGAGGCGAGGGTGGGCGCGGCGACCCCCGCGGCCGCGACCGGCCGGGTCGCCTGGTCCGGCCCGCCCCGGCGGACGGCCCCGGCGCCGGCCGTGGCCAGGGCGACCACGGCCAGGGCGACGCACGCGACCACCGGCCCGTTCCGGGTGGCGGCGCGCCGCCGGCGGTGGCCACCCGGGCCGGACCTGGCATGGGTACGACTCGACAACTCGCGCTCCGTCCCGTCGATCCGCTGTCGGTGCACGAGGGATTCCGCACCCGTGCACGGATGGATACGGACGGCGACCCGGAGCGGATGAGGCGTCCGGGGGTCATTTCGTCGGCGGTGGCGGCGCTCACGCCCGGCCGGCGCTGCTCCGGCGGTACGGTTTCCGGCGGAACCTGGCCGACCGGCTCCGCCCCGGCCAGCGGACGTTGCGCCACCCGACCCTGAGGAGCAGCTCGTGCCGGACGCCGACGCGCTGGTCGCCGACGCCCTCGCGGCGGCGCGCGGCACCGACGTACGCGCCGCCGAGCGGCAGTTGGACCGCCTGGTGGTCGGTGCCGGCGTGCCCGACGGGCCGGCGACGGTCGACGCCGCCCTGACCGCGCGCCTGGTGCGCGGCGTGGGCCGGCTCTGGCCCCGGGGCTGGCAGCCCGTCGACCTGGTCCGCATCGCGACCCGCCGGCTCGGCCCGGCGGCCGGGCGGCTCGTGGCCGACCTGGCCGCCGCCCAGCGCAGGGTCCAGCCCGATCCGGTGCCGCTCTGGTGGGACGACCAGCTCGCCGGCCTCGACGCGGCCGTGTGGTGGGACGACGACCGGCGGCACCTGACGGCCTGGGCGGCCCGGGAGGGCACCGACCGGATCGCCGCCCTGCGCGACGCCGTCGACGTGCTGGCGCTGGTGGAGGGGCTCCCGCCGATCGCGGTGCTGCGCCCGCCGCCCGGCGTGGCCGCCCCGGCCACGGCCGTCGGGCGCGGCGGCAGCGGGTCGCGGATGCTCGACCGGGTGCGGGCGCTGCTGGCCAAGGCCGAGTCGACGACCTTCCCGGCGGAGGCGGAGGCGCTGACCGGCAAGGCGCAGGAGCTGATGGCCCGGCACAGCATCGACGCGGCCCTGGTCGAGGCGACGGCCGAGCGGGGCGACGCGCCCGGCGGGGTGCGGCTGGGCACCGAGCCGCCGTACCCGGGGGCGAAGGCGCTGCTGGTGCAGGAGGTGGCGGCGGCGAACCGCTGCGAGTCGGTGTGGTCCGACGACCTGGGCTTCGCCACGGTGCTCGGCTTCCCGGCCGACCTGGCCGCCGTCGAGCTGCTCTACACGTCGCTGCTGGTGCAGGCCACCGCCGCGATGCTGCGGGGGCGCACCGAGCGCCGGGCGCGCGGCGGCAGCAGGCGCACGAAGGCGTACGACGAGTCGTTTCTCAACGCGTTCGCGCTGCGCATCGGCGAGCGGCTGCGGGCCGCCGCCGACGAGGCGGGCCGGGAGGCGGCCCGGGAAGCGGGCGGGGAGCGGCTGCTGCCGGTGCTCGCGTCCCGTGCGACCGCCGTGCGGGAGCGGCTGGACGACCTGTTCCCCGGCGTGACCAGCAAGCGGCTCACCGTCGCCGACGAGGAGGGCTGGGCCTCCGGCACCTCCGCCGCCGACCGGGCGGCGCTGGACCCGAGCGGATCCGCCCCGGCCCGGGTGTCGGGTTCGGCGCACCGGCTCCGACCCCCTGCCGGGACGCGCCGACGGGGCGCGGCCGACACGTGAGGAGTACGCCGTGAAGTACATGCTGCTGATCTGGAACCGCCCCGGCTTCGTCGACGGCATGTCGGAGCAGGACCGGGCCGCCCTCTTCGGCGAGGTCGACGAGATCATGCGGGAGCTGACGGCCTCCGGCGAGCTGGTCGGCGGGCAGGCGCTGGCCGACCCGTCGCAGACCCGCACGGCCCGGCTGGCCGGCGACCGGGTCGAGGTCACCGACGGGCCGTTCATGGAGAGCAAGGAGCAGTTCGCCGGCTATCTCACCGTGGACTGCGAGTCGGTCGAGCGGGCCGCCGAGATCGCCGCCGGCTGGCCGGACGTGGTGCGGGGGTTCGGCGTGCTGGAGGTGCGGCCCATCATGGACGAGGCCGGGGCGGAGATGTGATCCCCGCCGGGCCGGGCCTCTCCGGCGGGACCGGCTCCGGCGAGCCGGCCGGTGCGGGTATCTCCCGTGCGGGTGCCTCCGGTGCGGATCCCTCCCGTGCGGGGTGCTTCGGTGCGGGGGGCTTCGCCGGCCGGGACGGTGCGGGCGTCGGTGACCTGCTGCGCGGGCTCGCGCCGCAGGTCCTCGGCCTGCTCGTGCGCCGGCACGGCCAGTTCGACGCCTGCGAGGACGCCGTGCAGGAGGCGCTGCTGGCCGCCGCGACCCGGTGGCCCGCCGACGGGGTGCCCGACAACCCCCGGGCGTGGCTGCTCACCGTGGCGACCCGCCGGCTCACCGACGCCTGGCGCAGCGAGCGCGCCCGCCGGGACCGCGAGGTCGCGGTGGCCCTCCGGGAGCCGGCGTACGCCGCGGCGGCCCCGCCGCCCGACGAGCAGCCGCCGACCGGCGACGACACCCTGCTGCTGCTCCTGCTCTGCTGCCACCCGGCGCTGAACCGGTCGGCGCAGGTCGCGCTGACCCTGCGCGCGGTCGGCGGGCTGACCACCGCCCAGATCGCCCGCGCCCACCTGGTGCCCGAGGCGACGATGAGCCAGCGCATCCGCCGGGCCAAACAGCGGATCGAGGCGGCCGGGGCCCGGTTCGTCCTGCCCTCGCCCGCCGAACGCGACGAGCGGATGCGCGCCGTGCTCCAGGTGCTCTACCTCGTGTTCAACGAGGGCTACACCGCGTCCAGCGGGCCGGACCTCCAGCGCGCCGAGCTGACCGCCGAGGCGATCCGGCTGACCCGGGAGCTGCGCCGGCTGCTGCCCGACGACGGCGAGGTCGCCGGGCTGCTGGCGCTGATGCTGCTCACCGACGCGCACCGGGATGCGCGCACCGGCCCCGACGGCGAGCTGGTGCCGCTGGCCGAGCAGGACCGCAGCCGATGGAACCGGGCCGCGATCACCGAGGGCACCGCCCTGGTGACCGAGGCGCTGACCTGGTCGCCGCCCGGGCCGTACCAGCTCCAGGCGGCCATCGCGGCGGTGCACGCCGAGGCCCCGACCGCCGCCGAGACGGACTGGCGGCAGATCGTGGCGCTCTACCGGCTGCTGGGCCGGCTCGCCCCGAACCCGATGGTCACCCTCAACGAGGCGGCGGCGGTGGCCATGGTGGACGGTCCGCGCGCCGGCCTGGCCCTGCTCGCCACGCTCGACGGCGACGGGCGCGTCGCCGGGCACCACCGGCTCGCCGCCGTGCGGGGTCACCTGCTGGAGCTGGCCGGGGACCCGGCCGCCGCCCGGGACGCGTACCGAGCGGCGGCCCGCGCCACCACCAGCCGCCCCGAACGCCGCTACCTGGAATCCCGCGCCACCCGCCTGCCCCACCCCCTCCCCACCCCCGCGCCCCCTCGCCCGCCTCGCCCGCCTCGCCCGCCTCGCCCCCCTCGCCCGCCTCGCCCCGGTGATCAAGAGAAAAGCGTCAAAGTTGATCTCCACGATGACGCAAACCTCTTGATCACCGAGCCGGGGTGGGTGGGTCAGCGGGGTTCTAGCGGTGGGCAGTGGGTGTTGGGGGCGGGAGACTTCAGCTCGGCCAGGTAGCGGTCGATCGTGGCGCCCATGCAGGGGCTGGTGGTGTAGCTGCCGTGCCCCCACCCCTCGTACGCGAGCAGGACGCCGCGCAGCTGGCGGGCGACGGCGGCGGCCCGGTCGAACTCGCTCACCGGGTCGTGCCGGGTGGCCGCCACCAGCACCGGCACGTCGGTGCGACCCCGGGGCCGGTGCTGCGGGTTGCCGACGGGTGCGCCGAGGCACAGGGCGAGCGCCTGCACCACCAGCGGATACCGGACGTCGGGGGCGAGCGCGGCGAGTCGGCGCAGGTGCCGGGCGTACTCGGCGTAGTCGTCGACGGGCAGGCTCCAGTCCTGGCAGAAGATGGCGAGCGGGTTCGCTGCGGTCGCTGATGTTCCTGGGCCGGCGGTGGCGGCGGCAGCGGCGGACGCCGGAGTCGCCGACCAGGAGGCGATGCGGCCGGCGAGCACCGCCCAGTCGGGGCCGTAGAGGTCGCGCTGGGCGCGGGCGGTCAGCGCGAACGGAGTCAGCGTCGCACCGGGTCGGGTCGGGTCGGGCAGCTCGCCCCGCTCGGCCCGGTCGAGCAGCTCCGCCCAGCGGGCCCGGACGTCCTGGCCGTGCAGGGCACACTCGGCGGCGCGGTCGCACCAGGCCACGAACTCGTCGAACGAGTCCTGCGCGGCGGCGGCCTGGCTGGCCAGGAACGGCCGCATCGGCAGGCTGTGGTCGATCACGCTCTCCAGCACCATGGCCCGCACCCGGTGCGGATACTCGTCGGCGTACTGCGCGCCGAGCAGCGTGCCGTAGGAGCTGCCGTGGAAGGTCAGCCGCTCCTCGCCGAAGGCGGCCCGGACGGCGTCGAGGTCGCGTACCGCGCTGCGGGTGTCGAGGTGGTCGAAGACGGGGCCGGTGCGGGCCCGGCAGTCGGCGCGCAGGGCCGCGTTGTCGCGTACGGTGGCGTCGAACTGCGCCTGGTCGGTGATCACCTGTGGGACCCGGGCGAGCAGGTCCGCCGCGCAGACCACCGGGTTGCTGCGGCCGACGCCGCGCGGGTCGAAGCTGACGATGTCGAAGCGGCGGCGCTGCTCGGCGCTGAACCGCACGCTCTCCACCACCTTCTGCACACCGGAGTCCCCCGGGCCGCCGGGCCCGAAGAACAGCACGCCGACCCGGGCGGCGGGGTCGGTCGCGGGCCGGCGGGCCAGGGCAAGATCGAACCTCGGGCCGGCCGGGTCGGCCCAGTCCACCGGCAGCGACAGGGTGCCGCACTCGGCGGAGCCGTCGGCGGGGCAGGGCACCCACCGGATCGGCCCGAACGCCGTCGACCCTGACGTCGGCCGTACCGTCGGCTCTGCTGCCGGATCGGCGCGGGCCGTGCCGGGCGTGCCGGCGAGGAAGGTGCCGACGACGGCCGCCGCCAGTGTCGCGCCGACGGCCCGCCGGAAGCCGGCGAGCGCTGGCCCGCCGGCTGCGGATTTGCGGGTACGCAGCATGAGATGCTGTCCTCTCCTCGAAGGAGCGTTGCGCTGAGAACTCGCCCACGGGCGAGGTGATGCTGCTTCACCTGGGTCGCCGAGTTGCCGCTCGGCGGCCCAGGGCCATCGCTGGTTGCCGCCGCTCAGTCGACGTCCCGCAGGACGCGCTCCAGCGCAGCCGTCCGGGTCGCCAGTTCGCCGAGCCGGGCGTCGATCGTGGCCAGGAGCCGCTCGTTGGTCTCCTGGGCCCGCGCCGACGCCTCGGCGAGCCGGCGGTAGTCGTCCTCGCGCCCGCCGGACAGCCTGGCCCGGCGGTTCTTGGACAGCTGCACGACCAGCACCGTGAAGACGGTGACGAGCAGGGTGAAGATGCCGGCCGCCCCGATCACCTCGGTCCAGTCGTGGCCGCTCATCCCGGTCATTCCCCCTCCTGTCCGGCCGCGTCCGGCGGGCTCAGCGTCTCGGCCGCCCGCCGGATGGCCTCGGGGGTGAGGGTGAACACGAACGGATTCACCTCGTAGAACTTCATTGCCCTCCCGTCCTCGGAAAGCTCCAGGCGCGCGGAGACCAGCCCGGCCGCCGCCAGCTTGCGCAGGTGGACCTGGAGCAGGGCCCGGCTGATGCCCAGCTCGCGTGCCAGCCGGCTGACGTAGGCGCGTTCCCTGGCCAGCGCGGCGACCACCCGGAGGCGGTGCGGGTTGGCCAGGGTCGCCAGCACCCGCAGGAGGTCGTCCCCGGTGGGCGGCTTGTCGCTCATAACCAACCCTTGCACATGCAAAGGAAAGTTAGCAGGGCTGGTCGCACGGTCACAAGTGGACAGCGGGAACCGGGGTGGATCTTGGAAGATCTCGGCCCCCAGAGGGGCCGTTCACTTCCCAGATCGCTCATGGCACGTCGCGGCGTCAGGCGTGGCAGTCCCGGGCCAGCTTCGGCGGGATGTCGACAAACGTCTCCCCCAGCCACTTCGCCGGGCTGGCCGCCTTCGCGCCCCCGTCGAGCTGCTTCGCGACGTCCGTGATCAGCTTCTCGATCTCCGGGTCCTCGGCGCGCGCCGCCTGCTTGCGTACGTCGCCGGCCAGCCCCGCGATGGTCCGCTTGAGCCGGTCGTTGAGCTCGTCGGGGGTGGTCTCCTTGTCCCGCGTGGCCTCGGCCGAGTCGGCGGCGAGCTTCTTGCTGCCGGCGAGGATCAGCCGGTCGACCTCCCCGCACACCTCGGCGGTGTTGGCGGCGGTCACGGCGGGCGTCGACGCGGACGGCGTCGAGCTGGCGGCGAACGGCTCGACGGAACCGGTCGGCCCGGTCGAGGCGTCGGCGGCGGGCGCGGTGGTGGCGGGCGCGGCTGCCGGGTCGTCGGTGGTGTCGTCGGACTGGCAGCCGGCGGCGAGTGCGAGCACGGCCACCAGGGCGGCGGCGCGGAGCGCGGTCACGGCAGGACGAGACATGTTCTCCCCGTTCGGTGGTGGACCGTCCCAGCATGCCGGCCGCCGTCGACCCCGGCACGTCGGCCCGCCGAGGTCACAGACGCAAGCGGGCACGAACGCGCGCGCCGGGCCGGCAACAGGGGCCGGCCCGGCGCGCGCGACGGGACGTACGACTCAGCTCTTGAATGCGTCCTTGATCTTCTCGCCGGCCTGCTTGAGGCTGGCCTTGGCCTGGTCGTTGCGGCCCTCGGCCTCCAGGCGCTCGTCGTCGGTGGCCCGGCCGGCGCCTTCCTTCAGCTTGCCGGCGGCGTCCTCGGACGCGTTGGCGATCTTGTCATCGAAACCCATCATGAACCTCCAACGTCCTGGTCACTGGGGTGGTGCGACACCCATCCAGTACCCCGACGCGGGCCGCCAAACCCTCAACTGACGCGGGCCGGCCGGAAGCGGCGCAGGCGGAGGCTGTTGGCGACGACGAAGACCGAGGAGAAGGCCATCGCCGCGCCCGCGATCATCGGGTTGAGCAGGCCGGCGGCGGCCAGCGGGAGGGCGGCCACGTTGTAGGCGAACGCCCAGAACAGGTTGCCCTTGATGATCGCCAACGTGCGGCGGGACAGCCGGATCGCGTCCACGGCGGCCGTCAGGTCGCCCCGGACGAGGGTCAGGTCGCTGGCCTCGATCGCCGCGTCGGTGCCGGTGCCCATGGCCAGGCCCAGGTCGGCCTGGGCGAGGGCGGCGGCGTCGTTGATCCCGTCGCCGATCATCGCCACGGTGCGGCCGTCGGCCTGGAGCTGCTTCACCACGTCGACCTTGTCGGCGGGCAGCACCTCGGCGGTCACCTCGTCGATGCCGACCTCGGCGGCCACCGCCCGCGCCACCGTGGCGTTGTCGCCGGTGAGCAGGATCGGCGTGAGGCCGAGGGCGCGCAGCCCGGCGACGGCCGCCGCGCTTGTCGGTTTCACCACGTCGGCCACCGCGAGGACCCCCCGGGCCCGGCCGTCCCAGCCGGCCAGCACCGCCGTCCGGCCGGCGGCCTCCGCGTCGGTCACCGCCCGCTCGACCTCATCCGGTACGTCGAGTCCGCGCTCCCGCAGCAGCCGGGGCCGCCCGACGGTCAGCTCGCGGCCGTCGACCGTGCCGGTGACGCCCAGCCCCTCCACGTTGGCGAAGCCGGTGACCGGGGCGAGCGGCCCCGCGTCGGCGGCACCGGCGGCCACGGCGCGGGCGATGGGGTGCTCGCTCGCGGCCTCCAGCGCCCCGGCGAGCCGGAGCACCTCTCCGGCGTCCTCGCCGTCGGCGGGCAGCGCGGCGACCAGGGTCATCCGGCCGGTGGTGACGGTGCCGGTCTTGTCCAGCACCACCGTGTCGACCTGCCGGGTGGATTCCAGCATCTCCGGGCCCTTGATCAGGATGCCGAGCTGCGCGCCGCGCCCGGTGCCGACCAGCAGGGCGGTCGGGGTGGCCAGGCCGAGGGCGCACGGGCAGGCGATGATCAGCACCGCCACGGCGGCGGTGAACGCGGCCGTCGGGCCCGCCCCCGCGCCGAGCCACCAGCCGAGGGTGCCGGCGGCGAGCGCGATCACGATCGGCACGAACACCCCGGAGATCCGGTCGGCCAGCCGCTGCACGGCCGCCTTGCCGGTCTGGGCCTGCTCGACGAGCCGCGCCATCTGGGCGAGCTGGGTGTCGCCGCCGACCCGGGTGGCGGTGACCACCAGCCGGCCCCCGGCGTTCACGGTCGCGCCGACGACGGTGTCGCCGGGGCCGACCTCGACCGGCACGGACTCGCCGGTGAGCATGCTGGCATCGACGGCCGAGGTGCCCTCGTCGACCACCCCGTCGGTGGCGATCTTCTCGCCGGGGCGGACCACGAACCGGTCCCCCACGGCGAGCCGGTCCACCGGGACCCGGGTCTCCACGCCGTCGCGCAGCACGGCGACGTCCCGCGCGCCCAGCTCCAGCAGGGCGCGCAGCGCGGCACCGGCGGTCCGCTTGGAGCGCGCCTCGAAGTAGCGGCCGGCGAGGATGAACACGGTCACCCCGGCCGCCGTCTCCAGGTAGATGTTGCCGGCCCCGTCGGTGCGGGTGATGTCGAACCGGAACGGGTGGGTCATCCCCGGCATGCCGGCGTCGCCGAGGAACAGCGCCCACAGCGACCAGGCGAACGCGGCCAGGGTGCCCAGCGACACGAGGGTGTCCATGGTGGCCGCGCCGTGCCGCAGGTTGATCAGGGCGGCCCGGTGGATCGGCAGGCCGCCGTAGACCACGACCGGGGCGGCCAGGGTCAGCGACAGCCACTGCCAGTAGTCGAACTGCCAGGCCGGGACCATGGCGAGGACGACCACCGGCACGGCCAGGGCCACGGACACCCACAGCCGGGTACGCAGCCCGCGCAGCTCGTCCACCGGCTCGGCAGCGGCCATGGCCGACTCGGGCGATGGCGAGGGCGACGGTGGGGGCGGCAGGGCGGCCGTGTAGCCGGTCTTGGTGACGGTGGCGATCAGGTCGTCGGGGGTGACGTCGTCGGCGTACGAGACGGTGGCCTTCTCGGTGGCGTAGTTGACCGTGGCGGTCACGCCGTCCATCCGGTTGAGCTTCTTCTCGATCCTCGCGGCGCAGGACGCGCAGGTCATGCCGCCGATCGCCAGCTCGATGCGGTTCGGTGCGACCGGTAGCGGTCGCGTGGGCGAGCTCATCGCTGCCTCCCGTCAGTCGTGCCCGTGCCCGGGGGCGCCGTGGTCGGCGTCGACGGTCGGGGTGCTGGTGGCGGCCGGTGTGCCGGTCGTCGTAGGTGTGCCGGTCGTCGTCGGTGCACCCGACGCGCCGGGACCGGCTCCGGCGGGGGTGCCGGCGACGACGGTGAACTCGGCGGTGCGCACCGTGTCGCCGTGCCGGAAGTCGAGGTAGAGCCGGTAGGTCCCGGCCGACGGGAACTCGGCGGAGAACGTGACCGCCGGCCCGGCCAGGGTCGCCCCGTCGCCTGGCGCGCCCTCCGGGTGCACGTGCAGGTACGCCAGGTCGCCCTGCCGCAGGGCCACCAGGTGCCCGTACGCGCCGAGGTAGGGCTGGAGGTCGGTGACCGGCGTGCCGTCCCGGCTGACGGTCAGGGTGAGCCGGCTGGCCCGGCCGGGCTGGGCCGTGCCGGCCAGGGTGACGGTGTAGCCGTCGACGGTCGTGGCGGCGGCGGGCGGTGGCAGCGGCCGGGCGTCGAGCGCGCCGGGGACGGTGACGTCGACGCCGAGGGTCAACGCCGGCCCGCCGGCCGGGGTGAAGTCGGCGAACGCCCGCCAGACGCCGGGGCCGGCGAGCGGGGACGCCACCCGCCAGGTGCCGTCCGGCCCCGCCTCGGGGTGGACGTGCCGGAAGCCGGAGAGGTCCCGCCGGGCGACGATCAGGTGCATCCGCTTGTCGTGCGCGACCTCGTAGCGGGTGACCGGCCGCCCGTCGGGGCCGGTGATCCGGAAGGCGAACTCGCCGGCCGGTGCGGCCAGCGGGGCGAGGGTGTAGCCCCGGTCGGAGACGAGCAGCCCGCCGGGCAGGTGGGCGGCCGGCGCGTCCCCGGCGTCGGCGTGGGTGGTGCCGTGGGCGGGGTCGTCGGCGTCGTGGCGGGTGTCGGCGGCCGGGGCGACGGGGCCGACCACCTGGCCGACCCCGTACGCCGCGCCGAACACCGCCGCCAGGCCGAGGGCGAAGCCGCTCAGCTTCGTCGCCGTGTTCATCGTGTGCCTCGGTTTCTCCGCAGGGGCGGCGTCACGCGTCGACGAGGGTGTATCCGGCCTCGTCGACGGCGGCGCGCACGGTTTCGGTGTCCAGCGGGTTGTCGCTGGTGACGGTGACCCGGCCGCCCTCCAGGTCCACCTTGACGTTGGTGACGCCGTCGATCGCGCCGACCTCGGTGACGACCGAGCCGGCGCAGTGCCCGCAGCTCATCCCCCGCACCTCGTACGTCGTGCTGACCATCGCTCTCTCCTTCCGCTGCACCTCACGTTACCCCCGGGGGGTAAACGCGAGGCGGACCACCGTCTCAGGAACGCCAGGAATACCGGGTGGGGGTATCCGACGCAGGGAACCGTACCATACCCCCGAGGGGTATGCTAATCTCGGTCGCATGACCGGACCCATGCCCGCCCCGACCCGGGGGTACACCGCCAGCAAGGACCAGTTGCTCGCGCGGCTCCGCCGCGTGGAGGGTCAGGTCCGCGGCATCGAGAAGATGGTCGACGAGGACCGCTACTGCATCGACGTGCTCACCCAGATCTCCGCGATCCAGGCGGCCCTGGACAAGGTCGCCCTCGGCCTGCTCGACGGGCACGCTCGGCACTGCCTGCACGAGGGCGCCGTCGAGGGCCGGGCCGACGAGATGGCCACCGAGATGATGGCCGCCGTCGGCCGCCTCATGAAACGCGGCTGACGCCCGCCCGGCCCACTGACGCCGCCCGCGCGGGGCGACTCGCGCCTGTCGGCTCGCGACTCGCCCCGCGCCGCTCGCGGCTCGCCCCGCGCGCCGACAGGCGCTTGATCGACTTCATGTCGGCGACATGGGGGCATCCCGAGCTGCGGACACCCCCACCTCGCCGGCATGACGCGTGGCGCGGCCCCGCCGTCCGATCCGGCCGTCAGAGCCGGCCGACGATCTTCCTCATCTGGTCGATCTCGCCCTGCTGGCTGGTGGCGATCTGCTGGGCCAGCGCCTTGGCCTCGGGGTTCGCCCCCGCGGCCAACTCCTCCCTCGCCATGGTGATCGCGCCCTCGTGGTGGGCGATCATCATGGTCAGGAACTGCCGGTCGAAGCCGACGCCGCGCGCGCCGGCCAGCTTCGTCATGTCCGCCTCGGACATCATCCCCGGCATCTCGTGGCCCATCTCCGGCATGCCGTGCCCGTGCCCCGGGGCAGGCGACGGGACCGGCCGGCCCCACCCCGTCAGCCAGCCGGTCATGGTGGCGATCTCCGGTGCCTGGGCGGCCTTGATCGCGGCGGCGAGCCGCTTGACCTCCGGGTCCGCGGCGCGGGTCTCGGCCAGCTCGGCCATCTCCACGGCCTGCCGGTGGTGCGGGATCATCATCTGGGCGAACATCACGTCGGCGTCGCCGAACGCGGCCGGCCCGCGCGTCGGAGTCCCGGCGGCGCTGGCACCGGCAGCGGTGGTGCCGGCGGCCGGCTGGTCGTGGCTGGGCGAGCCGTGGTCGGCGGAGCCGCAGGCGGCCAGGCCGAGGACGGCGGTCAGGGCCACGCCGGCAAGGGCGGCGCGGCGCGCGGTCGTACGAGTGGTCATGGCGAATCCTTCGGTCTCGGTCACGTACGAGGGCAGGACGGAGACACGGGTCACCGGCAGAGCCGGGCACCGCGCCGGGGCGTCCTACGTACGCGACACCGAGACCTCGGCCAGCCGAAGGCCGAGCGGGCGGGATGGCGGGGCGCGCGGCCCGGCGGACACGCCACCGGCCTGCCAGCCGGGCGGGCCGGGTGCCCGGGCACGGGTCAGCAGGAGCACGGCGACGAGCAGGGCCACCCCGAGCGCGCCGAGCACCGCCAGGCAGACGCTCCAACCGGACGGCCCGTCGGCGCGACCACCGTCCGGCAGCAGCCGGGCGGGCGCACACCCACCAGCCGGACAGCCGGCGCGGCCACCCAGGGTGACGGCGGCGACCATGCCGCCGACGGGGACGGCCATTCCACCGGCGAACGCCCAGAGCGCATCCGCGCCGCCGGCAAGCACCACGGGGACAGCGGGCGCCACGGAGCCGCCCATGCCGCCGGCAAGCGCCACGGGACCGCCCGTGCCGCCGACGAGTGCCACGGGACCGCCCGTGCCGTCGGCGAGCGCCACGGGGACAGCCGCGCCGTCGGCGAGCGTCGCTGGGGCCGGGTGGCCGTCGCGCGGTGTTGCCCCGTCGTGGCCGGCGTGGGTGCCGCCGGAGTGTGCGCCGTGGCCGAGGGTGTGCATGGCGGCGAGGCCGATCAGGGTGCAGAGCAGCAGCGCGAGGCGACCCCACCGCCCGCCCGTCACCGCCGTCGTCCCCACACCACCACGCTAGAGCCTCGCCCGGGGTCGACTCACCTCGCCTCGCGGATGCGGGCGCGGAATGTGACCCGGCACCGCAGGCGCGGAATGTGACCCGGCACCGCGGGCGCGGAATGTGACCCGGCACCGCGAGCCGGGCCGCGGCCCCGACCGCGATCAGCCGGGGGTGAGGCGGACCCGGCGGAGCAGTTGGGCGTTCAGCGCCACCACAATCGTGGACGCCGACATCAGGATCGCCCCGACCGCCGGGCTCAGCGCCACCCCCGCCCAGGCCAGCACCCCGGCGGCCAGCGGCAGGGCCACCACGTTGTAGCCGGCCGCCCAGGCCAGGTTCTGCACCATCTTGCGGTAGGACGCCCGGGAGAGCCGGGCCACCGCCGCCACCCCGCGCGGGTCGGACGAGGCGAGCACCACCCCGGCGGACTCGATCGCCACGTCCGTGCCGGCCCCGATGGCGATGCCCACGTCGGCGCGGGCCAGCGCCGGGGCGTCGTTGACCCCGTCGCCGACCATCGCCACCGTCAGCCCACGTCGTTGCAGCTCGGTGACCTTCCCGTCCTTGTCGGCCGGCAGCACCTCCGCGAAGACCTCGTCCACACCGGCACGGAAGCCGAGGTCGGCGGCGACCGCGTCCGCCACCGCCCGGGCGTCCCCGGTGATCATCGCGATGGTCCGGATGCCCTGGGCACGCAGCTCGGCGATCGCCTCGCGGGCCTCGGGGCGTACTTCGTCGGCGAGGGCGAGCGCGCCGAGCACCGTGCCGGGAAGGCGGACCAGGTGCAGCACGGCGGCCCCTCGCCCCGCCCAGTCGGCGGCGGCCTGCTCCAGCTCGGTGGGGAGGCCCACGCCCAGCTCGCGCAGCAGGGCCGGCCCGCCCACGGCGTACTCCGTGCCGTCGATCGTGGCCCGCACCCCACGGCCCGGCAGGGCGCGGAAGCCGGTGGCCGGTGCGGGGCCGCCGCGCTGTTCGGCGGCGGCGACGATCGCGCGGGCCAGCGGGTGCTCGCTGTCCGCCTCGACGCCGGCGGCCAGCCGCAGCAGCTCGTCCTCGCCGGTGCCCGCGACGGCCGCGACGCCGGTCACGGCGTGCTCGCCCCGGGTGAGGGTGCCGGTCTTGTCGAACAGCACCGCGTCGACGGTGCGCATCCGCTCCAGCGCGAGACGGTTCTTCACCAGGATGCCGGAGCGCGCCGCCACCGCCGTAGACAGCGCGATGACCAGCGGGATCGCGAGCCCCAGCGCGTGCGGGCAGGCGATGACCAGCACCGTGACGGTCCGCACGACGGCCTCGTCGGTGTCGCCGAGGAGGGACCAGACCACGACCGTCACCACGGCGGTGGCGGTGGCGACGTAGAACAGCCAGGCCGCGAAGCGGTCCGCGAGCACCTGGGCCCGGCCGCTGGAGCGCTGGGCCTCGGCGACCATGCGCTGGATGCCGGCGAGGGTGGTCTCCTCGCCGGTGGCCTGCACCTCGACCCGGAGCGCGGAGTCCGTGGCCACCGTGCCCGCCACCACCCGGTCGCCGACCGACCGGGCGACCGGGCGGGACTCGCCCGTGATCATGGATTCGTCCAGCTCGGCGGCTCCGTCGACGACCCGGCCGTCGGCCGGCACCCGACCGCCGGGCCGGACCAGCAGCACGTCGCCGACGTGCAGCGCGGCCACGGGGACCCGCTCGGTGCCGCCGTCGGGCCCGACCCGCTCCGCGTCGTCGGGCAGCAGCGCGGCCAGCGCCGCGAGGGCGCCCCGGGCCTGGCCGATCGCCTTCATCTCCTGCCAGTGCCCGAGCAGCATGATGGTGACCAGCGCCGCCAGCTCCCACCAGAAGTCCAGGTCGAACGCGCCGGCGCTGGTGGCCAGCGACGCGGCGTACGCCACGCTGATCGCCATCGCGATGAGCAGCATCATCCCGGGTGCCCGGTCGCGCAGCTCCCGGACCGCGCCGACCAGGAACGGCCACCCGCCCCACCAGAAGACGGCCGAGCCGAGCACCGGGCCGACCAGGGCCCGGCCGGGAAACTCCAGCGAGTAGCCGAACCAGTCCATCACCATGTGGCTGGTGACGACGATCGGCAGGGTCAGCGCGAGGCAGACCCAGAACCGGCGGCGGAACATCTCCGGGTCGTGCCCGGCGTGCTTGTCGTGCCCGCCGTGTCCGGCGTGCTCGTCGTGGGCCATGTCTCCAACATGCCCTGCCGGCCGTCGAATCGGCAGGATGTCGGCCAGATGGCGGTATCAGGGCGGCCGGAACACCGCCATGTCGCCGACATGGTGTCGGCCGACCTGCGTTCGCAGGTGAGGGTGGCTACGATTCCGGGCGATGGGACGTGGGATCCCGCTCCGGGCGGTCCGCAGGGCGGAGACCGGGCCGCCGGTGGGGCGGGGCTTCGGGCGACCCGCGGGACGGGCAGGTCCTCCGGCGGCCGGCCCGGTGCGGTCGTCCGGGCAGCCGGCCCGGATCGATCGCCCGCGACGCTGAACCGTCCGGGCCGCCGAGCCGTATCCCGCGCTGACACCGTTTGGAGATCGTCGATGGGCGCCGACCACAACCGACCCGCTCCGCCCACCCCACCGGGGGTGCGGCGGGTCCTCGTCGCGACCGTGGTGCCCCTCTTCGTGCTCACCGTGATCGCGGCGGTCGTCCTGTGGCCCCGCGACGGCGGTCCCGAGGTCGACGGCGGTTCGCCGGTGCCCCGCTATCACGGCACGGTGACCCGGGTGGTCACCGAGGAGTGCCCGCCGCAGCCGGAGACGCCGGAGGGCGGCGGGCCGGGCGTCGCGGACGGCCCGTGCGGCACGGTGACCGTCCGGGTGGAGCAGGGGCCCGACGCCGGGCAGCAGGTCGAGACGCCGATCCCGACCGGCCCCGGCGCGCCCACCGTAGCCGTCGACGACCGGATCGTGCTGGTGAAGCTGACCGACCCGGCCGACCCGGCGGCGAGCACCTACAACATCGCCGAGCACCAGCGCGGCGCCCCGCTGATCTGGCTGGCGGTGGTGTTCGCGCTGGCGATCGTCGCGTTCGGCCGCTGGCGGGGGGTGGCCGCCCTGGCCGGGCTCGCCGCCACCTTCGCCATCCTGCTGACCTTCGTGCTGCCCGGCATCGGCGCGGGCGGGTCGCCGCTGCCGATCGCCGTCGTCGGCTCCGCGTTGATCATGTTCGTGGTGTTGTACCTCACCCACGGGGTCACCGCGCAGACGTCGGTGGCCGTCCTCGGCACCCTGGGCAGCCTGGTGCTCACCGGCCTGCTGGGCACCCTGGCCACGGCGGCCACCCACCTCACCGGGTACGGCAGCGAGGACGCCACCACCCTGTCGATGTTCCGGGGCGACGTGGACCTGCACGGCCTGCTCCTGGCCGGCATCATCATCGGTTCGCTCGGGGTGCTCGACGACGTCACCGTGACCCAGGCGGCCACGGTCACCGAGCTGGCGCACGCCAACCCGGGGCTGTCCCGGTTGCAGCTCTACCGGGCGGCCACCCGCGTCGGCCGGGCGCACATCGCCTCCACGGTCAACACGATCGTGCTGGCGTACGCGGGCGCGTCGCTGCCGCTGCTGCTCCTGCTCACCGCCGACTCCCGCCCCGTGACCGAGATCCTGACCAGCGAGTTCCTCGCCCAGGAGATCGTCCGCAGCGCGGTCGCCACGCTGGGCCTGATCGCCGCCGTGCCGCTCACCACCGGGCTGGCCGCCGTGGTCACCGCAGCGGGGCGCACGGCGGCGGGACACACGGCTGAGGGGCACACCGCTGAGGGGCACACCGCCGCGTCCCGGCCCGGCCCGGCGGACGGCGGGGACGTGCCGGCGGCGCGTACCCCCGGGGGCGGGCGGCGGACCGCGGACCGCAATCTCGCGCTGGAGGCGCTCGGCGGCGGCCGGGCGGCCGAGGGGTTCCCCGACGACCACGCCCCCACCCACCCCCCGGCCGGACGGCCGCACCGAGAAGGAGGCACGGACACCGCATGGTGACACTTCACAGCGTGACCGGTGGCGGCATCCGCCCTGAGAAGCGCATCACTGATTACCGATGGCGATTACGAAATGACGCTTTTAGTCGGCATCCGGACGTAGCTCCCCGCATGGGCTCTCGGGTAACCTCGCTGCCGGTCACCGCCGAAGGCGCGAAGCGGCGCCTGCGGTGCCGCCGCCCAATCGCCGCAAGGCGAGCCGGGGAACCAGGTGCCCGGGGTGAATCCGCGCGAGCGGTAGGGGCCGCTTCCGCCCCGAACCCGTCAGCTAACCCGGTCGGCGGTCGATGGAAGGGAACATTGTGACGGCACCCCTGCACCGCTGGTTGACACCCGTGGTGGCCGTGCTCGCTGCCCTGGCGGTCGTCGCCGGGCCGGCCGCCCCGGCGCTCGCCCTGCCCGCCGCCGCCCCCCAACCCTCGGGGCACGAGGAGGACGACGAGCCCCAGCTCATCACCGACGTCATCGAGGCGACGAACCGGGACTACGCCCAGGCGAAGTCGAAGCTCGAGAAGTCCAAGAAGCGCCAGGCCCAGCTCGCCGACGAGGTGCGCAAGGCCCAGGAGGAGCTGGACGCGCTCGCGCCGCAGGTCGGCGAGATGGCCGCGCAGTCGTACCGGACCGGCCGGGTCGGCGCGATGGCGATGCTGCTGGAGAGCAACACACCGGACTCGTTCGTCAAGCGCGCCTCGGCCCTCGACGAGCTGAACATGGTCAACGCCAACAAGCTGGCCGAGGTCAGCGCGGCGAAGAACCGCGCCGAGCAGGCCAAGCTCGCGCTCGACGCCGAGGTGCGCGAGCAGCAGAAGCAGGCGTCGGTCATGGCGAAGAAGAAGTTCGACGCCGAGAAGGCACTCGCCCTGGTCGGCGGCAAGGGCTTCACCGGCGGCCTGGTCAACGCCACCTCCCCGGTCGCGAGGATCGGGCCGGGCCGGACGTCGGACGGCGACTGGCGGCCCGAGTCGTGCAGCGAGAACGACCCCACCACCTCCGGCTGCATCACGCCCCGCACCCTGCACGCCTACAAGGAGACCAAGCGGGCCGGCTTCAACCGGTTCGTGGGCTGCTACCGGCCGGGCGGGCCGTGGGAACACCCCAAGGGCCGGGCCTGCGACTGGTCGCTCCAGAACAGCGGGTTCTCCCCCTGGCACAACAACGACACCCGGATGTACGGCAACAACCTCGCCGCGTTCCTCATCCGCAACGCCGACCGGCTCGGCATCTACTACGTCATCTGGAACCGGCAGATCTGGTTCCCGGCGACCGGCTGGAAGTCCTACAGCGGGCCGTCCAACCACACGGACCACGTGCACATGTCGCTGCTCTGACGCGGCGCGCCGCGCACGACGAGAGGGGCCGTCCCGCTGTGGGGGCGGCCCCTCTCGTCGTGTCTCGGGCGGCGGTGCGCGTCAGGGCCGGGGTGAGCGCCGGGCGGCGGGGGTGCGTCAGGCGGCGGCGCGGGCCGGGGTGGCGTCCGCCGCCATGGCGGCCGGCACGGCGGCCACCGTCCGCACCCCGCCGGCACTGAGCCGGTACGACATCCCGACGACCGCGCAGCGGCCCGCGTCGACCTCGGCGGCCAGCACGGGCGACCGGTCGAGCATCGCCTCGACCGTGCACGCGATGTGGATGTCGATGATCTCGTCGATGCCCTCGACGCCCCGCTCGGCGGCCCGGTGCAGGCTGGGCACCACGGCGTCCACCACGGCCCGCAGGTTGCCGGCGGGCTCGCTGCCGGTGCCGGCCGCCGCCTTGGCCGCCTGCACCGCCCCGCAGGAGTCGTGGCCGAGCACCACCACCAGGGGGGTGCCCAGCACGGTCACGGCGTACTCGACGCTGCCCAGCACCTCGGGGCCGACGGTGTGCCCGGCGGTGCGGACCACGAAGAGGTCCCCCAGGCCACGGTCGAAGATGATCTCGGCGGCGAGGCGGGAGTCGGAGCAGCCGACGATCACCGCGAACGGGTGCTGCCCGTCGGCGACGGCCGCCCGGTGGTCGGCGTCCTGGTTGGGGTGGCGCGGCGTTCCGCTGACGAAGCGGTGGTTGCCGGCGTGCAGCTCGGCGAGGGCCCGGGCCGGGGTGCAGGCAGCGCCCGGCTCGCCCGGTCGCCCGACGGACGAGAGGGGGTCTAGCTGCCCGGAGCCCGCCTGAGCCATCGACATGCTGGAATGCTCCATGCCCCATCACCTCGTCATTCACGCGCACGACCAGTTCCCCCACGGTCACACGCAGCGAAAGGCACGTCAAGCGTTACGTGATACACATTTCCTGCTTTGGGAAGGGGTTGCGCAGGCCCGCGCTCCGGCCCGCGTCGGCCCAGGGGCGTGGGCGTCGTCGCCGAGCCCTAACATGTCCGACATGGCGACGACAGCAGGCGGGAACGGGAACACCCGGAACTGGACGTTCCTCACCAACCACGGCCACGTCCTGCTCGCCATCGCCCGCAACCCGACCGCCAGGCTGCGCGACGTCGCGGACGAGGTGGGCGTGACCGAGCGCGCGGCGCAGGCGATCGTGGCCGACCTGGAGGCCGGCGGCTACCTGCGGCGGACCCGGGTCGGCCGGCGCAACGAATACACGGTCAACCCCAGCGGCCACTTCCGCCACCCGGCCGAGGCGGACCGCCAGGTCGGCGACCTCCTCGCCCTCTTCACCACCGACCAGCCCGAACGGGACGCCCCGGACCAGACCGGACGGAGCGCCCCGGGTGGGCACGCCCCGGACCGGGCCGAAGGGGACGCCGGGTGACCGGGCGGGCCGGGCTGCGGCGGGCCGCGCTGCCCGCGCTGGCGGCCCTGCTCGCCACCGCCGTCGTGCCGCCCGCCCCGGCGTCGGCCGCCCCCAGCTGCGGGCCGACCGGCAGCACCGCGCCCACCGCGGCGCCCTGGGCGCTGACCCGGCTCGACCCGGGCGCGGCCTGGCCGGTCACCCGGGGCGAGGGCGTCACCGTGGCGGTCGTCGACTCCGGCGTGTCGGCCACCCACCCGCTGCTGCGGGGCCAGGTGCGACCCGGCCGGGACTTCAACGCGCTGCCCCCCAACGAGGGTCAGTGCGACGCGGCCGGGCACGGCACGATCGTCGCCGGCATCATCGCCGGCCGGGAGGGCACCGGCTCGCCGTTCACCGGCGTCGCGCCGGCCGCCCGGATCCTGCCCGTACGCGTGCTGCCGGACACCCGGCGCACCAACGACGAGGGCCTGCCGGCGCAGATCGGCCTCGCCATCCGCTGGGCCGTCGACCAGGGCGCCGACGTGATCAACCTGTCCCTGGTCACCCTGCCCCGGCCCGAGCTGGCCGCCGCCGTCGAGTACGCCCTCGCCAAGGGCGTCGTCGTGGTGGCCGCCGCCGGCAACCGCCAGGAGCAGCAGCAGGACCTGCCGGCGTACCCGGCGGCGTATCCCGGGGTCATCGCCGTGGCCGGCGTCGACGCGCAGGGCGGCCACGTGGGCAGCTCGGTCAGCGGCGACTACGTGGACATCGCCGCCCCGGGGCTGGACATCGTCGGCCCCGCGCCCCGGGGACAGGGGTACCTCGCCGAGCCGCAGGGCGGCACGAGCTTCGCCGCCGCGTACGTCTCGGGGGTGGCCGCGCTGGTCCGCGCCGCGCATCCCGACCTCACGCCGGACGGGGTGGCCTACCGGCTCACCCGCACGGCGGACAACCCCCCGGACGGGCACAACGCCGAGGTCGGCTACGGGGTGGTGAACCCGTACCGGGCGGTGACGAGCGTGCTCGGCACGCGCAGCGACCCGCCGCCCGGGGCGTTGGCCGCGCCCGCCCCGCCGCGGGACCCGCTGGGCTGGCAGCGGGCCGTGGCGGTCTGGGTGGCGGCGGCCGGCGCGGTGCTGGCCGGCGTGCTGCTGGCCGCCAGGCCGATCCTGGCCCGGGGACGGCGCCGGGGCTGGCGGCCGGGCCGCCGCCCCACCCCGGCCGGGGGATGACCTCGGCCGGACCGCCGCCCCACCTCCGCCCGGGGATGACCACGGTCGGGCCCGCCCCGGGCCGGTGACGGCGACCGGCCAGCCTCACAGTCAGCGCAGGATGCCGGGGGTGGTGTCGCCGCCCGCGCCCCAGACGTCCTCGTCCTCCTCCAGCCAGGTGTTGCGCACCTGCTCCTCCTCGGCGTAGCCGGCCCCGCCGCCCGCGCCGGCCACGCCGCCCCGGCCCGCCGTCGCGCCACCCGGCCGACCGGCACCGGCAGCCCGGCCGCCCGCGCCCCGGGCACCGGCGGCACCGCCGCCCATGCCGGGGGCCATCATGCCGCCCATGCCCGGCTTGCCCGCGCCGAGCCGGCCGCCCGCGCCCCTGCCGGCGCCCCGGCCCGCGCCGGCGGCACCGCCGCCGAGCATCGGCGGCAGCCCGGGGCTGACCGTCTTGCCGAGCGCGCCGCCGCCGGGGATGCCGCCGCCCGCGCCGCCACCGGACAGGCCCGCGCCGCTGCCGCCGCCCAGCCCGCCCGGGCCGAGGCCGGTGGTGGTCGGCGCGCCGGCACCGGCCAGGCCGGTCCCGTAGCCGTCGTCCAGCCCGCCCGGATCCACGGACCCGGTGTCGGGGAGGTCGGTGACCGGGGTGAGGTCCGGGTGGGTCGTCGACCCGAAGTCGGGCTTACCGTCGCCGACGTCCGGCAGCTTGCCGAGGCCCGTCGGGGACGCGCCGCCGACGCCGCCGGTGGAGGGCATGCCGCCCACCGAGGGGACCCCGCCGGCACCCCCGCCGCCCGGGCCGCCGCCGAGGTTCGGCACCTCCGTCGGGCCGGTCCCCAGGTTGTTGGAGGTCACCGTGCCCGGCGCCTCCATGGTGCGGTCCTTGAAGTTGCCGTTGACCTCGTCGTAGACCTTGCGGGCGTCGCCCTCCTGGTCGGAGAACCAGCCGGTCACCCAGTCGCCCACCTTGCCGAGCTGCTCGGCCGGCCAGCTGCCCATGACCTCCGCCGTGACCCGGGTCTCGAAGAGCCCGACCCCGAGGGTGATCTCGCCGTTGCGGGCGGCCAGGACGTCACCGACACAGGCCGCCGGGATCGGCATCTTGTTCTGGGCGTCCTCCAGCTGGCGGGCGGCCGTCTCCAGGGTGGTCACGATGCTGACCTTGCCCCGCCCCGGGTTGTCGATGTCGTCGACGATCGACTTGGCGTTCTTGGCGAGCCCCTCGATGTGCGTCTTGAACGACTCGTACGCCGGGCCCTTCCAGACCGCGCCCAGGTCCTTGACGTTCTTCTCCAGGCTCTCCCGGACCTGATCGACGTTCTTGATCAGCTCCTGCCAGCCCAGCGCGGCGCTCTGCACGTCGGCCGGGCGGCCCTCGACGAGGACCTCCCGGGCCATGTCCTCCCAGCTCTTGTCCCCCATGCTCCGCTCCCGTCGATCTAGCTGCCGCCGCGGGCGGCGTCGGTGAAGGCCTGCTGCATCTCCTGCGCGGTCATCTCGTTGGCCCCCTCGGCGGTCTCGTAGTTGCGCTTGACCGTGCGCAGCGCCTCGGCCGCCGAGTAGAGGTTCTCCGAGAGGGTGCGCAGCCCGCCCTCCGTGCCGGTGTAGACCTGCTGGTGCCGCTGGGCGAGCTGGAGGGCGTACGGGAAGCCGCCGAGCGGCCCCTTGCCGGCGACGGCCTGGCCGCCGCCGAGCTTCTCGGAGATGTCGGCCATGTCGTAGGAGAGCCGGTGGAGGTAGCTGGCGTGCGTCTCCAGCCAGGTGATGGCCGAGTCGAGGTTGCCGGCGTCCCACTCCGTCTGGACGCCCTTCTCGCCCTTGCCGGCGACCAACCCGCTCGGCGTCTCGGCCTGGTCCACGCCGGTCCGGTCGAAGCTGATCCCCCGGATGTCGCCCATCCCCGGGTACAGCGGGTTGATCGGCAACGGCACGGGCAGGTCGACCTCCACCCGGTCCGGGTCGTTCCGTTCGTCGCTCATGGTGCCCTCCCCTGGCCCCGTATCTCAGGTGTCGGTGTCAGCGCGGCTGCGGGCCCGGCGGGCCCGCCGGGTCGTGCGGGTACCCGCCGGCCGGGCCCGGCGGCGGCCCGTGCGGGTGCGGGCCGGGCGGCGGGGCGTACCCGTGCGGGCCCGGCGGGTTGTGCGGATACGCGCCCGGCGGGCTCTGCGGCTGTGGGCCCGGCGGGCCGGACGGGACCCGGCGGCGGGCCGCCCGGCGGTTGACCACGACCAGCACCACGATCACCGCGCCGGCCAGGAGCACCGCCAGCAGGCAGAGCGCGAGCTGGATCGGGGCGTTGTCCGCCAGGCCGACGGAGACCGCCGGCCGACCGTCGTCGGAGTCGTCGGCCGGGGAGTCGGCGTCGGGGTCGCCCGGCTTCGGGGAAGCGCCGGTCAGCAGCGGATTGCCGTCCACCTCGGGCACGGTGGCGGTCAGCGCGGCCAGCACGTCGACGCCGCCGAAGCCGTACTCCGGGTCGCGGCCGGGTGCGCCCCGGTCGCGCGCGGTGCGGATCAGCCGGTTGACCACGTTCGCGGCGTCGAGCCGGGGATAGCGGGACCGCACCAACGCGGCGACCCCGGAGACGATCGCCGCCGCGTCGCTGGTCCCGTCGCCCACGCCGTACCCATTCGGCGACACCGGCGGCGGCACCGAGCTGATGATCCGCTCACCGGGCGCGGCGAGCCCCAGCTCCGGGCCGGTGACCGACCCGCTCCACCGCGAGCCGTTCTTCGCGGTGCCCCCGACCGCGAGCACGCCGGGCACGTTGGCCGGAGTCGGCACGGCCTGGTTGGTGCTGCGGTTGCCGGCGGCGGCCACCAGCACCGCGCCCTTGCCGAGCGCGTACCGGACGGCCTCGGTGACCTGCGGATCGTCGCCGGGGGTGCCGACGGACAGGTTGATCACGTCGGCTCCGGCGTCGGCCGCCCAGCGGATGCCACCCGCGATGTCGTATTCGCGGGGCTGGCCCAGCGCGACCGGCAGGATCCTCGCCTCCGGGGCGATGCCGAGCAGGCGCATGGGCCCGCCGCCCCGGCCGGCGATGATGCCGGCCATCGCGGTGCCGTGGCCATGCTCGCGATCCGGGTCGGCGTGGCCGTCGGCCCGTACCGCGCTGGACAGCGAGGTGCCCTTCAGGACCTGACCGCGCAGGTCGGGGTGGGCGGCGTAGACCCCACCGTCGATCACCGCGACCGTGACGCCCCTGCCCCGGGACAGCTTGTGCGCCTCGGGAATGCGCAACGAGTCGAGGTGCCACTGGAGGCCGCGCACCGTGTCGGCGGCGCGCGCCGGGGCGGGCGCGGTGAGCAGGCCGCCACCGGCGAGGGTGACCAGCGCCAGCGTGGCGGCGGCGGACCGCAGCAGCGGTCGGCGGTGTCCCCCCGTGTGCATCGTTCCCCCCGGCTCTCGTCGGCCCTCACGCAGAACGGCTCCGGTCCGGTCGAGCCGGACCGGAGCCGTTCCCGCGTCAGCTCAGCTGTTCCACACCTTGGAGTTGCTCATCTCCGTGGTGACGTAGTTCTCGCGGGCGATGCCGACCGCGCCGCCGATGTCGTTCAGGATCTTGTTGATGTCCCGGACGGCGGCGTCCCACTGCGCCTGGTGCTGCTCGTAGGCGGTGCGGTCCTCGCCCTCCCAGTGCAGCTTGCTCAGCATGGACCGCAGCGTGTCGAGCTTCTCGTCGATGGTCCGCGAGATGGCGGTCATCTGCTGGTTGCTGCTCTCGAGAACCGCGTAGTCGACCTTGATGCTCATGATTTCCTCCCCTACGCCTGGCTGCCGGTCACGGGTTCAGCGCAGCGTGGAACTTGTCCAGCATCTGCTGCTGCTCCTCGTCGTTGACCTGGTGGGTCGTGCCGGACTTGTCGAGCAGGTCGGCGATGTTGTCCATCGCGGTCAGCAGCTTGGCCGTGTCCTCGTTCCAGCGCAGCATGAGCTGCTGGAAGCCCGAGGACGCCTGCCCCTTCCAGGCCATCGCCAGGTCGTCGACCACGTTCCACAGCTTCTTGAGCTCACCGTCGACATCGCCGCGCGTGGACCGCACGTCATTCGCCGCGGTATGCAGAGTCGATGCGTCGACCTCGAACGCCATGCTTCACACCCTTCCGTCATCGTTGTGGCGGCGGAACTCTGCCGCGCCCCTCCCCCGTGGCGAGGCGACCAACCCCACCGACGGACATTCAGGATGCACCGTAACCGACCCCGTCCAACCCGCGCAGCCCTGCCGCGGTGTCACCGGTGCAGGGGCGCCCTCGCGTGGACCGTCCCGATCGGACCCGGGCCGCATCCGGGTCAGGAGGGCTTGCGGTAGGACCGCACGTGCATCACCACGCCAAACACCAGCAGTACGGCCAGCAGCACCACGCCGGGCCAGAGCACCGGCTTCTCGAAGGCCCGCTCGAACACCACCGGCAGCAGCGCGGCGACGCCCGCGAGGACCGCCACCTCGCTGCCCCGCTTGGCCCAGGTCACCCGCCAGATCTGGGCGACCAGCCCCAGCACGAGGAAGACCGGGATGGTGAGCAGGGAGAACACGAAGAGCGCCACCATGTCGCCGCCTCTCACTGGTAGAACTTGGAATCCTTGACCCAGTCGATCTTGATGTCCTTGATGTCGGGGTCGGTGCCGGTGGCCGCCCAGCCGGGGCGGGAGTCCGACACGAAGGCGAACCGGTTGTTGTGCTGGAACCCCGCCATCACGCTGGTGAACAACGCGCTGATGTCCCCGAAGACCAGGGCGAGGATCGCCACGCTCACGGTCAGCCCGGTGATCCCGATCGCCTCGGCGATGGGCGCGGTCGCCGGGAACGCCTGGAGGGCGACCGACGCGATCACCGCGACCAGGACCGGAATGAGCGCCTCGACCAGCGCGTTGACCGCGTCGTTGAAGGCGTCCCGGGCGGCGGTGAGGCTCTCCTTGTTGGCGTTGAACGCCTCGGCCAGCGAGTTGATTTCCGCACCCAGCTTCCGGAGGAAGAGCTCGAACGCGTCCCGGTCGTCGAAGTCCCACTCCTCGTCGGACGGCGGCACCTGCCCGAGGGCCGCGCCGAACTGGTCCGCGCCGAGCAGCCGGGCGGCGTCGCCCCACTCCTTGATGGACTTGTTGACCTCGTCGTTGTCGAACGTCTCCAGGTAGGCGATGCCCATCGCGAGGAGGCTCGCCCCCACAAGCCACACCCAGTTGGCCCGGGCCGCCGGGAGCAGCCCTCGCACCGGTGCCGTCGTCGCGGCGACCGTGTGCGTGCCGGTCACCGCGCCGGACGCGTTGGCGATCAGGATCTCCGTCATCGGTGCTGCCCCCCGTCGCGCTCCCGGCCGGTCACTTGACCACCCAGGGCTGATCCGACTTCTCCCAGTTCTTGGCGGTCTGTTCGAGCTGCTCGGCCGCCCGGTGCAGGTGCTCGATGCCCGTCTTCACGTTTTCCAGGTGGCCGTCGACCGAGGCGTTGTGCGCGTCGACGGTCGCGCCACCGAAGAGGGTCAGCGACCCTTCCGGCAGCCTCACGCTCTCCAGCAGCGACTGCACGTTGCGCAGGTACTGGATCGGACCGTCCGGGGCGTCGAGCTTCTGGCCCGCCTTGCGGATCGCGTCGACGTCGACCTTGTTCGCCATCGTGTCCCCCTGCCGGGCTCAGCGGCGCAGGCCGCGGAACGGGTCGTCCAGGTCCACCCCGAACCGGCGGAACCAGTCCTGGGGGGTCAGGGTGCCGTCCTGGGCCTTCCTGACCAGCTCGGAGCCGCCGAGCATCTCGGTGAGCAGTTCCTGCTGGTGCTCGCCGTAGGCCGCGTACGCCGCGTCGATCGCGGCCTGGAGCGACTCCGCGAGGGAGAAGCTGTCCAGCCGCATCGCCCGCGCGTTGATCTCGATGTCGCCGATCTTCATCTCGCCGTCGACCGTGACCCGGACCAGGCCGTCCGGGCTCTCCCCCGGCACCCGCAGCTCGGCGCGCCGCCGCTGCAACTCGGCCAACCGGCGCTGCTGCTCCTGCGCCTGACGCAACATGTTCTCGACGGCGCCGCCGCCCCCGTATCCCCCCGAGGTGCTCACCACGGTCCCTTCTGCACGATCGACGATCGGCCCGACGCTACCGGACCGGGTCACCCCGCGTCCGTCCCCGGCCCCGACGGAACGCGGCTAGGCCGGATCGGACCAGGCCGTCTGGATGAGCTGCTGGCCGTCGCGCCGCCGCACCAGCGTGCCCCGGCCCGGCGGCTGCGGGCTCGGGCGCAGCGTGCCGAAGACCGGCCCTTCCTCCCGGGCGCCGGACATCAGCAGGCCGGGCGAGTCCAGCTCGCGCAGGCGTTGCAGCACCGGCTCGTACAGCGCCCGCGCCACCCCGCCGACGCGGCGGGTGACGATCAGGTGCAGGCCGATGTCGCGGGCCTGCGGCAGCAGCTCGTGCAGGGCGCTGAGCGGGTTGCTGCCGCCGGAGGCGACCAGGTCGTAGTCGTCCACCAGGATGTAGAGGTCCGGCCCCTTCCACCAGCTCCGGTCGCGGAGCTGGGCGGTGGTGACGTCCGGGCCGGGCAGCCGGTTGGACAGGGCGCTGCGGATCGACGCGAGCCCCTGGGCGAAGACCTGGTTGGACGGGGCGTAGTCGAGCAGGTGCTCGCCCTCGACCGCGCCGAGCAGGCCGCGCCGGTAGTCGGCGATGACCAGGCGGGCCTGGGCCGGGGTGTAGCGCTCGACGATCCCCCGGGCGATCACCCGCAGCAGGTTGGTCTTGCCGCACTCGGCGTCGCCGAACACCGTGAGGTGCGGCTCGCTGGCCAGGTCCAGGTGGACCGGGGCGAGCGCCGACTCGTTCACCCCGATCGGCAGGCCCGGCGCCGACCGGTCGGCCACCCGGGCCAGCTCGGCCAGGGGCAGCCGGCGCGGCAGCAGCCGTACCTTCGGGGCGGGGGCGCCCGGCCACGCCCGCGCCACGTGCCCGGCCAGGGCGACCGACGCCTCCGTCAGGTCGTCGACGTCGCGGCGGCCGTCGATCCGCGATACCGCCGCCAGGAAGTGCAGCTTGTCGCGGGTCAGGCCGCGACCGGGGGTCTTCTCCGGCACGTTCTGCGCGGCCCGTCGGTCGATCTCCGACTCGGCCGCGTCGCCGAGCCGCAGCTCCAGCTTCGTGCCGAGCAGGTCACGCAGGTTGATCCGGATCTCCGCCCAGCGCACCGCCGTGATCACCACGTGGATGCCGAAGCCCAGCCCCCGGTTGGCCAGGTTGGTGATCGTCTGCTCCAGCTCCTCGTACTCCTGGCGCAGCGTGTTCCAGCCGTCCACCACGAGGAACACGTCGCCGAACGGGTCGTCGGCGAACTCGCCGGCCGCCCGGCGACGCCGGTACGCCGCCACCGAGTCGATGCCGTGCTGGGCGAACCGCTGCTCCCGCTCGTCGATGATCCCGACCACCTCGGCGACCGTGCGGCGGACCGCCTCGGTGTCCCGCCGGCCGGCCACCCCCGCCGTGTGCGGCAGCCCCTCCAGGCTGCGCAGCGCCCCGCCGCCGAAGTCGAGGCAGAAGAACTGCGCCTCGCGCGGGGTGTGGGTGAGCGCCAGCGAGGCGAGCAGCGACCGCAGCAGGGTGCTCTTGCCGGACAGCGACGCGCCGACGATCACCACGTTGCCGCCCGCGCCGGCCAGCTCCACCATCATCGGGTCGCGCCGCTGCTCGTACGGGCGGTCGACCACCCCGACCGGGACGGTGAGCCGGCCCCGGCCCGCCCAGCCGGCGGTGGTCAGGCCGTACGTCGGGTCGACGGCGAGCTGGCCGAGCAGGTCCGCAAGGCTCGGCGGCTCCGACAGCGGCGGCAGCCACACCTGGTGGGCGGGGCGACCCTGGCCGGCGAGCCGACCGATCAGCACGTCGAGCATGGCCACGGCCTTGCCCTCGGCCGGCTGCTCCGGCTCGGCCACCGGCTCCGCCGTCAGGTCCGGGGCGGGCACCGGCAGGAACTCCGTGCCGTACGGCACGATGCGGCGGCGCACCAGCGCCTGCGCCGAGCGCGCCTGCTCCCCCGGGGCCCGGTACGGGCCGGACACGTACGCGGCGCGGAACCGCAGCATGGTGGCGGTGTCGGTCTTGAGGTAGCCGTGGCCGGGGGCGCTGGGCAGCTCGTACGCGTCGGGCACGCCGAGCACGATCCGGCTCTCCACCGCCGAGAAGGTGCGCAGGCCGATCCGGTACGACAGGTGCGTGTCGAGGCCGCGCAGCTTGCCCTCCTCCAGCCGCTGCGAGGCGAGCAACAGGTGCACGCCCAGCGACCGGCCCAGCCGGCCGATCATCACGAACAGGTCGATGAAGTCGGGCTTCGCGGCGAGCAGCTCGCTGAACTCGTCGCAGATGATGAGCAGGCTCGGCATCGGCTCCAGCGCCTCGCCGGCGGCCCGTGCCTTCTCGTACTCGTAACGGGAGACGTAGTTGCCGGCGGCCCGCAGCACCTCCTGGCGGCGGTTCATCTCGCCGGCCAGGGCGTCGCGCATCCGGTCGACCAGCGGCAGCTCGTCGGAGAGGTTGGTGATCACCGCGCTGGTGTGCGGCAGCGCGTCCAGGGAGGCGAACGTCGCGCCGCCCTTGAAGTCGACCAGGACGAAGTTCAGCTCCTCCGAGGAGTGGGTGACGGCGAGGGCGGCGACCACCGTACGCAGCAGTTCGCTCTTGCCGGAGCCGGTCGCGCCGATGACCAGGCCGTGCGGGCCCATGCCCTCGTGCGCGGACTCCTTGAAGTCCAGCTCGACGACGTTGCCGTCGGGGCCGACGCCGAGCGGGATGCGCAGCCGGTCGCGGTGGCTGCGCGGTCGCCACGTCTGCCGCACGTCGACGGTGGCGGCGTCGCCGACGCCGAGCAGGTCCGGCAGCTCGGTGCTGCGGGCCAGCGGCTCCTCCGCGCCGGCCTGCTGCTGGGAGAGGCGGTAGGGGGCGAGTTGCCGGGCCAGTCCCTCGGCCGCGGCGAAGGTGAGCCGGTCGGGGCGGCCCAGCCGGGTGGTGGTCGCGCCCCGGACCAGGTCGACGGCGCTGCCGTCGCCGACGTCGAGGCAGAGCAGCCAGCGGCCGGCGTCGCGGGGGACGGCCCCGGAGAGGTCGACGACGGTGGTGCCGAGCAGGCTCGGCCCGGTGAGCTGGCAGGTGGCGGCGACCTCGCCGCCGTCGATGACCACCACCAGATGCGGCGCGGTGGTCAGCGGCTTGGCGTCCGGGCTGAACCGGGCCCGGCCGGCCAGCTCGTCGGCGAGGGACTCCTCGGCCTCGGCGAGGGTGGCGAAGACGAGGCGGCGGGCCCCGGCGGCGTCGGTGCGGCCGGGGTGCTGGGCGTGCGGCAGCCACTTCACCCAGTCCCAGGCCGGCTGCCGGTCGTCGGCGGCGACCACGACGACGACCAGGTCGTCCGGGGCGTGGAAGGTGGCGAGCTGGCCGATCGTGGCCCGGGCCAGGTCGAGCACCGGCTCCCGCTCGCCGCGCAACACCACCCGGGAGAACGCCCGCACCGACAGCGCGGTGGGCAGGTCCGGCACCGTGGAGTGGGCGCGGACGAACCGGCGCAGCGCGATCGCGCTCATCGGCTCCAGGTCCTCCACCGGCTTCGTCTCCGGCGGCACGATCTCCACCGCCAGCCGCTGCGGGCCGATGGCGATCCGCGCCTCGCCGAAGTCGTCCTCGGTGACCCGGCGTTCCCACAGCCGGCGGGACGCGGCGATCGACCAGAGCGCGTCGGGCTCCGGGTGCCGCCAGGTCATGGCGGCCCGCTGCTGCTCGGCCGCGCGCCGGGTGCGCTTGCGCATCTGGGCCAGGTAGCGCATGTAGTCGCGGCGCTCGGCGTTCAGCTCGGCCTTGTCGTTGCCGCCGTTGCTCAGCGAGCCGATCGCCATGCCGAGCATGGAGACCCCGAAGAGCCCACCCGCGACGTACGTCATCATGCCGCCGCCCCGGCCGGCGTAGAGGAACGCCATCGCGCCGACGCCGCAGACCATCGGCAGGATCATCAGCAGCTGGCCCATGCCCCGGGGGGTCGGCTCGGGCAGCTCCGGCGGGGACTCCAGCAGCACCTCGCCGCGCGGCAGGGCCGGCCCCGGTTGACGCGGAAGCCGACGGAACACGACGGTGCTCACGGCGTTCTCCTCCCCCAGAAGCGGCCCGGACGCCGGCCGGCGCGGCGTGACGTGCGGCCGGGGTGGCGCGACGACCGGGCGCGGGCCGTCGGGTGGGCATCGTACGTGGGGGCCATCGTAGGTAATCTCCCGTGGGCGTCGGGGACCCACTTCGGCGGCGGCCCGGGCGGGTGGAGCGCAGGCGAACGCGAGGAGGCCACAGTGGCGACGAGGACGGCGACCGGCGGCCTGAGCCGGGTCACCATCGTGGCGCCCCGGACCAGGATGGACCTCGCCCTCCCCGCCGACGTGCCGCTGGCGGACCTGCTGCCGACCCTGCTGCGGTACGCCGGTGAGGACCTCGCCGACGAGGGGGTGCGGCACGGCGGCTGGAGCCTCGCCCGGCTCGGCGGGCAGCCGCTCGACGGTGGACGTACGGCCGCGCAGCTCGGCGTCCGCGACGGCGAGGTGCTCTACTTCAACCCCCGCGCGGCGGCGGCCCCGGAGATCGTCTTCGACGACGTGGTGGACGCGGTGGCCACCGCGACGAACCAGCGCCCCGGCAGCTGGCAGGTGAGCACGACCCGGTCGTTCGCGGTGCTGTTCGCGGCGGCGGCGCTGTCGGCCGGCGCGCTGGCGGCGCTGTTCGCGGGCCCGCCGCAGCTCCCCGGGGCGATCGCCGCCCTGCTGATGGCGGTCGCCCTGCTGGTCGGCGCGGCCGTGCTGTCCCGGGCGGCCGGCGACAGCCGCACCGGCGCGGTGCTGGCCCTGGTCGGCCTCGGGTACGCCGCCGTCGGCGGCCTGCTGGTGCTGGCCGGCGACCGGGGCCTGGGCGAGCTGGCCGCCCCGGACGTGCTGCTCGCCGCGACCGCCGTGGTGGTGTTCGGCGCGGTCGCCGCGCTGGCCGTCGGCGACCGGCTGCCGCTGTTCTTCGGCGCGGTCGCCGTCGGCGGGGCGGTCGGCTTCGGCGCGGTGGTGAGCCTGGCGTTCTCGGTGGGCGCGCCGGCCGCCGCCGCGGTGGTCGCCACGGTCGCGTTCGCCACCCTGCCGGCCCTGCCGATGGCGGCGTACCGGCTGGCCCGGCTGCCCGTGCCGTCCATCCCGACCGGCCCGGACGACCTCAAGACCGACACGGAGACCATCGACGGCCGCAGCGTGCTGCGGCGCAGCGAGCGGGCCGACGAGTTCCTCACCGGTCTGCTGTGGACGGTCGCCCTGCTGGTGCTGGGCGGGGAGTTCGTGCTCGCCCTCGACGGCCGGCTGCCGGCGGTGCTGCTCTGCCTGGTGCTGGCCCTGCTGTCGCTGCTGCGCGCCCGGCCGTTCCTCGGGCGCGCCCAGCGCGTTCCGGTGCTGCTGGCCGGGGGCCTCGGGCTGGGCCTCACGGCGGCGGCCACGTTCGCCGCGGGCGGGGCGGCCGTCCGGCTCGGCGTGGTCCTCGGCGGGCTGGTGGTGGCGGCCGTGGTCAGCCTGATCTACGGGCTGACCGTGGCGGGCAAGCGGATCTCGCCGGTCTGGGGACGGCTGCTGGACATCGTCGAGGTCCTGCTGATCATCTCCCTGGTGCCCCTGGCGGTCTGGGTCTGCGGCCTCTACGGCTGGATCGTCAACCTCCGCCCCTGACCGCCCCTGCGGGGGGCTCAGTCGGGTCGGTGGTCGACGACGCGGCGGGCCGTCGGGGCGGCGGCCCAGGCGGCGGGGCCGTGCTCGCCGTCGAGGGGCCGGGCCGGGGCGCCCGCCCGGCGGGCGACGTCCCGGACCACCTTGACCAGCGCCTCGACGTGGTCGGCCGGGGCGGCGACGCGCAGCAGCGGCGGGCCGGGCCGGTCGCCGGGGCGGACCACGGCCGCGAACGTGTGCGACGGCGCGGAGGTGGCGGTGACGGCGTCCACCAGCGGCCCCCAGGTGGCGCCGGCGCGGGCGCGCAGGGCCAGGCAGCGCTGGGTCCAGCCGCCGCCGCGCAGCCCGGTCCAGGTCTCCGCCTGCGGCTCGGGCGTCAGGTCCAGGCCGGCCCCGGAGACCAGCGCGGCGCGCAGCTCGTCCCGGCCCAGGACCCGGTGGCCCAGGCCGGCGGCGTGCAGCGCCTTGCCGAGCCGGCCGACCGCCGCGGCGACGGTGCGGTGCACGCCGAGCGTCCCGCCGCCCCGGGTCACCGCCTCGGTGCGGGCGTCGCGCACGGACAGCCGTACGGCCACCCAGACGGTGCGGTGGGCGGCCGGGGGCGCGCCCGGCGCCGGATACCAGACGAGGGTGTGCGAGACGACCTGGGCCAGCGACACCGGCGCGGTGAACTCGGTGAGCACGGCCAGCGCCCGGTCCACCACCGTCGCGTCGACCGAGCCGGCGGGAGCGCCCGGGGGCGGGTCCAGCGCCACGGCGGCGAACCAGCCCCGGACGTCCTGGCCGACGCCGAGGCGGGTGCCGCGCTCGGTCAGCTCGATCATGGTCAGCTCGGGGGCGACGACGGCCAGCCGGGCCTCGCCCGTGTCGCCGCCCGCCGCCGCCCGCGCCTCCTCCCGGCGCAGCCGCAGCCGGCGGCGCAGCAGCAGGTCCTCGTACCACCAGCGGCCGCCCCGGCGGGCGAAGGCGGCGGCGACGGCCGCCACCGCGACGACCCCGACGACGCCGACCAGCCACGGGGGTCCGCCGAGCGCGGCGTAGCCGGCCAGCGCGGCCAGCTCCGCCACGACGAGCTGGCCGACGACGACCGGGCCGAGCCGGCCCCGACTGCGCCGGTCGGCGGGGACCACCGCGCGGTCGGGCGGGGCGGGCCGGGCGGGCGGATCGGCCGGGCCGGCGGCCGTACGACCGGGTGGCGCCTGGACCTGCGTCATCGGTGGCGTCCCTTCTCGACAGCGGCTCTCCTGGCGGCCGGCCCGGCGGGCGGCGACCCCCGCCCCGCGTGGACGGCGGCCCCGGTCCCGCCGGACGGTGGCCCCACCCCCGGACGGGCGGTGGCCCCGGTGACCGGCCGGCGGCCCCTTATCGTAGGGAAGCCCGTGGCGGCGCTCGGACCTGATCGCCACGGCCCACCCCGTCGTCGGGCTCGATCGTCGCGGCCCGACCCGCCGCCGGAGGTAGCTCATGCGGACCCGCCGCGACCAGGTGCAGGCGTACCGCTTCGTCACCCGCCGGATCGTCTCCGCGCTGCTCTCCGGCGACCCCGAGACGACGAACCTGCCGATGCGGCGGCTCGGGCTGGCCGTGGTCGGCAGCGTGGTCGCCGCGGCGGTGGTGCTCGGCGGCGTCGGCGCGTACGGCCAGCTCACCGGCAACGCCGCGCCGCTGGAGGCGAACACGCTGGTGATCGAGCGGGAGACCGGCGCGACGTACGTCTACGTGGACGGCCTGCTGCACCCGACCCTGAACTACACCTCGGCCCGGCTCGTCCTCGACGAGGCGGACCCGACGGTGCGGACCATGTCACGGGCGTCCATCGCGGACCGGCCGCGCGGGCGCACCATCGGGATCGTCGGCGCGCCGGACGCGCTGCCCGACCGCAAGGCGCTGGTCGGTCTGCCCTGGTCGGTCTGCGACGTGCCGGACCCGGCCGCTCCCGACCGGTCGACCACGCACGTGGTGATCGACCGGCCGCTCGCCGGCGGCACGCCGCTGGGCGACCGCGCGGTGCTGGCCACCGTGGACGGCCGGCGCTATCTGCTCACCGGCGACGCCCGGCTGCGGATCGCCGGCGGGGACCCGGCGACCGCCGCGCTGCGGATGGCCGGGGCCACCACGCTCACGGTCGGCGAGCAGCTGCTCAACGCCGTGCCGGCAGGGCCGGTGCTCCGCGAGCCGCAGCTGCCCGGCGACGGCGAGACCGGCCGGCAGAGCGTGGGCGACGGGCCGGCCCGGGTCGGCGACGTGTTCCGGGCCGCCGGCCAGCACTACGTGCTGACCCGGGAGGGGCTGGCGTCGATCGGCGAGGTCAGCGCCCTGCTGTTGTTGCGCGACGGCGGCCGGATCACCGACATCACCCCGGACGAGGCCGGCCGGCTGCTGACCCGGCAGCGGGTGGAGCCGGAGGGCACGCCGCGCACCCTGCCGACGCTGCACCCGGTGCAGGCGGGCCGGACGGTGCTCTGCGCCACCTACCGCAGGTCGGCGGCCGACGCGCCGCCCACCACCACCCTGGAGGTCTTCGACCGGGTGCCGACCGAGCTGACCGGCCCGGCCGCGACCCCGGTCCGGCAGGGGGCCCGCGACGCGGTCCGCACCGCCGAGCAGGTGCTGCTGCCGGGCGGCAGGGGCGTGCTGGTCCAGGCCGCGCCGGGCGCCGGGGAGGGCGGCGCGGCCGCGCCGGGCTCGACGGTCTACCTGGTCACCGCCCAGGGGGTACGCCACCCGCTGGGCACCCGGTCGGGCGACGCGCTGACCGCCCTCGGCTACGGCGGGGTGCAGCCGCTGGCGGTGCCCGCGTCGCTGCTGGCCCTCATCCCGACGGGTCCCGCCCTGGAACGTCAGGACGCGCTCGCCTACTTCGCCCCGGGCACGTAGCCGCTGCTGCCGGGCACGTCGGCGCTGCCGCACGGGCACGCAGCCGCTGCCGTGGGGCGTCGTCACGGGTCGCCCGGTCTGGTCGCCGTCCACTAACCTGATCCTCGCCAACGGTTATCGACGACGTACGGGGAATGCCATGACCGGGCGCACGACAGTCGACGTACTGTCCCTGGAGGACTTCCAGCGACGGTTGGCCGCGCGGCTCACCGAGGCCGAGGCCGTGCTCAGGAAGCTCACCACCGAGTTGCAGTGCCGGCCGCCGGATCTGGGCACGTTCGCCGACGCGACCAGCAACGCCCGCCGCTACTCGGCCCTGCAGACGAGCTACGCGCAGCGGGTCGGGCGGCTGCGCGACGCGGTGCGGGCGGCGCAGAGCGCGACCGGCACGATCCTGACCAACTACCGCACCACGGAGGCGCGCAACGCGGCCAACGCCGCCGACATCGCCGCCGCGCTCACCGGGGTCGACGACGCGCTGAACGGGAGGGACGACCCTCGTGTCTGAATACACGGCGCGCTACGAGAACGTCAGCCACCAGCGGCTCTACGACGCCGTGCGGGCCGGCGACCCCGAGCAGATCGACGGTCTCGCCAGCAGCTGGAGCTCCATGAAGGGCACCCTCGACGACCTCGCCCGCGACCTGCGCGCCGACCTGGAGAAGCTGGCCAACGGCTGGACGGGCGACGCCGGCCGGGAGTTCCAGCGGCGGGTGTCGCTGATCGTCGACTACTCGACGACCCTCTCCGAGGGGATGGCCGACGTGCGGCAGGGGCTGACGCTGATGGCCACCGACCTGCGCGCCGCGCAGAAGCAGGCGGAGAGCCCGGCCGAGACCGACGACCACGACAAGACGGTCTCCGGGGCGATCACGGGCGGCCTCACCGGTGGCCTGCCGGGCGCGATCGTCGGCGGCTTCCTCGGGCACGAGCAGGACAAGGCCGAGCAGGAGAAGGCGCACCGGCGGATGGTCCAGGTGGTCGCCGAGCTGGCGGCCGGCTACGACCTGTCGGCGTACGGCCGGCTGGTCGACCCGCCGCCGCCGGACGGCGACCTGCCGTACGACCCGAGCACCAGCACGTCGACGCCGTCGGCCGGTCCCGGGGCCCACGCCCCGAGGAGCGCGCCGGGCGGCGGCTTCGGCACCCCGACCACGGGTCACGCGACGGTGGACGCCCCGGGCGGCCTGTCGGACGGGCCGGACGCGCAGCCGCCGGGCGGGGGCGACGGCGGCTCGGCGTCGCCGGGCGGCACGGCCGGGGCCGGCGGCACCGACCTCGACACCGGCACGTCCCTGGCCGGCGCTGCGCCGCTCGGCGGCGGCGTGCCGGCTGGCCCGGTGGGCACGGCGGGTGGCGTGACGGCCGCCGCGTCGGCCGGGGCCGGGGCGGGGCTGCTCTTCGGCGCGCCCGCCGGGGCGCCGGTCGGCGTGCTCGGCGGCGGCACCGGCTCCCTGGCCGGGTCGGCCCGCACGGGCGCGACGGTGGCGGCCCGGCCGGCGGGTGGCCTGGCGGGGGCCGAGCACCGGGCCGCCACGGGCGTGGGCCGGGTGGGCGCGAACGGCACCGGCGGCGGCCGGGCGGGCGTGCTCGGCGGGCGCGGGCGGGCCGACGACGACGAGTCCGACGAGCGGCTGACCTGGCTGACGGAGGACGACATGGTCTGGCGGGACGGCGACCCGGGGGTCCCTCCGGTGCTCGACGCCGGCTGACCCTTCTTCCGCCGCGCACGCTGCGGGGCCCTCCCCGACGGGGAGGGCCCCTTTTCCGACCTGCCTATCCACCATGTGTATACATGATGTGTATAGTCGCGGCCATGTCGATCGGTCAGACCTTCCTCGGGCTCCTGGAGTCCAGCCCTCGCCACGGCTACGACCTGAAACGCGCCTACGACGAGCGCTTCGGCCAGGCCCGCCCGCTGCACTTCGGCCAGGTCTACGCCACCCTGTCCCGGCTGCTGCGCAACGGCCTCGTCGAGGTCGACTCGGTCGAGGCCGGCGAGGGCCCCGACCGCAAGCGGTACGCGATCACCGAGGCCGGGGTGACCGACGTGCGGCGCTGGCTGTCCCAGCCGGAGAAGCCCGAGCCGTACCTGCACAGCGTCCTCTACACCAAGGTGGTGCTGGCGCTGCTCACCGGCCGCTCCGCCGCCGACCTGCTCGACACGCAGCGCGCCGAGCACCTGCGGCTGATGCGCGAGCTGACCCGGCGTCGGGACTCCGGCGACCTGGCCGAGCGGCTCATCTGCGACCACGCCCTGTTCCACCTGGAGGCCGACCTGCGCTGGCTGGAGCTGACGGCGGCCCGGCTGGACGAGCTGGCCGAGGCGGTGCGGCGATGACGGGCACCCACGCCGACGGCGGTACGGCGATGACGGGCGCACGCGCCGACGGCGGGACGACGGTGGACGGCCACGACCGGACGACCCCGGCGGAGCAGCTGCTCGTCGCCGAGGAGCTGCACCGGGCCTTCGGCCCCACCCCGGCGCTCGCCGGGGCGTCGCTGACCGTCCGGGCCGGCGAGGTGCTGGCGGTGCTGGGCCCGTCCGGCTCCGGCAAGTCGACCCTGCTGCACTGCCTCGCCGGCATCGTCCGTCCCGACTCGGGGCGGGTGACCTACCGGGGCGCGGACCTGACCGCCATGTCGGACCGGGAGCGCAGCGCCCTGCGGCGGGGGCAGTTCGGCTTCGTGTTCCAGTTCGGTCAGCTCGTGCCCGAGCTGACCTGCCTGGAGAACGTGGCCCTGCCGCTGCGGCTGGAACGGGTCGGGCGGCGGGAGGCGGAGCGGCGTGCCGCCGAGTGGCTCGGCCGGCTGGAGGTCGACGACGTGGCCGGCAAGCGCCCCGGCGAGGTCTCCGGCGGGCAGGGCCAGCGGGTCGCCGTGGCCCGGGCGCTGGTCACCGGCCCCCGGGTCGTCTTCGCCGACGAGCCGACCGGCGCGCTGGACTCGCTGCACGGCGAGCGCGTCATGCGGCTGCTGACCGGGGCGGCCCGGGACACCGGTGCCGCCGTGGTGCTGGTGACCCACGAGGCGCGGGTGGCCGCGTACTCGGATCGGGAGGTCGTGGTGCGCGACGGTCGCACCCGCAGCCTGGAGCCGGCCGCGTGACCGGGCCGCGTAGGCCGGGCCGGGTGCTGGCCGACCTGTGGCTGGGCGCGCGGATGGCCGTCACCGGCGGCCGGGACGGGTGGACGCGGGCGGCGCTGACCGCGCTCGGCGTCGGCATCGGGGTGGCCATGCTGCTGCTGGCCGCCGCCGTGCCGGGCGCGCTCGACGCCCGGGCGGTCCGCAATGAGGCCCGCAACGACACCGGGTGGCGTCCCGAGAAGGTCGCCGCAGCCAACACCCTGCTCGTCGCCCTTGCCGACACCGAGTTCCGGGACCGCTCGGTGCGCGGCCGGATCGTGCGCGCCGAGGGGCCGGCCGCGCCGGTGCCGCCGGGGCTGACCCGCCTGCCCGGGGCCGGCGAGGTGGTCGTCTCCCCGGCGCTGCGGGACCTGCTCGACTCGCCCGACGGCCCGCTGTTCGCGCCCCGGCTCGGCGGCGCGCGGGTCGCCGGCACGATCGGCGCGCAGGGCCTCGCCGGCCCCGGTGAGCTGGCCTTCTATCTCGGCAGCGCGGACCTGACCGACGAGTGGGCCGTGCGGCGCGACCAGTTCGGCGGCGGGGAGCCCGGCGAGGAGTTCTCGCCGGTGCTGATGGTCCTCGTCGTGGTCGTCGTCGTGGTGCTGCTGTTGCCGATCGTCGTCTTCGTCGGCGCGGCGGTCCGCTTCGGCGGGGACCGCCGGGACCGCCGGCTAGCCGCCCTGCGCCTGCTCGGTGCCGACACCGCGATGGTCCGGCGGATCGCCGCGGGCGAGGCGGCGGCCGGCGCGGTGTTCGGCCTCGCCGTCGGCGGCGTCCTCTTCGCCGCCGGCCGCCAGCTCGCCCCGCTGGTCACCCTCCGCGACATCAGCGTGTACGCGTCGGACCTGCGCCCCGCCCCGACCCTGGTGGCGGCGGTCGCGGTGGCGGTGCCGGTGCTCGCCGTGCTGGTGGCGCTCGTCGCGCTGCGCCGGGTCGTCGTCGAGCCCCTCGGGGTGAGCCGCCAGGGCCCGGCCGTGCGTCGCCGCCTGTGGTGGCGGCTGCTGCTGCCGGCCGCCGGGCTGGCCCTGCTCTACCCGCTGACCGGCGTCGGCGAGGGCCGCTCCGACACCCCCGACTACCAGGTGGCGGCCGGGGCGGTGCTGCTGCTGGTCGGCACGGTCACCATGCTGCCCTGGCTGGTCGACCTCGCCGTACGCCGGCTGCGCGGCGGCCCGGTCCCGTGGCAGCTCGCGGTGCGCCGGTTGCAACTGGACAGCGCCACCTCCGCGCGCCTGGTCAGCGGCGTGGCGGTGGCGGTGGCGGGCAGCATCGGCCTGCAGATGCTCGTCGCCGGGGTGGAGGCGCAGTTCACCACCCGCACCGGCCAGGACACCTCCCGGGCCCAGGCGTTCGTCACCTTCGACGACGTGCCCGACCCCGACGCGGCGCTGGCCCGGCTGGCCGCCGCCCCCGGCGTGGCCCGCAGCGCGGGCACGTCGACCACCGTCGCGATCGGCTCCGACGTGAGCCAGGCGGCCACGCTACGCATCGGCGACTGCGCCACGCTGGCCGAGTACGCGCGGCTCGGCCCCTGCGCCGACGGGGACGTCTTCCTCGCTCAACCGCCGGCCGGCGAGCAGCAGCTCACCGGCTTCGACCCCGGCGACCGGGTGACCCTGAGCGGGAACGAGACGGCCTGGACGCTGCCGCGGCGGCTGCGCGCCGTGCCGTCGGTCCCGGACCCCGTCGGTTGGTCCCACACCAGCCTGCTGGTCACCCCCGGCGCGGCCGACGCCGCCTGGACGGGACTGCGAGCGCAGGCGCTGCTCAGCCTCGACCCGGCCGACCCCGACGCGCTGGAGCGGGTCCGCAACGCCGCCGCCGAGGTGGACGTGCGCGCCCAGGTCATGGCGCTGGACGAGGAACGCCAGGCCACGCAGTTCGTCAACGTCAAGCGGGGCCTCTTCGTCGGCGTCGTGGTGACCCTGCTGCTGCTCGGGGCGAGCATGCTCGTCGGCGTGCTGGAGCAGTTGCGGGAGCGCCGCCGCCTGCTGGCGATGCTGGCCGCCGTCGGCACCCCGCGCCGCACGCTGGGCCTGTCGGTGCTGTGGCAGGCGGCCGTGCCGGTGCTCGTCGGGCTCGGCCTCGCCGTAGCCTTCGGCCTGGGCCTCGGGGCGGTGCTGCTGCGCATGGTCGGCGCGCCGGTCTCGATGAGCTGGCCGGTGGTCGGCCTCGGCGCCGCCCTCGGCGGCGGCGTGGTGCTGCTGGTCACCGGCGCGAGCCTGCCCGCCCTCTGGCGGCTGACCCGGCCGGAGGGCCTGCGGGCCGAGTGACACCGGCCCGGAGCCGGTCGACCCGACCGACGAGGGCCTGCGCGGGTAAGCGGCCGGCCCGTCGCGCCCCGGCCGGCGGGCCGGGCGTCGACGGGCCGGCCGGGCGGTCAGCAGAAGCTGCCGGCGTCGGCCCCGCCGTCCTGCCGGGTGGTGCGGAAGTCGCAGAGGTCGTAGCCGTTGGCGGTCAGCACCGCCTTCGCCTCGGCCAGCTCGGCGCCGCCCAGCGCCGGCCCGCGCGACAGCACGAAGCCGGTGCGGCGGTCCGGGTCGCCGACGACGGCCCAGCGGTAGTCCACGTCGAGGCCCATGACCAGGTAGTTCGGCCCGCCAAAGTAGAGCCAGCGCCCGCCGACCTCCAGGAACGAGACGGTCAGCACCGAGTTGGCCGGCGGGTTCTCGCTGCGGGCCCGGCCGGTGACCGCGCTGGTGGTGCCGAGGATCGTCCGGCAGGTGTTGCGCACCCCGACGGTGCCGTCGGGCTGGACGTCGTACCGGGCCTTCACGTTCTTGAAGCACTGGATCTCGAAGATCGCCGGGATCGCGGCGACCTGGTACCAGTCCCCGGCGTAGCGCTGGAGGTCGACCGCCGCCACCGGGGTCACCGCTGCGGCGGCCACCGACGGCGCGGCGCTGGCGGGCGCGCCGGTGGCCGCCACCGTCGCGGCCACGAGCAGGGCGGTGGCGGCGACGGCGTGCGCCACCTGTCGACGTACTCCCATGGGGTCTCCTCCGGTCTTGCGCTCCACCGTGGGGTGCGGCACCCCACGGGCGACGGCGGGGCCGCGCTACCCGACAGGATGCCCGGGGACGCCGCCGGAAAACTATCGGCATTCTCATCGCCGTCGATGCATCCGGCGGCGGCGCGGCGGTCGTATCCCGACGGGGATCCTCTGTCCACTGCGACGGGTCGTGGCCCGGGTCACCAGCCGGGCCGGCCGCCGAGGCTGCGGGCGGGCCGCATCGGCGATAGGTTGGTGTCGTGCAGTCCGTAGCGTTCGCCCGGCCGTCCCTGCCGGCGACGCTGCGCGGGTCGCGCCTTTCGTGGCGGTCGAGGCTGCGCCGCATCGGGGAGTTGGGTCGCCTCGCGCTGACCACCCTGGTCCTCGCCGTCGGCCTCGGCGGCGTCGCCGCCCTCACGGCCGGCACCCCCGCCATGGCGTCCACGGCCACCGGCCCGACCCACCCCGTCGTGGTGGCCAGCCGGGTCGACTCGCTGGGCCCCGGCGCGACGGCCGAGCCGCGCACCGATCCGGCCGCCCCGCAGGCCCGCCCGGTCGTCGGCGACGCGCGGCGGCCGGTCCCCGCCCCGGTGGGCCGGCCCGTGGCGGCCGTCCCGGTCGACCGGCCCGCCGTCGACCCGGCCGCCGGCACCGTCGTCCGGCGCGGGCCGCCCCGGCACTGACCCGGGCCGCCACCAGCCGCCGATCCGGTCCGCCCCGGCGTCGTACCGCCGTGCCGGCACCGCATTGGCCCGCCGCGAGCCCGCCGCCCGCCGCGCCCCGCGCCGCCGACGACCCCGCCCGCCGTCACCCGCACCGGTGACGACTGCGGCAGGGCCCCGTCCGGCACCGGTCGACGCGCGGCCCCGCCCGCACCGCGGGCCCCGACCGTCAGTCCACTTCGTCCCCTCCGAGGTGCCCCTCATGCAGACCGCGCTCTCCTCCGTCCTGCTCGACGTGCCCCGGGCCGCCGCGATCTGGCTGGCCCTGCTCGTCCTCGCCGTCGTCGCCGTGGCCGGCCTGGTCGCCCGGCCCGACCTGTTCCGCTCCGTGATCGGCGGGCGGATCCGCGAGGCCGCCATGCCCAGCCTCCTGGAGGAGGCCGCCGAGGAACGCGCCCAGCGCCGGTACGCCGACGAGGTGGCGACCGCGGCGGAACGGGCCGCGGCGACCGCCAGCCGGATGCGGGCCGAGTGGCTGTCCGCACAGGATGAGGTCGAGGCCGCGTGGCAGGCGTACGAGGCGGCGGAGGCAGACGTCCGCCGGCTGGCGGCCGCCACGGCCCTGCCCCGCCCGCACACCGAGCGCACCCCCGCCGAGTACGCCGACCGCGAGCGTTACCTGCACCGGGCCGCACTGGACGCGTACTGGCGTCGGGAGCTGTCGGAGGAGCAGCTCAGCGACGTGTTCGCGCACCGCAACGGGTGGGACCCCCGGCTGCACCCGGTCGACCAGGAGCTGGTGCTGCGCCGCGCCGTACGCGACCACCTGCGCGCCCGGCAGGAGGCCGCCCAGGAGCGGGAGCAGGCCGCCTGGCGGGCCGCCGAGCAGGCCGCCGTCGCCGCGCGCAGCCTGCGGGACGAGGCCTTCGCCGCGACCGTGCCCGCCCCACAGGAGCAGGAGTCGCTGCTGCCCGGGGTGGGCGACGAGCCGTCGCCGGCCGCCGAGCAGACCCGGGAGATGCCGGTGGTCGCCCGGCAGAAGCCGGCCGTGGCGAGGGGCCGGGCCGCCGTCCCGGCCTGAGCGGCCACGCCTGACGGGTGAGGGTGGCCGCCGCGCCCCGGACACCGTGCCGGCCGCCGCCGAGCGGGTCGGGGCGGCCGACACGGGGCTCAGAGCTGCCGCAGGATGGCCACCTTGTCGTAGGCGACGGCGACGACGTCCGGCTTGCCGTCCCCGGTGACGTCACCGATGGCCACGCCGTCCCGCTGGGGCCCGACGCCGTCGACCCGGTTCGTCGTGTACCCGCCGAGCGTCCCGGTCGGCTGCTGCAGGTGGACGCTCACCGCCAGCCAACTGTCGTGGGTGACCGCCAGGTCGTTGCGACCGTCGCCGGTGAGGTCGCCGACGGCGAGACCGGAGGCGATGTCGTAGGCCGGATACCGCACCGGCGTCGTGGCGAGCCCACCGGCGCCTTGGGTGAACACCTGGACGGCGGAGTCGGGGGTGTTGCCGCTGACGCTCGTCACCAGGTCGGCCCGGCCGTCGCCGGTCACGTCGCCGACCGCCGCGCCGTTGCTGACCCGGCGGTAGCCGTTGCCGTCCTCCGGCGTCCGGTACGTCGTCGCCGGCCCGAAGGAGCCGTCCACGCGGCGCAGCCGCACCCACGTGCCGTGCCGGTAGAACTGGGCGACGTCGAGCCGGGCGTCCCCGTTGAGGTCGGCGGCGAACACCTGCTCGCCCGGGGCGCCGGCGAGGTACGGCCCGGTCACCGTCGAGTGGACCGGGAAGGCACCGGTCGCGGTCTGCGCGTGGATTCGCACCTCGCCCGGCCGCGCGCTGACCACCAGGTCCGGCCGGCCGTCCTCGGTGACGTCCGCGATCGCGACGTCTCCGGCGCTCCCCGCGACGAGCACGGGTGCGGCGAGCCGCCCGCCCCGTTGGAACAGCAGGTCGACCCCGGCGGACGACGACAGCGCCACGTCCGTGCGCCCGTCGCCGTCGATGTCGGCGACCGCGAGGCGTACGTCGCTGTTGTAGCCGCCGTGCGCGACGATCCTCGTCGGAGCGCCGTAGCTGTGGTCGGCGCGCTGGGCGAAGAGCAGCACCGAGCTCGTCTGCGTGCCGTCCACGGCGTCGACGCCGACGACGATGTCGGGTCGCCCGTCCCCCGTGACGTCGGCGACGGCGACGGCGTTGGTGGCCGTCGACCCGCTGGCGAGATACTGCGGGGGCGCGAACGTCCCGCTGCTCGCGGCCCCGGCGGCTGCCGGCACCGCCGCCCCGGCCACTGCGGCGAGCGTCGCCGCCAACCCGAAACTGGCACGTCTGTCCATTGCGAATCCCCCGTCACCGTACGGTCACCCATCGACCACTGTCGGCGCTCCCTCTTCCCTGAGCGCCGACGGCGCAAACTCTGTCGCCCTTCTTCGCCCCCGGTCGGCTAGCGTGGGCGCATGACGGAGCGCACCTGGCTGCTGGTCGTCGCCGGCCTCGTCGTGGCGGCGACGCTCGTCGGCGCCGTCGTGCTGGCCGTACGGGTGGTCCGCACCCGCAAGCTGCTCGGCACGCTGGGCGTCGGCGGCAAGGTCGCCTTCTGGGGTGCGCTGGCCTACACGATCTTCCCGATCGACGTGCTCCCCGACCCGATCTACCTCGACGACATCGGGGTGCTCGCCGCCGCCCTGCTCTACCTGGGCCGGCTGGTCCGGCAGCACCGCGCCGCCCAGCGGCAGCTTCCCGGCCAGCCCGGGCCGCAGGAGGACAGGACGCGCCGCCCGGTCGGCTGAGCCCGTGCCATGATCGGGGCCGGGCTCCCGCGTCGGGGGCGGCACGGTGCGGCGGGATCGGACAGGGGCGGGACATGCCGGGCGACCATCGGTTGGGCATCCACGACGAACGGGTCCTCGCGTTCTGCCGGGAGCGGCACCTGGCCACCCTGACGACGCTGCGCGCGGACGGGACCCCGCACGTCGTACCGGTCGGGATGACCCTCGACCCGGCCGCCGGCCTGGCCCGGGTGATCACGTCGGGCACGTCGGCCAAGGCCCGGCACGTCGCAGCGGCCGGTGCGGCGGGCACCCCGGTGGCGGTCTGTCACGTCGACGGGAGGCGCTGGCTGACCGTGGAGGGTCGGGCGGTGCTGCGCGCCGACCCGGCGTCGGTCGCCGAGGCCGAGCGCCGGTACGCCGAGCGCTACCGCGTCCCGCGCCCCAATCCGCAGCGGGTCGTCATCGAGATCGCCGTGACCCGGGTGCTGGGCAGTCTCTGACCGGTTCGGACGGTCTTTGACCGGTTCGGACGGTCGCCTCGGGGTACCAGCCTCAGCACCGACCGATCCGCAACCGGTAAGGGGCACCGACATGACCGACCCGCAGAGCAGGACCGACCACCCGCAGGGCGTGACCGACCAGGACGTCGTGGACGTACTCGTCGCCGACCACCGCGCGGTGGAGGCGATCTTCGTGGAGCTGGAGGGCCGGCAGGGCACCCCGGAGCACCGCCGGCAACTCGCCGACGTGGTGATCGCCGAACTGGTCCGCCACTCGGTCGCCGAGGAGCAGTACGTCTACCCGGCCGCCCGCAAGGCGCTGCCCGACGGCGACCAGCTCGCCGAGCACGAGATCGCCGAGCACGCCGAGGCCGAGCGGACCATGAAGGAGCTGGAGTCGGTCGACCCGTCGGAGGCCCGGTTCGAGCCGCTGCTGGGTCACCTGGCCAAGACGATCCGCCACCACGTGCAGGAGGAGGAGGCGGAGCTGTTCCCCCGGCTGCGCGCCGCGATGGCCCGGGAGGAACTGGTGGAGCTGGCCGGCAAGGTGCAGGCGGCGAAGAGGTCGGCGCCGACCCGGCCGCACCCGGCCGCGCCGGACCACCCGCCGGCGAACCGGCTGCTCGCCCCTGGCACCGGCCTGGTGGACCGGCTACGGGACGCCCTCAGCGGCCGGCCCACCTCCATGGAGGAGCTGCGCGACAAGCAGCTCTGAACTGTTGCGGTGACGCACCGCCGACACCGGTTCGGGGTCGGTGTCGACGGTGGTCACCGGTCAGGGCTCGGGGGCGATCCGCCGGCGACTGTCCGCCTCGGAGACGAGGATCGCCTCCATCGGGCAGGAGTCGGCCGCGTCGAGGACCGCCTGCGCCGGGGCCACCCGCTCGGCCAGCGGGCGGGACAACCCGTCCACCAGGCCGAAGTGCTTGGGTGCCGTCCCGGCGCAGATGCCCGAGCCGATGCACCGGGTCGGGTCCACGTGCAGCCGCCACCCCGGGCCGGACTGCCCTTCCTCCATGCTCACCTGATCCTCCCCCTCACCAGGCCACCGGCATCGCGGTGAGGCCGCGTACCAGCAGGCCGCTCTTCCAGATCAGCTCCGGCTCGGGCACCGCCAGGCGCAGCCCCGGGGTGCGGTCGAGCAGCGTGTCCAGCACCACCTGGAGCTCCATCCGGGCGAGCTGGGCACCGACGCAGTGGTGCACCCCGTGCCCGAAGCCCAGGTGCGGGTTGACCTCCCGGCCCAGGTCGAGCCGGTCGGCGTCGGCGAAGACCGTCTCGTCCCGGTTGGCCGACGGGATCGACACGACCACCGGCTCGCCCGCGCGCACGAGCACGCCGCCGATCTCGACGTCCTCCTTCGCGTAGCGGGCGAAGGCGGCGGTCGCGCCGAGCGGGACGAAGCGCATCAGCTCCTCGACCGCGCGGGGGACCAACGTCCGGTCGGCCCGCAGGCGGGCCCACTCGTCGGGGTGCTGCAGCAGGACGTACACGAAGTTGGGGATCTGCGTGACGGTGGTCTCGTGGCCGGCGGCGAGCAGCCCCGCCGCGAGCTGGACCACCTCCTCCGCGCTGAGCCGGTCGTCGGCGTCGCGGGCCCGGACCATCGCGCCGATCAGGTCGTCGGTGGGTTCGTCGCGCCGCCGCGCGATCAGCTCGCCCATGTACGCGAACAGGTTGTCGATGTACTGCTGGATCTGCTCCTGGCTCAGCGAGGTGGTCGAGACGATCGCCTCCGACCAGGTGTGGAACTTGTCCTGGTCGGTGACCGGCACACCGAGCAGGTCGCAGATGACCCGGATCGGCAACGGGGTGGCCACGTGCTCCACCAGGTCGGCCGGCGGGCCGGCGGCGAGCAGATTGTCGACCAGCTCGTCGGCGATCTGCCGGGTGCGGGGCCGCAGCTCCTCGACCCGGCGCGCGGTGAACGCGCGGGCCACGAGCCGGCGCAGGCGGGTGTGGTCGGGCGGGTCCATGGACAGGATGCCGCCCTGGATCTGCCGCGCGGTGTTGCGCGGCTCGTCGCGCCCCACGGCGGCGGCCCGGCTGAACCGGGCGTCGCCGAGCACGGTACGCACGTCGGCGTGCCGGGTGGCCAGCCACGCCGGCTCGCCGTACGGCAGGCGGACCCGGATCAGCGGCTCGTCCCGGCGCAACCGGGCGTAGCGCGGATCGAGGTTGAGCCGGTCGGGATCGCCGAACGGGTAGCGCTGGATCGTCGCCTCGGATGTGTCGGTCACCGGATGACTCCCTCTCGTCCGCAGCCCCGCCGTCGGGCCGCCCGGTCCGCCGGGGCGACCCACCTGGAGTCATGCCCCGAATACGGATCGTAGCGAGAGAGTTCGATGATCGGCCAGTGAGCGGGACCGGATTTCCGGCCCGGGTCGCCTTGACGAGAATCCCCCTGGCCCGCCCCGGCGCGGCGGCTGCTCCGACACGACGGTCCCGGGGCGCCTCGGCGTGGCGGCCCGGGACCGGAGACGGGTCGGGGTCAGCGCGGCGAGGTGTCGCCCTCGCCGGTGCGCCGCTGGGCCATGTCGACACCCTTGTCGATCTGCTTGTCGTACTTGCCGCCGCTGCGCTGGTCGGCCATGTCGCCGGTCTTCTCGATGCCCTGGTCGACCTGCTTGTCGTGCTTGTCGGCGAAGTCCTTGGCCTTGTCCATGAAGTCACCCACGCGCTTCCCCTCCTCCACTGATTCCCTGACGGGAGCGTTCCCTGCCCCCACCCGCACAAACCGCCGCCGGATCGGCCGCGCCCGCCGACCTTGGACAGTTCGCGTTCCGTCCCAGCGACAACCGTCCAAGATTGGTACGAGGTGGGGCGGGTGTCGGGGAGGTGGCGTTCGGGTACGGGGAACTCGCCGAGAAGTGGGAGGGTGACGTGGTCGACGACGGTGCCGGGGATACGACGGACGACGGGCAGCGCGCCGGGCGGGTCGCGGTCGACGCGAGCGGCGCGGGGTCGCGCCAGGCGTGGGCCGGGCTGCCGTGGCTGGTCCGCTCTGCCGTGCTGTGGAGCGCCTGCCTGGTGGTGGTCGTCGCCGGGCTGTACCTGGTCGGGAAGATCGCCGTACTGCTGGCCCCGCTGGCGATCGCGCTGGCCGCGACGCTCTTCCTCACCGCCCTGCTCGACCCGGTGCTGCTCCTGCTGCGCCGGCTCCGGCTGCCGGCGGCGCTGGCCGCCCTGCTCACCGTGCTGTTCCTGCTCGGCATCCTGGTCGGCGTCGGGGTGCTGGTGTGGAACCTGACCGCCAGCCAGTTCAGCGAGCTGAGCCAGGAGCTGGACCAGGGCCTCCAGCGGACCCGGGACTTCGTCACCTCCACCCTCCCGGTGACCGACGACCAGCTCGACAAGCTGATCCGGCAGACCCGGGACGGGCTGGGCGGCGGCGCCCCCGACCCGGTCGGCGGGGCGCGGACTGCCGCCGAGGTCGCCGGTTCCGTGCTGCTCTCCCTGGTGCTGCTTTTCTTCCTGCTCAAGGACGGCCGGTCCATGTGGCACTGGGTGCTGCGCCGCACGGCCGGCCCCAACCGGGACGTCGCCGCCGAGGCCGGCCGGGTGGGCTGGCGGACCCTCGGCGCGTACAGCCGGGGGACGATGATCATCGCGGCGATCGACGCGCTCGGGATCGGCCTGGCCCTGGTGCTGCTGCGGGTGCCGCTCGCCCTGCCGCTGGCCCTGATCACCTTCCTCGGCGGGTTCGTCCCCATCATCGGGGCCACCGTGGCCGGGGCGGTGGCGGTGCTGGTGGCGCTCGCCGCGAAGGGGCCGACCGTCGCGCTGCTCACGCTGGCCGCCGTGATCGCCGTACAGCAGATCGAGGGCAACCTGCTGGAGCCGCTGGTGATGAAGCGGCAGGTCCAGCTGCATCCGGCGGTGGTCCTGGTGGCGGTGACGGCCGGCACGCTGATCGCCGGCATCGCCGGGGCCTTCGTCTCGGTGCCGATCACGGCGGTCGTGTACCGGGTGATCGACACCGTGCAGCGGCACCGGCAGGCCGCCACCGGACGGCCGCCCGCGCCCGCCTGAGACCGATGGCCCGTCAGGTGGGCGGGCGCAGGTGGGTGGCGAACCAGTCGGCCGCCGCGTCGGCGACCTGCTCCAGCGCGCCCGGCTCCTCGAACAGGTGGGTCGCGCCGGGCACCACCCGCAGCTCACCGACGTCACCCAGCTCCGCCACCGCCTGCTCGTTGAGCGAGATCACCTGCTCGTCCAGCCCACCCACCAGCAGCAGTGTCGGGGCGGCCACCCGGGGCAGGGCGATGCCGGCCAGGTCCGGTCGGCCGCCCCGGGAGACCACGGCCCGCACCCGCTCGGGGCGGGCCGCCGCGGCGACCAGCGCGGCGGCGGCACCGGTACTCGCGCCGAACAGGCCCACCGGCAACCGGGCCAGCGTCGGCTCGACGGCCATCCAGTCGACGATCGCGGCCAGCCGGTCGGCGAGCAGCCCGATGTCGAACCGGAGTTCGGCCGTACGGGCGTCGACCCGGTCCTCCTCCGGCGTGAGCAGGTCCACCAGCACCGTGCCGAGCGCCCGCCCGTTCAGCACCCCCGCCACGGCCGTGTTGCGGGGGCTGTGCCGGGAGCTGCCGCTGCCGTGCGCGAAGAGCACGACGCCCGTGGCCCCGGCCGGAACCAGGACGTCGGCCGGCAGCCCGGCGTCACCCGCCGGGATCGTCACCTCGCCACCCCGGGTCGTCGTGCCCACCTGTCCCCGTGCCGCCATCGCACATCCTCCCCACGGCTTCCGCCTCGTCCGGCGTCGCTTACCCGCCCTGGCGGCCGGGATTCGCCGTTGCCTTGACATCGGCGGCAAGGTCTAGCGTTGCGGTCGGCGGCGGGCGAAGGAGGTCGGATGCTGATCGGTGAGCTGGCGGAACGTGCCGGCACGAGCACCCGGACCCTGCGGTACTACGAGTCGCAGGGGCTGGTCCGGCCCCGGCGCTCCGCCAACGGCTACCGCGTCTACGACGAGGCGGAGCTGCGGGTCGTACACGAGATCCGGGCCCTGCTCGCGGTGGGCTTCGGCCTGGACGACATCCGGCCGTTCGTGGCCTGCCTCCGGGCCGGGCACGCCTCCGGGGACGTCTGCCCGGACTCGGTGGCCGTGCTGCGCCGCAAGCTGGCCGAGGTGGACGCCTACCTCGACCGGCTCGGCGCGGTGCGGCGACAGCTGCACGACCAACTCGCCCAGGCCATCGCGTACCGGGAGGAAACATGCCTCAGGAAACGGGAACCACCCCGCTGACCGCCGTCACCGACGCCTCGTTCGCCGCGACGGTGCTCGCCGCCGACCGGCCGGTGGTCGTCGACTTCTGGGCCGAGTGGTGCCCGCCGTGCGTGGCGGTCTCCCGGAGCCTCGCCGAGTTGGCCGTGGAGTTCGGCGACCGGCTGCGCATCGTCACGCTCAACACCGACGAGAACCCGGCGACGACCCGGGCGTACCAGGTGATGTCGATGCCGACCCTGCTGGTGTTCCGCGACGGGGAGGTGGTCGGCTCCACCGTCGGGGCCCGCCCCAAGAGCAACCTGCGGCTGAGCTTCGCGCGGCACCTGGAGCCCTGGCGGCCCTGACCCGGCTCGCCGCCGCTGCGGTTTGCCGCCGGGCCGGGCGGGAAGGCCCGGGGTGACCGCAGCACCGGCGCAGCCGCGCCCCGACGGATCGCGAGGATCGTCATGGCCCGACGACAGGACAGGTCCAAGCAGCAGACCGCCGAGCGGGACGAACAGCGGGAACGGGACGCCGAGCGCAGCCGGGACTGGGCGGACGAGGCGGCGCAGGCCCGCACCGCCGACGACCCGAGGGCCGTCGCCCCGCACGACGCGGCCGGTCGCCCCTCGAACGGGCGGCAGTTCTGACCCCTCCCCGGTCGGTCGGGGAAGCGCCCCGGCCGACCGGGAACGCCCGCCGGGCGCGGAGCTTCAGCCGAGCTGCTCTGGGAGGCGGAGCAGCGGGGCCCGGCCGGGCGGCTGCTCCGGTTCGGTGGCCGGCGGCGTGAACGGCGGCACCGGCACGGTGACCGGCTCCGCGTAGGTCACCCGCACCTTCTCGCCGTGGTGCCGCAGCTCCACCACGTCGTCGGCGCGGCCGTGGCGCAGCGCGTACGTCGTCTGGTGCGCCCGGACGTCGACCCGCAGCCGCAGCCCCCGCCACTGCAACGAGAACTCCAGCCGGTCGAGCCGGCTCGGCAGCCGGGGCGCGAACGCGAGCATCCCGTCGTGGTCGCGCAGCCCGCCGAACCCGGCGACCAGGGCGATCCACGCCCCGGCGAGGGACGCCATGTGCACCCCGTCGCGGGTGTTCTCGTTGAGGTCGTGCAGGTCCATCAGCGCGGCCTCGCGCAGGTACCGGTGGGCCAGCTCCAGGTAGCCCACCTCGGCGGCGATCACCGCCTGCGTGCAGGCCGACAGCGACGAGTCCCGCACGGTGCGCCGCTCACAGTAGAGGAAGTTGCGCCGCTTCTCCTCCTCGGTGAACGCGTCCCCCCGCCAGTGCATGGCCAGCACCAGGTCGGCCTGCTTGATGACCTGCTTGCGGTACAGGTCGAAGTACGGGTAGTGCAGCAGCAGCGGGTACTTCTCGGTCGGCGTGTGCTCGAAGTCCCACTCCTGGAGCCGGGTGAACCCCTCCACCTGCTCGTGCACCTCGACGCCCTCGTCGTACGGGACGCACATCGCGTTCGCCGCGTCCCGCCAGGCCGCCGCCTCCTCCTCGGTGACCCCCAGGCCGATCGCCTGGTCCCGGAAGCGCATCGCGCACTGGGCGGCGGTAAGCAGGTTCCGCTGCGCCATCAGGTTGGTGTAGACGTTGTCGTTCTTCACGGCCGTGTACTCGTCGGGGCCGGTCACGCCGTCGATGTGGAACCGGCCGTGCCGGTCGTGGTGGCCGAGGGAGCGCCACAGCCGGGCCGTCTCGACCAGCAGCTCCAGGCCGATCTCCCGTTCCAGCCCCTCGTCGCCGGTGACCAGCACGTACCGGCGCAGCGCGTCGGCGATGTCGGCGGCGATGTGGAACGCCGCCGTCCCCGCCGGCCAGTACGCCGACGACTCCGGCCCCTCGATCGTGCGCCACGGGAAGGCCGCCCCCGCCAGGTTCAGGGTGCGGGCCCGCTCCTGCGCCTGGGCGAGGGTGGAGTACCGCCAGTACAGGGCGTCGCGCACCGCCCCCGGCTGGGTGTAGGTGAGCACCGGCAGCACGAACATCTCGGTGTCCCAGAACGCGTGCCCGTCGTACCCCGGGCCGGTGAGGCCCTTCGCGGAGATCGGCCGGCGTTCGGCCCGCGCCCCGGACTGGAGCACGTGGAACAGCCCGAACCGCACCGCCTGCTGCACCTCCGGGTCGCCCTCGACCCGGACGTCGGCGACGTCCCAGAACTCGTCGAGGTATTCCCGCTGCTCCCGGCGCAGCCCGTCCCAGCCGTCGAGGCGGGCCCCCGTGAGGGCCGCGCCGACCTGGTCGCGCAGCGCCGGCAGCGACCGGCGGCTCGACCAGCCGTACGCCAGGTACTTGACCACCCGCAACTTCTCGCCGGGCTTCAGCACGCAGCCGACGGTGGTGCGGACCCAGTCCTCGTACCCCTCGGTGGTGACGGTGGTGTGCTCCGGGGCGTGCACGTCGTGGTCCATGGCGGCGGCCACCCGCAGCCCGCTGACCTTCGTGCGGTGGATGAGCAGCCCGCCGTCGTTGGTGGTCAGTTCCTCCTCGGCCTGCAACGGCGACTCCAGCACCGCCGCCACCCGGGGGTCGCGGCTCTGCGCGGGGAGGTTCTCGTTCGCCACCAGCTCGGACTGGAGGATCAGCCGCAGCGGCCCGTCGACCGCCTCCACCTCGTAGTTGATGCAGGCGACCGAGCGCTGGGTGAACGACACCAGCCGCGTGCTGCGCACCTTGACCTCGCGCCCGGCCGGGGTGCGCCAGTGCAGCTCCCGGTGCAGGGTGCCGGCGCGCAGGTCGAGGATCCGCTCGTGGGCGAGGAGTTCGCCGTACCGGACGTCGAGGGGCTCGTCGTCGACGAGCAGCCGGATCAGCTTGCCGTTGGTGACGTTGACGATGGTCTGGCCGGACTCGGGGAAGCCGAACCCGGCCTCCGCGTACGGCAGGGGGCGCAGCTCGTAGAAGCTGTTCAGGTACGTGCCGGGCAGGCCGTGCGGCTCGCCCTCGTCGAGGTTGCCGCGCAGGCCGATGTGCCCGTTGGAGAGCGCGAAGACCGACTCGGACTGCGCCAGGACGTCCATGTCGAGCCGGGTCTCCCGGATGTGCCAGGGCTCCACCGGATAGGCGCGTTCCCGGATCATGCGTCGGGTCTCCTGTCCACGAGGTCGGCGAGGTCGGTCACCACGACGTCCGCCCCGTGCGCGCGCAGCTCGTCGGCCTGGCCCACCCGGTCGACGCCCACGACGTACCCGAATCCGCCGGCCCGGCCGGCGGCAACCCCGGCGAGGGCGTCCTCGAAGACGGCGGCCTGCGCGGGGTCGACGCCGAGCAGCTTCGCGCCGGCCAGGAACGTGTCGGGGTGCGGCTTGCCGCGCAGCCCCTGCTCGCGGGCGACCACCCCGTCGACCCGGGCCTGCAGCAGCGACTCCAGCCCGGCGGCGGCGACGACGTCGCGGCAGTTGGCGCTGGCCGAGACGACGGCGCGGCGCAGGCCGGCGTCGGCTGCCGCCCGCAGGTACGTCACGGAGCCCGGATAGACCTCGACCCCGTCGGTGTGGATGCGCTTGAGCAGGACGGCGTTCTTCCGGTTGCCGACGCCGTGGACGGTGTCCGCGTCGGGCGGGTCGTCGGGCGAGCCCTCCGGCAGGACGATGCCCCGGGAGGCGAGGAACGACCGCACCCCGTCGGCGCGGGGCTTGCCGTCGACGTACCGGTTGTAGTCGGGGCCGGGGTCGAACGGCCGGTACGGCTCGCCGGTGGCCGCCGCGCGGCGCTGGAGGAACGCGTCGAACGTCTCGGTCCACGCGGCGTTGTGCACCCGGGCGGTCTGCGTCAGCACACCGTCCAGGTCGAAGAGACACGCGGTCACGTGAGCAGGCAGGCCCAGCACGGTACGAATCTATCCACCCCCGGAATCCCCCAAACCCGTTTGGGGAGAAGGAGGGGCCCGCGCGGGGATCAGCGGTGGGGGCGCAGGGTCCAGACGACCGTCATCGCCGAGGTGGGGGTGCCGTCCTCGGTGGCGATCTCGACGTCGACCGGGAACTCGGGCCGCCGGCCGGCCTCCAGCTCTGCGACCACCTCGGGCGCCGGCCGACCGAGCCGCGCGGTGGCCAGCACCGGACCCATCGCCACCTTCCCGTACGCGATCTCGGCCCGCACCGCCAGCGGCACCGCCCGGTCGAGGAGCTGCCCGAACGCGGCGAGCACCACCGCGCCGGAGGCGGTCTCGCCGAGGGCGAACATCGCTCCGGCGTGCGGGCCGCCGACGTGGTTGTGGGTGGCCGGCGAGTCGGGCAGCCGGACCACGGCGCGCACGCCGCCGTCGGCCTCGGGGGCCACCTCGACGAATTCGACGCCGAGCGTGCGGGCGAACGGCACCGCCTCCAGCATGCCGGCGGCGACCTGGCGCGAGTCGATGGTCATGCCCGCACGTTACTCCGCAGTAACTTGCGGCTCAAGCGTCGGCTGCGGAGGCCGGCGGGTGGAAGTGTTCGGTTCCCGACCCGACGCTGTCGGATGCTGGCGCGGCGGCGGCACGATGGGGAGCGTGATCGATGCACAGCAGCGCGCCGCAGCCCTCGTCGTCGACGCCGCGCGCCGCGCGGTGACCGGCTATGCCCCGGAGGAGCTGGAGGTGTTCGACGGGGTGGCCGCCGGCTGGCGGGAGCAGGCCGCGAGGGGGGCTCGGCAGCAGGAGGCCCCGGGCAGCGCGGTCGGCTTCGGCATCGACACCACGCTCGTCAGCGAGCTGTTCCTCCAGGCCATGTCCGCCGCCGTGACCGAGGTGCTCGTGCTCGGCGTGACGGGGGTCGGCGCGGGGCTCCGGGCCAGGTGGCTGCGACACCGCGGCCGGGACGCGACGACGGCCGAGTCGACGGAAGCGCTCGCACCGACGGAAGCGCTCGCACCGAACTCGGCTGGCGAATCCGCGAAGGTCGCCAGCGAACCGGAGGGACCGGCCACCGGATCGGCGGGACCCGCAGCCGGCACCGGCCCGACGGCAGCGAAGGCACCGGAGGCCGGCACCGGGCCGGCCGACGGGCTCGGGTTGACCGGCCCCCAGGTGGCCGCACTCCAACAGGCGTGCCGCCGGCACGCGCTCGCGCTGGGCCTGCCGGCGGACGCGGCCGATCTGCTGGCCGACGCCCTGGTGGGCGCGCTGGCCGCACCGGGCGACCGGTGACCCGGCCAGCCGGCACACCCGAGGCGGGCCGCGACGAGCCCCCGCCACCCCAGGACCGCGACGAGCCCTCGCCACTCCATGACCGTGACACGACGACGACGCCCGGCCACGACGGCGACGGCGGCACGCCGTACCGGCTGGGCTGGCTGTACCTGCTCGTCGTCGCGGCGCTGGTCGCCATCGGGATCAGGGCGGGTGACCTGCTCTTCCTCGCCAACCGGGCATGGAGCCTGCCCTGGGCAGCCGCCTTCGCCGAGTGCGAGCTGGCATACGGGGCGACCGCCGCGAATCCCATCCCGCCCGGGTTCACCGACTGCATGGCCGGTCCGGCCCGAGAACGTGGGTTGGTCATGCTCGGGGCGGTGGGCGTGGTGCTGGCCGGCGCGGCCCTGTTGCTGCTGCTGGTGCCGGCGGTCGACCAGTGGCGGCTGCGCCGGCACCGGGGCCGGTTCGCCGTGCCGGGGGCGGCCGACCGGTTCGACGCGCTCTGCGACGACAACGGGCTGACCGGCCGCAACCGGCCACGCCTGCTCATCGCCGGCCCGCCGGTCCGGCAGGCGTTCACCATCGGGGTCGTCGGCCGGCGGCCGCTCGTCGTGCTCCCGGCGGGGGTGGCCGTGGCGTACCGCGACCCGGCCCGGTTCGACCCGGTCGTGCAGCACGAGCTCGCCCACGTACGGGCCCGCGACGTGACCTGGGCGGCTGCCGTACGAGGACTCGTCTGGTTGCCCGTGCCCGCGGTCGCCGCCGGCATCCTCGTGGAGATTGCCTCCAACCAGCAGACCTCCCCCCTCTCGCAGACCACCAGCAGATGGCTGGGTGGCTCGCTGCTCACGGTCCTGCTCCTGGCGGGCCTGGTCACGCTGCTGGCGGCCAGCCTGCTCCGGATGCGTGAGCGGGAGGCGGACCGGCACGCGGCCCGGGCCGGCCAGGCGGACGCGTTGGCCGCGCTGCTGCGCGACGCCGCCGCCCGGACGGCGCCGGCCGGCAACCGGTTGGCCGTCGCGCTGCGCAGCCCGTTCGCCCGCCACCCCCGGCCGCTGGACCGGGTCCGGTCGCTGCGGCAGCCGGACGGACGCGACGGCGACCTGGCGCAGGGGCTGGCCGTCGGCGCGGTGACGGTCATGGCGATGGCCGCCGCCGCGAACCTCACTTGGGCGCTGCACTACGCGGCGCAGGGCTGGCTGCCGACGGCCGCCGCCGCCTGGGTCGGTGCCGCGCTGCTCGTCGGCGGGCTCCTGCCGTCGCTGCTCTGCCGCGCGGAGTCGGCCCGGCGGACCGGAGTGCCGGCCACGTGGTGGCGGCCGGTCGCGGGCACGGCGACCGGCCTTTCCGTGGCCGCGTTCGGCACGGCGATGCCGTCCCTGCCCGGTGCGGATGGGCTGTTCCTGGCCCCGGGGACGGCGGACGGCCTGCTCTTCGCCGCCGCTACCGCAGCGCTGGGCGCGGGCGCGGTCGGCCTCTGCGTGGCCCTCGCGACCGTGCTGGCCGGGACCAGGCCCTCGACAGGCCCGGCACGGGCTGCGGGACGGCTCGCCGGGCACCTCGTGGCGATCGCCGCCACGGCCGTCCTGCTGTGGCCGCTGCACATACTCGCTACGGTGTTGCACACGGACCTCCCGGAAGCGTTCCGGGCCTGGCTGGTCTACTCGCTGCCGAAGGCCGCCTGGCCAGCGGCGCTCGCGCTGCCGGCGCTGATCGCGGTGCGGTCGCTCGCCACCGGGCCAGGCGCACTGCGCCGGGCACTCGGCTCGGTCGAGGCGAGGACCGCCGCGCTCGCCGCGCTCGTCGGCGGCACCGCCGCGATCGTGCGTACCCAAATCGATCCACCCGCGACCATCGACGAGGCGCTCCGCGCGGCGCAGGCCCGGTGGCTGCTCTGCGCCCTGACCGGCTGGGTCGTCCTGCTCGCGACCGCGACGAGGCCGGGCCCGCGGGCCCTCGCCCGTGGGCTGCTCGCCGCCGGGTCCGCGACGGTCCTGGCCGGCTTCCTCCAGTACGCGCACTCGGCCGTGACCGGGCGCTCGGCCGACGTCCTGGCCCTGCGGCTCGCTGTCGGGACGCCCCTGGTCTGGCTGCTGTTCCTGACGGCGCTCACGTCGGCCGTCCTGCTGCTGCGCCCGGCCCGCACCGCGCTGCCCGACGGCACCCCAGCCCACGCCGCGCCCCGCGACAGCACCCCGGCCCGCACCGCGCCGCCCGGCCGTGTCCCGCAGTCGCCCGACCGCCCAGCGCTGCCGGGCCGGCTGGTCCTGCCGGCGACCGGGCTGGTCATCGTCCTGTTGGCCGGGGTCGTCCTCGGCCCGGGAGTGCCCGGCAGCTACGCGCCGGTGCCGCTGCCCGCCGCCCTCCCGTCGGCTCCGCCGGACGGCACCGGCGCCGCCGCAGCGCCGGCCGGTTCGCCCGGACCCGGCGCGGACGGGACGATCCCCGCCGCTCCGACGACGACCACGGATCCGGCGCGCACGGGGCCACCGATTATCGGCAGCTCCGCCGACGCCGGTCGCCTGCTCACCGGCACCGAGGCCCGGAAGGTCGCGCGGGCGGTCCGGGCGGCACTGCCCAGGTCCTGGGTCGCCGAGGAGGCCGGGCCGGGCACCGAGTCCCGGATCGAACCGGCCGCCTGCCGCCCGCTGGCCCGGGACGCCTACCTTGACGGGCTGAAGCCCGGCGAGCGGGCAGCCGCCGAGGCGCGCTACTCCACGCCGCCGGGCCAGGTCGGCATTGCCTCGACCACGGCGAAGGTGACCGTCGCCTCGTATGCCGAGCCGGTGCCCGCCTCCGTGTTCGCCGCCGCAGAGGCCGACCGCGCCGCGTGCCGGCGGTTCACCGGCAGCAACGACGACGGCCCGCCCGTGCGGTTCGCGGTGCGCGCCCGGCCGGCGCCGGCGGCCGGCGAGCAGTCCTGGCGCGTCGACTACGGGCTATCGGTCGGCAGCGGCGTCAACGAGATCACCGGCAGCAGCGCGTTCGTCATGGTCCGGGTGGGCCACAACCTCGTCACGCTCACCGTGACCTCGGTGTTGCGGCCCCTGGACGAACGGCTCGTCGCCGACGCGCTGACCGCCGTCGTGCGCGCCCTCGACCGGCCCTGACCCGACCGCCCCTGACGGGAGGCGGCGTCTCGGCGGCGCACGTGCCTCAGCGGCGCTTCGCCTGGGCGACGAACGCCGCCCAGCTCGCCGGGGCGAACACCAGCACGGGGCCCCGCCGGTCCTTGCTGTCGCGCACCGCGACCGCCCCCGGCAGGTCGTCGGCCACCTCCACGCAGTTGCCCTGGTTGCCGCTGCTGCGGGAGCTCTTGCGCCAGGTCGCGCCGGTCAGGTCCATGCCTCTGCCGCCTCCATGATCGCCGTGAGCGTGGCACCGTGCGGCAGCGCCTCCGCCCGCACGGACTCCCACCCCTGCCGCAGCGAGTGTATGTCCACTGTGCGCTCCACGATGGTGCCCTGCAACTGGTTGTCCAGGTAACCGACGTCGTTCGCCTCGGGCAGGGTGGCGAGCACGAACGCGCCGTTGAGCCCCGGGTACGCGCCGGTCCCGCGCGGCACCAGGTGCAGGTGCACCCGGGGGCGGCGGCCCATCTCGACCAGGTGCCGCAACTGCTCGCGCATCACGGCGGGCCCGCCGACGGGGCGTTCCAGCACGGTGTAGTCGAGCACGGCCACGAGCTGCGGCGGGGCGGGCCGGTCGAGCACCGCCTGCCGGGCCAGTCGCGCGGCGAGGGGCGGTTCGATCGCCTCGCCGACGAGCTGGGCCGCGCCCTCGTAGAGCGCGCGGGCGTACCCCTCGGTCTGGAGCAGGCCCGGCACGACCAGCGGCTCGAAGCTGCGCAGCGTGGTGGCCTCCTGCTCGATGGTCACCCACTCGCGGAACCACGGCATCAGGCTCTCCCGCACCAGCGTGTCCCGGATCCGCACCAGCAGCCCCTCGCCGCCCAGCGTGTCGTCGCACCGCTGGGTGAACTCCTCCCGGGGCGGGCGGCGGCACTGCTCGACCGCCGCGACCAGCGACGCCGAGTAGTTGACCCGCTCGCCGAGGGCCTCCTGCGACAGGCCCGCGCCCGTCCGCAGGCGGCGCAGCTCGCCGGCGAACAGCTCCAACATGGGGATCCGATGGCTCATCTGCACACCTCTGCACACACGCCCCGGCCGATCCGGACGGCCGGGCTGGTGGGAGCGGAAAGACTTCTGAGAGTAGTACGACGATCAGCAGACTGTCACACAGCGGGGCCGCCGCCGCTTCCGCCCCCGGGAACGCGGCGCGACCGCACGGGCCCGCCCCGCCATTCCCCCGGCGGGGCGGGCCCCTCCCGGCGCGAAAGGAGACGTACGTGATCAGCCACCAGCTTCCGCAGCCCGGTGACGGGCCGGCGGCGGACCGCCCCCGGGCGTACCCGCCGCACGCCACGCCGCACACCCCGCTGCGCCCACTGTGGTGCTGCCGGGCGTGCGGGCAGCCGTGGCCGTGCGCCGAGGCGCGGTTGCTGCTCAAGGCGGACTACGCGGGCAACGCGATCGGCCTGTCGATCTACCTGTGCGGGATGTTCTACGAGGCGGCCCGGGACCTCTACCGGCTCAACCCCGACGACGGCCCCGCCCCCGCCGACCTGTACGCCCGCTTCGTCGCCTGGGGCCCGTACCGTCGCCGCCCACCCACCCCCGACCCCCCATGACCGGGCCACCGGTGACCCGGCTCGCCGCTCGGCTCTGGTGATCAAGAGGTTTGCGTCATCGTGGAGATCGACTCTGACGCTTTTCTCTTGATCACCAACGCCGGGGTGGGGGCGGGAGGCGCGGGCGGGAGGCGGCTAGAAGAGGTTGCCGAGGGTGCGGATGATCTCGGCGTAGAAGTTGCCCTCGATGCTGCGGAACAGCGCGAACCCCTCGCCGGGGCTGCCGAAGAACGGGCGCAGCGTCCAGGCGAGCTGGGTGCCGACGAAGCCGAACAGCAGGATCCACACGTACAGCAGGGTCATGCTGGCCGGGCGCTGCGCGTCCGGTGCGGGGCGGGCCGCCGGGTACGGCCACTGCCGGTGCTGCTGCGCCGGGTACCCGGGCGGGAGCAGGCCCGGCCCGGCCGGCACCAGGTGCTGCCCGGCCACCATCTGCTGCGGCGGGACGCCGACCGCGACGGGTACGGGCTCACCGGCCCCGTTCGCCGGGGTGGAGGCAGCCGGGGCGGCGGGAGTGGCCGGGGCGGCGGGAACTGGCGGAGTGGCCGGGACCGCCGGGGTCGCGGCGCTCGCGCCGTTCGCGCCGACCGCCACCGGCTCGGCGGCGGGCTGACCGACGGCCTGCGGCGTCACCTGAACAGCCGGCACCGCCAAGGCCGGCGCGGCCTGAGCAGCCGGGACAAGGGCCGGGGCAGCCGGGGCGACGGCCGGGGCGGCGACGGGAGGAGCCGCAGCCGGGGCGAGCAGGCCGTGGGCGTTGAGCACCTGCATCCCGCCGGTCAGGAAGCGCAGCCCGACCACCGCGCTCAGCGTCAGGATCGCGACGTTGAGCAGCTTGAAGAAGCCGTAGTCCGGGGCGGTGATCAGGAAGAACAGGCTGATCGGCGCGAACGCCACGGCCAGCATCGAGGTGACGGTGATCGCCACCATCACCAGCGCCAGCGACTGCCGCACCGACAGCCGGGCCCCGAACACGAGGTTGAACAGGTAGAGCGTGGGCAGGCAGATGGCGAGGGTGACCAGGAACAGCAGTGGGAGCTTGACCGCCGACGTCAGCGCCATCAGCACGCTGTGGAACGCCCCCAGCACCGCCCCGTAGCAGGCCAGGGCGACGCCGGAGCTGGCCAGCATGCGCAGCGTGAGGGCGTTGAGGTCGTGGTCGGCCACGATCTGCTGCCAGATGCCCTGCCGGTCGCGCAGGATGCGCTCGATGACGAGCGGGCTCGGACGGTCACCCGACACGGGCTGACCCCTTTCTCACACTGTGCTCAGTGGACGAGGTCCGCTGACCGTAGGGCACCGCCCGCCCCGCCCGCCACCCCGCTCGACTCCGGCGCGGATCGGAACGGGCCGCTCAGCGCCAGCCCACGTCGATCCGGTCGCCGCGCTCGTCGAAGAAGTGCAGGGCGTCCATGCGTACGGAGATGGCCAGCGGGTGCCCGGAGCTGACCGCCGGGTACGGGGCGAGCCGCACCGCCAGCTCGGCGGGGCGGCGGTGGTGCCGGCCCGGGTCGTTGAGCACGCTGGTGCGGTTGCCGCCGCCCCGGGCCGGCTCGGCGGGGGCCGCCTCGGCGTCGCCGGAGCGCCCGGTGAGCCGCTGCATGACCTGCCCGAACCGGCGCAGCCCGCGCTGGCCGCCGCTGGTCTCCTCGGTCCGGTTGCCCATCTCGTCGACCACGATCGCGGTGGCCCCGATGTCGAGGAACGCCAGCGACTCGTGGCCGTGGTGCTCCAGGTAGCGGATCCGGCCCTGGAGGACGTGCCCGGGGGTGTCCGGCGCGACCGGGGTGAGCGCCTCGGCCCGCATCCCGACCACGATCCGCTCGCCGTGGTAGTGCGCGACGGCCCGGCTGCGGATGTCGTCCCAGGGCAGGTAGAGCGACTGCTCGCCGAGGTTCAGCGCGACGTACCGGTCGAGGTGGACGTAGACCGACGCCTCCAGCAGGTTCATCCTCGGGCTGCCGAGGAACGCGGCGACGTAGAGGGTCGCCGGCCGCCCGTACACCTGGGTGGGGGTGCCGACGTCCTGGAGGACGCCCTTGCGCATGATCGCCACCCGGTCGGCCATGGTGAGCGCCTCGGCCTGGTCGTGGGTGACGTAGATGGTGGTGACGCCCAGCTCGCGGGTGAGGGCGGAGATCTCCGCGCGCAGCTCGGCCCGCAGGCCGCTGTCGAGGTTCGACAGGGGCTCGTCCATCAGGAACAGGCCCGGCCGGCGGACGATGGCCCGGCCCATCGCGACCCGCTGGCGCTGCCCGCCCGAGAGCTGGCTGGGCTTGCGGCCCAGCACGTCGCCGATGCCCAGCGCGCTGGCCACGTCGGCGACCCGTTCCCCGCGCGGCGACGGGTCCACCCCGGCCAGCCGCAGGGGGAAGCCGATGTTGTCGCCCACCGTCATGTGCGGGTAGAGGGCGAAGTCCTGGAAGACCATGGCGATCTTCCGGTCCCGGGGCGGCAGGTCGTTGGCCAGCTCGCCGTCGAGCAGCACCGCACCGGAGGTCGGGTCCTCCAGGCCCGCGATCATCCGCAGCACCGTCGACTTCCCACAACCCGACGGGCCGAGCAGGACCATGAACTCCCCGTCGTTCACGTCCAGATTTATCTTGTCGACGGCAACTGTGCCGTCCTGAAACACCTTGGTCACATCCTTGAGCGCGACGGTTGTCACCGTCTCCTCCCCAGCCCCTCGGTTGAACCCCGAATGAATGTGACCAGGATCATGGACGCCGCACATCGGGTAAACGTGCCATGTTCGGCTCGTGACAGACCTATTACATGATCCTGCGGTTCAGCCGACTTCCCCCAGGAACACCCGCCGGACGACCCGCTCGGCGGCGTGCCCGTCCTCCAGGGCACAGAACCGCTCCCGGAACCGGCGGCGGGCCGCCGTGGCGGGCTCGGCGTCGACCGCGCCGGAGCGGAACAGGTCCAGCAGGCCGGGGAAGCTGGTGGTCACCGCGCCGGGGGGCTCGGCGAGCAGGTCGAGGTAGACGCCCCGGGCCAGCCGGTACGCCTCCCAGTCCGGCGCGTAGACCACGATCGGCCGGTCCAGCACGGCGTAGTCGAACATCGCCGACGAGTAGTCGGTGACCAGCACGTCGGCGGCGAGGTAGAGGTCCTCCACCCGGTCGTGCCCGCTGACGTCGCGCACCCGGGCCGGCCCGGGACCCGCCCCGGGATCAAGGCCCGGCCGCCGGTCCCGGTCGGCGAAGTAGTGGCTGCGCATCAGCAGCACCCCGGTCGGGCCGAGCGCGTCGCGCAGCAGCTCCGGGTCGAACGGCGGGCGGTACCCGGGCAGGTGCTCGCGGTGCGTCGGCGCGTACAGCACGACCCGGTCGCCGGGGGCGAGGCCGAGCCGGGCGCGCACCTCGCGCACCTCGGTGTCGGTGGCGGTGACCAGCCGGTCGTTGCGCGGGTAGCCCACCTCCAGCGTGGTGTACGCGGCCGGGTACGCCCGCTCCCACATCTGGGTGGAGAAGCTGTTCGCCGAGACGCTGTAGTCCCAGCGGTCCACCCGGCGCAGCAGCTTCGCGAAGTCCATCCCGACCGCGCCGACCGGGTACCGCTGCTGGTCCAACCCCATCACCTTCACGGGGGTGCCGTGGTGGGTCTGCACGTGCACCGACCCGGGGCGCTTACGCACGAAGTCGGGGAAGTTCACGTTGTTGACCAGCCACGTCGCCCGCGCCAGCACGCGGTGGTACTCGCGGGTGCCGGCGACGACGTACTCCACCCCGGGCGGCAGGGATTCGACCCGGTCCCGCCGGACGATCCACACCCCGCGCACCTGCGGGGCCAGCCGGCGGGCCGCCTCGTAGATCGCGGCCGGGTTGCAGGCGTACCCCCGGAACCAGTAGGCGGCGTAGACGGCGAGGTGCGGGTCGAGCGGCCGGCGCAGCTCCGCCAGGTAGTACTCGCGCAGCACCGCGTCGCGGCCCAGCCGGGCGGCCCGGCGGGCAACGGGCCTGCCCCGGCGGACCTGCCGCCCGGCGACCTCCCGGGCCTGGTTGGCGGCCCGCAGCGCGCTGAACGTCCGCCACCGACCGGCGGCGACCAGCCGGTGCTTGAGCCCCTCCACGCCGGGCGGGGCCGGGTAGCCGCCGGGCGGCAGCCAGCGGGCGTGGTCGGCGGTGATCCGGTCGAAGAAGGCCGACCGCAGCTCGGGGGCGATCCGCTCGCCGTTGCCGAGCACGGTCAGGTAGTGCCAGATCATCCGCTCGAAGACCGCTGGCCGCAGGCCGTCGACCGGCGGCGTCCGCCCGTCCATCCACCGGAACACCCGGTGCCACTGGACGAAGACCTCGAAGTGCCGGTCGCCCCGGGTGCGGGTGATCGCCCCGGCCCGGCGCTGCCGGTAGTTGAGGCAGACGCGGTCGAGCACCCCGATCCGCTCGGCGGCCAGCAGCAGCGGATAGCTGAACGCGACGTCCTCGTACCAGCCGGGTTCGAAGCGCAGCCCGAGGTCGACGAGGAACTCCCGCCGCACCAGCTTGTTCCAGGCGGTGTGCAGCAGCCGCAGCGCCTCCGGCCGCTCGGCCAGCCGGAACGTCTCCTCGCCGGGCGGGGTGGGGAAGACGTCGGCCAGCGCGCTGCGGGTGGCCCGGCCGTCCCAGCGCACCCGCACGTGGTCGACGAGCAGCACGTCGGGGCGGGTCCGGCGCAGCCGGGCGGCCACCTCGGCGAGGCAGTCGGGGGCGAGCCAGTCGTCGCCGTCGACGAACCAGACGTACTCGCCGCCGGCCCGGTCCAGCCCGACGTTGCGGGCCGGACCGAGGCCGACGTTGTCGTCGAGCCGGACGGCGTGCACCCGGTGGTCCCGGGCCGCGTAGTCGGCGAGGATGTCGCCGCTGCCGTCCGGCGAGTGGTCGTCGACGCCGATGACCTCGACGTCGTCGAACGGCTGGCCGAGGATCGAGTCGAGGCACTCGCTCAGGAACGCCTGCACCCGGTAGGCCGGTACGACGAAGCTGATCAGCGTCATCGGCCGGCCCCTCACGTCAGCCCGGCTGGCGGACCTCACCGCCCGCCGGGACCCCCACGCCCCGCCGGGCGCGGGCGGGCAGGACGACCCAGGCCAGGACCACGCTCCCGACGAAAACCACGAGCAGGTACGCACCGAGTGTAGCCATGGCAATACCCGCAAAACCGGCGAAAGCCGCTACCGCCAGCACCGCCGAGCGCCCCTCCCAGCCCAGCGTGGCACCGTGCAGCGGCGGGGCCGCCTGCCGCTTCTCCAGCCGGGCGGTCAGGTCGTAGTGGTGCAGGGTGAGCACGAAGACGTAGCCGAAGACCACCCATGCGGGGGCCCCGCCGACCACGCCGGCGGCGATCGCGAACAGGTACTCGCCGGCCCGCAGCGCCGCCGGCACCAGCCAGTCCAGCGGGCCGTTGTGCGCCGCCCCCGCCCCGAGCGCGGCGACCAGCAGCACCAGCAGCGCCACCGGCACCGCCCAGGCCAGCCCGCCTGCCTCGTCGCCGGCACGCACCCGCAGCCCCGCCGCGACCAGCAGCGCCGCCGGGCCGAGCGCCCCGAGCACCGCCAGGGTCAGCGGGCCCATCGGCCGCAGCACCGGGAACCGGGCCGCGATCGGCCCGTCGTCGCGGTGCAGGGTCGCGTCGACCGTGTCCAGCACCGGCACCCACATCCAGCGGGCCCGCAGCGTGCGCAGCGCACCCGTGTACGCGAACGCCAGCACCCCCCAGGTCAGCACGGCGACGAGGCTGACCAGCGGCCCGAACAGCGCCACCGTCAGCGCGATCAGCGCCCACCGCTCCCCGATCGGGAACACCACCGTGCGCTTCAGCCAGTACGACAGCGAGCCCGTGTCGGCCTGCACCCGGGTCGACGCGGCGTTCAGCCGGTCGCCGATCCCGCCGCCGCCCCCGCCGACGGCCTTCGGCCGGCGGGCCGCCTCGTCGTGCAGCACCCCGTACCAGGTGTCGGTCATGTGCCGGACGGTCTGCAACGTCATCGCGGCCACGGCCAGCGCCCAGCCGTAGCGGAACCCGGCGGCCGTCGCGCCATAGCCGAGGCCGGCGTAGACCAGGTATTCCTTGGCCCGGTCGGCCATCGTGTCCAGCCAGCCGCCCCACGCGCTGAAGTGCCGGGTGTAGCGGGCGAGCTGCCCGTCGACGCAGTCGAGCACGAAGCCGAGGTAGAGCAGCACCGCGCCGGTGACCAGCGCCGGCCGGCCGCCGACGCCGAACAGCACCGCCGCGACCGCCGCGAAGAGCACCGAGATCGCGGTGACCCCGGTCGGCGTCAGGCCGAGCTTCGCCGACGCCTTCGTCACGTACGGCGACCAGGTGCTGACGAAGAACGTGGTGAAGAAGTCGTCCTTCTCCTTCACCGACAGCCGCAGCTCGGCTCGGTCCTCGTCGACGGCGGCGACGGCGGCCTCGGCGGCGGCCAGCCCTGCCGGGTCGGCGACCCGGTGGGCGACGAGCAGGCGTACCCGATGGGCGAACGTCAGCGTGCCCAGCGCGGTGAGGCCGGTGAACAGCCGGTCCACGGCGGACCCGGCCGCCTCGGGCCCGGCGGCCGGCGGCGTGCCCGCGACGGCGGCCGTGCCGGCGATCGGCGTGCCCGCGACGGCGGCGCGGGCGGCGGCGGCCAGCGCGGACAGGTCGTCGCGGCCCACCCGCAGCGCGCCGCCGAACACCCCGGTCTGCCCGCCGTCGAGCCGCCCGTCCGGGCCGGCATCGACGACCTGGCCGCGCTCCTCGCGCACCACCGCCTGGCCGGGGGCCGGCGGGTCGGTCAGCACCAGGGCCACCGTCGGGCCCACCGGGCTGGTGGCCAGGTGCCGCAGTACGGCGGTGTGCGCCACCAGGTCCGTCCCGCTGACGATCACCGGCCCGGTCGCGGCGTCGACCAGCGTCGCCAGCTCGGTCAGGTTCGCGGCGCGCCGCACGTGGGTCACCCCGGCCCGGTGCCACTGCTCGGCGAGCCGGTCGGCGAGGGTGTCCCCGGCCGCTGTCGGCTGGCCCGCGGCCGGCGCACCGGCCGCGAGCACGATCGCGACGGTCACCGCGCGACCGCGGCGTGGTACGCGTCGAGCGCCTCGGCGATCGTCCCGTCGACGGTCAGCCGCCCGGCGTCGAGGTAGAGCCCTCGACGGCAGAACCGGGTCAGATCCTTTTCGTTGTGTGACACCAGCACGAGTGTGCGTCCCTCCCGAAGCAATCTCTCGATCGTCGCATAGCACTTCTCGCGGAACTCCGCGTCCCCGACCGCCGTCACCTCGTCCATCAGCAGGATCGGGTGCGGGAGGTGGGAGATGATCGCGAAGCCGAGGCGGACCTTCATCCCCGACGAGTAGTGCCGCACCGCCGTGTCGATGGCCCGTTCCACCTGCTCGCCGGCGAAGGAGACGATCTCATGAAAGTGTTTCCGCAGGTAACGCGACGACAGGCCGTGCAGGCCGCCGACGAGGTAGAGGTTCTCCCGCCCGGTCAGGTCGTTGGAGAACCCGGCCGAGAGCTCCAGCAGCGGGGCCACGTCGCCGCGCACCCGGATGCTCCCCTCGTCGGGGATGAGCACCCCGGCGATCAGCCGCAGCAGGGTGCTCTTGCCGGTGCCGTTGCGGCCCACCACCCCGAGCGTCTCGCCGGGCGCGACGCGGAACGACACGTCCCGCAGCGGCCAGAACCGCCCGTCGTCGCCGGACCGGCTCTTGTCGGCGGCGAGTCCGGCGGTGCCCCGGCCGCCGGGACGGATGAAGAACTCGCGCAGCCGCAGCTGCCGCCGCCGGTTGCGGACGAACCGGATGCCGAGCCCGTCCGCCTCGATGATCGGATCGGCGGCCATCACAGCTCCTTGAGCACGGCGGGTTCGAGCCGCCGGAACGCCCACCAGCCGGCCACCAGCACCAGCACGCTCACCACGACCGTGGTGACGAGCAGCCGGGCGTCGGGGAACTGGTCCGGGTACCACACGGCGTGGTGCAGCTGGAAGATGCCGACCAGCGGGTTCAGCTCGTACGCGGCCTTCACCCACCCCGGCAGCGTGGACTCCTGCACCAGGCTCAGGGGGTAGATGATCGGGGTGGCGTAGAACAGCACCCGGATCACCAGCCGCATGAACCGCTCGATGTCGCGCATCAGCACGTTCAGCGCCGACAGCAGCAGCGCCAGCCCGACCAGCAGCACCGCCTGCACGGCCACGGCCAGCGGCAGGGCGAGCACCGACCAGCCCGGGTGCACCTCGCCGCGCACCGCGTACGCGACGGCGATGGCGGCCAGGATCGGCAGGCCGGCGGCGTACTCGGCGAACCGGCCGGTGATCCGGCCGATGGGGAACACCTGGCGCGGCACGTTCATCGTGGTGATCAGCCGGGCCTGGCCGGTGAGCGCGTTGGTCGCCTCGCTCAGCGCCGAACTGGTCCACATCCAGGCGAAGATGCCGGTGATCAGGAACAGCGGGTACGACCCGGCGGCCTGCCCCAGGTGCCGGCTCGTGTCGCCGGAATAGAGCACCCCGAAGACGAACCAGTAGATCGCGCCCATGCCCAGCGGCTCGATCAGCGACCAGAAGTAGCCCAGCACCGACTGCTGGTATTTCACCGCGAGGTCGCGGCGGACGAGGATGCGCAGCGAGTTGCGGTGCGCCCACAGGCGGGCCACGGGCCCGTGCGGGCCGGCCGCCCGGACGCCAGACGTCACCGCCCGCCTCCTCGCCCGCTCAACACTCGATCACGTTGACGGCCAGGCCGCCCCGCGCCGTCTCCTTGTACTTGACCTTCATGTCGGCGCCCGTCTCGCGCATCGTCTTGATCACCTTGTCCAGCGACACGTGGTGCACCCCGTCGCCGCGCAGCGCCAACCGGGCCGCAGTGATCGCCTTGATGCTAGCCACCGCGTTCCGCTCGATGCAGGGGATCTGCACCAGGCCCCCGACCGGGTCACAGGTCAGCCCCAGGTTGTGCTCCATGCCGATCTCGGCCGCGTTCTCCACCTGCTCCGGGGTGCCGCCGAGCGCCTCGGCCAGCCCGGCGGCGGCCATCGAACAGGCCGACCCGACCTCGCCCTGGCAGCCCACCTCGGCCCCGGAGATCGACGCGTTCTCCTTGAACAGCACGCCGATCGCCCCGGCCGCCAGCAGGAACCGGACCACGCCCGCCTCGTCCGCCCCCGGCACGAACCGGGTGTAGTAGTGCAGCACCGCCGGGATGATGCCGGCCGCGCCGTTGGTCGGCGCGGTCACCACCCGCCCGCCGGCCGCGTTCTCCTCGTTGACCGCGAGCGCGAACAGGGTCACCCAGTCCATCACCCGCAGCGGGTCGGCGCTCGCGGCGTCCGCCTCCAGGCCGCGCCGCAGCTCGGCGGCCCGCCGCCGCACCTTCAACCCGCCGGGGAGTACGCCGTCGCGGGCGCACCCGTTCTCGACGCACTCCCGCATCACCCGCCAGATGTCCAGCAACCCGGCCCGCACCTCGCCCTCGGTGCGGCGGGCCAGCTCGTTGGCCAGCATCACCTCGCTGATCGACAGCCCGTTGCCGGCGCTGACCGCCAGCAGCTCCGCCCCGGTGCCGAACGGGTACCGCACGCGGGTGGTGTCGGGCACGATCCGGTCCGCCCCGGCCGCCGCCTCGTCGACCACGAACCCGCCGCCGACGGAGTAGTACGTCCGCTCGCGCAGGAGCGCCCCGCCCCCGTCGTACGCGGCGAAGGTCATCCCGTTCGGGTGGTACGGCAGCGACCGGCGGCGGTGCAGCACCAGGTCCCGGTCCGGGTCGAAGTCGACCTCCTGCGCGCCGAGCAGGGTCAGCCGCCGCCCGGCGCGAATCGCGGCCACCCGGGGGGCGACGGTGTCGGTGTCGACGGTCTCCGGGGCCTCGCCCTCCAGCCCGAGCAGCACGGCCGGGCCGCTGCCGTGGCCGTGACCGGTGGCGCCCAGCGAGCCGAACAGCTCGGCGCGCACCCGGACGACGTCGGCGAGCAGGCCGTCGGCCTTGAGCCCGGCCACGAACGTCCGCGCCGCCCGCATCGGTCCCACCGTGTGCGAGCTGGACGGGCCGATGCCCACGCTGAAGAGGTCGAAAACGCTGATCATGTGCACTTCCTCGCCGTCGTACGCCCTTGTACGGACCCGACGGGCGAGCCTACCCGCCGCCCGCTTCCCTGCTCGGTGCGTCGGGGCGGGCCCGCCCGGGTAAGCACCTACGGGTCAGGGGTACCGGGATCCCCCTCGCGACGGAGGGCGGGTGCAACGGCGGTTCCTACCGTTGAGTCAGAGGCGGCGGGCACGCCGCAGAGTGGGAGTACGACGATGAGTCGCAAACTGGTCCGGCCCCGCGAGGGGCGCATGCTCGCCGGCGTCTGCGTCGGCCTGGCCCGCCGGTTCAACACGTCCGCCAACCTGGTCCGGCTGCTGTTCCTGCTGTCGCTGCTGCTGCCCGGCACCCAGGTGATCGTCTACCTGGTGCTGTGGGTGCTCATGCCGAACGAGGACCGCTACGCCGCCACCACCCGCTACTGACCCGCCGCACGAGGACGCCCGCCCCGGCTCCCCCCGGGGCGGGCGTCCGTTCGCTGTGCGCGCTGGCGTTCGCGTTGCTGTTCGCGCCGGTCAGGGCGCGGTGTAGGTGACGGTCACCTTCTCGTAGCCGAGGGAGCGCAGCAGGCCCGCCAGCATCTTGTCGGTGTTCTCCTGCGCCCGGTCGGTCAGGCCGCTGTCGCGGGCGGCTGCCGTGATCCGGTCCTCGGCCAGCTTGTAGACCTGCTGCTGGCGGTTCGGGTCGCCCTTGACCAGGTCGTTGATCCGGTTGAGCAGGCCGCGCTGCTCCGCCACGACATAGCTCTTCTCCATGTCGAGGTTGGTCTGGCCGAGCTGCGGCGCGGGCAGCTTCACCTCGACGGACTTCCCGTCGGGCGAGACGACCACCGCCCCCTCACCGATCTTGGTGAAGTCGACGTACGCCTCCACGCTGCCCGCCCCGACGAAGAGGGTGCGCTGGTTGAGCAGGAACTCCGGCACGTTGTCGCGGTCGTTCTGCAGGTCGACCACGACCTGGAAGTTGCCCTCGGCCGCGACGTAGCGGCTGAGGTCCTGGATCGACTTGAGCAGCGGCGGCTGGCTGCGGTCGGTCTGCTCCTTGGCGAAGGGGTTGCGGAAGTCGGGGAACACGTTGGTGGCCTGCGCGCCGAGCAGCACGACCACGGCCACCGCCGCCGCGCCGAGCACCACGAGCAACCCCCGGGCGGGCCCGGAGGGGCCCTTGGGGGCGGGCCGGTCGACCTCACCGTCGTGGGACATCGCTCACCATCCTCGATCGAACATCGTCTGAGGATGACGTTACGGCCACCGTGCGACACCCGCCCGCCGACGGCACCGAGGCGTATGGTTCGTGGCGTGCCCAGCGGTCGTCTCATGCGGATCCACAGCGCCGAGTTCCAGGCCATGGCCGCCCGGGTCCTGCGGGTCACCGAGCTGACCTCCCGCCTGAACGTGCTGCCCTTCGAGGACGAGGCGGGCAAGGCGGAGCTGTTCGCGCAGATCCTCGGCAGGCCGCTGCCGGCGCGGGTCACCATCTATCCGCCGTTCTACACGGACCACGGCCTCAACCTCGACCTCGCCGAGCGCGTGTTCATCAACCAGAACTGCACGTTCCTCGACTACGCCGGCATCCGGCTCGCCGAACGCGTGATGGTCGGCCCGAAGGTCACCTTCATCACCAGCGGCCACCCGGTCGACCCCGAGGAACGGCGGCTGTATCTCACCGGCGCGCCCATCGACGTGGCGGACAACGTGTGGATCGGCGCGGGTGCCACGATCCTGCCCGGCGTCAGCATCGGCCGGGACGCCGTGATCGCCGCCGGCGCGGTCGTGGCCGACGACGTACCGCCGGCAACCCTGGTCACCGGCGCGAAGGCGACCACGCGCCGCCAGTGGTGAACGCCTTTCCGGGAGCGCCGGATCGGGCCCAAGATCGTGCTCGATCGGTGCCCAAGATCGTGCTCGATCAGGGAAAGCGGGGCCTCGCTCCGGCTTGGACCCAACTCCTTCACCGATCGAGCACGATCTTGCAGGCCAGGACCCGACCGACGAGACTCCCCCGCAGACCACCGGCCCAGAACGCGCCAAAGCCAGGAGATCTTGGAAGCCGACGGCCCCTCTGGGGGCCGGATTCTTCCAAGATTCAGTCCCACCGCCTGCGGAGCAACCGAGCCAGTCAGGGCAGGTGCACAGCGCACAGTCAGGCCAGGATCGCCGTCGCCTCGACCTCGACCTCGACGTCGGGCTCGAAGAGGTAGTCGACACCGATGAGCGACGCCGGAGGCAGGGGTTGCGGCAGGCCGAGTTCCCCCGCGACGTCGTCGACGCCGGCCATGAAGTCGCCGATCCGCTCCGGCGCCCAGTTCGTGACGTAGAACGTCAGGCGGACCACGTCCGAGAAGCTCGCGCCGGCACCGGCGAGACCGTGGGCCGTGTTGCGGAGCGCCTGGGCGACCTGCCCCCGGAGGTCACCGGACGCCACCGGCCGCCCCGCCTCGTCGCGGCTGATCTGGCCCGCCACGTGGACGTGGCGCGACCCCGACGCGACCGCGACGTGGTGGTAGGGAACGGGCTGCATCATGCCCCGGGGGGAGAAGAGCTGGACACCCATCGCAATTCCTTCCTCGCACCAACCTTGGTATCACCTTGATACCTGGTGCCTAGAGGAAACTTCAACGAGACTAGGTGTCATGGCAGATACCGACCCCGGCACGGCGGAGCGTCTCGACGTCACCCCGGCGCACCGCGAACTCCTGGACCAGGTCCTCGACAAGTGGTCGCTGGAGGTGCTCAACACCCTCTGCGAACGACCCTCGCGGTTCAACGAGCTGCGCCAGGCGATCCCGGCCGTCAGCCAGAAGTCGCTGAGCGCGACCCTGCGCCGGCTCGAACGCAACGGCATCGTCGAGCGTCGCGTCCTCTCGTCGCGGCCGGTCGCAGTCGAGTACCGGATCACGCCGCTGGGCAAGACCCTCCGGTCGCCGGTCGACGCCCTCTTCGACTGGGCCGACCATCACCTGGGCGCGATCGAGACGGCCCGCCGGGCCTACGACGAGGCAGACCCCACCGCATCCTGACGGCGGACGAGGTCCCGCAGCCCGACGGCAAGCGCCCGCCCCGAGCACGGGACGGGCGCGTCACGCCTGTGGCACGGGCTGGTCAGGCGAACGCGGAAAGCCCCGTCAGCCGCTGCCCGATGACGAGCTGGTGGATCTCGGAGGTGCCCTCGTAGGTGAGCACGCTCTCCAGGTTGTTGGCGTGCCGCATGATCGGATATTCCCCCGAGACGCCGTTCGCGCCGAGGATGGTGCGGCACTGCCGGGCGATGGCCAGCGCCTCGCGCACGTTGTTCAGCTTGCCGACGCTGACCTGCTCGGGGCGCAGCCTCCCGGCGTCGGCGAGCCGGCCCAGGTGCAGCGCCAGCAGGAAGCCCTTCTGCCACTCGACGGCCATGTCGGCGAGCTTGGCCTGGGTGAGCTGGAAGCCGGCGAGCGGCCGGCCGAACTGGGTGCGCGTGCCCGCGTACGCCAGGGTGGTTTCCAGGCAGTCGCGGGCCGCGCCGAGCGCGCCCCAGACGATGCCGTGCCGGGCCTCGGTGAGGCAGCTCAGCGGGGCCTTGAGCCCGGCCGCGCCGGGCAGCAGCGCGTCGGCCGGGAGCCGGACGTCGTCGAGCGCGATCTCGCCGGTGAGGGAGGCCCGCAGCGACATCTTGCGCCGGATCTCGCGCACCGACACCCCGGGCGTGTCCAGGGGTACGGCGAACCCGCGCACCCCCTCCTCGGCGCGGGCCCAGATCACGGCGACGTCGGCGACCGGCGCGTTGGTGATCCACATCTTGCCGCCGTGCAGCAGCCAGTCGTCGCCGTCGCGGCGGGCGCGGGTGGCCATCGACGCCGGGTCGGAGCCGTGGTCGGGCTCGGTCAGCCCGAAGCAGCCGATCGCCTCGCCGGTCGCCATGGCGGGCAGCCAGCGCTGCTTCTGCTCCTCGCTGCCGTAGCGCCAGATCGCGTACATGGCCAGCGAACCCTGCACCGAGACCAGGGACCGCACGCCGGAGTCGCCGGCCTCCAGCTCCAGGCAGGCCAGCCCGTACGCGACGGCGGTGGAGCCGGCGCAGCCGTACCCCGTCAGGTGCATGCCGAGCAGGCCGAGCCGGCCGAACTCCCGGGCCAGCTCGCGGGCCGGCACCTGGCCCCGCTCGTACCAGTCGGCGACGTGCGGCCGGACCCGGTCGTCGACCAGCCGGCGCACGACGGACCGGATCTGGCGTTCCTCGTCGTCGAGGAGGGAGTCCAGGTCCAGCAGGTCGACAGGAGTCATCCCGCCACCCTAACGAAGCCTCAGGAGCGGGTCACTCGTGCTGACCGGCCAGCACCAGCACCCGGGCGTGGATCTGGTTGCGTTGCTGGAGCGCGGCGCGCAGCGCGCGGTGCAGCCCGTCCTCCAGGTAGAGCCCGCTGTTCCACTGCACCACGTGCGGGAACAGGTCCCCGTAGAAGGTGGAGTCCTCGGCGAGCAGCTTGTCCAACGCCAGCTCACGCTTGGTGGTGATCAACTGGTCCAGCCGCAGCGGACGCGGCGGGATCTCCGCCCACTGCTTGAGCGTCAGGTTGTGCTCCGGATAGGGACGCCCGTCCCGGACCGCTCTGAAGATCACGACGGCACGCTCCCCTCCCCCTCACCGTTCCGACCCACCGCGCCGGGTCGGATCGCGGCGTGGCACCGCGCGGCACGGCACCGATGACCGTGCCAGCGTAGCCGCCCCCGCCACACCGCGTTTTACTCCCTCATGTCGCTTTCGCGACCACTGTTGGTCAACCCCGCCCGGCGACGCCGGGCCGGCCACCGACACCGCCCCGCCGACGGCGAGCCGGGCCGCCGACGCCCCCGGCGTCAGCTCCAGCGGCCCCGCCGGACCACCTCGTCGACCGGGCGACGCCCCCGCCGCAGCGACGGCGACCGGTGGTCCGGCGCCCGGTACCCGACGGTGAGCGCCCCGACCGGGTCGTACTCCGCCGGCACCCCGAACGCCTCCCGGTACGCCTGCGTGCGCTGCGGCGGGATGCCGAAGAAACACGCGCCCAGCCCCTCGTCCACGGCGGTGAGCAGCATCAGCAGGGCGGCGAAGCCGGTGTCGACATACCAGTACGGCACCGGCCAGCGCTCCTGCGCGCGGTCCGTCCAGCCCTTGTCCGGCTCGGCGTACCGGTCGAGGTACGCCGAGCGGTTGGCGTGCGGCACGACGATCAGCGGGGCCCGCCGCATCCCGGCCAGCCACCGCTCGCGCCCGCCACCGTCCGGGGTGGTCGCCGCCCAGAACCGTTCCCGGTCCGCCGGCTCCTCCAGCACCAGGAACCCCCAGCCCTGGGCGAACCCGGCCGACGGGGCCCGGACGGCGTGGTCGAGCAGCCGCTGCACCACCTCCGGCGGGACGGGGCGGTCCGGGTCGTAGTTGCGCACCATCCGGCGTCGCCGGAGCACCTCGGCGAACTCCACGCCGCCTGCTCCCCCTGCTACCGGGCCCCGGGCCGGATGCCCATGGTGCCCCGCCAGGTGTCGCCCGGCTCCAGGGTGATCACGTCCTTGCCCGAGCGGTACGCGTCCGGCGGGCAGGTCATCGGCTCGATCGCCACCGAGCGGCGGTGCCGCTCGCCGGTCAGGGTGTCCCCGGTGAAGACCTGCCACCAGCCGAACTCGCGGTCCGCCCAGACGGTGACGGCCGCCGCGTCGTCCGGGGCGGCCAGGGTCACCGAGGAGCCGCCGTCGGCGTCGCGGACCACGTCACCGAACGCCGTGTCGAGCACCGCGTGGCCGATCCGCCGGGGGCTGGTGTAGTCGTACTCGGTGCCGGCGACCGGGGTCGCCCCGACCGGCAGCAGCCGCCCGTCCACCTGCACCCGCAGCTTCGCCGGCACCCGCAGGGCGAGGTCGTCCACCGCCACCCCGGGCAGTTGCAGGTAGGGGTGCATCGAGAAGCCGAACGGGCAGGGCTCCCCGCTGACGTTGGTGGCCTCGTGGTCGATGCGCAGGCCGTCCGGGCCGACCGAGTATCGGTTGCGCAGCCGCAGCGCCCACGGGTAGCCCGGCTGCGCGGGCAGGTCGTAGCCGAGGGTCACGGCGTCGTCGGACTGCTCGACGAGGTGCCACGGCACCCAGTTGACCAGGCCGTGCAGGGCCGCGCCCCGGCTCGGCTCGGTCAGCGTGAGCTGGAACTCCCGGCCACCGAAGGCGTACTGACCGTCACGGATCCGGTTCGGCCAGGGGGCCAGCACCTGCCCGGCCCCGCCGGGGCAGAGCTCGTCGGCGGCGAACCCGTCGACGTAGTCGACGCCGTCGTGCCGGTACGTCCGCAGGCCGCCGCCGACCTCGACGAGCACGGCCTCGTGGCCGGCGGCGGAAATGGTCCACTGGGTGCCTGACGGCGGGCGGGGTGCGGCGTTCTGCATGCCGGTGACCTTAGTCGGTCACCTTCGCGCACGGGGTGCGGCTGTCGGTCATGGCCGCGCAGCGGTATCGACGCCCGCCCGGTAGCGCACCAGGGCCGGGAAGACGGCCACCAGCAGCACCGCGAGCACCGCCGCGGCGAGGCCGCCGCCGACCCAGGCGACGCCGGTGCCGAAGCCGGCGGCCATCGTGCCCGCCCGCAGGTCGCCGAGGCGGGGCCCGCCCGCCACCACCACCGTGTTGACGCCCTGGAGCCGGCCCCGCATCCGGTCCGGCGCGTGCACCAGCAGCATCGTCTGCCGCAGCACGGCGCTGACCAGGTCGGCCGCGCCGGCCACGGCGAGCAGCCCGACCACCAGCCAGAGCTGGCGGGCCAGCCCGGCGGCGGCGATGGCCAGCCCCCAGCCGACGACGGCGCACACCAGCGCCACCCCCTGCCGGTGGAGCCGGCCGATCCAGCCGGACGTGAGCCCGCCGAGCATCGACCCGATGGCGATGGCGCTGAACAGCCAGCCGACGGCCGCGCCGCCGCCGAAGCGTTCCTCGGCGATCTCGGGGAACAGCGCCCGGGGCATCGCCAGCACCATCGCGATGAGGTCGATGGCGAAGGAGAGCAGCAGCACCGGCGTGGTGGCCAGGTAGCGCAGCCCGTCGACGACGCTGGCCAGCCCTGCCCTGCGGGGCGAGCCGTCCCCGTCGGGGTCGGGCTCCGGCGGCAGCGCCGGCATCCGCAGCGTCGCCCAGACCGCCGCCGTGAAGAAGACCGTGTCCACGCCGTACGCGATGGGCAGCGCGACCCCGACCTCCCAGGCCGCGAAGATCAGCCCGGCCAGCAGCGGCCCCAGCACGGACGCGGCGGTGTGGGTGGTGAAGTTCAGGGTGCTCGCGGCCGGGACCAGCTCGGCCGGGACGAGCCGGGGGATGCTCGCGGTGCGGGCCGCCCCGCTGACCGCGAACCCGACCGACTGCAACGCCACCAGGACCAGCAGCAGCACCGGGCTGCCCACCCGGAACACGGCCTGGGCCAGCAGCCCCACCATCGACGCCCAGAGCACCGCCTGGCTGACCAGCAGCACCGCGCGCCGGTCCCGGGCGTCGGCGACCGCGCCGCCCCACAGCCCGAAGACCAGCAGCGGCAGGAACGCGGCCACGCCGAGCAGCCCGACCCAGAACGAGTCCCGGGTCAGCGCGAACATCTCCACCGGCACGGCCACGGCCGTGAACTGGAAGCCGAGCATCGCGACGCTGTTGCCGACCCAGATCCGCCGGTAGACGGGCACCCGCAGCGGGCGCAGGTCGATCGCCCAGCGACGCGCCCCGCGCGGCCGGGTCTCCTTGACGGCGGTCACGGGGCGAGCCGCTCCACGACCCACCGGCCGTCGTCGGCCGGCCCCGGGTCGGGCGCGGTGCGGCGGAACCGCAGCCGGTCGTGCAGCCGGCTGGCCCGGCCCTGCCAGAACTCCACCGTCTCGGGGCGCACCCGCAGGCCGCCCCAGTGCGGGGGCGCGGGCACCGGGTCCACGTCGGCGAACCGCTCGGCCACCGCCCGGTAGCCGGCGTCCAGCGCGGCCCGGTCGCCGATCACCCGCGACTGCTCGCTGGCCCACGCGCCGAGCTGGGAGCCGCGCGGCCGGCTGGCGAAGTACGCCTCGGTCTCGGCCCGGTCGACGGGCTCGATCCGCCCGGCGACCACCACCTGCCGCTGGATGGGAAACCACGGAAAGACCAGGCTGGCGTACGGGTTGGCCAGCGCCTCGGTGCCCTTGCGCGAGCCGTGGTTGGTGAACAGGACGAAGCCCTGCGGGTCGTACCCCTTGAGCAGGACGGTGCGCCCGCTGGGGCGGCCGGCCGCGTCGGCGGTGCCGAGCACCATCGCGTTCGGCTCGGGCAGGCCGGACGCCACCGCGTCGGCGAACCAGCGGGCGAACTGGGCGTGCCAGTCGGCGGCCAGATCAGCCTCGGAAAGGCCCAGGTCGGCGGCGTACTCGTTACGCATGCCGGCCGGGCCGGGTGTGTCACCCGTCACAGCTACCCTCCCCTTCGGTGGCCCCGTCACCCTCGGCGACGCTGGCCAGCCCCTACCGCCCAGTCTCATCGACCCCGCACGCTTGTCCACCGGCGGGGATGTCGCGTGCAGCACAGTCGTCGCGGGTCGCGCAGCCGGTTACCCACCAGGCAAGATGTCACGAACACGTCCCTGAGGGTCGCCTAAGGCGCTCGGCCGGCCGGGCCGGATGAGCCCAGGCGGGCGCATCGAGCAGATCCAGGAGTAAGAATGGCCGACTTCAAACCGGGCCTGGAGGGCGTCGTAGCCTTCGAGACCGAGATCGCCGAGCCCGACCGCGAGGGCGGTGCCCTGCGCTACCGCGGCGTGGACATCGAGGATCTGATCGGTCAGGTCTCCTTCGGCAACGTCTGGGCGCTGCTGGTCGACGGCCGGTTCGGCCCCGGCCTGCCGCCGGCGGAGCCGTTCCCGGTGCCCGTGCACTCCGGCGACATCCGGGTCGACGTGCAGTCCGCCGTCGCGATGCTCGCCCCGTACTGGGGGCTCAGCCAGCTCCTCGACATCTCCGACGAGCAGGCCCGCGAGGACCTCGCCCGGGTGTCGGTCACCGCGCTCTCCTTCGTCGCCCAGTCCGCGCGCGGCCTGGGCCTGCCGGCCGTGCCGCAGAAGGAGATCGACAAGGCGGAGACGATCGTCGAGCGCTTCATGAAGCGCTGGCGCGGCGAGCCCGACCCCCGCCACGTGAAGGCCGTCGACGCCTACTTCATCTCGGCCGCCGAGCACGGCCTGAACGCCTCCACCTTCACCGCCCGGATCGTCGCCTCCACCGGCGCCGACGCCGCCGCCTGCATCTCCTCCGGCATCGGCGCGCTCTCCGGCCCCCTGCACGGCGGCGCGCCGTCGCGGGTGCTCAGCATGCTGGAGGCCGTCGAGCGCAGCGGCGACGCCGAGGGGTACGTCAAGGGCGTCCTCGACCGGGGCGAGCGGCTGATGGGCTTCGGCCACCGGGTCTACCGGGCCGAGGACCCGCGCGCCCGCGTGCTGCGCCGCACCGCCAAGGAGCTGGGCGCGCCGCGCTTCGAGATCGCCGAGGCGCTGGAGAAGGCGGCCCTGGCCGAGCTGCAGGCCCGCCGACCGGACCGGGTGCTCGCCACGAACGTCGAGTTCTGGTCGGCCGTGGTGCTCGACTTCGCCGAGGTGCCCGCGCACATGTTCACCTCGATGTTCACCTGCGCCCGGATGGGCGGCTGGAGCGCGCACATCCTGGAGCAGAAGAAGCTCCAGCGGCTGGTCCGCCCGTCGGCCCGCTACGTCGGGCCGGGCAGCCGCAAGCCGCAGCAGGTCGAGGGCTGGGACGCCATCCCGCACGGCGTGTGAGCAGCGGCCCTCTCGACGCCTTCGCCAGACACCCACCACCTGGGTGCGCGACGCCCGTCCGATCCACCCGTCGACGCGACGACGGAAGGGGCCCCGCCGGTTCGGCGGGGCCCCTCCGCGTACCGGAAGGTCTGTCCGGCCCCGTGTAACCGCGGGTGGGGTGGCGACGTAACCGGGCGGATGTGTCATACGCCTCAGCTCCGGCGGCGGGACCCTCGGGTGTCCGGGCCGCCCCGGGTGCGAGGATGGGGGCTCGGCAGTGCCGCCGGACCGGGCTCGGATCCGGCCGCCCGTGCGTCCCACGCACGCGTCCGTCCTCCGCGCCCGACCACCACCTGTGACCGGGCCCCGCCCACGCGGAAGGATCTCGACAACCGTGGCTGACGCACCGACCATCCGGATTCCCGACGACATCAAGCCCGCCGACGGGCGGTTCGGCTGCGGGCCGTCCAAGGTCCGTCCGGCGGCCGTCTCCGCCCTCGCCGACGCGGCGACGGGCTTCCTGGGCACCTCGCACCGGCAGAAGACCGTCCGCGACCAGGTCGCCCGGCTGCGGCGCGGCATCGCCGAGTTCTACTCCCTCCCCGAGGGCTACGAGGTGATCCTCGGCAACGGCGGCACCACCGCCTTCTGGGAGGTCGCGACGTTCGGCCTGATCCGCGACCGGGCGCAGTTCGCCAGCTTCGGCGAGTTCGGCGCGAAGTTCGTCAAGTCGGTCAAGGACGCCCCGTTCCTCGGCGAGCCCACCGTGCGCAAGGCCGAGCCGGGCAGCGCTCCGGCGCTGGTCGCCGAGGCCGGCGTCGACGCGTACGGGCTGCCGCAGAACGAGACCTCCACCGGCGTCGCGGTGCCGATCAACCGGGTCGCCGGAGCCGACGAGGGCTCGCTGCTGCTGGTCGACGCGACCTCGGCGGCCGGCGGCCTGGCGGTGGACGTCGCCGAGACCGACGTCTACTACTTCGCCCCGCAGAAGTGCTTCGCCTCCGACGGCGGCCTCTGGCTGGCCCTGATGTCGCCGGCCGCCCTGGACCGGGCCGCCGAGATCAAGGCGTCGGGCCGCTACATCCCGGCGTTCCTCGACCTGGTCACCGCGATCGACAACTCGCGGCTGGAGCAGACCTACAACACCCCGGCACTGGCCACCATCTTCCTGGCCGCCGAGCAGACCGACTGGATGAACGAGCAGGGCGGCCTGGCCTGGGCGGCCAAGCGCACGGCCGAGAGCGCCGGCATCGTGTACGGCTGGGCCGAGCGCTCCGCCGTGGCGACCCCGTTCGTCACCGACCCGGCGCTGCGCTCCAACGTGGTCGCCACCATCGACTTCGCCGACGGGGTGGACGCGGCGGCGATCGCCAAGGCGCTGCGGGCCAACGGCATCGTCGACACCGAGCCCTACCGGAAGCTCGGCCGCAACCAGCTGCGCATCGCGCTCTACCCGGCCGTCGAGCCGTCCGACGTGGAGGCGCTGACCGCCTCGATCGACTACGTGGTCGAGCGGCTCTGAGACATCGTCACACTGGGTGGCCGCCGCACCGCCGCCGGCCACCCAGTGTGATCATCTTCGCAGCTCATCCGCGACATGCGGGTGTCGCATCCCCCACCGGGTTGCGGATGGGCGTACCGTGGTGCGGGACGCCCGGGTGGCCGACCCGTGGCGTGCGGCCAGCGAAGCGGGACGGAGGCAACGCTCATGCGCCCAGTACGCTTCGTCGCCCTCTCCGAGGACGGCCAGGCACTGGTGCTCGCCGACGAGGTCGGGCGGCTGCTCGCCCTGCCCATCGACGAGCGCATCGCCGGCGCCCTGCACGCCGAGCCGGGCGCGCCCCCGCTCGCCGTGGTGCCGAACACCACCGACCACCCCCTGCCGTCGCTGTCCCCGCGCGACATCCAGGCCAAGATCCGTTCCGGCGAGTCCGCCGAGGACGTGGCCCGCGTCGCGGGCGTCCCGGTCGACCGCGTGCTGCGCTACGCGGGCCCGGTGCTCCAGGAGCGGGCGATGCTCGCCCAGCACGCCCGGCGCACCCGGCTCAAGGGCGCGGAGAAGCCGACCCCGCTGGCCGAGGTGGTCAACGGCCGGCTGGCCCAGCACGGGATCGACACCGAGAAGATCTCCTGGGACGCCTACCGCCGCGACGACGGCACCTGGCGGATCATCGCCACCTGGCCGTCGGGCAAGGCCACCGCGCAGGCGGTCTGGGATCTGGACAAGACCCGGCAGCACGTCGTCCCGCACGACGACATGGCGCAATACCTCTGCGCCGAGCGCCCCACGCCGATCCTCGGCCAGGAGCCGGCACCCGAGCGCGGCGGCCACGCGCTGCCCGGCCCCTCGCGCGGCGAGCCGAGCCGGGGCGGCCACGGGCTGCCCGCGGCGGCCGGCGACCACAGCCGCCCGGGGCGCGACCCGATCCGCGCCGGGCGGGACGCCCTGCTCGCCTCCCTGGACCGGCCGCTCGGCTCGACGTCCGGTCGCGGCCTGGAGCCGCGTACGCCGGCAGCGCTGGCCGGGTCCGACGCGCCCCGGCAGCGGCCGGTCGGCGGCGGGGCGGCGGCCCTGCTCGGCGGCGGCCAGGGCTCGGCGTTCGACGACGACTCGGACGCCCCCAAGGAGGTCCCGGCCGTGCCGTCGCTGGCGGTGCTCCGGCCCCGCCGCACGGGCGCTGCCGCGGCGGCCTCCGGCGGCGAGTCCACCGACGCCTCCGGCAAGCCGCGCAAGCGCCTGCCGAGCTGGGACGACGTGCTGTTCGGCAGCGGCCCGGCGGCCCGCGAGTCCTCCTGACCCACCCGCCCGCGCCGGGCGGCACGCGGTCCCCGCGCACCGCCCGGCGGCGGCAGGCAGTCGGCGTGCCGCCGTGGCAGGGTGGGTCGTATGGAGTACACGAATCTGGGACGCACCGGTCTGTCGGTGAGCCGGCTCTGCCTCGGCACGATGAACTTCGGTCCGCAGACCAGCGAGCCGGACAGCTACGCCGTCATGGACCGGGCGCTCGAGCACGGCATCAACTTCTTCGACACCGCCAACATCTACGGCTGGCAGACCGGCGAGGGCATCACCGAGCAGATCATCGGCCGCTGGTTCGCCCAGGGCGGCGGCCGGCGGGAGAAGGTGGTGCTGGCCACCAAGGTCTACGGCAAGATGGGCGACTGGCCCAACGAGCAGGGCCTCTCCGCCCGGCACATCATCCGGGCCTGCGAGGATTCGCTGCGCCGGCTCCAGACCGACGTCATCGACCTCTACCAGATGCACCACGTCTCCCGGGCCACCCCGTGGGAGGAGATCTGGCAGGCGATGGAGACCCTGGTCGCCCAGGGCAAGGTCGTCTACGTCGGATCGTCCAACTTCGCCGGTTGGCACATCGGGCAGGCACAGGCGGCGGCGCAGCGGCGCAACTTCCTCGGCCTCGTCTCCGAACAGTCCATCTACAACCTGCTGACCCGGGCCGTCGAGCTGGAGGTGGTGCCGGCCGCCCAGCACTACGGCCTCGGCATCATCCCCTGGTCGCCGCTGCACGGCGGGCTGCTGTCGGGGGCGCTGCGCAAGATGGCCGAGGGCGGGGCCGCCCGCAGCGCCGCAGGCCGCGCCGCCGAGGGCCTGGCCGAGCACCGGCCGACCATCGAGGCGTACGAGAAGTTCTGCGCCGACCTCGGCCACGATCCGGCGGACGTGGCGCTCGGCTGGCTGCTCTCCCGGCCCGGGGTGACGGCCCCGATCATCGGCCCGCGCACCATCGACCAGCTCGACCGGTCGCTGGGCGCGCTGGACGTCCGGCTCGACGAGGCGGCGCTGGCCCGGCTCGACGAGCTGTTCCCGCCGGTGGGCAAGGGCGGCCCCGGCCCGGAGGCGTGGGCCTGGTAGGGCCTACGCCGAGCGCGGCGGGCGCGCGTCGCGCCGCGGCCGGGCACGCACCGCCGCCGGGCACGCACCGCGGCCGGGCACGCGCCGCCGGGCACGCGCCGCGATGTCGGCGACATGGTGGTATCCCCGAGGCGGGAAGCCGCCATGTCGCCGACATCGCGGGCCACCACCGGCCCCGACGCGGCCCGGCGCGACCCGACCCCGCCGGCGCGACCCGGCCCCACCGGCGCGACCCGGGCCCACTGGCCCCGACCCGGCCGGCCGGTCCCGGTCAGATCGGCCAGGCGGCCACCCGGTCGTACGTCGGCTGCGGGCACTGGTGGCTGCGGACCAGCACCAGCTCGGCGGCCGGCCACGGCGGCCCCAGGTAGTCGTGCAGGGCCTCCCGGTCGGCGGCCACCTCGGCGCGGTCGATCCGGTCGCCGGGGCGGGCGATGGTGAGGTGCGGGGTGAACGGCTTCTCGTCGTACGGCAGCCGGCCCCGGCGCAGCCCCGACCGGACCAGCCGGGCCAGGACGCGCAACGCCTCGACGTCGCCGCGCACGTCCACCCAGAGGACCGTGAACCGGCCCCGGCCGAAGCTGCCCCCGCCGCCGAGCCGCAGCACGGCCGGCCCGGTCCGGCCGCCCGCTAGTCGTTCGGCCGCCGGCAGATCGCGGGTGCGGAACGTCTCGGCGGCGATGCCGAGGGCGTTCTCGACGTCGACGAGGCGGCCCGCGTCGACCTGGCCGAGGAAGGCGACGGTGAGGTGCGCCCGCGCCGGATCGGCGAGCCGTACGTTGGTGCCGGCCGCCGCCGCGCGGCCGACCCGGAGCCGGGCCACCTCGGCGCTCAGGTCGGCGACGGCCTCGGGCGGCGGGAAGACCCCGACGAAGAGCCGCATCCCGGCGGCGGGCACGACGGTGCCGGTCACCGGGGGCTCGGCGGGGGTCAGCGGTGCCGCTGGCGGTGTCGGGGCCGGGCGGCGGGCAGGGTGAGCCCGGCCGCGTGCAGCATCCCCTCGACCCGGACCCGCTCGATCTGCCGGTCGACGCCCTCCAGCTCGCCCAGGTGCTCGGGGAGCCCCAGGCAGCGGCAGGCGGCCCTCAGGTGCTCGTCGTACGCGTCGACGACGGCGGCGTGCCAGATCACCGCCCGGCCGCCCGGGTTGACCCGGTGCCCGGCGAACCGGTGCAGGTCGGCGGCGATCTGCTGGAGGGACCGGCGGTCCTCCCGGTCGAACTCGGTGAGGTCGATCCCTCGGGTCAGCCCCTCGGCGTCGACGGCCCGGTCCAGCCGGGCGATGGTGCGGCGTTCCCGGCGTCGTTCGCGCCACTCGGCGTAGCCGCAGGCGACCCGGTCGATGATCTCGTCGGCGCAGAACACCAGCGCAAAGGCGACCGGAAGACTCGCGACAGCGACGAACGCCAGGGCAAGGAGCATCGCTCGGCCTACCTCCACGTATCGACGCTATGCTGCCGCGAGCCTCGCCGCCACCGGTTTGTTGACATTCACCATCTTCAATTGCTCGGCGTCAGCAGGGGGCCCCTCCCTGCTCCCTGCTCCACCACGTAGAAGCGGGGGGACGGGAGCACCCGCAGGCGCAGCCGGGCCCCCGAGCGGCGCAACTGCCAGGCGAGCGCCAGCAGGGCGGTGGCCAGCGAGATCAGCCCGCCGATCCAGATGCTCGCCCCGGCGCCGAACCGCTCGGCCACCCAGCCGATGATCGGCGCGCCGACCGGGTTGGTGCCGAGGAACACCAGCACCCACAGCGCCATGACCCGGCCCCGGAAGGCGGCGTCGGTGCCGAGCTGCACCCGCTGGTTGGCCGACTGGGCGAAGAAGACCATGAAGAACCCGGCGGGCAGCAGCAGCGCCACCACCATCCAGTACGCCGGGGCGAGCCCGACCAGGGTGCCGAAGACGGCACAGCCGACCGCCGCGCCGAGCACCAGCCACACCGAGGGGCGGCTGCGCCGCCCGGTGCCGGCCAGCGCCCCGACGAGCGCGCCGACGGCCAGCGCCGTGCTGAACAGGCCGAACGAGGCGGCACCCGTCTTGAACACGGTCTTGGCCAGGGCGGCGAGGGTGAGCTGGAAGTTGAACAGGCTCATCCCGATCACCGACATCACGGCCATCGGCAGCAGCAGGTCGGGGCGGCGGGCGACGTAGCGCAGGCCGTCGACGACCCGGGCGGAGTCCCGCTCGGCGACGGGGAGGAGGTCCTTGCGGTGCAGCTCGGCGGGGCGCATCCGGACCACGGTGGCCAGCGGGCCGAGCGAGCTGAGCGCGGTGAACAGGAAGACCGGGCCGACGTCGACGGCGGCGATGGCCAGGCCGGCGACGGCGGGGCCGACGATGCGGGCCGAGTTGAACACGGCCGCGTTGAGCGACAGCGCGTTGGGCAGCAGCGACGTGCCGACGAGTTCGGAGACGAACGCCTGCCGCACGGGCGTCTCCACCGCGTTGGCGACGCCGAGCAGGGCGGCGAAGACGAAGACGTGCCAGAGCTGGACGAGGCCGGTGAGCACCAGCAGGCTCATCCCGAACGACAGCACCGTCCAGAACGCGTTCGCGACGAAGAGCAGCAGGCGCTTGTCGTACCGGTCGGCGAGCCGCCCGGAGAGCAGGGTGAGCAGCAGCACCGGGGTGAACTGGAGGGCGGTGACCACGCCGAGGGCGGTGGCGGAGTCGTCGGAGAGTTCGAGGACGAGCCAGTCCTGGGCGATGAACATCATCCAGACGCCGATCAGTTTGATCAGCTGCCCGGACGCGAAGAGCCGGTAGTTGCGGACCTGCAGTGACTGGAACATCGTGCTCAGCTTCGCCTGCACCCTGGATGCGCCTCCTCGCTCGTACGCCTCATCGACGGCGGACGGCGCGGACCCGGCGGCGGCGCGCCCCGGTGGGCGCGGCGCGTCAGGCGCGGGCGAGCTGCTGCAGGATCTCGGCAGCCCGTTGCAGGGTCTCCCGGTCGGTCTCGGGCAGCTCGGCCAGCCGGCTGGCCAGCCACTCGTTGCGGGCCCGCTCGAACTGGTCGAGCACGGCCCGGCCGCCCTCGGTCGCCGAGAGGATGACCTGCCGGCCGTCGGTCGGGTGGGGGGTGCGGCCCACGAGGCCGCGTTCCTCCAGCTTCGCGACGATCTTGGTCATCGTCGGCGGCTGCACCCGTTCGACGTCGGCCAGTTCCCGGGGCGTCAGCGCGCCCGCCAGCACGAGGCTGGTGAGCGCGGAGAGCTGGGTGACCGTCAGGTCGCCGACCGGTCGGGCCTGTCGGACCCGCCGGTTGAGCCGGGTGATCGCATCACGCAACTGGGGAGCCAGCTGCGCCGGTGGCACGCGTCTCGCCGTCACCGTCCGCTCCGTCACGATAGTTAGCCTAACTAATGAGCCTGGCTAACGACAGCCGTTATGACCATGCTCACCAGGGGGTGTGCGCCCCGGAAGCCGGGGTACCTGTCCGGCACCCCGACCCCCGGGACACGTGGGGCGTCAGAGTACGACCGACTCGATCGGCCCGCGCAGGAAGTACAGGACGAACAGCGCCGCCACCGCGTACAGCAGGGGGTGGACCTCGCGGGCCTTCCCCTTCGCCAGCTTCACGATCACGTACGAGATGACGCCCGCGCCGATGCCGTTGGAGATCGAGTACGTGAACGGCATCAGGGTGATCGTGAGGAACGCCGGGATCGCGATCTCGTAGTCGGTCCAGTCGATCGTCCGCACCGCCGTCATCATCAGGAAGCCGACCACCACCAGCGCCGTCGACGCCGCCTCGAACGGCACCACCACCGCCAGCGGCGCGAGGAACATCGCCAGCAGGAACAACGCGCCCGTGACCAGGTTGGCCACGCCGGTGCGGGCGCCCTCCGCGACACCGGCGGCGCTCTCGATGTACGACGTGTTGCTGGAGACGCTCGCCGCGCCACCCGCAGCCGCGGCGATCGAGTCGACCAGCAGGATCTCCTTGGCCCGCGGCGGGGTGCCCCGCTCGTCGAGCATGCTCCCCTCCTGGCCGATCGCGACCATCGTGCCCATCGTGTCGAAGAAGTCCGTGATCAGCAGCGTGAAGACGAACATCAGCGGCACCAGCCAGCCGACCCGGGTCCACGAGTCCAGCACGTTGAAGTTGCCGAGCAGCGACAGGTCGGGCACGTCCACGACCGTCTTCGGCAGCTCCGGCACGTTCAGCGACCAGCCCTTGGGGTTGGGCTTGCCGTCGACGAAGGACGGGCCGACGTTCGCCACGGCCTCCACCACGATCGCCAGCACGGTCGAGGCGAGGATGCCGATCAGGATCGCGCCGCGTACCCGGCGCACCACCAGCACGATCGTGACCAGCAGGCCCACCACGAAGACCAACATCGGCCAGCTCACGATCTTGCCACCGATGCCCAGCCCCACCGGGACCGTCGTGTTCGCCGCGTCCGGCACCCGCCGGACGAAGCCGGCGTCGACCAGGCCGATGATCGTCAGGAAGAGGCCGATGCCGACGCCGATCGCGGTCTTGAGCTGCGTGGGCACCGAGCGGAACACCGCCGTACGCAGGCCGGTGAGCACCAGGATCGCGATGAGCACACCCTCGATCACCACCAGGCCCATCGCGTCGGCCCAGGTCATCTGCGGGGCGATCTCGTACGCCACCAGCGCGTTCACGCCCAGGCCGGCGGCCAGCGCCATCGGGAACCGGCCGACCACCCCCATCAGGATCGTCATCAGGCCCGCGACGAGCGCCGTCGCGGCGGCCAGCGCCGGGATCGCCAGCTTCTTGCCGTCGCCGTCGACGGCGCTGCCGATGATCAGCGGGTTGAGCACCACGATGTACGCCATCGTGAAGAACGTCGCCAGGCCGCCCCGCACCTCCCGGCCCGGTGTCGAGCCGCGGGCGGTGATCTCGAAGAAGCGGTCGAAGGCGTTGCGGGGGTGAGCGGGATCGGGTGGAGTGCCGTTGTCCGGCGGCGCAATGGCCATCTGGTCCTCGCAGGTGATCATCCGTCTGTCGCGCGCATCGTCGCAGATCACACGCCAACTGGGAAAGTTGATCGCGTACGCTTGCCCCCGTGCGACAGGAGCAACCGCCGCGGCCCGAGCCGCTCGACCCGCCGATGGTGCCGTTCGCGGTCGCCGGGCTGGTCGCCTGGGCGGTCGCCGGCCTGGTGCTGCTGCTCTTCTTCCGTGGCTGGCTGACCGAGCACGGCCACCAGGACTGGCTCTGGATCTGCCTTGCCGGTTTCCTCTGGGGCTTCCCCGGTCTCGCCGTGATGATGCGTCACGACGCCAACCGGCGTCGCCGCCGCGCCGCCGCGCGGGCCGGTCAGCCCGCCGACACCCGCCGCTGAGCCCGCCCGGTCCGCCGGCCGCTGGCCGGCACTCGCTCAGGGGTGGCCGTAGGGCTCGCCCGGCTCCGCCGCCTCCACCGAGCCCGGGGCCCGGCTCACCGCCACCGCCTCGACGGCGCTGTCGTCGTAGATCGTGGGCAGCTCGTCGACCGGGCTCTCGGGCGTCTCGACCAGCGTCTCCGAGTGCGCGCCGCAGCCGTGGTCGGCGCTGACCACCCGACCGTCGTCGGGGGCGTAGAAGTTGCCGCACGCCCCGAACGCCTGCCGCAGCGCGCCGGCCAGCGGCAGGTAGAAGCCGCACGTGCCGCAGCGGGCGGCGGCCGGGGCGGCCGTGGAGATCGGCGCCGAGGGGCCGTGGTCGCCGTCGTACCAGCGCTGCGCGGCCTCGCTGCGCCCCTCCCGGGACAGCACGCGCGGCCGACCGAGGCCCAGCTCCCAGGCGGTCTCCTCCACCGCCGGGTCGTCGGACAGGACGTACCCCGGGGCGAGCCGCTCGTCGTCGGGCGGGGTCGGCAGGAGGTCACCCGGGCCCAGGTCGCCCGGCTTGAGCCGCTCCTGCCAGGGCAGCCAGCCCGGCGCGAGCAGCGCGTCCGAGCCCGGCAGCAGGACCGTCTCGCAGACGGTGACCTTGCGGCTGCGCGGCACCCGGGTCACGGTGACCGCCCACCGCCAGCCCCGGTAGCCGGACAGCCGGCACTCGAAGTAGTGGGTGACGACCCGGTCCGCCTCGGCGACGGCCTGGAGGTGGTCGCCGACGTCGGACGGCTCCACCTCGGTGATGGCGTCGCGGGCCACCTCGACGGCGGCGGCGCAGACCTGGTCGAGGCGGGCGGCACGAGCGGAGGCGGGCCTGGTCACCCGTCCATTGTTCCCCATGGGTGACGAAGACCGACAGGCACTCCCCGCAAGGTCGTTCTCCGGCGGTGCTGGCGCGGGGGTGGGGTACATGGGCGAGGATGGTGCACATGCCGTTGTTCTCCCGCTCCGATCGGTCCATGCTGGGGCGGACCGTCGGCACCGGCATCCGTGCCGTCCGCCTCCTGCTGCGCGGCTCCGCGCGCGGCGGGCGCTGGATGACCCGTCAGGCCGGCTCGGCCCGGGCCCGGGGCGCGGGCGGCGAGGTCGGCATGGTGCGCCTGTTCGACCTGCACGCCCTCTCCTGCGCGGGAGACACGCTGATCGCGATCGGCCTCGCCGGGACGATCTTCTTCAACGTCCCCCTCGGGGAGGCGCGCAGCAAGGTCGCGCTCTACCTGCTGGTCACGATGGTGCCGTTCGCGATGCTCGCGCCGGTGGTCGGGCCGCTGCTGGACCACTTCCGGCACGGCCGGCGGTACGCGCTCGCCGCCACCATGCTCGGCCGGGCCTTCCTGGCCTGGCTGATCTCCGACTACATGCACGGCTTCGGCCTCTACCCGGCGGCCTTCGGGGTGCTCGCGCTCTCCCGGGCGTACGGCGTGGCCCGCTCGGCGGCCGTGCCCCGGCTGCTGCCCGAGGGGCTCGGCCTGTCCCAGGTCGGCGCGCGGGCCAGCGTCTACGGCACGGTGGCCGGCGCCCTCGTCGCCCCGATCGGGCTGGCCGCGTTCTGGTTCGGGCCGCAGTGGCCGCTGCGGGTCGCCTCGGTGATCTTCCTGGTCGGCATGGTGATCGCGTTGCGCCTCCCGCCCCGGGCCGACTCCGAGCCGCCCGAGCGGGTGCCCCGCCCGCTGCGCTCCCTGGGCCGGCGGGCCGCCGGGGACCGCCCGCTGGGGCGTGGCCGCCCGTCCGGCCGCCTCGTCATCGCCAGCCTGCTCGGCGCGGCGCTGCTCCGCGTCGTCTACGGCTTCCTGCTGCTCTTCCTCGCGTTCGCGCTGAAGAAGGGCGACCTGACCACCGACTTCTTCGGGCGCGAGCTGAGCGCGGAGATGGCGCTCGGCCTCGTCGGCGGTGCGCTGGCGGTGGGCAGCTTCCTGGCCACCGCGGTCGGCACCCGGCTGCGCATCCACCGCCCCACCGCGATCCAGTCCAGCAGCACGATCATCGTGGCCGGCACGGCCGTTCTCGCCACGATCCAGTTCTCGCTGCCGATGGTGGCCCTGCTCTGCCTGGTCGCCACGCTGGCCAGTGGCGTGGCGAAGCTCGCGGTCGACGCCTCCATCCAGGAACGCATCCCGGAGCGGCTGCGGGCCAGCTCGTTCGCCCACTCGGAGACGGCGCTGATGCTCGCCTTCGTGGCCGGCGGCGCGCTCGGCCTGGTCCCGTTCGACGGCCGGCTGGGCATCGCCGTGGCCGCCGGCGTGGGCGTGCTCGCCGCCGCCCGGGGCGCGTACGTCGCCGGCAAGCTCCGCGACCAGCGGCTGCTCGGCCGCCCGCTCGGCGACGACGAGTTGGCCGACGAGCCGGTCGAGGATCCCGCCGGGAAGCCGGCCGCCGGGGACCGCCCGGCAGCCGACGACCCGACGGCGCACGGGCCGGTGACACCCGACCCGGTGATGCACGACCCGGTGACCGACCACGACCCGGTGACGGACATCGCCCCGACCTCGCCCGCACCCGCCTCCTCCGCCCCGCCCGGCTACCACGTCTACCGGCCGTCCTCCGCGGTCGCCGGCGCCGGCGGAGCGGGCGCGGCCGACGACGAGGCCCGCCGGGAGCCCCGAGGGCCCCTCGCGTGACCGGCGGGACGGGCGTGACCGGCGGGACGGGCGTGACCGGCGGGACGGGCGTGACCGGCGGGACGGGCGTGACCGGCGGGACGGGCGTGACCGGCGGGACGGGCGTGACCGGCGGGACGGGCGTGACCGGCGGGACGGGCGTGACCGGCGGGACCGGCCTGCTCGGCGAGGCCGGCCTGCTCGTGGTGACGGCGGTGCCGGCCGAGGCCGAGGCGATCCACGCCGGCCTTTCCGCCGCCTCGCCCGGGGCCACCCCGCCCGCGGCTGCGCCGGCCGGGACCTCGCCGGCCGCCGCCGGGGTGACCGTGGTGCCCGTGGGGGTGGGCCCAGCCGTCGCCGGGGCGGCCACCGCCCGGCTGCTGGCGCTCGCGGAGGCCGCCGGCCGCCCGTACCGGGCCGTGGTCAGCGCGGGCATCGCCGGTGGCTTCGTCGGCCGGGCGGCCGTGGGCGCGACGGTGCTGGCGAGCCGCAGCGTCGCCGCCGACCTCGGTGCCGAGTCGCCGACGGGCTTCATCCCGGTGGACCAGCTCGGCATGCCCCCCGAGCTGCTCGGCGCCGGCACCGCCGTGCCCGCCGACCCGGGCCTGCTGGCCGCCCTGCGCGCGGCCCTGCCGGCGGCGACGGTCGGCGCGGTGCTCACCGTCAGCACGGTCACCGGCACCGCCGCCGGCACCGCCGCGCTCGCCGACCGGCACCCCGACGCGGTGGCCGAGGCCATGGAGGGGTACGGCGTGGCGGTCGCCGCCGCCCAGGCCGGCGTGCCCTTCGCCGAGCTGCGCACCGTCTCCAACCCGATCGGTCCCCGGGACCGCAGCGCGTGGCGGATGCGCGAGGCGTTCGCCGCCCTCACGACGGCCGCGGCGGCGCTGGGCTAGGGCTGGAGCGGCGCTGGGCCAGGAAGCAGCGCAGCACCGAGCCACGCACGGTCGAGGCGCATCGCGTAGTGCCCCCGCCCCTCGATCCGGTATCCACAGGCGAGCAGCAGGTCGACACCGCCGAAGTCCGCGACGGCGTGGGCGACCCGGATCCCGGCCCGTTCCATCTCCGCAGTCAGCGCCGCCACCAGCCGCTGCCCGATCCCCAGCAGCCGGCACGGCCCGGCCACCAGCACGCCGTCCAGCACGATCTCCCGCTCACCGGCGTCGATCAGGTCGCCGTACAGCAACCGGGGGTCGCGCTCGTGGGCGCGCAGCTCCCCGACCAGCCGGCCGTCGGGCAACTCCGCCACGAACCGCCAGCACGTCCCGGGCAACCCGTCGTCGGTGACCCGGCGCACGGTCACCTCGCGGCGGATCCGCTCGCCCCACCGGCGGCGGTCCCGACGCTCGCGGCTCAGCTCGTACGTCGCCGCGGGCAACCGCCGCGGCCAGTGCTGCGGCGGAAGGTTCCACCACCCCGCCCACCAGGCACCCGGCCAGTCCCTCGGGCCGTGCACCTCCCAGGCGTCCAGGTGCGGCGGGTACCGCCGCCCCGCCGCGTCCCGCAGCCCGTCGTGCGGCACCCCGGGCACCGGCACCACCTCCGGCACCCGGTCGTCGCTGGCCTGATCGCCGGGTATCCCGATCGCCACCCGCCCGCCGGCCGCCCGCACCAGCCGCTCGACCGTCCGGAACCGGACGTCCCCGGAGCGACCCGACTCGATCCGCGCCAACGTCGCCTGTGGCACCCCGGCGAGGTCTGCCAGCTCACGCTGGCTCAGGTCCGCGCGGCGACGCAATGCCCGAAGCGATCCGCCCAGATCGACCCGGTCCGCTGTCTCTGCCATGCCTCAATGCTGTCGCCCGCTCCCGCCGGTCATCAACAACCCCCGCCAGGCTGTGGACAACCTGTGGATAACTCCACTCGCTGTTGAGGACCGATACTGCGTTCCGCTCACTAGGGAGCTGAGTCACCTACGACATCAGGGCACCGGAGCACGACACCGGAGCCACCTGCCAGGCACGGGGCAGGGGGCGGCGCGAGACGAGGCGGCACGGCGGGCCCAGGAGACAGCGCGAGGCGAGGCGGCACGGCGGGGGCGCAAGACAGCGCGAGGCGAGGCGACGCGGGCCGGCAAGGCCGGAAGGCGACGCGCAGCGAAGGAGGGCCGGCAGGCCGATTCCCGGCATGTCGGGTACCGCCCTTCCCGGGACCAGGCTGCCTGGGGACCAGGCTGCCTGGGGACCAGGCTGCCCGGCAACAGCCCGCCCGGGGACCGGCCTGTTCGGGACCGGCCTGTTCGGGACCGGCCTGTTCGGGACCGGCCTGTTCGGGACCGGCCTGTTCGCTGAGTCATCCACGACATCAGCTCCCTAGCCGGCGGAAGAAGTACCCGAGGTCCGCCGACACCGCCGCCGCACGGTAGGCGCCCGCACCGAGCGGGTGGCGGGCCAGAACGGGGGCGGGGATACGGTGGGGGCGTGGCGCTCACCCTGGCGATCTCGCCCTGCCCCAATGACACGTTCGTCTTCGACGCCCTGGTGCACGGCCGGGTGCCCGGCGCGCCGCCGGTCGAGGTGACCTACGCGGACGTGGACGTCACGAACACCGCCGCCGAGCGGGGCGCGTTCGACCTGGTGAAGGTGAGCTACGCGGCGCTGCCGTGGCTGCTGGACGACTACCACCTGCTGCCCTGCGGGGGCGCGCTCGGCCGGGGCTGCGGGCCGCTGGTGCTGACCCGCCCCGACCGGGCCATCAGCGGGCAGGCCGGCAATGAGCAGCCCGACACCGCCGACCTGAGCGGGGCGACGGTGGCGGTGCCCGGGGACCGGACCACGGCGTACCTGCTGTTCCGGCTCTGGTCGGCCGAGCGCCCGCCGGCACGGATCGAGGTGGTCCCGTTCCACGAGATCATGCCCGCGGTGGCGGCCGGCCGGTACGACGCCGGGCTGGTGATCCACGAGGCCCGCTTCACCTACCAGCGGCACGGGCTGACCGCCCTGGTCGACCTCGGTGAGTGGTGGGAGGGCGACACGGGGCTGCCGATCCCGCTCGGCGCGATCCTGGCCCGCCGGGGCGTGGTCGACCCGGTCGAGGCGGCCGGCTGGATCCGCGAGTCGGTACGCCAGGCGTGGGCCGACCCGGAGGCCAGCCGACCGTACGTGCTCTCCCACGCGCAGGAGATGGAGCCCGACGTGGTGGACCGGCACATCGCCCTCTACGTCAACGAGTTCACCGCGGACCTGGGGGACGCGGGGTTCGCCGCCGTGGAGGCGCTGCTGGGCCGGGCCGCCGACGCCGGGCTCGTGCCCCGGGCCGCCGGCCCTCAGACCTCCAGCTCGCGCGCCACCGCGTGGACCAGCTGAGCGATCTTCTGTGCCGTCTTCTTGTCGGGGAACCGCCCCCGCCGCAGGTCCGGCTGGACCTTCGCCTCCAGCACCTTGATCATGTCTTCCACGAGGCCGTGCAGCTCCTCCGCCGGCCGGCGGCGCAGCTCCGCCACCGACGGCGGGGCCTCCAGCAGCTTGACCCCCATCGCCTGGGCGCCCCGACGGCTGTCCACCACGCTGAAGTCGACCCGCTGACCACCCTTGAGGTCGGTGACACCCGCCGGCAGCGCGCCCTTCGGCAGGAACACGTCGCCACCCTCGTCGCTGGTGACGAACCCGTATCCCTTGGCCGCGTCATACCACTTCACTCGACCCGTCGGCACCTGAGAACCCCTGCTTCACTTGAGACGTCTACTGCTCCAAGGCTAGCCGGATCATGGTGGCGAGCGCCGCCGGGAATCCGGTGAGGTCGGCCAGGACCAGGCTGGCCCCGGCCGAGCGCAGCTCGTCGGCCGAGCAGGGGCCCGTGGCGACCGCCACGCCCGGCACGCCCGCCGCCCCGGCGGCGACCATGTCGGCGGTGTGGTCGCCGACGTACAGGGTCGCGCCGTGCGCGCGCAGCGCCGTCGCCTTCTCCTCGGCGAACAGGTCGCCGGCCAGCTCGTCGACGGCCAGCCCGAGGTGGTCCAAGTGCAGCCGGGCCAGCCGGCCCAGCTTCGAGGTGACGACCACGACCCGGCCGCCGTGGGCGTGCACGGCCGCGATGGCCTCGACCGCGCCGGGCATCGGCAGGGTCGGGGTGATCGCGTACGCCGGATACAGCTCGCGGTACGCCTCGACGGCCGACTCGACCTGCTCGGGCGGGAACCAGCGGGCGATCTCCACCCGCAGCGGCGGGCCGAGCCGGGACACCGCCGCGTCGGCGTCCACGGGCACGCCGGTGCGCGCCGTCAGCGCCCGGTACGCCGCGGCGATGCCGGGACGCGAGTCGACGAGGGTCATGTCGAGGTCGAAACCGACGGTGAGCGGGGGCATGCCGAGAACCTACCCGGCCGGCGGGTCCAGCCGGACGTCCGAGGGGCGCGCGGGCCCCGTCCCGGGCTAGCGTGGAACGACGATGACGACCTCACTCGCCGACCACCTGCGGACGCTGCCCGACGAGTCCCTGGCCGCCCTGCTCCAGCTGCGGCCGGACCTCGTCGTGCCCGTGCCGGCCGACGTGTCCGCGCTCGCGGTCCGGGCCCAGTCCCGGGTCTCGGTGGCCCGGGCGCTGGACGGGCTGGACCAGTTCACCCTCCAGATCCTCGACGCCGCCCGGCTCACCCGGGACCCGGACGACGGCACCACCTCCACCGAGGCCGTCCTCGCCATGGCCACCGCCGGTCCGCGCCCGCCCGCCCCGGCCACCATCCGGGGCGCGGTGAACAAGCTGCGGGCGCTGTTCCTGCTGTACGGGCCCGAGCACGCCCTGCGCGTGGTCGACGGTGTCGACGAGGTCGCCCCGTACCCGGCGGGGCTGGGCCGGCCGGCGACGGAGCTGGACGCGCGCACGGCGGCCCTCTGCGCGGACCCGGCGAAGCTGCGCCGCACGCTGCTGGCCGCGCCCCCGTCGGCGCGGGCAATCCTGGACCGGCTCGCCGCCGGCCCGCCGGTGGGCAGCGTGCCCCCGGGCGCGCTCCAGGCCCCGCCGCTCGGGGCGGAGGACAGCGTCCCGCCGGACCCGACCAACGGCGGCGCGCCCACCGGGTCGCCGGTGCGCTGGCTGGTCGACAGCCGGCTGCTGGTGGCGGTGTCCGCCGGCACGGTGGAGCTGCCCCGCGAGGTCGGCCTGCTGCTGCGCCGCGACAGCGGCCCCCTGGGGCCACTGCGCACCAGCCCACCGCCGGTGGCCGCCGTCGCGCGCGAGGCGAAGGCCGTCGACTCCGCCGGGGCCGGGCAGACCATGGAGGTGGTACGCCACACCGAGGCGCTGCTGGAGCTGCTCTCCGCCGAGCCGGCCCCAGTGCTGCGCTCGGGCGGGATCGGGGTGCGTGACCTGCGCCGGCTGGCGAAGGCCCTCGCCCTGGACGAGGCGACGACCGCCCTGCTGCTGGAGGTGGCGTACGCGGCGGGGCTGGCCGGCGAGCTGGAGCTGTCCGGGGCGACGACCACCCGGTACGGCGCCGACCAGCAGGTCCTGCCCAGCGGCGGGTACGAGGTGTGGCGGGCCATGTCGCTGGCCCGGCGCTGGGAGCAGCTGGCCCGGGCGTGGCTGCTGATGACCCGCCAGGTGGGCCTCGTCGGGCAACGCGACGACCGGGACCGCCCGATCGGCGCGCTCTCGCCCGAGGCGGAACGGGCCGGGGCGCCCGCCGCCCGCCGGGCCGTGCTGGCGGTGCTGGCCGACCTGGAGCCGGCCGTCGCGCCCACCCCGGAGGAGGTGCTGGAGCTGCTCGACTGGCGGGCTCCCCGGCGCAGCCGGGGCCGGGAGGCCGCGCACCGGGAGGCCCTGGTCGAGGCGGCGCGGCTGGGCGTGACGGGGCTGGGGGCGCTCACCTCGTACGGGCGGCTGCTGCTGACTGACGTGGCCGAGGCCGACGAGCGGGGCGGGGACGACCCGCTGGGGCTGCGCGCCGACGCCGAGGACGCGTCCACGGCCGTGCGGGCGCTGGACGGGCTGCTGCCCGCGCCGGTCGACCACTTCCTGGTGCAGGCCGACCTGACGGTGGTGGTGCCCGGCCCGCCCGACCCGGCGCTCGCCGGCGAGCTGGAGGTGGTGGCCGAGCACGAGTCGGCGGGCGGGGCGAGCGTGCACCGGGTCACCACGGCCAGCGTGCGCCGGGCCCTGGACGCCGGCTACTCGGCCGACGACCTGCACGACCTGTTCCGCCGCCGGTCCCGCACACCGGTGCCGCAGGGGCTGACGTACCTGGTGGACGACGTCGCGCGCAAGCACGGCGGGCTGCGGGTCGGCTCCGCCGGGGGGTACGTGCGCAGCGACGACGAGGCGCTGCTGGCGGAGGTGCTCGCCGACCGGCGGCTGGAGGCGCTGGCGTTCCGGCGGCTGGCCCCGACGGTGCTGGTCACCCCGTACCAGGTGAACCGGATGCTGCTGGCGTTGCGCGACGCCGGGTACGCCCCGGTGCCCGAGGACGCGTCGGGGGCGGCGGTGCTGTCGCGGCCGAGGACCCGGCGGGCCCCGGGGCGGGCCCCGGTGGGCCGGACGGTGGACCCGTTGGCGTCGCCGAAACTGGCCCTGCCCCGGCTGCTCGGGGTGGTGGAGCAGATCCGGCGGGGCGAGGCGGCGGCGCGGGCGGCCCGGCGGGCCCCGGCGGTGGTACGCGGCACGGCGGCACGCACCGGCCCGGCCCCGGTGCACGGTCACTCCGACGCCCTGGCGGTGCTGCAGCAGGCGGTGCGGGACAAGGCGCTGGTCTGGGTGGGCTACGTCGACGCGCACGGGGCGACCGCGTCGCGGCTGGTCCGGCCGGTGTCGATCGGGGCGGGCTACCTGCGCGCCGAGGACGAGCGCACGGAGATGCTGCACACGTTCGCGCTGCACCGGATCACCGCGGCGGTGCTGGAGGGCTCCTGAGCCGCCCGGCCGCCGGGTCGGGCGTCGCCGCCGGCGGTGTGGCGTCAGCGGCGGCTCCGGCGCACGGTGCCGACCACGGAGACGGCCAGCAGCAGGGCGAACCCGGCCCCGGCGGACTCGCCGACGGAGGCGACGAAGCCCTGCCGCTGGACCAGCCAGCCGTAGAGGAACCAGCCGACGAGGAGCACGGCGGCGGTCGCGTACGCGAGCAGCGTCGCCGCCGAGACCTCGCCGGCCGGCGCGGGCTCGTCGTCGCCTGTCACGTGCCGGGCCGGCGACCGAAGAGGACCACCCGGCTGCCGACCTTGCCCAACTCCCAGGCGCGGAGGGCGTCGGCGGGGAGGAGGTTGACGCAGCCGTGCGAGCCGATCGACTTGTCGTGCAGGTAGGTGGTGGTCTGGTGGTAGCCCATGCCCTGGGTGAAGTGCTGCCAGTAGGGCAGCCACACCTCGTACGGGTCGGACCACTCCTTGATGTTGCGGTAGTTGATGGTGAACGTGCCGGCGGGCGTCGCGTAGCCCTTCATGCCGGTGCGGGTCACCGTCGGGCCCCACACCACCTTGCCGCCGCGCAGCGCCCACGTGGTCTGGTGGGTCAGGTCGATGCAGAACGTGGTGCCGGAGGAGGCGGCCTTGCAGCGCTTCGTGTCGGTGGTGGCGAGGCGCTTCGCCACGTCGTACGTGGTGGGGCCGGCGCGACCGGCGGCGGGGCGGATGTCGTACCGCTGCTGGAACTTCTTGATGGCGGCGCAGTCGGCGGCGGACTGGCGGCCGTCGACGGTCACCCGCCCGAAGCCGCCCAGCCGGGCGAGGTAGGTCTCCACCTCGCGCTGGTGCTCGCCCAGCGGGCATCCGGCCGCCGCAGGCTTCGGCGCGGGCTTCGGCTTCGCCTTCGTCGGGGTGGGCTTCGGCTTCGGCTTGGACTTCGTGCGGGTGGGCTTCGGCTCCGGCCGGGTCCGCTGGTCGGAGCCGGACGAACCGCCCGCCCCCGTTTCCCGTTCCGCCGAGCCGGCCTGGGCGAGCCCTCCTCCACGGCCACCCGGGTCGGCTTGGCGTTCGGGCGTGCACGCACCGACGCCGACCAGCGTGACCACAGCCAGGGCGACGACCCGGGCGCTGAAGCGAACCTGTCTCATGGGGCCTCCCCGGGTCGGTCGTCCCACTGCCTAGACGCCGGACGTACCGGAATGGTTGCACCTGGTGTCCGAATTTTCGGCCCCATTCGGGCTTCGTGCAACACTGGTTGGTCGGCCCGGGGTGGGTAGCCGCCCGGCGGAGGGCCGTTGACCAGGCCAAAGAGAGGACGCCGGCGTGAGCGGTGGACCACTGATCGTGCAGTCGGACAAGACGCTGCTGCTGGAGATCGACCACCCCGACGCCCAGTCCTGCCGGATGGCGATCGCCCCGTTCGCCGAGCTGGAACGTTCGCCGGAGCACGTGCACACGTACCGGCTGACCCCGCTCGGCCTGTGGAACGCCCGCGCCGCCGGCCACGACGCCGAGGCCGTGGTGGACGCGCTGCTGAAGTACAGCCGCTACCCGGTGCCGCACGCGCTGCTGGTCGACGTGGCCGAGACGATGGACCGGTACGGCCGGCTCCAGCTCGCCAACGACCCGGCGCACGGCCTGGTGCTGCGCGCCCTCGACCGGTTGGTGCTGATCGAGGTCGCCAAGAGCAAGAAGCTCGCCGGGATGCTCGGCGCGAAGCTCGACGACGACACGATCGCGGTGCACCCGTCGGAGCGGGGGCGGCTCAAGCAGGCGCTGCTGAAGCTGGGCTGGCCGGCGGAGGACCTCGCCGGGTACGTCGACGGTGAGGCGCACCCCATCGAGCTGGCCGAGGCCGGCAAGGACGGCGGGAAGCCGTTCACGCTGCGCTCGTACCAGCGGGAGGCCGTGGAGGCGTTCTGGGCCGGCGGGTCCGGCGTGGTGGTGCTGCCCTGCGGCGCGGGCAAGACCCTCGTCGGGGCGGCGGCCATGGCGGAGGCGAAGGCCACCACCCTGATCCTGGTCACCAACACGGTCGCCGGCCGGCAGTGGAAGCGGGAGCTGATCGCCCGCACCTCGCTGACGGAGGAGGAGATCGGCGAGTACTCGGGCGAGCGCAAGGAGATCCGGCCGGTCACCATCGCCACGTACCAGGTGCTCACCTCGCGGCGCGGCGGCGCGTTCACCCACCTGGACCTGTTCGGCGCGCGCGACTGGGGCCTGGTCGTCTACGACGAGGTGCACCTGCTGCCCGCGCCGATCTTCCGGTTCACCGCGGACCTCCAGGCCCGCCGCCGCCTCGGTCTCACCGCGACCCTGGTCCGCGAGGACGGCCGGGAGGGCGACGTGTTCAGCCTGATCGGCCCCAAGCGGTACGACGCGCCGTGGAAGGACATCGAGCAGCAGGGCTGGATCGCCCCGGCGCAGTGCACCGAGGTGCGGGTGACCCTCACCGACGCCGAGCGGATGTCGTACGCGACGGCGGAGGCGGAGGAGCGCTACCGGATGGCGGCGACGGCCCGCACGAAGCTGCCGGTGGTGCGGGCGCTGGTCGACCGGCACCCGGACGAGCAGGTGCTCGTCATCGGCGGGTACATCGACCAGCTGCACCAGCTCGGCGAATACCTGGACGCGCCGATCGTGCAGGGGTCCACCACGAACAAGGAGCGGGAGCGGCTGTTCGACGCGTTCCGGTCGGGCGAGGTACGCACGCTGGTGATCTCGAAGGTCGGCAACTTCTCCATCGACCTGCCGGAGGCGGCGGTGGCGATCCAGGTGTCGGGCACGTTCGGGTCGCGGCAGGAGGAGGCGCAGCGGCTGGGCCGGGTGCTGCGGCCGAAGGCCGACGGGCGGCAGGCGCACTTCTACACGGTCGTCTCCCGGGACACGATCGACACGGAGTACGCGGCCCACCGGCAGCGCTTCCTGGCCGAGCAGGGCTACGCGTACACGATCGTGGACGCCGACGACGTCCTGGGCCCGCCCCTGCCCAGCGTGGACTGACGCCACCTTTCGACATCACGCGTGCTGGACCACTCAGTTGCGCTTCTGCAGGACGCCCACTTCCTCGATCCGAGCCATGATGGCGCTGACGAAGGCGGCATAGCCGATCTCCGGGTCTGGCTGCCGGATGGGGGCGTCTGGCTGCCGAGACGAAGTGACAAGGCAGGTGGCGTCGTACAGCCCGGCGCTCCGCAGACGCCTGCAGAGAATCACGTATCGGTCGAGGTAGGAAGTGTCAGCAAAGGCCGGGTCGATCGGAAAGGTGCCGCTCCGCGGCCTGCCCTTGCTAACAGAGCCGGGTGCCTCCTCCAGCAGCAGCACGTAGCCGAGCCATGGCTTGGTTCGCCCGAGTAGGCCGTTGTCATACGCTCGCCGCAGGTCGGCTGCGCTTCCAATCGCCTCTTCCACCCGATTGTTGAAGTTGTTTCCGAACGACGGGCCGACATGGGACTTCAGCTCGATGGCGGCAACCAGTTCACCTTCGAGCAGTACGACCAGATCCCACTTCTTGGTGGGTCGGAAGTAGCCGGGCAGTTCAACGCCGGACCTGCAGCGCACCGCGTCAGGCGGGAAGCCGGCGTCTCGAAACACGTTTCCGAGCAACTCCGTCATGGCGTTGAGGTGTGCCCCGCCGGTGACGGCACCACGTCCTCCGGTGTCGATCTTGCCGTCGATCAACTTCTTCGCGGCCTGCGATTCGCGCACCGCCCAGGAACTGCGGACCGCTTCCTCCAGCGAACGCTGGTCCATTGATTACACCTCCATGGCCGCAATCCCGTAAACACGCAGCGCCACCTCCGTCGCCGCTCGGGCATTCCGCTCGTCAAAGGCGGCGACGAGCGCAGCACGGTCGGTGGCCGAGATCGTCTCGGGCCTCGGGACACGGATCCGACGCAGGTACTGGGCTTGGAATCGAAGGGTGCCGCCCCGCATCCTAACGGCATAAGCCTCCACAAAGGCCTGTGCGACACCGGAGAGCAACAGTCCGCCAAGGACTCGCAGGTCCCAGGCGTCCGACACGATGTAGTACAGATTGTGATGCGGATAGAAGCCACCCTCGTCGAGGACGGGATGAATCGCGGTCTTCAGGTCGGGGAAGAGCAGCTTCGGGCGGTCGACCAGGGAATGGTCAACCTTGTCGATGGTTCGGTACCAGTGCGCGGGACGCTTGCCAGCGACGTGCCGGCGCTTGAGTGCCGCAGCGTGCCGCTGGTAATACGCACGCAGGCGCGGCAGAGCATCCAGGTTCACGAGCTGGCCGTCAGCGTCCCATGGATTGACGAGATAGTGGCCGGACCAGGAGTGCCTCCCCGATGTCGTGTCCTTGACCATCGACAGCGGCAGCAGCCGACGCGGCTCGACATCGGCGTCCGTGGTGATGAAGACGCTGTCGGCACCTGTCGCCACGCCAATACCGACCCGGGTTCCGGTGCTCGGGTCTTCCAGCGCAGGGAAGCGGTCGTTCAGCGTCTCGATCATGGCTAGCCGGGACGGCGATCCCGCTGGCCAGGAGTCACCCCCGGCAAACCAGTGAGGTAGCTGAGCGACCTCGAAATGACCATCAAGGCCCACCCTGGGCTCGGCAGAACAGATCGCCTCCACCAGCTCCGGAGCGTCCTGCGGCCCAAATCCCCGCCGTGTGTCCACGACTGCGGCGACACCCTGCTCAGCGCGACGTAGCACCGTGACAGCCGGATAGGCTGACACCTGCTCCTCGAACGCGTCGACGTCGTGCATGGTCACGGTGACGTCGACGCTGTAGCCGGCAGCGATGAGCTCCCGCAGTTGCCGGCCATACTGGTTGCGCATCCAGCGATCGGCGCAGATGAACGCGAGGACACCGCCCGGCGCGAGGCAGCGCAGCCCACGCTCGTAGAAGCCGACGTAAAGATCGGACCTGCCCGTCATGGTCGGGCAGGCGGCGCGGTAGGCGAGCATCCGATCCGCCGGCACGTCCTCCAGCCGGACGTACGGCGGATTGCCCACGACGAAGTCCACGGCCTCCGGGACGTGTGGATCCAGCAGGTAGTCGGCCTGCCGCACCCACGCCGTCGCCACCTCTCGTGCTTCGGGAAGCGACCAACCCCCATCGACCAGCACGTCCCGCACCAGCCGCCTGCTGGCCGCCACGTTCACGGCCAACAGGTCGAAGGCCTGTACCGCCCACTTGGCATCGAGCAGCGGCCGATCGTGCTTGCGGCACGAAGCGCTGACCCGCGCCGCCATGCCTGCCAGGAAGGCGCCGCCGCCGCAGGCCGGCTCGACCGCCACCAGAGCGGCAAGATCACGGTCGGCGGTGTAGCCGGCCAGGTCGAGGACCAGATCGACGACCCAACGGCGGGTGAAGACCTCGCCATGCTCGACTGACTCCGCCGGAATAGCGGTCAGCGACGACAGCATCTCGCCGAGCATGGGCTGTCGCATCTCCGCTGCTGCCGCCTTCACCCGACGAGCATAGGACAGCCGGCTGGGCAGAGATCAGACTATGACGACGCGGCTCGCGTACCCGCGCTCAGCGGCTCAGCCTCGTCTCCCGCGCCATGTGCGACAGCTTCTCGGGATTGCGTACGGCGTAGAGCCCGCCGATGCGGCCGTCGTCGACGTGCACGGCCAGCACGGTGTCGAGTTCCCCGTCGAGCCGGATGACGAGCGCCGGGCTGCCGTTGACCTGCGTCGGCAGCAGCGACGTGACACCGGGAACCCTGCCCCACCCGCCGGCCAGCAGGCGGGCCACCTTGTCGGCGCCCACGACGGGCCGCAGGACGGCCTGCTTGACTCCGCCGCCGTCGCCGAGCAGGACGACGTCCGGGGCGAGCAGGTCGAGCAGGCGCTGGAGGTCGCCGGTTTCGACCGCCCGCCGGAACGCGTCGAGCACGGTGCGGGTCTCGGCCGCCGACACGACCCGGCGCGGCCGGCGCGCCGCCACGTGCGCCCGGGCCCGGTGCGCGATCTGCCGGACCGTGGCAGGGCTCTTGTCGACGGCTTCGGCGATCTCGTCGTACCCGAGGTCGAACACCTCGCGCAGCACGAACACCGCCCGTTCGGTCGGCCCGAGGGTCTCCAGCACCAGCAGCATCGCCATCGAGACGCTGTCGGCCAGCGCGACGTCGTCGGCCACGTCGGGCGCGGTGAGCAGCGGCTCGGGCAGCCACGGGCCGACGTAGGACTCCCGGCGGCGGCCGAGCGCGCGCAGCCGGGTGAGCGCCTGGCGGGTGGCGATCCGGACGAGGTAGGCGCGCTGGTCCCGCACCGCACCGAGGTCGACGCCCGCCCACCGCAGCCACGTCTCCTGCAGGACGTCCTCCGCGTCGGCGGCCGAGCCGAGCAGCTCGTACGCGACGGTGAAGAGCAGGTTCCGGTGAGTGAGGAACGCCTCGGTGGCCGGGTCGGGCGAGCCGGCGCCCCGGCCGGCGTCGGCTGCGGTCTGCGGTGTGCCGACCATGGGTGACCCCCGTTCGCTCTCGACTGCGTCGCCCATCAGACGCCGGACCCCGCCGCCGTGTGACACCTCCGGGTGTGGCAGTCGTCACCCATCCCGGCCGTCACAGGGGCCCGAGCGCCGGCATCTCTTGTTCGTCCCACTGCACGAGCGAACGAGCGAAGGACGGTAGCCATGGACACCCGATTCGACCTGTTCAGCAACGAGCTGGCCACGAGGTTCGCCAAGCGGTTCGCCAACGCCGGCATGGTGATCCACCAGTCGCCGCTGCCGAAGGCCACGCAGGAGCTGGTGTCGCTGCGGGCCAGCCAGATCAACGGCTGCGGCTGGTGCATCGACATGCACACCAAGGAGGCGGCCGCCGCCGGTGAGAGTCAGGTCCGGCTGCACCTGGTCGCCGCCTGGCGCGAGTCGACGGTCTTCACGGAGGCGGAGCGGGCCGCGCTGGCGCTCGCCGAGGAGGGCAGCCGGCTCGCCGACGCCCACCAGGGCGTGTCCGACGAGACCTGGGCCCAGGTGCGCAAGCACTACGACGACGACCAGATCGCCGCGCTGGTCTGCCTGGTCGCCCTGATCAACGCTGCCAACCGGCTGGCCGTGATCGTGCACCAGCGGGGCGGCTCCTACCAGCCCGGCATGTTCGCCGCCGCCCTCGACTGACGCCAACCTGGCCGAGTCGTCCTGCATGGGCACCCCGACGTCAGTCCACAGTGGCACAATCGGGGACCGTCACCGACACCCGCCGAAGGGACCCGAGTGAAGCGTCGAATCCTGTCCGCACTGACGGTCGCCACCGTCGCTCTCGCCGGCTCCGCCGTGGCCCCCACGGCCGCCTCGGCGAGCGACGCGTGGGGCATCGTCTGCAACCTCACGCAGAACACCTGGCTGCGGGCCGCCCCGCACGCCCAGGTCCTGCGCACCCTGACCTCCGGGCGGGGCTTCCGCTGGCACGGCCAGGTGTGGGCGGAGGACGACGACGTCTGGATCTACGGCCACGGCGCCGAGGATCCGGCCATCGACGGCTGGGTCCCGGGCGGCAACACCACCTGCTGACGCCCCACCCCTCTCACCGGTCGTAGCGCCCACGCAGGGCCTGGCCTGAGGTTGTTCGCCCGCCGTTCACGGCCGGGCCAGCTCCCGCTCGGCCCTGCGTGCCAGCCTCCGTCGCAGCGATATGACGGAGGACCATGTGACACCGAAACGCACCCCCACCCCGACGGCCGGCATCGCCGCCGCCGCGCTGGCCATCGCCGGCACGCTGGCCGTCACCGGCACGGCCGCCGCCGGCCCCACTGACGCCGGCCGGCACCACCCCGCCGAGGGCCTCACCTTCGACCGCACCGCCACCTACCCCGTGTTCCAGAACCGGCCGGCCGGCGAGGACCCGGCGACGGAGACGGTCGCCGAGATCTCGGCGGTCAGCCCCGACGGCCGCACCCTGGTCTACACCGACGCGGCGGCCCGCCGGATCGGTTTCCTCGACATCGCCCGCCCGGACCGGCCGCGCGGGCTCGGCACGCTCTCCCTCGCCCAGCTCGGCGACGCCGAGGACGAGCCCACCTCGGTGGCGGTCCTCGGCCGGTACGTCCTGGTCGTGGTCAACACCAGCGCCAGCTACACGGCCCCCTCCGGCCGCCTCGACGTGATCGAGCTGGCCACCCGCCAGCGGGTCCGCAGCATCGACCTCGGCGGCCAGCCGGACTCGATCGCCATCAGCCACGACCAGCGGTACGCGGCGATCGCCATCGAGAACGAGCGCGACGAGGACGCCACCCCGCCCGGTCGGAAGAAGGGCGACCTGCCGCAGGCCCCCGCCGGCTTCGTGCAGATCCTCGACCTCGACGGCAGGTCGACGCCGCAGCGGTGGAAGCTGCGGACCGTGCCGCTGACCGCCGCCGACGGGCAGGCCCTGCCCGCGCTGGCCGCCGCCGGGATCACCGAGCCCACCGACCCGGAACCCGAGTACGTCTCGATCAACGGGCGCAACCAGCTCGCGGTCACCCTGCAGGAAAACAACGGCGTCGTCCTGGTGGACCTGCCCACCGGCCGGGTCACCGGGGCCTTCAGCGCCGGCACCGCCTCGGTCGGCGGCATCGACACCGTCAAGGACGGCCGGATCGAACTGACCGGCTCGATCACCGACGTGCCCCGCGAGCCCGACGCCGTCGCGTGGGTGGACGACCGCTACCTGGCCACCGCCAACGAGGGCGACTGGCGGGGCGGCACCCGCGGCTGGTCCGTCTTCGACAGCCGCACCGGCCAGGTGGCCTGGGACGCCGGCAACACCTTCGAGCGCCTCGCCGTCCGCCACGGCCTGCACAACGAGGACCGGGCCGCGAAGAAGGGCACCGAGCCGGAGGGCGTCGCGATCGCCGAGTACGGCGGCGTGCGGTACGCGTTCGTCGGCTCGGAGCGGAGCAACTTCGTCGCCGTCTACGACCTCAGCCGGCCCACCGCCCCGGTCTTCCGGCAGGTCCTGCCCACCACCAACGGCCCGGAAGGGCTGCTGCCGATCCCGTCGCGGGGGCTGCTCGCGGTCTCCAGCGAGACCGACGACGCCGACGCGGGCGTACGCGCCTCCGTGTCGCTCTACCGACTGGGCGGGGGCACCCCCGGCTTCCCGAGCCTCGTGTCGGCCGACGACGCGCAGGGCGCACCGATCGGCTGGGGGGCGCTCGGTGCCCTCTCCGCCGCCACGGGCCGGCCGCAGCAGCTCTACAGCGTCACCGACGCGGCGTACACCCCGACCCGGATCCTCACGGTCGACGCCGGCCGGTCCCCGGCGGTGGTCACCGACTCCCTGCCGGTGACCGACGCCGACGGCAACCCGGCCGCCTACGACGCGGAGGGGATCTTCGCCCGCCCGCAGGGCGGCTTCTGGCTCGCGGTCGAGGGCGCCAAGGGCGCGGAGAACAAGCTGGTCCGGCTCGACGCCGCCGGGCGGACCCAGCAGACCGTGCCGCTGCCGGCCGAGGTCGCCGCCGGGCTCGGCAAGCAGGGCTTCGAGGGGGTCGCCGCCAGCACCGACCGGCACGGCCGGGAGATCGTCTGGGCGGTGCTCCAGCGCGAGGTGTCCACCGACCCGGCGGGCGTCGCCCGCATCGGCCGGTACGACGTGACCGCCGGGACGTGGAGCTGGTTCGGCTACCGGCTGGAGTCCACCGCCGTCGCGGGCGACTGGATCGGGCTGTCCGAGGTGACCGTGGTCGGCAACCGGCTCGCCATCATCGAACGGGACAAGCTGAACGGCCCGGCCGCCGCGCTCAAGCGCGTCTACACGGTGCCGATGCCCGCCGGCCCGGCCGCGCCGGGCCCGCTGGCGGTGCTGCCGAAGACGCTCGCCGTCGACGTGCTGTCGGCGCTGCGCGCCACCAACGGCTGGACCCAGGAGAAGCTGGAGGGCCTGACCGTGGCCGGCAACGGCCAGGTGTACGCGATCACCGACAACGACGGCGTCCAGGACGCCACGGGCGAGACGGTCCTGCTCCGGCTCGGCCCCGCCGCGAAGGTCTTCGGCCGCCGCTGACGCCCCGCCCCTCTGCTCGAATGCCGGGCAGGTGGCGGTATCCCGGCCGCTCGGATACCCCCACCTGCCCGGCATGGCGTCGTCGGTCAGAGCACGCGGGTGATCTCCTCGGCGGCGACCCGGGCGTCGAGGCGGGACCGGTCGAGGTTGGCGCACACGACCACCGACGCGCCGACGGACAGCGGGGCCAGGAGCCACTTCAGCGGCTGCTCGTGCTCGGCCGCGTCGACCAGCAGCCGGTCACCGGGCCGCAGCCCGAGCTGGTCGGCCACCTCCCTGGCGAGCCGGCCCCACGCGCCGAAGCTCGTGCCGTCGGGGGTCGCCGCCTCCGCCGGGTGGACGCCGGCATAGTCGGGCGGTGTGTCGGTGTGCCGCAGCACCTCGGCGTCCCAGTCGAGCCAGCCCGCCGGCACGTCCGCCAGCGGGCCCGGCCCGGTGCCGACGAGGTAGCGGTGCACCCCGTCGGGCACGTCCTCCAGCCAGTCGTCGAGCCGCTCCGGGGTGACGAACACAGCGTCGTACGGCCGGTCGCCGCCCGGCTCCAGGACCGGCAACCCGGCGGTGGCCCGGGGCCGGAACGACACGGCCAGCCCCACCGACCAGGCGCCCAACAACACTGCGGCGGTACGCCAGTGCGGCGGCAGCAGCACCGCGACGCGGCTGCCCGGGGCCAGCCCGCAGCCGTCGCGCAACAGCCCCGCGGTGCGCGCCGCCCAGCCGCCCAGGTCAGCGGCGCTCAGCGCGACCCGGTCACCGGTCGCGTCGTCGCAGAAGGTGAACAGTGGCCGGTCTACCTCGGCCTGCGCCGCGACCGGCAGGGCCACCACGTCCGGCGCTCCCATCGCACACCTCCCTGTGAGCGCGGCCCGCTCGGGCCACGGAAGGTCACCGTACCGCCACGAGCTGACGCTACGACGACGGCATGTAGCGACTACGCACCGCGCCGAGCGTTCAGTGATCAGGCGGCCCTGAGCTTCCGAATGACGTACTGAGGATCACCCCCGCGTGCGCGGGGAGCAGGACGCCCAGGTGGTCGCCGAGCGCCCGGACCTGGGATCACCCCCGCGTGCGCGGGGAGCAGTAGATCGGGTAGAGGCCGGTCGCCGCGAACGCCGGATCACCCCCGCGTGCGCGGGGAGCAGCGATTCGCCGTGATCGACGGGGCGCACGTCGCGGGATCACCCCCGCGTGCGCGGGGAGCAGGCAGGTTGATCACCGCGGTGACTTCGAGCCACGGGATCACCCCCGCGTGCGCGGGGAGCAGCCGGCCGAGGACGGGCCGCCGGCGGATCCGACGGGATCACCCCCGCGTGCGCGGGGAGCAGAGCCGTCGCACCGCCGGCACCCATCGCGGGTCGGGATCACCCCCGCGTGCGCGGGGAGCAGACGAACGGCTTCTGCGTGATGGCGTGCACGCCGGGATCACCCCCGCGTGCGCGGGGAGCAGGTCATCGGCACCCGGGCGCGGGTGTGGGTGCGGGGATCACCCCCGCGTGCGCGGGGAGCAGGTCATCGTGGCGTACCGCACGATCTGGATCTTCGGATCACCCCCGCGTGCGCGGGGAGCAGCCGAGCTGGACGGCGAGCTGGTCCGTGACCAGGGGATCACCCCCGCGTGCGCGGGGAGCAGTTCAAGCGCCGCCACCGGGCCGCGTGATGGCCGGGATCACCCCCGCGTGCGCGGGGAGCAGAGGCGGGCTGACGTGTTCGGCAAGCGGGCCGCGGGATCACCCCCGCGTGCGCGGGGAGCAGGTGTGGTGGGGCTGCTGGGGCGTCGAGCCGTGCGGATCACCCCCGCGTGCGCGGGGAGCAGACCACCACCAGGCCCTGCACCCGGTCGGCCGCGGGATCACCCCCGCGTGCGCGGGGAGCAGGCGTAGGCGGCCGGCATGGCGGGGTTCAGCGCGGGATCACCCCCGCGTGCGCGGGGAGCAGCCGCCGCGACCTGGGGCCGCATGGTCGCCGTGGGGATCACCCCCGCGTGCGCGGGGAGCAGATGTCGACGCCGAGGCGCTGCCCGGCCAGGTCCGGATCACCCCCGCGTGCGCGGGGAGCAGGCGCGTAGGCGGTTGCCGTGGCGGGACCGCCAGGGATCACCCCCGCGTGCGCGGGGAGCAGCCACCGGCCGGCCGGTTGCCGAAGTTGTCCCGCGGATCACCCCCGCGTGCGCGGGGAGCAGCTCGGCGTGGTGCCGTTCACGGCGTGCGTGCCGGGATCACCCCCGCGTGCGCGGGGAGCAGAAGGTCGGCGCTCAGAGCGTCGATGACGAGGCGGGATCACCCCCGCGTGCGCGGGGAGCAGCACATCTCCATTTCCAGGCCGATCAGAGTCGTGGGATCACCCCCGCGTGCGCGGGGAGCAGGCCAGATCGATCGTGGTCCGCGTGCTCTTGGCCGGATCACCCCCGCGTGCGCGGGGAGCAGACCAGGGCCCGCGCCTGCGCGCCCGGTACGCAGGGATCACCCCCGCGTGCGCGGGGAGCAGACTTCCTGAGCTGGGGCGCTAAAGATCAACTACCGCCATTTCCTTCACTTTGTTCGGAGGGAACCGACGATCCGCTGCTCCCATCTGGGGCCCTCCGCCCGAACTTCCGACGCTTGGACGCCTTGCTCCATCCCCGCCCCACTGCTGGGTTGTACGAACTCCGATCCGTAGGCCGACGCATGAGCGTGATCCCGTCGAAGTCCACCGGCTCCCAGTGATGGTCGTGTACCTCGAAGGTCAGTCGTTGCTCGCCTGGCCGCTTGTAGACGAGCAGTGCCCGGCCTGGCCCGGCCATCTCGACGACCTTGGCCCAGAGCCGCTGTCGGATCCGGCTGTTCACGTGTCCCACGTACACCCCGGCAGAGATCTCCAGCAGCCACTGCGTCAGGTGCCCACGCAGCCCTTCCGGGCAGGCGGTGAGGATGATGACGGTCATCAGAAGTCCACGTCCCCGGAGTAGTTCCGGCCGCCAGCGAGTTCGTAGCCTCCCTCGTCCCACAGGCGTACGGCATCGCTGCCGGCTTCCTCGTCGAGCTGTTCCTCGTCGATCGGCCCGGCCGAGCCATCGGTGAGCAGCAGGCTTCGGATGTCGCGGACGCACCGGTCGAGGAGCGCGCCGTCGTGGACCCGGTCACGGACGGCCCGACGGGTGTCCGAGCCGATGTCGGTCGACTCGCCGGCCGCGATGTCGAAGGCGACCGGAATGCTGATCTCGGCCTTGTACAGGTCAGCGATGTCGTAGACGAACGACCGCTCGTGGCCGGTGTGGACGAATCCGAGCCCCGGCGATGCGCCGATGGCGACGATGACCGTGTGCACGATGCCGTACAGGCAGGCGTGCGCCGCCGACAACGCCTGGTTGACTCGATCGCTGCCGTCGAAGTTGTCCGGGTCGTACTCTCGGTTGTTCCACGACACACCGGTGCGCAGCGAGTGCTCCCGGTAGCAGCGGCGGACCCTCGCCCCTTCCTTGCCGCGCAACTGTTGCATCGTGAGCCTGCTGGTGTCTTCCCCGGGAAAGCGCATCCGGTACATCGCGCGCGCCACCTGGAGCCGCCGGTCCCGGTGCGAGACGGCGGCGGCCTGGGCGAGGAGGAGGCGGCTTGACCGGGCGAGCGAGCGCCCGTGTGCGTAGTACCGGATGCCGTGCTCACCAACCCAGACGACCGTGGCGCCGTTGTCGGCGATCAGCATCATCGCCTGCTGGGTGATGCTGGTGCCGGGACCCAGCATGAGGACCCCGAGCGTGGCGGCCGGCAGATGCACGACGCCTTTCTCGTCGGTGGCCGTGATGGCGTTGCTGTCCCGGTGGAGGACGCATCGTTCGAGGTAGACGAAACTGACCCGGTCCTGCGCACGGTTGAGTTCCGCCAGTTCGGCCGGCGGCACACCCGGGATCTTCTTCACGAGGTCGGCTGCGCGGGCGCGAGGGTCAGCAGCCCACAGCCGTACGCCCGCGCGTGGCCGATGCCCCGGGTAAGGACGTTACGGAACAGGGCTGGGTCCTCGATGTCGAGGACGCCGTCATAGGTGGCTGTGACGAGGGTGACCGGCCGTTGTCCGTGGTTGCGGGTAAACCGGCGAACCTGGCGGTCGTAGGTGACGAGGTTCAGCTCCCCGTCAGCCTGCCGGGCGATGGTGAACCCGTGCCGCTCGGCCCGGCTGGTCAGCCACTCGATCTGCTGCGTGGCGGTGACCTGACCGAATCTCTGCGTCGTCGGCGAGTTCTCCGTCTTACGGCCGGTGCGGCTGGGGTTGGCCGTCAACCGGAACGCCCATCGCTGTCCCTTCTCCAAGGAGTCGAGCAGGCGGTCGTAGGGACGGGTCTCCCAGGACTCGCTGCTCCTCGGCCAGCCGGCCTGCTCGACGAGGTGGGTCAGCTCGGGCTCGGTCGGGCTCACGATGTAGAGCACGACCTGCCGGTCCCGCCGCTGGTCGACGCGCCACAGGGTGCGGGCGTCGTCGCGGGTGTGGTCCTCGGGACGAGGGAAGCCGGACAACACGGCGGCGTGCATCGCCTGCGGCGAGGCGAGCAACTTGCGCGCGCCCTGGCGGGCGGTGTTCATGAGGAACCGGGTCAGGTACATCGTCGTCCTCACAGCCACGTGAGCGGGTCGTGGTCGGCCAGGGCGGGGCCTCCGGGGACGCCGGCGGCGACGGGAGGACGGCCGTCGGGGTTGGGCGCGAGGACCCGGGTACGGACGACAGCCCGCCACCCGTACTGCCGGTGGGCCGGGTCGAAGCTGATCGGCTCGTCCTGGAAGGTCTCCGTGGCCTCGGCCCCCGGCGGAGCGTCGAGGAGCGCCTCCAGCCCAACGGTCGACGGTCCGCGCTCACGCAGGCGCTTCGAAGCCTGCCACGGCACGTCGCCGAGCACCTCTGCGACCGTGCCGGGGCGAACGCCGAGGGTGACGGGCGCGACCGGCGGGCAGGACCGGCGGCCCAGATAGAGCGGGAACTGCGGTCGGCGTACCGCCTCGTGCAGGCCGTCGAGCAGCTCGCTGTCGCCACCGATCGCGGCGAGGAACACCGCGTCGGAGAGGTAGTAACGGTTGGTCAGCGGCATGCTGTCCCGGCCGTCGAGGGTGCGGGCAACCTGAAAGTCGCGGAGGATCTGGCCGGGCTGGTCGATCCGTACCCCGAAGTCAAGGCCGAGCAGCTCGGTCAACGGATCGGTGCGCCGCTGCCCCCGGGCTGCGGCGAGCAGCCCGATCACTCCGCTCTTGGTGGGCGCGATCTCGGTGTGCCGCTGGGTGAAGCGGCTGGTCGACCCCCATGCCTGGAGCGGGCCGGCCAGCCGCAGCAGCAGGACGCTCATGCCGGCGTGCCGAGGCGGTCCGCGACCGTCGTCCCGACGGCGCTGACCAGGCCGGGCAGGGGCAGCACCTCGCCGAGAGGTGCGAGGGCGGCGGTACGGCTGCCGACGTGGGTGACCCAGGCGGCGACGGCGGGATCTCCGTACGTCTCCTCGATCTCGGTGGTGTAGTCGGCGAGCTTATGGGCGGCCTCGGCGACCATGCCGGAGCGATCCCCGAGCTGCCGCTCCCGAACGGGCTCCTCGAAGGCCCCCACCAGGTTGACCGACTGGGTGTCACGCAGCCGCACCATGACCGCGTCGGGGCGGGTGTGGTTGGCGAACGTGTTCTGCTTGCCGGACGGCATGCTGGTGACAAAGGCCTGCAGGAATGCCGTCACGGCCTCACGCGTGGCGTCGGCGTCGCCGAGGGTTTCGTGCAGTCGGTCGACGTCGATCGTCGCGTACCGGTAGAGGGTGGCGGAGTTGAACTCGATCGTGCCGATCATGCCGGCACCGGTCTCCTGGTTGTCGTGCTTACGGTCGTCCACGGCGGTGTAGTAGTCGAACTCGTTGTCGACGGCGTGAACGCTGAGGGCGTGGGCGACCTGGACGGCCGCATCGACGTTCAGGTCCGGCACGTCGGCGAGCATCCGGCCGAACATGGCGATGTCGATGGAGTGGTCGGTGTCGGCCAGCTTCTGGAGCTGCTTGGTGTCGAGCTTCTCCCCGGTCCGCTCGGCGTCGATCGCGGCCCGCGCCAGGTTCTCCTGCTGGCGGTGGCTGAGGAACATCAGGTAGCCGGACTCGACGTCGGAGTTCGCCGCCGCCTCGCCCTTGCCCTTCTTCGCCGCGGCCTCCTTCTTCACCAGGCCGGACGCCTTCAGCACGTCGGCTGCCAGGGCGGACGCCCGATCCTTCAGCTCGGGGTCGAGGTCGGCGATCCGGGCGGCGATCGCCTCTCCGATGCGCTTGGTCCGCTCGCCGAGTTGGGAGTCGTCGAGGGTACGGCGGAACGCCAGCCGGACTGCCCGCTTCCAGGACTGGGAGGAGACCCGGGCCCGACGTACGCCGCCGTAGGTGGCGGTCTTCGGGGAGCCGGAATCGTCCCGGTTGATGTTGCTCGGCGGCACGGTGTGCAGGATGTGGACGTCCAGGATCGTGCGGCTCATGGTCACTCCTCGGAGGGGGCGCCTGCGGGCGCGGAGTCGGCTTTCGAGTCGGTGCTGTCGTCGCCCTGGCGGTCCCCGGGCTCGGGCTGGCGGTAGAAGTCACGGCCCCACCGGCCGCGGACCTGGGCGGGGCCCCATGGCTTCTGCAACTCGACCAGGTCATCGGCCAACACGCCGTAGTCGAGGGCGATCCGGTGGTCCCGCAGAAGCCGGATCAGGCTGCGCAGGTGGGTGGTAACGGCGGCGTAGCTGGTGGCGGTGCCGAGGGCGGCGAACCGCCGGCGCACGGCGGCGGCTCTGTCCGGGTCGCTACACAGCAGGCTGACCGCCCTGCCAAGACCGATCCCGTCCTGGTGCATGGGCGTGTCGCGGATCGACTGCTGGTGCACCGCGTACAGGGTCAGCGCGGTGTGCATGGCCCGCTCGGTGTGAGTCGGCTCGTCACCGAGGCGATCCCCGAGGTACTTCTCCGCCACGCGGGTCTGCTCCAGGATCGTGAAGTCCTCGCCGGGTTCCCGGCCGACCACGCCCCGCAGCCTGGCCAGGGCGGCGATGGCGAAGCTCTCCTCGCGAAGGTAGCCGTCCTGCAACACCGCAACCCGGGTAGCGACGTGACCCCCGAAGGGCTTGCGTCGGCGGGCGTACCGCTTGGGCTCCGGGCTCTGGGTTTCGTTGTCGGCTGGGGCTGTGACGGTCACGCCGGCACCTCCTGGGAAACGGGCGGGTTCTCGGTGACAGCAGCCAACGGCAGGGCGCGACACAGGGCGTCGCGGAAGAACTTGTCCGCGAGCGGGCTGCTCAGGTGCTTCTTCTTCTCCTGGTCGACGTAACGGCCAGCCCATGCCTGCGGGCCAGCCTGCTCGACCATGCCTTGGCCGAGCCGGCGCACGCAGCGATCGGCCAGCGTCTGCCACTGGATGCGCGCCCCTGCCGGGTCGCTGTGGGGGCCGAGGTCGCCCAGCCAACGCCGGAACAGGACGTCCAACTTGGCGTAGCCGACTTCGGCGGCCCGGTCTGCGGCGGCAGCGGGCGGATCCTCGGCCCGGTCCCCGTACCCTCCGGCGGCGCGACACAGGTCGGCGGCCAGCCGGCGTAGCGCGAGGACGGCGGCCTCGGCGTCGGCGGCGCTGTCCACGATGGTGACGGCAAGCGGACCCGCAGGGTCGAACGCCTGAACGGGCATGGTCAACGCGTCCTGGTAGACCTCGTCGACCACCGACATCTGGTTGCCGTAGACGACGCCGACGGCGCGGGCGGTGACCCGGTACCGGTCGTCGATCAACTCCCTGATCCGGAGCCGGGCCAGCCACTGGCTGACCGCCGGCGGTCGTCGGCTCGCGGCTTCGGTCCCCGGTCGTTCGGTCGGGGCGGGCAGCAAGCTGGTCAGCCCGCGCCAGAGGGCCCGGGTGTGGTCGTGGAGGGCGGGCAGATAGACGAGGGGTTGCCCGAGCTTCTTCTCCTGGTTGGCGCTGCGCCGCCAGCCGCTCATCGGCTCCTGCTGGTGCAGGTTCGGCCAGGCGATGCGGTCCCCGTTTGCGATCATGGCACCGGTGATCCCGGCTTGGTCGCCGAAGAGGCGGATCCGGCGAGACTGCCAGGTGTAGAGGTTGAGCAGCCCGTACGGGCCGCGAGCGCGCTCGTTCTCCTCGACTGGGCCGTGCGGCTCGCGCTCCCAGACCGGGGAGTCACGTTCCGGGTCCTGCCGGAGGTAGTCGCTGTCGAGCGGGACGAGGTTGAGCAGCAGTGTCTCGCGCAGTGTCCGGCCTTCGAGGTAGACCAGTCCGAGGGAGCCACAGGAGGCGGGACCGATCGGGTAGCCCTTACCGCCCTTGACCCGGTCGTCACCGACCGCCCCGGACTTGATGCCGGACGTGTCGTACGCCTGGCAGTGGACCAGCCAGACGGCCGCCTCGGCAGGTGTCAGCCGGGCCAGGCCGGGCCCGAGCCGGGTGGTGAGGTAGGGCGCGTTGTTCGGCACGTCGGCGATCAACCGTTCCAGGCCGAACCCGTCTCCCTTCTGCGTACGCAGGTCGGCCACCTGGTAGAACGGCGTGACCGGGTGCAGCAGGTCGAAGCGGTCCCGGTACTCGTCGAGGTAGCCGGCGATGTCGTCCGCCGGCAGGTCGGAACGCCGCCACAGCCCCTGCCACGCGCGCTCGTCCTCGGGCCCGCCGACCGCCCGGTGCAGGATCGCGAGGAGCAGCCTTAGGATCGCGGACGTCTGGGTCGGCAGCTCACCGGCGACGGCCCGCAGCTCCGCCGCTTGGGCGAACAGCTCGTGCAGGGTGACCAGGCGACGACGGCCGGACAGGTCGAGCACCGGTATCCACGGCTGCTCGATCAGCGAGAAGGAAGAGGTGGCGGCATCCGGCATCTGAAGGTTCTCCATCCACTTCGACCGGCAATGAGAAACACGGGTATGAACCTGTCCCTACCAATGCGACGGCGCTTGCACTGTAATCGTTTCCCGCGTCACGCGGGGTGATCCACTGTCGCTACCGATATTCACAATGTTCCCTGCGTAGGCAGGGTTTACCGCAGCTCACTGGGGGCGCGGGCCACCAAGTTCGGTAACGAAGAGTCAGCAGCCTCGCGCGGCCTGTCTGATAGCGGACAACTGCCGGTCAGTCGCTACGCAGGTCGGCCTTCTCGACGCGCAGGCCGCTGTGCCGGTCGTACGTCAGGACATGATCGACAAGGCGGGCCTGCCCCCGCTCGTCGAGGTCGAGGATCAGCTCGCCGCCGAGCAGCGGGTCCTTCTCCCAGGCCGGGAAGGCGTTGCGTGCCTCCAGTTCGTCGATGATCCGCTCGGTGCCACCGTTGGCGGTGAGTGCCCTCGGCAGCGGCAGGGCGCACCGCAACATCGCGCGGGCTACCGCCTTCGACGGCGCGAAGTCCGTCGGGACGACCACATCGCCCCCCTCGGCAAGCCAGGACGGAGTGCGCAGTTCGCCTCCCCGACGGATCAGCAACAGCACCTCCAGCGCCTCGGCTGCGTCGTCCCGCACGTGTGCCCGGCCGCGCCGCTCGTCGCCGTTGGCGGTATCGGTGTTCCCCACGTTGGCGTCGAGCCAGCTCAGCAGGGAGACCCCCGGCTGCTTGACCGGCCGGATCCGGAACGTCTCCGCGCGCTCGCCAGCCGCGAAGGTTCGCTTCAGCGCCTGCGTCTCGGCCTTGGCCAGAGCGTCGTGCCAGGAGGACGGGCCGACCGGCTCGGAGCCGTACGCGTCCTGCACGAGGGACGCGATGTCCTGCGGAAGGGCAAGGCCACTTTCACCGTCGAGGTAAGGCAGGAGCACAGCCGCCGCCCGGAGCAGGGCGAAACGGTCGTACACCCGGACCGAGCCGGTCACCGGAGCGGGCGGCTCGGCCGCCCAGTCCGCGCCGGTCACCAGGCACCGAGGATGCGCGAGCCGGGCGGGGCGGTCGGTCCGGTGGTGCCGGTGCAGCCGGCCGAGCCGTTGCAGGATCAGGTCCACCGGGGCGAGGTCGGTGACCAGCAGGTCGAAGTCGATGTCCAGGGACTGCTCGGCGACCTGGCTGGCCACGACGACGTGGCAGCTCGGCCGGATGCGTCCGAGCTTGGCGAGGTGGCTGGGAGGGCCGAAGGTGTCCCGCAGCCACTTGTCCTTGGCCGCGCGGTCGGCGGCCATGAAGCGGGAGTGCGCCACCGACACCGGAATCTGCGGCCCGAGGTGCTCGCGCAACGCGGCCGCCGTGTCCAAAACCCGCGCAACGGTGTTGCGGACGATCAGGACGCAGCCACCGTCCGCAAGGTCGGCCCGGAGCCGATCGGCGAGGGCAGCCAGGTCGTCGTCCGCGTGTTCCAGCCGTACGTCAAGGCTGCGGCCGGACGCCGCGCAGCCCACCGCCACCGGCTGCCGGCCGACACCGGAAACGCTGAGCAGCGGATACCGTCGATCATCGCGCAGAGGTTGGTAGTCGTCGGCGGCGACGGTGCCGCTCGCGCGATACCTGCGTCGGGTGCCACCCGCCTGCCGATGGCCCAACCGCCCGTCGTCGTAGGCCCGCATCATGTCGGCCCGCCGCGCAGCGGGAAGGGTCGCCGACAGGATGACCACGGGTACGCCGTGGGCCCCCAGCCATTCCAGCGCCCGGTCCAGGTACCGGCTCATGTAGACGTCGTAGGCGTGCGCCTCGTCGATGACGACAACCTTGCCGGCGAGGCCGAGGTGTCGCAGGGCCACATGCCGGGCCTGCAACGCGGCGAAGAGCAACTGGTCGATGGTGCCAACGACGAAGCTGGACAGCAGCTTGCGCTTCCGTCCGGCCAGCCAGCCGTGCACGGCGGTCTGTGTCCCGCCCTCGTCCAGGGCGATCGCGCTGGGCAGCACCCCCCGGTAGAGCCGGGAGTATTCGTCGTTGAGCATCGCCTTGCCGTGCGCCAGGGCCGCATCCCGGGCGCCCCTGCCCAGATCCGCATCAGGGAGCCGGCTGAGCCAGGTCAGCACCCGGCTGAACATGGCATCCCCGGTCGCGCGGGTAGGAAGCGCCAGGAAGCAGCCGCCCGCACCGCTGCGCCGGGCGAGAATCTCCACGGCCGCGAGCGCGGCCTCGGTCTTGCCCTCGCCCATTGGCGCCTCGACGATCAGCAGGCCCGGCAGCGGCATGGCGCGGGCCTGTTCCACCACCGCCGCCTGCACGGGATACGGATGCGTCCCAGCCGGCAACTCGAAGCGCCGGGAGAACAGGGCCGACACGTCGAGGCCGGCCACGTCAACGGGCTGCCAGGGCATCGGCAGATCCAGCTCGTCCCAGGCCTCGGCCAAGCGGTCCGGCGCGTTCTCCCGTTGGAAGCCGTACGGAAAGATCTCGTCGTTGCTGGCGATCCAGTCGGCGACGATCACGATCCCCGTCAACAGCACCTGGACCGGTTGCGGCAGGGCGACCTCCCGCCAGACCGGCAGCCGGCCGGTCACGTCGGCGTACCCACTCATCCAATCGAGCAGCTCGTCGCGCACCTCTGGCCACAGCCCGTCGATTCCAAGCAGGTAGGGCCGGTCGCGGATTGCCTTGAGGTCGCCGTCGGTCGGCGGCACCCCGTGGTGGCCGCCGACGACCACCGCGTATGCCTCGGCCTGGTTACGCACCCAGCCGTGGCGGGCGGCCAGCCAGTCGATCAGGGCGAGATGCCCTGCCGGGCCGTGCGGGGCGCAAAGGCGTTTGTCCTCCACCTGACGGTCGAAGACGAAACCGTGGTCCTGCATCGCCTGCCGCAGGTGTTTCACCTGCCAGGCGAACGCCGGGGTGGCCTTGCCGATGTCGTGGATGCCGGCGAGCCAGCGGACCAGCCGGCGGCCGTCGTCGGCCCCACCGGGCAACGGCGCAGCGATCCGCCGCCGGACACTTTCCGGCAGCCACATGTCCCACAGCAGGCCGGCGACATCGGCGCTGTCGGCGAGGTGACGATGGAGCGGAAGCCAGAAGCCCCGATCGCGGTTCGTCTTGCCCCAGACAAGACGGGCACTCTCGCTGAGACCAGGTTGGTCGGGCACGGGAGGGATGAAAACAGAGGGGTACGACACCTGACGACCAACTCCCAGGGGCGACTTGCAGGCCGAGCTTTCAGCATCGAGAACGACGCTCATGTACGTCCGGACGCAGCCTGGTCGGAGATCGAGCCAGATTCATCTGGCCACCGGAACCCCTCCCTGTCGGACACCCTCACGGGGAGTCCATCGGTACGCTGAGTCGGCTGCGACTCACACCACTCCAACCGAAGCGCTCGATTGCAACGGCGATGATCTTGAGAGGCAAAGTGAACGAAAACGAGGAAGTTGATCTTTAGCACTGCTGGTCAGGAAGTCTGCTCCCCGCGCATGCGGGGGTGATCCCAGCTCGTGCACCTCGTCGAGCAGGATGAACACCTGCTCCCCGCGCATGCGGGGGTGATCCGGCGGTGAGCAGGGCGGCCCGGCGGTCGCCGTACTGCTCCCCGCGCATGCGGGGGTGATCCGCTCCGGGCGCGCATCGGCGTGTCCCCTGGGATCTGCTCCCCGCGCATGCGGGGGTGATCCTCACGGCCGTCGTTAATCCACAGCCCTCCCTGACTGCTCCCCGCGCATGCGGGGGTGATCCGTGGGGCATCCCCATCCACCACGGCCCCGGCATCTGCTCCCCGCGCATGCGGGGGTGATCCGCGGTGGATCACCCACGAGGTGCTCCCGGCGATCTGCTCCCCGCGCATGCGGGGGTGATCCCAGGTCGACGACGTCGACATGGAGCCCTGCAACCTGCTCCCCGCGCATGCGGGGGTGATCCCGGTGGGGACGTGTTCTACCGGGGCCGGCGTAGCTGCTCCCCGCGCATGCGGGGGTGATCCCAACAGCGCCATCTTCGACTTGCCTGACTTTTTCTGCTCCCCGCGCATGCGGGGGGTGATCCCCACGGCGAGCGATCCACCCCCCTACCCCTCAGCTGCTCCCCGCGCATGCGGGGGTGATCCGTCGAGCAGCGCCTTTTCGACGTCGAATCCGGTCTGCTCCCCGCGCATGCGGGGGTGATCCCGCCCGCGACCGCGAGCGCGTCGCCGGAGAGATCTGCTCCCCGCGCATGCGGGGGTGATCCCGCGCACAGCCATTGGGCCACGGTGCCGCATCCCTGCTCCCCGCGCATGCGGGGGTGATCCGTCCATCGACCGCCGCAGATCGCCCGACTCGAACTGCTCCCCGCGCATGTGGGGGTGATCCCGCGATCAGCCACCGGCCCAACCGCGGGAACCGCTGCTCCCCGCGCATGCGGGGGCGAACTGCGGCATTCGTCGTCCGGCATCCGGCCAGGCCGCGCCGCCTCACGCACCACCGTGCTTGCACCTAAGTGCTGCTAGCCCTCAGCGACGAAGACACCTCGGCCGGGGCGGCCCACCAGGATGCCCCGCTTCCGCAGGGTCGCCCAAGCTCTATTGATGGTGGACAGCGACACGTCGTACTCGTCGGCCAGCACATGACCGGGCGGCAACTGGGCGCCAGGAGCCCACTCCCCCTCGTCGATGCGCCTGACGAGATCCTCCAGCAGCTCGTTCATGGTCGGCGGGATAGGCACGAGCACCCCTTGCAGTCGGTTGGCTCTGCCAGTATCAATCCACCTCCTGAGACAGGCAAAACACCTAAGGCATTTGGCAGTGCTGACATAGGTGAAGACACTGCGACGACTCTTGACATTGCTCCTGACGGTCCGTACGGTCGCTTTCAGTGACGCGGTACCTGCGGTCGGTTGGCGCTTGCCGTGGTGGTGGCCCGTCACGTCAGCACCACTCCCCCCGTTCCGGGGCGGCCGGGCCATTCCCCCGGCCCGGCCGCCCCGGACCCGATTGCGCTCTGCCGTCGCACGTCGAGTGAGACTGCACTGGCAGGTCCACCCCCAACCAACCGAAGGGCACTGGAATGTCGAAGACCCCGCCTACAAGCCGATGAGAGGGCCCAACAACCGGTGGGTCGTGCACGTGCCGATCGTCGTCCCGGACCTGCTCCGCGCCCGGATCCTCGCCCGCACGGCGGCGCGGGTCCTGGCCCAGCTCACCCGGTGTGTCGACGTCGGGGAGGTGACCGTGTCGACCGAGGACGACCAGCGCGTACATCATCGGGTGTTCTGTGACCGGCGACTGGTCGGCGGCGCGCGGTGCGGCCTGCCCAGCGACCACCTCGCGCCGTGCGCGACCCGCCGCAACCAGCGGGCCTACGGGCAGCGCGAGCAGCGACCACCGGGGGTGTAGGCCCATGACCGTTGCCCGGCGACCGTCGGGTCTAGACAGTGGACGGATGACTGGTCACGGAGAGCCACGGATCGCACCACATGCCGAGGGAGGCGCGCCACCGACACCGGGCCGCTGGCGTCGGTGGCGCGCCGGTGCTGGCCGGCGATCGTGCTGCTAGCCGCCGCGTTCGGGGTGGCGCAGGCCGGGCTGGTCGATCAGTCGCTGTTCAACACCGGCTTCCTCGACGACACGGAGTGCGCAGAATTCGACTCCGCCGCCGCGCAGACCCGGGTGCCGGTCCTCGGGTTCAGCGTCGGGGAGGCGTTCGACTACGTCGGCAACCATGTCGCGCTGAGCGTCTGCGCGCCGATCGCGATCGTGGAGTCGTTCGTCTCCCCGTACCGTCGGCACCGGCCCTGGCTGCGGTGGCCCGGCCGGCGCGCTCTTCCTGGCCGGCTGTCTGCTGCTCTCCGCCGCCAGTTTCGCGTACGCCGTGCCGAGCTACGCGCCGTCGTCGCCGGTGATGGCCCTGGTCAGCGATGTGGTGATCAGCGTCATCGCGGTTGCCCTGGTCGGCGGCGCGTTCCTGCGGCTGCGCCCCGAGCTGCGCGAGAAGAGCGCCTGGACATTCTGGGCGTGACACACAAATTGCTGCTAGCCTGGAGGTCGCAGGACGCCCCTCGGGGCTCCCGCACCCGCCTTAGGGCCCGCGTCAGCGGGCCCTTCGTGCATCCGGGGTCAGGTCACGGAAGCCTGGCCAACGGGTCCCAGCACCAGCAGTGGTAGCAGCGGGAGGCGACCAGGGACCACAGGCGCTCGTTGGCCGCGACCTCCCGTGGATCGACGCCTGGCCGGTCAAGCCGTTGGTAGAGGAACGTCACCAGGTCGACGGCTTGGACGAGCCGGCTGGCGTGCGATGGGGCGAAGTGCAGCGTATCGACGATGCGTGTGAGCTTCCTCGACCGGTACCCGCCGGTCCCGGACACCCGGTACCGCGTGAGGTCGGCCCGATGCGCCGCCTGTTCCTGCACCTCGTCGGCGATGACCAGCGCATACTCCTCCCGACTCGCCGCATACCCGTCGATTCTTTCGAGCAGGTGGGACAGCACCACCTCGTGTGCCGGCCGGGCGGATGCGGCGTATCTCTTGGCCAGGGCTGGCCGTTTCACGCCACGGATGATGATCGTGACATCGTGAGCGCCGATCGCCTCCATGTTGGCGCGTCAGCCGGCGGACACCTCGGGGCCGCCGTCGAGTAGCGGGGCGAGCAGGTCGCCGTGCTTGTCCACCCGCTTGAGCACCTCTTCCGCCGTGTAGGGGCGGGCAGCCGGGCGCTTCCCGGCCGCGCCGGCCGCCACCTCGTCCCAGGTCAGCGGCGTCGACACCGCCGGCACGGGCTGGGCGCGCAGCGAGTACGGGGCGACGGTCGTCTTCGCCGCGTTGTTCTGGCTCCAGTCGATGAAGACCTTCCCGCCGCGCAGGTTCTTCGCCATCTTCGACACGACCAGCTTCGGGTGGGTTTCCTCCAGCTCGCGGGCGACCCGGTGGGCATAGTCGGAGACCGTGTCCGAGGACTGGGTGCCGGCGATGGGGCAGCAGAGCTGCATGCCCTTCTTGCCGGAGGTCTTCGGATAGGAGTCGAGCCCGTCGAGAGCCAGCCGGTCGCGCAGCAGCAGCGCGACCTGGCTGCATTCGCGTAGCCCGGCCGGGGGGCCGGGGTCGAGGTCGACGACCAGCAGGTCGGGGTGCGCGCCGATCTTCCACTGCGGGGTGTGCAGTTCCAGGGCGGCGAGGTTGGCCAGCCAGACGAGGGTGGGCAGGTCGTCGGCGACCACGTAGTCGATGGTCTCGCGGCCCTTGGTGGAGCCGGGGGCGGGAAGGTTCTCGGTGCGTACCCAGGCGGGGGTGGCGGCGGGGGCGTTCTTCTCGAAGAAGCTCTTGTCCTCCACGCCGTTGGGGTAGCGGATGCGGGTGAGTGCCCGGTCGGCGAGGTGCGGCAGGAGCACCGGGGCGATGCGGGTGTAGTAGTCGATCACCTCGCCCTTGGTGAAGCCTGCGGCCGGGTAGAGCACCTTGTCCAGGTTGGACAGCTCCAGCGCGCGGCCCTGCACGTCGACCTTGAGCCGTTCAGCCGGCATCGTCCACCTCCTCGGGCGGCTTGTCGGGGCGCAGCCGCAGCACCCGGGGGAAGCGCAGCCGGCCGTCGGGGGTGCGCTGGCCGTACTTCACCTCCACCACGACCTCAGGATCTACCCAGATGGCGCCCCGGGCATCCTCGCGGGGCACGTCCCCGGCGAACGGGGAGCTGCCGGCGCGCAGGGGCTCCAGCTCGCGCAGCAGCTCGCGTTCGAGGGCCGCGCCGATGCCGCCGCCGACGCGGCCCCGGTAGGTGAGCCGGCCGTCGGGGCGGGGCACGCCGACGAGCAGGCCGCCGATCTTGCGGGCCCCGGGCCGCCAGCCGCCGACGACGAAGTCGCCGGTGACCTCCAGCTTGACCTTGACCCAGTCGGGCGAGCGGACGCCGGGCCGGTAGGCCGAGCCGGCGCGCTTGGCCATCACCCCTTCGAGGCCGTGTTCGCCGGCCGCCTCGTAGGTGGCGGGCCCGTCGGCGAAGACGGGGGGCACGGCCCACCGGGCGCCGCCGAGTCCGAGGCCCTCCAGCAGGTCGCGGCGTTCGCGCCAGGGCCGGCCGGTGAGGTCCGCGCCGCGCAACCGCAACAGATCGAAGATCAGATACGTCACGGGTACGCTCGCCGCGAGCCGGGCCGCCTTCGCCGGATTGCGCACGTGCATCCGTTCGGCGAGCGCGGTGAAGGAGGGCTGACCGGCCTGGTCGAGCAGCACCACCTCGCCGTCGAGCAGGGCGTCGTCGACCTGCTCGGCGAGGGTGATCAGCTCCGGGTAGGCGGCGGTGATCTGCACGCCGGAGCGGGCGTACAGGTGTTGCCGGCCGCCGACGATGTCGGCGAGCGCGCGTACGCCGTCCCACTTGAACTCGTACGCCCAGTCTTCACCGGCGGGCAGCGGGCCGGTCGTCGCGAGCATCGGCTTCAGCGGCGCGCCGGGCATTTCCTGACTGTAGTAGGGCAACAGAAGTCATCGCGCCCGCTTCGATCCTTTGCGATCCTGATCTGTAGCCGGGGAGAGGAGCGGGGGATGCGGGCGATCTGGAAGGGGGCCGTCTCGTTCGGGCTGGTCTCGATCGCGGTGAAGCTCTATTCGGCCACCGAGGAGAAGGACATCCGCTTCCACCAGGTGCACCGGGAGGACGGGGGGCGCATCCGGTACAAGCGCACCTGTTCGGTGTGCGGTGAGGAGGTCACCTACGACGACATCGCCAAGGGGTACGACATCGGCGGCGGCGAGATGGTGATCCTGACCGACGAGGACTTCGCGGACCTGCCGCTGACCACGTCACGCGCGATCGACGTGCTGGAGTTCGTCCCGGCGGAGCAGGTCGACCCGATCCTCTACAACAAGGCGTACTTCCTGGAGCCGGAGGGCGCGGCGACGAAGCCGTACGTGCTGCTGCGCGACGCGCTGGCCGACTCGGAGCGGGTGGCGATCGTCAAGGTGGCGCTGCGCCAGCGGGAGCAGTTGGCGACCCTGCGGGTGCGCGAGGGGGTGCTGCTGCTCAACACGATGCTGTGGCCGGACGAGGTGCGTACCCCCGATTTCGGTTTCCTGGGCGAGGACCTGAAGGTCCGGCCGCCGGAGCTGGCGATGGCCAGCTCGTTGATCGACTCGATGGCGGGCGAGTTCGAGCCGGAGGTCTTCACCGACGACTACCGGGCGGCGTTGCAGGAGGTCATCGACGCGAAGGTGGAGGGCCGGGAGGTCGTCGCGCCGGAGGAGGTCGAGGAGGCTCCGGCGGCGGCGGTGGACCTGATGGCGGCGCTGAAGGCGTCGGTGGAGCGGGCCCGGGCGGCGCGCGGGGAGCAGCCGGAGCGGGGCGGCGAACCGACCCCGATCACGTCGGCCCGGTCGGCGCAGAAGGCCACGAAGGCGGCGAAGGAGGCGAAGGCCCCGGCGCGGAAGTCGGCCGAGAAGAAGGCGGCGGCGAAGAAGACCGGCGGGACCGGCGGCGGGACCGCCGGGGGCGCGAAGGCCACCGGGGGTACGCAGAAGGCGGCCCCGGGGAAGGCCACGACGAAGGCGGCGGGGGCGAAGGCCGAGAAGAAGGCTCCGGCGCGGAAGGCCGCCCCGAAGAAGGCGGCGCCCCGCAAGACCGCCTAGCCGGGTCGCTCCGGGATCGGCCCCGCAGTCAGCCCTGTTCGGCGAGCCGCCGGCGGTCGAGCCCCTCGATCAGCAGGTCGAGGGCGAATGCGAACTCGTCCTCGTCGTCGCAGCCGCCGAGGGCCCCGCTGTGCGAGACCGCGACGGCGAGTTCCGCGATGTGCGGCATGCTCTCGGCCCAGGCGGCTGCCTGCGCGGCGGTCTCCGCCTCGGTCGCGGGGGTGTCCGGCGAGTCGTCGAACAGGTCCTGGCTGAAGCCGAGGATCCGGCTGCCGAGCAGGTGCAGGGCGTGGTGGCTCAGGCTCACCGAGCAGCCGCCGCCCCGCAGCACGGCGAGCACCCGCTCGATGTGCCGCAGCACGGCCGGGGTGGGCGTGTCGCGGGCCTCCAGCACGCGGGCCGCCCAGGGGTGGCGCAGCATCGTCCGGCGGGCCCGCATGATCAGCGCCCTCAGTTGGTCGGTCCACGGTCCGGGGGCGCCCGCCGGGCCGCTGCCGGCCGCCGCCTCGCCACCGGCCCCGGTCCCGCCGCCGAGTGCGGCGGCCCCGGTCCCACCGCCGCCGAGTGCGGCGGCCTCGATCTCCCCGTCGGCCTCGATCTCGGCGGCGACGGCGTCGGCCATCGCGGCGAGCAGGGTGTCCTTGTCGCGCAGGTGGTAGTAGATCGACATCGCGTCCACGCCGAGGTGCTGGGCGAGCCGCCGCATGCTCAGCCCGGCGAGGCCGTCCCGGTCGGCGAGGCCGATCGCGGCGGCGACGATCGCCTCCCGGCTGAGGCGGGCGGGGGCGCGGGGCGCGGAGCGCTCGTCGGCGTGTCGGGGCACCTTCGGATCCTACTTGCCGCCCTACGGCGTAGGGCTTACTCTACGGTGTAGACCTACACCGTAGAAACGAGGCCGCCATGGGCACCTCCCCCAAACCCCCGCCGAGGTGGTTCGTCCGCAGCGCCTGGCTGGCCCACAAGGCCCTGCTGCGCGTCACCGCCGACCGGGTGGGCCTGAGCGCCCCGACGCCGGGCGGCCGGTTCGGCATGCTGCGGCTGCACACGACCGGCCGCCGCTCCGGCCGGCCGCGCGCCGTCATCGTCGGCTACATCCGCGACGGCGACCGGCTCGTCACCCTCGCCATGAACGGCTGGGACGCGGCCGACCCCGCCTGGTGGCTCAACCTCCAGGCCCACCCGCGGGCGACCGTCGACCTCGGCGGCGAGTCCCGCGAGGTGACCGCCCACCGGGCCACCGGAGCCGAGCGCGACCGGCTGTGGTCGGCGCTGCACGACTACCGGGGCTACGGCGACCTGGACGGCCTCGCCGCCCACCGGGGCCGGGACACCGCGATCGTCGTCCTGACCCCGGTGCCCGCCTAGGCTGCCGCCCGGCGGCCGGACCGGCGACACGGACCGACGGCCGGACCGATCAGGAATCAAGAAGCACAGGTCAGTCGCCCGCAACTAGCGTGACCGGCATGGACATCACCATTCACACGAGCTTCCTGCCGCACACCGACCCGGAGGAGTCCCTCGCCTTCTACCGCGACGTGCTCGGCTTCGAGGTCCGCAACGACGTCGGCACGGGCACCATGCGCTGGATCACCGTCGGCCCCGCCGGCCAGCCCGGCACCAACATCCTCCTGGCCCCGCCGGCCGTCGACCCGGGCATCACCGACGACGAGCGGCGCACGATCGCCGAGATGATGGCGAAGGGGACGTACGGCTGGATCCTGCTGGCCACGCCCGACCTGGACGGCACCTTCGAGAAGATCCAGGCCAGCGACGCCGAGGTCGTCCAGGAGCCGACCGAGCAGCCGTACGGGATGCGCGACTGCGCCTTCCGCGACCCCGCCGGCAACCTCGTCCGGATCCAGGAGCTGCGCTGAGCATGGCCGCGGAGACGGGGTCGGAGTCGACCGCGCGGCGCGGCGCCGGGGGTCACGACGTGATCCGGGTGCGGGGCGCACGCGAGAACAACCTGAAGGACGTCAGCGTCGACCTGCCGAAGCGGCAGCTCACCGTGTTCACGGGCGTGTCCGGCTCCGGCAAGAGCTCGCTGGTGTTCGGCACCGTCGCGGCGGAGTCGCAGCGGCTGATCAACGAGACGTACAGCGCCTTCGTGCAGGGCTTCCTGCCGACGCTGGCCCGGCCCGAGGTCGACGTGCTCGACGGGTTGACCACGGCCATCGTCGTCGACCAGCAACGGCTGGGTGGCGACGTGCGCTCGACCGTCGGCACCGTCACCGACGCCAACGCGATGCTGCGCATCCTGTTCAGCCGGCTGGGGCAGCCGCACGTCGGGCCGCCGGCCGCGTTCTCCTTCAACGTGCCGTCGGTGCGGGCGAGCGGCGCGATCACGGTGGAGCGCGGCGGCGGCCGGACCGTACGGCAGACCTTCACCCGCACCGGCGGCATGTGCCCACGCTGCGAGGGCCGGGGCACGGTCTCCGACCTCGACCTCACCCAGCTCTTCGACGACTCGAAGTCGATCGCCCAGGGCGCGATCACCATCCCCGGCTGGAAGGCCGACAGCTTCTGGACGGTGCGGGTCTACGCCGAGTCGGGATTCCTCGACCCGCACAAGCCGATCCGCGAGTTCACGGCGCAGGAGCGGCACGACTTCCTGCACCGGGAGCCGACCCGGGTGAAGGTGGAGGGCGTCAACCTCACGTACGAGGGGCTGATCCCCAAGGTCCAGAAGTCGTTCCTCGCGAAGGACCGCGAGGCGATGCAGCCGCACGTCCGGGCGTTCGTGGACCGGGCGGTCACCTTCACCGCGTGCCCGGAGTGCGGCGGCACCCGGCTCGGCGAGGCCGCCCGCTCCGCCCGGATCGGCGGCGTCAACATCGCCGACGCCTGCGCGATGCAGATCAGCGACCTGGCCGAGTGGGTCCGCGGTCTCGACGAGCCGTCGGTCGCGCCGCTGCTGGACAAGCTGCACCAGACCCTCGCCTCGTTCGTGGAGATCGGGCTGGGCTACCTGTCGCTGGACCGGCCGTCGGGCACGCTGTCGGGCGGCGAGGCGCAGCGGGTGAAGATGCTGCGGCACCTCGGCTCCCCGCTCACCGACGTCACGTACGTCTTCGACGAACCCACGACGGGCCTGCACCCGCACGACGTCAGGCGGATGAACGACCTGCTGCTGCGGCTACGGGACAAGGGGAACACGGTGCTCGTCGTGGAGCACAAGCCGGACACCATCGCGATCGCCGACCACGTCGTCGACCTGGGGCCCGGCGCGGGCGCGGCCGGCGGCGCCGTCTGCTTCGAGGGCACCGTCGAGGGGCTGCGGGCCAGCGGCACCGTGACCGGCCGTCACCTCGCCGACCGGGTCGCCCTCAAGGAGACGGTACGCACGCCCACGGGCCGGCTGCCGATCCGGGGCGCGTCGACCCACAACCTGCGCGACGTCGACGTCGACATCCCGCTCGGCGTGCTCGTCGTCGTCACCGGCGTGGCCGGCTCGGGCAAGAGCTCGCTGGTGCACGGGTCGATCCCGGCCGGCGCGGGGGTCGTGTCGGTCGACCAGGGCCCGATCCGGGGTTCGCGGCGGAGCAACCCTGCGACGTACACGGGGCTGCTCGACCCGGTCCGCAAGGCGTTCGCGAAGGCCAACGGCGTGAAGCCGGCCCTGTTCAGCGCCAACTCGGAGGGCGCCTGCCCCGGCTGCAACGGCGCGGGCGTGGTCTACGTGGACCTGGCAATGATGGCCGGGGTCGCCACGGTGTGCGAGGAGTGCGAGGGGCGGCGGTTCGAGGCGTCGGTGCTGGAGTACCGCCTCGGCGGCCGGGACATCGCCGAGGTGCTGGCGATGCCGGTCACCGAGGCGCGGGAGTTCTTCGGCGACGGCGAGGCCCGTACGCCGGCCGCGCGGGCGATCCTCGACCGCCTCGCCGACGTGGGGCTGGGGTATCTCACCCTGGGCCAGCCGCTCAGCACGCTGTCCGGTGGCGAGCGGCAGCGGCTCAGGCTGGCCACCCACCTGGGCACCGAGGGCGGCGTGTACGTCCTCGACGAGCCGACCGCCGGCCTGCACCTCGCCGACGTCGGGCAGCTGCTGGGGCTGCTCGACCGGCTCGTCGACGCCGGCAAGTCGGTGCTCGTCGTCGAGCATCATCTGGCGGTCGTGGCGCACGCCGACTGGGTCGTCGACCTCGGCCCCGGAGCGGGCCACGACGGGGGTCGGATCGTCTTCGAGGGCACGCCGGCCGCCCTGGCCGCCGCCCGCTCCACGCGCACGGGCGAGCACCTCGCGGCGTACATCGGGGGGTGAGGAGGGGTCCCTTGTCAACGCAAACGGTGGAGAGGGGTCCCCTTCTCACCGCGGGTGTCGACAGGGGGCCCTTCCTTGCAGGTGGGGGTCAGCCGCGGCCGAGCTTCTGGGTGGGGGTGATCCGGACGATCACCCGCACCTCGCCGGGCTGCCCGAACGGGTAGGTCTCCTGGCCGAGGTACTTCTGCGCCATCTTGTCGATGTGCGCGTCGGCCCCCTCCTCGACGAACTCGGCGGTGCCCTTGACCCACAGGGTGCGGAAGTCGTTGGCCTTGTCCACCACGGAGACGGCCACGATCGGGGTCCGCTGGATGTTGTTGTACTTCTGCCGCCCCTTGGCGGTGTTGAACACGATGTGCTCGCCGTCCGTGTCCACCCAGACCGGCGTGACGTGCGGGCTGCCGTCGGGCTCGATGGTGGCCACGTGGGCGAGCTGCGGTTCGGCCAGCAGGGCCAGGTCTTCTTCGGTGAGGATCGCCATGGTCGACAAGCTACCCCCGTCGACGCCCGCGCGCCGGCAACCGCAGCCGGTCGGACCGGTGGGGGTGGCGGCCGAGGCAGCACCGTGGGCAGCAGGGCGGGTACCGTGTGCGCTGGCCTAGGCAGCGGCCGCCGGGCCCCCCACCTCTTGATCAGGGAGTCGACGTGAGCGAGCGTGTGCAGAACCGGTCGGCGGGCCAGGGCCCGGGCAAGGCGGAGCGGCGACTGGCCGCCCAGCTGGCGGCGAAGAAGGCCGCCGAGAAGAAGCGCCGCCTCCAGTCGATCGTCGGCGCGCTCGCCGGTGTCGCCGTCGTCGGCGTGCTGATCACCGTGTTCGTGGTGGTCAACCAGGGCAAGGACGACGCGCCGGAGGAGGTCGCCTCCGCCCCGTCGGCGACCGCGCCGGCCGAGGAGCAGCCGCCGACCGCGCCGCCCGCCCCGCAGCTGCCCGAGGGGTCGGACCCGGCGCTGGCCACCAAGCCGAAGGTCGAGGCGGGCAAGGGCGAGCTGAAGAAGCTCACCGTCAAGACGCTGATCGAGGGCAAGGGCGCGGCGGTGAAGGCCGGGCAGCAGATCACCACCAACTACGTGGGCGTGTTCTACGCCGACGGCAAGGAGTTCGACGCGTCCTGGAACAGCGGCCAGCCGGCCACCTTCCCGATCGGCGTCGGCCAGGTCATCAAGGGCTGGGACCAGGGCCTCGTCGGGGTAAAGGTGGGCAGCCGGGTGCAGCTCGACATCCCGGCCGACCTGGCGTACGGCAACGACTCCTCGGGCGGCCGGCCGGCCGGACCGCTGCGGTTCGTCGTCGACGTGCTCGCCGCGCAGTAGCCCGCACCTGGTGCGGTAGTTCACAACAGTCTTTCTTCCCGTCGCCTACGACCAGTAGGTTCGGGGTCACCGTGGGCGGTCCCGCCCGCCGCACGGTGACCCCATCGACGCGGAGGTGCACGTGGCGGCGCTGGACGATCCGGGGATCGCCCGGTTGATGTGGACGCACTTCGAGCCGGTGCACACCGTGACCTATTTCCATCCCCGGGCGCGGGCGGCGTTCGAGGCGGTCGGGCTGCGCGGCTTCTGGCGGGGCTACTTCGCCGGCCGGGCCGCCCCGCTGGGCGCCGTGGAGGCCGCCCCGGTGGTGGCCGCGTTCTTCAGCTTCGCCCCGCCCGTGGTGGCGCGGGCCGTGCCGGCGGTGTGGCAGTTGGTGACGCCTGCCGAGGCGCTGCGGGCCCGGCTCACCGGTGCCGTGCAGGCGCTGGCGGAGCTGGCGTACGAGCTGCCGGAGCGGCACCTGGCGGAGGCCGCCGAGCTGCTGGAGGAGGCCGCCGGGGCGGCGCGGCCGGAGGGCCGGGTGCTGGGTGCGGCCAACGCCGCCCTGCCGGCCGCCGAATACCCGCTGGCCCGGCTGTGGCAGGCCGCGACGACGCTGCGGGAGCACCGGGGCGACGGGCACATCGCGGCGCTGGTCGCCGCCGGCCTGGACCCGGTGGAGACGCTCGCCTGGCGGGTCGCCGAGGGCATGCCGGAGCTGAACCTGCTGGGCCGGGGCTGGTCGCCGCAGGAGTGGGAGGCGGCGGCCGGGCGGCTCGCCGAGCGGGGCTGGCTGACCGGGGACGGGAAGCCGACCGAGCACGGCCGGGCGGAGTTCCGGGCGGTGGAGGACGCCACCGACGTGGCCGCCCTGCACCCGTGGCAGGCGCTCGGCGCGGAGCGCACCGACCGGCTGCGGGAGCTGCTGGAGCCGCTGGCCCGGGCCGGGCACACGGTGATCCCGCCGGAGAACCCGATCCGCCTGCCGCCGCTGCCGGCCTGACACCCCGGGTGGCGACACACGCGGCCGTGCCGCCGGGTCCGGCCACGTGCGACCGGTGCCGGGCCACCGGCCGCCGACGAGGCCGGTAGCGGGCCGCCCCGAAGCGCGGGCGGGTGAGGGCTCGGGCAGGATGGTGCCGTGGCGGATGCGGTGGTCTTCGACCTGGACGGCGTGATCGTGGACTCCGAGCCGGTCTGGGAGGAGGTGCGCCGGGCGTACGTGGCGACGCACGGCGGCACCTGGCAGCCCGACACCCAGCGACGGCTGATGGGGATGAGCACGGGCGAGTGGGCCCGCTACCTCAGCGGCGAGCTGGGCGTCGACCGGACGGCCGAGCAGGTCGCCGTCGAGGTGGTCGACGAGATGGGCCGGCGGTACGCCGAGCGCGTACCGGTGATCGACGGGGCCGACGAGGTGGTGCGCCGGCTGGCGGCGCGGTGGCCGTTGGGGCTGGCCAGTTCCTCGCCGACGCGGCTGATCGCGGCCGCGCTGGCGGCGACGGGGCTCACGGAGGCGTTCGGCGCGACGCTGTCGACGGAGGAGACCGAGCGGGGCAAGCCGGCCCCGGACGTCTACCTGGAGGTGGCCCGGCGGCTCGGCGTCGATCCGGCGCGCTGCGTGGCGGTGGAGGACTCCTCGAACGGGGTGCGCTCGGCCGCCGCGGCGGGGATGCGGGTGGTGGCGGTGCCGCACGGGGCGTACCCGCTGGATCCGGACGCCGAGGCGCTCGCGGCCGTGGTGCTGCCGGCGGTGGGTGACCTGACCCCGGAGGTCGTCGCCGACCTCGGCTGACCGCGCGGGCAGCCCGGCCATGCGGGCCGGGCGGCCGGTCTGCCTGAATCGCGGCCTTCACCCGGCTTGCCCGCCTACCGTCGGTGGCATGAGAGCTGTGGTGTACCAGGGGCCGCACGAGGTGGCGGTCAACGAGGTCCCCGATCCGCGGATCGAGGCGCCGAACGACGTGATCGTCAGGATCACCACGACCGCGATCTGCGGCTCGGACCTGCACATGTACGAGGGCCGCACGCTGGCCGAGCCGGGCATCGTGTTCGGCCACGAGAACATGGGCGTGGTGGAGGAGGTCGGGCCGGGGGTCGTGCACATCCGCAAGGGCGACCGGGTGTCGATGCCGTTCAACGTGGCGTGCGGGTTCTGCCGCAACTGCCGGGAGGGGAAGACGGGGTTCTGCCTCACCGTCAACCCGGGCTTCGCCGGGGGCGCGTACGGCTACGTCGCGATGGGGCCGTACCGGGGCGGGCAGGCCGAATACCTGCGGGTGCCGTTCGCCGACTTCAACTGCCTGCGGCTGCCGCCCGGCACGGAGCACGAGAACGACTTCGCGATGCTGGCCGACATCTTCCCGACCGGATACCACGGGGTGGCGATGACCGGGCTGCGCCCCGGCGAGAACATCACCGTGATGGGCGGCGGACCGGTGGGGCTGATGGCCGCGTACTCGGCGCTGCTGATGGGCGCGGCCGAGGTGTTCCTGGTGGACAAGGTCCCGGACCGGCTGCGGCTGGCCGAGTCGATCGGCGCGATCCCGGTCGACTTCACCGCCGGCGACCCGGTCGAGCAGATCCGGGAGCAGACCGACGGGGTCGGCACCGACCGGGGCGTGGACGCGGTGGGCTACCAGGCGTCCGGGGCGGGCGGCGAGGAGCACCCGGCGGCGGTGCTGAACAGCCTGGTGGACGTCGTGCGGCCGACGGGGTCGCTGGGGGTGGTCGGGCTGTACCTGGCGCACGACCCGGGCGCGCCGGACGAGCGGGCGGGCCGGGGCGAGCTGGTGTTCAAGGTCGGCAAGTTCTTCGAGAAGGGCCTGCGGATGGGGACGGGGCAGGCCAACGTGAAGTCGTACAACGAGTACCTGCGGAACCTGATCATGGCGGGGCGGGCGAAGCCGAGCTTCGTGGTGAGCAAGGAGCTGCCGCTGGCCGACGCGCCGGAGGCGTACCAGCGCTTCGACCAGCGGGAGGCGGGCTACTCGAAGGTGGTGCTGAAGCCGGCCGCGTAGGCCGCCGGGCCCTGCGGGCTCAGATCGCCCGGCTCCGGCTCGTCCACGGCAGCCGCCGCCCGGCCGGGTCGTCGGGGGCCGGCCGGGGTTCGTCACGCGGCGGGTCGGCGCGGACCGCTTCCGGCGTCACCCGGCCCGCGTCCAGCCTCGCCCGGCCCGCGTCCGGCCCGGTCCGGCCCGTCGGGGGCGGCAGCGCGCCCACCACCGGTTTGTCCCGCATCAGCACTCCCCTACCTCCGTGTACCTGGTTATACGGTTCCGGTGGCGGGCGGGATCGGAATGAAGCGAGATCACCCGGGTAGCGGACCGGGGACGGGCCCGCGACGGGCCCGCCGCAGGCGAGGGTGAGGAGAGACGGCGATGCGGGCGATCGTGTACGAGAGCAACGGCGACGCCTCGGTGCTGCGCCTGGTGGACCGGCCGGTGCCGGAGCCGGGGCCCGGCGAGGTGCTCGTCCGGGTGGCCGTCTCCGGGGTGAACCCGACCGACTGGAAGGCCCGCCGGGCCTCGCCGCCGCCGGCGGGCTGGCAGACGCCCGGCCAGGACGGCGCCGGGGTGGTCGAGGCGGTCGGGGCGGGGGTCGACCGGAACCTGATCGGCGAGCGGGTGTGGCTCTGGGAGGCCGCCTGGCAGCGCCCGTGGGGCACCGCCGCCGAGTACACGGTGGTGCCGGTCCGGCAGGCGGTGCCCCTCGGCGACGCCTCCTTCGACGTGGGGGCGGCCCTGGGCATCCCGTTCCTCACCGCGCACCGCTGCCTGACCGCCGGGGAGATGATGCCGGGCAAGCTGCACGCCGGGGCGCTGGCCGACCACACCGTGCTGGTGCAGGGCGGGGCGGGGGCGGTCGGCAACGCGGCGATCCAGCTCGCCCGCTGGGCCGACGCCACCGTCGTCGCCACGGTCAGCAGTGCGGAGAAGGCCAACCTCGCTGCGGCGGCCGGCGCGTCGTTCGTCGTGAACTACCGGGAGCAGGACGTCGTCGAGGAGGTCCGCAAGATCGCACCGGACGGCGTACACACGATCGTCGAGGTGTCGGCGGCGCGCAACGCGGCGGCCGACGTGCAGCTGCTGCGGGCCGGCGGGGCGGTCTGCGTCTACGCCGACGACGGCGGGGGCGAGGTGACGCTGCCGATCCGGCCGCTGATGGCCCCGAACGCCCGCTGGCAGTTCGTGCTGGTCTACACCGCCCCGGCGGTGGCCAAGGCGCAGGCCGTCGCCGACGTGTCGGCGGCCGCCGCGCAGGGCGGCATCCGGGTGGGCGAGGCGGCGGGGCTGCCGCTGCACCACCACCCGCTGGCGGCCACGGCTGCGGCGCACGAGGCGGTGGAGAACTCGGTGGTCGGCAAGGTGCTGGTCACGACCACCGAGGAGGCGAGCGCCGGGTAGGACGGCCACCGACCGGACCGGCACCGAACGGGGCGCGTTCACCGGCTGTTTTCCCCGTCGCCAGGACAGAGCCGAACAAGTTTCGCAAGAATGGAGGGGCGGGTGAACCGCCCCTGGGCGGGCGGCCCCGGCGCGGTGCGAACGCCGGGGCCGCCCTTGGGGGGAGGGAGGTCTAGGAGTACATCCCTGCCCATTCAGGCGACGGTGCGCCTGAAATTGTTACGGCGTTGTCAGCTCCCGGACATTCAGGCCCCCTTCGGCGTACCGGGACCGGACGACCTTCTTGTCGAACTTGCCGACGCTGGTCTTCGGCACGGCGTCGACGAACGCCCACCGCTCCGGCAGCTGCCAGCGCGCCACCGAACCGGCCAGGAAGTCGCGCAGCTCCTCGGCGGTCACCTCGGCGCCCTCGCGGACCACCACCGTGGCCAGGGGCCGCTCGTCCCAACGCTCGTCCGGCACGCCCACCACGCAGGCCTCCAGCACCGCCGGGTGGGCCATCAGGGCGTTCTCCAGCTCGACCGAGGAGATCCACTCGCCGCCGGACTTGATCACGTCCTTCGCCCGGTCGGTGAGGGTGAGGTACCCGTCGGGCGACAGCGTCCCGACGTCGCCCGTGCGCAGCCAGCCGTCGCGGAACTTCTCCTCGTCCGGGGCGTCGTCGCCGACGTACCGGGCGGTCACCCACGGCCCCCGGACCTCCAGCTCCCCGACGGAGGCCCCGTCGGCGGGCAGCGGCTCGCCCAGCGGACCCACGATCCGCGCGGCGACCCCGGCCGGGACGCGGCCCTGCGTGTACCGGTAGCGCCAGGCGTCCTCGCCGGTCGCCCCCGCCGGCGGCCGGGCGACCGAGCCCAGCGGGGACATCTCGGTCATCCCCCAGGCGTGGATGACGTCGACGTGGTGCCGCTCGTCGAACGCGTGCATGAGGGCGGGCGGGCAGGCCGAGCCGCCGACGATGACCTCCTTCAGCGAGGAGGTGTCCACGTCGTGCTCGTCGAGGTAGGCCAGCAGGTCGTTCCAGATGGTCGGCACCGCGCCGGCCAGGGTGGGCCGCTCGGCGGCGATCATCGCGGCGATGGGGGCGGCCTGGAGGAACCGGTCCGGCATGATCAGCGACGCGCCGGAGAGGAACGCCGCGTACGGCAGCCCCCAGGACATGGCGTGGAACATCGGCACGATGGCAAGCTCCCGGTCGGTCGGCCCGAGGCCGAACCCCTCCGGCATGCAGATCTGCAACGAGTGCAGGTAGATCGACCGGTGCGAGTAGGCGACCCCCTTGGGGTTGCCGGTGGTCCCGGAGGTGTAGCAGAGGGCGGCCGCGTCGCGCTCGTCGACCTCCGGCCAGTCGAAGACCTCCGGCTTGCCGGCCAGCAGGGCGTCCCAGTGGTGTACGGCGATCCGGTCGCCGGCCGCCGCCACCAGCGGTGCGGGGTCGCCCCCGCCGACGACCACCACGTGCCGCACCGTGGCCAGGTCGCCGATGACCCGGGCCAGCAGCGGGATCAGCGTCGAGTCGACCAGCACCACCCGGTCCTGCGCATGGTTGGCGATGTAGGCGACCTGGTCGGGGAAGAGCCGCAGGTTCAGCGTGTGCAGCACCGCGCCCATGCTGGGCACCGCGAAGTAGGCCACGAGGTGCTCGTTGTTGTTCCACATGAACGTGGCGACCCGCTCGTCGCCGGTCACCCCGCACTCGTCGCGCAGCGCGTGGGCCAGCCGGGCCGCCGCCCGCCCCACCTCGGCGTACGACATGCGACGGGGCTCGCCGCCGGTCCAGGTGACCACCTCGGCGGTGCCGTGCACCGTGGCGCCGTGTTCGAGGATCCGGGCGACCTGGAGGGGAGCGTCCATCATCGTGCTACGCATGGGTAACAAGCTAGTGTCGGCGGTCATCCGTTGGGAACCCCCGTTAGGTTGTCCGGGTGAGCATCTCCTGGGCCGACTCGTACGTGGGGCAGCTTCGCGCCCTCGCCGGTGACCGCACCCTGATGTTCGTCGGCGCTCGCGCGGTGGTCCGCGACAGCGCCGGCCGGGTGCTGCTGATCCGGCGCTCCGACAACGGCCAGTGGGCCCTGCCGGCCGGGGCGATGGAGCTGGGCGAGTCGATCGCCGACTGCGCGGTGCGCGAGGTGCGCGAGGAGACCGGGCTGCGCGCCCTGCGGGTGGGCGCGTTTGCCCTCTACACCGGCCCCGACCGGATCACCACCAACATGTACGGCCACACCTACCAGGTCTTCACCGTCGCCTTCCGCGTCGAGGACTGGGACGGCGAGCTGGTCCGGGCCACCGACGAGACCACCGACGCGGGCTTCTTCCACCGCGACCGGTTCCCCGCCCCGCTGTCGGCCTCCGTCACCGAGACCCTCGCCGACCTGGACGTCTTCGAGCAGGCCAACCGGATGATCCTGAAGTAGCCGCCGGATTCTCCCGGGTCCGGCCGCCCGGCCCCGGCCCGCCCGGGAAGGGGCGGGGCGGGGCTCACAGCATCGTCTGGCTCTTGGCCTCCATCTCGGCGGCGGCCTCGTCCCGCGACTCCTTCGCCAGCGGCTTGCCGCCCGGGGCGGGAGCCTTCCCGCCCAGCGGGTCGGCCCCGCCCGACGCGCCGCGCGGCCCGGCCCCGCGCAGCTTCTCGTTCGGCAGCGCCAGGGTCACCAGCACCGCCACGACGGCGACCAGCCCGGTGGTGAGGAAGACCAGGTGCAGCGACTCCACGAAGGCGGCCTGGATGGCGGCGCGGACCGGGCCGGGCAGGGCCAGGATCGTCGCCGGGTCGTTGATCGACACGTTGTTCCCGCCGCCGGCCAGCACCGCCGCCCGCTGCTGCGGCGGGAGCTGCGCGAGCGCGGCCGGCATCCGGGCGGCGAGCTGGTCGGCGAGCCGGGACGACAGCACCGCCCCGAGGATCGCCACCCCGAACGAGCCGCCCAGCGACCGGAAGAACGTCGCCGAGGAGGTGCCCGCGCCGAGGTCCCGGGGGCCCACCGAGTTCTGCACGGCGAGGATCAGCGACTGCATGGACAGCCCCAGCCCGACGCCGATGACCGTCAGGTAGCCGAACGCCACCCACAACGACGTGTCGACGGCCAGGCGGGTGAACAGCAGCATGCCGGCGAGCAGCACCACCGACCCGGCGACCGGGAACCACTTGTACCGGCCGATCCGGGTCATCGCCCGGCCGGTGAGGATCGAGGTGACGATGATGCCGGCCATCATCGGCAGCATCAGCAGGCCGCTGCGGGTCGGCGACGCGCCCTTGACGATCTGGAGATACAGCGGGATGAAGATGATCGACCCGAACATCACCAGGCCCAGGACGAAGCCGGCCCCGTTGGCCAGCGCGAACGTCCGGCTACGGAACAGCCGCAGCGGCAGGATCGGCTCGGCGACCCGCGCCTCCTGGAGCAGGAACAGCCCGCCCAGCACCGCCCCGGCCACGAACAGCCCGACGATCACGGCGGAGCCCCAGGCGTACGAGTTGCCGCCCCAGCTCAGCGCGAGCAGCAGGCAGCTCACCCCGGCGACCAGCAGCGCCGCCCCGAGCCAGTCGATCGCGTGTTCCCGCCGCTGGAACGGGATGAGCCGCATGACGTGGTAGCAGACCACGATGGCCAGGATCGCCAGCGGCACGTTCAGGTAGAAGATCCACCGCCAGTTGGCCTCGGCAAAGTAGCCGCCGACCAACGGCCCGGCCACCGAGGCGATGCCGAACACCGCCCCGAACAGGCCCTGGTAGCGACCGCGTTCCCGGGGCGACACCACGTCCGAGATGATCGTGAACGCGAGCGTCATCAGGCCGCCCGCGCCGAGGCCCTGCACGCCCCGGGTCACGATCAGCTGGGTCATGTCCTGCGACAGCCCGGCCAGCAGCGAGCCGAGCAGGAACGTCCCGATCGAGAAGAGGAACACCGGGCGACGGCCGTACAGGTCGGCCATCTTGCCGTACAACGGGGTGGAGGCGGTGGAGGCGAGCAGGTAGGCGGTGACCACCCACGAGTAGTGGTCGATCCCGCCCAGCTCGCCGACGATGGTGGGCAGCGCCGTGCCGACGATGGTCTGGTCCAGCGCGGCGAGCAGCATGCCCGTCATCAGGCCGAACATGAGCAGGCGTAGCTGCCGGGGGTTCAACACCGGGCTTTCTTGCGTGGTCATCCCGCCTTCTTTCCCGCCCGGCGCGGATCATGCGGGCCGGGCGGGAGGAAGAAGGCGGATCCGGTCGTTGGCGGCTCTCGGCGGGTCGGTGGCGGCCCTCGGCGGGTCAGTGGCGGCCCTCGGCGAACTCCTCGACGATCTTGGCGCAGAAGGCGGGCAGGTCGTCCGGCTTGCGGCTGCTGACCAGCCCGTCGTCCGTGACGACCGGCTCGTCGACCCAGGTCGCGCCCGCGTTCGTCAGGTCGGTGCGCAGGCTCGGCCACGAGGTGATCCGGCGGCCCCGCACCACGTCCGCCTCGACCAGCGTCCACGGGCCGTGACAGATCACCCCGACCGGCTTGCCGGCGTCGAAGAACGCCTTCACGAACCGGACCGCGTCCGGGTCGGTGCGCAGGAAGTCCGGGTTCGCCACCCCGCCGGGCAGCACCAGGCCGTCGTACCGGCCGGCGTCCGCGTCGGCGACGGTCACCTCGACGTCGTACGTCCCGCCGTGGTCCAGATGGTCGAATGCCTGGATCTTGCCCGGCTTGAGCGAGACCAGCTCCGCCGTCGCCCCGGCGTTCTCGACCGCCTCGCGCGGCCGGGTGTACTCGACCTCCTCCACGCCGTCGGTGGCCAGGAAGGCGATCCGCTTGCCCTGCAGTGTCGTGCCTGCCATGTCGTGTCTCTCCTCTCGGGGGTACCCCTGGACGGTTCCCGGGCCCGCCGCGGCGAAACCGGCCCAGGTTTGATCCCGCAGGGCCGGGGGACCCGGGGTGGCATGGCAGGAGCAGCAGCGGAAGAGCGCCGGCTCGCCACCGTCGTGGAGAGCTGGCTGGGCCGCCCCGTGCTGGTAATCGGCGACGCCATGCTCGACGAGTGGCGGTTCGCCGAGTCCGACCGGCTCTGCCGGGAGGCCCCGGCCCCCGTCCTCACCCTGCGCCGGCGCATCTCGGCGGCCGGCGGGGCGGCGAACACCGCCGTCAACGTGGCCGCCCTCGGCGGGCGGGCGGTGCTGGTCGCCCCGGTCGGCGCGGACGTCGCCGGGGACGAGCTGCACGACTGCCTCGACCGGGCCGGGGTCTGGGACCGCACCGTCGCCCAGCCCGGCCGGCACACTCCCGTGAAGCGGCGGATGCTCGCCGGCAACCAGATCCTGCTGCGCGAGGACTCCGGCGACCCCGACGACGCGCTCGACGGCGACGGGGTGCAGCGGCTGCTCACCGCCCTGGAGTGCGCCACCGAGGAGCTGCGGGCCGCCGCCGGGGGCGAGGCGCCGACCCTGGTGGTCTGCGACTACGGGCTGGGCGCGCTGCCCGCGCCCGTACGCGCCTGGCTGGTCGCCGCCCGCGACCGGTACGCCACGATCGCCCTCGACGCCCACGACCTGGCCGACTGGCGAGGGCTCGCGCCGACCGTGGTCACCCCCAGCTTCGCGGAGGCGACCCGGCTGCTCGCCCGCGCCGCCTCGCGTACCGACTCGCACCTGCACCTGGACCACCCGGCGGCCGACCCGGCGGACGGCCCCTCGGAGCTGAGCGTGGGCACCGCGCCGGGCGCGGCGGGATCCCCGGCGGTCGCCGCACCGGCCGGAGTGCCGGGGGCCGCGCCGCCGCCGGCCGGGGTGCCGCTCGGCCCGCCCACGGGCGGGACCGGCGAGCCGACGCCCGGCGAGGACCGGGTGGCGATGACCGGCGACGGGCTCAGCGTCACCGGCACCGGCGTGACGGTGAGCGCCCTCGCCGGCGAGGGGGTGGACCGGGCCGTGCTGGCCGAGGCCCGCCTCGCCGAGCTGCGCGCGCACACCGGCGCGGACGTGGTCGCGGTGACCCTGGACACCGAGGGCGCGGTGGTCGGCGGCGCGGACGGCGCCTCCCGGCGCAGCCACAGCACCCCGGTCCCGGCGAGCCACGCCGTCGGCGCGGGGGACGCCTACCTGGCCGCGATGACGCTGGCGCTGGCCGCCGCCGCGCCCCTGCCGACCGCCGCGCAGCTCGCCCAGCTCGCCGCCACCATCACCGTGTCCGACACCGGCACCTGCGTGTGCCGGCGGGAGGACCTGCTGCGCGCGCTCGGCGCGCGCGGCGACGACGCCGGGCACCCCGTGCTGGTGGCCCCGGACGAGCTGGCGGCCATCGTGGAGACCCAGCGCGGCGCGGGCCGGTCGGTGGTCTTCACCAACGGCTGCTTCGACGTGCTGCACCCGGGGCACGTGCGCTACCTGGAGCAGGCGCGGGCCCTCGGGGACCTGCTGGTGGTGGCGGTCAACTCCGACGGCAGCGTACGCCGGCTGAAGGGCCCGGACCGGCCGGTCAACCCGGTGGAGGACCGGGTCGCGCTGCTCGCCGCCCTGGCCTGCGTGGACCACGTGGTGATCTTCGAGGAGGACTCCCCGGCGGGCCTGATCGAGGTCGTCCGCCCCGACGTGTACGTCAAGGGCGGCGACTACCCGCCGGAGATGGTGCCGGAGGCCCCGCTGGTGCGCCGGCTCGGCGGGCAGGTCCGCACCCTCGGGTACGTGCCCGACCGGTCCACCTCCGCGATCATCGAACGCATCCGGGCGCACGGCCACGGGACCGTGCCGGGCGGGCCGGAGCGGGTGGACGCGCGCGGCCGATCGGCTGTCCCGGGCGAGCCGGAGCAGGTGGACGCCCACGGTTCCACGGCGTCGGTGCCGGGCCGGCCGGCGTGAACCGACCGCCCGACCCCGGCACGGGTGGCGTCGACCGACCGCGTGCCTCCGCCTCGGATGGCGTCGGCCGACCGCTCGACCCCGGCACGGCCGACGGGTTCCGCCGCCAGCGGCAGCTAGACGTGCTGATCCCGACGCGCAACCGGCCCGCCGAGCTGGCGGTCACCCTCGCCGGACTGGCCGCCCAGGAGGGCGTCGCCGGGTTCGGCGTGGTGGTCAGCGACCAGTCCGACGGGGACCCCGCGTACGCCCATCCGGCCGCCGCGACGATGGTGCGGGCGCTGCGCCACCGGGGCCACCCGGTGCTGCTGACCCGGCGGCTGCCCCGACGCGGGCTGGCCGAGCACCGGGCGTACCTGCTGGACGCCTCGGTCGCCCGCTACGTGCTCTGCCTCGACGACGACGTCTGGCTGGAGCCGGGGACCCTGCGCCGGCTGGTCACCGCGATCGGCGAGCTGGGCTGCGGCTTCGTCGGCAACGCGGTGCACGGGCTGTCGTACGTCGACGACGTCCGGCCGCAGACCCACCGGCACTACGAGGAGTGGGCGGGCCGGCCGGTGCCGGAGCGGGTCCGCCCCGGCACGCCGCAGTGGCAGCGGGCGTCGATCCACTCGGCGGCGAACCTGCTGCACGTCACCGCGGGGCTGCGCCTGCCGGCGGGGGCGTGGCGGGCGTACAAGGTCTCCTGGGTCGGCGGGTGCGTGCTGTACGACCGGGCGGCGCTGGTCGACTCGGGCGGCTTCGACTTCTGGCGGCGGGTGCAGCCCAACCACCAGGGCGAGGACGTGGCCGCCCAGCTCGCGGTGCTGGAGCGCCACGGCGGCGCGGGCGTCCTGCCCAGCGGCGCCTACCACCTGGAGTCGCCGACCACGGTCACCGAGCGGGACGTCGAGGCGTGGGAGGTCGTGCTCGCCGACTCCCCCGAGCGGGTGTGAGCAGGGGACCCTTCTCGACCGTATGCGTCAACAGGGGGCCTTCCTTACCCGGCCAGCAGGTCGTGGGCCGCCTCCAGCACCTCGATCGCCGGCACGTCGGCGACGAACGAGTCCCGGTGCGGGCACTCGCCGTCGCCGGGGCGGTGCGGGTAGATCCCGGGGGTGCAGTCGACGCCGCAGACCGGGCAGCGCACCGTCCAGGAGGCGATCGGGCGGTGCCGGCCGCGCAGCAGGTGCCCCCCGTTGATCAGGTTGCCGATCCAGTAGACCCCCACCGTGGGGGTGCCGACGGCGGCGGCCAGGTGCAGCGGGCCGGTGTCGTTGGAGACCACCAGCGCGCAGCCGGCGTAGCAGGCGGCGAGCCCGCCGAGGCCGAGCGCGCCGACGAGCGGGCGCACCGGCACGCCGGCCGCCGCGACCACCCGGTCCACCACGTCGCGTTCGGCGGGCGTGCCGGTGACCAGCACCTCGTAGCCGTCGCCGGCCAGGGCGCGGGCCACCTCGGCGAACCGCTCGGCCGGCCAGCGCCGCCGTGTGTCGGTGGCCCCGGGGTGCAGGGCCACCCGGGGCCGCCCCGGCGGGCCGAGCACCGCGTCGGCCTCGGCCCGGTCGGCGTCGGTGACCGCCAGCACGGGGACGATCCCGGCGGGCGGCGCGCCGACCAGGCCGACCACCTCCAGGTAGCGCAGCACCTCGTGCTGGTAGTAGACGTAGCGGATCCACCGGTCCAGCGGCGGGGCGTCCTCGGCGCGCAGCCCGGCGGTGACCCGCGCGCCGAGCGCGCCGACGATCGGGTTGGAGTTGCCCCCGCCGCCGTGCAGTTGCAGGGCCAGGTCGAAGCGTTCGGCGCGGGCGGCGGCGAGGAAGTCGGCCATCGACGTCTCCGGCTCGCCCGCGCCGGGCTCACGGATGCCGGGCGCGGGCGGGACCACCAGCACCCGGTCCACCGGGCCGGGCCGGTCGCGCCAGAGCTGCGCGTGCCACGGCGCGCCGAGCAGCACGATCTCCGCCTGCGGGTACGCGGCGCGCAGTGCCTCCAGCGCGGGCAGGATGAAGATGAAGTCGCCGAGCGCGTTGGCGCGCAGCACGGCGATCCGCGCGACGTCGGGGACGCGCTCACCCAGCGCGGCCGGTGCGGCGGCACCGCCCTGCGGGCCGGACGTCGACGGGGTGACCATCTCTGCCCGACCCGCTACGGCCGGTCGATCTCGTCGACGGCCGTGTCCGGGTGGTGCAGCTCCCGGTCGGCGGCGGGATCGACGGGGGCGGGCGTGCCCGTCGAGCCGGTGCTCGTCCGGTGGCCCGGGCCGGTGCCGGCTCCCCGGTGGGCCGGGCCCCCGTCGGCTCCCCGGTAGCCGGTGCGGCCGACGGTGATGGTGCGCGGGGTGGGCCGGGCCGCCCGGGGCAGCCGGACCCGGAGCAGGCCGTGGTCCATCACGGCGTCGATGCGGTCGGGATCCACGCGGGCGGGCAGGCCGACGCGGTACTCGAAACCCCGGGTCTCGAAGCCGCCGGGGATGCCCTGGTCGGCGTTGACCTCGGCCTCCGATCGGGCCCGGACGCACAGCTCCCGGTCGTCCAGCTCGACGGCCACCTCCTCGGGGGCCACGCCGGGCAGCCGGACGACGACCTCCCAGCCGTCGGCGGTCTCGCCCAGTTCCACCTCGGGCGGGCCGGACCGGCCGCCGCCGACGAGGCGGCTCAGCTCGGCGCGCAGCGACTGGAGCTCCCCCATCGGGTCCCAGCTCTGCTGCCGGCCGCGCCAGCCACGGCCCTCGGACTGCTGGCTCATCGCACGTCTCGCATCCGCTGGCCGGCCGCCTGGGCCCGCAGCGAGCTGGGCGCGTCGAGGCCGGCGTCGGTGTCGACGCCGACGCCGAGCCGGTCGACCAGCTCGCCGCCGAGCCAGGCGCTCGCACCGAGGATGGCCAGCGCGACGACCTCGATGGCGATCAGCGCGCCGCCGGCGGCCCGCGACTCGGCGTTGAGCCGGACCACCCAGACGGCGGCGAAGAGGAGGATCACGGCGAGGTTGGCGGCGGCGTGGGTGAGGCCCACCCGCTTCGCGCGGGTGCCGGTGGGGATGGCCAGCAGGTCGAACGCGCCGGCCGCCGCGGCCAGCAGGCCACCGATCAGGCCGACGGTGATGTTCCAGTACGCCACCTCGCCGAGGAAGGCCGGGCCGCCGACGGTGTCGACGACGTCGAAGATCACGGCGGTGACCAGCAGGCCGACGGGGAACGTGATCAGCATCGGGTGCACGGGGTGCCCGAGCACCTTGAGTCGGCTCTCCATCGCGGCCTCCGTCGGTCGGTCCGTGCACGGTTGCGGGCTGGGCTGCTGTTCCGGGCTGGGCTGCTGGTGGGGCTCGGCGGCGCTGCGTGGGGCCGTACCCGGGACGCCGGGTGACAAACCTCGCGCTCGCGGCGCTTCGCCTAGGCTCGACCCGACGGGCCGGGCAGCGCCGCCACGGGCCGCCACCGGGATCAACGGTTACGGGGAGGCTGACGTGACGGTGGAGATCACCTCACACGAGGAACTGCGCGAGCTGCTGGGGGCGCCGCTGCCCCGGGCGGTGACCAAGGAACGGCAGGCCCTGCACGAGCGGGACCGCCAGTGGCTGGCGGCCTCGCCGTTCTGCCTGGTCGCCACGGCCGGCGCGGACGGGGCCTGCGACGTCTCGCCGAAGGGCGACCCGCCCGGCTTCGCCCTGGTCCTGGACGACACGACGATCGCGATCCCGGAGCGGCCGGGCAACCGGCGGGCGGACGGCTACCACAACATCGTGGACAACCCGCACGTCGGGTTGATCTTCCTGATCCCCGGCCGGACGGACACGCTGCGGATCAACGGCCGGGCCCGCCTGGTGCGCGACGCCCCGTTCTTCGACGACATGGTGGTCCGGGGCCACCGGCCCGTCCTGGCGATCGTCGTGGAGATCGAGCAGATCTTCTTCCACTGCGGGAAGGCGTTCCTCCGCTCGGAGCTGTGGCGGCCGGAGACCTGGCAGCCCGACGCGCTGCCGTCCCGGCCCCGGCTGGCCAAGGAGGTCGAGACCTACCCGGAGAGCCTGGCGGACCTGGAGGTCTACTACGGCCCGGCGTACGAGCGCAAGATCTACGGCTGACGCGAATGTCGGGGAGGTGGCGGTATCCCTGGCTCCGGATACCGCCACCTCCCCGACACGATCTCGTCAGCCACCCACGCTGTGCAGGTCCTCCAGCACGGAGGCCGGCACCGGCCTGCCGAGCATCGCGCAGACGGACGCGTCGGTGGCAGCCATGGCCACCCGGTAGTAGCGGTCCCAGCCGGCGTTGGGCTCGGCGTCGAACGGCTCCGCGTTGGCGACGCTGACCACGGTGCGCCGGCCGTCGGCGGTCGCCAGGGCGATGCTGTGGTGGCCGAGGGTGTCGCCGCCGTGGCCCCACACCGTGCCGCACGCCGAGTCGAGCCTGATCAGCCCGAGGCCGTAGCCGCCCTTCATGGGGAAGTCCGCCGGCAGCTCGACCGTGGTCGTCATCTGCCTGAGCTGCTCGGCCGAGAACAGCTCGCCCCGCAGCACGGCGGAGAAGAACCGGGCGAGGTCGTCGGTGGTGGAGATGACGGCCCCGGCGGCGCCGCCCCAGCCGCCGATCGGCCAGGTGGCCGTGTCGACGTAGCTGGGCTGCGGGCCGGCGAGCCTGACCCCGTAGCCGTGGGCGTAGCCGGGCCCGGTGTGGACCGCGCGCGGGTCGGCGAAGTAGGTGTGCCGCAGGCCCAGCGGCGCGGCGATGCGCTGCCGCACCAGCTCCGGCAGGCCCCTGCCGGTCAGCTTCTCGATGATCATCCCGAGCAGCGTGTAGTTGGTGTTCGAGTAGGACCAGCCCGTGCCCGGCGCGAAGTTCGGCTCGTGCGCGAATGCCACGGCGAGCAGCTCCTGTGGGGTCCACACCCGCTGCGGGTCGCTCGCCAGGGAGGCCATGAAGTTCTCGTCGCCGGTGTAGCTGAACAGGCCGCTGGTGTGGTTGAGCAGCATCCGGACGGTGATGTTCCGGCCGTTGGGCACGACCTGCGGCAGATACCGGGAGACCGGCGCGTCCAGCTTGAGCTGCCCACGGTCCACCAGCTGCAGGGCGAGCACCGCCGTGAACGTCTTCGTGTTGCTGCCCGCCTCGAACTGGTCGCGGGCGGCCATGCGTCGCCCGGTGGCGATGTCCGCGAGGCCGGCGGCCGTGCGGGTCACCCGGTGGCCGTCGCCGATCCGGGCCGCGTACCCGGGCGGGCCGACCGCCATCATCCGGCGGGCGACGTCCTCCAGCACGGGGTTGCCGCCCCGCTGGGCGGGAGCGAACGCGGCCGGGTGCCCGTCGGCCCCGGCGGCGGTGGCGACCCCGGGGGCGGTCAGCACGGCTGCGGCGGTCGCCAGGATCGCGGTGGCGCGCATCAGGCGGGACTGCTTGGGGGTGGTGTTCCGCGTCGTCGTCATGCATCGAGCATGTCGACCATCCGGGGCCGGGTCATTGCCGCCCACTGCCCGACCGTCGTCCAGGGCACACCACCGTCCACGGTGGTGCCAGCACTACCAGCGCCGCGCTGCGGTAGCGTCGCGGGCGTGCTGATCCGGGAGTTCACCGACACCGACTGGCCCCGGGTGTGGGAGATCGTCGCCGAGGTCGTCCGGGCCGGGGACACCTTCACGTACGACCCGGCGACGACCGCCGGGCAGGCGTACGACATCTGGGTGGAACGCCCGCCCGGGCGGACCGTCGTGGCGGTCGACGGTGACCGGGTGCTCGGCACGGCCAAGATGGGCACCAACCGGCCGGGGCCGGGATCGCACGTGGCCACCGCGAGTTTCATGGTGGCCGCCGACGCCCGGGGGCGCGGGGTCGGCACGGCCCTGTGCCGGCACGCGCTGGACTGGGCGCGCGGGCGCGGCTACGCCGGGATGCAGTTCAACGCGGTGGCCGAGTCCAACCGCGCGGCGGTCGGGATCTACCGCCGGCTCGGGTTCGAGGTGGTCGGCACCGTGCCCGGCGCGTTCGCACACCCGACCCTGGGCCGGGTCGGCCTGCACGTCATGTACTGCGCGTTCTGACTACTCCCGCCAGCCGTCGGCGTTGCCGAACGACTCCCGGGAGATGCCCGACCCGGTGTGCGGCCAGTCGCCGAACCGCTTGTCGTGCAGGTGCGCGAACAGGTAGCAGATGCTCTCGCACTCGGCGTCGGTGACCGCCAGGGCGGGGTCGGCCCGCACCGCCTCGTAGAACTCGCGGCCGAGGGCGACGATGTGGCCCCGGGCGTAGAGGAAGCCGTCGTCGGAGCCGTCGGTGACGGCGTGGATGTCGGCGCGGTCGAGGTCGTAGAGCTTTCGCTCGACCACCCGGTCCAGGGCGGTCAGCTCCTCGCTCGACAGGTCGGCGGCGAGGGCGCGCAGCTGGTCGACGAACGGGTCCAACCACTCGTCGAGGTCGTCCGGGTCGACGTCGCCGGCCGCCGGGTCCCGCTCCCGCAGGGCCCGGCGCAGCGCCGCCGGCTCGGGGCCCAGCCGCTCCCACGCGGCCTCCACCATGGCCCAGAACCGGGCCTCGTCCTCGACACCGGGCAGCTTCGCGACACCGTCCACCGACACGCTCATGAGCCGCAGGTTAGCGGGGGGCACCGACATCCTCCCCCGGCCGGCGGGCGGGGCGGCTACCGGTGGCGGGCCAGCAGGTCGGCCACGGTGGCCGGCGAGTACACCCGGCCACGGGCAAGCACCGCCACGACCAGCGGGGCGAGCACCGCGACCAGGCCGAGCAGCGCGGTCTGCTGGTCGGCCGACACCGGCAGCCCGAAGGCGACCAGCAGGCTGAGCACGGCGGCACCGGCGGCGGTGACCCCGCCGACGGTCAGCAGCGGCTCGGAGGCCGCCGCCGCGTGCGCGGGAAGGGGAACGGGAACGGACTCGGGCATCACGGCCCTCCTAGGGGCTCGGTCGCGGACAGATCGGTCGTTCATTCGGTCACGCAGGCGACGATGCGCTGCGGGCCGTCGGCGGTGACGACGGTGACGACCTGCGCGGTCGTACCGTCAGGGCACCAGGGCCCCGGCGGGCCGCTCGGGCCGCCCGGCCCGGCCTCGCCCTGCGGCCCCCGCTCCCCCTGCGGGCCCGCCTCGCCCCTGGGCCCCTCCGGACCGGGCGGCCCCGGCGGGCCACCGGGGCCAGTCGGACCGGTCGGGCCGGTAGGGCCGCTCGGGCCGACCGCACCGGTGGGGCCGGATGGCCCCTGCGGTCCCTGCGGGCCCTGCTCACCGCGCGGTCCCGGCAGACCGGTGGGACCGGCGGCACCGTCGAGGCCGGGCACCCCTGGTGGTCCCGGCGGACCGGCCGGCCCGGGATCCCCGGGTACGCCCTTCAGGTCTTCCGGGTCGAAGACGCACGTCCCGCCGAGCTGCCGGACCTGCTGGCACAGTTGCTCGGCACCGGACACGGCGGTGGCCGCCCGCTGCTGCTGCTGGACGGTCTGCCGCCCCATCGACGCCGCCCACCAGCCGATCGTGGCGGCGATGAGGGCGGTCGCCGCGACGGCGATCACCGCGCGGCGGCGGCCCAGACGGTTCATCCGTAGCCGTAGCTGAAGGGTCTCGTCGGTCACGCATCACCGCCTGGCTCGTGCGGACGCAGTCTCGTCAGTTCCCGCAGCAGGGAGTCGGCGTGGTCCTCGGCCGCCCGCCGGGCGGATCGCGCCTCGTCCACAGCCTGCTGGAGGGTGTCGAGCCGGGCCTCGGCGGCCGAGCGGCGCACCTCCGCCTCGTCGGCGCGCCGCTCGGCCCGGTCGATGGCCTCCTGGTACTCCTTGCGGTCGGCCCGGTTCGCGTTGAGGAGGTACAGGACGACCATGACGAGCAACCCGCCGGCTCCGACCGCACCGAGGCCGCCGGGCGGGACGAGAGTCGCCAGGTCCACACGACGTCAGCTCGACAGCCGGGCGGTCAACTCGTCGACGACCTTGCGGGCCATGTCCTGCGGCACCGCCGCCGCGATGGCCGCCGGGGTGAGCCCGGCGGTCGCCAGCGCCTCGGCGAGCCGCTGCGGGGACAGGCCGGCGAGCACCCCGGCGATGATGGCGGGCTCGTCCGTCCAATCCTTGCCCTGCAGGGTGGTGACCCCGGCGACGACGCCGTCCAAACGGGCCATCAGGTAGTCGAGCTTGGCGACGAGGCTGTTGCTGGCCCCCGCCGGACCGGCGCCGTCGGGGTCGACGGCTCGGCCCATGCTGCTCCCGCCGTAGAACGTGCCTAGGTAGACCTGGTGGATTTCGTTCTCGGCCTTCTCGCTCATGTCGTCCTCCGGTGTCGGGGGGCTGATCAGCCCAATTTCGGTCAGGTAGCGGCGGAACAGCGGGGTCTGGTCCCGGCCCGCCTTGGTCGAGTCGCGGAAGAAACTGAAGTGGGTGTGCCAGAGGTGGGAGCTGTCGCCGGTGCTGCGCTTGCCGAGCCGGTCCCACCGCTTGACCGTCTTGCCGTCGGGGGAATAGATGATCTCCCTGATGTCCCGCGTGTCGGCCGTGCCGGCGGTGCACTGCTGCACGCACCAGACCGAGAACGAACGCAGGTCGTGGGTGCGGCCGCCCGACTTCACGCTGAAGTCACCGACGTCCAGGCCGGACGCGTCGAGGGTCAGCCCCGAGCTGTCCCGGGTGGACTCCACCACGGAGTAGTCGCCGGACACGACGCGGTCGGAGCCACAGTGGTAGCCGCCCCGGTGGGAGGCGTCGCCCACGATGCCGACCTCCGCTGGTTCCAGGTCCTGCGGGCGTGAGGTCTTCGGGTCGACGTCCAGGTGGGTCAGGAGCAGGCTTCGGACGGCCATCAGGTTCGCCGGGGCCCGGGTCATGGGCGCTCCCTTCGGGTAGTTGGGAGCCGGGCCAGATGACTACCGAGTACGCATACCCTCCGTTAGGCACAAGCCCGACCAAGTGGTGCACAACGGCGGGCAGTTGACCCAAGGGTAGCTAGATAATCACGCTTTCACCAGGGCAAACGCCCCAGCTTCGGATAGTGCTATCCAAGCCCTGACCTGCCCGAACACCTGGGGCGGCGACATGGGGGCATCCGGCGGGCCGGATACCGCCACTAGGCCGACGTCGCCGGCGGGCGTCGCCGCCTCCAGACATAGGCAAGGACGAGGGCGGCCAGACCCAGGAGAGCCAGAGCGGCGGCGACGACCACGCACACGGCGAGCCGGCGTTCGGCCGCCGCGACGTTCGCGGCGTGCTGTTGCAGCATCTCGGGCGTCGGGTCCTGATAGGGCAGTGACGTCCCGGCCACCTGCAGCAGGGGCAGGCACGGCAGCAGGCAGGAGGCGAGGAGCAGGAGAACCCCGACGGACAACGCCAGGCGGCTACGGGACATCGCGACAGGCTCCCACAGCCCGTCGCCCCCCGGGCCCGCCGGTGCGCGGAGGCTTTGCTGCCAGCGCCACTCCCCGTGACCCTGCGTCCACCCCCGCCCACGCCTCGCGCTCCCTTTGCTCTGCACCCATATCCGCAGCATCAGCGCCGACCTGCAGTTATGTACATTCGCGCAGAGCGCGGCAGGCAACGGCCGATCACTCCGGGTAAGCCGTTGCGCATCTGGGTGCAGAGCAAAGGCAGCGGGCCGGGGTGGCAGCGCTCGACGGAAGAACACGCTGTGTCACGCCGGGGTGGGAGAGATCGCGGCGCACGGCAGCCGCGCACGGCAGGGCCCAGCCCGGGCGGCGGTGCGACCGCTACCGGAAACGACGAAGCCCAGGCCATCTGACCTGGGCTTCGTCACCGAGCCGCCTGACGGAATCGAACCGTCGACCTACGCATTACGAGTGCGTCGCTCTAGCCGACTGAGCTAAGGCGGCAACGATCGTCAAGTGTACGGCACGCCCCGGCCGCCGCCACAGCGGGATGCCTCCCCGCAACGGGAACAGTCACGGCGACAGGCACCCGTGCCCGGCACCCGGGCCCAGTGCGACCGGGCCCGGGCAACCGGACATCCGGCCCGTCCCTGCTCACACCCGACAGCGGATCGGCGCTGCCCGGACTACGCTGCGCCTGGTGACCGACGATCGCACCCCAATCGACGGCCCGGCCCCCCTCGATGAGCCCGACGACGAGCGCGCCTTCGCCCGCACGGCCCGCCGGCCGCGCAGCATCGACCCGCCGGAGTTGGGCTTCACCCCGCGCAGGCCGGTGCCGTGGCTCGCGCCGCTCCTGCTGATCAGCACCGGCCTGCGTACGCTGCTGGCGATGCTGTTCGGGGCGTACCTGGACAAGCGGGAGCTGCAGAACTCGCTGGAGGCCCGCATCGAGCGCCAGGTCGGGCCGGACGGCGGGCTGTGGCTGGACTACGTGGCCGACCTCGGCGACGGCTTCGACGCCACCTACTCGGTCGCGTACCTGCTCGCCCAGCCGGAGCTGACCGTCGACGGGCACCGGCTGCCCCGCGCGCAGACCCTGGTGATGGGGGGCGACCAGGTCTACCCGTCGGCCTCCTACGAGGCGTACGAGGACCGCTGCAAGGGGCCGTACCAGGCCGCGCTGCCGGTCACGCCGCCCGAGCGGCCCACGCTGTTCGCGGTCCCCGGCAACCACGACTGGTACGACGGGCTGACCGCCTTCCTGCGGCTGTTCGTCCGCTCCCGGGACCGGCACTTCGGCGGCTGGGGCACCGGCCAGTCCCGCTCGTACTTCGCCGTCGAACTGCCCGCCGACTGGTGGCTGCTGGGCCTCGACGACCAGTCCGGCTCATACCTGGACGACCCGCAGCTCACCTACTTCGACACCGTCGCGAAGCGGCTGGGGCCGGACAGCCGGGTGATCCTGGCCGTGCCGGCGCCGACGTGGGTCAAGGCCGTCGACCACCCGACGGCGTACGACTCGATCGACTACTTCATCCGCACCATCGTCGCGCCGACCGGGGCGCGGGTGCGGCTGCTGGTCTCCGGCGACCTGCACCACTACGCCCGGTACGCCGGCCCGGACCGGCAGCTCGTCACCTGCGGCAGCGGCGGGGCCTACCTGTACCCGACCCACCACCTGCCCGAGCGGATCGAGGTGCCCCCGCGCGACACCCTGTCCCGGCGGGCCAGCCGCAGCCTCCCGTACGACCTCGCGGCCACGTTCCCCGACCGGGCCCGCTCCCGCCGGTACGGCTGGGGCGTCTTCGCCCGGCTACCGAGACGCAACCCGGGCTTCGGCACCCTGCTGGGCACCGTGCACACCCTGCTCATGCTGGCCATGGCCGGGGTGGCGGCGGGCCGGGCCGGCGGCACCGAGCAGCGGCTGCTGAGCGTCCCCCTGGTGGCGATGCTGCTGGTGACGATGCTCGGCGCGGTCTTCTTCGCGAAGCCGCCGAGCGCGAGCGGCAAGCGGCACGTGCGGCACTGGATCCTCGGCGTCACGCACGGGCTGGCGCAGGTGGCGCTCGCCGCCGCCGGCACCTGGGCCTGGCTGTCGGTGCCCCTGCACGACTGGCCGTGGCCGCTGCCCGTGGCCGCCGCGGCGGTGGTGTACGGCCCCCTGATCGGCTTCCTCTCCACCGAGCTGGTGGCGGCGTACCTGCTGGTGGCCGCGGCGTTCGGGGTGAACGTCAACGAGCTGTTCGCCGGCCAGGGCATCGACGACGCGAAGGCGTTCCTGCGGATGCGCATCGACCCGGACGGCACGCTCACCGTCTACCCGGTCGCCGTGGACCGGGTCGCCCGCGACTGGCGGCTGAACCCCGACGGGTCCCCGACCGCCTCCTGGCTGACCCCGAAGGAGCCGCTGACCCCGCGCCTGGCCGAGCCGCCGATCGTGCTGGAGCCCTGAGTCCTCAGGCGTCGTAGCGCTGGTCGTGGGCGCGGCGGGAGCCGCAGACGTCGGCGCGGGAGCACATGGAGCGCGAGCCGTCGGCGTCCAGCCGGACGGTGACCGCGTCGCGGGGGACGCTGTGCCCGACGACCCGGCCGTCGCCCTCGGGGGTCGACACCCGGCTGCCGACGGGCGGGGCCGACTCCTGGAACTTCTGGTAGAGCGGGTGCTCGTACTTCAGGCAGCACATCAGCCGGCCGCAGGCCCCGGAGATGCGCAGCGGGTTGAGCGGCAGGTCCTGGTCCTTGGCCATCCGGATCGTCACCGGCTCGAAGTCGGTGAGGAAGGTGGCGCAGCACAGGTCGCGCCCGCAGGAGCCGATGCCGCCCTGCACCCGCGCGGAGTCGCGGGCGGAGAGCTGGCGCAGCTCGACCCGGCAGTGCAGGGTGGCCCCGAGGTCGCGCACGAGGGACCGGAAGTCGACCCGGTGCGGGGCGGTGAAGTAGACGGTGGTGCGGTCCCCGCCGCCGTCGGCGGTGGCGAGCACGTGGTCGACGGCGACCACCTTCATCGGCAGGCCGTGCTCGCGGATCAGCCGCTTCGCGGCCACCTTCGCCTCGGCCTTGCGCCGCCGCAGCAGCTCGTCGCGGCGCAGGTCGTCGTCGGTGGCGAGGCCGGCGAGCCGGGGGAAGCCGTCGGTGTCCTCACCGACCCACTGCGCGGCCCAGACGCACTCCGCGACCTCGGGGCCGTCGTCGGTGGGGACCAGCACCCGGTCGCCCACCTGCGGGCGGAACTCGCCCGGGTCGAGGTAGTAGAGGCGCCCGTACCGGTTGAAGCTGACCGCGCAGAGCATGCCCATGCCTTCACCCTACGACGCGGCGCGGCCCGGTACCCACCCCCGTGTCACCGCCCGGTCACCGGACCCGCAGCGGGGAGCCGTGGTAGGGGCCGCCGACCGTCGACCCGCGCCAGGTGGTCTCCGCGAGGCTCGGCGACCACTGGCGCAGCAGCGTCTCCGCCCCGTCGTACGCCACCCCGAGCACGGCCAGCACCCGGTGGGCGATGTCGGCCGCCGCGAGCAGCCCCGCCCCGCCCGGCCCGGCCCCGCCTGTGGTGGCGGTGGCGGTGGCGGCGCGCACCCGGACCGCCTCGGCGGAGCCGAGCACGTCGGCGAGCGCGCGGGCCAACGCGAGGCGGCTGCCCTCCACCCAGTCGGCGAGGGCGTCGGCGTAGCCGGCCGTGGCCTCCAGCCGGCCCACCAGGCTCTCGGGGCCCTCGTCGAGGTGGCGCAGCAGGACCGCGCGCGCCTGGTCGTACGCCGAGGCAGCCGGCCCGGACCAGGCGGCGGGATCGGTGAGGGTGCGGCTGACCTCGTCGTACGCCCGGACGAGCCCGCGCACCGCGTGGCCGGCGCCGGCCAGCGGGGCCGGGTGCAGGTCGAGGAAGCCCCGCACGGCGTCGCCGGGGAGCACCTGCATGCGGCGCAGCAGCGGCCAGAGCCGGTGCCCCTCGGGTGCCCCGCCGGCGAGCAGCGTGTCGACGCGGTCGAGCAGGTCGAGCCCCGGCTCGGCGAGGCGGTCGAGGGCGTCCATCAGAACTCCCGGCCCAGCCGGCGGCGGACGGCGTCGTCGACCCCCGAGTAGCGGTCGGCGGCGGTGCGCACCGCGGACGCGGCGGCGGCGAGGCGGGACGCGGCGACGGTCGCCTCCCGGGCCCGGTCGCCGGTGGCGTCGGTCCACCGCCGGTGCAGGGCCCGGCCGATCTCGCCGGGCCGCCCGGGGACGTGCGCGCCGAACGCCGGGTGCGGCGGATCGGTGGCGGTCACGGCGCGGGCCAGCGCCTCCAGGGTGGCGCCGGCCTCGTCCAGCCGGGCGGCGAGGGCGCGCAGCTCGTCCACGTCAGGCCCCCGCGAGGGGCCGGTAGGCGGCGAACGTCTCGTTGTGCAGCTTCTCCCGGGCCCACTGGGCCGCGTCGGCGGCGGCGGCCACGGCGGCGCGCACGGAGGCGGCCACGTCGCGGTGGTGGCGCTGGTGCAGCGGCCCGAGGAAACGCACGTCGGTGATCCGGCCGTCGGCGGTGACCGCGACCTCGACCAGGCCGTCCGGGGAACGCACGGTGACCTCCACGGTCGCCACCGCCTGGTCGAACTCGGCCTGCAACGCCTCGATGCGGCGGTAGCGCCGCACCGCCTCCTCGATCCAGGCCTCGTCGATCTCCCCCCGAGGCATCGCGGACTCCTCCCGGCAGTGCACTCACTGAGTGTGCCGCCACGGTCACCACGGCATCACCGGACCGTACCGCACACCAATCGGGCCTGTCGATGCCCTGTGGACGGAGCAGGGGTGGGCGGTTCAGCCCTTCCAGAGGGCCAGCATCATCGCCTCCACGGCGATGCGCGGCTTGACGTTGGACTCGATGGCGGACCGGCACTCCAGCACGGCCTCCAGCCGGCGCAGCGCCCCCTCGGCGTGCCACTTCTGCCCGCCCGCCTCGGCCAGCGCGGCGGCGTCGGTGTGCACGGGGGCGACCGGCGCGCGCAGCGCCGCGACGAGGGCGTCGCGGTAGAAGCCGGCGAGGTCGACCAGGGCCCGGTCCAGGGCGTCGCGCTGGGCGCGGGTGGCCCGCGACTTCTGCCGCTTCTCCAGGTCCTTGAGCTGGCCGGCGGCGCCGCGCATCGCGCCGGCCGCGCCCCGGCCCGTGCCGCCCGCGCCGAGCGCCGTCTGCAACGCGGCCTTCTCCGCCTCGTCGAGTTCGGCGACGGACGCGGCGGCCTCCGCCTCGGCGGCCTCGATCAGCGCGGACGCCGCGTCGAAGGCGGCGCCCACCCCGGTGAGCCGGCGGGGCACGGCGAGCACGGCGTCGCGCCGGCTGCGGGCCTGCGGGTCGCCGGCGAGCCGCCGGGCCCGGCCCACGTGCCCCTGCGCGGCCGCCGCCGCCCACCGCGCCACGTCCGGCGCGATCCCGTCCCGGCGGACCAGCACCTCGGCCACCGCCTCGGGCGCGGGCTGCCGCAGCGGTACGACCCGGCAGCGCGACCGGATGGTCACCGACACGTCGTCGGGGTGGGTGGACGGGGCGCAGAGCAGGAACACCGTGCGCGGTGGTGGCTCCTCGACGGCCTTGAGCAGCGCGTTGCCGGCCGCCTCGGTGAGCCGGTCGGCGTCGGAGATGATCACCACCTGCCAGCGCCCGCCGGACGGGGTGCTGGCCGCCCGCAGCACCAGGGCACGCATCTCGCCGACGCCGATGCTGAGCCCCTCGGGCGCGACGAGCCGCACGTCGGCGTGGGTGCCGGCCATCGTGGTGTGGCAGCCGGGGCAGGTGCCGCACCCGGTGCCGTACGCGCACTGGAGGGCGGCGGCGAAGGCGCGGGCGGCCAGCGAGCGGCCCGAGCCGGGCGGCCCGGTGAAGATCCACGCGTGGGTCATCCCGGCCCCGGGGTCGGCGGCGGGCTCACCGCCGGGGGCGGCCTGCCGGAGCTGGGCGGCGGCCGCCGCGGCGGCCCGGCGCAGCGTGGCGACCGCGTCGTCCTGCCCGACGAGGTCGGCGAAGACGCCCGGCGGGCTGGTGAGGGCTTCCGACGGGGCCGCGGTTTCCGGCGCGGCGGCTTCGGCTGCGGAGACGTCCGGCATCAGGTGCGGTGCTCCATCGTCACCAGCTCCGAGTCGGATAACTCGGGCTGCACCGAGGTGTCGGGCCCCTGGGCGGGCCGGGGGTGCACGATCCCGGCCGGGTCGACCAGGAACTCCTCCACCCGGCGGGCGACCAGCGCGGCGGTCTCCTCGACGGGGCGGGAGGCGTCCAGCACCAGGTAGCGCTTCGGGTCGTTCGCGGCGAGGTCGAGGAAGGCGTACCGGACCCGCTCGTGGAAGGCGACGGACTCGGCCTCCAGCCGGTCGGGCCCCTCGTTGCGGGCGGCGACCCGGGACAGGCCGGTGTGCGGGTCCACGTCGAGCAGCACCACCAGGTCGGGCTTGAGCCCGCCGGTGGCCCAGGAGGAGAGCCAGGAGACCTCGTCGACGGGGAGCGTCCGCCCGGCCCCCTGGTAGGCCAGGGACGAGTCGACGTACCGGTCGCTGATCACCACCGCGCCCCGGACCAGCGCCGGCCGGACGACGGTGGCGACGTGGTGCGCCCGGTCGGCGGCGTAGAGCAGGGCCTCGGCGCGCGGGGACGGGCCCTCGGCGGTCGCGTCGAGCAGCAGGGTGCGGATCCGCGCGCCGACCTCGGTCGCGCCCGGCTCCCGGGTGACCACCACCTCACGCCCCTGCCCGCGCAGCCGCTCGGCGAGCGCGGCGAGCTGGGTGGACTTACCGGCCCCCTCGCCGCCCTCGAAGACCACGAAGAGCCCGCTGGAGACGAAGTGCTCGGCCGGCATCAGGGGGCGGCCCCGGATCGACCCCCACAGGTCGGCGAGGACCGGCACGCCCTTCTTGTCGTCCATCTGGCCGAAGGCGCTGATGCCGGCGAAGATGCCGGCGGCACCGGCGGCGAGCAGCAGCAGCCGGGTGGAGGAGACGGAGATGCCGAGGTCGGCGATGGTCAGCTTGCGGGAGCCGCCGACGCCGACGAGGAGGCTGCTCAGCGCGATGGCGAGGATCAGCACCAGCCGGGTGCCGATCTGCACCACCGCGAAGACCCGGCCGCGCACCTCGTCGGCGACCTCGCCGCCGAGCAGCGTGGTGCCGGCGAGGAAGGCCATGCCCGCGCCCGCCCCGACCAGGATCGCGCCGAGCATCGCCATGGACAGGTGCACGGCGAACGCGAGCACCAGCACCGACGCGCTGGCCAGCACGATGCTCATGCCGAACCAGCGCCGCCGGGACATCTCCCGGACGATCATCGGGCCGAGCCCGATGCCCAGGGCGAGGCCGATGAACATCGCCCCGAAGAGCAGGTAGAAGGCGGCGTCACCGGCACCGAGCGAGGCGGCGAAGAACTTGGCCGTGCCGATCACGATGCCGCCGCCGGCGAACGCGCCGAAGATGCCGAGCACCAGGCCACGGACCAGCGGGGTCTGGCCGATGTATTTCCAGCCCTCGGTGAACTGGCGCATGACGCCCTGTTCGGTGCGCGCGGCCTCGCCGGCCTGCGCCTGGCTGATCTCCTTGATCCCGAAGGCGACGACCAGGGCGGTGGCGAGCCGGGAGAACGCGTTGAACCAGAGCGCGAGCTGCGCCGGCTCGGCCCAGGACGGCATCTCCCCGCCGGTGGCCGCCCGGACGCTGCGGTCGAGCAGGGCGAGGCCGAGCGCGGCGGCGATCGGGGTCAGCCCGTACGTGGTGATCAGGGTGAGCTGGTTGGCCGCCTCCAGCCGGGCGCGCGGGATGAGGTTTGGGACCGCGGCCTCCTTGGCCGGGATCCAGAGCAGGGTGATCGTCTCGATCAGGAAGGTGGCGACCGCCGCCCAGCCGACCACCAGCCCGCCGCTGGCCCCGGTGAGCGCGAACAGCGGGATGGAGGCGAACAGCAGGAAGCGCAGCACGTCGCAGATGACCATGGTCCAGCGCCGGTCGAACCGGTCGGCGAGCACGCCGGCCACCGGGCCGAGGATCAGCGCGGGCAGCAGCCGGATCGCGATCAGGGTGCCGAACGCGGCGCCCTGGGCGGTGCTGCCGGAGACCTGGGCGGCGGCGAAGACCGAGGTGGCGAGCAGGCCGAGCCAGTCGCCGAAGGACGCGGCGCCGAGCACGATCCAGAGCCGGCGGAACGGTCGGATGCGCAGCACGGAGCGGATCGCGGCGGCCCCGGACCGGTCGGCCGGCTGCGTCCCGGCCGGCTGAGCGCCCGCCTGGGTGCCGGTGCGGCCGGTGTCCTCGGCGCCGGGCGGGCCGGCCGACGGCGACTCGCCGGGCGACTCGCCGCTGTTCTGGCTTTCGATGGCCGTACCTCCACGTGCCGGCCCAACGTTGGGCATCCCGGTGCAACACTCTAGTCCCGGCCGGGGGACTTCCCGCCCGTGACAGTGCCTGCTCGCCGAGCCTAGGCCGCAGACGCCACCCGCCGCCGCCCGTGTCCCCGGGCCGCCGGGAGGAAGACGGTCCGGCAGACGCGAGGCTCTTTCACAATTGACCGATCGACAGTTAGCGTGCACACGTGACCAGCGAAGGCGACAAACTGCGCGAACGCCTGGAACGGGCGACCGCCCACCTCGACCCGCCGTACGCGGTGGTCGACCTGGCGGCGTTCGACGCCAACGCGGCGGCGCTGCCCACCCGGGCCGGCGGCAAGCCGATCCGGGTCGCCAGCAAGTCCGTCCGGTCCCGCGAGTTGCTCCGCCGCGTGCTGGGCCGCCCCGGCTGGCGGGGGGTGATGGCGTTCACCCTGCCCGAGGCGAGCTGGCTCGTCCGCGCCGGCGTGACCGACGACGCGCTGGTGGCGTACCCGACGGCCGACCGGGGGGCGCTCGCCGAGCTGGCCGCCGACGAGGGGCTGGCCGGCGCGGTCACGCTGATGGTCGACGGGACCGACCAGCTCGACCTCGTCGACGCGGTGTGCCCGCCGGGCCGCCGGCCCGCGCTGCGGGTCTGCATCGACCTCGACGCGTCCTGGCGGCCCCTGGGCAGGCGGGTGCACGTCGGGGTGCGCCGCTCACCGGTGCACAGCGCCCGGGCGGCCGGCGCGCTCGCCGCCGCGATCGCCGCCCGGCCGGGCTTCCGGCTGGTCGGGCTCATGTCGTACGAGGCGCAGATCGCCGGGCTGGGCGACGCCCCGCCGGGGCGGGCGGCCCTCGCCGCCGCGATCCGGGCCGCCCAGCGCGGGTCGTACCGCGAGTTGCTGGCCCGCCGGGGCGCGGCGGTGTCGGCGGTACGCGAGCACGCCGACCTGGAGTTCGTCAACGGCGGCGGCACCGGCAGCGTGGCGGCGACCAGCGCCGATCCCGCGGTCACCGAGGTCACCGCGGGATCGGGCCTGTACGGGCCGACGCTGTTCGACGCGTACCGGGCCTGGCGGCCCACCCCGGCGGCGTTCTTCGCCTGCGCGGTGGTCCGCCGGCCGACGCCGGAGCTGGCGACCGTGCTCGGCGGCGGCTGGATCGCCTCCGGCCCGCCCGCCGCCAGCCGGCTGCCCACCCCCTGGCTGCCGACCGGGCTCAAGCTCCTCGGCGCGGAGGGCGCCGGCGAGGTGCAGACCCCGCTGACCGGCCCGGCGGCGGCCGGCCTGCGCGTCGGCGACCGGGTGTGGTTCCGGCACGCCAAGGCCGGCGAGCTGTGCGAGCGCGTCAACGAGCTGCACCTGGTCGACGGCGACCGGGTGGTCGAGACCGTCCCCACCTACCGGGGGGAGGGCCACGCCTTCCTCTAGCCTCGCCGCCGCCGGTTCAGGAGGCGGGGGCGGGGGCCGGGGTGGTGACGCCCGCAGCGGCGGCGGCCGACGCCTCCACGTGCCGGTGCAGGTATTCGCGGATGAGCGCCTTGGCCTCGGCGAGGACCCGCTCGTCGCCCTCGGCGTTGCGCCGGAACGCCAGCTTGATCAGGGCGTCGGCGGCCTCGACGGCGATCTCCAGACAGAACCGCAGGCGCGGCTCGTCGACCATCCCGAACCGCTCGGTGAGCACCCGGGCGAGCTGGTCGGCGATCACGCCGTTGTTGTCCCGCTGCTCGTCCAGCAGGTGCAGGTCGACCACGTCGCCGAAGTGCAGGGTACGGAACCCGGGGACGGTGCGGTGCATCGTGATGTATTCGTCGATCCCCGCGTCGACGCCGTCCCACCAGTGCGTCAGATCGTCCGAGGCGAACCGCTCGTCGAGCCGCTGGAGGTAGGATTCCATCGTGCGCAGGGTCAGCGCCTGCACGATCGCCCGCTTGTCCGGGAAAAACTGGTAGACCGACCCGATCGCCACCTCGGCGCGCTCGGCGAGCAGGGTCGTGGTCAGTCCCTCGTACCCCACCTCGTCGACGAGTTCGGCGCAGGCGTCCAGCATCCGCTGGACCCGCGCGACGCTTCGACCCTGGACCGGCACCCGGCGCAACGGCCCGGTCGTGGCGGCTGGTGTGGACACTCGGCGCCACCCCCCTTCGACGGATGAACATATCTGCACGTCACGAGTACGTGACTACCGGTACAACGAGCGGACCTGGATTGCGGTATTTACCAGGCACAACGTTCCTGATATGAAGACATCTCACGTTCACGTCGAGGAGCGCGCATGGGCAGCACGACCCCGCCGAGCCCCCACTGGAGCAACTGGGCCGGCAACCAGCGCAGCACCGCCACCACCATCCTCCGCCCCCGTACGATCGCCGACGTCACCGCCGCCGTCCAGGCCGCCGCCGACGCCGGCGAGCGGATCCGGCCCGTCGGCAGCGGCCACTCCTTCACGGCCGTGGCGTGCGCCGACGGCCACCGGATGGAGCTGACCGACCTCGACACCGAAATCCGGGTCGACCGCGACCGACGCCTGGTCACCGTACCGGCAGGAATGCCGCTGCACCGACTCAACGCCCTGCTCGCCGGGCACGGGCTGGCGCTGCCCAACCTCGGCGACATCGACGCGCAGACCGTCGCCGGGGCGATCTCCACCGGCACCCACGGCACCGGCGCGGCGTACGGCTGCCTGTCGACCTTCGTCGAGGCGCTCACCCTGGTCACCGGCACCGGAGAGGTGCTGCGCTGCTCCGCCGACGAGCACCCGGACGTCTTCGCCGCCGCCCGCGTCTCCCTCGGTGCCCTCGGCGTGCTGACCGAGGTGACCCTGCGCGTCGTGGACGCCTTCGTGCTGCGCGCCCACGAGCGCCCCGCCGCCCTCGACGACGTCCTCGCCGACCTGCCGTCACTGATCGCCGCGCACGACCACGCCGAGTTCTTCTGGTTCCCCTACACCGACCGGGTGCAGCTCAAGACCAACGACCGGGTGCCCGCCGACGACCGGCCGCTGCCCCGCTGGCGGGCCTGGCTCGACGACGACTTCCTCTCCAACACCGTCTTCGCCGGCCTCTGCCGGCTCGGCCGCGCCGCGCCGGGCCTGGTGCCCGCGATCAACGCGGCCTCCGCCCGGGCCCTCAGCGAACGCACCTACACCGGCCGCTCCGACGCGGTCTTCTGCACGCCGCGCCGGGTCCGCTTCATGGAGATGGAGTACGGCCTGCCGCGCGCCGCCCTCCCCGAGGCCCTGGCCGAGGTGCGCCGCATCGTCGACAGGCTCCCGTTCAAGGTGCAGTTCCCGGTCGAGGTGCGCTTCACCGCCGCCGACGACATCTGGCTCTCCCACGGGTACGGGCGCGACTCCGCGTACATCGCCGTCCACCAGTACGTCGGCGCGCCCTACGAGCCGTACTTCCGGGCCGTCGAGGAGGTCGCCGCCGGCCTGGGCGGTCGCCCCCACTGGGGCAAGCTGCACTGGCGCGACGCGGAGTCGCTCGCCCCGGCGTACCCGAAGTTCGCCGACTTCCGCTCCCTCCGCCACCGCCTGGACCCTCAGAGAGTCTTCGGAAGCCCCCACCTGACAACTCTCCTGGGCACCTGACGCGCGCCCCGCGCGAACGGGCCTCGCGAATCTTGGTACGAAATTGCCCTCAGGGGGGCGGATTCGTACCAAGATCCGGAGGTTGTCCACAGGGGGTGGAGAGGTGATCCCTCTGTGGGGAGAGTGGTGGGGTGAGGGGCGGGAGTGGGAGCGGGAGCCTGGGGCAGGGTGGGGGTAGCGGTGGGGGTTGGGCCCGGTTGGCGCGGGCGCTGCCAGGGGACGACGCCGACGAACTGACCTGGTTGCTTTTCCATCAGGACGATGTGATCAGCCTGGCGCAGGCACGGCGGTTCCTGACTCCCAAGGCGATCCGGCACCGGGTCACCGTCCAACGGTGGCGACAGGTGCACCGCGCCGTCTTCGTCACCCACAACGGCCCGGTGAGCGCAGACCAGCGCCGCTGGATAGCTGTTCTGGCCGCTGGAGCGGCGGCGGTGCTCGCCGGCCCTACCGCCGCCAGTGCCTGGGGCCTGCGCCGGTACGACAGCCGAGCCGTGCACCTGCTCCTGCCCGCCGCGCACCAGACCCGCTCGCTTCCGCCCGGCGTCCTTCTGCACCGCACCACCCACCTGCCTGAGGAGGACGTGCTACGGGTGGGTCAGCCGTGTCGCACCATGCCAGCACGTTCGCTGGTGGACGCCGCGCAGTGGGCGGCCACCGACGAGGACGCGCGGGCGATCATCGCGGCCGGGTTCCAGCAGCGGCTCGTCGCCGGCGACGACCTGCACCGCGTGCTCGACCGGCTACCGCGGGCGCGACGCCGCAGCCTCATCCGCCAAACAGCCGACGATGCGGCAGGCGGCTCCCACTCCCTGCCCGAGCTGGACTTCCTCAGGCTGACACGCCGCGCCGGCCTGCCCGAGCCGTCCCGGCAGGCGGTGCGACGCGACGCCAGCGGCCGACGTCGGTACCTGGACGTCTGGTTCGACGACTGGCGCGTGCACGTGGAGATCGACGGTGGACAGCACCTCGACCCGCGGGCCGCCTGGGCGGACATGCGACGACAGAACGACCTCTGGATCGAGGGCGACCGGGTGCTGCGATTCCCAGCCTGGGCGGTGCGCCACACTCCTGACGAGGTGGTAGCCCAGGTCCGCGCCGCTCTCCGCGCGGCAGGCTGGCCCGGTTGAGCCAGCCTGCCGCCCTTGCTCAGGTGGTGGCCTTCTTGGGGGGTGTCGCCTTCTTCGCCGGGGTCGCCTTCTTGGTCGCCGTGGACTTCGCAGCCGCCGTCGTCTTCGTGGCGGCGGTGGTCTTCTTCGCGGTCGTCGTCTTCTTCGCCGTCGTCTTCTTCGCGGCCGGGGCCTTCTTCGCCGCCGCCTTCTTCTTCGGGGCCGGGCCCTTCGCGCGCTTCTCGGCGAGCATCTCGGAGGCTTCCTCGACGGTCAGCGCCTCCGGGGTCTGCCCCCGCCGCAGGGACGCGTTGAACTCGCCGTCCGTTACGTACGGGCCGAACCGGCCGTCCTTGATCACCAGCGGCTTCTCGGTCAGCGGGTCGTTGCCCATCTCCCGCAGCGGCGGCGCGGCGGCGCGACGCTGGCGGGTCTTCGGGGCGGCCAGCAGGGCCAGCGCCTCGTCCAGCGTGACGGTGAACATCTTGTCTTCCGAGTCCAGCGAACGGAACTCGTCGCCGCGCTTGACGTACGGGCCGTAGCGGCCGTTGTTGGCGAAGACCTCCACGCCGTCGGGGGCCACCCCGACCAGCCGGGGCAGGCTGAGCAGCTTCAGCGCCTCTTCGAGGGTGAGCGAGTCCGGCGACTGCGTGCGCAGCAGCGACGACTTGCGCTCGCCGCTGGCCACGTACGGGCCGAACCGGCCGGACTTGAGCAGGATCGGCTCGCCGGTCGACGGGTCGTCGCCGAGCTTGCGCTCGCCGCCCCCGCCGAGGAACAACTCGTGCACCTTCTCCGGGGTCAGCTCGTCGGGGGCCAGCCCCTCGGGGATCGGCGCCCGGTCGCCCTGGGCACCGCCCTCCTCGCCCTCCCCGTGGGCCGCCGGCTCCTCGCCGGGCACGCCCCGCTGGAGGTACGGCCCGTAGCGTCCCACCCGGACGACGACCTCGCGGCCCTCGTCGTCGGTGTGCAGGGGGATCGAGTTGACGCTGCGCGCGTCGATCTCGCTGAGGTTCTCCGTGACCAGCTTCTTCAGCCCGCCGGAGCGGGCGATGTCCTGGTCGCCGGCCCCGTTGGCGCTGCCGAAGTAGAACGCGGTGAGGAAGTCGACGGCGGCGTGGTCGCCACCGGCGATCTCGTCCAGCTCGTTCTCCATGCTGGCGGTGAAGTTGTAGTCGACCAGCCGGGGGTAGTGCCGCTCCAGCAGGCCGATCACCGCGAACGCCAGGAACGACGGGATGAGCGCCTGGCCGCGCTTGCTGACGTACCCCCGGTCCTGGATCGTCTGCATGATCGACGCGTAGGTGGAGGGGCGGCCGATGCCCAGCTCCTCCAGGGCCTTGACCAGCGACGCCTCCGTGTACCGCGACGGCGGCTGGGTGTGGTGGCCCTGGGCGGCCAGCTCGTCGGCGGTCAGCGGCTGGTCCTTGACCAGGTTGGGCAGCCGGCGCTCGGCGTCCTCGGCCTCGGCGTTCTCGTCGTCGGACGACTCGACGTACGCGCGCAGGAAGCCCGGGTCGGTGATCGTCTTGCCGGTCGCGCCGAAGTCGGCCTCCTCGCTGGCGGAGGAGACGGCCCGGATGCGCACCGAGACGCTGGAGCCGACCGCGTCGGTCATCTGGGAGGCGATGGTGCGCCGCCAGATCAGCTCGTAGAGCTTGAACTCCTCGCCGGACAGCTCCCGGGCCACCTCGCCCGGGGTGCGGAAGTTGTCCCCCGCCGGGCGGATCGCCTCGTGCGCCTCCTGCGCGTTCTTCACCTTGCCGGTGTAGCGGCGCGGCTCCGGCGGCACGCTGCGCTCGCCGTACAGCTCGACGATCTGCCGGCGGGCCGCCGCGATGGCGGTCTCCGACAGGTTCACCGAGTCGGTACGCATGTAGGTGATGTAACCGTTCTCGTAGAGCCGCTGCGCGGTGCGCATCGTCTGCTGCGACGAGAACCGCAGCTTGCGGGCCGCCTCCTGCTGGAGGGTGGAGGTGATGAACGGCGCGTACGGGCGGCGGCGGTAGGGCTTCTCCTCGACCCGGGTGACCGTGAACGGCCGCCCCTGCAGGCGGGCCGCCAGGCCGCGCGCGCCGCCCTCGTCGAGGTGCACGACGCCCGCGCCGGGCCGCACCCGGCCGGTGGTCGGCTCGAAGTCCTTGCCGGTGGCGATCCGGTCGCCGTTCAGCGCGACGAGGGTGGCGTTGAACGTGCGCGGCCCCTCGCCCGGCCTGGCCACGGCGAGGGTGGCCAGGATGTCCCAGTATTCGGCGGTGCGGAAGGCCATCCGCTGCCGCTCCCGCTCGACCACGATCCGGGTCGCCACGGACTGCACCCGGCCCGCCGAGAGCTTCGGCATGACCTTCTTCCACAGCACCGGGGAGACCTCGTAGCCGTAGAGCCGGTCGAGGATGCGCCGGGCCTCCTGGGCGTCGACCAGGTCCCGGTCGATCTCGCGGGGGTTGGCCACCGCCGCCTGGATCGCCGGCTTGGTGATCTCGTGGAAGACCATCCGCTTGACCGGCACCTTGGGCTTCAGCGTCTCCACCAGGTGCCAGGCGATCGCCTCGCCCTCGCGGTCCTCGTCGGTGGCCAGGAAGATCTCGTCGACCTCCTTGGCCAGCTTGACCAGCTTGCTGATCTGCTGGCGGCGGTCGGGCGAGACCACGTAGAGGGCGTGGAAGCCGTTGTCGACGTCCACCCCGAGCCGGGCCCACGGCTCGCCCTTGTACTTGGCGGGCACGTCGGCGGCGTTGCGCGGCAGGTCGCGGACGTGACCGAAGCTGGCCTCCACGACGTACCCCGGGCCGAGATAGCCCGAGATCGTCTTGGCCTTCGCCGGTGACTCGACGATGACCAGACGGGTGGTCCTGGCGTTGCTCGGCACGTCTCCTGCGACCTCACTCCTGCTCGTGGCCGGCCGATCCGGGGCGCGGACCACCCGCGGTCCGCCGGAACCGCCGGCGGTCCGGATGTCCAACGTAACGCGCCGTCCGCGTTCCGGGTTTCGCGGGCGGCAAACCGCCCACGCCGCTTCCCCGGGCACCGGCGACGGTCTTGCCGGACGGCGCCACCGTACACCGTGGGTAGGCCCTCGGGCGGGCCACTGTGACGACGCCGCCTCTCGGTGGAGGTCCGACCAGCCGCTCCGCCGCCGCCGTCCGACGGCCGGAGTGTCCTTGATCGGACACCCGGAGGAGGCCGACCAGCGACGCGCCGCCCGGCCCAGGGCGTGCCGCGGCACCCGGCTCAGGACGTGCCGCCCGCCCGGCTCAGGGCGCGGCGGGCCAGTCGGCAGCGGGGGCGGCGGGCGGGCGGTCGCCGATGAGGTCGGCGAGGCGGGCCAGCCGGCGGCGGCCCGTGATCCGGTACGCCGGACCGCCCGCCTGCGCGTCGAGCAGCACCGCCGGCAGGCCGACGGCGGCCAGGGCCGCGCCGACCGGTCCCCGGCAGTGCTCGTCCGCCGCGCCGAGGCGGAGCAGGAACCCGGGCGGCTCGGCCGCCCCGGCGGCGGCCACCCACAGCCGCAGCCGCCGGCCGTTGAGGTGGAACCCGGCGGGCGGCCGCTTCACCTCCCCCGCTGTCGGCGGGTCGAGCAGCCAGGCCAGCGCGAGCGGCGCCAGGGTGCTCGCGTACGAGGTGCGCACGAGGTGCCGCCCGTCGGCAGTCGCCTCCCAGGTCGCGGCGACGCCGCGCCGGGACAGCTCGGCGACGAGCACGTGCACCCGCCAGGCGGCGTCCAGCACGATCGACAGCCGGGCGGTGCCGCCCATCCGGGACACCTCACCGGGCCCGGCGAGCAGCCCGGCCAGGTCGGCGACGGACGGGTCCGCCGCCTCGGCGCCGAACAGGGAGAGCTGCCGCACCGGGTCGGGTGGTCGGTCGGGGGACGTCAGCGGCACTCCGGGACCTCGTCGAAGGCCTGCCTGAGCTCTTCGGAGTCGAGCCGGCTGGTGTCCAGCGCGCTGGCGTCGTACTCCTTGTTGAGGGTCTCCACGGCCGTGCGCACCCCGTCGTAGAAGGCGGTGGCCTCGCCGGTGCCCAGCCCGTCGATGGTGTCCCGGGCCCGGCCGTACGCGTCGCGCACCTTGCCCAGGGACGCCTGGAAGCGGGTCGAGATCTCCTCGCCGTGCTCGGTCTCGGGGACGCCGGCCTGGTCGATCTTGCGACGGGCGGTCTCGCTGGCGTCCTCCGCGCCGGCAAAGAGCCGCACCAGGTTCTCCTTCGCCTGCGCCGGGGTGGTCTGCGCGGTCATCTGCTGCTGAGTGCTGCTGGTCAGCTTGTTGATCTCGGCCCGCCACGGGGTGAGCGCCTCGCAGACCGACGCCGCCCACGCCCGCGGGCTGGGGCCGCCGCCGCACGCGGCCAGCGCCAGGACCAGCGTGGCGAGGACCGCCGTCAGCTTTCCGGCGGTCGCCGCCCGGCACGTGCGCATGCGTTGCAGCGTACGGCCTCCGCGCCGTTGTGCCACGGGTCGGTTTGCCGCCCCGGGCCCGCCAAGGGGTGTGCGGGTTCCCGGCCGGCGGTGGTGGACCGGCCGGGAACCCGCTGTGTCACCGCTCAGGCGTTGACCGTCTCCGGCCGCTGGTCGGCGCTGCCGGCGCCGGTGCCGCTGTCGTCGGAGTCGCCCATCGCGACGCCCTTGCGCTTGCTGAACACCACCGCCGCCACGACGATCAGCGTGGCCACCACCGCGATGCCGACCCGGAGGCCGACGTTGCGGTCGTCGCCGACGCTCCACGCCACGACGGCCGGCGCGATCAGCAGCGAGACCAGGTTCATCACCTTGATCAGCGGGTTGATCGCCGGGCCGGCGGTGTCCTTGAACGGGTCGCCGACGGTGTCGCCGATGACCGTGGCGGCGTGCGACTCGGAGCCCTTGCCGCCGTACGCGCCGTCCTCGACCAGCTTCTTGGCGTTGTCCCAGGCGCCGCCGGAGTTGGACAGGAAGACCGCCATCAGGGTGCCGGCGCCGATCGCCCCGGCCAGGTACGCCGCCAGCGCGCCCGGCCCGAGGCCGAAACCGACGGCGATCGGGGCGAGGATGGCGAGCAGGCCGGGGGTCATCAGCTCGCGCTGCGCGTCCCGGGTGCAGATGTCGACGACCTTGCCGTACTCGGGGCGCTGGGTGCCGTCCATGATCCCGGGCAGCTCGCGGAACTGCCGGCGCACCTCCATCACGACGGCGCCCGCCGAGCGGGACACCGCGTTGATGGCCAGCCCGGAGAAGAGGAACACCACGGCCGCGCCGATGATCAGGCCGACGAGGTTGCGCGGATTCGCCACGTTCAGCGAGTTGAGGATCTCCGCGCCGACGTCGCCGACGCCCGCGTCCGAGTACGCCGTGCGCAGCGTGTCGGTGTACGAGCCGAACAGCGCCGTCGCCGCGAGGACGGCGGTGGCGATCGCGATGCCCTTGGTGATCGCCTTGGTGGTGTTGCCGACCGCGTCCAGCTCGGTGAGGATCCGGGCGCCGTTCTCGTCGATGTCGCCGGACATCTCGGCCACGCCCTGGGCGTTGTCGGAGATCGGGCCGAAGGTGTCCATCGCGACGATCACGCCGACGGTGGTGAGCAGGCCGGTGCCGGCCAGCGCCACCGCGAACAGCGACAGCGTGATGGAGCCGCCGCCCAGCAGGAACGCGCCGAAGACGCCCGCGCCGATCAGCAGCGCCGAGTAGACGGCCGACTCCAGGCCGACGCTGATGCCGGCGAGGATGACGGTCGCCGGGCCGGTCTGCGAGCTCTTGCCGATGTCCTGCACCGGGCGGCGGTTGGTCTCGGTGAAGTAGCCGGTGAGCGCCTGGATCGCGGCGGCCAGCACGATACCGATGATCACGGCGGCGATGGTCACCCCGCGCGGGCCCAGCGGCGGGTCGCCGCCCTCGACGCCGAGGCTGGCCCGCCACTCCGGCCCGAGCAGGTCGGCCCAGGTCGGCTTGAGGTAGACGAAGGAGGCGACCGCCACCAGCACCGCGGAGAACAGGGCGGAGAGGTAGAACGCCCGGTTGATCGCGGTGAGGCCGTTGCGGTCGGAGGCACGCAGCCGGGTGATGAAGACGCCGACGATCGCCACCAGCACGCCGATCGTGGAGATGATCAGCGGGAGGACGAGGCCGTCGTTGCCGAACGCGGCGCGGCCGAGGATCAGCGCGGCGACGAGGGTGACGGCGTACGACTCGAAGAGGTCGGCGGCCATGCCGGCGCAGTCGCCGACGTTGTCGCCCACGTTGTCGGCGATGGTGGCGGCGTTGCGCGGGTCGTCCTCGGGGATGCCCTGCTCGACCTTGCCGACCAGGTCGGCGCCGACGTCGGCGGCCTTGGTGAAGATGCCGCCGCCGACCCGCATGAACATGGCGAGCAGGGCGGCGCCGAAGCCGAAGCCCTCCAGCACGGTCGGCGCGTCGCCCTTGAACAGCAGGACGACCAGCGCCGCGCCGAACAGGCCGAGACCGACGGTGAGGAAGCCGACCACGCCGCCGGTGCGGAAGGCGATCTTCATGGCGCCCTCCCGGCCGCCGGTCGCCTCCCGGGCCGCGGCGGCGACCCGCAGGTTCGCGCGGGTGGCCAGCCACATGCCGGCCCCGCCGATGAACGCGCTGAACAGGGCGCCCACCACGAAGAAGGCGGACCGGCCGATCTTCACCGCCAGCTCGCTGCCGTCGGTGTCGTGCACCGGCAGCAGGAAGAGCAGCACCACGGCGATCACCACGAAGATCGCGAGGGTCCTGAACTGCCGGAGCAGGTAGGCCGAGGCCCCCTCCTGCACCGCTCCGGAGATCTCCTGCATGTTGGTGGTGCCCTTACCGGCTGCCAGCACGGCCTTGGTCAAGGCGGCGGCGAAGACGAGCGCCACCAGCGCGATGACCGCGGCGATGACGACGTACGTCAGGTTGGCTCCGGTAAGGGACAGTGCGCCGCCGTCGGCGGCCATGGTCCCGGACATCTGTGTCCTCCTGTACCGAACACTCGCGCCGGCCGGTGGAGACGCACGGACCGACGCCTGGATGCGGACTCGCAAGCGCGCCAACCCACTCCAGCGGACCAGCGATGAACACCCATACCCGCTGGCTGCGGGAAGGATCACTTGCTGACAACCCGCGTACTGTAGCCCTCCGTAGTGCCAGAGGTCACATTGAGGGGCACCCTGTTCGGATGATCTTCGTCGCTGTGTTACGAGAAGAATTCTGATATAAGCCCCGACCACGACGAACGGGCCGCCCTCCCGGTCGGGAGTGCGGCCCTGAGCAGCCAATCAGTGGGTTGAGCGCGGAGTCAGTCGGGACGACTGACCATGCGATCAGCGGGGGTTGATCCGGGAGTCAGCGACCCACCGGCCATACCATGCGGACCTCCGTGCCGACGCCCTCCTCGACGGGGCGCACCTGAAGATCCTCGACGAAACCGGCCAGCAGCGCGAAGCCCACGCCGGTGGTCAGGTCGTCCTCGTTGAGCGACTCGTTGGCGAGCTGGTCGGCGTCCAGCGCGGCCAGGCCGATGCTCGCCTCGATCGGCGCCCGGTCCACCACCCGCACCGCGTACGCCCCGCTGTCGGACATCTCCACGAGCACCGGATCCGGCACGTTGTACTGCCGGTGCAGCGCCACCGCCCGGGTGCACGCCTCACCGATGGCCAGCCGCACCTCGTCGAGCAGGTCCTCGCGGACGCCGGCGCGGCGGGCCACCGCGACACCGACCAGCCGGGCGGTGCGCACGTGCACCGGGGCCGGCGAGAAGGAGAGCCGGACCGTCGCCATCAGGCGCCGGAGCCGGTCGGATCGGCCCCGATCGCCGCGTCGACGGTCGGGTACAGCGGGAAGACCTGATCCAGGGCGGTGATCCGGAAGATCTTGAGCAGCGGTTCCTTGCCGCAGACCAGCGCGAAGCTGCCGCCGGCCGCGCGCAGCCGCTTCAGCGCGCCCACCAGCACGCCCAGCCCCGTGGAGTCCAGGAAGTCGACCCGGCCCAGGTCGACCACGACGTGCCGGTCTCCGCCGTCGATCAGCTCCAGCAGCCGTTCCCGCAGCCGAGGGGCCGTGTAGACGTCGACCTCACCGCCGACCTCGAGCACCGTGTGCTCCCCCACGGCACGGGTCGCCAGCGACAGCTCCATCGGTCCTCCTCGCAAGAGTCGTAAACTCTCCTGGGCATCTAACCATCCCCGCCGGGGCCGTCCGCGAGGTCACCGGCGAAGGGCTCCCCCATACCCACACCCCCGCCGGTCAACTCCGAACACTTGTGCGAGAGTGCAGACATGCCCCCCGCAGCCACCGTAGCCGCAGGCCACGGCCCCGACCGCCCGCCCGGCGCGGCCCCGGCCGAGCTGCTGCGTCGGCTGCGCGCGCGCACCGGCGGTGACGCCGACCCGGTCACCCACGTCGAGCGGGTGCCGGCCCGGCCCGGCGAACAGGTGCCGTGGCCGCAGTGGACCCCCGAGGAACTGCGCGCGGCGTTCGCCCGCCGCGGCGTCGTCGCGCCGTGGCGGCACCAGGCCGAGGCCGCCGACCTGGCGTACGCGGGCACGCACGTCGTCGTCGCCACCGGCACGGCGTCCGGCAAGTCCCTGGCGTACCAGCTTCCCGCGCTGGCCACCCTGCTCGCCGACCCCCGGGCCACCGTGCTCTACCTCGCGCCGACCAAGGCGCTCGCCGCCGACCAGTTGCGCGCCGTCGCCGGCCTGGAACTCGACGGGGTACGCCCCGCCACCTACGACGGGGACACCCCGCGCGCCGAGCGGGAGTGGATCCGCCGGCACTCCCGGTTCGTGCTGACCAACCCCGACATGCTGCACCACGGCATCCTCCCCGGGCACGCCCACTGGTCGGGGTTCCTGCGCCGGCTGGCGTACGTGGTCGTCGACGAGTGCCACACCTACCGGGGCGTGTTCGGCTCCCACGTCGCGCACGTGCTGCGCCGGCTGCGCCGCCAGTGCGCCCGCTTCGGGCGTACCCCCGTGTTCCTGCTGGCCTCGGCCACGTCGGGTGACCCGGCGACGGCGGCCGGGCGGCTCACCGGCCTGCCCGTCGCGGCCGTCACCGACGACGCCTCCCCGCGCGGTGGGGTGACGTTCGCCCTGTGGGAGCCGCCGCTGCTGCCCGGCGACCAGGCTCCCGGGGCCGGCGGCCAGGCGGGCGGGGCCGGCGACCTCGCGCCGGTGCGCCGGTCGGCGCTGCGCGAGACCGCCGACCTGCTCGCCGACGCGGTCGCCTCCGGCGTGCGCACCCTCGCCTTCGTCCGGTCCCGCAAGGGCGCCGAGGTGGTGGCCGCCACCGCGCGCCGCGCCCTCGACGAGGCAGTCCCCGGGCTCGGCGACCGGGTGGCCGCCTACCGGGCCGGCTACCTGCGCGAGGAGCGGCGCGAGCTGGAACGCGCCCTGCTGCACGGCGACCTGCTCGGGCTCGCCTCGACCAACGCCCTGGAGCTCGGCGTCGACCTGGTCGGCCTCGACGCCGTGCTGATCTGCGGCTGGCCGGGCACCCGGGCGTCCCTGTGGCAGCAGGCCGGGCGGGCGGGGCGCTCCGGCGACGAGGCGCTCGCCGTGCTCGTCGCCCGGGACGACCCGCTGGACACCTACCTCGTGCACCACCCGGAGGCCCTGTTCGGCCGCCCCGTCGAGGCCACCGTGCTCGACCCGGCCAACCCGTACGTGCTCGCCCCGCAGCTCGCCTGCGCGGCGGCCGAGGCCCCGCTCACCCCCGCCGACCTGGACCTCTTCGGCGACGGCGCGAAGGAGGCCGTCGACTCGCTCGTCGCGGCGGGCGCGTTGCGGCAGCGGCCGACCGGCTGGTACTGGCGGCACCGCGAACGCCCCGAGGTGGACCTGCGCGGCGAGGGAGGGGCCCCGGTCTGCGTGGTCGAGGCGGCCACTGGGCGGCTGCTCGGCACCGTCGACGGCGGGTCGGCCCACTTCCTCGTCCACGCCGGCGCGGTCCACCTGCACCAGGGCGTGTCCTACGTGGTCGACTCGCTGGACCTCGACGACGGGTGCGCGCTGGTGCACCCGGAGGAGCCCGACTGGTCCACCCACGCCAGGGACGTCACCTCCCTCACCGTGGCGTCGGTCCGCTCCTACGTCGACGCCGGGCCCGTCGGGCTCTTCCTCGGCGAGGTGGACGTGACCAGCCAGGTCGTGTCGTACCAGCGACGCCGGATCTCCTCCGGCGAGGTCATCGACACCCGCCCGCTGGACCTGCCGGCCCGCGAGCTGCGCACCGTCGCCGTCTGGTTCACCCTCTCCCCGGAGTCGCTGGCGGCGGCCGGGGTCGAGCCGGCGGACGTGCCCGGGGCGCTGCACGCCGCCGAGCACGCCGCCATCGGGCTGCTGCCGCTGATGGCCACCTGCGACCGGTGGGACATCGGCGGGCTGTCGACGGCGCTGCACCCGGACACCGAGGCCCCCACCGTCTTCGTCTACGACGGGCACCCCGGCGGGGCGGGTTTCGCCGAGCGGGCGTACGGCACGGCCGCACAGTGGCTGCGGGCCACCCGCGACGCGATCGCCGAGTGCGGCTGCGAGGCGGGGTGCCCGTCCTGCGTCCAGTCCCCGAAGTGCGGCAACGGCAACAACCCGCTGTCCAAGCCGGGCGCGCTCCGGGTCCTCGACGTGGTGCTGGCCAACCTGCCCGCGCCGGGGGCCGCCGCGCTGCCCCGGCAGGGTGACCGGCGCGCCGAATAGGCGGCGTGCCGGATGGGCCGGTATCGGGAGGCGTGCATGACCAGAAGGCCTAGTGGGCATTGATGCATGGGAGCGCTTCCATGTCAGGCACCCGCCCCACTACCCTGAGATCGCCGTTTCCAGCCGCCGGAGGAGGAGTCGTGGCCGACACCATCGCCGAGACCGTCGACCTGCTCTACACCATCGACCAGGAACACCTCACCCCCGACCAGCAGATCGCCCTCGGTGCCGCCATGGCCACGCTCGCCCAGGCGGAGCGGCTGGAACAGATCAACGAGCGGCTGCGCGGCATCCACCAGGTGCTCAACGCGTGGGCGCTCAAGGCCACCGTCGACGGCGGGCGCTGACGGCTGCCAGCGGGCCGGCGGCCGGCGGGCGGGTGTCGGCGGCCGTCAGCCGGCGGGCGGGTGTCGGCGGGCTGTGCGAGACTCCGGCGACCCTTTGGAGGAGATCTCATGCAGCTCGACACCTTGCAGCACCAGCAGCAGTTCCACGTCCGGCAACGGATCCGGATGATGGTCAACCAGTACGAGGTCCACTCCGTCGCCCCCGACGGCTCGGAAGGCGGGCTGCTGGCGTTCGCACAGCAGAAGCGGCTGGCGTTCAAGGAACAGGTCACCATCTACACCGACGACAGCAAGCAGCAGCCGCTGCTCGGCTTCAAGGCCCGGCAGCGGCTGGACCTCGGCGCCACGTACGACGTGACCGACCACGCCGGCACCCCGATCGGGCTGTTCCGCAAGGACTTCGCCCAGTCGCTGCTGCGGTCCACGTGGCACGTCGAGCAGGCCGGCCTGCCGCAGATCACCGGCCAGGAACGCAGCATGCCGGTGGCGCTGCTGCGCCGGTTCGTCGACTCGCTGTCCTGGCTGCCGTACCACTTCGACTTCACCGCCGACGGCCAGCCGGTGTTCTCGGTCATCAAGAAGTGGGGCCTGCGCGACCGGTACGTCGTCGAGGTACACAACCCGCAGATCGACCGGCGGCTCGTGATCGCCATGGCGATCGGCCTGGACGCCCTCCAGGGCCGCTGACCCGGGGCCGCTGGCCCTGACGTCGCCCCGGTCCGACGGCCTTCGGTCCCGCCGCCGGCTTTCGGTCCCGGCTCCGCTGAACGGCCGGGGCCGGGCCGGGACGGCCCAACACCACCACTCCCATCTGCTCGGCCAGGCGCAGGACGTCGGCGCTCGCCGCGGTGGCCGCCGGAGGACGACCGCCAGCAGCGCGTGCCCCACCGGCCCGATACGGACCTTGGCCGTCGCCACCCGGTCGGCGCCCACCACCGCCTCGGCCGCACCAGGCAGGTCACCGAGGCCACCCAGGGCTAGCCCCTAACCTCGACGTGTGTGGGGAATCAGGGAGATCTTGGAAGATTCCGGCCCCCGGAAGGGCCATGCGCTTCCAAGATCTCGCAGCTCCGAAGCTTGTCGGGCCAGTGGCCTCCCAAGCGGGTAGGAGGCAACACTTTCCCTGATCGAGCACGATCTTGTTGCGTGCCCGCCCGCTTACACCACGCCGAGGCCGGGTGAGCGACCGTGACACAGGTGCCAGGTGGAGGTCGGTGGGCGTTCACGCAGATCGCTAGGCCGACTCCGGCAAGGAAAGCACCGGCAGCGGCGGCGTTCAGGCGCGGGAGATGTGGATCAGCCGGTAGTTGGGGCTGTGCCGGGTTGTGAGCGGAACGCGGGTCCGGTCGAAGTCCGGGTTCCCGAGCTCGACCTCGGTGCCCTCCGGCACGTTGAACTCCCTGACGGTGAAGGTCAGGGGCACGTAGCCGGGCACGCTGGCGTTGCCGCTGTTTACCCTGTTGATGCCGTCGATGACGCTCTGCGCGAACCCCTGGCCGGGCTCGTTGTCGGTCAGCACATAGGCATGGCTTGCGGCCCCCATCACCTCGTCGAGGCAGGAAGCGAGGTCGTTCGGCGGCGCCAGCTTCGTCCACGGCCCCGGGTGCGGCACGAAGATGTCGGTGTGCGGCACGTGGTTGCCGAACGCGGTGATGGATGCCTGGTGAAGCGTCACCGCGTTGGCGGGCACGCCGACGCTCGCAAGCGTGGATTGCGCCGTCGGCGTCATGTCCGGGTCGTAGGCCGACACCTGACCGCGCTGGCTCGCGAGGTCCCGCAGGAAGTTGGCCTCTCCCCGGCTGACCACGTTGATCCCACCGGTCAGCGTGTTCCGCACCACCGCCAGCGCCTCCTCGACGTGGTAGATCTCCTCGTCGTCGGCGGCCAGCGTCTGCAGTTGGGCGATCATCGGCTGGGGAAGGCCCGCGAACGCCGGATAGGTGGGGACATCGTTCGACTCCAGCAGGGTGGGGTCCGCCGGGTCCCCCGCAGCGATCATCCGCTGGACCGTCGGCGCCCCGACCCCGTGCCCGCCGGTGTCCGCGTCGTGCTGCTCCGACTCGACGGCCGGGGACGGAGGTGCCACGGACAGCGCCCTGGTCGCGGTCTCCTCGGCCTCCCGCTCGAACCGGTCGGACGGATCGCTGATCCGCAGCCCGCCGCCGTGATCCGTGCCGTCCACCGCGCCCAGGCGCTGCTGGACGACGTGGGTCAGCTCGTGGGCGAGGGTGTGCCGGTCGGCACCGCCCTGGCCGATCACCACGTGGTTGCCCGAGGTGTAGGCCCGCGCCCCGATCTCGCCGGCCGACTGCTCCGCCGCCGTGCCGGTGTGCAGCCGGACGTCGGAGAAGTCGGCGCCGAGCCTGGCCTCCATGTCGGCCCTGGTCGTCTCGTCGAGCGGCGCCCCCGCAGAACGCAGCACCTCCGGCACCGTCGACCGCTGGACCGGCTGTCCTCCGGCCAGCAGGCGGCCGACCTCGGCGTTGCCGATGGCGCGCTGGAGCGCCGGCAGCGCGGCCGGCGTGAGGGCCTCCGGCCCCAGGTCGGCGTGGGCCGGGTGCGCAACCGCCGGTTCCGCGTCCCGGACGGGTCCCGTCAGCGACGCTGAGCACAGCCGGCGCTGCCGCTCCGGGTCCTGCCGTGCGTGCATGATCGTCTCCGTTCGACGGGCTCCGCGGGACCGGTTCGGACGGGTGGGGCCGTTCTCGGGCGACGAGCCGGCCGGGACGAGCCGGGCGATCTTCGTCATCCCACCTAAGCGCGCGGGACGCCGCCCCGCGAGAGCCGCCGGGGCACACCTGTTGCCCCTGGGGGCGCGCGCCACCGTCGATGCGTCATGCCCGGGCCGGGCCGGCGCGGGCGGTCGCCGTGGCGACCCGGGTGAGGCCGGGCACCGGCGTGACGGTCACCTCCGTCGCCACCACGGCGTCCAGCCCGTCGAGCCGGCAGCCGGCCAGCCGCGCCCCGTTGGCCCGAGCGACGGCATCAGCGGACGCGCAGGCCACCTCGCCGCCGGTGAGCGCCTGCGCCGCTGCGGCGAGCGCGGCGAAGTCCGCCGCCACCGCGGCCCGCTGGCGCGCGACCCGGGCAGCCTCGACGGCCGCGCCGAAGACGCCGACGATCACGAACATCAGCCCGACGGCGAGCAGACACACGGTCGCCCCGCCCCGATCGCCGCCGCACCGCCGGCCCACCGCCACCCCACCCCGACCGCCACCGCACCGCCGGCCCACGGTCGCCCCGCTCGTCCCGGCCCCGCCGGATCGCCCGTTGCCCGGAGCGCCCGCTGCGCGGGCCGGTGCGGCCAGGGTGACTGAGCGGGTCCTCACGGCTGCGGGCCCGGAGCGCCGGGCTCGACGGCGGCGACCGCCGTAGCGGTCACGGTGATGAGGGGCAGCCGAGCGCCGAGGGCGCGCACGGGCGCCCGTACCGACGCGGTGACCCTTTCGCCGCCCACCGAGACCGAGACGTCGGCTCCGGCGGGTGCCGCCGCCTCGCCCGCCGCGACGCCGGGCTGGCCCCGGGAGGCGGCGAGCGCCGCCTCCCGGGCCGCCCCGAGGCAGCCGGCCTGCGTCGCCACCGCGTTGACGGCGGTGAGACCGGCGAGCAGGAGCAGCAGCAACGCCGGCAGGCCGGCGGCCATTTCGGCCGTGAACGACCCACGCTCCCGGGGCCGCCGGAGTGGACGCCGCCGCGCCCGACGGCCACGTCGACCGGATGCTGGCTGCCGCTCCGGCGCACCCCGATCGCGCACGGCCTGCCGGCGGCGCGTCACTTCAGCGCCCGGTCGATCACGGCGGTCAGCGCGGACTGGACGTTGCCCGAGGTCAGCACCTTGAGCAGGATGCCGGCGAACGCGACGGCGGCGAGGGTGCCGACGGCGTACTCGGCGGTGTTCATCCCGGCGTCGCCGCGCAGGCGCACGAGGAGCTTTCGCATGTGTGTTCCTTTCTCGACTTGTCGCCGCGCGGCCGGACGGCCGACGGCGCTCAGAGCACGTCGCCGAGGACGGCGACGATCACCGGCACCAGGCCGGCGAGAATGAAGGCCGGCAGGAAGCAGAGCCCCAGCGGCAGCACGATGAGGACACCGGCCCGGCGGGCGGACGCCTCGGCGGCGGTCGAGCGGTCGGCGCGCAGGTCGTCGGCCAGACGGGTCAGCGCGCCGGCGAGGGCGGCACCGCTGCTCGACGAGCGCAGCGCCGCCCCGGCCAGCCGCTCGGCCCCCGGTACCGCGGCGAGATGCGCCCACGCCTCCTCGGAGCCGCCGCCGAGGAGCAGGGTCCGGCCGACGCGGCCGAGGCGGTCCCCCAACGGTCCGCCGAGCGCTTCGGCCACCGCGAGCACCGAACGGTCGACGGGTGCCCCGGCCCGCATCGCGGACGCGAGAAGGTCCGCGGCGAGGGGCAGGTCGGCGGCCTCCCGCAGCCGCCGCTCCCGGGCGACGCGCGGCTCGATCCGGCGCAGTCCCCGGTCCGCCACGACGGCGGCGAAAGCACCGCCGAGCAGTCCCGACCAGCCGCCCAGCACGATCAGGACCGCCGCCCCGGCCAGCCCTGCCCCGAGGCGTACCGGGTCGGGCCACCACGCCGGGCGCGACCGCCCGGCAGGCTCGTTCCGCCGGCTCAGGCCGCGCAGCCGCCGGGCGGGGGCGGCCCGCGTACGGACGGACAGGGCGAGCACGGCCGCCACGGCGAGACAGCCGGCGGCCAGCGCATGGCGGGACATCAGCGGCTCCCGTCCGGTGCCGCGCCGAGCCGTTCGGCCCAGAACAGGCCGGCGAGCTGGAGGACGACGGCCACCACCGCGCAGCCACCACCGACGGGGGTGTGCAGCAGGACCGCGACGGGGTCGACGCCGACCCCGTACCCCAGCCCGATGCCGCCGAGGGGCAGCGCGGCGAGGAGCCAGGCGGTGGCCCGGCTCCCGGCCGCCTGCGCTGCGGCGGCCGCGAGTCCCCGATCGGTGGCCCGCGCGTCGGCCTCGATGCGTTCCAGCAGGTCGGCCAGGGGTGCCCCGGTCCGGTCGGCGAGCTGAACCGCCGCGCGGGCCAGCCGCCCTAGCCGGTCGGCAGCTGCGGGGTCGACGGGCAGCGAGGCGGCGGCCGTCAGCACCGGAACGCCGGCACGCAGGTCCGCGGCGAGGGCGCAGAGCTGGTCCAGGCTGCGCCGTCGCGCGAGCTGCGCCTGCCGGGCCAGCCGCCTGCGGAGCAGACCACGTACGGCCAGCGCCCCGTACGCGCCGACCACCACGGCGGCCACCGGCCCGGCCAGCACGGCACCGGACGCCGCACCCGCCACGCCCCCGACCAGCCGGGCCCGCCGGGGCGAGGCCGACAGCCAGGCCGGGGCGCGCAGCGACCGGAGACCGGCCACCGACAGCCGGGCACGCCCACCGCCGCCCGCCCCGTCGCGCGGCGGAACCGTGGACGGGCCCGGGTGGGGCGGCGTCTCGGATCGGAGCAGGGCACCTGCCGGCCTGCGCGGATCACGCCGACCGGGCGGGCCGGACCGTCCGCCGGGCTCCGCCGGACCGGGAGCGCCAGCGGGGCCGACCGAGGGACGGTGACCGGTCGGGCCGGGCGAGGGACGGTGACCCGTCGGGCCGGACCGGCTGGAGGGCGGGCCCGGGGTGCACGGGCCGGCGGTGGCCCAGGCCGGGCGGGCGCCGGACGGCGCGGGGTCCCGCACCGGCCGACCGGCATCCGGCGCGCCGGACCCCGCCGGGTGCGGGGGCGGTTGCCCGAGCAGCGCGCGTCTCCTGGCCCGGCTGCTGCGCATCGGCCACACCACGGCCGCAGCGGCGGCGACGAGGAGGGCGGCCACCAGCCATTCGGTCGTGCTCACCCGAGCTCCCCGTGGCGGGCAGGGGCCCCGGCCCGGCCGTCCCGCTCGGTGCCGCCCCGCCACGCCTCACCCAGGACCGACGGGACGGGCACGTCCCGCTCCCGCAGCAGCACGCCGAGGGCCTGCGCGGCCCGACCGGGGCCGTGGCCGCGTACCCAGGCGGGGACGACCGTGACGAGGCGGTCCGGGCCGTCCGGGAGCAGCAGGCAGACCGACTCCAGGACGCGGCCCCGCGCGCCCCGGCGGACCTGGAGCAGCACCTGGAGCGCGGCGGCGACCTGGGCGTGCAGCGCGGCCCGGGGCAGCCCGCCCAGCATGCCGAGCGCCTCCAGCCGGGCCGGTACGTCCGAGGGCGCGTTGGCGTGCAGCGTCCCCGCGCCGCCGTCGTGGCCGGTGTTCAGCGCGGCGAGCAGGTCGACGACCTCCCCGCCCCGGCATTCCCCGACGACGAGCCGGTCGGGGCGCATCCGGAGCGCCTGCCGCACCAGGTCGCTGAGCCCGACCGCGCCGGCACCCTCCACGTTGGAGGTGCGGGCCTGCAGTCCGACCACGTGCGGATGCAGGGGGCGCAGCTCGGCGGCGTCCTCGACCAGCACGATCCGCTCGTTGCCGGGCACCAGCCCGAGCAGGGTGTTGAGCAGGGTCGTCTTGCCGGAGCCGGTGCCGCCCACCACCAGGTACGCGAGCCGGGCGGCCACCACGGCGGCCAGCACCGGTGCGACCGGCCGGGGCACGGTGCCCTGCCGCACGAGGTCGTCCAGCGTGAACGGGCGCTGCCGGAAGGTGCGCAGGGACAGGTAGGGCCCGTCCGTGGCCACCGGGGGCAGCACGGCGTGCAGCCTCGTGCCGTCCGGCAGCCGGGCGTCGGCATACGGGGCGCCGTCGTCGAGGCGACGGCCGGCTCCGGCGGCGAGGCGTTGCGCCAGGCGGCGTACGTCGTCGACGGTGCCCACCGGCACCGCGACCTGGTGCAGGCCCTGGCCCCGGTCGACCCACACCCGGTTGCCGTTGACGAGAACGTCGGTCACCTCCGGATCGGCGAGCAGGGGTGCCAGCGGGCCCGCGCCGACCAGGTCGTCGTGCACCCGGCCCGCGATGCGCAGCACGGCGGTGTCGCCGAGGACCGCCGCCGCCGGCTCGGCGCGGACGGCGGAGACCACCGCCGCCGGCGTGACCGGGGCGGCCGTGGCCGCGAAGCGCTGCCGCACCCGGCTGGCGATCTCCTCGCCGTCGGCGTGGCCGGTCACGCCGCACCCGGCATCGGGACGCCGGTCAGCTCGCCGACGATCCGCTGGCAGAGCGCGGCGAGGGGGCCGCGCCCGTCGGCGGCGGGGGCCTCCCCGCGCTCCAGTCCCCGGCACAGCCCCGGCTCGGGGCGGAGCGTGCCGGCCAGCGGCAGGCCCAGCGCGCGGGCGACCACGCGATGCCAGAAAACATGCACCCATTGTACGATCGCTCAATGACCGTCCGAAATGCCGCCATCTATTGCCGCATCAGCCACGACCGGGAAGGCCGCGCCCTGGGTGTGGCCAAACAGGAGGAGGACTGCCGGGCACTGGCTGAGCGCCTCGGGTGGGAAGTCGGGCATGTGTTTGTGGACAACGACCTCTCAGCCAGCGTCCATGGCAAGAAGCCTCGGCCCGGTTTTGAGGACATGATCCGGCGGGTGGAGGCAGGAGAGTTCAACGCCGTTCTTGCCTGGTCGACATCACGCCTCACACGTCGACCGATGGAGCACGAGCGGCTGATCCCCCTGTTCTGGGAACGCAAGATCCCGATCTCCACGGTCAAGGCTGGCGACATCGACTACACCACCGCCCGAGGTCGTAGCCGCGCCCGTGACGACGCTCGTCGTGATGCGGAAGAAGCGGAAGAAACGTCTGAGCGGGTGGAGCGGGACGTGCAACGGAGGGCCGAGGCTGGCGAGTTCCACGGCGGGCACCTGCCCTTCGGCATCGATGCCGACCGCGAGATCATTAGGGGCAAGGTCAAGTACGTCAGGTTCCGTCACCACACCACCGACGCCCCACGAGTCAGGGACGCCGCGCGTCGGCTGCTGGCCGGAGAGACGGTCTACGGCATCGCCAAGGACTTCGGGATGCAGCCCCGGACGTTGAAGCGCGCTATCACTAACCCCGCCATCGCTGGTCTACGCGAGTACAACGGGCAGTTCTACCCGACGCCGTGGGAGCCCATCGTGGACCGCGAGGACTGGGAGCGGGTGTGCGAGATCCTGAGCGACCCGTCGCGCCGCACTAGCGAGACCAACCAGCGCAAGTACATGCTGTCGGGGCTGGTGTACTGCCACTGCGGCAACCGCATGACCTCTACCAGCGCCAAGCGCACCGAGGGACCGACCTACGAGTGCTCACCGACCAAGACAGGCGGGGGGTGTGGTCGCGCCCGCATCGTCATGAGGCCGCTTGAGGAGTACATCGCAGAGCAGGTGTTCACCCGCCTCGACTCCCCTGATCTGCGGGAAGCGATGGCCCGGGAGTCGGGAGGTGTGGACGACAAAGAGCGGGAGCTACGCAAGGCCGTCATGGATGACGAGCAGCGGTTAGTCGAGCTTGCCAACGAGCGCGACGACAACCTGATCGGTGAAGCTGAGTACCGCCGTCGTCGGGCACGGTTGACCGATCGGCTTGAGGCCAACCGCATGACCCTGGAGAGGACCACCAGGAAGCGCGCACGCACCAACCCCCCGCCCGGTGCCGAGCTACGCGCGGTGTGGGCAGACAAGGGCAGCGTCTGGAAGCGGACCATCCTCGCGTCGATCATCGAGCGCATCGACATCGGGCCACACCCCGTCAACCCCGACACAGGCCGGCTGTTTACTAGCGCTCCGCCTCGTCGGAAGGGCGAGGATCATGAAGCTTGGCGTAAGCGGTTCGACCTCCACCGAGCGAGAGTGTTCGCCAGCCGGGTCTACGTGACGTGGCTGGTATGACGCCAAAAGGAATGCCGCGGTCAAGCCGGCGTTGCTGACGATTCTTGTCCGTATTGAAGATTAGGATTCGGCAGAACCGAACTACCGCTGCAAATGGTCGCTTCCAGGGTGCGAACAACATGGCCCGGGTGGTTTCCGAAGGGCGGGTGATACGAACGGGATCAGCATTGTCCTTACGCTGCCAGCTAAGGCCGTTTGCATCTGTGAAGTAGATCTCGGTAGACACGTACCCGGCATCCAGCTGTCCACCCCCCTTAATCCGCGCAGGAAAGGGCCGCTTAGGCACCATTTCCCCGACAAGCCGGTCGGTAACAACCTGTTCCACGTACGCAGATGACCGACACCCATAGCCACCCGTCCGCGCAAACAGCATCGGATAAAGTATCGGAAGGCCACTGAAGTTGAGCACTTCGAAATGAACTGACTCAACGAACCGAATGCCGTCCTCATCCTTATACGACAGACCCACACATCGAGTCACGATGAGTCGAGCCTGAGCCGCCTCGTTGTCGCGCCGCTCCTCGCGGCGCACGCGGATCTCATGGCGAAACAGCAGACCGGTGAAGATCACGGCAAAGGTAGACATCACCAGGCCAGCAAGACTCCCCCACGCCTGCATCCAGTCAGTGACCTTCGGGGCTTCAACGGCCAGCACTGCACCACCCTACGACTATCGATCCACCGCGCGTCGCGGACCGCCGCGCGGTGGCGGCTCCGATCATCGGACGATCAAAGACACCGCAGCCCCGGCCATGCCGGCAGCCATCGTCCCACTGAGGACGATCATCACCACCTGAGCAGTCCTGGAATCTCTCACCGGTTTGTCTAGGACTCGCACAGGTGGGTGTCGGTCGAGGCGGCTCCACCGATGGCCGTTGGAGTCAGTGAACATGATCTCGATCTGAGACGTCCTGACGACCTTGGTCAGCATGGCGGGCTGCATCCCCTCGAACAGTTGCAGGTCGCCCTTCTCCTCGCCCGTCAGCACTGGGAAGTGATGCGGGAGGCCGAGACTGCCTTCCTCCCAACGGTGTCTCACCGTTACGTCGAGGACCGGTGAGCTGCTGTAGTTCACAACCTTGTAGGTGGCTCTTGGCTTGCCGCCCCTCCACGGCTCTGCTGGCCCGACCTCGGTGAGCGTGGGCACCACCAACCGTGCCTGCGCTAACTCGGCGTCCAATCGTTCTTCACGCCGTACCCGGATCTCGTGACGGAGCAGTCCCCACGTAGCGATCACAGCAAGGACGGACATGATTAGGCCGCCCAGACTCCCCCACGCCTGAATCCAGTCGGTGATCTTTGGGGCTTCCTCGGCCAGCACTGGGTCAGGGTACGACCATCGATCCAGAACGGCAGTCCCACCAGTTGGAGCGCAAGTCTAAGACCAGTTGGGAAGGGATTAGGACTGGTCAGCGGTCCTCTTACGTTGCTGATGCGCCACCAGGGCGCACCCCACCGAGGAGGACCCGATGACCGAGCCGACCCCCGGCACCGCCAAGAAGGCGAAGGCCGCCCCCGACGCCAGGCCCGCGTTCGCCCCGAAGGTCACCGAGAAGGGCCGCTTGGATCACTCCGCCTGCGGACACCCGCGCACCCTGGCCGGTCGGTCGGCGTGCCGGGCCAACCACGCCAAGGCTGCGGAGGCTGCCAAGTGACCGCCGACATGCTCGCGGCGTTCGATCGGCTCAAGGCGCAGGTCGATCGGACGTACGAAGCGGCGCGGGACCGCCTGGCCGATCACGACCTCACCGCCGCTCAGGCCCTCTTGTCCCGCCTCGGGGAGACCCACACCCGGGCGGCTTTGCTCATGGGCAACTGTCTCGCTCCGTGCATCGTCTGCGGCAAGGGCAATCACGATGGCACCGAGGGTCACGAGCTGATCCGCACCGACACCCTTAGAGACTGAACCGACCGGTACCCGCCCAACGACACCCGCCCCGGTGGGTTAACGCCTCTGCGGCGATCTGGACCGCCTCTGCGTCACGGGCGCGGGGGCGGTCCGTCGCTGGAGCATCAACCCGGCCCGAAGTACGAAGATCTCCCGTCGGGCCACCGCCTCGCCTTTAGCGTCGAGCTGGTATCCGTCGAGCCAGATCCACTGGTCGTAGGTCACCAGGTCGTGCCGCACCTTGATCAAGCGGAACATCATCGACTTCGTGAACTGGACGCTGCACGCGGCAGTTATGTAGAGGACGTCGCCGGGCCTCAGCTCGATCATCGCCGACCCCAGCGGTAGCGGTACCAGTGCCACGCCCGGATTCGGGCACGGGCGACCTCCACCATCGGGCAGAAGCCAGTGTCCAAACACTTTCCGCAGCGGTGGTGTCGGTGGTAGGCGAGGCAAGCCCAGGCCAACTGCACCAGAAGCGGCACCTGTCGGGGTGTGGTCATCGGGCCTCCTGGGGCTGCGGTTACTGCGGCACCCCGCCCCGCCGAGCGCAGCTCCACCAGGGCGGGGGCACCGCGTCACCGATCCCACACCCACAGTCGCCCGGTGTCAACTAGGGCACGCCCTATAGGGCAGAGTGTGTGCGGCAGGCCCTAAGGGGTAGGACGCACTGTGCCTACCTTGTGGGACATGGGCGAGGAGGAAGTCCCAGGTCCGCTCGTTGGGGCGGCCGAGATCCAGGACATGCTGGGAGTGAGCCGGTCGCGGTTCCGGCAGATCATCCTGCTGCCCAGATTCCCGAAGCCGTTTCAGAAGCTGATCGGCGGCTCGGTGTGGCTGCGATCAGACGTCGAGGCATACATCCGGGACTACCGCCGCCCCAAGCCACCAGCGGACGAGGACGAGCAGGGCTGACGGCCACCGCCTACACAAGGAGTACAAGGTGCGGAACCTCGTATACGGGCAGCCCGGCCAAGGCGTCTACGTCAAGAAGAACTGAGGGCGGCAGCCAGCCGAAGCCAGCTACCGCCCCTACAGGCCGATCAGCGACGCCACCACCGGAACAGCTCGGATACGGCCTTCACGATCGCGGCACGATCCTTGGACTCAGCACCCCTCAGGGCGATACCAGCCACGATCACCTTGCCGACCACCGGGAGCCCCACGACGACCGCAGCGATCAGCGGACTTGCTGCGGCGATAGGCTCGATGCTGGACAGTGCCACTGCCTTACCCTCCTCGCTCCAGACCGAGCGAGGCGCGCAGGACTCAGCTCGGCCACGACAGGCCAAAGGCTGAGGCCCCGCGCCGACTGCGCAGAATCCCAGGTGTTTCTCTGGCCCTCATCAGTTTCAGCAGAGCTTTAGAGGCTTTGGGGTCGCATCTCGCCGGTCGTCGGCACCGGGAGACACTCATTAGGGGGCGGGCCAGACGCCGTCCACGGGGGACGGACACTCGCCAACAGCGTACCGGACCCGCACAAAACCACGCTACGGCTCATGCCGTCAGCACTGCCCCCTCCTGCTCCGCCTCTCAGACAAGATCGATGGGAGGTTAGCGCCCGGCTCTTCATCAAGATCAACAACCCGGGCGTTGAGTGGGCGCAGGGCGGACAGCCCTTCCAAGATCTCCCGGCGCTCACGAGGTCGAGCGTCGCGTAGTGCGATCTCAAGCAGGGCCTTGTCTCGCTCGGCATGGATCTTGTCGCGGATCAGGCGGAACGCCAGGGAAGCAACAACAGCTATAGCGCTAGGGAGCGCCAACCAGAGCCCCGGTTCTACGAGCCCCACAATCTCGCCTCTCACTCAACTGGTCGAGAGACATCTGCGCAGGGGCACGATTCAGCTCGACCAGTACTTATACGACTGGTGAACCGAGTCGATCCCTTACGACTCGCCATCGGACGGCCCTCGCGGGCAGGCCCGGCCTTGCCATCGCACAGAATGCGGTTGCTCGTAGAGCGCTACTGGTGGGAAGCGTACCGGACCCGCGCAACGCGATGCCAGCGTGAAGGGCTCTCAGGTTGCCCCAGAGGCGCGAACGCGGCCCGGTGGCACGTGGGTACCAACCGAACCGCGTCGCGGGCCTTACAGCGAACAACGCGTTGCGGGGCCACACCCGGTCAGAACGGCATGACGACCATGGTGACCTTGCCGACGTATGGGCTGCCCTCCATAGATCCGTCCATGGCGTCGGCGCTCGTGTCCTTGGCCTCCAGCCAAAAGGTCCACTCGCCGGGGGCGAGGTCATCCCGGAAGTCGACCGAACTGGCCTGCGGGCTAAGCGAGCCGCTCAGGAAGCTCTCGGGGCTCGATGAGATCTCCAAGCCGCTGTAGAACCCCACGCCGATGAATCCGGTGATCGTCGCTCCGCCCGGCCCCAATCCCCTCACGTAGATGTTGACGCCCTCACGCGCATAGGTGTCGAGGGTGATGGAAGCGCCCACGAGGAACAGCGCCCGGCGAGAGGTCCCGATCCGCGTGGTGAGGTCCGTGCCTTCCAGCTTCACAGTCTGGTTGGTGATGTTGATGCTTGGTGTCGCAGATACCGCCTTCATCCCGAAGGCCAGCTGCGCGAGGTCCACCAGAGCGCCGGTGCTTGGGTCAACGGCCGCCAGCCCGTAGTCCCCGTTACTCAGCTCACCGACCTCGACCTTCGTAGGTCCATAGACCAGCCCGTTGTGCGATACCGCACCCTCGCCGTTGGGGTCGTGAACCCTCAGCCCCGCGCGGGGCACCAAGGCGGTCTCCCCGCCGACGATGCGGACGGCACCGTCTCCGGCATCACCGCTGATCTCCACCGATACGTTGGTCACTTCGTCTCTCCTTCGGTCATGCACGACCACGGGGCGAGCAGCGCCGTAAAGTCGCCAGGATCGATGCTGTCTCGCGCGGCGTAGGCACCTGCCGCGTCCATAGCCGCCAGCACCGCAGCCCAGATGGCGTCAGTCCCCGCCGTCTTGAGGTCCCTGTCCGCGAGAACGGCCCGCTTGGCGTCGGCCCGAGCGGTGAGGAACGTTGGCCGGGCCGAGTCGGGCATGCTCGTCACCCCTGGCTTCCGCAGACGAGAGGCTTCCACTGCTCGCGACAGGGCCTCAGGGGTCAGCGCGTCAGGGATGCCCGCTATGAACGCCTTCGCCGTCATGTCGCCCTTCGCAGGGTGGGCATCCCGGTAGGCGACCAGCGGGCCGTAGTAGCCTCTGGGCCGGTCCAGCGTCGGCCAAACCGCCACCGTGGCATGGTTGGGTGTGGGCATGTCCAGCGCCTGTGCGACCGTCTGAGCGACCTTGTAGAAGCGGTCCCCGTGCCCGTCATGGTCATGGTCGGACGGCCCCGGGTAGTCGCTGATGATCTGGTGAATCATCTCGTGCGCCACTACGTCTCGGACCAGTTCGGGTACCAGGGCCAGGTCGCGGTGAAGAACGAAGTGCCGAGTGTGAGGATCCCAGCCACCGAGGGCTTCTTCGCCATCCGGCCCGGTCACCTGCTCGGCCCAGGTGACCGTGTTGTTAGCAGGCGGATGGAAGAAGATGCTGTGGTCGCGCAGCCGGTTGTACAACTCCGTGTAGATCGTGGCGAGGTCGGTTGCGCAGTCCCCGCCACCGCCCCGGAGCCGGGTCAGATCGAGATGACTGCCATCGAAGCTAACGATGATCTCGGCCGTCAATGGTTGAAGCATTCCTCTCCTCCCCTTACGAATCCTCGTCGTCCTCGATGTATTCACCGTCAAGGACGGCAGGTGTGTCTTGCGGGAGTCCGTCGTCGAGGACGATGGCCGCAGCGATAGCCACACGCGGGGCGGCCTGCGCGCCTACGTCGACGTGGGCCTTGGCCTTGCCGTGAAGCTGCTCGTAGATGAACTTGCCGATGTCAGCCCGAACGCCTGCCGGCGTCGCGGGGTCTGTCGCCAGGTCGACCAGGACCTTCATCACGGCTTCCGAGTGGGCCATGACGGCCGAGAACGTCCTTTCCTTGAGCCTCTTCCGCGCCTCGGCCTGGATGGCCTCCGACAGCCACGATGGCGAAGGACCAGCGAAAGTGCCTCGCTTGTTTCGTGGCCTGCCCCTGGCCAGTTCCTCGTTATCCCACTCAGAGACGGGCTTGTACCCGATCTCCTCCAGCATCGCGAGGTCCCGTTCCGGGTTGGTTCCGTGCCGCAGCCGGTCCCTGATCCGCCGGGGCTTCCGGGACAGCTCCCGATTCGTCACACCACACCTCCCGTGTGCGAAGGAAGGGCCGGGCACGCCGCGAGGGTGTGGCCCGGCCCTCCCGGTCGTCAGTTCCCTTGTTCCTGCACCTGGCGGACGTAGTCGCCCAGCGTGCGTGCCGAGCCGGGCAGCGCAGGGAATCGCCCCCGCAGATTCGCTTCCCCCGCCTCATCCTGAAACTGGGCCAGTGGCTTGTCGTAGAGGTCAGCGAGGTGGTTGTCGTCCTCGATGAGTGACCGGTGCAGCTCGGAGAGGCGACCGTGCTCCGCGACGAAGTTCCGCATCTTGCCCTCGGCTTCCTGGGGCGTGATCCGTCCCTCCTCCAGGTCCGTCTTGAGCTGTCGAAGCTCCTTCGGCCCCTCCTTCTTGGCCCGGTAGACCAGCTCGTCGTGAGACTCGTCCCGGGCCTCGCTGCCGGCCCGGTACTGCTTCTTCCGCCGGACGCGCCACTCCTTCCGGGCAGCGGCATAGGCACGTTCCAGGACGTCCCTGTCTGCGGCGTTGAGTTGCGCCCGGTCGATCTCCGCCCGCATGTCGGCGAGCCTCGTCACGTTGAGGTTCATCAGTAGCTCCCGTGTACGGAAGGCGCCTGCTGGTCGGTGTCGACGTAGGCGCTGGGGTCGGTCGGGTCGGTCTGGTAGATCGCGTGGAGCTTCTCCGACGCGGACGGCTCGTGCGGGTACGGCTGCGTCAGTCCGCCCACACCCCCGAACTCGCTATCGTCCGTGCGATCGACGAGGGAGTTCAGGTGGTCGGTGGCCGACCGGTGGGGGTTCACGCCTTCTCCCTCAGTGCGGGCCAGCGGTTGAGGTCGGCGGCGGCCCGCTCCTCGGCCGGCTCTCCCAGAGTCCGGTACGCCTGCCGAGCCCTCGCCCGCAAGATGGCGTCCTCCACCTCGCTGATCGTTCGATGGAACAGGCCCAGCGCGGTCACGCGGCCCTCCTCGTCAGCCCTCTCGTGTGGCATTCTTGTCCCCTTCATCAGCCGTGCCGCTTCTCCATTCCTTGTCCACAAGCCAGCGAACGGTTCCCGCCAGAGAATCCGATCGCCGCGCGGCAAGGCTCTTCAACCGGAACCGTTGCGCCTCTGACATCGAGATATCCAGCGAGACCGGATACTCCGGCAGCTTTCCCCGAGCACCCATAGCGCTCCTCCCGGTCCGCAAAAACGTTCCGGGGACCATTTTCCGTGGAATCCGAGAGTTTGTCAGATTCGCCCCTCGCCTACATCGAACGGGCGTTGTCCGGCAGACCCAATCTCGGTTGCAGAGTCATGCAGGGATGTGCATACTGCACTGATGGCGCAAGAGAGACGAATACCTCTCGCGAGCGTGGGATTCCCCGACCCCGAGTCGCGCGAGGCGGCGAAGAACAGCCACTTCCTGGACGAGCTCGACCGGCAGGCCGAGTTAGCCATCAGAAGCATCCACTTCGCCGTCATGCGAGGCCGGGAGACTAGAGACGCCCGCGACCCGAAGGTCTGGGGCTCCCTCCAGAACGCGCTCTTCGCGGCCATCTGCATTGCCCGGATCTTCAATCCAAAGGTCAGGAAATACCCCGGCATGACCAAGGATGAGAGCCAGGCCTATGCCGATAGGCGGGGGAAGACACTTCGAGATCTACTCCAAGTCAAGGACGACTGCCACATTCTGGAAGTCAACAGTGTCCGCGACGCCTACGAGCACTATGACGAGTACTTCGAGAAGCACCTACTCAACGGCGTGGATTGCTTCTCCGACTGGTACATCACCGACCGGCTCGTCTTGAAGACTGCGTCGCATCCGGGGGGATCATGGAGCTCAGCAGGCCTTCGGGTCTTCTATCCAGCCGGGGGAGTTCTCATCTTCGATGAACGAAGGCTTTATCTGTTTGAGCTTGAGGTAGAGCTAATAGAACTTCGCGTCAGAATTGCCGACAAACTTAAGGAACTCCGAGAGAGCATCAAGGGACGAGCCAACTACGGAGGACACATAGGCGAAGTTGTCATGACGGGACAAGAAACCAGCCAACGATTTATGGAGTGGCAACACCGCCGGGCAGAAGCGTTGGAGGAGCTGGCCAAGCGGAAGAGGTAGCCCCGGCTACACCCGACGCACGTTGACTGTCCACACCGCCGCTTTGCCGGACGCGGGAGCATCCCACGATTCCACAGGTCAAGACGTGGCGAGAACCAGGGGTTGCGACGTGCTGGCATCATGCGTGAACGTGCTCCTCTCACCGACGCCTTCTCCGCCAGACCTGCCACCTCCGGTGCCCACGAGCGCTCCGCCCACAGTCGTCGTCAACGTGCCCGAACCTGCCCCCAACGTTTGGGAGATCATCAACTCGCTGGGAGCCTTCTTTGCGGCAGTTATAGCCCTAGTGGCCATCCTGGTAACGATCAAGGTCACCCGCGATCAGGCAAAGCGACAGCGCCAGGCCGACGAGGAAGCTACCGCCGATAAGCGCCGCCTTTACGAGATCGGCATTCTGAGAGAACTACTCGACAGCATCCCGTCGTCTGATCATGATCAGCAATCGATGAAGCAGAACGGCAATGCGGAGGTGGTAACCCATCAGCAATTCACACTCCTATCGCTACTACCCAACGACGTACTGCCTCTTTCGCGCCAGATCGCCATCATCATCGGAAGAGGGCGACCATTCCCGGAACTGCTGGAGGTTTTAAATGAGGCCAACGTTCCACAAGCATTCAGCCCGGCTCAGCGAGTCCGAAGGCTGCAAACACGCGAAGTACTCGAAGAGATTCGCAAGCGGACCGGCGGCGAGCCATCCGAGGTAGAAGCGTGGCTAGACCGCCTTGACGGAAGAGCCTCCTGAACCGATTGCCGATGGCGCACCATAATACCGGTTATGGTATTCCTAACCGTCTATGGAAGTGGCACTATCACCCAACCGCCGCTACCCTTCCAGCGGACATTGATCTCGCCGAGGGTGGGAAGCTGCATTGAGGTGAGCACCAAGAACCTAATGGATTCACCGGGGGCAAGCTCCGCCACATCGAGCCCGCTGCCGCCGATTGGCCGCAGGACTGAGTTCATCTTGTCGACCTCTACGTTCACAGCGGTCTGCGTGCCAACGTTACGCAGTACGTAGCTGTTCTTCCCCCTACCAGGGAGCACCTGCCAGGCCACGGTAGGAGGGGGTGGGGGGATGGCCGCCTCTGCCGCTGCTGCCTGCCGCTCCGCTGCGTCTGCCGATCGCTTCGAGGCATCTGCTGACCTCTTCGAGTAGCCGGCGCTGACCCCAGACACCACGAGCGCTGCCAGAGCGATCACCAGCGTTGCCACGTTCTCCCAGGCCATGGCACGAAGCTACCCGGTAGGGCCAACCTCAGCGAGTTGCCCGCGCAGGACCCGACGCGGGGCCTACCGACTGTGTACCGTCCGCAGGGCATGACCGAAGGGAGTCAAGGGTGAATGGCGTGAACTGGGTGGGCGTGGGTGTGGGCGGCCTGTTCGCCGTGACTGCTGTCGTGGCACTGGTAGCCAGCATGCACCCGGACCCTGAGGTACGTAAGGACTCTGGCGCTGTGCTTCGCCAACTGCTGCGGTTCCTGCCCCGCGCTGACGTGTCCGTTGCCTAGAACTCGACGCATTCCGTCTTGGACCGACGGCCTACGGCAGGATGTTGCGGTGGACACCAACGCCTCTGACCAGAAACCCGAGCAGCACGTGTGCACGTGGCGCATGACGGCGGGCTTCGGCGACAAGAAGTTCTACGGCTGCTCGCACGCTTGGTCCGACGGGGCCATCTGCGGATACGTGACCATGGATCCTACGGAGCGTATCCAGGTAACCCGGTATCCCAAGGTGCCGGCTGACAGCAGTGCGCGGGACGTCTAGCGCAGCAGACGCCACACGGCCGGCTTGGCTCGGTGGCCTCCCGCTGCAAGGATCGCGGGGTGACTGATGACTTCAAGAAGACCGACCGGAACCTCAAGGTCACCCTCGATTTGGACGACCAGCTCACCTGGGGCGAGCTGATCCGCTTCGTAAACCTGGCGCAGAGCGCAGGCAACGTGTCACCGGATCAGCCGGTGGGCATCGAGTACGACCCCAACGAGTCGCTGCCGCTGGTCAACGGCCTGTACGTATATCTCGACGCCGAGAGCCTGTCGCAGAGTTCTTGATCTAGGCCGTTCAGATCGCCGCAGAGGTCACCGACCACCCCGGAACCGTGTCGTCCACACCACTCGGTGCGCCATGGCCTCTACGGTGGCCTGGAGACGTTCCCCGTACATGCTGGTGGGGCGGGTGGGCGGACCGATACCGCAGTAAGATCCAACGGCCGCCCTTGCTAGGAGACGAGAGCCTAGAAAGACCGGCGGTGTTTCTAGGAAGACGCCCCCCACACCCGCAGGCATGAGGGCCGTCCCCGTCGTCGGTCCGCCGCACCGCCCCGGTCGTTCCGCTGCCGCCCTCGTCGGTGGTCATGTTTGGTTGGGTCGTTCCATGTATATACGGAACGACCAACCCAACCAGGTTATTCAGAACGACCCAGAACGACCCAGAACGACCGGGAACCGTGAGGTATGCGGTAGGTGGAACGACCTGGCACGTTGCGACCGCCCCCGTTGATTCCCGGTCGTTCGGCTACCGGTCGCGGGTCGTTCGGCTGCGTCGCCCCGGTCGTTCCGTCCCATTCGTCCCGCCCCGGCGCGGTCGTTCCGCCGCGATGTAATGAGGTGTGGCACCACCTTCAGGCTTGACCGGTGGGGGTGGGCCGCCCCGGTGCTCAGGCCCCGGTTCGATGCGCTTCTCCTTCTTCTGCGCCCCCTGGCCCTCCCGCAAGAACCCGTGGTAGATGGCCTCATCAATGACCGTGCCTGCTGCCTGCCCACTTTTCTTGCCTGGAGGGAAGAGGTGTTTGGCTGCCGCCTTGAACTTGGACTTGGACAGGCCGGGGTTGGCCTCCGCGTACGCAGCCAGACCGATCCACACATCGCGGTCAACCACGTCATCTCGGCTGCCCGCCGTGCCGATCGAGGACCTGTGCGTCTCGTCGTCCCAGACCAGTGACGTCTGCTTCAGCTCCACGCCTCGCCCGTTGACTCGGAGGAAGCGGATGTTGTTGTGCATGGTGAAGATCCACCGGGCGCCTGCGTGCTCATCGATCGCGGAGGCACCACGCGCCCGTTCCTTGCCCTCTTCCATGTCCGCACGCGGCGTGTGGGCGAGGATGAAGGACACCTGGACATCGGCCTCACGCTTGATCTCATCGATCGCGGCGAACAGCGCGCGGGTCTGTCCGTTGTCCTTGTCGATGTCCACGCCAACCCAGACCGCCAGGACCGCCAGGCTGTCGATCATCCATACCTTGACCTTGTAGTGCTTCAGCCAGTTGACCGTCCACGCCTTGCCCGGCTCCGACAGGATGTTGACTGGCTGACCGACGCCATCCCACACCGCCAGCCTGCGGTCGGACTTGATCCCCACTGGGTCCATGAACTCGCGCCGCAGTTCGTTGAGTTCGACCTCCAGCGACCAGAATCCCACTCGCGACCGGACCACCGGAAACGTCCCCAGGAACGGCTCTCCGTCCACCAGAGACCGCGCGAGATCGATTGCCAGGGCGGTCTTGCCGGTCTTGTACTGCGCGATCAGTACCGCGTTGTGCCGCGCGCCCAGGAGGCCCTTCTTGCCGTCCTCGGCCGAACCCACCAGGTACTCGACCGGAGGCAGGTCCAGCTTGTTGATGTCGGCCAGGGTGCCGTACGTCTCGGGGTCAGGAGCGCGGAAGTCAGCCGCAGCCAGTTCCTCCGCCACCTGGCGACGGGCCTCCGCTTGGGCGCGGAGCTTCAGCTTCTCCTTCCGAACGAGGTTGTCGTACTCCTCCTGCTCGGACTCTTCGAGCTCTTCGTCGGTCAGTTCCTCGAAGGGTCCGTCGTCCTCGACCAGATGTAGTCCCATCAGGCAGCCTTCTTCTTCAGCGCCCGCAGGCGGACGGCCTGGCGTTCCTTGGTGATCGTGCGGCAGATCGGGTACATGTCACCCAGCAGTAGTGCCACGTCCAGCCGGTAACTTTCGGCCAACACGGAGTCAAGGAATCGCTTGTACTCGTTGAGATCGCTCGTGTAGGTGGTGTGGTAGTAGGGCATGAACCAGATCAAGAGCAGATGGAAGTCGCCTTCGCTCATCTGCTCCAGCGGCGTCCGGTTGAGCTTGGAAGGGCGGTAGACCTTGCCCGGCTTAGGTTTGATACCGCGCAACAAGGGCTTCAAGTGCCGATTGATGACTGTCAGCTCTTCGCCCTTAGCAAGGCCCCGGCTCTTGGGCATCGGCAGTGGAGGAGGGGGAAACTTGCTGAGTTGCAGCGCTCTTTGATTAGGCATTATGGTTCACTTATCCTTTGTCGTTTCACGAGGGCTCTCGCATTGGCAGTGCGGGAGCCCTCACCTCTTTCCGAGGGCCGCGATCTTGTCCAGCGTGGACCGGTCCTGAATGACAGGCGGCAAGCCCTGCTTGACCGCCGACCGCACGGCGTCCTGCGCGGCGACCTCTTCGAACGTCTCCGGCGTGTACCACTCGGCCTCGGGCCAGCAGGTGACGACGGTCCGAGGACGGAAGTCCAGCTTCCGGCGGGTGGCGGTCACGACCGCACCGCCGATCCCTTGCGCGGGTCGTAGCTCGCCTCAAGCATCTCGGCGCAGAACAGGTCGCTGAGGGGAACGTCGAGCAAACGCGGCAGGCCCCTACGCACCTCGGGCATGGGGTACGTCTTGCCCGCGAGTGCGTTGCGGAGGTGCCGCTCCGGCACGCCGATCTCCTCGGCCACCTGCTGAATCGTCAGCCGCCGCTTGAACAACTCGACCTTGGCCGGCTGCCAACCGTACTTGTCTCGTGGCATTGGGTCATGTCCCAACCGCCCTCGCGGGGATACACGCGTGCCGAGGTCCCGCGAGGGCATAGGGGTGCCCGGCAGCGTTCTCCTCGGTTGACTCGCGCCCAATACGCGAAGGGTGGAACACCACGACTCCGGCCGGTTGCCGTCGGCGTCCGTCGTGTGGATCGACCATACATGGTGCTGGGACTCCCAACGGCGCTGAGTTCGCCACAGCCCGCAACGGGTGCCACACCACCGGGGACAACACCCACCCCCGCCCACCAGCGGCTCTGGGGCGATCTCAGGCACCTCTATGCGCGGTCGTCGCGTCCGTGGCGGCGGTCGGGTACGCTGCTTGCAGATCACCCGAGCCGCAATGGCTGGGTGCCTAACCCTCAGCCAGCGTCCGCAATGGAAGCAAACGGCGCAATGCCGGGCACGAGGAGGGCTCTCTGTGCTCCGGCGGCAGAGCAGCCACAGTTCGACCCATACCAAGTGGTAGGTAGCACCATCGGCAAGACCCGAGAGGCAAGTGCTTCTCGGTACTGAGATCCACGATCGCCGGAACGCGGACTCAGCCAGACCAGTGTTCACGCACTGGCCGGGCTGGGTTGACGCACCCTCGCCCGACCAGGGAGGAGGGGTAAGAAGTGTGGATCGCCAACCTTGAGCCTGTCATGGGCGCTGGGCCTTGGGTCGTCGCTGCTATAGGTGTGCCGGTCGCGGGAATGATCATCATCACGTACATTGCCCTACGTGGCACCGAGGGCAAGGACCGCGCCGCGATCATCAAGGCGATTGCTGAACTGTTCCGGTGGCGTCGGTGACCTGCACCGTCTCTACGCCAGTGCCCACCACGAATCGAACGGGTCAGGTCGGGGCGGTACGTGGTCGTGCTCGGTCAGGTACTCGGGCCAGTAGCCTTCATCGGTCCACTCGCCGGAGGGCTGGGGCTTACCTTCCCTGCACCGGCTTCTTGCGCTTCCTCGTGCGGCGCGGCTCCGGGAAGCTCGTCAACAGCTCTTTTGATGACGCAAGAGGCAGGTAGAGGAGAGACGGTGTGGAGAGCCCATCGGCAGGGATGATCGGCAGATCGGCCGGTCCCCCGCTCTGACTCACGCCGACGTACTTGACGGCCCGCTTTGCCTTGAGGTGAGGCGAAACTCTCCGGCGGCATCGCTTGCGGGCAGCGTTGGTGAGCGGATGGTCGCAGTTGGCATGGTCTAACCCCCTGGTCGCCTCTGGTCCAGGTCCGCCCGCCTTCCGGCAAGCTTCACGGGCCGCGTTGGTGGCGGGGTGATCGCAGTTCGAGTGGTAGGTCTTCGGCATGGCTACCTCTGCGACCGCATGGCGTCAAGCAGGTCGGCCAGCTGCTGCCGTTCGTGCTGGTGTTCCTCGGCGGGCGTGGCCGGTCGAATGGGGTAGACCTTCGGCTCGCGGGGCTCAGGGAGCGCCAACAGGACGCCGACGATGACGACTATCGCCGCGATACACACGGCCAGGTGTTGGATGACGGCGTAGTAGTACCAGGAGCGTCGGGGTGCCCCCTGTTGTACCACACGCGACTTCGACGGCCTTGAGCCGGCCCGGCGCCGGGCCCCGCACGACGACGGAGAGTTGGGCGCAGTGCGGGGCGGCGGCCGCCGCCACCCGGGCCGCCGCGGCGGTGGCCCGCAGCTCGGCCGGCACGACGAGGAACGCCTGGTCGGCGGCCTGCAACGCGAGCACGGCCGGGTCGTCGAGGTGCCGGGGCACGTCGACCACGACGAAGTCGCGCCCGCGTCGGGCCGCGTCGAGGGTGGCCGCCATGGCCGGGGCGGGCAGCGGCAGGGGGTCTCCCCGGTCCCAGGAGAGCACCACCAGGTCGCCGCGGCTGGGCAGGGCCCGCACCAGCGCCGGCGGGTCGACCCGGCCGTCGGCGTCGGTCAGCGCCGGCCAGCGCAGCCCGTCCAGTTGTTCCCAGCCGAGCACCAGGTCGAGCCCGCCGCCGAGCGGGTCGGCGTCGACGAGGAGGGTGCGCAGCCGGGCCCGGGCGGCGGTGACGGCCAACCCGCCGGCGAGGATGCTGGCTCCGGCACCGCCCCGGCCGCCGAGCACCGCGACCACCCGGGCCACGCCGTCCCCGGCGCGGTCCGGCGCGCACTCGGCGAACCGGTCCACCAGCCACGGCTCGGCGGCCGGCAGCGTGGCGACGTGCTCGGCACCGATCAGCTCGGCGATCTCCCAGCCGGGGTCCAGTTGCCCCGTCCGGCCCACCAGGACCATGCGCGACCGGCGCGGCAGCCGCGCCCGCAGGCAGGGCTGGGCCTGGTCGTCGCCCACCAGCACCAGCGGGGCCGGTGACCACCGGGACCGGGCGGCGGCCGGGTCGGCGGCCACCTCGACCTCGGTGCCGCCTGCGGCGGCGAGCCGGAGCAGGTCGTCGAGCAGGCCGTCGTCCGAGGTCACCACCAGGGGCAGTCGGCGGCGCGGCGGGAGCGGGGTACGGGGTGGTGGCATCGCGGCCTCCAGCAGTCGGGCTCGGGGGTGCTGCCGGAGAGCGTGCCCGGGTGGGACCCGGCCCGGCCGCCCACGATGGCTTCCCTGTGGACAACCGGGGGCACTGTGGACAACGCCCGAAGCCCGAGTGGATCTGCTATGGCGGGCCGAAGCGGTGCAGGTCGGAGGGGTCAGCCACGGCAGGCGCCTGGGCCCCGTCGCACGTCCCGCGCCCGAATACGCCGCCGGCCCGGGTGCCCGATGGACGGCCGAGGCAGAATTCCCCCCGGCAACCATTGACCTTGGAGAACCCATTTCGCATAATTCGGTCCTCCGTGCCGCTGTTTCGAGCGGCACCGTGCGCGGATCGGGGCCATGACCCACTCAAACGATTTCGACGATCGGCGCAGGCTCGACATCTCCAGGGGGGCCGGGGAAGGCGCCGGGACGGTGGCGCGCCTGCGCATCGGCGGCTGGGTGCAGCCGTCGGTGGAGCGCGCGGCTCTGCCGTCCGCGCCCTACCAGGCGTTTCCCGTCGGGGACGGCTGGACCGGGGCGGGGCCGGGGGCGGCACCGGCCGCCCAGCCGGCGTCCGCGCCGTCGAGACGCGCCTACGGCAGCGAGGGGCCGCAGTTGGCCCTCGTGCTGACCTCCGTGGCGGTCGGGCTGGTGGCCACTCTGGTCATCACGCTGCTTCCGTTGTTCAACGCCTACCAGCCGTACCAGCCGGGGCCGATCGCCCAGGAGCCGATCCGGGTGGGCCTGCCGACCGACAGCGCGACGCCCACGCCCACCCTCTCTCCGGCGTTGGGGTCGCTGTCGAACCGGGCCTCGTCGCCGGCCCGGGCTTCCGCGTCGAGCCGCCCGTCGACCGACCGGCCCCGGACCACCAGCCCGACCCCGACCGCCCGCGCGACCACGAGCCGGCCCGCCCCGGCGACGACCGGGCCGCGGCCGCAGCCCACCCCGGCGGGTACGGCGGAACTGCAGGCGCTTCCGCCGTCTGCGGAGTCGCGCCTGCGGTCGACCGGCGGCGGCCGCTCGACGTACGTCGACTTCGTCAACGCCCGGCGCGAGCGGGTCGTCGTGTACTGGCTCGACTGGGACGGCCGCCGCCGGCAGTACCGGACGCTGGGACCGGGCGAGTCGTACCGGCAGCAGACCTACGTCGGGCACCCGTGGGTGGTCACGAACGACCGGGGGTGGGCGCTGGCCTGCTTCCAGCCGGAGCCCGAGACGCGCCGGGCCGTGGTGCGCTGAAACGACGGTGGCTCACCGTCGCGGCATCAGCCACGACGGTGAGCCACCGCGCCTCGCTAGTTGGCGACGAGGCGGAACTGCTGGTTGGCCTGCCCGTGGCAGTCGTAGAGCTGGACCTGCTGCCCGTTGCCGGTGCCCCACACGTCGAGGCAGCGGCCGGACTGGACGCCCGAGATGGTGCCGTTGGAGTTGACGTTCCACTGCTGGTTGGCCCCGCCGTTGCAGCTGTAGATCTGGACCGCCGCGCCGTTGCCGGAGCCGTTGGCGTCCAGGCACCGGCTGCCGCCGTACACGGTCAGTTGCTTGCTCGCGGTGTACGTCCACTGCTGGTTGGTCTGGCCGTGGCAGTCGTAGAGCTGCACCCGCGTGCCGTTGGTCTGCGACGAGTTCGGCACGTCGATGCACCGGCCCGACTGGCTGCCGACGATCCGGTTGGCGCCGCCGGACGGCGGCGGCGTGGTCGGCGTCGCCGTCGGGGTGCCGGTGGGACCGGGGCCGGCGGCGTTGAGGGCGTTGAGGACCGAGGTGTACGCGGCCTTCTTGTTGCCCCCGCCGTCGAAGAGCAGCGGGTTCTCGTTGGAACGCCAGGAGTCGCTGTCGCGGACGCCCCAGACGGTGATGCCGATGCAGCGGGGCACGTTCAGGCAGGCCTGGGTGAGCCCGGCGTACTGGGTGGTGGAGGCGTTGGTGACGTCGACCTCGGTCAGCGCCACGTCGACGCCGAGCGCGGCGAAGCTGGACAGCGTGGTCTGGAAGTTGCTCGGCAGGGAGCTGCCGCCGGTGAAGTGGGTCTGCAGGCCGACGCAGTCGATCGGCACGCCGCGGGACTTGAAGTCCTGGATCATCCGGTAGACGCCCTGCGTCTTGCCGTAGCTCCAGTTCTCGATGTTGTAGTCGTTGTAGCAGAGCTTGGTCGACGGGTCGGCCGCCCGGGCGGTGCGGAACGCCACCTCGATCCAGTCGTTGCCGGTGCCCTGGAGGTTCGACTGGCGGCGGCTGCCGTCCTCGTTGAACGCCTCGTTGACCACGTCCCACGCGGCGAGCTTGCCCTTGTAGTGGGCCATCACGCCGTTGATGTGGTTGATCATGGCGCTGCGCAGCGCGCTGCCGCTCATGCGCTCCATCCAGGGCGGCTGCTGGGCGTGCCAGGCCAGGGTGTGCCCCCGGACCTTCAGGCCACGCTGGGTGGCCCAGTTGTAGATCTGGTCCCCGGCGGAGAAGTTGAACTGGTTCTGGTTCGGCTCCGTCGCGTCCGGCTTCATCTCGTTCTCGGCCGTGATCATGTTGAACTCACGCCCGGCGATGGTGCTGTACGTGGAGTCGTTCAACCGACCCCCGGCGATGGCGGTGCCGAAGTAGCGGCCCGACTGCGCCGCCGCGGCCCCCAGCGTGGTGGCGGCCTGGGCCAGGCTGGGCACCACCAGCGCCGCACCGGCCAGCACCAGCGCGCTGGCGGCGGTGGCCACCACCGCGCGGCGGCGGCCGTTGCTCAGTAGACGTTTCATGACACTCCTTTGCATATCCATCGACGATGCGCAAAGTTGGAAGGAAGCGCGGATTCACGGCCTGTTTCCGAAACTTTCGGAAACTGCCGTAACTGGACTGCAACATACCCGCAACCGCCCGATCGGTCAACGTCGATGGCGCTGTCGTGCGAGGCAGGGGAGCGCGATCAGCCCTACACACTGACGGCACACCGGAAGCCCGACAGGAAGCACCTCCCCTGCCGGGCATGACCCTTACCCCACCAGAGCCCGAAACTTTCGGCGCAGCGCGCCTCGGTTCAGCCGAGGGCGGTGTGTTGCGGCGGGAACCGCAGTTCGAGTTCGACCGTCTGTACCGCGTCCTGGCTCACCGTGATCGGCTCGGGTCGGCCGGTCCAGTAGCCCTGGGCGAAGTCGACGCCGTAGCTCTTCAGGTGCTCGACGGTCTCGTCGTCCTGCACGTACTCGGCCGCGACGCGGATGCCGAGCGTCTGGCACAGTTCCACCAGCTTCGACACCACGGCCTGGTCCGCCGGCGACCGGCAGAGGTCGACGATGAACGTTCCATCGATCTTGACGAGGTCCACCGGGAGGTACTTCAGGTGCGCGAGCGCCCCGTACCCGGTGCCGAAGTCGTCAAGCGCCAGGTGGCAGCCCGCCGCCCTGATCCCCCGGGCGAAGGCCAGCGCCTCGTTCCGGTTCTCGATGAGCGCGGTTTCGGTGATCTCGAACGTCAGGCGCTCCGGCTTGACCCCGTACCGGTCGATCGCCTCCGTCACGAAGGTCAGCAGTCCCGGGTCGGCGAGGGACTTCCCCGAGATGTTGACCTGGTAGTGGGAGGTCTGCGCGCCCCGGCCGATGAACTCCAGGGCGTGGTCGACGACCCACTTGTCGACCGCGAGGATCTCGCCGACGCGTTCGGCCATGTCGAGGAAGGCCACCGGCGCGACCGGCTCCCCGGTGTCGCTGCGCACCCGCAGGAGGATCTCGTGGCGGGTGACCTGGTTGAGGTTGAGGTCGACGATGGGCTGGGCGTAGAGGGCGAACCTGCTGGCCGAGACCGCGTGCCGGACACGGGAGCGGCACCGGGCCGTCCGCTCGCCGTCCGCGACCGGCTGGTCGAGCACGACGACGGAGGCGGTGTCGCGGCGCGCGTCCCGGGCCGCGTGCTCGCCGTCGACGAGCAGGTCGAAGCCGGTGGCGAGCACGCCGCTGCCGAAGCGCACCACGCCCGCCGAGGTGTTGAGCCGCAGGGTGTTCTGCCGGATGCCGAACAGGTGGTTCCGGAAGGTCTCCACGATCCGGGCCGCCAGGCTCTCGGCGGCCTCCGCGCGCCCGTCGGCCGGCGCGAGCAGCACCCCCCACAATCCGGAGCCGACCAGACCTGCGGTCACGTCGTTGCCGACGACCGTGCGCAGCAGCCGGGCGACCGACGCCGTCAGGCGGTCGCGGTCGGCGTCGGTGAGCGCGTCCGGCAGCCGGGTGGCGGGTTCGGTCGCGACCACGACCAGGGCTCCGCCGGTGGTACGGCGGGCCCGGTCGACCTCGTCGATGACGTACCCGCGGTTCGGCAGCCCGGTGAGGCCGTCCAGCACGGCCAGGTCGGCACCGAGCATCTGGCTCCGGATGGCGAGCCGGCGGCGTTCCTGCCGGGCGAGTTCGAGCGCGGTGACGTCCTCGCCGGTCACGATGATCCCCGACGGTTCGCCCTCGCGGGTGGTGATCTCCAGGTGGCAGTGCACGTGGCGGATGCTGCCGCCGGGCTGGACCACCCGGAAGCCGACCTCGCCCGGCCGGCACCGCGTCCACGCCGTCCGGACGGCCCTGCGGACCCGCTCGGCGTCGGCGGGATGGACGAGCCCGAACAGCGTCTCGGGCGTGAGGCGCAGTGTCCCCGGCGCCTGCCCGAAGATCATCGCCATCTCGTCCGACCAGTGGAGCCGACCGAGGCCGTCCCGCCCGCCGGCCACCCAGGTGATGGTGCCCAACTTCGCCAGCTGGGCGGCGCGCGCGACCCTGGTCGCCTCGTCGACGTCCCAGGTCAGCGGGTCGACGAGGGCGGTGTCGACCATGATCTTGTAGCCCTCGGCGAGCGAGAGGTCGTACCGGCTCTGCGCCGCACGCGCGACGCGGCGCGCGCGGGCGAGTTCCAGCGGGCTCGGCCTGGTCTCGGCCAGCGCCAGGATGTCATCGAGGTCCACGACGTGCTCCCTGCCGCCGGTGACCGTCCGGGGCGACGTAGCCGGCCTCCTCAGCCAGCTCGCGCAGCCCTCGCCTCGCGGCGACCTTGTAGGAGCGGACGCTGTTCTCGGTCAGCCCGAGGATGCGGGCGATCTCCTGGTTGGAGAAGCCCTCCTGCGCCATCTGGAACACCTCGGCGTGCCGTGCCGGGAGCCGGTGCAACCAGCCCCGCAGCAGTTCCTGCGCCTCCCACACGTCGGCGATGTTCGAGTGCGGCGCCGTCGGCAGGTCCTCCGGTGCCATCGCAGCCTCCCGTAGGTGCCGCTGGTGGTCCTTGCGGATCTTGTGTCGCGCCGTGACGATGATCCAGCCGATCGGCCGGTCGTGGACGCGCAGCTTGGACCACTGGACGCGCCCGTGCAGGTACGCCTCGTTGAGCGCGTCCTCGACCACCTCGCGGTCCCGGCACGCCGACCTGAGGATCCGCTCCACCTGGTGGTAGGAGGCCTCGGTGAACGCGGCGAACTCCTGGTCGTGCGCGGCCTTCACGCGTGTGGCCTCCGCCTCGCGCGTCGCCTCGCAGTCGGCCTGCTCCGGTGTCAGGGCGGCGGTGCCCTCGAACTCGATCACGCCGCCTCCCTGGCGGCCTCGGAGTTCGACCCGCCACGGCCGCCCAGCTCCACCTCGCGGTGCCCGTCGCGGTCGCGCTCCACGATCCGCACCACGTCGTGGTCGGCCTCCGCGAGCCTGGTCAGCCACGTGACCCGGGCTGTCGTACGTGTCGTCACCTCCCGCTCCTGCTGTATCCGGGCCCGGTACGCGACGCAGGCGCGCGCCAGGCCGGCCAGTACCCCGGCGACGGTGACGGCCACGGCCATCACCTGGTATCCGGTGAGCGGTTCCGCCAGCGCTTCGTTCATCTTTCCCCTGCCCCTCTCGGTCGACAATTACTATCCGTGGCGGGCAGCGGTTGTAGACGCCCCAGCGTCCACAATGTTCAGGAAGATCAATGATCAAGCCTTTTACCTGGCAGTACGGCACAAAGTAGTGGCGACGGGACGCTGTGCGAAGGGTGCGTGACAATCCCATCGGGGCAATTTGCACACCGCCCTAAATCACTCTCAGCTATCGTCCCGCCACTCCGGACCGGCCGTCCCGCGCGCCCGATCCAGCACCTCCTCGACGGTGAGCGGGCTGCGGGGATGATGCGTCAGCGAGAGCGGGGTCCGGATCTTCCGTGGTGCCGCGCCCTCGGCGGCGAGGTAGAACTCGCCCACCGTCAGCCGGGAGATGTCCGGCACGTCCCCGCCCTTGGCGCGGGCCATCTCGCGGGCCGCCTCGATCTGGATCGGGCTGTTCATCAGGCCGTACAACTGCGTCGCCGCGTTCCCCGGGATGCGGTTGTGCAGCCCCTTCGGCGCCTGCGTGGCGAAGACCAGCCCGAGCCCGTACTTGCGCGCCTGGGCGGCCAGCGCCAGCGTGCTCTGGGTGCAGGCCGTCATCGCCCCCGACGGGGCGAACGTCTGCGCCTCGTCCATGACGAGCAGCCCCAGCAGCGGCCGGTCGCCGGCCGGGTTCCTCTTGATCCAGGCGAACAGCGCCATCTGGAGCTGGTTGACGAAGCTCTGGCGCACGTCGTCGGAGGGCAGGCCCACGAGGCTGACCACCGACACCCGGGCCCGCCTGCCGGGGGCGGGCGTGAGCAGCACGCCGGGATCCATCGGGGTGCCCTCGCCCCCGAAGAGCGGATCGTTGACCATGGCCGCCGTCAGGTTCTGCGCCAGGCTGAGGCCGATCTTCTCGGCGTCGTCGAGGTCGATGATCCCGTCCGGCAGGTCGGCCAGCGTGTCGACGAGGCCCCTCAGCCGGGAACCGCCGCGCCGGCCGTAGTGCTCGACGGCCTTGCGCAGCACCGCCAGCCCCAGGTGCGCCCTGGTGGCCCGGCCGGTGACCATGGCGCGCGGCGCGAGGGCCGCGACCGCCGCCTCGACGGCCTCACCGAACTCGTCCGGGTCGTCGCGCACGCCGGTGAAGTCGGGCAGCGGCTGGAAGCTCAGCGGGCGGCCCGAGTTGCGGCGCGGCGTCCAGACCACCACGTCGGTGTACGCCAGATAGTCCCGCGCCCGGGCCGCGTCGCCCGGCCGCCACCCTGCGGGCTGCTCGGGCCATTCCTCCCCGAGGCGGGCGAGGTCGTTGTTCGGGTCGAGCACGATGGCGGAGACACCGGCGAGGGCGCACTCCTCGACGATGCGGCGGATGAGCACCGTCTTGCCCGAGCCCGAGCCGGCGAAGATCGTGGTGTGCTTCCGGAGCGCCTCCAGGGCCAGCGGCACGGGCGCGCCGTCGTCGTACCCGTACCCGACGACGAACGCCGGCTCGGCCGGGACGGTGGCCGCCGGGGCCGACTCGGCCGGCCCTGCCGACTCGGCCGACCGCGCCGGCTCGCTGGCCTCCGGGGCCGGAGTGACCGGGGTCGGGGCGGTGGGGGTCGGGGCGGCCGGGCGGGCGGCGGGTCCCGGCGGCGCGGCGTCCGTCGTCCAGCGGTCGACGTCGGCCAGCGCGTGCTGGAGGAACTTCAGGTCCCGGGTCGGGCGGCGGTCGATCAGCCAGCCCTGGAAGTCCATCGTGGCCTCGGCGAGCATGACCCGCAGCGCCGAGAGGATCCGCAGGTCCTCCTCGTCGACACCGATGGTCTGCCCGCCCGCCGCCGTGAACGCGGAGACGGCCTTCCGGGTGGCGGCGCTGGTCGACCAGCCGCGGTTGCGCAGCAGGAACAGCGTGCGCTTGGCCGAGCCGGTGTCGAGGGCGGCCGCCACACTCGCCTTGCGGAGCCGGGCCAGCGCCGCGTTGCCGTGGTGGTCGTCGCTGATCGCCCGGAAACACCAGTGCGCCTGGTCCTCGGTGCGCTCGTCGAGCGTCAGGCGCAGCCGGGCGTGCAGCGGCGGGTCGGTGCTCGGGGGCGGGTCGACGCTGAACGCCGCACCGGCGTCGCCGCGTTCCAGGATCCAGGCGGTGAGCCCGGCGGCGAGCAGCGGCGGCATCGCCTCGTCCTCCGTCGCCCGCCCGAGCGGGGTGGCGACGTCGGCGGCGTCCCGCAGCTCGGCGAAGCGGGCGTCGTAACGCTCCATCTCCTCGGCGGTGGCGGTGACCGGGGCGGGCCGGGGCGCTGGTGACTCCGCGACGGCCGGCTCGCCCAGCGTGGCCATCTCCCGCACCTCGTCGGCGGCGAGGCAGCCCCGGATGTGCCGGTCGATCTCGATCAGCAGTTGGCGCGGGGTGAAGGCCCCGGCCTCGGCGAAGGCGCGCGGGGACACCGGCCACGACGGGTACGGCGGCGCGTACCCGACCTCGCCGTAGCGGACGGTGAACCGCTTCTCGATGATCGCCCGCGCGAGATCGGCGTCGTCGATCCGGCGCAGGACCGGGGTCTCCCGGAACCGGTCGGCGACGGTGTCGGCGGCCGTGGACCGGATGATCGTCCACGAGTTCGGGATGCAGGCGAGGACGGTCAGCGTGCGCCGCGTCGCCTGCCGCAGCGACATCAGGCCGTCCGCCATCCGGGCCAGCATGAGCGACTGCTCCGGGCTCATCGCGGCGGCGCCCACCACGGCGGGGTCGCTCTGGATCGCCAACTGGGCGATCAGCGTGTCGACCTGGTCGATCGCCACCACCGACGGGCCGGTGAGCGCCAGCAGCCAGGACAGGTCCTGCACGATCTGCTGGGCCGGTCGGGGCGCGCGCCGCATCCCCCAGGCCGCGCGTTCGCCGGCCACGACCTCCTCGCCGGAAAGGAAGTAGTTCTCCGCCAGGTCGCGGTGGGAGATGTCCTCCGAGGCGGACAGCGCGAGGGCGCGGGCGGTCTCCTGGCAGGTGCGGGCCGCGTGCCGGTCGTAGTCGCCGAGGCCGGTGAGGAAGGCGTCGAGCGCCGGCCGGGTCAGCTCGGTGTCGCCCATCACGGCCCGGCGTGCCGTCCGGGGCGCGCCCACCAGCGCCGACAGCCGCCGCAGCAGCAGCTTGAGCTGCGTCTCGGGGCTGCCGGGCACCGGCCGGGCCAGGCCGTCCAGCAGGGCGGCGAGGACGTTGTCCCAGAAGCTGCCCGCGTCGAGCAGGCCGACCAGGAAGAAGTAGCCGCCCGCCTCCTGCACCCGCTGGCGGACCACGCCCAGCAGGTGGGTCTTGCCGGACCCCCGCTGCCCCTGCACGACGAGGCCGAGCGGGCTGCCGTGCGGGTTCGACGCGGCCTCGTCCACCCCGGCGAGCACCTCCCGGACAACCGGGACGTGCAGGCCCTCGACGTGGAAGGGCAGCGGACGCCACACGTCGTCGGGGACCGGCGCCCAGTCGAACCGCAGGGCCGCCAGCGCGGTCCGCTCCGCCTCGTCCATCACACGCCGATCGCCAGCAGATGATTGTCCTGCCCGCCGAGGCGCAGCGCGGCCGCGATGTCCGCCTCGGTGAGCGTCTTCTGGTTCGACTCCGGCGTGATGGCGACGCCCTCGGAGCGGCTGAGCCGACGCAGCGCCTCGTCCAGGTCCTCCCTCGGCACGTCGGCGAAGAACGGGCGGAGGCGGCGCAGGCTCACCCAGGCCCCCGGCGCGTCGGCGAGCGCCCGGTACGCGCTGACGACGCGCGCCGTCAGCGCGCCCGCCGGGTCGGCGGCGGCCGTGGGCGCCGACGCGCGTACGTCGGTCACGGCGAACAGCTCGGCGAGCGTGGCGCAGCCGCTGCGCGCCAGGACCCGGTCGCGCAGGTTGGCCTGGAGGGCGGTCAGCGCGGCACCGAGCGCCGACGCGCCGCGCAGCGCGAAGTCGAGGTCGCTCTGCATCCGCACCCAGCCCTTGTCGTCGAGCTGGAGGGCGTACGTCGATCCGCTCTTGCGGCTGGCGACGTAGTGCAGGCGGGTGAGCTTGTCGCGCTGCGGCTTGCGTACGTCGAGGTGGTAGAGCTCGCGGAGCTCGGTGTTCAGCACCTCGCGCGCCTCGGCCATGAGCACGACGAGGATCGCGCTCTCGGATGCCGTCAGATCATCGCCGGCCATGCTGCCGTCCTTCCGCCATGTCCCGCCGACGTTCCCGCAGATACGTGCCGATCTGCCGGACCACGGCACCGACGTCGTGGGTCACCCGGGCGTTGGTGAAGCGCAGGACGGCGTAACCATCCAGTTGCAACTGGACGTCGCGCTGCCGGTCGGCCTCGAAGTGGACCGGACGGCAGTGCTCCGGCCCGTCGATCTCCACCACGCACCGTTCGTCGGGCCACACTAGATCCAGCCGGATCGGCGTGGCCAGATCGTGCGACCGGTAGCTCTGGTTCCACCGCCGCCCGACGGCCCAGCTCTCGGCGGCGAGCGCCGCCTCCAGCCTCTTCTCGGCCTCGCTCGCCGGGTGCGGCTGGCCCACCACCGCCCCCGCGTCGGACGACAGTCCGCGCGGCGCGGGAGGCACGTCGCGCGCTGTGCGTGGCGGGGTGAGCGACGCGGATGGCACGTCGCGCGCTGTGCGTAGCGGCGCGGGTGGGACGTAGCGCGGCCCGGGCGGCAGCGCGACCGAGAACTCCGGCACCGCCTCCAGCCCGGCCGCGTCAGCCCCGAGCAGCCAGGTGACCGGGCCGCCGTGCTGCACCAGCCAGGCGGCCCCCGCCGCAGACACCGCGCCCGTGCCGGCGGCCGGCTCGACGAGCAGCACCACCCGACGCCGGCCGAACGCCCCCGCCACGAGCCGCGCCAGCGCCGCCGCCCGGGTGCGCAACGGCAACTGCGTGCCGGACGGACGGCGGGCCGTCACCGCGAAGACGGCCAGGTCGGGCAGGAAGGAGCCGGGATAACGATCGCGGCGGGAGCGCGCCGCAGCGGCGGCCCGGACCGCCGCCAGCCCGGACGTGTCCGGGCGGACGCCGTCCGCAGCCTCGGGCAGCCAGGCGGGCAGCAACTCGACGGCGACCTGTTCGAGCTGGTCCAACGCGGCGTACACGAAGTCCACCGGCAGCGCGATCCGGGCGGCCGGGCGGTGCACCACGGCGGCCAACTCCGCGTGGTCCCGCGCGATCAGCATGGCCAGCGCGTCGGTGTCCGCGTCGGGCAACGCGACGACCCGGTCGGCGGGGACGTCGGCGAGGCTCCGGTTAACCAGCAGCGTCCGGCCCTCCCCCACGGTCGACGGGACGTCCCGGACAGAGTACGAACGCGCCTCGGGTGACGCCACACCGTCGCGTGCCCGCTACGTAGGGCGTCGGGGGACGGAAAGGCCCTCCCACCAGCGGCGGGACGCTCAGGTGCCGCTGCAGAGTCGGCTTTCGGACCGTCGGCGGGCGGACGTCCCGGGGAAGGGACTCATCGGGAAGTCACCCGACATGGCAAGGAGGGCGATCGGGTGCCATGTCGCATGGTCAGGCGCATCGCTCGTGTGGGTGGTGCGGTCGGCGGATGGCTCCCCACCGCCACCACCCCGCGATCGGGGTCGACTCATCGCCTCCAGAACAGGAGGTGGGTGACTCCGCTAGGGCTCGGCACCGACTCAAGGTGGAAGCGGTCGAGAAGGTCGTCGGGGCTGTCCCACAGCCGCTCACCTCGGCCGAGGTCGACGGGCGCGACGGCGATGTGCATCGTGTCGACCAGGTCGGCCTCGATGAACTCGCGGATGGTCGCGACTCCACCGCCGAGGCGCACGTCCCGACCATCGGCGGCCTGCCTGGCGCGTTCCAGCGCCTCGGCCGGGCTCGCGTCGAGGAAGTGGAAGGTGGTGTCGGACAGGGTGAACGACGGTCGTTCGTAGTGGGTGAGCACGAAGACCGGCGTGTGGAACGGCGGGTTGTCCCCCCACCAGCCTTGCCAGTCGTGGTTCTCCCAGGGCCCGCGCTGAGGGCCGAACTTGTTCCGTCCCATGATCTCCGCGCCGATGTTGTGGTCGTAGTCGCGGGTCAGGTAGTCGTCCAGGCCACGGGTGCCGCCGGGTTCGGTGCGGTACATGAAGCTGGCGGTAGCGGCACGCCAGGAGAACAGCGGGGTGGGGTCGGCATGGCCGAAGGGCCGCTCCAGGCTCTGCCCCTCGCCGGTGCCGAACCCGTCACGCGACACGTTGAAGCTCTGCACCCTTAGCAACTGCGGCACGGATCCTCCTTGGTAACTGCGGAGAACTTCCGGTTGCAACTTGCAACCGGTGCCACCGTACTAAACTGGTTGCATGTCGCCATCAGTAGGGGCCGGTCGCCTGCCCGTACCCGATGGAAAGTCCGGGTGCCCGATCAATCTGACCGTCGAGCTCCTGGGCGACCGGTGGAGCCTGGTCGTGCTGCGCGATCTCATGTTCGGCGGCCACCGGCACTTCCGCGAGCTGCTCACGAACTCGATCGAAGGCATCGCCTCGAACATCCTCGCCAGCCGCCTGTCCAAGCTCGTGGACGCGGGCCTGCTCAGCCGGCACGAGGACCCGACCCACCGCCAGAAGATCGACTACCGGCTCACCGAGGCGGCCATCGAACTCGTGCCGCTCATGGCGCATCTCGGCGCCTGGGGCTCCCGATGGCTCCCGACATCACCCGAGCTGTCGATCCGCGCCCAGCTACTCGCCGACGGCGGCCCCGAAATGTGGCAGAGGTTCATGGACGAACTTCGCGGCACGCACCTCGAAGGCCGCCCGCAACCTGCCGACGGAGTTCTCGCCGAACTGACCCTGGCCTACGAACGCGCCCGGGCACGCGCATCGGCTTGACGGGGCGTCGATCGCCGCCTGACGCCTTGAGCGAAGACACGCCGAGGTGCCGGACTTTCATCTGCCGGGCGGAGTCGGACATGTCGCCGCCGTGCAGCGGACCCAGCGCCGACTCTCGGGCAGCGTCGCTCAGCCGATGTAGGGCTCGGGGCGTTCCTCGTAGCCGTGGGTGATGCGGAGCAGGGTCGACGGGTGGATGTCGAGCGTGACCAGATCGTCACGGGCCACCCACCGGGCGTCGCTTGATTCGTCGCTCGGGGTCAGGGTGCCACCGAGGGGCACGGCTCGAAGGCAGAGGGAGAACTGCTGCCGCACCTGGCCGTCGGAGTAGGCGATGACGTGCGCGGGGTCGGAATAGACGCCGACCATCCCGGTGACCTCGACCCGTACGCCGGTCTCCTCCTGGGCCTCCCGGACGGCCGCCCCTGCGACCGATTCGCCGATCTCCTGGCCGCCGCCGGGCAGCGACCACAGGCCGTTGTCTGTGCGCTGGATGAGCAGCACCCGGCCGCCCTCGTCACGGACGAAGACGGAGACGGCAACGACGATGCTGTTGGCCTTCGGCGCGTGAGGAGCTGGCGCGTCGCCAGGGGATCCGGCCGGTCGCCTCCGTCGACGACCTGGCGCGGCCTGGCCTGTTCGAGTCGGACGAGGAGTTGGATGACTTCCTCGCCGACCTTTACGCCTCCCGGTGAGCCGGCACCGCGTGAGTCTGGTCGTCCTGGACACCGACGTCGCGTCGGCGATCCTCCGGGGGCGGCTGCATGACTCTCCGTGCTCGCCTGGCCGGTAAGACCCCCTGATCACCTTCGTGACGCGCCGACCTTGGGACCGGCCGACTCGGGAAACGCGTCTTCACCTGGCCCGGAACGGGACGGGGAAAGGGACGACCCCCGTCGGGGGGAGACGGGGGTCGTCGGGAGGTTCGGCTCCGGGGGGGTTGAGCCGAACCGGCTCGGCGGTCACGGGGGGTGCGATCGCCGAGGGCCTGCTGTCGTACGACAACGCGAATGTGCGTCGCAAGAACAAGCATGCCTGAGCAAACCGGTATACGTCGAGTGGTGTCGCCTCCACTCCCTGCGAAATCATCGCCGGAGAGTGTGACCGCCGTCACTGACGGCAGGGGGTGGAGGAGGTCGCCGTAGGGGCCGGGCCGGAGTCCGTACCCCAGGCACCCGCCGACCATAGACCATCCGGCTAGACTTTCGCGCCGTGGGCCGAAGTGCCGCTTTTTTCGATCTGGACAAGACCGTCATCGCCAAGTCGAGCGCCTTGGCGTTTGGTCGGCCGTTCTACCGGGATGGGCTGATCACCCGGCGGGACGTGGTGAAGTCGGCGTACGCGCAGCTGATGTTCCGGCTGGGCGGCACCGACGAGCAGACCATGGCCAAGACCCGGGACTACCTGGCCGCGCTGTGCAAGGGCTGGCAGGTGGAACAGGTCCGCCAGATCGTCGCGGAGACACTGCACGAGCTGATCAACCCCTACGTGTACGCCGAGGCGGCGGCCCTCATCGAGGAGCACCAGGCCGCCGGGCGGGACGTCGTGCTGGTCTCCGCCTCTGGGGAGGAGATGGTCCGGCCGATCGGCGAGTTGCTCGGGGTGACCGACGTGATCGCCACGCGGATGGCGGTGGCGGACGGCCGGTACAGCGGTGAGGTGGAGTTCTACGCGGCCGGTCCGAGCAAGGTCGAGGCGGTCAGCGAGCTGGCCCGGCTGCGCGGCTACGACCTGGCCGACTCGTACGCGTACTCCGATTCGATGAGCGACCGGCCGCTGCTGGAGTGCGTGGGGCATCCGTCGGTGGTCAACCCGGATCGGGCGCTGCGCAGGCTGGCCACCGAGAACGCCTGGCCGGTGCTGGAGTTCCGGCACCCGATCCCGCTGGGCCGCCGGCTGCGGGAGCGCCCGGCGGTGCCGGTCGCCGCGGCGGCGCTGGGCGTCGGGGTCGGGGTGGCGATCGGCATCGCCTGGTACGGCCGGCACCGCCGCACGCGTACCACCCCGGTGGCCTGACCGGCAGCCCGCGACCGGTCCGGGCGGCCCGGCCAGGCCAGCCGGGCCAGCCAGCCGGGTCAGCCAGCCGGTTCAGGCGGCGGCGAGGATCTCGTCGCCGACGGCGGTGAGCTGGTCGGCGCCGAGTTCGACGGCGGCCATGTAGTGCCGCAACCAGGAGCGCAGCCCGTCGGGGGTGCCGGTGGCGAACGCCCCGGCCGCGCCGACGTACTCGGGTTCGCGCTCGCGGTGGCCGACGTCGACGCCGACGAGCCCGCGGGGGTCGAAACCGGTGGACATCAGGACGAGCCGGGCGGCTCCCCGGGCCACCAGGCCGGACGGCCCGGCGAACGGGCGCAGGTTGAGCAGCTCGCCGTGCACGACGGCGGCGAGCACGAGCGGGGGCACGGCGGTGCCGCCGGCGACGAGCCCGGCCAGGCCGTCGAGCCGGGCGGCGACGACCGGGTCGGCCACCGGCCGCCCCAGCTCGTTTTCGGGTACGACATCCCGGGCGGCGAGCACGTGCAGCCGGGCGAGGACCTGCCGGGGCGACGTCGGCCAGCGCTCGGTCAGGCCGGGCAGCGCCCCGGCGACCCGCAGCGCGCCCTGACTCACCGGGTCGGTGACCGTGCCGGCCCGGACGGACTCGCGGTCGTGGGCGTACCCCTCCAGGGCGGCGCTGGCCACGGCGGACCGGAGGCTGACCTCGGCCGCGACCTGGCCGCCGTGCCGGCGCAGAGCGCGGTGCCGCATGGCCTGGTCGACGCGGTCGCGGGCCCGCTCGACGGCGGGGGCGATGTCGGCGAGCGCGAGCAGGGGCGCGAGCGGATCAGCGGTCACGCTGCCACGCTAGCCACCTGCGGGGACGGCGGGTGAGAAGGGGACCCTTCTCTACCGTAGGCGTCAACAGGGGGCCCTTCCTGACAGCTCGGCGCGTGGCGGGGGCCGCTCGGCGCGCGTGGGTTCGGGGAGCTGTCGCGGCCTCCGGCCGCCCCGACTAACCTCTGCGGGGGTAGGAGACGCAGGTCACGCGAGCGACGAGGGAGTCACGGCATGAGCGAGGCACTGGCCAACTTGCTGAACGAGACGCGGCAGTTCCCGCCGCCGGCCGCACTCGCCGCGCACGCCAACGTGACCGCCGACGCGTACGCCGAGGCCGCCGCCGACCGGCTGGCGTTCTGGGAGCGGCAGGCCGGGCGGCTGGCCTGGGCGCAGCAGTGGGAGCAGGTGCTCGACTGGTCGAACCCGCCGTTCGCGAAGTGGTTCGTGGGCGGCCGGCTGAACGTGGCGTACAACTGCCTGGACCGGCACGTGGAGGCGGGCAACGGCGACCGGGTGGCCATCCACTGGGAGGGCGAGCCGGGCGACACCCGCACCATCACGTACGCCGACCTGCACCGGATGACCTGCCAGGCGGCGAACGCGCTGACCGACCTGGGCGTGGTGGCCGGCGACCGGGTGGCGATCTACCTGCCGATGGTGCCGGAGGCGGCGGTGGCGATGCTGGCCTGCGCCCGCATCGGCGCGACGCACAGCGTGGTCTTCGGCGGCTTCTCCGCCGACTCGCTGAGCAACCGCATCCAGGACGCCACCGCCAAGGTGGTGATCACCGCCGACGGCGGGTACCGCCGGGGCAAGCCGTCGGCGTTGAAGCCGACCGTGGACGAGGCGGTGGCGAAGTGCCCGTCGGTGGAGCACGTGCTGGTGGTCCGCCGCACCGGTGAGGAGGTCGCCTGGTCGGCGAAGGACCACTGGTGGCACGAGACGGTGGAGACCGCGTCGGCGGAGCACACCGCGCAGCCGTTCGACGCCGAGCACCCGCTGTTCATCCTCTACACCTCGGGCACGACGGCCCGGCCGAAGGGCATCCTGCACACCACGGGCGGCTACCTGACGCAGGCGGCGTACACGGCGCACGCGGTGTTCGACCTGAAGCCGGAGACCGACGTCTACTGGTGCACCGCCGACATCGGCTGGGTGACGGGGCACTCCTACATCGTGTACGGGCCGCTGGCCAACGGCGTCACCCAGGTCATGTACGAGGGCACCCCGGACACGCCGCACAAGGGCCGGTTCTGGGAGATCGTCGACCGGTACCAGGTGAGCATCCTGTACACCGCGCCGACGCTGATCCGCACGATGATGAAGTGGGGCGACGACATCCCCGCCGGGCACGACCTGTCCTCGCTGCGGCTGCTGGGCAGCGTCGGCGAGCCGATCAACCCCGAGGCGTGGATGTGGTACAGGCAGCACGTGGGCCGGGGTGAGCTGCCGATCGTGGACACCTGGTGGCAGACCGAGACGGGCGCGATCATGATCTCGCCACTGCCCGGGGTCACCGAGACCAAGCCGGGTTCGGCGATGACCCCGCTGCCGGGCGTCGTGGCGGACGTGGTGGACGACCAGGGCCAGTCGGTGCCGAACGGCGGCGGCGGCTATCTGGTGCTGCGCGAGCCGTGGCCGTCGATGCTGCGCACGATCTGGGGCGACGACGACCGGTTCGTCGAGACGTACTGGTCGCGGTTCGAGGGCATGTACTTCGCCGGGGACGGGGCGAAGAAGGACGACGACGGGCACATCTGGCTGCTGGGCCGGGTGGACGACGTGATGCTGGTGTCGGGCCACAACATCTCCACCACGGAGGTGGAGTCGGCGCTGGTGTCGCACCCGTCGGTGGCGGAGGCGGCGGTGGTGGGGGCGACCGACCCGACGACGGGGCAGGCGATCGTGGCGTTCGCCATCCCGCGCGGCTCGGTCGACACGGCCGGCGAGGCGGGCGAGCAGCTGATCGCGGACCTGCGCAACCACGTGGCGCGGACGCTCGGCCCGATCGCCAAGCCGCGGCAGATCATGCTGGTGCCGGAGCTGCCGAAGACCCGCTCCGGCAAGATCATGCGTCGGCTGCTGCGGGACGTCGCGGAGAACCGGTCGCTGGGCGACGTGACGACCCTGCAGGACTCCTCGGTGATGGAGCTGATCTCCTCGGGGATGGGCGGCGGCAAGTCCGACGAGGACTGACATAGGACGTACCTTTCGGAGGGTGGCGGGCCCCGCACGGGCCGCCACCCTCCGTGTCTGCGCTTGTGAACGGTGCGTGACGAAGGGGTGTCGGTCGGTCGGTTGAGGGGCACCGGCTGAACGGACACAGGGGACGCCACCCCCTGTCGGAAGGGTTCTTTCTCCTTTAGGTTCAGCCGCATCGGTCGGTTCGACGGATGTCTCTGCCGTGCGCGCCGGCCGGCTCCACGCCCATGCCCGAGAAACGGAGCGGCATGCACATGATTCCGCAACGACGGTCACGCCGACGCCTACTCGTCGCGCTGCCCGCCATCGCCCTCGCGGCCACGTCACTGACCGTGACGGGGACTGCGTCGGCCCAGACGTCCGGCCCGGCTCCTGCCACGATCGGGGCGGACGAGCACTACATCAACTACGCCGAGCCCGAGGTGCAGCCGGACACCGCCGGCAAGGAGGTCAAGGGCGCCGACGGCGTGTACACCACGGCGGCGGACGAGGCCCGGGCCTACGACCGCAAGTACGCCGCGGGCAACCCGACGACCGCCAAGCAGCTGGCGAAGCTGGAGGCCCAGTCGATCCGCTCCGGCAAGAGCCCCCGGTGGATCAAGAAGGCCCCGAGCACCCAGAAGGCGAAGCTCCTCACCCTGCTGGTGGAGTTCAACGACCAGGCCAACGACGACTTCACCGGCACGATGGTGCCGAAGACGGTCTTCGAGGACCGGACGTGCGTCCCCGGCACGGTGCAGAACGGGCCGAAGCACAACAACATCGCGAACCCGGCGAGCCTGCCGCACAAGGACAACAACTCGATGTGGGTGCCGGACTTCTCGCCGGACCACTACAACAAGATGCTCTACACGAAGACGGGCATCACCGAGCGGGTCCGCAAGGACCTGAAGGGCCCGGACGGCAAGAAGGGCATCAGCCTCGCCGGCCGGACCATGCACAACATGTACCTGGAGATGTCCAAGGGCGCGTACACGGTGGACGGGCAGGCCAGCCCGTGGATCACCGTGCCGCACTCGGAGGGCTGGTACGCGGCGTCGCGCTGCTTCCAGGACGAGAACGGCAACTGGGTCGCCGGGCGTGAGCAGGCCATGAACGGCCACCCGGACAACCCGGCCGGGGCGGGCCGGCTGGCCACGGACGCGATCGACGCGCTGGCCGCCATGGACCCGAGCTTCCCGTGGGCCGACTACGACATCGAGGACCAGAGCGACCGCGACGGCGACGGCAACCTCTTCGAGCCCGACGGCGTGATCGACCACCTGGTGCTGGTGCACGCCGGCCAGGGCAAGTCCCGCGGCGGCGGCGCCGAGGGCACGTACGCGGTGTGGGCGCACTCCTCGACCGTTCCGGGCGGCTACACCATCCCCGGCACGCAGCTCAAGGTGTCGAACTACATCGTGCAGCCGGAGGACGCCGGCGTCGGCGTCTTCGCCCACGAGTACGGGCACGACCTGGGCCTGCCGGACCTCTACGACACGTCCGGCAACGCCGACTCCGACGTGGACTTCTGGGACCTGATGGCCTCCGGTTCGCACAGCGGCGAGATCTTCCAGGCGCTGCCCACCCACATGGGCATCTGGGACAAGTGGGTGCTCGGCTGGGCCGACCCGGTGACGGTCGCCCCCGGCTCCGCCCCGCGCACCATCAAGCTCGGGCAGACCTCCCGCACGCCGGTCGGCACGGCCGACGGCATCAAGGTGGACCTGCCGGACAAGGTGATCACCCTGGCCACCCCGCACAGCGGGTCGAACATGTGGCACAGCGGCGCCGACCAGAACTGGGCGGACGTCAAGCTGAGCCGTTCGGTGAGCGTCCCCTCCGCCGCCGACGCCAAGTTCTGGATGTGGAACAACTACATCATCGAGGAGGACTGGGACTACGGCTTCGTCGAGCTCTCCACCGACGGCGGGGCGACCTGGTCCGAGCAGAAGGTCTACGACGCGGACGGCACCGTCGTCACCACGCCGGACAACTACGCCGACCCGAACGGCCGGATGGCCGACTTCGGCGGCAAGAAGTACGGCCTGACCGGCTCGTCCGGCGGCTGGCGGCACGACTACGTCGACCTGTCGGCGTACGCGGGGCAGACCGTGCAGCTGCGGCTGCGGCAGGCCACCGACGAGGCGTTCGTGGAGCGCGGCTGGTTCGCCGACGACTTCTCGGTCACCGGCGGCGGCGGCGCCACCACCTGGAGCGACGACGTCGAGGGCGGGGCGAACGGCTGGACCGCCACGGGCGGCAGCTTCACCGACACCACCGGCGCGGGTTGGAAGACCAATTCGGGCACCGAGGTCCGGGCGCACTACTACCTGGCCGAGTGGCGTAACTTCGACGGCTTCGACAAGGGCCTGAAGTACGCGTACGACACGGTGTACTCGCACGAGGCGTGGAAGGTCGACCGGATCTCCTACAACGCCCCGGGCATGCTGGTCTGGTACCGCGACACGGCGCTCGGCGACGTCAACCACGTCACCGGGCAGCTGACCGCCCTGCCGAGCTACGGCGCCAAGGGTGGCCTGCTGATCGTCGACTCGCACTTCGACCCGCTGCGGCGGCAGGGCACGGCGGCCGAGAAGGACCCGTCGGTGCTGGACAACCTGCCCAGCCGGCCCCAGTCGTCGAACGCGGCGTTCGGCCTGAAGAAGACGTACTCCTTCAAGGAGTGCCTGGAGGCGGCGGACGAGCCGTACAGCGAGTACTGCACGAGCTTCCCGGCGCAGCCGGCGGTGCCGCAGTTCACCGACTCCAAGGGCTGGTACCCGGGCATCGAGATCCGGGACGGCTCGCCGTACGCGCGGGACAGCGACGCCTCCGTGGTGCTGCCGTCGCGCGGCAACGCGCAGTACACGACCCGGGTGGTCAACCCGGACGGCACCCCGGCGCCCTCGTTCTACGGGGTCACCCTGGGTGGCGGGGCGATCGTCCTGGGCACGGGCAACCCCGGTGACGCGGGCGTCGCCTACGGCGTCTCGCTGACGGTGAAGAAGACCGCGTGGAACAACTCCGTCGCCACGGTGAAGGTGACCGCGGCGACCCCGTGACGACGGGCGGCAACTGATCGGAAGATCAACGAAGGGGCCGGTGGCGGCGACGCCACCGGCCCCTTCCGCATTTATCCGACCACACCCATCGAGATTCGTCGCTGCAATTCACCGTCGGGCGTCCGCGCTGCTCAGCCTGCCGCCGAAGGCGATCGGTGTGACGGTGAAAAGCGTTCTCAACAAAAGTTTGCAACAAATCGACGCACGCGTCTTCCCACCCGTCCCGCGAGACTCTATGTTCACCATTGGTCCCACAGTCGGGACGACTCACCGGCTCCTACCCCCGTTGGGCCGGTTCCCTCACACCGGAGGTACCACGTGCGGAAAGTCGCAGTGGGTCTGCTCGGGCTTTCGTTGACGGCGACGGGTCTGGTGGTCGCCACGACCGCCAACGCGGCGCCGACCGCGAAGCTCCCGACGGCCGCCCCGTCGGCCGCCGAGAAGGCCCCAGCGGATCACGATCTGCCGGACAAGCTCGAGGACAAGCGCCGCGCGCTCCGCCAGGAGGGCCTCAGCGAGGTCCTCTCCGGCCGGGCCAAGGCCCAGAAGATCAACGGCAGCACCGTCGTCAAGGTCGGCAAGACCGCCGGCGGCGCGGCCTCCGCGGCCGGCGCGCGCAGCGCCAAGAAGGGCCAGAAGGACCAGTACGTCGAGCTGGCCCGGGAGCGCACCGACAAGATCTTCGTCATCCTCGCCGAGTTCGGCGACGAGCGGGACCCCGCGTACCCGGACAAGGACACCAACCCGAACATCGCCGGGCCGACCACCTTCGACGGGCCGCTGCACAACGAGATCCCCCAGCCCAACCGGGCGGTGGACAACTCGACCGTCTGGCAGGCCGACTACAGCGCGGACTACTTCCGCCAGCTGTACTTCGGCACCGGGCAGGGCGACGAGTCGCTCAAGCAGTACTACGAGGCCCAGTCGTCCGGGCGCTACAGCGTCGACGGCATGGTCACCGACTGGGTGAAGGTCAAGTACAACGCGGCCCGCTACGGCCGCTCGGACGACCCGATCGCCGACGACGACACCGACAACCCGGCCAACGACCCGGCGGTCTGCGCGGACAACATCTGCCAGAACACCTGGGACCTGGTCCGCGACGCCGCCAACCAGTGGGTCGCCGACCAGAAGGCCAAGGGCCGCACCGACGCCCAGATCAAGGCCGACATGCAGTCCTACGACCAGTGGGACCGGTTCGACTACGACGGCGACGGCGACTTCAACGAGCCGGACGGCTACATCGACCACTTCCAGATCGTCCACTCCGGCGGCGACCAGGCCGACGGCGACCCGCACCAGGGTGAGGACGCCATCTGGAGCCACCGCTGGTCGGCGTACAACACCTCGCGCACCGGCCCGGCGAACTTCCCGATCGGCGGCACCCAGATCGGCAACACCGGCGTCTGGATCCGCGACTACACGATCCAGCCGGAGAACGGCGGCCGGAGCGTCTTCTACCACGAGTACGCTCACGACCTGGGCCTGCCGGACGACTACAACAACCTCAACGGCGGCGACAACAACAACGAGCACTGGACCCTGATGGCCCAGAGCCGGCTCTCCGCCAAGAACGACGCCGGCATCGGCGAGCGCGGCGGCGACCTCGGCGCCTGGAACAAGCTCCAGCTCGGCTGGCTCGACTACGAGGTGGTCAAGGCCGGCCAGAAGAAGACCCTGGAGCTCGGCCCGCAGGAATACAACACGGCCAAGCCGCAGGCCGCCGTGGTGGTCCTGCCGCAGCGGGAGTACACCTTCGACTACGGCGCGCCGTTCGAGGGCAGCAAGCAGTTCTTCTCCGGCAACGACGACGACCTGGACAACACCCTGACCAGGACGATCGACCTGACCGGGAAGACCTCGGCGGCCCTGTCGCTCAAGGGCCGGTTCGACATCGAGTCCGGCTACGACTACCTCTTCTTCGAGGCGTCGACCGACGGCGGCTCCACCTGGAACGCGCTGCCCGGCACCGTGAACGGCAAGCCGATCCCGCCGGTGTCCAGCAGCGACCCGACCCCGGGCCTCAGCGGCAGCAGCAACGGCGCGTGGACCGACATCAACATCCCGCTCAACGCCCTGACCGGCAAGAGCATCCAGTTCCGGTTCCACTACATCACCGACGGTGGCGTGGCCGAGGGCGGGTTCTTCGGTGACAACATCACCGTGACCGCCGACGGCCAGACGCTGTCCAGCGACGGCGCCGAGAGCGGCACCGGCGACTGGGCCGCCAAGGGCTGGAGCATCGTCGACGAGACCTACACCCGGCTCTTCGACAACTACTACATCGCCGGCCACCGGTCGTACGTCTCGTACGACCAGTACCTCAAGACCGGCCCGTACTACTTCGGCTACGGCAACACCCGCCCGGACTACGTGGACCACTACGCGTACCAGGAGGGCCTGCTGATCTCGTACTGGAACCTCCGGTTCGCGGACAACGACACGTTCGAGCACCCGGGCGAGGGTCGCAACATGATCATCGACTCGCGTCCGCAGCCGATCTACAACCTGACCGGCAACCCGTGGCGGGCCCGCGTCCAGGTGTACGACGCGCCGTTCAGCACGAAGAAGGCGGACTCGTTCACGCTGCACATCAACGGGCAGGCCCAGTACATCCGGGGTCAGGCCGCGCAGCCGCTGTTCGACGACACCAAGCAGTACTGGTTCCCGGAGCTGCCGAACCACGGCGTCAAGGTCCCGGCCACCGGCACCAAGATCAAGGTGCTGGAGCAGAAGGGCACCTCGATCAAGGTCCGCTTCTCCTGAGCCACTGATCGGCATGCGCTGATCGACCGTTCCACCGCGATGCCCGGGCAGGCCACCTGCCCGGGCATCGCCCTTTCGGCACCGGTGCTCCGGGGTCCTAGGCTGGGGTCATGACCGAGCAGCGCGGCGGGGCCGTCGACGAGTCCTGTGTCCTGACCGAGGGGCCGTGGACGCACCGGTTCGTCGGGGCCAACGGCAGCCGCTTCCACGTCGTCGAGGCCGGCACCGGCCCGATGGTGCTCCTCCTGCACGGCTTCCCCGAGCACTGGTGGGCCTGGCACGACGTGCTGCCGGCCGTCGCCGACGCCGGCTTCCGGGCCGTCGCGGTCGACCTGCGCGGCTACGGGGCCAGCGACAAGCCGCCCCGGGGGTACGACGGCTACACCCTCGCCGCCGACGTCGCCGGCCTGATCCGGGGCCTCGGCGAACGCTCCGCCACCGTGGTCGGCACCGGTGCCGGCGGCCTGATCGGCTGGACCGCCGCCTCGTTCCACCCGTCGCTGGTCCGCCGGCTCGTCGTGCTCGGCGCGCCCCACCCCCTGCGGCTGCGGGCCGCGATCTTCGCCGACCCGCGCGGCCAGTTCGCCGCCGCCACCCCGGCCCTGAAGTTCCAGCTACCCCGCTACGAGCACGTGCTCACCCGCGACGACGCGGCGGCCGTCGAGGAGATGCTGCGCCGCTGGGGCGGCCCCCGGTGGGTCGACGGCCCCGACTTCGACGCGTACGCCCGGCGCTGCCGAGAGGCGATGCGGATCCCGCAGGCCGCGTTCTGCGCGCTGGAGGGCTACCGCTGGGCGTTCCGCTCGGTGCTGCGGCTGCACGGCTACCGGTTCGTGCGGCTGATGCAGAAGCCCCTGGTCACCCCGACGCTCCAACTGCACGGCGCGTTGGACGTCGCGTCCCTGCCGCGCACCGCCCAGGGCTCCGGCCGCTACGTGACGGCCCCCTACGAGTGGCGGCTGCTGGACGACGTCGGCCACTTCCCGCACGTCGAGGCGCGGGACGTGGTGCTCGGCGAGATCCTGCGCTGGGCGAAGTCCTGAGCGGCTCCCGCCCCGCCCCTGGCCGCCGGTCGGGTCAGAGCCGCTGCTCGCGCAGGTCGGCGACCGCGCCGGCCGGGGCCCAGCCCTGATAGACCCCGAAGTCGAAGACCTCCAGCCCCATCGCCTGCGCCACCGGCCACCGGCCACCCGTGTACTCGACCCGCAGCCAGCCGTCGTGCTCGGCGAGGACGATGAACGGCTGGCCCTGCCACGTGCAGGTGGTCCGCACGTACGCCAGCTCCTCCACCTCGGACGCGGGCAGCACCCGGACGTAGCGGCCGGGGCGGATCTCCTCGAACCCCTCGCCGGGCTCGGGCTGGTAGAGCCGCACGTCGTCGCCGTCGGGGCTGGCCTGGTATTCCCGGCCCCGCCAGCGGGCCACGTAGCCGTCGCGCATCAGTCCTCACCGGCCCGACGCCACAGCAGCGCGTCCGTGTCCAGGGTCGCGACCACCCGTTCGGTGCCGTCCGCCCCGATCCGCCACAGCTGCGCGCCGTGCGGCAGCCGGGCGCTGTCCACCTTGAACTCGGCCACCACGTCGCTGCTGTCTCCCGGTGCGAAGCCGTTGCCCCGGAACGGCGGACGCTCGATGACCCACCCCTCCATGGCCCGCATGGCGCCCTCGTTCTGGCCGCCGTACGGGATGCGGTAGAGGCTCGGCCGGTGGGCGGGCCAACGCAGGACGTAGATCTCCTCCGCGTCCCGCGAGAACGGCGAGCCCGGGTGGCTCAGGCCGAGCGCGTCGTGCAGCTTGGCCGGGGTGTTCAGGTGGGCCAGCTCGCTGGCCCGGTGCACGAAGCCGGAGACCCGGTCGTAGCCGCGCTCCAGGTAGTAGGAGAGCTGGCTCGGGGCGACGGCCTTCTGCATCACCACCGGCCGGTTCGGGTCGACCGGCGGCGGCGCCTGCCGGGACGCGCCGGCCGACGCCTCGGCCACCGGCTGCGGCTCCGGCTCGCTCTCGACGTCGTCGCCGAGCCCCACGTCGGCGGCCCAGTTCGCCAGCGCGACGATCTGCTCCCCGGGCAGCTTCGCGCCCACCGGCGTGTTCGGGTTTACCGCGAACGACCAGGCGTCGTCGGGCCAGCGGCGGATGAGCTGGGCGAACTTGACCGACACGGTCTCCACCGGACCGTCGGCGTGGTCGGCCAGCCGCTCCGGGGAGGTGTAGACCACGACGTAGCGTTCGCCGTCCAGCCGCTCGGTCCGCCAGACGAAACCCGGCTCGCCGGGTCGGCTGCCGTCGGCCGAGTCCGGCGCCACGGGGAGCAGCACCCGGGCCAGCAGCAGGGTGGAGAGGAAGGTGTCGGTGCTGCCGGTGCCGGCGGCGGCGAGCAGGTCCTCCTCGACCTCGTTCGCCGGCTGGAACTCGGGGGCGGGCGACGCGACGGGCTCCGGGCCCGGATCCTGCTCAGGCACCTGCTCCGGTTCGGCGACGACTCCGCTCGGTGCCGTGGCCCCGCCGGCCGGTGCGGCGCTGTCGGCCGGCGGGGGCCCGTCGGTGGGTGCGGGCCCGTCGGCCGCAGCGGGACCGTCGGACACGCCGGTCGACGTCGGCAGGTCAGGCGCGGCCGGGATCGGATCGGTGGGGGTGCCCGGCTGGAAGAGGGACCCGGCCGACGGGTCCGGCGTGGGCCGCCTCGACGGGGTGAACAGGGACACCGTCGCCTCCGCGTCGGCGGTGCCGACGGGCGGGGCGGTGGCTGCGGAGCCGGCCAGGGTGATGGGCGCGGTCACTCCGTCGGCGGGCCCGGCGACGGACGGGTCGACCCCGACCGGGTCGGGGACCGGCTCGGTCGGCACCGTCGTGCCCAGCGCAACGGTCGGCTCCGGCGGGACCGTCACGCCCAACGCGACGGTCGCGTCCGGCGACGCAGTGGTGCCCAGCGGAACGGTCGCGTCCGGCGAAGCAGTGGTGCCCAGCGGAACGGTCAGGTCCGGCGAAGTCGTGGTGGCCAGCGAGACCGTCGCGTCGAGAGAGACCGTCGCGTCCGGCGGGGCGACCGGGTCCGGCTCCGCGGCGGGCAGGTCGCGCGCCTCGATGATCGTGCCCTCGATGACGATCGGCGAGAAGGACTGGCGGGGCGCAGGCGGCGCGGAGACCGGCTCGGCGATCGAGGCGGTCACCTCCTCGACCACTTCCTCGACCGGAGCGGGGCCGGGACGCTCCCGCAGGGGCCGGGTCGGCTCCTCGTCGGCCGCACCGGGGCGGGGGCGCACGAACGCCGGCTCGGCCGCCGGCACGGGGCCACGACGCGGCAGGTTTTCCGCCACCCCGGCACCGGTCGCGCCGAAGGGGCGGGTCGGCTCGTCCGCGCCCGCGCCACCCGCCGGGCCGAAGAGTCCGGCCGCCGCGCCGCCGGCCGCCGCCGCGAAGGGACGGGTCGGCTCGTCGCCGGGCGGCACGGCCCGGAAGGCCCTGGTCGGCTCCTCCGCCGGCGACGGCCGGGGCGGCACCCCGGGCGGCACGGCGCCACCGGGACGCAGGAGACGGGTCGGCTCGTCGTGGGCCGCAGCGGAGCCAGGCGCGTCTGCCGGGGCCGCCGCCGGTGCCGCCCCGCCCCGGGAGATCGGCACCGTCGGCGGCTCCGGGGCGGGAGCCGGGGCCGGACGGAAGGGCTGGGTCGGTTGCTCGGCGAGCGGGTCCGAAGCGGGACGCCGCCGGGGGAACGGCTGGCCACCGCCGCCGAATCCCCGGGACTGCGGCGCGGGCCGCTCCGCGGGACGGCGGGGTTCGCCGAGCGCCCGGGCCGCGCGGCTGCGGCCGGACGCTGGTTCGAAGAAGGAGCTGGGTTGTGGGGGTGGCCCCGGCGCAGCGGCGGGTGGGGGGTTGCCGCTCGGCGTCGCCTCGCCCGGCGGGACCTCCACGGGCGGCCGCCGCCGGGGGACGTTCAACCACGCCGAGCCAGCCGGCGCAGGCTCGCCGCCGGGCGTGCCGGCGGCGGAGGCGGGAACGGGGCCGGCGTCGCGGGGCCGGCCGCCCCCCGGCCCGTCCGGGCGCGGCGGTGCCGGGGGCAGGTCGGCCCCCTGTGGACGGGGCGGGGCCGTCGGCGACACGGTGAGCCGGGTGGTGGGCGTGCCGGCGACGTCGGCCGGCCCGGTGGTCGGTGTGCCCGGCAGCGGGCCCGCGGCCGCCGCGCCGGGCGCGGGCGACACCGGCGCGTCCCGGCCGGGGACCACCGCGGTGGCCCGGGCCTTCGCGGCGGACTCGACGCGGTCGAGGCGGGCGCGGGCACCGAGGGTGCGGCCCGGCAGCCGCACGTCGCCCCTGGAGAGCTGGGAGACGAACCAGGCGGGCAGGTAGCCCTCGATGGGCAGCCCCGGGTTGACCGCCAGCCACCACTCGTGGTTGGGCCATTCGGCGGCGAGGTCGGCGTACGCGCTGCGCCGGGTGGGCGCGGGGTTGCCGCCGAGGCAGGCCCGCAGCGCGGCGGGCGACGTGAAGGCCAGCACGTGCGTCCGGCCACCGGTGGTCCAGGTGCCCCACCCCATCGGGACCTGCCCGGCCAGGGCCTCCGCGGAGACCGGCAGCAGCAGGTCGGTGCGGGCCAGGATCCGGAAGTAGAGCTCCTGGTCGTTGGCGCGGAGGGCGTCCCGCATCGCCGCTTCGGCCTCGGTAGCCGGCTCCCAGTCGGTCACGGCCACCTCTCCTCCCGCCATCAGGCCATAGCCATCGCGTACAACCTACAAGGTGGTAACAAGATCACAATGGCTGGCCGGGGACGCCCCGCCGGACAATCCGGATGCGGATAACATCCGGTTTCGAAGCCGACACGATACGGAGGCGTGATGCCCCGGCCCACCGCGCGTCCGGCCCTCGCCGCAGCGGCCGCGGCCCTGTTGGCCGCCCTCCCCGTCGCCTCGGCGCAGGCGGCCGGCGCGCATCGCGCGGCCCCCGGCTGCGCCACCCCGCCGGCCCCGGCACGTCCGGTCGCGGCCACCCCGTGGCCGCAGCAACGGTACGCCCCGCAGCGGCTCGCCGCGCTGGCCAGCGGGGCCGGCGTCACCGTCGGGGTGATCGACTCGGGCGTGGACCGCCGGCACCCGCAACTGGCCGGGCGGGTCACCGCCGGGGCCGACTTCCTCGACCCGGGCGGCGACGGCAGCGGCGACTGCGCCGGGCACGGCACCGGTGTGGCGAGCATCATCGCGGCCGAGCCCCGCGCCGGCGTCGCGTTCCAGGGCCTCGCGCCGGGCGCCCGCATCCTGCCCGTACGCGTCAGCGAGCAGCAGGTGGTCGAGGGGCGCGAGTCGGGGCGCACGGTCAGCGCCGCCGACTTCGCCCGGGCGATCCGCTGGGCGGTCGACCACGGGGCCGACGTGGTGAACCTCTCCGTCGTGCTCTACACCGACAACCCGGCCGTCCGGGCGGCGGTCGGCTACGCCGTCGCGCGGGACGTGGTCGTGGTGGCCGCCGCCGGCAACCTGCACGACAGCGGCGACCCGCGACCGTACCCGGCGGCGTACGACGGGGTGCTGGGGGTGGGTGCGATCGGCGCCGACGGCCGGCGGGCCGACTTCTCGCAGACCGGCCCGTACGTCGACCTGGTCGCCCCGGGCGGCGAGGTGCTGATGGCCGCCCCGGGGCAGGGTCACCGCCGGGCCGAGGGCACCAGCTACGCCGCCCCGTTCGTGGCGGCCACCGCCGCCCTCGTCCGGCAGTACCGGCCGGAGTTGACGGCTGAACAGGTGACGCGGCAGATCCTCGCCACGGTCGACCCGGCACCCGGCAACGACACCGGCGGCGGGTACGGCGCGGGGGTGCTCAACCCGTACCGGGCGGTCACCGAGACGTGGGCGGGCCCGCAGGGGCCGGCTCGCCGGGCCGTGGCCCTGCCGGCGGGCGAGGTCGACCCGGCGCTGGGCGCCCGTCAGGCCCGGCGGGCGGCGGCCCGGGACCGGGCGGTGGTCGTCGCGGCCGTCGCCGGGGCGGCCGTGGCGACCGCGATGCTGCTGGCGGTGGTGCTGCCCCGGGGCGGTCGCCGCCGCTGGCGGCCGGCGGCCTGACCGGCTGCGGTGGCGGCGCCCGGCGTTGCCGCCGAACGCCGCCGTCGCCGCCGCTCACCGGAGCGGTCCGCCGCGCTCACTGGAACAGGTTGACGTTCCGCTTCTCGGTGTCGAGGTAGTCGTGCGCGGAGTCGTCGACCGCGAGCTTGATGTCGCGCAGCATCGCCTGGAGGTCCTGCGAGGCGGAGCGCCACCGGGCCTGCCGCTGCTCGTACGCCTGGCGGGCCTCGCCGTCCCAGCTCGCCACCAGCGGGGCGGCGTCGCGTTCGAGCTGGCCGAGCTGGCTGTCCAGCGTGTTCAACGCCCGCTGGATGTCGGCGCCCGCCTGCTGCAGCGCGGCGAAGTTGACGACCAGAACCCCATGGTCCATCGGATGATCCCCTTTCCGGGAGGTGCTACAGCGGCAGCTGGATGCCGCGGTTGGTGCCGGCGACCCGGCTGGCGGCTTCGTTGTCGGACACGTCGTACTGCTGGCCGGCGGTGCGGATGGCGGTGGCGGTCTCCCGCAGGGCCCGCTGCAACGCCGCCTGGTCCTGCGACCACTGCCGCTTCACCTGCTCGAACGAGCGCCCGCCGGCACCCCGCCAGGCCTGCTGCAACACCTCCAGCTCGGCCAGCAGGCCGGTCAGCATGGCCTGCAGGGACTGGTCAACCTGCTCGAACTTCGCGGCGGTCTGCTGCATCACCGCGGCTTCTGCCTGGGTCTGGGACACCCCGGACGTCACCTCGTCTCCTCGATCGTGGCTGGCCGTCGGACGCGCCCGCGGCGGACGCGCCGCTCGCCTGTCCCGGCGGCGCGCCGGGTCGGGACGGGGTCAGCCAACTCGTCGCTGACGGTAGCGGCCCGGTGGCGGTTCTGCTACCCCGCCCCGCTCCCCTGTGGACAACCTCGGCTCCCGTGATCTCGGGGTGGAACCATACGATGACGCTGCGGAACCGCCCGCGGTCACGCCCCGGGCCACGGCGGCGTTCCGGGCGGGCGTTGAGGAGGCGCGGTGACGGCCAGCACGACCACGGCCCCGGTCCAGCCGGCGCACCGGCAGCCGCTGCCCCCACAGTGGATCCCGGCCACCACCCGGCGGGGCTCGGCCGGGGTGCGGGTCGGTCAGGTGGTCGCCACGCAGGCGGCGGTGGCGCTGGTCGCCGCCGGGGTCGGCCGGGGCGCGGTCGCGACCGTGGCCGCCGTCGCGGTGGCCGCGCCGCTGCTGGCCGGCGCCTGGGTGCGGGTGCGGGGGCGCTGGCTGTTCTCCTGGCTCGGCGTCGCCGCCGGCCACCTGTCCCGCCGGCGGGCCCTGGCGGCGACCACCGGCCCGGGGGCGCTGCTGGGGCTGCTCGACCCCGGTGCGGTGGTCCGCGCGGCGGAGCTGGCCGGCGGCCCGGCCGCCGTGGTCGACGACGCCGAGGGCCTGACCGCCGTGCTGGAGGTCGGCGACCCGGGTGACCTGCTCGGCGACGGGCCCCGGGCGCTGCCCCCGCCGTCGATGCTGCTGCCGCCGGTCTCCCCGGAGCTGCCCCCGGTCCGGCTCCAGCTCCTGATCAGCGGCTCTCCGGCACCCGCCGTCGCGGTCGGGGGGAGCACGGTGGCGACGTCGTACCGGCAGCTCACCGACGGGCTGCTGGCCGGGCGCGACTCGGTGCTGCTGGCGGTGCGGGTGCTGCGGGTGGACGGGTGGACCGACGAGGACCTGCGGGCCGCCCTGTCCGGGGTGGTCCGGCGGATCGTGCGCCGGCTGGGGCCGGTGACCGCCCGTCCGCTCGGCGAGCACGCCGCGCCCCGCGTACTCGCCGAGCTGGCCCACCACGACGGCGGCGGGCCGATGGTGGAAACCTGGCCGGCCGTGCGGACGGGGGCGCTGTGCCAGACCACCCTCCGGGTGCGGCGCGGGCCGGACCCGGCCACCGACGCAGGGCGGCGGCTGGTGCCCCGGCTGCTCACCCTGCCGGCCGCCGCGACCACGGTCTCGCTGTGCGTGGGGCCGCGCGCCGGTGCCGGCGGCGTGACCGTGCCGGCCGAGCTGACCGTACGCCTGGCCGCCTGGACCCCGGCCGAGCTGGCGGCGGCGACGCAGGCGTTGCGGCGGCTGGCCGACGGCGCGGGCGCGGAGGTCGACCGGCTCGACGGCCAGCAGCTCCCCGCGTTGGCGGGCACGCTGCCCCTCGCCCTCGCCGTTCCGGGCGCGGCGGTCGACCCGGCGGCCCTCGACGAGCTGGAACTGCCGGTCGGCGACGCGGGGCTGATGGTCGGCGCGAACCGGCGCGGGGCGGCGGTGACGATCCGGCTGTTCCGGCCGGAGGGCACCCGGTTGATGCTGGTCGGCGGGGTACCCGTCGCGCAACTGCTGGCCCTGCGGGCGCTGGCGCTGGGTGCCCGGGTGGTGGTCCAGACGACCCGGCCCCGGGCGTGGGAGCCCTTCGTCCGGGGCGTCGCCACGCCCGACGGGCCGATCCCGGTGCTGCCGCCGGGCCGCGCGGTGGGCGCGGCGGCCGGTTCGGCGCTGCGTCCGATGCTGCTCGTGGTGGACGCGGGCCCGCTGCCCGCCGACGCCGATCCCGGGTCGGCCTGGCGCTCCACGCTGGTGGTCCGGGACGGCCTGACCACGTCCGACGTCGACCAGCTGGGCCGGGCCGACCTGGTCGTGCTGCAACCGCTGCGTCCCGCCGAGGCCGCGTTGGCCGGTGCCGCGCTCGGCCTCGGCGGCTCGGCCGAGTGGCTGACCCGCATCCGGGAGGACATGGTGGCGGTGGTGAACCGCCGGGCGCTGCGCTGGGCGCTGCTGTCGCCGACCCCCATCGAGTCGCAACTGATCGGCCGCCCCGGTCGGGGTTGACGCGGCGGGTTCCGCCGGTGGCGGGACCGTGGCACGATCCGTGGCCATGGGTTTCCTGAAGGGTCTTCTGATCCGGCTGGGCAGCACGGCGGTGGCCTTCTGGCTGGCCACTCTGCTCATTCCGGGCATCACGCTCGACACGGGTTCGGCCACCGAGGCGATCGTCACGCTGCTGCTCGTCGCGGTCATCTTCGGGGTCGTCAACGCCGTGCTCCAGCCGATCGTCAAGACCGTGGGCTGCGGCTTCTACCTGCTGACGCTGGGCCTGATCGCCCTGGTCGTCAACGGCCTGCTGTTCCTGCTGACGAGTTGGATCGCGGGCGAGGCCGGGCTGCCGTTCCACGTGGACGGCTTCTGGCCGGAGGCGGTGCTCGGCGCCCTGTTCGTCGGTGTCGTGACCTGGCTGCTGGGCGCGGTCCTCGACCGCGACTGAGGCGAGCGGGGGCGGTCCCGGCCGGAGCGGGGTGGGCGGATTCACGGCGCGCGGGGCCGAGCGGGCACGCTAGCGTCGCAGGGTGTTCACCCTGACCCGCGACGACGGCCACCAGCTCAGCACCGACCCCGCCCGGCTCGACCTCGACCTCGTGCACCACTGGCTCTCCACCGACGCGTACTGGGCGCTGGGGCGGGACCGGGAGACCGTCGGGCGGGCGTTCGCCGGCTCGCTGCCCTACGGGGTCTACCGCCCCGGTGACGGTCGGCAGGTGGCGGTGGCCCGGGTGGTGACCGACGGCGCGACGTTCGCCTGGCTCTGCGACGTCTACGTGGACCGGGCGGCCCGGGGGCGCGGGCTGGGCACCTGGCTGGCCGGTGGGGTCCGCGACCACCTGGCCACGCTCGGCGCACGCCGGATCGTGCTGGCCACCTCCGACGCGCACGGGGTCTACGCGAAGATCGGCTTCACCCCCGTCGACCCGGGGCGCTGGATGGAGTACGACGGGCGAGGGCAGGCGTGAGCCCGCTCCGCCTCGGCTACCTCTACGGCATCGGCGCGTACCTGCTCTGGGGGTTCTTCCCGCTCTACCTCAGGGCGCTCAAGCCGGCCGGCCCGCTGGAGATCCTGGCGCACCGGATCGTCTGGTCGGTGCTCTTCGTCGCGCTGCTGCTCGCCGCGCTGCGCAACGTGGGCTTCCTGCGCCGGCTGGCGCGCCGGCCCCGGGCGCTGGCCGGCATCGCCGTGGCCGCCGCGCTCATCGCGGTCAACTGGGGCACCTACATCTACGGCGTGAACTCGGCGCGGGTGGTGGAGACGGCCCTCGGCTACTTCATCACCCCGCTGGTGTCGGTGCTGCTCGGGGTGACCGTGCTGCGGGAACGCCTGCGCCCCGGGCAGTGGCTGGCGCTGGGCATCGGCACGGCGGCGGTGGCCGTGCTCACCGTCGACTACGGCCACCTGCCCTGGCTCGCGCTCGTCCTGGCCGTCAGCTTCGCCGCGTACGGGCTGGTCAAGAAGCGCCTCGGGCTGCCTGCGGCGGAGGGGCTGTTCGTGGAGTCGGCGGTGCTCGCCCTGCCCGCCCTCGGCTATCTCGGCTGGCTCGCCGCCGCCGGTGGCCTGGCCTTCGGTCACGTCTCGGCCGGGCACACGGCGCTGCTGGTGCTGGCCGGCGCGGCCACCGCGACCCCGCTGCTGCTCTTCGCCGGTGCCGCGAACCGGCTGTCGCTGACGGCGCTGGGCATGCTCCAGTACCTCGCCCCGATCCTCCAGCTCGGCTGCGGGGTGCTGATCTTCCACGAGCCGATGCCCCCGGCCCGGCTCGCCGGCTTCGCCCTGGTCTGGCTGGCCCTGCTGACCTTCACCGCCGACGCCCTGCGCCATTCCCGCCGCTCACGCCGCGCCCGCCGCCCCGGTGCCGCCCGGCCGCTCGCGCCGTCGCCGGTGGGGCAGGGGACGACGGCCCCCTGAGCGCCCGCCGCCGCACCCCGTCGCTTTCCGTCGCTTTCCGTGATGGGATGCGGTGCCGATCGCGGCGCCCCACCGGGCTGACCGTCAGTCACCACCGCTCGACCTCGCCACGGACCTCACGCCCCCTTTGCTCTGCACCCATCCACGCAGCACCACCTGCGAGCTGGAAACATGAGGATCACGCCGCTCGCGGCGACCCCGCCGGCCGGTTGCGCCGCGTGACCGTTGCGTATTCGGGTGCAGAGCAAAGGAGTGCATCCAGGGGTGGCCCGGTCGGGTAGGGCAACTACGCGCCGCAACATCGCCGAGGCGAGCAACGCGCACGATCACCGCCCCGCGCGGGGGCGCAGTCCCCCGGCGGAGCCCCGACGGGGCTCAGCGGACGTCGTAGGCGAGGACCGGGGTGCCGTCGGCGCGCAGGAGTTCCAGGCGGACCAGTTCGCCGTCGGTGAAGTGGGTGGTGGCGGTCAGGCTCAGCTCGTCGCCGGGGGCGGCCAGCCAGGAGCCGATCTGCTCCGTCGCGCCGTCCGGGCCGTGCGCCATCAGCCGGAAGGTGTACGCCTCGCGGTGCCCGGCCCGCCGGTCGTACCCGCAGCGCATGGTGACCTCGGTGCCCCACGGCGTGCCGGTCAGCGCCACCTCGGCGCGCACCGGCACCGTGCCGGCGATCGGCCGCATGGACGCCAGCGCGATCTGCGGGGTGGGCGTCGGCGTGACCTCGACGGGCGGCCGGAGGGTGGCCGCGCCGAGCCCGGCGAGCACCGCCAGGACGGCGGCGGCCAGCGCGGTCAGGGCGTACCGGCGGCGGGCGGCCGACCGCTCGCGGCGTCGGCGGCGACGGGCGGCGTCGAGCAGCGCGGGCACCCGGGAGATCTCGGCGGGCGGCTCCAGGAACTGCTCCAGCCCGGCCGGGTCCAGCCGGCCGAGCAGCCCGGGGAGCACGGCGATCTCGGCCACCGCGTCCCGGCAGGAGGCGCAGCCGCCGAGGTGCCGCTCGTAGGCGGCCCGGTCGGCGGGGGCGAGCGCGCCCAGCACGTACGCGCCGTCGTCGTGCGCGAACTCGCAGCGGGTCATCCCGTCACCCCCATCTCGGCCAGCGCCAACCGCAGTGAGCGCAGCGCGTAGTGGGTACGGGACTTGACCGTCCCCGGCGGCACGCCCAGCCGGACCGCCGCCTCGGACACCGAACGCCCCTGGTAGAAGCACTCGATCAGCACCTCGCGGTGGGTCGGGCTGAGCCGGTTCAACGCCTCGGCGACCGTCCACGCCTCCACCGCGCGCTCCGCCTCGTCGATCGTCTCCGGGGGTTCGGGCAACTCGTCGGTGTAGATCTCGCCGACCCGGGTCGAGCGCCGCCGCCACGCGTCGATGGCCAGGTTGCGGGCCGTGGTGAACAGCCACGCCCGCACCGATCCGCGCGTCGGGTCGAGCGACTCCGGGTGCCGCCAGGCCCGCAGCAGCGTCTCCTGCACCAGGTCCTCGGCCCGGGTCCGGTCGCCGTTGACCAGCCGCAGGGCGTGCGCGTAGAGCGCGTCGGCATGCTCGTCGTGCAGCGCGCGCAGCAGTTGGGCGTCGTGGTCGCTGATGACGACCTCCTCGCTGTCGCCGGAGTCCAGCGGCTCCCGCTGTCGAACGCGTCCAGCGGTGCGTTCGCCGGACAGTACGTACGGTGCCGCCGATCGGTTCATCCGCAGGTCGACGGGGAGGTCAGGCGCAGGTGTTCACATCCGGTTCATGTTCGGGCCGACCCGCGCTCACCGCGCCCTCCTAGCGTCCGCCGGGTACGCACGTCGGAGGGCTGACCCCGGCGTGCACCGACTTCCTTGGAGGCACCTCCCGATGAGCGACCGACCCCGGCTGCTCCCCCTGCTGGGCGCCACCCGCCACGGCAGCCGTGACGCCATGACCTGTCTCTACCGGTGCGGCAACGCCTGTGACCACCCGGTGCCCAACACGTCCGACAACCCGTACCTCGGCGACATCGTGGACGCCGAGGTGTCCCGGCGCGGTGTGGTCCGGGCCGGCGCGGTCGGTGCGCTCGTCCTGGGCTTCGGCGGCGCGACCGCCGGGGCGCTGGCCGGCGCCGGCGCCGCGTCCGCCGCGCCGGCCGACCCGGTCGTGCCGGAGGCCGCCGGGTTCGGCCGCCCGGCCGGCGGGGTGGGCAGCGGAGCGCTGACCTTCCGGCCGATCCCGCCGAACAAGCTCGACACCCTGGTCGTGCCCAACGGGTACGACCACAGTGTCGTGATCCGCTGGGGCGACCCGGTGGTGCCGGGCGCGCCCGAGTTCGACGTGCACGCGCAGACCGCCGCGAAGCAGGCCAAGCAGTTCGGCTACAACAACGACTTCGTCGGCGTGCTGCCGCTGGACAAGCGGGGCCGCCGGGCGCTGCTCGTGGTCAACCACGAGTACACCAACGAGGACCTGATGTTCCCCGGCTTCACCAGCCTCGACGCGCTCACCGTCGAGCAGGTGAAGGTCGCCATGGCGGCGCACGGCATGTCCGTGGTCGAGCTGGAGCGGGTCGACGGCACCGGGCAGTGGCGGCCGGTCGAAAGCGGCCGGCGGCCGTACAACCGGCGGGTCACCGCACTGGCCACGAAGTTCGAGCTGACCGGCCCGGCCGCCGGCTCGGCGTGGCTGCGTACCGCCGCCGACCCGAAGGGCCGGACGGTGGTCGGCACGCTGAACAACTGCGCCGGCGGCGTCACCCCGTGGGGCACGGTGCTCTCCGGCGAGGAGAACTTCAACCAGTACTTCGTCGGCGGGGACGCCGCGCCGGAGGAGCTGAAGCCGAAGCTGGCCCGCTACGGCATCAACACCACCGAGCGGTACCCGAGCGGCAACCGCAAGTGGGACCGCGCCGACGAGCGCTTCGACCTGGCGAAGAACCCGTACGAGGCGCACCGCTTCGGCTGGGTCGTCGAGATCGACCCGTTCGACCCGGAGAGCCGGCCGCGCAAGCACACGGCGCTCGGCCGGTTCAAGCACGAGGGCGCGAACGTCATCGTCGCCCGCAGCGGCCACGTGGTGGCCTACATGGGCGACGACGAGCGGTTCGACTACCTCTACAAGTTCGTCTCCGACAAGAAGTTCATGGCCGGCGACTCGTGGGTGGCCCGCAAGCACAACCTGACCCTGCTGGAGTCGGGCACCCTGTACGTGGCGCAGCTCGAAGGCAACTCGGCGGCCGAGATCGACGGCTCCGGCAAGCTCCCCGCCGACGGGGCGTTCAACGGCCGGGGCCGCTGGATCAAGCTGGTCAGCGGCAACCGCTCGTACGTCGACGGGATGACCGCCGCGGACGTGCTCACCTTCACCCGGCTGGCCGGCGACAAGGTCGGCGCGACCAAGATGGACCGCCCGGAGGACGTCGAGCCGAGCCTGCTGACCGGCAAGGTGTACGTGGCGCTGACCAACAACACCGACCGCGGCAAGGCGGGCAAGGCCCCGGCCGACGAGGCCAACCCGCGCAACCTCAACAAGCACGGTCAGATCCTGGAGCTTGTCGAGGACGGCAACAACAACGCCGCCGAGACGTTCGCCTGGTCGCTGCCGATCGTCTGCGGCGACCCGACCGACCCGTCGACCCACTTCGCCGGGTACGACAAGGCGAAGGTCTCCCCGATCTCCTGCCCGGACAACGTCGCCTTCGACGCCACCGGCAACCTCTGGATCTCGACCGACGGCAACGCGCTGGGCAGCAACGACGGCCTGTTCGCCACCGCCGTGGAGGGGCCGGAGCGGGGGCACCTCAAGCAGTTCCTCACGGTGCCGCTGGGCGCGGAGACCTGCGGCCCGTTCATCACCGGCGACAACCGCTCGGTGTTCGTGGCGGTGCAGCACCCGGGTGAGATCACCGGGGCGACCGTGGAGAACCCGGCGTCGACGTGGCCCGACGGCGACTACGCCAAGCCCGGCGTGGTGGTCACCTGGCGGCTGGACGGCGGCCCGATCGGCAGCTGACCCCGCTGGGCGTCGCGGCGGGCCCCCTCCCCACCAGGGAGGGGGCCCGTCCCGTTTCGGCTCTCGACGGCGACGGCGTCGGTCCTCGACGACGCCGGCTCAGTTCTCGGCGGGGCCGGCTCAGCCCTCGGCGGCGACGGCGTCGGCGATGGCGCGGGCGGCGGTGAGCAGCTTGGCCCGCACCACCCGGGCGGAGGTCATCATCTCGCTGGCCGGCAGCGAGCAGGCCAGCACCATCCGCCGTTCCATGTCCTTGTCGGGGATGACCAGCACGGCGGCGCACGCGACGCCCTGACGGAACTGCCCCAGCTCCAGCTGCATGCCCCGGCGGTCGCCGGCCGCCACGTCCGCCTCGAACGCCTCGGGGGTGGTGAGGGTGGCGTTGGTGAACGGGCGCATGCCGTATTCCCGCAGGTAGCGGAAGCGCTGCTCGGCGGTGAGGGTGGCCAGCAGCGCCTTGCCGAGCGCGGTCGCGTGCGCGCCCTCGTCGAACCCGGGGACCAGGTCCTCCAGGTGCGGGGAGCGGTGCCCCTCGGCCACGGCGGTCACGGCGACCTGGCCGCCGACGAAGCGCCCCAGGTAGTGGCTGTAGCCGGTGTCCAGGGCGGCGCGGCGCAGGCACTCCCCGACCGCCGCGGGCCCGCGGAACGCGGTGACCAGCTCGCGGTAGCGGTCGGCGATCTCCAGCCCCACGATGTACGTGCCGTCCTCCCGGCGGATCACGTAGCCCTCGTAGGCCAGCGTGCGGACCAGGTGGTAGGTGGTGGCCACGGTCAGCTCGCAGCGCCGCGCGATCTGCTTGACGGTCAGCCCCTTCGGGGCGCGACCGACCGATTCGAGCACGCGTAGCGCGCGGGAGACACTCCGGATGAGGTCCGAAGGTTCCGCCAAGGGGTCGCGCACAACCACCTCCGCCGCCGGGGACTTACACCATATGAAATCCAGGCGTCCGGCGAAATGCCTGTTCGGGTCGACGCTGCCAGATCATCCTAAACGGTCAGTGCGTCGAGCGACACGGTGAGTTGTCCGAGTCGGACTCGCGAAGGGTTCGCGGAACCCGCACCGGGACCCGGGAAGGGTCAGCCGGTGCGGTCGGCGATGTAGTCGCAGAGGGACTCCAGCGCACGGCGGGACGACGTCTCCGGCAGCAGCGCGAGCTGCTCCCGGGCCTCCTCGGCGTAGCTGCGGACGGTCTCCCGGGCGCGCTTGAGCGCCGGGGACTCGCGGAGCAGGCCGAGGGCCTCGGCGTGCAGGGCGTCGTCGACGAGCGGGCCCGTGGCCAGGATCTCCCGCAGCCGCACCGAGGCGGCGTCGGAGTCGTCGGAGGCGAGCGCGTAGAGCACCGGCAGGGTCGGCACGCCCTCGCGCAGGTCGGTGCCGGGTGTCTTGCCCGACTGCACCGACTCGCTGGCGATGTCGAGCAGGTCGTCGGAGAGTTGGAAGGCGACGCCGATCGTCTCGCCGTACCCCGCCAGGGCCTCGGTGTGCGCGGCGGACGCCCCGGAGAACAGGCCGCCGAAGCGGGCCGAGGTGGCGATCAGCGAGCCGGTCTTCTCGGCGATCACGCCGAGGTAGTGGGCCACCGGGTCCTGCCCGTCCCGGGGGCCGACCGTCTCGGCGATCTGGCCGTGCACCAGGCGGGCGAACGTGCGCGCCTGCAGCCGCACCGCCTCCGGGCCCAGATCGGCCGAGAGGTCCGCGGCGCGGGCGAAGAGGTAGTCGCCGACCAGGATCGCCACCGAGTTCGTCCAGCGGGAGTTGGCGCTCGGGGCGCCCCGCCGCACGGCGGCCTCGTCCATGACGTCGTCGTGGTAGAGCGTCGCCAGGTGGGTGAGCTCCATCACCACGGCGGCGGAGACGACCCGGGGGTCGGCCGGATCGCCGAACTGGGCGCCCAGCGCGACCAGCAGCGGGCGGAACCGCTTCCCGCCGGCGTCCACGAGGTGCCGGGCGGCCTCGGTCACCAGCGGGTCGGCGCTCGTCACGGTGGCCCGCAGCTCCGCCTCGACGGACTCCAGCAGGCCCAACACGGACGCCTCGACGCGGGCATCGGCTAGGTGCAGGCCGAGCGCGCCGAACTGACCCATGCTCTCCCGACCCCGCCGAGCGGAGCCGGTGGCACCTGAACGCTCGCCAGCCGGATTCACCACGCTATCCACCATGCCACACCCGTTCGACCTGCTCCGGGGCGGGGATGCGGCGACGGGGCCGGCACGCTGTCGCGTACCGGCCCCGTCGCGGGGAAAGGTCGGTCATCGCACGAATTCGGCGGCGCCGTTGGCGAGGTCGAGCAGCGGGCCCGGCACGACGCCCAGCACCAGCGTGGCCAGCACGCCGATCATGAGCGCCGCCGAGGTCAGGCCGCCCGGCACCGTCACCGTCGGGGTGGACTCCCCGGGCTCGGACAGCCACATCATGACCACGACCCGCAGGTACGGGAACGCGAGCACCATGCTCGTCAGCACGCCGGCCACCACCAGCCACGCCTGGTCGGCGTCGAGGGCCGGGGCGAAGACGGCGAACTTGCTCATGAACCCGCTGGTGAGCGGGATGCCGGCGAAGGCCAGCAGGATGAAGGTGAAGACCGCCGCGAAGAACGGCGAGCGCTTCCCCAGCCCCGCCCAGCGGGACAGGTGGGTGGCCTCCCCGTCGGCGTCGCGGACCAGGGTCACCACCGCGAACGCGGCCAGCACCGAGAAGCCGTACGCGGCGAGGTAGAACATCGTGCCGGCGAGCCCGTCCCGGCTCGGCGCGAGCACCCCGACCAGCAGGTAGCCCGCGTTGGCGATCGACGAGTAGGCCAGCAGCCGCTTGATGTCGGTCTGGGTGACCGCCAGCACCGCGCCGACCAGCATGGTGAGCACCGCCACCGCGCCGAGGACCGGGGTGAAGTCCCACGCCGCCCCGGCGAACGCCACGTGAAAGACCCGCAGCAGGGCGCCGAACGCTGCGACCTTCGTGCAGGCCGCCATGAAGCCGGTGACCGGCGTCGGGGCACCCTGGTAGACGTCGGGGGTCCACACGTGGAACGGGGCGGCGGCGGCCTTGAACAGCAGGCCGATGGAGAGCAGCGCCATGCCGGCGAAGAGCAGCACCTGGCTCGCCGGGGACTCGCCGACCGCCGCGTGGATGGTGGCGAAGTCGACGCCGGCCGGGCGGCCCGGGATGCCGGAGGTGAAGCCGTACACCAGGGCCACGCCGAACAGGAAGAACGCCGAGGCGTACGCGCCGAGCAGGAAGTACTTCATCGCCGCCTCCTGGCTCAGCAGCCGCCGGCGACGGGCCAGCGCGCAGAGCAGGTAGAGCGGCAGGGAGAAGACCTCCAGGGCGATGAACATGGTCAGCAGGTCGTTCGCCGCCACGAAGATCAGCATGCCGCCGATGGCGAAGCTGGCCAGCGGGTAGACCTCCGTCGCCCCGTTGCTGCCCTCGGCCTGCCGCCGGTCCTCCACCGACTCGGCGGTGACGGCGGCCTGGGCGACGAACGCCCCGCCCCGCTCCACCGAACGCTCGCCGATGAGCAGCAGCGACATCGCGGCGAGGACCAGGATCGCGCCCTGCAGGAACAGGGTCGGCCCGTCCACGGCGAGCGCGCCGCCGGCGGTGATCAGCCGGTCGTCGGCGTTGAAGATCACCATCACCAGCGCGGCGAGCACCGCGAGCAGCCCCAGCGAGAGCTGCACGAGGTGGCGGTGCTTGCGGGGCACGAACGCCTCGACCAGCACGCCCAGCAGGGCGGCGCCCAGCATGATCAGGATCGGAGCGAGCGCCGCGTAGTCGATCGACGGCAACTTGAGCTCGGTCACTTCGCGGCCTCCTGCACGACACCGCCGACCTCAGGGGCCGGATCGGTCCTGCCGACGTCCTCCATGGTGGCCCGGACGGCGGGGTTGATGACATCGGTGACCGGCTTGGGATAGAAGCCGAGCAGCACGATCAGCGCGATCAGCGGCGCGACCACGACCTTCTCGCGCAGGTTGAGGTCGCGGCGCATCGGCTCGACCTCGGTCAGGGCCGGGTTGAGGGTGCCCTGGGTCGTCCGCTGCACCATCCACAGCACGTACGCGGCGGCCAGGATGATGCCGAGCGTGGCGATCACCGCGACCGGCTTGTTCACCGTGAAGGTGCCGATCAGCACCAGGAACTCGGAGACGAACGGCGCGGTGCCGGGCAGGGCCAGCGAGGCGAGGCCGGCGAAGAAGAGCACCCCGGCCAGCAGCGGCACCAGCTTGCCCGCGCCGCCGAAGTCACTGATCAGGGCCGAGCCGCGCCGGGCCACCAGCATGCCCACCACCAGGAAGAGCAGGCCGGTGGCGAGGCCGTGGTTGAGCATGTAGAGCACCGCGCCCGTGCCGGCCTGCGTGGTGAAGGCGAAGATGCCGACCCCGATGAACCCGAAGTGCGCGATCGAGGTGTACGACACCAGCCGCTTCAGGTCGTTCTGGCCGACCGCCAGCAGCGCGGCGTAGATGATGCCGATCACCCCGAGCGCGAGCGCGTACGGGGCGAACCACTTCGACGCCTCCGGGAACAGCGGCAGGCAGTAGCGCAGGATCCCGAACGTGCCGACCTTGTCCAGCACGCCGACGAGCAGCGCGGCGGCCCCGGCGGGGGCGGCCCCACCGGCGTCCGGCAGCCAGGTGTGGAACGGGAAGAACGGCGCCTTGATCGCGAAGGCGAGGAAGAAGCCGAGGAACAGCCAGCGCTCGGTCCCGGTGGAGATGTCGATCTGGGTGAGCGCCTGCCAGTCGAAGGTCTTCCCGCCGACGACCCACAGGCCGATCACGGCGGCCAGCATGAACAGGCCGCCGACCAGCGAGTAGAGGAAGAACTTCACGGCCGCGTACTGCCGCTGGTGGCCGCCGTAGCTGCCGATCAGGAAGTACATCGGCACCAGCATGACCTCGAAGAACACGTAGAACAGGAAGACGTCGGCGGCGGCGAAGACGCCGATCATCGTGGATTCGAGGACGAGCAGCAGGGCGAAGTAGACCGGGATCGAGCGCTTCGACGACTCGGCGTCGTGCCAGGACGCGAGGATCACCAGCGGCACCAGCACCGCGATCAGCATCAGCATCACCAGGGCGATGCCGTCGGCGGCGAAGGTGAACCGGGCGTCCCACTGCGGGATCCAGGTGTACGACTCGCGGAACTGGAGCCGCTCACCGCCGGTCTTGAACGCCAGCCACATGACCACGGACAGCGCGAGCACCAGCAGCGACCACCCGAAGGCCACCTGCTTGGCCAGCTCCGGCCGGCGGCGCGGCAGGACGGCCACGACCAGCGCGCCGACCAGCGGCGCCACGGTCAGCACCGAGAGGAACGGGAAGTTGGACATTATGCGGCCTTACCTCCGTCGTCACTGCGTGGTCCGCCGGCGGGGGCGGCCGTAGAGAGGTCGATCACGCCAGCCACCCCGCCTGCACGGCCAGGAACGCCGCCACCACCAGCAGCGCGCCGGTCAGGATGGACGTCGCGTACGACCGGACGAAGCCGGTCTGCAGCCGCCGGAGTCGGCCGGAGCCCCCGCCCACGGCGGCGGCGAGGCCGTTGACCAGCCCGTCGATGCCCCGGTTGTCGAGGAAGACCAGCGCCCGGGTGAGGAAGATCCCCGGCTTCTCGAAGACCGCCTCGTTGAAGGCGTCGGTGTAGAGGTTGCGCCGGGCGGCGGTGACCAGCACACCCGCCGGCTGCGGCTCGGTGGCCGTGCCGTTGCGGAACAGCGACCAGGCGAGCCCGGCCCCGGCGATCGTGACGACCAGCGACAGGATCGTGATCACCGTGTGCGACAGCACGGCGTGGTGCTCCTCGCCGGCCTCGCCGAGCACCGGCGTCAGCCAGGAGGCCAGGCCGTCGTTCCACACCATCAGGCCACCGGCGACCACCGAGCCGATCGCCAGCAGGATCAGCGGGATCGTCATCAGCTTCGGCGACTCGTGCGGGTGCTCGATGTCCTCGGTCCACCGCTTCGGGCCGTGGAAGGTGAGGACGAACAGCCGGGTCATGTAGAACGCGGTGAGCCCCGCGCCGAGCAGCGCCGCCCCGCCGAACAGCCACGCCGTCCAGTCGTCCCGCGTGAAGGCGGCGACGATGATCGGCTCCTTGGAGAAGTAGCCGGACAGCGGCGGCAGGCCGATGATGGCCAGCCAGCCCATCATGAACGTGATCCAGGTGACCTTCATGTACTTCGACAGCCCGCCGAAGCGGCGGATGTCCACCTGGTCGTTCATGCCGTGCATGACCGAGCCGGCGCCGAGGAACATGTTGGCCTTGAAGAAGCCGTGCGCCAGCAGGTGGATGATCGCCAGGGCGTACGCCCCGCCGCCGAGGCCGACGCCGAGGAACATGTAGCCGATCTGGCTGACCGTCGACCAGGCCAGCACCCGCTTGATGTCGTCCTTGGCCGCGCCGATGATGCAGCCGAGCAGCAGGGTCAGCGCGCCGACGCTGACCACCACGAGCTGGAGCGTCGAGTTGGCCGAGAAGACCGGGTTGGACCGGGCGATCAGGTAGACGCCGGCGGTGACCATGGTGGCGGCGTGGATGAGCGCCGACACCGGGGTCGGGCCCTCCATCGCGTCCGGCAGCCACGCCTGCAGCGGGAACTGGCCGGACTTGCCGGCCGCGCCGAGCAGCAGCAGCAGGCCGAGCACCAGCACCGTGGTGCCGGTCAGCGAGCCGACCCCGTTGAACACCTCGTCGTACTGGGTGGTGCCGAGGGTGGCGAACATGATGAAGATGCCGATGGCCAGGCCGGCGTCGCCGACCCGGTTCATCAGGAACGCCTTCTTGCCGGCGGTGGCCGCGCTCGGCCGGCCGTACCAGAAGGAGATCAGCAGGTACGACGCCAGACCGACGCCCTCCCAGCCGAAGTAGAGCATCACGTAGTTGTTGCCGAGCACCAGCAGGAGCATCGCGGCGACGAAGAGGTTGAAGTAGGCGAAGAACCGCCGCCGACCCTCGTCGTGCGCCATGTACTCGACCGCGTACAGGTGGATCAGGAAACCCACCCCGGTGATCAGCAGGACGAAGACCGCGGCCAGCGGGTCGAACAGCAGGCCGAAGTCCACGTGCAGGTCACCGACGGCGATGAAGTCCCACAGGCTCAGCTCCGCCGACTTGTTCTCCAGGCCACGGAGCTGGAAGAAGTAGGTCAGGCCGAGCACGAAGGCGGCCCCGATCGCGGCCACCCCGAGCCAGTGCCCCCACCGGTCGGCCCGCCGCCCCAGCAGCAGCAGGACCGCCGCGCTGGCCAGCGGAATCGCCACCAGCAGCCAGAAGCTGCCCAGCAGGCCGCTCGCCGCAGCGTAGGCGACGTCACCTGCCGGCTCAGCCGGGGCGTTCATCAGAATCGTTCCCACCGCAGGGCCCCTTAGTACTTCAGCAGGTTGGCGTCGTCGACGCTGGCCGAGCGCCGGGTCCGGAAGATGGACATGATGATCGCGAGGCCGACCACGACCTCCGCCGCGGCCACCACCATCACGAAGAACGACATGATCTGGCCGTTCAGGTCACCGTTGATCCGGCTGAAGGTGACCAGGGTCAGGTTGGCCGCGTTCAGCATCAGCTCGACGCACATGAACAGCACGATCGCGTTCCGGCGGACGAGCACCCCCACCGCACCGATGGTGAACAGCACCGCGGCGAGCACGAGATAGTAGTCCGGGGTCACCGGTCCGTCCCCTTCAGCGTGGTCTCCTCGGCGGTCATCTCCCGGGCCGGCATGATCTCCGGGATGCTGCGCTCGGTCAGCCGGCCGTCGGGCAGGCGGGCCGGCGTGGCCACCGAGGACGAGGTGGCGAAGACACCCGGGCCGGGCTTCGGGCCGGGGTAGTTGCCCGGGGCGAAGCGGGCCTTCATGGTGGCGATCTGGTCCATCTTGTCCTCCCGACGCCGCTCGATGTGCGCCAGCACCATCGCGCCGACCGCCGCGGTGATCAGCAGCGCCGAGGTCAGCTCGAAGGCGAAGACGTACTTGGTGAACAGCAGCCGGGCGATGCCCTGCACGTTGCCCTCGGCGTTGGCCTGCTCCAGGCCGACGGCCGAGACGCCGCCGAGGCCCCGGTAGAGGCCGCCGCCGACCAGGCCGGCGAAGCCGAGGCCGAGCACCACGGCGGCGACCCGCTGGCCGCGCAGGGTCTCGATCAGCGAGTCCGAGGAGTCCCGGCCGACCAGCATCAGCACGAACAGGAAGAGCATCATGATCGCGCCGGTGTAGACGATGATCTGCACCATGCCGATGAACGGCCCGGCCTGCAGGACGTAGAAGACGCCCAGGCAGAGCATCGTCAGCACCAGCCAGAGCGCCGAGTGCACGGCGTTGCGGGCCGCGATCATGCCGATCGCGCCGAGCAGCGCCAGCGGGGCGAGGATCCAGAAGGTGACCTCCTCGCCGCCGGAGACCCCGCCCGCCGCGGCGAGCACCGTCTGCGTGGTCATGCCTCGTCCCCCTTGCCCGCCGCCGCCCGCTGGGCCTGCTGCTCGGCGCCGGGGAAGGTCACCCCGGGGTGCTCCTCGACCTGGTAGCGACCCGGGCTGTTCGCCGCGTGCTCGGCCCCGGCCGACGTGCCCGGGTTGCTCAGCGCGCCGACGTAGTAGTCCTTCTCGCTGTCGCCGAGCCGCATCGGGTGCGGCGGCTGCTCCATGCCCGGCAGCAGCGGCGCGAGCAGCTGCTCCTTCGTGAAGATCAGGTCCTGCCGGTTGTCCCGGGCCAGCTCGTACTCGTTGCTCATGGTGAGCGACCGGGTCGGGCAGGCCTCGATGCAGAGCCCGCAGAAGATGCAGCGGGCGTAGTTGATCTGGTAGACCGACGCGTGCCGCTCACCCGGGGACAGCCGATTCTCCTCGGTGTTGTCCCCGCCCTCGACGTAGATCGCGTCGGCCGGGCAGGCCCAGGCGCACAGCTCGCAGCCGATGCACTTCTCCAGGCCGTCCGGGTGCCGGTTGAGGATGTGCCGCCCGTGGTAGCGCGGCGCCGAGACCGGCGGCTTGAACGGGTAGTCGGTCGTGACGACCTTCCTGAACATGTGCGAGAAGGTGACCCCGAAGCCCTTGAACGTTCCGGTGATCGCGCCCACGTCACACCTCCCTGGAGTCCGAGCCGGCGGCGATGTTGGCCGGCTCCCGCTCGGCGACCACGCGCTTGGTGCGCGGGCTCGGTGGCACTTGCAGGTCCATCGGTGGCAGCGGGAAGCTGCCGTGCGGGCGGCTGTTGACCTGCTCCTGCAGCGTCGGCCGCGGCTCCTTCTTGCGGCTCGGCCACAGCAGCGTCACCAGCAGCAGCACACCCGCGCCGAGGCCCGTGGCGAGCAGCCGGTCCCGGGTCTGCCAGCCCTCGATCGAGCGCAGGCCGGCCAGGACCAGGATCCAGACCAGGTTGATCGGCAGCAGCACCTTCCAGCCGAACCGCATGAACTGGTCGTAGCGGAGCCGGGGCAGGGTGCCCCGCAGCCAGACGAAGACGAAGACCAGCGCCAGCACCTTGCCGAAGAACCAGAGCATCGGCCACCAGCCGGTGTTGGCGTCCGCCCACAGCGTGATCGGCCAGGGGGCCCGCCAGCCGCCGAGGAACAGCGTCGTGGTGACCGCGGACATGGTCACCATCGCCACGTACTCGCTGAGCATGAAGAGCGCGAACTTCAGCGAGCTGTATTCCGTCATGAAGCCGGCGACCAGCTCCGACTCGGCCTCGGGGAGGTCGAACGGCGCCCGGTTGGTCTCACCGACGGTGGCGATGAAGAAGATGATGAAGCTCGGCAGCAGCAGGATCGCGTACCAGCCCGGGGCGGGGATCTCGGTGCCGGCGATGGTCAGCCGGGTGGCGTCGCCCTGGGCGGCGACGATCCCGCTGGTCGACATCGTCCCGGCGGTCATGAACACCGCCACGATGCTCAGCCCCATCGCGACCTCGTACGAGATCATCTGGGCGCTGGAGCGCAGGCCGCCGAGCAGCGGGTACGTCGACCCGGACGCCCAGCCGCCGAGCACGATGCCGTAGACGGCCAGCGACGAGCAGGCCAGCAGCACCAGCACCGCCACCGGCACGTCGGTGACCTGCAGCGGCGTCCGGTGGCCGAAGATGCTCACCATCGGGCCGAACGGCACCACCGACAGCGCGGTGACCGCGCAGACCACCGAGATGACCGGCGCGAAGAAGTAGACGACCTTGTCGGCGGCCTTCGGGAGGATGTCCTCCTTGAAGGCCATCTTCAGGCCGTCGGCGAGGGTCTGCAGCAGGCCGAACGGGCCGACCTGGTTGGGGCCGGGCCGCACCTGCATGTAGCCGACGACCCGCCGCTCGAACCAGACGCCGAGCAGCGTGGCCAGCAGGCCGAAGACGAAGGCGAACAGGACCTTGATCAGGACCAGCCACCACGGGTCCTTGCCGAAGTCGGCCAGCGTCGGGTCCTGCGCGAGGTAGACCGCGTTCACTGGGAAACACCCCCGGTGTTGAGGAGGGGACCCGGGCGGCCGGCCGCGTCGGCGGCGACCTCGCCGGCCGGGGCCGGTCCGGTCGCCGTGGCGGCGGAGATCCGCACCACCGTGCCGGACGTCGCGCCGAGGCCGCGCCGGACGGTGGAGCCGGGTGAGTTGGTCGGCAGCCAGACGACGCCGTCGGGCATCTCGGTGATCGCCGCCGGCAGGGTGATGGCTCCCCGGTCGGTGCCCACCGTCACCGGGTCGCCGTCGGCCACGCCGAGGGCCTCCGCGGCGCCCTTGCCCAGCCGGGCCACCGGCGGGCGGGCGGTGCCGCCGAGGTGCTCGTCGCCGTCGGTCAGGCTGCCCAGGTCGACGAGCTGGTGCCAGGTGGCCAGCACGGCCTCCCCGGCGCCGGGCTGCGGCACCGTGGCCGGCTGCACCGACGGCGTGGACGGCCGGTCGGCCCGGGTCGGCGGCAGGCTGCCCAGCTCGCGGCGGACGCTGAGCACGTCGCCGGTGCCGAGCTGCACGTCGAGCAGCGCGGCGAGGGCGTCGAGCACCCGGCCGTCGGTCATCGCGGCGGTGTGCAGGACCGCCTCGAAGGGCCGCAGGCGGCCCTCCCAGTCCAGGAAGCTGCCGGCCTTCTCGACCACCGGGGCGACCGGGAGGACCACGTCGGCCCGGCGGGCCACCGCGCTCATCCGCAGCTCCAGGCTGACCAGGAACGGCACCGCGTCCAGGGCCTGCTCGGCCAGCCGGGGGTCGGCCAGGTCGGCCGGGTCGACGCCGGCGACCACCAGCGCGCCGAGCTGACCGCCCGCCGCCGCCGCGAGGATGGCGTCGGTGTCCCGGCCGGCCTGGCTCGGGATCACGCCGGCCGGGATGTCCCACGCCTCGCCCAGCTCGGCCCGCGCGGCCGGCTCGGTGACCGGGCGGCCGCCGGGGAGCAGGTTCGGCAGGCAGCCCGCGTCGACCGCGCCCCGGTCGCCCGCGCGCCGCGGCACCCAGGCCAGCTTCGCGCCGGTACGCCGGGCCACGTCCGCCGCCGCCGACAGGCCGCCGGGCACCTCGCCCAGCCGCTCGCCGACGATCAGGATCGCGCCGGGGGTGCTCAGCGCCTCGGCCACCGTGGCGTGCTCGGCGAGCACGCTCGCCTCCTCGCCCGGCACCACCCGGGCCAGCTTGGCCCCGAGCTTCTCCAGGCCGCGGGTGGCGAACGGCGCGATCGCGTACACCGTCAGCTTCTTCTTCAGGTACGCCTTGCGCAGCCGCAGGAAGAGGATCGGGCACTCCTCCTCCGGCTCCAGGCCGACGAGCACCACGGCCGGGGCGTTCTCCACGTCCGCGTAGGTGACGTCGGTGCGCCCGGCGACGGAGCTGGCCAGGAAGTCGGACTCCTCGCGGGAGACCGGCCGGGCCCGGAAGTCGATGTCGTTGGTGCGCAGGGCGACCCGGGCGAACTTCGCGTACGCGTAGGCGTCCTCGACGGTGAGCCGGCCGCCGGTCAGCACCGCCGTGCCCCGGGCGGAGTCCCGGGCCGCGGCCAGCCCCTCGGCGGCGACGGTCAGCGCCTCGCTCCACGACGCCTCGCGCAGCTCACCGGTCTCGGCGTCGCGCACGAGCGGGTTGGTGATCCGGTCGAACGCGCGGGTGTACTGGAAGCCCCAGCGACCCTTGTCGCAGTTCCACTCCTCGTTGACCTGCGGGTCGTCGCCGGCCAGCCGGCGCAGCACCTTGCCGCGCCGCCAGTCGGTGCGCTGGGCGCAGCCGGCCGAGCAGTGCTCGCAGACGCTGGGGCTGGAGACCAGGTCGAACGGGCGGGCCCGGAACCGGTACTGCGCGCCGGTGAGCGCGCCCACCGGGCAGATCTGCACGGTGTTGCCGGAGAAGTAGGAGTTGAACGGGACGTCGCCGCTGTCCTCGCCGGCCTCCGCGCCGTACTCCTCGTCCCGGTAGATGTTGATTTCCTCGGCGGACGACCGGCCCATCAGGTCGATGAACTTGTCGCCCGCGATCTCCTCGGAGAACCGGGTGCAACGCTGGCAGAGCACGCAGCGCTCGCGGTCGAGCAGCACCTGGGTGCTGATCGGCAGCGGCTTGGGGTACTCCCGCTTGTGCTCGTGGAACCGGGAGTCCGTGCGGCCGGTGGACATCGCCTGGTTCTGCAGCGGGCACTCGCCGCCCTTGTCACACATCGGGCAGTCGAGGGGGTGGTTCATGAGCAGCAGCTCCATGACCCCCTCCTGCGCCTTCTTGGCGACCGGCGAGGTGAGCTGGGTGCGCACCACCATGCCCTCGGCGACGGTCTGGGTGCAGGAGGCCACCGGCTTGCGCTGGCCCTCCACCTCGACCAGGCACTGCCGGCACGCGCCGGCCGGGGCCAGCAGCGGGTGGTCGCAGAAGCGCGGGATCTCGGTGCCCAGCTGCTCGGCGACCCGGATCAGCAGCGCGCCCTTGGGTGCGGTGACCTCGACGCCGTCGATCGTGAGGGTGACGGTCTCGGTCTGCTTGGCTACGTCGGTCATCAGTGCGCTCCCACCAGCTGCTTGTCCGACAGCTTCGGCGCGGTACGTCCCTCGATGTAGTCGAGGTAGTCCTGCTTGAAGTACTTCAGCGACGAGGTCACCGAGCTGGTCGCACCGTCACCCAGGCCGCAGAACGAGCGGCCGAGGATGTTGTCGCAGGTGTCGAGCAGGGTGTCCAGGTCCTCGTGGGTGCCCTGGCCGGCGAGGATCCGCCGGTAGACCCGGACCATCCAGTAGTTGCCCTCGCGGCACGGGGTGCACTTGCCGCACGACTCGTGGTGGTAGAACTCCAGCCACCGGTAGGTCGCGTAGACCGGGCAGTCCTGGTCGGAGAAGAGCTGGGTGGCCGTGGTGCCCAGGATCGAGCCGGCCGCCGCCACCCCCTCGAAGTCCAGCGGCACGTCCAGGTGCTCGGCGGTGAGCAGCGGGGTGGACGAGCCGCCCGGGGTCCAGAACCGCAGGTTGTGGCCCGGCTGCATCCCGCCGGCCAGCTCCAGCAGCTCGCGCAGCGTGACGCCCATCGTGCACTCGTACTGGCCGGGGTTGGCGACCCGGCCGGAGAGCGAGTAGATCATCGGCCCGGACGACTTCTCCGTGCCCATGGTCTTCCACCAGTCGGCCCCGCCGAGCACGATGTACGGCACGCTGGCGATGGTGCCGACGTTGTTGACCACGGTGGGGCTGGCGTACAGGCCGTGGGTCGCCGGGAACGGCGGGCGCAGCCGGGGCTGGCCCCGGAAGCCCTCCAGCGAGTCCAGCAGCGCGGTCTCCTCACCGCAGATGTACGCCCCCGCGCCCGAGTGCACCACCAGGTCCAGGTCGAACCCGGAGCCGAGGATGTTGCGCCCGAGGTAGCCCTTGGCGTACGCCTCCTGGACGGCGCTGCGCAGCCGGCGCGCGGCGTGCACCGCCTCGCCCCGGATGTAGATGTACGCCCGGCTGGCCCGGATCGCGTACGACCCGATGATCACGCCCTCGACCAGCGAGTGCGGGTCGTGGGTCATCAGCGGCAGGTCCTTGCAGGTGCCCGGCTCGCCCTCGTCGGCGTTGACCACCAGGTAGTGCGGCTTGCCGTCGCCCTGCGGGATGAAGCCCCACTTCAGGCCGGTCGGGAAGCCCGCGCCGCCGCGACCGCGCAGCCCGGAGTCCTTGATGAGCTGGATCAGGTCGTCCGGGTGCGCCTTGAGCGCCTTGCGCAGGGCGGCGTAGCCGTCGAGCTTCTCGTAGGTGCCGATCCGCCAGGCGTCCGGCGACAGCCAACGCTTGGTGAGCACGGGGGTGAGCTTGGCCAGGGTCTCCGGCCGGGGAGTCGTCACTGCTGGGCCTCCGCTTCCTTGAGGGAGCGCTCCTGGGCTTCGGCGTCGTCGCCGGCGGGCTTGCGGTCGCCGGCCGGCGGGTTCGCGGCGGCGCCCGCGGCCTGGGCCTGCTGGGCGTCGCGCGGGACCGGGGGCGCCCCGTCGACCGGCACCGCCACCCCGGGCGCGGCCGGCGCGGGCTCGGGCTCGGCTGCCGGAGCCGGCTTCGCGGCCTGGGCCTTCGCCTCGGCGGCGGCCTTCTCGGCCTCGGCCTTCGCCTTGGCCTCGGCGGCGGCCCGGTCGGCCTCGGCCTTGCTCCGGATCGGGGTGTTCGGGTCGTAGCCCGGCACCGAGATGCCGTGCTGCTCGGCCAGCCGCAGGCCCCGCAGGGTGGGCTCGCCCGGGCCGCCGTCGGCGACCGCGCCCTCGCGCTCGTCGGCGAAGCCGGCGAGCTGCACCGACATCTCCTTCAGCGTGCAGAGCCGCGCGCCCCGGGTCGGCATCGGCCGGCCGCCGGCCCGCAGCTCCTCGACCACCCCGACCGCGGTCTGCGGGTCGACGCCGTCGAAGAAGTCGTAGTTGACCGTCATGACGGGGCCGTAGTCGCAGGCCGCGAGGCACTCGGCGTGCTCCAGGGTGACCTTGCCGTCGGCGGTGGTCTCGTCGTGCCCGACGCCCAGGTGCTCGGCGAGGGTGTCGTAGACCTCCTGCCCGCCCAGCACGTTGCACATCGTGTTGGTGCAGACGCTGACCAGGTAGTCACCGGTCGGCCGACGCTTGTACATCGTGTAGAAGGTGGCGACCGCGCCGACCTGGGCCTTGTTCAGGCCGAGCACCTCGGCGCAGAACTCGACGCCGGCCGGGGAGACGTACCCCTCCTCCGACTGCACCAGGTGCAGCAGCGGCAGCAGCGCCGACCGGGACCGGTCGGCCGGGTAGCGGGCGATGATCTCGCGCGCCCGCTCCCGCGTCTGCTCAGTGAAAGTCGTCGTCATCGGTCACAACCACCCATCACGGGGTCCAGCGAGGCGCCGCCGGCGATCACGTCGGCGATCAGGCCGCCCTCGGCCATCGCCGGGAGGGCCTGGAGGTTGACGAAGCTCGGCTCCCGGTAGTGCACCCGGTAGGGCCGGGTGCCGCCGTCGGAGACCGCGTGCACGCCCAGCTCGCCCCGGGGCGACTCGATGCCGACGTACACCTGGCCCGGCGGGACCCGGAAGCCCTCGGTGACGAGCTTGAAGTGGTGGATCAGGGACTCCATCGACTGGCCCATGATCTTGGCGACGTGCTCCAGCGAGTTGCCCATGCCGTCCACGCCGATGGCGAGCTGCGCCGGCCAGGCGATCTTCTTGTCGGCCACCATCACCGGGCCCGGCTTGAGCCGGTCCAGCGCCTGCTCGACGAGCTTCAGCGACTCCCGGATCTCGGCCAGCCGCACCAGGTAGCGGCCCCAGACGTCGCCGTCCGGGTGGGTGGGCACGTCGAACTCGTAGGACTCGTAGCCGCAGTACGGCATCGTCTTGCGCAGGTCCCAGGCGAGGCCGGCGGAGCGCAGCACGGGGCCGGTGACGCCCAGCGCCAGGCAGGCGGTCACGTCGAGCACCGCCACGTGCTTGGTGCGCTCGGTCCAGATCGGCTGGCCGGAGAGGAGGTCCTCGTACTCCTTGAGCTTCTTCGGCATCATCTTCAGGAAGTCGCGGATCTTGCGGATCGCGTCGTCCGGGACGTCCTGCGCCACGCCGCCCGGCCGGACGTACGCGTGGTTCATCCGCAGGCCGGTGATGGTCTCGAAGATGTCGAGGATGTACTCCCGCTCGCGGAAGCCGTACAGCATGATCGAGATCGCGCCCAGCTCCATGCCGGTGGTGGCCAGCCAGACCAGGTGCGACGAGATCCGGTTGAGCTCCATCATCAGGACCCGGATCGTGGTGGCCCGCTCGGTGATGTCGTCGGTGATGCCGAGCAGCTTCTCCACCGCGAGGCTGTACGCCGTCTCGTTGAAGATCGGGGAGAGGTAGTCCATCCGGGTCACGAACGTCGAACCCTGCACCCAGTTGCGGTATTCGAGGTTCTTCTCGATGCCCGTGTGCAGGTAGCCGACGACCGACCGGGCCTCCCGGACGGTCTCGCCCTCCAGCTCCAGGATCAGCCGGAGCACGCCGTGGGTCGACGGGTGCTGCGGACCCATGTTGACGACGATCCGCTCGTCGTTGATCGGGTCCGTGCCGGAGACCACCTGGTCCCAGTCCCCACCGGTGACGGTGAAGACCTTGCCCTCGGTCGTCTCGCGCTCGGTGGCGTAGTTCGACGTCGTCACTGGTACGACCTCCGTCGGTCCGGCGGCGGGATCTCCGCGCCCTTGTACTCGACGGGCACGCCGCCGAGCGGGTAGTCCTTGCGCTGCGGGTGCCCCTCCCAGTCGTCCGGCATGAGGATCCGGGTCAGGTTGGGATGGCCGTCGAAGACGATGCCGAACATGTCGTACGTCTCCCGCTCCTGCCAGTCGGCGGTCGGGTAGACGGCGGTGACGCTCGGCAGGTGCGGGGCCTCGGCGGAGACCGCGGCCTCCAGCCGCAGCCGGCGGCGGTAGGTCATCGAGGTGAGCTGGTAGACCACGTGCAGCCGGCGCTCGTCCGCGCCCAGGTAGTCCACCCCGGACACCGAGGAGCACAGCTCGAAGCGGAGCGCGAGGTCGTCGCGCAGCACCTGGCAGACCTCGGCGATGCGCTCCGGGCGTACGTGCAGGGTCAGCTCGCCCCGGTCGACCACGACCTTCTCGATCGCGTCGCCGAAGTGCGGGTACGCCTCCTCCAGCGCGTCGCGGACCTCGTCGAAGTAGCCCCCGTACGGCCGGGGGGTGTCCTCGATCGGCCGCTGCTGGCGGACCAGGCCGCCGAAGCCGGAGACGTCGCCGGTGCCGTGGATGCCGAACATGCCGCGCCCGGCCGGGCTGGACGGCGGGTGCTCGGCCGGTGCGCCGCTGGTGGCGCCGGCCGGCGTCACCGGCACGGGCACGCCGCCGGTGCTGTTCCTGTCGTTCGGTGCGGTCACTTGGGGCCCCCGTGCGGGTGGAGGTGGTTCTGCGCGTTCATCCAGTTCTCGATCCGCAACTGCTCCTCGCGCCCCTCGCGGACCGCCCGGGTCCACTCGGCGCGGCGGGCCTTGTCGTTGCGGTACGACGAGGGCATCGAGCCGTACGGCACGACGGGGACGTCGCCGCGCTCCTGGCGGGCCTGGAGCATCTTGCGACCGTTCGGGCCCAGCGGCTCATACATGATCTTCTCGCGGAGCTTGAGGATCGCGTCGATGAGCATCTCCGGCCGGGGCGGGCAGCCCGGGAGGTACATGTCGACCGGGACGATGTGGTCGACGCCCTGCACGATGGCGTAGTTGTTGAACATGCCGCCGCTGCTGGCGCAGACGCCCATCGAGAGCACCCAGCGGGGCTCGGCCATCTGGTCGTAGATCTGGCGCAGCACCGGGGCCATCTTCTGGCTCACCCGGCCGGCGACGATCATCAGGTCCGCCTGGCGGGGCGAGGCGCGGAACACCTCCATGCCCCAGCGGCCCATGTCGTAGTGCGGGCCACCGGCGGCCATCATCTCGATGGCGCAGCAGGCCAGGCCGAAGGTGGCGCCCCAGACGGACGACTTCCGCGACCAGTTGACCAGCTTCTCCACGGAGGTGAGCAGGACGCCGGCGGGAAGCTTCTCCTCGATACCCATCTGACGTACCTCCCTCAGTCCCAGTCCAGGCCGCCGCGCCGCCACACATAGGCGTACGCGACGAAGACCGCGACGATGAACAGGACCATCTCCACGAAGCCGAAGATCGGCAGGGCGTCGAACGAGACCGCCCAGGGGTAGAGGAAGATGATCTCGATGTCGAAGACGATGAAGAGCATCGCCGTCAGGTAGAACTTGATCGGGAACCGGCCGCCCCCGACGGGCTGCGGGCTGGGCTCGATGCCGCACTCGTACGCCTCGAGCTTGGCCTTGTTGTACCGGCGCGGGCCGGCGAAGCGGGCGGCGGCCACGGAGAACAGCGAGAACGCCGCGGCGAGGGCGAACAGCCCGATAATGGGTGCGTAAGGCGAGAGCGTCATCGTGGTCTCCTGCTCGTCCTTCCCTGCCCTCGGCGGTGGTGGGCCAAAATCACACTATTCACGTCCCTCACGACGGCTGTCGGCGGGGGTCGATCTCTGCCTGGCCGGTGTCCTCGTCGACCTCGGCCCGACGGCTCACACGGCGGGTGCCGCCTTCGTCATCGCGTTGATGACCCGGTCCATCGCGTCCCCGCCGCGCGGGTCGGTCAGGTTGGCCAGCAGCTTGAGCACGAAGCGCATGAGGGCGGGGTGCGGCATGCCGTGCTTCGTGGCGATCCGCATGATCTCCGGGCGGCCGATCAGCTTCACGAAGATGCCGCCGAGCCGGTAGTAGCCGCCGAAGCGGGCCTTCAGCTCCTGCGGGTACGCCATGAGCGCCCGCTCCCGCTCGGCGCCGGCCGGCCGGGCGAGGGCCTGCACCGCGACCTCGGCGGCCAGTTCGCCGGACTCCATCGCGTACGCGATGCCCTCGCCGTTGAACGGGTTGACCATGCCGCCGGAGTCGCCGACCAGCAGAACGCCCCGGGTGTAGTGCGGCACCCGGTTGAAGCCCATCGGCAGCGCCGCGCCGAGGATCGGCCCCTCGGCGTTCGTCTCGTCGGTCAGCCCCCACTCCTCGGGGGTGTTGGCCAGCCAGTCGGTCAGCAGCCGCCGGTAGTTGGTCTTGCCGAAGGCGGTGGAGGAGTTGAGGATGCCGAGGCCGGCGTTGACCCGCCCGTCGCCGAGGCCGAAGATCCAGCCGTAGCCGGGCAGCAGCTCGCCGTTGCCCTTGCCCCGCAGCTCCAGCCACGACTCCAGGTAGTCGTCGTCGTGCTTGGCGGGCGAGCGGTAGTAACGCCGGACGGCCACGCCGATCGGCCGGTCCTCGCGCTTGGCCAGCCCGAGGGCGAGCGGGAAGCGGCCGGAGACGCCGTCGGCGGCGACCACCAGCGGCGCGCGGAAGGTGGCGGGCTCCTTCTCCGGGCCGACCTCGGCCACCACGCCGATCACCCGGTCGTCGGCGTCGAGCACCGGGCCGGTCACGTTCACGCTGGTGCGCAGCTTCGCCCCGGCCGAGACGGCGCGCTGGGCGAGCAGGTCGTCGAAGTCGAGCCGGGTGCGGACCAGCCCGTAGTTGGGGAAGCTGGCCAGGTCGGGCCAGTCCAGCTCCAGTCGGACGCCGCCGCCGATCACGCGCAGGCCCCGGTTGTGCAGCCAGCCCGCCTCGGTCGAGGTGTCCACGCCCATCCGGATGAGCTGCCGGACCGCGCGCGGGGTCAGCCCGTCGCCGCAGACCTTCTCCCGGGGGAACTCGGTCTTCTCCAGCAGCAGCACCCGGACGCCGTGCCGCGCCAGGTGGTACGCCGTCGCCGAGCCACCGGGACCGGCGCCCACGACGATCACGTCGGCGTCGTTCTCCACCGCGGTCATCTGCGCCTCCTCCCCATGCTCGTGAAATGCTTCACAAGCCAGTCGGGTGGAGTCTATGACCGGCGTAACACGCGCGCCCGGTTAGGTGGCCCTAACTTACCGAGGTGAGGGCCACCAAGGTCCACTTCTCCGGTCAGCAGGGTCCACTTCGGTCGTCAGCGCGGGGCGGGGGCCGGGGCGTCCAGCCGGGTGTCGGCCGCGTCGTCCAGTCCGGCGTCGACCCGGATCGACTCGGGCAGATGGTCGCGCAGCGCGCCGCCGGCCACCCGGTCGAGCGCGGCCAGCACCTCGGCCACCACGCGGCGCACGTCGGCGGGATCGGCACCGGCCAGGTCCCGGAGCTGGGCGACCAACTCCGCCGCGTCGTCGTCCGGCGGCGCGTCGCCCGCCTGATCTGCTCCGGTCATGCCGCGAGCCTAAGCGGCAAAGTGGACTATTTCCCCACAATTGGGAAAGGTGTGGGCGACTCGGGTCAGGCGCGGCGGGTCGCGCGGTGCAGCGCCACGACGCCGCCCGTGAGGTTGCGCCACGCCACCCGCTCCCAGCCGGTCGCGCCGATCCGCCCGGCCAGGGCCGGCTGGTCCGGCCACGCCCGGATCGACTCGGCCAGGTAGACGTACGCCTCCGGGTTGCTCGACACCGTGCGGGCCACCGCCGGCAGCGACCGCATCAGGTACGACAGGTAGACCGTCCGGAACGCGGGGTTGACCGGGGTGCTGAACTCGCAGACCACCAGCCGGCCGCCGGGCCGGGTGACCCGGGCCAGCTCCCGCAGGGCGGCGTCGGTGTCCGACACGTTGCGCAGCGCGAAGGAGATGGTCACCGCGTCGAAGCTGGCGTCGGCGAAGGGCAGCCGCAGCGCGTCCCCGGCCAGCAGCGGCACCGCCGGGCGGGACCGCTTGCCGGCGTGCAGCATGCCGAGGGAGAGGTCGGCGCCGACCGCGTACGCGCCGGACTGGGACAGCTCCTCCGTGGAGACGCCGGTGCCCGCGCCCACGTCCAGCACCCGGTCGTCGGGGCCGAGCCCCAGGGCCGCCCGGGTGGCCCGCCGCCACGAGCGGTCCTGCCCGAAGGAGAGGACCGTGTTGGTCAGGTCGTAGCGGGCCGCCACCCCGTCGAACATCGCGGCGACCTCGTGCGGCTGCTTGTCCAGGCTGGCGCGCTGGCCCTGCGGGGTACGGCTCACCCCTCCACTCTGCCAGCCGCCGCCCGGACGCGGTACGGGCGGGGTGGTCGCCCACCCCGCCCGTACCGTCGTGTGTCGCCGCTGACCGGCTGTCGCGCTCCGGGTCAGTCGGTCGACTTCTCGTCGCCCGGCGTGACCAGCACCACCCGGCGACGGCGGGCCAGCACCAGCAGCACGCCGCCGGCCAGCAGCACGGCCGCGCCGACGCCACCGATCAGGCCGGCCTGCACGCCGGTCACCGGCAGCCCGCCGCCTCCACCGCTGCTGCTCGGCGAGGGGGTGACGCTCGGCTGCCCGGAGGGCGCGGCGGTCGGCGTGGCGCTCGGCTCACCGCTCGGGGTGGGGGTGGGGCTGGGCTGGGCCGACAGGTCCACGAACACGTCGAACACGGCCTGGTTGTCGACGTCGTCCGTCTCCATGAAGGCACGACGCTGCGCCGAGGAGGCGACCTGCGGCTCCTCCTCGGGCTCGCCCTCCGCCCCGTCCAGCCCGTACGCGAACAGCTCGCCGGGGCGCAGGACCGGCTCGGCCGCGTCGTCGGCGACCTTCACCTGCACGTCGTCGGTGTAGTACTCGCCCGGCTTCAGCACCGCGCCCGCGTCCTCGCAGAGCGCCTGGGCCAGCCCGCCGATCTCCTGCTCGACGCAGTTGTCGGGGAGCTTCGCGAAGCTGACCTTGGCCGGCAGGGTGAGCATGTAGAAGATGCCCGTCGCCCGGCGGCTGCCGTCGTTGTAGACCGCCCAGTCCAGCGGGGCCGTGCCGCCGCGCGGGATCGGCTTGAGGTCCGGCTCGCTGTTCTGCGCGCCGTCGACCACGACGTTGGCGTACCCGTCCTGCACCCACGAGGTGAGGTCGTAACCGGGGCGGGTCACGGTGATGTCGACGGTCTCGGAGTTGTCGTCGGCGTTCGGGTCGGCGGTCGCCGAGGTGATCGTCACCGTCAGCGAGCCGCCCTTGCCCCTGAGGCCCGCGCTGAACAGCGGGATGCCGAAGTCCTCGGTGGTGCCCCCGGCCAGGTCGCCGAGCAGGCAGGTGAACGTGGTGCCGGCGACGTCGCAGCCCTGCGGGACGACGAAGCCGACCCGCTGGGTCAGCCCCTTCGTCTCCACGGTGACCCGGACGTCGCGGGCCACGGCCGAGCTGCGGGTGTTGTCGACGGTGAACTTGAACGGCTTGGCCTTGGCCGCCTGCACGCCCCGGGCAAGGTTCTGGCTGAGCGGGACGAGCGCCAGGTCGGCCTGGTCGGCCGCCTGCGCCGGAGCGGCGACGGCGGCGAGGCCACCGGCGGCCAGCAGCGCCGCGGCGCCGACGCGGGTCAGCGCCGAGCGGTGAAACGAGGTCATTGATCCCCCGAGACAGGAAAGAGGGAGGTTGCGGAATCGAGCGGACGTTATCCGAGGTAGATCGTTCGCGCCAGCCGCAGCGCGCGATGTTCATCGCTTCGACCACGACCCGTATCGACAGTGAGGGCGGGATGGTCGCCCATCCCGCCCTCACCGCGGTGCGTTATATGAACGGCCCTCATGGGCCGATGGAGGATGTGGCCCGCCGGCCGTTCCACCCCGGCCGACCCGCTCCGACCTGCGTCGGAGGGTGCGCGCCGCACGTTATCGGCCCCCGGGCGGCGCCGCCACCCCCCGCGCCGGCGATGCCCGGGCCGTACGTTCGGTCACCTTCGGGGATTGTCGGGATTGGCCGCTTGTGGGGCGGGCCCTCAACCCGGTGCGTCCCCCGAACGGCGACCACTAATGCCCTCCCGACGACCGGTCACGGGACTTTCGGCCGGTCACGCTGCGATCCGGGGCCGCGACCCGGCGTGAGGGCCGGCCAGGGGCGTGCGCAGCCGCCGCGCCGCTCGTCGGTTTGGGGTCAGCCGTTGCGCCGCTCGTCGGTTGGGGCCACCAGGACCACCCGGCGGCGACGGGCCAGGACGAGCAGCACACCGCCGACGGCCAGCACCGCCGCGCCGACCCCGCCGATCAGGCCGGCCTGCGGGCCGGTCACCGGCAGGCCGCCGTCGCCGCCACCGCCGCCGTTGCTCCTGGCAATGACGAGCACGGCGAAGTCGTCGCTGTTGTCGCTGCCGTCGACCTCGTGCGCCGGCACGAGGGTCAGGCCGGACGGCAGGGCCGGCGCGGTCGCCTTCCGCGACCGCTGCTGCTGCGGCGTGAGCTGGCCCAGGGCCTCCGCCGTCACCGTGCCGGGCTTGAGGGCGACCGGCCCCCGCACACCGGCGTCGACCGTGATCGGCACCACGAAACTCAGGGCGTCGCCGCCGTCGGCGAGCCGCAGGTCCTCGATCTCGCAGGTCACCTTGCGGTTGCCGGCGGAGTGCGTGCAGTCGGTGAACTCCGCCGCGAAGGTGACCCCCTCGGGCAGCAGCATGGTGAGCCGGAGCCCGTCGGCGGCGAGGTCGCCCTGGTTGAAGACCTCACCGACGAGCACCGTGGTCTGGCCCGGTTGCAGGGCGGGGAAGCCCTCGGTGTCGGGGTCGTACTCGTCCGGCCGGATGTGCCGGGTCACGTCCGGGACGCGGACGCCCAGGTCGACGCCGCTCTCCTCGGTGAACTCGACCCGCACGGTCCTGGTGTTGTTCTCCGGGGTGGTGTCGTCCGGCGAGGCGAGGGTGAAGGTCACCGGGGCCGAGCGGGGGCCGCCGCCGTTGTTCTTGAACACCAGCAGGGGCACCTCGACGGTCCGGCCGGGGGCCGGCAGCTCGTCGTCGAGCAGAGCGCAGTACCAGCGGTCCTCGCCGATCTCCTCGCACGCCTCGCCGCGCGGGATCGCCTCGGCGTCGAGCGGGTCGAGGTCGCTGACGTCCACCTCCACGCTGGCCTTCGAGACCGGGTTCGTACCCCGATTGCTGATCTTGATGAAGGCGGTCTTGCCCTCGACGCCGGCGGCGACCCGGGTGCCCGCGACGTCGAGCGAGAGGTCGGTGCCCGCGCCCTCGGCGTGGGCCGGGGCGCCGAGGGCGGCGAGCGCGCCGGAGGCGAGCAGGGCGGCGGCCCCGAGCCGCACCAGCGGTCGGTAACGCAAGGTCATGACTTTCCCCCGTGGAAAGAGCGGAATGTACGCGACCGCACGTTAGCGCTCGCCGCTCCGTCCCGCCGCCCCGTGCCGGGGTGGGTGGGGGTTCGGTCAGCGGGCCTCGACCAGCGGCAGGGTCTTCCCGACCCCGCCTCCCGGCAGCGCGATCGAGGAGAAGTGCGACACCACCCGGTCGTCGGTCGGGTCGTCGGCCGGGGTGTGGTGCATCGCGAGCCGGCGGTAGAGGGTGTCCCGCTGGGCGGGGATGCGGTCCGCCGAGCGGATCATGCCGATCAGCTCGTGCAGGTTGGACCGGTGCCGCGCGCCCGCCGAGGAGATCACGTTCTCCTCCAGCATGATCGAGCCGAGGTCGTCCACGCCCATGTGCAGGGCGAGCTGGCCGACGTCCTTGCCGGTCGTCAGCCAGGACGCCTGCAGGTGCGGCACGGTCTCGAAGAAGAGCCGGGACACCGCGACCAGGCGCAGGTATTCCAGCGTCGTCGCCTGGGTGCGGCCCTTGAGGTGGTTGTTCTCCGGCTGGTACGTCCACGGGATGAACGCCCGGAAGCCCTTCGTGCGGTCCTGCACGTCGCGGATCATCCGCAGGTGCTCGATCCGCTCGGCGGCCGTCTCGCCGGTGCCCATCATCATCGTGGCGGTCGACTCCAGGCCCTGCCGGTGGGCCAGCTCCATGACCTCCAGCCAGCGCGCCCCGGACTCCTTGAGCGGGGCGATCGCCTTGCGCGGCCGGTCCGGCAGCATCTCCGCGCCGGCCCCGGCGATCGAGTCGAGCCCGGCCGCCTTGATCCGCGCGATCGCCTCGTCGAGGCTCACGCCGGACACCTTGGCCATGTGCAGGATCTCGCTCGGCCCGATGGAGTGGATGGCGAGCTGCGGGTACGCCTGCTTGACCGAGGAGAACAGCTCCTCGTAGTACTCCACGCCGTAGTCGGGGTGGTGGCCGCCCTGGAGCATGACCTGGGTCGCGCCCAGCTCGACCGCCTCGCCGCAGCGGCGCAGGATCTCCTCGGTCGGGTGGGTCCACCCCTCCTTGTGCTTGGGCGCACGGTAGAAGGCGCAGAACTTGCACGCCGTCACGCAGACGTTCGTGTAGTTGATGTTGCGGTCGATCAGGTAGGTGACGATGTTGTCGGGGTAGCGCCGCCGGCGCACCGCGTCGGCCGCCTCGCCGAGGGCGTGGAAGGGCGCCTCGGTGTAGAGCAGCAGGGCCTCCTCGGGCGTGATCCGCCCGCCGTCCGCGCCGCGTTGCAGGATGTCGTCGATCTCCCGGCTCACCGTCACGCCTCCGAGGGTACGCCGGGCGGCCGTCCAGGCCCGCAGGGGTGCGCGGCGTCGTGACGCGTCCCGCACCCGGACACTGCCGGAGACCCACGCCAATCTTGGACAGTTCCCGTCAGCTCCGGACGGGAACTGTCCAAGGTCCAGGGGTTCCGCCAGCGGGACCCTCTCAGGCCCGGCGTGGCAGGCCGGCGACGAAGGCGGTCCAGGCCCGCCGGTCGAAGGCCAGCACCGGCCCGGCCGGGTCCTTCGAGTCGCGTACGCCCACCGCCCGCGCGCCCGTCGCCACCTCCACGCAGTCGGCGTTGGAGCCGCTGCGGGTCGACTTGCGCCAGGTCGCGCCGGACAGCTCAGGGGTGGTCATCCTCGGCTCACTCTCGCTCGTGCTCCGCCGCGTAACGCGCGACGAGCGCCACCGAATCGACGGGGCTCAACGCCGCCCCGGTCAGCCTATCCGCCTCCCGCCGGAAGTGCGCCACCTGCGCGGCCTCCTCCAGGAACAACCCGGTCAGCTTGTGGTCGAGATAGACCACCGACCGGTTGCGCGGGAAGTCGAAGAGCGCGAACGAGCCGTCCAGGCCGGTGTGCGCGCCGACCGCCAGCGGCACCACCCGCAGCGTCACCGTCGGCCGCTCGGCCGCCTCGACCAGGTGCCGGAGCTGCCGGGCCATCACCCGGGGGCCGCCGAGCGCCCGGCGCAACACCGCCTCGTCGAGCAGAGCGTGGAGAGCAGGCGGGGTGGGGCGGCTCAGGATCGCCTGCCGGCCCAGCCGGGCCGCCACCCGCCCCTGCGCATCCTCGAGTGGCACCCCGCAGCCGACCATCACCGCGTGGGCGTAGTCCGGGGTCTGCAAGAGCCCCGGCACCAGCAGCGGCTGCCAGTTCACGATGCCGGCCGCCTCGGCCTCCAGCCGGATCAGCGTGCGCGACTCGTCGGACAGCCCGCCGATCGACTCCCACCAGCCGGTCTCGGCCGACCGCTCGGCCATCGCGAGCAGCCGCTTGCGCTCGTCCCCGGTGATGCCGTAGATCACCAGCAGCGAGGCGACGTCGGCGGCCTGGATGCCCTGGATGCCGGTTTCCATCCGGGACAGCTTGGACGGCTGCCAGTCCAGCCGGATCGCCACCTGCCGCAGCGGCAACCCGCGCTTCCTCCGCAGCTCGCGCAGCTCACCGCCCAGCCCGCGCCCGACGACGGTCGGCAGATTCGCCTTGGCCATGCCATCCCCTCCACCACACCGCCGGCCGTCACTCTGACGACACGCGTCGTGGCGTTGAGCATTGACTCCAGGCACCTAGAAAGCAACCATGACAAGCAACGTTGCTGAGCATCGTCGCCACGAGTTGAGGAGTTGCGATCGGGGAGGCCTGCGGCGAGCCGGTCGTCCTCACGGAGCACCACTCCGACCTCACCTACTGGACCGCCCACGTACGCAAGGGCTGAAGCCCGCGTCGCACCCTCACAAAGAGGAGATCTTGGAAGAATGAGGCCCCTCCAGGGGCCGGAATCTTCCAAGATTCACGCCGGTCCGGAGGGCCGCGCCTGGAGGGCGGGTCAGCGGAGGGTGAGGTCGGTGGCGGGGAAGTCGTACCAGGACAGTTCGAGCGACGAGCCGGCCTGCGGCGCCACCGGGAACACGGCCCAGCTCGCCAGCTCGCGGCCGGGCGCGAGGTCGAACGACTCACCGGGCCGGGTGGAGCAGTAGGTGCTCTCCGGGCGCACGGTCCTGCCGTCGGGCAGGGTGAGCAGCACCAGCTCGCGGTCCTCGGCGACGGTCGAGCATTCCAGCCCCCAGGGGACCACCGAGCCGTTGCGATACCGGAGGTTCAGCCGCAGCTTGCTCCCGGTGACCTCGGCGCTGACCAGGGTGACCGTCATCGACGCCTGGTCGTAGAAGGTCCGGTCGAGCCGGTACGTCCGCGATCCCCCACCGCCGGAGGAGCCGGACGAGCCCGAGGAACCGGACGAACCCGTGGGGGCGCCCGACGACGGACGCGCCGGCTGGTCGGTCGGGGCTGCTCCCCCGCTGGCCTCGGGGCCGCCCGTCTGCCGGCCCGCGTCCCCGCCCGCGTCCACGGTGCTGCCGGCGTCCACGGTGCGGTCCGCCGTCGCACCGTCGCCCCGGGTGGCCAGGTAGGTGCCGCCGACCGCGCCGACGACCGCCACGACGGCCAGTACGACGACCAACGTGCCGACGTGCCTCTTCTCCATCATCGCTCCCACTCCGACCGGCGCTGCTGGCGCGACCGTAACAAAACCAGGCCAGCCGCCGGCGCGGCCGACCTCACCGGCGCGCCCGCATGTTCAGCACCACCCCGGCGGTACGCGCCAGCGCCGCCATCCGTCGAGGCCGGGAGACGACCGCCGCGCGGGTACGCAGGCAGTCCAGCACCACGTCGGCAGCCTGGTCCACCGAGAGCATCATCGGCTTGACCCGCGCCTTGGCCATCTTGGTGTCCACGAAGCCGAACCGGACGACGCTGACCCGCACCCCGTGTGGCCGCAGGGCCCCGCCCAGCCCCAGCAGGTACGACGACAGCCCGGCCTTGCCGGCGGCGTAGCCGGGCGCCTCGGCCGAGGGGGCCACGTCGGCGAGGCTCGACAGGCCGACCACGTGCCCCGCCCCGGCGCGCGCCATGGACGGCACCACCACCTCCATGGTGCGCGCGGCGCCGACGAGGTTGACCTCCAACGCCCTGGTCTGCGCGGCCAGGTCGTCCACGTCGAAGAAGTCCCCGATCCCGGCGGCGTAGATGCATGCCTCGACGCCGCCGAGGGTGTCCAGCGCCCCGGCGAGCACCTCGCGGTAGCCGACGTCGGTGACGTCGGCGCGGTGGTGCTCGTAGCCGCTGGACGTCAACGGGCTGCTGCTACGCGACAGGCCCGCCACCGTCCAGCCGTCGTCCAACAGCCGGCGGGTGACCGCCAACCCGATGCCGTCACTGTTACCGACCACGATGGCCCGCTGCTTGTCCACAGCGCATGTCATACCAGCACGGCGGTCAGTCCACGAAGCGGCCAGCGGCCCCGCCGCGCCGGCTACGCGTCGTAGTCGACCGTGAGGGTGTCGGTCGTGGGGGTGGACTGACAGGTCAGCACGTACCCGGCGGCGACCTCGTCCGGCTCCAGGGCGTAGTTGCGGGCCATCGTCACCGCGCCGGAGACCACCTTCGCCCGGCAGGTCGAGCAGACCCCGCCCTTGCACGCGTACGGCAGCTCGCCGCGCACCCGCAGCGCCGCGTCGAGGACCCGCTCCTCGCGGCCCATGGGGAACGTCGACGCCCGGCCGTCCAGCACGATCGTCACCTCGGCGTCCCCGGTCGACCCGGCGGGGCGGCGCTGCGCCGGGGCGGGCGTGTCGTCGACGTGGAACAGCTCCGCGTGCACCGCCGACTCCGGCAAACCCCGCGCGGCGAGCACCGCCTTCGCGTCGACCACCATCCCGTACGGGCCGCAGAGGAACCACTCCTCGATCGCGTCGCCCGGCACGATCGTGCCCAGCAGGCGGCCCAGCCGGTCGGCGTCGATCCGCCCCGACAGCAGCGGCGACTCGCCGGGCTCCCGGGACAGCACGTGCACCAGGTGCAGCCGCGTCGGGTAGCGGTCCTTCAGGTCGGCCAGCTCCTCGGCGAACATCACCGAGTTCGCCGTGCGGTTGCCGTACACCAGGGTGAAGGTGCTGGCCGGCTCGACGGCCAGGGCCGTGGCGACCAGCGCGAGCACCGGGGTGATGCCGGAGCCGGCGGCGACCGCGCCGTAGCGGCGGGCCCGGCCCGGGTCGAACGCCGTGGTGAAGTGCCCGAGCGGGGGCAGCACCTCGACGGTGTCGCCGTGCCGCAGCACCGAGCAGGCGTAGGCGGAGAACGCGCCGCCGGGGACCTCCCGCACCCCGATCCGCAGCCGGCCGTGCCGGGCCAGGTCGTCGGGCGTCGAGCAGATCGAGTACGACCGCCGCACGTCCGCCCCATCCGCATGGTCGGAGTTGGCGGGCAGGCGCACGGTGAGGTGCTGGCCGGCGGAGAACGCGAAGAGCGCCCGCAGCTCCTCCGGCACGGCGAAGGTGATCGCCACGGCGTCGGCGGTGAGCCGGTCGACGGCGGCGACGGGCAGCGGGTGGAAGGCCGGCCGGCGGCGGACCGGGCGGGTGATCGTGACAGTCACAGCGCCTTCAGGTGGTCGAAGGGTTCACGGCAGGCGCGGCAGCGCCACAGGGCCTTGCACGCGGTGGAGCCGAACCGGCTGACCTGCTCGGTCTCCGCCGACCCGCAGAGCGGGCAGCGGACGGCGAGGGTCAGCGGCACGACCGTGCCGGCCCGGGTCGCCGGGGCGGTGCCGGCGTCCCGGGTGGCCGGCGGCGGGGCGATGCCGGCGGCGGCCAGCTTGGCCCGGCCGGCGGCGGAGATCCAGTCGGTGCTCCACGCCGGGCTGTAGACCGTGCGGACGTCGGCGTCGGGGTGTCCGGCGGCGGCCAGCGCCCGCCGGATGTCGGCCCGGATCACGTCCATCGCCGGGCAGCCCGTGTAGGTGGGGGTGATGGTCACGGTGACCCGGCCGGTGGCCGGGTCCTTCTCGACCGCCCGCAGGATGCCCAGCTCGTCGATGGTGATCACCCGGATCTCCGGGTCCACCACCGCCGCCACGGCCTCCCTCGGGTCTACCACGTCGCCCCCGGGTGGGCGCGGTGCAGCACCTGCATCTCCGCCAGGAGGTAGGACAGGTGCTCGGTGTGCACGCCGTCCCGCCCGCCGGCCGGGGCCCAACCGTCCGCCGGCCGGGTCAGGGTCGCCTCGGCCAGCACCGGCCCGACGTACGCGTCGAAGTCGCCGCGCAGGCCGGCCGGGTCGACCGGCGCGCCCGGCCACGGCGCGAACAGCTCGTGCGCGTACGGCCAGACCTGGTCGACGGCGGCCTGCATGCGGCGGTGCGACTCGGCGGTGCCGTCGCCGAGCCGGCGCACCCACAGCGCGGCGTGGTCCCGGTGGTACGCGGACTCCTTGCGCGCCTTCGCCCCGATCGCGGCGAGCCGCTCGTCGGCGCACCCGGCCAGCGCGGAGTAGAGCGGGAGCTGGTAGGCCGACAGGAACAGCAGCTTCGCCATGGTCACCGCGAAGTCGCCGTTGGGCAGCTCGACCAGCAGGCAGTTGCGGAACTCCCGGTCGTCGCGCAGGTACGCCAGCGCGTCCTCGTCGCGGCCGGCGCCCTCCAGCTCGCCCGCGTACGTGAGCAGGAGCCGGGCCGCGCCGAGCTGGTCGAGGGCGATGTTGGCCAGCGCGACGTCCTCCTCCATCTCCGGGGCGCGGCTGGTCCACTCGCCGAGGCGCTGCGCGGCGACCAGCGCGTCGTCGCCGAGGGCGAGGGCGAAGTCGAAGGGGTTCCTCACAGGTGGGCCACCCCGTCCGGCACCTCGTAGAAGGTGGGGTGGCGGTAGACCTTGTCGGCCGCCGGGTCGAAGAAGGCGTCCTTCTCGTCGGGGCTGGACGCGGTGATCGCGGCGGCCGGCACCACCCAGATCGACACCCCCTCCTGGCGGCGGGTGTAGAGGTCCCGGGCGTTGCGCAGGGCCAGCTCGGCGTCGGGGGCGTGCAGGCTGCCGACGTGGGTGTGCGCCAGCCCGCGCCGGGCCCGCACGAAGACCTCCCACAGGGGGCTCGGGCTGTCGATGCCGCTCATGCCGCAACCGTCTCTCTCGCAGTCGACCGTTTCGCGGCGTACGCGGCGGCGGCCTCGCGGACCCACGCGCCCTCGGCGTGGGCGCGGCGGCGGTGCTCCATCCGCTGCCGGTTGCACGGGCCCTCGCCGGAGATCACCCGCATCAGCTCGGCGTAGTCCGGCTCGGTGAAGTCGTACGCCTGGCGCTGCTCGTTCCAGCGCAGGTCGGGGTCGGGCAGGGTGAGGCCGAGGATCTCCGCCTGCTGCACGCACATGTCGACGAAGCGCTGGCGCAGCTCGTCGTTGGAGAACCGCTTGATCTTCCAGGCCATCGAGCGGGCGGAGTGGGTGGAGTCGCCGTCGGGCGGGCCGAACATGGCCAGCGACGGGTACCACCAGCGGTCCACCGCGTCCTGGGCCATGGCCTTCTGCTCCGAGGTGCCGTGGGCCAGGGTGTGCAGGATCTCGTAGCCCTGGCGCTGGTGGAACGACTCCTCCTTGCAGACCCGGATCATGGCCCGCGCGTACGGGCCGTAGGAGCAGCGGCACAGCGGCACCTGGTTGACGATCGCCGCGCCGTCGACCAGCCAGCCGATCACTCCCACGTCGGCCCAGCTCAGGGTCGGGTAGTTGAAGATCGAACTGTATTTCTGCCGCCCGTCGAGCAGGAGCTGCACCAGCTCGTCCCGGCTCACGCCGAGGGTCTCGGCGGCGGCGTACAGGTAGAGGCCGTGCCCGGCCTCGTCCTGGACCTTGGCCAGCAGGATGGCCTTGCGCTTGAGCGAGGGGGCGCGGCTGATCCAGTTGCCCTCCGGCTGCATCCCGATGATCTCGGAGTGCGCGTGCTGGGCGATCTGCCGGATCAGCGTCCTGCGGTACGCCTCGGGCATCCAGTCGCGGGGCTCGATCTTCTGGTCGGCGTCGATGACGTCGGCGAAGTAGGCCTCCAGGTCGGCGTCCGGGCCGGGGCCGCCGCCCCGCTGCCGGGTCGCCGCCTCGCGCAGCGCCGCCTCCGCCGCCGCCACCTCGCCGAGCAGGCCACCGCCGGGCGCGTCCTCCGGGGCGGAGAAGTCGTTGCCATACATGCCGACAAGTGTTACAGCTCGCGCCAGCCCACACCAGAGGGTGTCACAGGTTTCCGAAAGCACCTTCCGTCACGAGTCGACCCCTTTTCGTATTGCCCCAGGTCAGGGCGCAGGTATGACATGGCTCACTAAGCAGAGATGAATCCCCCCAAGGCTGGCATAACAGGCCACAATCCCGCCTTCATAGCGACTTGACAGGCGCCGGTTCCTGGCGTGTCGGCCATCCGGACGTAGACTTTCCCGGTCACACCGACCGGCTGCGGACGACCGCCGGGCGTATGACGCGGGCCACTTCCCCCGGCCCCCAGCGATCAGGACGAACCAGTTCGGAAAGCAGTCGGTCCCCCGGCCCCTGACATCTGGAGCTCACCCACTCATGCGACCTCGCGTGGCCATGGTGCTCGCCGTCGTGGCGATCCTCCTCGGCAGCGCCATGTTGGTGCCCGCCGCGTACGCCAAGCTCTCCGGCGACGACGGCGGCGAATCCGACGGAAGCGGCATGCAGATCGTGGCGGCCCCCGAGCCCACCGCCCCGCCGCCGCCGACCCTCGCCGCCGGCCCCGTCTCGGTGACCTTCTCCGGCGAGTTCTTCTCCTGGGCCCTGATGGACCGCGAGAGCGGCAGCATCTCCGGCTCGAAGAACCTGACCAAGACCAGCTCCACCGAGTCGATGATCAAGTCCTGGTTCGCGGCCGACTTCCTCCGGCGGCTCGGCGACAAGGAGCCCACCGGCGTGCAGAAGAGGCTGATCAGCACCGCCATCCGGGACAGCAACGACGATTCCGCCAACTCGCTGTACGTGGCCAACGGCAGGGGCGACTCGATCAAGCGGATGATCAGCACCTGCGGGCTGACCGACACCAAGCCCGGGACCGTGCCCGGGTACATCGGGTGGTGGGCCTTCACCCAGATGTCCCCCCGCGACGCCGTCCGGCTCGGCGACTGCATCGGCGACGGCAAGGCCGCCGGCGCGAAGTGGACGCCGTACCTGCTGGACGAGATGAGCAAGGTCCGCGGCAGCGTCAAGGACCAGCGGCAGCGCTCCGGCGGCGGCAAGTGGGGGATCGTCGACGGCCTGCCCGCCGAGATCAAGGCCCAGGGGCCGGTCAGCATCAAGAACGGCTGGACGCCGTTGAACTACGACGGCAACTGGCACGTGAACTGTCTTGCGGTCACCGAGAAGTGGAGCCTCGCCGTCATGTTGCGCTACCCGCAGAAGAAGGGGCTGTCGTACGGCGCGAAGGTCTGCGCCAGCGTCGCCACCCAGCTGGTCACCCCGCAGCCCGGCGCCGCCCTGAAGGTGCCGCAGCAGCCGATCGGCAAGCTCTGATGGCGGGCAGCCGCCGCCGGGCCGGCGGTGGAGGTGCCGGGCGGGGCGAGGCGTCGCCGCTGCGGCTGATCGCGATCGCGGCCGTCCTGATCGGGCTGGTGCTGGTGTCGCTGCGGCTGCTGCCCGGCTCGCCGATGGCGTCGACCGCCGCCGCCCAGTGGGGCGACGCGTCCGCGCCCGTCGACCGCGCCGCCGGAACGGCCTCGGACCGCAAGTCGCGTCCCACCGCCTCGCCCAGCCCCTCCCCGACGCTGGAGCCGCTGCCGTTCGCGGACAAGCAGATCGACCTCGACATCGAGGGCTGGTACGCCTGGAGCGTCCTGGACACCCGCACCGGCAAGATCATCGGCTCGAAGAACATGGACGAGACCAGCACCACGGCGTCGCTGATCAAGTCCTGGATCGTCGCCGACTACCTGCGGCGCACCGACGAGCAGGGGCAGAAGCCCAGCGACGCCAAGCTCGCCGACGCCACCCGGATCATCCGCGACAGCGACAACACCCGCGCCGAGCAGTTCTACAACACCGTGGGCCGGTCCGCGTCGATCAAGCGGATGATCTCCATCTGCAAGACCACCGACAGCAGCCCCGCAGCCGACGGCGGCTGGAGCCGGACCAACCTCTCGCCCCGGGACACCGCGCGCCTGGGCGCGTGTATCAAGGACGGCCGGGCGGCCGGGCCGGAGTGGACCAAGTGGCTGATCAACGAGATGCGCCTCGTCCGCGGCTCCGGTGACTTCGGCATCCGCAAGGCGTTCCCGGCGGCCGAGCAGAAGAAGATCGCCATCAAGAACGGTTGGATCGACCGGACCCGCGAGCAGGAGATGCACATCAACTGCCTCGCCATCGGCGACAACTGGACGATGGGCGTGATGGTCCGCTACCCGATCAACATGGGCTACGAGTACGGCATGAAGAACTGCCAGAAGATCACCGAGGCGGTGCTGCGCTCCGGCACCTGACGGGCGCCCCGTGACCGCCGTCGGGCGGCGGCGGTCACGGCGTACGTCTGGTGGTCGGCCGACTCAGCCGGCGAAGAACCGGGGGCCGTCCGCCGGCAGCGGCGGGGCCTCGCCGATCTCGGCGGCCCGGCGGGCGAACTCGCGCAGCCCGGCCACCTGCCGCTCGCCGAGCGAGAAGTCCAGCGCCCGGAAGTACGTGGCCAGGGTCGCGGCGTCGAACGACTCCCACCGGGCGGCGGCCTCGGCGACCTGGTCCAGCTCGGCCAGGCACAGGTCGCGGGAGCGCAGGAACGCCTCGTGCACCTCCTTGACCAGGCCGGGGTGGGCGGCGGCGAAGTCCCGGCGCACCGCCCAGACGGCGAAGACCATCGGCAGCCCGGTCCAGTCGCGCCAGGCCTGCCCGAGGTCGGTGACCTCCAGCCCCCGCTGCGGGGCCTCGTACAGCGCCCGCAGCGCCACGTCGCCGATCAGCACCCCGGCGTCCGCCTCCAGGAGCATCTGCGTCAGGTCGGGCGGGCAGCGGAAGTAGTCGGGGTGGACGCCGTACCGCTCGCCGAGCAGCAGCCGGGCGAGCAGCACGCCGGTGCGCGACGTCGAGCCGAGGGCCACCCGGCCGCCGCCCAGCTCGGCGAGGGGCTTCGTGGACACCATGTTGACCGAGAGCACCGGGCCGTCGCTGCCGACCGCCAGGTCGGGCAGGAGCAGCAGCTCGTCGGCGTGACGCAGGTATTCGACGTGCGAGATCGGCCCGATGTCCAGGTCACCGGCGACCAGCGCGGCGCTCAGCCGGTCCGGCGAGTCCTTGTGCAGGTCGACGTCGATCAGCGCGCCGGAACGCATCAGGCCCCAGTAGATCGGCAGGCAGTTCAGGAACTGGATGTGTCCGACCCGGGGACGGGCGATGCGGTCAGCCATGCTGCGACCGTATCCCCGCCGTGGGGGGCGGGCTCAACGGGCGGCCCCCGGAGTGGCCAATCCCGCACCGGCCGCTCGACCGCCGCCCGGGTGGGGCGACGGTCGAGCCGGGTGACCGCACCGGCGAGTCGTGCGGGGCGGCGGGCCACCGGCCGCCGTCCGCGCCGGGGGTGGCCCGGCGCGGACGGGTGGTGCTGGCGGGTGGTGCGGGCGGGTCAGCTTCCGACGTAGAGCAGCCGGTTCGGGGAGCCGGCACCGGGGTTGACGACCACGTTGGGCGTGCCGGCGGCGACGATCGCCGCGTTGACCGTGGCGGGGCTGGCCGTGGGGTTGTTCCGCAGGTAGATCGCGGCGGCGCCGGCGACGTGCGGTGCGGCGAACGAGGTGCCGCTGCCGGTGTAGGTGGCGGTGTCGCTGGTCCGCCAGGCGGCGGTGATGGAGACACCGGGCGCGAAGAGGTCGAGCGCGGTGCCGTAGTTGGACCAGCTCGCCCGGGTGTCGGTCTGGTCGGTCGCGCCGACGGTCAGCGCCTCGGTGACCCGGGCCGGCGAGGTGCCGGTGGCCGGTACGCCGGAGTTGCCGGCCGCGATGCTGTAGGTGACACCAGCGGCGATCGACCGGCGGACCGCCGCGTCGAGAGTGGTGCTGGCACCGCCGCCGAGGCTCAGGTTGGCCACGGCGGGACGGGTCGCGTTCGCGGTGACCCAGTCGATGCCGGCGATGACGCCGGCCGTGGTGCCCGAGCCGCTGTTGTCGAGCACCCGGACGCCCACGACGGTGGCGTTCTTGGCCACGCCGTACGCGGTGCCGGCGGCGACCGAGGCGACGAAGGTGCCGTGTCCGTTGCCGTCGTCGGCGTTGTTGTCGTTGTCCACCGCGTCGTACCCGCTCACCGCCCGGCCGCCGAGGTCCTGGTGGGTCACCCGGACGCCGGTGTCGACGACGTAGACGCGTACCCCGTTGCTCGGCCCGTAGGTGAAGGACCGGTTGAGCGGCAGGTTGCGCTGGTCGATGCGGTCGAGCCCCCACGAGGGCGGGTTCGTCTGGGTGGCGAGGGCCTGCACCCGCTGGTCCTGCTCCACGTAGGCGACGGCGGGGTCGGCGGCCAGCCGGCGGGCCGCCCGCTCGGTGAGGTGGGCAGACCAGCCGTTGACGGTCCGGCCGTAGACCCGGTCGACCCGGCCGTTGCCGTAGCGCGAGGTGAGGGCCTCGGCGCGGGCCCGGTCGGGCCGCTGGCCCTCCTTCAGCACCACGAGGTAGCTGCCGTCGACGGCGGTGGGCCGGTCGGCACCGAGGACGGTGCCGGTGGCCGGGGTCGCCGCTGCCGGGTCGACCCCGGCGGTGGCCAGCAGCGCGCCGGCGAGGGCGGCGGTGCCGAGGGTGCCGATCCAACGGCGGGTGACGTACGGGGTGAGCCTCACTGGGCTGCTCCTTCCTGGGCCGGTCGACAGCGTCGACCGGCGGCCTCCCGCGCCAACGGGATGTGTGGGGCGGAGGGCCTTCGTGGTACGTCGGGTTCGACGTGCCCACCACGCTAGGGATCGGACAGCCATCGAAGGTTGCCATCCTTTGAGGCGATTGTTGTCAATGGGTTCCTTCCGTAACAGGGACGGAACATCCTCGCGCATCTCGCCGGTAATAGCATCGCCATGATGGACAGGTAGGTATGTTTATCCATCGATGCTCGTCTTCACAGGATCCCCGCAGCGGACGATGATCTCGCTATCGATAGATGCGAGTGCATCTCGTATTGGGGAGGTCATGTTGAGATCAGCCCTAGCGCTGGCCGGCGTCACCATGCTGGTCGGCAGCGGTCTCGTGGTCACCACCACGAGCGCGTCCGCCGCCCCGCCATCCACCCCGGGGCCGGCGCTGGTCGCCGCCGCCGACACCGCCCTCAAGGAGCACTCCCGGGCCGTCAGGTCCTCGGCGAAGGACCGCTACGCGGTGCACAGCAGCAAGCGGGACGCCGAGGGCCGGGGCACGGTCCGCTACACCCGCACGTACGACGGGCTCCGCGTCTACGGCGGGGACGTCGTCATCCGCACCGAGGCCGACGGCGACTACGCGGGCAGTTCGGTCGGCCTGGCCGCCCCGCTGAGCCTCGCCACCACCCCGAAGGTCAGCGCCGCGAAGGCCCGCAAGGCGGCGATCGCCGAGTTCTCCGGCAAGGTCACCAGCACCGGCGCGGCGGAGCTGTTCGTCGACGCGAGCAGCGGGACCGGGCGGCTCGCCTGGGAGACGGTGGTGACCGGCTGGGCCTCGGACGGCCAGACCCCCTCCAAGCTGCACGTGATCAGTGACGCGCTCACCGGCGCCCGGATCGGCTCCTTCGACGAGGTCGAATCCGTCGTCGGCACGGGCAACAGCATCTACGCCGGCCCGGTCTCGATCGACACCACCCTGTCCGGTTCGACGTACAACATGATCGACCCGACCCGGGGCAACGGGCGCACCTGCGACATGAACAACGGCACCTCGACCTGCACGACCTTCACCGACGCCGACAACGTGTGGGGCACCGGCGCGGCCTCGAACCGGCAGTCCGCCGCCGTCGACGCGCACTTCGGCGCGGCCACGACCTTCGACTACTTCACCGAGGTGCACGGCCGCAACGGCATCTTCGGCAACGGCACCGGCGTGCCGAGCCGGGTGCACTACGGCAACGCCTACGTCAACGCCTTCTGGGACGGCGCGCAGATGACCTACGGCGACGGCGCGGGCAACGCCCGGCCGCTGGTCGCCCTCGACGTCGCCGGCCACGAGATGTCCCACGGCGTCACCGAGAACGTGGTCCCCGGTGGCCTGACCTACTCCGGTGAGTCCGGCGGCCTGAACGAGGCCACCAGCGACATCTTCGGCAACATGGTGGAGTTCTACGCGAACACCCCGGTCGACCCCGGCGACTACCAGGTCGGCGAGAAGATCAACATCAACGGCAACGGCACCCCGCTGCGCTACATGTACGACCCGACGCTGGACGGCTCGTCGCACGGCTGCTGGTCGACCGGCACCAACAGCCTCGACGTGCACTACTCCTCGGGTGTGGCCAACCACTTCTTCTTCAACCTGGCCGAGGGCTCCGGCGTCACCCCGTACGGCACCTCGCCGCTGTGCGGGTCGGCCCCGCCGGTGACCGGGATCGGCCGGGAGAAGGCGGAGAAGATCTGGTTCCGGGCGCTGGACGCGTACTTCGTGTCGAACACCCGCTACGTGAACACCGCGCAGCCGACCAACACCGCGCGGCTGCACACCCTGTCGGCCGCCACCGACCTGTACGGCCTGTGCAGCACCGAGTACAAGGCGGTGATGGCGGCCTGGACGTCGGTGAACGTCACCGGCACCGAGTCGTGCGCGGCCAACGACTTCACCGTCTCGGCCACCCCGGCGGCGCTGACCCTGGACCCGGGCACCTCGGGCACCGCCACGGTCGGCACCACGGTCATCCGGGGCACCGCCGAGGAGGTCACCTTCTCGACCGGCCCGCTGCCGGCCGGGGTGAGCGTGTCGTTCGCGCCGCCGTCGGTCACCGCCGGCGGGTCGACCACGGTCACGGTCAGCGCCGCCGCCACCGCCGGCAGCGGCACGGTGGCGATCACGCTGGTGGGCACCTCCCCCTCGGTCGCCCGGACGACCACGCTGAGCCTGACGGTGAACGGGCTGCCGGGCTGCTCCGGCACCAACGGCACCGACGTCGCGATCGCCGACAACTCGACGGTGGAGAGCACCATCGTGATCAGCGGCTGCGCGGCGACCCCGTCGACCACGAGCAAGGTCGAGGTGCACATCGTGCACACCTACATCGGTGACCTGGTGGTCAGCCTGATCGCCCCGGACGGCAGCGTGTACACGCTGCAGAGCCGCTCCGGTGGCAGCGCCGACAACATCGACCAGACGTACTCCGTGAACCTCTCCTCGGAGGTGGCGAACGGGAGCTGGCGGCTGCGGGTCCAGGACGCGGCGAGCCTCGACACCGGTTACCTCAACAGTTGGAGCCTGAACCTCTGACATCGGCACGGCGAGCGGGCCATCCGGGTCTCCGGGTGGCCCGTTTCGTGGGCCGAAACCGGTAGACAGCGCACGCCGGCGGCCGAACCCGGTAGACAGCGCACGCCAGCCGCCGGTGCCGACCGCCGACCTGGTGGACCGGGCCGGCGCGGTCGACCTCCGCCGTACGACGTCACGCGTTCTCCTCCACCTGGCACAACCGACGCCCGGCGGCCGGGTGCACGGCGTGTGTGGTGGCGGAGCGTTCGGCGCGGGCCGCCCGGACGACCGGGACGGCGAACGCGGCCACCGCGAGCACCCCCACCGTGCCGCACGCCGCCACCAGCGGCCGGGGGTCGGCCAGGTCGAGCAGCAGGCCGCCGGCCGCGAGACCGACCATGCCCGCGCCCTGCACGGCCGCGCCGAAGACGGCGTACGCCCGGCCGCGCGCCGCCTCGGGCACCCGGCGGGCGAGCAGCACGTTGCAGACGACGTTGTTGCCGCCGTTGAGCAGCCCGCCGAGCAGCCAGATCGGCACCAGCAGCCAGGCGGACGGCACCGCGGCGGAGACCAGGACCGCGAAGCAGCACCCGCCGAGCAGGAGCAGGCCCACGCCGAGCAGCCGACCGTCGTCGGTGAGCCGGCGGGCCAGCGGGGCGAGCGCCCACGCCCCGGCCACGATGCCCAGCGGCCAGGCCCCGGTGACCAGCCCGTAGACGGTGGTGGAGCTGCCCAGCGTCTCGCGGATGAAGAACACCTCGATCACGTTGATCGCCCCGACCGCACCGACCACCCCGGCGAGCGAGGCCACCATCGCGAACAGCAGCCGGTCCGGGCGCAGCCGCCAACCCCGGGCCGGCCCGTCGGGAGTCGGCGTCGGGTGGGCGTCGGCGGCCGGGCGGGGTCTGGCGGTCGGGTGAGGGCCGCCCCGGCGGGTGCGGATCAGCAGGCCGGCGGCCACCAGGGCGAGGTAGCTGGCGGCGTCCAGCAGCAGCGGCACGCGGGTGCCGAACTGCCCCACCAGCAGCCCGGCCAGCGCCGGCCCGGCCAGCGCGCCGAGGGTGCCGGCCGTCTGGTTGAGCGCGCTGGCCCGGGGCAGGTCCCCGGGTGTGACCATCGCCGGGACGAGGGCGGCGAGCACCGGCTGGGTGACCGCGAGCCCGGCGGCCAGCAGCGCCACCAGGCCGATCGCCAGGGCCGGGTGTCCGGCGTACGCGAGGGCGAGGCAGATCGCCGCCTGCACGATGCCGGCCGCGACGAGCAGGGTGCGGGAGTCCACCCGGTCGGCGAGCCGGCCGGTCAGCGGGGCGAGCGCGACGAGCGGCAGGCTGGCGGCGATCAGCAGCCCCGCCACGGCCGGGCCGCCGGCCCCGGCGGACTGGAGGGCGAGGGTGAGGGTGCTCGCGGCCAGGAAGTCACCGCAGCTGGAGATGCCCCGGGCGGCGGTGGCGAGCCAGACGTCGGGCCAGCGCGACCGACCGGGCGTGAAGGACATACTTCGAAAATAATCCTTCACACCTCGGCCGGGCAATCCCCCTCGCCTCCCGTTCAGTCCACGGGCACCGACCGGTACTGGATGGCCACGGGGCGCGCCCCGTCCGGCGGAGCGGTCCGCACCCGACGCCGGTAGGGCGCCATCAGGTCCTGGACCGCCTCGTTGAGCGCCAGCAGCTCCTCGGCGGTGAGCAGCAGCACGCTGTCGCTGAACCACCCGGCGCGGTACCACTCCGGCGGTTCCTCGGGCCCCCGGCGGAACCAGTCCCGGGTGCGCTGCGCGTCCCGGGCGAGGTGCGCCTCCACGAGAGCCAGCTCGGCCGCCCGCGCCTCGGAACCGGCCGCCTGCCCCGCCTCCACCTGGTACGACGGGCTGAACGCCCGCCACACCCGCTCCCGGGCGTCCCCCCGGCTCGGGGCCTGCTCGACCAGCCCGAACTTCGCCAGCGCCCGCAGGTGGTAGCTGGTCGCGCTCGGCGACAGGCCGGCGATCTCCGCGCACTCGGTGGCGGTGGCCCCGGACTCGATCGAGGCGAGATGTTCCATGATCGCGAGCCGTGCCGGGTGGGCCAGGGCCCGCATCACCTGCGGATCGCTGATCGTCACCCGCTGCCGCTCGGGCGGTGCCTCGCTCATGCCCCCATGATCCCGCCCGCCACCCGCGCCTGCCATCGACCCCGCCGCTACGCTCGGCGGCGGCGCAGGGCGCGACCGCCGACACGGTGCCGAGCGAGGCCCACGATGGACACGACTCCCGACGACCCCGCCGCACAAGGCGACCCGGTCGCCTCCGGCGATCCCGCCGCACCCGTCGCCTCCAACGACCCCACCGCACCCGTCGCCTCCGACGTTCCCGCCGCACCCGCCGACCCGGCCGCCTCCGACGATCCGGCCGCGCCCCGGAGCGCCGTCGAGATCGCCGAGCTGGTCAACGCCGGCCGACTCCGCCCCGTCGATGTCGTCGAGGCGACCCTGGCCCGCATCGGCACCGCCGACGCCACGCTACGGGCCTTCCGCGAAACCTGGCCGGAGCAGGCCCGGCACGCCGCCCGCGAACTGGAACGCACCCTCGCCGCCGGACCGCTGCCGCTGGCCGGCGTGCCGCTGGGCGTCAAGGCCGCCGAGGGCGTCGACTCGCTCCAGACCCGCCGGCTCGTCGCCGCCGGCTGCATCCCGGTCGGGGCCACCGCCGTCCCCCGGGGCACGCCCTGGCAGACGTGGGGCCACACCGACCGGGGCCCCACCGCCAACCCCTGGCGCGCCGACCGTACGCCCGGCGGGTCGTCGGCCGGGTCGGCAGCCGCCGTCGCCGCCGGGCTCGTGCCCCTGGCCACCGGCAACGACGGGGCCGGTTCGGTGCGTATCCCCGCTGCCTGGTGCGGGGTCATCGGGATCAAGCTCACCAACGGGCGGCTGCCCGCCATCGACGCCGCCGGGCTCAACGCGCCGGGACCGCTCGCCCGTACGGTCGCCGACGCCGCCGCGTATCTCGACGCTCTGCTCGGCACCCGGCTCGCCGGGCATCTCGGCCCGGCGGGTGGCGGGCCGCTAAGGGCGGTCTGGTCGGCCACGCTCGGCCACGCCGAGGTCGACCCCGACGTCGCGGGGCCCGCCCGCGCCGCCGCCGACCGGCTCGCCGACGCGGGCCTCCTCCGGTGGGTCGCGCACGACCTGACGCTCGCCGATCCCGCGCCCGCCTGGCGGGCCCTGCGAGCGCCCGGCGACCGGGCCGCCGCCGCGCGCTTGCGGGCCGGCAACGACGCGCAGCTGGCCCGACTCTTCGACCTTGCCGACCTGCTGCTCACCCCGACCACGCCCGGCCCGGCGCACGGCCACGCCGGGCCGGGCGAACGGATGAGCGTGGCGCTGACCTGGGCGTTCAACCTCAGTGGGCATCCCGCCGCCAGCGTCCCGGCCGGGTTCGCCCCCGACGGCACCCCGGTCGGCCTCCAGATCGTCGCCCGCCACCACCACGAACACCTGCTCGTCCACACGGCCGCCGCCCTGCAGTCCCTTCACCCCTGGCCCCCACCCCGCCCCCATCCCCACCCCCCAGCCCGGTGATCAAGAGGTTTGCGTCATCGCCGAGATCGACTCTGACACTTTTCTCTTGATCACCGGGGTGGGGGGGTGGGGGCGGGGTGGGGGCGGGGTGGGGGCGGGGGTGGGGGTGGGTGGGGGTGGGTGGGGAGAGTAGAGTTTTTGGCCCCGCCGACGGCCGAGGTGTCCAGCACCGCAGCGGACGTCCCCGCGCCGGCCCCCGTTGCCGGAAACGCGAGCGGCAGTGTTGTCCCCCGCGCCGAGGAGTAGGTCGGATGACCCCGCACGCCCCCATGTCCCTGGACACCGAGCTGGCCGCCGAACGGGCCCACCTGGACGCGTCCCGCGCCGCGCTGGCCCGCATGCGCGAACGCACCGAGGCCCTCTTCGCCACCGGCCACAACGTCGCCGGCGACGCGTACACGGCGGAGACCCTGGGGCGCACCCTGTCCCGCCGCGTCGCCGAGCTGGCCGACCAGCCCGACACCCCGCTGTTCTTCGGCCGGCTCACGTTCGGCGACGAGGAGCACCACATCGGTCGCCGGCACGTCACCGACGATCTCGGCGAGCCCATGGTGCTCGACTGGCGTGCCCCGGTCTCCCGGTCGTTCTACCGGGCCAGCGCCCGCGACCCGCAGGGCGTGACCGTGCGCCGCCGGTTCGGCTTCAGCGCCGGGGCGCTGACCAGCTTCGAGGACGAACACCTGGACCGGGGCGAGGAGCTGGGGACGGCCAGCCGCATCCTCACCGCCGAGATCGAGCGCCCCCGCGTCGGCCCGATGCGCGACATCGTCGCCACCATCCAGCCGGAGCAGGACGAGCTGGTCCGCGCCGACCTGGCCGCCTCGATCTGCGTACAGGGGGCGCCCGGCACCGGGAAGACGGCCGTCGGGCTGCACCGGGCGGCGTACCTGCTCTATCTGCACCGGGAGCGGCTGCGCCGGTCCGGGGTGCTGATCGTGGGGCCGAACCGGGCGTTCCTGTCCTACATCGCGGCGGTGCTGCCGGCGCTCGGCGAGGTCGAGGTCGAGCAGGCGACTGTGGAGGACCTGATCGCCCGGGTGCCGGTGCGGACGGTGGAGGACCCGGCCGTGGCGGCGCTCAAGCACGACGCGCGGATGGCCGAGGTGCTGCGGCGGGCCGTCGAGGCCCGGATCGCCGCCCCGGCCGAGCCGATCATGGTCTCCGACGGGTCGTTCCGCTGGCGGATCGGCCTCGACCCGCTGCACCGCGTCGTCGAGGAGACCCGCCGGGAGGGGCTGCCGTACGCCACCGGCCGGGAGCGGGTGCGGGCCCGGGTGGTGGGCCTGCTGCAACGCCAGGCCGAGGCCCGCCGCGCCGAGTCACCCGGCGACGCCTGGCTGCGCCGGATGGGCAAGATCCGCCCGGTCGCCGACTTCCTCGACGCGGTCTGGCCGGCGCTCACCCCGGAGGGGCTGGTGCACGGGCTGCTCGCCGACCCGGCGGTGCTCGCGGCAGCCGCCGACGGCGTGCTCACCGAGGCCGAGCAGGCGCTGCTGACCTGGGCGAAGCCGCCGCGCACCCCGAAGGCGACGAAGTGGACGGCCGCCGACGCGGTGCTCGTCGACGAGGCCGCCGGGCTGCTGGAGCGCCCCGCCGGCTTCGGGCACGTGGTGGTCGACGAGGCGCAGGACCTCTCCCCGATGCAGTGCCGGGCCATCGCCCGCCGCAGCGAGCACGGGTCGATCACGCTGCTCGGCGACCTGGCGCAGGGCACCGCCCCGTGGGCCGCCCGCGACTGGCGGGAGTCCCTGGCCCACCTGGGCAAGCCGGACGCGACGGTGGTGCCGCTGAGCGTCGGCTTCCGGGTGCCCGCCGCCGTGGTGGCGTTCGCCAACCGGCTGCTGCCGGCGCTGGCGGTGGACGTACCCCCGGCCGAGTCGCTGCGCCGCGACGGCGCGCTGGACGTGCGTACCGTGGACGACCTGGTGGCGGCGACGGTGGCCGAGGTGCGGGCGGCGCTGGCCCACGACGGCTCGGTCGGGGTGATCGCCGCCGACGACGCGGTCGGCGGGCTGCGGGCGGCGCTGGCCGACGCCGGGATCGACACCGCGACCGCCGACGACGTGGCGGCCCCGGCGCGGGTCACGGTGGTCCCGGCGACGCTGGTCAAGGGCCTGGAGTACGACCACGTGGTGACCGTGGAGCCGGCGGCTATCGTGGCGGCCGAGCCGCGCGGGCTGCACCGGCTGTACGTGGTGCTGACCCGGGCGGTCTCCCGCCTGACGGTGCTGCACACCGCACCGCTCCCCGCCCCGCTGTAAGGAGGGGCCCCCTGTTGACGCATACGGTCGAGAAGGGTCCCCTTCTTACCGGGCGGTTCACCATCGGCGGGGGTTGTGTCGATCGGTGATGATGGGTGCACCTCGTCCACTTGGGAGGCAGCATGCACCTGTCGCGGCGCGATCTCCTGCTCGCCGGGGCCGGCACCGCGCTGGCGGCCACGCCCCTGCTGGCCGCCCCGGCGACGGCCGCGCCCGGCGGGACCACCACGCCCGGCGGGTCGGCCGCAGCCGACGGATCGGGCGCGGCCACCGGGCCGGGAGCGGCGGCGGGGCGGCTGCCGGCGGACGCGCTCGACGCCGGGATCGGCGCGATCACCGACGCCGGCATGGTGGGGGTGTTCGCCGAGGCCCGCGACGGCCGGGACCGGTGGCGCGGCGCGAGCGGCGTCGCCGACCTCGACACCGGGCGACCGATGCGGCCCGGCTTCCAGCACCGGGTCGGCAGCATCACGAAGACGTTCGTGGCCGCCACGCTGCTGCGCCTGGCCGGCGAGGGCCGGGTGGCGCTGGACGCCCCGCTCGGCCACTACCTCCCGGAGTACGCCGTGCCCGGGGTCACCGTCGAGATGCTGCTCAACCACACCAGCGGCATCGGCGACTACGACACCGTGCTGTTCACCAGCGGATACGACGTCGAGCGGCTCCGGTTCACCACGTTCACCCCGGACCAGCTCGTCCGGATCGGGCTCGGCGAGCCCCGCACCGGGGCGCCGGGGGCGGGGTTCGCGTACTCGAACACCAACTACATCCTGGCCGGCCTGGTCGTCGAGCGGGTGACCGGCCGCGGCGCGGCCGACGAGGTGCACCGGCGGGTCATCCGGCCGCTGGGGCTGCACCAGACGTACTTCCCGAGGCGGCGGACCCGGATCGCCGGGCCGCACAGCGAGGCGTACCTGCCCTGGTACGACGGCCAGCTCCGCGACTTCAGCGTGACGAACACGTCGTGGGCGTGGACGGCCGGCGCGCTGGTCTCCACGGCGGCCGACCTCAACCGGTTCTTCCGCGCGCTGCTCGGGGGCCGGCTGCTGCGCCCGGCCGAGCTGGCCCGGATGCGGACCACGGTGCCGCTGGACCCGGCGCAGCCGGAGGCCGGCGGGTACGGCCTCGGCCTGCTGTGGCTGGCGCTGCCCGGCGGGCGGTTCTGGGGGCACGACGGGGTGGTCTTCGGGCACGCCACGATCTCGCTGCACGCCCCCGACGGCTCCCGCCAGGTGACGCTCGGCACGAACGTCACCCACTACCAGGTGCCCGGCCAGCCCGACCCGATCGGGGCCGCCACCGGCGCGTTCCTGGTCACCGCCCTGTCCGGCCCGGCCGCCGCCCTGTCCGGCCCGGCCGCCGCCCTGTCCGGCCCGGCCGCCGCGCGGCCGGCGGGCGCGACCGGGAAACTCCCGGCGACCCCGTCGCCGGGCGGCCCGGCGCTGGTCCGCCCCCTGCCCCGCTGACCTCGTCGAGCCCGGCCACAGTGACGACCGGGAGCCGCCGCCCCAGCCCAAGGAGCGTTCATGATCCTCGCCCGCGCCGACCAGGCCACCCGCCGGTACGGCGACGTGCTCGCCCTCGACCGGGTCGACCTCGACGTGCGCGCGGGTGAGCTGGTCGGCCTGCTCGGGCCGAACGGCGCCGGCAAGAGCACCCTGCTCAACCTGCTCGTCGGGCTGCGCCGGCCCACCGCCGGCCGGGTCGAGCTGTTCGGCGGCGACCCGCGCGACCCCGCCCACCGCCTGCAGGTCGGGGTGACCCCGCAGGAGACCGGGCTGCCGGCCACCCTGCGGGTCGGCGAGGTGGTCGACTTCGTCGCCGCGCACTACCCGGACCCGGTCCCCCGGGGCGAGCTGCTCGACCGGTTCGGCCTCACCGACCAGGTACGCCGGCAGGCCGGCGGGCTCTCCGGCGGCCAGCGGCGGCGGCTGGCCGTGGCGCTCGCCTTCGTCGGCCGGCCCCGGCTGGTGCTCCTCGACGAGCCGACCACCGGGCTCGACGTCGAGGCCCGGCACACCCTGTGGGAGGCGATCCGCGGCTTCCACGCCGACGGCGGCACCGTGCTGTTGAGCAGCCACTACCTGGAGGAGGTGGAGGCGCTCGCGCACCGGGTGGTGGTGATCGGGCAGGGCCGGGTGCTGGCCGACGACACCACGGCGGCGATCCGCTCGGTGGTCGGCGTACGCCGGGTCAGCCTGGTCGCGGGCGACCTGCCGGACCTGCCGGGCGTGGTCCGCGTCGAGCAGGTCGACGACCGCACCCACCTGCTCACCACCGACGCCGACCGGCTGGTCCGGGAGCTGGTGGCCAGCGGGGTGTCCTTCCGCGACCTGGAGGTGCGCCCCACCTCGCTGGAGGAGGCGTTCCTGGCCATCACCTCCCCCGGTGGGCAGGGCACCGCCGCCCCGGGCGGGCAGGGCACCGCCACCCCGACCGCCGCGTGAGGAGACCGACCCCGTGAGACTCGCCCTCGTGCACGCCCGCTACCAGCTGTTGCAGACGGTCCGCATCCCGGTGGCGGTCTTCGGCAGCGCCTTCTTCCCGGCCGTGGCGATGCTCTTCTTCGTGGTCCCGTTCGCCGGGGACGACCCGACGGGCGCCACCTACGCCACCGCCGCGATGGTCACGTTCGCGGTGATGAGCGCCAACATCTTCCAGTACGGCGTGGGCGTCGCCGAGGACCGCGACCAGCCCTGGAACCCGTACACCCGGACCCTGCCGGCCGGGGCCGCGCCGGCCTTCGCCGGACGGGTGCTCGCGGGCCTGGCGCTGACCTTCCTCTCCCTGCTCCCGGTGGTGGTGATCGCGGCGCTGTTCACCGACGCCCGGATCAGCCCCGGGGCGTTCGTCCTGGCCGTCGTCGTGGTCGGGCTGATCTCCGTGCCGTTCACGCTGATGGGCCTCGCCATCGGGTACGCGCTGCCGAGCAAGGCGGCGATCGTGGTGGCCCAGATCGTCTTCTTCCCGCTGGCGTTCGGGGGCGGCCTGCTCTCCGCGCCGGACGCCGCGCCCGCCTTCGTCAGGGCGATCGCGCCGTACCTGCCGACGCGGGGCGCGGTCGAGCTGATGTGGGCGGCGGTCGGCGACTGGCGTCCCGCGCCGGTGTCGGTGGTGATGCTCGGCGTCTGGGTGGTGGCGCTGGCGGCGCTCGCCGGTTGGGCGTACCGGCGCGACGAGGGCCGTCGCTTCCGCTGACGACCCGCGCCGTGGGGCGCTGTTCGGGCCGGCGATCGGCCGTGGGGCGCGGGCCGGGGCCGGCGAGCGCCGCCCGGCTGGGGTTATTCGTCCCGTTTAAGCCCGTTCCATCGGGTTGCGGTGCCAGGATGCGGGCAGGGCGTCCCGCCGGGCCGCCACCTGTGGAGAGGGGTCAGCGTGAGCAGCGTCCCGCCGGGCACGCCGTGCTGGGCCGACCTGGCCACCCCGGGCCTGGCGGACGCCCGGCGCTTCTACCCGGAACTGTTCGGCTGGACCACCCGGATCGCCCCGCAGCCGGAGGCCGCCGGCTACACCACGTTCCTGCTCGACGGGCGCGCCGTGGCCGGGGCCGGTCCGCCGGCCGCGCCGGACCAGGTGCCGATCTGGTCGACGTACGTGGCGACCGACCACGCGGACCTGGTCACGACCCGGGTCGAGGCGGCCGGCGGGCAGGTGCTGGTCGCCCCGTTCGACGTGTTCGACCAGGGACGGATGGCGGTCTTCGCCGACCCGGCCGGCGCGGTGTTCAGCGTCTGGCAGCCGATGGCCCACCCCGGGGCGGAACTCTTCGACACCCCCGGGGCGATGAGCTGGAACGAGCTGGTCACCCCCGACCCGGAAGGCGCGAAGGTCTTCTACGAGCTGGTCTTCGGCTGGCACCCGGAGGAACAGCCGGCGGGGCCGGTCCCGCCGGAGATGGGCGACTCCCCCTACACCGGCTGGCGGTGCGGCGAGCGGATCGTCGGCGGGATGATGCCGCCGCTGGCCGACGACTTCCCGGCCGACCTGCCGGCGTACTGGACCGTGTACTTCGCCGTGGCCGACGCCGACGCCACCGCCGCGCGGGCCGCCGAGCTGGGCGGTTCCGTCCTGGTGCCGCCCCACGACACCCCGCAGGGCCGCCTCGCCGCGCTGCGCGACCCCCAGGGCGCGCTGTTCTCCGTCATCGCCCGACCCGCGGGCGGCTGACGGCCAGCGGCTCGTTTGCAGGGGCCCCTTGCTGTACAGAAAGCGTTGACAGGGGGCCCTTCCTTGCGCCTCAGCGGGGGCGGACCGGGACCACCAGCGGACCGTGCTCGCCGGGCAGGACGCGGACGGAGGCACGGTAGTGCGTCGCCAGCAGGTCCTCGGTGAGCACATCGCGCGGCGGGCCGGCGGCGGCCACCCGGCCCGCCGCGAGCAGGACCATCCGGTCGGCGTACTCGCCGGCCAGGGAGAGGTCGTGCATGGTGGCGAGGACGGTGAGCCCGTGCTCGCGGCGGAGCTGGTCGACCAGTTCGAGCACCTCCTGCTGATGGCCGATGTCGAGGGCGCTGGTCGGCTCGTCGAGCAGCAGCAGGGTCGCCCCCTGCGCCAGCGCCCGGGCCAGGAAGACCCGTTGCCGCTCGCCGCCGGAGAGGGTGGCCAGCTCGCGGCGGCCGAAGCCGCTGAGGTCGAGGCGGTCCAGCACGTCCCGCACGGCGGCCAGGTCGGCGGCGGACTCCCGGCCCAGCGGCGGAACGTACGGGCTGCGGCCGAGGAGCACGTAGTCGAAGACGGTCATGCCGGCCGGGACGACCGGGGACTGCGCGACGGTGGCCACCACCCGGGCCCGCTCGCGGCGGCGCAGCGCCTCGCTCGGCGTACCGAAGATGCGGATCGTGCCCGGCGCGGGCAGCAGGCCGCCGAGCGCACGCAGCAGGGTCGACTTGCCGGCGCCGTTCGGGCCGATCACGGTGACCCACTCGCCCCGCTCGACGGTCAGGTCGACGCCGGCCAGGATCGGCGCGCCGTCCAGGCTGACCCGCAGGCCCCGCACCTCGACGGCAGGCGCGGCACCCGGCGGCGGGGCGTCGGCCGACGGGGCGCTCACGTCAGCACCCGGCGGGCGGTGCGCAGCACCAGGACGAAGAACGGGCCGCCCAGCAGCGCGGTGACCACGCCGATGGGCACCTCGGCGGGGGCGGCGGCGGTCCGGGCGACCACGTCGGTCAGCGCCAGGAACGCCCCGCCGAACAGCAGGGACAGCGGCAGGATCACCCGGTAGCTGGAGCCGGCGAGCAGCCGCACGGTGTGCGGGACGATGATCCCGACGAAGCCGATCAGCCCGGACGCGGAGACGGCGGCGGCGGTGCCGAGCGACGCGGCGGCGATCAGCAGGTAGCGGGAGCGCTGCGGGTGCAGGCCGAGGCTGCTGGCCTCGTCGTCGCCGACGGAGAGGACGTCCAGCTCGCGCCGGTGCAGCAGCACCACGACGGTGGTGAGCAGGAAGTACGGCAGGACGAGCCGGACGTCGTGCCAGCCGGCGGTGGCCAGCCGGCCGAGCAGCCACGAGTAGACCTGCTGGATGCTGTCGGAGTTGCGCTGGAGCAGGTACGTCTGCCCGGCGGAGAGGAACGCGGACACGGCCACCCCGGCCAGGATCAGCGTGGCCGTGGAGCGCCCCCGCCCGCCGGCCACCCCGAGCAGGTACGTCATGGCGACCGCGCCGAGCGAGCCGACGAACGCGGCGAGGGGGATGGTGAGCGGGAGCCCGGTCAGAGCGCCGCCCGCCCCGGCCCCGAGGGAGATCACGGCGGTGACGGCGAGCCCGGCCCCGGCCGCCACCCCGAGCAGGTACGGGTCGGCCAGCGGGTTGCGGAACACGCCCTGGTAGCAGCCGCCGGCCAGGGCGAGCAGCCCGCCGACGAGCAGCCCGAGCACGACCCGGGGCAGCCGCAGCTCGGTGACGATGGCGATCTCGCGTTCGCTCAGCCCGCTGTCGAGGCGTACGCCGGGCAGCAGGTTGAGCAGTTCGGCGGCGACGCTGCCGGGGGGCAGGCTGACCGGGCCGAGGGAGACTCCGGCGACGAGCGCGACGAGCACGGCGGCGACCCCCGCAGCGAGCCAGCCGGGCCGCAGCCCGGCCGGCCGCTGCGCGAAGGAGGGGCCCCTTGCTAACGCTTTCTGCACAGCAGGGGCCCTTCTCAACGCCCCGCACCGCGCGAAGCGCACTCCACACCGCGCGCAGCGCACTCCGCACCGCGCGCGGCACGCCATGCGGCGAGGGTCACGCCGGCACCTTGGCGACGGCGTCGACGACGGCCCGGAGCAGGTCGACGACCCGGGGGCCCCAGCGGGAGGCGATGTCGTCGTCGAGCGCGACGACCTGGTTGTTCTTGACGGCGGTGACGCCGGCCCAGCCGCTGCGCGCCTTGACCGTCTCCGGGCTCTGCTTGCAGCACTTGGTGTCGGCCAGGAAGACGAAGTCGGGGTTCGCCTTGACGATGATCTCCTGGGAGAGCTGCGGGTACCCGCCGTTCTTACCGTCGGCGTCGGAGGCGTCGGCGATGTTCTCCAGGCCGGCGAGGGCGTAGATCGAGCCGATGAACGTCTTGCTGGTCGCGCTGTACAGCTCCGGGCCCAGCTCGTGGTAGTAGGTCAGCTTCGCCGACCGCTGCGGCAGGTCCTTGGTGAGCTTGGCGATGTCGTCCTTGATCCGGTTGTTGACGTCGGCGGCCTCGTCCGGGTGGCCGGTCAGCGTGCCGAGCTCGATGAGCTGCCGGTAGGTGTCCTCCAGGGTGGTCGCCGCCGGGGTGAGCAGCACCGGGATCTTCAGGGTGGTGAGCTGCTCGACGATCTTGTTGGTGTCGTTGGAGAGCACCACCAGGTCGGGGCTCTTGCCGGCGATGGCCTCGGCGTTCGGCTGGAAGCCGGACAGGTCGCTCTTCGGCGCGTCCGGCGGGTAGTTGGACTGGTCGTCGACGGCGGCGACCTGCTTGCCGGCGCCGATGGCGAAGAGCATCTCGGTCGCGGTCGGCGAGAGCGAGACGATCTTCTCGGGTCGCCTGTCGAGCGTGAGATTGCCGACGGTGACCGGGAAGGCGGCGGTGGCCGAGGTGCCACCGGGGGTGGGGGCGTCGTCGGGGCTCTTCTCGGCGCACGCGCCGAGCGCGAGCGCGGCCACCGCGAGGGTCGCGGCGAAGAGCCGGGGGGTACGTCGGAACACTGGACCTCCTGTCGGTCGAGGAGCGTGGTGCTTCGCCGACAGGAGCCTGGTGGGGTGCCCGTCCGCGAGGCGCCCTTCCTCGAGAGCGCGTGTCGCGACCGTGCCGCAGGCGACCTGGCTCGCCCCACACACGTCGGCGTCGGCCGGCCGGCCGACGCCTGGTCGACGGCGGCCGGGGGCCGGACGCCGCGGGTGGGGCATCACAGTTGCGGGACAGCGCCGGATTCGCACCGGCTTCGCTGCGGTTTGGTCGGTGCCACCGTAGCGCACGCCCCGGCGACACCTCGTTGATCTAGGGACTATGACCCGGCGTGACGACACCGACACGGGTGCGGGGCCCGGACGGGACCCCGCACCACGGGCGGGTCAGGCGCAGTACTGGGCCTGCTTGCCGATCACCCGGTAGGGGCAGTCGGCGTACTCGGAGAGCAGCAGCACCGCCTCCTTGTTGCGCGAGGTCTGGGCCGGGATGACCTCGTCGGGCGGGTAGAAGCCGCCGCCGGCACCGGACGAGCCGGGGTACATCTCGAAGGTGTACGCCCAGATGCCGTGCGTCGCCCACATCCAGTCGAGGCTGTCGCCATCGGTGATGTAGAGGTCGCTGGACTGCTCGGGGGTGTAGCCGTTGGTGGCCGCCATCTGCTGACCGAGGGTGGCGAAGGTGTTGTACTGGTCCGCCGTCATGCCGGTGGTGGTGTTCGCCGTCGTGTAGCCGAAGGGCCAGAGCACGAGCTGCGAGTACGTGTGCCAGTCGATGTTGGCCTTGATCTGCTGGACACCGCCGACGACCCGGCTGTTGACGAAGTCACGCAGCGCCTTCGTCTCGGGGGCGGAGAAGGCGGACGGTCCCCGGTAGGTCGACGACGACGGCAGCCCGGAGGACCCGCCGCAGCAGCCCCAGTTGTAGCCCCAGTTGCGGTTCAGGTCGGTGCCGACCGCCGACGCGCCGCTGTTGGGCTGGCGGTTCTTGCGCCAGGACCGGTAGGAGCCGGTGGCGATGTCGTACTCGCTGCCGTCGGGGTTGACGGTGGGGACGATCCAGATCTCCCGGGTGTTGACGATGTTGGTGACCCGGGAGTCGCTGCCGTAGCTGTCGGTGAACAGGTTGAGCAGGTAGATCGCCATCTCGACGGTCAGGTGCTCGCGGGCGTGCTGCTGCGAGTTGAACAGGATCTCCGGCTCGGCCTCGTCGGTGGCCACGTTGTCGGAGATCTTGACGGCCATCAGGTCGCGGCCCTCGTACGACTTGCCGATGCTGATCTTGCGGGCGAGGGTCGGGTGGTCGGCGACCACCTTGTTCACCACGGCGGTCAGCTCGGCGTAGTCGTGGTAGTTGGAGTCGGCCGACGGGAAGCCGGTCGTGCCGACGCCGCCTGCGTGGACGGGGGCCTGCTTCTCCACCTGGTAGCCGAGCCGCCTGATCGCCGCCGCCTCGGCGTCGGTCGCCGTGACGTGCAGGATGCCGTGCTCGGCGGCGTCGACGGCGGCGCCGGTGCGGGCGATGGCGGTGCGGGCGGCCAGGGTGCGTACGCCGAGCACGTCGTATTCGGCGGCGGCCGGCTCGGCGGCGGGCTCCGGGGCGGGGCGCGCGGAGACCGGCCCGGTGGCGACGGTGAGGCCCAGGCCGGCGGCGGTGGCGAGCACCAGTGCGCGACGCAGGCGGGTCGGGGTGCGGAAGGCCATGGACAACCTCCTGGGGGTACGGGGAGATCCCGTCTCGTGGTCAACACTTCACCACTTGTCACATGGTCAGATCAATATCTTTCACTATGTGATCCATCCCGACCGCATCCTCATGCCGGCAAGGATTTTCCTGGCGGGAACATCTGGCGAAACTTCCCGACGGGCGGGATAGTGACCGGCAAGCATGCCCCGACCCGCCTCACCCCGCGGAGATCCCATGGCCAGCATTGCCCTACGCGCGATCGCGCTCACCGGCGTCGCCACACTCGCCCTCGCCGGCACGGCCGTCCCCGCCCACGCCGGCGGCCACCGCCCGCCCGTCGAGCACGACGAGCAGATCACGTTCCAGGAGTGGTCCCGCCACCCCGACTGGCGTACCGGCACGCACCGGGGCACCCGGGCGGTCCCCGGCCACCGCGCCGGGATCACCATCGGCCGACCCGCCGGGACGACCGAGTTCACCGACGAGCACACCGGCACCACCAGCACCTGGGAGTACGCCACCTGGACCTCGCCGGCCACCCGGATCGGCTTCGACGCCACCGAACTGGTCGCCTCGTGGAACGCCGACACCCCGGCGGGCACCTGGCTCCAGGTCGAACTCCAGGGCACGTACAACACCGGCGACCGCACCCCCTGGTACGTCATGGGCCGGTGGGCCTCCGGCGACGCCGACGTCAAACGGTCCACCCTCGACGGTCAGGGCGACCCGTGGTCGAGCGTGTGGACGGACACCTTCGCCATCGACGACGCCGACGCCGGGGTGCTGCTGCGGTCGTACCAGCTGCGGCTCAGCCTCTACCGCAAGCCCGGCCAGACGGCCTCGCCCCGGGTCCGGATGCTCGGCGCGATGAGCTCGAACGTGCCGGACCGGTTCACCGTCACCCCGAGCCGGGGCGGGATCGCCTGGGGGAAGGAACTGCCCGTCCCCGCCCGCTCCCAGATGATCCACAAGGGCAACTACCCCGAGTGGGGCGGCGGCGGGCAGGTCTGGTGCAGCCCGACGTCGACCACGATGGTGCTGGAGTACTACGGCCGGGGTCCGTCGGCCGAGGACCTGGCCTGGGTCACCCCCGGCTACACCGACCCGCAGGTCGCCCACGCCGCCCGGATGACCTGGGACTACGAGTACGAGGGCGCGGGCAACTGGCCGTTCAACACCGCGTACGCCGCGAGCTTCCCCGACATCGACGCCCGGGTGACCCGGCTGCACTCGCTCGACGAGCTGGAACGCTTCGTCGCCGCCGGCATCCCGGTGATCACCTCGCAGTCCTTCCTCGACACCGAGCTGGACGGGTCGAACTACGGCACCTCCGGGCACCTCTTCGTGGTCGTCGGCTTCACCGCCGACGGCGACGTGATCGTCAACGACCCGGCGTCGTCGTCGAACGCGGAGGTGCGCAACGTCTACCAGCGGGAGCAGTTCGAGCAGATCTGGCTGCGCACCAAGCGCTACCGCGCCGACGGGAAGGTGGCCAGCGGCTCGGGCGGCATCGCGTACCTGATCAAGCCGACGGACCAGCCGTGGCCGGTGGTCCCGGGCTCGACCAACTGGTGACCGGCGCGGCCGGGGCCGCTACCGCTCGTTGCCGGGCTGCTCGTCGTCAGCTCTTGTCGCCGGGCTGCTCGTCGTCGCCGGCCAGGGCGGAGCGCAGCCGCTCCTTCTCGGCCCGGCGGCGCTCGGCGGCCCCGGCCATCTCCCCGGCCATCTCGTCCCGCCAGCTTCGCAGCAGGAAGAACGAGAGCGCGGCGGAGAACGCCAACGCCAGCATGAGCTTCAGGAAGACGTTCAGGTCGACCGGCCACAGCGCCGCCATGACCACCACGAACAGCCCGATCCGGCCCAGCGTGTACTTGACCGCCGCGCTCACGTCGCACTCCGTTCTCCGCCGGCGGGGCCGGCCGTAGGGTTCGCCCCGGCTGTCCCCGCCGGGCGGGGTTCAGCCCGTCCGGCGGGCCAGCCAGTGGACCCCGGTAAACCAGACCACCGCGTAGACCACGGTGAAGGCCGCCGCGCCGAGCCCGCCGCCCAGCAGCGGCGGCAGCCCGTCGGCCAGCCCGGCCACCACCAGGCCACCGACCACGGCCAGCCCGGCCGCCACCAGCGCGGCCACCACGCGGGCCGCGCCGAACTCCCAGGCCCGGAAGTCCTCCCAGTAGAGCCAGGCCGGCAGGATGATCGCCAGCCAGCCGTTGGCCCGGCCGAAGTCGCCCGCGCCCACCGTGGCGAAGCCCCAGTCGAACAGCAGCAGGGCGAGCAGGCCGATCACCAGACCGGCGAGGCTGATGCCCAGCAGGTCGCCGAGGGCGACGATCCGCCCCTCAACGTCCCGCCGGGGGAACCCGCCCTGACCCTGCCGACTCGACTCGCTCATGATTTACGAGGGTACGGGCTGCTCAGGCCCACACCTGCTGCGGCTCGGACCGGCGCTCCGCCAGCGACGGCGGCGCGTCGTACTCGCGGACGATCTCGTAGCGGGTGTTGCGCTCGACCGGGCGGAAGCCCGCGTCCCAGATCAGGTGCAGCAGGTCGTCGCGGTGCATGGTGTTCGGGGTGCCGTACGAGTCGGCGTCGTGGGTGATCTTGTATTCCACGACCGAGCCGTCCAGGTCGTCCACGCCGAAGTTCAGCGAGAGCTGGGCCACCGACAGGCCGTGCATCACCCAGAAGCACTTCACGTGCGGGACGTTGTCGAACAGCAGCCGGGAGACCGCGAACGTCTTCAGCGACTCGGCCGGCGAGGCCATCGTGGTCTGCGCCTGGATCCGGTTGCGGATCTTGCCGTCCGCCGAGTCGACGAAGTCGTGCTGGTAGCGCAGCGGGATGAAGACCTGGAAGCCGCCCGTCTCGTCCTGCAGCTCGCGCAGCCGCAGCACGTGGTCGACCCGGTGCCGGGGCTCCTCGATGTGGCCGTAGAGCATCGTCGACGGGGTCTTCATGCCCTTCGAGTGCGCCAGCCGGTGGATCCGCGACCAGTCCTCCCAGTGGCAGGCGTGGTCGACGATGTGCTGGCGGACCTCCCAGTCGAAGATCTCCGCGCCGCCGCCCGTCAGCGACTCCAGGCCCGCGTCCATCAGCTCGTCGAGGATCTCGTCGGCGCTCAGGCCGCTGATCTTCTCGAACCACTGCACCTCGGTCGCGGTGAACGCCTTCAGGTTGACCTTCGGCAGCGCCGCCTTCAGCTCGCGCAGCACCTTCGGGTAGTAGCGCCAGGGCAGCGTCGGGTGCAGGCCGTTGACGATGTGCAGCTCGGTGAGCTGCTCGTCCTCCATCTCCTTGGCCTTGCGGACCGCTTCGTCGATGCGCATCGTGTACGCGTCCTTCTCGCCCGGCTTGCGCTGGAACGAGCAGTACGCGCAGGAGGCGCTGCACACGTTGGTCAGGTTGAGGTGCCGGTTGACGTTGAACATCACCCGGTCGCCGTTGAGCTCCGTGCGCCGGTGGTGCGCCAGGCGGCCCAGCCAGGTCAGGTCGTCGCTGTCGTAGAGGGCGATCCCGTCGGAACGGGTCAACCGTTCGCCCGCGTACACCTTCTCTTCGAGCTCGCGCTTGAGTCCGGCGTCCATCGAAAGCCACGTCCCTTCCACCTGCGGTCCCGTCGAGCCTACGTCGGGTCGTCGACCCACCGCCGATGCGGTCGACCCCAGCGACGTACCTCACCGGACTCTCAGCCGCTCGTAACCTGTTACGCCATCGACATCACTGCCCGGGTGCGGTAAGACAGGGTGGGGCGCGCCACATTCGGGGCCGCCCCCGCCGTCGCGCCACCCGAGCGCGGCGCCCACCCACGCCGGACGGGGAGCGGAATGGTGCAGAGCACGCGACGACAGCGACGGCAGCGACGGAGGGCGCCCCTGTTCTCGCCGGTGCTCCGGCCAGCGCTGTGGTCCGCCCTGCTCAGCGCCGTGGCCACGGCCGCGCTCGCCACCCCCGCATACGCCGAACCGCCGCTGCCCAACGTCGTACCCGACACCGGCTCCCGCCCCGTCGCCGTCGGCGGGCTCCCGGTGCCCGGCCTGAACGGCCCCGCCGTCCCCGGTGCCGGCGCGCCGGTGACGCCGCTCGGCACCGGCCCGCTCGCCGCCGCCATCGCGGCCGCCGAGGCCCAGGTGGGCCTCCTCGGCGACCAACTGCTCGGGCTGCGGCAGACCCGCACCGACGCCGAGGCCCAGCTCGCCGCCGCCGACCGGGACCTGAAGGCGGCCCGCGACGCCCTGGCCCGCGCCCAGGAGGGCGCCGACGCCGCCGCGGCCGGCGCGCTCAAGGCCGCCGCCGCGCTGCCGCCCGGCGAGTTCGCCGAGGACCTGCACGGGCTCAACATGCTCCAGCAGATCACCCGGGGCGAGGAGGCGGAGGGGGCGACGACCGCCGCGGCCGGCGAGCTGACCCGCGCCCGCGCCGCCGAACAGGTCGCCTACCAGGCGTGGCTCGCCGCCGACACCCGGGTGCGTTCGGTCCGGGACCAGTACGCCGCCGTGGAGAAGTCGCTCCACGAGCAGGAGAAGAAGCTGCTCAAGCTGCGTAAGGACAACGCCGCGCAGATTATCGAGCTGGAGCGCCAGCAGGAGGCCCTCGAGCAGCAGCTCGGCGCGGGCTACGTCGACGGGCAGAGCAGCAACGGCCTCACCGCGAGCCCGACCGCGCTGGCCGCCGTCCGCTACGCCCTGGCCCAGCTCGGCGACCCGTACGTCTGGGCCGCCGAGGGCCCGGACGCCTTCGACTGCTCCGGGCTGATGTGGGCCGCCTACCGGTCGGCCGGCTACAACCAGCTGCCCCGGGTCTCCCGCGACCAGTACTACGCGACCCGGAGCCGCACGGTGAGCCGCAGCGCGCTGCTCCCCGGCGACCTGCTGTTCTTCGCCTCCGGCAGCAGCTGGACGACGATCCACCACGTCGCGATGTACATCGGCAACGGCAAGATGGTGCAGTCCCCCACCACGGGCCAGACGGTGAAGATCAGCACGGTGGGTTGGTCCCGGCTCTACGCCGCGACCCGCGTGGTCGGCGCGGTGCCCGCCCCGACGCCCACGCCCACCCCGGCTCCGACCACGCCGAAGCCCACCAGCACCCCCAAGCCGACGAATTCTCCGACGCCGAAGCCGACCACCCCGTCGCCGAAGCCCACGACCCCGTCGCCGAAGCCGACGACGGCGAGCCCGACGCCGACGCCGACTCCGACGCCGAGCCCGTCGGACACCCCGTCCCCGTCGCCCGCGCCAACCGCCCAGGCCAGCAGCCTGGCACCGAGCGACAGCGCCGCACCGGACCCCTCGACGAGCACGGCGGACTGAGCGCATCCGTCCACTCCGGCTGTGCTGCCGGGCGGGAATGTGGCACCGTGACACCCATACACTTTCGGCCCGACGCCTCGGGCCCGGAGGCGAGCGTGGGCACGGAGGACGACCATGGGCGAGCAAGAGGTTCCGGCGGGAACGACCGACCCCGGATCCCGGCTTGACCCCGGATCCACACCCGCCCCGGGCGGTGGCCCGGCCGGCTCCACACGCACCCCGGTCGGCACCGCGCCGGCCGACGGGTCGCAGCCCGGGTCGGCCGGACGGGCGACGGTGCCCGCCGCGACAGCGCGGGCCCGGGTGAGCGTCTCCGGCGTGACCGTCCCGCCCGACAGCTCCGCGTTGCCGGTCGCGGGCAGCAGCGGCACTACGTACCGCGCGGGTGCCCCGGCGCTCGATTCCGTCCCGGGACGGCCTTCGACGCCGCCCGGCGGGACGACCGGGGGCGCCGCCACCGGGCCGACACCGGGTGCCGAAGGCGGCGGCGTCACGCCGGACGCCCGTGTCACACCGGACGCCGGCGTCGGCGTGGCACCCGCCCCGGGCAGCGCCCGGACCGGCGCTGGCGTGCCGAGCCAGCGGGCCGGCGGCAGCGGGTCCGCCCGGGCCAGCGTCTCGGTGCCCGGCCTGAACCGGGTCTCCGCCGACGAGGCGGCAGGCGCCGTCGGGGCGGAGGCGGCCGGCGCGGCGAAGCCCGGCAGCGCCAAGGTCTACCGGTCGGCCCCGGTGAGCCCCGAGCCGCCCGAGCCCGCCCGGCCCCCGGAGCCGGCCGAGCCCCCGAAGCCGGCCGGGCCGCCCTCGCCACCGGAGCCGGAGCCCGCCCCGGCACCCACGCCCGTTCCGGGGCCGAACCCGCCCACGCCGCCCGTGCCGGGTCCCCCACCGCCGTCGCCGAACCCGCCGGTCCCCGAGCCGACGCCGCCGGCCCCCGGGCCGTACCCGCCCGCCCCGGTCCCGCCGCCCGGCCCGGCCGTGCCGCCGCCGACGCCCGGTCCCGTGCCTACGCCCGGGCCGGTGCCGCCCGTGCCGGGCCCGCCGGTCCCCCCGCCCGGCCCGGCCGTGCCGCCGTCCCCGCCGCCGCCCGGCCCGATGCCGGCACCGCCGTTCCCGCCACCGCCGCTGACCGCGCCGGCCACCCCGGCCTGGCCACCGGCCAGCCCGGCCGGCTCCGCGCCGTCGTCAGCTCCGCCGTCGTCCGGGGCCCCCGCGGGCTGGCCGGCGGGCCACGCCGCACCGCCGTTCCCGACGGAGCCGGCGTCACCGCCCGCCGCGCAGTCCCCTGTCGTGCCGGCCCCGGCGCTCCCGGTCTGGCCGCCGCCGACCAACCCGGCCACCCAGCGCGACGGCACGCCCGCCGCCACCGGCGTGGCAAGGACGCCGGCACCGGCCGCCCCGGTCTCGGGCGTCCCCGCCTCGGCAGCTCCCGCATCGGGCGTCCCGGCGTCGGGTGCTCCCGCATCGGGGCCGCCGGCCGCAGGTCGGCCGGCGTCCGGCCTGTACGGCGCGGCCCCGACCACCGCCTGGCCGGTGGCGCCCCCGGACGGGCCTCCCGCGCCCCCGGGCGGGGCCCCCGGCGGCCGGGCCACCGTCGGCAGCCCCACCGCCCGCCCGGAACCGGGGACGGCCGACCTCGCCAGCACCGCGTACGGCACCGACGGGCCGGGCTTCGCCACGGTCGCGCTGCCCACCGGCAGCCAACTGGACAATTCCGGCTCGCTGACCGGGCACATCCTGGCCCAGGGCTGGACGGACACCCCGACCGCTCGGTCCAGCACCGCCAAGGTGCTGATCGTCCTGGTGGCGTCGCTCGGGCTGCTCGTCGCGATCGGCGTGCTCGTCGTGCTGCTGGCCGGCGACGCGATGGACGGGCTGGTCGGCGGCCTCCTCAACAGCTGAGCAGGCCGGCGGGACGCCTGAGCGGACCGCACAGGCCACCGAGGCGGACCGGAGGGCGGCTGAGCGGGCCGGGGATGGTGAGCCCGCCCACTACGGTCTCGTGGCACGGTGGCGGGTTTGCCTTGTCGCCGTACACTTGTCGTGATCCTTGACCCGGCGCGCGTGAGGCGCGCCCATGGGCGATCTTGCGGGCGATCCGGCGGCGTTCAGCTGCGGCAGGCCATCGCGAAGATGCGCCCCGCTCGAAAGGCATTTCTTGACCACGTTTGCTGACCCCAGCACGTTCCCGTCCGTCCTCGACACCACGGCCGAGGCGAACGACCCGACCGACGCCCCCGCCGCCGAGACCGGCTCCGCCGACGTCGCCGGGACCGCCCCCCGCGGCACCGTCGACGACAACGCGGCGCTCGAAACCGCCGTCGTTGACGACGCGGGGCTCGACGCCGCCGCCGACGAACCCGCCGAGGCCGAGGCCGACGCCGGCGAACCCGACGCCGAGTCCGACGTCGCCGTGGACTTCGGCGCGCTCGGCCTGCCCGAGTCGCTGGTCCAGGCGCTCGACCGGCTGGGCATCACCACGCCGTTCCCGATCCAGCGGGCCACCGTGCCCGACGCCCTCGCCGGGCGCGACGTCCTCGGTCGGGGCCAGACCGGCTCCGGCAAGACCCTCGCCTTCGGCCTGCCGGTGATCGCCCGGCTCGCCAAGCGCAACCGGGCCCGCCCGCTGCACCCCCGGGCCCTGGTGCTGGTGCCCACCCGGGAGCTGGCCATGCAGGTCAACGACGCGCTCGTGCCGCTCGGCAAGGCGGTCGGGATCTTCCTGAAGACCGCCGTCGGCGGCGTGCCGTACGACCGGCAGATCGACGCGCTCCGGCGGGGCGTGGAGATCGTCGTGGCCACCCCCGGCCGGCTGGGCGACCTGATCAACCGGGGCGTCTGCCACCTCGACGACGTCGAGGTGACCGTGCTCGACGAGGCCGACCAGATGGCCGACATGGGCTTCCTGCCGGAGGTCACCGAGCTGCTGGCCAAGACGCCGGCCGGCAGCCAGCGGCTGCTCTTCTCCGCCACCCTGGACGGTGACGTGGACTCGCTGGTCAAGCGGTTCATGACCGACCCGGTCACCCACTCGACCGCCCCGGCCACCGCCGCCGTGTCCACCATGGACCACCACCTGCTGCTGATCCCGCCGCACGACAAGTTCGCCGTGGCGGCGTCCATCGCCGCCCGGTCCGGCCGGACGATGCTCTTCGCCCGCACCCAGCTCGGGGTGGACCGGCTCGTCGAGCAGCTCGCCGCCGTCGGCGTACGGGCCGGTGGGCTGCACGGGGGCAAGACGCAGCGGATGCGCACCAAGACCCTGGCCGAGTTCCGCGAGGGCCGGATGAGCGTGCTGGTCGCCACGGACGTCGCCGCCCGGGGCATCCACGTGGACGGCGTCTCCCTGGTGCTGCACGTGGACCCGCCGAAGGACCCGAAGGACTACCTGCACCGGGCGGGGCGTACCGCCCGGGCCGGCGAGTCGGGTGCGGTGGCCACGCTGGTGCTGCCCAAGCAGCGTCGGACCACCCTCGCCATGTTGCAGAAGGCCGGCGTCGAGCCGGCGGAGACCCGGGTCCGGGCCGGCGACCCGGCCCTGGCCGAGCTGACCGGCGCCCAGGAGCCCAGCGGCGTGCCGGTCCGCGACGAGCCGCCCGCCCCGCGCCGGCACGGCGACCGTCCGGCCGGTCCGCGCCGGTTCGAGGAGCGGGGCGAGCGCCGCTACGGCGACCGGGACGGCCGGGGCGAGCGCCGCTACGGCGAGCGGCCCACCGGCGAACGCAGCTTCGGCGAGCGCCGCTACGGCGACCGACCGACCAGCGACCGGCCCACCGGCGAACGCGGCTACGGCGACCGGCCGACCAGCGAGCGCCGCTACAGCGACCGGCCCACCGGCGAACGCGGCTTCGGCGAGCGGCGGTACGGCGATCGGGAACAGCGCGTCGGCGGGGACCGCCGGTTCGGTGACCGCCCGACGGGCGAGCGCCGCCACGACGACCAGGGCGACCGGGGCTTCGGCGAGCGCCGGTTCGACGACCGCTCCGGTGGCGACCGCCGCTACGGCGACCGGCCGACCGGCGAGCGGCGCTACGGCGACCGGCCGACCAGTGACCGGCCCACCGGCGAGCGGCGCTACGGCGACCGGCCGACCAGTGACCGGCCCACCGGCGCGCGGCGCTACGGCGACCGGCCGACCGGTGACCGGCCCACCGGCGGGCGGCGCTACGGCGACCGGCCGACCAGTGACCGGCCCACCGGCGAGCGGCGCTACGGCGACCGGCCGACCAGTGACCGGCCCACCGGCGAGCGGCGCTTCGGCGACCGGACGGCCGGCCCGCGTCGGTTCGACGAGCGCGCCGGTGGGGAACGTCGCTACGGCGACCGGCCCGGCGGCGACCGCCGCCACGACGACCGGCCCACCGGCGACCGCCCCACGGGCGAGCGCCGCTTCGGTGAGCGGGGCTTCGGCGAGCGGGGCGGGGACCCACGTACCGGCGACCGGCGGGGCGGCTTCCGCCCCGAGGGGCGCGGACGGGACGACCGGCCCCGTGACGACCGGCGCGGCTTCGGCGGGCGACCGCCGGCGCGTACCCACTGATTCTGACGACGACCGGAACGCCGCCGCGGAGCCCACGCTCCGCGGCGGCGTTTCCGCTTGCGCTGACGGCGACCCCGGCGTGCCGTAACGTCCGGTTCATGCCGACAATGCCGAAGTCGCTGTTCTGGGCCCGGACGGACACCGCCGGCAGCGAGCACGTGGTGTTCGACGACGGCGCCGGGCTCGGCGCGCAGGGCGTCGTGCTCGCCGTCGACCCGATCCCCTACACCTGCCGGTACCGGCTGACGGTCGGGCCCGACTGGGCCACCAGCCGGCTGGAGGTCGAGGCGGAGGGCGCGGGCTGGCAGCGGAGCGTACGCCTGGAGCCGGCGGGTGACCGGTGGCGGGTGACCGCCGCCGAGCAGGGCGACCTGGACGCGGCGTTGCGGGCGGCCGGGCATCCGGCGGCCGGCCTGCCCGGCCTCGACGATCCGGACCGGCTGGCGGGCGCGGTGGACGTCGACCTGGGCGGTTCGCCGCTGTTCAACACCCTTCCGGTACGCCGGCTCGGGCTGGCCCCGGCCGCGACCACGACCTCGCCTCCGGGCGCGGCGGAGCCGGGGGCGGCGCACCGGATCACCGTGGCGTGGGTGCAGGTGCCCAGCCTGATGGTGCTGCCCGCCGAGCAGGTCTACACGGCGCTCGGGCCCGGCCGGGTCCGCTTCGCCAGCGAAACGTTCACCACGGAGCTGGACGTCGACCCGGGCGGCTGGGTGCTGCGCTATCCGGGCCTGGCCGAACGCATCGCCCCGCGCTGAGGGCTCGCGGTCGCGCGCCCCGTGTCAGCAGGGGTCCCCTGTCCAACAGAATGCGTTGACAGGGGGCCCTTCCTGGCACGTCACGCGGGCCAGGCGCCGGTCGCCAGGAAACGGTCGACGGTGGCCAGGTGCGGGGCGAGGTCGAGGCCCTGCCCGGCCACCCAGTCGTCGGCGTAGTACGTGTCGGCGTACCGGTCCCCCGGGTCGCAGATCAGGGTGACCACCGAGCCGGTGCGGCCCTCCGCGAGCATGCCGGCGATCAGGCCGAACGCGCCCCACAGGTTGGTGCCGGTGGAGCCGCCGACGCGGCGGCCGAGCAGGGCCGAGCCGGCCCGCATGGCGGCCAGGGACGCGGCGTCGGGCACCTGGACCATCCGGTCCACCACGGCGGGCAGGAACGACGCCTCCACGCTGGGCCGGCCGATGCCCTCGATCCGCGAGCCCCGGCCAGTGCACACCGACCAGTCGGCGGCCTGCCAGGCGGGGTAGAACGCCGAGTTCTCCGGGTCGACCACGCAGAGCTTGGTGGGCAGCCGCCGGAACCGGGTGTAGCGGCCGATGGTGGCGCTGGTGCCGCCGGTGCCGGCCCCGACGACGATCCAGGCCGGTACGGGGTGCCGCTCCAGCGCGAGCTGGGCGTAGATCGACTCGGCGATGTTGTTGTTGCCCCGCCAGTCGGTGGCCCGCTCGGCGTACGTGAACTGGTCCATGAAGTGCCCGCCGGAGTCCTCGGCGAGCCAGCGCGCCTCGACCACCACCTTGGCCGGGTCGTCGACGAGGTGGCAGCGCCCGCCCTGGAACTCGATCTGGGTGATCTTCTCGGGCGAGGTGGACGCCGGCATGACCGCGATGAACGGCAGCCCCAGCATCCGGGCGAAGTACGCCTCGGAGACCGCCGTCGAGCCGGAGGACGCCTCGACGATCGTCGTCCCGGGGCCGATCCAGCCGTTGCAGAGCCCGTACAGGAACAGGGAGCGGGCGAGCCGGTGCTTGAGGGAGCCGGTGGGGTGCACCGACTCGTCCTTGAGATAGAGGTCGATGCCCCACTCGCGGGGCAGCGGGAACGGCAGGAGGTGGGTGTCGGCGGACCGGTTGGCGTCGGCCTCGACCGTGGCGATCGCCTCGGTCACCCAGCGCCGGCTGGCCTCGTCGCACCGGTCGAGATGAGTCATGTTCGGAAACGTAGCAAGCGGATCGGCCCTGGTCGCGGCCCGGTCAGGTCGCGGGGCGGGCGAGCGGTTGCGGGCGGTTCTCCCACTTGGTGGACAGCGCGATGCCCGTCCGGGTGGAGGCCACCCCGGGGGTACGGTTCAGCCGCACGATCAGCTGCTCCAGCTCGGCGATGGTGCCGACCCGGGCCTTGAGCAGGAACGACTCGACTCCCGCCATGAAGTAGCAGGACTCGATCTCGGGCATCCGCCGGAACGCCTCCAGCACGTCGTCGGTGTCGCCGCCGGAGTCCTCGACGATGCCGATGAGCGCGGTCACGCCGAGGCCGATGGCCTCGGGCTCGACCTCGGCCCGGTAGGCCCGCACGACGCCGCTCGACTCCAGCTTGCCGACCCGCTCGTGCACGGCCGGGGCGGAGAGCCCGACCTGGCGGGCCAGCTCGGCGTACGAGAGTCGGGCGTTGCCCTGCAACAGCTCCACGAGGCTCAGGTCGATGGCGTCCACGGACTGTGACCCTAGTCGTTGGGGCGTAACGCCGGTCGCCCGGCATGCGTTGCACATGACAGTAGGTGAGTGTCCGCAGACCTTCGGTCGAGGGAGAGCAGAGGCGCCCCAGTTTACTAACTTCCCACTCAGTGCGTTTTTCGCGTTTGGCGGACAGGCCAGGTCGCTGGTGCTGTAATTGCCATACGTCCCTCATGACGGCTCTGGGCTCGCACCGGCCGGGGGCAGTGTGTTCAGCCGGGGGCTTCGTCGACGCGAGGAGGGGGCTGTGGACACTGGAGATCGCCTGCTGACACCGGGTGAGGTCGCCGCGCTGTTTCGGGTTGACCCGAAAACTGTGACGCGCTGGGCGGCGGCCGGCCGGATCGGCAGCATCCGGACTCCAGGCGGGCATCGCCGGTTTCGGGAATCCGAGGTGCGGGCCCTGCTTGAGGGGGAGGGCATGCTGGACGAGGCGGACGAGATGGGGAAGGCCCGTAACGTCGGCCCCGCCGCGTCGACCGGCCCTGGCCCGGCCAATGCCGGGATGTACTGAGCAGGTGCGCTGACGGGCACGGGCCGGCCAGTCCGGCCCGCGTCCCGCCACCGGTCCCGGCGTCGGAAGCCCGCAGCGGCAGGGCCGACCACCGGCCCCCGACGTGGTTCAGGAGCGGGTGGCGCCCAGCTCGCCGGACCAGCGGCGGAACAGCGTGTGCGGCACGCCCAGCGCGTCGAGCACCTTCCCGGCCACGAAGTCGACGAGCTGCTGCGCGGAGGCGGACGCCCCGGCACCGTAGAAGCCGGGGCTGGCCGGCAGCACCACCGCCCCGGCGTCGTGCAGGGCGATCAGGTGCTCCAGGTGGCTGCGGGTCACCGGCGTCTCGCGGGGCACGACCACCACCGGCCGGCGCTCCTTGAGGTTGACCTCGGCGGCCCGCTGCAACAGGTCCTTCGACAGGCCGATCGCGATGCCGGCGCAGGCCGCCGTGCTGGCCGGCACGACCGCCATTCCGCGTACCCGGTAGGAGCCGCTGCTGGGGCCGGCGGCGAGGTCGCCGGCGGGCCAGTGCCGCACGTCGGCGTCGCCCAGGTCGCGGCCGAGCCAGGCGGCGAGGTCCTCGGCCCAGTGCCCGTCGCGGAAGGCCCGCCCGGTCTCGTCGAGGATGGTCAGCCGGGCGGCCCGGGAGACGACCAGGTCCACCGGTTCGCCGGCGTCGAGCAGCCCTCGGACGACCGCCGCCGCGTACGGCGTGCCCGATGCGCCGGAGACTCCCACCACCCATGGTTCCCGCATGCCCTCCAGCCTGCCTGGTCACGGCGGTGGGCCGCCGACCGCCCCCACCCCCGGGGCAGGGTGGGGGGCATCGCACGGGGTCGACCTGCCATGCTGCCGAAAACGATTCACGTCCCACAGGGGGAATCGGTGATGACCGACGACATCCTCCGGTCGCTGCGCGCCGACTGCCCGATTCCGCCTCGGCTGTCGCCGTACGCCGACCGGGTGCAACGCTGGCTCGACGACCGGCTGCCCGGGGTCGGCCTGCCGTTGGACTCCCCCGCCCTGGACCGGTTGTCCCGCGCCCGGTTCGCCCGGTACGCGGGCCGGCTCTACCCGGAGGCCACCGAGCCCGACCTGCGGGCCATCGCGGCCCTGTTCACCTGGTTCTTCCTGGTCGACGACGCCTGCGACCGGCCGGACCGGCTGCGCCCCGACGAGATCCTCGCCCTGCGGGACGGGACGCTCCGGCTGCTGCGCGACGGGCCCCGAGGCCGGCACCCGGGCCTCACGGGTCCACTGCGCCGGCTGCTGGTGCGGGCGTGGCGGGAACCGCGCCGCCGGATGCCGGCGCGCTGGCGGGAGAGGTTCACGGACGCGGTCGGTCACCACCTGCACGGCGCGTGGCTGGAGGCGGTGGAGAAGGCGGCCGGCCGCCCGCCGGACGTCGCCCGGTACGTCGAGCTGCGCCGGGCCACCTCGGCGGCGTACGTGTCGTATCCGCTGATCGAGTTCGTGACGGGCCGGCCGCTGCCCGACGCGGTGTACCACCACCCGCGGCTGCGCGAGATCGGCGATCTCGGCAACGACCTGCTCTCCTGGTACAACGACATCGCCTCGCTGGAGCGGGACCGGGCCACCTCCGGCGGGCACAACCTGGTGCTGGCGCTGGCCGCCGAGCGGGGCGTCGGGGTGGAGGCGGCGCTCGGCCCGGCCGCCGAGTGGTGGCGGACGGCGATGCGCCGCTTCGTCGAGCTACGCGCGGGCGTGCCGTCGTTCGGGCCGGCGCTGGACGAGGCGGTCGCCGACCACCTCGACGGGGTCGCCGCCGCCGTCCGGGGCACGATCGACTGGACGCTGGAGAGCGCCCGCTACGGAGGCGGCGGCGGTAAGGAGGGGCCCCTTCTCAACGCTTCCGGTAGAGCAGGGGCCCCTTCCTAGCCACGCTGGCCAGCGGCGGGAGCAGCGCCGGGGGGCGGCGACCCGGGGGACGGCGACGCGGGCGGCGGGGGCTCGCTCAGGGGTGCAGGCCCAGCCTGGCCACGAGGTCGACCAGCGCGAACACGAACAGCGCGATGCCGACGAACCCGTTCGCCGTGAAGAACGCCCGGTTGACCTTGCTCAGGTCTGTCGGGCTGACCACGAGGTGCTGGTAGCCGAACGCGGCGGCGGTGAGGGCCAGCCCGATCCACCACGGCCAGCCGAACCCGACGAGCGCCCCGAACCAGACGAACAGCGCGAACGTCACCACGTGCGCGACGGTGGAGGCGTGCAGGGCGAACCGCAGCCCGTACCGCGCGGGCACGCTGTGCACGCCGATCTCGCGGTCGACCTCGGCGTCCTGGCAGGCGTAGATCAGGTCGAAGCCGCCGATCCACAGGCCGACGGCCGCGCCGAGCAGAAACGCCGGCCACGAGCCGGCGAAGGTGCCGGTGACGGCGAGCCACGCGCCGACCGGGCCGACCGCCTGGGCGACCGCGAGGATCGCGTGCGGCCAGTTGGTGAACCGCTTGCCGTACGGGTAGACGACCAGCGGGACCACCGCGAGCGGCGCGAGCGCCAGGCAGAGCGGGTTGAGCAGGGCGGCGGCGGCGAGGAACACCACGAGCGCGACGCCCGCGCCGGTCCAGGCCGTCCGCACGCTCACCGCCCCGGTGACCAGTTCCCGGGCGGCGGTACGCGGGTTCCGCGCGTCGATCCGCCGGTCGAGGATGCGGTTGGCGGCCATGGCGAACGTCCGCGCCCCGACCATCGCCACGGTGATCAGCAGCAGGTCGAGCCAGCGCACCCGGCCGCCGTCGACCTGCATCGCGGTCAGCGCCGACAGGTACGCGAACGGCAGCGCGAAGACGGAGTGCTCGATCGCGACGAGCTTGAGGAAGGACTTGACGCGGCCCGGCCGCGCGGGCGCAGCAGCGGCGGTGGCCATCAGATCCCGTACTCCTTCCAGCGCTTGTCGACCAGGGAGACGACCTCGGGGGCCATGGTCATCTCCTCGGGCCAGCCCCGGGTGTAGCCCTCGGTGGGCAGCTTGCGGGTGGCGTCGACGCCGACCTTGCCGCCCCAGAACTGCTGGTAGGAGGAGTGGTCGAGGTGGTCGACGGGCCCCTCGGTGAGCAGCAGGTCGCGGGCGTAGTCGACGTTGCCGAACGCCCGGAACGCGACCTCGTGGTAGTCGTGCACGTCGCAGTCCTCGTCCACGATCACGATCAGCTTGGTCAGCGACATCAGGTGCGCGCCCCAGATGGCGTTCATCACCTTCTGGGCGTGCTTCGGGTAGCGCTTGCGGATCGACACGATCGCGCAGTTGTGGAAGACCCCGGCGGCCGGCAGGTCGTAGTCGACGATGTCGGGGATCAGCAGCTTGAGCAGCGGCTGGAAGATCCGCTCGGTGGCCTTGCCGAGGCCGTGGTCCTCCTGCGGCGGCTTCGAGGTGACGATCGAGTGGTAGACGGCGTCGCGCTGCATGGTCATCGTCTCGATGTGCAGCACGGGGAACGGCTCGACCGGAGTGTAGAAGCCGGTGTGGTCGCCGAACGGCCCCTCGGGCAGCCGCTCGCCGGGCTCCAGGTAGCCCTCCAGCACGATCTGGGCGTGCGCGGGCACCTGGAGCGGGACGGTGAGGCAGTCGACCATCTCGACCCGCTCGCCGCGCAGGAACCCGGCGAACAGGTACTCGTCGATGTCGCTGGGCAGCGGCGCGCTGGCCGCGTACGAGACGACCGGGTCGCAGCCGATCGCGACCGCGACGGGCAGGCGCTGGCCGAGCCGCTCGGCCACCGCGTGGTGGGCGGTCGAGTCCTTGTGGATCTGCCAGTGCATGCCGAGGGTGTTGCGGGAGTGCTGCTGGAGCCGGTAGAGGCCGAGGTTGCGCTTGCCGGTCTCGGGGTGCTTGGTGTGGGTGAGCCCGTAGTTGTGGAAGATCCCGCCGTCGCCGGGCCAGACCTGGAGGCCGGGCAGCCGGCCCAGGTCGACGTCGTCGCCGGAGTAGACCACCTGCTGGCACGGGGCCGTCTTGACCTTGCGCGGCGGCACCGACTTGAGCTGCATGACCTTGCCGAGGCCCTCGCGGATGCCGGACCAGCCGACGGGCAGCTCCGGCTTGATCAGCGCGCCGATCCGCGCGCCGATCTCGTCGAGCGAGTCGACGCCCAGCGCCATCGCCATCCGCTTCTCGGTGCCGAACAGGTTGATCGCCACCGGCAGCTCACCCCGGGTGGGGCGCTCGAACAGCAGCGCGGGGCCGCCCTCGCGCACGGTCCGGGTGACGATCTCGCTGATCTCCAGCGTCGGGTCCACGGGGACGCGGACGCGGCGCAGCTCCCCCGCCCGCTCCAGGGCCGCGAGGAAGTCCTTCAGATCGGTGTACGGGAACCCACGAACCGCCATGCCCCCAGTCTCCCGCACCGTGCTGAGGTGCAAGGAAGGGCCCCTTGTTGACGCTTCCTGCAGAGGAAGGGCCCCCTGTCAACAAGCCCGGTCACCCGGGCGGCGGGCGTCTCCCCACCCGATCGGCGCTCGTTGGTACGGGTGGCGGTGCGACGGGTGGTCGGGCCGCCGGGGTCGGGACGGGGGCGGCGATGGGCGACGGGCGGGTGCCGGCGGGGTTCACCGAGCAACGGGCCCAGGTCGGCGCGGTGGCGATCAACTACGTCCGGGGCGGCCGGGGGCCGACCCTGGTGCTGCTGCACGGCTACCCGCAGTGCTGGCGGATGTGGCGGGGGCTGCTGCCGGAGCTGGCCGACTCGTACCACGTGATCGCCCCCGACCTGCGCGGCTTCGGCGACAGCGACGCCCCGCCCGGCGGGTACGACAAGAAGACCGTCGCCGCCGACCTGCACGGGCTGCTGACCGGCCTGGGCCTGGCCGACGACATCCGGCTGGTCGGCCACGACGTGGGCACCATGGTCGCGTACGCCTACGCCGCCGCGCACCCCGGCACGGTGTCCCGGCTGGTGCTGACCGAGGCACCGATCCCCGACGAGAGCATCTACGCGTTTCCCGCGTTGACCGCCGCCGGGCCGGCGGTGTGGAACTTCGGCTTCTTCAACCTCACCAACGGCCTGCCGGAGGAGCTGGTCGCCGGCCGGGAGTCGCTCTGGGTGGACCGCTTCACCGACTCGATCATGGTGCACAAGGGCAGCATCGGCGCGGACGACATCGAGGAGTACGCCCGGCATCTGAAGGACCCGGCGCACCTGCGGGCCAGCTTCGCCTACTTCCGCGCGTTCGGGCAGGACGTCGCGGACAACGTGGCGTACCGGAAGCGGCCGCTGCCGATGCCGGTGCTCGCCGTCGGGGCCGGGGCCAGCCTCGGCGGGCAGGTGGCCGACCAGGTGCGCCGGTACGCCCGCACGGTCGAGGGCCGGGTGGTCGAGGACTGCGGCCACTGGCTGTTCGAGGAGCGCCCGGCCGAGCTGACCGCCCTCCTGCTCCCCTTCCTGCGCGGCTGACGCCGCGTGCCGGTCAGCGGGTGCGGGCCAGTGCCACGAAGGCTCGCCAGGCGGCCGGGGCGAACGTCAGCACACCGCCGTCGCGGTCCTTGCTGTCGCGCACGCCGACCACGCCGGAGAGGTTGTCGGCCACCTCGACGCAGTTGCCGCCGTTGGTGCTGCTCCGGGTGCTGGTGCGCCACCGCGCGCCGGTCAGCTCCATGACTTTGCCACCTCCGCCAACAGGTCGATCGACTGTCGGGGCGGCAGCGCCTCGCCCTGGATCGACTCCCAGGCCGACCGGACCGCCAGCACGTCCCCGGTGTGGTCGATCACCTGGCCCTTGAGCTGATCGTCGAGATAGACGACGTCCTCCCCGGTGGGCAGCGTAGCCAGTACGAAGGCCCCGGCGACACCCGGATACGCGCCGACCGTGCCGGGCACGACGTGCAGCCGCACCCGGGGATGCTCGGTGGCCAGCTTCACCAGGCGCAGCGATTGCTCGCGCATCACCACCGGGCCGCCGACCGGGCGGCGCAGCACGTGCTCGTCGAGCACCGCGACGAGCTGCGGCGGGCGCTCCCCGGTGAGCACCGCCTGCCGCGCCAGCCGCGTCTCGACCCGCTGCTCCACCTCCGGCTCGTCGAAGAGGCCGACGCTGCGGAACAGCGCGCGGGCGTAGGCCGCCGTCTGGAGCAACCCCGGCACCACCGTGTTCTCGAACGACCGGAGCACGGTGGCCTGCCGCTCGTTGGCCTCCCACTCCCGCATCCACTGCGGCGACCCGAGGCGGACCAGCATGCGCGCGAACGCGCCGCCCGTGTCGAGCGCCACGTCGACCAACTCCCAGAAGTCCGGCGGCGGCTTGCGCGCCCCGGTCTCGACCATCGCCACCGTCGACGGCGAATAGTTGACCGCCTTCGCCAGGTCCTCCTGGGTCATCCTCCGGGCGGCCCGCATGTGCCGTAGCTCATCGATCAACACCCGCAGGCGCTCGTCCATCCCCGCGTCCCCTCACCGTCGTTTCCGCGTTTCTCACGGCATTCACCGAGCACCCCGGCCAACACACAGGGCAACCAGTCACCTTCTCACGGTAGCGGGGTCCTCGCCAGACTGTGCACAACGGAACCGCCCGGATCCGACCCGAAAGGACGGGCGCAACCGTCGCGGGGCCGTCCGGCACGTCGGCGACGGACGGCCCCGCCGCCAGGCCACCCACCGAGAGCGAGGAGAGCGCGATGACCGGCTGTGCACGGCCCACGCGGCTGCACGTACCCCTTCGCCCGCTCTGGCTCTGCCGGGCCTGCGGCGCGCCGTGGCCCTGCGCAACGGCGCGGCTGACCCTCCTGACCGACTACCGGAACAGCCCCATCGCTCTGTCGATCTACCTCGCCGGAATGCTGTACAACGCCGTCGACGATCTGTATCGGCTCGACCCGCACGACGCGCCGAATCCCGGCGCCCTGCACGCGCGCTTCCTGGGCTGGGCAGCCCCCCGCACCCCCCGCTTCCCGGATCGGTGATCAAGAGAAAAGCGTCATAGTTGATCTATGCGATGACGCAAACCTCTTGATCACCGGGCAGGGGAGCGGGCGCTCGCCCCGAGAGAGCAACCCGGCGACATGCATGATGGGGGCATGGACGACGCGTACGTGTCCGGCGACCCGGACGGCCTCTCGCCCCTGCTGGTCCGCATCCGCGACGCCGTGGCCCGGGAGCTGCACGCCCAGCTCGCCATGCGGTCGGACCGGATCGAGCTGGCCGACGTGCCGGAGATCGCCTACCAGGTGACGCTCCGCGTCGACGGGGTGATCACCCGGCGGTGACCAGCCGTTGACACGACGGTGACGGGTCGCGGGGTCCACTCGCCGGGCATGGGCGGGCCGGGAGGCAGCGCCGCGACCTGTGGCGGTCGGCCGGCCCGGACGGAGATCCCCATGAGCAGACGCGCTCTCCACAGCGTGCTGGCGGCCCTCGCCCTCGTGGCCGGGCTGCTCGGCGGCGCGCCGCCGGCAGCGGCGGCAACCACGACCGTGACGTTCCTCCCCAGCCAGGACACCTACGTCAGCTCGTCGAGCCCGAACACGAACTTCAACAGCACCAACTCGCTCGTGGTCGGTGCCGCCCCGACCCGGATCTCGTACCTCCAGTTCACGGTCACCCGGCTGACCGACCCGGTCAGCAGCGCCCGCCTCCGGCTGCACGTCCAGAACACCCCCAACGCCCCCAGCCCGGCCGGCGGCACCGCGCAGCAGGCCGGCACCGACTGGTCGGAGCGCACGCTGACGTACGCCACCCGGCCGCCGTCGATCGGCGGACCGTTCGGGTCGATCGGCACGGTGCGCAGCAACACCTGGTACGAGCTGGACGTCACCGCCGCCGTCACCGGCAACGGGCTCATCGCCTTCGCCCTGTCGTCCACCAACCCGGACGGCGCCTTCTACGACAGCCGGGAGTCCACCACCTTCGCCCCGCAGCTGATCGTCGGCACCGGCACCCCGCCCACGGGCAACAACGTGCTGCTCAACGGCGGCGACATCTCCGCGTGCAGCACCACCGGGGCGGCGCAGACCGCGCAGATCGTCGCCCGCGAGCCCGGCACCGTCATGGCCGGCGGCGACCTCACCGACAGCGGTACGGCGGACCAGCTCGCCAACTGCTACGACCCGACGTGGGGCCAGTTCAAGGACCGGACGAAGCCCATCCTCGGCAACCACGACTATCTGACCGCCAACGCCAAGCCCACCTTCGACTACTTCGGCCCGGTGCTGCCGCCCGGCAAGGGCTACTACTCCTTCGACCAGGCCGGCTGGCACATCGTCGTGCTGAACACCAACTGCTCGAAGGTGGGCGGCTGCCAGGCCGGCTCGGCGCAGGAACGGTGGCTGCGCGCGGACCTGGCCGCGCACCCGACCCGCTGCACCCTGGCCCAATATCATCACCCGCTGTTCAGCTCCGGCGGCCGGGAGTCGTCGAACGTCCGGCCCCTGTTCCAGGCGCTCTACGACGCCGGGGCCGAGATCGTCATCAACGGGCACAACCACCAGTACGAACGGTTCGCCCCGCAGGACCCGTCGGGGGTCGCCGACCCGGCCCGGGGCATCCGGGAGTTCGTGGTGGGCACCGGGGGCCGTTCGCTCCAGAGTTCGTTCCCCGAGCCCGCCGCCAACAGCGAGGTCAAGAACGGACGCACCTTCGGGGTGCTCAAGCTGACGCTCTCGCCGGGCAGCTACACCTGGCAGTTCCTGCCGGTGGTCGGCGCCACCTTCACCGACTCGGGCACCGGCACCTGCCACTGACCCGGGCCGGGTCCGGCCCGCTCGTGCGGGTCGGACCCGGTGGGGGTCAGCTCACCCCGGCGTACGAGTGCAGGCCGGTGAAGAAGAAGTTGACGCCGAACAGGTTCATCAGCACGGTGAGGAAGCCGACGATGGCGAGCCAGGTCGCCACGTTGCGTCGCACGCTCGGGGTGGCCCGGGCGTGCAGGTAGCCCGCGTAGACCACCCAGGAGATGAACGCCCAGGTCTCCTTCGGGTCCCAGCCCCACGGCCGGCCCCACGCGGCCTCCGCCCAGATCGCCCCGGCGATCACCGCGAAGGTGAAGACCGGGAACGCGAAGGCGTGCAGCGAGAAGGTCAGCCGCTCCAGGCCGGCCGCCGCCGGCAGCCGCTTCGCCAGGGTGTACGGGAAGCTGCGCTTGCCCTGCTCGTAGCCGTTGCGCATGAGGAACGCGATCGCCGGCACGACGCCCAGCAGGAAGATGCCCGACGAGAAGCTGATCGTCGACACGTGCACGACGAACCAGTAGGAGTTGAGCGCCGGGGTCAGCGGCACCACCTCGACATAGAGCTTCAGCTCGGCGAACGCCAGCAGCAGCACCATGACGAGGGTGAGGAACAGCCCGAGGCGGCGCAGCGAGGGGCGCTTCCACAGCACGGCGAGCCACGCCGCCGTGCCGATGAACGACACGGTCAGCACGAACTCGTACATGTTGCCCCAGGGCATCCGGTCGGCGGCGATGCCGCGCGTGACCGTGGCGCCGAGGTGCAGCGCGGCGGCGAGCGCGGTGATCCACACCGCCACCCGGCCGGCGAGCCGGCCCCGGGCCGTCGAACGGTCGACGCCGACCGGCGGGGCGTCGGCCTTGGCGACGGGACCGTCGGGAAGGACGCTGCCCCCGGCACCCACCCCCGCCCCGACCAGCTCGCGCGCGGGCGCGGCGGGCCGGGCGACGGCGCGGGCGTTGCCCAGGGCGTACTCGACGGCGTGGCTGATCATCGCGATCAGGTACGCCAGGGTCGCGAACGTGACCAGTTGGTCGGAGAGTGCGGACATCACTGCGCTCCTTCTCGCGTCCCGGCCGGGCCACGCGCTGTTGCCTCGCCGGCCCGCTCGCCCGGCGTACCGTCGCCGCGGATGGCGGCGACGAGCTGCGCGAACTCGTCGGCGAACCCTGGATAGTCGGTGCGCGGCAGGCCACCGGCCTCCACCAAGCTACTACCGGCCGTCGGAGATCCACCGGCGGGGTCCGCCGCAGTCTCCGTCGCGCCGGTCGCCGGGGGCGTCCCGGCCGGCGTGACGCGGAACCAGACCCGGCGGCGCTTGCCGAACAGCGCGCCCATGAGGCCGATCAGCAGCGTCGTCGAGCTGACCAGCAGCAGGGCCGAGCCGGGGTCGTACCGGACCGAGATCGTGATGTACGGCTGCGTGCCGACGAACTCCAGCACGCTGCCGTCGTCCAGCGTCCACTTCTCGCCGACGGCGAGCTTGCGGTCGCCGATCTGCTTGAGCTTGCCGTTGCTGACCTGGCGCTGGTCGAGTTGGTAGACCGAGCCGGGGATGCCGGCGTCCATGCCCAGGTTGCCCCGGTAGGCGACCAGCACCACCGCCGGGTTGCGCTCGGTCGGGAACTCCGACCGGGTGAACGGGGGCTGCTGCGGCGCGGTGGGCAGGTAGAGCCCCTCGAAGGCGACCTGGAGGTCGGCGTTCCGCTTCCCCGTGGCCGGGTCGACGTTGACGTCGGGGAACGCGGCCACGCCCTCGCTGGTCAGGGTGGCGTCCCCGGTGGTCAGGAACGGGAAGTTGCTGGTCTGCGTCTTGCCGTAGCGGTCGGTGTAGCGCAGGACCGGCGCGTACCCGTGGCCGAGCAGGTAGACGTTGGCGCCGCCGAGGCGCAGCGGGTCGTTCACCGAGAAGGACGCGGTGCGGGTGGCCCGGCCCGCCTCCTCCACGTCGACCGTCGCCCGGTACGACTCCGGCTGCGTCGACTCCAGGAACGTCGCGTCGAACTTCTTCAGCGTCAGGCAGAACGGCGGCAGGTCGGCGCTGTCGACGCGCGGGCCGAGCTTGGCCTCGGCGTACTGCTGCCGGGTGTTGCAGAACGCGTTGTCCGCGCCGGCCACCAGCAGCTTGTTGCCGTGCCAGCCGTACCACGAGCCGAGCGCGACCCCGAGCAGCACGGCGATGAGCGAGGTGTGGAACAGCAGGTTGCCGGTCTCCTTGAGGTAGCCCTTCTCGGCGGAGACCTCGGTGCCGCGCACCTGGACGCGCCAGCGGCGGCGGCGCAGCTCGGCGGCGATGGCCTCGACGGCCGCGATCCCCTCGACGGTTGCGGGACCGGAGGTGGCGACGCCGGTCAGCACGGCGTGCTGGGGCAGCCGGTCCAGCCGCTTCGGCGCGGCCGGTGGCTTCGCCCGCAGGGCGCGCACGTGGTCGCGCAGCCGGGGCACGATGCAGCCGATCAGCGAGGTGAACAGCAGCAGGTAGATCGCCGAGAACCAGACCGAGCCGAACACCTCGAACGCGCCGATCCGGTCCAGCTTCGGGGCCAGGTCGGGGTGCTCGACGAAGTACTTGTTGACGTTCTCCGGGTTGACCCCGCGCTGCGGCAGCACCGAGCCGGGGATCGCGGCGACCGCGAGCAGGAACAGCAGGATCAGCGCCGTACGCATGCTGGTGAGCTGCCGCCACGAGTTGCGCAGCAGGGCCAGCACGGGGTTGGGCCGGCGGCGGGGGGCGTCGGCCGGCGGGGCCGGCCGGTCCTCGACGACCGTCATCAGATGCTCACCTCGCCCACGCCGACGGTGGTCTGCAACCAGATCACGAAGTTGGTCCACCCGCCGGTGACCAGCGCCAGGCCGATCAGGATCAGCAGGACCCCGCCGACGCGGGTGACCCAGCGGCTGTTGCGCCGCACGGCGCGGAACACCCCGAGCAGCCGGTGGAAGGCCAGCCCGAAGACGACGAACGGCACCCCCAGCCCGAGGCAGTACGCCACGGCGAGCACCACGGCCCGGTCGAGTTGCCCGCCGGGGGTGGCCATGCCGAGCACCGCCGCGAGCGTCGGGCCGGTGCAGGGCATCCAGCTCAGCGCGAAGACCGCGCCGAAGACGGGGGCCCCGAGCAGGCCGGCGGCGGGCAGCCGCTGGATGCGGAACTCCCGTTGCAGGCCGGGGAGCACCCCGACGAACGCCAGCCCGAGCACGACGATCAGCGCGCCCACGCCGATCTCCAACTGCCGCTCGTACTGGATGAGGACCCGGCCGACGCTGGCGAAGAGGATCGCGGTGGCGGTGAAGACGGCGGTGAAGCCGGCGATGAAGAGCAGCGTCCCGGCGAGCACCCGCCCCTTCACGGCCGCGCCGGTCCGGATCCCCTCCCGGGTACGCTCCGCCGCCCGTTCCCGCACGGCGACCCCGCCCCCGTCGGGGTGCCCGCCGCCGGCCGGCTCACCCGACCCGGGGGTGTCAACAGGGGGCCCCTGCTCTACAGAAGGCGTTGACAGGGGGCCCTTTCTTGCACGCTCCAGGTCGGTGCCGGCCAGGCCCGTCACGTAGGACAGGTAGCCGGGGACCAGGGGGAGGATGCACGGGGAGAGGAAGCTGACCAGCCCGGCGAGCGCCGCCGCGCCGATGGCCAGCAGCAGCGGGCCGCCGCTGGCGATGTCGTGGAAGGTCTCGCCCATCAGCGGGAACCGTCGGGCGCGGGCTTCTCGGCGGCGATCCGCTCGACGATCGGTTGCAGCCGGTCCTGGGTGACCGCCGACCGGATGACCACGGCGACCCGGCCGTCCCGGTCGAGGATCACGGTGGCCGGGATGGTGTTCGGCGCGATGTCGAAGGCGAGGGCCAGCCGGCTCGGCGGGTCGAACAGGCTCGGGTAGGTGACCCGACCTTCCTCGAACGCCAGGGCCTTGTCCCGGTTGTCCTGCACGTTGATGCCGAGGAACGTCACCCCGGAGCCCTTGGTGGCCTGGTAGGTGGCCTCCAGGTCGTCGGCCTCGGCGCGGCAGGGCGGGCACCAGGAGCCCCAGAAGTTGACCACGACGACCTGCCCGAGGTCCTTCGCGATGTCGTAGCTGCCGCCGGTGAGCAGCTCACCGGCGAGCTTCGGCGCGGCGGAGCGCTCGTCGGGGGCGCACTCGATGACCCCGTCGGTGGTGGCGCAGCGCCGCTCCTGGCTGTCGCCGGAGCAGCCGGCCAGCGCCGCCGTGGCCGTCACGGCCGCGAGGAGTCCGGCGATCCACCTTCGGGCTGGCATCAGGCCCCCTTGGCCGTCCGGGCGGTCGGCGATGTGGCGACGAGGTGGGCGGCGGGCTCCGAGTAGCCGATGCCCACCACCTTCGCGCCGTCGAAGTGGAACGAGGTGAGGCTGGCCAGCCCGCACTGCCGCTTGCGCGGGTCGTGCCAGAGCCGCTTGCGCTCGACGTACCGGCGCAGGGTCCAGATGGGGAGCTGGTGGGAGACCAGCACGGCCTCCCGGCCCTCGGCGGCGACGCGGGCGGCGTGCAGGGCGGCGAACATCCGCTCGGCGATGGCCCGGTACGCCTCGCCCCAGCTCGGGGTGACCGGGTCGCGCAGCACCCACCAGTTGCGCGGGTCGCGGAACGACCCGTCGCCCGGGGAGACCTTCTTGCCCTCGAACCAGTTGGCGCTCTCGATCAGCCGCTCGTCCACCCCGACGGGCAGGCCGAACTGGGCGGCGATCGGCTCGGCGGTCTGCTGGGCGCGTTCGAGCGGGCTGGCCACCACGTGCACCACGTGCCGCTCGGCGAGCCCCTGGGCCGCCGCCTTGGCCATCTGCACGCCCAGCTCCGACAGGCGGAAGCCGGGCAGCCGGCCGTAGAGGATCTGGCCCGGGTTGTGCACCTCACCGTGCCGCAGCACATGCACCACCGTCTTGCTCACCGGTTACCCCCCGTTGCCTGCCGCTGCCGCGTTCGCCGCCGCCGGCAGGGCCGAGGCGATCCGCTCCAGGGCGGCGTCGTCGATCGCCGCCGAGACGAACCAGGACTCGAACGCGCTCGGCGGCAGGTAGACGCCGTCGGCGAGCATCGAGTGGAAGAACGCCCGGAACGCCGGGACCTGCTGGGTCCGCGCGCTGTCGTAGTCGACCACGTCGGCGTCCGTGAAGAAGATCGAGAACATGCTGCCCGCGTACGACAGGCGGTGCGGGACCCCGGCGGCGGCCAGCGCGTCGGAGGCGAGCTTGCCCACGACGGCGGCCGTGTCGTCGAGCCTGCGGTAGACGGCGTCGTCGGCCAGCCGCAGCGTGGCCAGGCCGGCGGCGCACGCGAGGGGGTTTCCGGAGAGCGTGCCGGCCTGGTAGACCGGCCCGGCCGGGGCGAGTCGCGCCATGATCTCCGCGCGCCCGCCGAAGGCCGCGGCGGGCAGCCCGCCACCCATGACCTTTCCGTACGTCCACAGGTCGGCGTCGACCGGGTCGAGCCCGTGCCAGCCGGAGCGGGACACCCGGAACCCGGTCATCACCTCGTCGACGATGAGCAGCGCGCCGTGCGCGTGGGCGATCCGGGCGAGCTGGGCGTTGAACCCGTCGCGCGGGGCGACCACGCCCATGTTGCCGGCCGCCGCCTCGGTGATGACGGCGGCGATGTGCTGCCCCTGCGCGGCGAACGCCTCCTCGACGGCGGCGACGTCGTTGTACGGCAGCACGATGGTCTCGCCCGCCGCCGCGCCGGTGACGCCGGGCGAGTCGGGCAGGCCGAGGGTGGCCACGCCGGAGCCGGCGGCGGCGAGCAGCGCGTCGACGTGCCCGTGGTAGCAGCCGGCGAACTTGATGATCTTGGAGCGGCCGGTGTGGCCCCGGGCCAGCCGGATCGCCGACATGGTGGCCTCGGTGCCCGAGTTGACCAGCCGGACCTGCTCGACCGGGGTCCGGTCGACGATCTCGGCGGCCAGCTCGACCTCGCCGGGGGTCGGGGTGCCGAAGCTGGTGCCCAGGGCGGCGGCGGCCTGGACGGCGTCGACCACCGCGGGGTGGGCGTGCCCGAGCAGCAGCGGCCCCCAGGAGCAGACGAGGTCGACGTAGCGCCGGCCGTCCGCGTCGTAGAGCCAGGGACCCTCCCCCCGGACCATGAAGCGCGGCGTCCCGCCGACGGCCTGGAACGCGCGCACGGGGGAGTTGACCCCGCCCGGCACGATGGCGCGGGCGCGGTCGAACAGGGCCTCTGAGGCCGGCGCGTCGGCTGGGTAGCGGCCGGATCCGGCGGAGAAGTCATCGGTCACGATGCGGCCATTGTGTCAGCGCCGGACGGCGAATCGGCACCCACCCCTGATCGGGGTTACCGGGCTCACCCCGGCGGTGGGGCTCGACGGGGGGCTGGGACGGTCGCTGCGGCGGGACCCGCCGCGCCTGGTCGCCTCAACGGGCCGGGTGAGCGAGATCGCGATAGGCTGACCGGGTGGATCGTGCCGAACTGTCCATCACGGTACACCGGACGGGCGATGAAGCCGTGCTTCGCCTCGCCGGTGAGATCGACATGCTCACGGCCGCCCAGCTCTCGACCGCCGTCAACGAGGCGCTGGCCGACCCGCCGCCGCGCATCGTCCTCGACCTGGGCGGCGTCACCTTCTGCGACTCACAGGGCCTGGGCACCCTGGTCGTCCTCAGCCGCAAGGCCAGCCACGCCCAGAGCCTGCTGGTCCTGACCAACGTCGGCGACTTCCTGCTGCGCGTCCTGGACATCACGGGCCTACGCTCGGCCCTCATGATCCGCAACGGCGCGCCCGCCGACTGACCCGGGCGCCGGTCGCACCCCGGGTCAGCTCGGCAGGTTCCGTCAGCGCGGCAGGTCGCGGCGGCGGAACGCCAGCAGGCCCGCCGCCGACAGGGCCGCCGCGGTGGCGGTGAGCGCCAGCAGCGGCGTGCGGGGGACGGGGCCGCCCAGCACCTGCGGGGTGTGGGTGAACGGCGACAGGTCCAGCAGCCACTGGCTCAGCTCCAGCACCGCGCCGAGCTGCCCGAGCAGCAGGCAGGCCGCGAGCGCCGCCCAGGCCACCCCGACGCTGACGCGCGGCAGCAGGCCGAACAGCAGCACCGCCACGCCGACCAGCACCCACACCGCCGGCACGTGCGCCAGCGCCGCCCCGGTCAGCCGGGGCACCCGCCCGGCGACGTCGCCGATGCTGAGGCCGTACGCGAGCCCGGTCACCAGGCCCGTGACGACCAGCACGGCCGCCGGGCCGAGCAGGGCGAAGGCGAGGTGGCCGAGCAGCCAGCGGGACCTGCTCACGCCGGTGGCGAGCACCGGCTCGGCCCGCTGGGCGGTCTCCTCGGCCCGCATCCGCAGCGCGGCCTGGATGCCGTAGCCGGCGGCGGCGAGGGCGGTGATGCTCAGGGTCGCCCCGAGGTACGCCTCGGCGACCGACGCGGAGCCGCCCAGGCGCTCCATCAGCCGGGCGACGGCCTCGTTGCCCTCCACCGCGCTGCCGGCCGCCTCGGCCGCGCCGCCGAGCACCGCCCCGAGCGCCGCCGCGCCGACCGTCCAGCCGAGCAGCGCGACCCGGTTGAGCCGCCAGGCCAGCCCCAGCGGGCCGGCGAGGGCACCACCGGCGGTGGCCGGGCCGAGCCGCTGCGGCAGCACGCCGGCACCGAGGTCCCGCCGGGCGGCCAGCCCCGACGCCAGCGCCCCGACCAGGGCGGTCAGCCCGACCAGCACCGCCAGGGGCCACCACCGCTCCGAGGTGTAGGGGTGGGTGCGCTGGGCCAGGCCCAGCGGGGAGAGCCGGCTCAGCCACTCCACCCCGCCGGCGTCCCCGGCGAGCCGGACCAGGTACGCCACGCCGAGGACCGCGAGGCCCAGCCCCCGGGCGGCGCCGGCGCTCTCGGTGAGCTGCGCGACGAGCGCGCCGACGGTGGCGAAGAACATGCCGGCGAGGGTCACCGACAGCCCGAACGCCACCGAGCCGGCGGCCGGCAGGTCGGAGGCGACCAGGCCACCGGCGACGAGCAGCCCGAGCAGCAGGTCCGCCGCGTACGTGACGAGCAGCGCGGCGGCCAGCGGCGCGGCCCGGCCGAGGACGGTGGCACCGAGCAGCTCCCGCCGGCCCGCCTCCTCCTCGGTGCGGGTGTGCCGGACGACGACGAGCAGGCTGATCAGGCCGACGATCAGGTGCAGCAGCCCGGCCCGCTGGGTGGCGAGCGCGCCGACGCTGTCGCCGTACGCGGGGCCGAGCAGCGCCACGATCGACGGGTTGCCGGCGGTGGTGGCCAGGTATTCGGCGCGCTGGGCGGCGGTCGGGTACAGCTCGGCGTAGGTCGCCGCATAGCTGGCGGGGAGGACGGCGATCACCAGCACCCAGATCGGCAGCAGGACGCGGTCGCGGCGCAGGATCAGCCGGACCAGGTGCCGGGTGCCGGTGAGCGGCCCGCCCCGCCCGGTGGCCGGGCGGCTCGTCGCGTCGCCCCGTGCGGCGACTGCGCGGCTCATCGCGTCGCCCCGGCCGGTGCGGCGTCGGGCGCGGCCGTCCCGTAGTGCCGCAGGAACAGCTCCTCCAGCGTGGGCGGCCGGCTGACCAGGCTGCGTACGCCGATCTCGGTGAGCCGGCGCAGCGCGGTGTCGAGGGCCGGGGTGTCCACGTCGAAGCGGACGCGGTCGCCGTCGACCCGCAGGTCGTGCACGCCGGGCAGCCCGGCCAGCCCGTGCGGCGGCCCGGCCAGCTCGGCGTCGACGCTGGTGCGCTGGAGGTGGCGCAGCTCGCTCAGGGTGCCGGCCTCGGCGGCCCGGCCGCTGCGGATGATCGTCACCCGGTCGCAGAGGGCCTCGACCTCGCCGAGGATGTGGCTGGAGAGCAGCACGGTGCGGCCCTCGGCGCGGGCCCGGCGGACCCAGTGCTGGAAGACCTCCTCCATCAGCGGGTCGAGCCCGGAGGTGGGCTCGTCGAGGATCAGCAGCTCGGCGTCGGAGGCGAGGGCGGCGACCAGCCCGACCTTCTGCCGGTTGCCCTTGGAGTAGGCCCGGCCCTTCTTGCGCGGGTCCAGCTCGAAGGCGGCGAGCAGCTCGTCGCGGCGGGCGCGGTCGAGGCCGCCGCGCATCCGGCCGAGCAGGTCGATCACCTCGCCGCCGGTCAGGTTGGGCCACAGCGTCACGTCGCCGGGCACGTACGCGAGCCGGCGGTGCAGGGCGACGGCGTCGCGCCACGGGTCGCCGCCGAGCAGCCGGACGGCTCCCGCGTCGGCGCGGAGCAGGCCGAGCAGCACGCGGATGGCGGTGGACTTGCCGGCCCCGTTGGGGCCCAGGAACCCGTGCACCTCGCCGGCGCGGACGGTCAGGTCGAGCCCGTCGAGCGCCCTGGTCCGGCCGAAGGTCTTCACCAGGCCGGAGATCTCTATCGGAGTTTCCACACTTCCGAAGCTACAGTGATTTCAGAAAGTTGTGAAGTCTGTAGAACCTGAGGCACGATCAGATACCCGACCGCCGAGGAGAGCCCGATGAGCGCCGCCGATCCGCCCCGCCGCAACGACGAGGCGGTCCACCACTTCGTCGAGCGGATGGCCATGGCCTTCGCGGAGGTCGGCTTCCCCCGGATGGCGGCCCGGGTGCTGTTCACGGTCATGAGCGCGGACGACCCGCTGACCGCCGCCGAGATCGGCGCGCGCCTCGACGTCAGCGCGGCGGCCGTCTCCGGCGCGGTCCGCTACCTGACCCAGTTCGGCATGCTGGTCCGCGAGCCGGTGAAGGGCTCCCGCCGCGACCGGTACCGGCTGCCCGACAACCCCTGGTACGAGGGGACCATCACCAAGACCGGGATCTACAAGAACCTCATCGACCTCGCCGACGGCGGGGTCGCCGCCCTGAACGGACGCGGCACTGTGGCCGGCGAGCGGGTCTCCGAGATGCGCGACTTCTTCGTCTTCGTCCAGGAGGAGATCGACTCGCTGGGCGAACGCTGGCGGGCCCGGCGCGCCGCCATCGGGCACGGCAGGCACCCGGCCGACCGGTGACCCGCCCGCGCCGGCCACCGCCCTGCCGGTCGGCCCGCCCCGCCGCTGCCTAGAGGCTGCTGCCCCAGCGGGCCTGTTCGAGGAGTTCCACGGCGCGGGCGGGGCCGTCCGGGGCATCGCCGCGCAGCAGCGTCGTGGCCTCGTCGACCGCGTCGGTGAGCGCCCGCCACTGCGTCTCGCGCTCGCGGACCAGGTCGGACTGCGCGGCCAACTGCCGGGTCTTCACCCACAGCTCGACGAAGACCGACACCTTGGCCCGCAGCACCCACGGGTCGAAGGGCTTGGTCAGGTAGTCCACCGCGCCGACCGCATACCCGCGCAGGGCGAGCTGGGCGTCCTTGTCGGCGGCGGTGAGGAAGATGATCGGCACGTGCCGGGTGCGTTCCCGCCGCTTGATGTGGCTGGCCGTCTCGAAGCCGTCCATGTCGGGCATCTGCGCGTCCAGCAGGATGACCGCGAAGTCGTCCACCAGCAGCTGCTTGAGCGCCGCCTCGCCGCTCTCCACCGCCACCGACTGCACCGGCAGCCCCTGGAGGATCGCCTCCAGGGCCATCAGATTCTCCCGCCGGTCGTCGACCAGCAGCGCCTTGGCCGTCTGACTCACGAACTCTCCTCGCCTCGGCTGCCGCTCACCCAGGACGACATCAGCTCGATCAGCTCGTCCAGGTCGACCGGTTTGGTGATGTAGTCGCTGCCCCCCGCCGCGAGCGCGGACTCGCGGTCCCCCGGCATGGCCTTCGCGGTCAGGAAGACGATCGGGAGGTCGGCGAAGTGGTGGTTACGGCGGATCTGCCGGGTCGTCTCGTAGCCGTCCTGGTCGGGCATCATCGCGTCCATCAGCACGATGTCCACCTCCGGATGCTCGGCCAGCAGGCGGACCCCGTCCGCCCCGTTGTCCGAGTACAACACGGTCATACCGTGCAACTCCAATGCGCTGGTCAGAGCGAAGACGTTTCGCACGTCGTCATCGATGATCAGCACGGTCACGCCCTCCAGCCGGCGGGTCCCCGGCGCCTCGGCCGGCTCCGGCAGCTCCAGCGGGGGCATGAGCAGCGACGACGGCAGGCCCGCCCGGGCCGGCGAGGGCGGCGCGGGTGCGACCACCGCGTCCGGCGCCAGCACCTCCGGTACGTAGAGGGTGAACGTCGAACCCTCCCCGGGCGCCGAGCTGACCGTGATCGACCCGCCGAGCAGACGGGCCAGGTCCCGGCTGATCGACAGCCCGAGCCCCGTCCCGCCGTAGCGGCGGCTGGTCGTGCCGTCCGCCTGCTGGAACGCCTCGAAGATCAGCGACAGCTTGTCGTCCGAGATGCCGATGCCCGTGTCGATCACCGTGAAGGCGATCACCTGGCGGGCGTTGGTCAGCGCCGGGACGTCGAACACGACGTTCTCGGGGGCCGGGGCGATGCGCAGCGTCACCGCGCCGTTGTCGGTGAACTTCACCGCGTTGGAGAGCAGGTTGCGCAGGATCTGCTGCAACCGCTGCGCGTCGGTGACCAGCGCCGGGGGCAGCTCCTTGGCCAGCCGCACCTGGAAGTCGAGGCCCTTCTCCTCCGCCTGCGGGGCGAACGCCTGCTCGACGAACCCCCGGATCTCGGTGAACTGGACCTCCGTCGGCTCGACGTCCATCCGGCCCGCCTCGATCTTCGACAGGTCGAGGATGTCGTCGATCAGGCGCAGCAGGTCCGAGCCGGAGCCGTGGATGGTCCGGGCGAACTCGATCTGCTTCGGGGTGAGGTTCTGCTCCGAGTTCTCCACCAACAGCCGCGCGAGCAGCAGCAGCGAGTTCAGCGGCGTACGCAGCTCGTGGCTCATGTTGGCCAGGAACTCCGACTTGTACGCCGACGCCCGGGTGAGCTGCTGCGCCTTGTCCTCCAGGCCGAGCCGGGCCAGCTCGATCTCCCGGTTCTGGGTCTCGATGTTGGCCTTCTGCTCCGACAGGAGCTGGGCCTTGTCCTCCAGCTCGGCGTTGGTGCGCTGCAGCTCGGCCGACTGCTCCTGCAGCTCGTGGGCCAGCCGCTGCGACTGCGCCAGCAGCTCCTCGGTGCGCCGGTTGGCCTGGATGGTGTTGACGGCCACGCCGATGGTCAGCACCAGCCGCTCCAGGAACGTCAGGTGCAGGTCGGGGAAGGCCGCCACGCCGGCGAACTCGATCACGCCGAGCAGCTCGCCCTCGAACAGGACGGGGAGCACCACCAGGTCGGCCGGCGGGGTGTTGGCGAGCCCGGAACGCAGGGTGAGCCGGCCGTCCGGCGAGGCGCTCACCCGGATCGTCCGGCGGGAGAGCGCGGCCTGCCCGACCAGTCCCTCGCCCGGCCCGAACGTGACGTCGTGCCCCCGCGCCACGTAGCCGTACGAGGCGGTCAGCCGCAGCCGCATGCTGCCGTCCGAGGTGTCCGCCAGGAAGAACGCGCCGAGCTGCGCGTCGACCAGCGGGGTCACCTCCATCATGATCATCCGGCAGACCTCGCCGAGGTCACGCTGCCCCTGGAGCAGGCCGCCGATGCGGGCCAGGTTGGAGTCCAGCCAGCCCTGCTCGGCGTTCTTCTTCGTCGTCTCCCGGAGGGTGACGATCATCTGGTTGATGTTGTCCTTCAGGTCGGCGACCTCGCCCTGCGCCTCGACCGCGATCCGCTGGGTCAGGTCGCCCCGGGTCACCGAGGTCGACACCTCGGCGATGGCCCGGAGCTGGGTGGTGAGCGTCGAGGCGAGCTGGTTGACGTTCTCCGTGAGGTCCCGCCAGGTGCCCGAGACGCCCTTCACCTGGGCCTGCGCGCCCAGCTTGCCCTCGATGCCGACCTCGCGGCCCACCCGGGTCACCTCGTCGGCGAACGACCGGAGCTGGTCCACCATCGTGTTGACGGTGTTCTTCAGCTCCAGGATCTCGCCCTGCGCGTCCACCGTGATCTTCTGCGACAGGTCACCCTTCGCCACCGCCGTGGTCACCGAGGCGATGTTGCGCACCTGCGACGTCAGGTTCGACCCCATCGAGTTCACGTTGTCCGTGAGGTCACGCCACGTGCCGGAGACGCCCTTGACCTGGGCCTGGCCGCCCAGCTTCCCCTCGGTGCCCACCTCACGCGCCACCCGCGTCACCTCGTCGGCGAACGAACTGAGCTGGTCCACCATCGTGTTCACCGTCGACTTCAGCTCCAGGATCTCGCCCCGGGCATCCACCGTGATCTTCTGCGACAGGTCACCCTTCGCCACCGCCGTGGTCACCGAGGCGATGTTGCGCACCTGCGACGTCAGGTTCGACGCCATCGAGTTCACGTTGTCGGTCAGGTCCCGCCACGTGCCCAGCACGCCCTTGACCTGGGCCTGGCCGCCCAGCTTGCCCTCGGTGCCCACCTCACGCGCCACCCGCGTCACCTCGTCGGCGAACGAACTGAGCTGGTCCACCATCGTGTTCACCGTCGACTTCAGCTCCAGGATCTCGCCCCGGGCATCCACCGTGATCTTCTGCGACAGGTCACCCTTCGCCACCGCCGTGGTCACCGAGGCGATGTTGCGCACCTGCGCCGTCAGGTTCGACGCCATCGAGTTCACGTTGTCGGTCAGGTCCCGCCACGTGCCCGCGACGCCGCGGACCTGGGCCTGGCCGCCCAGCTTGCCCTCGGTGCCCACCTCACGCGCCACCCGCGTCACCTCGTCGGCGAACGAACTGAGCTGGTCCACCATCGTGTTGACGGTGTTCTTCAGCTCCAGGATCTCGCCCTGCGCATCCACCGTGATCTTCTGCGACAGGTCGCCCTTCGCGACGGCCGTCGAGACCTGCGAGATGTTGCGGACCTGGCTGGTCAGGTTGCCGGCGAGCTGGTTGACGTTCTCGGTGAGGTCGCGCCAGGTGCCGGAGACCCCGCGCACCTGCGCCTGACCGCCCAGCTTCCCCTCGCTGCCCACCTCACGCGCCACCCGCGTCACCTCGTCGGCGAACGAACTGAGCTGGTCCACCATCGTGTTGACGGTGTCCTTCAGCTCCAGGATCTCGCCCTGCGCGGCGACGGTGATCTTCTGCGACAGGTCGCCCCGGGCGACGGCCGTCGAGACCTGGGCGATGTTGCGCACCTGCGCCGTCAGGTTCGACGCCATCGAGTTGACGCTGTCGGTGAGGTCCTTCCAGGTGCCGGCGACGTTCGGCACGTCGGCCTGGCCGCCCAGCTTGCCCTCCGTGCCCACCTCGCGCGCCACCCGGGTCACCTGCTCGGCGAAGAGGCGCAGCGTGTCGGTGAGCGAGTTCATCGTGTCGGCCAGCTCGGCGACCTCGCCGCGCGCCCCGACCGTGATCTTCTGCGACAGGTCGCCCCGGGCCACCGCCGTCGCCACCTGGGAGATCGACCGCACCTGGCCGGTCAGGTTCGACGCCATGGTGTTCACCGAGTCGGTGAGGTCCTTCCAGGTGCCGGCCACCCCGCGCACGTCGGCCTGGCCGCCGAGCTTGCCCTCGGTGCCCACCTCCCGGGCCACCCGGGTCACCTCGTTGGAGAACGACGAGAGCTGGTCGACCATGGTGTTGACCGTGCGGCCGATCCGCAGGTACTCGCCGCGCAGGGGGCGGCCGTCGATCTCCAGCGCCATGTGCTGCGAGAGGTCGCCGTCGGCCACCGCCACGATCACCCGGGCGATCTCGGTGGTCGGCCGGCCCAGGCCGTCGATCAGCGAGTTGACGGCCCGCTGGTCCTCCGCCCAGGAACCCTCCAGCCCCTCCTCCTCCAGGCGCTCGTTGAGCCGGCCGTCCCGGCCGACGACCCGGCTGATCCGCAGCAGGTCGCGGTGCTGCCGCTCCTGGAGGGCCACCACCTCGTTGAAGGCGTCCGCCACCTCGCCGGCCGCGCCCGCCCGGGGCCGCAGCCGCACCTTCAGGTCACCCCCGCGCACGCGCCGCAGCGCCTCCGCCAGCTCGCCGAGCAGAGCGGCCTGGTCCGGCGCGGACGGGTCCGCGGCTACCGGGTGTTTCGCCGTGGTCATCGCATTCCTCGCTGAGTTCCGGGGGCCGCCGGCGCCCGTCGAACGCACCGGCCGTTCCCTCATTGTGCCCGGCTGGGCTCCCGGGACGCGCCGCCCGCCGGCCCGCCACGCCCGGCCGTACCGCCGCCGACGGGACGCCGGCCCGCCCGGCGCGGCGGGCCGACCGCCGGATCAGCTTGGCGCGGGGCCGGGCGGCGGTGGAGGATACGGAGGTGTCAGCGGAGGCGGGGCCGGCGGCCTTCGACGGTCCGGACGAGCGCGTCCGGCGGGTCCGGCTGCCCGCCGACCGGCGCACACCTGCCGCCGCCCGCGCCCTGGTCCGGTCCGTGCTCGCCGCCGCGCGCCTCGACGACCTGCTCAACGAGGCCCTGCTGCTCACCACCGAGCTGACCACCAACGCCGTCGAGCACGCCCGCACCGAACTGGACATCGAGGTCGTCGGCGACGACGTCGGCCTCACCGTGACGGTCTCCGACTTCGCCGCCGGATCCGTCGACGAGCTGACCGTCGGCGTACGCAACGACACCTCGGAGATCAACGAGGTGTCCGAGCGGGGCCGGGGGCTGCTGCTGGTGGACCACTTCGCCAGTCGGTGGGGCACGACCTACCTGCCCACCGGCAAGGGGGTGTGGTTCCGGCTGGACCGCTCCGGTGCCGCCGACGGGCAGTCGGTCGCCGCCGGCCCCCAGGCCGGTGCCGCCGGGGGCACGCCGATGTCGACCGCAGGCGGGGAGCACGCGGGGCCCAGCGCCGGGGCGATGAGCGAGCTGATGCAGACCGCCCCCGACCAGTACGCCGACGACCCGCTGCCGGACTTCGCCACCGACCTGCTCACCCGGCTCGCCGAGATGGTCGGCGCGGCCGGTGGCCTCGTCCGCCTCGACCGCGGCGACGGGCTGGGCCGGCAGGTGCTGGCCCGCTACGGCCGCACCCCCCGCGCCGGCAACGAGCTGCTGCGGGTGCCGCTGGCGGTGCACCGGCCGTACACCGGGGAGCTGGAGCTGGACGCGGCCCCCTCGACGTACGCGCGGCCGCTCGCGGTGCTGACCGCCGAACGGCTCTCGCTGCACCTGGAGAACGACCGGCTGCGCCGGGCCGACGTACGCCGGCAGGCCTGGCTGACGTTCCTGGCCGAGGCGGGTGAGCTGCTCGCCCAGTCCCTCGACGTCGAGCTGACGATGGTGCTGATCCCGCAGCTCGTCGTGCCCCGCCTCGGCCAGTGGTGCGCGGTGCACACGGCCGACGAGTGGGGGCGGCTGCGACTCGCGGCCGCCACCCACGCCGACGAGTCGGTGCTGCCGCAGCTGCACAAGGTGCTCCGCGAGACAGGCACGGACTCGGTGCAGTCCCGGCTGCGCGAGGCGTCCCGGATCGGGTCGCAGGTGCCGCTGGGCGGGCCGATGGAGGGCTTCGCCGTCCCGCTGGTGGCGCGCGGGCAGCGGCTGGGCACCCTCGCGGTGGGCCGCCACCAGCGGCACCGGCACGACCCCGACGAGGTGGCCGTGCTGGAGGACGTGGCCCGGCGGGCAGCCCTGGCCATCGAGAACGCCCGCATCCACGCCGAGCGGCGGCGGGTGGCGCAGACGCTCCAGCGGTCGCTGCTGCCACCGGTCCTGCCGGTCGTCGACGGCATCGGCTTCGCCGCCGAGTACGTGCCGACCGGCGACGACGCCGAGGTGGGTGGCGACTTCTACGACGTGCTCCCCCTGCCCGACGGGCGCTGGCTCGTGGTGGTCGGCGACGTGTCCGGCAAGGGGGTCGAGGCGGCGGCCGTCACCGGGCTGGTCCGGGACGTCATCCGGGTGCTGGTCAGCGACGGCAAGCCGCTGCCAGAGGCGCTGGTCCGGCTCAACAACACGCTGGTCGAGCGCGGCGGCGGGCGCTACTGCACTCTCGCGCTGGCGGCCGTCGGGCCGGGCGAGGGCGACCAGCTCGACGTGTCCCTGCACCTCGCCGGCCACGACCGCCCGGTGCTGCTGCGCGCCGGCGACGGGGCCGCGTTCGTCGGGGCCGGCGGCACCGCGCTCGGCCTGCTCGACGCGATCGCCTCCCCGGCCGTCGAGCTGACCCTGGCCCCCGGCGACTCGCTGATCTTCTACACGGACGGGGTGACCGAGCGTCGGCGCGGCCGGGAGCTGTTCGGCACGGAGCGGCTGCGGGAGTCCGCCGCGCCGCTGGCCGGATACTCGGCCGACGTGGTGGCCGCCCGGCTGCGGTCGACGGCGATCGGGTTCTCGGCCGAGACGCCCCGCGACGACATCGCGATCCTCGTGCTGCGCAACGACCGCCGCTGACGCCCCGCCCACCGGGCTGGCCCGCACCGGGTGCCGGGTCCCCGCGCGGAGGGTCGGGCCGCGCGAGGCGGGTCCACGCCGGGGCCGGGCCCATGCCGGGGCCGGGCCCATGCCGGGGCCGGGCCCGCGCCCGCGCCGGGCCTGGGCTGCGCGGGGCGCGTCGGGGCGCGTCGGCGCTGCATGTCGGCGACATCGCGGTATCCCCGGCCTGGGATACCCCCATGTCGCCGACATGGCGACCCGGCCCGGCGGCCGACAGCCGGCACCGGCGACCGCGCAGGGGCGCGCGGGCGCGCGGGCGCGGGCGCGCAGGTGGTGTCAGAGGCCGCCGGGGAGGCGGCCCGGGGCGAGCCGCTGGTGCGGGTCCAGGTATTCCTTCGCCGCCCGCAGCCGGGGCAGCGAGGCCAGCTCGCCCCACAGGTCGACGGCCTCCCGCACCGGAGGTGGCGCGGCGACCACCACGCACCGGCCCCGCCGGGCGAGCAGGACGGCGCGCACCCCGGCGACGATGGACGCCACCCGATCGACGGGCAGGGTGCCGGGCAGGGCGGCGTGCAGCACCCCCTGACCGGCCGAGCCGCGCACCGGCACCGGGCCGCCGGCCGCGTCGCGCAGCGCGTAGGCGGCGGCGTGCAGGTTGCCGACCGGCACCTCGATGCGCAGCGCGGTCTCGCCGGGGCCGAACGGATAGCGCCGCCACCACTGCGGTGCCGAGTGCCCGATCTTGGCCTCGTCGCCGAACAGTCCGCGCAGGCCGTCGGCGCGTTCGGCGACGTCGGCGGGGTCGCCCTCCAGCAGCACGGTCAGGCTGCCCGCGCCGGCCGGGGTCACCGTGCGCCGGAACATGGAGGGGTGGCGGGCCCGGGCCAGGGCCTCCGGGGCGTCGGGGTGCAGCGGCGGGCGCGCCCGGTTGGCGCGGGCCGGCAGGTCCAGCTCCACGGCCGCCGCGTCGAGCCGGGCGGCGAGCACCTCCCGGACCAGGCCGTCGACCTCCAACGGGCTCCACACCGGACGGGTGACCCAGGCCTGGCTGGCCGGCACCGGCTGCACCCGCAGGGTGGCGGAGAGGAGCACGCCGAGGCCGCCCTGCGACCCGCACAGCAGCCGGGCCAACTCCAGGCCGGGTGCGCCGCCGCCGGCACTGATCAGCTCGCCGGCGGCGTCCAGGTAGCGCACGCCGACCAGTTGCTCGCAGGGGCCGCCGTGGCGGTGCCGCAGCGGGCCGGACTCGTCGGCGGCCAGCACCCCGCCGACGGTGGCCCCGGGCGAGGGCGCGTCGAGGGCCAGCCGCAGCCCCGCCCGTTCGAGGGTGGCCTGGGCGGCCCGCAGCGGGGTGCCCGCGCCGATCTCGACCACGCCGCCGTCGGCCGGCCGATGGCAGATGCCGGCCAGCCGCCCGGTGTCGAGCATGATGTCGACGTGTGCGGGGGCGACCCCCCAGTCGATCTTCGTGCCGGCGCCGCGGGGCACCACCGTCAGGTCGTGGGCGGCGGCCAGCCGCAGCACCTCGGCAGCGGCCTGCGGGGCACCGGGCACGGCCACCCACCGGGCCTGTGCGCCGGCGACCTCGTCGGCCGCCCCCGCGAACCGCGCGAAGGGCGGGCCGCAGATCTCCGCCAGCCGTCGGGTGATGTCCACTGCACCGGACCGATCGATGGACCCCGCTGCTGTCGCCATGGCCGCAATCGTACATGTGTTCGAACACCCGGTCGCGCCACCGCGCCGGTGCCGGGCGTCGATCTCGCCGGGCGGGTGCCGGGGTCCCGACGGACGGTAACCTGACCGGCGTGACCACCGAGACTCCCGTGCCCGTCGCCAAGCGGGTCCCCAGCGAGCGCACCCACCACGGCGACACCGTCGTCGACGAGTACGCCTGGCTGGCCGCCAAGGACGACCCGGAGACGATCGCCCACCTGACGGCGGAGAACGCCCACACCGAGGCGCGCACCGCGCACCTGGCGGAGCTGCGGAACACCCTGTTCGAGGAGACGCGCCGGCGCACCCAGGAGACCGACCTGTCGGTGCCGACCCGCAAGGGTGACCACTGGTACTACACGCGCACGGTCGAGGGCCAGCAGTACGGCGTGCACTGCCGCCGCGCGGTCCGCGACGGCGAGACCGACCCGCCGGTCAGCGTGGACGGTGCCCCGCTCGACGGCGAGGAGGTGCTGCTCGACGGCAACCTGCTCGCCGAGGGGCACGACTTCTTCTCCCTCGGCGCGTTCGACGTGAGCCCCGACGGGCGCTGGCTGGCCTACTCGACGGACTTCAGCGGCGACGAGCGGTTCACGCTGCGGGTGAAGGACCTGACCACCGGCGAGGTGCTGGCCGACGAGGTGCCGGGCACGTTCTACGGCACGGCCTGGTCCGCCGACGCCTCGGTGCTGTTCTACGTCACCGTCGACGACGCCTGGCGGCCCCACCGGGTGTGGCGGCACCGGATCGGCACCCCGTCCACCGAGGACGTGGTGGTCCACCAGGAGGACGACGAGCGGTTCTGGGTCGGCGTCGAGCTGACCCGGTCGGAGAAGTTCGTCCTGATCGACATCCACAGCAAGATCACCAGTGAGGTGCTGGTCATCCCCGCCGGCAACCCCACCGGCGAGCCGGCGTCCGTCGCGCCCCGGCGGCAGGGCGTGGAATACAGCGTCGAGCACCACGGGCACCGCTTCCTGATCCTGCACAACGACGACGCCGAGGACTTCGCGCTCGCGTACACCTCGGCGGACGCGCCCGGCGACTGGGTCCCGCTGATCCCGCACACCCCCGGCACCCGGCTGGAGTCGGTCGACGCGTTCGCCGACCACCTGGTCGTGTCGCTGCGCACCAACGGCCTGACCGGGCTGCGGGTGCTGCCGGTCGGCGGCGGCGACGGTCACGACATCGACTTCCCCGAGCCGCTCTACAGCGTCGGGCTGGACAGCAACCCGGAGTACCGCACCCGGCAGGTCCGGTTGCGCTACGCCTCGCTGGTCGCCCCGGAGTCGGTGTACGACTACGACCTGGTCACCCGGGAGCTGACCCTGCGCCGCCGCAAGCCGGTCCTGCCCGGCCCGGACGGCCGCGAGTACGATCCGGCCGACTACGAGCAGCACCGGGACTGGGCGCTCGCCGACGACGGCACGCGCGTGCCGATCTCGCTGGTCTGCCGGGCCGGCACCCCCCGCGACGGCTCCGCGCCCTGCGTCATCTACGGCTACGGCTCGTACGAGGCGAGCATGGACCCGTGGTTCTCCGTCGCCCGGCTCTCCCTGCTGGACCGGGGCGTGGTCTTCGCCGTCGCGCACGTGCGGGGCGGCGGCGAACTGGGCCGGCGCTGGTACGACCAGGGCAAGATGCTGGCCAAGAAGAACACGTTCACCGACTTCGTGGCCTGCGCCCGGCACCTGGTCAAGTCGGGCTGGACGTCGGCCGACCGGCTGGTGGCCCGGGGCGCGTCGGCCGGCGGCCTGCTGATGGGCGCGGTGGCCAACCTCGCGCCGGACGCGTTCGCGGGCGTCGTCGCGCAGGTGCCCTTCGTGGACCCGCTCACCTCGATCCTCGACCCGTCGCTGCCGCTGACCGTCACCGAGTGGGAGGAGTGGGGCAACCCCCTCGACGACCCCGAGGTCTACGCGTACATGAAGTCCTATGCACCGTACGAGAACGTGGCGGCGGTGGACTACCCGGCGATCCTCGCGGTGACCAGCCTCAACGACACCCGGGTGCTCTACCACGAGCCGGCCAAGTGGATCGCCCGGCTGCGGGCGGTCGCCCCGCAGGGCGACTACCTGCTCAAGACGGAGATGGGCGCCGGGCACGGCGGCCCCAGCGGCCGGTACGACTCGTGGCGCGAGGAGGCGTTCGTCAACGCCTGGATCCTCGACCGCCTCGGCGCGGCCTGAAGGAGCGGCTCAGGCGGTGGTGGCCAGGTCGGCGAGGACCTGCGGGTCGGCGTTGCCGCCGGTCACCACCGCGACCGTACGCCCCGGCGGCAGCTCGTCCGCGCGGAACAGCCGGGCGGCCGTGGCCACCGCGCCGCTGGGCTCGACGACCAGTCGGGCCTCGCGGATCAGGCGACCGGCGGCGGCCCGGATCTCCTCCTCGGTCACCGTGACGATGCCGTCGAGGCGGTCCCGCAGGTGGGCCAGCGTCAGCTCCGACAGGTTGGTGCGCAGCCCGTCCGCGCAGGTGCGGTAGGTCAGCTCCACGTCCCAGGTGACCACCCGCCCGGCGGCGAGCGAGTCCCGCGCGTCGGCGGCGAGCAGCGGTTCGACGCCGTACACGGCGGCCGACGGGCGCAGCGCCCTGACCGCCGTGGCGACCCCGGAGGCGAGGCCGCCGCCGCCGACGGGCACCAGCACCACGTCGATGTCGGGCAGGTCGGCGACGATCTCCGCCCCGACGGTGCCCTGGCCGGCGATGATCCGCCGGTCGTCGAACGGCGGCACCAGGGTCGCCCCCGTCTCGGCGACGATCCGCTGGGCCTCCGCCAGCCGCCGGGCCGGCGGGACGAGCAGCACCTGCGCCCCGAACGCCCGCATCCGGGCGACCTTCACCTCCGGCGCGCCGTCGGGCACCACCACCGTGCACGGCACGCCGGCGGCCCGCGCCGCGTACGCGAGGGCCTGGCCGTGGTTGCCGGACGAGTGGGTGACCACCCCCCGGGCCCGCGCGCCGGGGTCGAGCCGGGCGACCGCGTGGGTGGCCCCGCGCAGCTTGAACGACCCGACCGGCTGCAGGCTCTCCGGCTTCAGCCACAGCCCGTCGTCCCACGGCGCGGCCAGCAGCGGCGTGCGCAGGACGGTCGGCGCGATGTCGGCGGCGGCGGCCCGGATGTCGTCGAGCGTCACGAGGTCCACGGGGCCATCCTGCCTCAGGTCGCCCGCAGCTCCTCGACGGTGGTGCTGGCCCGCAGGAAGAGCAGCCCGACCGCGACCGTGAGGGCCACCGCGGCGACCGCGCCGGCCCCGACCAGGGCCAGCTGCTCCAGGGGTACGCCGGGCATGACGAACCGTTTCGCCCCGTCGACCGTGGAGGTGGACACCGGGCCCGCGAGGAACCGGCCGAGCAACAGCCCCACGGTCAGGGCGAGCAGCACCGCCGGCACCGTCGGGGCGAGCGCCTGCCAGGCGACCGAGCGCCCCAGCACGCCCCGGGGCACGCCCTGGGCGACCAGCGCCGCGTACGCCCGGCGGCGGGCCACGATCCCCTCCACCAGCGCGACCAGCAGCCCACCGGCGGCGATCGTGACGGCGACCGCCACGGCGAGGTCCACCAGCCCGATCGTGTCCAGGTAGAACGTGTCCCCTGCCGAGGTCAGGTCGCCGAACGAGCGTGCCTCGGCCAGCTCGGCGTCGTACCGGGCCTGGAAGTAGGCCCGGTGGGCCGCCGCGCCCCCGCCGAACAGCACGGCGGCCAGCAGCGCGGCGAAGGTGCGGCTGCCGGCCCACGGGTCGGCGGTGAGCCGGCGGGCGGCCAGCAGCGCGGCCGGCCCCCGGGCGAGACGGTGCAGCAGCCGGCCGGCGGCGTACGAGAACCAGCCCGCCGCGAGCACCGTTCCGACCAAGGCGGCGAGCCCTCCGGCGGTGACCAGGATCGGCAGGTACGGCAGCGGTGCCTGCACCTCGTGGCGCTCCAGCCAGCGCAGCAGCGGGCCGTAGCCGGCGAACGCCCCGACGCCGGCCGGGACGAGCAGCGCGAACCAGGGGCGGGGCGGGCGGTCCCGTCGGGCGCGCCGGACCACGCCGAACGGGGTGGTGACGACCCGGCGCAGCAGCAGCGCGGTGGCCGCCGCCGCGACGGCGGGCAGCCCGAGCACCGTCGCCGCCAGCGCGACGGGCGACGGCAGCACGTCCGTGGGCAACGCGAGCCGGCCGTCCGCGTCGGGCCGGTCGAGCAGCTCGTGGGCGCCCAGGAAGACGACCAGGCCGACCACGGTGCCGAGCAGGCTGGCCACCCCGGTCTCCAGCGCCGCGAGCCGGGTCACCTGGCCGGGGGTCGCGCCGGCCAGCCGGAGGGCGGCCAACCGGCGGTCGCGGGCCGGCGCGCCGAGGCGGGCGCACTGCCCGGCCAGCGCCAGCACCGGCAGGGCGAGCAGCAGCAACGCGAAGGCCGTGCCGCCGCGCAGCCCCGGCTCGCGCAGCAGCGCCTCCGAATACTGCTGGGACCAACGGACCCCGTTGTCGTCGGTGGCCGGCGGCGTCGGGATGGCCAGCACGGTCAGCGCGGCCAGCCCGGCGAGGGTGGCCAGGGCGGCGCTGAGCGCGGTCAGCACCACCCGGACGGTGTCGGTGCGGGTGCCGGCGAGGGCCAGCCGGCCCAGGGTGCCGGGCCTCACCGCGCCCCACCCGCGGGCGCTCCGCCAGCCGGTGCCTCGCCCGCCGGTACCCCGGCGGCGAGCAGCCCCAGACCGGGCCCGACCGCCGCCGGCAGGTCGAGCCCCAGGCCGGCCCCGTCCACCTCGCCGTCGCGGAGGATCACCTCGCGGTCGGCGTACCCGGCGATGCGCGGCTCGTGGGTGACCAGCACGACCGACGTACGCTGCTCGCGGGCCAGCCGGACCAGCTGGGTGAGCACCTGCTCGCCGGCCAGCGTGTCGAGCGCGCCGGTCGGCTCGTCGGCGAAGATCACCCGGGGTTCGGTGACCAGTGCGCGAGCCAGCGCGCAGCGCTGCTGCTGCCCGCCGGACAGCTCGCCCGGCCGGGCGTCGGCCAGGTCCGCCACGCCCAGCCGGTCCAGCCAGGCCGTCGCCACCGTCCGCCCTGCTCGCCGCCCCGTGCCGGCGAGCAGGAGCGGAAGGGCGACGTTCTCCGCCACGGTCAGCTCGGGCACGAGCTGGCCGAACTGGAACAGCACCCCGAACTCGGTGCGCCGCAGCTTCGACCGGGCCGCCTCGGACCAGATGTCGATCCGCTCGCCCCGCCAGAGGACCTGGCCGGCGTCCGGGCGCAGGATGCCGGCCAGGCAGTGCAGCAGGGTGGACTTGCCGCAGCCGCTCGGGCCGGTCACCGCGACGATCTCCCCCTCGGCGACGTCGAGGGTGATCCCGCGCAGCGCGGGTGTGGGCCCGTACGCCTTCACCACGCCGCGAGCCTGAAGTTCCGTCACGAGTGCACCTCCCGGTGCCAGTCGGCGACCCGCTCCAGGGTGGTGTGCAGCCACCTCAGGTCGGCGTCGAGGTGGGCGATGGCGTAGTCGGCCGCGACGACGTCGTCGAGGCTGGCCGACGGGTCCGTCTTGACGGCGGTCAGCTCGCGCAGCCGGTCGGTGTGCGCCCGGCGCTGCGCGACGAGGTACGACCGGACGTGGCCGGTGTCGGCGACCAGGAGTGCCACCACCACCTTGGCGAAGAGCGTGCTGGCCACGTACGGCATGGGCGGCTCGACCTCGGCGAGCCAGGCGGCCAGGGCGTCGCGCCCGGCGGGGGTGAGCGCGTAGGCGGTGCGGTCGGGGCCGGCGTCGCGGTCCTGGCCGGCGGCGGCCACGAGCCCGTCCCGCTCAAGCCGGCCGAGCGTGGCGTAGACCTGCCCGAACGCCAGCGGACGCGCCCGGGGCAGCCGCCGGTCGTGGGCGCGCTTCAGCTCGTACCCGTGCTTGTCGCCCTCGGCGAGCAGGCCGAGCAGCACGTGCGGAGTGGACACCGGATAGACTATTCACTGAGCGAATAGGACCGTCAAGCCGACGATGCGGCAGACCAGGCGGTGCTCCTGATCGATGCGCCTCGACCAGAATCCCGCCCAGTTGCCACGGAGTTGCTCAGGTTTGCCGATGCCCTGTCCTCCCAGCCCCGGCTGGCGAACTGGACCTTCACGCTGTCGACGCCTCGCCTGGGCTGGCATCGGGGTCGATCAGATCGCGCATCTCCCCGCCCCCGTTGCGCAACTCTTCGACGGCCTCGTTGAGCCGGCGCGCGTTGGCAGGGCTGGCCATCAGGTACGCCGTCTCCTTCAGCGACTCGTACTCACGCAGCGAGATGATGACGGCGGCCTCACGGCCGGAGCGGGTGACCACCACTTCCTCGGCGTCGTTCACGACGTGGTCGAGCATCTTGGCCAGGTTCTGCCGGACTTCCGAGTAGGGGACGGTACGCATGACACCTCCCGAACTTCACGTACAAGACATTGGCTCTCCGGTCAGCTCGGCGACCAGTTGGGGTTTCGGCCCATCCGGGCGACGCCGCGCTCCAGGTCGGTGGCGTTCGGCGGGGCGGTGACCGGGGCGGCGAAGGCGCCCTGCTGCTGGCCCATCTCGCCCATCCGGTCCATGAACCCGTTCAGCGTGGCGATCACGGCCGGCGCGGCGTCGTACGGCTGGCCGGTGGCCCGCGCCAGGTCCCACGCGTGCACGGTCAGGTCGATCAGCGCCATGTCGCCGACGGTCTCCTGCGGCAGGCCCATCCCCGGCGACACGCCCTCCAGCGCGGCCGGGTCGGCCCACGCCGCCACCAGCCGCTCCGTCTCGGCGGCGAACCGGTCCCGCCAGCCGTCGGTGAGGCGGTCGGTCTTGTCCGCCCAGTCCGCCGGCTGCCGGGCGGCCAGCGCCTGGAAGTTGACCACCACCTGGAAGAGATGCCCGAGCAGGTCCCGCACGGTGTAGTCCGCGCACGGGGTCGGCAGGTCGAACTGGTCGCCGGAGATCGCCCGGACCACCGCCACGGCACGCGGCGCGGCATCCGCCAGCAGTTCACTAGTCTTCGTGGTCATAGGGGCAGCGTAGGCAGCCCGGGAGGACAAGCTTGAAGAAATGCGACAGCGGCCCGCGCGCCGACAACCGGGGCATCCTCGACCCCGCACGGCTGCGGCGCGAGGTCCGCTTCCGCCGCCTGCCGCCGGCCCCGGCCCTGCTCCCGTACGTCGAGCACTACTGGCTGGTCGACTGGTGCCTCGACGAGCCGTTCGAGCAGCGCGTGCTGCCGCACCCGGCGGTCAACCTGGTCTTCCGCCGCGACGTGGCGGACGCTGCCGTTTCCGAGTCCGCCGAGGTGGCCGGCGTCGGGCGGGAGCTGTTCCGGATCACCCTCGCCGGCACCGGCCGGGTCAGCGGCGTGCAGTTCCGCCCCGGCGGGTTCCGCCCGTTCTGGCCGGGGCCGGTCGCCGAGCTGACCGGCGAGCGCCGCCCGCTGCCCGCCGGGCTCGTCGCGGGCCGGCACCCCTGCGACGGTACGGACGACGAGCGCGCCGCCGCCCTCGACGCCCTCCTGCTCGCCTGGCACCCCCGCCCCGCCTCGCCGACGGCGACCCCGTCGGCGGCTGACGCTACGGCGAACGGCCTGTCGGCGGCCAGTCCGCCGATGGCCGGCTCACCGGCGACCGGCCTGCCGTCGGTCGACCCGCTCTCGGCGGAGGTGATGACGCTGGCCGGGGAGATCCGCGCCGACCGCAGCGTGCTGCGGGTCGACGACCTGGCCCGCCGGCACGGCACCACCACCCGACGCCTGCAACGGCTGTTCCTCGACCACGTCGGCGTCGGCCCGAAGTGGGTGATCCGGCGGTACCGCATCCAGGAGGCGATCGAGCACGCCGCCAGCGGCGGGCCGGTGGACTGGGCGGCCGTCGCCGCCGACCTCGGGTACGCCGACCAGGCCCACCTGATCCGCGAGTTCGCCGCCGCGACGGGGCTCACCCCGGCCGCGTACGCCCGGTCGCTCAACCGACCGGCGGGAGCCTCGCTCAGCCGACCGGGGTGAAGCGGATCAGCCAGCGGGGGGGTGCAGCGGGTCAGTCGGCCGGGGCGAGCCGGGTGAGGAAGGCCCCCCACGCCGCCGGGGCGAACGCCAGCACCGGGCCGGTGCGGTCCTTCGAGTCGCGCACGACCACCACGCCGGGCAGGTTGCCCGCCACCTCGACGCAGTTGCCGCCCGTGCTGTTGCTGCGGCTGCTGGTGCGCCACCGCGCAGCGCTCAGGTCCATGGTCCCGCCTCCGTGATCTCCGCGATCAGCTCGATCGACCGCTGGTGGGGCAGCGCCTCGCCCCGGATCGACTCCCACACGTCGATCGCCCGGCGCACGTCGGCCGGGCGATCGACGACGTGCCCGCCGAGCTGAGTCTCCACATAGACCATATCCTCGCCGACGGGCGGCGTGGCGATGACGAACGGGCCCTCCAGCCCGGCATACGCCCCCACCGCGAACGGCACCACGTGCAGGATCGCGGCCCGGACGCCCGGACGGTCCGGGCCGCGACCATTCACACAGTAACCGCAGCATCAGCAGAATGTGACCCCAGCGGGCCCGTTCGGGTGTCTTCCCCCGAGATTCCCCGGCCCGGACGGGACCGCGCGGGGGCGTGCCGGGCACGGCGGCACGCCCCCGCACCAGTCGAGAAGGGACAGCCACAGTGGATGAACGACCCCGGGACCCGGCCCGCGAACACGCGACGCAGGCTCGCGAACGCCCGCCGGCCCGGGAGCATCTGCCGGCCCGGCCGATCTGGCTCTGCCGGGTCTGCGGCGGGCCGTGGCCCTGCTCGCCGGCCCGCCGCCGGCTCCTGCACGAGTACGCCGACGCGCCCGTCACGCTCGCCGTCCACCTCGCCGGGCTGATACTGGAGGCGGGCGACGGGTGTTAGGAAGGGGCCCCTGTACAACAGAAAGCGTTTAACAAGGTGCCCTTCCTTGCACCTCACCGGCGGCGGACCGCCACCACCGCCACGTCGTCCTGGATCTCCGTGGGGGCCAGCTCGACCACCAGCCGCTGGCAGAAGCCGTCCAGGTCGTCGTCCACCGTCTCGGCGCAGCGGGCCAGGGCGGCCAGCCCTTCGTCGATGGTGGCGTCCCGCCGCTCGATCAGCCCGTCGGTGTAGAGCACCAGCGTCGACCCGGCCGGCAGCACGAACTCCAGGTCGGCGGGGCGGTCCACACGCACGCCGAGCAGCGGCGCGGAGTGCTGGACGTACTCCACCCGGCCGTCGCGGCTGATCAGCGCCGGCAGGTGGCCGGCGCTGGCCAGTCGGACGTGACCGGTGCCGGGGTGCAGTTGCAGCACGCAGATGGTGGCCAGCTCGCCGGGGAGCAGCGTCCGCATCAGCTCGTCGACCCGGGTCAGGATCACGCCGGGCGGGTGCCCCTCGACCGCGTACGCCCGCACCGCGTGCCGCAGCTCGGCCATCACCGTCGCCGCGTGCAGCGAGTGGCCGGCCACGTCGCCGATGGCCACCAACAGCTCGTCGCCGAGCATCACCAGCTCGTAGAAGTCCCCGCCGACCTCGGTCTGCGCGCTGGCCGGCTCGTACCGGACGGCGAGGTCTAGCCCGGCCACCTCGGGCAGCCGGCGCGGCAGCAGGCTGCGTTGCAGGGTCACCGCGATCCGGTGTTCCTCGTCGAGGGTCCGCTGCGCCTCCACGGCCGCCGCGAGGGCCTGGGCGAGCTGGCGCACCACGGGGGCGCCCGGGACCAGGGCCCGGGGCGGCACCGCCACGTAGATCGGGGACCGGTCGGGGCGCAGCCGGGCGACCGCGACGACCAGTTCCGGCTCGCCGGCCCAGTCGTGCACCGCCCACTCGGCCGGGTCCACCTGCTCCCGCAGGATCGCCCCGATCGACACGTCGTCGGTCGGCATGGGCCACGGGCGCACGACGGGCTCCGCGCCGGGGCCGGTGGTGGCGGCGGCGAGCGTGGTGCCGTCCATGGTCTCGGCGAGCACGACGACGGGGGTGCCGAGCATCTCGGCCGCCCCGGCCGCCGCGGCGACCATCAGCCGGGGGAAGGTCGGCGCGGAGTTGACGGCGAGGGTGGTCTCGGCGAGCCGGCTGAGCCGGTCGGCGAGCTGCTCGGCGCGCTGCCGCGCCCGGTAGTAGCGCAGCACCGCGTGGGTGGTGGCGACCAGCTCGTCGGGCTCGATGGGCTCGGCCAGGTAGGCGTCCGCGCCCCGGGTCAGGCCCTGGGCCCGGTCGTTGACGTCGACGGCGTGCGCCGACACGTGGATCACCGGCATCGCCGGGTGGGCCTTCTTGATCTGCTCGCAGACCTCGAACCCGGTCAGGTCGGGCAGCCGGACGTCGAGCACCACCAGGTCGATCGGGTCCACCCCGACCCGGGCCAGGGCCTCGCCGCCGCTCTCCGCCTCCAGCGTCGCGAAGCCGGCCCGGCTCAGCCAGCTCACCAGGAGGTAGCGCTTGGTGCGGCTGTCGTCGACGACCAGCACGGTCCCCTGACCACCGTCCACCGTCACGCTCCGCCCACCGGCAGGACGACGGTGAAGGTGCTGCCCCGCCCCGGCTCGCTGGCCAGCTCCAGTGCGCCGCCGAGCAGGTGCGTCACCCGCCGGGCGTACGGCAGGCCGAGGCCGGTGCCGCCGATGCGGGTGCTCCCCGGCACCTGGTAGAACTCCTCGAAGATCCGCTCGTGCAGCTCCGGGGCGATGCCCGCCCCGGTGTCGGAGACGGACAGCCGCCACCGCCCGTCGCGGATCTCGGCGCGCAGCCGGACCTGGCCCCGCTCGGTGAACTTGAGCCCGTTGTGCAGCAGGTTGCGCAGCACCTGGGCGAGCAGCACCTCGTCGGAACGGACCGTGCCGGGCGGCGGCGGGTCCTCCACCACCAGCTCGACGTCCGGCTTGGTGGACAGCGCCCGCAGGGTGCCGCGCAGTTGGCCGAAGATGGCCCGCAGGTCGACCTCGGTCCAGTTCGGCTCCAGCCGCCCGGACTCCGCCTTGGCGAGATCGAGCAGGTCGTTGACCAGGCCGAGCAGGTCGGTGGCGGAGTCCCGGATCAGCCCCACCTGGCGGGCCTGCTCGGCGGTGAGCGGGTCGGACGCGGAGTCGGCCAGCAGCCGGCTCAGCCCGATGATCGCGGTCACCGGGGCGCGCAGCTCGTGGCTGACGTTGGCCAGGAACCGGCTCTTGGACTCGCTGGCGGTACGCAGCTGGGCCGACTTCTCGTCCAGCTCGGCGTAGAGGGCCACCACGCCCCGGTTGGTCTCCTCCAGCTCCTCGGTGAGCTGGTTGTAGAGCGCCATCACGCCCCGGTTGGTCTCCTGGAGCTCCTCGTTGAGCACGGCCAGCTCGTCGCGCTGGCTGCGTACCTCGTCCAGGGCGGCGATGAGCTGCTCGTTCTGGAGGGCCAGCTCGTCCACGGCGCTGGCCGGAGCAGAGCTGCCGAGCTCGGCGCGCAGCTCGGCGAGGCGCTCCGGGGTCAGCGCCTGCGCGTTGGCCGGGACACGTCGGGACATCCTCACGACCGTATCGCCCTCCCGGCCCACCACGCCCAGCATGTCCACGAGGCGTGCCACCGCGCCGGACTGCGGCTCGTACCGGCCGCTGGGGAGCGGGCGCACCGGGGCCAGGTCGACGCGCAGGCGGACCGGGCCCTGCGCCTCGACCACGGCGGCGAAGGTGACGTCGGCACCGCCGCAGATCCGCAGCAGGTCCCGGGCCACCTCGCTGAGTGCGGTGGCAAGCCGCACCTGGTCCTGATGTTCCAGCCCGACCGCCTCGGCGACCTCCCGGCCCCGCTGCCGGATGAGGAAGATGTCGTGCTCGACCCGCAGCGCCATCTGGAGCAGCGACGGGCCGCCGGCCGGGCCCGTCACCAGGGCGCCCTCGCGGCGAGTACGCACGCGTCGTCCCGTCGCACCCCGGCGTCGCGCAGCACGGTCGCGGCCAGCACCAGCGGGGCGCGCCCGGCCAGGCCGGGGTAGTCGTCGAGCTGCCAGCGGTCCGCCACCCCGTCACTGTGCATCACCAGCGACGCTCCGGCGGGGAAGGGGTACTCGTACTCGCGGACGACGGGTCGTTGATGGCCGGCGATGCCGGGCAGGGAGACGAGCCCGCGCCGCCGCTCGCCCTCGGCGAGCACGGTCGCCGCGATGTTGCCCAGCCCCGCGTACCGGAGCAGGTGGGCCTGCCCGTCCAGCTCGGCGACGGCCAGCGCGGCCCCCCGGGTGTGCGTCATCGCGCGATGCAGGTGCTGCACCACGGCGGCCGGCGGGGCGGCCGGAGCGGACCGGAACGCGGCGAGCGCCGCGTCGGTCGCGGACGCGGCCAGCGGCCCGTGCCCGAGACCGTCGCAGACCAGCACCTGGTGCCGCCCCTCGGCGACGCGGACGGCGTACCCGTCGCCGCTGACCGCCTCGCCGGTCAGCGGCCGGGTCAGCGCCCCGGCCCAGGACTGCGCCGGGGCGGGGCCCTTCGGCCAGATCTGCACGGCGAGCACGGTGCCCCGGCCGGGGAGGGAGTAGCCGTCGAACCAGTCCGCCTGGCGCATGATGGCGCCGAGGCCGATGCCGAGCGTGCCGGCGGTGGAGTGGCCGTCGCGGGAGGAGACCGTGAGGTCGGCCATGCCGGGCCCGGAGTCGATGGCGACGAGTTCCACGCCCGCCCGGTCGCCGACGCGCACGGGGCGCAGCAGCAGCACCCCGTCGTCGGCGTGCTTGACCAGGTTGCTGGTCAGCTCGGCGGCGACGATGGCCAGGTCGGCGGTGCGGGCGTCGCCGATGCCGAGCTGCCCGCCCAGCCGCTCGGCGGCCCGCCGGACCGAACTGGCCGCGCTGCCGCTCTCCACCCGGAACCAGATGCCGTGGTCGGACACGGCGTCCAGGGTCATCGGGACCACTTGGTGACCGTGATGCGGGTGCCCCGCCCCGGGCCGGTGTCGATGTCGAACTCGTCGACCAGGCGGCGGGCACCGCTGAGGCCGAGCCCGAGGCCGCCGCCGGTGGTGTAGCCGTCGGTGAGGGCCAGGTCCAGGTCGGCGATGCCGGGGCCGTCGTCGGCGAAGACGATGCGCACCCCGCGCCGCCGGCCGTTGTCCACCACGGACACCTCGGCGCTGCCGCCCCCGCCGTAGACCAGGGTGTTGCGGGCCAGCTCGCTGGCGGCGGTGACCAGCTTCGTCTGGTCGACCAGGGAGAGCCGGACGGCCACCGCCACCGTACGCACCAACTGGCGGACCCGCACCACGTCCTCGTCGCTGCGGATCGCCTGGGCCTGCGGGTCGCCCAGGTCGACGCCCGCGGTCACCTCGTGTCCGTGGACTGGTCGCCGGGCTCGTCGATGTCGTCGTAGCCGTAGTCGTCGTCGTGGGTCGCCGCGATCAGCTCCATGCCCCGTTCCACGTTGAGGGCGGTGCGGATGCCGTTGAGCGACAGGCCCAGCTCGACCAGGGTGATGGCGACGGCGGGACGCATCCCGACCACCACCGTCTCGGCGTCGAGCACCTTGGAGATGGAGGCGATGGTGGAGAGCATCCGGCCGACGAACGAGTCGACGATGTCCAGCGCCGTGATGTCGATGATCACGCCGTGGCAGCCGGTGGCGACGATCCGCTCGGCCAGGTCCTCCTGTAGCTGCACCGCCGTCTGGTCGGACATGTCGACCTGGATCGAGACGAGCAGGATGTCGCCGATCTTCAGGACCGGCACCCGCTCCATCAGGACTCCCGACGCGGCTGGCGGCGCGCCGTCTCCACGCCCGTCAGCCGCAGCACGTGTCGCAGCGCGTCGGCGAGGCTGGCCTTGGTGGCGATGTCGCCGAACTCGATGCCGAGGGCGACGATGGTCTGGGCGATCTGCGGCCGGATGCCGGAGATGATGCAGTCGGCACCCATCAGCCGGGCGGCCACCACGGTCTTGAGGATGTGCTGGGCGACCTGGGTGTCGACCGCCGGAACGCCGGTGATGTCGATGATCGCGTACGGCGAGCCGGTGTCGACGAGGGTCTGCAGCAGCCGCTCCATCACCACCTGGGCGCGGGCCGAGTCGAGCGTGCCGACCAGCGGGACGGCGACCACGCCCTCCCAGATCTTGACGACCGGGGTGGAGAGTTCGAGCAGCTGCTCGGCCTGGTCGGCGATCAGGCTCTCCCGGGTGCGCACGAAGCTCTCGAAGGTGAACAGCCCCATCTGGTCGACCAGGGAGGAGAAGGCCACGTAGTCGCGCAGCGCCGTGTCGGTGGCGTCGGCCTCCAGCAGCTCCAGCAGGACGTCCTTGAGCGCGTACACGCTGATCGCCGTCTCGGTGGCGGTGAAGCCCTGCCGGGCCCGGCCCCGGGACAGCTCGGCCAGCACGGCGCGCAGCTCGCCGGCCGACTCGGACTCCAGGTCGAAACCGCCGCCGCGGGCGGCCTCGATGACGGCCCGGTGCAGCTCCTGCACCTGGCGACGCAGCTCCGCCTGGCTGAGCCGGCCGCGCAGCGAGGCGCCCACCAGCTCCGTCCAGCGCTGGGTGATCCGCTCGGCGTGCTCGTCGAGCAGACCGGTCAGGCGACCGCTTTCCTCCGCGCTCAACGCCACGGCATCCTCCCTATGACCTGGGTCGGCCGGACTCTACCACCGGGTAGTCGGAAACTAGTTGTCCCACGGCAACGACATGACGACCGGCACCCCGGCGCTCCCGGCTCTGCGCCGAACCGCCCTCGTGGGATACGGTTCCACCGATACCAGCAGGAGGTCGGCGAATGTCCTTGACGGTGCAGACGGAACAGCGCGGCGACGTGGTCGTCGTGTCGGTCGCGGGCGAGCTGGACATGGCGACGGCTCCGCAGCTCCAGGACCAGATCACGGACCTGCTGGACAAGGGCCGCAGCCGCCTCGTGTTCGACCTGGCGGAGGTCTCGTTCTGCGACTCGACCGGGCTGTCGGTGTTCGTACGCGCCAAGAACAGCTGCGACGAGGCCGGGGGCGTGGTCCGGCTGGCCGCCCCGCAGCGCGGGGTGCTGCGCATCCTGGAGGTCAGCGGGCTCGTCGAGGTGCTGCACACCTACCCGACGGTGGAGCAGGCCGTCGCGGGCGACCCCACGCCGGCCTCCTCCTGACCGTCCCGCTCAGCGCTCGTCCTCGACGAAGCGGGGGCGGGCGATGACCAGGCCCGCGCCCGTCTGCACGGCGAGGGCGACGAGCAGGAACCCGATCGGCGCGGTCCACCCGCCGGTCGCCTCGTAGAGGACGCCGACCAGCAGCGGCCCGAGCGCCGCGATCACGTACCCGGTGCTCTGCGCGAACGCCGACAGCGCCACCGTCCCCTCCGCCGTGCGGGCGCGCAGCCCGATGGTGGTGAGGATCAGCGGGAACGCGCCCTGGCCGAGGGCGAGCAGGGCCACCCAGAGCAGCGCGCCGTCGTGCGGCGCGAGCGCCAGCCCCAGGTAGGACGCGGCCGAGAAGGCGGTCAGCCCGAACACCAGCGGCCGCAGCGTCCGCAGCCGGCCGGCGAGCGTCGGCATCAGCAGCGCCACCGGCACGCCGAGCGCGGTCACCCCGGCCAGCAGCAGCCCGGCCGTCTCCGGACGGAAGCCGGCGTCGCGGAAGAGCTGGGCCAGCCAGCCCATGATCGCGTACCCGCTCAGCGACTGCGCGCCGAAGTAGACCGCCATCGCCCAGCCGAGCCGCGTCCGCGCCGGCCGCACCCGGACCGGGGCGGCGACGGCCACCGCGCCGGTGGCGGCCCGCCGCGCGGCGCGGGCCCGCAGCGCCAGCGGCACCCACGGGAGTACGGCCAGCGCGGCCAGCCCGGCCCAGACCCCGAGCCCGGCCCGCCAGGACCCGAAGGCGTGCGCCACCGGCACCGCCGACGCGGCGGCCACCGTCGTGCCCGTCGTCAACGCCATCGTGTACGCCCCGGTGACCAGGCCGGTGCGGTGCGGGAAGTGCTGCTTCACCAGCATCGGCAGCAGGATGTTCGCCACCGCGATGCCGGCCAGCGCGAGCGCGCTGGTGGCCACGAAGACCAGCGCGGAGTCGGTGACCACGCGCAGCACCTGCCCGACGGCGAGGGCCGACATGGCGACCACGAGCACCCGGGCCGGGGCGTACCGCCGGACCAGCCAGGGGGTGAGCGCGCCGAGCCCGGCGAAGGCGATCGTCGGCAGGGTGGTGACGAGCCCGGCCATCGCCCCGGAGAGCCCGAGGCCGGTGCGGACCTCGCCGAGCAGCGCGCCGAGGCTGGTCACGGCGGCGCGCAGGTTGAGGGCGACCAGCAGCATCCCGACCAGGACCAGCAGCCCGCCGGTCACGGGCTGCCCGGTCTTCTTGGCCTCGACCTTCTCGGTCCCGGTCCTCTCGGTCCCGGTCTTCTTGGCCTCGGTCTTCTCGACGAGGGTGGGTGCGGGGGCCGGGGCGCGCGCCACGTCGACGGTCGGGCGGGATCGGGCGGTCCCGGTGGTCGGTTCCGCGACGGCGGTCGGTGGCGGGGTCATGGCCTTCAACCTACAATCATGGGATGAATCCTGGGCAGGTGATGTAACCAGTGCCACCGTCGGTTGATTCCGCGCCCCCGCCCGGGTCCGCCCCCCGGCCCGACTCCGCACCCCCGCCCGCACCCCCGCCCGGGTCCCCGCCCCCGCCGCCCCGGGGCCAGCGCGTCCGGCAGACGATCGAGCAGCTCCGGGCCCGCATCCTCGGCGGCGAGTGGCCGGTGGGCGGCCGCATCCCCACCGAGCCGCAGCTCGTCGCCGCCCTCGGGGTGGGGCGCAACACCGTCCGGGAGGCCGTCCGCGCCCTCGTGCACGCCGGGGTGCTGGAATGCCGGCAGGGCTCCGGGACGTACGTGGTGTCGACCGACGAGCTGGCCCCCGTGGTGGCCCGCCGACTCACCGACGACCGGATGACCGAGGTCGTCGAGGTGCGCCGCGCCTTCGAGGTGGAGGCGGCGCGGCTGGCCGCGCTGCGGCGTACCCCGGCGGATCTGGCCGCCCTCGACGGCGCGCTCGCCGCCCGGGAGGCCGCCTGGCGCGCGGGCCGGGTCGACGAGTTCGTCGAGGCCGACGCAGCCCTGCACACGGCGGTGGTGGCCGCCGCCCACAACGGCATGCTCGCCGAGCTGTACGCGTCGGTCGGCGCTGCGCTGCGCAGCACGATCAGCCAGGCGACGGGCGACGCGCTGGAGCCCGAGCGGTACGTCGACCACGCCCGGCTGGTGGACGCGATCAGGGCCGGTGACCCGGCCTTGGCGGCCCGGGAAGCTGGTGCTTTCCTGGAGCCCTCCCCGGGGGAATAGGTTGCCCGGGAAACCGAACCGGACACCACGGGAGTAACGGATGCTCAAGGGCTTCAAGGACTTCATCATGCGCGGCAACGTCGTCGACCTCGCGGTCGGCGTCGTCATCGGCGCGGCGTTCACGGGCGTGGTCACCCAGCTCACCAAGTCGTTCCTGGAACCGCTGATCCGCGTCTTCGTGCTGCTGATCACCGGCAGCGACAAGGGCCTCTCCGGCACGGCCCCGACGTTCCGGGGCATCGCCTTCGACTGGATCGCCTTCGTCAACGCGGTGATCACCTTCCTGCTCACCGCGGCGGCGCTCTACTTCCTGGTCGTCTTCCCGATGAACAGGCTGGCCGAGCGGCGCAAGCGCGGCGAGGAGCCGCCGCCGGCCGCCCCCAGCGAGGAGGTCAAGCTGCTCACCGAGATCCGGGACGCGCTGGTGGCCACCGGCCACACCACCCCGGGCCAGCAGCGGGGCGCCTTGGACGACGTGCTCGGCCGCAGCCCGGAGCCCCCGGCCGCGCGCTGACGCACACCGACACACACCGGCCCTCACGGGATTCCCGTGGGGGCCGGGCCTTGTCGTACACATGTTCGATAGAGTCCCGCCATGGAGCAGCGGAAGCACTGGTGGAACGGCAAGTGGGGGCGGCTCGCGCGGCGGGACGTCTTCCTCCGGGTGGACGGCGACCGGTGGCACGTCGAGCAGCGCGCCGGGGGCGCGGAGGGGGTCTCCCAGTTCTACGAGTACCCGAGCGCGGAGGAGGCCGAGGAGACCGTCCGCGCGCTGCTCGCCGGGGCGGACGGGTGGCGGGAGCTGTCCCCCCGGCCGCCGGGCTCGTGGCTGCCGACCCCGGACACCCGCACCTGACCGGGACGGTGTTTCGAGGTTCGGCGCGGCGTTCGGTCGGGCCTGACCCGGACGATGTTCGGGGTCGGCGCGGCATCTGGTCGGGCCTGACCGGCGCGGCGTTTAGTCGGGTGGCGGGGCGGGAACCGCCTCGGGATGGAGCAGCAGGGGACGGATCAGCAGGCGGCCATCTCCCGCGTCACCACCGGGATGCCCGTGTTCGACGTGACCGGTGCAGAGGTCGGCACCGTGGACCTCGTCCAGCGGGGCGACCCGAACGCGGTGACCGTGCAGGCGCCGACCGCCGCCCCGACCGCCGACCCGGGCGGCAGCCTGGACGAGCTGATCGAATCCGCGGCGACCGAGGAGCCGGACGTCCCTGCCGACCTGGCCGCCCGCCTGCTGCGCACCGGCTACCTGAAGGTCTCCACCGACCAGGCCCCGACCGGCGCGGTCTACGTGCTCGCCGACCAGATCGCCGCCGTCGCCGACGGCCGGGTACGCCTCGACGTCCTCGCGACGAGCCTGCCCGCCGAGGAGTGACGCCAGCGGGCCTCGATCGACGCGGGCCTTGATCGAGGCGAGCCCCTTGGTCGACCCCGCCCCTCTTGATCGACGCGGCCCCCTTGATCGACTCCATGTCGGCGACATCGGGGTATCCCGGGGCGGTTTTTCCCGCCATGTCGCCGACATGGAGTCGATCTAGCGCTCCGCCCGCCCAGCCGACGCCCGCCCAGCCGACGCCGGCTCGACGGGCTCGACGGGCTCGACCGGCGGAACCGGCTGCACGGACTCGACCGGCTGGGCCGGCCGGGCGGGCTCGACGGGCTCGCCGGGCTCGCCGGGCTCGCCGGGCTCAGCGTGGTCGCTCTCGTGGCGGCGGCGTAGGAGGAGCAGCATCAGCCAGCCGGCGACCAGCCCCCAGAACGCGCCCCCGACGCCGAGCAGGCTCACCCCGGAGGCCGTGACGACGAGGGTCACCACGGCCGCCTCCCGGGTCGCCGGGTCGGCGACGGCCGCCGACACCGCGCCGGCCAGCGCGGCGAGCAGCGCGAGCCCCGCCACGGCCTCGATGAGCACCGGCGGGGAGAGCAGCACGAGGGCGGTGGCGACGCCCGCGCCGAGGCCGAGCAGGGCCAGCCCGACGCCCGCCGTGACCGAGGCGACCCAGCGGCGCTCCGGGTCCGGGTGGGCGTCGGGGCCGGCGGCCAGCGCGGCGGTGATCGCGGCGAGGTTGACCGCGTGCCCGCCGACCGGCGCGCCGATGGCGCTGGCCAGGCCGGTGACCCGCAGCGCGGAGCCGAGCGGGGGACGGTAGCCGTACCCGGTGAGCACCGCCATCCCGGGGACGTTCTGCGCGGCCATGGTGACCAGGAACAGCGGCAGCGCCAGCCCGATCACCGCCGGCACCGTCCACTCGGGTGCGGTGAGGACGAGCACCGGCCGCAGGCCGTGCGTGCCGACGCCGCCCGGCGTGGTCACCGCGATGGCGACCGCCGCCGCGACGAGCGCGGCGGGCACCGCCCAGCGCCGGGCGAAGCGGTGCAGGACGAGCCAGGTGACGACCACCGGCGCGGCCAGCCTCGGCACCTCGACCAGGGCGCGGACGGGCGCGGTGCACAGCGGCAGCAGCACCCCGGCCAGCATCGCGGCGGCGATCGGGCCGGGGATCGCGGCCACCGCCCGGCCGAGCGCCGGGAACAGCCCGGCGGCGACGATCAGCGCCCCGCACACGACGAACGCGCCGACGGCGGCCGGCCAGCCGCCGGGGACCGGGCCGGTGGCCACCAGCAGCGCCGCCCCGGGGGTGGACCAGGCGATGGCCATCGGCAGCCGGTGCCGCAGCCCCAGCCACACCGCGCAGAGGCCGGACGCGACGCTGACGGCGAGCAGCCCGGAGGCGGCCTGCCGTTCGTCGGCGCCGACGGCGCGCAGCCCGGCGAGCACGACGGTGAACGAACTGGCGAAGCCGACGAGCGCGGTCACCACCCCGGCGAGCACGGGTTGCAGCAGGCCGGCCACGTCTCCCCCTTCGCCGTTCCGTTTACGGAACGATGGCGTGTAGCACGATAGCGGGATGGAGTCGCCGACACCAACCCCGCAAGCGGCCCGGGAGCAGGCAGCCACGGACGCCGGCACGGTCGGTGCCCGGGTGCGCGCCCTGCGCGAGGAGCGGGGCCTGTCACTGTCCACCCTGGCCCGGCTCGCCGGGGTGGGCAAGGCCACCCTCTCCGGCCTGGAGAACGGCACCCGCAACCCCACCCTGGAGACGCTCTACGCCGTGACCGCCCAGCTCGGGGTGCCGCTGACCGCGGCGCTCTCCGGGCCGGCGGCGACCCCCACGGTGCGCGGGGCGGCGGTGAGCGCGACCCTGCTGGAGGTGTTCACCGAGGCCGGGGCGACGTACGAGCTGTACCGGATGCGGGTCGCGCCCGGCGTCGGCCAGCTCTCCCCCGCGCACCAGCCGGGGGTCACCGAGCACGTCACCGTCTTCGCCGGGCAGCTCCGCGCCGGGCCGGTGGACGACCCGCTGACCGCCGGGCCCGGCGGCCACCTGCGCTGGACGTCGGACGTGCCGCACGGCTACGCCGCGATCGGCGACGAGGAGGTGTGGGCGAGCCTGCTGCTGCGCTACCCCCGCCGCTGACCGGTCGACCGTTCGGGCCGCCGGCCGGTCGGCCACCCGCGCCGACACAAGATTCTTTTCGGGCCGACCCCGGAGTGCGTAGAGACGCCGGGCGGGTCTTCTTGGCAAGCTTGTCGTATGACGCTGATCCTCCGCTCGGCCATCCTCAACGACGTCGGCCTCGTGCGGACCAACAACGAGGATTCCGCCCTCGCCGGTGACCGCCTCGTCGCCGTCGCCGACGGGATGGGTGGCCTGCCGGCTGGTGAGGTGGCGAGCGAGATCGTCATCCGCATCCTCGACGAGTTGGACCCGCCCACCACCACCGAGGGGGCCGCCGACGCGCTGCGGGCCGTGGTGAGCACCGCCAACCAGCGGATCCGGGCCGCCATCTCCGTCGACCCCGCGCGCGAGGGCATGGGTACGACGCTGACGGCCGGCCTGCTCGCCGGGGACGTCCTCGTCCTCGCGCAGGTCGGGGACTCCCGCTGTTATCTGCTGCGGGACAACGAGCTGACCCAGCTCACCCGCGACGACACGTTCGTGCAGGCGCTCGTCGACCAGGGCGCCCTCTCCCCGGACCAGGCGCGGCACCACCCGCAGCGGTCGCTGGTGACCCGCGCCGTGCAGGGCGCCGACACGCCCCCGGCGGTCGGCACGCTCACCGTCTTCGCCGGCGACCGGCTGCTGCTGTGCAGCGACGGGCTCTCCGACTACGTGGACGACGCGGCGATCGCCGCCGCCCTCGCCATGTACGGCGACCGTCAGCAGTGCGGCGAGCAGCTCGTGAAGCTCGCCCACCAGGCCGGCGCGCCGGACAACGTCACCGTCGTCGTCTCCGACGTCACGGCGCTCTCATGACCATCCGGCGGTTGACCAACTCCGAGCGGCCGGCCACCTCCTTCCCGCTCCAGGCGTACGCCTTCGAGGCGTCCCCGATGCGGCCCGAGCGGGCCGAGGAGTTCCGCAGCTACCTGCCCTACCACGAGGCCACCCGCACCCTGGTCGCCGAGGAGGGCGGCGAGACGCTGGCCACCGCGTCGGCCATCCCGATGCGGCAGAACCTGCGCGGGGCGGTGCTGCCGATGGCCGGCGTCGCCGGGGTCGCCACCCACCCGCTGGCGCGGCGGCGCGGGCACGTCCGGGCCCTGCTGCGCCAGCTCCTCGACGAGATGCGCGACGAGGGGCACCCGCTCACCGCGCTGTACCCGTTCCGCGCCTCGTTCTACGAGCGCTTCGGGTACGTCGGCCTGCCCCGGGCGCGTACGGCCGTCTTCGCCCCGGCCGACCTGGCCGCGCTGCTGCGCGCGGACCTGCCCGGCGAACTGGCCTGGGGCCGCAGCGGCTCGGGGTACGCCGACCACCGCGCCTTCACCGAGCGCTGCCTGGCCGAGCGGCACGGGTTCGCGATCTTCCCCGAGACCCGGGCGGTGCGGCAGCGCGACGACGACGACCGGTGGCAGCTCACCGCCCGCGTCGACGGCGAGACGGTCGGCGTGCTGACGTACCGGATCGACGACCACGGCGGCGAGCTGGCCGGCGACGACCTGCTGGTCGCCGACCCGTACGCCCGGGCCCTGGTCCTGCAGTTCCTCGCCCGGCACGTCGACCAGGTGGAGCGGATCCGCCTGCGGATCGCGGCGGACGAGCTGCCCGAGCTGTGGCTGACCGACCTGGCCGTGCACGTCGAGGCGCGGGTCGCCCGGCCGGGTTCGTCCGCGCCGATGGCCCGGCTGCTCGCGCTCGACGCGCTGGCCGGTCTCCCGGCCGGGCCGGGCCGGGTCCGGGTGGAGCTGACCGGGGACCGGTGGCTCGCCGGCACCCACCTGCTCGACGGCGCGACCGGCCGGCTGGAGCTGTCCGGCGACGCCACCGGGTCCGTGCCGGCCGCGACGCTCACGGCGGCCGGGCTCTCCGCCCTGGCGTACGGGGTGCTGGACCCGGCGGAGGTCGACGTCCGTGGCCTGGGGCGGGTGCCGGCGGACGCCGCCGCCGAGCTGCGCCGCCTCTTCCCCCGCCGTTTGCCATACCTCTTCGCGGACTTCTGACCCTGTTTCGCGATCCCGGGGCGCGGGTAGCGTCCTGCGGGTGCCGGAGTGGTCGCAAGCGGGTGGTTGGGGGCTGCTGGCCGGGTCGGCGCTGCTGCTCGGGGCGGCGCTGGGCTGGTTCGTGCCCGTCCCGCGCCGGGTCATCGCGTCGATCATGGCCTTCGGGGCCGGGGTGCTGCTCTCCGCCGTCTCCTTCGAGCTGATCGCCGAGGCGCACGAGCAGGGCGGGCTGTTGCCCACCGCGGTCGGGGCGGCCGGCGGCGCGCTCGCGTACACGGGGGCGAACGTCCTGCTGGCCCGGCGGGGCGCGCGGCACCGCAAGCGCTCCGGGGCGCAGCCGTCGGAGCAGGAGGCGCCCGGTTCCGGGTCGGCGATCGCGGTGGGCGCGCTGCTCGACGGGATCCCCGAGTCGGTGGTGATCGGCGCGAGCCTGCTCACCGGCGGCCCGGTCAGCCTGGTCACGGTCGTCGCGGTCTTCCTCAGCAACGTGCCGGAGGGCCTGTCCAGCGCGGCCGGGATGCGCCGGGCTGGCCGGAGCAGCCGGTACGTCTTCGCCCTGTGGGCCGGGATCGCGCTGGTCAGCGGTCTCGCGGCGCTCGCTGGCTACACGCTGTTGGGCGGTGCGCCGCCGGAGGTGCTGGCCTCGATCACCGCCCTGGCGGCCGGCGCGATCCTCGCGATGATCACCGACACCATGGTCCCCGAGGCGTTCGAGGACGCCCACCTGCTGGTCGGCCTGATCACGGTCGCCGGCTTCCTGACCGCCTTCGCGCTCTCCCACGCCTGAGCCCGCGGGATGTCAGGGGCGGGGGGAGGTGCGTACCCAGCTCTGCCGCTGCCGGCGGTCCCGGCTGCCGCCGGTGGCGGCCAGGCAGCGCGGGCAGACGTGGCCCACGGCGTCGGCCTCGGTGAGCACGTCGGTCGAGGAGTAGTCGAAGCGGACGTGCGGGAAGCGGCGCAGCCTGGTCCGGCTCAGGGGCAGCCCGCACAGGGTCTGGTTCTGCCCGGGCAGCCAGGCGTGCACCTCGCCGCCGGGCCGGCGCACCCCGTCGGGGCCGGTCTCCTCGCTCGACGCCGCCACCGCCGGGGCGCTGCTGATCCGCATGCCCCCAGGTTCCCCACCCGGCGCGAACTATCCCGCCGCCACCCCGGCCGTTGCGGCGGGTGCCCGCCGCGGGGTGTCGACGCTGGCGAGGACGGCGTCCCAGGCCAGTTCGGCGGCGACCGTGCCCAGCCGGAGCGACGGGGAGGGCACCGTCACCTCGTCGGTCGTCAGGGCGAACAGGGTGTCGCCGTCGGCGATGGTGTGGAAGGGCTGGATCGCCCGGTGCATGGAGCTGTGCACCTGGGTGGCGAACTGGGCGAGCTCGGTGTCGGTCATCCGGACGTTGGTGACCACGGCGGTCAGGGTGGTGTTGCCGCCGGCCGGCGCGGGGTCCGGCGTGGCTGCCGCGAGCAGCTCGGCGTAGTCCTCGGCCGGGTGGCGACGCCGGCCGGTCGCCGGGTCGAGGTTGCCCCGCACGATGCCGCCTTCCCGGTCGACGATCACGCCCATCGCGTTCACCACCGTCAGCACCAGCAGCCGGGCCGCGCCGATGCGGGCGAAGGCGGCACCCTGCCCGCCCCACTCGGCGCGGGCGTTGTCGACCTTGCCGACGGTCGCGCCGACCCCGGCGCCGACCCTGCCCACGGCCACCCCGTCGGTGCGTACCGCGCGCAGCCCGTCCGCGCCGAGCTGGGCGTCCGGATAGACGGCGTTGTCCCGGGGGGTGAAGTCGTAGACGACGGCCCCGGACACCACCGGCAGGCTGCCGAAGTCGGTCGCGTAGCCGGCGCGGCGGAGCAGTTCGTCGTAGACGCCGGAGGCCGCGGCGAGACCGAAGCTCGACCCGCCGGCGAAGCACAACGCATGGTGGTACGGGAACCCGCCGCTGACGCCGACGGCCCCGCCCCGCCTGTCCACGGCCGTACGCGCGCCGCCGGGGATGCTGAGCACGGTGACGCCGGTCGGCCCGTCGGGATACTCGGCGGTGCCGATCCCCACGCCGGGCAGGTCGAACTCGACCCAACCGTCGCCGGCCGCACCGAGCACGGCGGGTCGCTGCCGGTGGTCGTTGCCGACGGGCGACGTCGTGCGCGGCGGGGCGGGATGGTGCTCGGACATGAGGGTCACCGTCTTCCGTGGGGGGTGTGGTGGTGCCGTGTCCCGGCCGGTGCCCGGTTCCCTAGACTGGGCTGATGCCCCGTCCGGTCACGCTGCACGACGTCGCGCGCCGGGCGGGAGTCGGCAAGTCCACGGTTTCCAATGTGCTGTCGCGTTCCGGCCGGGTCTCCGAGGCGACCCGGGAGCGGGTCCGCGCGGCGATGGCGGAACTGGGTTACGTCCCCAACCGCGCGGCCCGGCAGTTGCGGGGTGGCCGCACCGGCATCATCGGGGTCTACGTTCCCGGCGTGCCGTCCACTTCGGAGTTCTACATGCGGTTCGTCTTCGGCATCATGGAGCGCGCTGCCGCCCGCGACCGGGACGTCACCATCCTGACCGCCTCCGAGCACCGGTCGCCGCGGGCGCTCGACGGGGTGATCGTGGCCGACCCCCACCAGGACGACGAGTTCGTGGCGGTCCTGATGCAGGGCGGCATGCCGGTCGTGTGCTTCGAACGGCCCCCGGACGGCATGCGTCCGGAGGTGGTGCTCTGGGCGGACCACCACCGGGCGCTCACCGGGCTGCTGGACCGGATGGCCGCCGCCGGTGCCCGGCGTCCCGCCCTGGTGGTGCCACCGGAGACCGGCGACTGGGCGGCCCAGCTCGCGGCGGGATACCGCGACTGGTGCGCCCGGCACGGCGTCGCCACCGTGGTGGCGCAGCATCCGTGGGTACCCTCGCCGGCGGAGGTGTCCCGGGCGGTCGCACAGGTGCTCGCCCAGCCGGGGGTGGACGCCCTGGTGTGCGCCTCGGTGGACACCGCTCCGCTGGCCGTGCAGGTGCTGCACCGGCTCGGCCGCCGGGTCGGGCGGGACGTCCTGCTGGCGAGCGCCACCGAGTCGAGCGCCCTGCGGCTGGGACAACCGCCGATCACCGCGCTCGACCTGTCGCCGTTGGACGCCGGGCGCCGCTGCGCCGACCTGCTCGACGAGCTGATCGGTGGCGGCCCGGGTGGGGTCTACGAGCACCCGGTCCACCTGTGGTGGCGGGACTCCACCCGGGGGTCGGAGCCGGTCACCGGGTCATCCGTTCCAGTGCCTCCTCCATCCGGTCACCGGCCTCCACCGGGTTGAGCCCGGCCGCGAGGGCGTCCTGGTAGACCTGGTCGAGGAGGGGACGGAAGCGGGCGTAGCGGTGTTCCCAGTCGGCCGCGTCGGTGCGCCAGTAGCCCACGCAGACGGCGCGGTCGCGGGGCAGGTGGTGCACGGTACGCAGCACGGACCGGGCCTGGCGGCACTCGCCGGCCTCCCCCGCGACCCAGACGTAGCCGGGACCGTCCGGCAGGGTCGTCTCCCGCAGCCGGTCGACGAGGCTACCCGGGCCGTGGCCGTTGCCCACCCCGACCCGTACGTCGATCTGCACCGCGGGATCGTCGCCGGCGGCGGCGAACAGGTCCCGGGCGTCGGCCGTGTCCGGCAGGTCCACCAGCACCCGCACCGGGACGCCGGGCGTCCGTTCCGCGACGATGCGGGTGGCAGCCGGCAGCCCGGCCAGGTCGGCGGCGAGCACGAGCCACCGGGTGTCCGCAGGTGGGCGGAACCAGGCGCGACAGCGCCACAGCAGGAGACCGGTGCCGGTTTCGGCCCGCCGCGCCCAGGACGTGGCGGGGCCGTGGTCGTGCAGGGCGAAGTCGACGGTCAGCCGCGCTCCGACCGGATCGAAGTCCCGGACGGAGTAGTTGCGGCCGGTGGGCGGGTGCGGCTCGTCGTGGTAGCCCCACACCTCGCCGCGCAGGGTCATCGGTGGCGGGGCCGGCTCGCCGGGGCGGGGGAAGTAGAGCGTCACCGACTCGTCCGGCACGCCCAGGGCGGGGAAGCGGGCCAGGTCGGGGCCGCCGAGGACGACCCGCTGCAGGTGCGGGGTCAGTCGCCGGGTCTCGTGCACGGTGGCGGTCCAGAAGCCGGGCCGGGTGAGCGTGTCGGTCATTTCGCGCTGTACTCCGAGTCGGTGGCGGGGTCGCCGTCGGCAGCGGCGGCGAGCGCGGGGACGATCTTGTCCAGCACGTACGGGAGGCTCAGCACGGAGGAGAACGCCAGCGCGCCGTTGGCCTCGGTGCCGAGGAAGACCTCGCGGCGTTGGGTGTGCACGTCGAGCCGGGTGTAGAGCGGGTCGCCGAGCAGGGTGGCCACGCCGGGGTCGGTGGCCGCCTCGGACCAGACGGCGACGTCCACGTCCGTCAGGTCGAACCGTTCGCGGCTGATGGTGGCGGACTGGTTGGCGTTGTCGGTGAGCGTGGTGACCTCGGGTGACATGGTCAGGCCGAGGTCGAGCAGGACCTTCGAGGCGGTGGTCTCGGGGCTGAACAGGTAGTACTGGCCTTCGTACGTGGAGGCGAACACGGTGCGGGCGCCCTTGAGGCGGGGCTGCGCCCCGGCGACGGAGGCGATCCGCTTCTCCAGGTCGGCGACGAGCGTCTCGGCTTCGGCGCTGCGGCCGGTGATCTGCCCGGCGGCCCTGGTCATCTGCTGCCACGTCACCGCCCAACTGCCGTCCCCCGCCGGCTGGGCGACGGTGGGGGCGATCTTCGCGAGCAGGTCGTACTCCTGGCGGGACATGCCGGAGGAGAGCCCGACGATGACGTCGGGGCGCAGCGCGGCGATCTTCTCGTAGTCGAGCTCGGCGCGGGCCAGCACCTCCGGCCTGGCCTCGCCGAGCCGCTCCCGGGCCCACGGCCAGGTCGCGTTCGGCATGTTGCCGTACCAGTCGCGGATCGCGACGGGCACCTCGCCGAGGGCGAGGAAGTAGTCCTGCTCCTTGAGGCCCACCACCACGATCCGCTCGGGCTTGGCGGCGATGGTGGTCGTGCCGAAGGCGTGGGTGAGCGTCGTGGGGAACGCGGCGCTGGACGATCCGGACGCCGTGTCGGCCGGGCCCGCCTCGCTTGCGGCGCAACCGCCGGCCACCAGCGTGACGAGCAACAGTGCGGCGGCGGTCAGGAGTGTGCTCAGCCGGCGTGGGCGGGTGTGTGACATGGCATTCGATCCTCTGAGGGGCGGCGAAACGAGATTCCCATGGGGCTTAGGGTAGGTTTACCTTAGCCAGAGATGGAACGTTCCACCATGAAGTGAGTCACAGTGTCGGTCGCCACCCCCACCGGCTTACGCCGCCCCCACCTCCTCGCCGCCGGGCTGCTCGCCTGTGCCGTCGCCCTGCTGGCATCGATCGCGGCCAGCCTCGTCGTCGGCGCCCTGCCCCTGACGCCCGGCACCGTGCTGCGGGAACTCGTCGCCCACGGCGACAGCCAGGCGGGCCTGATCGTCTGGGAGGTCCGGCTACCCCGTACGGCGATCGCGATCTGCGTCGGAGCGGCCCTGGCGCTGGCCGGCGTCCTCATGCAGGCGCTGACCCGCAACCCCCTCGCCGACCCCGGGCTGCTGGGCGTCAACGCCGGTGCCGCCGCCGCCGTGGTGGCCGGGATCCTCGCCGGGGTGGCCGGCCAACGCGGTCACCTCCTGCTCGCCCTGCTCGGCGCGGGCGTCGCCGCCGGCCTGGTCACCGTCATCGGCGGCACCCGGGGCCCGGGTACGGCCGAGGACGGCCGGCTGGTCCTGGCCGGCGCGGCCGTCGGCGCCTGCCTGACCGGCGCCGTCGCCGGAGTCACCCTGCTGGACCAGACCGCGTTCGACCGGTACCGGTTCTGGGCCGTCGGCAGCCTCGCAGACCAGCCGCTGTCCGCCCTGCTCACGGCCGCCCCCGCGCTGGTCGCCGGCCTGGTCGTCACCGTGGCCGTGATCCGGCCGCTGGACGTGCTGCGCTTCGGCGACGACGGCGGCACCGCCCTCGGCGTCAACCCCGGCCGCACCCGGCTGCTCGCGTTGGTCGCCACCACCCTGCTCTGCGGCGGCGCGACCGCCGTGGCCGGCCCCATCGGCTTCCTCGGACTCGCCGTCCCCCATGCCGCCCGCGCGATCTGCGGCCCCCGGCTCGGGTGGGTCGTCGCCTACAGCGGCCTGCTCGGCCCGATCCTGCTGATCACCGCCGACGTGCTCGGCCGGCTCCTGGCCCGCCCCGGAGAGATCGAGGTCGCGATCGTCATGGGCGCCATCGGCGCCCCCGTGTTCATCGCCCTGGTCCGTGCCCGGAGGATCCCCCGACCATGACCACCGCCCCCACCAGCGGTCCGGGCCGACGCACGCTCCGTCGGCAGACCCGCCGCGCCACCCTCGCCTGCGTCGTCGTGCTCGCGCTCAGCGCCGGCCTGGCCGTCGCCGCCCTGGCCAGCGGCCGGTACGCCACTCCGCTGCACGAACTGTGGCCGGTGCTGACCGGCGGCGGCGACCCCGGCCTGCGGTTCGTCCTGTTCGAGCTGCGGCTGCCCCGGATCGGCACCGCCCTCGCCGTCGGGGCGGCCCTCGGCGCGGCCGGCGCCCTCTTCCAGAGCGCCAGCCGAAACCCCCTCGGCAGCCCCGACATCGTCGGCTTCACCGTCGGCGCAGCCACCGGCGCGCTCGTCGTCCTGCTGGTCCTGCACGACACCCGGCTCACCCCGGCGGTGGGCGCGGTGCTCGGCGGCGCCGCCGTCGCCACGGCGGCGCTGCTGCTCGGCGGGACCGGGCAGCGCCTCATCCTCGTCGGGATCGGCCTGTCCGCCCTGCTCACCTCCGTCAACGCGTACCTGCTGACCCGCGCCGAGGTGACCGACGCGCAGAACGCCGCCGTCTGGCTCGTCGGCAGCCTCAACGGCAGCGGTCACCACCTGCCGCTGCTGCTCGGCGCGCTCGCCGCGCTGCTGCCGCTCTCCGTGCTGGCGGCCCGGGGGCTGCGGCTCATCGAGAACGGCGGGGACAAGGCACTGAGCCTCGGCGTACCCGTACGCCGGCAACGCCTCACCGCGACGGCCCTGGCGGTCGCGCTCACCGCCGTCGGTGTCGCCGGCGCCGGGCCGGTCGGCTTCGTCGCACTGGCCGCCCCCCACCTGGCCCGCCGGCTCACCCGGGTCGCCGCCCCCCTGGTGACCACGAGCGCGGCGCTCGGCGCCGCCCTGCTGCTCGCCGCCGACCAGCTGGCCCAACGACTCGTCCCCGGGCAACAACTGCCCGTCGGCGCGGTCACCGGCGTCCTCGGCGGCGGCTACCTCGCTCTCGTCCTGGCCTGGACCTGGCGGGGGAGGCCCAGGTGAGCCGTCCCCCGTCTCACACCGCACCCGCCGCCCCGGAGGCAACCATGACCGCCCCGCCCGCGATCGAGCTGGACTCGGTCACCGTCGGCTACGACCGCCGAACCGTCTGCCGCGACGTCTCCCTGCGGGTCGCCGAGGGAAGCTTCACCGTCTTCATCGGACCGAACGGATGCGGCAAGTCCACCCTGTTGCGCACCGTCGCCCGCGTGTTGCGGCCGACCGAGGGCCGCGTCGCCGTCCTCGGCCGCGACGTCCGCGGCTACAGCCGGCGGCAGTACGCCCGCACCGTGGGGCTGCTCCCCCAGGGCATCGAGGCACCGGCCGGGATGACCGTCACCGATCTGGTGCTACGCGGACGGCATCCGCACCGATCGCCGCTGAGTCGCTGGACGGCGCAGGACGAACAGGCGGTCAGCTCGGCGCTGGACGTCACCGGGACCACCGGGTTCGGCGACCGGATCCTCGCGGAACTCTCCGGTGGTCAGCGGCAACGCGCCTGGCTGGCCATGCTGCTGGCGCAGGACACCCCGATCCTGCTGCTCGACGAACCGACCACCTACCTCGACATCGCCCACCAGTACGAGGTCCTCGACCTGCTCGCCGACCTGCACGCCGGCGGCCGGACCGTGGTCGCCGTCCTGCACGACCTCAACCAGGCGGCCCGCTACGCCACCGACCTGGTGGTGCTGCGCGGCGGCCACGTCGCCGAGACCGGCCACCCGGCGACGGTGCTCACCCCGGACCTCGTCGCCGACGTGTTCGGGCTGCGCTGCCGGATCGTGCCCGATCCGGTGACCGGCACGCCCGCGGTGTTCCCCGAGCCTTCCCGACCCCACCCGACCGGTTCCGCGCCGGCGGGCGGGTGAACGGGCGACCGGTACGGCAGTCGCTGCCGCCGGCGTAGCTCCCCGGCCCGGACGTCGCCGGGCCGGGTCGAAGCGCTCGATCGACGGCATCCGGGCTGCCGGGGGGGGCTCACGCCGACCGTTCCTCCCTCCGTTGCGAGTGGTCGTGGTAAGTGGCGAGTCGGTCCCGCACGACCTGCCGCTGCGGGTGGTCCGTGTCGCCGAGGAGACCGAGGGCTTCCCGGCCCCGGACGAGGGCGCCGTCGTGGTCGCCGACCGCGCTGAGGGCCTCCGCCGACACGACCAGGGCGCGCGCCTGCCGCAGCGGGTCGGCCAGTTCGTCGCCGACGGCCCGGGCCAGGGCGGCGTCGGCCAGCGCATCGCGGTGCCGGCCGAGGCGCAATTGGGCCTCGGCCGAGATGGTGAGGGCGTCGCACCGGATGGTGTCGTCGGTGACCCGGTCGTGCAGGCCGAGTGCGACGCGGCCCTGGGCAAGGGCGACCTCAGGCTGGCCCGCGTCGAGGCTGAGTTCGGCGAGCCCGACGTGGGTGAGGCTTCGTCCACGCAGCGAGCCGATCCGGTCCCAGACGACAAGAGCCTGTCGGTAGAACGCGCGCGCCTCGTCGCGGAGCCCGAGCCGATGGTGCGCATCGCCTAGGTTATGGAGGGCGTACGCCTCCCCGGGGACCTCCCCGACCGCGCGGCAGTCGGTCAGCACCTCGTGGAAGCTGTCGATGGCGGCGAGGGTCGCCCCGGTGCGCAGTTGTACGGAGGCGAGGTTGTGCCGACAGGCCCGCTGCAGCTCGGCGCACCCGTTCTCCCGGGCGAGGCGCAGGGCCTCGGTGAAGAGGCGGCCGGCGCGGTGGTAGTCGTGGGTGGTGAAGTAGCTCGCGCCGAGGTTGACGAGGGTGCCGGCCCGGCCCAGGTCATGACCGTCGGCAGTCGCGGTGTCGAGGGCGATCCGCAACATCTCCCGCGTGTCTTCCTGGTCGCCGGACCGGTCGAAGACCTCGTGGACGGTGTCGACGATCTGCCAGGCGTGCCGGTGCAAGCCTTCGGCAGCCGCGCGACGGACCATGGCGAGCAGGTTGGTCCGTTCCACCTCGCACCAGCGCAGGGCGGCACAGTCGGAGGCGAACGTCATCGGCGTCACCCCGCCCGGCTCGGGCAGGTCGGGAACGGCCGGTCGGCCCGGCGCCAGCAGACCGACGGCGTTGACGGCCGTGTGCAGGTACCAGTCCAACAGCCGACGGAGCGCCGCGCGGCGCTGCTCGGGTGGCACGTCCTCTCCGGCCCGGTCGGCGGCGTACTGGCGCAACAGGTCGTGCATCCGGTAGCGGCGGACGGTGTCGTGGTCGACCAGGTGGGCGCGGGCGAGCCGGTCGAGGGCCCGCTCGGCTCCGGCGACGTCCACCGCCAGCATCGCGGCGGCGGCCTCGGCCCCGATGGTGCTGCCCGGAAAGAGGCCGAGCGCCAGGAAGAGCCGGGCGGGCAGCGGGTCGAGCGCGTTGACCGACCAGGCGAAGACGGTCCGCAGGGTCATCTCGTCGGTGTCGTCGCCCTCGATGTCGAGCAGTCGACCGGCCAGTTCGTCGGCCAGGTCGCCGAGCCGCGCATCTGGCCGGGAACCCACGTGCTCGCCGATGACCCGCAGCGCGAGCGGCAGGCCGTCCGACAGTCGGGCCAGCGTCTCCAGCGCCGCGGGCTCCGCGCCGGCGCGTCTCCCTCCTACGATCCGGCCGAGCATGCGCTGTCGTTCGAGGTACGACAACGGCGTGACGGTGAGGCTGCGGATGCCGTGCCGGACACTCAGCCCAGGGAGCCGGTTGCGACTGATCACGACCGTGAAACCGGTGTCGGCGCGGGGCAGGAGCTGCCGCGCGTGGTCGGAGTCGACGACGTTGTCGAGCACGACGAGCATCCGCCGCCCGCTCATCAGCCGGTGGTACAGCTCGAGGCGTCGTTCCGCGTCGGCGGGCACCCGGTCGGCCGGGACACCGAGGGCGACGAGGAAGCGGTGCAGCGCCTCCTGCGGGCGGACCGGCGGGGCCGGTCCGTGTGCCTCCGCGTTCAGGTAGAGCTGCCCGTCCGGGAACCAGCTCTGCCGGCGATGCCCCCAGTGCCCGGCGAGGGTCGTCTTGCCCACCCCCGGCATCCCGGTCAGCACGACCACCTTCGCGATGCCGTCGCCGGCGGCGAGAGCGTCCAGCTCGTCGAGCAGTGCGGTGTGCCCGGTGTAATCGGGTACGTCGTGCGGCAGCTGCCGGGGCATCGGCACGGTTCCGTCCGTGCCGGCGAGTTGGCTCCTCGCCGGCACGCCGGGTTGGAGAGCCGCCAGGTCCAGCACCGGATCAGTTCGCATCGCTCGGCGATAGCGTCGCCGGTAGGCGGCGACAAAATCCCGCGCATCGTGGGTACGACCGGCCGCGTGCAGTGCGGTGGCCCACAATCGGGCCAGCCCCTCGTCGAGCTGGTTCTCGATCAGCAACGGTTCGAGTCGGGTCAACACCCGCTCGTGTCGGCCGATGGCCAACTCACTCTCCGCCAGAAGTTTCTCCGCCCTGAATTGCTTCTCCCGCATATCCCGCCGGAGGTGTTCACCACGCGCGCCGCGCAGCTCGGCGAGCGGATCATCCCGCCACAGATCGATTGCCCCGGTGAGCAGATCAATTCCCCGATCATGATGATGCCGGTCAATTGCCTGCCGCGCCTCGGCGGTCAATCGCAGGAACCGGTGGTAATCGACCAGCTCCGGATCCACCGCCAGCCGGTAGGCGCCGGCGCCGGGCACCCGCACCAGGGCATCCTGGAGGCCGACCAGCCGCAGGGCCGACCGCAACCTGCTGGCCAGCGTGTAGAGCAGCGGTCGGCGGGCATGGACGGCGGAATCCTGCCACAGGAACTCCACGATCGTCTCGACCCGCACGGGATCACCGGCGTGGTAGAGCAGGACAGCGAGCAGGCCGCGCTGCTTCGCCGCTCCCAGCGGGATCGTCCGCCCCCCGACCGTGAGTTCGGTGGGACCCAGAATCGTGAACTCCATCAGCTCTCGCCCCCACTAGATCTTGATCGACGTTCACCTATTTATTCTTGATCCGACAGACCGATAGTCACAAACATTTCTCCGCAGAGTCCAAGATCGGACATTCCACTTCCCAGCGCCCTGCAAGCCCACTGCAAGGCGACCGGCAAGGTGATCCGCAGCCGCCCACTCGACGCTGATTCCCATCCACACAGCACGCCGGAAGGGACGCAAAATGACGTCATTGGAATGGTCGGCCAGCCCGATCGGCATCGACGCCAGCCGTTGGGTGAGCCGGTCGGGCTGCCGTACGGTGCTCGTCGTCGCCCACACCATCACGAGCTGCCAGCGGCTGCTGGACGTGATCGAGTACGTCGAGAGCGACCCCCGGGTCCAGCTGGTCTTCACGGTGGCGCCGGACGTCTTCAACCCGCACGTGAGGCGGTTCCTCGACCGGCTCGGCGCGCTCGTGCTGCCCTGGCACCAGGCCGTCCGGGAGCGGTTCGACCTCGGCCTCGCCGCCGCCTACGGCGGGCTGCACCAGTTGCACGCGCCCCTGCTGCTGATGGCCCACGGGGCGGGGCACAGCAAGCGGGTGCGACCAGCGTCGTACGGCGGACCGGTGCTCGCGGAACCGCCCGTGTACGGGCTCGACGCCCAGCGACTGACCCACGGCGGGCGAGTGCTCCCGACGGCCCTCGCCCTCTCCCATGACGGCGAGCTGGAGGTGCTGCGCCGGCAGTGCCCCGAGGCGGTCGAGGCCGCGGTGGTCGTCGGCGACCCCTGCGTCGACCGGCTCGTCGCCAGCCTCCCCCGACGCCCGGACTACCGACGGGAGATGGGGCTGGACGAGCAGCAGGAACTCGTCGTGGTCTCCTCCACCTGGGGCCGGGACGGCGTCTTCGGCCGCTGGCCCGACCTTCTTCCGCAGCTGATGACGCAGCTCCCGGCGCAGCGGTACCGGATCGCCGCGCTGCTGCACCCGGCGGTGTGGGACGCACACGGGCACCGCCAGATCCGCGCCTGGCTCCGGGACTGCCGCGACGGCGGGCTGCTGCTGCCCGATCCGACCGTCGACTGGCGCGGCCCGGTGGTCGCCGCCGACCATGTCATCGGCGACCACGGCTCCGTCACCGCCTACGCCGCCGCCATCGGACGCCCGACCCTGCTGCTGCCCGCCCCCCGGTCGATGCCCGCCGCCGGCACGGCCCAGCACCTGCTCGCCGCCAACGCGACCCACCTGGACCCGCACCGGCCGCTGCCACCCCAGCTCGCCCTGGCCGCGACGGTCGACCCGCAGGCGGTGATGGCCGCCCTGACCGCCCGGCCGGGGGAAGCCGGCGTGCTGTTGCGGCGCACCATGTACCGGCTGCTCCAGCTTGCCGAGCCGGGCCGGCACCGGCAGACTTCCCCGGTGCCGATGCCGGTGCCGCTGGACGGCCGGGCATGAGCGCCGCCGCCGAGCCCGTCGTCGTCGCGCTGCTGCCGGGTGGCCCACCGCCCCGCGCGGCTCGGCTCGCCGACGTCGTGGTGACCATTACCGGCGGCGATCCGGCCCGGGTCGGCGCGAGCCTGCTCACGGCCTGCCCCGGGATCGCGCTCGCCGTCGTCGGCACCCCGGCAGGCGACGTCACCGTCGGCGTACGTAACGGCCCGCCGCTGGAGCTCGGCCAGGTGACCCCGCCCGGCCTGCTGACCGTCGGACTGCTCGCCGCGACGGCCGGGCTGCTGCACACCCGCTGGGTCGCCGGAACCCTCCACCACCGACGGACCGCACCGAACGCGCTACGGCTCGCCCGCGCCGCCGCCCGCCTCGTCGACCAGGCGGAGCACGTCGGGCAGCCGGGGAGAGCCGAGCCGGGTGAAGACGTCGGCGGCCTCCCGGTAGTGCTGCCGTGCGGCCTCGTCGTCGCCGCGCCGCCGGGCGATGCGGCCGAGCAGCACCACCGCCTCTGCCCGCTCGCTGTCCGACCCGAGGTCGGCCATCCGGCGCACCGCCTCGGCGGCACAGCTCTCTGCGGCGGCCAGATCACCGAGCCCGAGGTGGGCGCCGGCCAGCCCGGACAGCACCCGCGCGGCGTTGTACGGGTCGACCTCGGACAGCCCGGCGAAGATCTCCCCGGCCTCCACCAACAGCGGTAGCGCGTCGGCGGGTCGACCGGTCGTGGTCAGCAGCATGCCCAGGTTGAGGCAGGACAGGCCCACGCTCCGTACGTCCGGCAGCGCCCGCCGCCCGGCGAGCACCCGGGCGTACGCCTCCGCCGCCTGTTCTGCACGGCCGGTGTCGGCGTAGAGGGTGGCCAGGCCCTCCTCGGCGTCGACGACCCCCTGGGCGTCGCCCGCCTGGCGGTACCGGTCGACCGCCGCCCGCCCGTGCTGCTCGGCCGCCTCGTAGGCGCCGACCCGGCTGCAGGCCCGGGCCAGCCGCTTGAGCATGTCCGCCTCGGCCCACACGTTCCCCCAGGCCCGGGCCGCCTGCACGCCGCGCTCGTCGATCTCCAGCCGGTCCCGGTAGTTCTTCACGTAGAGCAGCAGGGGCCACATCACGTCGCTGAGCTGCCAGGCCAGCTCGTGGTGCCCCAGGCCGAGGGCGACCCGGCCCGCCTCCATGAGGTTGCCCCGCTCCCGATCCAGCCAGGCGAGGGCGGCGGCGCGGTCGGCGAACTCGGGTGGCCCGTCCAGGGGTCGCAGGAAGGCGTACGGCAGCCGCCGCCGGTAGGGAGTCACCACCAGGTCCGCCCGGCGGGCGGCGGCGAGGTAGAACTCCAGCATCGTGCGCACCACCGCCTGCCGGTCGGCCTCCGGGTCGTGCTGCTCCGCCACCTCGCGGGCGCAGAGCCGAAGGAGGTCGTGATACCGGAAGCGGTCCTCGGACACCTCGTCCAGCAGGCTCGCGTCCAGCAGCTCGCCCACCAACGCAGCCACCCGGGCCGCGTCGCCGGGCCCCGCGCCGGCCACCGCCGCGACCAGATCCACCCCGAACTCCGCCCCCGGGTGCAGGGCCAGCCTCCGGTACAGCACCGACGCCTCCGGCGTCAGCGCCTGGTACGAGAACTGGAACGTCGTCCTGACCGACACACCGTCCACCGTCGAGAGCCGGGCCAGCCGCTGCGCCTCGTCGGCCAGCTCCGCGACCATCCGTCGGAGTGTCAGCTTGGGACGGGAGGCCAGCCGGCCCGCCGCCACGACGAGCGCGATGGGCAACCCGCCGCAGATCGCCGCCAGTTCCTCGGCCGGCCCGGACTCCCGCAGGATCCGCTCGGGGCCCACCGCCCGCCCCAGCAACTCCACCGCCTGCGTGGTCGGCAACGGACCCACGTCGAACAGGCGGGCCCCGTCGGGCAACAAACCGGTCAACCGACGCCGGCTGGTCACCACCACCGCCGTGGACGTCGAGGCCGGCAGCAGGTGCCTGACCTGGCCTGCCGAGAACGCGTCGTCGAGCAGCACCAACAGGGACCTGTTCGCGGTCACCGTTCGATAGAGGGCGACCTGCTCGGCGAGATCCACAGGGATGCGGTCCGGCGCCACCCCGAGGGCCCGGAGGAAGGCCACCAGCGCGACCCCTGGGTCCAGCGGCCGGTCGCCGCTGAAACCCCGCAAATCGGCATAGAGCTGACCATCCACGAATTGGTTCCGCCTGCCGTGGGCCCATTGTCTCGCCAGCGCCGACTTACCCACGCCGCCGGGCCCGCACAGCACCGCGACGCTGTTTCCGCCCTCAGCGAGAAGGCTGTCCAGTGCTGACAACTCACTCAGCCGGGCGGAAAAGTTCGGCGACGGGGCGGGCAGTTGCCGGGGAATTGGATAACGATCAGCGGGAACGCCGTTGAAATGCACACCGCCGTGAATTACGCCAGCCTGGATGCTCGACCCGGACACATAACCCGACTGCTCGTTCGACGCGGCGAACGGCATCTTGTCCCCGGCCCCGCGGAAATCTGTCCCCAATCGCCGCGCCCCCATACACCTCGCCGCACGCCCCATTCCGGAAGGCCCTAGAAGATGATGTCTCCCTGCACGTCACGCGCCTGAACGACCCTCTCAGCCGTCCCGCTGAAGTGGTTCACCACCTGACCCTGAACAGCGACGACGCCTGCCCTCGACAACCTGCGCCACTCTTCGTCGAGGGCAGTGGCGAAGTCGGGGTCCCGAGCCATCACGTCAGCCAACGCCGAGGCGAGAGCGGCCTGCCGCCAACGCTCCTGTGGGTGCTCGATCGCGGCTTCAAGAACAGCCGATTCCTGCGTTCCCGCCCCGAACCGGGCACGGACCAGTTGGAACAGCGAGCCGATCGCACTGCGGGCACCGGCCGCGAGCGCCTCCGCCCCCTTGGTCGACAGCGCCGTGGCGACAGCAAGGACTACCTGATCCTCCACACGCGCCCCCCGAATCAGGATTCACATAGACGTTTGGCGTTTTAGGTTTCGATCAGCCTAACGCATTCAGTCAACAGCTCCGAGCCTTCGACAAGCACCACAAAGCAGCAGATTTTATCCATTTCCCAACAGAATCGCACGAACCAAGAAATACGGCATAGCACGCAAACGACGCTTTGCGATCATTTCGGACAGACGGCCGCCCACCTTCCGACAGATCGACTTACCGCCCCCGAGGCGATAACGTCCCCCCTCATGATCCAAGCAATGCTGGCAGCGCTGGCCATTGCAGGCCTCGCCACCGAGTTATCGGTACTTCACTCGGAGTTAGCACCTAGCTTCACTCTGCACATGCCCGATACGGAGACAGTCCTAGTGTATTCATCATTTTGGTACAAGTGGGTCACTTCCACTGGGGCACATATCATGGATCTGCTGATGAACTCAATAACGTTCTGAAAGCTGTCGACTACTTAACGCAGTTGCAGCGATTGCGTTACGTGTGCGCTGCCGGCCGTGGCCGGCAGCGCACACCCTCTATCGAGCTACCCAGCCCGGCTTCTCGCCGGCATGGCGAGACGACGCCCGGTTCCGACCGAGAGAGGCCACCCCCGCCATCGTCGGCGACCGGCGCCACGGCCCAGGGAGTACGGGCACCGGTCTCGCTGACGAAGCTGCCGGACTTCCTACCGCGTCTGCATCGCCCGCAGCCCGCTGCGGCACGATCGAACGCGACGTCGACAGGGGCGACATTGAGGCCCGGTGGTCGAGCGCGGTCCCTGTCCTCGATCAAGCGACCGGATGCCACCTGCGATCCTCGAATACCCAACGCGCATGTACGGCCTTTGGCAGCACCAGGCCCGCCCAGGCTGGCGGCGGCGCACCGCGTGCCCCCGTGGCCACCAACCGGGCGAGTGCTCGCCGCCGCCCGTACAACAAAGCCCAGAAACCCGACAATGCTCGCGCGAAGGGCTGCGACATGAGGTGACGGCGGGATGTTCTCCCAGCTCAACGGTGGGCCGGAGGCGCCACCATACGAACCAATCGGCCACCATCGCCAGCGGCCCGCTACCGCTGAGTTTGCCTAAGGGATGTCTCGTAACTCGGCGGTGGGTCCATGGTGGATCATGTTCTGGTGCAGGTGATCACGGCGGCTCGCCCGGAGTGGATCTTCCCGTTCACCGGGCTGCAGCCCGCCCAGTTCCGCAGGCTGGTCAGGCTGGTCGCCGAACGTGGCGGGGACGCCATCGCCGACGGGCGGCCGGGCCGGCAGTGGTCCCTCGACCTCGCCGCCCGGGTGCTGCTGGTCGCCGCCTACTGGCGCACGAACCTGACCATGCGGCAGATCGGCCCGCTGTTCGGGGTGTCGCACTCCGCCGCCCACCGGGTCATCGACACCCTCGGCCCCCTGCTCGCCCTGGCCCCGGTCCGCCGACGCCGGATCGAACAGATCGCCATCGTCGACGGCACCCTGGTCCCGACCCGGGACCACCGGCTGGCCGCCCCGAGCAAGAACTACCGCTACTCGACGAACCTGCAGGTCGCCATCGACGCCCACACCCGCCTGGTCGTCGCGTTGGGTGACCCGCAGCCGGGCAACCGTAACGACACCATCGCCTACCGCACCTCCGGCATCGACCAGAAACTGGCCGGACGGCCCGTCATGGCCGACGGCGCCTACCGCGGCAACCCCGAGGTGATCATCCCGTACCGCAAACCCACCGACGGCACCGAACTACCCGACTGGAAGAAGGACCTGAACAAGCACCACCGCACGATCCGGGCGCAGGTCGAACACGCCCTGGCCCGCATGAAGACCTTCAAGATCCTCCGGGACTACCGACGCGCCGCCAGCACATTGACCGACACCGCTTCCGGCATCGCCCACCTCCACAACATCATCCTGCTCGGATGACACCGACACCGTTGACCGGCAACGCCATCACCGAGTTACGAGACATCCCTTAGCTCACGGACCTCGGGCGGCGCCTGAAGAGCCTGACTCAACCGGTCGAACCGCCGACGCGGTTCGCCGATGCCGAAGAGATCAACCCTTTCTAACTCCTTTTCGATCTTCATGACCATGCTCTCGCTCCAACGACGGCGGCCGGTCGCAATGACGTCTTGGCGGAGTTCGCGCTGTCCGCTGCGGTAGTTCCCGGTGGGCTTGCTCGACGATCCACGCCGCGTTTGCGGGCGGCTGCGGACCTGACGGACATCACCGAGGCGACCGGCCTCGACGTCAACGAAGTCGTCCAACGCTGGCGGCGATGGATCGATGTCCAGACACGGCTGGACATCGGCGGACGCCCAGCCGTGGACCCCGCCGAGGTCCGGGCCATCGAGCAACGGCTCGGTCCGGGGGTGATCCCGTGACACCCACGCGGATCGCCCAGGACGTGAGCACGATGGCGACGGCCGGGATCGCTGCCCTGTCTGTCAGGGTGAGTTGAGGCCAGCGGTTCATAGCAAGTCCGCCGGACAGGGCGAGTTCAGGATCGAGAAGCGTTGAATGCTGCTGTAGACGTTGTGACGGCCCAGGATGGGGTCATGAGTCGCAAGAAGGGCCCGCGTTCGGAAGGGCCGCGTGCCCGCCGGTCGTTCACCCCGGGGCAGAAGCTGGAACTCCTCGCCGGTTACGAGCAGGCCGTCGCGGCTGGTGAGGGCGGAGCGTTCCTGCGGCGGGAGGGCTTGTACTCGTCGTTGATGTCGGAGTGGCGCCGGGCCCGTGACGCCGGCCTGTTGCAGGGCAAGCCGGCCGGTGAGACGGTCGGGAGGCCGTCGGCGGAGCAGGCGGAGATCGCCCGGCTGCGGCGGGAACTGGCGCAGGCGCAGGCGAAGCTGGCGCGGACCGAGACGGCGTTGACGATCATGGGAAAGCACGAGAGCTCTTGGAGGACATCTCCAGGAGCGATCCGGACGGTCCGGACGTGTTCGGGCTCGGCAAGCGCTGATGGCCGCGTACCGGGAGTTGACCAGCACCGGCACCACGACCCGGGCCGCGGCGGCGATGACCGGGATCGCCCGGTCCAGCGCGGAGCGGGACCGGCGCCGGCCGACACCATCGCGGCCGGCTCGGCGGACGCCTGCGAACGCGCTCACCCCGAGCGAGCGCGGGCAGGTGCTGCGGCTGTTGAACAGCTCGGAGTTCGTCGACGCCGCCCCGGCTCAGATCTACGCGGTGCTGCTGGACCAGGGCGTCTACGTGGGCTCGATCGCCACCATGTACCGGCTCCTACGCGAGAACAAGCAGGTTCGCGAGCGTCGCCGGTAGGCCCGGCACCCAGCCAGGCAGCGTCCCGAGCTGATCGCCGACCGGCCGGGGCAGGTCTACACCTGGGACATCACGAAACTCGCCGGACCGGTCAAGGGCGTCTACTACGACACCTACGTAATGATCGACATCTACTCCCGGTACATCGTCGGGGTCCGCGTGCACGCCCGCGAGTCCGGTCCGCTCGCCGAGTCGATGATGCGCGAAGTGTTCGGCGCCCACGGTGTCCCGCACGTCGTGCACGCCGACCGGGGCACCTCGATGACCTCGAAGTCGGTCGCTGACCTCCTCGAAGACCTCCAGGTGACCCGCTCGCACTCCCGGCCGAAGACCTCCAACGACAACCCGTACAGCGAGGCCTGGTTCAAGACGTTGAAGTACGCGCCGGTCTTCCCGCACCGATTCGCGTCCCTGGCCCAGGCACGGGCGTTCATGGCCGAGTTCGTGACCTGGTACAACCACGCCCACCGGCACTCCGGGATCGGGTTGCACACCCCCGCAGACGTCCACCACGGCCGCCACCACGCCGTCCGCGCCAACCGCCAGGACACCCTCGCCACCGCGCGGGCGGCGCACCCGGAACGATTCGGCACCACCCGACCCCTACCCAAGATCCTCGACCTGCCCAACCAGGTCTGGATCAACAAACCCGAACCGGAACGACAGGCCGCTTAACTCCCGCTGGCCTCAATCCCTTGACACGTTCCGCTGCCTGGTCGTCCTGGAGCCACATGGTCGCCGTGGCGTTGCGCTTCGGTGGCGTCCAGAAGTTGCCTACGTACTGCCGCTGTCGGTCAACGGAATGCTCATCATCGCGTCGGCGGCCATGATCGAGGACAAGCGCGCCGGCCGGAGGGTGCGCTGTTCGGCCCCAGACGGCATTCGTGGCCGGGGTAGCAGCCAGCGTGGCGGCGAATATCGCCGCCACGCCAAGCCCTAGGGCACGCATCGTCGCTGCCTGGCCGGCGGTCGCGCTGCTGCTCGTCGTGGAGATGCTGACCAAATCGCAACCAGCACACGACACCACCTCACGTCCGGCCCCGCCGGCAGCAGGAGCCGCCGGCGGGCCAGGGCAGCCATCGACGAATACAGTCATCTACGCCCGAGGAAAGACCTGGTCAGCGCGCCGGCGAACGTTCGACAGCGGCTGGACGTCGATCCTGTATTCGGAGGCCACCGCGCCGGTGCGACGCGCGTTGGGTCGCCAGCTCGAGGCGAGTGTCACGCCCTCGGTTGCCCTGCATCACTCTCCGCGCCGCAGCCGAACTCGCCTGCGGCGGTTTCGGTCGCACGGATCGCTCCTCCAGCCTGTCGTTCACGGCCGCCCACACCCAGCTTACGGGACCAGCCGCGCCCGACGCCAAAGCGTTGACAGCCCGGCTTGGTAGTGCCGGACGCCTTCCCCCCGCAGCAGGACCACGGCGATTCAGGGCATGGTGCACGGCTGAACGCCTAAGGCGCTATAGTCTCCTCGGCATGACCGGCAACGAAGCTCAGCGCTCCTCACCTGGTATCCGCTCCATCACAATAGGTGACAACCTGGAGGCCCTGGCTCGTCTCGACTCGGGCTCGGCCGGGTTGGTCTATATGGATCCGCCGTTCAACAGTGGCCGGATCTACCAGACTCGCGTGAGCAAGGCGAGCACGACTTCAGATGCATTCGCCGACATCTGGTCTTGGAGTGACGCAAGCACTGAGTTGCTGGCCTCCCTTGGCGAGCACCTGAATCCCGGCGGCGCTTCGATGACCAGAGCGCTTTTGGGTCAGCTGGGGCGCACGCCACTCGCCGCCTATCTGGTCGGCCTCGCTGCACGGCTGGGTCAGGTGCATCGGCTATTGTCGGAGCAGGGCAGCCTTTACGTGCACGTCGATCCTGCGGCGAGTCATTACCTCAAGATAATTCTCGATGCCGTGTTCGGCCCTCAAAACTTTCGCAACGAGATCGTGTGGCGCCGCACCCATGCCCACAGCGGCTCGCGCCGGTACGGTCCGATCCACGACACGATCCTTTTCTATAGCAAGACAAGTAACTACACCTGGAATCAACAGTATTCGCCGTACACTCCTGAGTACATTGAAACCTATTTTCGGCAGTCCGACGAACGTGGTCGTTACCAGGCGATCACCTGTACCGGGCCGGGCGAACGGCTGGGTACGCTGGCCCATTACGAGTGGAAGGGTCAGTATCCGCCGGCCGGGCGGCACTGGGCCTGGGTAAAGCCTGAGATGGAGCGCCTTGAGGCGGAAGGTCGGCTGGTTTACAGCCGCAATGGGGTGCCTCGCCTTAAGCGTTACGTGGAGGACAGCCCTGGTGTACGTCTGCAGGATATCTGGAGCGATGTAGCACCTCTATCCGCGCATTCCGCCGAGCGGACCGGTTATGACACGCAGAAGCCGCTGGCTCTCCTCGAGCGGATTGTGGCCTCCAGCAGCCGGCCTGGCGACCTCGTCCTGGACCCGTACGGCGGCACCGGCACCACCGCCTTGGCGGCCGAACGGCTGGGTCGCCAGTGGCGGGTGATGGACATGAGCATGCTTGCCGGCACGCTCACGCTGGCCAGGATCCGGGCAGAGGCACCGCAGATCGATGTGGCGGTTAGCGGTTTGCCAGCCGACACCGCAGCGGCGCGTCGGCTGCTTCGCGAGGACCCGCTGGGGTACGGGTCGTGGGCGACCGCCCTGCTTGCGACTGTGTTGGACCGGAGCACACATGGTCCGAGCCTCGCCGTCGGCACCAGGCCGTGGGGCCAGCGGACAATCGGCCTGGTGCCATTAGACAGCGTGGTTGACGCGCCTGGGCTGCTACATACTGGCCGTTTCACTTCTGGCTTTGTGGTCGATGGCCCGGGTTGCCTGGAACTAGTACGGGCACTCACCGAAGCTGGAACCCCGCATGTTCAGAAGGTGTCGTTGTCATCGCTTGTGGGGGCGAATGTGGCCGTAACCGGCCGCGCCGACATCGATCTGAGGCTGGGGGCATGAACAAGCACGTCGTCTACGACCACGTCTCCGGCAAGCTAAGCAGCCTGGACGAAGAGGTCCTGCGGCACGTGCCGCCCGGCGGCAACTGGAAGGACCTACCCGAGGACTTCCCGTCCGCCCGAGTACGGCAGATCCGGGAAGCGTTTACGCGGGGCGAGGGCAGCCGCAGCACCTACTACGGGCGGCTCACCTGGCAGCGCCCGTCATACACCATCTCCACCTACCTCACTCGGCCAGGTAACGGCTCGTTCATCCATCCTGAGCTGCCGCGCCTACTCACTGTCCGCGAGGCGGCGCGACTGCAGGGCTTCCCCGACCGGATCCGATTCCACGGCACTCTTCGACAGCGGTGCATGCAGGTCGGCAATGCAGTACCTCCGGTGCTGGCCTATCAGATTGGCCAGGTGATCGAGTCGGGCACCGCCGTTGACCTATTCGCCGGGGCCGGTGGCCTCGGCTTGGGCCTCGACTGGGCGGGGCACGAGGTCATCGCCAGCGTCGATAACAACCGCGACGCATGCCGTACGCTAGCCGGCTGTCACGGGCCGAGCCATAGGGTCTTGGAACGCGACCTGTCGCTGCCCGAGCATGTGGAGGATGTGGTGACGACCGTTCGCAGCCGACTCGCAGGGCGTTCGCTGGGCCTGCTTGCCGGTGGCCCCCCGTGCCAAGGCTTCTCCACGGCTGGGCCATGTCGGGTTGACGATCCGCGCAACCTGTTGGTCCTCAGCTTCCTCGAGGCGGTGCGGCAGTTGCGGCCCGAACGCGTGCTCTTCGAGAACGTGCTCGCACTGCGCTGGCGTGGCAAGGCGTTCCTCGACGAGTTGACTGAAAGGCTAGCCTCGCTTGGATACGACGTCGACATCCGGGTGCTGCACGCGGAGGCGTACGGTGTGCCGCAGCTGCGGCGGCGGCTCGTGCTGCAGGCCAGCGCGACCGGGATGAAGCCGGTCTGGCCAATGCCGACGCATGCCATGCTCCAGCCGTACTTCGCCAACGAGCAACCGAGGCCCCATCGGACGAACCCACTCCCAGTTTCCGTTCACGATGCGATCGCCGACCTGAGCGTCGCGGCCGCCGCCGGCCTCGACGAGCCCGCCATCGCACTGCCCGCTGACGCTCCGTACGCGCGGTGGGCGCGCGGAGAGCTGGCGCTCGACGCGCTGCTGCCAGCACGCTACGGCGGGGTCGACACCGCTCAAAGTGCCGGCTACGAGTCCTGCCTTAAGGTTGGGGCGTGACTCTGCCAGTTGTATATGCCGCGGATCCGCAGGATCTCAAGTCCGCAGTACTGGAAATCCGACAGCGGGTCAGAGCGCTACGTGAGCCCCGGATATATTGGATGGCGGTCGCGCTGTCCGTGTTGACTCGCACCGGGGGTGCCACACACTGGCAGTCCTGGGACGCTCCCCCGCCCGGCCGCGCGCGGCGGTTCGGCCGCAATGAGCTTGTGCAAGCAATGTGGAGGCTCTTCGGTACCGCCCCTAGCGCCCTGCTCCACCCGCACGCGCCGCTACTGAAGGAGCTGAGCTATCCGACACGAGTCCTCTTGGACTTGTTGTTTGACCCACGCGAGGCGTTGACGCTGGTGGCCGACCACCGGCTGCCAGGCCCCGGATCTCGCGACTCAGCGAAGCTCGGCATCGATGCGCCGGACTGGGTTTGGAGTGCAGAGCCGCTCTCGGCGATCCGGGCGACGACCTTGGCCGAGTACAACCCGGTCAATACCCTAAACCAGCAGAACGGGATCGGCTGTGCATGGCCGGCGGACGACGCCCAGGCCATCGGCGAACCGCAGGAGGTGTACGCTGTGCCACGCTCGCGGTGCGTCAACCTGGTTACCGTCCCCGGGCGCGATCCGCAGTGCCGGCTAAACAGTAAGGCCTGTGCGGGTACCGGCGAGGGCACCGCGCGGACCAGCACCAAGCCACGGCTGTTGGCGCCAGCATTTGCCGGCGATCCGGGGTACCTCGTGCTGCCCGGCACGATCGAGGCGCTGGTTGCCCAGGCAACCCGCAATGGCGCTCCGTTGCCACGAGCCCGAAACCTGTCATTGGTGGTGAGCTGGTGTGCCGCCAACGGCACTGGAAACCTGGATGCGAACCGCCTGATTCAACTGCTCGGCCCGCCGAGCCTCCGTCTACTGACGAGCCCATCATGATCGTAGACCAGGTGGCGGGTGTGCCGCAGGCGTTTCGGGACTTTCTGGACCAGCGGGGCCTTGTGTATGATGCGCGCACTCAGATCGATCTGCTGGCCGCCAGCCTTGGCGCTCAGTTTCTGCTGTTCGCCGGTCCGAGTGGGACGGGCAAGTCAACGGCCGCCAGAGTTTTGTCCGACTTCTTTAGCCAATCGAGGTGTCACGCTGTTATTGACACCCGACCGGCATGGACGTCGTCGGAGGATCTAGTCGGGCAGTACAGCGTGTTCGCTGGCGCCTTTGTGAACGGTCCGGTCACACAGGACCTGATGCGGCTGCATGAGAATTCCAGCGGCACCCCTGTGATCACGGTCGAGGAAGCAAACCTCAGCCCAATGGAGGCGTACCTCGGGCCGGTCATAACGGCCGCGAGCGCAATCGCGTTCGAGAGCCTCCGGTGGCCGCTGCATCATCACGGCACAAACGCTGGCGGCGTGCCGACGAAGGTGCAGCTGCACCGTTTTCCCCGGGTGTTCGGCACTGTCAATGTGGACAGCACCGCACAGGCCCCTGCCCCAAAGGTCAGCGGACGGGCCTGTGTTGTCCTGCTCGAGCCGCCGGACATCGACTATGTCCTGCGAAGCACCGACGCCATTGTCCCGCCGCCCCCGAGGTCCATCGAGCCTCCCGGCGCGGCGCTGTTCGGCGACCCGACGTTGGCCTGGTCGAGCTACTTGACGATGGGCGACTCCGACCGCTTTGCCGCAGCCTTGCGGCCGCTGCTTACCGTCGTCGCCGAGGAGGCAGGCCGCGGGACGAATATTGTCAGCCCTCGCGACATCCAGCGCTGTGTGCTTTACATGGCGTGGCACGTACCGCTCGCTGAGGCGGCCTTGGCCGGTGGGCTTCTGCCCGGACACACGGACATGGAGTCGGCGGAGAACAGTCTGCTGCACTTTGTCCTGCCCGGCCTGTCCTCGGAGCAGTTTGGGCGGGTCCTGCCGTCGTTGCTTGCCGCCACCACCGAGGGCGGGCTGCTGTATCGGCGGCTCACCAAGCTCGCCGCTGGCGGCGAAAGCCTGTTCGGCGTCTCACCGGACTTCTGGGCCAGCCTCTCGTGACCTCGGGCAGCTTCTCGTGACACGGTCGTCGACTTCGGTGACCTATGTCCGCGGAGGTGTGCCCGTGGCGGACGTCGAGATTCCGGGACACCTGCTCGAGGTGGATCTACCCGCAAGCGTGCAGATCCACCGCCTCGCCGACGGTCGCACTCAACTGATCGAAACCAACGATCCGCTACACGAGTGCTGCGGCATACTGCTTCTACCCTGGATCAGCCGGGACGGCCCCGGCGTCAGCACGCTCTCCGTACCACCACCGGCCCCGTTCGGCCCCGCTGATCTCGAACAGATGTGGCATGCCCGCAACGAGATCACCAGCCTGCGCCGGCCACCAACGAGCGGAAGCGCCGCGTGGTCCCGGCTCGAACGTCACCTGGGGCCGCGCATCCACTGGGCCGCGCTCGAAGCGGCGGTGCACGCGGCCAGTGCTCTTCTCGCCAACTGGCCCATCGCCGGTGCACCAGAAGTGCGGTGGGTGCCCTTCGACCGGCCCGGCGGCCGGATCCTGTTGTCCAAGACGGAGCGCACCGCGAAAGCCCATGCGCTCGCCCACCCCGCGCGGCGCGCGCCGGCTACGACCGCCCGGCGGCACATCGTTGCTCAGCCACGCAAGCTTCACGCTCTTATGGCGGTGGGTAGTCTCCTATCTCGCGAGCTGGAAGCCGTGACTGCCCTGGCCGCCGTGCCGGAGATTCAGGCCCGGATGGTCGGGCTGTTTCGGCGCCTCGCGGTCAACAGCAAGCCCAGTTCCCCGGTCGCCGACCCGCCACCTTCGGTGTGGCCTGCGACCATGGCTGGTACATACTCGTCTTGTTTGCGTGCCCTCTCCGAAGTTCGCAACATCGGAGCGGGTGGCGCGCATGCGCCGCTGTCCGAACTCTGGGAGCTGTACGAAGCCTGGGTGGCTTACAGTATTCGGACCGCGCTGATCAAACTAATCGGACCACCGCAGCCGCACACAGCCGACGGGAGCTGCCTGGGCCGGTGGGCCGACGGTGACGGCGTCCTGGAGCTGCACTACCAAGCGGTCATCCCCCCCTACCGTGCCGGTCGTCGCGAGCATGGCTTCAGCGTGTTTGGCGAACGTTACGTAGCGGCGGTTGGGGAGTTGCGGCCAGACCTCCTGCTCGTACGGAGTGGACCTGGCGAGACGACCGCCATCATCATCGACGCCAAGAAGCGGCAGGCCCCCGTCAGCACCGACGACTTCACTGTCAGCACGTCCAAGTACCTTTGGGGCGTTCGCCGCGCCAGCAAGCCAGACGCCGTAGCAGCGATCCAGCAGTGTGTCCTGATGGCACCGCTCGGCGGACCCGTAGCTCCGCTGCCTAGCGGCCGGGCTAACGTGCTGGCCGCCCATCCGGCCACACCTCGGCCAGATGAGGCAATCGGTCGTCTGTTGCAGTCCCTCCGGGCCGAGCCCGCGCCAGACGCTCAGGCGCGATCGTCCGCGCCGTGATCGCTCTGGCGTGGCCCATCTCGTTGTAACGGTGCAGGTGACGCAACCCCTCGCCGACCACATTGTCGCCGGAGTCTCCATCACCGAGTCAGGTCCAGCTGATGTGTTCTTTGAAGGGATTCCGACAGGTTGGGTCTGCGGATGGTTTTGGTTCGCTTGCTGCCCAGCAGTTTGGCGAGCGTGCGAGCCAGCCAGCGAGTGGAAGGCTGCACACCCCGTGAGCCAACCCGGATCTCCTTGGAGCCGATCAGGGTCAGCTCGCGGGTGCAGGTTTCGATGGTCACGAGGTGAGTGTCGACGGGAAGCGGAGGCGGACGGCGATTTGCGTACCGGGCGGCGAACGGGCGCCGCCCAACTCGGAAGCGGAGTCTCACTCCCCTATGGACTGGGCGTCCATTGCAGACCGCCCGTCAAAGCACGACCATGCGTTGCTGCCGAAATTGACTGCCCCGCTGTTGGCGTAGTAGCGAAACGGTCACCTTGGAGCCTTCGCGAAGCCGAGGAAGGCATCCCATCCGGAAGAGGTGAAGACCAGCACCGGCCCGCGCTGGTCTTTGCTGTCACGGACGGCAACGAGTCCCGGGAGGTTGGAAGCGACCTCCATGCAGTTACCCTGAGAGCTGCTGCGGCTGCTCTTCCGCCAAGCCGCGCCAGTCAGATCAATGCCAGTCAGATCAGTCATGATTTCTCTCCTTGATTGCTTGCATGAGCTTGCGGGACTCCTCAACGCTCAGGGCTTGATGCGTAAGGGTGTTCCACACCTCGGCGTACGCTCGTACCTCTTCTAGGCGGTCGATGTAGAGGGCTCCCGAGAGTCCCTCGTTGTAGACGGTGGTCGGCTCTGCGGAGCGGGCGCCGTTCGTCGGGAAGTCCAGGATGACGAAGCTGCCAGCGATGGCTGCCTGGCTCAATCTCTTGTTCAGCGGTAGGACCCTGACGGACACGTTGGGTGCGGTGCTCGCCTCCACGAGTCGATCGATCTGCCCGGCCATGCCGGGCACGCTGGCGTGTAGAAGCGTCTCCTCGATGATCACTTCCAGGGTGGGGGCGGCCGGCCGCTTTCGGACTAGCAGGCGTTGGCGCTCCGTTCGTAGGCCGACGAGCTTGGCGACCTCTTCGTCGCTGACACCTGGACGAGTCCGTGCCACCTCGGCGGAGTAGTCGGGTGTCTGCAGCAGGCCGGGCACCAGGGCGTGTTCGTAGGTTCGTATCCGGTTGGCTGCGGACTCAAGTCCTACGTACAGCTCGAACCATCGAGGGATGATCTCTCCGTAGGCGTGGTACCAGCCCTTGCTCTTGGACTCCTTGGCGAGGCTGATCAGGACTTCGGCCATGTCCGGTGATGCCCCGTACAGGCGGCACATCTGGTCGACGTCGAGCGCGCGCACGGGGGTCTGCCCTGATTCGATGCGATACATCTTGGCGCGTGACCACTCAAGGTCAGAGGCCGCAGCTTCCAGGCCGATACCGGCTTGCTCTCGGGCTTGCCTCAGCAGCCGGCCAAGCTCCCGCCGCGGCACCGTCGATCCCGCTTCAGTCATCGGCATCATCCTCCCAGTCTCATGCTGATGCGTCATTCGACGTGCCGCGAGACGACCGTTGCATCACCATCCGCTAGTCGCGTCTCAGTCTGATCGTCTCACCAAGAGTGTTGCAAGGTGAATTGATCCTGCCGGATCGTAGCTGGCAGCAAGGCTGATGCACGGACACCGAAGGTGACTTGGATGCCCCGATGGAAGTGGTTCCAGCGCAAGGACGAACCCGTGGACGTCGTAGAGCGCGGGGACTTCAACCACCATGGCGAGCGTCTGCGGCGATGCCCGTCCGACGTCTTCGTGGGCAGCCCCCACGACGCCGCTGGCTCACGACCACACCCCGCCGACACAAAGCGGCATGGGGTGAGCCGATCCGGCGGACAGCAGCCGGGCAGGCACCAGCACACCTGCCGGATTGGTAGCGGTTCGGTGGAGGTCCCGGGTGGGGGTGGCGTGGTCCGCGTCGTGGTGTTCGAGCAGGTTCCGACAGCGACTCGTTCGTCGGCGGAGTTGGTGACGCCGGAGGAGGTGGCGGACGCCCGCAGGCTGGCAGGGGATGGGCTGGCCGCGGCGCGACGGGCTGCCGGTGTGACCCAGGTGCGCCTGGCACGGATGGTGTCTTGGTCGCGGAGCACGGTGGCCAATGTGGAGATAGCCCGTCAGACGGCACCGATGGAGTTCTGGGCGGCCTGTGACGCGGCCTTGGACGGTGAAGGGGCCTTGCTGGCCGGGTGGGAGCGGCTGGAGGTGTTGTCGCGTCGCTTGCGGGAGCAGAAGGCGGCGGAGCTGTTCCGGCGGCGTTTGGCGCGGCGACAGCTGAGCTGCGCGTGTGGCGATCATCTTCGGTCGCTCGCTGGACCTAGCGCGTCGTTGTCCCTCGAACGCGTGCCCGCTGCGCTTGCCAAAGCGGATGGGAGCGATCGTGGATGACGACGATGCGGCGCTGATCCGGCCGAGGCATCGCCGGCATCGGTCACGCAGGTTCCCGGGTGGTCGGCCCTGCATCTGTCCGGCCTGCCGAATGGAGCGAAAGCGGGAGCGGCAGCCTCCCAACCCTGCGGTGAGGCTCGACGGCTTCCGCCGGCCTCCTGGCGTCAGTGCCGCGCCTCCCGACGCGGTGAACCGGGTGGTGGATGGGCCGACGCAAATCGATTGGACCCGCGCGGCCGAGCTCGTGACCCGAGGCCAGCTCGGCCGCGCGCAAGGGATCGCACGAGTGGAAGGAGCTTGTCCCTCTAGCACGTCAGCTCATGGCATCTACCTGTCAGCTCTCACATCGAAGGAGACACGGCACCATGACCGACACGATCACTGGTAATCCGACCATCGAGGCGTACTCCGGCCCGATCGACCTGTCCTGCCCCCACTTCGTGGGCGTCGGCGGTTCCGCGATGTCCGGTCTGGCTCGGCTGCTGGCTGAGCTGGGCCACCAGGTCAGCGGAAGCGACGTGCAGGACTCCGACAGGTTGGCGGCGCTGCGGACGGCCGGCGCCTTCGTGCGCTTGGGGCACGACGGCTCGCACATCGAGGGCGCGAGCTGTGTCGTCTACACCACCGTTGCGCGGAACACGCCGGAGGTGCGGGCGGCGCGCGCCGCCGGTATCCCGGTGGTGCACCGGGCGCAGGTGCTCGACAAGCTGGCCGTCGGGCGGCGGCTGGTGGCGGTGTCCGGTTCGCACGGCAAGTCCACCACGGCCGGCGTGCTCGCTCACGTCCTGCGCACCCTCGGGGAGGACCCGACGTACCTGATCGGTGCCGACCTGACCGGGCCGGGCTCCGGCGCGCACCTCGGCCGGTCGAAGCTGCTGGTCGCGGAGGCGGACGAGTCGGACCGGTCGTTCCACTTCCTCACCCCGTCGATCGCGGTCGTCACGAACGTGACCGACGACCACCCGGAGAACTTCGTCAGCCACGCCGACGTGCTGCGCGCCTACGTCGGGTTCGGCTGCCGGATCGCGCCGGACGGGTTCCTGATCGTCAACGCCGACTGCGTGGGCGCGACGGTGGCCGCCCAGGTCATCGCCGACGAGCGGCCCGACCTGACGGTGCTGCGCTACGGCCGCGACCGCACGGCGGACGTGCGGCTGTTGGACGTGCACGCCGACGGCTGGTCGGCGTCGGCGACGGTGCGGATGCCCAACGGCACCGAGGTACGACTGACCCTGCCGACCCCGGCAGCGCACCACCTGGACAACGCGGCGGCGGCCCTGGCGTGCGCGGTGGCCCTGGGCCTGGACCCCGCCGAGGCGGCCGGGGCGGCGTGCACCTTCGGCGGGGTGCGCCGCCGGTTCGAGCACATCGACACCCGCGCCGGAGTGACCGTGATCGACTCCTACGCCGACCACCCCAACGAGATCGCCGCCGACCTGGACGCCGCGCGGACCCTGGCCCGGGGGCGGGTGCTCGTGGTGTTCCAGCCCTCCGGACACGCCCGCGTCCTCGCCTTCGGCGAGCGCATCGGGCGGATCCTGGCGGACAACGCCGATCACATCCTGCTCTTGGACGTGCACGGCACCGTGCCGGATGGACAGCCGGTCGCGGACGCCACCGCCATCAAGGTGCACCTGCGCGACGGCGACTACTGCCTGCCACTCGGACCCGACCACGCCGCCCGGGTGGTCGCACGGATGGCCGGACGCGGTGACGTGGTGCTGACGATGGGCACCGGTGACGTGACCGGCTACGGCACGGCGATCCTGGACAGCCTGAGCTGCCGAACCGAGGTAGCCCTGTCCGCCTGATCTTCCCTGTCAGGCAGTGACAGCGCCGGGTTCCTCGATCAGCTTGTCCGCGAGCGCGAGGAGCCCGGCGCTGTTGGCCGCCTTGACCAACACGACATCCCCAGGCCGCAGCCCGTCGCGCAGCAACTCCCACGCCTCGGCCACGTTCGCCGCACGGTCCACCGCCGTGCCGTTGCCGGCAGCTCCGGCCGCGTACTGGGCGGCGTCGGCTCCGCCGATCGCCACGAGCCATCCGGCCCCAATCTCGGCCACCTGCTGCCCGATCTCCCGGTGCACCTGCGCGGCGTGCTCGCCCAACTCCGCCATCTCGCCCAGCACCGCGACCGCCCGTCGGCCGTCCCCGGTCATCGTGTGCAGGGCACGCAGCGCGGCGCGCATGGCGTCGGGGGCGGCGTTGTAGGCGTCGTTGATGATCGTCACGCCGTCGGCGCGGGTGGTGACCTGCATCCGGCCCGGTGACACCGCCTCGGCCTGGGACACCGCGTCGGCCACCGCCTCGATGGGGTGGCCGAGCCCGAGCGCGACGGTGGCGGCGGCCAGGGCGTTGGATGCCTGGTGTAGCCCGTAGAGACGCAACCGCACCTCGGCGGCCTGGCCGTCGTACGTCAGCCGGAAGCCGGCCCGGCCCAACTCGTCCACCGTCACGCCCTCGGCACGCACATCCGCAGGGCTCTCGATGCCGTAGGTCAGCACGCGGGCGCTGGTGCGGCTCGCCATGGCGGCCACCAACGCGTCGTCGGCGTTGAGCACCGCCAACCCGCCGCCCTGCGCGTCGGGCAGGGCTTCCACGATCTCGCCCTTGGCCTGGGCAATGTTCTCCACCGACCCGAACTCACCAAGGTGCGCGTGCCCGACACGGGTCACGACACTGACGGTGGGCGGGGCGATACGGGTCAGGTATGCCACGTGACCGATGCCCCGCGCTCCCATCTCCAACACCAGATACCGCGTGTCGGCAGTGGCGCGGGTGACCGTGTACGGCAACCCAAGCTCGTTGTTGTTCGACGCCCGGTTGGCCACCGTCTCACCCCAGGTGGGGAGAACCTGGGCAAGGATGTCCTTGGTCGACGTCTTGCCCACCGACCCGGTCACCCCGATCACCGTGGTCTGCGGCAACCGGTCCACCACCGCGCGGGCCAGTCGCCCGTACGCGGCCGGCACGTCCTCGACGACCACCGCCGGCACCCCGACCGGCCGTGACGCCAGCACTCCCGCCGCACCAGCCTCGATCGCCTGCGCCGCGAAGTCGTGCCCGTCGACGCGCTCACCGGGCAACGCCACGTACATCCCGCCGGGCTCCACGCGCCGGCTGTCGAACACCACCGGGGCCGTCACCGTCACCGCTCCAGGGGCGTCGTGGACGGCTCCGCCGACAACGGCCGCGATCTCTTGCAAGGTCATCGGAAGCACGAGATGAACTTACCGTGCGCAGTCAGCGGGCTGGGCGGGTCGCCGATGGGTGTAACCGGATGTGTGGAGGGCTCCGGCCGACCTGCGCTGTCAGTCTCGTCGCCTTCGCGTGAGCATTCTCAGTTCCTTACCGAATGGCGAGATCGCCGTCCTGAGCAATGGGCGAAGTGGTGGGCAAATTTCGCGCGGGCGGTGTGGACGCGGGAGCACTGCGGGTCACTGGAGGTGACGTTCCTGGACTCGGCTGGACTGGCGGCTCGGTTCGAGTGTGGCGCCTGTTGGAATTCTGGGTTGACGTGGTGGGTGTGCCCGGGGCGTACTGGTTGTGCGTTCCCCGTCCCGCTGGTTGGTGTGGTCGGTCATGGGGGGCAGGCGTTCCCGGATGTCGGATGTCTGCTGTTGTTCGTGGCGGCGATGTCCGGGGGCGTGGAGAGATGGGAGGACCCACATGAAGGTTCGGCTGTCGGCGAGTTGAGCCGCCGCTCCACCTCTGGCGCTCCGCGTGGCGCCCTCGGTGAGTCCTGACCCCCTGCGGCTCGGCTGGCCTCTGTCATTGTCCGTTGCTGAGCGCAGCCCGCTGTGCGGGTTGCGGCGATGCCTGCTGTCCTCTTCGCCTGCCCTGCGTGGGCCTGGCTCGTTCGTTGATTCGTCCACAGTGACTTCACGGCCCCCGCGCGTGGATGGGGTGGCCCGCCCTGCCGGAGGGCCATCCGGCAGGAGCGCGCATGCCCAGAAGGTGGCCTGCGCGGTCGTGCTGTCCGCGTTGCCGAGGGCGTCTGCGGGTGGCCCTCATTCATCGCACTCCGAACCCTACGACCATCGATGGAGCTTCAACGTGATTTCGTTCGACATCAATCGGGCGGGGGTGGCGGCGGTGTCCGTCGCCTCTGTCGTCGCGGTCCGTGCTGGCCTGGCCGTTCTGGTCGAGGCCATGCGCGGGCTGTCCGTCGACGGGTGGTGGGCCGTTGGCGAGACCTGAGTATCGACCGCATGACCCGCCGGGTGAGGGGCGGTCGGGGCGGGAGCGGCTGGAGAACCGGGTCCAGGTGCTGATCATGCTGTTGATCGGCGGTGCGGCGGGCGCGGCGTCCTTCCGTCATGTTCATGACGTCGCTGCCGGGCACGGCCAGCCGGGTTGGCTGGCGTGGGCGGACGCGGTGGTCCTGGAGTTGACGTCGATCGCGGCGGGTCTGGAGCTACGCCGCAACCGGCGCCTGGCCAAGAGCGTCACGTTCCCTGCGGCCGTTTTGGCGGCGGCCGTGTTGCTGTCCCTGGCGGCTCAGGTGGTGGAGGCGGAACCATCGGTGATCGGCTGGATCGCCGCCGCGCTGCCCGCGCTCGGTTTCCTGGCGATGGTGAAGATCGCCCTCGGCCGCGCCGACCCCGCTCCGCCCACCCGGGACGTCCGGGGCAGGTCTGGGCCAGTGTCGGCCTCCGACGCCACGGTCCCGGACGCCTTCGAGCCGGTCCCGGGACCGCCTGCGCCGGTCCACGCCGGCGCGGTCTCGGTCCGGGACTCCACTGCCGCGGTCACCGCTGCCGCGGACCGGCAGCCGACTGTCCCGGACCGGAGCGACGGTCACATGCCGGTCTCGGACAGCGGACCGGAAGTCACGGCGCTGGTCCCGGCCGCCAAGGCCGCCGCCCGTGCCCTTGAGGCCCAGGGGACGACGCTGTCCCGCACCGCCGTCGCTCGACAACTGCGCGCGGACGGCCATCACCTGTCCAATGCCACTGCCTCGGCGCTCGTCCGTGTCCTCCGCGCCGAGACCACCACGCCCCACCAGCCCTGACCGGACCTGTCACCACCACCTACCGCATGACAGATCGTCCCGTCTTCTGTCAGACGAAGCGTCGCCGCCGATGAGGGGCACCTTCAGGAAGTCCGGGTCTCCCTAAAAGACCCTGACCCACCTGGCAAAACGCGCCCGCGCCCCAGCAAGGAGTTCAGCACCAGCCCCAACTGCGGGCGGCGTGACCCTGTCCCCGCGAGAACAACCGGTGCTCACCGACCTCCGACTCGCATCCCGATCATGGAGTAGAAACGTGTCCACCGAACTCAACGCCATCCACCCACGCCGACGACACTGCCACCGACCCGCGGCGGACGTTCTCGTAATCCGCCAGGACCGAGGGTGCCGTGTCGTCGTCGGTTCGGGGGTCGGTGTCGATCCCCGATCCGCCGTCCGGCTTGACACCGACCCCCGAACCGACCCCCCGCCCCGACTGACAGCCCAGGTCAGCCCCGCTGTCACCGCTGCGGTCCTGCTCCAGACAGACCCTCATCTCGGGGGTCTCTCCCCTGGGGACGCGTATGCGTAGCCGCCTACCGGCTCCGGATCCGCTGCTGCGGCTGCAGGCCAGCATCACCGCCCGCGACGACCGCCTCCTCGGCTGGCTCTACGACCACGGCGTCCTGACCACCGACCAGATCGCCGCCGCCCTGTTCCCGTCACTGGACTTCACCCAACGCCGGCTCCTGCGCCTGACCGTCCTGCGGGCGGTGGACCGGTTCCGGCCCAACCGCCCCGACGGCGGCTCGTACCCGTACCACTACGTCCTGGACCAGCTCGGCTACGACCACGTCCACGCCCAACGCGGACTCGGACCACCACGCCGGGACCAGGCCCGCCGCCGCAAGCAGTCCCTCACCGCCCGGCCGGACCTGCCGCACCTGCTCGGCGGCAACCAGGTCTTCATCGACCTCGCCGCCCACGCCCGCATCCACCCCGACACGGTCCTGGACCGTTGGCAGCCCGCCTCCGCCTTCCACGACCCCGGCGTGTTCTACCGGCACGGCGGCAACCCGCAGATCATGGTCCACGGACCTACCGGGCTGCCCCGCCCGGACGGTGCCGGGGTGTGGACCGAGCACGGACGGTCCGTGCCCTTCTTCCTCGAATACGACACCGGCAGCGAACGCCTCGACATCCTCACCGCAAAGATCGCCAAGTACGAGCGGCTCTACGCCATGAGCACCTGGGCGTGGCCGGTCCTGTTCCACCTGCCATCCGCCCGACGCGAGACCAACCTGCACCACCGCCTCGCCGCCCACCCGCCGAAGGCGATCATCGCCACCACCACCGCCGAACTCCGCACCGCCCTCGACGCCAGCCCCGCCGAACCGGTGTGGCACCTCCCGGGCAGCACCATCGGCCGGACGCGCCTGGTCGACCTGCCCTACACCGACGCCCACCACGACACCCATTTCCCCACACCCAGGCCTGCAGAGCCGAACCGACGGGTGCCCTGACGGTCAAGCGGACCGGCACGCTGGCGGCGTGTTGCCCGAACGGCCACCCACGGGCCGCATCGTCTCCCCGCCGATGGGCGCCTTGCGCCCACCAGCCGTCAGGCGGCTGCCAGCGGCACTGTCAACCGACCCGACGCCAACGTTGGCCGAGTGAACCAGCCGAACGACGCGCCTCGCTGCCGGGCGGGCACGGGAGCACGGCCCCGCACCACTACTGGCGTCGGCCGATCAGGCGCCGGGCGGCTCGCGCGAGCGAGGCTCATGGCGCGGCGGGCGTCACGGGCGGCGGCGCACATACCCCGCTGCCCGACGCACTGCAGGTTCCTGCAGTCTCCCCGCGAGTCCGGCTGATGAGCGGCGACGACGTCGAGGGCGAGCCGCCACAGCAACGGATCGGTCACGTCGTCAGGGATGACAGCCAGGCAGCTGAGTCGTTCGCGGGGCATGGCAGACCCTTCCTCCGAGGAGACATGCGGTCGCGCGCCGCCCGCCTACCCGCCGACGGCACGGACACGATCGACGCCCACCCCTGCCGAAAGGTCAAGTCATCCCAACAAGCCTGACACCAACCCGCGTTGATTCCGCGCAGAAAGGACACCCATGAAAGAAGGACTCCGACTCGAACTTATTCGCATGCTTTTCGGAGGACAGTGGCGAAACCGCCCCACCACGAAAACGCCGTCCGGAGGTATCCTGACGAACCGCATCCCGGTGCCGCCACAACAAATGGTGGCGCAATACCCGACCGCACCCGCACAACGCAACAGTCGATCCCGATGGTTATCGCACGGATCGACACCGTACCCATGACCGCCGACGAACTCGACAACGCCGCCGAAGCCCTCGCCGTCCTACTCAACCGTTTCCTCGACGACCACCCCGACCTGAACCTGTAAGCCCCCGGACCCGAACAAGCCGCTGGCGGCCTGCCCTTGGCCGCCAGCGGCTTGCCCAGTGACCCAGAAGGACAACCGGCCACCATGCCCGACACGCCACCCCTCCCCCCACCCCGCCGACGCGGCCGACGCGCTCACACCCCCACCGAGGCACCGACCGGTCCTCGCCGGGTGTGCGTCTACATCCGCCGCTCCACCGACGACGAGCACCAACCCTTCTCCCTCGACGCACAACGCGCCGCCCTAGAGAAATACGTCGCCTCGCAGCCCGACTGGACCATCGTCGCCGAATACGAAGACGACGCCTCCGGCGCCACCACCGAACGACCCGGCCTCAAGAAAGCACTCCGCGCCGCAAAAGCCGGCCTCTACGACGTCCTACTCGTCTACCGACTCGACCGATTCAGCCGCAGCGTCGCCGACCTCCTCGACCTCATCACCATCCTCGAAGCATCAAACGTCCGATTCTCATCCGCCACCGAACCCGTCGACACCGGCGGACCCTTCGGCCGCATGATGCTCCAACTCCTCGCCGTCTTCGCAGAATTCGAACGCAACATCATCATCGACCGAGTGAAAAGTGGCATGACCGCAAAAGCCAGCAAAGGCAAATGGGCCGGCGGCACCCGCCCCTACGGTTACCTCGTCGACCCCGACCACCGCCTCGTCCCCCACCCCGGCGAGGCCCCCATCCTCCGCGACATCTTCCGCCTCTACACCCGCGACCGCGCCGGCACCCGCGCCATCGCCACCGCCCTCAACGAACGCGGCATCCCCAACCGCACCGGGAAGAAGTGGTCCGGACACACCATCAACCGGATCCTCGACAACCCCGCCTACGTCGGCGACATCGCCTACCGCGACGTCTACGTCCCTGACGCCCACGAACCCCTCATCGACCGGGCCACCTTCCAACGCGCCCAGGACATCGCCAACGCCCGAGGAGACACCCAAACCCAACGCGCCATGTCCGACTCGGACTACTACCTCACCGGCCTACTCACCTGCCCACAGTGCGGACAGCGCTACATCGGCACCTCCGCCAACGGCCGCACCCGCCGCTACCGCTACTACACCTGCTTCACCCGCAGCCGCTACGGCAAACACGCCACCTGCACTGCACCCAGACTCCCCGCCGACGACCTTGACCAGCTCGTCCTCCAAGCCCTGCACGACTTCTACGCCACCGCCGAACCCGTCCTGGCCGCCATGATCGAACGCGCGCACGCCCAACGCGACACCACCAGCGACGATCGACGCGCCGAACTCGGCGCCACCGCCCACCAGATCACCACCATCGAGGCAGCCATCAGCCGCTACCACACCGCCTTCGAAAACGGCACCATGGACGACGCCACCGCCGGACCCCGCATCCGCGAACTACGCCAACGCCTGGCTCAACTCCACACCCGCCACGCCGAACTCGAAGCCGACCTCGCCACCCAACCAGCGCCTCCGCCGCCCGCCACCATCACCCGGATCCGCGAGCACCTCACCACGATCATGGCCAGTGGCACCCCCACCGAACGCAAGGCAGCCATCGAAACCCTCATCGCCGAGGTCCGACTCACCGACCAGGGCATCGTCCCCGTGTTCAAGATCCCCACCGACACGACGATGCCCCCGCCCGACCCGGACGGGGGCACTCACGATGAACCACCGGTTCGCACAATGGTGCGGTCGGTGGGCCGCCTGGGACTCGAACCCAGAACCTAAGGATTAAAAGTCCTCAGCTCTGCCATTGAGCTAACGGCCCGCTGAGCCACAGATTACCCGAATGCCTCCTCGCGGTCGGGGTCCGCCTGCGAGCCGCGGCTCGGTACGGCCGGCCGGGGTCACATGCTCCTCGTCCCGGCAGTTCGCGTCAGCGGCATCGCCGACGTGTCGCCCGAGGAGGCGGCCCCATGCTGGCCGCTCTCCCGAGACATCCCGCGTTTCCACTGGCACATCGTTCCGCGGTACCTGGGCGACGACTTCAACAGCGCCAAGTCCTCCGAGGTGCCCCCGAGCAAGCTTGCAGCTCACGGCGAAGCTTGGCAGCACCTTGTCAGACGAGGCGGCGACGAGCTGGCCCTACGGTTGTGGCGGCTGCTGGCCGCCGAGTCGGAGAAGCACTTCCTGACCGTCTACGACCAGCTCGGCCGACCTGCCCGAGGCGGCCATCGCCGACGTCGCCCGCGCGGTCGGCATCGGCGCCATCAAGTACGCCGACCTGTCCACCGACCGGATCCAAGGACTACGTCTTCGACTGGCAGCGGATGCTCTCCCTCGACGGCAACACCGCCCCGTACCTCCAGTACGCCCATGCCCGGATCCGGTCCATCTTCCGCCGCGCCGGGATCGGGCAGCCCACCGTGGCACCGATCTCGATCACGCACCCGGCCGAGCACGCCCTCGCCCTCGAACTGGTCAACTTCGGCGCCGTCGTCGCCGACGTCGAGCAGAGCCTGGAGTTCCACCGGCTCGCCGGATACCTGCACACCCTCGCGGCCACCTTCAGCGGCTTCTACGAGCACTGCCCGGTCCTGCGCGGCCAGCGAAGTACGCGATAGCCGGCTGGCCCTGTGTGAACTCACCGCCCGAGTCCTGCACCAAGGTCTGCACCTGCTGGGCATCACCACCCCGGACCGCATGTAACCGATCCTCGGCCTCACCACGTGTGCTCGCCGGACGGCAGGTCTACTACCGAGCTAACTCCGCACTGAATCGTGCTTTCTGCGGGACCGAGTCCCAAATGGCGGCGCGAGGCGGCCGAAGTTGGTGCCGAGGATCTCGTCGCTGAGCCGGAAGACCTCAGGTGCCCATGGTCCGACCCGGCCACCACCTGGGAGCCGGGCGGTGGCAAGGGTCGTGGTCAGCAGCCAACCTCGTGGGGACGGGCTGATGACGAGGCTTCCGTCTGCGTCGTTGCTTGCGGCGGTGACCAGTCGGTCGCCATCCCAGCGAACCCACGCCTTCCGAGGGGCTCTCTCGTCTGCAGACGTGGCCGCACCGAAGATCGTGCAGGTGCTGCCGATGGAAAACAGCATCCGCACGTGCCCATCCTGCCCGCCATCCGCTCCGGTCGGTATCGGCAGCGCTACCCGCCCTTCTGGCTCGCGCTGCGGTATCGCAGCTACAGGAAGATGTCGTTGATGCCGTAGTTGTCCCACCAGGCGTGACGGTGTCTTCGCAGGATGCCGGCGATGCGGGTGAGGAGCAGCCAGTTGCCGTTCAATACCAGTGCGGCGTCCTCCGGCCGGCCGGCGAGCACGCGGGCCACGGCCCTCACCATGTCGGGCACCGACCTACCGGACGGGTCGTCCTTTGGCATGTGGAAAACGAGGTTCACATGCCGGTCGGGTTCCCACTCCCACTGGGTGCCGTCGTCGTCTTCGGCGTCGAAGTAGCCGTCGCTGCCGCCGTAGATGCTGACCGTGTACCCAGACGTGTCCTGAAGGTCCGCGCCGAGCAGCCGTGGATAGCCGGGCAGGGCCGACTCCTCGAATCCTTCCGGCGAGACGAGTTCGGCCACCCGTTCCAGTGGGATGTCTCCCGCCAGCGTCAATCGGTACTCGATAGCCACGTGCCGCCCGCCTTCTCAGTCTCGCCGTACGAGTTGAATGATCTCACCGCCGCGGGTCACCGCAGCGAGCTCTTTTGAGCTGGTGGATCGGCCAGTCGTCGAACTGCTTCTGGAGAGCGGCGAGGTCACCGCGCCAGTCCCGCAGGTTCAGCACCACCCGTTGGGTCTGCTGGCTAGCCACCTTCCCCGACACCTCCGTCCAGATGCCCCGCACGGCCTTCGCCGGATTCGGTGCGTAGCAGTCGAAGACGTGGCCTTCGATCAGATAGTCGGGGTCCTTGTCCGGCTTCCCGACGTCGCCGGTGTTCAGCCGCGCCTCGGCGATCTCCCGCTTAGTCGGGTTCTGGTGGACCCGGTAGCCCCGCTCCGCGACCGTGTCGGCGCACGCGTTCTCCAACTCCAGCGACCGCCGCACGCTCTCGTCCTCCTGCGGCGGGATCCGCGTTCGTGGTCCGGTTGGTGATCCGCCGGGGACGCCGGTGGGTTGCCTGGCCCACGGGGTGGGGCCACGCCCAGCGGAGGTGTCACCGTCGAGGCTGGTAGCTGGACCAGCCGGGGCGCTGGTGGCGGACGGGGGCGGGCTGGTCGGTGCGGGACCGCCAGCCCCGGTCAGTTTCCCGAGGAGCCGAGTTGTCGCGCCTCGGCGATCGCCGCCTCGACGTGCTGACGTGCGATGCCGGTGCGCTGGACCACCAGGACCAGGACCTGCTTGATGCCGTCCAGGGCCTGGAGCAGTGGGCCGGGCTGTCCACCCTGGAGGATCATCGCAACGAGTTGCTGTGCCTCACCGACCTGGGTGATGATGCCGGTCGTGGCGTCGCGGGCGCTGTCCACGGCGGCCAGCACGGGAGTCAGCCCGGCGATCGTCTCCTGCGGGGTGGCTTCGTGCGGGACGGCCGCAGTCGCCTTCGTCGCCTCCCCGATCGAACCGGAAAGGCTGCCCAGACCGCCCTGGATTTCCGTGATGGTGCTGCCGACCCGGGTCATGCCCGCCGCTACCGCGACGAAGCCGGCACCCGCGGCCCGCAGCGCCACTTCCTGCGCCTGGTTTCGGGCAGCGGCCATCAGACCCTGCGCACGCTCGACGCCCGTCATCAGCGCACGCAACTCACCGGTGATCTTCTCGATATGCGACACGAGGCCGACTTTCCGATCGAAGACAGAGACCACTGAAGCTACCGGGGCGTCCTCACGGCCACCAGAACCCCATCGGGGCCGACGGGTGCTCCACAGGTGCTCGTATGTCCCCGACACGGACGGATTCACGGCGCGAATCCTGGACGTCGACCTCGACCCACCCTCGCCCGGCTGCAGTAGGCGACACCGGGGGCGACAGTCTCCCCCGGTGTCGTCAGCAAGCGTTGGGCTCACCTTCGACGTCGGCTGCACTGCCAGCAGTCGCCTACGCCGCCTAGCCGGTCCGGGCCCTTAGTCGAGGAGACCACTGGCGCGGCGGGAGAGTGCGGCGAGCCGGTCGTCGGCCCGCTCTCGGCGGGCTCTCACCCGGTCCTTACCCTCTGCCGCAACGCCCGCCGGCACTCGCCGGGTCTGGCGCAGCGCCCTGGGTAGTGCAGTCGAATGTGGACAAGGCGGCGTCGCGGACGTCGATTGCCTGGCGGCGCATGATGACAGGTCACCGCCACGACGCGATCCTTCGATCGTGGGCAATGTCACACGGCGTTGCATGGTGCAAATTGCAACTAGCGACAAGCGCGCCGCTGCATTTCGTCAAACGTGTCCGTTACAAGGAATATGAGACGTTTTGTGGGGGTGGGAAGCAGGATTCGACCCGAATGTCAACGTACAAACCGTGTGGCAAGACGGTGAGGGAATAGTCACGGCGACCGGCGACCCCCGGGGCGATGCCCGCGTTTCCGTCGCAACGTCCGTCACTCCCGCCCCTGCTGAGCGTTGAGTCGAACGCGGAGGGGAGTACGTAAACCTTCTTCGGGGCACCGGTGTCCGAAGAAACTGAAAGGCCTGAAGGCCCCAACGAGACAAGCCCCGCCCGTCCCGGGAGGCAGCCAGCACCCCGAGACGGCACGGTCCGAGCAGTGGAGGCGCTGGCCACCGCGTTCGAGCTTGCAGCAGTAGTGCTGGAGGCCCGGGGAAACGGTGGCCCTGCTGACGCAGCCAGGGCCACCGCCCATCTGCTACGCCTGATCGCCGCACTCGCAAAGTTCAACGATCAGAGGTAGCCGCTCCCGGTGCGGGGCCGGCGCATGCCGGCCCCGCACCATTCTCAGCATCCAACGAGGACGCTTCAATAACGACGCGGCACTCTCACAAATATGCACTGACGTGCGAAAACATATGACTGTGAACCAGATGGCCGCCCGTCGATCGGGCATAGCGTGCAGTCACCTCCGGGCCACACCTGCCGGAGGCGGCACTGTGTCATGGGTCAGGACGGCGGTCGCGCGCGATGTGCACCCGGACCGCGCACCGGACCGGCGCCGCCGGCACGGCGTGGATCACCTCGCCCCCTTTCAGAGCCGGCGACGGTGTGGGCCTCGATGTAGGCATGAAGACTTCGGAGCGGGATGCGGATGCTGCCGTTCGGCCCGTCGCCCTTGATCGCTTCCAGTGCGCCGGCCCCGATGTAACGCCCGACGCTCCATCGGGAGACCCGGAGGACGTCCGCGACCTCCTGGACGGTCAGGAAGCGGTCTGTGTCCAACTCGGTCATCGAAGACCACCTTGCATCGAATCGCAGCGCATCCGCGCGCTACAAGATGCTAGTCGACGCACGAATCCGATGCAAAGCAATGCGGGACGAACACGGCGGCAGTTCGTGACCTGTGCCCTCGCCGCCGGGACTATGTCCGGATCATGCAGTCGTGCTACAACATGCACGTGACTCAGGGGCCCGAAAGGGGCGTGGCGTACGACTTCTGGTGGCGCGTGCGCCACGAGCAGGGCGCACGCGGCTGGACGGACGAGGAGCTACGCGCCCGAACCGGCATCGCCCGCACGACGGTCGACCGCCTCCGGGGTGGGAGGCGGCCACCCACCGCCCGCGTCGTCAATGCCCTCGCGGACGCCCTCGACATCGACCTTACCGAGGCGCACCGGCTCGCCGGTCGCACGCCGGTCCCGCCGGCCGCCCCCACCGACGGGGAGGGCACGCCCCGGGTGAGCGCCCGCGAGGCGATCCTGCGGGACCCGGCCTACACCGACCAGCAGCGCAGGACGATGCTGGATCTGCTCGACATCTTCGAGCAGGCCAATCGCAGCCGCCGGACCTGAGCACGGCCGGACCTGAGCACGGCCGGGCGGGCGTCGGCCCGTCGGTCGCCTGGTGGGCGGGTGGTCGGCTCACGCCTCAGGCGCCGGGCCGGTCGATTGGCGCAGCACGACGTGGTTGAGGCCGGGCGGGTGTACCAGGCTTTCCGGCTCCTCGCCTCTCAGGAGGGCGAGGAGCCGCAGCATCGCCTCACGGCCCTGCCATTCCCGGTCGACCCGGACGGTCGACAGCGCGGGCCGCATGTACCGGCCGATCTCCTCGTCGTCCCAGCCGACGACGCTGATCTGGCCGGGCACGTCGATGTGCAGGCTCTGTAGCCCCTGGATGACCCCGAACGCGACCCGGTCGTTGGCGGCCAGCACGGCGGTGGCTCCGCACCCGGCTATCACCGTGGTGGCCGCCTCCCAGCCGGAGCGTACGGTCCAGTCGCCGTCGACGACCGCGCAGGAAGTGAGGCCGAGTTCCGCGACGGTCGCCTCGTAGACCGTGCGGCGGTTGCGGGCGGAGGCCCACAGGTCGGAGCCGGCCACGTGCACGAAGCGGCGGTGTCCGTCGGCGGCGAGTCGGCGCACGATCTCGGCCATCGGCGCGGCGTCCGCCAGCAGGCCCTGGGCCCGCATGTTGTCGTCGTACTCGCCCTCGACCAGCACCGGCACGGGAAAGGACGTGAGGTCGAGGCCCGCCATGCAGGTGGCGAGCGGGGCGAAGGCCAGGATGCCGTCGATGTTGTCGGGATGCAGCAGCGTGTGCATCCGGTCGGCCCTGGCGGAAGCGTCGCCTTCGGGCCCCACGACGTCCAGCAGGTAGCCGGACTCGTGGGCCGCGTCGGCGGCACCGTTCAGCAGCCGAGTGGGCTGTCGCTGTCCGCCGGCAACCACACCCTGCGGGCCGTGGTGGTCGGGAAGAACGCGGGTTCCACCGGTTACAGCATGGTCTTCGACCGGTTCGACCTAATCAGGGTCGGCTAGGGCGCTGCCCCGGCACCGGATACGGGTAGCGGACGGCGGGTCGACCCGGTTCTCCGGTCGACCCGCCGTCCGTTCCGGGGCCGGGGCGCGCCCACGCAGCGGCGTCGCGGCCCGCCCGGGCGTGGACGGCATCGACGCCGCTGCGTGGGCGAACGATAGGCTGCGGGCGGCGTTCGAGCGGCCTGAGGAGAACGGGTGGTTGGCAACATGGTTCGCGCAGTGGTCGCGGCCTGCGGGCATCCGGCGTGAACGACGGGCTGCGTCCCGGCGACCCGGCCCGACTCGGTGGGTACGAGCTCCTCGGCCGGCTCGGCGACGGTGGCATGGGCAGCGTCTTCCTCGCCCGGTCGCCGCAGGGGCGACGGGTGGCGGTCAAGGTCGTCCGGCCGGAGCTCGCGCACGACGACGTGTTCCGGGCCCGGTTCCGCAGCGAGGTGAACCGGGCCCGCCAGGTCCCGCCGTTCTGCACCGCCGAGGTCCTGGACGCCGACCCGGACCACGACCCGCCGTACCTGGTGGTGGAGTACGTCGAGGGTCCCAGCCTGGCCCAGCTGCTCCGGGAACACGGGCCGCTGGGCGCGGCGCAACTGCACAGCATCGCGGTCGGGGTGGCCACCGCGCTCACCGCGATCCACGGCGCCGGGGTGATCCACCGGGACCTGAAGCCGGCGAACGTCCTGGTCGCGCCGGGCGGGATCCGGGTCATCGACTTCGGCATCGCCCGCGCGTTCGAGGCGACCAGCCAGCACACCCGGACCAACCAGCTGGTCGGGACGGTGTCGTACATGGCTCCGGAGCGGCTGGACACCTCGTCCGGCAAGCCGGCCGGCCCGGCCGCCGACATCTTCGCCTGGGGCGCCCTGGTCGCCCATGCCGCGACCGGTCGCAACCCGTTCGGCGGTGACTCCGCCACCTCCATCGCGATGCGGATCCTCACCCAGCCCCCGGACCTGGCGGGCCTCGGCGGGCCGCTGCGGGAGCTGGTCTCCCGGGCGCTGGAGAAGGACCCCGCCGCCCGGCCCACCGCCCGGGAACTGCTCGACGGGCTGCTGACGGCAGCGGACCAGGGGTCGCTGTCGTCGGGGTCGGGCACGGCCGGGCGCACGGGCTCGAAACGGCGTGGTTGGCTCACCGGGCTGGGCGTGACCGCCGCGGTGATCGCGGTGCTGGTGCCCGCCGCCCTGTTCGGCCCGCGGCTGCTGGGCCCGTCCGACCCGGACCCCACCGGGTCGAACACGGTCGGCGGGCCGGCGACGACCGGGCCGGCGTCCACCACGCCGACACCCGCATCGGGTACGCCGACCGGGTCGCCGTCGTCCGCCGGGGCCGACCGCACCCGGGCCATGCTCGCCGGCCAGCGGCGCATCCTGCTGCACGTCGTGGAGATCGACCGTGACCTCTCGCTGCCGTACGACGGCAAGGTCCACGTCGGCGACGGCACCGGCAAGGACGCCGTCTTCGTGCTCGAACCGGTCGGCGTCGACTACATGATCAGATCGCTGAACCCGGAGATCGCGCACCAGCCGTGCCTCGGCGTCAAGATCGATTCCGCGGGGTACGCGTCGCTGGTGGGCACCGACTGCCAGCCGACCGACGCCACCCTGTTCGGGATCACCCGCGAGGGCAAGGACGACAAGGGGCGCACCTCCTACTCCATCATCAGCGAGAAGTACGGGGTGGTGCAGTGGAGCCCCAGCCAGAAGAAGATCTACGTGGAGGTCCTCGGCGACGCCCCGGTCGGCACGACGTTCAGCCTGGTCGACCGAGGCGCGGCCTGACCAGGGGACGTGGCGGGCTCAGCTCGCGCTCGTGGGGCCGAAGAGGGGATCCGCCGGGCCGGCGGTGACCGGCTCGGCGTGGTGCTCCGGCGGCGGGAGCTGCCTCGCCGGCTGGCGGGAGTACAGGCGTACGCCCGCCTCCCCGCGCCGTGCGGCAACGGTGAGGGTGGCCATCCGCACCGGCTCCGGCGGTGCGGTGAAGCCCCGGGAACCCCACCGCACCCAGATCGGCACCCGCCCGGCGGCGGCCTCGGCGAGCAGCTTCTCGACCGTACGACGCCGGTCGGTGTGGTCGACCTCGATCACCACCGGCGGCGCGGCCGGCCGGGCGCAGGCGACGTCCACGACCGACTGTTGCCCGGACATCGGGGGCGGCAGCGGCACGACGCTGGCCGCCCGCCGGTAGACCCGCCACCCCTGTGCCGCACCCCAGTCGGCGATCGTGTCGACGAGCAGCTCGGTGACCCGCTCGGTGGTGAGGTCGACGAAGGTGAGGGCGGCGAGCCGGTCGGACAGGTCCCCGGCCAGGCGCGCTCCGTCGTCTGGGTCGCTCATCGGGCCCGGCCCACCGCTGCACCGTCGTGGTCCGCGGCGGCGGGTCGCCCGGTCACGGCTCGTCCGTCATCGGCATCCCCGCACGATAGCCACCGCCGCCACACCTACGCCATTGATCGACAGACGACTATCATCAGCGCATCCAGCCCGCTCGATCGAGAGGTGCCTCAGTGAAGAAGCTCGTGCGGAACGCCGTGGTGGCCACCCTGCTGACGGTCGCCGGCACCACGGCGGTCGTGGCCAGCCCGGCCCACGCCCTCCCCTACCCGGGGGCCAACGAGAGCATCACCATCATCTACTACTCGGACGCGAGCAGGACCGTGCAGGTCGGCATGGTCGTCTACGGCAACTGTCTCGACGACTTCCAGTACGGCATCCGCACCGCCTACTCGACCATCAACCGCGTCACCTGCCCCGGGGACCTGTAGGGGCTCGGGTGGGGCCCGACGACGAGCCGGGCCCCACCCGACGGCAGCCCTCCGGCCCGGCCGGGCGGCTCAGCGGCGGACGCCCACCCCGCCGAAGCCGTGCGACACCCCCGCTCGCGGCTCGCCGTCCGGACGCCAGCACGGCGTCCTCCACGGGAGCGGTCGGCGCCCGCCACCCGGGCAGCCCGCCGCGAGCGCGCCCTGAATGTCCAGCTCCCCGCGTGGCTGCCCACAGGCCCATCGTGTCGTTGATCCGGTTGTGTCCGTCGACCACCCGGGCGACGGTGGGCTGCGGGTGCCGGCCAGGCCGGCGCCGCGAGGTCGAGGAGGTCGCCATGACCCGCCAGCGGGAAACCGTCGAGGTCGATCCGGTCCTGTTCCGCGCCGTGTACGACTCACCGGCCTCGCTGCCCGGCCGACACCGCTGGGTCACCCCCGAGCACGACGTACGCCGGATCGAGAAGCTGCTCGGCATGCCGGCGCGCAGCATCGGCGCGCCGCTGTGGGTCAGCGGCGACGAGCCGGACTGCCCGAAGTGCGGCCGGCGGATGACCTGGCTGGACATCGTCTCGTCGGCCCTGCACGGGGTGCACGACCCCGCGATGATCGCCCGGGTGATCCTCGGCGACCGCCGGTACGTCAACACCGAGGTCCCGGACGCGATCCCCGGCGTGCACTGCGTCGACTGCCGGACCCCGATCGACGGGCTGCGCAGCTTCAAGTGCCACAACTGGGCGTACGCCTTCGAGGCGCTGGAGGACGTCGTCGAGCGGATGTCCGGCGTGGTGCAGCACCCCGTCCCCGGCCCGGCCGCACCCCCGGCGTAAGCCGCCTCGCCCGGGTGCAAGAAGGGGACCCTTCTCTACCGTATGCGTCGACAAGGGGCCCCTCCTTACCTCCGGATGCCGCGTGACGGCCTCGGCCGCGCCGCGCAGGTTGCGCCGCGCCATCAGGTTCGTGAAGAGGTTCGTCGTCGACCAGGGCGGCCTACTCGTCTGGGCCGGTGACGCCGGTCAGTTTCCTGGCCTGGGGTCGGGTGAACAGCAGATGAACTTTGGTAGGGTGAATCATGATCAACGCTGGTTTGTCATCGATTCCACCCTTCAGCGATGGTCTGTACCACGACGTCGTCAGCTTCGCCGACGGCACGCCCGAGCCGGTCCAGTGGTTCGCCGCGCACTTCACCGAGTGGTCGATCGTCCTGCTCGGCCTGCTCCTCGTGGCCGCCGCCCTGCCCAAGCTGGGTGCCGGGCCGCGCAACCTGGCCCTCGCCGTGGCCGCGCCGGCCACCGTGGTCCTCGCGTACGGCGGCAGCGAGCTGCTCAAGACCGTCGTGGACCAGGACCGCCCCTGCCGCGTACCGACCGACCTGTTGATCATCGCCGAGCGGTGCCCGCCCGTGGGGGACTGGTCCTTCCCGAGCAACCACTCCACGATCGCCGGGGCGCTGGCGACGGCGATCGTCCTACTCTCCCCCCGGCTCGCCTGGTACGCGGTCCCGCTGGCCGTGCTCGCCGCGTTCTCCCGCGTCTTCGTCGGGGTGCACTACCCGCACGACGTGCTCGCCGGCCTGCTGCTCGGCGCGCTGGTCACCGGCGTCGGCGCCCCGCTGCTGGCGCGGCCGGCGGCCGAGCTGCTGCGCCGGCTGGCCCGCCCGGTGAAGGGAGGGCCCGCGCGTAGCGCGGGCGCGTAGCGGGAGGCGGGTAGCGCGGGAGGCGGCTCGGTCAGCGGGCCAGCAGCAGGGCGGCGACCGCGCCGAGGGCGAGGAACGGGCCGAACGGCAGGTGGCTGGACCAGCGGACCCGGCGGGCCAGCAGCAGCGCCAGGCTGGTCAGCGCGGACAGCGTGAACGTCACCAGCAGGCCGAGGACGAGGACGGGCCAGCCGTACCAGCCGAGCAGCGCGCCCACCCCGAGCGCCAGCTTGGCGTCGCCGAGGCCGAAGCCGCGCCGCCCGAGCAGCAGGGTGGTGGCGGCGAAGGCCAGCGCCAGCCCGGCCCCGGCGAGCGCGGCGCGCAGCCAGGGGGCGATCCCCGCCGAGGTCGCGGCGGCCACGCCGTAGAGGGCCAGGACTCCGGCGGCGGCCGGCCAGGTGAGCCGGTCGGGCAGCCGGTGCACGGCCACGTCGATCAGCACCAGGGGCACCGCGCAGCAGAGCCACCAGGCGAGGGCCGCCCGTTCGGCCGGCGCGGCGGGCACCGCCACGAGCACCGCCAGCGCCGCGAGGGCGGCCAGCTCGACCGCGCCGGCCGGTGCGCCGACCCGGGCCCGGCAGCCGCCGCACCGCGCCGCCGGGCTTAGCGCGGGCCAGGGCCGGTCGAGGCCGAGCGGCGTGCCGCAGCGCGGGCAGGCGACCCGGTCCGGCTCCCCCGGCGGTACGGCGTACCGGGCGACCGCGAGGCGGAGCAGCGGCGTGCCGGCCAGCAGGGCCGTCAGGCGTACGCGAGAAGGCCGGCCCGGCGCGGGCGACGCGAGGGGCGGGTCGGGCGGTCGCCGGAGCCGCTCCCCGGTCACGGCCGGCTCCCGGACGTGGACACCCCGGGGCGGGGCGACACGGTGAGTAGTTCTCGGTTGGCCGACGTGTAGCGGATGGTGCGGAATCCGACGGCCGCGCATCCCACCGGGCCGCCGTTCGGGTGGGATGCCCGCCCGGCGGTGATCCCCCGCCGGGCGGGGGGCAATTCGGGCCTACCCGCCTGGAGCGGGCCAGCATTCGAGCCGAACGGACCAACCGCCGTCGACGCTCCGACACTGTGACGGGGGTCACCGTACAGCAGCGGAGCGCGACACGGGGCATCGACGCCCGCCATCCGTGATCACCGCCATCCATCACCCAGCGTATTCGAACAGATTGCCTCTGTTGCATCGCCAGGCGTCAGCTTATGCTCGCCCCTTGAGTACGACGCAACCCCAGCATGAGGCGTCGGAGGCCACAGAAGACATCGGTGCACGGCTCTTAGAAGATCAGCACAGGTAAATGCGGCGGTGAACCGAGGGGCCCGGATGAGTTGATCCGGCCGCGCTGCCGCACGCCCGGAGACGGTCGGTGCACCGCCCGCCCCGGGTCGCCAGCGAGGAGGCACGGCGTTGCGAACACGGCGCCCCGGCCGATGGATGATCTTACTGGTCACGGCCCTGACCGCCACGCCGGTGGCTGCGTGCGGCGCGAAGCCGGAAGCCGCCGCGCGGCCCCAGGCGACGGCAGGGCCGAGCGCCACCGCGACCCATTCCCCGGCCGAGGAACGGGCGGCCCGGGAGGCGGCGCTCGCCGCCTATTCCGGATATCTCGCGGCATCACGGGCGGCGAGCCGGCGCAGCGATCCGCGCCACCCGGAACTGGCGAAATTCCTGGCCGACCCGTTGTTGACCAGGGTCCGACTGGCAATTCGCGAAGCTAAGGAGCACGGTGCCGTGCGTACCGGGACATTCGTTTCCGACCCCACCGTCACGTCGGTGAGCCTGGACTCCGTCCCCGCCACCGTCGAGATCCAGGACTGCCTGGACACCACCGGCTACCGGCTGGTCGACGCCAAGACCAAACGGGTGGTACCCGGCTCGGGCGGCGGTCGGCACCTGGCCACCGCGACGGCCACCCGGTACCACGGCCGTTGGCTGATCAACTACGGCGCCGGTCACGAGGACCAGCCGTGCTGACCCGGTGGGGTCGCCGCGCGGCTGGTGCCGCCGCTCGCCCGACGCGACCGCCCGCCGCCCACCCGGGGCTGCCCTCCGCACCCCGCCCCGGGCGGCTGCTGGCCGCGATCGGCCTGGTCCTCGCGCTCGCCGTAGCGGCGGCACCGCCGACCGCCACCGTCGCGGCGGCCCGCGAGGGCGGCATCGAGTGCCCCATCGGCCAGAACGACTGCGACGTCTGGGACGACGACCCGGGCACCCCGGGCAACCCGGGCGGCGGGGACCCCGGCGACGGCGACGGTTCGAGCGGCGGCAGCGGCACGTGCCAGTGGAAGGGCAGGGTCCTCCCCTGCTACGACGAGGATCTCGGCTGGTTCAACAACGGCAACGGCTGCTACTACAGGCTGTCGGATCCACAGCGGGAGGACACCCCCGAGGGCATGCAGTGGTACACGGCGACCTGCAACGGCGGCGACCTCGGCAGCGTGCACGAGGAGTTGCTGGACGCGCCGCCGCCCGGCTACGGCACCCCGCCCGACCCGGAGGAGTTGGCCCGCCGGGCGCTCGCCTCGATCTCGCTGCTGCCGCCCCGGGCGACCGTCGCGCCCCGCAAGCGCATCGGCTCCGGGCTGGTCGGCCTCCCGGTGTGGATGTGGGCGAGCCCCGGCAAGGCCTACTTCGGCCCGCTGGAGGCCTCGGCCTCCGACCGGGGCCTGACGGTGAGTATCGAGGCGAAGGTCGACGACATCGTGTGGGACATGGGCAACGACGACGAGGTCACCTGCCACGGCCCCGGCACCCCGTACGACCCGCAGGGCCCGGGTGCCGGCGGCCGCTCCCCGGACTGCGGCTACGCCGGCTACGCGAAGGCCGACACGTACGAGGTCTTCGCCACGACCCACTGGACCGTCCGCTGGACGGCCTCCAACGGCGTGCGGGGCGAGATCCCGCAGACCCGCCAAAGCGGCATCATCCAGGTCCAGATCGACGAACTTCAGGTGGTGACGCGGTGAGTCTCGCTACGCGCAACGGGACCGGGCAGCCGGTGGACGCTCCCGTCGCCCCGCCCCGGGTCGTCCGGCAGCGGCGGGTCCGGCCCGGCCTGCTCGGCCTCGCCGTGCTGCTGATCGCCCTCGGCGGCCTCGGCGCGGCGTTCGCGGTCACCTCCGTGCGGGCCACCGGCAGCTACCTGGCGGTCGCCCGCGCCGTCGAGGTGGGCCGCACGCTGGGCGCGGACGACCTGGTCACCGTGCAGGTGGCCGGCGGCCAGGGGCTGCGGCCGGTGCCGGCCGCCCAGCTCGACGACGTGGTCGGCATGCGGGCGGCCGTCGCCCTCACCCCGGGCACCCTGCTGACCCTCGGCCAGCTCACCGACGACCCGCTGCTCGGCCCCGGCCAGCAGCAGCTCGCGCTCGACCTCGCCCCGGGCCGGGTGCCGGCGAAGCGGCTGCACCCCGGCGACCGGGTGCTGCTGGTCAGCACCCCGGACCGCAGCTCCGGCGGGCAGTCCGCCTCCAGCACCCGGTTCGAGGCGACCGTCATCGACACGGCCACCCCGAGCACCAGCAGCGTGGTGGTCTACGTCGCGCTCACCGCCCGGGACGTGCCCGCCGTGGTGGCGCTCGCCGCCCAGAGCCGGATCGCGGTCGTGCTGACCCGGGCGGCCTGAGCATGGCGATCATCGCGCTGGTCTCGGCCAAGGGCTCGCCGGGCGTCACCGCGTCCGCGCTCGCCTGCGCCCTGACCTGGCACCGGCGGCTGATCCTCGCCGAGTGCGACCCGGCCGGCGGCTCGATCCTCGCCGGCTACCTCGGCGGTGCGCTGGACGGGCCCCGGGGCATCGGCGAGCTGGCCGTCGGTGAGCTGCGCGACGGCAGCCTGGAGACGGCGTTCTGGTCGCAACTGGTCGACCTGGACGCCCCGCGCCGGGAGCGGCTGCTGCTGCCCGGCGTCGTCGACCCGGCCCAGGCCGGCAGCGTCGCCCCGCTCTGGCAGCGGTTCACCGACTTCTTCCTCGACCTGGAGCGCGGCGACCCCCCGTACGACGTGCTTGTCGACTGCGGCCGGCTCCAGGTCGCCGGCCCGCCGTGGCCGATCCTGCGCGCCGCCGCCGTGGTCCTCCTGGTCACCCGGGCGCGGCTGCCCGACCTCTCCGCCACCCAGGCCATGGTCCGGGCGATCGAGCGGGATTTCACCGAGCACCGGGTGCCGCCGGGCACGCTGCGGCTGCTGCCGGTCGGCGACGGCCACGGTCGGGGCGAGATCAGCAAGGCGCTGCGGCTGCCGGTGATCGCGCGGCTGCCGGACGACCCGCGTACCGCGGAGGTGTTGACCCTCGGCGGGACCCTGCGGGCCGGACGGCCGCTGATGCGCGCGGCCGGCGCCCTGGAGGTACCGGTCCGGGCGCTGCTGGACCGCCGCCGGGCGCGGCTGGCCTGGCCCGTCACCCAGGGGGTGCCGGGTGCGGTTTGAGCCGGTGTCGCACGACCCCCGGGTGGCGCGGCAGCCCGCCGCGACCTCCATCGCCCCGCCGCTCGCCCCCGCGTCGGGCGGCCCCCACCCGCCACCCGCGCCGACCGGCGGCGGCCACCCGCAGCCCGCGCCGCCGGCGGGGGCCGCGCCGGCCCCGCCCGTCGCGCCGGCACCGCCCCGACCCCGGGTCGACTTCGCCGTGGTACGCGAGCTGCGCCGCGAGCTCAGCGAGCGGCTCACCCTGTGGCAGCGCGGTCGGGAGTTCGACGCCGACGCCGAGGACGTCGAGCGGGCCCGGCTCGCCGTCGCGGTGGTCGCCGAGTACGCGGACGCGGTCCGCCGTGCCGGCACCCCGATGGCCGCCGGGGAGGAGCGGCTGCTGCTCGACCAGGTGACCGCCGAGCTGGTCGGCCTGGGGCGGCTGCAGACGCTGCTGGTCGACGGCACCATCGAGGAGGTGCACATCCTCGGCTGCGACCAGGTGCGCATCACCCGGCACGGCGGCGGGGTCGACTGGGCCGACCCGATCGCCGACAGCGACGACGAGTTGGTGGAGATCCTCCAGGCGGCGGCCCGCCGGGCCGGGGCGACCGAGCGGTCGCTGTCCACCTCGAAGCCGACCCTCGACCTGCAGTTGCCCGACGGCAGCCGGCTCGCCGCGGTCTTCCTGGTCAGCCACCGCCCGTACGCGGTGATCCGCAAGCACAACACCCTCGAGGTGAGCCTCGACGACATCGCCGGCGGCCGGGGCGACCTGGACGAGATGATCGACCCGCTGCTGCGCGACTTCCTCCGGGCGTCCATGCGGGCCGGGCTGAACATCATGGTCGCCGGCCTGGCCGGGGCCGGCAAGACCACCGTCATCCGGGCGCTGATGGACGAGATCCCGGCCGACGAGCCGTACGTGCTGCTGGAGGAGAGCCGGGAGCTGCTGCCCACCCGCCGGGGGCACAAGCACCGGGCGGTGATGAGCTTCGAGGCCCGCGAGGGGCACGGCGAGCGCGGGCTGGACGGCCGTCCGGCCGGCGAGGTGAGCATCGCCGACCTGATCCCCGTCTCGCTGCGGATGGGCGTGCTGCGGATCATCGTCGGCGAGGTGCGGTCCCGGGAGATCGTGCCGATGCTCCAGGCCATGACCACCAGCCGGGGGTCGATGTGCACCATCCACGCCCGGTCGCCGGGCGGGGTGGGCGAGCGGATCGTCGAGCTGGCGCTCTCCCACGGCCGGGAGATGACCGTCGACCAGGCCCGCCGGATGGCCGGCAACGCCCTCGACCTGATCGTCTACGTCACCGTCGAGGACGAGACCGCGATCGGCGGGCGCAAGCACCGGTTCGTCTCCCACGTGGAGGAGGTCATCGGCGTCGGCGAGGGCAGCCGGATCACCACCACCACGGTCTTCGGTCCGGGCCCCGACGGCCGGGCGGTCCCCCGGCACCTGCCGGAACGCGTCCGCGACCAGCTGCTGCGGGTGGGCTACGACGCCCGGCTGCTGGGCCGGTGGATCGACGCCGGCACGGGGGCGTGGCGGCGGCCCCGGCACACCCGGCTCGGGGCGCGGACGGTGGCCCGGTGACCGCCGACATCGAGCTGATCGCGGTGGTCTCCGGCGCGGCGTGCGTGGCCGGCCTGGTGCTCGCCGTCGTCGCGCTGGTCGGCACCACCCGGCCAGCCGGGCCGGCCCCCGGCGCGGGACCCGGCGGCGGGCTGAGCCGGCTCTGGCTTGGCTCCGGCACGCCCCGGCAGCGGCGCAACCACCAACTCCTGCTCGGCGGGGCGGTGCTGGCCGGCGCCCTGGCGTTCCTGCTCACCGGGCTGCCGGTGGTCGGCCTGCTGGTCGCCGTGGCGGTGCCCGGCGCGCCGTGGCTGTTCGCCGTCGGCCGGGCCGAGCAGCGGGCCATCGCCCGGATCGAGGCCGTCGGCGAGTGGACCCGCCGGCTCAAGGACGTCTCGTCGACCGGTCAGGGCCTCCAGCAGGCCATCCTCGGCACGCTGGCCACCGCCCCCGAGGAGATCGAAGAAGAGGTACGGCTGCTCGCCGCCCGCCTCCAGGCCGGCTGGCTGGCGAAGTCGGCGCTGCTCGCGTTCGCCGACGAGATCGGTGACCCGGTGTGCGACCAGGTCGTGGCGGCGCTGATCCTGCACCTGTCCGACCGGGGCGAGCGGCTGGGCGACGTGCTCGGCTCGATCGCGGGTGCCGCCGCCGCCGAGGTCGCCACCCGACGGGAGATCGAGGCCAAGCGCACCCAGCCGCGTTTCGCGGTGCGCTTCCTCACCGGGATGACCCTGCTGACCATCGCGTACGGGCTGGTCAACACCGACTACGTCCGCCCGTACGGTACGCCGGTCGGGCAGCTCGTGATGCTCGTGCTCGGCGCGGCGTTCGTCGGGCTGCTGGCCTGGGTGCGGTCGATGAGCCAGCCGCCCCGGCCGGCGCGTTTCCTGCCCGCCCCCGATCCGGCGGAGGCGATCGGATGATCCTGAACTGGCACCTCACCCTGGCCGTCGTCGGCGGGGCGGCGGTGGGCCTCGGGCTGTTCCTGGTGGTCCGGGAGGCCCTGCCGGCCGCCCCGGCGCTCGGCCCCGCCCTGCGCCGGCTGCACCAGCCGCCGGGCACCGGCCGGGCCACCACGGGGCGCGGGCCCGACTGGATCGGTGGCTTCGCCCGCTGGCTGCGCCCGCCGCACCGGCAGCTCGCCCTGCTCGACCGCACCCCCGAGCAGTACGCCTTGTCCCTGCTGCTCTCCGCCCTGGTGGGGCTGGCCACCCCGACCTTCCTCGGCGCGGTTCTCTTCCTCGGCGGCGTGTCCGTGCCGCTGGCCGTGCCGCTGCTGGGCAGCCTCGGCATGGCGTTCGTCGCCGCCCTGATCGCGCACCGCAGCGTGCTGACCCGCGCGGACGCCGCCCGGGACGAGTTCCGCCAGGCGGTCTGCACCTACCTGGACCTGGTGGCGTTGCAGCTCTCGGCCGCACACGGCCCCGTGCAGGCCCTGGAGCGGGCCGCGACGGTCTGCGACGGCTGGGTGTTCGACCGGATCCGGGAGTCGCTGCGGATCGCCCAGATGCAGATGCACTCGCCGTGGGACGAGCTGCGCGAGCTGGCCGACCGGATCGGCATCCCGGAGCTGGGCGACGTCGGGGCGATCATGCGCTCGTCGGGCAGCGAGGGCGCGCAGGTGCACGACACGCTGCGCAGCCGGGCCGACTCCCTGCGCGACCAGATCCGCACCGACAACCTGGCCCGCGCCGAGGCGATCACCAGCCGGCTGGACATTCCGGGCTCCCTGCTGGTCTTCGTGCTGCTCGGCTTCGCCGTCTATCCGTTCCTCGCCCGGTTGTGAAACCCCTCCCCCTCCGAAGGAGCATCTCATGCACCTCATCACCTACCTGCACGTCGCGCTGACGACACGGCTGGCCGAGCTGCGCCGCGACGGCGAGCGGGGCGACAGCCCCGTCCCGACTGCGGTGATCATCTTCGGGCTGGTCTTCGTGGCGATGGCGGTAACCGCGCTCGCCCTGGCCAGGGCCAACGACTGGATGAGCAACATCCCGACCCACCAGGACCCGACGGCACCGTAATGACCCACCGCCCCACCCGCGTGGACCGGAGCCGGTCGGCACCCGCCGACCGGCCCGCCGGCCTGCGCCGCCACGGGTCGCCCCGGCCAGGGGCCGGTCTCGGCCGGCGGGCCCCGTGGCGGCTCGGCGACGGCGTACGGCTCGGCCGGCGGGCCCGGCGGCAGCTCACCAGCGGCGTACGGCTGGGCCGGGCGGCCCGGCGGCCGCTCACCACCGGCGTACGGCTGGGCCGGGCGGCGCGGCGGCGGCGCACCGGGGGCGGGGCGGACCGGGGGGCCAACCCGGTGGAGCTGGCGGTGGTGATGCCGGCGATCCTCGTGCTGCTCTTCGCCTCGATCCAGGTCGCCGCCTGGTTCGTCGCCCGCGCCACCGCACTGAACGCCGCGCAGAGCGCGGTCAACGCCCAACGCCTGTACGAGGCCCCCGCCGGGGCCGGCGAGGCGCGGGCGGTCGACTTCCTCACCGCCGCCGGGGACTGGCTGGTCGGCTGGGACCAGCCGGGGCCCGCCTGTGTCACCACCCTCGCCGAGGTCACCTGCACCGTCAGCGGGGACTCGTTGTCGGTCATCCCCGGCGTCAGCTTCCCGGTGCGCCAGACCGCGCACGGCACGGTCGAACGGTGGACGACCGGATGAGCCGCCGCCGTCGCCCCGCAGCCGAGCGCGGCTCGGTCGCCATCGAGGTGGCCGTCCTCGCCCCCGCGTTCATCGGGCTGATGGTGCTGGCCGGCGTCGCCGGGCGTACCGCGATCGCGCAGGAGGCGGTCCAGTCGGCGGCGCACGACGCCGCCCGCGCCGCGTCCATCTCCCGGGACGCCGAGACCGCGCGCGATCGGGCCCTGGCCGCCGCGCAGAGCCAACTCGACTGGCAGCGGGCCAACTGCGCCGGCCAGCCCACGCTCACCCTGCGCGGCTCGGTGGGCGGCTCGCCGGTCAGCTTCGCCGAGGCGTTCGACAGCGGCCCCGGCACGACGGCCGCCGTGACGGTGCAGGTCACCTGCACGGTCACCTTCACCGACATCGACCTGGCGCTGCTGCCCGACATGGCGGGCAGCCGGACGATCTCGGCCAGCTTCACCTCCCCGCTGGACCGCTACCGGAGCCGGTCGTGACCGCCCGCGCACCCGGCGGAGCTGTGCACACCGCCCCCGCCGACGGTCCAAACGAGCGCCGGGCCACCACCCCCGCCGCCGGCCCGGGGCGCCGGTGGCGCGGCGACGAGGGCCGGGTCAGCCTGTTCCTGGCGGCGGCGATGATCGGCGTCCTCGCGATCATCGGCCTGGCCTTCGACGGCGCCGGGCAGCTCCGCTCCCGGCAACTGGCCGACAACCTGGCCGCCGAGGCGGCGCGCACCGGCGGCCAGTCCATCGACCGGGCGAAGGCCATCCAGGGCGGCCGCAAGGAGATCGACGAGACGGCGGCCAGGGCGGCGGTGACGAGTTACCTCGCCGCCGCCGGTGCCACCGACCACAGCGTCGAGTTCCCCGTCGTCGACGGGGAGAAGCTCATCCGCGTCCAGGTCACCGTCACCTACGACCGCTACCTGCTCGGCTTCTTCGGTTTCGGTGACGCCGTCACCGTCTCCGGCGAGGCAACCGCACGCGCCCTCACCGAGGGCTCCTAGGAAGGGAAGGCACGCCATGGCCGCACCGGGTCGCTCCGCCGCACGGCGGGTCGGGCAGGTACTCACCGGGTTCGGCGCGCTGGTCGTGCTGATCGCCGTGCTGGTCGGGGGGCCGGTGGCGTTGATCGCGTTCGCCGGGAACCCGCTGCCCGACCACCTGCCCAGCCTCGCCGAGGTCGGTGCCACGCTGACCAGCCGGGACGACGGTCAGCTCTTCCTGCGGGCGCTGGCCCTGGTCGGCTGGTTCGGCTGGGCCACGTTCGCCTTCTCCGTGCTCGTGGAGCTGGGCGCGCAGACGCTGCGCCGACCGGCACCCCGGCTGCCCGGGATGAGCCGGCAGCAGCGCGCCGCCGCGGCGCTGGTCGGCTCGGTGGCCCTGATCATCGCGGCGAGCCCGGCCGCCGCCAGCGCGGCCACCGTGCTGTCCGGCCCGTATCCCGCCGCCGCACCCGCCGCCGTCGCCGGGGCACCGGCGGCCCGCCCGGTCGCCGCGCTGCCGGTGGTCGACGCCCCGGCAACGACGCCGACGGCCGCCACGGCGGCCGACCTCCGGCAGGAGGCGGAACCGACGGTGTACCGGGTCGCCAAGGGCGACTACCTGGGCGAGGTCGCCGAGCGCTACCTCGACGACTTCGACCGCTACCGGGACGTGGCGAAGCTGAACCGGCTGGGCGACCCGGACCGCATCCGCCCCGGGCAGCTGATCACGCTGCCCGACGGCGTCCACGACACCGGGGCCCGCAGGCACGCGACCGGGAAGCTGGTGGTCCGGCCCACGACGCCCGCCCCCGGCGGTGCGGTCACCCCCCGGCCGCCGTCGGCACCCGCCACCCCGCCCGCCGCCGACGCGCCGGCCGCACCGGGTGCGGCCCAGCCCTCGCCCACGCCGCCCTCGCCCACCTCGCCACGGGCCACCCGTCCCGCCCCCGGCCCCTCCGCCGCCCAGCCGCCGGCCGGCTCGTCGGCGGGAGGCTCGTCGCACGGCACCCAGCAGGTCGCCCAGCCGCCCTCCGGGCCGCAGCCCGCGATGGCCGCCGGAGCGTCCCGGGCGAGCGCGGGCGACCAGATGAACCGGCCGCTCGCCGTCTCGGCGGTGCTCGCCGTCGCCAGCATCGTCGGGGCGCAGATCGGGGCCGTCCTCGGGCTACGCCGCCGGCCGGCGGTCGCCAGGGCCACCAGCAGCGCACGGGCCCTCGTCACCGGCCGGCACCGCCGGGACTGACCCCCGAGCCGAGGCACGGCACCGAGCCGGGCCAGGCCAGGCCAAGCCAAGCCGGGCCAGGCCAAGCCGGGCGGGCCGGGCGGGCCGGGGGGCGCATGATCGACTCCATGTCGCCGACATGGGGGCATCCGGTGCCAGGGAAACCGCCATGTCGCCGACATGGCGGCGGGCCGGCGGGCCGGCGGGCCAGCCCGTCCGGCCGGGCCACGCCGCCGGCCCGGTCCGGCGGTCCCCGCCGGGCCCGGCCAGGCCCGGCCTGCGGGGCCCGGCCTCAGGGCAGCCTCGCCTCCAGGACCCCGTCGACCACCCGGGTCGGCAGGATCTGCTGGTCGTTCCCGGACGGCCCGTGCATGACCTCGCCTCCGTTGAGCCGGAACGCGCTCCCGTGCCACGGGCAGACGACGCAGGCGTGTCCGTCGATCTCGGTGACCTCGCCCTCGCCGAGCGGGCCGCTCTGGTGCGGGCAGCGCTCCAGCATCACCGTGACCTCGTCGCCGTGCCGGTAGAGGATCACCGAGACGTCGTCCACCTCGCGGGTGACCAGCTTCCGCTGGGGCAGGTTGGCCATGTCCGCCAGCGGGTGCCAGCCCTCGCCGATCCGGTGCAGCTCGGAGATGCTCTGGTTGACCTGCGCCCCCTGCTTGTACGCGAGGTGCCCGCCGAGGTACGCCCCCGCGCTCGCCGCGCCCAGCCCGAGGTAGGCCAGCGCCCGCCCCGTCCCGTGCCGCCCGCGCAGCCGGGCCGCCAGCGAACCCGCGTACAGGGTCAGGCCGACGGCGTTGGCGGCGGCGTGCACCAGCCCGACGCGGCGCTGCTCCCGGGAGAGGGCCGCCCAGTCGTTCAGGCCGGCGATCGCCGCCGGGACGGCGCTGACGGTACCCAGCCCCACCAGGGCGGTGGCCGCCCGGCGCTGGCCGGGCATCAGGTCGAGTACGGCCGCGCTGATCCAGGAGCCGACCGGCACCTGCACCAGCGCCGGGTGCAGCGGATGGCCGATGAAGACGCCGTGCAGCAGGTCGCGGACCCGCTGCGGGCGCAGGGTGGCCTGGACACCGCGCTGCAGCCGGTCGCCGGCCCGGTCCAGGGCCGAAGCCTGTTCGAGTTTCGTCAAGAGTGCCCGCATTCCGTCCGACTTCCCGGCAGAAGCGGTCGCAAACCGGGCAGCCGTGCCGGGTGTCCGGCGTACGCGACCCACGCGTACGCCGGACGGGGCCGGCTACAGCCAGGGGCCGCTGCGGCAGGTGAACTGGGTGGTGCCGCTGTACTGGGTCGTGCTGCCGTCGAAGTAGCTGTAGCTGGCCCGCACCGGGTGGCCGAGGCTGCTGGCCGGGCAGTTGGCGAAGAGGGTCGACCCGGCGGTCGTGAAGGTGCCGACGCTGCCGGAGTACCAGGTGATGCTCCAGGTCGTCGTGCCGACGCTGCTGGCGTCGCAGTAGAACTGCGACGCGCCGGACTCGCAGAAGGGTGCCGGGGCGGCGGCGAGGGCCGGGGTGGCGCCGGCGGCGAGGCCCAGGGCTGCGAGGGCGGACACGGCCAGGACCTTGACGGTGGTACGCATGGAACTCCTCCCAACGTAGCTAAGTGATGACTCAGTGCTACGTCAGCCTAGCCGTCGCATAGACGTACCTGAATTAGCTGTTTGGTCGGTCGGTCACCCGTTGCGGCCAGCGGTCGTGGTGCACCGCCTCGGCGAGGGGCCGGCGTCGCCGCCACCCGTGCCGCTCCAGGTCGGGCACGGCCTCCAGGTGCGTGACCGGCCCGACGCAGAGCCAGGCCACCGGCCGGACGCCGGCCGGCACGCCCAGCAGTTCGGCGAGGAACGACTCCCGGTAAAAGGAGACCCACCCGACGCCGAGCCCCTCGGCGGTGGCGGCGAGCCAGAGGTTCTGGATGGCCAGGCAGACCGAGTAGAGACCGGCGTCGGCGATGGCGTGCCGCCCGAGCACGGCCGGGCCACCGCGCTCCGGGTCGTACGTGACGACGACCGACAGTGTCGACTCCAACACCCCGTCGATCTTGATGCGCGCGAACCGCTCGGCCGCCGCGTCGTCCAGGGTGGCGGCGAACGTGGCCCGCTCGGCCTGCACGTGCCGGTGGAACCGGCGGCGGACGGCGGCGTCCCGGACCAGGACGAAGTCCCACGGCTGCGAGTAGCCGACGCTGGGCGCGGCGTGCGCGGCGTCGAGGATCCGGTGCAGGGTGTCGGCCGGCACCGGCTCCCCGGTGAACTGGGCCCGGACGTCCCGGCGGCGGTGGATGGCGTCGTAGAGTTCCACAGGCAGGCTCCCGCTGCGCTCGGCCCACCCCGACGGGTGGGCGGTCGACGCGAGGCCGGTCTTCGGACTCCCGGATCGACGCCTGCCCGTCCGCCTTCCCAGCCGCACGGCCAGTGGCTGCGCTCCTCGCGCGTGGACGGTGGCTCCCCGGTCACCGCGGCGGGCCCGTGCCGGATTCACACCGGCTTCCCGATTCTCCCCGCACCCGCGGGGCACCTCGCATGATCGTGCCGCCGGCGATGCTAACCCGCGTCAGCGGTGCAGGGTCCGGCCGGGCAGTTCCCCGTACGTGGTGAGGTAACGGGCGGTGAAGCGGCGCGGATCGGCGAATCCCCAGCGCGCGGCGGTCGCGGCCACGGAGGTGCCGTCGCCGGGCGTAGCCCGGGACAGTTCCTGTCGGGCCAGGTCGAGTCGCACCCGGCGCAGATAGGCCAGGGGGGTCGTGCCGAGCTGACTGCGGAACGCGAGCTGCACCGCGCGGGGGGTGGTGCCGGCGGCGCGGGCGATGTCGACGAGGCCGATGTCGGTCCCGGCGGTGGACTCGATGAAGGCGATCGCCCGGCGCAGGGTCCCCGCGTGGGCGTCGGCCCGGTCGCACGGCCGGTCCTCCCGGAGGGCGTTGCTGGGAAACGCGGCGAGCGTCGCCGCGGCGAGCAGGCGGCCGAGGCCACCGAGCACGAGCGGGGACGCGCCCGGCGCGCCACTGGCGGCCATGACGGACTCCGCGTACCGGACGGTCTGCCGCCACCGCCACTCCGCGTCGGCGCTGATCGGCCGGAAGCTGACGAACCGCAGGGGTGCCGGCGGCCGGTCCGGATCGGCGCGGGCGACCTGGTCGATCAGCGAGAGGTCCAGCAGGACGCAGGTCACGTCCAGGTCGCTGGACCACGAGGAGCCGGGCAGGTCGGGCTGGTACAGCACGGCGACCTCGCCGGGCCCGACCAGCTCGTCGACGCCGTCGCAGCGGCGCCCGAAGCACCCCCGGCGGGGGGCGGCGAGCAGGACGTAACCGAGTGGTTCCGCGTTCACCCGCAGGTCGAGGGCGATGCTGATGTCGTCGATGCAGAACGCCCCGGCGTTCCACCGGTCGTGGCGGAGCGGAAGCCCGGTCGGCACGGCGGCCAGCCGCACGCTGCGGCCGTACGCGGTCTCGTAGACGTGCGCCGCCTCTGCCGGGTCGCTGGTCGAGAACCGGGTGAGCGCGGGCGGGACGTGACTACCCGAAGTCACCAATTCACCCCCCTGGGTCACGAGGGAGCCTAGCTACCCGGCCCGGGTGGACAGTGCAACGGCACGCCGGAGCGCCACCTCCCAGGCCCGAGGGGTTCTCGCGCCCGGTCAGCTCCGCAGCGTCTGGCTGGGCGGCCGCCCGTAGGCCCGGCGGTACTCGGTGGCGAACCGGCCCAGGTGGGCGAAGCCCCACCGAGCGGCGACGGCGGCCACGGTGAGGCCCGCGCCGGGCTCGGCGGCCTGGAGTTCGGTGTGCACCCGTTCCAGGCGTACCTGTCGCAGGTAGCGCGTCGGGGTGGTGTCGAGGTACTTGCGGAAGGCCTGCTGGAGCGCCCGCGCGCCCAGCCCGGCCGCGACCGCCACGTCGGTCACGGTCAGGGTCTGGTCCGCGTACTGCTCGATGTAGGCGACGGCACGACGGACCGCGGCCGGCGCGACGGCCCCCGCGCCGCGCGACGGCGCCTCGGTCATCGTCGTGTTGGGGAACGTCGCCAGCGCGACGGCCACCAGCAGGCCCGTCGCCTCCGCCTGCACCAGCGCGTTGGCCCCGAACGCGGCGCCCGGCAGCGCCACCTGGGTGAGATAGCGCGTGGTGTTGCGCCAGAGCTGCGCGGCGGACGGGGACACCGGCGACAGCCCCTGGAACCGCAGGTCGACCGGCGCGAGGCCACACCGCTCCTGCGCCACCCGCCGCACGTCGGCGAGGGGGATCTCCACGGCGACGACCTCCATGTCGCGGTGCAGGATCGCCCTGGTCCGCCGGGGCGGCACGAGCAGCAGGTCACCGGCGCCGGCCATCACCTCCCCGGCCCCGACGTCGACCCCCCAGCCACCGGAGAGCACCTCCGCCACCCCGACGACGTCCCGGGTGAACACGTCGTTGTCCGCGTTCATCGGATAGCGCACCCGGGCCACGCTGGCCGAGCCGAAACGCGCGTGGGCGGCCCGGAAGACGACCCCACCGCGGCGGTCGAACGCGCGTAATCGGTGTTCCGGATAGGCCGCCAGCAGCCAGCGGTGCGCCTCGTCCGGATCGTCCGTGACGAGCCGCGACCACGACCCGGGCGGGTCGGCGGATGCCTCGTCGCCGCAGTCGACCCGCGTCGTCGCGGACGGCCCCGCCCCGGTACGTCCTGTCACGGCATCTCCCCGCATCGCCGGCGGCGGTGGCGCCCAACGGCGTCCCTCACCCTCACCTCACCCGGGGCCCACGGCGACGGGCGACGGGCACCGCACGAGTTCGCGTCGACACGTTCGGTGGCCCTTCAGCGCGCATTCTGGCGGCCGACAGAGGACGAGAGAAGCCGCCACGGGCCGGGCTGTCCGCCGTGCGAAGCCGATGTACGGAGTACGAACACCGGTGGCCGCCCGGCAGGGTGGCTACGCCCGCGCTGGTGCGTCGGCGTCCGGGCAGGGCATGCTGTCCCGATGGGGGTACGGGTCGAGCACGCCGCCGCGGTGACCACGGTGATCCTGGACCGGCCGGCGTCCCGCAACGCCGTCGACGGTCCCACCGCCCGGGCCCTGGCCGACGCGTTCCGCGCCTTCGAGGCCGACCCGGCGGCGGCGGTGGCCGTGCTGTGGGGGGCCGGCGGCACGTTCTGCGCCGGGGCGGACCTCAAGGCGATCGGCACGCCGAGCGGCAACCGGGTCGAGCCGGACGGCGACGGCCCGATGGGCCCGACGCGGCTGCGGCTGTCCAAGCCGGTGATCGCCGCGATCTCCGGGTACGCCGTGGCCGGCGGGCTGGAGCTGGCGCTCTGGTGCGACCTGCGGGTCGCCGAGTCCGACGCGGTGCTCGGCGTGTTCTGCCGGCGCTGGGGCGTGCCACTGGTCGACGGCGGCACCGTCCGCCTGCCGAGGCTGATCGGCGAGAGCCGGGCGCTGGACCTGATCCTCACGGGCCGGCCGGTCCCGGCCGAGGAGGCGTACGCGATGGGGTTGGTGAACCGGCTGGTCGCGCCGGGTGCGGCCCGCGCGGAGGCCGAGCGTCTGGCCGCCGAGATCGCCCGGCACCCGCAGGCGTGCCTGCGCAACGACCGGGCGGCGGTGCTGGCCGGCGCGAACCTGCCCGAGCCGGACGCCCTCGCGGTGGAGCTGGCCTACGGCGCGGCGTCCCTCGCGGCCGACGCGACGGCGGGGGCGGCGCGCTTCGCGGCCGGTGCGGGCCGCCACGGCGCCCCCGCCTGAGGGGGTGCCGGCCGGCTACCTCAGGTCGCGCACGGCGGTCTCGATGGCGCGGTGGAACGTCGGGTACGCGTAGATCATGTGCCGGAGCCGGCTCAGCGGCACCTCCGCGTGCACCGCCACCACCAGGCCCGACAGCACCTCGCCGCCGGCCGGGCCGACCGAGGTGGCCCCGACCAGCACCCCCCGGTCGGCGTCCGCGACCAGCTTGACGAACCCGTCGCCCCGGTGGATCCAGCCCCGGGTGGACGAGTCGAGCCGGCTCACCCCGACCTGCACGTTGATGCCCCGCTCGCGGGCCTGCCGTTCGGTGAGCCCGACCGCGCCGATCTCGGGGTCGGTGAACGTGACCCGGGGCAGCGCCCGGTAGTCGGCGTGCGGCACCCCGCCGGCGATCCCGGTGCCCTCCGTGTGCGCCGCGCCGCCGACCGCGCTGGCGGCACCGCTCGCGTCCGCGCCGGCCCGCGCCCGCCGGACGTGGTCGAGCACGTCGGCGACCACGATGGCCGCCTGGTACATGGCGATGTGGGTGAACGCGCCCTCCCCGGTCAGGTCGCCGACGCCCCAGATCCCGTCGGCGACGCGCATCCGGTCGTCCACGGCGAGGAACCGCTGGCCCGGGTCGACGCCGACGGTGTCGAGGCCCAGCTCGTCGAGGTGCGCCCGGCGGCCGGTGACCACGAGCAGCCGCTCGGCGGTGAACTCGGCCCCGCCCACCGCCCGCAGGGTGAACGCCCGCCCGTCGTGGTCGACCCGCTCCGCGCGTACCTCGGTGGCGATCCGCACCCCGTCGGCGCGCAGGGCGGCGGCGGCCACCTCGGAGGACTCGGGCTCCTCGACGGCGAGCACCCGGCCCGACGCCTCCAGCACGGTCACCTCGACGCCGAACCGGGCGAAGACCTGGGCCAGCTCCAGCCCGATCGCGCCGCCGCCGAGCACCAGCAGGCTGCCCGGCAGCTCCTCGACCTCGATGGCCTGCTGGTTCGTCCAGTACGGCGTGTCGGCCAGCCCGGGCAGCGGCGGCACGAAGGGCCGGGTGCCGGTGCCGAGCACGATGCCGTGCCGGGCCCGGAAGACCCGGTCGCCGACGCGCACCCGACCGGGGCCGTCGAGCGCCCCGCTGCCCCGCACGAACCGGCCGCCCTTGCCGGTGAACCGCTCCACGGCGACCCGGTCGTCCCAGTTGTCGGTCGCCTCCTCGCGGATCCGCTTCGCCACCGGGGCCCAGTCGGGGCGTACGTCGGCCTCGCCCGCGAACTCGGCGACCCGCCGGGCCTCGGCGACCGCGTTCGCCGCCCGGATCATCATCTTGCTCGGGATGCACCCCCAGTACGGGCACTCGCCGCCGACCAGCCGCCGCTCGATGCCGACGACGCTCAGGCCGGCCTCGGCGAGCCGGCCGGCCACCTCCTCGCCGCCGACCCCGAGCCCGAGCACGACCACGTCCACCAGTTCCGGTTCCGCCATCGGACCAGCATTCCGCACCGGAGGACCGTGGGCCACCGCGAGGTGCAGTTCCGGTGCTGCGGGCCGTCGCCGCCTCCCGGAAGCCCAGCGCTGGCCGCCCTCGCCCGCCTCCCGGAATTCCCGCGCCCCGGGGCTCGCCGGGCCCCTACCGTGGCCGGATGCGCGCACGCTTCGCCCCCGTCCGGGACTGCTTCCACGACCTGTTCGCCGCCGGCCGGGAGACCGGGGCCGGCCTCGCCATCTGGTACGACGGCACGCCGGTCGTCGACCTCGTCGCCGGTTCCCGGGCCGCCGTCCCGCCCGGCCGATCGGTGCCGCCGGCCGGGGGCGGCGACCCGTGGCGGCCGGACACCCTGGTCAACGTCTACTCGGTGGGCAAGCCGGTGGCCGGGCTCTGCCTGCTCCTGCTCGTCGACCGGGGGCGGCTCGACCTGGACGACCCGGTCGCCGACCACTGGCCGGGGTTCCGCGCGCCGGCCACGGTCCGCCAGGTGCTCAGCCACACGGCCGGGCTGCCGGCGTTCCCGGTGCCCCGGCCGGCCGACGTGATCGCGGACTGGGACCTGCTCTGCGCCGACCTGGCCGCCGCCGAGCCGCGATGGACGCCGGGGACCGTCGCGGGCGAGCACGCCTGGACGTACGGGCACCTCGTGGGCGAGCTGGTGCGGCGGGTGGACGGGCGGTCGGTGGGCCGGTTCCTGGCCGAGGAGATCGCCGGCCCGTGGCGGCTCGACCTGGGCTTCGGGCTCGGCGCGGCCGACCGGCGGCGGTGCGCCGACCTGTCGTACGCCGATCCGGGCTGGCCGGTCCGCACGCTCGGCGAGCCGGGGTCCCTGCGGGCGGCGGCGCTGGGCAACCCGGCGGGCGGCCTGGACGTGGCGGTGCTGAACGGCCCGCTGTGGCGGGGCGCGCAGGTGCCGGCGGTGAACCTGCACGCCACGGCCGCCGGGCTGGCCCGCTGCTATGCCGGCCTGCTCGCCGGGGGCACCCTGGACGGGGTGCGGCTGTTCAGCCCGGAGCTGGTCGCCGAGGCGACCCGGGCCCAGTACGACGGGCCGGACCTGGTGCTCGACCGCCGGGCGTGCTGGACGCTGGGCATGCAGCGGGAGCCGGACGGCAGCTGGGGCATGGGCGGGATCGGCGGCAGCAGCGCCTGGGCCGACCCGGGGCGGGGCTACGTGTTCGCGTACGCGACCGCGCGGCTGGCCGACCACGACCGCGTCGACGAGCTGGTCGAGGCCCTGCACTCCTGCCTCTGAGCGCGCTGCCGCGCCGGGGCCCGGTTGTCAGGAGGGGTCCCTTGTGCACCAGAATGCGTTAACCAGGGGCCCCTCCTTTCACCCAGCGGCGGACGTACGCGCCGTCGGGGTCGAAGCGGCCCGCCTGGCGCACCGGGTTGAACCCCCGGTGCGGCCGGCTGTCGTTGCCGGTGCCCGCCACCCACTGCCAGTTGCCGGCGTTGTTGGCCACGTCGCCGTCGAGCAGCCAGCGGGAGAAGACCGCCACCCCTTCGCGCCAGTCCAGCCCGAGCACCTTGGTCAGGTAGCCGGCCGTGATCAGCCGGGCCCGGTTGTGCATCCAGCCCTCGGCGCGCAGCTGCCGCATCCCGGCGTCGACGATCGGCAGGCCGGTACGCCCCCGCGCCCAGGCGTCGAGCGCCTCGGGGTCGTGCCGCCAGTCCTCGGTGGCCCCCCGCCGGTACGCCTTCGTGGCGATCTCGGGGAACGCGGCGGTGACCTGGTGGTAGAAGTCCCGCCAGCAGAGCTGCCGGACGAACGGGCCGAACCGCGCGCCGCCCGGATCGCCGGCCCGCTCACCCGCCCGGTTCGCCAGCTCCAGCGGCGACAGGCAGCCGAAGCGCAGGTACGGGCTGAGCCGCGAGGTCGCGTCGCCGGCCAGGTCGTCGTGGATGTCGCCGTACCGGTCGACGGTGGGCAGCCACTGCGCGAGGCGGCTGCGGGCGGCGGCCTCCCCGCCCGGCACGGCGTGCGGCGACTCCCCCTTCGGCAGGGCGGGCAGCTCCCCGACCGGCAGGCCGTCGGGCGACGCCCCGGACGTCAGCCGCTCGGGCAGTCGTACCCGGTCGGGCGGGGCCGACTCCTCCCGCCACAGCGCCCCCTGCCAGGCCCGGAAGTAGGGGGTGAACACCCGGTAGTGGTCGCCGCCGGCCGGGCGCACCGCGCCGGGGTCGACGATCGTGAGGCCGGGGAAGAGTCGCAGGTGCAGGCGGTGCCGCTCGCACTCGGCGCGCAGCCGGCGCTCCCGCGTGCGGGCGTACCGGCTGACGTCGGCGGAGAGGCCGATCCCCTCGGCGCCCACCTCGCCGGCCAGCCGGATCGTCTCGGCCACCGGGTCGCCGTGCCGGATCACCAGGTCGCCGCCGCGTTCCCGCAGCGCGTCGCGCAGGGCGGCGAGGCTCTGGTGCAGGAAGCGCGTCCGGTTGGGCGAGCGGCCGGCGAGCGCCGGGTCGAGCACGTAGAGCGGGACGACCCGGTCGAAGGCGGCGCAGGCCGTGGCCAGCGCCGGGTGGTCGTGCACCCGCAGGTCGCGGGTGAACAACACGATCGCGGTACGCGTCATCGGCCGGCGGGCGTCAGGGCCGGGCCGGGGACCACGACGGGGGTGCCGGCGGGGGTGAGCAGGGCCCGCCCCGCCACCGCCATCCGCCGCCGCCGGGGCACCAGCGCCCGCCGGGTGAACACGTCGTAGTCCTGGGCGGCGACCTCGTCGAGGATGCCGCCGTAGAGGGCGTACGCGGTGCGCATGCACGCCTGGGAGGCGGGCGCGAGCAGGGTCACGCCCGGCGCGGCGGCCTCGTAGTGCGTCTGGGCGCGGCTCACCTCGTACTCGATGAGGTCGCGGATCCTCGGGGTGGCCCGGCCCCGGGCGGCGGCGGCGAACAGGTCGTCGCGGGTGACGTCGAACTTGGCGAGGTCCTCGTCGGGCAGGTACGTCCGGCCGCGCGCCAGGTCCTCGGCGACGTCCCGGATGAAGTTGGTGAGCTGGAAGGCGAGGCCGAGCTGCCGGGCGGGCTCGCGGGCGGCGGCGGGGTCGGAGCTGCCGAGGATCGGCAGCATCATGGTGCCGATGACGGCGGCCGAGCCCTCCATGTAGTCGAGCAGGTCGTCGTAGGTGGGGTAGGCGGTGACGGTCAGGTCCATCGCCATGCTGCGCAGGAACGACGCGAAGTCGGCCCGGTCCAGGTCGAAGACGGCGATGGTGTGCAGCACGGCGGGCAGCAGCGGGTCGTCGACCTGGGCCCCGCCCAGCCCGGCCAGGAAGCGGGCCGACCAGTCGTCGAGCCGGGCGGCCCGCTCGGCGGGTGGCAGGTCCTCGGTGCGGTCGACGATCTCGTCGGCGTACCGGGTGAATCCGTACAAGGCGTGAACGTGCCGCCGTTTCCAAGCGGGGAGCAGGCGGGTGGCGAGATAGTAGGTGCGGCCGTGACGTCTGTGCAGCTCGCGGCAGCGGTCATAGGCAGCGGTGAGGTCGACGTCCACCGGCCCTCCTCGGATTCGACGCAGCAATCGACGCAACTCGTAACCCTAGGGTACGCTCGCCGACATGGCCAACGACGCAGTTGCGGGTAATGCGCTCCGCGTCGCGCCGGCACAGCCGGAAGCGACGGACGATCCGGTCCGCGGCGTACTGGCCGCGTTCACGAATGACCTGGTCAAGGGGGTCGACGACACTCTCGCGGGGTTCCTCGCCGCCGAGGTCTCCACGCTCGCCGAAATCGACTCGGCGATGGGCGAATTCGCCGCGACGGCGCGCGACTGCGTGCTGGCCGGCGGCAAGCGGGTGCGCCCCACCTTCGCGTACTGGGGCTGGCGAGGGGTCGCCGGCGGGGACGAGCCGCTGCCGGCGGTGCTGCCGGCGCTCGCGGCCCTGGAGCTGCTGCACACGTTCGCCCTCGTGCACGACGACGTGATGGACGCCTCCGACACCCGGCGCGGCCGGCCCACGGCGCACCGGTCCGCCGCCGCCCGGCACGTCGCCGCCGGGCACACCGGCGACCCGGACCGGTTCGGCGAGGCGGTCGCCGTGCTCGTCGGCGACCTCTGCATGGTCTGGGCCGACCGGCTGCTCGGGCACGCCACCGTGCCGCCGGCCCGGCTGCTCGACGTCCGGCGCTGCTACGACCAGATGCGCGTCGAAACGGTCGCCGGGCAGTACCTCGACGTCTTGGGCGAGAACGACGCGGCCAACTGGTCGCTGGACCGGGCCCTGCGGGTCGCCCGCTACAAGACCGCCAGCTACACCGTCCAGCGTCCGCTGCTGTTCGGCGCGACCCTGGCCGGCGCCGACGCCGACGGGCCGCTGACCGCCGCGTACACGCGCTACGGCCTGGCCGTCGGCGAGGCGTTCCAGCTCCGCGACGACCTGCTCGGCGTCTACGGCGACCCGGCGACCACCGGCAAGCCGGCCGGCGACGACCTGCGCACCGGCAAGCCGACCGCCCTGCTGATGCTCGCCCGGCAGCTCGCCACCGCGAACCAGCGCCGGGCGCTGGAGCGGGCCGGCCGGGTCGCCGCCGCCCGCGAGGTGGCCCGGCTCGCCGAGCTGGTCGCCGACACCGGCGCGGTCGCCCGGGTCGAACGGATGATCTCCGACCGGGTCGCCGACGCGCTGGCCGCGCTCGACACCGCGTCGATCGACGAGACCGCGCGCACCGCGCTGACGGGCCTCGCCACCGCCGCCACCGCGCGGCGGGCATGATGGGCAACTTCGTGAGGGAGGTGGTCGCGTGCGCACCGTGACCGGACGTACGGACCGGGTGGTGGTCGTCGGGGCGGGACTCGGCGGGCTGGCCTGCGCGCTGCACCTGGCCGGCAGCGGGCGGCAGGTGACCGTGCTCGAACGCGAGGCGGTGCCGGGCGGCCGGGCCGGCCGGCTCGGCGTCGACGGCTACGAGTTCGACACCGGCCCCACCGTGCTCACCATGCCCGACCTGATCGCCGAGGCGCTCGGGGCGGTCGGCGAGGAGCTGGGCGACTGGGTCGAGCTGATGCCGCTGGACCCGGCGTACCGGGCGTACTACCCGGACGGCTCGACGCTGGACGTCATCACCGACACCACCCGGATGGCCGCCGAGATCGCCTCGGTCTGCGGGCCCCGGGAGGCCGACGGCTACCTGCGCTTCGTCGACTACGCCCGCGAGCTGTGGCGGCTCGAGCGGGCCGACTTCATCGAACGCAACCTCGACGCCCCCACCGACCTGCTCACCGGCAACCTGCTGAAGCTGCTGGCCGGCGGCGCGTTCCGCCGGCTCCAGACGAAGATCGAGCAGTTCTTCCGCGACCCGCGCACCCAGCGGATCTTCTCCTTCCAGGCCATGTACGCCGGGCTCGCCCCGCACGACGCGCTGGCCATCTACGCCGTCATCGCGTACCTCGACTCGGTGGCCGGGGTCTACTTCCCGCGCGGCGGCATCCACGCGGTCTCCCGGGGGATGGCCGGCGCGGCCGAGAAGCACGGCGTGCAGATCCGCTACGGCACCACGGTCGCCCGGGTGGAGACCGCGAACGGCCGGGCGACCGGGGTGGTCACCGCCGACGGCGAGTTCGTCGGAGCCGACGTGGTGGTGCTCAACCCGGACCTTCCGGTCGCCTACCGGGACCTGCTCCCGCCGACCAGGCGACGCCGGTTGACCTACTCGCCGTCGTGCGTGGTGCTGCACGTCGGCTCGCGGCAGGGCTATGAGAAAATCGCCCACCACAACATCCACTTCGGACGATCCTGGAAGGGCACGTTCGACGAGGTGATCCGGCGGGGGGAGCTGATGACCGACCCGTCCCTGCTGGTCACCAACCCCAGTCGCACCGACCCGGCGGTCGCCCCGGCCGGCGGGCACACGTACTACGTGCTCGCCCCGGTGCCGAACCTCGACCGGGCCCCGTTCGAGTGGCGCGGCGACCTCACCCGCCGGTACACCGACCAGCTCGTCGGGACGCTGGAGGAGCGCGGGTACGTCGGTTTCGGCGCCGGCATCGAGGTGCTGCGCGCGGTCACCCCGGCCGAGTGGGCCGAGCAGGGCATGGCCGCCGGCACCCCGTTCGCGTCCGCGCACAGCCTCTTCCAGACCGGCCCGTTCCGCCCGTCGAACCTGCACCGCACGCTCGACAACGTGGTGTTCGTCGGCTCCGGCACCCAGCCCGGCGTCGGCGTGCCCATGGTCCTGATCTCCGGCAAGCTGGCCGCCGCCCGCGTGACGGGCGACGGCCGGTGAGCGCCCGAGTAGTGGGAGGTGTGCGGTGAGCGTGCGTGAGGAACACCTGGTCGAGCTGGTCGACGACGACGGCCGGGCGCAGGGCGAGGCGACGGTGTTCGCCGCCCACCAGCCGCCCGGCCGGCTGCACCGGGCCTTCTCCGTGCTGCTCGTCGCCCCGGACGGCCGGGTGCTGCTGCAGCGCCGGGCCGCCGTGAAGACCCGGTTCCCGCTGCGCTGGGCCAACTCCTGCTGCGGCCATCCCGCGCCGGGCGAGTCGCTGGTGACCGCTGCGAACCGCCGGCTGGGCGAGGAGCTGGGCGTCGGGCCCGTCGAGCTGACCGAGGCCGGCGTGTACGTCTACTACGCCGAGGACCCGGCCACCGGTCGGGTCGAGTTCGAGTACGACCACGTGCTGCGCGCCGACGTCCCGGCCGACCTGCCCGTGCGGCCTGACCCGGCCGAGGTGGCCGAGCTGCGCTGGGTCGACCCGGCGACGCTGGAGGCCGACCTCGACGTCGACCCCCGGGCGTACGCCCCCTGGCTGGGTGGGGTGGTGAACCGCCTGCTACGCCCGTCCCGGCCGGCGGGCACCGCCGGCCCCGACGCGACCCCGGCCGGTCCCCCGGCGGACGAGGTGAACGAGGCGGCGGAGCGGTCGGGTGGGCGATGAGGCGTTGAGCGCGGGGGCCGTGGCGCGCCGCCTGGGCGTCGCGGTCACCACGCTGCGCACCTGGCACCAGCGATACGGCCTGGGCCCCAGCCAGCACCTGCCGGGCCACCACCGGCGGTACACGCCGGCCGATCTCGCGCGCCTGGAGATCATGCGCAAGCTCACCGCCGAGGGGGTCACCCCGGCCGAGGCGGCCCGCTGGGCCCGGCAGGTGCCCGCCACGGGACCGGGCGGCGCGCCGTCCGCCGTCGTCGCCAACCGGATCCGGCCGGGCGGCGGGCGCGACGGCGGCGGGCAGACCATCCCGGTCGGCCGGGCCGGGCCGGCGGCCCGGGGGCTGGCCCGGGCCGCCATGCGGCTGGACTCGGTGGCGATCGGGGAGACGATCGCGCACGCCCTGGCCACCGACGGAGTCGTCGGCACCTGGGAGGGGCTGCTGCGCCCGGTGCTCGTCGGCATCGGCGAGCGGCACGCCGCCACGGCCGGCCTCATCGAGGTGGAGCACCTGGTGTCGCGGTGCGTCTCGGAGGCGTTCGCGGCCGTCGCCCGCGCCTCCTCGGCCCCCGGCCCCGCCCGCATCCTGCTCTCCTGCGCCGACGAGGAGCAGCACACCCTGCCGCTGGAGGCGCTCGCCGCCGCGCTGGCCGAGGCCGGCGTCGCGTACCGGATGCTCGGTGCCCGGGTGCCGGCGGCGGCCCTGGTCGAGGCGGTCAACCGCACCGGCCCGGCGGCCGTGGTGGTCTGGTCGCACATCCGGGCCACCGCCGATCCGGCCCAGCTCACCGCGCTGCTGGCCAGCCCGCGCCGCCCGCTGCTGGTGCTGGCCGCCGGCCCCGGCTGGCGGGCCGACTCGCTGCCGGCCGGGGTGGTCCGGCCGGTCGACCTGGCCGAGGCGGTCTCGCTCGCCCTGGCCGTGCGGGACTCCCTGGACCAGTCGACGGGGGACTGACCGCCCTGCCACCGTTCGCGTTTCGTCCACTACGGTCGAGTGGCCCACGGCCCCCGACCCCTCGGAGTGACGATGAGCGCACGGAGAGTTCTCGTGCTCGGCCTCTGCCTTGCGTTGTTCCTTGCCGGCTGCGGCGAGCGGACGACCGACCGGCGCCCGGGAGCCGCCGCCTCCCCGGCGACACCCACCGCGCCCCCGGCGGAGCCGACGCCCAAGCCGACCGTCGCCCCCAAGCCGACCCGCACCACCCCACCCCCGCTGCGCCCGCGCCCCACCAAGCTCCCGTCCGGGCTGCGCCGGACCACGGGCGGCAAGGCGGTGGCGTTGACCTTCGACGACGGGCCCGACCCGGCCTGGACGCCGAAGATCCTCGACCAGCTCAAGGCAGCCGGGGCGAAGGCCACCTTCTGCGTGGTCGGCACGCAGGTGCGCAAGCACCCGCAACTGGTCGCCCGGATCGCCCGCGAGGGGCACCAGCTCTGCAACCACAGCTGGCGGCACGACATCGACCTCGGCCGGCGGCCGGTCGCCGAGATCCGCGCCGACCTGACGCGCACCAACCGCGCCATCCGGGCGGCCGCGCCCGACGCCAAGGTGACCCTCTACCGGCAGCCGGGCGGGCGGTGGACCCCGGAGGTGGTGACGGTGGCGAAGCAGCTCGGCATGCGATCGCTGCACTGGGCCGTCGACCCGCAGGACTGGGCGAAGCCCACCGCCCCGACGATCAGGAAGCGGGTCATGGGCGCGACGAAGCCGGGCTCGATCGTGCTGATGCACGACGGGGGCGGCAACCGGGCCGCCACGGTCGCCGCCTGCGCCCACCTCATCGGCGACCTGAAGCGGCGCTACGGGCTCACCCGGATCGGCTAGACCGCCCATGACCTGCAGGTTTACGGCTGGATGTGCCACCGGCCATACCGATTTGTTTCGTGGGCCGACCGTCACGTATGCTTTCGAAGCCTCCGGCGGGGCCGGATGGGAGCAAGTCCGCTAGAAGTTGCGAGTGTGCAATGATGGCGGGGCCGCCCTCATCGTCTAGCGGCCCAGGACGCCGCCCTTTCAAGGCGGTAGCACGGGTTCGAATCCCGTTGGGGGCACGACCGGCGCAAGCCGGAGCAACACCGGTAACACCAGCAAGGTCCTGTGGAGCAGTCGGAGTGCTCGCCGCCCTGTCAAGGCGGAGGTCGCGGGTTCAAGTCCCGTCAGGACCGCAAGCGCTGACGCCGCGCGTAAGATGCGCGGCGTTCTGCGTATCGGAGCAGGTGCCCTGCCGGCGGCGATCCCGCCACTTGGGTACGATGAGCCGAGCAGCACGGCCAGGTAGCTCAGTTGGTACGAGCGTCCGACTGAAAATCGGAAGGTCGGCGGTTCGACCCCGCCCCTGGCCACATAGCCTTTCGCCGGGCTACAGAGGTCCCCACCAGCGGAAACGCAGGTGGGGATCTTGCTTATGTGGCCTGGGTCGCAGCGATCAACGCTGTCCGTGGTTGACCGCTGGGCACCCATGATCACCGCCGCTAGTTGCACGTAGGTTGCACGCCAAGTTCACCCCCCGCATGCGCGGGGAACACCTGGTCGAGTGCCTGCTTCTGGGCGGGGTCGGGAGTTCACCCCCGCATGCGCGGGGAACACACTTCCCGGCCTGGACCGCTAAAGATCAACAGAACCGATTTCATTCACTTGCCCGCCCAAGATCCTTCCCGCCCGTGCCGCCCTGGTTGCTGGCGACAAGGCACCGCTGACTCGCGGTGACGTGGGACGGGTCCGGCGTGGGCGCAACGTGGGTCGGGGCGGGGCCGGGGTGACCGACGGACCCCGGGGCGTGCGGTCCGGCGGGGCGTGGCTGGGTTGATCGACTTCATGTCGGCGACATGGCGGCATCAACGCGCCGGGATACCCCCACCTGCCCGACATCCCGTCACCCCTCCACCGGAATGGGTGGATTGTCCGGCCCGGCGGGGTGTTGAACGTGATGCTGGTTCGCCGCTTCTCTGGCCTGCACAACAGCGCCTTCCGCCCGGACCGGTCAGTCTCGCGATCCGCGACGCTGACCGTGAGCGGGGCCAAGGTCGCGCCCCCCAGTGTCACCTACACGGCTTCCTCGTCATCCTTCACGAAGGTATAGGCAACGATGAGCGAAACTCGGTCCGACGAAGAGCTGTTCGAACAGGCTGACGAGCTGATTCGGCAGTTGGAGTTGGTCAGCGTCACCTTCGACCGAGCCGCTGGTGAGATCAGAAACCGGTCGGCGCCTGACATTCCGAGCGGTCAAGATGTGCCTACGCACGTAACCCTGATGCTGGCGCATCGCTTCGACGAAGAAGGTCTCACCTTCAAGCACGACGCCAAGGTTGCCATTGGTGGCAGCGACGAGGACGCGGATGATGCGGCTGCAATCGTAGAAGCATCCATAGTTGTTCAGTTCAGGGCTGAATCGCCTCTCGTGCCCGACCATGAGCGCGCGCTGGCCTTGGGACAGACCCACAGTCACCGAGTCATGTACCCCTACCTCCGGGAGCTCGTGCAGAGCATGCTTGCCCGATTGGGAGTTTCAGGCGCAACCTTGGGCCTGTTCAAAGCCGTGGGATAGCTCGCGGATTCCACGCCGAGTGGTTCGGGATGAGGAGGGCCGATGACGATGGACCCGTACGTTCAGGCACTCCACGACGCGCTGCGCAGCGAGCACGAGGACTGGATCGCGGAGGTCCAGCGCTGGGCGGACGAAGCCGCCGCCCGCCGGTGACCACGAGCGGCGTCACCTCGCCCACGTCGAACGACTCCGGGCGATGCCCTACCCCTGGGAGTCCGTACAAGCAGCATGAGTCGCTGCGGCGCGAGGCAGCAAGGCGTGGCGTCACGACCACTCGGCGCTACTGTCCGACATCCGGGCGCAACGGGTCCGCAAGCCGGCACTTTGCAAGCTGCACTCCAGGACACCAGCCGGTATGGTCCGGGCCTATGGGACAGGAGATCGACGGTCCGACAGCCGTCCGGCAGGACGTCGCACGATACTCGCTGCGCAGCAGCCTCCTCGTTCCCGCCTCCGCCGAACGGGCCTTCGCGGTCTTCACCGGTGCCCTCACCGACTGGTGGGTGCCGGAATACACCTGGTCCGGGCCGGCCGAGCTGGTCGAGCTGGGCGTCGAGCCGCACGCCGGCGGCATGCTCTACGAGATCGGCCCGCACGGCTTCCGCGCCGACTGGGGCCGGGTGCTCACCTGGGATCCGCCCCGCCGCCTGGTGTTCGTCTGGCAGATCGGGCCCGACCGGGTTCCCGTCCCCGACCCGGCGCGGGCCAGCGAGGTGGAGGTGCTGTTCCTCCCCGAGGGCCCGGAGTGGACCCGGGTGGAGGTCGAGCACCGGCACTTCGACCGGCACGGCGCGGCCGCCGAGGGGTACCGGGAGGCCCTCACGGCCGGCTGGCACGAGCTGCTGACCCGCTATCTCTCCTGTGTCCTGCACCCCCACGACAGCTGACGACCTGCGGCAACGGCGTCAACCCCACAGCGGCCCGCGCGACGGTCAGCGGGTGAGGCCCCGTGCCGGCCGGGCTGCTGGGGTCACCCCCCGGCCGCCGAGGTCCGCACGTCGACCCGCCGCCGCGCCCGAGCCGAAGCCGGTGCCGGCGAGCCGCCTCGGCGCGGCCGTGCGCAGCCGGGGATAGACCTCGGCGACCCGACGCTGGACCCGGTCCGAGCGGTCGGCCAGCACGAGCGCGACCGAGGGGCCGCCCGAGTCGGCGACCGCGTCGGCCTCCGCCGCCGCCAGTCGCGCGCCGACCACCTGGGCGAACCCGGCGAGCCAGGACCGCCGGAACGCGGCCGGGTGCTCGCCCGCCGGTACCCCGGCGGCGGCCAGCCCGTGCGCGGCCTGCACCAGCAGCGAGGTGAAGAGCAGGTCGACCCGTTCCAGGTCGCTGGCGAAGCCGAACAGGTGCATCGCGAAGCCGTCGCCGTGCCGGCGGCGCACGCAGCGGCAGCGCAGCGGGTCGGCGACGGCCGCGAGCAGGCCGGCCTTGTCCCGGGCGTACGGGGCGACGACCTCGACCACCCGGTCGCCGACCGGGTCGGTGGTCGGGTCGCGGGCCGCCAGCAGGGCCCGGTCCACGCCGTAGCGGGCGATCAGCTCGGTCGCCTTGGCGGTGAAGGCGGCCGACTCCTCGGGCGTGCAGGCCGGGTCCTCGGCCTTCGCCAGCAGCTTGCGCACCTTGGCGAGCATGGCCTGCGACATGCCACCAGAGCTATCACACCGGCCCCGCCACGGCCGGGCCGACGCCGGGAAGATCGACCAGTATCATCGTCCCGGTCGGTCGGCCGTCCCACCCGGACGGTCAACAAACCCGTTGGAGGCACCCATGTCGTCCCCGGTCGTCCGCCTGCTGTCCACCTCGACGGCCGCGGCCGTGTCGGCGCTCGCCCTCGCCGCCCCCGCCGTCGCCGCTCCCGCCCAGCCGCTGGTCGCCGGCAACCTCGCCGGCACGTACGCCACCTGCTACGGCGGCGCCGTGCGCTCGTACTTCCAGACCGGTAGCTGGGGCGGCGAGGCCGGCACCTACCGGACCACCAGCCGCTGCGCGGACGTCAACGTCCGCAACGACAGCAGCTTCGGCACCCAGGCGTGCGTGGTCTTCGTCGACAAGACCAACAACTGCAACTACTGGACCTATCTCCCCGCGAAGTCGGGGTGGACGACGGTGGCCACCAACGTCCGCGACGGGGTGAACTTCCGGGTGCGCTTCCAGAACCTGCGCTACGAGTACGAGCCGCTGATCGCGTACCACGCGTTCTGACCGGCGACGCCCGACGCCCGGCCCCCGGGTCGGGGTCGGGCGTCAGCCGGCCCGGCTGCGCAGGGTCGCCACCGTCGAGCCGGCGAGGGTGAGCAGGCAGTCCGGCAGCAGGCCGTCGGCGACCGCCGCGCCGAAGAGCGCCTCCCCCGTGTCGGCGTCGGCGTTGGCGTACGCGCTGACGAAACGCGCCACCCAGCGGGTGTCGTAGCCCGCCTCGTCGATGCCGGGGAAGTCCAGCGCCGCGCCGCCGGGGGCGGGCACGTCCCCGACCATGGTGGCCGCGAGGCACCAGGCCACCCCGTACGCTCCGGCGAGGCCGGCCCGGTCGACCACCTTGTCGAAGGTGCCCACCACCGCGTCGCCGTCGCCGGCGAGGGCGGAGTGGAGCACGGCGGTCGCGTCGTCCAGCGTCTGCTGCGGTACGTCCGTCACCCGCCGAACTGTACGTCCGGTGGTCAAGCGGTGACCACCCGAGAGCGCGCGCCCCGTGACCGTCCGTGCGTCGCCGGGGCTAGCTGGGGTTCGACCCTCCTCCACGGTCCCGCCGATCAGCCAGGCACGCTAATGTGCGCAGCGGACCTTTCCCGGAGGAAGGACGACCATGCTCGTATCACCCGGCTCGCGCGTCGCCGCCCTGGCGGCGTGCGGGGCGCTGCTCCTCGCCGGCGCCGGCTGCGGCGCCGACAAGTCCGAGGAGGCGACCACCACCCCACAGGTCCGCCTCTACGGCAGCGACGGCAACATGACCAACGCGTACGCTGCGGAATTCAAGGAGCGCGCCGACCTGCTCGACGGCATGAAGGGCACGACCCCGCTCACGCCGTTGCCGGAGGCCTTCAAGAACCGGCTCCGCGCCATCGACCCGAAGCTGGGGGACTATCTCTACTCCGCCGAGTCGTACGACGCCGTCGTGATCAGCGCCCTGGCCGCGCAGTTGGCCGGCAGCACCGATCCGGCCGCGATCGCCAAGCAGATCGTCGGCGTCACCAACAACGGCGAGCGGTGCGAGAAGCCGGCGGACTGCCTGCGGCTGGCGCGGAACGGGCGGGACATCGAGTACCGGGGTGTGTCGCTCAACCGGGCCGGGTTCACCGACGCCGGTGAGCCGGCCACCGCCAGCTACGCCACCCTGACCTTCGGCGAGGAGAAGCTCGACGACGGCAAGACCGAGTTCGTCGGCGCCGGCGACGAGTCGGCGGCGAGCACCAAGAACCCGCCCCGGCCGCACCGGCAGGGCGGCGGCAAGGCCCCCTCGGCGCCCCTGGTCCTCGGCGGCCTGCTGCCGCGCACCGGCGACCTGGCCATCGCGTACCCGCCGCTGGCCGCCGGGGCCGCGCTCGCCCTCAAGGAGATCAACGCCGCGGGCGGCGTGCTCGGCGAGGACGTGCGCTGGGTCGACGGGGATGACGGCACCAATCCTGCCGTGGCGAAGGAGACGGTGGAGAAGCACATCGCCGACGGCGTGCACGTCATCATCGGCGCGGGCGCGTCGGGCATCTCCCGGGCCGTCCTGCCGGACGTGGTGGCCGCCGGCCTGGTGCTCTTCTCGCCGTCCAACACCGATGCCGGGCTGACCTCGGTCGAGGACAAGGGGCTCTACTTCCGCACCGCCCCGCCGGACAGCCTCCAGGGGCGGGCGCTGGCCGACGTGATCCTGCGCGACGGGCCGCACCGGATCGCCCTGGTCGCCCGGAAGGACTCGTACGGCGAGGGCCTCCAGGAGAACGTCCGCGCCGAGCTGGAGCGGGCCGGCATCGACGGCGACCGGGTGAAGCTGCTGACGTACGAGCCGCCGGCCGACGCGAAGGCCCCGCCGCTGGACTTCACCGCGGGGGCCCGCGAGATCAAGGAGTACGGCGCGGACGCCGTGCTGGTCATCGGCTTCGGCGAGTCCGCGCAGGTGATCCGGGCGCTGGCCGACTCCGGGGTGCAGATCCGGCACTGAACCGACCTGGTCCGAGCGGCGGCCGCCCACGATCCTCGCGGGGCGGCCGCCGACTCGCGGCTCGCGTCAGCGGTCCCGGCGGCGCTCCAGGAAATCGGTCATCCGCCGCCGCTTCTCCTCGTCCTCGAACAGCACCGCCTGGCTGACCAGGTCGAGGTGCGGGTGGGCAGCCGGGGGCGCGTCCACGGCCAGCTTGGTCAGCCGCAGCGCCAGCGCGGACCCCTTCGCCATCTCGTCGAGCAGCCCGTGTGCGGTGGGCAGCAGCTCGGCCGGATCGTCGACCACCCGGTTGACCAGGCCGATCCGCAGCGCCTCGGCGGCGTCCACCCGGCGGCCGGTGAAGAGCAGTTCCTTGGCGAGGGCCTCGCCGACGAGCGCCGGCAGCCGGTGGGTCGCGCCCGCGCCGGCCAGGATGCCCAACCGCACCTCGGGCTGCCCGAACACGGCGCGGGCCGTGCACACCCGCAGGTCGCACGCGTACGCCAGCTCGGCCCCGCCGCCCAGCGCCGGCCCGTCCACGGCGGCGACGGTGGGCATCGGCAACGCCCGGACCCGGGCGAACACCGCCGAGTTGATCGCGGCGAGCGCGTCGAGCCGGCCGCGCTCGCGGAGCTGGCCGATGTCCGCCCCGCCCGCGAAGATCCCCTCGGTGCCGCCGGTGAGCAGCAGCAGCCGGGGCCGGGCCTCCAGCTCGGCGCAGACGGCGTGCAGCTCGGCGACCAGGTCGGCGTCGATCGCGTTGCGCTTCTCCGGCCGGTCGAGCGTCACCACGAGCCGGTCGGGGCGCTCTTCGACGCGCAGCCCGCTCATCGCCTGCCGCCCTCGTCCCAGTGGTAGAAGCCCTGCCCGGACTTCCGGCCCAGCTTCCCCTCGGCGACCATCTTCTCCAGCAGCGGCGGCGGCGCGAACCGGTCCCCGTACGCGGCCTGGAGGGTGCGGGCGATGTCGAGCCGGACGTCCAGCCCCACCAGGTCGGTCAGCTCCAGCGGGCCGACCGGGTGCCGGTAGCCGAGCACCATGGCCTTGTCGATGTCGGCGGGGCTGGCCACCCCGTCGGCGACCATCCGGATCGCCTCCAGGCCCAGGGTCACCCCGAGCCGGGAGGTGGCGAAGCCGGGCATGTCGCGTACGACGACGGGGTCCTTGCCCAGCCGGCCGGCGAGCGCGACGGCCGCCGCGGTGGTCTCGTCGGCGGTGGCCGGGCCCACCACGACCTCCAGCAGCGCCATGGCCCAGACGGGGTTGAAGAAGTGCAGGCCGAGGAAGCGCTCGGGCCGGTCCAGTCCGGCGGCCAGCTCGGCGATGGCGATGCTGGACGTGTTGCTGCCGAGCAGCGCGGGGCGCAGGGCGGCGGCGTCGCGCAGCACCGCCCGCTTGAGGTCGAGCCGCTCGGGGACGGCCTCCACCACCACGTCCGGCTCGGGCGCGACCTCGCCGAGGGACGGGCGCAGCGTCAACCGTTCCCGGTTGGCCGCCGCCGCGTCGGCGGTGAGCTTCCCGCGCTGCACCGCCCGCTCCCACAGCTCGCCCAGCCGCGCCCCGGCGGCGGTGGCCCGGCCCGGGTCGACCTCCACCAGCTCGACGCGGTATCCCGCGCCGGCCGCCACGTAGGCGATGCCGAGGCCCATCGTGCCGGCCCCGACGACGACGAACCGACCGCTCATGACGTCTCCTCGCTCCGCCCGGCGCACGGGGTCTCCGCCGCACCGGGGCGCTCGCTGCACTGGCTCATGGGTGCGACCCTATGCAGCACCGCCACCCGGCGGATGCGTGGGGGCGCGTCGATCCGGGTAAAGACGGCCGTCAACCGAGGGAAGGACCCGACATGAGCCAGGCACCGGAGAGTGTGGAGACCAACGAGACCGTGGAGACCCGGGGCGACGAGCGGGTCGACCTGCTCCGCGCGGACACCAACAACGACGGGAAGACCGACGTCTGGGTGGTCGACACTGACGGTGACGGCCGGGCCGACCTGTTCCAGTTCGACACCGACGGCGACGGCAAGGTGGACATCACGATGGTCGACCTCGACGAGGACGGCACCCCCGACGAGGTCGTCGACGGCGACGGCGGCCTCCCGCCGGAACAGCTCCCCCCGACCGTCCAGGTCTGAGGTGTGAGGAGGGGCCCCTTGTCAACGCTTTCTGTTGTGCAGGGGCCCCTGCACACACCTCAGCCCGTGAGCGTCAGCGTCGCCAGGTAGTACGGGGCGTCCCGGTCGTCCACGTCGGCCAGCCGCCACGGGGTCCCGCGTACGAGGTCGGCCAGCTCGGCCACGGAGCAGACCAGGTAGTCGAACCACTCGGTGCCCAGCTCGCGGTACCGCAGGCGCAGCCGAAGCTGGCCGCCGAGCCGGCCGAGCCGCCGGTTGCGCTCGTGGTAGCCGGTGTGCACCGGGTCGCTGGTGCCGTACGGGTCGGTGCCGTGGGCGATGACCTGCGCTCCGGGCCGGGCGAGCGCGGCCAGCGCGGCGAGGAACGCCGGTGCCCGGTCCCGCCCCTCGATCAGGCCGAGGTTGTTGCCGAGCAGCAGGAAGGTGTCGTACCGCCGGCCGTCGGCGACGTGCTCGTCGACCGTGCCGTGCACCAGGTCGCGTACGCCGCGCCGCCGGCACACCTTCAGCGCACCGAGCGAGGTGTCCAGCCCGGTCACGGGCACGCCGCGCTCCTGGAGCAGCAGCGCGATCCGGCCGGCGCCGACGCCGACGTCCAGCGTCTCGCCGCGCACCCGGTCCACGGCCCGGTGGTCGTACGGCTGCCAGTCCTCGGGCCCGGCCAGGTAGTGGGCGGCGGGGGCGCCGTTGATCAGGCCGTCGTCCCGCTCGATGACCTCGATGACCGGGCGGGGCAGGCGTCCCCCGGCCAGCGGCCGGGCACCGACTCCGCTCTGCACGGCGAGCGCGTCCCGCAGCAGCTCGCCGAAGACGTCGCCGATCCTGGGTTCCCCGGTCACATGGTTCACGCTATCCCCGCTGCCTGGTGTCCGCTCGGTCGTATCCTGGCGGCGTGACCACCTTGGACCGGCTGGGCGCCGAGAAGTACGTGCTGTTGACCACGTTCCGCAAGGACGGGCGGGCGGTGCCCACGCCGGTGTGGGTGGTCCGCGACGGTGACGCGCTCGCCGCGTGGACCGTCGCCGACTCGGGCAAGGTGAAACGGATCCGGCGCAGCGGCGAGGTCACGGTCGCCCCGTGCGACGTGCGGGGCCGCCCGCACGGTGCGGCGGTGCCCGGCCGGGCGGTCATCTGCGATCCGGCGCAGACCCGCCGGATCCGCGAGTTGCTGAAGCAGAAGTATCGGCTGGTGGGCCGCCTCAGCCTGCTGGGCAGCCGGCTGCGCCGGGGCGAGGGCGGCACGGTGGGCATCCGGGTGGCCCTCACCGAGGGGGCCGCACCCGGGGACGAGGGGGCCCGGTGACGGGGGCCGGACACGGATCAGGGGCGGCAGAATCGCTCTGCCACCCCTGATCCGTACGTCTGAAGGAACTGTCTCAGTCCCCCTGGCGTTGCTGGGGGATCTGCCCCTGCAGCAGGGCGCGAACCTCCGACTCGCGGTAACGGCGGTGGCCGCCCAGGGTGCGGATGGCGCTGAGCTTGCCAGCCTTGGCCCACCGGGTCACCGTCTTCGGGTCGACACGGAACATCGACGCCACCTCGGCCGGTGTGAGCAGCGGCTCCGGTTCGTGCGTTCGCGATGCCATATCGGTCACTCCTCCACAGGTATAGACATCGGCCGGGGTCCCGCCGGCCGACGCGTCTCCCATGGTCCGGCTAGTCCCCGATGTCCGACATGGGCCGAACGGCCGAAGGTCCCTAGACGGACGGATGAACCATGCCCGATTTATACGACTAATACACGCCAGAACCCACCTTATTTGGACTCATAGTCACTGGTCGTGATGCTCCAACTACGAGAGCATCTCACCTTGGGAGCGCTTCCATGGGGGGTTTGCGCCCCCTTGGACCGTTCTTTACCCAGGTCAGAGGCTAGTTGCACCGCTCGAGCAACTGGACCGCCCGCCACCGCGCGACGAGCCGGTCGTACGCCGCCGACGCCTCGTCGGCCTCCCCCTTGGACAGCCCGGCGAGGCCGCCCGCGACGAGCGCCGGGGAGTCGTCCTCGGCGAGGGTCTCGTCGGAGAGCAGCTCGACCAGGCCGCCGTAGTCCAGCTCCACCACCGAGCGCGGGTGGAACTCCTCCAACCACCGCGCGGCCTCCTCGACCGCCTCGGTGATGGGCGCCTCGCCGACGGTCTTGCGCAGCACCGACAGCGCCCGCGACGACCGGCGGCGGGCCTTCGAGATCTCCGTCCGGTACCGCAGCGCGCGCCGCCCGGGCCGGGTCACCAGGTCCCGCTCCTCGAAGTCGAACAGGACGAACCAGCGCAGCGGCACGCCCCACGTGGCGATCTGCTCGTGCACCCGCGGCACGCCGTGCTCCAGCACCCGGGCCCCGCTGCGCCAGTCTTCCACGACCGCCTTGGCCTGCCCCGCCAGGATCGGCGGCACGAACGCGTCGGCCAGCACCGACGGCACGCCGTCGCGGGCGCTCAGCGCCGCCTCGGCCACCCGGATCCGCAGGTTCCACGGGCAGACCAGCAGGGCGTCGTCGACCTCCAGGACGTACGCCTCCTCGGGCAGGTCGGGCAGGCGGGTCCAGCCCGCGCCGAGCGCCTCGATGACCGCCGTCCGCTGCCGCAGGGGCCCCTCCGAGGGGGCCACCGCCCGCCCCTGTTGCACGTAGCGCCGCCAGAAGGACTGGCGGTCCCGGTCGAAGGCGGTCAGCGGCTCGTACACCCGCAGGTAAGAAGCGAAGAGCGACGGCACGGCGCGATCCTCCCACGAGACGCAACCCGGACGCCCGCAGCGCCCCCCGATCAGGCGCGCTGGGCACCGGACGCCCGCGACCGGGCACGCTGCGCACGACGGCACGGCGTCGGCCGATACTAGGCTCGGAGGCACCGGCACCATCCCGCCGGACGCGCCACCAGGTCCGCGTCCCACAAGGACGCACACCGTCACAGGAGTCAGCCATGGGCGTTTTCACCAGCATCGACGACCCGTCATCCACCGGCCACGAGCAGGTCGTGTTCTGCCAGGACACGCAGACCGGCCTCCGCGCGATCATCGGCATCTACTCCACCGCGCTGGGCCCCGCGCTCGGCGGCACCCGCTTCTACCCGTACGCCAGCGAAGAGGCCGCGCTGGCCGACGTGCTCGACCTGTCGCGCGGCATGGCGTACAAGAACGCGCTCGCCGGGCTGGACCTGGGCGGCGGCAAGGCGGTCATCTGGGGCGACCCGGACCAGCTCAAGAGCGAGCCGCTGCTGCGCGCGTACGGCCGCTTCGTCGAATCGCTCAACGGCCGCTACTACACCGCCTGCGACGTCGGCACCTACGTGGCGGACATGGACGTGATCGCCCGGGAGACCCGCTACGTCACCGGCCGCAGCGTGGAGCACGGCGGCGCGGGCGACTCCTCGGTGCTGACCGCCTGGGGCGTCTTCCAGGGCATGCGGGCCGCCGCCGAGCACGTCTGGGGCGCGCCCACCCTCAACGGCCGACGGGTCGGCGTGGCCGGGCTGGGCAAGGTCGGCAAGCACCTGACCCGGCACCTGCTCGACGATCACGCCGAGGTGGTGGCGACCGACGTCGACCCCCGGGCGCGCGAGTGGGTGCGCGCCAACCACCCGCAGGTCGAGCTGGTCGACGCCGCCGCGCTCGTCGCCGCCGACATCGACGTGTACGCCCCGTGCGCGCTGGGCGGCGCCCTCGACGACGACACGGTGCCGGCGCTGCGGGCGAAGGTGGTCGCCGGGGCGGCGAACAACCAGCTCGCCCACCCGGGCATCGAGAAGCTGCTCGCCGACCGGGGCATCCTCTACGCCCCCGACTACGTGGTGAACGCCGGCGGGGTGATCCAGGTGGCCGACGAGATCGAGGGCTTCAACTTCGAGCGGGCCAAGCTCCGGGCCACCCGCATCTACGACACCACCCGGCAGATCCTGCGGCTCGCCGACGACGAGGGGGTGCCCCCGGCGGTGGCGGCGGACCGGCTCGCCGAGCGCCGGATGGCGGAGGTCGGCCGGCTGCGGACGATCCACCTGAGGTAACGACCGCCGCGCCGCGGCGCGGGCCGCCTGTGCGGTGCGGGGCCGCGTGCTGCGGTGAAGGTCACAGCCCGGCCCGGGGGGCCACCCTGGCCCCGGGTCGGGCGACCGGGCAGGGTCCGGCGGCGGACGGCGTTAAGCTGAAATCGGGGTGATTGCTGCCCAACTGCCCGATGTCACGGGTGATTCGGCAACCGCCCCTTACCTCAGTACAATCGGTGACGGCCGGATAACTGCGACGCGCAGAGCCGGCCTGCGGTAACCCGAGGTGCCGAAGGGCGGCATCCCCATGTACCGTAAGAGCCACGAGAGATGCCTGACGTCATCGGGGCCCGCCTTCGGGCTGCCCCGAATTCTGTGCGAGGGGGTCGAGCCATGGGGCGCGGCCGTGCTAAGGCCAAGCAGACGAAGGTGGCCCGGGAGTTGAAGTACCACTCCCCGAACACCGACCTCACCGCCTTGCAGCGCGAACTGGCGGGTGCTGGTAAGTCGAACCACGACTTCGACGACGACTACAAAGAGTATGTCGACGACGACGACGAGGATCACGCGGACGAGGACCCGGACCCCTGGGTCCGTCCGACCCGTTGACCCCCGGGAGCAGCTGAGCACGCGGCAGTCCGCGTGCTTGTGTTTGTGCCCGTCCCGGGGCCGGCGTACCAACCGATGATCAAGGATCTGTCCACCGGACCCCGTTCCGGGCGATCGGCAGGTCCTTGATCTCGGAGCCGTACCCTCAGCGGGGCCGGTTGTTCCAGTTGTAGAACGTCGGGATGTTCTCGAAGTGGTTCCAGGCGCACACCGCGCCCGTGCCCTCTCCCGCCGCCTCCGACCGCAGCCGGCGCGCGTCCTCCGCCTCCTGGAGCAGCGCGACGAGCCCGTCGGCGGCATCCCGCACCCGGTCGACGACCGGGCCCTCCGTGGCCCCTCCGACGCGCTCAGACTGCCGGTGTCCGGTGTTCTCGGGCATGGTCCAACACTCCCTCCAGTAGGCGGATCTTGCTGTTGCGGCAGTGCTCGGTCTCCGTACCGTCGAAACGCCCCAGCTCGAAGTAACGGTTGGCGGCGTGCCCGCCCCCGCAGAACCCGAAGTAAGGGCAGGACGCCCGGCACGCCTCCACGCCGGCCAGGAACTCACCCACCCAACCGGTCGTCCGCTCCGCGCCGGCCACGATCTCGGCCAGCGGGGTCGTCAGCACGTTGCCGCTGCTGAAGTCGCCGTACCGGGGGTCGGAGAAGCCGGCCAGCTCCGGGGAGAGCACGACCACGGAGCCGTCGTAGCCGACCGTGGGGATCGGGTCCAGCCGCCGGGGCAGCAGCCCGTCGGCGGTGCCGTCGAGGACCGCCGCCGCGTACCGCAGCGACCACTCCACCTCACGCAGGTGGATGCGGGGGTCCCGACGCCAGGCGGCCACCAGCTCCGCCCAGAACGCCCGCACCTGCGCTGCCTCGTGGGCGTTGCCCCGGGTGTTCACCCCCTCCGTCTCCTCGATGTTGACGCCCAGCACCTCGCAGCCCAGGCCGAGGAAGTAGTCGTACAGCTCGGCGGCCCGGCCCGGCTCCGGGTCGTTGACCACGGCCAGGGCCGAGAAGGGCAGCCCGTGCCGGCGCAGCGCCGCCACCCCACGCACGATCCGGTCGTACGCCGGTCGGCCAGCCCGGGTGACCCGGTCGCCGTTGCGCCCGCGCGGCCCATCCACGCTCACGCTGACCCGCACCCGGTGCGCGGCGAGGAACTCGCACCAGGCGTCGTCGATGAGGGTCGCGTTGGTCTGCACGTGGTGCTCGACCTCCGGGCCGAACGGGGCGATCAGCGCGGCGAGGTGCTCCCGGCCGGCGGCCAGGGGCTCCCCGCCGTGCCACACCACCGAGAAGCGGCCGGCCTCCGCCCAGCGGTTCACCGAGGCCGCGACCGCCTCGGCGACCGCGACCGGCATCCGCCGGTCGACCGCCCGCATCGGGAGGTAGCAGTATGCGCAGTCGAGGTTGCACAGGGTCGTCGGCTGCATCACGACGTACGACGGGACCGGGGAGATCCCCCGCATCCCGCTGGACGGCCGTCCCCGAGCAGCCATCGCCCTCCTTCCCGACCCGAAGGGTGCCCCTCAGGCTAGGCGGCGACGGCCGCTCGGGTGAACCCCCGACCAGACGCCGAGCAAATCAATGGCCCTCGATATTAACCCCGGGTGTGCTGGCCGACCATCTGCACCTTGCCGGTGCCCTCGATGATCTCGCCGGCCTGCCAGGCGTCCACGCCCCGGCCGGTCAGCGTGGCCAACGCCCGGTCGGCGTCCTCGGCGGAGACGATCGCGAACATGCCGACGCCCATGTTGAACGTCGACTCCATCTCGTTGTCCTCGATCCGGCCCTTGGACTGGATCAGGTCGAAGATGGGCTGCGGCTTCCACGTGGAGCGGTTGACCACCGCGTCGACGTTCTCCGGCAGGATGCGCACCAGGTTGCCCGGGATGCCGCCACCGGTCACGTGCGCGATGGACCGCACCTCGGCCTCGGCGATCAGCTTGAGGCAGTCCTGGGCGTAGATCTTGGTCGGGGTGAGCAGCTCCTCGCCGAGGGTGCGCTGGCGGCCGAAGTCCTCGATCACCACGTCCAGCCGCATCCGGCCCGCGCCCAGCAGCACGTGCCGCACCAGGGAGTAGCCGTTGGAGTGCAGGCCCGAGGAGCGCATCGCGATGACCACGTCACCGGTCTCCACCCGATCCGGGCTGAGGATCTCGCTCTCCTCCACCACGCCGACGCCCGTGGCGGAGACGTCGTACTCGTCCGGACGCAGCACGCCGGGGTGCTCGGCCGTCTCGCCGCCGAGCAGCGCGCAGCCGGCGTACCGGCAGCCGTCGGCGATGCCCGCGCCGATCTCGGCCACCTTGTCGGGGACGACCTCACCGCAGGCGATGTAGTCGAGCAGGAACAGCGGCTCGGCCCCGCAGGCCACCAGGTCGTCGACGACCATGGCGACCAGGTCGATGCCGATCGTGTCGTGGATGTCGAGCTGCTGCGCGATCACCAGCTTGGTGCCCACCCCGTCGGTGGAGGACGCCAGGATCGGGTTCTTGTATTTCTTGGTGTCCAGCCGGAACAGGCCGGCGAAGCCGCCCAGGTCGCCCATGACCTCCGGGCGACGGGTCTGCTTGACCTTGGACTTGAGCAGCTCGACCGCGCGGTCGCCCGCCTCGATCGAGACGCCGGCGTCCGCGTACGAGACCGAGCGTTTGCGCGCCGGGCGGCCGTTGCCGGCCGTCCAGGGCTGGCGGTCACCGCCGGCGCCGGTCGGGCTGCTTCCTGTGCCGCTGCGCTCGGAAACGTGCGTCACGGTTCTCCCCTTTTGTGGTTCTCGCGGGGTCCGGCGGTGGCCGGTCGGCCCGCGTCGGGCGGTGCTATTGGCGGTGTACGGTCGCGCCGCCCGAAGTGGCGACGAGCGGTGGGACGTCGTGCCCGGGGGCGTCCGGGGCATCGGCGACCCGGCGTCCCACCCCTTCGAGCACGTGCTTGCCGATCAGGTTCCCGGCCGGCAGCTCGATCGGGTATTCCCCGTCGAAGCAGGCCCGGCAGAGCCGGGTCTTCGGCTGCTCGGTCGCGGCGATGAGGCCGGGCAACGAAACATAGCCCAGCGTGTCGGCGCCGATGGACCGCCGGATGCCCTCGTTGTCCAGCCCGTTGGCCAACAGCTCGGCCCGGGTGGCGAAGTCGATGCCGTAGAAACACGGCCAGTTGACCGGCGGGGAGGAGATCCGCACGTGGACCTCCAGCGCGCCCGCCTCGCGCAGCATCCGCACGATCGCCCGCTGGGTGTTGCCACGCACGATCGAGTCGTCGACCACCACCAGCCGCTTGCCCCGCACGTTCTCCCGCAGCGGGTTGAGCTTCAGCCGGATGCCGAGCTGGCGCAGGGTCTGCGACGGCTGGATGAACGTCCGGCCGACGTACGGGTTCTTCATCAGGCCGGCGCCGTAGGTGATGCCGGACTCCTCGGCGTAGCCGATGGCGGCCGGGGTGCCGGACTCCGGCACCGGGATGACCAGGTCGGCCTCGACCGGGTGCTCCTTGGCGAGCTGGCGGCCGATCTGCACCCGGGCGGCGTGCACGTTGCGCCCGGCGATGGTGGCGTCCGGGCGGGCGATGTAGACGTACTCGAAGAGGCAGCCCTTCGGCTCGGGCGCGGCGAACCGGGCCGAGCGCAGGCCGTTCTCGTCGATGGCGATCAGCTCGCCCGGCTCCACCTCGCGAACCACGCTCGCACCCACGATGTCGAGCGCGGCGGTCTCGCTCGCCACCACCCAGCCGCGCTCCAGCCGGCCGAGGACCAGCGGGCGCACGCCGTGCGGGTCGCGGGCGGCGTAGAGCGTCGACTCGTCCATGAAGACGAAGCTGAACGCCCCGCGCAGCTGGGGCAGCACCTCCAGCGCGGCGGCCTCGACCGAGAGATCCGGACGACTGGCCAGCAGCATCGTCACCAGCGAGGTGTCGTTGGTCGAGCCGTCGGCGGCCAGGCCCCGCTCGGCCACGTCGCGCTGCAACTCGGCGGTGTTGACCAGGTTGCCGTTGTGCGCCAGCGCGATGGTGGTGCCCGCGCTGGTGGACCGGATGGTCGGCTGGGCGTTCTCCCAGGTCGAGCCGCCCGTCGTCGAGTAGCGCGCGTGCCCGATCGCGAGGTGCCCGCGCAGGCTCGCCAGGGTCGGCTCGTCGAAGACCTGGGCCACCAGGCCGAGATCCTTGTAGACCACCACCCCGGAGCCGTCGCTGACGGCGATCCCGGCGGCCTCCTGGCCACGGTGCTGGAGGGCGTAGAGCCCGAAGTAGGTGAGGTTGGCGACCTCTTCCCCGGGCGCCCAGACACCGAAGACGCCGCAGGCGTCCTGGGGGCCGGGTCGTTGGGGATCGAGATCGTGGCTCAGCCGGCCGTCGCCTCGGGGCACCTGCCGCTCCCTCATGCTGGTCGGGACTGGCCGGGCCGGACGGATGTGCTGGTCCGCGTTGCCCGGCCGGGACCACTGTCGTCGCCTGACAGTGTACGCGAATCGGTGTCAATACAGAAAGTCACGATTCGCCTCCTCTCCGTGTTCGCATGGGGGGACTATTCGCCCAGGTGGAGCGGAAGGTGCGCGGAGAGGTCCGCACGGACCCCGCTGACCCGTACGCGACCCTCGGTGACCGCGTCCGCCCAGCTCCGCCGGCCCGTCGCCAGCTCCAGCCAGGTGGTCGGATCCAGCTCGACGACGTTCGGCGGGGTTCCCCGGGTGTGTCGGGGACCGGGAATGCACTGAACTGCACCGTAAGGTGGGACACGCACCTCCACCGATCGGCCGGGGGCACGCTCCGTGAGGGCGGTCAACAAGGCACGGACCGCCTCCCGGAACACCAGCCGTTCGGGGGTACGACCCTCGTCGAGCGCGGCGAGCGCCTCGGCGACCGCTGCGGACTTAATGTGCGGAGAGGACACGACGGGACGATACGACCCGCCTCCGGCGCTTTCGACGCTGGCCCTGGGTCGCGCCGATCCGGTCAGACAAGGCATAGTTGCCGACGGCGTATTCGTACCGTGATGATCCCCGGCCCGGCGCCCCGCCGGCGGAGGGAAGTCAGACCGGAAGGCGGTGGACGTGTCAACACACCGACGTGCCTGGCAGCAGCGGGCGGGTGTGGTCGTGGCGCTGGCAATCGGCGCCCTGCTCGCCGTCCCCGCCACACCCGTACTGGCCGCCGAGGTCAGCGTCACGCCCGGCTCGATCAACCTGAACGCGGGCAGCGACGCCACGGTGAGCGTCAAGGTGACGCCCGGCAACGACGACGCGAGCGCCCAGATCAGCCTCACCGGGCTGCCGGCCGGCGTGAGCTGCACGGGCGGCTGCGGCCAGATCAGCTTCAACGGCCAGGCCCCGAGGACCCAGCTCCTGACGATCAAGGCCAGCGACAGCGCGCCGGACGCCGGCGGGATCAACGTGACGGTCCAGGTGCAGCCCGACAAGTCGGACTCCACCACCGGCAGCTTCCAGCTCAACGTCAAGGGCAAGGCCGCGCCGACCACCCCCGCCCAGACGCAGACCGTCAAGTCGGTCTCCGGCAAGGTGGTCGCGGCGGCCAACGGCGAGGCGGTGCCGAACGCCGTCGTGATGCTCCAGGACAGCGCCGGGCACCGCTACGAGACCACCAGCAACGGCAGCGGCAACTTCAGCTTCACCGGCAGCACCTCCCGTCCCATCGCCCCCGGCCGGCTCGACATCGGCGCGATCCAGGGCGAGGTCAGGGTTGCGAAGTCCTTCACCGCCAGCGCCGGGCAGAGCGTGACCGGGCAGCGGCTCAGCCTCGCGATCAAGGTCGAGGTGAGCCCGAGCCCCAGCCCGTCGGCCAGCGAGGAGCCGCTGCCTTCCGACGAGGCCACCGACGACGCCACCGAGGAGCCGACGGAGGCCGCCCCCGGCGCCGCGAACAACGCCGCCTCCACCGAGGAGGACAGCGGCATGTCGTGGCTGCTCATCCTGCTCGGCGGCCTGTTCGTGGCGATCGGCGTCGGCACCATCGTGCTGCTCTGGATGAAGCGCCGGGAGAACGGCGACGACGTCGACGACGCGCCGAAGAGCGGCGCTGCGGCGGCGGGCACGATCCCGGCCGCCCGGGGGGCGTACGGCGGGGCGGACGACCAGACGCGGGTGGTGAACCGGGTCGGTGCCGGGCCCGACCCGACGATGGTCGGCGGCACCTCGCTCAGCGACGCCCCGACGATGATGCACCGGCCGGTCGTCGACGACGTCCCGCCGGACCCCTACGGCGCTCCGCCGGCCCCGTACGGCGCTGGCGGCCAGCAGCAGGGCGGCTGGGCCGGCGGCGGCTACGGCGACGAGCCGCAGACCAGCGGTTACGGCGCGGCCGGCGGGTACGGCAACGCCCCGGCCTCCGGCGGCGGGTACGGCGGTGCCCCGGCCTCGGGCGGCTACGGCAACCCTGGCGGCGGCTACGGCGCCGACGCCCCTGCCTCGGGCGGCGGCTACGGCAACGCGGGCGGCTACGGCGCCGACGCACCCGCCTCGGGCGGCGGCTACGGCAGCGCGCCGGCGTCCGGCGGCGGCTACGGCAGCGCCCCCGCGTCGGGCGGGTACGGCTCCGCCCCGGCCTCCGGCGGCGGCTACGGCGGTGCCCCGGCCTCGGGCGGCGGCTACGGCAACCCCGGCGGGTACGGTGCCGAGGCCCCGACCTCCTCCGGCGGCGGCTACGGCAACCGCGACTACGGCGCGCCCGCAGGTGCGCCGGCCGGCGGGTACCCGGGCCAGGGCGGTGGCGGCTACGGCGGCGAGCGCTACGACGAGCCGACGGGGCGGTACACCGGCGACACCGCTTCCTCCTACCCGCCGCCCGCTGCGGACCCGTACCCGACCAGCACCTACCAGCCGGAGCAGGGTCACGGCGGCTACGGCCAGCCGGAGCCCCCGCAGTACGGGGGGCGCGGCGGCGAGCCCACCGGCGGCTACGGCGCGGCCGAGCCCACCGGTGGCGGCTACGGCGGCGGTTACGGCCAGCACGGCCAGCAGGGCGGCGGCTACGACGCCGGCCAGCAGCAGGGCGGCTACGACCAGCGCGGCGGATACGGCGCCGAGGGCTACGGTCAGCAGAGCGGCTACGGCCAACAGGGTGGCTACGGTCAGGAGCCCCCGCAGCAGCGCGGCGGCGGCTACGACGACCGTGGCTACGAGCAGCCCACCAGCTACGACCAGCAGCAGGGCGGCTACTACGGCGACCAGGCCCAGCAGCAAGGCCGGGGCCGGCCCGACGCCCCGCCGCCCCCGCAGCAGCAGGACCGGGGCGGTCGCCGGCTGGACTGGCTGGACGACTGACCGACGCGGGCCACGGCCCGCGCAACGCGACGACGAAGAAGGCGGCTGCCCGGAAACCGGGAGCCGCCTTCTTCGTCGGTACGCGTGAGCCGAGTCAGCCCCGCTCAGAGCCGGGCCGCGGAGAAGACGCCTCAGCCCCGCTCAGAGCCGGGCCGCGGAGAAGACGCCCTGCCGCAGCACCGGCACCACGCCCGACACGCCGACCTGGACGGCCACTTCCACGTCCCCGCCGAAGCCGCCCTCGACGAGTTCCCGGCCGGAGACGCAGCCGCGCACGGCGGCCGGGACGTCCGGCGTGGCAGCGAGCGCGGCCAGCGTCATCGCCGCCTCCACCGACAGCCCGCCGGGGACGCCGGAGAGCGCGTCGAGCACGCACGCCGCCCCGAGCTGGTCCTCCACGCACGGGCGCAGGGAGCCGTCCGGCCAGCGTTCCCCGGAGGCCACCACGCCGACCGGGGCGTCGATCGAGCCGTACCCCTGGTCGGTCAGCCAGCGCCCGACGGCGCGGGCGTTGCGCAGGCAGGCCGCGACCACCGGCAGGCCCGTGGCGCTGGCGGCGGCGCTGATCGCCGAGCCGTTGGGCGAGGGCAGCACCAGGTCGGCGACGGCCGGCGCGGTGCGCAGGGCCGCCGGGGAGAGCGACCACGGCTGGTCCGGGGTCGCCTGCCGGCGGCCCACGGCGGCGACGGCGCCGACCCGGCGGGCGTACTCGGCGGCCTGCTCGCCCCAGGGGAACGGGTGCACCCGCATGCCCCGGGCGACCGCCACCTCCACGGCGGTGGTGAACGACAGGACGTCCACCACCACCAGGACGGCGCAGACCCGGCCGAGTTCCGCCGCGCCGGCCAGCCCCCAGTCGAACCGGGCACCCGAGCCGGGCTGGACGTAGACCGTCGCGGTCACGCCTCAGCGCTGGTCGGGCGCGGCCGTCGGACCTGCCTCACCGGAGTCGGAGCCGTCGGTCGCCTCCGGGCCGTCGACCCGCTGCGGCTCGGCCCCGGCCGGCGGCGTCCCACCGTCGGTCGGCTGCGCTGCGTCGGTGCCCGGGGACGGGTCGGTGGCGGCCGGGGCAGCCGCGTCGGCGGCAGTCGGCTCGCCGGGCGCGGCCGGTTCGGCGTCCGCGACCGCGACCGGTGCTCCGGCAGCCTGCGGGGCAGGCGACCCGGCTGCCGACGGTGCCTCGTCGTCGGCCGGCGTCGCCACGGCGGGCGGTGCCGGCGTCGTCGCAGCGGCAGGTGCCGCCGCGACGGCGGGCTCCACCGGGGTCACGGAAACCGGCTGGGCCGGGGTCACGGCGGCGGGCGGAGCGGCGACCGGCACCGCAGCGGTGGCCCGCGCGGTCGGGGTGGCCGACTCGGCCGGCTCCGACCCGCCGAAGAGCCGGGGCAGCGTGGCGGTGTGCGCGGCGGACAGCTCGTCCAGGCCGATCCGGAACTGGTCGCGCACCTCCAGCGCGCCGCCCGCCGGGTCGGTGACGCCGATGAACTCCCACGGCACCCCGCGCTCGGCGCAGAGCGCGGTGAACGCCTTCTCGTGGCCGCGCGGCACCGAGACCAGGGCCCGCCCGGCCGACTCGCTGAACAGGAAGACGAACGGCATCGAGCCGCCGGCGAACTGCTCCGGCACCGCGATCACCGCGCCGACCCCGCGCCGCAGGCAGGACTCGACCAGGCTCTGCACGAGACCGCCGTCGGAGAGGTCGTGCGCGGAGCTGAGGTGCCCGACCCGGGCCGCCTCGGCCAGCAGGTCGGCCAGCTGCCGCTCGCGGCCCAGGTCGACCTGCGGCGGGATGCCGCCGAGGTGCTCGTGGGTCACCCAGGCCCACTCGGAACCGGAGAGCTCCACGTGGGTCTCGCCGAGCAGGAAGAGCTGGTCGTGGTCGCCGCCGGTGCGCGGGACGAAGCCCATCGGCACCCGGCTGGCCACGTCGTCCAGCACGCCGAGCACGCCCACCACCGGGGTGGGGTGGATCGCCGCCGCGCCGGTCTGGTTGTAGAAGCTGACGTTGCCGCCGGTCACCGGGATGCCCAGCTCCAGGCAGCCGTCCGCCAGGCCGCGCACGGCCTCGGCGAACTGCCACATCACGCCCGGGTCCTCGGGCGAGCCGAAGTTGAGGCAGTTGGTCACGGCGATCGGCTTCGCGCCGGTCACGGCCACGTTCCGGTAGGCCTCGGCCAGCGCCAGCTTGGTGCCGTGGTACGGGTCGAGGCGGGCGTACCGGCCGTTGCCGTCCAGCGACAGGGCCACGCCGAGGCCGGTGTGCTCGTCGATGCGGATCACGCCGGAGTCCTCCGGCTGGGCGAGCACGGTGTTGCCCAGCACGTACCGGTCGTACTGCTCGGTGACCCAGGTCTTGTCGGCGAGGTTCGGCGACGCGATCATGCGCAGCACGGTCTCGCGCAGGGCCTCCGGCGTCGACGGCCGGGGCAGCGTCTCGGCGCGGTCGGCCTGGAGCAGGATCAGGTCGGCCGGCTCGCGCATCGGGCGGGCGTAGACCGGACCGTCGTCGACCAGCGACCCCGGCGGGACGTCCACGACGAGCTGGTCGCGCCAGGTGATCACCAGGCGGCCGGGACGGCCGTCCGGCGACGGGGCGGTGACCTCGCCGATCGCGGTGGCCCAGACGCCCCACTTCTCGGCGGTCTTGAGCACCGCCTCCAGCTTGTCCGGGGCGACGACCAGCAGCATCCGCTCCTGGGACTCGCTGGCCAGGATCTCCTGCGGCTCCATCGACGCCTCGCGCAGCGGAACCCGCTCCAGCCAGACCCGCATGCCGGTGCCGGCCGACGCGGCGGTCTCGGTGAGCGCGCAGGTCAGGCCCGCGCCGCCGAGGTCCTGGATGCCGACGACCAGCTCGGCGTCGTACAGCTCCAGGCACGCCTCGATCAGCAGCTTCTCCATGAAGGGGTCGCCGACCTGCACGGACGGGCGGCGCTGCTCGCTGCCCTCGTCGAAGGTGGCGCTGGCCAGCACCGACACGCCGCCGATGCCGTCACGGCCCGTCCGGGCGCCCATCAGCACCACGACGTTGCCGGGGCCGGTGGCCTCCTTCTTCTGCAGCCGGTCGACCCGCAGCACGCCGAGGCAGAGGGCGTTGACCAGCGGGTTGCCCTGGTAGCAGGGGTCGAAGACGACCTCGCCGCCGATGTTGGGCAGGCCGAGGCAGTTGCCGTAGCCGCCGACACCGGCCACCACGCCGGGCAGCACCCGGGCGGTGTCAGGGTGCTCGGCCGCGCCGAAGCGCAGCGGGTCCATGACGGCGACCGGGCGGGCGCCCATGGCGAGGATGTCCCGGACGATGCCGCCGACGCCGGTCGCCGCGCCCTGGTACGGCTCGACGAAGCTCGGGTGGTTGTGCGACTCGACCTTGAAGGTCACCGCCAGCTCGTCGGAGACCTGCACCACACCGGCGTTCTCGCCGATGCCGGCCAGCAGCCGGTCGCTCGGCGGGGCCTTCTCGCCGAACTGGCGCAGGTGCACCTTGCTCGACTTGTAGGAGCAGTGCTCGCTCCACATGATCGAGTACATGGCCAGCTCGGCCTGGGTGGGACGCCGGCCGAGGATCTGCCGGATCCGGTCGTACTCGTCGTCGCGGAGGCCCAGCTCGGCGTACGGCTGGAGCTCCTCGGGGGTTTCGACGGCGCGCGGCACGGTGTCCAGGCCGTGCGCCCAGTCGGCGGCCGGGACGGGCCGGGACGACTCGGGGTGGACCGGCTCGCCGGGACGGGCGGCCGGGTCGACCGGGCCGGCCTGCGGCGCCACGGTGGCCGCGAAGGGCTCCGCCGGGGTGGCCGGAAGGCCGCCCGGGGTCTCCCGTACCGCCGGGTCCGGATGGGTGGTCATGACCTCTCCTCGCTGCGCTCGCCGCCGCAGGGGCGGTGGAGCCGACCGTTGGTGCCGCGCACGGTCACGCCGGCGCCCCCACCAGGTGCTTGAGCACCGAGGTGAAGAAGCCGAGGCCGTCCAGGGAGGGGCCGGTGAGCGCCTCCACGGCGTGCTCGGGGTGCGGCATGATGCCGACCACGTTGCCGGCGGGGTTGGTGATGGCGGCGATGTCGCGCTGCGACCCGTTGGGGTTGCCGCCGACGTAGCGCGCGACGACCCGCCCCTCGGCCTCCAGCTGGTCCAGCGTGGCGGCGTCGGCGACGTAGCAGCCCTCGCCGTTCTTGACCGGGATGAGGATCTCCTGGCCGGCCTGGAAGGCGTTCGTCCACGCCGTGCCGGCCGCCTCGATCCGCAGGACCTGGTCGCGGTTGCGGAAGTGCAGGTGCTGGTTGCGGGTCAGCGCGCCGGGCAGCAGGTGGGCCTCGCAGAGGATCTGGAAGCCGTTGCAGATGCCGAGCACCGGCAGGCCGCCCCGGGCGGCGTCCACCAGGGTCTCCATCACCGGCGCGAACCGGGCGATGGCCCCGCAGCGCAGGTAGTCGCCGTAGGAGAAGCCGCCGGGGAGGACGACGGCGTCCACCCCGCGCAGGTCCGGGTCGCCGTGCCAGAGCCGGACCGGCTCGGCGCCGGCGATCCGGACGGCACGGGCCGCGTCCCCGTCGTCGAGCGAGCCGGGGAAGGTGACCACACCGACCCGGGCGGTCACGGGTGCGCGCCCGCGGTCTCGTCGGTCTCGACCAGGCGGACGGTGAAGTCCTCGATGACCGGGTTGGCGAGCAGCTTGTCGGCGATCTCCCGGGCCCGGTCCAGGTCCGGTTCACCGGTGAAGTCGATCTCGATCCGCCTGCCGATCCGGACAGAGGCGACGTCGCTGACGCCGAGCCGGGGCAGCGCGTTTGCGACGGCCTGGCCCTGAGGATCGAGGATCTCGGGCTTGAGCATGACGTCGACGACGACGCGAGGCACTGGGCACTCCTGACTGTGTACGCAGTTGGGTGCCGACCCACAACGGGCGAGCGCAGCCAGCCTACCTGGCAGATACCGCCTCAGCCGCACCGGCCGGGCGCGGTTCAGGCAGTGATCAACATAACCGGCGGGACGCGGGGCCGCACCGTGTCCGATCCCACGCGAAACGTCCCGGAGCAGGCGGTTCACCACGCCAGTGGTCGCCAAATTGTTACATCGGCTAGTCTCGATCGAAGCCTTGCCGCCAGAAGTGGTCACCCCTAGTATCCATCGATACAGGTCAATGAAGACCCTGGCGGGTGACCCCCGCGCCCGCCGGCACGACCGACCCGGCGACCCCGGGTCCTAGGCAAGGAGTACGTCCCCATGCGTATCCGTTCCCTGCTCGCCGTGGCCGGTGCCGCCCTGGCCGGCGTCCTCGGCGTCACCAGCGCCGCCACCGCCGCACCGGCCGGCCCCCAGCCCATCATCGGCGGCGGCACCGTCTCCTCCGCACCGTGGGCCGCCGCCGTCTTCAGCAACGGCTCCTTCACCTGCTCCGGCAGCGTGATCGCCTCGACGTGGGTACTCACCGCCCGGCACTGCGTCAGCGGCACCATGTCCGTCCGGATCGGCAGCGTCTACTACGCCTCGGGCGGCACCACCCGCACCGTGAGCGCCTCGTACACCCGCTACGACCTGGCGCTGCTGCGGCTCTCCAGCGCGGTGACCACCTCCACCGTGTCGCTGGCCAGCAGCAACCCGCCGGTCAACTCCACCAACACGATCTACGGCTGGGGCATGACCTGCTACAGCGGCTGCGGCGCGTCCAGCCAGCTCAAGACCGCCAGCGTGCGGGTGACCAGCACGAGCGTCACCGACGCGTACGGCGGCCAGGCGATCCGGAGCACCGCCGTCAACGGCAACGCGTGGCGGGGCGACTCGGGCGGCCCGCAGTTCTACAACGGCCAGCAGGTGGGCGTCGCCTCCACCGCCGACGGCGTGAGCATCCAGAACTACGGCAGTGTCGCGTACAACCGGGCCTGGATCACCTCCGTGGCCGGTGTCTGACGGTTAGCGCCCGGCTCGGCGCGGATGGTCGGCTAAGCGCCGGCCGTCCGCGCCGACCCCTTTTGCAGCATCCGATCAGGTGACCACGGCCGACGAACCGCCGCCCGCCGGTGCGACAGCATCAGAACCGTGCTGGTCGTGACGACGGATCAACTGCCCGGCTACGAGATCCGCCAGATCCTCGGCGAAGTGGTGTCCTCGATGGCCAGGACGCGCAACCCGTACCGCGAGGGGGTGAAGAACCTCCGCGGCGGCGCGTACGACCCCATGGCGCCGGACAACCTGACCCGCTGGCGTACGGACTCGGTGGCCCGCCTCGGCGAGGAGGCCCGCCGCCTCGGCGCGAACGCCGTGATCGGCATGCGCTTCGACAGCCGGGACTGCGGCGAGATGTGGATGGAGATCTGCGCGTACGGCACCGCCGTCATCGTGGCCGCCAAGACCCCGGACGTCATGCCCCCGGACCAGCCGATGATCGCCGCCGACACGGCACACGACCCGGCGATCGCCGAGGCCCCGGGCGGCATAGCCGAACCGGCGAGCGCCCCCAACCTCTCCTCGGCCGCCGAAACCCCCACCCGCAACGCGTGACCCACCCACCCCACCCACCCACCCCACCCTGCCCCGGCCGGGCCCGCGTCGGGTCCCCCCGGGTCGGTGATCAAGAGAAAAGTGTCAGAGTTGATCTCCAACATGACGCAAATCTCTTGATCACCGGGGCGAACCGGGGAGCGGGGGGGGCGAACTGGGGCGGGGGCGGGGGTGGGTCAGAGGATGGGGGGTGGGGTGTAGGTGGCTGCCTTGGGGTGGGTGAGGGCGATCTTGGCGATGCGGGTGGTCACCCGGTCGACCTGGGCACCGGCGGTGCCCACGAAGGCCGTCCGGTCGGCGATCAGCGCGTCGATGTCGGCGCGGGACAGGCCCAGGCGGTCGTCCGCCGCCAGCCGGTCGAACAGGTCGTTCTCGGTGGCGCCCTGCTCCCGCATGGCCAGCGCCACGCCGACCGCGTGCTCCTTGATCGCCTCGTGCGCCGCCTCCCGGCCGACGCCCCGGCGCACCGCCGCGACCAGGATCTTCGTCGTGGCCAGGAAGGGCAGGAAGCGCTCCAGCTCCCGGTTGACCACCGCCGGGTACGCCCCGAACTCGTCGAGCACGGTGAGGAACGTCTGGAACAGCCCGTCGGCGGCGAAGAACGCGTCCGGCAGGGCCACCCGGCGGACCACCGAGCAGGAGACGTCCCCCTCGTTCCACTGGTCGCCGGCCAACTCGCCGACCATCGACAGGTAACCCCGGATGATCACCGCGAAGCCGTTCACCCGCTCGCTGGACCGGGTGTTCATCTTGTGCGGCATCGCGCTGGAGCCCACCTGGCCGGGCTTGAAGCCCTCGGTGGCCAGCTCCTGACCGACCATCAGCCGGATCGTGGTGGCCAGCGACGACGGCGCGGCGGCGACCTGGGCCAGCGCGGCGAGCACCGCCAGGTCGATCGAGCGCGGGTAGACCTGGCCGACGCTGTCCAGCACCCGGGCGAAGCCGAGGTGCTCGGCGACCCGGCGCTCCAGCTCGGCCACCCTGTCCGCGTCGCCGTCGAAGAGGTCGAGCTGGTCGGCGGCGGTGCCGACCGGGCCCTTGATCCCCCGCAGCGGATACCAGTTGATCAGGTCCTCCAGCCGCTCGTACGCGATCAGCAGCTCCTCGGCGGCCGACGCGAAGCGCTTGCCCAGCGTGGTGGCCTGCGCGGCGACGTTGTGCGACCGGCCGGTCATGACCAGGCCGGAGTGCTCGTTGGCGAGCCGGGCGAGCCGGGCGAGGGTGGCCACCACCCGGTCCCGCACCAGCTCAAGCGACGCGCGGACCTGGAGCTGCTCGACGTTCTCCGTGAGGTCCCGGGAGGTCATCCCCTTGTGCACGTGCTCGTGCCCGGCGAGCGCGCTGAACTCCTCGATGCGGGCCTTCACGTCGTGCCGGGTGACCCGCTCCCGCTCGGCGATCGAGGCCAGGTCGACGTCGTCGAGCACCCGCTCGTACGCCTCGACCACGCCGTCGGGAACGGCCACGCCGAGGTCCCGCTGGGCGCGGAGCACGGCGAGCCAGAGCCGCCGCTCCATCCGCACCTTCTCCTCCGGCGACCAGAGGGCGACCAGTTCGGGCGAGGCGTACCGGTGGGCGAGCACGTTCGGGATCGTCGTCACGTGCCTCATTCTCTCGCACGCCCGGACCGCCGCCCGAGCCAGCCCACCCGTGGCGGCGGGGCTGGCCGGCGTGACGTCGCTGGTCAGACGCGCGGGATGTCGTGCACCTTCGCGGTCACCATGATGGTCTTCGACTGCTTGCCGTGCGCGTTGCGGACGGTCAGCGTGTAGGTGTGCTCCTGGACGTCGCCCTCGCCACCGGAGCAGGGGAAGTTCAGGGTCTCGCTGCCGGCCGGCGGGTAGTTGTCGCCGTACACGCCGGGGCCGTCGACCGAGAGGGCGACCGAGTCGACGTTGCCGGTCTTCCACTCCACGACGACCGGGGTGCCGGCGATCGGGTTGACGTTGGTCCCGGCCGGGCAGGTCGGCTTCTGGGCGACCCGGAAGTATCCGATGGTGGGGCCGCTGGACTTGGTGCCGGACCCGCCGCCGTTGCTGCCACCCCCGGTCGACCCGCCGCCGGTCGACCCGCCGCCCGTGGAACCGCCGCCGGTCGAGCCACCGCCCGTGGATCCGCCACCGGTGGAACCGCCGCCCGTCGAGCCGGTGCCGGTGCCGGTGCCACTGTCGCCGGAGCTGGAACCGGAGCCGGCGGAGGCCGGCGCGTCGCCGGGCGCCTCGGTCACGGTCGTCTTCGCGGTGGATTCCCCGGAACCCGTCGCGGTGGACGCGCAGCCGGCGGCGGTGAGCGCGACGGCCAGGCCGAGGACGACGGGGGCGAGGTGGGCGGGGCGGAGCAGGACTCGACCGGGCATGGCCACTCCTTGACGGGTGCCGCCGGTGACGTCCGGGCGGGCTGGATCCACAGTAGGGACGCCCGGCAACAGGGATCAGTACGGCGCGGGCCGACCCGTCAGCGCCGTGTAGAGGCCGGCGGCGGCGGCCTCCTCGGAGTCGTACGCCTGGCGGACGTCGTGCGTCCCGCGTTCGTACAGGCCGATCTCCCAGCGTCCGTCGGGTGAGCGGCGCAGGAACCAGAAGTCGGGCGGGACCGGCACGTGCTCGTGCACGCCCTCGATCTCGAAGGCGTCCGGGGACAACCCGGCCGCCAGCAGCGCGGCGCGTACGTGATGCCGGTCCACACCCGACCTCCGTTCATCCGATTCGACGTCAGCAGACGGCCGGGACGCCGCCGCGCTGGAGCGGGACGGCGCACGGTGCCGCCTCCAGGTTCTCCTCCACCAGGAAACCGTGCGCGAGCAGCCAGGTGACGCTCAGGTTGCCCCCGGCCTGCGGCAGGTACGCCGGGTTGAGCTGGAACTGGGTGCCCATCCCCGGCTGGGCGAACCACGGGGCGATCGGCCCGGAGTCCACCGGGAACGGCTTGACCACGCAGTAGACGTGGTAGTTGGCCAGCGGCGCGTCGGCCGGCGTGTTCAGGTTCGACGGCGGCAGCGACCGGGCGCTGAACGGGGTGCCGAGCGGGGCGAGGAACGCGCCGCCCGGGAAGCCGAAGCGGTCGAGGCGGTAGCCGGGCAGCAGGGTCTGCTTCGCCTTGATCGGCACCCCGTTCGGGCCGAGGACGAAGCCGTTCGCGGGCGGATAGACGTACGCGGTCTGGGTGGCGTTGCCGTACTGCTGGAGGAACTGCGACTCGGTGAGGCCGCCGAAGCGCTGGTAGCCGGCGAGCAGTGGACCGACCGGCGGCGCGGTGGGCAGCGTGGCGGGGCCGAGCAGCGGGTTGTTGTCGTAGAACTGGGTGGTCGGCGGCGCGTTCGGCGGGACGCCGGGGCGGCACAGGCTGTCGCCCACGGGCGGCTGCGGCTGGGCGGGGCCCGTGGGGGCCACGTCGCCGGAGCCCGGGAGACCGGAACCCCAGAAGCCGGCGCCGAGGCCGGCGGCGGAGGACCGGTCGGCGATGAGCCGGGTGCCCTGGTCGGTGTCGATCGGGGCGGCCTGGGCCGCCACGGCGGGAAGCAGGGCCAGGGCCGCGCCGGAGAGCGCCGCCAAGGCCCAACGAGGTATTTTCACGTCAAACCTCCAGAAAAGGGACAGGAGCTGCCCTCATCTTCTGGAGATCGGGACTGGAATGTGAGTCTTCGTGCGGTTTTCTACCGGTAGAGGTCGGTCAGCGCAGCCGACCCGCCGCCAGCGGCCGGCACGCGGTCAGCGCGGCCGGTGACCGTCAGCGCAGCCGGTACACGGTCACCGGGCCGGCGACGAACCCCACCTCGGCGAGCCGGGCCAGCTCCGGTGACACCGGGCCGGCGGCCGAGTCGGCGAGCAGCCACCGCACGCCGTCCTCGCGGCGCGCCCGGTCCAGTTCGGGGGCGGTCGGCGCGGTGAACAGCCGCTCGTTGCGGGCGAACAGCTCCGGGTCGGGGGCGGGCTGCCGGGGGTACGAGAAGCCGTCGCGGGCGTGCCCGGCCAGGGCCTCGTCCGTGTAGCCCCAGCTCTCCACGAGCGTCCGCCGGCCGCCCAGCCCGCTCACCCAGAAGGCCCGCGCGTCGCAGTGCGCGACGGTCCGCACCGGCCGGCAATGCACGTTGGTGGCCACCACGTCAGCCGGGTCGGCGTGGGCGTCCAGCCAGAGGGCGGCCCGCGCCTCGTCCCGGGTGAGCGCCCAGGGGCGTTCGGCGGCGGTGAGCGCCCGGGGCGGGTCCCCGATCCGGCGCGCGGTCCACTCCAGGCCGCCGGCCACGCTCGCCCCACAGAGCGCGGCGACCACCCCGGCCACCGCCGCCCGGGCACGCCACGACGCCCCCGCCGGCCGCCCGCCCCGGTGCCGCAGCCCGGCGAGCAGGACGGCCAGCAGCGCGGCGACGCCGGCCAGCAGCAGCACCCGGCCCGCCGGCACGGCCATCGCCCACAGCCAGGCCCGCCGGGTCCGCTCGGACGGGGCCAACGGGTCGAGCAGCCACTGGGCCGCCGCGCCCACGGTCGCCGCGACCGCCACGACCGGCCACCACGGGCGTGCCTCGGCCAGCAGCCACGCGGTCAGCAGCGCCCCGAACGGGACCACCGCCAGGAAGAAGTAGAGCTGGCTGACCGACGGGTGGAAGAAGGACCAGGCACCGCCCGCCCCGGCCAGCAGCGCCCCGGCCAGCAGCCACGCCGCCGGGTCACCCCGGGTGCCCCGGCGGGCCAGGAGCAGCACGCCGACGTACCGGGGCGCCTGGAGCGCCAGCCACCAGCCCAGCACGGCGAGCGCGAAGAGCCACCCGGCCGCGCCGGCCGCCGCGAGCCCCGGCGGCAGCAGGCCGCCCGCCGCGATGCCCCCGCCCGCGCCGACGGTCTCCCGCCACGGCGCGAGGAACCGCAGCACCCCGAACACCTGCGGGGAGAGCACCCCCGCGCCGCCCCCGGCGAACAGCCGGTACCCGACGGCCATCGCCGCGACCAGCACCGCGAACAGCGACACGACCGCCCACGGCACCCGGCGGGCCCGCCGGCCGACGACCACCCCGGCCAGCGCCACGCCGGCGATCAGCGGGGGCAGGCCGCTGGACTTGGCCCCGGCGACGGCCAGGCCCGCCGCCGGCACCAGCACCCACCCCCACCCGGGTCGCCGGCCGCGCACCACGTCCGCGCAGACGCCGGTGAGCAGCAGGAGCAGGGGCAGCAGGTACGTCTGCGAGGGGCTCTCCACGGACAGCGGGAGGGTGCCGCTGGCCGTCGCGGCGGAGCCGAGGGAGAGCGACACCCCGAGGTACGCCGTCGCCGCGGCGACCGGGCCGGCCCACCAGCGCCCGCTGAGGTCCCGGGCCAGCCCGGCGGTGACGACGACCGCCGTCGCGGCGACCGGCACCAGCCACAGCCGGAGCAGGACCGTCGCCGGTGCCGTGCCGGTGATCATGCTGGCGCTGGCCAGGTGCGCGTCGACCAGGTAGTGGTAGCGCAGCGGTTCCCCGGCGAGTTGCGGCAGCTCGAAGGGCATGGTCCGGGTCAGCTCGTGCACCAGCCCCAGGTGGTAGAGCAGGTCCTGGTAGTAGACGTGGTCCACCGGCGGCAGCGGGTTCGCTCGCCAGCCCACGGCCGCCCAGGCCACGACGAGGACCAGCACCCCGGCGACCGCGACCGTCCAGCGCAGCGGCAGCGGCCGGGGCTGGGCGATCCGCCAGTGCCGGCGCAACCGGGGCACCGCGACGAACAGCGCCAGCACCGGCACCGGCCACCAGCGCAGCGCCGGCTGCGTGCCGGTGGCCGTGGCGAGCGCCCAGGCGGCGAGTTCCAGCAGCAGGCCGACGGCGGCACCGTAGCCCAGGTCCTCCGGCAGGTTGCCCCGGCTGCCCCGCAGCGCCCGGTGCACGAGCGTGCCCGGCAGCACCAGGGCGAGCGACCAGTACGCGACGTACCGGGCGACGTCGCCGCCCGGGGTGCCCGTCCACCACCAGCCGGCGACCAGCGCGGCGAGCACCGTGGCCCAGGCGAGGGCCGCCGCGACCCGGCGGGCCGGCGGGCCGCCCCGACCCGCCGGTGCGTCGTGTGGGGCGGGCGCGTCCGACGCCAGCGGCGGGCCCTGCGTCAGCACCGCCGGTTCAGTCACCGGCCCGGCCAGCCGCCACCGCCACGGCCGGCGCGTCGGACGCCCCGGCCGGGTCGACGGGCACCCCGCCGGGGCTGGATGCGCCGCCGGAGCCGAAGGGAGCCTCGCCGGAGCCGAAGGGGACCCCGGTGGATTCGAAGGGCACCTCGGCGGAGTCGAAGCCGACGAGGTGGGTGGGGCGGTCCTGCACCGTGCGGTAGATGCGGCCGACGTACTCGCCGAGCAGCCCGAGGCAGATCAGCTGGACGGCGCTGAACAGCAGCACCGCCACGAACAGCGAGGTCCAGCCCGGGATGGTCGCGCCGTCGGCGTAGGCGACCAGGCCGAGGACGGCCAGCACCAGGCAGGCCGCGAAGCTGACCACGCCGAGCCAGGTGGCCAGCCGCAGCGGCGCGGCGGTGAAGTTCGCCGTGCTGTCCCAGGCCAGCGCGATCATCCGGCGCAGCGGGTACTTCGTCTCCCCGGCCGCCCGCGCCGCGCGGGAGTAGCGCACCTCGGCGGCGGCGAAGCCGAGCGAGGGCACCAGCAGCCGGTAGACCGGGGTGCGCTCGGGCAGCCGCCGCAGCACCTCCACCACGTCGCGGCTGACCAGCCGGAAGTCGCCCGCCTGCGCGGGCAGGTCCGCGCCGACGATGCGCCGCATCAGCCGGTAGTACAGGCCGGCGGTGCCGCGCTTGAACGGCGTGTCGGTGCTGCGGTCGGCGCGCACCCCGTACACGACGTCGACGCCCCGGTCGCGGGCGGTGGCCAGCATCTCGGGGATGACCTCGGGCGGGTCCTGTAGGTCGGCGTCGATGCTGACCACCCAGCGGCCCCGGGCCCGGTGCAGGCCGGCGGTGAGGGCGGCCTGGTGGCCGCTGTTGCGACGCAGCCGGACCAGCCGGAGCTGGGGCCAGGACCGGGCGTGGTCGAGCAGCAGCCGGGCCGTGGCGTCGCGGCTGCCGTCGTCGACGGCGACCACCTCGTACGTGGTGCCGGTGCCGTCGAGCACCGGCCGGAGCCGCTCGACGAACACCGCGACGACGTCCTGCTCGTTGTACATGGGGACGACCACGGACAGGTCCGGTGCTGCCCCGGCTGCGCTGATGTCCATCGCCGGCCACCCTGCCGGCCCGAGGCCACCACAGCCACACACCGAGTTGAACGCCCGGTGAACGTCGGCCGCCCGGCACCGGACGGCCGGACGGCGGCGGATCAGCGCGGCGAGCCGCGGCGAGGCGAGGCGGGGCCGGGCGTCAGCGCTCCAGGATCGCCGTGACCCCCTGGCCGCCGGCCGCGCAGATCGAGATGAGCCCCCGCCCCGAGCCGGACTCGGCGAGCAGCTTGGCCAGCGTGGCGACGATCCGCCCGCCGGTGGCGGCGAACGGGTGGCCGGCGGCCAGGGACGAGCCGTTGACGTTGAGCCTGTCCCGGTCGATCGACCCGAGCGGGGCGTCCAGGCCGAGCCGGTCCTTGCAGAACTCCGGCGACTCCCAGGCGGCGAGGGTCGCCAGCACCTGCGAGGCGAACGCCTCGTGGATCTCGTAGTAGTCGAAGTCCTGCAACGTGAGCCCCGCGCGGGCCAGCATCCGGGGCACGGCGTAGGCCGGGGCCATCAGCAGCCCCTCGTCGCCGTGCACGAAGTCGACGGCCGCCGTCTCCGACCAGGAGAACCAGGCGAGCACCGGCAGGTTGCGCTCGGCCGCCCACTGTTCGGAGGCGAGCAGCACCGTGGACGCGCCGTCGGTGAGCGGGGAGGAGTTGCCGGCGGTCATGGTCGCCTGTTCGGCGTCCGGGCCCCGGTGGCCGAAGACGGGCCTGAGTGAGCCCAGCTTCTCTCCGGTGGTGTCGGGGCGGAGGTTCTGGTCCCGGGTCAGCCCCAGGTAGGGGGTCAGCAGGTCGTCAAAGAACCCCCGCTCGTACGCGGCGGCGAGCCGCTGGTGGGAGCGGAGCGCCAGCTCGTCCTGGGCCTGCCGGTCGATGTTCCAGCGCAGGGCGGTGCGGGCGGCGTGCTCGCCCATCGACAGCCCGGTGCGCGGCTCGGCGTTGCGCGGGATCTCCGGCTGGAACGGCTGGAGCGGACGCAGCTTCGCCGCGATCTTCAGCCGTTCGCCGAGGGTGCGGGCGGAGTTGAGCCGGAGCAGGGTGCGGCGCAGCTCCTCGTTGACGGCCAGCGGGGCGTCGGAGGTGGTGTCGACGCCGCCGGCGATGCCGGCCTCGATCTGCCCGAGGGCGATCTTGTTGGCGACGAGGATCGCCGCCTCCAGACCGGTGCCGCACGCCTGCTGGATGTCGTACGCCGGGGTGTGCGGGTCGAGCTTCGAGCCGAGCACCACCTCGCGGGTGAGGTTGAAGTCCCGGGAGTGCTTGAGCACCGCCCCGGCAACGACCTCGCCGACCCGCTGCCCGGCCAGCCCGAACCGCGCGACGAGCCCGTCGAGGGCCGCGCCGAGCATGTCGGCGTTGGACGCGCTGGCGTACCGCGAGTTGGACCGGGCGAAGGGGATGCGGTTGCCGCCGATGACCGCGACCCGCCGGATGCTCTGCACGATCCCGCCTCCGTTTCAGGGCTTGCCCACAACCTACTGGCCAGTAGGCTACGCCTATGACCGACAGGTACGCGAGCTTCGTCCGATCGGGGGCCGGCCGCGCGCTGGTCAAGCGCCTGGGGCTGCCCGACCCGCCACGACTGCGCCGGCACACCCCGGGGGACCCGCTGCTGAACGGGCCGGCCCTGCTCGGCTCGGCCACCGGCGGCCGGCTCGCCGGGCCGGTCGGCAAGATCCTGACCGCCGCCGGGGTGGAGCTGCGCGATCCGGCCACCGCCGATGCCCAGGAGCGCTTCGGGGCCCTGGTGTACGACGCCACGGGCGTCACCGACTCCACCGGGCTGCGCCAGCTCTACGACTTCTTCCACCCGCGCGCCCGCTCGGTGCTGCCCGGCGGCCGGGTGATCGTGCTCGGCACCCCGCCCGACGAGTGCGGCACGCCGCGCGAGGCGACCGCCCAGCGGGCCCTGGAAGGGCTGACCCGCAGCATCGGCAAGGAGTTCGGCCGGGGCGTCACCGCCCAGCTCGTGCACGTCACGGCGCACGGCGACGCCGGCACGGCCACCGGCCTGGAGGCCACCCTGCGGTTCCTGCTCTCGGGCCGCTCGGCGTACGTCTCGGGGCAGGTGGTCCGGGTCGGTGCCGGCGCGGCCGAGCCGCCGGCCGACTGGGACCGGCCCCTCGACGGCCAGGTCGTCCTGGTCACCGGGGCGGCCCGGGGCATCGGCGCGGCACTGGCCCGGGTGCTGTCCCGCGACGGCGCGCAGGTCGTCGCGCTCGACATCCCGGCCGCCGGGGACGAGCTGGCCGCCGTCGCCAACGAGATCGGCGGCACCGCCGTGCAGCTCGACCTGACCGCCCCGGACGCGCCCACCCGGCTCGCCGACCACCTCGCGTCCCGGCACGGCCGCGTCGACGTGGTGGTGCACAACGCGGGCATCACCCGGGACCGGACGCTGGGCCGGATGGACGCCGACCGGTGGGACAGCGTCATCGACGTCAACCTGTCCAGCCAGGAACGCATCAACGACGTGCTGCTGGAGCGCGGGCTGATCCCGGCCGGCGGCCGGATCGTCTCGGTCTCCTCGATCGCCGGGATCGCCGGCAACCGGGGCCAGACCAACTACGCCACCTCCAAGGCGGGCGTGATCGGCCTCGTGCAGTCGCTCGCCCCGGCGCTGCGCGAGCGCGGGATCAGCGTCAACGCGGTCGCCCCCGGGTTCATCGAGACCCGGCTGACCGCCCGCATCCCGCTCGTCGTCCGGGAGGCGGGCCGGCGGATGAACAGCATGGCCCAGGGTGGCCTGCCCGTGGACGTCGCCGAGACCATCGGCTGGCTGGCCTGGCCGGCGAGCGGCGCGGTCAGCGGCAACGTCGTCCGGGTCTGCGGCCAGAGCCTGCTGGGGGCGTGATGACCGGCGCGGACACGCAGGGTCGGACCCTGCTGGAGCTGCCCCGGCTGCCGCAGGCCGGCCCGCTCTATCGGCGGGCGCTGCTCGGGGCGCTGCCCGGCCCGGGTCGCCGCCGGGGCGACGCGCTGCCGCAGGTCGAGCTGGCCGTCGCCGGGGTCGCCGTCGACCGGGCGCACCTGGCCGACTACGACCGGGTCTGCGGGTTCCGGCTGGCCGACCGGCTCCCGGGGACGTACCCGCACGTGCTGGGGTTTCCGCTGGCGCTGCGGCTGATGACCGCGCCGCAGTTCCCGCTGCCGCTGGTCGGGCTGGTGCACGTGGCCAACCGGATCACCGTGCGCCGGCCGGTCGAGGCCGGCGAGACGCTGGACTTCCGCGCGTACGCCGAGAACCTGCGCCCGCACGAGCGGGGTCGGCAGGTCGACGTGGTGCTGGTCGGGGCGGTCGGCGGGGCGGAGGTGTGGCGCGGCGTGTCGACGTACCTCGGCAGGGAGCGCACGGCCGGCGGCGGCGCGCGGCGCGACCGGGGTGACCGGCCCGCCGCGCCGGCCGCCACCGCCTCCTGGCGGGTGCCGCCGAGGGTGGGCACCGACTACGCGCGGGTCTCCGGCGACCACAACCCGATCCACACGTCCCGGTTGGGGGCGCGGCTGTTCGGCTTCCCCCGCCCGATCGCGCACGGCATGTGGAGCAAGGCGCGCTGCCTGGCCGCGCTGGAGAGCCGGCTGCCGGAGGCGTACACGGTCGAGGTGGCGTTCAAGCTGCCGGTGCCGCTGCCGTCCACGGTGGCCTTCACCGCCACCGCCGACGGCCCGGCCTGGGAGTTCGCCCTGCACGACGCGCGCAGCGGCAGGCCGCACCTGGCAGGTTCCGTGCGCTGACGAGGGGTCAGGGCTTGGCATTCACTCTTTCGTGCGCTAAGTTGTTCTCACGTTGAGATGTTCTCAGAGTGAGAGAGACGCCGTGAACGAGCAGGAGTTCCTCACCGCCTACGACCCCCGGGCCTACCCGGCGGTGGCCGTCACCGTCGACGTGGTCGCCCTGACCGTCCGGTCCGACGCGCTGCACCTGCTGCTCGTCCGCCGGGGCGGGCCGCCGTTCGAGGGCCACTGGGCGCTGCCCGGCGGGTTCGTCCGCCCCGAGGAGGACCTGGCGACCGGGGCCCGGCGGGAGCTGGCCGAGGAGACCGGCCTCGGCGGCGAGCGGCTGCGCCGGGTCCACCTGGAACAGCTCGCCAGCTACGGCGACCCCGACCGCGACCCCCGGATGCGGATCGTCTCGGTGGCGTACCTCGCGTTCGCCCCCGACCTGCCCGACCCGGCCGCCGGCAGCGACGCCGACGACGCGATCTGGCTGCCCGTGACCGCGCTGAGCAGCCGGCAGCTCGCCTTCGACCACGACCGGATCATCGACGACGGCCTAGAGCGGGCCCGGTCCAAGCTGGAATACACCCCGCTGGCCACCCGCTTCCTCGACACCGAGTTCACCATCAGCGAGCTGCGGGCCGTCTACGAGACCGTCTGGGGGCACCCGCTGCACCCCGGCAACTTCCACCGCAAGGTGCTCTCCGTGCCGGGCTTCGTGGAGAGCACCGGCGCGAGCACCGAACGCGGCGGCACGCGCGGCGGCCCCCGCGCCAAGCTCTACCGGGCCGGCGACGCCCGGCTGCTGCACCCGGCGCTGCTGCGCCCCGCCCGGGAGGAGACGGTGCGGTGAACACCCACGAGGCGATCCGGCTGGTCACCGCCGCGCGCACCGACGCCGACCTGTTCGGCGCCGACCCGTCGGCCCACCGCTACCGCGAGCTGGTCGCGGCCCTGCACCCCGACCGGCTGGGCGCGCTCGACCCGGCCGTACGCGCCGCCGCCACCGACGCGTTCGTCCAGGTCACCAACCGGTGGCGGGCCGGGCGGGTCAGCGCCGACCCGATCGTCCTCGGCGGCCACCGGCTCGGCCCGCTCGCCCACACCGGCGACCTCGCCGACCTCTACGACGTCGGGTCGGACCGCCTGCTCAAGCTGCCCCGCGACCCCGCCGACAACGACCTCGTCGCCCGCGAGCAGCACGCGTTGCGCACCATCGAGGAACGCGGCGACCCCCGCTACCTGCCGTACGTGCCCCGGCTCGTCGACACCCTCCGGCACCGGGACCCGGCCACCGGGGCGGAACGGCGGATCAGCGTGCTGGCCACCGCACCCGGCCTGCACAGCCTCGACGAGGTGCGCCGCGCGTACCCCGACGGGCTCGACGGCCGGGACGCGGCCTGGATGTGGCGGCGGCTGCTGGTCGCCCTCGGCCTGGCCCACCGGGCCGGCATCGTGCACGGCGCGGTGCTGCCCCGGCACGTGCTGATCGAGCCCGACGGGCACGGCGTGGTGCTCGTCGACTGGTGCTTCTCCGCCGCCACCGGGGGCACGATCCCCGCGCTGGTGCCCGGCCACGAGGACTGGTACCCGCCGGAGGTCGCCGCCCGACGGGCCTGCGGGCCCGGCACCGACCTGGCGATGGCCGCCACGTGCATGGCGTGGCTGATGGGCGACCGGGCCCCGCGCGAGCTGCGCGCCTTCGCCCACGGCTGCCGCCGCCCGGCGCTGCCGTCCCGGCCCGACGACGCGTGGCGACTGCTGCGCGAACTGGACGAGGTGCTCGAACGGCTCTACGGGCCGCGCACCTTCCGACCCTTCACCCTCAACCCCTAGGGAGGCTGCCATGGGCAGTGGAATGTGGTCCACCGACGTGTACGACGCCGCCGACCGGTACCGCCGGGCCACCGGCAAGAGCGCCTTCGCCTACAGCGACAGCGGGGCGCGCAAGGTGCACCCCGCGCTCGACCCGCGCGACGCGATGCGGGAGAGCCGCGACTCGGCCGAGCACCCGCAGTCGACGGCCATCACGGTGCTGTTCGACGTCACCGGCTCCATGCGGAACGTGCCCCGCACCCTCCAGGCCAAGCTGCCGCAGCTGCTCGGGCTCCTGCTCCGCCAGGGGTACGCCCGCGACCCGCAGATCATGTTCGGCGCGATCGGCGACGCCACCTGCGACCGGGTGCCGCTGCAGGTCGGGCAGTTCGAGTCGGACAACCGGATGGACGACGACCTCGGCCGGATCGTGCTGGAGGGTGGCGGCGGCGGCCAGATGACCGAGTCGTACGAGCTGGCCATGTACTTCATGGCCCGGCACACCGCCACCGACTGCTGGGAGAAGCGGGGCCGGCGCGGCTACCTGTTCATCATCGGCGACGAGCTGGCCTACCCCCAGGTGGACCGGCGGCAGGTGAGCCGGCTCATCGGCGACGACCTCCGCGAGGACGTGCCGCTGCTGCAGATCGTCGACGAGGTGACCCGGCGCTGGGACACCTACTACCTGCTCCCCGCCGGCAGCAGCTACGCCGGCAACACGAAGGTGCTGGACTTCTGGCGCGACCTGCTCGGGCAGAACGCCGTCGTGCTCGACGACCTCGACGCGGTCTGCGAGACCATCGCCCTCACCGTCGGCCTCGGCGAGCAGGCCGTCGACCTCGACCAGGGCCTGGCCGACCTCAAGAAGGCCGGCTCGAAGGCCACCGGCACCGTGTCGAAGGCGCTGGCCCGCCTCGGCCGGGGCACCCGCGACCAGGTGGCCACGCTGCCCGCCCCGTCGACGCCGCCCACCCGTGGGGTGACCCGACTGTGAACCACGTGCTGGTGGTCGACCTCGGCTACGGCGACGCAGGCAAGGGCACCGTCGTGGACTGGCTCTGCGCCACCCGGCCCGTCCACACGGTGATCCGCTTCAACGGGGGCGCGCAGGCGGCACACAACGTCGTCCTGCGCGACGGGCGGCACCACACGTTCGCGCAGTTCGGGGCGGGCACCTTCCGCCCCGGCGTGCGGACCCACCTGTCCCGGCACGTGGTGGTGGACCCGCTCGCCCTGGCCGCCGAGGCCGACCACCTCGCCGCGGTGGGCGTGCCCGACGCGCTCGACCGGCTCACCGTCGACGGGGAGGCGCTGCTGGCCACCCCGTACCACCGGGCCGCCAACCGGGCCCGCGAGCTGGCCCGCGGGGCCGACCGGCACGGCTCCTGCGGGCTGGGGGTGGGCGAGGCCGTCGCGTACGGGCTCGCCCACCCCGGCTCCGCGCCCCGGGTGGCGGACTGCCGCACCCCGGCCGTGCTGCGCCGCCGGCTGGCCGCCCTGCGCGACCGGCTCACCGCCGAACTCGGCCCGCTGGACGCCCCGCCCGTCGACGACTGCCTGCCCGCGTTCACCGCGTTCGGCGACCGGGTGGCGATCGTCGACCGGTCCCACCTGGCCGGGGTGCTGCGCGCCGGGACCTGCGTCTTCGAGGGGGCGCAGGGGGTGCTGCTCGACGAGTGGCACGGCTTCCACCCGTACACGACGTGGAGCACCACGACGTTCGCCAACGCCGAGGGCCTGCTCGCCGAGGCGGGGCTCGCCGGCACCGCCGAGCGGCTGGGCGTGCTGCGGGTCACCACCACCCGGCACGGCCCCGGCCCGCTGGTCACCGAGGATCCGGCGCTGCCGCTGGCCGACGCGCACAACGCCACCAACCCGTGGCAGGGGCGGTTCCGGTTCGGCCACTTCGACGCGGTCGCCCACCGGTACGCCCTCGACGCGGCCGGCGGCGTCGACGGGCTCGCCCTCACCCACCTCGACCTGGCCGACCGGCTGTTCTCCGGCGGGGTGCGCTCCGGCCAGGGCCTGCCCGACCGGGCGCTCCCCGGCCCTGGCCTGCGGATCTGCCGCCGCTACGACGGCACCGACCGCCTGGAGCCCGGCCCGCCCGGCGACCTGGACCGCCAGGCCGCCCTCACCGCCCGCCTGCTCGCGGCCCGCCCCGTCTACGACGACGACCCTCCGGCCGACTGGCCGGCGGCGGTCGAGGAGGCGCTGGGTGCCCCGGTGACGCTCACTTCCCACTCACCCACCGCCGAGGGCAAGCTGGTAAGGAAGGGCACCTTGTCAACGCCTTTTGTATAGGAAGGGCCCCTTCCTAACGCCGCGACGGCAGAGCATGAGGGCATGCAGTCGGTCCTCGGCCTGCTCCACGACACGGTCACCTCGCCGTGGGTCTACCTGGTGATCTTCGCGGTCACCGCGGTCGACGCCGTCTTCCCGGCGGTGCCCGGCGAGACGATCGTGGTGACCGCCGGGGTATTCGCGGTCGGCGGGCAGCCGGACCTGACCATGGTGATCCTGCTCGCCGCGTGCGGCGCGCTGGCCGGCGACCACCTGTCGTACGCCATCGGCCGGGGCGGCGGCGCGCACCGGCTGGCCCGGCTGCCGGCGGACAGCCGGCGACGCGCCGGGTCGGAATGGGCCCGCCGGGCGGTCGACCGGCGCGGCGGCATGATGCTCACCACCGCCCGCTACGTCCCCGGCGGGCGCACGGCGGTGACCCTGACGATGGGCGCGGTCCGCTATCCGCTGCGGTCGTTCGTGCTCTTCGACGCGCTGGCCGCCGGCACCTGGGCGGCGTACTGCGGGCTGCTCGGCTACTTCGGTGGGCTGGTCTTCGAGCGGGAGCCGATCCTGGGCATCCTGGCCGGGATCGGGCTGTCGGTCGCGATCACCGGCCTGCTGGAGGCCGCCCGCTGGCTTCGGCTCCGTGCCCGCCGACGCGCCGCCGGCCGGCCCCGCTGAGCGGACCGTCGAGGGTCAGGTCGGAACGCCTTCGAGGTACGCCAGCATCTCCTCTCGGCTGCGCGGCAGGCCGTAGTCGCCGACGAGCAGGCTGAAGTTGACGAACGTCGAGTCGCCGACCAGCCACACCTCGGGCGACCGGGCCAGCAGCTCGACGAGCCGCCGTTGCCGGGGAGCCAGCGCCGCACACGGCGCCCCCGTGGGCGGGCTGCCCTCGGGGAACGCCAGGCGCAGGGCCTCGGCCGCCACCGGCAACGCCTGTTCGCCGGTGACGGCGGGCAGCCGGTCGAGCAGCGCGTCGAACGCCCGATCGGTGTGCCGGGGGCCGAGCAGGCGCAGGGACAGCCCCGCGTGCCCGTTGAGGTCGCCGTCGAGGAACGGCACCTCGGCCCCGTCGGCCGTCAGCCGGTTGCCCGGGCCGGCGGCCGTCCAGGCGAGCAGCTCGTCGACCGTCGCCTGGTCGGCATCGGCACCGAGCACCCGGGCCCGGCCGACCGCGGCGGCCCAGCGGATCACCGGGCGCGCGTCGGTCAGCAGCCCGGCGTCGGGCGCGGCACCGAGCAACCCGGCGGCCACCAGGGCGGTCGCCGCCTCGTCCTCGTCCACCTCCAGTGCGGCCCCGGCCGCCGCGACGAGCGCCGGGAGGCTGCCGGCCGCGTCCTCCGGGAACCAGGCGAGCGCGTACGCAGCCCCGGCGCGCAGCCCCGGGTCGGCGTCGGTGAGCAGGTCACGGAACAGGGGCACGCCGGCCCGCACCGCGTCGTAGACGGCCAGCTCGATGTGCGCCCACAGGCGCTGCTGATCCGCCTCGTCGAGCGACTCCACGTACGCCCACTCGACGTGCTTCTTCTGGGTCTCGTCGTCGCCGTGCCACGGGGGCGGCTTGGCGACGAGCAGCTCCCGCCCACCGTCGGCCGCCCGGCGGAACTCGGTCACCGGGACGCCCTCGGGCAGCCACCGCTCGTCGTAGCCCACCGCGAGCGCCGTCACCAGGTAGAGCACCAGCTCCCGGTCGGGGGTGGCCGGGTCGGCGAGCAGCTCCAGCAGGAACGGCACGGCGTACGCCGACGCCTCGTAGCGCGACCCCTGGTGGAAGATGTTGGCGTAGAGCGCGCCGATGGCGGCCTGCCGCTCCTCCTCGTCGGGCGAGCGCAGGGCGCGGAGTTGGCCGGGCACATCCCCGGCCGAGCCGTAGGCGTGGCCGAGCCGCACCCAGTCGATGTCGTCGATGCCGTCGAGCACGCGCCCATCCTCGCGCACCCCACCGACATTCCCGTCGGGCGAGTTGGCAGGGGCCCTTCCTTACCCCTCGGGGTGCCAGGTGACGCCGCGGAGGAGCTGGTCGGCGCCGAGCCAGGCGACGTTCATCATCCGGGTGGCGGTCTTCTCCGGGTCGGCCTCCGGGTGGTCGGCGAGCCAGTCGCCCAGCGACTCGCTCGCGCCGACCAGGGCGTACGCGACGACCTCCAGGTCGGTGGCACCCACCTCGCGGCCCCGGGCGCGCAGGGCGTGGTCGAGCATCCCGGCGACCACCTCGACGAGCCGGGCCCGCATGGCGGCGAGCTCCCCGGCGAACGGCTGGGAGCCGCGGGCCTGCCGGTAGAGCACCGCCCAGCCGTCGCGGTGCGCCCCGACGAAGCCGAAGAACGCGCGCAGGCCCCGCCAGAGCCGCTCGTCGGCGTCGAGGTCGGGGGCGGCGGCGCCGGCGATGGCCTCCATCATGCGGGTGCCCTCGCGGTGCAGGCAGGCGACGAAGAGCTCCTCCTTGCTGCCCAGGTACGCGTACACCATGGGTTTGGAGATGCCGGCGTCCTCGGCGATCTCGTCCATGCTGGCCGCGTGGAAGCCGCGTCGGGAGAAGACCCGGACGGCGGCGTCGAGCATCTGCTGCTCGCGTACGGCCCGGGGGAGGCGCTTGAAGGTGGGGGTGCTGGACACCTTGCGAGCATACCTACTCGTGCGTAAGGTTACGCTAGAGTAACCACAGTCGCCGCTCGAGAGGTTCCTTTCCATGACTGACTTCGACCCGGCCAACTTCGCCAACTACGGCCCCAAGGAGTTCGCCCAGCTGGTCAAGTCCACCCCCGACGACAAGATCGTCGAGGTGATGTCCGGCGAGCTGCGCGGCAAGGTCCTGAGCGAGGTCTTCGGCCGGATGCCCACGCTGTTCCGCGCCGACCGGGCCGGCTCCACCAACGCGGTGATCCACTGGGGCATCACGGGCCGCCCGGACGGCGGCACGGACACCTACGAGATCGTCGTCGCCGACGGCGCGTGCACGGTCAACGAGACCCCGCAGCACGACCCCAAGCTGAGCCTCACCATGGGCCCCCTGGAGTTCCTGAAGATCGTCTCCGGCGGCGCGAACCCGGTGATGATGTTCATGACCGGCAAGCTGAAGGCCAAGGGCGACCTCGGCCTCGCCGCCAACATCGCCAACCTGTTCGACATCCCCAAGGGCTGACGATGGCCGAGTTCTCGCTCGACCTGAACGAGGAACAGCGGGACCTGCGGGACTGGGTGCACGGCTTCGCCGCCGAGGTCGTGCGCCCGGCCGCCGCCGAGTGGGACGAGCGCGAGGAGACCCCCTGGCCCGTGATCCAGGAGGCGGCGAAGGTCGGGCTGTACGGCTTCGAGTTCCTCGCCACCTGCTGGGCCGACCCCACCGGCCTGTCCCTGCCGATCGCCAGCGAGGAGCTCTTCTGGGGCGACGCCGGCATCGGCCTCGGCATCTTCGGCACCTCGCTGGCCGTGGCCGCCATCTACGGCGCGGGCACCCCCGACCAGCTCGTCGAGTGGGTCCCCCAGTGCTTCGGCGACGCCGACTCCCCGGCCGTCGCCGCGTTCTGCACCACCGAGCCGGAGGCCGGCTCCGACGTCGGCGCGATGCGCACCCGGGCCGTCTACGACGAGGCCAGCGACGAATGGGTGCTGCGCGGGCAGAAGGCGTACGCCACCAACGGCGGGATCGCCGGGGTGCACGTCGTCACCGCCTCGGTCGACCCCACGCTCGGCTCGCGCGGGCAGGCCGCGTTCGTCGTACCCCCGGGCACCGCCGGGTTGAGCGCGACCCGGAAGCTGCGCAAGCTGGGGCTGCGCGCCTCGCACACGGCGGACGTCTTCCTCGACGACGTCCGGGTCCCCGGCCGCTGCCTGCTCGGCGGCAAGGAGGCCCTCGACGAGCGGCTGGCCCGCGCCCGCTCCGGCCAGAAGGCCTCCGGCCAGGCCGCCATGCGCACGTTCGAGCTGTCCCGGCCGACCGTCGGCGCGCAGGCGCTCGGCGTGGCCCGCGCCGCCTACGAGTACGCGCTGGACTATGCGAAGGACCGGGTGCAGTTCGGCCGGCCGATCATCGAGAACCAGGCGGTCGCGTTCGCGCTGGCCGACATGAAGATGGAGATCGACGCCGCCCGGCTGCTGGTCTGGCGGGCGTCCTGGATGGGGCGCAACAACCGCCCGTTCACCGCCGGCGAGGGCTCGATGTCCAAGCTCAAGGCCGGCGAGGTGGCCGTGTCGGTCACCGAGAAGGCCGTGCAACTGCTCGGCGGGGCCGGCTTCCTGCGGGACCACCCGGTCGAGCGCTGGTACCGGGACGCCAAGATCTACACCATCTTCGAAGGCACGTCGGAGATCCAACGGCTGGTGATCTCCCGCGCCATCTCCGGCGTCCACGTCCGCTGACCCGACCACGAACCGACTCGACCCGGATGCCCCGGGTGGGTCCCGCACGCCCGGAGGAGGCCCGCGGATGGATCTGCCGTTCACCGTCGCCACGCTGACCCGGCGCGGGCTGCTCACCCCGGGCCCGCCGATCCGGGTCGCCGCCCAACTCAACGCGCTGCGCCGGTGGGGCTGGAGCCTCGCCGGCGAGCTGCGCCAGGCCGCCGCCCGGGACCCGGGCCGCACCGCCGTCGTCGACGAGCAGGGCGCCAAGCTGACGTACGGCGCCCTGCTCGACCGCGCCGAGCGGCTGGCGAAGTCGCTGCGCGGCGGCCTCGGCGTGCACAGCGGCGACCGCATCGGGCTGCTCTGCCGCAACCACCACGGGCTGATCGAGGCCATGGTCGCCACCACCCTGCTCGGCGCGGACGCGGTGCTGGTCAACACGGGGCTCTCCCCCGCGCAGCTCGCCACCGTCGCCGAGGAGCAGGGGCTGAAGGTCCTCGTGCACGACGCCGAGTTCGCCGAGCGGGCCCTCGGCCTCCCCGCCGACCTGCACCGGGTCGACGAGGCCCGGCTGGAGGAGCTGATCGCGGCGGCGCTGCCCGGCGACCTCCAGCCGCCGCCGCGCGAGGGCCGCACCATCGTGCTGACCTCCGGCACCACCGGCGCGCCCAAGGGGGCACGCCGGCCCACCCCGCACGGCTTCGGCCCGCTGGTCTCCATCATCGACCGCATCCCGCTGCGCGTCCGGGACACCGTGCTGATCGCCGCGCCGCTGTTCCACACCTGGGGGTACGCGGCGCTCCAGGTCTGCTTCGCCCTGCGGGCGACCATCGTGCTGCACCGCCGCTTCGACCCGTCCGCCACGCTCGGCGCGCTCACGGCGCACCGCTGCGACGCCATGTTCGCCGTGCCGGTGATGGTGCAGCGGCTGATGGAGGTGCCGCCGCCCGAGCCGAAGCCGCCCCTGAAGGTGGTCGCCCTCAGCGGGTCGGCGCTGCCCGGCGGGCTCGCCCTGCGCTTCATGGACACCTACGGCGACGTCCTCTACAACCTGTACGGCTCGACCGAGGTGTCCTGGGCGTCCATCGCCGGCCCCGCCGAGCTGCGGGCCGCCCCGACCACCGCCGGCCGTCCGCCGCACGGCACCCGGCTGCGCATCCTCGACGACGAGGGCAGACCGGTCCCCGCCGGCCGGGTCGGGCGGATCTTCGTCGGCAACGAGATGCTCTTCGAGGGCTACACCTCGGGCACCGCCCGGGAGAGCCGGGACGGGCTGCTGGACACCGGCGACCTCGGCCGGGTCAACGCCGACGGGCTGCTCTTCGTCGACGGGCGGGCCGACGACATGATCGTCTCCGGCGGGGAGAACGTCTTCCCGTCCGAGGTGGAGGACCTGGTGGCCCGGCTGCCGCAGGTCCGCGAGGTGGCCGTGATCGGCGTGCCCGACGACGAGTACGGCCAGCGCCTCGCCGCGTTCCTCGCCCTGCACCCCGGCGAGACCCTCGACCCGGAGGCGGTCCGCGAGTACGTCCGGCACTACCTGGCCCGGTTCAGCGTCCCCCGCGACGTGGTCTTCGTGAAGTACCTGCCGCGCAACGCCACCGGCAAGGTGCTCACCCGCGAGCTACGCCGCTACTTCGGCTGACCGGGGATCCCCGAGGCCGCCGCCCGGGTCCGCCGGGGGACTTCCCCGGATGCCCTCGGGTCCCCCCGCCGGCAGGCTGACGGCCATGACAATCATGAATCGGCGTACGGTCGCCGCCACGGCGCTCGCCGCCCTGCTCACCGTCGCCGTCCCCGGCACCGGCACCGCGGCCCCGCGCGCCGCCGCGCCCCTCGGCCCCGCGCCCGCTCCGCTCGACGCCGCCCTGCTCGACGCCGGACGGTCCGGGGTCGACTGCCGACCCGGCACCCTCGACGCCGCCCCGATGCGGGCGGCGATCGCCGGTCTACCCAACGCCGACGCGACCAGCGCCCAGGTCCGGATCACCACCCCGGACGGCTGTTGGACGGGCACCAGCGGGGTGCGGGACCTGCGCACCGGGGCCCCGGTGCCGCCGCACGCCCGGTTCCGGGTGGGCAGCGCCACCAAGATGTTCACCGCCGCGCTGGTGCTGCAACTCGCCGCCGAGGGACGGATCGACCTCGACGGGACGGTGCAGGACTACCTGCCCGGCCTGCTGCCCGCCGACTACCCGACCGTGACCGTCCGCCAGCTCCTCAACCACACCAGCGGCATCTCCAGCCCGACGGTGCCCGACGACATCGAGTGGCAGCTCGCCCACCGGTACGACCGGTGGACCCCGGAGCAGATCGTCCGGGCGGGGCTGGAGAACCCGCGCGCGTTCGACCCCGGCGAGAAGCAGGACTACACCAACATGGGCTACATCGTCGCCGGCCTGCTCGTCGAGAAGGTCACCGGACACACGTACGAGCAGGAGCTGTCGCGGCGGATCGCCCGGCCGCTCGGGCTGCGCGACACGTACGGGCCCGGCGACGACCCGCGCATCCGGGGCCCGCACGCCCACGGCTACCAGGCCGTCACCCGGGACGGGGTGACCGAGCTGGTGGACGCGACCGTGTGGAGCCAGACCTTCACCCCCGCCTCCGGTGACCTCATCTCCAGCCTGGCCGACCTGGACACCTTCACCACGGCGCTGTTCGCCGGCCGGGTGGTGCCGGAGCCGCAGCTCACCGAGATGTTCACCCTCCCGCCCGTGGACGACGTCGCGGGCGGCCCGGCCCGGTACGGCGCGGGGCTGACCGCCATGCGGCTGGCCGACGGCGAGATCCTCTGGGCCAAGACCGGCTCCCGGTACGGCTACCTGGCCGCTGCGGCGTCGACCCGGGACGGCCGGTTTCGGGTCGAGTACTCGATCACCGCCACGGACGCCAAGGGCGAGGAGCTGAGCGCGACCGCCCAGGCCGTCATCAGCGCCGCGCTCGGCATGGCCTGACCGGTCCCGCCGGAACCCGCTCGCCGGCCACGATCCCTGGGTCAGCCGGGGATCGTGATCCGGCCGTCGACCGCCGCGGCGGCGATGTCGGTGCGGTGGTGCGAGCCCACCAGCCCGATACCGCCCACCAGCTCGTACGCGGCGTCGCGCGCGGCGGCGAGGGTGGAGCCGGTGGCCGTACCGCAGAGGACCCGGCCGCCGGCGGAGAGCAACGCGCCGTCGGCGGCCCGGCGGGCGGTGCCCGCGTGGATGACGCCCGGACGGTCGGCGCCGGTGATCACGTCGCCGGTGCGCGGGGTGCCCGGGTAGTTGCCGGCGGCCACGACCACGGTCACCGCCGCGCCGTCGCGCCAGCGCAGCGGCGGGTGGTCGGCCAGGGTGCCGGCAGCGGCGGCGTGCAGCAGGCCGCCGAGCGGCGTCTCCAGCAGCGCGAGGACGACCTGGGTCTCCGGGTCGCCGAAGCGGGCGTTGAACTCGATCACCCGGGGGCCGGCGGCGGTCATCGCCAGGCCGACGTAGAGCAGGCCGGAGAACGGGGTGCCCCGGCGGCGCATCTCGGCCAGCGTCGGGTGGACGACGTCGGCCATCACCTCGTCGACGAGGCCGGGCGGGGCCCACGGCAGCGGCGCGTACGCCCCCATGCCGCCGGTGTTCGGGCCGGCGTCGCCGTCGCCGACGCGCTTGAAGTCCTGGGCAGGCAGCAGCGGCAGCGCCGCCTCACCGTCGGTGACCACGAAGAGGGAGACCTCGGGGCCCGCCAGGTATTCCTCCACGACGACCCGGCCGCACTCGGCGGCGTGCGCCAGCGCGGCGGCCCGGTCGTCGGTGACGACGACGCCCTTGCCGGCGGCCAGCCCGTCGTTCTTCACCACGTACGGCGGGCCGAACTCGTCCAGCGCCCGAGCCGTGCCCTCCTGGTCGGTGCAGGTGTACGCCCGCGCCGTGGGCACCCCGGCGGCGGTCATCACGTCCTTCGCGAACGCCTTCGAGCCCTCCAGCCGGGCGGCCTCGGCGGACGGCCCGAACGCGGCGATGCCCTTGGCGCGTACGGCGTCGGCGACCCCGGCCACCAGCGGTGCCTCGGGGCCGATCACCACCAGGTCGACGCCGGTCTCCACGGCGAGCGCGGCGACGGCGGCGGGGTCGGCGGCGTCCACCGACCGCAGCTCGGCGACCTCGGCGATCCCCGGATTACCCGGTGCCGCGATCAGCCCCTCGACGGCCGGATCGGCTGCGAGCCCCAGGGCGAGCGCATGCTCCCGCCCGCCACCACCCAGAAGAAGTACGCGCACGCCCACGAACTCTACCCACCCCCACCCTGCCCCCTCCCCGCCCGCCCCGCCCCCTCCCCGGTGATCAAGAGGTTTGCGTCAAGTTTGATCTTCGATTTGACCGAATTCTCTTGATCACCGACGCGGGCGGGGCGGGGCGGGGGCGGCGGGAGGGTGGGGGTGGGTGGGTAGGTAGGTGGGTGGGTGGGGTCAGTGGGGGGTGGATAGGGCCTGGCGGACCGTCCAGGGGATGTAGTCCGGGTTCAGGGTGTCGGACCAGGTGAACCGGAGCACTCGCCACCCCGCGTTGACCAGGCGGTTCTGTCGTCGGCGGTCGGCCAGGAGCGCCTCCGGCGAGCTGTGCGGGCCGGCACCGTCGGCTTCGGCGATCAGCCTGGCGGCGCGCCAGCCCAGGTCACCGACGCCGAGGAGGTGACCGTCCTCGTCGCGTACCTGGAGTTGCAGCGTGTCCGGGGGGACGCCGCCGTCGATGCATCTCAGCCGGGACCGGGTCTCCAACGGTGACTGCGCTCGACCGTCCGCCTCACGCAGGTATCCCCGAGCGGCAACGGCACCGCGTCGCCCCCGGATGAGCACCCCCGCCGTGCACAGGTCGTCCGGGGTGAGGGCCCCCCGGTTCAGCGCCGAGTCGAGCACGGACACGGCCGGGTACCGGTCCTGCCGGAGGATCACGTCGGTCACGGTACGCAGGACAGAGGTCACGGGAATGCCGGCCACCCGGACGATGTCACCCGCAGCCGTGGTGAGCTGGTGCACCGTCAACGCGGGATCGCTGTTCCGCTGCGGGCGGGGACGGTCCACCGGCACGGAGACGTGGACGGTGGAGCTGCGGCGCAGGCCGGCGATGCCGTGCAGCTCCAGTGCCGTGTCGAGCACCGCGAAGGCCCCCGGCCCCAGACTGGCCACCGCAGCACGGACCCGGGCCCGGGTTGGCACCGGACCGCGCGGGCCGACGCCCAAGCCACCCGAATCGCCCAGGCTGTCCCGGCCACTCGGGCCGCTCGAACCGAAAGCAGGGCCGCTCGGGCCGCTCGGGCCGAAGGCAGCGACGCTCAGGCCGAGAGCGGGGGCGCTCAGGCCGCTCGGGCCGAAAGCAGCGCCGCTCGGGCTGCCAACGGGGGCGAAGCAGCCACGCGCCAGTCGCGTCCACCGGCCGGACCGCCAGAGCTGCCGGATCTGGTCCCGGCTCAGGCCGGCCGCCTGCGCCTGGGCGAGGGTGATCATGCCGTCCTGCCGGGCGGCGACTTGGTGGATGAGTTCGAACGGCGTCACCACCCCACCCTGCCCCGCCCACCCCCAACCCCTCGACCCCTGTGGACAACCCTGTGGATATCGACGCCCACCGCTTGGTGATCAAGAGAAAAGCGTCACCGCAGAGGTCAACGGTGACGCTTTTCTCTTGATCACCGACGAGGGCCCGCGGCCGGCGAGCCGGCGGGTCAGGGGAGGGTGGTCAGGGGAGGAGGGGGTGACGGGTCACGTTTTCCTCGCGGCCCGGGCCCACGCCCACCACGCTGACGCGGGTGCCGCAGAGCTCCTCGATGCGCGCGATGTAGCGGCGCGCGTTCTCCGGCAGCTCGTCCTCCGTCCGCGCCTTGGTGATGTCCTCCCACCAGCCGTCGTGCTCCTCGTAGATCGGCGTGGCGTGGTGGAAGTCGGTCTGCGTCATCGGCATGTCGTCGAACCGCTCGCCGTTGATCTCGTAGCCGACGCAGAGCGGGACCTTCGGCAGGCCGGTGAGCACGTCCAGCTTGGTGATGACCAGGTCGGTGACGCCGTTGAGGCGGCACGCGTACCGGGCGACGACGGCGTCGAACCAGCCGCAGCGGCGCTCCCGGCCGGTGGTCGTGCCGTACTCGTGGCCGACCTTGCGCAGGTGCTGGCCGTTGTCGTCGAACAGCTCCGTCGGGAACGGGCCGGACCCGACGCGGGTCGTGTACGCCTTGCTCACCGCGATGACCTTGTTGATCGCGGTCGGCGGGATGCCCGCGCCCACGCACGCCCCGCCCGCCGTCGGGTTCGACGAGGTCACGAAGGGGTACGTGCCGTGGTCCATGTCGAGCATGGTGGCCTGGGCGCCCTCCAGCAGCACCGTCTCGCCCCGGTCCAGGGCGTCCCAGAGCATCACCCGGGTCTCGGCGATGTACGGCTTGAGCCGCTCGGCGTAGGCCAGGTATTCCTCGACGGTCGCGTCGACGTCGATCGCCTTGCGGTTGTAGACCTTGAACAGGATCTGGTTCTTCTCGCGCAGGGCGAGCTCCAGCTTCTTGCGCAGGATGCCCGGGTCGAGCAGGTCCTGCAGCCGGATGCCCATCCGGGCGACCTTGTCGCCGTACGCCGGGCCGATGCCCCGGCCGGTGGTGCCGATCCGGGCGCTGCCCAGGTAGCGCTCGACCACCCGGTCCAAGGCCCGGTGGTGCGGCATGATCAGGTGCGCGTCGCCGGAGATGCGCAGCCGGGAGACGTCCACGCCGCGCTCGGCGAGGCCGTCGATCTCGGTCAGCAGCACCTTCGGGTCGACCACCACGCCGTTGCCGATGATGATCATCGCGCTCGGCGAGAGCGCGCCCGACGGCATCAGGTGCAGCGCGTACTTCTGCCCGTCCGGGGTGATCACCGTGTGGCCGGCGTTGTTGCCGCCGGAGTAGCGCACGACGTAGTCGACCCGCTCACCCAGCAGGTCGGTAACCTTGCCCTTGCCCTCGTCGCCCCACTGAGCGCCGATGAGCACGATCGCTGGCATCTTCTCCGCCTCCAGAAGGCTCGGGTGCCAGGTGGCGACCGGTAAGCGAGCCCGGGGTGTCAGGCTAACAAGAGGTCACGGCGGGACCGGCAGGGGTTCGTCGACAGGCAGGAGGCTCCTTCGTGTACGACGTGGTGCTGCTCACCCTCGGCTCGGAGCGGGACGCTCCCGGCGGGGCCTGCGGCAGCGGCGGCGCCTGCTGCGGCGGCGAGGACGGCGCAACCGGTGACGCAGCGAGCGGCGGCGGGGCGACCCATGCCGGTGCGACCGGTGACGACGGTCACGCCCCGGCCGAGCAGCGGTGCGAGACCCCCCGGGTGCCGGTGCTGGCCTGCGCGGACGCCCTGACCGCCCGGGGCGCCCGGGTGGAGACGGTCACCGCCCGCTCGGACGCGGAGATCGACGAGGTGCTCGCCCGGCTCGACGGCCCGCCCCGCCCCGACGGGCTCACCTGGCCCGACCCGGACTCGAAGACCCGGCTGGTCGTCGCCACGGCCAGCGACGGCCAGTTGCGCGCCGTCGTGCGCCGGCTCGTCCGGCGGTACGCCCCACCGCCCAGCCGCCGCCCGGCCGACCTGCCCGGCAACCGTACGGTGCCGGACCTGCCGCCGGTGGGCGTACTCCCGCTCGATCCGGCCCGGGCCGGCGGGCAGCGCGACCTGGCCGCGCAGCTCGGCCTGCCGCGCGACCCGGCGGCGGTGGCCGCCGCGGTGCTGGACGGCACCGTCCGGCGGCTGGACCTGCTGCGCAACGACGGCGGCTCGGTGACCCTGGACGGCGCGCTGATCGGCGCCGCCGACGACGCCGGCCGGCCGCTGCACTGGCGGGGGCGCGTCGAGGTGGACGACGCCGTGCTCTCGGCCGGCGACGATCCGCTGCTGGCCTGCGCGATCGGCAACGCGGCCGGGTACGCCCGGCTCGACGGGCTGCCGCTGCTCACCACCGGCGACCCGACGGACGGGCTGGTGGAAGTGGCGGTGGCCGTTCCCGTGGTGACCCGCTCGACGTTGGGTAGGAAACGGGTGCGGTTCGAGGTGCGCCGCGCGCGGGGGCGCGCGGTGGCCGTCGTGCCGCGTGACGAGCGGGTGCCGTACCTCGACGACGGGGTCGAGGGCGAGTTGAGCCGGAAGCGGTCCTGGTGGGTCGAGCCTGCGGCCTGGGCGGTCTACGCGGCCTGACCGGCGCACCCCCGGTCGGCCGTCGGCACCGTGGCACCGCCGGCGGAGACCGGCGCGCCGGGAACGCCGGCGGAGACCCGCGTCGATCCCGGCGGCTCGGCTCCGGGGCCTATCCTCGGCAGGAGGAATTGGGAGGAACCGCGTGGACGACAACGCCGACCGGGTCCACGTGCCCGGCCAGCAGCCGGTGCCGGAGCGGGACATCGAACCGCTCTGGCCGCCGGAAGCGACCGATCCCGGGCGGGGCGGCTCCGCTCCGGCATGGGCCATGACAGCCGCGGCGGGTCCCGTGCCGTACCAGGAGGACACCGAGCCGTCGTTCGTCGCCTCCGACGCCTACCCGTCGCTGGGAGCAACGCCGAGCACCTACGCGCCGTACCAGGTGGCCGGTCCGCAGGGCGAAGCGCCCGCGGCGACGGGCCCGGAGCAGGGCGGGCCGGGCCCCGACGCTTGGGCCGCGCACGGCACGGACAGGCCCGGCACCTGGGCCACGCACGGCACGGACGGGCCCGACACCTGGGGCACGCACGGCGCGGGCGGTCCCGCCCCGGTCCCGGCGGAGACCGCCTGGGCGCCGCCCGCCATGGGCGGGGTGCCGGCTCCCCGGGCCGGACAGCCGGCGCCGGGTCCGGTCGACCTGCACCTGCCCTTCACCCTGGACCCGCAGGCGTCGCCCGGGCCGCTACCCGGCGAGGGGAACGGGTCGCCGGGCGACGCGGTGGCGTCGGAGCAGCCGACGGCTGCCGGGACCTTTCGGACCGCCGACGGGACGTCGGCCGCCGGGCCGGTCCCGGTGGCACCGGGCGTGACGGCGGTCGGGCCCGTGGCGGCACCGGCCGTGTCAGCGGCCGGGAACACGGGCGCGGGCAGCAACGGCGCGGGCAGCAACGGTACGGCCGGCGGCGCGGAGGGGCCGGGCGGTACCGACGCGGCGGACGGCTCGGGCGGGGCGGCTGCCACGGCGTCGCACGGCACGTCGAACGGCGGAGCGGCCGTCACGACCTCGCATGGCGAGACGGGCGGCACGGCCTCGCACGGTGGTGGGCGGGTGGCCGAGTCGCCGTGGGCGCTGCCGCCGCAGCGACCCGCAGCGGCGCGGGCGACCGAGGCGGCGGCCCGACCCGCACCGCCGCAGCCGGCCGAAACGGTCCCACGACCCGCACCGCCGCAGCCAGCCGTGGTGGCACCGGAGCCCGTCGACACGGCCACACGGCCCGGGCCGCCGCAGCCGGTCGACGGGGTGCCGCGCCCGGTCGAGGCAGCGCCACCGCAGCCACCCGGGCCGTTCCCGCCGGTGATGAACCCGCCCGGGCCGCTGGCCCCCACCCCGTACCCGCCGGCCGTCGCCGGGGCTGCGGCCGGGCCGGTCGACCCGTACGCGGGGGGCTATCCGGCCACGGCGGGCGAGGCAACGGCGGGATGGGGTCCCGGCCAGCAGCAACCGCCGCCCGCCCCGCCCCGCCCCGACGCGGCCCCGCCGGGCCCGAGGCATCCCGACCAGGGTCACCCCGAACAGGGCCACCCGGTCGCGGGGCAACCCGGGCCCGGGCAGCCGGCCACGTCCGGGTGGTACCCACCGGGCTGGCCGCCGCAGCCCCCGTCTCCCGTGGCACAGCAGCCGGTGGCACCGGTGCCGCAGCCGCCGTACCGGCAGGCCGACGGGGTGACCCGGGTGCCGCCGGGGTACCCGGAACCGGCGTGGACGCCCGACACCGGGATCGCGCCGACCGCAGAGGACTTCGCCCGCCGCCGGCAGGTGCGCCCGGCCGACCCGGTGGCCACGATGGGCGTACGGGCCGTGGTGAACAAGACGGGGTTGATCAAGCTCCCGCCGGGGCGGCAGGAGCAGGAGATGCGCCGCGACATCGAGATGGTGCGTCGCAACTTCGGCGGGCTGCGCCAGGTGACCGTGGTCAACCCGAAGGGCGGCGCGGGCAAGACCGTGGCCATCCTGCTGCTCGCCATGACCTTCGGCCAGAAGCGCGGCGGGTACGTGTTGGCCTGGGACAACAACGAGACCCAGGGCACCCTGGGGATGCGCGCCCAGCAGGACTTCCACTCCCGCACGGTGCGGGACATGCTGCGCGACCTCGGCCAGTTCCAGGGCGCGCACGGGCGGGTCGGCGACCTGTCGCAGTACGTCCGCTCGCAGGGCGAGGGCATGTTCGACGTGCTCGCCTCGGACGAGTCGGCCACCGGCGGGGAGATGCTCACCGCGTCGGCGTTCGCCGAGATCCGGGAGGTGGTCAGCCGGTTCTACAAGCTGATCTTCGTGGACACCGGCAACAACGTCCGGGCGCAGAACTGGCAGGCCGCGATGGACGCCACCGACCAGCTCGTGGTGACCATGTCGGCCCGTAACGACTCGGCGGAGACGGCCGCCCGGATGCTCGACCACCTGGAGCAGAGCGGCCGGCACCGGCTGGTCCGGCAGGCGGTGACGGTGGTGTCGATGCCGCCCTCGCGCAAGGAGATCGACCTGCCCGCCATCCAGGAGCACTTCGCGGCCCGGACCAGGGCGGTGCTGCTCGCCCCGTACGAGCGGTTGATCGACACCGGCGAGCCGATCCGGTACGGGCAGCTCTCGTCGGCCACCCGCGACGCCTGGCTGAAGATCGCCGCATCGGTCGCCGAGGGGCTCTGACCGGCACCCGGCTCCGACCGGGGCGGGGCCCCGATCAGCGCGGCGGCCGGCCCGACGGGTGTCGGACCGGCCGCCGCACCTGCTCGGGAGGGGTCAGGCGCTGGCCAGGGCGTCCCCGGCGGCCGGGTCGCAGTCGCGCAGGAACTGGGCGCAGCGCGCGGCCTCGTCCGCCTCGCCGATCTCGCCGGCGGCCCGGGAGAGCACGTAGAGGCAGCGCAGGAAGCCCCGGTTCGGCGCGTGCGACCAGGGCACCGGGCCGTGGCCCTTCCAGCCGCTGCGGCGCAGCTGGTCGAGGCCCCGGTGGTATCCGGTCCGGGCGTAGGCGTACGCGGGGACGACCTGGCCGTCGGCCAGGGCCCGGCTCGCGAGCGCACCCCAGCCCGCACTGTAGGTCGGGAAGCGGGCCGCGACCTCGGCGTACGCCTCGTCGGTGCCGGCCTCCTTGGCGGCGGCCAGGGCGGTGTCGGCCTCGTCGTGGGCCGGCAGGAGGGTGGCCGGTGGCTCAGGCAACAGGTTCTGCATCGTCCCATTCAACCCGCTTCGCTCTGCGCCGCGCGAGGGGGTCCGCAGACCCGGCCACCTGAACGGTTGAGGCTTTCGTCACGCCTGTGGTCGTGGCACCGACCCTGCGGTCCACGATGGCCGGACCTGCGGTTCGCCCCGGCCGGACCTGCGGTTCCCGGGGCCGGACCTGCGGCCCATGCCGACGGGTGATGTTTTCCACTACAACTATTGGTCCGGAGCCTCCCCAGGACCCGGTTGGAGCAGGAGCCCGGTGGCCTCGCCGCCGGGCTCCTGTGCGTACAGATGGTTTGCGGGGTTGACCCGGGTGGGCAGGATGGCGTCGTGCCGACCCCACCTCCCGCGGACGTGCTCTCCCCGCACGACACCAGCGCCACCGAGATCGAGACCCGCAGCGCGTTCGAACAGCGGCTGGCCGGCGGAAGCCTGGCCGGGCTGACCGTGCAGGGCCTGCGCCTCGACGTCGACCCGGTCCCCGACCTGAGCGCGACGGAGGTGACGGGCACCCTCTTCGTCGGCTGCCGGTTCGCCTCCCGCGAGGTGGGCGCCGACCTGGTCCGGCGCGGCGCGAACGTGGTGCCGCCCTTCTCCGGGCTGCCGTACCCGACCCAGCCGTCGCACCTGTACACCCCGGAGGACCTGGCCGCCGGGTTCGCCGAGGGCGGCTTCGCCGGCATGTACGACACCCGGGTGTACGAGCACTTCCGGGCGCACGGCGGGGCGCTGCCGGAGGTGAAGGAGGCGCTCGGCCAGCGGCTGCACGACCACGGCGTGGACAACGCGCTGGTCGACGCCACCCGAGCCTGGCTGGCAGCGCACGGGCCGCAGTCCGTGGTGGGCGTGATGGGCGGGCACGCGGTGCGCCGGGGCAGCGTGCCGTACCGGATGGCGGCGGTGCTGGGCTGGGAGCTGGCGCGGGCCGACCGGCTGGTGGTGACCGGCGGCGGGCCGGGCGTGATGGAGGCGGCGAACCTGGGCGCGTACCTGTCGACCCGGCCGGCCGGGGAGCTGACGGCGGCGATCGACCTGCTCGCGACCGCGCCGGACTTCACCGACCACGACCGGTACACGTCCGCCGCCCTGGAGGTCCGGGTGCGGTACGCCCCGGCGGTGCCCCGGCAGCGCGACCCGGACCTCAACCTGGATCTGGGCTGGGCGCGGGCCGGCGGGCTGGCCATCCCCACGTGGCTCTACGGGCACGAGCCGGCGAACCTGTTCGCGGGGCGGATCGCGAAGTACTTCTCGAACGCCATCCGGGAGGACACCATCCTGCGGCTGGCCCGGGGCGGGATCGTCTTCGCGCCCGGCCGGGCCGGCACGGTGCAGGAGGTGTTCCAGGCGGCGACGAAGACCTACTACGGCACGGACGGGGCGAGCGGCGCGTACGTCTTCCTCGACCGGGCGTACTGGACGACGGAGCTGCCGGTGGAGTCGCTGCTGCGCCCGCTGCTGGCCGCCTCGCCGTTCGGCGACCTGTCGGGCACGGTGCACCTCACCGACGACGTGCACGAGGCGGTCCGCGTCCTGACGGCGGGCTAGGTGCAAGGAAGGGCCCCTTGTCATCGCCTGGGCGATGACAAGGGGCCCTTCCTAACAGCGGGGGTTACTTGATCTTGGTGCCGGTGGAGCGCAGGTGCTCGCAGGCCTCGACGACGCGGGCGGCGAGCCCGGCCTCGGCGAGCTTGCCCCAGGTGCGCGGGTCGTACTGCTTCTTGTTGCCGACCTCGCCGTCGATCTTCAGCACGCCGTCGTAGTTGCGGAACATGTGGTCGGCGACGGGCCGGGTGAAGGCGTACTGGGTGTCGGTGTCGATGTTCATCTTCACCACGCCGTAGTCCAGCGCCTCGCGGATCTCGGACAGCAGCGAGCCGGAGCCGCCGTGGAAGACCAGGCTGAGCGGCTTCTCCTTGCCGTACTTGGCGGCGACGGCCTCCTGGATGTTGTTCAGGATCTCCGGCCGGAGCTTCACGTTGCCCGGCTTGTAGACGCCGTGCACGTTGCCGAAGGTCAGCGCCGCCATGTAGCGGCCCTTCTCGCCCAGGCCGAGCGCCTCGACCATGGCCAGGCCATCCTCGACGGTGGTGTAGAGCTTGTCGTTGATGGCGTTCTCGACGCCGTCCTCCTCGCCGCCGACGACGCCGACCTCGATCTCCAGGACGATCTTGGCCTCGGCGGCCCGGTCGAGCAGCTCGGCGGCGATCTCCAGGTTCTCCGCCACGGGCACGGCCGAGCCGTCCCACATGTGCGACTGGAACAGCGGCTCCTGGCCGGCGGCGACCCGCTCCTTGGAGATCTGCATCAGGGGCCGGACGAACTTGTCCAGCTTGTCCTTCGGGCAGTGGTCGGTGTGCAGCGCGACGTTGACCGGGTACTTCTTGGCGACCTCGTGCGCATACGCGGCGAACGCCACCGCGCCGGTGACCATGTCCTTCACGGACGGACCCGACAGGTACTCCGCGCCGCCGGTGGAGACCTGGATGATGCCGTCGCTCTCCGCGTCGGCGAAGCCCTTGAGCGCCGCGTTCAGCGTCTGCGAGGACGTCACGTTGATCGCGGGGTACGCGTACCGGCCCGCCTTGGCGCGGTCCAGCATCTCCGCGTAGACCTCGGGGGAAGCGATGGGCATGTCGAACGCTCCTTACTTACCGCTGTCGGCCGTCACCGGCCGCTGTCTTCCGTGGGTGCGCCGGACCGCGCTGTCCTCCGCCGGAAGTATCCCGCAGGAGGTGGCCACGGACGAAACCGGCCCATGGCCGGCCGCCGCGCGGGCCGCCCGCAAGGCCCGGCGGCACCCGGTCGGAGCCTCACCGGTCCGCCAGGCTGTCCGGCACGGCGACGCTGATCAGCCAGGTCACCACCGCCATGACGATGGCCCCCCAGAAGGCGGGCCAGAAACCCTCCACCCGGAACGGCAGGTCCAGGTGCCGGGCGATCCAGTCGGTCAGCAGGAACAGCAGCGCGTTGACCACCAGCGCGAACAGCCCCAGGGTCAGCAGGTAGAAGACGCAGCCCACCACCTTGATCACCGGCTTGAGCACCGCGTTGACCACGCCGAAGATCAACGCCACCGCCACCAGGGTCAGCGCGGTGTTGCCGCCACTGCGGCCACCCACGTCGACGCCGGGCACGATCAGCGTGGTGATCCACAACGCGATCGCGGTGATCGCCAGCCGGATCAGGAAGCCCACGGCACCATCCTGGCACCGCCGGCCCGATCCGGAGGAGGGAATCCGCCGACTCCACCCCCGCCACCGAGCGGCAGCCCCGGCCAGCCCGTACGGTGTGGGTAGCTTTCCGCCGATTCAGGGAGGGACGATGGGTCAGCCCGACGAGGACTTCACCCCGAGCGACCACCTCGCGCCGGAGGAGCGGGACCCGGAGGCCCCGGCGGCCGACGCCGTGGAGCAGGCCGCCTCCACCGACCCGGCCGACAGCGAGGGCGAGCCGAGCCGGGGCCTGGAGGTCGGCGACTGGGACGCCATGGAGCAGGCCCGGATCGTCGCGGGCGACGAGGACGACTACCGCTGATCGGAGCCGACCCCGGGACGCCGGGGCCGCCGGACGTTGCGGCAGACCTGGTCAGCCGTTCGGCCCGTTCCGGGAAAGATCGACGGAACGGGTTGACCTGCCGCCTTAAGGAATCCTTAAGATCCACGGGCTCCACCTGCACCCTCACGGGGAGGAACCCTCCATGCTCAAGCATCCGACCCGGCGCTGGCTAGCCGGGCTCGGCGTCGCAGGCGCGCTCGTCGCCGCCTCCGCCAGCCCCGCCGTCGCCGCGCCCGCGGCCGACATCGAGCTCTATTTCCAGGACACCACCCTGGCGGCGGACTCGCCGGGCAAGTCGCAGGCCCTGCGGCTGTTCGCCGATCAGCCGGCAGTGCTCCCCGACGTCACGGTGCGGTACGACTACCGCTCGCTCGCCGGAAAGGTCACCCTGGCCGACGACGGGAACGCGCAGTGCACCGCCCCGGAGGCGGGCGTCCTGGTCTGCGCCGAGACCTTCGAGGTGCCCCTCGACGAGGTCTACGGCGAACAGACCGAACCGGTGCTCATCGCGCCCACCGACAAGGCGAAGCTCGGCGACTCCGGCGAGCTGAAGATCAGCCTCCAGGTGGCCGGCAAGCAGCGCGGCAGCTACACGTCCCGGATCCGCATCGGCGAGGGCGTCGACCTGGCGGGCGGCCCGGACAGCAAGCTGAGCGCCGCGCCGGGCGGCTCGTTCGAGGCCCCGCTGACCGTGGTCAACGTCGGCGAGAAGGCCGTCGAGGGCGTGGTGGCGTTCTTCGACCTGGACTACTCGATCCGCACCAAGGAGCGGTTCAGCAACTGCCTCTACGTCGAGGACCACCTGCTCGCCTGCCAGTTCGACGAGGAGATCCCGGCCGGCGAGGGGCGCACCACGACGCTGAACTACCAGCTCGGCAAGGACACCTACGCGCCGGGCCGCCAGTACGGCAACGCCGAGTTCATGACGTACGCGGACTTCGAGGACCTGTTCGGGCTGCGCGAGGACGCGGGCGCCCGCGCCGCCGCGCGTGGCACCGGGTCCGCGAAGCTGACCCTGCGCGACGCCCCGCAGAAGCTGCGGGCGGCGGCCGCCCAGACCGACACCGACCGGGGCAACAACTACACCTCGTGGAACATCACGGTCACTGGTAAGAACGGCACCGACCTGGAGGCGATCGGCGACACGGTCGAGGGCGCGGCCGGCGCGGTGGTCACCGCGACCGTCGGCTTCCGCAACAACGGCCCGGCGACGCTCAACTACATCCGCGGCGACATGTCCGTGACCTACCTGGACGTCGACGTGCCGGCCGGCACCACCGCCGTCGAGGTTCCCGCCGAGTGCGCCCCGCGCAGCGGCAACGGCACCGACTGGGGCGACTTCGGCAAGCCGGGGGCCCGCGCGTACCGCTGTCTCGCCGACACGATCTCCGTGGCCGGCGAGACGTCGACCGGCGACTTCCGGCTGCGCATCGACAAGGTCGTGCCGAACGCCCAGGGCACGATCCTGGTCAACGCGAAGTGCGAGTGCGAGGGCGGCTTCCGGGACGACCTCAAGCCGGCCAACGACCGCGCCCTGATCGTGGTCAACGCCGACAGCAGCGGCGGCGGGGGCGGCACGCTGCCGATCACCGGCACCTCCACCGGGCTGATCGTCGGCATCGGCGGCCTGCTCCTGGTGGCCGGAGTCGGCGGCTACCTGCTGGCCAAGCGCCGCCGCACCCACTTCGTCGCCTGACCGAGAAGCATCCCCAAGCACGGCACCACGAAGGGTTTCCGGGGAGCCCCACCCGCAACCAGCCACACAACGAAAAGCGGACGACGCAAGATCGAGGCCCCTGACACCATGGGGCCGTGCTGCTCACCCTCACCACGACGCACCGCCCCGCCACCGACCTCGGCTACCTGCTCGTCAAGCATCCGGACCGGATGCACTCCTTCGAGCTGCCCGTCGGCGCGGCGCACGTGCTCTACCCGGAGGCCGACGAGCAGCGCTGCACCGCCGCCCTGCTCGTCGACGTCGACCCGCTGCGACTGGCCGGCGGGCACGGCAGGGGCCGGGGCCACCGGCAGGCGGCCACCCCGGACACCTTCACCCTCGGCCAGTACGTCAACGACCGGCCGTACGCCGCGTCGAGCCTGCTGGCCTCGGCGCTGGCCAAGGTGTTCCGCTCGGCCCTGCGCGGCGAGTCCCGGGACCGCCCGGAGCTGGCCGCCGCGCCGATCCCGCTGGAGATCCGGGTCCCCGTGCTGCGCTGCCGGGGCGGCGGCGACCTGGCGGCCCGGGTGTTCGCCCCGCTGGGCTGGGCCGTGACGGCCACCCCGATCCCGCTCGACGAGGCGCACCCGCAGTGGGGCGACAGCCGGTACGTCGACCTGACGCTCACCGGCACGCTGCGGCTCGCCGACGCCCTCAACCACCTGTACGTGCTGCTGCCCGTCCTCGACGACGCGAAGCACTACTGGGTCGCCCCGGACGAGATCGACAAGCTGCTCCGGGCCGGTGCGGGCTGGCTCGCCGACCACCCGGAGCGGGCCACCATCACCCGCCGCTACCTGGCCCACCGCCGCGCCCTCGCGGGGGAGGCGATGGCCCGTCTCGCCGAGCAGCGGCTGGCCGAGGAGCCGCCCACCGACAGCGTGGCCGAGGAGGAGCGCGCGGAGGTCCCGCGCCGGCCGGCGCTGGCGCTGCGCCGCCGGGAGGCGGTGCTCGCCGCGCTCGTGGCGAGCGGGGCGACCCGGGTGCTGGACCTCGGCTGCGGTCCCGGCGCGCTGCTGTCCGCCCTGGTGGGCGACCGACGGTTCACGGAGGTCGTCGGCACGGACGTGTCCGCGCACGCGCTGACGCTGGCGGCCCGCCGGCTGCGGCTGGACCGGCTGCCGGAGCGGCAGCGGGACCGGATCCGGCTGTGGCAGTCCGCCCTGACCTACCGGGACGACCGGCTGCGCGGGTACGACGCGGCGGTCCTGATGGAGGTGGTCGAGCACGTCGACCCGCCGCGCCTGCCGGCGCTGGAGGACGCCGTGTTCGGCCACGCCCGGCCGGCGACGGTCGTGGTGACCACGCCGAACGTGGAGCACAACGTCCGCTACGAGGGGCTGGGCGCGGGCCGGTTCCGGCACGCCGACCACCGCTTCGAGTGGACCCGGGCCGAGTTCGCGGCCTGGGTGGACCGGGTCGCGGCGACGTACGGCTACGCGGCGCAGATCCGGGGCGTCGGCGACGACGACCCGGAGGTGGGCCCGCCCACCCAGCTCGCCGTGTTCCGCACCACCGGGACGACGACGACCGCCGAGCCGGGGACGACCGCCGAACCGACGACCACCGAGACGACGACGAAGGAGGCAGCCCGATGATCGAGATTCCCGAGCTGGCCCTGGTGGCGCTGGTCGGCGTCTCCGGCTCCGGCAAGTCCACCTTCGCCCGGCGGCACTTCGCGCCGAGCCAGGTGCTCTCCTCCGACGCCTTCCGAGGGATGGTCGCCGACGACGAGAACGACCAGTCGGCCTCCGCCGACGCGTTCGACGCCCTGCACCACGTGGCGGGGATCCGGCTGCGGCGGGGGCTGCTCACCGTCGTGGACGCCACCAACCTCCAGCCGCACGCCCGGGCCGGGCTGGTCCGGGTGGCCCGCGAGCACGACGTGCTGCCGGTGGCGATCGTGCTGGACGTGCCGGAGGCGGTGGCGTGGGAGCGCACGCAGGGGCGGGCCGACCGCACCCACGGCCGGCAGGTGCTGACCCGGATGCAGCGGGACCTGCGGCAGTCGTACGGGCGGCTGGCCCGGGAGGGCTTCCGGAAGGTGCACGTGCTGCGCGGCGTCGACGAGATCGACGCGGCGCAGATCCGCTACGAGAAGCTGTTCAACGACCGGCGGGAGCTGACCGGCCCGTTCGACATCGTCGGCGACGTCCACGGCTGCCGCGAGGAGCTGGAGGCGCTGCTGCTCCGGCTGGGCTACGTGCTGCGCCGCGACGACGCGGGCCGCCCGGTGGACGCGGTGCACCCGGCTGGTCGTACCCCTGTCTTCGTCGGTGACCTGGTGGACCGCGGCCCGGACTCCCCCGGGGTGCTCCGCCTGGTGATGGGCATGGTGGCGGCCGGCCACGCGATCTGCGTGCCGGGCAACCACGAGCAGAAGCTGCTGCGCAGGCTGCGCGGCCGGGACGTGCGGCTCACCCACGGCCTGGCCGAGACGATGGCCCAGCTCGACGCGGAGGACCCGGCGTTCGTGGCCGAGGTCGCGACGTTCGTGGACGGCCTGGTCAGCCACTTCGTGCTCGACGGCGGCCGGCTGGTCGTCGCGCACGCCGGGCTCAAGGAGGAATACCACGGCCGCGCGTCGGGCCGGGTCCGGTCGTTCGCGCTGTACGGGGAGACCACGGGCGAGACCGACGAGTACGGCCTGCCGGTGCGCTACCCGTGGGCACGCGACTACCGGGGCTCGGCCATGGTCGTGTACGGGCACACGCCCACCCCGGAGCCGGAGTGGGTGAACAACACGATCTGCGTCGACACCGGCTGCGTGTTCGGCGGGAAGCTGACGGCGCTGCGGTACCCGGAGAAGGAGTTGGTCTCCGTCCCGGCGGTCAAGGAGTGGTACGCCCCGGCCCGCCCGCTGGTCGCGCCCGCCCCGGCCCGCCCGGACGCGGTGCTGGACCTGCGCGACGTGACCGGGCGGCGGCACGTCGAGCACGCGTACGGGACGCTGACCGTGCCGGCGGAGAACGCCGCCGCCGCGCTGGAGGTGATGAGCCGGTTCGCCGTGGACCCGCGCTGGCTGACCTGGCTGCCGCCGACGATGGCGCCCTGCTCCACGGCCACGGCCGACGGGTTCCTGGAGCACCCGGCGCAGGCGTTCGCCGACTACCGGGCGGCCGGCGTCGACCGGGTGGTGTGCGAGGAGAAGCACATGGGCTCGCGGGCGGTGGTGCTGGTCTGCCGCGACCCCGACGGCGGCCCGTTCGGGCCGGGCGGCGGGGTGGTGCACACCCGCACGGGCCGACCGTTCTTCGGCCCGCCGCTGGACGGCGAGCTGCTGGGCCGGGTCCGGGCGGCGGTCGGCGTGGCGGGGCTCTGGGCGGAGCTGGACACCGACTGGCTGCTGCTCGACTGCGAGCTGCTGCCCTGGTCGGCGAAGGCGGGCGGGCTGATCCGCGAGCAGTACGCGAGCGTGGGCGCGGCGGGCCGCGCGGCCCTGCCGGCGGTGCTGGCCACCCTGGACGCGGCGGCCGGGCGGGGGCTGCCGGTGGGCGACCTGCGGGCGCGGATGGCGGCCCGCCGGGCGGACGTCGAGGCGTACTCGGCGGCGTACCGGGCGTACGTGGCGCCGACGGACGGGCTGGCCGGGGTGACCCTCGCCCCGTTCGCGGTGCTCGCCTCCGCCGGGGCGAGCCACGTCGAGCGGGACCACGGCTGGCACCTGGACCTGGCCGACCGGCTGTGCGCCGCCGACCCGGGGTTCTTCACGGTCACCCGGCGGCGGGTCGTCGACCTGGCCGACGCCTCGGCCGAGGCGGACGCGACCGGCTGGTGGCTGGCGCTGACCGCCGCCGGCGGGGAGGGCATGGTCGTCAAGCCGTACGCGGGGCTGGCCTCCCGGTCGCCGAAGGGGTCGCTGCTCCAGCCGGGCATCAAGTGCCGGGGCCGGGAGTACCTGCGGATCATCTACGGTCCCGGGTACACCGAGCCGGAGCAGTTGGCCGCGCTGCGCCGCCGGTCGCTGGGGCGCAAGCGGGGGCTGGCCCTGCGCGAGCACGCGCTCGGGCTGGCGGCCCTGGCCGCGCTGGCGGACGGCGCTCCGCTGTGGCGTCGCCACGAGCTGGTCTTCGCCGTCCTGGCCTGCGAGTCGGAGCCGGTCGACCCGCGCCTGTGAGGCGGGACCGGGCTGGTCACCCCCGCCGGTGCGGGCGGCGGCCGGCCCGGTCCGGGGCGGCGCGGAGCGCGACCGGTTCCGGGTTCGGTACCCTGTGTGGCCGTGGACACAGCAGAGAAGGCACGGGCGGTCTCCGAGACCGTCGCCCTGAACCCGCTCGATCCGAAGGATCTACTCCAGACCTTCGGGCTGATCGGCGTCTGGGTGATCCTGTTCGCCGAGACCGGGCTGCTCGTCGGCTTCTTCTTCCCGGGCGACTCGCTGCTGTTCCTGGCCGGCGTCGCCGCCTCGCCGGTGGCGGACGCGATCTTCGGCGACGGCACCCGGCTCTCCCTGGTCGGGCTGCTGATCGGCGGCCCGATCTGCGCGATCGTCGGTGCGCAGCTCGGGCACTGGCTCGGCGCGCGGTACGGCCGGCGCATGTTCGAGCGCCCCAACTCGCGGCTGTTCAAGCGGGAGTACGTGGAGAAGGCCGAGCACTACTTCCGGAAGTTCGGCCCGGCCAAGGCCGTGGTGCTGGCCCGGTTCATCCCGATCGTCCGCACGTTCCTCAATCCGGTGGCCGGCGTGCTCGGCATGCCGGCGAAGCAGTTCTTCCTGTGGAACGTCGTCGGGGCGATCCTGTGGGTGGACGGCATCCTGCTGATCGGCTACCTGCTCGCCGAGCAGATCTACAACGCGATCGGCGACAAGATCGACCGGTACATCCTGCCGGTGGTCGCGCTGATCATCCTGATCTCGGTGCTGCCGATCTTCTTCGAGTTCCTCCGCGACCGGCGGGCCCGCAAGCGGGGCGAGGTCATGACGGTGATCGCCGCCGCCAGCGCGGCCGGTGCGGTGGAGGCCGTCCGGGACACGGTCGAGCACCACCACGACCACCACGGTCAGGCCCCGCACGGGCAGCAGCAGTTCCCGCAGCAGCCGCCGCAGGACGGCGGTCGGTGGCCGGAGCGCGGCGAGGGCCACTGACGGAGAAGGCGTACGTCGATGGCCGGTCCCGTTTCGACGGGACCGGCCATCGTTCAAGCCGCAATGAAGTAACGAGGCGACTGCCGGTTACCCGGGCAGGCGTCACCGTCCGGTGGTGGCGCCACCCCTTGCACGCCACCCGATGCCGTCCTGAGGCGGGACGGCCGGAACGGAGAACCTCGTCAGCGGGCCTTCTTGGTGGCCCGCTTACGCGGCGGGGTCAGCAGATCCGCGATCGTGGCGATCGCGGTCGGCACCAACCGGTAGTACGCCCAGACCCCGCGCTTCTCCCGCTCCAGCAAGCCGGCCTCGGTGAGGATACGCAGGTGGTGGCTGACCGTCGGCTGGGAGAGGCCGAGCGGCGCGGTCAGGTCGCACACGCACGCTTCGCCCTCGGGGGCCGACTGGATCAGGCTGAGCAGCCGCAGCCGGGCGGGGTCGGCAAGGGCCTTGAGGACCCCCGCCAGCCGCTCGGCGTCGGCGCGTTCGATCGGCTCGCCGGCAAGCGGCGAGATCTGAGGCATGGTCATTTCAGCCAACGCAGTTCCCACGTATTCCATCCTTCCACCAGCAGCATCGATCCGCCTGCATATCAGCAAGTCCGAATCGGCAAACTTTTAGGCCACAAGGCCGAGGTCAGCCAACGTATAGGCCGCCCGATACGGCAGTCCGGCGGCTTCCACCGCGTCGCCGGCGCCACGATCAACAATAACCGCCACACCCACTACTTCGGCTCCGGCCTCGCGCAGCGCCTCTACTGCGGTCAGCACGCTGCCACCGGTCGTCGACGTGTCCTCGACCGCCAGTACCCGTCGTCCGGCCACGTCCGGCCCCTCGATGCGGCGTTGCAGACCATGAGCCTTACCCGCCTTACGGACGACGAAAGCGTCGAGCGACCGGTCGGTCGCCGACGCGGCGTGCAACATGGAGAGCGCCACCGGATCGGCGCCCAGGGTCAGGCCACCGACGGCGTCGTACTCCCAGTCGGCGGTCAGGTCGAGCAGCACCCGACCGACCAACGGAGCGGCCTGGTGATGGAGCGTGACACGTCGCAGATCGACGTACCAGTCCGCCTCCCGACCGGAGGAGAGCACCACCCGCCCGTGGACCACAGCCAGGTCGATGATGAATTTACGCAGGTCGTCGTGGTCCCCCATGGCGATAGAGGGTACTGCGCAAGTCTGGGAGGTGTGTGTGGGGTCCACCCCGGTCAGCCCCACGGGCGACCGATGGTTGGCGATATTCGGCTACTCTGTGCGATCGATTCGCCGGGCCGGGTCGGCCGAACCGCCGAACGGGACGGTCCGCCGCCGCTGCGCCGCAGGTCAGCCGGGGCGACGGTCGTCGCGGCCCCGGGTGTCCCGGGCGAACCGGCGCAGCAGCCCCCGGGGGGCGTGCCGCACCGCCGCGACGGCCAGCTTGTAACGCCGTGACGGGACGCTGACCGTGCGACCTTTCCGCAGGTCACGCAGGGCTTCGTCGACGACCTGCTCGGCTGTCAGCCACATCAGGCGGGGCGTGCCGGACATGTCGATCCCGATCCGCTCGTGCGCGCCGGTGCGGGTGTAACCAGGGCAGAGGGCCATCACGCGTACTCCACGCGGGCGGGTCGCGAGGTCGACGGACTCGCTGAAGGCCGTCACCCACGCCTTGCTCGCCGGATACGTCGATCCCGGCATCACGGGACCGAAGCCGGCGACCGAAGAGACATTTATCACTGCCCCGTCGCCCCGCCGGATCATCGGGCCGACCGCCGCGCGGGTCAACCGCAGCACCGCGTGCACGTTCAGCCCCAGCAGGCGGGACTCATCGGCCATCGAGGACCGCAGGAACGGCTGGTTGAGGCTGATCCCGGCGTTGTTGACGAGCAGGTCCACCTGCTCGTCGCCGGCCAGCCGCCGTTCCACGTCGGCGCAGCCGTCGGCGGTGGACAGGTCCGCCGGGATCACCTCGACGGGGTGGCCGTACCGGCCCGTCAGCTCGGCGGCCTTCTCCGCCAGCCGGGCAGCGTCGCGTGCCACCAGCACCAGGGCCCAGCCGTCGGCGGCGAGGCGGCGGGCGAACTCCGCGCCGATGCCCGCCGTCGCGCCGGTGACCAGCGCACGGCGCATGGCGGGGACCTGCTCTGGCGTCACGGACGATCCTCAGCGGGGCGGGTGGTGCGGGGTGGCGGTCGGTGCCGGCGCGGGGTGCCGCCGGCGGAACCAGGCGCTGGCGCTCGGCGAGACCAGCAACGCGGCTACCACAAGGTAACCGAGCGCCTGGCCGATCGAAAGCGCGGCGTTGGCCGCGAGCCAGAACTCCGGGTACGCGTCGCCGACGAGGCCCAGCAGCTCGGCGGCGGACCGGTCGTCGGCGGACAGCCGCAGCGGCACGGCCCGCTGGCCGACCAGCGCGGCCACCGCGCAGCAGCCGAACAGCGCGCCCAGCCCGCAGACCACCCAGGTCGCCACCCGGGCCCCGGGCCGGCCGGCGAGCAGCCCGGCCGCCAGGCCGACCAGCACGACGCCCACCAGCACCGTCACCACCGCCGAGGCGATCGTCGCGCCGCGCAGCAGGAGGACCGCGTCGTCGACCTCCGCCGCACCGGCCGAGGTGCCGGCCGCCGCCGACCGGAACCGCCCGACGGTGCCGCCGAGGACGAGCAGCGCGGCGACCGCCGAGGCCACGGCACCGGCGGCCATCAGCAGCAGCACCGCCGCCGCCAGCCCGACGGCCGCGGGGCGACGGGCCGGCACCTGATCGGGGTACGACACGACAAGTCCCTCCGGTAGGCGTCCGGTTGGAACCTACTCGGAGGGACCGTCGGTGTCGCCGTTATCCGGCGCGCCCCGCCCGGCTGGTCGCGGGCGGGGCGGCATCGATGCTCAGTCCGACGACGAGGAGGACGACGAGCCCGAGTCCGACGAACCGCCGGACGAGGAGCCGGAGTCCGACGAACCGCCGGACGACCAGCCCGAGTCCGACGAGCCGCTGGAGGGCGACGGCCCGGGGTCGCTGCCCTGCCCGGGCCCGGACGGGTCCGGCCGATCGGACGGGGACGGCCCCGGCTGGTCCGGGTAGGGCGACTGGTCCGGGGTGGACGAGCTGTGGGTCCCGTGCGGGTACGTCGGGTGGCCGGGCTGGTAGCCGGGGGCGGCCGGGTAACCCGGGGTCTGCGGGTAGCCGGGCTGCTGCGGGTACGCCGGGTAGGCGGCACCCGGGACCGGCGGCTCCCAGCCCTGCTTCGGCTTGCGGAAGAACTCGTTCGCCTTCGGCAGGGCCAGCAGGATCAGCGCGGCCAGCACGGCGAGCAGGCCCGCGACCCCGAGCAGCAGGCTGACCGGGGTGTACCAGGAGGGCAGCGCCGCGGTCAGGCTGCGCTCGATCTCCTCGGCGCTCGGCGCGTCCCCGCCGGCCGACGGCCCGCCCATCGAGCCGGCCGCGCCGTTGATCATGCTGCCGCCGACGCAGCAGAGCAGGATGCCGCCGAGCACCCAGGTGGTGATGCGGCTGCCGTTGCTGCCCCGGTTGTTGAAGATCGCCAGTACGACGAGGACCAGGGCGAGGACCAGCATCAGCACGGCGCTGCCGATGGCGAAGCCGACGACGAAGGTGCCCAGCCCCTCGGCCCCGCTCGCGGTGCCCGCGAACGCGTCCTCGAAGCCCTGCCGGAGCTTGCCGGCCACGGCGATCGTCGTGACGAGGTTGAGCAGCTGGAGCAGAGCGAAGAACATGAGCAGGTAACTGGAGATCGTCACGATGCCCGGACGGGCCCGCGACGGCGTGCTGTGGGTATCGACCATGACTTCTCCCTTCTAGATCACGACGTCACGGTATCGTCCGGAGTCCCGTGCCGCCCGTCGGCGAGCCGCCCCGGGCCGTCCCGGGGCAAGACGGGCCACCCGACTCGGCGCGGCGGGCGTCAGCCGGCCCGGGACAGCCGGCGGTGCTCGGCCGTCACCACGGCGAGCAGGAACAGGTCGAAGGCCAGCGCGGCGACCGCCCCGAACTGGTTGACGGTGAAGTTGAAGATCTGCCCGAACAGCAGGTCGACCAGGATCGCCAGCTTGAACAGCCGGAACGCGCCGATCCGGTCCCGCCGCAGCCGGACGGCCGCCGCGATGCTGAGCACCGCCGTGGCCAGCGCGGACGCCGAGACGCCGAGCACCGCGCCCCACTCCCGCTCCTCGTCCAGCGCCCCGGTGACGCCGTCGACCGCCACCCCGACCACGGTCAGCGCCGGCTCCACCACCAGGTAGAGCACCACGAAGCGGACCACCCACCGCTGGTCGGTCAGCCCGACAGCGACCCGGCGGACGCGGGCCAGCCACGGCTGCCAGAACCGGGGCGGCGGCGGTTCCCGGCGGGGCACCGCGTCGAGCAGCGCGGCCACGGCGGCCTCGGTCTCCGCGCCGGAGCCCCGGGCCAGCCGCAGCACCTGCGCCCGACGCCGGTCGGTGAGCCCGTCGATCAGGCCGCCGGCGACGGCGTCCAGGGCGTTCGCGGTCCGCTCCTCGGGGATCAGCCGGGTCCGCTCCCGGACCGCCTGCGTGATGACCACCAGCACCGCGAAGACGGCGTAGATGATGCCGGCGGCGGGGGCGTAGAAGTAGTCGGTGCGGGCCGTGACGAACTTGCCCACCTCGTCGATGAACAGGCCGAACCCGATCCCGCCGAGGATCGCGCCGGTCATCCTGGCCGCGCCGCCGAGGAAGACCAGTGCCACGCCGAGGCCGGCGGCCAGCAGCAGGCCGCCCCAGAGCACGTGCGCGATGTGCAGGCCGCCGCCGCCGAGCTGGGGATAGCCGGTGGCCCGCAGCAGCACCCGGGTCAGCAGCACGGCGGCCACCCCGGACAGCACGAACGCCTGGAGGTACGCCGCCGCGGCCAGCGCCCGGGGCGGCATCCAGTGACGACGCGACGGTCCGCGCACCATGGTCCCGACGCTAGTAGCCGCGCCACTCGACGCGGGCGTACTCCAGCACCCTGGGCCGCAGCAGCGTGGAGGCGGGCACGTCGAGCCGGCCCCGGTCAGCGGGGAAGTTCGCGGCCGACGCCAGCGTGCCGGCGGTGAGGAAGCGCAGCCGGGGGGCGTCGGCGGGAAGCGCCAGCGCGGGCGGGGCGGCACCCGGGGCGGCGAGCACGAACCCCCAGTCGCCGAAGCTGGGCACGTCGACGTGGTACGGCACGGTGGCGAAGCCGGCCTCGCGCACCGACGCCTCGATCGACCAGTACGACCGGGGCGCGAAGTACGGCGAGCCGGACTGCACGACGAGCCGCCCGCCGTCGGCGAGCACCGCCCGGACCAGCGCGTAGAACTCGACGGTGTAGAGCTTGGCGGTGGCCGTCTCGTCGGGGTCGGGCAGGTCGGCGACGACCACGTCGAACCGTTCGGTGGCCTCCCGCAGCCAGCCGAACGCGTCGACGTTGACCACCCGCACCCGGGGGTCGGCGAACGCGTCGCCGTTCAGCTCGCGCAGCTGCGGCTCGCTGCGGGCCAGCGCCACCACGGCAGGGTCGAGGTCGACGACGGTCACCCGCCGCACGTCGGGGTAGCGCAGGATCTCCCGCACCGCGAGCCCGTCGCCGGCACCGAGCACCAACACCTCGCCGCGCGGGCCGTTCAGCGCGGGGTGCACGAGCGCCTCGTGGTAGCGGTACTCGTCGATCGAGCTGAACTGGAGGTCACCGTTGAGGAACAGCCGCAGGTCGGTGTCGGCGTGGCCGACCTCCCGCACCGAGCGGGTCAGCACGATCTCCTGGTAGCGGCTGCGCTCGGCGTGCACCACCGGGTCGCGGTAGAGCTGTTGGCGGGCGGTCACCTCGAAGTCGGCGGCGGTGACCCAGGCGTACCCCAGGCAGAGCGCGACCACGACGGAGCCGGTGCCGACGGCGACGCGCGCCCGGCGGCTCAGCTCCGCCCGGAACACGGTGCAGACCAGCGCCACGCCGGCCACCGCGTTCACCGCGCCGACCACCAGCGCGCCCTTGAGCTGCCCGAAGACCGGGATCAGCAGGAACGGGAAGGCCAGCCCGCCGAGCAGCGCGCCGACGTAGTCGGCGGCGAACAGGTCGGCCACTGCGCTGCCGGCGGACTGCTCGCGGATGCGTTGCAGCATGACCATCAGCAGCGGGATCTCCGCGCCGATGAGCAGCCCGAGCACGAACGCGGTGCCGACCAGCGCCGGGCCGTACAGGTCGAGCCAGGCGAACGCGGCGTAGAGGCCGAGCACCGACAGCCCGCCGAGCAGGGCGAGGACCAGCTCGACCACGGCGAACGCGGCGGCGGCCCGGGACTGCAACGGCTTCGCGGCGAGCGCGCCGACGCCCATCGCGAAGACCATCACGCCGAGCACGATCGACGCCTGACCGACGGCGTCGCCGATCAGGTAGCTGCCGAGCGCGACCAGGGCCAGCTCGTAGACCAGGCCGCAGGCGGCGCAGACGAAGACCGCGACCAGCACCGCCGAGCGGGCCAGCCGCCAGCGCGGCCGGGCGGCGGGGGCCTCGTCGTCGACCGCCGCCGGCGCCTCGGTGGTCACGCCTTCCCCGGGGTACGCCCGGCGGTCGCGCGCTGCCGGCTGCGCTGCACGAACCCGACGGTGAACAGCAGCGCGGTGACCAGCAGCAGCCCGCCGGTGGCGAGCAGCCAGCCCCAGCGGTCCCGCCAGAAGTCGCTGCCGGCGTCGGGCAGCGGGGCGGCGGTCGCGCCGGGCTGCGCGCTGGGTGCGGCGGCGGGCGGCACCACGCCGGTCTCGGCGAGCAGCAGCGGCAGCGCCACGGCGGCCCGGCAGACCGCCCAGCCGGGGTCGTCGACGAACACGTCCTCCACGAGGCCGAAGCGGGCGAGGCCGGTCTCGACGGCGTACAGGTCGGCGCGGTCGATGTCGGGCGAGCCGGTCACGTTGATAGCCGCCGAGTCGCTGCTCTCGCTGCTCTCCGACGTGTAGCGGACGTCGGCGGTCACCTCGACCCAGCGCGGGCAGGCCGGGTCGTCGACCACGGGGACGCCGTCGCCGAGGTTGGAGCCGACGCTGACCGGGGTGGAGCCGTACCAGCTCTCCAGCCGCCAGCCGTAGCAGATGCCCTGGCTGGCGGCGGCCTGGGCGAGGATCGGCACGGTGTCGGCCCGCTCGTCGGCCGCCGGAGCGGGCACGGTGGTGCCGCCGGAGTCGCCGTTGACCACGCCGATGCCGATGCAACCGCCGACGAGGACGACGGTCACCAGCGCGATGACCCAGCCGCTGGCGGTCGACGACTTCTTCGCCGCCGGCTGGCCGGGCCGCCCGCCGCCCGGGTGCTTGCCGGCGGCCATCAGCTGATCGCGGCGGCGATGATCGCGCCGGTGGCGAGGTGCACGACGGCGGACACCCACACGGCGGGGTGCGGCTCCGGGTCGACCAGCAGCTCACCGAGCCGCCCCGGGGTCACGGCGTCGAGCAGCAGGAACGCGGCGGCCATGATGACCAGGCCGACGATCCCGTACGCCGCCGCGCCGACGAGGCCGAGCACGAAGTCGTCCTCGCTGGCGACGATCGCGGCGACCACGATGGTGCCGACGCCGAGCAGGTTGGACGACAGCAGCAGGGCGGCGTTGCGGTTGCGCTCGGTCCAGATCAGCTCGTGCAGCTTGCCGGGGGTGGCCACGTCGACCAGCCCGTAGCCGATGCCCATCAGGACGACGCCGACCACGCCGTAGGCGAGGGTGACCAGCAGATCGGTGACGAGGTTCTGCAAGGGGGACACTCCAGGGTGAGGGGCGTTCGTCGGGCTACTTGCCGGCGCCGGGGCCGCCGCCCCGGACGGTGCTGCCGCGTCCCCAGCCCCAATGCGACCCGACGGTCGAGTGGTAACGGGGGTAGGCGGTGGTGAGGCGTTCGAGCAGGATCACCGAGCCGGCGGCGATCGGCAGGATCACCACCGAGTCGTCGTCGTAGCGCAGGTAGACGCCGCTGCCGTCGACGTACTGGTCGGCCGGCTGCCAGGCGTCGGTGACCTCCTTGGCGACCTGGCTGGGCGTCTTCGTCGAGGTGTACGCCACGGCCTGCCCGCCGATGTCGCGGCTGGCCGCCCGGTTGTACCGGTCCTGCACGTACCCGCGCGGGGAGAAGTTGCCGTAGAAGATCGCGAAGGCAGCGAGCAGCGCGCCGACCACGGCGACCGCCGCTCCCACCACGAACCAGCGTCGGTACGTCACAGCGCCACCTCCGTTCGCGACTGCGGGGCTCGCAGACCCGGCTCACTCCTCGCGCTCACAAGGGCCACCACCGTCTCGGTCAGGACCAGCTCGTTGGTCTGGGGGTACGCGTGCCAGGTGCGCCAGCCGACCGCACCGTCCGGCGGGTCGGTGCGCACGGCGAGGGCGGTCACCGCGTCGGCGTCGCCGGGGAACACCCCGACCAGCGCGTACGGGTCGCCGGCCAGCTCGGCGCGGAGCGCGGCGACCCGGGTGCTCAGCTCGGCACCGGCCGGGCGCAGCACGGTGGCGGTGAACCGGTAGCCGTTCGCTTCGTCCAGCCGGGTGGCGGGCAGTTCGGGCGGGCGGCCGGGCAGGCAGGCGACGGTCTCGGTCAGCTCGGTGCCGGCCGCGCGCAGCACCACCTGGTGGGACGCGCCGAGCAGCCGCAGCCGCAGCCGGATCCCGCCGGGCAGGTCGAGGTCGAGCACGTGCAGCGCGGGGCGTTCGCCGTCGCCGAGGGCGAGGCTGAGGTCGGCGGCGCTGGTGTCGACGTACGGGGCGTCGAGGGTGACCAGCACGGGTCAGCTCACCTTCCCCGGCCCGGACTGCGGGTAGATCATCACGTCGGAGCGGTGCAGCTCGTCGCCCCGGGCCACCTCCCAGGCGGCGTTGCCGTACGCCTCGAAGGAGAGCCGCAGCTTCCCCGGGCCCCGGTAGTCGTGGTAGCGCATCGCACCGGACGGGTCGAGGCCCGTGCTGCCGGTGGCGGTGAACCGCGCGTGCCCGGCCTCCTTGCTGACGTACCGGTGGCCGTCGAGGTCGATGCTCGGCGCGCCCGGGGTGATGGTGAGCGCCGGATCGGTCGTCCAGAGCACCATGATCACGTCGGGGTCCTCCTCGACGGAGAGCCAGAGCTGGCCGCCGGCCGCGTCGTCGAGCAGGTGCTCCGACCAGGTCCAGCTGCCCTCCCTGAGCAGCACGGAGCCGCGCACCCCGTACGACGTGCCGCGGATCTCGACGATGTCGCCGGGGCTCAGCCGGCGCGGGTCGCCCCGCAGCGCGTCGGCGTCGCGGTCCCGGAACGGGTCCACCGGGCCGGGCCGCCCGCCCGTGCGCCTACGGGAACGTTGCATCGCCACCACGGCGACGACGACACCGGCCACCGCGATGAGGCAGCCCGCCGCCGTCACCAGATACGCCACCGAACCGTTCAACCCGATCGCCTCCCCCAGTCGCGTCGGCGGAGACGGTAACAACCCCGCGCACGTGGCGAAACCCGAGCGGAGTTGAGTAATGACTCAGTTACGAACCGCCCTCAGGCCGGTTGAGCTGCGTGTTCGCGTACTCGCCCAGCTTGGTCCGGCCCATGATGCAGCCGGCGAAGGTGACGAACTCGGCCTCGGAGCCGCGCAGCGCCTCCCAGGCGGCACGGGCGGCGGCCGGGTCGACCCGCCCCAGCAGGGTCGCCGCGTACGCCCGGCCGGCCGGCGAGCCGTGCGCCAGCAGCCAGTCGACCTTCCGCCGGGCCCGCTCCGGGTGCGCGTCGAGCTGCCGCTCGACCTCGAAGTACGCCTCGGTCTCCGGCAGCACCGTGCCGGCGAAGCCGACCCCGCCGAAGGCGAGGGTGTCGGTGCCCGCCAGCTCCCGCACGGCCGCGTCGAGCCGCTCGACCATCCCAACCCCCTTGAGTATGGAAGGGCCCCCTGTCGACGCAAAGCGTTGCACAGGGGGCCCCTATCGGCATCCGGGCCGGCGGGTCAGGCCGCGGCGACCGTCAGCCCGTCCTTGCCGTCGGCCAGGTCGACCTGGACCGTGTCGCCGTCGCGGATCGCGCCGGAGAGCAGCGCCCGGGCGAGCTGGTCGCCGATGGCCGACTGCACCAGCCGGCGCAGCGGGCGGGCACCGTAGATCGGGTCGTACCCGTGCTCGGCGAGCCACCCCCGGGCGGCCTCGCTGACGTCCAGCGTCAGCCGGCGGTCGGCGAGTCGCTTCCGCATCCGGTCGAGCTGGATGTCGACGATGGCCCGCAGGTCGTCGCCCAGCAGCGCGGCGAAGACCACGATGTCGTCGAGCCGGTTGAGGAACTCCGGCTTGAAGTGCGACCGGACCACCGCGAGGACGCCCTCCCGGCGCTGCTCCTCGGCCAGCGTCAGGTCGCTGATCACCGACGACCCGAGGTTGGAGGTGAGGATCAGGATCGCGTTGCGGAAGTCCACCGTGCGGCCCTGGCCGTCGGTGAGCCGGCCGTCGTCGAGCACCTGGAGCAGCACGTCGAAGACGTCCGGGTGGGCCTTCTCGACCTCGTCGAGCAGGATCACCGAGTACGGCCGGCGGCGCACCGCCTCGGTGAGCTGGCCGCCCTCCTCGTAGCCGACGTAGCCGGGCGGGGCACCGACGAGCCGGGCGACGGAGTGCTTCTCGCCGTACTCGCTCATGTCGATGCGGACCATGGCCCGCTCGTCGTCGAAGAGGAACTCGGCGAGCGCCTTGGCCAGCTCGGTCTTGCCGACGCCGGTCGGACCGAGGAAGAGGAAGCTGCCGGTGGGGCGGTCCGGGTCGGCGACGCCGGCCCGGGCGCGGCGCACCGCGTCGGAGACGGCCGAGACGGCCTCGGCCTGGCCGACCACGCGCGCGCCCAGCGACTCCTCCATCCGCAGCAGCTTGGCGGTCTCGCCTTCGAGGAGCCGGCCGGCGGGGATGCCCGTCCAGGAGGCGACCACGGCGGCGATGTCGTCCGCGCCGACCTCCTCCTTGAGCATCGCGCCGTCGGCCTGGAGCCGGGCCAGCTCCTCCTCGGCCTTGGCCAGGTCGGCCTTGAGGGCGGGGATGCGCCCGTAGCGCAGCTCGGCGGCCCGCTCCAGCTCGCCGTCGCGCTCGGCCCGCTCGGCCTCGCCGCCGAGCCGCTCCAGCTCCTCCTTGGCGGTGGAGAGCTTGGTGATGTGGCTCTTCTCCGTCTGCCAGCGCTCGGAGAGGGCGGTGAGCTGCTCGCGCTTGTCGGCCAGCTCCTTGCGCAGCCGGTCGAGGCGCTCGGCGGAGGCGGCGTCGGGCTCCTTGGCCAGCGCCATCTCCTCGATCTCCAGCCGGCGCACGGCCCGCTCGATCTCGTCGACCTCGACCGGCCGGGAGTCGATCTCCATGCGTAGCCGGGACGCGGACTCGTCGACCAGGTCGATCGCCTTGTCCGGCAGGAACCGGTCGGTGATGTAGCGGTCGGAGAGGGCGGCGGCGGCGACCAGCGCGGCGTCGGTGATGCGTACGCCGTGGTGCACCTCGTAGCGCTCCTTGAGCCCGCGCAGGATGCCGATGGTGTCCTCGATGGTCGGCTCGCCGACCAGCACCGGCTGGAAGCGGCGCTCCAGGGCCGGGTCCTTCTCGATGTGCTCGCGGTATTCGTCGAGGGTGGTCGCGCCGACCATCCGCAGCTCGCCGCGCGCGAGCATCGGCTTGAGCATGTTGCCGGCGTCCATCGAGCCCTCGCCCTTGCCCGCGCCGACGACGGTGTGCAGCTCGTCGAGGAAGGTGATGACCTGGCCGTTGGAGTTCTTGATCTCCTCCAGCACGGACTTGAGGCGCTCCTCGAACTGGCCCCGGTATTGCGCGCCGGCCACCATCGCGCCGAGGTCGAGCGAGACCAGCTTCTTGTCGCGCAGCGACTCGGGCACGTCGCCGGCCACGATCCGCTGGGCGAGGCCCTCGACGATCGCGGTCTTGCCGACGCCGGGCTCGCCGATCAGCACCGGGTTGTTCTTGGTACGCCGGGACAGCACCTGGATGACCCGGCGGATCTCGGAGTCCCGGCCGATCACGGGGTCGATCTTGCCGTCGCGGGCGCTGGCGGTCAGGTCGACGCCGTACTTGGCCAGGGCCTGGTAGGTCTGCTCCGGGTCGGCGGTGGTGACCCGGCGGTCCCCGCCCCGGACGGTCGGGAACGCGGCGACCAGGCTCTCCTCGGTCGCGCCGGCGTTGCGCAGCGCAGTGGCGACCGCGCCGCCCACCCGGGCCAGGCCGGCGAGCAGGTGCTCGGTCGAGGTGTACTCGTCGCCGAGCGGCCGGGCGATCTGCTCGGCGGCGCCGATGGCGTTGACGAACTCGCGGGCCAGCGTGGGCTCGGCGATGCTGGAGCCCCGGGCGGCCGGCAGGGCGGCGACGGCGCGCTGGGCGGCCCGGCGCAGCTCGGCGGGGTCGGCCCCGGCGGCGCGCAGCAGGCCGGCGGCGGTCGACCCCTCGGTGTCCAGCAGCGACAGCAGCAGGTGCCAGGGCTCCACGGTGGCGTGACCGCGCTGGTTCGCCAGCGCGACGGCACCGGTGATGGTCTCGCGGCTCTTGGTGGTGAGACGTTCCGTGTTCATGGGCTCCCCCGGATCGGCGTGTCCACTAGGAAGGACACAACCAGAGTTGAGCCTATTCCGCTCAACCTTGCGACTGTGACCTGCGTCACTCACGACTCCGGCCGGGCGGCGGGCGCTGGGGCGGCGCGGCCGGTCAGGCCGGGGCCAGCACCACGCGCACCCAGCGGCGGTTGCCGACCGGCCCGGTGGCCAGCAGCACCTCGTCGGGGGCGCGGCCCACCAGCGTGCCGTCGGCCAGCAGGGTCAGGTGGTGCTTGGGGGCGACCGGCCAGTCGAGCCGTTCGTACCGGCCGTCGGCCACCACGCCCGCGCCGTCCGGGCCGTTGACGGCGAACCGGCCGGTGGTCAGCGGCACCACGGAATCCGCCCGCGCGGGATGCCCCGCGGCGGGCACCGCCACCCACCGGCCCAGATACCGCCAGAGCGCCGGGAAGCCGCTCCGGTCCGGCGGCCAGCCGACCAGCCGCGCCTCACCGTCCGGCCCGACCATCGGCCGCAGCACCCCGACCTCGCCGTCGGGCACCGGCACCGGGGTCCGCTGCCAGGTGCTCCCCCGGTCCGTCGAGACCGCCGCGTACGGCTTCCCGCCGTCGACGCCGGCCACCACCAGCAGGCCGCGGGCCTCGACGACGCCGTGCGGCACCGGCACGGGCGGCTGGGCGGGCAGCGGCGTCGCGCGCAGTCCCGCCCAGCGGACCACCCGGCCGGCGCCCTCCTCGATCTGGAACCGGCCCTGGGCGGCCCGCCAGGCGACGGGCTCCTGCTCGCCCGTGGTGTGCGCGAACGTGCGCCCGCCGTCGGTGGAGGTGTACCGGCCGTGCGGCTCGGCGAGCAGCATCAGCACGCCCGGGGCGACGTAGAGCTGCTGATTCTCGGCGACCGGGCGGGGATGGGTGAGCCGCCGCCAGGACCGGCCGCCGTCGACCGTGGCGTAGAGCACCGCGGGGCAGCCCCGCTCCGCAGGGCAGCTGGAGAAGAGGGCGTACGCCTGCTCGGCGGTGACGAACTCGACGTACGGGTGGTCGTACCCCTTGCCGACCGGGACCCGGACGTCGCGCAACTCGACGGCGGGGGCCGGGGGCGACGGCGTCGGCTCGATCGCGGTCGGTCGGGGCGACGGCGCGGTGCGGTCCGGCGGCGGGCGACGGACGTCGCCGATCGAGCAGCCGGTCAGCAGGGGCGCGAGCAGCAGCGCGACCATTCTGCGGCCGAACCGACGAGTCATCGGCCTACCCCCCAACCGGTAGCCTGACGCCGTGCGAGTACGTGTCGAACAGACTGCCCTACCCGGGATCGGAATGCGTCACGACCTGTTGACGGAATCCGGACGCCGGCTCGGTGTGGTTTCCCACCGCAATGGCCGCCGCGACCTTGTCCTCTATGACCCCGATGATCCCGATTCCTGCCAGCACGACATACCGCTGACAGACGACGAGGCGGAGGCGCTCGCGGACATCCTCGGCGCGTCGCTGATGCTCGGCCAACTCTCCGGGCTGCGCGAGCAGGCGGCCGGGCTGCTCACCGAGCAGATCGCCATCCCCGCCGGCTCCAAGTACGTCCACCGGCGGCTCGGCGACACGAAGGCCCGCACCCGGACCAGCGCCTCGATCGTCGCGGTGCTGCGCCAGGGCGAGGTGATCGTCTCGCCCGACCCGGCCTTCCGCTTCGACGCCGGTGACGTGGTGGTCGTGGTCGGCACCCGCAAGGGGCTCGACGGCGTGACCGCCATCCTCGCCGACAGCGACCCGGACGGCTGAGGCGCGGATGCACGAGGAAACCACAATATTGCTCATCGAGGTCGGTGCGCTGCTGTTCCTGCTCGGGCTGCTGGGGCGGCTCGGGCGGCGGATCGGCCTCTCCCCCATTCCCCTCTACCTCCTCGCCGGGCTCGTCTTCGGCCACGGCGGCGTGCTGCCGCTGACCGCCAGCGAGGAGTTCTTCGCCGTCGGCGCGGAGATCGGCGTGATCCTGCTGCTGGTCATGCTCGGCCTGGAATACTCGGCGGGCGAACTGGTCGGCAACCTGCGCTCGGCGGCCCCCGCCGGCCTGATCGACGGCGTGTTCAACGCGCTGCCCGGCGCGGCCTTCGCCTTCCTGCTCGGCTGGGACTGGGTGGCCGCGATCGTGCTGGCCGGCATCACCTGGGTCTCCTCCTCCGGCGTGATCGCCAAGGTGCTGGCCGACCTGGGCCGGCTCGGTAACCGGGAGACCCCGGTGGTCCTGTCGGTGCTGGTCATCGAGGACCTGGCGATGGCGCTCTACCTGCCGCTGCTCACCGCCGTGCTGGCCGGCACCGGCCTGCTCGGCGGCGGCATCGCGCTCGGCGTCGCCGTCGGCACCGTCGTGCTGGTGCTGGTGGTGGCAATCCGGTACGGCCACCTGATCTCCTCCGCCCTGTCGGCGAAGGACCCGGAGGCGCTGCTGCTCGGCGTGCTCGGGCTCACCCTGCTGGTCGCCGGCATCGCGGCGAAGCTCCAGGTGTCGGCGGCGGTCGGCGCGTTCCTCGTCGGCATCGCGCTGTCCGGCCCCGTGGCGCACCACGCCACCGAGATGCTCTCCCCGCTGCGGGACCTGTTCGCCGCGGTGTTCTTCGTCTTCTTCGGCCTGGTCACCGACCCCCGGGACATCCCGCCCGTGCTGCTGCCGGCGCTCGCGCTGGCCGTGGTCACGATGGGGACGAAGACGCTGACCGGATACCTGGCCGCCCGACGGGTGGGGATCAAGGAACCCGGCCGGTGGCGGGCCGGGCTGGCCCTGGTGCCGCGCGGCGAGTTCTCCATCGTCATCGCCGGGCTCGCCGTGGCCGCCGGCAGCGTCGAGCCGAAGCTGGCGGCGTTGGCCACCGCGTACGTGCTGATCACGGTGGTGACCGGGCCGATGCTGGCACGGCTGCCCGACTTCGCCTGGTTCAAGGTGTGGCTGCGCCAACGGGCCGTCGCCCAACGCGCCGAGCCGCTGGTCACCACCGACTGATTCGGCACTCAGTTTCGCCCGCCGGGGCGGGGTCGGCCGTACGGCCGGCCCCGCCCCGCGTCCATCGGATGCCGAATTGTGCTGGGAGCCCCTTCCCCCTGGTCGGCGGACCGGGTTACCGTTTCGCCCCAGCAGCAAGGGTCCGTGGGAGGCCGTCCGGTCGCCCTCGGGCGCGAGCGGAAGGTTGGCCGGTGAGCGTGCAGGACTCGACGTTCCACGGCTTCGCCAACCCCGTCGACCCGTCCCCGGCGGAGTTGCGGGCGTGGGCGTACCACCCCGACTCGGTGCCGTTGACGTCGATGCCGCCGGACTGGGACCTGCTGGTCTCAGGGGACCACCTGGTGCAGACCCTCTTCGAGTTGGCGATGGACCCGGCCTGCCCGGCCCGCCGGTTCGCGCTGCACTGCCTCTACATCTACGCCGCCGACGGCATCCGGACGAACTTCCGTGCCCACCCGAAGCGCCGCTTCCGCAAGCTGGTCGAGCAGTCGGAGCGGACCGGCGACGAGATGATGCGGACGTGGGCGCACAACAGCCGGGTGCTGCTGGCACGCCCCCACCTGTTCGACTACCGGGACTGGTGCGAGGGCGGCCTGGTCCGCGAGAACCGCCGCATCGGCTGACGCCGCGGCCGCCTCAGGCGGCCGATCCGCCGTGCCCCTCGCCGCGCGTGTCCTGCCCGCCGCGCGCGTCCCGCGCACCCTGCCCGGAGCGCCGGTCGGCCTGCCCGGAGCCCTGATCGGCCCGGCCCCGGTCGGCACCGTCGCCCCGGTCGGCGAACCGGCCCTCCCGGACCTTGTCCGTGAACCGACCCTCGGTGATCTTGTCGAACCGCTGCCGGGCGGACCTGGCGACCCGGTCGAGCCGCTCCTCCGCCTGCTGCGCCACCTTCTTGGCCTGTTCCGACATGGCTCCCCCTCGCCAGCGCGGTGGGCCCGGATCGTGCGGGCCGGCCTGATTCGCAGGTTAGTGGAGCCGGCCCGGCCCGCGCCGGGGTTCCGGGAAGCGGACCGGGCCGACGATGCTCCGGCGGGGTGAGCGGCGGGTCAGCGGTCGCGCCGGGGACGCCAGACCACCAGGGCGGTGGAGGTGCGGTTGGTCGGCACCAGGTCGCTGCCCGGGAACCGGGCGAGGGACTCCAGCTCCGCCACCCGCCGGTACGCGGCGTCCAGCTCGGCCTCCAGCCGCGCGATCCGCTGCTGGGCCTGCTCCAGCAGGCGTTCCAGGCCGATGATCCGCTTGACCCCGGCGAGGTTGACCCCCTCGTCCTGGCTGAGCCGCTGCACCTCGCGCAGCAGCACCACGTCCCGGACGCTGTAGCGGCGCCCGCCGCCGGCCGCCCGGCCGGCCTGCACCAGGCCGAGCCGGTCGTACTGGCGCAGGGTCTGGGGGTGCATCCCCGCCATCCGCGCCGCGACCGAGATCATCAGCACCTTGGCCTCGTAGGCAGGGTCACCCGAGCCGACGTGCTCTCCCGCCATCGCCGCTCACCTCCGCACACACTCCAGCAGGCTCAACTGAACCGACGCACCCGGGCGTCGAGATGTTCCCGGGCGGCCGGCGGGGTCTGCTCGGCGAACGCCTCCAGCGCCGCCCGCGCCTCGTCGGACACCCCGGCCGGAACCACCACGTCGAGGGTGACCAGGAGGTCACCGGCCTTTCCGTCGCGGCGTACCACGCCCTTGCCCCGGGCGCGCAGCACCCGGCCGCTCGGCGTGCCCGGCGGGACCCGCAGGGTCACCGTGCCGTCGAGCGTGGGCACCCGCAGGTCCGTGCCGAGCACGGCCTCCGGGAAGGTGATCGGCACGGTCAGGGTCAGGTCGTCCCCGGTACGCCCGAACAACTCGTCCGGCCGCACCTTCACGTGTACGTACAGGTCGCCGGCCGGGCCGCCGCGCTCGCCCGGCTCGCCGCGCCCGTTCAGCCGGATCCGCTGGCCGTCGGCCACCCCGGCGGGGAAGCGGACGTTCAGCGTGCGGGTCTTGGTGACCCCGCCGGTGCCGTGGCACTCCGGGCACTTCTCCTCGACGACCGTCCCCACGCCCTGGCAGTTGCGGCACGGCTCGGAGAAGCTGAACGACCCCTGGTTGCGGTTGGTCACCCCGGCACCGTGGCAGACCTGGCAGGTCACCGGCGAGGTGCCCGGCTTCGCCCCGCTGCCGGCACACGTGTCGCAGATCCCCGGCGCGCGCAGGGTCAGCGGGAGGGTGACCCCGCGTACCGCGTCGCCGAAGTCGAGCGCCACCTCGGTCTCGATGTCCCGGCCCTTCGCCGGGCCGCGCGCGCGGGCCGGGCCGCCGGCACCGCCGCCGCCGGAGAAGATCGAGCTGAACAGGTCCTGGAAGCCGGCCCCGCCGAAGCGTCGGTCACCGCCGCCCGCCGCGCCGCCGAACAGGTCGGACACGTCGAACGGCTGCCCGCCGGGGCCGCCCGGACCCCGGGCGTTGCGCCGGAACTGACCCGAGCCGAACAGCGAGCGCATCTCGTCGTACTCGCGGCGCTTGGCCTCGTCGCCGAGCACCGCGTACGCCTCGGAGACGGCCTTGAACCGCTCCTCGGCACCGGAGTCGCCCGGGTTGTGGTCCGGGTGCGACTCCCGGGCCAGTTTCCGGTACGACTTCTTGATCTCGTCCGAGGAGGCGGACTTCTGCACGCCCAGCGTGGCGTAGTAGTCCTTCTCGATCCAGTCCTTGGTACTCACCGGTCCACCCCCTTCCACGGGACGTACCCCGGACGTCCCGCCCGCCCGGTGCGGGCGGGCGGGACGACACGGGTCGGCACTACTCCGGGTCGGCGACCGCGACCATGGCCGGCCGCAGCAGCCGCTCGCCGAGCTGGTAGCCCCGGCGCATGACCTGCACGCAGGTCGGCTCGGTCACGTCGGCGGAGGTCTGATGGGCCACCGCCTCGTGCCGGGTCGGATCGAACGGGTCGCCCTGCTCGCCGAACGCCGACAGGCCGAACTTGCCCAGCGCGGTGGTGAGCTGCTCGGCGACCGTGCCGAACGGGCCCACCAGGTCGCCGTGCTCGCGGGCGCGGTCCAGGTCGTCGAGGATCGGCAGCAGTGCGGCGAGCACCGAACCGGTCGCCTGCTCCTGGACGAGGCTGCGGTCCCGGTCCACCCGCTTGCGGTAGTTGGCGTACTCCGCCGTCACCCGTTGCAGGTCGCGGGTCCGCTCGTCCAGCTCGGCCCGCAGCGCCTCCAGCTCGGCGCCGAGCGGGGCCGCGGCGGGCGGCGCGCCGCCCTCGACCGGCTGGGCCGGGGCGTCGACGACGGGCGGCCCGTCCACCGACGCGGCCTCGACCTCGATCTCGTCGACCACGATCTCGGCGTCCTCGACCAGGCCCTCCGCCGGGGTGTCCGCCCCGGCGTCGGCCGCGGCGGGCACCTCGGACTTACTGATCTTGCGATTGTCACGGATGACGACCCGCGGCTGCTCACCGGCGGACTGCCCGGCGGTCGCGGAGCCACCCGGCGTCGACCCGGACTCCACCGGGTCGGCGGCTCGTGGCTTCTCCGTCATGCGGCTACCTCATCCCTTGGCCGTCGATACGTGTCCGAGGCGGATCGTCACTTCTTGTCCTCGTCCACGATCTCCGCGTCGACCACGTCGTCGGCGCCGCCGGCCTTGGCGCCACCGGTCGCGCCGGCACCCGGGCCGGCCGCCCCCGGCTGCTCGCCCTGCTCGGCCTGCTGGGACGCGTAGAGCAGCGAGCCGGCCTGCTGGGAGACCTGCGCGAGCTTCTCGTGGGCCGCCTTGATCTTGTCGATGTCCTGGCCGCCGAGCGCGCCGCGCAGCTCGCCGAGCGCCTCGTTGAGCTGCTCCCGGTTCTCGCCCGGCAGCTTGTCGCCGCTCTCGGCGAGGAACTTCTCGGTCTGCCACTGGAGCGCCTCGGCGACGTTGCGGGTCTCCGCCTCCTCGCGGCGGCGCTTGTCGTCGTCGGCGTGCTCCTCGGCGTCGCGGCGCATCCGCTCGATGTCTTCCTTCGGCAGCGAGGAGCCGCCGGTGATCGTCATCTTCTGCTCCTTGCCGGTGCCCAGGTCCTTCGCGTGCACGTTCACGATGCCGTTGGCGTCGATGTCGAACGTGACCTCGATCTGCGGCACGCCGCGCGGCGCGGGCGGGAGGCCGGTCAGCTCGAAGGTGCCGAGCTTCTTGTTGTAGGCCGCGATCTCCCGCTCGCCCTGGAACACCTGGATCAGCACCGACGGCTGGTTGTCGTCGGCCGTGGTGAAGACCTCGGAGCGCTTGGTCGGGATGGTGGTGTTGCGCTCGATGAGCTTGGTGAAGATGCCGCCCTTGGTCTCGATGCCCAGGCTCAGCGGGGTCACGTCGAGCAGCAGGACGTCCTTGACCTCGCCCTTGAGCACGCCGGCCTGCAGGGCCGCGCCGACGGCGACGACCTCGTCGGGGTTGACGCCCTTGTTCGGGTCACGGCCGGTGAGCTGCTTGACCAGGTCGGTGACGGCCGGCATCCGGGTGGAGCCGCCGACGAGGATGACGTGGTCGACGTCGGCGACCTTGATCCCGGCGTCCTTGACGGCCTGCTCGAACGGGCCCTTGCAGCGGTCCAGCAGGTCCTGCGTCATCCGCTGGAACTCGGCGCGGCTGAGCGTCACGTCCAGGTGCAGCGGGCCGGCGGAACCGGCCGTGATGTACGGCAGGTTGATGTTGGTGGTGGTGGCCGCCGACAGCTCGATCTTGGCCTTCTCGGCCGCCTCGCGCAGCCGCTGGAGGGCCATCTTGTCCTGGGCCAGGTCGATGCCGTGCTCGCCCCGGAAGGTCTTCACCAGGTGGTCGATGATCCGCTGGTCCCAGTCGTCGCCGCCGAGCTGGTTGTCGCCGCTGGTCGACTTGACCTCGACGACGCCCTCGGCCAGCTCCAGCAGCGACACGTCGAAGGTGCCGCCGCCGAGGTCGAAGACCAGGACGGTCTGCTCCTTGGAGCCCTTGTCCAGCCCGTACGCCAGGGCCGCCGCGGTCGGCTCGTTCACGATCCGCAGCACGTTGAAGCCGGCGATCTCGCCGGCCTCCTTGGTGGCCTGACGCTGGCCGTCGTTGAAGTAGGCCGGGACGGTGATCACCGCGTCGGTGATCTGCTCGCCCAGGTACGCCTCGGCGTCCCGCTTGAGCTTCATCAGCGTCCGGGCCGAGATCTCCTGCGGGGTGTACTTCTTGCCGTCGATGTCGACGGTCCAGTTGGTGCCGATCTCCCGCTTGACCGACCGGATGGTCCGGTCCGGGTTCGTCACCGCCTGGCGCTTGGCGACCTCGCCGACGAGGACCTCCCCGTTGCGGGCGAACGCGACGATCGACGGGGTCGTCCGCGAGCCCTCAGCGTTCGCGATAACGGTGGGCTCACCGCCCTCGAGAACGCTGACGCAGGAGTTCGTCGTGCCGAGGTCGATACCGACCGCACGTGCCATCTTCGCTTCCTCGCTTCTTACGTTGGAGGCTTCTCGCGTCGGAGCAGGTGGCGGGGGTTGTCCCGCCGCTCGCTCGCCACAAGTTGAGTGAACTTGACTCAATAGTGCCACGCGTACGGCGATCGTCAAGTCGAGTTGAGCCGACCCGACGCAACCTCGCGTTCGGGGGAGCCCGGTTGTCTTACCTTGCGTTGGTCGGGCACGCTTTAGCGGTGACGACGCACGGCGATCCCGCCATCGGAACCGGTTCGCCCGCCGTCGCCGCCCGTACCGGCACGGGGGATGCCGGGGAGGACCCGTCCGGCCCTTCCGGGGACGGCCTGCCCGCCGCGCTCACCGCCCTGCGGGCCGCGATCGGCGCGGCCCGGTTTCCGCTCGCCCTGCCCTCGGCCGAGGCCGCCCGACAGATCGGCGCGAGCCTCACCGCGCAGCTCGACGACTATCTCCTGCCCCGGCTCGCCCGGCTCGACGCGCCGCTGCTCGTGGTCGTCGGCGGCTCCACCGGGGCCGGCAAGTCGACGCTCGTCAACAGCCTCGTCCAGGCCCGGGTCAGCGCCGCCGGGGTGCTCCGGCCGACCACCCGCTCGCCGGTGCTCGTCTGCAACCCCGCCGACTCCGGCTGGTTCCGCCAGGGCGAGCTGCTGCCCGGCCTCACCCGCACCAACGAGCCGAGCGAGGATCCGGGCACCCTCCAGCTCGTCACCGCCCCGGCGCTCCCCGCCGGGCTGGCCTTCCTCGACGCCCCCGACATCGACTCCGTGGTCGACGCCAACCGCGCGCTCGCCGGCCAGCTCCTCGCCGCCGCCGACCTCTGGCTCTTCGTCACCACCGCCGCCCGCTACGCCGACGCGGTCCCCTGGGAGCTGCTGCACACCGCCCGGGCCCGGGGGGTGGTGATCGCCATGGTGCTCGACCGGGTCCCGGCGGAGGCCACCGACGAGGTCGCCGCCCACCTGGCCGAGATGCTCGCCGAGCAGGGCCTCGGCGCGGCACCCCTGTTCGTCCTCCCGGAGACCTGGGTCGACGGCCAGGGCCTGCTGCCCGACAAGGTCACCGACCCGTTGGGGAGCTGGTTCTCCCGGCTCGCCGCCGACGCCGGGGCGCGCGCCGCCGTCGTCCGGCAGACCCTCGACGGCGCGCTGGCCGCGCTGGTCCCGGCCGTCGCGGGCCTGGCCGACGCCGCCGACGAGCAGGGGGCCGCCGCCGACGCCCTCGACGACCGGGTCGTCGCCGCCTACCAGGGGGCCGAACGCGTCGTGGAGCAGGGGCTGCGCGACGGCCGGCTGCTGCGCGGCGAGGTGCTCGCCCGCTGGCAGGATTTCGTCGGCACCGGCGAGTTCTTCCGCACCCTTGAGGCGCGGATCGGCCGGCTGCGGGACCGGCTCCTGGCGGCGGTGACCGGCCGGCCCGCCCCCGCCACCGAGCTGCGCGACGCCATCGAGTCGCAGCTCGTCACGCTGCTGCGCGGGGTCGCCGCCGAGGCGGCCGAGAACGCCTACACCGGGTGGCGGGCACACCCCGCCGGGGCGGCCCTGCTCGAACCGCCGCTCGCCCACCCGGGCACCGACTTCCCCGACCGCGCCGAACGCCTGGTCCGCGACTGGCAGCGCGGGGTGCTGGAGCTGGTCCGGTCCGAGGGCGCCGACCGGCGGTTCGTCGCCCGCACCGCCGCGTACGCGGTCAACGCCACCGGGCTGGCCGTGATGATCGCCGTGTTCGCCTCGACCGCGTTCATCCCGACCGGGCTGGAGGTCGCCACGGGGGCCGGCACCACGGTCGCCGGGCAGGCCGTACTCCAGGCGATCTTCGGCGACCAGGCCGTGCGTACGCTGGCCGCGAAGGCCCGGGGCGACCTGCTCGCGCGGGTCCGCGAGCTGCTCGACGCCGAAGCCACCCGGTTCCTGTCCCGCACCGCGACCGCCCGGCCGGCGGCGGACGCCGGAGAAGCCCTGCGGACGGCGGCCGAGCGGGTCGAGCAGGCCCGGCACCGCAGCGGCCTCGTGGCGGCCGGCGCGGCGGCCCTGCCCCCGGCCCTGGCCCCGGAAGGCGGAGCGCGGTGACCCCGAACCTCGTCGGCCGGGTGCGCGAGGCGCTGCGCGGCGACCAGCGGGTCGACCCGGACGCGCTGATCGCCCGCCTGGCGGCCGTCCGGCGGTTCCTCGAAGCGGCAGACGGCCAGCTCCCGGACACCCAGCTCGTGCCCGCGCACACCCTCGTCGAACGGGCCGGCACGCGGCTCGCGCTCTCCCGCGACCACACCGTCGTCGCCCTCGCCGGTGCCACCGGCAGCGGCAAGTCGAGCCTGTTCAACGCGCTCGCCCGGTTCGAGTTGTCCCCGGTCGGGGTGCGCCGCCCCACCACCGGCGTGGCGCACGCCTGCGTCTGGGGCCCGCTCGACGGCGCGACCCGGCTGCTCGACTGGACCGGCGTGCTGCCCCGGCACCGGTTCGTCCGGGAGAGCGCGCTCGACGGCGATGACGAGTCGGCCCTGCACGGGCTCGTCCTGCTCGACCTGCCCGACTTCGACTCGGTGCAGCGGTCGCACCGGCTGGAGGTCGACCGGCTGCTCGGCCTGGTCGACCTGGTGATCTGGGTCGTCGACCCGCAGAAGTACGCCGACCGGGTGGTCCACACCAGCTACCTGCGCGAGTTCCACCGGCACCGGGACGTGACGCTGGTCGTGCTCAACCAGGCCGACCGGCTCCCCCCGGCCGAGCTGCCCCGCGTCCTGGCCGACCTGCGCCGGCTCCTCGACGCCGACGAGCTGGGCGGGGTGCCGCTGCTGGCCACCACCGCCGTCGACCCGAACGGGATCACCGAGCTGCGGGCGACGCTGGAGCGCACCGTCGCCGAGCGGCAGGCCGCCCTGCGCCGCCTCGCCGGCGACGTCGACACGGTCGTCGCCGGGCTGGAGGAACTGGTCGCCACCGAACCCCCGACCGACGTGCCGGACACCGGGCCCTCCTCGGGGCTGACCCGGGCGCTGGCCGGCGCGGCCGGAGTGCCGGCGGTGGCGGAGGCGGTCGAGGGGGCCTACCGGCACCGGGCCGCCGCGAGCACCGGCTGGCCGCTGGTGCGCGGCTGGCGGCGGCTGCGTCCCGACCCGCTACGCCGACTGCACCTGCCCGGCCCGCCCACCGGCGGCGACGCCGTCGACCCGGCGGAGAGCCCGGTCGCCGCGACCTCCGTACCCGATCCGAGCGCAACGCAGCGCTCGGCGCTGGGGCTGGCCGTGCGGGCGGTGGCCGACCGCGCCGGCACCGACCTGCCCGACCCGTGGGCGACCGCCGTGACCACAGCCGCCCGGTCCCGGCTCGGCGACCTCCCGGACGCCCTGGACCGCGCGGTGGCGCAGACCGACCTCGGGCTGGACCGCCGGCCCGCCTGGTGGCGGATCGTCGGCGGGATGCAGTGGCTGGTCACCCTCGCGGCCGTGGCCGGCCTCGGCTGGCTCGCGCTCGGCTACGCGCTGCGCGCGCTCGGCCTGCCCGCCCTGGACTATCCGCGGGTCGGCGAGGCACCGCTGCCCACCGTGCTGCTGCTCGGCGGCCTGCTCGCCGGGCTGCTGGTGGCCGCGTCGACCAGGCCGGTGGTGCGGTGGGCTGCCCGCCGGGCGCGCGGCCGGGCCGAGAAGCGGCTCACCCTCGCCGTCGGCGCGGTCGGGCAGGAGCACGTGGTGGAGCCGGTGCGGGCGGTGCTGGCCCGCCACGGGCAGGCATGGCAGGCGCTGCGGGACGCCGCCCGCCGCTGACGACCGGCGTCTTTCTTCGCTGTTCGGGGACCGTCGGCGGGCGTAGGGTCGACGCATGGCCACGCCTCAGACCCCCTACGACGCGGTGCTGCACGCCGCACGCGACGTGACCAGGCTCGACACCGCCCTCGATGCCGAGATGCTCGGCGCGGCGCTGCTCGGCAGCGTCTACTCGGTCGCGGAGACCGACCGGGAGGCGGCCGTCCGGGAGTTCGTCACGGGCTTCCTCGCCGCCACCTCCCGCCGCCGCACGGCTGCGGCGAGGACCATCCGCTCCGTCTTCGCCGCCCTGGTGCCCGACGCCGAGGGCGCGGCGAAGGTCAACCCCGGCACCCAGGCCCCGGCCTGGTCCGCGCACCTCGGGCGGGTGCACCTCACCGGCACCTGGAGCTACGGCGACGTGTACGGCGACCAGACCTCCTACCTGGCCACGTTCGCCTACGACGACGCGGCCGGCGGCCCTGAGCACGCGCTGGTGGCCCTGGTCGACCACAACATCGGCATCACCAAGGACGTCTTCGTGGGCGGCCCGGCGGGACGCATCGTCGAGCAGGTCCGGGAGATGGTCGACGGCGACGAGCTGACGTGGTTCCGGGAGGAGGATCCGGCCCGGATGCACGGCGAGGTCGGCCGGCACCTGGCCGTCACCGACGACCTGGGCGAGCTGCCCGCCGAAGGGTCCCTCGCCACCGACCGGGCGCTGGCCGGCGCCCGGCTGGCGCTGCTGCCCCCGCCGGCCGCCGGGGCCACCCGGGACGCCGAGCCCCTCTCCGGCGACCAGCGCACGGAGCTGGTCCGGGCGTTCCTCGCCTCGCCCGAGGCCGCCCGCTACGACCTCGACCCGTCCGACGACGCGGGGCTGGCCTCGCTGCACTTCTGCCTCAGCCTGCTGCTCGACCACGCAGCGAGCTTCCCCGACGCCGACGCGCTGCGCTGGAGCCCCACGGTCGCCGAGCTGTTCCTGCTCGACTGGGTGCACCGGCGGGCCGTGCTCGACATGGACGACGCCGCGATGCTGCCCCGGGTGCTGCGCGGCTGGGCGGCCTACGCGGCCCGGCGCAAGGGGCTGCCGCAGGCGGCGGCGGAGCGCACCGACACGGCCGTCGAGGAGATGATCCCCGAGTTCGCCCGCCTCTACTCCACCGGCGAGCGCCGCAGCCCCGCCACGGCGGCGGTGGCCCAGCTGATGGCCGACGGGGTGGACCCGGACGACCCGGCCGCCCTCGACGCCTGGATCGAGGCGAACCGGCACCGGCTCGCCGACGACGGGGCCTGACCGCACGCGGCCGGGCGCCCTCCACTGGACCCGGTCCGCTCGGGCCTCGCCCGGTGGGCGGGCCGGGCCGGCGCGCGCTCAGCCGGTTGGTCCTGGGCGCTCGGCGGGCGCTCAGCCGGGCTGGCGGGCGGTCGGACAGCGGGCGCTCGGCCGGTCAGCTCGGGGCGCTCGCAGCGTGGGCGGGCCCGGCCGGGTCGCCGGGCGGGCCGCTCACGTCAGCGCACCGTAGACGGCTCCGGCCACCAGCCCGCCGACCGTCCCACCGACCAGCACCTGGGGCAGGGTGTGGGCCCGCAACCGCACCCGCGACCAGCCGGCCAGCACCGGCACGGGCACGGCGGCCAACAGCGGGGCGCCGAAGGTGAGCACCAGCACCACCACCGCGCCGGCGGCCACGGCCGTGTGTATCGACATCTTCCACCAGTGGCTCACGGTCACCGCCACCACGAGCCCCACCACGCCGGCCGCCACCAGCGCCAGCAGCGGGCGGGGGGCACCGAACGCGGCGAGCAGGGCCCAGCCGACCGCCGCCGAGGCGAGTCCGAAGAGCAGCGGCGTCCGGCGCTGTTCCCGCACACCGACGTGGTGGTCGGTGAGTCGCCCGCGGCGTACCCCGCCGACGATGTACGCGAACGGAATCCCGCTGGCGAAGACGGTGGCAAGCAGCCCCCAGGCCAGCCCGTGCGCGCCCCCGTTCCCGCCGAACCAGCCGACCAGCATGGTCAACACGGTCACCAGGACGGCGGGCGCGGTCAGCTCGGTGACCAGGCGGGCGGCGCGCAGCCCCGGGCCGGGCGTGACAGGGAGGCGCTCCTGTCCCGTCGGGGGGCGATCCGGTCTGCTCAGCCCTGTCGCTCCCCGCCGTGCGGCCCCGGCCGCCGCCCGCCGGCCTGCGGCCTCGGCCGCCACTCGCCACCGTGCGGCCCTGGTTGCCACTCGCCACCGTGCGGCCCTGGCTGCCACTCGCCGACCTGCCGCCTCGGCCGCCGCTCGCCGCCGTGTGGCCTGGGCCGGGAGTCCGGGCCATGGTCACGCTCGATCCGGGAAGTAGTGGCATCGGTCGCGCCACGAGGCCACTGCTTCCCGGATCGAGCGTGATCTCGACGAGTGCCGGGTTGGCCGGCGGTGACCGGCCTCACCGGATGGCGGGTGCGCGGTCGTCGCCCACGGCGGGCCCGACGGGAGAACCGGTGGTGGGCCGGGGCGGTACGGCCGGAGTCTGCGGCGTCGGGCTGGGGTGGCTGGTCGTGGTGGCCGCCGGGCGGCGGTGTGTGGGCGGGCCGGGCACCGCCGTCGGCACGGCCGGGGACAGCCTCGGCACGGCGGGTGCCGCCGGGGACACCGCAGGAGCGGTCGGGAACACCGGGGGAGCGACCCGGGGCGCGGTGGGAGCGGTCGTCGTCGGGTCGGGGCCGGCGGTGGGCTCCGCGCTCGCGGTCGGCTCGGTGCCCGACGACGGGCTCGGCACCTGGGCCGAGGCGGAGAGGGTAGCCGTCGGCTCGGTCGAAGGCGTCGGCGAGGTCGGAGGCATGGGTTCCCCGGTCGGCGCCGGGGCCGGGGAGGGGTGCGGCGTCGGGGTGGGGGTCGGGGTCACGGTGGGCGGCGGGGGCAGGGTCGGCACCCGGGGCGGCGGGCGGTGGACCGCCTCGGGGTCCGACCGGTCGGAAGCGGCCGGCACGATCGGCGCGGGCGCGGGCGGCGGGAGGTTCGGACCGGGCAGCTCGGGCTGCGGCACCGCGGCCGTGCCCGGCGGGGTCGAGGGGGCGGCCGCGGGTTGGCCGGTCGCCGGCACGATCACCGGCCCGACGGAACGCGTGGGGATGAACGGGGTGCTGCTGTCGGGGAGTGCGGTGCTGCCCACGGTGGCCGACCCGGTGCTGATGGCGGCGAGGATCGGCATGGAGGCGGTGCCGGCGAGCAGGGCGACCGTGAAGAGGTACCCGCGCCCGGGGCCACCGGAGCCGGGGGCACGGTGCGCCCCGACGACCCGACGGTAGCTGCCCCCGGCCGCACGGTGCCGGCCGAGCAGCGGCACGGTTGGACCCTCACCTGGCTGGGACACGCGCACTCCTCGTCCGTCGTCGATCATCGATGCGGGACGGGCGACCCCCAGGGATCAAAACGGGCATAAACCCATGAAACGCCCGACCGGCATCATCAGCTTGACTCAGTGACGGCCAGTTCACCAGGAGCCACCGCGTGTCGACACACAAATTGTCCGGCCCGCCCCGGTCACTCACGATCCTCCGGGGACAGAGGGCCCTACCAGCCACAAACCCGACAGCGCCCGGAATCCGGGGCGGGCGTACTGTGGGCGCGCTCACCTCCTCTGCCATCATTTGGGGCACGACGGCAACGCAGCCGCGACCTCCGCGCACCCTGCGGCAGGCGCGGTACGACGCCGGCGCTCCCGAACCGGGTTCGCACGGAATCCGGCTCACGCCGCGCGGCAACCCTCACCGGGGCTAGGCGCGGCCGCCAGGAACCAGTCCGGCACCAGCCGGGCGGGTGCACACACTGCGCGGAGCGGGTCACCCCCGGTGCCGGCGCAGACCACGACAGGGAGAGACGGATGGCAAAGGGCGACCCCGGGGTCACCACCACCCGCGGCCGGCGAGCCGCACCCCGTGCCAAGCGAACGGCCGCGACGGCTGGCGGCGACCCGGAACTCGTGCAGCTGCTCACGCCCGCCGGAGAGCGCGTCGAGAGCGCGTTCGGGCCGGACGGCACGGAGTACCGCGTCGACTTCACCGACGAGGAGTACCGAGGGCTCTACCGCGACCTCGTGCTGGTCCGCAAGCTCGACGCCGAGGCCACCGCGTTGCAGCGGCAGGGCGAGCTGGGGCTGTGGGCCAGCCTGCTCGGCCAGGAGGCGGCGCAGGTCGGCTCCGGGCGGGCGCTGCGCAGCCAGGACATGGCCTTCCCGACCTACCGCGAGCACGGCGTGCTCTATTGCCGGGGCATCGACCCGATCATGCCGCTCGGCCTGTTCCGGGGCGTCGACCAGGGCGGCTGGGACCCGAACGAGTTCAAGTTCAACATGTACACGATCGTCATCGGGGCGCAGACCCTGCACGCGACCGGGTACGCGATGGGCGTCCACATGGACGGCAAGACCGGCGGCGACGACGGCGAGGCGGTGATCGCCTACTTCGGCGACGGCGCGACCAGCCAGGGCGACGTGAACGAGGCGTTCGTCTGGGCCAGCGTCTTCAACGCCCCGCTGGTGTTCTTCTGCCAGAACAACCAGTACGCCATCTCCGAGCCCCTGGAGCGGCAGACCCGCGTCCCGCTCTACCAGCGGGCGCGCGGCTTCGGCTTCCCCGGCGTACGGGTGGACGGCAACGACGTGCTCGCCTCGTACGCGGTGACCCGGCACGCGCTGGACAACGCGCGGCACGGCCAGGGCCCGAGCCTGATCGAGGCGTACACCTACCGGATGGGGGCGCACACCACCTCCGACGACCCGACCCGCTACCGGATCGCCAGCGAGGTCGAGGCCTGGCAGGCCAAGGACCCGATCGCCCGGATGAAGGCGTTCCTGGAGAAGCAGAAGATCGCCGACGAGTCGTTCTTCGCCGAGGTCGACGAGCAGGCCCGCGCCGAGTCGGTGCACCTGCGCGAGCGGGTGCTCGCCATGCCCAACCCCGAGCCGGTGTCGATGTTCGACCACGTCTACCCGCACGGGTCCCCGGAGCTCGACGAGCAGCGGGCGCAGTTCAGCCGCTACCTGGAGTCGTTCGAAGGGAGCGCCCACTGATGGCCACGGAGACGCTCACCCTCGGCAAGGCCCTCAACGCCGGCCTGCGCCGGGCCCTGGAGCACGACCAGAAGGTCGTCATCATGGGCGAGGACGTCGGCAAGCTCGGCGGCGTGTTCCGGATCACCGACGGCCTCCAGAAGGACTTCGGCGACCAGCGGGTGATCGACACCCCGCTGGCCGAGTCCGGCATCATCGGCACCGCGGTCGGCCTGGCCATCCGCGGCTTCCGCCCGGTCTGCGAGATCCAGTTCGACGGCTTCGTCTACCCCGCGTACGACCAGATCGTGTCGCAGGTGGCGAAGATGCACTACCGCTCGCAGGGCAAGGTGCGCATCCCGATGGTCATCCGCATCCCGTACGGGGGCGGCATCGGCGCGGTCGAGCACCACTCGGAGTCGCCGGAGGCGTACTTCGCGCACACCGCCGGCCTGAAGGTCGTGACCTGCGCCAACCCGCAGGACGCGTACTGGATGATCCAGCAGGCGGTCGCCTCGGACGACCCGATCGTCTTCCTGGAGCCGAAGCGGCGTTACTGGGAGAAGGGCCCGGTCGACCTGGAGGCCCCGCTGTCGACGGCGTACCCGCTGCACTCGGCCCGGGTGGCGCGGGCCGGCACGGACGCCACCGTCCTGGCGTACGGGCCGATGGTGCGGACCTGCCTGGACGCGGCGGCCGCCGCGGCCGAGGACGGCCGGGAGCTGGAGGTCGTCGACCTGCGCACGCTCTCCCCGCTGGACCTCACCGCCGTGTACGAGTCGGTGCGGCGCACCGGCCGGTGCGTGGTGGTGCACGAGGCCCCCGGCAACCTGGGTCTGGGCGCGGAGATCGCCGCCCGGGTCACCGAGGAGTGCTTCTACTCGCTGGAGGCCCCGGTGCTGCGGGTGACCGGCTTCGACACCCCCTACCCGGCGTCCCGGGTGGAGGAGGAATACCTTCCCGACCTCGACCGGGTGCTCGACGCCGTCGACCGCGCCTTCGGGTGGTGAGCGGGGTGTCGCGGATCAAGGAGTTCAACCTGCCCGACCTGGGCGAGGGGCTGACCGAGGGCGAGATCCTCGCCTGGCTGGTCTCCGAGGGCGACACGATCGAGCTGAACCAGCCGATCGTGGAGGTGGAGACGGCGAAGGCGGCCGTCGAGATCCCCGCGAAGTGGGCTGGCCAGGTCCGGTCGATCTTCCACCCGGAGGGGAGCACGGTCGAGGTCGGCACGCCGATCATCGCGATCGACACCGACCCGGGCGCGGGCCCGGTCGAGGCGTCGACGACGGGCGCGCCGGCCGCCGACCTGCCGACCCCGTCGGCGGCGTCCCTGGCCGCCGTCGAGATCGCGCCCGAGGAGGGCATGGTCGAGCCGGGGCTGATCGGCGGCGTGGCGCCGGGCGGGCGCACCGCCGTGCTGGTCGGCTACGGCCCGCGCAACGCGCCGGCCAAGCGCCGCCCGCGCAAGGGCGCGTCCCCGGAGCGGCCCGCCGCCACCCCGGCGGCCTCCGTTCCGCCCGCGCCGGCCCCGGCACCCGCCCCTGCGGCGACACCGGTCACGGCAGCGGCAGCAGTCGCGGCGGCGACGACCGTGAACGGCAACGGGCGGCCCGGCGGGCTGGTGCTGGCCAAGCCACCGGTGCGCAAGCTCGCCAAGGACCTCGGCGTGGACCTCGGCTCGCTGAGCGGGTCGGGGCCGCTGGGCTCGATCACCCGGGAGGACGTACAGCGGGCGGCGAGCGGCACCGCGACGGCGGCCGAGCCGCCGACGGTCGCGGCACCGGCCACGTCGGCCGCGGCCTTCGGCGCCGACCGCGAGCAGCGCATCCCGGTCAAGGGGGTACGCAGGCTCACCGCCGAGAACATGTCCCGCTCGGCCTTCACCGCGCCGCACGTGACGGAGTTCCTGACCGTCGACGTGACCCGGGCGATGAAGGCCCTGGACCGGCTGCGGGGCCGGCGGGAGTGGCGCGACGTGCGGGTCTCGCCGCTGCTGCTGGTCGCCAAGGCGGTGCTGCTGGCGGTGCGGCGGCACCCGATGGTCAACTCGACGTGGGCCGGCGACGAGATCGTCGTCAAGGAGTACGTCAACCTGGGCATCGCGGCGGCCACGGAGCGCGGCCTGATCGTGCCGAACATCAAGGACGCCGGCCGGCTCACGCTGCGTGAGCTGGCGGACGCGCTGACCGACCTGGTGCAGACGGCGAAGGCCGGCCGGACCTCGCCGGCGGACATGTCCGGCGGCACGCTGACGATCACCAACGTCGGGGTGTTCGGGGTGGACACCGGCACGCCGATCCTGCCCCCGGGCGAGTCGGCGATCCTGGCCTTCGGCGCGGTCCGCGAGATGCCCTGGGTGCACAAGGGCAAGGTCCGCCCACGTCAGGTGACCACGCTGGGTCTCTCCTTCGATCACCGGATCATCGACGGCGAACTCGGCTCGAAGTTCCTCCGCGACATCGGGGACTTCCTGGCCGATCCGGAGGCGGCGCTGCTCGCCTGGACCTGACGGGTAACCGACACCAGCCACGGCCGGTGTGCCACGGGTGAACGCCCGGCACACCGGCCGTGGCCGTTGGAAGAAGAAAGCGCCGCCCCGCAGCCCCGTTGACCTACGATCCTTAGGCAGGTGTCTCAGCTCACCTACTAATCGTTGGAAGTTCCGGGCTGGATGCGGTTCAATTGAGTCATCAAGGGGCCGACAACCGAATAGCCAGGAGGAGAACCCAGATGAGCATGATCGAGCGAATCCGCAACCGCCGCGACGCCAACCGCCGGGCCCGTGCCATCGAGCACGCCCTGCGCTCCGCCAACTCGCCCGCGGTCCGCGAGGAGCTTCTCGCCATCGCCCAGCGTCACATGAGCTGACGCCCCACACTTTTCTCACCCTCCTCCAGTTCGACGACCCGCCCGGTTCGCCCGGGCGGGTCGTCGGCGTTTCGGGCCTATTGACACCGGGATTCCGCCTCGCCGCACCGCCCGGTACGGTGGGGCTCGGTCGTCAACCGCCCGCCCGGACCCCGTCGCGCCGATAGAAGCTGCTCGACACCGTCCGGCGACGCGGAGTGACGGCCGGTGCTCCCCGGATGCCGCGGGCGGCCACCGGATACGGTGCGGGGAGTCCCCACGGTCGGCACCGCCGGCCACACCGGCACCCACGCCGACGCACCGTCGGCATCGGCGGCCGACATGTGATGGAGGAGGCGCACCGATGACGTCCGAGGGCCCGCACCACCCCGGCCAGGAGCCGGACGAGGTGTCGCCGGGCGCCGGCGCACCGGCGCCGTACGGCGTCGCCAACCCGGACCTGGGCTGGGCACCCCCGCCCCCCGCGGCCCGGCCGAACCCGCCCGCTCCCGCCTGGGCGACCCAGAACGACCAGCCGCCGGCCCCCGCCTGGGGCCAGCCCCCGCAGAACGACCAGCCCCCGACCGCCGCCTGGGGAGCGCCTCCCCACGGCGACCAGCCGCCGACCGCCGCCTGGGGCACCGGGCCGCAGGGCGACCAGCCTGCGCCCCCCAACTGGGGCGCGGCACCGGGTGACCAGCCGCCGACCGCCGCCTGGGGCCAGCCTCCGCAGAGTGACCAGCCCCCGACCGCCGCCTGGGGTGCCGCCCAGGTGCCGGCGCAGCAGCCGGAGCCGAACCGCCCGGCCGCCTGGGGCCCGCCGGCCGGCGCGGCGCAGCCCGCCTGGGAGCAGGACGAGCAGGCCGGGCCGGGCTGGCAGCAGAACGAGCCGGCACCCGGTTGGGAGCAGAACGAGCAGGCGGCCCCGGCCTGGGCCGCGGCCGACCAGCAGCCGCCGGCGCCGTGGGGCCAGGCCGAGCCCGGTGCCCGGGGTGCCGCCCGCGTGCCCGGCCAGGCGACGCCGCCCCAGGACTGGGCCACCACACAGGACGACGCCTCCCGCTCCGGCGGCTGGAACTCCGGTCAGCAGGGCGACGGCCCCGCCGGCTCCGACGCCTGGAACGCCGCGCCGCAGCAGGGCGACGGCCCCGCCGGCTCCGGTGGCTGGCCGCGGACCGAGCAACCCGACGCCCCTGGCCAGGCAGTTCAGGCCGCCTCGGCCGCCCCATCCGAATTCGGCGGACCCGCCGCACAACCCACGTTCGACGGTGCGCCCGGGCAGCCCGGATTCGGCGGCCCGGCCGAGCAGCCGCCGGCCGCGTGGGGCCAGGCCGAATCCGCCGCCCGAGGTGCCGCCCGCGTGCCCGGCCAGGCGACCCCGCCCCAGGACTGGGCCACCACACAGGACGACGCCTCCCGCTCCGGCGGCTGGGCGACCGGCTCCCCCGCCTCCGCCCAGGACGACCCCGCCCGCTCCGGCGGATGGGCCGCCACGGCGGTCCGCGCCGACGACCAGCCGAGGCCGAACACCTGGCCCGCCGCCGACGAGTCGGGGCAGCCCGGCACGTGGGGCGCGGCAGCGGTGCCGCAGCGGCAGGACGACCGGCCGGAGGTGCCCGACTGGGCGGCGGCCGAGCCGACCTCCGTACCACCGGCGCGGGCCACCGCCACCGTCGGCACGGACGGGCCGCCCGCCTGGGGGACGCCCGGCGAGAGCCCGCAGCAGCGGCCCGGCGGCGACCGCTCGGACCGACCGGTCATGCCGGACGTCGAGCCGTGGGCACCGGGCGAGGCGTGGGGGCGTACCGAGCCGGAGACCGCTGCGCCGCAGCAGGCCGGCAACGGCTGGGAGCCCGAGCGGTCCGAGGACCGTCCGCTGTACCAGCCCGCCCCCGGGCCGGGGATCTCGCCGGCCAACGCCGTGCCGCTGCCGCCGCAGGAGCAGCGCGTGCCCGGTGCCAGCCTCGCCGCCCTCCCGCCGGCCGACTATGCCCCGCCGGCCCAGTTCCCCCCGGCGGTCGAGCCCCCGCCGGCCGGCGAACCGTCGGGCCGTGAGGGCGCCCCGTCGCCGTACGCGCCCGAGTCGGGCGCCGGCTGGGGCCGCGCCGAGGAGCCGCACCCGCAGGGCACCCCGTTCGTGCCCGCCCCCCGGGTCTCGCCCGAGTCCGGGGCGGCCGCCCGGGCCGCCGTACCCCCGGCGGAGGCCGGAGAGGCCGCGGCCGGTGCGGTGGGCAGCGTCTCGGCGAGCGCGTCCGTGCCCATGGCCAGCCGCGTGGTGCCCCCCACCGACCAGGGGCTGCACTCCGGCGGCGCGCCCGCGCCGCAGCCCCGGGTGTACGGCCGGCCGGCCCGCCCGGAGCCGGCCGACGAGCCGGAGGCGGCGGACGAGAACCCGTTCCGCCCCGAGCACAACCCGCCACCGTCCCGGTTCGACGAGCCGGGCCCGCAGGGGCGGTTCGACGAGCCGGGCCGCTTCGACGAGCCGGGCCCCCAGGGCCGCCCCGCCGAACCCGACCAGCAGCGCGGGTTCGACGGGCACGACCAGCAGCGCGGGTTCGACGGACACGACCAGCACCGCGGATTCGAGGGGCGCGACCAGCACCGCGGGTTCGACGACGTCGGGCCGCAGCAGCGGTTCGACGACCGCGGGCCGCAGGGCGGACCGCAGCGCTTCGACGCCCCGGACCGGCAGGCCGGCCAGCAGCACGGCTTCGGCGACGGCCCGGCGATCGGGGCCGCCGGCGCGCCCGCTCCGCCGACCTTCCCGCCCGGGGTGCCGTCCTTCGTGGACCCGCCGGCCAGCAACCGGCCCGTCAACGGCGTCCGCCCGCACGAGGGCGACCGCCCGGGTGACCAGTTCGGCGGCCCGATGGGCGGGGCCACCGCCGTGCACGGCGCGGTGCCCGGCAACACCCCCGCGCCGTACGGCGAACCGACCCAGGTCGGCTTCCCGTCGCAGGGGCAGCAGTCCGGCCCCGCCTGGGGCGCGGAGCCGGAGGAGCAGGGCCGGTTCGACGCGTTCAAGCCGGAGGCGGACGCACCGAAGGCCGAGGCTCCGCCGCCGAAGGTCCGCAACGGCCGGGTGCTGGCCGCCGTGCTGGTGGCCGCCGTGCTGATCCTCGCGGTGCCGCTGGGGCTGCTCATGCTGCTCGGCAAGGTGGGCGGCGACAACGCGAAGCCGTTCGACCCGGCCGTCGGTTCCTGCGTGAAGCAGGCGGGCGACTTCGCGACGTCGGCCACCTGCGGCGAGGCAGGATCGTTCACGATCGTGTCCAAGGTCGAGGCCAAGGAGAAGTGCGCCGACCCGGGCCAGCCGCACGTCGTCCTGCGTGGCGACGTGCCGAAGAAGGTGCTCTGCCTCAAGTCGGCCGCCAAGTAGCGAACCCGGGGGCGGGGCCACGGACCACCGTGGCCCCGCCTTCGTCGTACGCCCGGGGTGTGACCAAGCCGCGCGGGGTGCCGGCCGGTCGGAGCCTCGCGGTCGGGCAGACTGGGGGCATGAGCGCACGAGTACGGGCTCCCGAGCTGCGCGGACGGGGCTGGCTTAACACCGGCGGGCGGGACCTGAAGCTGGCCGACCTGCGCGGCAAGATCACAATTGCCGACTTTTGGACCTTCTGCTGCATCAACTGCCTGCACGTGCTCGACGAGTTGCGCCCCCTGGAGGAGAAGTACGCCGACGTGCTGGTCGTCGTCGGCATCCACTCGCCGAAGTTCGAGCACGAGAAGGACCCGGCCGCCGTCGCCGCCGCCGTCGAGCGGTACGGCGTGCACCACCCCGTCCTCGACGACCCCGAGCTGGACATGTGGCAGCAGTACGCGGCCCGCGCCTGGCCGACCCTCGCCGTGATCGACCCCGAGGGGTACGTGGTGGCCACCATGGCCGGCGAGGGTCACGCCGAAGGGCTGGCCCGGCTGGTCGACGAGTTGGTCGCCACCCACGAGGCGAAGGGCACCCTGCACCGGGGCGACGGCCCGTACGTGCCGCCCGCCGAGCCGGAGACGGCCCTGCGATTCCCCGGCAAGGCCCTCGCGCTCGACGGCGGGCACCTGCTCGTGTCGGACTCGGCCCGGCACTCCCTGGTGGAGCTGGCCCCCGACGGCGAGACGCTGGTGCGCCGGATCGGCGCGGGCGTCCGGGGGCGCGCGGACGGGCCAGCGGGCGCCGCCGCGTTCTCGGAGCCGCAGGGGTTGTGTCGGCTGCCGGAGCACGTGGCCGAGGTGGCCGGTTACGACGTGGTCGTCGCCGACACCGTCAACCACCTGCTGCGCGGGGTGCGGTTGGCCACCGGCGAGGTGGTGACCGTGGCCGGCACGGGCCGGCAGTGGCGCTCGACGGTGGACGACCACGCCCACGACTCGCTCTCGGTCGACCTCTCCTCCCCGTGGGACGTGGCCTGGTACGACGACCGGGTGATCGTCGCGATGGCGGGCATCCACCAGCTCTGGTGGTTCGACCCGATCCGCCGCACGGCGGGCATGTACGCCGGCACCACCGTCGAGGCGCTGCGCGACGGGCCGCTGGCCGAGGCGTGGCTGGCCCAGCCGTCCGGCCTCTCGGTCTCGGCCGACGGCACCCGGCTCTGGGTCGCCGACAGCGAGACCAGCGCCATCCGGTACGTCGAGAACGGCGTCCTGGGCACCGCCGTCGGGCAGGGGTTGTTCGACTTCGGCCACGTCGACGGCCCGGCCGACCGGGCGCTGCTCCAGCACCCGCTGGGGGTGTGCGCGTTGCCGGACGGCTCGGTGCTGATCGCCGACACGTACAACGGGGCGGTCCGCCGCTTCGACCCGGCCAGCGGTCAGGTGTCGACGGTCGCCGACGGGCTCGCCGAGCCGAGCGACGTGGTGCTGACCGCCGACGGCGGGGTGCTGGTGGTCGAGTCGGCGGCGCACCGGCTGACCCGGCTGGCCCCGGGCGCGTTGTCGGCCGTGGGGGCGAGCACGGTCGACGGCCCGCGGCACCGCACCGAGCGGAAGCCGATGGAGGTCGCGGCGGGCGAGGTGACGCTGGACGTCGTCTTCACCCCGGCGCCGGGGCAGAAGCTGGACGAGACGTACGGGCCGTCGACGCGGCTGGTCGTCTCGGCGTCGCCGCCGGAGCTGCTGATGGAGGGGGCGGGCACCGGCACGGAGCTGTCCCGCCGGTTGGTGGTCGACGGGTCGGTGGCCGGCGGGGTGCTCCAGGTGACCGCGCAGGCGGCGACGTGCGACGCCGACGTGGAGCACGCGGCCTGCCACCTGACCCGGCAGGACTGGGGGGTGCCGGTGCGGGTGGTCGAGGGCGGCCCGGCGCGGCTTCCGCTGGTCCTGCGCGGCCTGGACGCCTGACCCGACGCCGGCCGCCCGCGCGCTGGCGTCAGGTGCGTCAGGAAGGGGCCCTTCCCATACGGGATGCGTTGACAAGGTGCCCCTCCTTTCACGCGAACGGGGTGAGCGTCACCCCCGCTTCGAGGAGCGCGGCCCGCACCAGCTCGGCGGACGCCACCGCGCCCGGCGTGTCGCCGTGCAGGCAGATGGACTCGACGGGGCAGGGCACGACGGTGCCGTCGACGGCCACCACGGTCTGCTCGGTGGCCATCCGGACGGCGCGGGCGGCCACCTGCTCGGGGTCGGTGACCAGCGCGCCGAGGGCGGTGCGGGGCACCAGCGTGCCGTTGGGCAGGTAGCCCCGGTCGGCGAAGCCCTCGGCGACCACCCGCAGACCGGCGCCGGTGGCGAGCTGGGCGAGCACCGAGCCGGGGGCGCAGAGCACCGGCAGGTCGCGGTCGTAGTCGTCGATGGCGGCGATCAGGGCGGCGGCCTGCGACTCGTCGACCGAGGCGGCGTGGTAGAGCGCCCCGTGCGGCTTGAGGTAGCGGACCCGGGTGCGGTACGCCCGGCAGAACGCGTCGAGTGCGCCGAGCTGGTAGGTGGTCTCGTCGCGCAGGTCCGCGAACGCGTACGCGATGTGTCGGCGGCCGAAGCCGGCGAGGTCGCGGTAGCCGACCTGGGCCCCGACGGCGACCCCGCGGTGGGCGGCGGCGGCGCAGACCCGGCGCATGGTGGACGGGTCGCCGCCGTGGAAGCCGCAGGCGACGTTGGCCGAGGTGATCAGGTCGAGCAGCGCCTCGTCGTCGCCGAGCCGCCAGATGCCGAATCCCTCGCCGAGGTCAGCGTTGAGGTCCATGGAACGTCACCGTAGTCCCCGGGCGGGCCTGCGCGAGCGGCGTCACGTCGTCCACCACCCCGACGACGGGGTAGCCGCCGGTGGTGGGATGGTCGGCGAGGAAGATCAGCGGCTGGCCGTCGGCGGGCACCTGCACCGCGCCGAGCACGAGGCCCTCGCTGGGCAGTTCCCCGGCGACCGCGCGGGGCAGCGGCGCTCCGGTCAGTCGCGCGCCGACCCGGTTGCTGACCGGGCTCACCGTGTACGCCGTGCCGAGCAGCCGGTCGAGCGCGGCGGGGGTGAACCAGTCGTCGCGGGGCCCGAGGCGCAGCCGGAGCCGCAGCGCGGCCGGGGCGGGCCGCCCGATGGTCACGTCGACGGGCGCGGGGTCGCCGCCCGGGTCGCCGAGGGGCAGGGTGTCGCCGTCGCGCAGCGGGGGCGGGCCGAGGCCGGAGAGGGTGTCGGTGGACCGGCTGCCGAGCACCGGCGGCACGGCGATCCCGCCGGCGACGGCGAGCCAGGTGCGCAGCCCGGAGCGGGCCGGGCCGATCCGCACGACCGCCCCGGCGGGCACGGCCAGGGGCCGGCCGACGTCTCCGGGCCGGTCGCCGACGCGCACGTCGCCGGGTCGTCCTCCGACGCGCGCCTCGGCCACCGCGCCGATCCGCCCGTCGCCGATCCACACGTCGGCGTCCGCGCCGGTGAGCGCGACCGTGCCGGCCCGGGTGAGGCGCAGCGCGCAGCCGGTGAGGGTGATCTCCAGACCGGCGGCGTCCTCCGGGTTGCCGACGAGGCGGTTGGCCAGCCGCAGGGCCGCCGGGTCGAGCGCCCCCGACCGGGGCACGCCGAGGTGTGCCCAGCCGGGCCGGCCCTGGTCCTGCACGGTGGTGAGCGCCCCGGCCCGGAGCACCTCCACCCGGCCCGCCGGGCCGCCGGCGGGTGGGCGGGTCACGTGGTCGCCGCCAGGCGTACCGGGGTGCCGGGGGCGAGCCGGGCCGGCGGGTCGGCGGCCACGTCGAACAGGGTCAGCGCGGTCCGTCCGACGAGCAGCCAGCCGCCGGGCGACGCGCCGGGATAGATTCCGGCGTACGGTCCGGCGAGCGCGACCGAGCCGGCGGGGACCCGGGGGCGGGGGGTGGCGAGCCGGGGCACCGCCCACTGCGGCGGCAGCCCGGTCAGGTACGCGAACCCGGGCGCGAACCCGCAGAAGGCGACGCGGAACGGGGTGCCGGTGAGGCGGGCGACCACCTCGGGCACGTCCACGCCCCAGTGGCCGGCGACGGCGGGCAGGTCGACCCCGTCGTACGTGACGGGCACCTCGACCTCGGCGGGCCTGGTGCCGTCGGCGGGCGTCGCAGGGCCGGCGGGTCGTGGGGTCCAGTGGGCGACGAGCGCGGCGGCCCGGTCGGGGTCGGGCACCCCGTCGAGCAGCACCGTACGGGCCGCCGGGACGATCTCGACGGCGGTCAGCTCGCCGGCGGTGCGGCGGCGCGTCAGCTCGGCCCGCCACGCCTCCACCTGGTCGGGGTCGTCGCAGTCGAGCAGCAGGGCGTGGGCGCCGACGGGCCGGATCCGCATCCCGTCATGATCCCCGATCGGCGGGCCCGTCAGGGCCGCCGGACCCTGCGGTCCCGTGACGATCGGCACTACTTGACGGTAACCTACGGTGCCGTAACCTAGGTGCGTGACGACCTCCGCACCGCTTCGACTCAAGCCGGTCGACATCGGGAAGCCGCGGATGCGCGGCTGGCTGCACACCTACGCGTTCTTCGTCGCGCTCGTCTGCGGCATCGTGCTCTGCGCCATCGCCGCCAGCCGCCCCGGCTGGTCCCCGCTGGTCAGCTGCCTCGTCTACAGCCTGACCGTCTGCGGCCTCTTCGGCACCAGCGCCCTCTACCACCGTCGGGTGTGGTCCGAGCGCGGCTACCAGATCATGCGCCGGATGGACCACTCGATGATCTTCGTGTTCATCGCCGGCACGTACACACCGTTCTGCGTCCTGCTGCTGGACGCCCGGCAGGCGACCACCATGCTCGCCCTGGTCTGGGGCGGCGCGCTGGGCGGCGTGGCGCTGAAACTGGTCTGGCCGCACGCGCCGCGCTGGGTCTCCGCACCGCTCTACCTGGCTCTCGGCTGGGTGTCGGTGGCGATGCTGCCGCAGATCCTGCACTCCGGCGGCGTGACCGCGCTGGTGCTGCTCGCCGTCGGCGGCGCGATCTACAGCGTCGGTGCCGTCTTCTACGCGCTGCGCCGGCCCAACCCGTGGCCCACCGTCTTCGGCCACCACGAGTTCTTCCACGCCTGCACGCTGGTGGCGGCGATCTGCCACCACATCGCGATCTACTTCGCCCTGTTCGCCTGAGCCTGCCGCCCGGTTCCCCCACCCTGATCCCCCGCTCCGGGCACGCGCCGGGGGCCCCGCGCCGTTGCGGGGCCCCCGGAGTCCTGGGCGGTCGTCGGCCGTCGGGCCGGACCGGTCAGACCGTACGACCCGGGCGGCGCACCTCGCGGTACTCCTGGACCACGGGCTCACCCTGCACCGGCACGACCCGGTCGGCGACCACGCGGTTCTGGCGCACCGGCGTGGCGACCACCGTGCGGCGGCCCCGGTTCCAGAAGTAGAGCGTGGTGAGCAGGCTGACGACGCCGGCGAGCATCAGCACCCAGCCGACGACGCCGAGATTCAGCCACCCCAGGTCGGCCTGCACGGCGAACGCGAAGATCGCACCCAGCGCGATGAGGAAGATGCTGGCACCAATGCCCATGTTCGTCGCCTCCTTGGCTGTCAGCTGGCGCTGCTACCCGCCGCGGCCATGGATGAGGTTGCGGCATCCATCGACATACCCAGGCGCTCCGATCGTCAATCGGGCAAGCTGGGCCCATGACGGACGCCGGAGGGACGGAACGGACGTTGGTGCTGCTGCGGCACGCCAAGGCGGAGGCACCGGGGAGCGGCCCGGACGTCCAGCGGCCGCTCACCGCACGGGGGCACGCCGACTCGGCCGCCGCCGGTGCCTGGCTGGCCCGGCACGGCCTGCTCCCCGACGTGGTGCTCTGCTCGGCCGCCCGGCGCACCCGGCAGACTTGGCACGGGGTGCAGCTGGGCATGACCGGCGCAGCCGACGAGGCGGGGCCGGCCGGCCCCGCCCCGCAGGTGCGCTACGAGCCGGGCGCGTACGAGGCACGCCCGGCGGACCTGCTGGCGCTGGTCCGGTCGGCCCCGGCGGAGGCGAGGACGGTGCTGCTGGTCGCCCACAATCCGGGCATCTCGCTGCTCTCGGCGCTGCTCGACCCGGAACACGCGGACCAGGAGGGGCTGCGCACCACCGACCTGGTCGTGCACCGCACCCGACTTCCCTGGGCCGAGCTGAGCCGCGCCGACATCGTCGCCCGCCACACCGCCCGCGCCTGAGGCGCAAGGAAGGGCCCCCTGTCAACGCATTCCGTCGTACAGGGGACCCCTGCCAACACCTGCGAGCGCCCGAGGTGCGCCCGAGCCGGCCGGGCCGGTAGGCGAGCGCCGGCCCGGCGGGCGAGCCGGCGGGCCTCAGGAGGGCGGTGCCGTGGGCGGCGGCGGGTCGGGCGGAGGCGGCATCATGGCGGTCGGATGCGACAGCCTGTTCTCCTCCACGATCAGGGTGCGCGCCCGCTTGCGCCGGTCCTGCCAGAACCAGAGCGTGGTGAGCAGCACGGCCAACCCGGCCAGGATGAAGACCCAGCCGACCGCGCGCAGGTCCACCCACCAGACGTTCGCCCGGATGGCGAAGGTCAGGATCGCGCCGATGGCGATGAGGAAGATTCCACTACCAATGCCCATGTGCGCTGCACCCCCACGTGCGGTGGCTCTGGGCGTTCACTGACGACGTCCGGGCCTCGGTTACCCGCCCGGCCGGGCAAGTACCCGGGATGCGACCGGCGATAGGGGACGCGCGGGACCGTTCGGCACGGGTCGCCGAAGCCGGGTGGGACGGCGACGGCCGGCGAGTTGGGGGACTCGCCGGCCGTCCGGGGGCCGCTGTGGTGCGTCAGCGGCTCAGAACGCCTCCTCCGGGAGGTCCATCAGCTCCAGGTCGGTGCTCTCGATGATCCGCCGGTCGGCGCCGAGCCGGGGCAGCACCTCGCGGGCGAAGAACTTCGCGGCGGCCACCTTGCCGGTGTAGAACGCCTTGTCGGCGGCGGAGACCTCACCGGCCAGGGCGCGCAGGGCGACGTCGGCCTGCCGCTGGAGCAGCCAGCCGACGACCAGGTCGCCGACCGCCAGCAGGAACCGGCGGCTGCTGAGGCCCACCTTGTAGAGCGCCCGGGCGTCGCCGCCCTGCGCCTCGCCCAGCCAGCCGGTCAGCACGCCGAGGATGGTCTGGACCTCGGCGTGCGCCTTGCCGAGCGCCTGCCGCTCCTGCTTGAGCTGGCCGTTGCCGCCCTCGGAGGTGATGAACTCCTGGATCTCGCCGGCGACCGTCATGAGGGCCTTGCCGTTGTCCCGGACGATCTTCCGGAAGATCAGGTCGAGGCTCTGGATCGCGGTGGTGCCCTCGTACAGGGTGTCGATCTTGGCGTCCCGGACGTACTGCTCCAGCGGGTAGTCCTGGAGGAAGCCGGAGCCGCCGAAGGTCTGCAGCGCCTCGTGGCCCAGCATCTCGTACGCCCGCTCGGAGCCGACGCCCTTGACCAGCGGCAGCAGCAGGTCGTTGACCCGCTTGGCGATCTTCGTCGCCTGCTCGTCGCCGGCCGCCTCGGCGATGGCGACCTGGTCCTGCCAGGAGGCCGTGTAGCAGACCAGGGCGCGCAGGCCCTCGGCGTACGACTTCTGGAGCATCAGCGAGCGACGCACGTCCGGGTGGTGGGTGATGGTGACCCGGGGCGCGGTCTTGTCGGCCTGCTGGACGAGGTCGGCGCCCTGGACGCGGTTCTTGGCGTACTCGAGGGCGTTGAGGTAGCCGGTGGAGAGCGTGGCGATGGCCTTGGTGCCGACCATCATCCGGGCGTACTCGATGATCATGAACATCTGCCGGATGCCGTCGTGCTTCTCGCCGAGCAGCCAGCCCTTCGCCGGCACGCCGTGCTCGCCGAAGGTCATCTCGCAGGTGTTGGAGACCTTGATCCCCATCTTGTGCTCGACGTTGGTGGCGTAGACGCCGTTGCGCTCGCCCAGCTCGCCGGTCTCCGGGTCGAAGTGGAACTTCGGCACGACGAAGAGCGACAGGCCCTTGGTGCCGGGGCCGCCGACGCCCTCGACGCCGACCGGGCGGGCCAGCACGTAGTGCACGATGTTGTCGCTCAGGTCGTGCTCGCCGGAGGTGATGAAGCGCTTCACGCCCTCGATGTGCCACGAGCCGTCCGGCTGCGGGATCGCCCGGGTGCGGCCGGCGCCCACGTCCGAGCCCGCGTCGGGCTCGGTGAGCACCATCGTGGAGCCCCACTGCTTGTCGATGAAGAGCTTGGCCCACTTCTTCTGCCGCTCGGTGCCCTCGACGTGCAGCACGTGCGCGAAGGACGGGCCGGAGGCGTACATCCAGACGGGGGCGTTCGCGCCGAGCACCAGCTCGGCGAGGGACCACCAGAGGGCACGCGGGGCGTTGGTGCCGTCGAGCGCCGGCGGGAGGTCGAGCCGCCAGAACTCGGACTCCATGAACGCCCGGTAAGACTTCTTGAACGGCTCCGGCAGCGGCGCAATGTGCGTGGCCGGGTCGAAGACCGGGGGGTTGCGGTCGCTGTCCGAGTAGCTTGCCGCGAGGTCCTCGCGGGCGAGGCGGTCCACCTCGGCGAGGAAGCTGCGCGCGGTGTCGACGTCGAGATCCGAGTACGGCTCCTGGCCGAACGCCCGGTCCGCCCCGAAGACCTCGAACAGGTTGAACTCAAGGTCCCGGAGGTTGCTCTTGTAGTGGGTCATGCTCGCTGGCCCCGCTTCCCGGACAGGTGTTACCGATCAGTAACCCCGACTGTATTACTCACGGGTAGGCAGCGACAAGCTCAACGTGGAAGTGACGGCGATTACACACCCGCGCTTCGGCCGTCGGGGCCGGGTGCGAGGACGGGCCGGGAGCGGCGGGGCGGGGCCGGGAGGCGGCGGGGCGGGGCCCGGGAGCCGGGGGCGGCGGGGCGGGGCGGGGGCAGCGGGCGGGTGGCTCAGCCCTCGGCCGCGCCGACCTCCCAGCTCGGCACGGCGGCGGTCACCCCGCTGCTGTGGCCGGCGTACTCCATCAGGACCAGGGCGATGTCGTCGTCGAGCCGGCCGTGCACCCACTCGACCAGGGCGGTCTCCAGCGAGGCCAGCCCGTCGCCGACCGTGCCGTGACCGAGCAGCCGCCAGGCGCGGTCGGCCGTCGGGAAGAACTCGCCGTCCCGGCGCGCCTCGCCGAGGCCGTCGGTGAACAGCAGCAGCCGGTCCCCCGGCTCCAGGCGCTCGACGCGGGGCCGGACGACCGGCATGAAGCCCAGCGGCGGCGCGGGCGCGGGCGGTTCGAGGGGGATCACCGCGCCCCGGCGCAGCAGCAGCGGCGACGGGTGGCCGCAGTTGACGATGGTGAGGGTGCCGCCCCGCTCCTCGACCAGGGCCGCGGTGACGAAGTCCTCGTCGCCGACGTTGCGGGCCACCGCCCGGTCCAGGTCGGCGACCACCGCCCGCAGGTCGGCCCGCTCGTACGCGACGTGCCGGTACGAGCCCAGCACGATGCTGGCCAGCCGGACGGCGTCCAGCCCCTTGCCGCGCACGTCACCGATGATCATGCGGACGCCGTACGGGGTGTCGATCGCCTCGTACAGGTCGCCGCCGATCTCGGCGGTGGCGGTCGAGGAGATGTAGCGCCCCGCCACGGCCAGGGTCCCCACCTGCGGGCCCAGCGGACGCAGCACCGCCTGCTGGGCCACCGCCGCCAGCTTGGACAGCTCGGCGATCTGCTCGGCCTGCCGCTGCCGCACGGCGGCCACCGCAGCCGCGATGCCGGTGGCGAGCGCGATGCCGGCCACGTTGACGGCGGTGACCAGCGACGTCCTCGGCTCGGCGAGGGCGAAGGCGGACCCGATCGCGGTCGCGGCGGCCCCCACTCCGAGCACCACCCGCCAGGAGGCCAGCGCCGCGGCGAGGAACGGGGCGGCGACCATCAGCGCCACGTAGTGCGCCCAGCGGCCGTCCGCCAGCTCCACGCCGGAGATGATCGCGAGCAGGACGAGGGCCGCGCCGAGGCCGGCGCGGGATCCGGGGCTCAGCGGGCCACGGCCCGACTGGAAGGCATGCATGCGTACGAGGGACAGCATGCCTGATGGACGTGAACCGGTGAATGAGCCTGGCCCGTCGGCCGAGGATGTTCTGCCCGGCCGGGTCGGGGCGGCGGCCGGTCCGGCCCCGGTCGCACCGCCCCCGCCCGAGGTCATCGGGTCAGCCCAGGATCTCGTACTTCACGGTCAGTGCGCCGACGTCGACGGAGGCGATGGCCGCGAACGCGGCCCGCGACAGGTCGAGGCAGCGGCCGTCGATGAAGGGGCCCCGGTCGTTGATCCGGACCGTGACCGACTTGCCGTTGGCCGGGTTCGTCACCCGGACCATGGTGTCGAACGGCAGGGTCTTGTGGGCGGCGGTCATGGCGCTCGGGTCGAAGTTCTCCCCGTTGGCGGTGAGCTGCCCCTCGTCGTAGAAGGACGCCCCGCACGAGCCGCTGTCGACGACGTTGCTGGTCGGGGTGGGCTTCTTGGTGGCGGCCGCCTTCGTGGCGGCCGGCTTCGGCGCGGCGGTGCGCGGCCTGCTCCGCGAGGCGGCCTGGCTCCGGGTGGCCTTCGGGCTGGCCGTGACGGTCGGCGACGGGCTGGCGCTGGGCGGGACGCTCGCGCTCGGGCTGGGCGACGCCGAGGGCACGGCCGCGGTGGTGGGGGCGGTCACCGGGACGTCGGCGACGGTCGGCTGCGGGGCCGCCTCGCCGGAGGTCAGGCTCACCGCGCCGACGGTGCCGCCGACGGCGAGCGCGACACCGACCGCCGCGGTGGCCGCGATCCCGGCCGGCGAGGAGAACAATCGGGTACGGGAGTGCCTACCAACCACGGGCCCGGTCCTTTCGTCGTGGCGAACGAAGTCGTTGTTGAGGACGAAGTCCTGGAGAACAAACCGGCCCGGACCGTAACGAGAGAAGCACTTCCGAAGTCAACGTGATCATGGCGCTATGTTCGTATTTGCTCGTATACGTGTGGCCGATCATCCGAGGCGACGTGGCCCGCTCGGCCCCGGGCGGGCCGGACCCCACCGGGGCGTCGATCTGGCGCAGGATGGGCGGCATGCCCGCTGAGCTGAGCGAACGTCTCGTCGAGCTGTTCCGGTGGATCGACCCCGGCCCGCAGAGCACCCACCTGGTCAGCGACGTCTCCGGGTGGTGGCGGGACCCGGAGGTGCTGGCGGGGCTCGGGCCGGCCCTGGCCGCGCCGTTCCGGGACGCCCGACCGACCGTGGTGCTCGCCCCCGCCGTGACCGGGCTGCTGCTCGGCCCGCTCGCCGCGACCGCCCTCGGGGTCGGCTTCGCGCCGGCGCACAAGGCAGGGGACGGGCGGCTGCCCGCCGGTGCGACGACCTGGGCACAGAGCCCCCCGGACTTCCGGGGCCGCCGGGTCGACCTGGGCGTCCGGGACCGGCACCTCGGCCCCGGCGACCGGGTGCTGGTGGTCGACGACTGGGTGGCCACCGGCGCCCAGCTGCACGCCCTGTACGCGATCTGCGCCGCCCGGGGCGCCGAGGTCCTCGGCACCTCCGCCGTGGTGCTCGACTGCCCGCCCGCGCTCGCCGCCGAGCTGCGGATACACGGCCTGGTCGAGGGTGGCCGGCTGACCCCACCCGAGGGTTGACCTCAAGCAAGGTTCAAGTCGCACGATCGGTGGCATGGACGACGGAATCCTGGACGAGGCGTACCGACGGTTGCACCGCACCGGCCCGGAGTTCGAGGGCTGGCTCTCCAACCACGGCCCGATGACGGTCGAGGCGCTGGCCCGGCACGGGCACGACGCCGAGGTGCACCGCTGGCTGGACGACTACCTGCGGCGGCTCGACGAGCTGCCCCGCGGCCTCCGGCCGATCGACGACTGGCGGGCCGCCCTCGGGGACCCGAAACGCGCCGGCGACTGGCTCGCCCACTTCGACCGGGAGCTGCGCGAACGGCCCTGGCGGGACATCCTCGGCACCTGGTGGCCCCGGCTGCTGCCGGGCATCGCCGCCGGGGCCACCCACGGCGTCATCCGGGTCGGGCACGCCGTGCGGGCGCTGCGGGCCGACGAGACCAGCCCGGACCGGCGCACCGAACTCGGCCAGGCCCTCGCCTACTGGGCCGCGCGCTGGCAGCCGGTCCCGGGCGCGCCTCTGCTACCGGCAGCGCCTCCCGCCGGGGAAGCCGGGCAGGGCGGGGAGGCCGGGGTGGCCGCCGCGCTGGCCGGGCTGCCCCGCATCGCCGACCGCACCGGCGGCATCCGCGAGCGGCTGGGGCGGCTGCCGGACGTACCCGAATGGGAGTCGTCGCTCGCGGCGCTGCGGCCCGCGCGGACCCCGGCCGAGGCGGAGCGGGGGCTCGCCGAACTGGTGCACCGGGCGAGCCTCGACTACCTCCGGTACGGGCACGCGGAACCCGTCATGCTGGTGCACGCGGTGACCGCGCCGACGGCGGTGCTGCGTACGCTGCCGGAGCTGGACCCCGGGCTCTGGGCGCCGAGCCTCGCCGCGGCCTGGTCCGCGACGGCGGCCGTCACCGCCGTGTACGCCTCCCCGGCCGGCGTCGCGCCGCCGGCCGTCGCCCCCGGCACCCCGGCGGAGGTCTTCGCCCGCGCGGCCCGGCACGGCGACGAGCACGTGGTGAAGCTCGCCGACGCGGTGCTCGACGCCCACGCGGCGACGGGGGACGAGCGGGTGCTCGCCGCAGCCGGCTACGCGGCGCAGCTCATCTGAGCGGGGCGGCGCGGCCGCGAGCGGCGCGGCTCAGCCGCCCGAGCCCGCTCCGCCGAGGAACTCCTCCGCGGCGGTGCAGACCATGCCCAGCACCTCCGCAGAGCGGGCCAGCGGACCGGGCAGCAGCAACGAGTGGTCGGCCCCGTCGACCTCCAGCACGTGCGGGCTGAGCCGGCGGGCCGCCACGCCGTCCCACGATGGGTCGGCGGTGCCGCCGACCAGCAGGAACGGCGCGGTCGCGCGGGCCAGCGCCCCGGTCACCTCGGCCCGGTGCAGCAGCGGGGTGAGCCAGATCGCCGGGACCCCTCGGTCGGCGGCGAACGGGGCGGCGAAACTGCCCAGCGATTTGCCGACCAGCAGGTGCGCCGGCTCGGCCAGCGCCGGGGCGACCTGCTCGACCACCCAGGACGCCGCCCGGTCCAGGTCCAGGTCCGCCGGTGCCCGCCAGGTGATCTCGTCGATGTCGAAGCCGATCCGGCGCAGCGCCTCACCGGCGTACGCGAACAGTGGCCCCCGGGTGTCGTAGCCCTGCCCCGGAACGAGCACCGCACGGCGCTTCCCCATCGTCCGCCTCCTCGCCAGCTCGATCCGCCGTCACCGTAGCGCCCCCGGCACGCTCCGGCGCAGCGCCGCTCCGAGCCGGTACGTGGTGCCGCGCCCGCCCGGAATCCGGCGGCGGGGCGCGGCCGGGCCGCGTAGCCTCGGCGGGATGTGGCCCCGGATCGACGGACTGCGCAGCCTCGCCCTCGGCACCCCCGGCGAGCTGCGGGCGAGACTCAACTCCCTGGTGCTGGCCGGGGCCAAGACGGCGACCGCCGGCCTGACCGACGAGTACGCCGAGGAGGGCGAGGAGCTGGAGCACGTCGGCGAGCGGCTCGCCCTCGTGGACGACCACGACGCGCCCGTCGGAGTAGTCGAGGTGACCGGCGTGGACGTGGTGCGCTTCGCCGAGGTGCCGTGGGACTTCGCCCGCTCCGAAGGGGAGGGCGACCGGTCGATCGAGGAGTGGCGGGCCGGGCATGCCGCCTACTGGGCGCGGGTCGGCACCCCCGTCACCGACGACAGCCAGATCGTCTGCGTGCGGTTCCGGCTCGTCTCGGCGCGGGGGTGAGGAAGGGCCCCTGCTAACGCATACGGTCGAGAAGCGTCCCCTTCTCACACCCCTCACCCGGCGGCGGGTGGGCGGGGAGCCGGCGTCAGGCGGCGCAGCTCCGGCAGGAGGCGGGTGGCCGCGTCCACCAGGACGGCCTCGTCCCCGGCGTACCAGCTGCTGGCCCGGGGCCAGTGCGTCACCACGTCGGTGAAGCCGAGGGCGGCGGCCCGCCCGACCTGCTCGGCGAAGAAGTCCGCGCTGCGCAGCGAGAACGCGGGGGCGGAGTCGAGCGACAGGTAGCGGTCCAGAGTGGCCGGGTCGCGGCCGGCCTCGGCCAGCGCCCGGTCCATCCGGGTGGTGAGGTCGGCGACCGTCCCCCACCACTGCTCCACGTCGTCGCCGCCCGTGCCGGTGGTGACCCAGCCCTGCCCGAACCGGGCCACCAGCCGCATCGAGCGGGGGCCGTTGGCGGCCATCACGAACGGCACCCGGGGCGTCTGCACGCAGCCCGGGTTGTTGCGGGCGTCCACGGCGGCGAACCAGTCGCCACGCCAGGTGGTGCCGTCCTCGCGCAGGATCAGGTCGAGCAGCTCGACGAACTCGGCGAGCCGGTCGACGCGCTGGCGGGGCGGCAGCGTCTCCCCGCCCAGCACGGCCGAGTCGAAGCCGATGCCGCCCGCGCCGACGCCGAGCAGGAACCGGCCGCCGGAGACGTCGTCGAGGGCGGTGATCTGCCGGGCGAAGGCCGCCGGGTGCCGGAAGTTGGGCGAGGCGACGAGGGTGCCCAGCCTGATCCGGGAGGTCACCGTGGCGGCGGCGGTCAGCGTGGTCATCGAGTCGAACCAGGGCCCGTCGACCAGGTCCCGCCAGCCCAGGTGGTCGTACGTCCAGGCGTGGTCGAAGCCCCACTCCTCCGCCTGCCGCCAGCGGCGCCGCGACTGCGACCAGCGCTGGTCCGGAAGGATCACGATGCCAATCCGCATGAGCGCCAGCGTACGTCCTGACCGGCCGGGCACGCCCCGCCGAGGCAGCACCCGCCGCACGGTCGGTCACCAATCGTCCGCGCATCCCGTCGTGCGCAGTGTCCAGTTCGTTCACCACCCACGACCATCGGGAGTCGCCGTGAACGTCGCACTCTGGGCCGCGCAGGCGGTCCTCGCACTGATCTTCGCCTTCTCCGGGCTGGCCAAGGGCACCTGGTCCCGGGAGAGGCTACTCGCGGGCGGGCAGACGAGCGCCCGGATCGTACCCATGCCGCTGCTGCGCACCGTGGCCGCGCTGGAGGTCCTCGCGGCCGTCGGGCTGCTCCTGCCCGGGTTGACCGGCATCGCGACGTGGCTCACGCCGCTCGCCGCCGCCGGCCTCGGCGTCGTCATGGTCGGCGCGACGGGCATCCACCTGCGGCTGCGCGAGCCCGTCGCCGTGCTGGTCAACCTGACGATCCTCGCCACCTGCGTGTTCGTCGCCGTCGGCCGGCTCTGACGCCTCCGGGCCCGGCGAGCGCCTGTAGGCCGACAGAGCCGGGGCTGGCAGGACCGGGTCTGGCAGGCTCGACGCCATGACGACCGGGACCGACTGGCAGGCGTGGCACCAGCCCTACGCCGACGAGGACTCCCCGCTGTCCCGCCGGCTGCGGCTGGTGCGCGGGGCGATCACCGCGTGGCTGGACGAGCGCCCCGACGAGCCGCTGGCGGTCGTCAGCGCCTGTGCGGGCCAGGGACACGACCTGGTCGGTGCGCTGGCTGGCCGGGCCGACGCGGCTCGCGTCCGCGCCACGCTGCTGGAGTACGACCCGGGCAACGTCGCCGCCGCCCGGGCAGCCGCCGCCGGGGCCGGCCTCGCGAACGTCGACATCCGGCGGGCGGACGCGGGCCGGCTCTCGTCGTACGCGCAGGCGGTGCCGGCCGACCTCGTGCTGATGGCGGGCGTCTTCGGCAACGTCGACGACCATGACGTACGCCGGACCGTGGCCGCCCTGCCGCAACTGTGCGCGGCCGGTGCCACGGTGATCTGGACGCGGACCCGGCGCGCCCCCGACCTGACGCCGGCGCTACGCGGCTGGCTGCGGGACGCCGGCTTCGCCGAGCGGGCCTTCCACGCGCCGGACGGGGTGCTCTTCTCGGTCGGCGTGCACCGGTTCACGGGCACGCCTCGACCGCTGGAGACCTCCGGAGCGCTCTTCACGTTCGTCCGTCAGCCATGATCGACTCCATGTCGGCGACACAGCGGTGTCACAGTGGCTCGGATGCCGCCATGTCGCCGACATGAAGTCGATGTTGCCGCCTCGAAACGCCGAAGGCCCCGGCTAGGGACTTGCGTCCTGACCAGGGCCTTCGTGCGTGGAGCGGGTGACGGGAATCGAACCCGCACTGTCAGCTTGGGAATTGACGATGGGCGGCAGGTCGTGGGGCCGGCGGCCTGGTCGCGGCGGTCCCGGGTGGCCTGGGTTGACCCCGGCTGTCCTGCCTTAATGGCACGCTAATGGCACGGGCTACCCGTCCTCGAACGGCTCGTCATGCCACCGAAAGCCGGCCTCGTCGTCCTCGATGCTCAGCAGGAACTCGGCCACCGGGCGGCCGTCCGGCTGGGTCATGGTGAGGGCGGCCCGGATCTCGTCGTCGATCCGGATCATGGCCTCGTCGTCGTCCGCGTCGAGGGCGGCGCTCCGGGCGACGAAGAGCGGGCGTAGTGGCTCGAACCCCGACAGGGGGCGGAACCGGCCGTACGTCCAGGGGAAATCGTGACTCTGCTCGTCGATCTCGCCGACCAGCTCGCCCCGGTGGTACAGCCGCCACACCCTGCCCGCGTCCACCGCGACAGCGTAGGCGGACCCGGTGTGGTCGGCTCCGGCGCGGCGTGGGTGACCAAGGAAGGCCGAGGGCAAGCCGGCGAAGCCGGCGCGGCAGCCGATCGCCAGAAGCTCGACGGCGGCCAACCACGCTGGCGATCGTCACGGCCTGGTCGTGGTCGTCATCCGCGTTCGGGATGCTGCGGGCGCGGCAGCCCGTCGGCTGTCGGCGGCTTTCCGCCCCGGCGTCGCAGACGACCGGGGCGGCTTGCCGCCGGACGGGGCCACCGCGCCCGCACCGCGCGCAGCGCGGTGCCTTGATCTATAACAGAACAACTCGGCAGTTGACCCCCGCCAACCCCACCAGTCCTCATGGCTTGGTAGTGCCTCTTCGTCCCCGCCGGCACGTAGTGGATCAGGTGTGGGTTTTGTATGGTATAGCAGTGACGCTAGAGGCAGAGCTTGAGAAGTATCGACGCCAGATTTCGACGGACGCGTATCCAATGTCAATTGGCGAGGTTGCAAACCTTTACCGGGATGGAGAACTTGATATCCATCCCGAATTCCAGCGACTGTTTCGTTGGACAACCACGCAGCAAACAAGACTGATCGAAAGCATCCTCTTAGGAATTCCCTTACCTAGCATCTTTGTCGCCGCTAGCGAATCCGGCTGGGACGTAGTCGATGGCGTCCAGCGCCTTTCAACAATCTTCCACTTCATGGGCATACTACGGAACGAGGACGGGGAAACTCTTCCTCCATTCAAGTGCGACGAGGCACCTTTCCTTAAGTCCTTGGGCGGGATGACGTATGAGCCAGGCAATGATTCCCCGGGTTTGAGTCAGGCTCAACGGATCGACTTTAAACGTGCGCGACTAGATATGAAGATCATCAAGAGGCAGAGCGACAAGAGGGCGAAGTACGATCTATTTCAACGCTTGAACTCGTTCGGAAGTGTCGCCAGCGAACAAGAGCTTAGGAACTCGCTGCTGGTCAGCATCAGCCGGAAGCACTTCCTGTGGCTGAGCGACATTTCAGACAATGCAGATTTCTTAACAGTCCTAAACCTCCCGAGCAGATCGATTCGGGAAAGATATCATATGGAAATCGCACTCCGCTTCGTCACCCTGAGGAATATTCCGGAGACTAATCTACGGACGCTCGGATTCCTTGGCGAGTTCCTGACTGAGGAAGTTGTACCCCTTACGGAGCTTACAGATGAAGACTTAGCGGAAATGAAGGCAGTTTTTGAACGAACTTTCTCGGTTCTGAATAAAGCGGCGGGTGCCGACATATTGCGCAAGTTGAATCCAACAAGTGGGCGACCAGTCGGCCCCTTCTCCGCCACAGCGTTTGAGGTCCTTGCCCTTGGAGTCGCTTACCATGGCGCTCCCGCTCGGATAACTCCTGAGGTGGTCTTAGATAAGCAACGGGCTTTGTGGTCCGATCCTGAGTTTTCGCCAGGATTCTCGACGGGCATCCGTGCCGACCAAAGAATGAGAAAAACGATTCCAAAGGGTCGGCAGTTGTTCTCGTAGTTGGCGTCACCTAGATGACCCCTGAGGACTTCGTAGGAGCCATCCACCGCAACCTTGCACACCGCAAACGTGAGCTATCACAACTAAAACTGGATATTCAATCTCTCGAAGATGGACACGCCGAGCCTGCGCAGATGGGCTGGACAACGAGAGCCGCGGTTGTTCTTGCCTACGCGCACTGGGAAGGATTCGTTAAGACTGCCAGCGAGAAGTACGTACGCTTCATCGTTGCTCAGAGGATTCCGACGTCCCTCCTGAAGGTTAGCCTTCAGGCGGCAAGCGTAGCCTCACATTTTAAGCGGTCGGAGGGGAGTCAGAAAGCTCGCTATCTTGGGGAACTACTCGCAGACATGGACGCAAAACGGCAAGAGACCTTTTCGGTCAACCCCGATAAAGTCATCGATGCAGAAAGCAATCTCTCTTCCCGCGTCTTCGCTGAGATTATAGCCGCACTGGGGCTTGAGGTGCCCTCATTTGCCGTCACCCACCTCGGATACATCGACAGCTCTCTCTTGGCAGCGAGAAATAAGGTCGCACACGGCGAACTCCTTTCCTACTCGTCCGAAGAGGCTATCTCTCGTTTAGAGGTGGTCCTGATCTTACTTGACGGGTATGCAGACTATTTGATTGACGCCGTTCGCGATCGTTCATTCATGGCAACTACTTGATCTTCGGTGAGCACTAATCAAACCTCTCTCGAAACTTCTCGGCAGTTGTCGCCCATTCCAACCCCCGAAATCCGCGATTCCCGCAAACCTGCCTCTATTTCTTTATAGGGCATAGAGGTGGACTATTCTCCCTATCCCGCCATGCATACACTGCCTGCCAGGCTAAGATCGAAGGACTGAGGTGACGTAGGTGCCTTGAGGATGCTTTATAGCGGGGTACCCGTTCTCCGGCATGCTCGGCCGCCTCACCCGAGGCGCACCCGCCACCCACCCCCGATGCCATACCTTCATTCCGCTCGACTGGCAGACATGCGGAACGCTCTCTAAGAGGACGATTTGGCAGAGCTATTGGAAACTGGATTAGGCCCGTCGTACCTCACCCCGCCGAGATTTGCCCCCTCAAAGTCCCTGGAACCGCTGAATGTCGCGTTTTCGAACCCTGCAACACCGCTGAACGTCGCCCTACCGAACCTGGCGGCTCGGCTGAACGAAGCCTCGCCGAATCTAGCAGCCCTGCTGAACGTGGCCTCGCCGAACTCGGCCACACTGCCGAACATCGCCTCATGGAATCCGGCGGCCCCGCAGAATTTCGCCCTGCGAAACACAGAGCTGCCGTTGAACGTCGCTTTAGGAAACGTGGCGGCACCGTGAAACGTCGCTTCAAGGAACATGGCGGAACCGCTGAACGTTGCCCCGCGGAACCAGGCATCACCGCCGAACGTTGCCCCGATGAACCGGGCACTACCGCTGAAAGTTGTTCCCCCGAACGAGGTATCTCCGCTGAACGTCGCCTTGTTGAAGCGGGCGTTGTGGAGGTGGCAGTGGGCGAAATCGACGTTAATGAGGGTCGCTTCGGTGAGGTCCAAGGCCAGGTTTGGGCCCCAATACGAGGGGTTGGTACCTCCGCCCTGGGTGGTTGGGTGGAGGTGACGGGCGAGGATGCGTTGAGCGGCGAGGCGAACCTGACGTTCTTCTCGTGGGTCCACGGCTGTTTCGTCGTCCTCCTCCCTCGCATCTGCGGGGGCAAGCGAGATTCGGTCGGTGTTTGCTCGTGCCTGATTGGTGGGAGCGGGCTGAATAGGAGGAGGGATGTAGGGCATGCGTAGGTAGGCACAGATCACTTCCGCGATGCTTTTTCGATGGAGCGGGTTGTCCTGAGCAAGGCGTTCCAGGGCATACAGGCCCGCGAGGCGGACCGGGGCCTTGTCCGAGCCGAGTTGGTCAGCGGCCTTGACATACAGATCGGTGACGCGCTTCTCACCGGCGTCGTACTCGGTAGCCTGCTGGCTGCGCTCGGCTAATTGCTGTCGGCGAAACGCCAGTAGTAGTGCGAACGCGGCGGCCACCGCCCCGCCGATGGTCAGGCCGGTCCGGATGGACTCCACCCGCAGCTGTGCGCGCTGCACCTCGTCACCCACTGCGGGCACCGAGCCTTGCAGCCAGGCAACCGCGGCCCAGGTGGCCACTGCAACCAAGGCCACCCCGACCGGGATCACCCACGACCGCAGGGGGTGTACCTGCCGGTCTGGCGCTGTTGGTGCAGCCGATGCCTGATGTTCCTCGGTAGATCGGCACCACAGCAGCACACCCAGGATCAACACCGTCAGGCTCGCCGCCACCGGTAGCAACACCGCCCAACTGGAAGCCAGCACACGCCACCACGAAGTGGGGAACTGGGTCAGTGCGACACCGAGCAGACCCAGCACGCCGGCAGCGATTAGAGAAACACTCCATCGTTTCGTCACACTATGGAATCATGCCCGAACCAAGCAAGTGCGACGCCTTGCCCATCGTGGAACTCAAGCGCACGGCTGCCTGAGGGAAACCACCGCAGCGCACCCTGATGACGGCACGAACAGACCATCGTGGGCTGGCCTACTTTGCCAGCCCATGTCCACGGCTTTGGGTGAATACCAGAATCAGGCGTATCCAGTGGGGTTGTTGAGAACTCGGTAGGTCCTCACGACTGCCTCGACCTTTCTTTCTCGGCACGTAACGTCTTGATCTTCGATCAAAGTTGCTCCGACTTCGACCTTGAGCAACGCTGCCAACTCGGGTTCCGCAGCGACTCTCCGCTGCCTCTTTGCTTTCTCGTCGACAGGATTAGGAATATGCGCAGTGAAGTCGGGGTTCACGCAGGTTCCCCGGCCATGCTCCGTGGTGACCAAGCCGATCTCTCGCAGCGTGGCGATCGCTTGTCGGATCGTGCCGCGACTCGCCCGAAACTCGATAGCAAGTGCGCTCTCGGCTGGCAGGAGGGTGCCCAGCGGGACGACGCCACTTTCGATGCGCTTTCGTAGCTCGTCGGCGATGGCGCGGTAGCGGGGCTGTCCGTAGTGCGAGGTGGGCACCTGCTCACCGTACCTGGCACTTGTCTTACCAAGTGTCAACCAAGAGGCCCGTTTCGACGTGTAGACAACTCGTCCAGTTGTAGGTACGTTTCCATCTGTGCGGCCAGGGTGACGGCTCGTGTCAGGGGTGGTCGGGTCGGCCCTGGTCGCACTTGAAGCGCGGCGTCCTGTCGGACCGGTTGCGGTAGCCGTGCACAAGTTGGCTCGGCGATACCCGACCCGTCTGTGTCGGACGGTGCGCCGTGCCTTCATCCGGGCCGGTGGCTGGCCATCTCCTTCCATGGCTGGCCACCGGCCCTCCTACCTCTGGAGGTGCGATGTCCGGCTCTCACCGTCGGCGCGGATGGTTCTCGTCCTGGTGGCCACGAACGCGAACGCCGATCCGGCCCGCCAGCAGCAACGCCCCGTCCCGCCCGCGTCCCCTTGCCTCGGTTCCGCCGTCGCCGTGGTGGTCGGTGGCTCCGACGCGGGAGGTACCTGTACTGCCCTACGCGCCGCTGATGACCCTCGCGCAGGCGACGCGGGGCAACGGCGGGCGGTGTCCGCGATGAGGCACACGATCAGGCCCTTCGGGGTCACGGCCCACCCTGAATGGTGTGCACCGGACCGCTGCGGCTATCTGGTGCCGCCGGTGATGGCGCACATGGCCCGCCGCCATCGCGGCCAGATGCACCGCGTCGGCGACTCCCGCGCATCCGGGGTTGTCGCCACCTACCTCATCGCTGCGGATGGGCTCGGTCCGATGGTGGGGGTTCACGCGACGTGCCGGGCGGGCAACACCTGGGCAGAGTTGACGTTGCCGCAGGCAGCCGACCTGGCCGAGCACCTTCTTGGGTTGCTGGAGCAGGCCGCCGGCGACCAGGGGGCCGACGATGAGTGAGGCCGTACCCGTGACGGACGCCCGGCCGTCGTCGTCGGCTGCGCCGGTCGTGTGCCCGGTCTGGTGCCGGGGCTGCGGGCCGAACGATCCGATGCATCGAGGGCTTCTCGCGACCATCGGGCGGGAGCGGACCGGCTGGGTCAGCGTGCAACTGCTCGTCGACCGGTTCGCGCGTCGGGACCTGGCCGTCAAGCTCGACGCGACCCGCTACGGCGCGACTCAAACCGTGCTGCTGACGGCCGCCCAGGTGGACCGGCTCATCGAAGAACTGACCCACGCCCGACAGGCCATGCAGGCGGCGACCGACCCGCGCGAACAGGCAGGGGAGACGCGGTGAACGCCAGCAGTCGTCGGGGCGTACCTGTTCCTCGGACTCCGGGTCCGCGTCGGACGCTGTCGTCACGGACGGCGGTGGCGGTGCCTGCGGTTCCCGAGCGGCCGGCTGGGGGGACCACCTGGCAGACGTTGGAACGTCTAGGGGGTACGGTGACCGGTGTGCATGGTCGGGACTGGCGCCCTCGCTACCTGCAACTCGCCGAAGAGTTGCGGGCAAAGATCGTGAGCGGTGAACTGGCCCCCGGCACGCTGATGCCCAGCGAAACCGAGTTGGCCGACACCTCCGGGCTGTCCCGCACGAGCGTGCGCAACGCCATCCGCCAGTTGCGGGAATGGGGCCTTGTGCGGGCCGAGCAGGGGCGCGGCACCTACGTGCGGGCACCCCGCCAACGGGTACGCCGTCGCAACAACGAGCGGTACCAGTGGGAGAAGGATCGGGTCCTGCTCGACGAGGCCGAACGGTTGAAGACCGGCGCGACCGAGCACGACACCGGCCTGACCGTCGACGACCTCAAGTTCCACGCCGAGTACACCCGCGTCGACGCCGATGCCGACATGGCGGCGGCCCTCCAGGTCGAGGCGGGCACGCCGCTGCTGCGCCGGGTCTACTGGACCTCGTCACGGCACGAGAACGCGCCGCTGACCGTCTCGTACTCCTATCTGCCGTACGACCTGGTGGCCGCGAACCCCGACCTGCTCGACGCCAGCAAGGAACCCTGGCCGGGCGGCACGCAACACCAGCTCTACACCCTCGGCATCGAGCTGGACCGCATCGACGACGAGATCCGTGCCCGGCCGCCGTCGCCGGACGAGGCGGAGTTGCTGGACATCGACCCGGGCGTCTCCGTGCTCACCGTGCGCAAGACCTCCGTCGACACCACCGGCCGTGTCGTCGAGGTGGCCGACGTGGTGATGCCGGGCGACCGGACTGAGCTTGTCTACTCCCACAAACTCCAGCGGTGGAAAACGTGACGCAGCTCGTCTCGGTCATCACCCCGGTCCACGCGCCCAGCATCGAGTACCTTGCGGGCGCGTACGAGTCGCTGGCCAAGCAGGACATGCCCCCGGGGTGGGACTGGCAATGGCTCGTCCAGGAAGACGGACAGACCGGTGCCCTCGTCGACGCGCTGCCCGACGACCCCCGAATCAGCCTCGGCACCGGGCGTCCCGGCGGGCCTGGCGTCGCCCGTACCCTCGCGCTCTCTCGGGTTGCCGGGCAGCTCATCAAGGTCTTGGACGCCGACGACCAGTTGACCCCCGGGGCACTGGCCCGGGACATCGCCGCGTTCGACGCGCACCCGCAGATCGGCTGGACCACCTCGCGGGTACTCGACCTGCTCCCCGACGGGTCAACCGCCGGATGGGACAAGGACCCGGCCGGCGGGATCATCGACCGCGGTGCGGTCCTGTCGTTCTGGCAGGCCAACGACTATCGGGCCTCGGTGCATCCGGCGACGCTGTGCCTGCGCCGGGATCTCGTCTTCGCCCTCGGCGGCTGGATGGCCCTGCCCGCGTCCGAGGACACCGGCCTTCTCTTGGCTGCCAACGCGGTCAGCGAGGGCTACTTCACCCGGGAGTACGGCTTGCTCTACCGCAAGTGGCCCGGCCAGGTCACCAGCCAAGCCGCACACCGGGAACCCGCCGAGTATCAGGCACGCATGAGGATCATCGAGGCCAGAGCCCACGCCCTGACCTCGATGATCCCGAACGGCTTCGACCTCGGCGGCGGCCCCACGGCATAGCCTCGCGTCCCGGCATCCCGGGAGTACCCCGACGCTTATTTATCCCCGCCTCGTAGATTTTGGCGGAAGTGGTGGCAGGAGGGTCTCCATCGGAATCTTTCCGCGAGCTGGACCGTTCGGTGCTCTAACACGTTGCCCCAAAACTCGTGCGCGATACACCTACTTGTGAGTTTCCTGTCGAACAGGCTTAGGCTCCTGACGTTTGATCAGCATGAAGGCCAAGAGGGCGCCAGTTGCCACCCCGACGGAGTTGTGCAATACGTCAGCAAATTCTCCGGAGCGAGAGTTGAGTGCCTGCCAGAGTTCGATTGCGAAAGAGGTCATGATTCCCGCGCCAATAGTGATCACGATTCGGCGCCCAGCCATGGCGGATGCGAAGCCAAGGGGTACATACAGAGCTACGTTTGCCGCCTTCTCGGCACTGCCTCCAAAGGTGGTGACTTGATACTTAATCAGCGCAAGATCACCAAACTGTGCCAAGAATGACTCTGGCATTCCATTCGAAACCGACAAGAGCAATGGCTGGCCAGGTGGAGTTAGGGCGGTAAAGGCGAGGATTGGCGCCAGGCTAACCAGCGTCAAGGTCGTCCATCTTCGACTCCGGTGGCAAGCCTTGGCGATGAGCGGGCCAGCCGCCAAGGCCAGGCTTACCCCTATCAGCAACGCTGCCAGCAAGCGTCTGTCGCCGATCCAAGCCTGTAAAACTACTTGAATCTCGCCCAACAGTCCCTCTTTCAGTCGAGCATCCGCCCGTCGGGTGCGCGGACCCAGGTACTGAACGGGCGGAGGTGAGCTGCCGCTACATGTTGCAGACTAGCTTGGTAACGTACTGAGTGCCGCTGTTCTGATCCTTCATGATGCCTCGACCGCACTTGTAGGTGCTGTCATACGACGGCCGCCAAGTCGGGTACTCAAAGCGGTAGTACTTGGTCTGGCCAGCACTTTGAGTGAAGGCCCCCTCGTCCCAGTAGGTCTCCTTGACGGTGTCGCTTGGGCTGATAATCTGCCAGCCAAACCGAAGGGTTACAGTGCCGCCACCGCTCTTGATGTATTGCACAGTCGTGCGGGTCGCTTTCCTGTCGGTGTCGACACAGAAACCAGCCTGCAGCACCCCATTGCTGAGGCTGCCCTCCTCGCTGCCCCGCCAGCTCCCTCCGGTGCCACTGCAGTCGTTCACATTGATGGCGTGTGCTGGCGCGGCGGTAAGCCCGAGCACTCCAACGGTTAGCGTTGCCGTGATGGCTGCCAAGCGGGCGACGCGCTTTCCCTTGCTTTTCTGAAGAGTCATGGTCCGACCCTAGCATGCAATCCACATGAGTCAATGCCATAGCCGATGGCCAATTACTCGCAACATCGCTTGAATGCTCCGTCCTGCTTCGACACCTCAATGGCGAAAGACGCTTCTGAAGGGAATTACCTACTGTAAGTGATCCACTCCCGAGAGTCAAGGTTCCCAAGCTGGCTTGCCGGGCAGCGGCCGTCACTTCTCGTTCGATCCAGGAATCCACCATCGCGCTGACTGCCCTTCGCTGCTCGTGCGTCGATCGCTCGGCCGCGTTCGCTTCTCATCTGAACTGACGGACCTCCGACTACGGGAGCGTGGCGGGCTCACGCTAGCTCGTCACATCCGTTGAGGATTCGGTCGATCCTCGCCAAGCGGGTTCGCCGCGGCGCTGCGAGTTTGCCGGTTCGGTCGCCAACCCACACGACTAGAGTTGTTGACTTGTCTGCCAAGTGCTGTCTACCTTGGAGTCTCACTTGGCAGACATGTCAACAACTTGGAGGTTGAGCGATGGCTCTGCGTGGCGGTGCGAGGTTCGCCGTGCGTTGTGAGGACGTGTTCCCGGCGGGGTGCGCCCTGGTGCCCGAGTCCCTGGGTGAGGTCGAGGACTACGACGAGAAGACGGGCCGGCGTAGTCCGGCGAAGGACAAGCTGACCGGTCAGAGGGTGTGGCAGGTGCGCGTGATGGACCTGGACCCGGAGCTTGGCAAGCGGTCCCGGGAGACGACGGTGAAGATCTCGGCGGATCACCAGCCGGTGCCGCCGACGGGTGCGCCGTTCGAGGCGGTGGAGTTCGAGGGCATGACGGTGACGCCGTACGTGTCGAACACCGGTCGGATGGCGTACTCGCTGCGGGCGACCGGGATGCGCGCCCCGGCGGGCGTGGCCGGCAAGCAGAAGGCGGCGGCGTAGCCGTATCGGGTGGGGGCGGGGCTGTCAGGTCTTGGCGGACGGCAGCCCCGCCCCCTGTGTCTCTTTCCCCTGCTCTGTCGAGAGAGGTAGTGACGTGTCCAAGCGTAGGCGTTCGGCTGCCCCCGTTCAGGCGCGGTGCGGCGTGTGTCAGTCCCGGTTCGACCCGGCCACGGGTGCCGACGGTCGGTGTGCCGGTTGCGTCGGGCAGCTCGTTCTTCCGTTCCCTCCGGTCCGGGATGCGTCGGGCCGGTTCGTGTCCCTGCGGGGTGCGCGGTGATGCGCCGCCCTCGTGGTGAGGTGATCTTGACGTCGGGCGGGGATCTGTTGGTGATCCGGCCGAAGCGGTTCGTCCTGCCGATGTGGTTGGTCGTGCTTGGCGTGGTGCTGCGCTGGTTGGCCCGGTTCTGTTGGTGGTGCCTGCGTCACCCGGTCGCCGTGGGCCTGGCCGTGGCCGCGGTCGTCCTCTACGCCGAGCATGGTGTGCTGGGCGTGGTGGTGCCGCTGGTCTTGTCCTCGGCGGTGTCGGCGCTGTGGCGGTGGCGCGATGAGGCGTCCTGGTGGCGGTGGTGCGCGGGTCCGCTGCTCGGCCGTTTCCGGCACGTGTTCGTGTATCGGCGGGCGTGGCACGAGGCCATGACCCTGTGCGGCCTGGCCGAGACGTACGACCATCGGCCGGTCCTGCCGGAGCTGCTGCGGGTGCGGTCGGATCAGGCGCTCGACGTGCTGACCGTCCGCATGGTGCGGGGGCAGACCCCGGCCGACTTCCAGAAGGTTACAGCGAACCTCGCGTACGCCTTCGGCCGGCGGCACGCCCGGGTCTACTCCGAGCGGCCCGACGCCCCGCCGACCCGTACCGGCTACTGGGCGTTGCTGCTGGGCTGGGTGGACCGGGTGCGGTTCCGGGACCGCCCGACGCTGGTGTACCTGGTGCTCGTCCGCACCGACGCGCTGCGGCCGGTCGTACCGCCGTTCGACGCCTCACCCGTCCCCGACTTCACCGCATTGCCGCTGGCTCGGCGGGAGAACCTGGGCACCTGGTCGCTGTGCCTGCTCGCCACGCACGTGCTCATCGGCGGGGCCACCCGTTCCGGTAAGGGCTCGGTGTTGTGGTCGCTGGTGCGGGCGCTGGCCGGCGGCATTACGTCGGGCCTGGTCCGGCTGTGGGTGATCGACCCCAAGGGCGGGATGGAGTTCGCCATGGGCCGCCCGCTGTTCGCCAGGTTCGCCGGCACCTCGTTCGAGGCCATGGCTGATCTCCTCGACGAGGCCGTGACGGTGATGCGGGAACGTCAGACCCGGCTCGCCGGAACCGTCCGGGTCCACACCCCGACCGAAGCCGACCCCCTGGTCGTGGTCGTCATCGACGAAATGGCCGCCCTCACCGCGTACCTGCAAGACGTCGACCTGCGTAGGCGGATCGCGGGCTCGCTGGGGCTGCTGCTGTCACAGGGGGCCGGCGTCGGCGTCCTAGTCGTGGCCGCGTTGCAGGACCCACGCAAGGAGGTGCTGCCGTTCCGGGACCTGTTCCCCACCCGCATCGCGCTCGGCCTCACCGAAGCGGCGCAGGTGGACATGGTCCTCGGCGACGGTGCCCGCAACCGGGGCGCCCTGGCCGATCAGATGCCGCGATGGGCCAAGGGCGTCGGGTACGTGATCCTCGACGGCACCCCCGAACCCCTGCGGGTCCGCTTCTCCTACGTCACCGACGACGACATCCGCGACCTCGCCCGCCGGTATCCGGCCCCGGCTGACGCGGCGGACATCCTCGCCCAGGTCGGCCGCAAGTCGACCCCGGAACCGGTGCGCACGCCGCTGCCCCGCAAGCCGTCCGGGCCGCTGCTGCCCGACGCCCTGCGCAACCTCCTCGACCCCAACGGCGGGAGTGAACCGCGATGACCAACACGCCGAACGGACGCCGGTTCTACCGGCTGCGCACCCCCGAACCAACTACCGCCGTGTCCGTCCGCGTCGACCCCGAACGGCCCGACCCGTACCCGGTCCACCTGGCCGTCGGCGCGGGCCGGCGACGCATGTCCCTGACCCCGGACGAGGCGTGGGCGCTGTGGCGCTGCCTCTCCGAAGCCGTCGCCACCCTCGGCACCCCACCCGACTACATCCGCACCGACATCCGACCGGCCCGGAGGTAACCGCCATGACCACCCTCACCCGCATCGTCAACCGGCTCCGGCGTCCGCTGCGCATCCGCCTCGTCGGCCCCGCCGACCAGACCGCCGCCGCCCTGCACGGCCTGGCCCACATGGTTAGCCGCCGCCCCGACATGGCCGACCGGCGCATCCGCATCGACCTCACCATCCGCGAGAAGCCCTTGCAGGAGTGGCGATGACCGAGCGCACCGAAACCGCCGTACGCCTGGTCATCCTGCTCGCCATCGGCACCATGGCCGGCGCAGCCGCCTTCACCCACGTCCACGACCTGTCCGTCGCCCACGGCCAACCCGACTGGATCGGCTGGGCCAACGCCGTAGCCGTCGAACTCATGGCCATCTACCTCGGCCTCGAACTACGTGCCCGCCGCCGTGTGTGTCGCCCGGTCGGCCTGGTCGCCTCGCTGCTCGTCGGGTTCGCGCTGCTGTCCCTCGCCGCCCAGGTCGCCGAAGCCGAACCGTCCGTGTGGGGCTGGACCGTGGCCGCCGTGCCGTCCCTGGCGTTCCTCGCCCTGGTCAAGGTCGTCCTGTCCAACGCCCCCGCCCTGCCACCGGCCCCCGAACCCGACCAACCCCCGGTCGACTGGGACGAGACACCCGAGCAGACCACCACCGACCCCGAACCGGAGCATCCGGCCGACCCCGTGCCGCCGGCTGTCCCCGCCCCGGCCGCCGTCTCCGCCCCGGCGGTGATCCTGCCCCCGCGCGGCGTCGTCCAGTCGAACCGGCCGCACGTCGTCGGGATCATCCGATGACCGCTGCCACCCTGCCCGGCCTCGAACCCGTCCCGACCCCGGCTGCTGCTCCTCGGCCGGGGTCGCGGGCGGCCCGCATGGCGCTGCCCCGCTCCGTCGACGTGCTTAAGCAGATCGCCATCGAGTACGGCGTCTGCGTCCGCCCTCTCGCCATGCGCCGCACCGACCTCGACACCGGCCTGACCGAGGTCATCGACCTGCCCTGCGGCGCGACCCGCGAAGACAAGTGCCCACCGTGCGCGAAGAAGAACCGCCGGCTGCGACAGGCCCAGATCCGCGAGGGCTGGCACCGCGACGACGAACCCCTACCCGGCCCGCAACCCGCCACCGAAGCGCAGAAGTCCCTGATCCTGTTCCGCGCACACCTGGAGTTCTCCCGCGACGAGGCATCACGCGCCTGCCAGTGGGACCAGGTCGAAGACCTCGACGAGGCCATCCGCGAGGTAGAGGAAGCCATCGCCGCCGAGGGCCTGCGCGGGCGCGTCGGCCCACCCCACACCAGCACCGACGACGACCAGGGCGACGACGACACCGGCCGCCGCCGCAAGCGCTCCACGAAACGGCGGCAGGACGCACCCGACCTGCCCCGGCGCAAGGTCGAAGCCCGCACCGTCGGCCGCACCTACACCGCCCCCGACGGCTCCACCTACCGGCCGTCGATGTGGCTCACCCTCACCCTCGACTCCTACGGGCCGGTCCGCCCCGACGGCACCCCCGTCAACCCCAACCGCTACGACTACCGCCGCGCCGCCTGGGACGCCGTCCACTTCCCCCGCCTGCTCGACCGGTTCTGGCAGAACCTACGCCGCTGCGAGGGCTGGAACGTCCAGTACGCCGGCTGCGTCGAACCCCAACGCCGACTCGCCCCACACGCACACTTCGCCATCCGGGGCACCATCGCCCGCGACACCCTGCGCACCGTCGCCGCCGCCACCTACCACCAAGTCTGGTGGCCGCCCGTCGACGTCCAGCGGTACACCGCCGACCGGCCCCCGGTCTGGGACGAACAAGCTTCGGCGTGGGTCGACCCGGACACCCACCACCCGCTGACCACCTGGACCGAAGCCCTCGACGCCATCGACGACGACCCCGACGCCGAACCCGTGCACGTCGTCCGCTTCGGCACCCAGGTCGACGCCCGCGGCGTCCTGCCCGGCACCGAAGACGCCGAACGAACCATCCGGTACGTCACGAAGTACATCACCAAGCACACCGGCGACTGCCACAAAGCGACCACCGACCGGCAACGCACCCACCTCGACCGCCTATGGCGCGCGCTACGGGTCACCCCGTGCACCGAACGGTGCGCCAACTGGCTGCTCTACGGCATCCAACCCCGCAAGGCCAACGCCAAGCTCAAGCCGGGCCGCTGCAAGGGCAAGGTCCACCAACGCGACACCCTCGGCATCGGCGGCCGACGCATCCTCATCTCCCGCGACTGGTCCGGCAAGACCCTCGCCGACCACAAACACGACGTACGCGCCTGGGTACGCGCACTGCTCGGCGTCACCACCGACAGCACCACCGCCAACGGCACCACCGAAAGCAGCACGGCCGGCAGCCCCGGGCAGCTCGTCGACGACCAGGGCGCCACCGCCGAACGGGTCCGGCACGCCTGGGAACTCGCCCGACCCGACGACGCCGACGTCGGCCCGCTGTCCTTCCGGCTCATGCGCTCGATCAGCGAACGCGCCCGCTGGCGCACCGAACTACTCGCCGCGAAGGACCGGGCCGAGCAGGGGCCCGCAGACCTTTCGGCAACTCAGCACATCGCACCACAGCACGACGGGGAGGAAGATCAAGTTGGACGAGGTCCTTACGATCGAGCAGGCAGCGGCCCGGATCAACATGAGTGAGCGCTACGTGCGCCGCCTGGTCGCCGAACGGCGTATCCCGTTCCACAAGCTCGGGCGCAGCGTCCGAATCAAGGCCGTTGACCTCGCCGCACACGTCGAATCCGGGCGCGTGGAGCCGCTGACCGCCTCAGGGGTGTGGCGTGACCTCCAGCGGGTGGCCTGATGGCGAACAAGGAAGGGCATCGGCGGTTCGGCAACGTCCGCAAGCTGCCGTCCGGGCGCTATCAGGCGCGGTACCCGGGGCCGGACGGTCGGATGCGGAACGCGCCGGAGACGTTCGCCCGAAAGTCGGACGCCGACCGGTACCTGACGCTCGTCGAGGCGCAGATGGTGCGGCGGGAGTGGGTCGACCCGGACTTGGCCAAGGTGAAGCTCGACGACTACGCACGGCGGTGGATCGAACAGCGGCCGAACCTGCGGCCCCGGACCGTCCACCTGTACGGCTGGCTCCTGGAAAAGCACATCGTCCCGTACCTCGGCGGGACCGAGTTGGGCCGGCTGGACACGCCGATGGTCCGCGACTGGCGGGCGGAACTGCTCGGCAACGGCGTCTCGGTGAGCATGGCGGCCAAGGCGTATCGGCTGCTGCGCGCGGTGCTGATGACGGCGGTCAAGGAAGACCAGATCCTGACCCGGAACCCGTGCCAGATTCCCGGTGCCGACCAGGAGAAGGCCGCGGAACGGCCGGTGCTCACGCTGGCCCAGGTCTTCAAGCTGGCCGACATCGTGCCGCCCCGATACCGCGCCCTGGTCCTGGTGACCACCTTCGGGTGCCTGCGCTGGGGCGAGGTGTCCGCACTGCAACGGCAGGACATCGACACGACGGCCGGCACGATCAGGATCAGGCAGGCATACACCGAACAGCGCGGGGTCGGCCTGGTGCTCGGGCCGCCGAAGTCCCGGGCCGGCCGGCGCACGGTCACCCTGCCCCCGGCGGTCGTCGAGGTCGTCCGTGACCACCTGGCGGCCGAGGTCGACGACCACCCTGACGCGTTCGTCTTCACTACCGAGAGTGGGCGCCCGATCTGGCGGGGCAACCTGAACAAGATCATCGCTTGGAAGGCGAGCGTGTCCCGGATCGGACAGCCGAACCTGCACTTCCACGATCTGCGGCACACCGGGAACACCCTCGCCGCCCGAACCGGGGCGAGCACCCGCGACCTGATGGCCCGGATGGGTCACGACTCGCCGCAGGCCGCGCTGATCTACCAGCACGCGACGGCCGAAGCTGACCGGGCCATCGCCCAGGCGCTGCACGAGGCGGTGCGCGCGGACCGGAAGAAGGGCAAGAAGTCCGACGCCAACGGCAAGCGCAAGGACAAGGCGGGCAAGAAGAGCAAGAAGGACAGCGGCAGGTGAGGCTAACCGCCCGGGTGTGTCCATGGGATGGCCCGCATCTCGACCGGCTGGTAAGCCAGGGCACGGTCAACGACCTCGGCAGCCGTCAGCTCCGGCATGACGTTGAAGATCAGCTCAGAGACGTCGGGGTAGACGAGATCTCGTTCAAGCCTGTCCAACCAGTCGTTCAGCTCGGCGTCGTCGGCATAGTCGAGCCGCATGATCCGCTCGACGAGGTGGATCGCCTCGTCCCGGGTCAGCTTCGCAGGCAAGACGCCCTCCCCGACCGGGGCTAATGGCACGCCAATGGCACGCCGCATGATCGTTGACCGTGGAACGCCGAAGGCCCTGGCTTGGGACTTGCGTCCTGACCAGGGCCTTCGTGCGTGGAGCGGGTGACGGGAATCGAACCCGCACTGTCAGCTTGGGAAGCTGATGTTCTGCCATTGAACTACACCCGCAGGCGGACCCACTGTACCCGACACCGCTGACGCGTGCACCCAGGCACCCCCTCGCGCGCCCCATCATCCCGATCACGCCGACACCCGGCCGACCAAGATCCGCAGGCCATCGTCGGTACGCGGGATTTTCATCGCCGCAACATATGCCCATTCTCAAATGCCTCGATCGGTTGTAACGTCTCCCGCACGTTCAAGCCACGGCGCGACACACCCCCTGTCGCGCCGCCAGAAAGAGGTGGGCCCATGGGACTCCGTCCCAACCTGCTGACCCGGCGCACCGCCGGCGTCGCGTCGACGACCCTCGCGCTCCTGCTCAGCACCGCCGCCGTGGGTGTCGTCCCGGCCGCTTCGGCCTTCTCCGCCGCCCCGACCGAGGCGTGCGCCGAGCCGGCCGACGTCCACTCGGACGCCCGGGTGAAGGCCGGCGCGCACGCCAAGCACGAGCCGAACGAACTGACCGCCAAGGAGACCCGCGAGCGGGAGGCCGACCTCGCCGCCGCCCTGCGCGAGCGGGCCAACTTCCGGGCAGGTGCCGGCGCCGCCGCGCTCGCCACCGTGACCATCCCGGTCGTCGTGCACGTCATCCAGGAGGACAGCACCCGCGCCGGCGGCAACATCCCGGACTCGATGATCAACTCGCAGATCAGCGTGCTGAACCAGGCCTACAGCGGCGCCACCGGCGGCGCGGCCACCGCCTTCAGCTTCCAGCTCCAGAAGATCAACCGGGTCACCAACCCGGCGTGGTTCCCGATCGTGCAGGGCTCCTCGGCCGAGCGCTCGATGAAGACGTCGCTGCGCGAGGGCGGCAAGAACACGCTGAACATCTACCTCGGCGAGCTGAGCGACGACCTGCTCGGCTGGGCCACCTTCCCGAAGCGCCGCCTGGACAGCATGGACGGCGTCGTCGTGCTGACCGAGTCGCTGCCGGGCGGCACCGCCACCAACTACAACCAGGGTGACACCGGCACCCACGAGGTCGGCCACTGGCTGAACCTCTACCACACCTTCCAGGGCGGCTGCTCCGGCTCGGGCGACAGCGTGAGCGACACCCCGGCGGAGGCGTCGCCGGCGTACCAGTGCCCGACCGGGCGGGACACCTGCACCGCGACCGGCCTGGACCCGATCACCAACTTCATGGACTACACCTACGACTCCTGCATGTACCAGTTCACCGCCGGCCAGGCGGCCCGCATGCTGACCGCGTGGAACGCGTACCGCGCGGCCTGACGCACCACTGCCGCTGATCGTCCCGGTGCCGGCTCCGTCTCCCGACGGGCCGGCACCGGCGTCTGTGGGGGGGGTCAGGCCGCCGCGCGATGGGCGCCGCGCCCGTCGAGGGCCGACCGCCGATCCGGTACGCCCACCGCGCCCCCGCCCGGGGCGGTGCTCGCGGCGTCGGTGGTGGCAGTGGTAGTGGTGGTCGCGGCACCGGCGGCCCCGGGGTCGAGCCAGACCTGCACCGCCGGCCGGCCGGTCGCCTCACCCGGGCGCACGGTGCCGGCGTCGCCGCGCCGGGCCAGCATCGCCACGTCGACGGTGAACTCGAAGAGCCGCCAGTCCACCTGCGGCGCGGCCCGCCCGATCTCGGCGAGCCGGGCCACCCGGGCCTGGTCGGTCACCGGCCTGGCGTGCCCGGCCACGTACGCCTCGTCGTCGCTGTCCTCCGGCGGGAAGGAGTGCAGCGCGTAGCGGCCGTCGCGTTCGAGGTCGCGCCGCTTCGGCGAGTCGACGACGAAGCAGAAGAGCCCCTCGTCGGTGATCACCGGGGACACCGGGTGCACCCGGGGCCCGCCGTCGGCGCGGACGGTGGCCAGGTAGCCGAAGCCCGGCCCGTACTGCTGCATGAGATGACGGATCCCGTCGGCGAGTCGTGGCTCGTCAGCGGCGAATTCGGACCAGGAAGCCATGCCGGCATTCTATCGAACACCTGTACGACACGCGAAGCGCGACGCGCGGGTCGGGTACCCGATTCGCAGGCCCGCTGAGCAGCCCCGCTGACCGGTCCCGCCCACCCACCTCGCTATGGTGTTGCGATGCTGCTCTCCGACCGCGACCTCGTCGCCGAGCTGAAGGCCGGCACGCTCGCGCTGGAGCCGTTCGAGCCGACCCTGGTGCAGCCGTCGAGCATCGACGTACGCCTCGACAAGCTCTTCCGGGTCTTCAACAACCACCTCTACACGCACATCGACCCGTCGGTGCAGCAGGACGACCTGACCTCCATGATCGAGGTGCCCGACGGCGAGCCGTTCGTGCTGCACCCCGGCGAGTTCGTGCTCGCCTCCACGCTGGAGGTGATCTCGCTCGGCGACCAGCTCGCCGGCCGACTGGAGGGCAAGTCGAGCCTGGGCCGGCTGGGGTTGCTCACCCACTCCACGGCCGGCTTCATCGACCCGGGCTTCACCGGCCACGTCACGCTGGAGCTGTCCAACGTGGCGAACCTGCCGATCACGCTGTGGCCGGGCATGAAGATCGGCCAGCTGTGCATCTTCCGGCTGTCGTCGCCGGCCGAGCACCCGTACGGCTCGGCGGTCTACGGCTCGCGCTACCAGGGCCAGCGCGGCCCGACCCCGAGCCGCTCCTGGCAGAACTGGCGCACCTGGCCGCCCCGCTGACGCCCCGCTCCTCCCTGCGGCACGATGCGCCGTCCGCCGCCCGAGGGGTGTGAGGAGGGGCCCCTCTCGACCGTATGCGTCAGGAAGGGGCCCCTTCTCGCAGCTCAGGCGGGGCGGCCGAAGCTGTGGATCGGGCCGTCGTCGACACGCTTCATTTTCACCGGGACGCCGGCCCGGGAGGCGTGCACCACCCAGCCCCCGCCCACGTACATGCCGACGTGGTGCAGGTCGGAGTAGTAGAAGACCAGGTCGCCGGGGCGCAGGTCGGCGCGGCTGACCTTGGCGGTCACCGACCGCTGCTGGGCCGCGTTGTGCGGCAGCGAGACGCCGGCCTTCGCCCAGGCGGCCAGCATCAGCCCCGAGCAGTCGTACGAGTTCGGGCCCTCGGCACCCCAGACGTAGGGCTTGCCGATCTGGGCGCAGGCGAACTTCACCGCCGTCCCCGCGCCGCCACCCGGGTAGGACGCCGGGCAGGGGGCGGGCTTCAGCGGGCCGCCGCCTCCGTTGCCGTACACCTTCAGCCGCAGCTTCTGCAGGCGGTCGATCTCGGCGTTGATCTGCTTCTTCTTCGCGGCGAGCTGGGCCTCGGTGCGGGTGAGCTGGGCGACCATCTCGTCGAGGGGCTGCTTCTTCGCGGCCAGCTCGTCGCGGAGGTCGACGACCGCCTGGACGTCGTGCTGCTGGCGCTGGGCGAACCGGTCGAGCAGCTCCAGCTGCCCCATCATCTGGCTCGGCGTGCGGCTGCCCAGCAGGGCGTTGACCACCGAGAGGTTGTCGCCCTTGTACGCCTCGGCGGCGAGGCCCCCGACCTTCTTCAACGCCTCGTCCACCTGGCGCTGGAGCGGCCCGATCCGCGCGGCGAGCGCGTCGGCCTGCTTGCGCTTGGCGGCCAGGTCCTGGCGGGTGGCGTTGTGCCGCTCGATGATCGGTTCGAGCTTGTTCCAGTCCTCGTCGATCTGCCGCTCGATCTCGGCGACCGAGGGGTCGGCGTGGGCCACGGTCGGTGCGCCGGTCAGGACGACGGCGACGCCGACCAGGGCGGCGAGGACGGTGGTGCAGCGTGACCAGCGGGTACGCGGCGCAGCCGGCATCCGGTCGGCGTCGGCCGACCGGCGTGACGGGCGCCGCGGGGCATGGAGTGCCACCGGGCTCCGTTCTCCTTCTTCCTCTACCGCCTACCGGGTTAGCTGACGGGTTCGGGCGGGAAGGGAGAGCGCCCTACCGCAGCGCCGCTGCGGATTCACCCCGGCGTACCTGGGTCCCCGGCTCGCCCGTAGGCGACTCGGCGGTGTCGCACCGTCACCGCCCGGCTGGGCGGTGCAGCTACCGGCCGACAATTGGCCAGAGTAGAGACGACCGCCGTTGATCCGCAACCCGACCGGCCGTGACACACCGTACATGCCCGTGGCCGACGTCGATGTCCGCGCACGGCGAAGGCCCCCGGTCTCACCAGACCGGGGGCCTTCGGGCGGTGCTGCGCGGCGCGGCCTTCGCGGGGGCCGGGCCGGGTCAGCCGGGTCGGCGGAAGCCGGCCACCGGCATGGTGTTGATGCTGCTCACGTTGACCGGCTTGCCGGCGCGGGGCGCGTGCACCATCTTGTCGTTGCCGATGTAGAGGCCGACGTGGTGCAGGTCGCTGAAGAAGAACACCAGGTCACCGGGGCGGGCCTCGGAACGCGGGATGGCACGGCCCTCGTTCCACTGGGCGCCGGTGAAGTGGGTCAGGTGGATCCCGGCCGCCTTGTAGGCGAACTGGGTCAGGCCGGAGCAGTCGAACGAGTTCGGGCCGGTGGCACCCCAGACGTACGGGTCGCCGACCTGGGCGCAGGCGGTCTTGATGGCGGTGCGGGCGGCCGCACTGACCACGCCGGTGACCGTCGGGCAGCCCTCGGTGGACACCACGGTCTTCGGCATCGACGCCTGGAGCCGCTTGATCTCACCGTTGATCTTGGTCTTCTTCGCCGCCAGTTCCTTGGTCTGCTTCTCCTGGGAGGCGATGAGCGTGTCGAGCTTCTGCTTCTCGGTGTCGTACTTCGCCCGGACGGCGAGCACGCCCTCGACCTGCTTGCGCTCCTGCGCGGCCAGCCGGTCCAGGATGGTCAGCTGCTCGGCGAGGGTGCCCGGCTTGGTGCTGACCAGCAGCGCGCCGATGTCCTGCGACGGGCCGGAGATGTAGTAGCGGGAGGCGAGGTCGCCGACGCGGTTCATCGCCAGCTCTGTCTCGAGCGCCAGCGGCTCGATCTTCTTCTGCACCTCCGCCGCCTTCTCGCGGTTCACCTTGAGCTGGGCGCGGACCTTGTTGTACTGCTCGATGGTGGGCTCAAGCTGCTCCCACTGCTTGTCGATCTGCGCCTCGATCTCGTCCACCGACGGCTCGGCGTACGCGGGCGCGGTCAGTGTCCCGGCGCCGACGGCGACCGCCGCGACCAGGGTGAGCAGGCGGCGTGCGAAACGGCGGGCACCACCCGGGCGAGCGGTTGACCGTTCCGGGGCATGACGATGAGGGGGCATGGTTGCCACCGGCACCGACTCCTTCGCAACCGACCGCCGGGCGCCTCGCGAGAGGGAAGATCGAGGCAGACGACCCACAGCGGTCAGCGCCTCACATTAGGGGAGTCCCGCGCGAGGAATCAAGGCGGGTCGGCACACCGTGACGCCCCGCAAACCCTTCCTGCACAACGGGTGTGGGCCGCGCGGCGACGACGGAGAAGACGGGCGCGGTGGCGGCCGGTCCGTCAGCCGACGATGGCTGTCAGCACGTCGTCGAGGGTCACCACGCCGAGCGGGCGGCGGCCGTCGCTCACCAGCACCATGTGCCGCCGCTCGCGGCGCATCGACAGCAGCAGGTCGGCCAGCGTACGGTCCGGCGGCACCACGGCCAGCGGGTGGTAGACCCCGGCCGGCACGGGGGCGCGGCGCTCCGCACCCGCGTACCCGAGGACGTCCTTGACGTGCACGAAGCCGAGCACCCGGCGGGTGGCGCGCTGCACCACCGGGAAGCGGGACCGGCCGGTGCGGGTGGCCAGCACCTCCAGCGAGGCCGGAGACACGTCCTCGGCCACTGTGGTCACCGTCGACCAGGGTTGCAAGGCATCCGCCGCCGTGCGGGTGTGCAGCGCGAGCGCCCCGGTGATCCGGGCGTGCTCCTCGGCGTCGAGCAGGCCCTCCGTCCGGGCCTGCGACACGAGTCCAGCCAGCTCCTCGGCGGTGAACACCGTCTTGACCGCGTCCGTCGCCTCGACCCGCCAGATCCGCAGCACCTGCCGCGACGCCCACTTCATGGCCAGCAGCAGCGGCTTGGTCGCCGTGCAGAACGCCAGCATCGCCGGCCCCAGCCAGAGCGCCGACGGCTCCGGCCCGGCCAGGGTGATGTTCTTCGGCACCATCTCGCCGACCACGGTGTGCAGGAAGACCACCACGCCGAGGGCGATCAGGAACGCCAACGGGTGCACGGCACCGTCGGGCAGGCCCAGCGCGTGGAACAGCGGCTCGATCAGGTGGGCCAGCGCCGGTTCGGCGATCGCGCCGAGGCCCAGCGAGCAGATGGTGATGCCGAGCTGCGCCCCGGCGATCATCAGCGGGATCTGGTTCATCGCCGACAGCGCCCAGCGGGCCCGCTTCGAGCCGGCCGCCAGCGGTTCGATCACCGTCCGCCGGGAGGCGATCAGCGCGAACTCGCTGCCGACGAAGAACGCGTTGCCGAGCAGCAGCAGCACGGTTACCAGCAGTTCAGGCATCGTCCCCGGGCTCCTCCGGGCGCAGGACCCGCACCTGTTCGATCCGGTGCCGCTCCACCTCGACCACGGTGAACTCGTATCCGCCCTCCTCGACCGTCTCGCCGGCCACCGGGATGTGCCCGAGCCGGGCCATCAGGAAGCCGCCGAGCGTCTCGTAGGGGCCCTCGGGCAGCCGGAAGCCGGTCTGCTCGACCAGCTCGTCCTCGCGGAGCACCCCGTCGACCAGGACGGTCCGCTCGCCACCCGGCACGGTCAGCTCGACCGGCCCGACGTCGTCGACCGCGTCCGGGTCGAACTCGTCGGCGATCTCCCCGACCAGCTCCTCCACCAGGTCCTCCACGGTCACCACGCCGTCGGTGCCGCCGTACTCGTCGACCACGATGGCCAGGTCCGCGTTGGCAGCCTTGAGGGCGGCCAGGACGCCGTCGAGGTCCAGGCTCTCCGGCACGTACACGGGCTCGCGGGCGACCGACGCGACGGTCGTCCTGGCCCGGTTCGCCAGCGGTACGCCCAGCGCGTCCGGCACCGCCGCCACGCCGGTGACCAGGTCCAGGGTCTCCTCGAAGACGGGGAACCTGGTCCGCCCGGTGTGCTGGGCGAGGGTCAGCAGCTCGGCGACGCTCGCCGTGGCGCGCAGCGCGATCACGTCCACCCGGGGGGTCATGGCCTCGGCCGCCCGCTTGTCGCCGAACCGGATGGTGCGCCGCAGCAGCATCGCGGTGTCCGGCGGGAGCGCGCCGGCGCGGGCCGAGATCGCGGCCAGCAGGCCCAGTTCCTCGGGGGACCGGGCGCTGGCCAGCTCCTCCTGCGGTTCCACCCCGAGCCGGCGGACCAGCGTGTTCGCCGAGTTGTTCAGCCCCCGGATCAGCCACCCGAACGTCCGGGAGAAGCCGCGCATCCCCCGGGCGGTGGCCAGCGCGGCGGGCATCGGCCGGGCCAGCGCCAGGTTCTTCGGCACCAGCTCGCCGAAGAGCATGGACAGCAGGGTCGCCAGGGCCAGGGCGAGGAACGGGGTGAACCGGTCGGCCGCCGGCCCCAGCGGGTGCAGCGCCGGGGCGAACAGCCGGGCCAGCGCCGGCTCGGCCAGGTATCCGGTGAGCAGGGCGGTGATGGTGATGCCGAGCTGGGCCCCGGAGAGCTGGAAGGACAGCTCGTGCAGCGCGCGGCGGACCGTCCTGGCCGCGCCGTCACCGGCCGCGGCCCGTCGGTCGATCTCCGGCCGGTCCACCGTGACCAGGGCGAACTCGGCCGCTACGAAGAACGCGTTGCCCGCGGTCAGCAGCACGAAGCCGACCAGGGGCAACACCGTGGCAACCAGAAGACTGTCGATGATCGGTTCACCTCGGCAGGATTGTTCCACGACGGGCCGGGCCGCACATCACTACGCGCGGCACCGGCTCGTCGGGTCAGCTGCCGGAGGTGGCGGTCTCCTTCTCGCCGGCGGCGTCGGCCGGCTTGATCGAGCGGAGCAGCACGCTGGCGACGTCGACCACCTCGACCTGCTCGCCGGCCCCCTTGCCGTTGACCCCGTCGTTGAGCATCGTCGAGCAGAACGGGCAGCCGACCGCGATGGTCCTCGCCCCGGTGGACATGGCCTCCTCGACCCGGTCCACGTTGATCCGCTTGCCGATCTTCTCCTCCATCCACATCCGGGCACCGCCGGCGCCGCAGCAGAAGGAGCGCTCGCTGTTGCGCGGCATCTCGGTGATCTCGCCCTGGACGGAGTCGCCGAGCACCTCGCGCGGGGCGGCGAAGACCCGGTTGTGCCGACCCAGGTAGCAGGGGTCGTGGTAGGTGACGCCGCCGTCGACCGGCTGCACCGGGGTGAGCTTGCCGGCGCTGACCAGGTGGGCCAAGAGCTGGGTGTGGTGCACCACCTCGAACTCGCCGCCGAGCTGCCCGTACTCGTTGCCGAGGGTGTTGAAGCAGTGCGGGCAGGTCGCGACGATCTTGCGCTTGCTCTTCTCCCGGCCGTCGAACGCCTCGTTCAGCGTCTCGACGTTCTGCTGGGCGAGCATCTGGAAGACGAACTCGTTGCCGATCCGGCGGGCCGGGTCGCCGGTGCAGGTCTCGCCCTCACCGAGGATGGCGAAGGAGACGCCGGCCTCGTTGAGCAGGGTCGCGACCGCCCGGGTGGTCTTCTTGGCCCGGTCCTCGAACGCGCCGGCGCAGCCGACCCAGAAGAGGTACTCGAAGTCGTCGACCTCGCCGACGCGCGGCACCTCGAAGCCGAGCCCCTTGGTCCAGTCCTCGCGGGTGTTCTGCGGGGCGCCCCAAGGGTTGCCCTTGTTCTCCAGGTTGCGCAGCATGACGCCGGCCTCGGACGGGAAGCTCGACTCGATCAGCACCTGGTAGCGACGCATGTCGACGATGTGGTCGACGTGCTCGATGTCGACGGGGCACTGCTCGACGCACGCGCCGCAGGTGGTGCAGGACCAGAGCACGTCCGGGTCGATGATGCCGCCGTCGGAGGCGCCGCCGATCAGCGGCTTCTCGGCCTCGGCGAGCGCCAGCACGTCCACGTGGGCGAGCTGGGCGGCGGTGGCCTTCTCGTCGCCGGTGAGGTCCTTGCCGCCGCCGGCCAGCAGGTACGGGGCCTTGGCGTACGCGTGGTCGCGCAGGCTGAGCACGAGCAGCTTCGGCGACAGTGGCTTGCCGGTGTTCCAGGCCGGGCACTGCGACTGGCACCGCCCGCATTCGGTGCAGGTGCTGAAGTCGAGCAGGCCCTTCCAGGTGAACTGCTCGACCTGGGCGACGCCGAACTGGTCGGACTCCGGGTCGGCCTCCTCGAAGTCGAGGGGCTTGCCCTGGCTCATCATGGGCCGCAGCGCGCCGAGGCCGGAGCCGGCCCGGCCCGGGTCGCGCTTGAAGAAGATGTTGAAGAAGGCGAGGAACCGGTGCCAGGCGACGCCCATCGTGACGTTGAGCGCGATGACGATCAGCCAGGTCATCGAGATGGCGATCTTGATGAGGGCGGCGATGCTGACGCCGGCCGACCAGTCGGGCAGCAGCGCGCCGACGGCGTGGCTGACCGGGGTGGCCCACAGCGGGTACTCGAAGTGGTCGGTGGCCACCTTGAAGCCCCGGATCACGAAACCCATGATCAGCACGGCGAGGACCACGGCCTCGACGAAGTAGCCCTGCCACATGGTCGAGCCGGTGAACCGGGAGCGCCCTCCCGGCCGGGAGGGCCGGTTGCGGATCCGGATCGCGATCAGCACTCCGATGCCGACCGTGCCGAGCACCGCGATCAGCTCGGTGACCAGGCCGTAGACCGCCAGGCCGCCGATCAGCGGCAGGCCGCCGGTCGGGGAGACGACCTCGAAGTATGCCTCCAGGACCAGCAGCGACAGCACGATGAAGCCGACCATGACGAACCAGTGCGCGGCGCCGACCACGCTCCAGCGGAGCATCCTGGTGTGGCCGGCGGTCTCGGCCAGCATCGTCTTCGTGCGGGTGCCCCGGTCGGCGAACCGCTCCGGGGCGGGCTGGCCCAACCGGACGACTGCCACGATCTTCATGACCGCGCGTACCGCAAGCCACACCGCCACGGCGGTGATGGCGGCCGCGAGGATCGTGGTGACGATCTGGACGCTGCCCATCGAGTTGGCCTCCCGGTCTGCTGCCTGTCGAGCGGCTCGGCGGCCGGGCCGGGTCAGGGGCGCGACCGGCGCAGCGCCTTCGTCGCACCCTGACCGGACCGGTCGATGACCTCGCTCCGCTCGGTCATGCAGTGCAGCCTACGCGAGAGTTACCCGACAGTAACGTGAGTCATCTCGCAGCTGAGCCGCGCCGCCCTGCGGACACCATAGGGTGCCCGCCGCCGAAACGCCGGGCAGGGGCCCGGCGGGGTGGCGTGGATCGTGCCGGAAGCAGGCCGGGGGTCAGGCTCCAGCCCGGCCGGTGACGGCCGGGCCCGCCGGGTCAGCGCCAGCGGGAGAGCAGGACCAGGGAGGCGACCATCGCGCCGAAGCCCACCGCGAGGTTCCAGTAACCCCACGACATGACCGGGTATTCCTGCTCGGAGAGGTAGTAGACCACCAGCCAGCCGATGCCAGCGACGATCAGGGCGACCGCCGTGACCGGCAGCCAGACCGGGCTAGGCTTGCGCGTCGCCGCCGTCGCCGTCGGACGCACGTCCGTCGGCGGGGTGTACACCTTCTTCTTGCGGACCTGAGACTTGGGCACGACGCTCTCCAGAGGGGGTGACGACCTCGTCCGGCCTGACAACCGGGCGCGGGGGCGACGGTCCATGGCCAATAATGTTCGACAGCTAGCGTAGTCCGGATGACCCGTTCAAGCCATGAATGGGGTCAGGCCGATGCACGGAGTGACCGAAAAAGGCGGGACTGTTCGGGTCGCCGCACCGGCCCGCGTCGTCGCGGGCCGACACGAGACGACGCGGAAGGAGCGCTCGGTGGAGTACACGTCCGGCGCGGCCTCCTGGCAGAAGGTTCTCCGCCGGGCGGTCGTCGGCCTCCTGCCCCGGCGTCCCCGGCAGCGGCGTCCGGGCTGGTCGATCGGCGTGCCGCTGATCGCCGCCGCGGCCGGGCTGCTGTTCACCACCACCGCGACGACCGCCGGCGGCACCGCGCTGCGCGAGGACCGCCGGCCCCAGCTCACCCAGCTCATCGAGGACCGCCGGGTGCAGGTCGCCGCGAGCGAGCGCCGGGCCGCCCAGCTCCGGGCCGAGGTCGAGGAGGAGACGGCGACCCTGGCCGATTCCGACGGCCCGATCAGGGAGCAGCGGGACCGCGCCGCCGCCAGCCGGCAGGACGCCGGGTTCACCGCGCTCACCGGGACGGGCGTCACGGTCGAGCTGAACGACGCCGTACGGCGCGCGGACCAGGAGCTGCCCGACGGTGCCACCAACGACGACCTGGTCGTCCACCAGCAGGACGTGCAGGCCGTGGTGAACGCGCTCTGGGCCGGCGGCGCGGAGGCGATGTCAATCATGAACGTCCGCGTCCTCGCCACCAGCGCGGTACGCTGCGTAGGTAACACCCTGCTGCTCCATGGGCGGGTGTACTCCCCTCCATTCAAGATCGTTGCAATCGGCGACCCCGCTGCGCTCCGGCAGGCCCTCGCCGCGTCTGAGGGAGTGCAGATGTTCAAGGGCGCGGTCAACGACTTCCAGCTGGGCTACCGGGAGACCGTCTCGACGGTCACGGTGCCGGCGTTCGAGGACTCGACAGCCCTACGCTCGGCGACGGTGCCCCGGTGACCCGGAGGCCCGACGACGGCTGGGACGGCCGGCACCGGGGCCGGCAGGAGGAGGACACGGCCTTCCTCCCCAGGCTCGACCGCGCCGAACCGGCCACCCCTGGGCCGGCGTCCCCCCACCCGACCGCCCCTGGCCCGGCTAATTCTGGCCCGACGGGTACTGGCCCGACGGGTTCTGGCCCGACCGCACCTGGCCCGGCTGCCGCCGACGCGGTGGCCGCCGCTCCGCCGGACCCGTCCCGCCCGGAGCGGCCCGGCCCGACCGGTCCCTGGCCCACGCCCGTGCTGACGCCCCGCCCGGCGGTGCCCCACGCCCAGCGGCCGGCGACGCCCGGCCGGGCACCCGCGGAGGCGGCCCCGCCCCTGGCCGGGCCCCGCGCCCAGCAGCGGCCCGCACCGGCCCCGGACCCCGGGCGCGGCACCGACTGGTTCGCCGGCACCCCGCAGCGGCCCGCATCCGGGCCACCGGCCCCGGCCCACCCTCCGCTGGGCGCGCCCCCGCAGCCCCCGGCCCACCCCCCGCTGGACACGCCCCCGCAGGCCCCGGCCGCGCGGCCGCCCGTGGACGTCCCGGCCCGCCGGCCGGCGGCCGAGCCCGACCAGACGCCGTACGGACGTCCCTCGGGCAACGGCGCCGAGCCCGGGCGGGCACCGTACGAGCGGCGGCCCGTCGACGGCGACGCCGGGTTCGGGCCGGGTCACCGCCCGGCGAACGACACCGACGGTCCCACGGCCTTCCTCCCCCCGATCGAGGCGCGCGCCGCCGACCGCTCCGGGGCACCTTTCTCCCGTGGGTCCGGCTTCCCGGGCACCGCGCCGCCCGACGCGGTCAACCGTCCCCCTGCGGACCGCCGCCCCGGCCCGGTGCCGCCCGCCGCGGACCGCCAACCCGGCACCCCGCCGCACGGCACCCCGCCGCACGGGGCGGTCGACCGCCCCGGCCCGGTGTCGCCCGCTCCGGTGTCCCCGGGGGCGGGGCGTCCGGTTCCGCCGGGCGGCAGCCCTGGTCACCCCGTCGACCCAGCGGCCACCGCCGTCATCCCGGCGGTGCCCCCTCGGCCTCCGGCCCCCGACGCGACCGCGCTGATGGGCGCGGTGCCGCGCCTGCCCGACAACGGCGACGAGGCCGCCACCGACGGGGAGCCGGCCGAGCCGCCCCGGCCGCGTCGCGGCGAGCGGGTGGTCCAGCTCCGGGCCGAGCAGACCGACGAGGGCTACAAGAGCGTCTACTCCGACCTGACCCGCCCGACGTTCTGGAGCCGGTTGCGCACCGGGGTCCGGTTCACCGGCGAGCTGCTGATCACCTTCGGCCTGGTGGTGCTCCTCTTCGCCGGCTACGAGGTGTGGGGCAAGTCGGCCATCGTCGACGCCCACCAGAACGACCTCAGCAACCAGCTCGCCCAGGCGTGGGGTCCCACCGGCGACCCGACCGTCGCTCCCAGCGCGAGCGCGTCGGCGAAGCCGAAGCCGCCGGCGCACGGCAAGCCCATCGCCGGGCTCTACATCCCGAAGCTCGACAAGAACTGGGTCGTGGTCGAGGGGGTCACCCAGCAGGACATCCGGTACGCCCCGGGCCACTACCCGGACAGCGCGATGCCCGGCCAGGTGGGCAACTTCTCCGTCGCCGGCCACCGCAACCGGGCGACCTTCTGGCGGCTGGACGAGCTGAACCCCGGCGACGCGATCGTCGTCGAGGGCAAGACCGAGTGGTACGTCTACCAGGTCTACAAGTCGCGCATCGTCAAGCCCAACCAGGTCGAGGTCGTCGCTCCGGTGCCGATGCAGCCGGACGCGAAGCCGACGAAGAAGGTGCTCACGCTGACCACCTGCAACCCGAAGTTCGACAACTACCAGCGCCTGATCGTGCACGCCGAGCTGACCCGTACGCAGCCCAAGTCGGCGGGTCAACCGGCGGAGCTGGGGGGCTGACGATGTACGCCTGGATCTGGCGCAAGCTGCCGCTCGGCGTGCCCGGCAAGCTGATCGGCTCACTGCTGCTGGCCACCGCCACGGTGGCCCTGCTCTGGTACGTGGTCTTCCCGTGGGCGGAGCCGCTGCTCCCCTTCGACGACGTGCAGGTCACCCAGGACTCCGGGGTGCCGGGCGGCGGCTCAGGCGTGGACGGCAACGCCCCGCCGGCCGGCGACGAGCACGACCTGCCGTACGACACCGAGCAGAACAACACCCCGCCCCCCTCTCCGAGCAGGTGACGATGCGCGTCCTGGTGATCGACAACTACGACTCGTTCGTCTTCAACCTCGTGCAGTATCTCGGCCAGCTCGGGGTGGACTGCGAGGTGCGGCGCAACGACGAGATCGACGTCGAGGAGGTGGGGCGGGTCGGCGCGGCCGGCGTCCTGCTCTCCCCGGGGCCGGGCAGCCCCGACCGCGCCGGCATCTGCCTCGACGTCATCCGCCGGTACGCGGGCGAACTGCCGATCTTCGGCGTCTGCCTGGGTCACCAGGCCATCGGCGAGGCGTTCGGTGCCACCGTGGCCCGCGCCCCCGAGCTGCTGCACGGCAAGACCTCCGAAGTCAGCCACCACGGCGTCGGGGTGCTCGCCGGCCTGCCGGACCCGTTCACCGCGACCCGCTACCACTCGCTCGCCGTGCTGCCCGAGACCCTGCCCGAGGAGCTGGAGGTCACCGGCTGGACGGGCTCGGGGGTGGTGATGGCGATGCGGCACCGCACCCTGCCGATCGAGGGCGTCCAGTTCCACCCGGAGTCGGTGCTGACCGAGGGCGGTCACCTGATGCTGGCGAACTGGCTCGCCGCCTGCGGCCACCCGGAGGCGCTGGAGCGCGCCCCGGCGCTGGCCGCCGAGGTGGACGCGCGCCGCCGCGCCGCCTTCGCCGCCGCCTGACCGGCTCCCGGTTCCCCGCGCTGAGCGGCGCTGGCTGGGAGCTGTCTGTCGGCGAAACGGGGCGATCCGGCCCAATGGACGACGGCGTGTCGCCGGCAGGGTGTGGATCAACGCGCTCACCGGTCGGCGAACGCGTTGATCGACGAGCCTCGGCCGGCGTCAGTCCTGGTTGAGGCGGACCGGCGGGGTCGGGAAGGGCAAACCGCCGCCGTTGCCGCCACCCCCGCCGTCGATCGGCGGGGTCGGTGTCGGCGTGACGGGTGGGTTGCCCGTCGGCTCGGTCGGCTCGGGGGTGGGCTCGGGGATGTCGACCTCGATGGTGACCCGCTTGCCCCGCTCCAGCTCCGTGCCGCCCCGGGGGTTCTGGCCGGACACCTTGCCGGCCTGGTCGGCGGGGACCTCGTCGCCGTCGACGATCTTCACCACGTAACCGGCCTGCTCCAGCTCGCGCTTGGCGTCGTCGGCCGAGGAGCCGACGACGTTCGGCACCTGCCGGACGTTGCCCCGGGAGACCTCCACGGTCACCTTGCTGTCCTCGGCGACCTTGGTGCCGGACTTCGGGGAGACGTTCGTGACGATCCCCTCCGGCGAGGAGCTGCTGACCTCCTTCTTGACCACTTCGAGCTTGAGGGCCTCGAGCTGCTGCTCGACGTTGTCGAACTGGGAGCCGACCAGCCCGTTGGGGATCGTCACCTCCGGCTTGCCGGAGCAGATCTGGATGGTGACGCCCCGGCCCTTCTCCAGCTGGGTGGTCGGCGGCGGCTGCTGCGCCGCGACGGTGTCCTTCTTGCAGGTGCTGTTGGCGATCGGGTCGCCGACGGCGGGGACCAGGCCGGCCTGTTCGAGCTGGGCCACCGCCGCCGCCTGGGTCTGGCCCGTCAGGTCGGGGACGGCGATCTTCTCGGCGCCGCCCCGGCTCATCGCGTAGGCGGTGACCAGGGCGATGATCGCGAGCACGCCGAGCGCGGCGAAGGTGGCGATCACCCAGGAGGACGCCCGGCGCTGGCGCGGGTCGCCGACCCGGGCCGGCATCTGCTGCCGGGTGGCCGCGCCGCCGACGACCTGCGTCGGGTAGCCCGACCCGGCGGCCGACATCGGCGCGGTCTCGGCCTCACGCATCACCGGGGTGGCGAGCACCGGCCGGCCGGCCGCCGCGCGGAGCAGGTCGGCCCGCATCTCGCCGGCGCTCTGGTAGCGGTTGAGGGGGTTCTTCGACAGCGCCTTGAGCACGATCGCGTCGACGGCGGGGTTGACGTCCGGGTTGATGTCGCTCGGCGTCGGCGGGGCCTCCCGCACGTGCTGGTACGCCACGCTGACCGGGCTGTCCCCGACGAACGGCGGGTGGCCGCAGAGCAGCTCGAACAGCACGCAACCGCCGGCGTACACGTCGGAGCGGGCGTCGACCGCCTCGCCGCGCGCCTGCTCGGGCGAAAGGTATTGCGCCGTGCCGATGACCGCGCTGGTCTGCGTCATCGTGGTGGCGCCGGAGGCCAGCGCCCGGGCGATGCCGAAGTCCATCACCTTGACCTGGCCGGTCTGGGTGAGCATGACGTTGCCGGGCTTGATGTCGCGGTGGATGATCCCGTGCCGGTGGCTGAACTCCAGCGCGGCGCACATGTCGGCGCAGATCTCCAGCGCGCGGCGCGGCTGGAGCCGCCCCTCGACGCCGAGCACCTCCTTGAGGGTCCGCCCGTTGACGAACTCCATCACGATGAACGGCAGCGTCTCGCCGGTCGGCCCCGTCTCCTCGCCGGTGTCGTAGACCGCGACGATGGCCGGGTGGTTGAGCGAGGCGGCGTTCTGCGCCTCCCGGCGGAACCGCATCTGGAAGGTGGCGTCGCGGGCCAGATCGGCCCGGAGCATCTTGATCGCGACGTCGCGACCGAGCCGGAGGTCACGGCCGCGGTGCACCTCGGCCATGCCGCCGTAGCCGAGCAGCTCGCCGACCTGATACCTGCCACCGAGCAGGCGGGCCTGCGCTGTCATCGCGTCTGTCGTCCTTCGCTCGTCGTCGTCTCGCCGCCGCCCGGCAGGAGTCGTTCCACTCGACGGTACGGCGTCCCGGACGGATCGTCGCGCCCACCGGCCTGCAGCGCGCCGGACGCCGCGGCCCGGGCACCGGACCCGCCGGGGTCACCGGCTGCCGCATTCTTCCGCAGGTTGTAGGAAATCACGCCGGAGCAGAGCAGGACCAGTGTGGCCACCAGGATGAACAGCCAAACCGCCCCTGACCTGGACCGCTGCGGCGGGGCCGGGGGCGGGCCGGGCTGGCGGGCGTACGCGAGGGGGTTGGCCTGGCGGACCGGGGCCGGCGGCGGCACGGTCGCCGCGCCGCGCGGGTAGGCCGGCTGGTTGGCCACCGGCGGACGGGGCACGCCGGCCGGCGGGTGAGGCTGCTGGTGCACAACGGGCGGGCGGGGCTGGTGGGTGACCGGGGGACGCGGCTGGGGCGGGGCCGACGTCGGGACCGGGCGCTGCTGCGGCGGGCCGGAGGTCGGCACCGGGCGCTGCGCCACCGCGGGCGGCCGGGGCTGTTGCCGGGAGGCGGGCGGCACCTGGGCACGCGCCTGCGGGCCGGCCGGGGACGCCGGGGCGGCGGAGACCTGCCCTACGTGACCGCCGCCACGGGACTGCTGCCCGAGCGCGAGCTTCGCCTGCCGGGCCACCCCGGCGAGGGCGGCGGCGCTGGGCCAGCGGGCGGCCGGGTCCTTCGCCATGGCCCGCTCGACGATGGCCCGCACCGGGGGCGGGATGTCCGCCGGCAGCGGCCGGGGGGTGTCCCGGACGTGCTTCATGGCGATTTCCAGCGGGTTGTCGCCCTCGAACGGCCGTCGGCCGGCCAGGCACTGGTAGGCGACCACGCCGAGGGCGTAGACGTCGGAGGCGGGCGTGGCCACCGCGCCGGTGGCCTGCTCGGGGGAGATGTAGGAGGCGGTGCCGAGCACCGAGCCGGCGGCGGTGAGCTGGGCGACCAGCTCCGACCGGGCGATGCCGAAGTCGGTCAGCACGAGGGTGCCGTTGGGCCGGACCAGCAGGTTTCCGGGCTTCACGTCGCGGTGCACGATGCCCTTGCAGTGCGCCGCGTGCAGCGCGTCGGCGGCCTGGGCGAGCAGGGCCATGGTGCGCGCCGGGGTGAGCCGGCCGACCCGGCCCAGCGTCGAGGAGAGCGCGTCACCCTCCACGTATTCCATCACCAAAAAGGCGATCTGCTGGTCGTGGCCGAAGTCGTAGACGTCGACCACGCCGGGGTGGTTGATCGTGGCCATGGTGCGGGCCTCGCCACGGAAGCGCTCGGCGAAGTCGGGGTCGTCGAGCAGCGCCGGGAGCAGGCTCTTCACGGCGACCGTGCGGCCCAGCACCTGGTCGGTGCCGCGCCACACGTCGCCCATGCCGCCGCTGGCGATCCGCTCGTCGAGGCGGTAGCGGTTGCCGAGCTGGACCCCGGGGCTGAGCATGTCAGCGCCCCCCGGAGTCGGCGGCCGCCGCCTGCATGATCTTGCCGGCGATCCGGGCCGCCTCGGCGCTGCCGCCGCTGCCCGCCTCCTCCAGCACCACGCACACGGCGGAGACCGGGGTGCCCTTCGAGTCCAGGGCGAAGCCGATGAACCAGCCGTGGTCGGGGGTCTGCGGGCCCGACTGGGCCGTGCCGGTCTTGCCGCCGACGGTGTAGCCGTTGAACTTCGCGTTGCGGCCGGTGCCGTTCTCCACCACGCTCACCATCATGTCGCGCAGGTCCGACGCGACCTGCCCGCTGACCGGCTGGCGCAGCTCGCGCGGCTTGGCCGTGTAGTAGCTGGTGGTGCGGTCCGGTGCGAGGAGCTGCCGCACCAGGTAGGGCCGCATCTGGCTGCCGCCGTTGGCGACCGCCCCGGCGATCAGGGCCCCCTGCAGCGGGGTCATCTTGACGTCCCGCTGGCCGATGGAGGACTGGGCCAACGCGGCCGGGTCGGTGCTGCCGTCGGGGCCCTGCATGGCCCCGGTGCGGCTGGCCGCCACCGGCAGCCCGCCCTCACCGAGCTGGCCGACGGTCAGGTCGTCCTGCTCGAAGCCGAACTGCCGGGCCTTCTCCTTCACCCTGTCCGCGCCGAGCTCCACGCCGAGCTTGGCGAAGCCCGTGTTGCAGGACTCGGTGACCGCGCTGATCAGGCTGACCTCGGACTCCGGGCAGATCGACGGCACCGCGTTGCGGATCGGGGTGCCCGAGGTCGGCGGGGTGTAGCTGGGGCCGGCCGAGATCTGGGTGTTCTTGCCGATGCCGTTCTCCAGCGCGGCGGCGGCCACCACGATCTTGAAGGTGGAGCCCGGGGGCAGCACCTCCGACAGCGCCCGGTTCTTCAGCGGGCCACCCTCGGCGCTCTCCAGCTTGTTGTACGCCGCCGTCGCCTCGTCCGTGTCGTGGCTGGCCAGCGGGTTCGGGTCGAAGCTGGGCATGGAGACCAGCGCCTGCACCGCGCCGGTGCGCGGGTCGAACGCGATCGCCGCACCCTTCTTCGCCCCGACCTGGTTGTTGGACAGCCCGTTGAACGCGGCGTCCTGGGCCCGCTTGGAGAGGGTCAGCAGCACGTTGCCGCCGCCCGTCTCGTCGCCGGTGAACATGTCCTTGATCCGGTTGGCGATCAGCGCGTCGCTGGTGCCGGCGAGGAAGTCGTTCTCGACCCGCTCGATGCCGGTGTCGCCGAGGTTGACCGGCTTGTAGCCGAGGACGTGCGCGTACTTCTCGCCGCCGGGGTAGGTACGCAGGAACCGCAGCTTGCCGCCGGTCTCCTTGCTGGTGGCGAGCGCCGTGCCACCGGCCTCGATGTTGCCGCGCTTGCGCTCGTACTCGGCCACCTGGACCCGGCCGTTGTAGTCGCTGTTGCGGTATTCGTCGGCCTTGTAGGCCTGGATCCAGTTCAGGTTCGCGAAGAGCAGACCGAACAGGACCATCGCGACGACACCGACGCGGCGCAGGGGTGCGTTCACGGCCGGATCACCTCCGTGGGGGCACCGTGCAACTGCTCGGGTGGGCCGCCCCCTGGTCGGGCCGCCGGGCCGCCGCCACCGGTCACCGGGCGGCGGGCCGCGTCGGAGACCCGCAGCAGCACCGCGATGAGCAGCCAGTTCGCCATCAGCGACGAGCCACCGGCGGAGAGGAACGGGGTGGTCTGACCGGTCAGCGGGATGAGCTTGCTGATCCCGCCGACGATCACGAAGACCTGGAGGCCGAGGGTGAAGGCGAGGCCCCCGGCGAGCAGCTTGCCGAACGAGTCCCGCACGGCGAGCGCGGCCCGCAGGCCCCGCTCCACGATGAGCAGGTAGACCACCAGCAGCGCGGAGAGGCCGAACAGGCCGATCTCCTCGCCGATGCCGGCGAAGATGAAGTCGTTCTGCACCTCGGGGATCTCCAGCGGCTCCCCGCCGCCCGGCCCTGCGCCGAACAGGCCGCCGCTGCCCAGCGCCAACAGGCCCTGGACGAGCTGGTAGCCGTCCTGGTAGGGGTCGGCGAACGGGTCCAGCCAGATCTGGGCCCGCAGGTGGAAGTTGGCGAACGGCCCGCCGACGACGCCGCCGAGCACGTACGCGAGGTAGGCGCCGCCGAAGAACAGGATCAGGCCGATGAGCAGCCAGCTCACCCGCTCGGTGGCGATGTAGAGCGTCACCACGAACATGCCGAAGTAGAGCAGCGAGGTGCCCAGGTCCTTCTCGAAGACGAGCACCAGCACGCTCAGCGCCCAGACCGCGAGCACCGGCCCCAGGTCCCGCCCGCGCGGGAAGTCGATGCCGAGGAACCGGTGGCTGGCCAGCGACAGCACCTCGCGCTTGCGCACCAGGTAGTAGGCGAAGAAGGCGAGCAGCGCGAGCTTGGCGAACTCACCCGGCTGGATCTGCCCCACCCCGGGCACGATGATCCACAGCTTCGCGCCGTAGATCTCCGAGTATTTCGCCGGCAGCACCGCCGGGATCATCACCAGCACGATGCCGGCGAGGCCCAGCGTGTAGGCGTACCGGGAGACCGACCGGTGGTCGCGCATCAGCGCCAGCAGGCCGGCGGCGAGCATCACCGACGCCAGCGTCCAGGCGAACTGGCGACCGCCGTTGCCGGCGAAGATCGCCAGCGACTCCCGGTCGGCGGGGGCGGCCCGGGCCAGGTCGAGCCGGCGCAGGAAGCCCACCCCGATGCCGTTGAGCAGCGCCACCGCCGGCAGCAGGGCCGGGTCGGCGTAGGGGGCCAGGAACCGGATGACGACGTGCAGGGCGAGGAAGACGCCCGCCAGCACGGCGGTGGGGACCCAGAAGTCCGGGGTGACCGTGTCGAGCACGGTCGCCTCCACCGTCGCGCCGTACGCGGCGACGATCACCAGGGCCAGCAGCAGCAACGACAGTTCGGCGTTGCGCCGCGACCGGGCCAGGCGTACGCCGGGCTGCTCGCCCGTCGTTGCGGGCGAGGCGGCCGGTGCGGCGGCTGCGGTCACGGAGGTGTCCTCGGGTTTCTCAGCCGACGCTCACTCCGGCGACCGGCACCCGGCCGGGTCGGCCGGCGGAACCGTGTCGGAGGGCAGCACGTCGGGCGTCTCGGTGGGCGCGGGGGTCGGGGTGTCGACGGGTCGGGCGCTGCCGGAGGCCGTACGGGTCGCCCCCGGCTTGACCGGGGACCTCGTGGGCTCCGGCGTCGTCGCCTCGGGGCTCGGCGTCGGGGTCGGCTGGCAGACCGGCTTGAGGTTGGGGTTCAGCGGGTCGTCGCTGGTCAGCTCGGCCAGCCGGCGCTCGGCGTCGGGCTCGTCGCGGGCGGGGATGCCCTGCTTGACCTGCTCCTGCGCGGCGAGGGTGAGGTCGTCGAGCCGGGCGGGGCTGACGGAGTGCTCGGCGGAGAGGTCGAGGCCGGCGATCTGCCCCTGCACGCCCCGGAACACGGCCACCCGGCCGTCCTCGGTGGCGCCCACGTAGTACTGCCGCTGCGTGTACGTCCACCCGCCGAGCAACGCGCCGCCGAGGATGACCAGCAGGGCGAGGGTCATCGCCGCGGTGCGCAGCGGGCGGCGCTTCGGGCGGTCGTCGTCGCCGTCGTCGTCGGCCGGCTCCTCGGGGGCGGGCGGCCGGGGGGCGGAGAGCGCGGAGGCGCGCGCGGCGGGGGTGGAGACGTCGGCGGAGGTGGCCATGCCCCGGTCCCGGGCGGCGGCGCCGCCGACGATCGGGCTCGCCTCGACGATGTCCCGGTCGGTGGCGTCGGCGATGATCACCGTGATGTTGTCCGGGCCGCCGCCGCGCAGCGCGAGCTGGACGAGCCGCTCGACGCACTGCTGGGGGTCGGTGTATTCCCGCATGGTGTCGGCGATGGTCTCGGCGCTCACCACGCCGGAGAGGCCGTCGCTGCAGATCAGGTAGCGGTCGCCGGGGAGCACCTGCCGGACGCTGTATTCCGGGTCGATGTCGCGGCCGTCGAGCGCCCGGGTGAGCAGCGAGCGCTGGGGGTGGCTGCTCGCCTCCTCGGCGCTGATCCGGCCCTCGTCGACGAGCATCTGGACGTAGGTGTCGTCCTTGGTGATCTGCGCGAACTCGCCGTTGCGCAGGAGGTAGGCCCGCGAGTCGCCGATGTGGACCATGCCGAGCTTGGTGCCGGAGAAGAGGGTCGCGGTCAGCGTGGTGCCCATCCCCTCCAGCTGCGGGTTGGCGTCCACGGTGTCGCGGAGCTGCTGGTTGGCGGTGCCCACGGCCGAACGCAACGCGTCGACCAGGGCGTCACCGGGGACGTCCTCGTCGAGCGGCGCCATGGCACCGATGACGATGTTGCTGGCGACGTCACCGGCGGCCATGCCGCCCATGCCGTCGGCGACGGCGAGAAGCCGCGGCCCGGCGTAGACGGAATCCTGGTTACCGTCTCGGATCAGACCGCGGTCGCTGTGGGCCGCATAGCGCAGGGTCAGAGTCATGGCCGTAATTCGAGAGAGGTGCGCCCGATGCGGATCGGCACGCCGAGGGGGACGGGGGTTGGTCCGGTGACCTTAGCGCGATCGAGGTAGGTGCCGTTAGTCGATCCGAGGTCCTCGACGAACCACTGCCCGTCGCGGGGCACGAGCCGGGCGTGTCGCGCCGACGCGTAGTCGTCGGTGATGACGAGGGTCGAATCCTCGGCCCGACCGATGGTGATCTGCGCCTCGCCCAGGGTGATCCGGGTGCCGGCGAGCTGACCGGCGGTCACCACCAGCTGGTGCGCGGCCCTGCCCCGCTTCACCTTGGCCGGCTTGGCCTGCGGCTGGCCGGTCGAGGCGCCCACGGCCCGGGGCGCGGCCACCAGCCGGCCCGACCGGGCACCGGCGAACAGGTCCCGGCGGATGACGCCGACCACCGTGAAGACGAAGATCCACAGCAGGATCAGGAACCCGAACCGGGCGACGGTGATGACGAGTTCCGGCAAGGCGGATCAGCCGTCCACGCGGAAGGTCAGGGTGGTGGTGCCGAGCTGGATCATGTCGCCGGGGTTGAGCGCGACGGCGGAGACCCGCTGGCCGTTGACCATCGTGCCGTTGGTCGAGCCGAGGTCGGTCAGCACGACCTGACCACCGTCGAAGTCCAGCCGGGCGTGTCGGCGGGAGATCCCGACGTCGGGCAGGCGCAGGTTGGCCTGGTCGCCCCGGCCGATCACGGTCGAGCCCATCTGGAGCGGGTAGGTGCGGCCGTCGCCCGAGACCAGCCGGACGTTGCGCCCGCCGCCGTGCCCCGGCGGGGGGCCGTAGCCGCCGCCCTGGTCGTACGCCGGATAGGCGGGGCCGGCGTCGTAGCCGCCCTGGTCGTAGCCCGGCGCGGAGACCGGTGCCACGTCGCCACCGGTGTAGACCTCGGCGGTGACCCGGAACATGCCGGTGTCGAGGCCCTCGCCGCGCTCGATCTCGACGATCACGTCGCCGTAGACCGTCCAGGCCTGCTCGCCGATGAACTCCGCCTGCGACTGGGCCAGCTCCTGGGCCAGGGCGGCGGCGTACGGCGCCAGGCGGTTGTGGTCGTAGGGCGAGAGATCGATCACGTAGCGGTTGGGCACCAACGTGCGCCCGCCGGCCAGGATCGCCTTGTGCGCCTCGGCCTCCCGCTGCATGGCGTTGAGGATCTCCACGGGGTGGACCACCCCTTTGAAGACCTTGGCGAAGGCTCCCTCCACCAGGCCTTCCAGACGCTTCTCGAAGCGTTGCAGCACGCTCACCGGCTCCTCCTCGGGTCCCGAGGACATGATGGTATCCGGCCGGCGCGCGCGCAGCTCACACGCCGCTCGGCCGGCCGTCGCCGGCCCGTTCGAACGGGCCCTTTCCCCCGTGCTACAGTTTCGTCCGCCACGAACGGTAACCGGTCGCGGCGCAGGCCAGGGACACCGTAGGATGTGCCGGGCCGCTGGAGACAGCGGATCCGGGGCAGGCTAAAGTGTTCCGGGTCAAGCCACGGGGAAGTGGCGGAATGGCAGACGCGCACGGTTCAGGTCCGTGTGCCCGAAAGGGCGTGGGGGTTCAACTCCCCCCTTCCCCACCAGAGCGAGGGCTCCGCAGCACGCGGGGCCCTTTCGCCGTTCCGTGGGGCCCGGCGTCCCATCCGGTGGGTGCCGGACGTCACGCTATGCTCCGATCGTTTCCCTGCCTCCGATGGACCAGGAGTGGCGTGTGAGTGTCGCGTTGGTGACCGGGTCGGGCGGCCTGATCGGTTCCGAGGCGGTCCGGCACTTCGCCGGCCTCGGTCTCGACGTCGTCGGCATCGACAACGACATGCGGCAGGAGTTCTTCGGCGCCGAGGCGTCGACCGCGTGGAACGTCCGGCGGCTGGCCGAGGAGCTCGGCGGGGCGTACGCGCACCACAGCATCGACATCCGCGACCGCGACTCGCTGGCGAAGCTCTTCGCCCGGTACGGCCGCGACATCGCCGTGGTGATCCACACCGCCGCGCAGCCGTCGCACGACTGGGCGGTGCGCGACCCGTTCACCGACTTCGACGTCAACGCCGGCGGCACCCTCAACGTGCTGCAGAACGTGCGCGAGCACTGCATCGAGGCGCCGGTGATCCACTGCTCGACCAACAAGGTGTACGGCGACCGCCCCAACAGCCTCCCGCTGGTCGAGCTGGAGTCCCGCTGGGAGATCGAGCCGGGGCACCCGTACGAGCAGGGCATCCGCGAGGACATGTCGATCGACGCCTGCCTGCACTCGGTCTTCGGCGCGTCGAAGGTCGCCGCCGACGTGATGGTGCAGGAATACGGTCGCTACTTCGGGATGCGCACCGCCTGCTTCCGGGGCGGCACGCTGACCGGCCCGGCGCACTCCGCGACCGAGCTGCACGGCTTCCTCGGGTACGTGATGCGCGCCAACATGGAGCGCCGGACGTACAAGATCTTCGGCTACCAGGGCAAGCAGGTCCGGGACGCGATCCACAGCTCGGACGTGGTGTCGGCGTTCGAGGCGTTCTTCCGCAACCCGCGCTCGGCGGCCGTCTACAACCTCGGCGGCGGCCGGCACTCCAACACCTCCAACCGGGAGGCGTTCGCCCTGGCCGAGCAGATCACCGGCCAGGAGATGATCACCGAGTACGTCGAGGCGAACCGGATCGGCGACCACAAGTGGTGGATCGGCTCCAACGAGGCGTTCCAGGCCGACTACCCGGACTGGAAGCAGGTCTACGACGTGCCGATGATCATGCGCGAGATCTACGAGGCCAACGTGGACAAGTGGGTGCCCGGGGCATGACCGACGGCAGCAAGCGCAACGTTCTCGGCGTCCTCGTCGACGCCACCGACTACGCCACCGCGACCGAGCGGGTGGTGGCGGCGGCGCACGAGCGGAGTCCGCTGGCGCTCACCGCGCTCGCCGTGCACGGGGTGATGACCGGGGTGCTCGACCCGGCCCACAACGCCCGGCTCAACTCGTTCGACGTGGTCACCCCGGACGGGCAGCCGGTGCGCTGGGCGCTCAACCTGCTGCACCACGCCAACCTGGCCGACCGGGTCTACGGCCCGCTGCTGACCCTGCACGTGCTGCGCCGCTTCGCCGAGGAGGGCCTGCCGGTCTACCTGTACGGCTCGACGGAGGAGACGCTGTCACGGCTGATCCCCGCCCTGGAGCGGATGTTCCCGGCGCTGAAGATCGCCGGGGTGGAGCCGTCGAAGTTCCGCGCCGTCCAGCCCGGCGAAGACGCCGAGATCGCCGACCGGATCCGGTCCAGCGGGGCCCGGCTCGTCCTGGTGGGGCTCGGCTGCCCCCGGCAGGAGGTCTTCACGTACGCGATGCGTCCGCTGTTGGACATGCCGATGATGGCCGTCGGGGCGGCCTTCGACTACCACGCGGGGCTGCTGCGCAACCCGCCGCCGTGGATGCAGCGGGCCGGCCTGGAGTGGTTCTGGCGGCTCGGCCTGGAGCCGAAGCGCCTCTGGCGGCGGTACGTCATCCTCAACCCGGCTTACCTGGCCCGCCTGGCGGCGCAGAAGACCGGCCTGTGGAAGGCGAAGCCGCCGACCCCGGCCACCGAGCGCCCCGCCACCTTCGCCGTCTAGGCCGCCCGCGCGACCCCTACGGGACGGGCCTGCGGGACGAACAGGGGGCCGACCCGGATTCGGCGGGCGTCGAACTGGGCAAGGCTGACGGCATGGACGGGCATCTCATCGTGCTGTTGCCGATCGCCGGCGTGTGGCTGGCCGCGGGTCTCCTCGCCGAGCGGCTGCCCCGGCCGCATCGTGCCCGCGCGCTGCGGCGGCGTACCGGATGGTTGCTCGCCCTGACGGTGACCGGCCTCGGCCTGACGGCGGCCGTGCTCGCCGCCGGGCTGACCAGCGCCGGCACCGGCACGATCGACCGGGCCGCCGCCGGCCTGGCGCTGGCCGCCGCCCCCGCGCTGCTGGTGGCGGTCGTCACGGCCCGCCGGGTGCGCCGGCTGTGGGCCGGTGCCGGGGCGTTCGCCGCCGCACCGGAGACGCCGGCCCCGCACGGGCTGCGGGCCGCCGCGGCGCATCCGCTGATCGGCCTGCCGCTGCAGGCCACCGGCCTGGCCACCGTGCCGGGGGTGCTGTCGGCCAGCGGCCTCGACCTCTTCGCCGGGCCCGGCACCACCGGTGCCGCCGTCACCGTGGCCGCGCTGGGCGTCGCCGCGATCGGGGTACGCCAGGCGCTGCGCCACAGCCGCCTCGCCGAGCGGGCGGTGACCCGGCAGCCCGGGTCAGCGCGAGCGGCCAGCGCCGCCCTGCACGTATAGCAGCTCCAGGATCGCCCGGGTCGCCTCGAACCAGCGGTCCAGCCAGCCGGGCGGCGGCACGCTGCCCTTGGGGGGCAGCTCCAGCAGCAGCCCGCGCAGCAGCGGGTGGTCGACCAGGGACTCGGTGGCCGACGGGCCGGTCGACCAGCCCGACGGCGGGAACGACGGCTCGGTCAGCGGGTTCGGGTCCAGCGACGGCAGCGACAGCGGCGCGCCGGCCTGGTCGAGGGCGGTCGGGCCGTCGTCCCGGGTGCCGATCTCGGAATCGGTGGAGACGACCTCCGTCAGGACGGTGTCCCGGCGGGCCCCGCGGTATTTCCCGCCGAACCGCTCCGGCTTGCCCGGACCGTTGGTGAGGTTCTCTGAACCGATCGTCGTCATCGTCTCGCCTGCCTCGCTCGGGTGCCGATCCGGGTGGCCGTTGCCGATCCGGTAGCTGGTCCGGGTCGTCGACCAGCGCCGTCCCGACGGTTCAACGACCCGGGACGGCGGTGGAAACGCGACGGGCGCGACCCCTGCTCCGGCCACGCTGCCGGAAGGGGTCACGCCCGTCGTGTCTAGGGGTCAGCGATCAGTCCCGGAGGAACGCGCCGTCCCTGGCCCCGGCGACGAAGGCGTGCCAGCCTGCCGGAGCGAAGACCAGGTTGGGACCGCTCTTGTCCTTCGAGTCCCGCACCCCGACCGCCCCGGTCACGTACGCCACCTCCACGCAGTTGTCACAGTTCGGCCCGCTCTTCGAGCTCTTGAACCACGTCGCCCGCGTCAGGTCCCCACGGAACCCCTTGGTCGCCATTTCCACAACGGCTCCTCTGCCAGTTTTGCGATTTGTGCGATGGATTCCTCCGGGCGCATGGCCGCTGCTCGAACATGATCGAAGATGAAGCTGTACTTCTGTAGCTCGTCGCTCTTCTCCAGGAAGAGCCCACCCGTGGCGTTCTCCGCGTACACGACATCCGGATCATTGGCTTCTGGGAAGCTGAGGATGGTGAAGGTGCCGTCCATGCCGGCGTGCGCCCCGACCGAGAACGGCAGGATCTGAAGCGTCACGTTCGGCAGCTCCGCCACCTCCACCAGCCGCTTGAGCTGACCACGCATCACCGCGTCGCCGCCCACCGGCCGGCTCAGCACCGCCTCATCGAGCACCACCCACAGATCGACCGGATCGTCCTGGGTCAACAACGACTGACGGCCCAGTCGGACACGCACCCGTTGCTGGACCTGTTCGGCGGTGAAGTCCGGCCGGGCGGCGCGGATCATCGCCGAGGCGTACTCCTCGGTCTCCAGCAGGCCCGGGACGACCTGCTGCTCGTACTGCCGGATGGAGCTGGCGGCCGACTCCAGGCCGACGTACGCCCCGACCAGCACGGTGCTGTAGGGGTGCCACCAGCCCTTCTGCCGGGCCTCCCGGGCGATCTGCACCAGCTCGTCGCTCTCCGCGCCGGACACTCCGTAGATCAGCAGCATGTCGCGGACGTCGCGCGGGGTGGCGGTGGTGTGGCCGGTCTCGATCCTGGAGATCTTCGACGCCGAGCACTCCAGCCGTTCGGCCACCGCCTCGATGGTGATGCGCGCGGCGTCGCGGTGCCGGCGCAGTTCGGCGCCGAGCCGGCGACGGCGGATGGTCGGGCTGCGCCGCTCGCTCACGACGCCCCCCGGCGGCCCACTGGGCCGAATCGCTCGCTGCTCGCCCTCACCCGGTTACCTCCGGTCGGTCGCGCCTGGGGTCGACGCCCGCCGGGGGCGCGACCGTCGGAACGGCGGGCGAGCGTTCGCGGCAGGGGTGATGGTGCCGGTCGTCGACCGGCCGCGACGGGCGAAACCGGCGTCCAGTGTGCCGGTCCGGGGACAGCGGCATCAAGCGTCTATTTCCGCGAGCCGCTCACGTATCGGCAAAAGTCGACATGCAACTTGCATGAAGCACGACACTCATGCAATCTGTCCGTAGGGCTCGAATCACTCACCGTTCCGGTCGGCCGCCGGAACGGGACGATCCGCCGACGGGTGGGCGTCCGGTCGAGGGATACCAGCCCGGCACCGCACGACAAGATCCGCTCCGGGCGAGGACCCCGCTGCCGCACGTCAGGGTGACTGTGGCGGCGGGCGCGACGACCTGGAGCGGCGGGGTGCTGGTCGGGTGCTGGCACGCCACCAACGCGCCCGGCCCGACCAGCATCACCAGCGCCGCCGGTTCACGAGGCACAACCCCGTCACCAGGCGAGACATCCCCCGAAACACCAGCCACCGGCGTGCCCGCCGGCCGATCTCCCAGGAGAACTCTGTGCTTCCCCGCTCAGGTGACGTGCTGCACGTGACGCGCGCGGCGAGTGTCCAGTTCCTCAAACCGATCATGTTCCGCGTGATCCGGGTGCTCGACTGGCCCACCTACGACGGTTGGATGTGGCTCGAAGGCTACGAGCTGAACGCGGCGGGGGACGCGGTCAGCCGGCGTTCGATCTACGTGCAGGCCGCGGGGCTGCGCCAGCTCCGGGCCGCCGCCCAACCCCGGCAGCGCACCGTCCCCGTCCGGCAGCGCCGCCCCGTGGTGCGTACCCCCGCCCGGGTCGGCTGACCAGCCGAAACCCGTCCCGGTGGGCGTGCCACCGCCATAGAATCGGTACGCCCACCCCGGCGAACGTCTCCACCCCGCGCGTCCCGGACCCTGAACCTGGGATGGTCATGGTCATACTGCCCGCCGCGCGGCGGCACCACAGGTCCCGTACGATCTACGCCTTCGGGCTGCTGGCGATCCTCGGCGCCGCCACCACCCTCGGGGTGGTGGTCCGCTACCCGACCCTGTCGGCCACCGAGCTGGCCGCGCCGGTCCCCGCGCCGGAGATCACCGTCATCGACGAGGACCCGGAGCCCGACTGGGCCGCCCCGGCGGATCCACCGGCCGTCCCGGGCCCCGTCGGTGCGGGAGCGGACGCGGCGGGCGTGCCGACCGGTCCACCGGCCGGCGCGGGGGCCGGCGCCGGAACGGACCCGGTGGTCGAGGCCGGGCGGGCCGCGGCGGGGCCCACCTCCCAGCGGGACGAGACGAGCCGCTCCCTGTTCTGGTCCGGCCTCCTCGGGCTCGCCATCTCCCTGGCCGGGCTGGGCCTGGTCGGCACCAGACGCCGCATGTGGTGACCGGCGCCGGGCCCGGAGCGCGGTGGCCGAACCCCGGTGCCGGGCGTGACGACCGGATCCGCCGTCAGGGGGTCGGGGTCGCCGGGGTCGTCGGGGCCGCCGCGCTGCTCGTCGGTGCCGGTGCCGCCGCGACCACCAGGATGACCTGATCGCCGGCCGGCACCAGCGCCCCCGCCTCCGGGTCGGTCTCCAGCACCGTGCCGGTTGGCCGGTCGGACTCGCGGGTCTCGACGCGGTGGTCGACCCCGATCCGGTCCAGGATCCGCTCAGCCGTCGCCAGGGGCAGCCCCACCAGCGGCGGCATCGGCACCCCGGCCGGGGTCGTGGCCGGCGGCGTCGTCGGGGTGGGGGACGGCCCACCGGTCGTCGCCTCGGTCGTCGGTGCCCCGGTCGTCGTCGGTGCCGAGGTCGGGCCCGCCGACGGCGTCTCCTCGGGGCCGGTGCCGCCGCCGGACGACAGGGCCAGCCAGAAGCCGACGCCTAGCAGGCCGAGCAGCAGCAGCGCCACGACACCGAGCAGGATCGGCGTCCACCAGCGCCGGCCGGGCTGCTCCTCGGCGTACCACTCGTCGGTCGGGGGCCCGTACTCCGCCGGTCGGGGCGGCGGCACCCCGGCCCGACCGGACCACACCTGCCCGCCGGCCGGCTTCGGCCGGGCGTCGTCACCGGGCTTCGGCAGCGGCCGGGTCTGGTCACCGGCGTCGTCGGGGGGCGGGTCCTGGCGGTCGTCGCTCATGGCACGTCCTCTCCCACACCGGGCGGGTGGCTGGCCCTCCCATCCACGCTAACCGCTGTGGGCCAGCGCGGCCGGGACCGGCGCGGCGAGCCGCCGTCACGGGGTGGGCGGCGGCTCCGCGCTCGGCTCGCCGGGCTCCTCGCCGCAGGTCAGGGCCACCTTGTCGTTCCAGTGCGCCGTGCTGTCGGCCGCCGGTGCCTGGGCCGTGACGACGCCGGTCCGGCCCGTCGGATAGCCGGGGTAGAGGCCCTCCTCGACCAGGTCCTCGGCCGCGTCGTCGCAGTCGTCGCCGACCAGGTCGGGGACGCTGACCTCGGGTGCGGGCCCGGCGACGTACAGCGCGACGGTCGTGCCCCGCGACACGGGGGAGCCGACGGGCGGGTCGGTGCGCCGCACGTCCCGCCCCGACTCCGCGCCGAAGACCAGCCGCCAGCCCAGCCGCAGGTCCCGCAGCTCGTCCCGCGCGTCCTCGAAGTCCGTGCCCACCACGGGCGGGACGGTCAGCCCGGTGGAGCGGGTGGGCGCGGTGGTCCGGGTCGCCGGCGCGGTCGTCCGGGCCGGCGACGACGGGGCCTCGGAGGGGGGTGCCGTGGCCGAGACGTCGGGCTGCGCGGCCGGGAGGCCGGACGACGGGTCGTCCTCCCCGGCCAGCAGCCAGCCACCGGCCGCGCCGACCAGCGCGAGGAGCGCGACGGCCAGGCCGCCGCCCAGCAGCTTGGCCGACCGGCCCGAGCCGGCCGCGTCGGCCTCGTCGGGGTACGCCTCCCCCACGGTGTTCCCGTCCGTCACAGCGCCCACCACCTCATCACGGCGACCGTACCGGGGGCACGCCAGGTACCCCGGCGCGGGTTCCCCGCCACGACTCGCCGGGCAGCCCCCGGGGCGTTACGCTGCCCGGCATGGCCAGACGGGGCTGGGGAGGATCGATCGCCACCGCGATCGGTGTCGCTGCCGGCGCGGGCGCCGCCCAACTGGGCTTCGGCTACGGGCTGGGCATCATCAACTGGTCGGCGTCGGGCGTCGACGCGGGCGAGGCGGCGTGGGTGGCGAGCCTCGCGTGGGCGACCTGGATCTCGGCCACCTCGACGATCGCGGGCGCGGTCTGCGCCCAGCGGCTACGGCGTCCCGTCGCCCGGGGAGCAGACCGGGCCGCGACCGCCCCGGACGGGGTCACGACCGACGCGGAGCCGACCGCCACCGCCCAGCCGACCGATACTGCGGAGCCCACCGCCACCGCCGAGCCCGCCGCCACCGCCGAGCCCACCGCCACTGCCGAGCCGGCCGCCCCGGAGCCGGCTCCGGCGCCGGGCACCCCGGCACCGGCCGCCGCTCGCGGGCCGGAGGTGGTCGACCCGGGGCCGGACGTGGTCGACGCCGTCGACCCGGTCGCCGGGCCGGGGCCGACCGGCCCACCCCGGCCGGCGGGAGCGCTCGTGCTGGCGCTGGCCGCTGCGGTCGGCGCGCTGGTCACCGTGCTGCTGGTGGCCGTGCCGGCACGGATGGCGGACGTGCCCGGCGTCGCCGCACCGCAGGCCATGGCCGCCGGGTACGCCGGAACGGGCCTGTTCCTCGGGCTGCTCGTGGCGGTCTGGGCGCTGCGCTCGCCCGCTGCGGCGGCCAACGTGATCGCTACCGCCGGCTGGCTCTGGCTTCTCGCCGTGGTCGCCGTGGTGGACGGGGTGCTCGCCGGGCGCGGGCTGACCACCGCCCAGCTCGGGATCTGGCAGCTCAGCGCCGACCGGCCCGACTTCTGGATCCGGGACTGGTTCTACTGGCCCGGCGCGTCGCTGGCGCTCGGCTCGGCGCTGCTGATCGGGGCACTGGGCGCGCGGCGTGCCGCCCGGTCGGCGGAGCACCGGCTCGGGGCGGCGGCCTCCGGCGGGGCCGGCCCGGTCCTCGTCGCGCTGGCGTACCTGCTGGTCGTGCCCGGCCTGAGCACGCTCGGCCGGGAGCAGGTGTCGGCGCACCTGGTCGCCCCGTACGCCGTGGTGGTGGGTTTCGCCGGCTCGGTGCTGACGGCGGCGCTCGCCCAGCGCTCCGCGACCCGCCGGAGTGCCGGGCGCGACCTCGCGGGGCAGGCGGCCGGGTCCTCGAAGCCGACGACGGGCGGACGCGGCTCCGCCGCGCCGGCCGTGCTGCCCCGGCAGCGCTCCGGTGCGGCCGGGGAGGCCGGGAAGGCCGGGAAGGCGACCGCGACGACCGGCCCCGGGCCGGCCCGGCTGGTCGACACGGAGGCCGACCAGCCGGCGTGATCAACCTTGTGCCGGCGGCGTGGTGGTGGTCCGGCCGCTGGCGAGGTGGCGGGTCGGTCAGTCGACCGGCCAGGTGTGCACCGGTTCGTTCTTCCGCTGCAACTCCGCGTAGCGCTGCACCATGTGACGCAGGGCCGCGTCGCGTTCCATGCCCCGGTGGTGCTCGGCCGCCCAGACCGTCTCGGTCTGCCAGACCGCGCCGTTACGGCCGGTGCGGCAGCGCTGCTCGATGATGCCGAGCAGGCGGTCCCGCTCGGCGGGCGCGACGCCGAAGCGGTCCAGCCCGGTGGCCGCCGTCGGCAGCAGGGTGTCGAGCACCAGCTTGGTCACCGGCACCTCCCCGAGGCGCGGCCAGTGCAGGACGGCGTCCATCCCGCGCCGGGCGGCGGCGTGGAAGTTCTCCTCGGCGGAGCTGAAGGTGAGCTGGCTCCAGATCGGCCGGTCCGCCTCGGCCAGGCCCCGCGCCAGGCCGAAGTAGAAGGCGGCGTTCGCGAGCATGTCGACCACGGTCGGGCCGGCGGGCAGCACCCGGTTCTCCACGCGCAGGTGGGGCCGGCCGTTCATGATGTCGTAGACGGGCCGGTTCCAGCGGTAGACCGTGCCGTTGTGCAGCCGGAGTTCCGCCAGCTCGGGCACGCCCCCGGCGTGCAGGACCTCGACCGGGTCCTCGTCCTCGCAGATCGGCAGCAGCGGCGGGAAGTAGCGGACGTTCTCCTCGAAAAGGTCGAAGATCGACGTGATCCAGCGCTCGCCGAACCAGACCCGGGGGCGTACGCCCTGGGCCTTCAGCTCGTCGGGGCGGGTGTCGGTGGCCTGCTGGAACAGGGCGATCCGGGTCTCGGCCCAGAGCTGCCGGCCGTACAGGTAGGGGGAGTTCGCCCCGACGGCCACCTGGACGCCCGCGATGGCCTGGGAGGCGTTCCAGTAGTCGGCGAAGCTGTCCGGGGCGACCTGGAGGTGGAACTGGAGGCTCGTGCAGGCGGCCTCCGGCGCGATGGAGTCGGTGTGCGTCCGGAGCCGTTCGACGCCGCGGATGTCCAGCTCGATGTCCTCGCCCCGGGCACCGACGATCTGGTCGTTGAGCACCCGGTACCGGGCGGCGGTGGAGAGGTTGTCGGCCACCAGGTGCCGCTCGGTCAGTGTGGGCAGGATGCCGACCAGGACGATCCGCGCGTCGGACGACGCCGCCCGCGCGTCGGCCCGGTCCAGGCTGCTGCGCAGGTCACGCTCGTAGTCGGCGAAGCCGGCGCCCTCGATGAGCCGGGGCTCGGCGTTCAGCTCCAGGTTGAACCGCCCCAACTCGGTCTGGAAGAGCGGGTCGGCGATGTCCGCGAGGATCTCGTCGTTGCGCATCGCCGGCTCGGCGGCCGGGTCCATCAGGTTGAGCTCGATCTCCAGCCCGGTCATCGGCCGGTCGGCGTCGAAGCCGAAGTCGTCCAGCATCAACGCGAAGACGTCCAGGCACCTCCGGACCTTCTGCCGGTAGTGGAGCCTGTCCTCTCGGGAGAAGGCGCCCTGCTCGACGTCCCTGCCCATGTGTCCTCCCGGCGCGAGGCGCGGCGGGGCCTGCCGCCCGCAGCGCACATTGTGAACCTTCTACGGTAAAAGCACCCCCCGCGCCGGGCCAGAGGCCGACGCCGGACGGTCACCTCTGCGGCGACCGCGACCGGCCTGGAACGCGCTCCCGACCGCCTCTCTACCCAGGTGGCGGCGCGCGCCACCGCCCCCGCGAAGGGGCCGACCGTGACAATTCGCACGCTCCCGCCGAAGGGACTCCGGCGGGACCGGCCGTGACCCGCACCGGGGAGCGGCATCCGACGTCGAAAGCGCGAGGCGACCCGCCGGGGCACGACCGGACGGCCACCGGCACGCCGGGACGAGTGGCCTGCTGCCCGGGGATCGGCCGGGGGCCGGACCACCGGCCGGACGGCGGAACGGCCGCGGGCCCGCGTCGACTGGTGCGACGCGGGCCCGGGTCTCGTGGAGCGGGGCGGTCAGGCCTGGCGGACGCCCTCGCCCTCGATCTCGATCTTGATCTTCTTGCCGACCAGCACGCCGCCGGTCTCCAGGGCGACGTTCCAGGTGAGGCCGAAGTCCTCGCGGTCGATCTCGGTGCTGGCGGAGAAGCCGAAGATGTCCTGGCCGAACGGGCTGCGGCCCACGCCCTCGAACTCGACCTCCAGCTCCACCGGACGCGTCACGCCCTTGATGGTCAGCTCACCGGTGAGGACGAACTCGTTGCCGTCCCGGGACTTCACGCCCGTGCTGCGGTACTCCAGGGTCGGGAAGGCCTCGGCGTCCAGGAACTCGGGGCTGCGCAGGTGGGCGTCCCGGTCGGCCTGGGCGGTGCTGATGCTGGCGGCCTGGATGGTCGCGGAGACCGAGGACTGCATCGGGTCCTCGGCGATGGTGATGGTGGCGGTCGCGTCGGCGAACTCGCCGCGCACCTTGCTGACCATCATGTGCCGGGCGACGAACCCGACCCGCTTGTGGGCGACGTCCAGCAGGTAGGTGCCGGCCGCCGGGATCGTGAGGCCCTCCCACTCGCGGGTAACCGATCCGTTGCTGCTGGTCATGGTGCTGTCCTCCAGGAGAGATTGTTCAGTGACCCAACGACTGACCGAGCAACTATAGACAGAGCAATATTCCGTGTGTCAAGTATTGCTATGATGAACTCGTGGACCAGAACGTGTTCGACGACCCCCGGATCACCGCCGTCGGTCTCCTCGTCGAGGCGCACGCCGGGCTGTCGGCCCGGTTCGCCGCCCAGTTCGAGGAGCACGGGCTCTCTCCGGTCGAGTTCGAGGTGCTCACCCGCCTCGCCCGCTCGCCCGGCAACCAGCTGCGCATGACCGACCTGGCAGCGCAGACCTCGCTCTCCACCAGCGGGGTGACCCGGGTGGTGGACCGGATGGAACGCGACGGCCTGCTCTGCCGCCGGGCCTGCCCGTCCGACCGGCGCAGCTCGTACGCGGTGGTCACCGCCGCCGGGTTGCAGCGGCTGGACCAGACCCTCCCCGGGCACCTGCGGATCATCGAGGAGTGGTTCATCGGCCAGTTGCAGCCGGAGGAGCTGCGCTCCCTCCTCCACGGCCTGCGCCGCGTACGCGATGCGGTGCACCCGGGCGCGACCGCCGGCAGCACCGACCCGGTCCCGACGGAAGCCACCTCCTCCTGACCACCCGGCGGACGGGCCGGAGGCACCGGCAGAAAGACCGGCAGAACCGCCCACCCGCCGGCAACAAACCGGATTAAGCAGACAAGTCACACCGCCGGGGGTGGCTACTGTTCTCTCAGCGGGGGCGCACCGGGGGGTGCCGGCGCGAGCGATGAGCGAGGGGTAAAACCAGGGGGCTTCTTCGCTCGCGCCGCCCCCGCGTCAACATTTCCGGGCACGCCCGGTCGGCTCGGGTCGGCCGGGCCGCCGCAGCGGTGCCAGCAGCGCATCTTCCCGGGGCAGCAGGCTGATCCCGCTCTGCCGACAGGCGGCGTCGAGGCGGTCGAGCACGGCCGCGTCCCGGGTGCTCGCCGCGAGCCCGACGAGCGCCTCCACCAGTTCCCGCCGGTCCTGGCCGGCGACGTTTCCCTCCGCTGCGGCGGCGAACCACTCGGCCGCCAGCTCACCGTCGGCCCGGTGCAGGGCGATGTTCGCCTCGATGAGCGCGCAGATCCCGTCCTCGAACCGGGCCTCCCCCGGCCGGCCGCGCAGCGGCTCGGCACCGAGCGCCGCGTCACCGGCCGCGCAGGTGCGCAGACCCGCCAGCACCTCGGCCGCCTCGTCGGGACGCCCGTCCTGGGCCAGCGCCAGGCCGATCGTGCCGAGGGCCCGCCGCCGGTGCCCCGGGTCGCCGACCTCCACCAGCCCGGCGGCCACCCGGCGGCCCTGCTCCACGGCGTCGGCGTACCGGCCCTCCAGCCGGGTGACCTCGGCCAGGTTGGCCCGGGCCAACACGCGCAGCCGCCGCTCGCCGGACTGGGCGGCCAGCCGGTCCATCGCGGCCAGGCGACGCCGCGCCCCGGCCAGGTCACCCACCCGGACGTCGTGCCAGGCGAGGCTGTGCTGCGCCACGGCCATGTCGCGCAGCCGCCCGTGCCGGGTGGCCAGGGCGAGGACGGCGGCGGCCTGGTCGCGCGCCTCGTCGTGCCCCCCGGTCGCGCCCAGCAGAGCGCAGAGCACCGCCCGCGCCTCCAGCTCCCCGGCCACGTCACCGGCCCGGTGCAGGATGGCCCAGGCGTCCCGGGCCGCCGGCAGCTCCTGCTCCGCCGCGCCGTGCTCGACGGCGAGCCGGGCCGCGCCCAGCACCGCCCGGGCGCGCAGCCCCGGATCGGCGGCGGCGGTGCGCGGGTCGGCCAGCAGCCGCCGCAGCCACTGCCGCCCGACGACGTCCCGGCCCCGGAACCGCCACCAGCGGGCCAGCCCGACGGCCAGCCGGAGGGCGGTCGACGGGTCGTCGACGGCGGCGTGGGCCAGCGCGGCGGTGATGTCTCCGGTCGCCTCGTCCAGCCGGCGCACCGCCGAGGTCAGCTGCGGGCCGGCCAGGTCGGGGGCCGTCCGGGCCACCAGCCGCGCGAAGACCTCGGCGTGCCGCCGTCGGATGTCGGACCGCTCCCCGGCGCCGATGGCCTGCTCGGCGGCGAACTCCCGCACCGCGTCGAGCAGCCGGAACCGGAACGGACCGGTCCCCCGGACGCTGAGCAGGCCGAGCTGGAGCAACCGGTCCAGCAGTGGCACCGGGTCGATCGAGACCGTGCCCTCCGGGTCGGCGTCGTCGGCCAGCATCTCCTCGGCCAGTTCCACGGACCACCGGTTGCGGAACACGGAGAGCCGACGCAGGGCGGCCCGCTCGTCCGGGGCGAGGAGGCGGTAGCTGGCGGCCACCGCGTCCCGCAGGGTGACCGTCGCCCCACCCCCCGGCGTCCACCCGGGCCCGGGCCGCTGGGCCGGCGAGGTGGCGAGGTCGAGGACCCGGTCGCCGTACCGGTCGAGCAGCTCGTTGAGGTCGAGGATGCGCCCCCGGGCGGCCATCAGCTCGATGGCGAGGGGCAGCCCACCCAGCCGGCGGGCCAGCGCGGCGAGGGCCGGCAACTCGGCCGGGTCCGGCGGCTCCCGCCGCACCCGGGCCAGCCGCGCCGTGAACAGCGCCACCGCCGGGTAGCCGGCCAGGACGTCCGGCCCCGCCGGGTCCAGCTCGGGCGGCGGCACGTCCAGCGGCGGTACGGGCCAGACGCGCTCGCCGGGCACGCCGACCGGGTGCCGCCCGGTGACCAGCACCCGCAGCGTGGGCACCGCCCCCGCGAGCCGGTGCAGCGCCCCGGCCACCGGGTCGGGCGCCCGCTCCACCGCGTCGATCAGCAGCAGCGCCGGACGGGCGGCCAGTCGCACCGCGAGGTCGGACGCGCGGGCCGCACCGAAGGCCGCCGCCGCAGCGGAGAGCACGTCGGCGGGGTCCGAGCCCTCCCCGACGAGCACCCCGGCGACCTCGCCCGGCGACCGTCCGGCCACGGCGTGGGCGACCGCCAGGGCCAGCGCCGTCTTGCCCACCCCCGCCAGCCCGACCAGGCTGACCACGGGCGGGCCGTGGTCCGCGGTGAGCAGCTCGACGAGTTCGGCGACGTCCCGCTCCCGGCCGATCAGCTCGACGGGCGGCGGGAGCGCGATCGGCGTACCCCCGGGGTGGGCGGCCGACGACGGCCCGGCACCGACCGGGTGGGGAACCGCCGGCGGCGGGGCGGCGGGTGGTTCGTCGGCCGCGCGGGCAGGGTCGGCCGGGGCCATCCCCCGGGCGGCGGCGACGAACGCCGCGCGGACGGGCCCGGCGAGGCCGAGGGCACCGGCCAGCAGGTCGACGGTGGTCCGCTGCGGCCGCGCGGACCGGCCCCGCTCCAGGTCGCGGACCGTCCGCACCCCGACCCCGGCGCGGGCGGCCAGCTCGGCCTGGGTGAGGCCGGCGGCGTGCCGGTGCGCGCGCAGCAGGGCGGACAATCCGGTACGACCGTCCGCGCCCGGCGGACGGCCATGATCGGGAGCCATGGGCAGGAAGGGTACGGATCGGGTGTGACGGCCGTCAGCCAACCGTCGCCCTGCCGACGCTGACCGGCACAAATATCCGACAGCGCTTCACGCGGGAGTTTACCGGCGTGAGAGGGGGATCGTTCCCTCCCTCAGGCGTTGATAGGGGTCCTTCCTTTCACAGGCCGAGGTCGCGGGCGATGATCATGCGCTGGACCTCGCTGGTGCCCTCGCCGATCTCCAGGATCTTCGAGTCGCGCCAGAACCGGGCCACCGGGTACTCGTTCATGAAGCCGTAGCCGCCGTGGATCTGGGTGGCCTCCCGGGCGTTGTCCACGGCGACCGTGCTGGCGTGCAGCTTGGCGATCGCCGCCTGCCGCTTGAACGGCTCGCCGGCCAGCATCCGGGCGGCGGCGTCGTAGTAGGCCAGGCGGGCGGTGTGCGCCTTCAGCTCCATGTCGGCGATCTTGAACTGGATGGCCTGGTAGTTGCCGATCGGCTGGCCGAACGCCTGGCGCTGGCTCGCATACTTGATCGACTCGTCGACGCAGCCCTGGGCGAGGCCGACGGCCAGGGCGGCGATGGCGATGCGGCCCTCGTCGAGGATGCGCAGGAACTGGGCGAAGCCCCGGCCCCGCTCGCCGAGCAGGTTGGCCGCCGGCACCCGGCAGTCGTCGAAGGTCAGCTCGTGGGTGTCCGAGGCGGTCCAGCCGACCTTCGAGTAGCCCGGGGCGACCGTGAAGCCGGGGGTGCCCGACGGGACGATGATCGTGGACAGCTCCTTCGACCCGTCCGGCCGGGTGCCCGTGACGGCGGTGACCGTGACCAGGGCGGTGATGTCGGTGCCCGAGTTGGTGATGAACGCCTTCGAGCCGTTGATCACCCACTCGTCGGTGGACTCGTCGAGGACGGCCCGGGTCTGGGTGCCGCCGGCGTCCGACCCGGTGCCGGGCTCGGTGAGGCCGAAGCCGGCGAGGGCCTCGCCGCTGAGCAGCCTCGGCAGCCACCGCTCCTGCTGCTCGGCCGTGCCGAAGCGGAAGATCGGCATCGCGCCGAGGGAGACGGCCGCCTCCAGGGTGATCGCCACGCTGGAGTCGACCCGCGCCAACTCCTCCAGGGCCAGGCAGAGCGCGAAGTAGTCGCCGCCCATGCCGCCGTGCTCCTCGGGGAAGGGCAGGCCGAACAGGCCCATCTTGCCCATCTGCCGGATCACCTCGTACGGGAAGGTGTGCTTCTCGTAGTGCTCGGCGATGACCGGGGCGACCACCTCGCGGGCGAAGTCCCGCACGCTGGACCGCAGCGCCTCTTGCTCCTCGGTGAGCCGGAAGTCCATCGGTTCCTCCTGTACGCAGTCCTCCGTCGGGCGCTCGTGACGCCGACGGGGTGGGTCAGACCGGGGTGACGCCGTGCCGGCGGCGGGAGAAGTGCCGGTCCTTGGTGCGGGCGGCGGCGTACCGGCGGACCAGCTCGGCGCGCAGCTCGTGCGGCTCGACGATCGCGTCGACCACCAGCTCGCTGGCCAGGCGGACGACGTCGATGTCGCGCTCGTACTCGGCGCGCTTGGCGGCGACGAAGGCGGCCCGTTCCGCCTCGTCGGCGATGGCCGCGATCTTGTTGGCGTAGACGGCGTTGACGGCGGCCTCCGCACCCATCACCGCGATCTTCGCGGTGGGCAGGGCGATCGTCGCGTCGGGCTCGAAGCCGGGGCCGGCCATCGCGTAGAGGCCCGCGCCGTACGCCTTGCGGACCACCACGCAGATCTTCGGCACCGTCGCCTCGGAGATCGCCGTGATCATCTTGGCCCCGTGCCGGATGATGCCCTGCTTCTCCACCGCGCTGCCCACCATGAACCCGGGCACGTCGGACAGGAACAGCAGCGGCACGTTGAAGGCGTCGCAGAGCTGCACGAACCGGGTCGCCTTGTCGGCCGAGTCGACGAAGAGCACGCCGCCCTTGAACATCGAGTTGTTGCCGACGACGCCGACGACCTCGCCGTCGAGCCGGCCGAAGCCGATGGTCAGCTCCCTGGCCCAGAGCGCCTGGATCTCGAAGAAGCTGCCGTCGTCGAGCAGGCCCTTGACGTACCGGCGCATGTCGAACGCCTGCCGCTCGCTGGCCGGCACCAGCGCGGCCAGGTCGGCCTTGGCCGGCGCGGGCGTCGCCTCGGCGGCCGGCGGCGGCTGGGTCCAGTTGGCCGGCAGGTAGGACAGGTAGCGGCGGACCACGTCGAGCGCCTCGGCCTCGGTCTTGCAGAGGAAGTGCCCGACGCCGGACTCGGCGCAGTGCACGCGCGCCCCGCCCATCGCCTCCAGGGTGGTCTTCTCGCCGGTCACCATCTCGACCATCCGGTCGGAGCCGAGATACATGCTGGCGTTGCCGTCGACCATCGCCACCACGTCGCAGAACGCCGGGATGTAGGCCCCGCCGGCCGCGCTCGGCCCGAACAGGGCGCACACCTGCGGGATCGAGCCGGAGGCGCGGACCTGGTTCCAGAAGATCTTCCCGGCGCCGCGCCGGCCGGGGAACAGGTCGACCTGGTCGGTGATCCGCGCGCCGGCCGAGTCGACCAGGTAGACCATCGGCACGCCGGTCGAGTAGGCGCGCTCGATGATCCGGATGATCTTTTCGACGGTACGCGCGCCCCAGCTGCCCGCCTTGACCGTGGAGTCGTTGGCCATCAGGCAGACCGGCCGGCCGTCGATGGCGGCGGTGCCGGTGACGACGCCGTCGGCGGGCAGGCCCTCGGCCAGGGCGTTGGCGTAGAGGCCGTCCTCGACGAACGAGCCCTCGTCGACCAGGAGCGCCACCCGTTCGCGGGCGAAGAGCTTGCCCTTGGCGGCGTTGGCCGCGTGGTATTTGTCCGCACCGCCGGCCCGGGCGCGCTTGCGCAGTTGCTCCAGTGCCTCACCGTCGAGCGTCACGCCGACTCCCCATTGCCGCCACCGTGCCGGCCGCCGCACGGGCACGCCGACCACCCTGAACGATCGTTAGGGTATCCCACCCGCCGCCCGATCGGCGACCCCGGGGCGGCCGAACGCCCGACGTGCCACGAATCGAGTGATCGTGATCCAAATATTGAAATGTGTAGATGGTTCTCGTTAGGCTCCCGACACCCCCTCCCGGATTGGAGTCAGCGATGGCCTCACGAATCAGCCGGACCCTGGTCGCGATGGTCGCGACGGCCGGTGCGACCCTCGGCGTCACCCTCGCCAACCCGTCGCCCGCGTCCGCTGCCATGACCATCTGCTACAACACCAGCCAGGCGCCGAGCTACGCCAGCATCGCCAACCAGGCCGCCACGATCTGGAACAACGCCACGTCGAACCTGACGCTCACGGCGAACTGCGGCACCAACCTCCGGATCTACCAGATCACCGGCGGCGGCTCGTACGCGGTGCGGACCAGCCTCGGCAACGGGCGGGTCTACATCGACACCCAGCAGGCCGCGCAGTACAGCCCGCTGCGGATCATGACCCACGAGATCGGGCACATCCTCGGCCTGCCCGACAACTACAACGGCGACTGCGCGCTCCTGATGTCCGGCGGCAGCGCCGGCACGGGCTGCACCAACCCGTACCCGAGCACCGCCGAGGCGAACCGGGTGACCAGCCTGTTCGCCGGCACCCTCAGCGCCACCGAGCGGGGCTCGGACAGCAGCGGGGCGACCGTCTTCCGCGACAGCTGGCCCGCCGCGCTCGCCCCGGTGGGCTGACCGAGCGGGAACACCGGAGGGGCCGGCACACCGCCGGCCCCTCCGCCGCGTCTCCCCGCCCTGTCGACTTTCGCCCTGTCAGGCCGGCAGGGGCGTCAGCCGGGTGCGCGGGCCCGCCCGCAGGACGCCGGAGGGGAGCTTCTTGCCGAGCAACTCCTCGGCCAGCTCCGCCACCTCGACGAGGGCCGCCAGGTCGATGCCGGTGTCGATGCCCATGTCGTGCAGCATGTGCACCGCCTCCTCGGTGGCCAGGTTGCCGCTGGCCCCCGGCGCGTACGGGCAGCCGCCGAGGCCACCGACGCTGGCGTCGAACTCGGTCACCCCCAGCTCCAGAGCCGTCAACAGGTTGGCCAGCGCCGTGCCCCGGGTGTTGTGGAAGTGCAGCAGCACGGGGACGTGCGCGTTGCGGTCGCGTACCGCGCTGATCAGCTCGCGGACCCGGCGCGGTGTGCCCATGCCCGTGGTGTCGCCGAACGCGACCCGGTCCGCGCCGTCGCGGACCACCCGGTCGACGATGCCGGCGACCCGCGCCGGGTCGACGTCCCCCTCGTACGGGCAGCCGAAGCTGGTCGCCACGATCACCTCGGCGGTGGCCCCGGCACCGTGCAGCAGGTCGATCAGCTCGGCGATGTCGTCGAGCGACTCGGCGGTGGACCGGTTGACGTTGCGCCGGTTGTGCGTGTCGCTGGCCGAGACCACCACCTCGATCTCGGTGAACCCGGCCGCCAGGGCCCGCTGCGCGCCCCGGGTGTTCGGGACCAGCGCCGAGTAGCGCACCCCGTCGACCTTCGCCGCCCGCCGCCACACCTCGTCCGCGTCGGCCATCTGCGGGATCGCCTTGGGGTGCACGAACGACACCGCCTCGATGCGGCGCACGCCGGTGCCGGAGAGCGCGTCGATCAACCGCACCTTGGCGTCGGTCGGGATGGGCTCCTCGTTCTGGAGCCCGTCGCGCGGCCCGACCTCCCGGATCGAGACCGCCGCTGGCATCTGGCTCATGGTCACCTCGCTGTGACGTCGGGCCGCCGGGATGCCGCACGCGCCGCCGCCCCTCGTGAGGGCGGCCGACGGGGCGACGCCGGACGGCCAGTGGTCCCTCCAGACAACCAGACCCCCGCGCCCCGCCGCCAGGCCGACCCGCCCCCTGGCTGGCCCCCGACCGCCCCGCCCCGCCCGGCCGCGCCCGCCCTCGAAGTTGACCAAGAGGTTTGCGTCACCGGCAGGCCGGATCCTGACGCAAACCTCTTGATCACCGAGGCGATCGGCGAGGGCGGGGGGTAGGGGGCGGGGGCGGGGCGGGGGTCAGCGCATGCGGGAGACGATGCCCGTGTCGTAGTCGCCGGAGAGGAACTCCTCGTTCTCCAGCAGCTCGGCGAAGAACGGCAGGTTGCACTTGGGGCCGGCCACCTCGAACGCGGCGACCGCCGCGCGGGCCCGCTCGATCGCCTCCGCCCGGTCCCGGCCGTTGACGATCAGCTTGGCCAGCAGGCTGTCGTAGAACGGGGTGACCGTGTTGCCGTCGACGTAGCCGGAGTCGACCCGCACGCCCTCGCCGGCCGGCTCGCGCCACGTCGTGATCACGCCGGGGCCGGGCAGGAACCGCTTCGGGTCCTCGGCGTTGATCCGCAGCTCGATGGCGTGGCCGCGCGGGGCGAGCGCGTCCGGGTCGAACGTCGGCGCGAGGCCGGCGGCGACCCGGAGCTGCTCCTCCACCAGGTCGACGCCGTAGACCAGCTCGGTGACCGGGTGTTCGACCTGGAGCCGGGTGTTCATCTCCAGGAAGAAGAACTCCTGCGTGGCGGGGTCGAACAGGCACTCCACCGTGCCCGCGTTGCGGTAGCCCACCGCCTCGCCGGCCCGCACGGCGGCGGCCAGGAAACGTGCCCGCAGCTCCGGCGAGACCGCCGGGGACGGGGACTCCTCGACGAGCTTCTGGTTGCGCCGCTGCACCGAGCACTCCCGCTCGCCGAGCGCCACCACCCGGCCGTCGGCCAGGCCGAGGATCTGCACCTCGACGTGGCGCACCCGGGGGAAGTAGCGCTCGATCAGCACCGACCCGTCGCCGAACATCCGCTCGGCGAACGCGCGCACCTTGTCGTACTCGGTGCGCAGCGCCGCCTCGTCGGCGGCCACGCCCATGCCCATGCCGCCGCCGCCCGCCGCGGCCTTGACCATCACCGGGTAGCCGATCTCGGCGGCGGCGGCGACCGCCGCGTCCAGGTCGGCGGCCGGGTCGGTGGTGCCGGGCGCGACCGGCACCCCGGCCGCCGCCATCAGGTTCCGGGCGTTGATCTTGTCGCCCATCGCGGAGATCGCGTCCGCGCCGGGTCCGACCCAGATCAGCCCACTGCTCTCGACGGTACGGGCGAAGTCGGCGTTCTCCGACAGGAAGCCGTAACCGGGGTGGATCGCCTGCGCGCCGGTCGACTTGGCGGCGGCGAGGATGGCCTCGACGTTGCGGTAGCTCTGGGCCGGGTTCGCCGGTCCCACGCAGACGGCCTCGTCGGCCTCGGTCACGAACGGCAGGCCGGCGTCGGCCTCCGAGTGGACAGCGATCGCGCGGATGCCGAGCCGGTTCGCGGTTCGGATGATCCGACGGGCGATCTCGCCGCGGTTGGCCACCAGCAGCGATTCGATCATGTTCTCCTCCAGCGTCCAGGGGTGGGGACGATGCCAGGGAACCATGGGTGACGGAGCGTCCACGAGTCAAGCGCGTGGCGGCGGGGCGGGTTCAGCCGCCCGTGTCGAGCTGCTGCGGACACAGCACAGGCCCCCGGCGGATGCGAGGGCCTGCGGGTCGACGGGGTTGCGGGTGGAAGGACTGCGGGTGGAGGTGCTGTAGGCGGGAGGGCTGTGGGGCGAAGGGCCGCCGGTGGAGCGGGTCAGGCGACGCGCTTCGCCAGCGTGAGGAAGCCGCGCCAGGAGGCCGGCGAGAAGGAGAGGGTGCCGCCGTCGCGGTCCTTCGTGTCGCGGACGAGGACGACGCCGGGCAGGTTGTCGGCGACCTCGACGCAGTCACCGCCGTTGCCGCCGCTGCGGGTGCTCTTGCGCCACTGCGCGCCGGTCATGTCCATGCTGCTGCCGCCTCCCTCAGGAGATCCAGGGACTGCGACCGCGACAGAGCCTCACCCCGGATCCGCTCCCACCGTCGTTCGAGCGTAGCAAGTTGGGCGGCCTGATCGATGATCTGCGCCTGGGCCTGACTGTCCACGTGGGCCACCCGCGTCCCGCCGGGAAGCTCGGCGATCGTGAAGGGACCGTCGAGCCCCGGATAGGTCGGGGCGTCGCGGGGAACGATGTGCAGTTGGATGGTCGGCAGCTCCGCGCAGGTCACCAGGCGGGCGAGCTGGGCCGCCATGATCGCCCGCCCGCCGGCCGGCACCCGGCGGATCACCTGCTCGTCGATGACGACGACGGTCGTGGGTGCCCGGTCGCAGTTGAGGATCGCCTGCCGGGCGATGCGGGCCACCACCAGGTCGTCGACCTCGACCGGCGAAAGGGGCTGCCCGTGGAACGTGACGCGGGCGTACGCTTCGGTCTGCAACAGGCCCGGCACCCAGGCCAGTTGGAAGGCGCGCAGGGCGACCGCCTCGCGCTCGATGTCGACCCACGGCCGGAACCACACCGGCTCGCGGCGCAGGGCATCCGGCCAGAGGTCTGCCACATCCTTGCCGAGGATCCTCGCGACTTCGCCACGATGCCGGGTCTGCGGAATGCGCCCGGGGTTCGCCCAGCGGGCGACGGTCTTCGGGTGAAGCCCTATGCGACCTGCCAAACTCTCGGCGGTCTCCGACGCCTCGGCGAGGGCCGTGACGAACGCATGATTCATGCCTGAGTCCCTTCAGGAACCTACGGAACGTCCGAAGGAAATCATCTAACGCTGTGTGATTGCGCCGCAACCCTGCGGCAGGCTGTCGTCGGGACGGCGTGGGTCGGGGTGGCCGAAAGGCCCCGGTCCACGTTCGTCGAGGGGGCCGCCCGGTCGGTCCTGCGCACCAGGCGCGGGCGGCCCCCTCTCCACCGGCCACGGACAGGGGAAGCAGATGCCGAACCGAGCAGGACCCACCGCGCCGGCGACCGCCGGGGCCGGGAGGCGGCGGTGACCGACCGGCCGATCGTCCCAGGCGACGTGCTGCACCTGACTCGCGCCGCGAGCCCGCAGTTCGTCGAGCCGATCACCGTGCGGGTCATCCGCGAGGTGCCGGACCGGCACACCTACCACGGCTGGACGTGGATCGAGGCGTACGAGTTGGACGCCCGGGGCGACGCCGTCGCCAAGCGCGAGCTGTTCGTGCTGCGCGAGGGGTTGCACCGACTCGCCGGGACCCCGCGGCAGGCAGCGCCCGCCCGGGGCACGAGCCCAGCCCGGGTGCGCTGATGTCCCGCTCGGGTCCCCGGTGCCCCGCGCTCGTGCCGTGATGCCCCGCCGGCACCTACCGATGCGCCCCGCCTGGCTCTGCCGGGTCTGCGCCGCCCAGTGGCCCTGCCCGGCCGCGCGGCTCGACCTGCCCGTCGAGTTCCACGGCCACAGCGTCGCGCTCGCGTTCTACCTGGCCGCCGCGATGCGGGACGCCATGGACGACATGTACCGGCTCGGCGGCCGGCCCGACAGGGCGGCGATGCACGCCCGCTTCCTCGGCTGGCTCTCCCCGACCCGCCCTCACCGGACCGAGCGCCACTGACCGTCCGGGGCGATGAGGCCAGGACTGGTGTCGACATACTCGACATACCGGGCGACGCAGGCAGAAGATCGTGCTCGATCCTGGAAAGAGTGGCATCCGCCGGGGAACGACACCACTGTTTCCCTGATCGAGCGCGATCTTGTCCCGGTCGAGCCCGGCGCCGAGCGCGATCTTCCCGGTCGAGCCCGGGGTGGAGCAGGGGCTCAGGCGTCGGCGTCGGCCTCGGCCAGGAGGGCGGCCAGGGTGGCGGCGCGCAGCAGGGCGGCCCGCCGCTGCCGGTCCACCTCGCCGCCGAGGAACGGCGTCGAGTTCATCAGGCCGAACGCGGCGTGCGCCAGCACCCGCGCCTCGCCGTCGGGCAGGCCCGGGTGCAGGGCGGTCAGCACCGTCACCCACTGCTCCACGTAGAGCCGCTGGAGGCGGCGGATGCGGCGGCGCGGCTCGTCCGGCAGCCGGTCCAGCTCGTGCAGGTGCAGGGCGATCACGGCCGGGTTGGCCAGCGCGAACTCGACGTGGAAGTCGATCAGCGACTCCAGCGCCGCGCGCGGGTCGTCGGAATGACCGGTGACCCGTTCCCGCCCGCCGTCGAGCAACCCCTCGCTGACCGGGATCAGCGCGGCGGCCAGCATCGCCTCCTTGCCGGCGAAGTGGTGGTAGAGGGCAGGGCCGGTGACGCCCGCCGCCGCGCCGATGTCGTCCATCGACACGCCGTGGTAGCCCCGCGCGGCGAAGAGCCCGACCGCGATCTCCAGGATCTCGTCCCGCCGGGACCGTCGCCTGCCAGTGCCCGCCACGCCGCCCGCCGCTCCCCGTGCCCGCTGTTCCACCGTCACCCGGCAAGCCTAGACCCGACCGGACGCCTAGGTTACCCGCCGGTCGGCCCCCGTCAGCCGTGGTCGCCCCATCAGTCGTCGTCGTCGCCCAGGCCGTGCTCCGCCCGGACCGCCGCCGCCTCGTCCGGGCGGCCCAGCTCGTCGAGCACCCGGGCGAGCAGCCACGCCGCCTGGGACGCCGGCCGGGAGCCCGGGGGCAGGCCGCCGAGCACGTTCCGCAGCAGCGGCTCCGCCTCGCCCGGCCGGCCGGCGCGCACCAGCAGCTCGCCGCCGAGCAGCTCCACCCGGGCCGCCTCGCCGAACGCCTCGATCGACCGCAGCCGGGCCGGCACCCCGGCCAGCCGGTCCAGCCCCTCGTCCGGCCGGTCGTCGGCGGCCAGCACCCGGGCACCGACCTCCGCCGCGAGCGCCGCCTCGTACGTCACCACCGGCGGCACCTCCGGTCGACCGGTCAGCGCAACGGCGAGCCCGTCCACCACCTCGACGGCACGCACCGCCGCCGGCACGTCTCCGGACCAGTTCAGGGCGTCGGCCTCCCGGCGGCGGGCGCGCAGCTCGTCGACCGGCGCACCGGCCAGCCGGTAGGCGGTGGCCGCCTCGGCGAACCGCTGCGCGGCCAGCGCGTCCCGGTCGGCGTCGTAGAGCAGCCCGCCGGCCTCCTCCAGCACCTGCGCCCGGTGGGGCAGGTTGTCCGGCCCGTCGAGGTTGCGGGCGAGCTGGTCCAGCAGGGCCAGCGCCGGCTCCAGCTCACCGAGGTCGACGTAGATCCCGGCCAGCAGGTGCCGGCAGCGGTCCGCCTCGGCCTGCGCCCCGAGCCGGTCCAGCCCGAGCACCGCCTCCTCCGCCACCTCGGCCGCCTCCGCCGGCCGCCCGGCCGCCCGGTACGCGTTCGCCAGCTCCCAGCGCAGGAAGGCGTCCCCGTCGGCGCCCTGCTCGACGCAGAGGGTCACCGCCTCGGCGAAGTCCTCCACCGCCTCGGCCACCCGGTCCGCGCTCAGCAGGGCTCGCGCCCGGAACACCCGCACCGGCAACCGGGCCTGCGCCGGGGCCGTCTCCAGCGCCTCGTCGCAGGCGGCAATCCGCTCGGCCGGGTCGTCCGTCGCCCGCGCGTACGCCAGGGTGGCGGCGGTGACCAGCTCGCCCACGCCCACCTCGCGGGTGAGCCGGCGGGCCAGCTCGGCCGCCGCCCGGAACTCCTCCGGCCGCTCCAGTTCCTCCAGCACGTGCGCGCGGTGCAGCGCCACCCGGGCGGCCAGCCACGGGTCGACGTCGGCCTCGGCGGCGGCCAGGTCGGCGGCGGCCAGCGCTTCCTCCCAGCGCTGCAGGTGCGCCAACGCGAGGGCGAGCCGGTCGTACGCGGCGGCCCGCTCCCGGGCGTCACCCTGCCCGGCGAGGAAGTCGGCGGCGTCCCGCGCCAGCGCCAGCCCCTCCTCGCCGTCGCCGGTGAGGCAGAGCAGCGCACCGAGCCGGCCGGCGACCACCTGCTCGCGCACCGGGTCCGGCAGTTCCCGGTACGCGGCCAGCGCCGCCCGGTTCGCCTCCTGCGCCGCCTGCGGGCCGTCGGCGTCGGTCAGCTCGCCGGCCCGCAGCTCCAGCCGCCGCGCCGCCGTCCGGGGCGGCTGCCCGCTCGCCCCGAACCGCTCGTCGTAGGCGGCCAGCGCGGCGGCGAAGCCCGCCCGGTCGTGCGTACGCCAGCGCTCGTCGGCCAGGTCGAGCAGCTCGTCGGCGGTGGCCCCGGCCGGCACGGTGGCCGCCGGGGCCGGTGCCGCCGGCGGTTCGGGCCGGCGGGCCGGGCGACGGCGGAGGCTGGCCGACAGCGGCAGGTGCTCGCCGTCGGGGCCGGCGGCCAGCCTCCGGGCGATCCACTCCGACTGGTGGGTCGTGCCGTTGCGGGCGTCGAACCGCGCGGCCAGCGCGGTCGCCGTGTCGGTCAGCTCGGCGGCGAGCGCGGCGGCGGACACCTCGCCCGCCGGCCGCTCGCCGGCCGCCCGCCGGTGCAGGGTGACGTCGCCGGCCCCGGCGGCGCGGCGCAGCGCGGCGGCGGCCGTGGCCGCGAAGTGCATCGCGGCGGCCGGGGTCGGCGCGCGGTCCAGCCAGTCGAGGTGCCGCTCGACGATCTCCACGGCCCGCGCCTCGTTGCCGGTCAGCGTGCAGAACTCGACGTGGTCGCCGATGTCCCACAGGTCCGACAGGTTGCCGCGCAGCCGCCGGTACGCCTCCCGGTGCGCGTCCCGCGCCGCGTCGCCCCGCCCCGAGCGGAGGTAGGGCACCAGCAGCGCGGTCAGGATCGCCTGCGGCTGCTCCGTGCAGGTCAGCCGGCCGGCGAGGACCGGCTCGGCCAGCGCCACCGCCTCGTCGTGCCGGCCCACGTGGGCGAGGTGGGCGACCTGGGTGGTGGGATCGCAGCCGGCGCAGTCCGACAGCTCGTCGCGCGGGGCGGTCAGCCACTCCTGGTACCACCGCTCGGCGGCCTCGGCGTCGCCCACGTGGTCGGCGACCAGGTAGCGGTGCTTGTGCACGGCCTGGAGGCTGTGCCCCGCGTTGGCGTACCGGCGCTGCATGTCGTCGAGCACCGCGTACGTGCGGTCCAGCGGCAGCTCGGGGAACTTCAGCATGGCGTTGACCATGTACTTGAAGTGCCAGAGGAGCTGGTGGGCGTAGCGCTCGTGGTAGGGCTGCGGGTCCCGGTCGAACTCGGCCAGGCACCACGAGAAGGTGACGAAGGACTTCGCCGGCTCGCCGCCGTAGACGTACGCGGTGGTGGCCTGCATCCGCACGGCGAACGCCAGGTGCCGGTCGTCGCCGCTGTCGGCGCGGCGCAGCAGCTGCTCCAGGGCGGCCGTGCGCCCCGCGCCGTACGGCATGCCGCTGCTCTCGTGCAGCATCCGCCACAGCTCGTCGTCACTCATCGGTGCCACTCACTCCCGTCCCGGTACGGCCCGGCCGAGCAGGCCGAGGAAGGAACTGTTCAGCAGCGCGGCGTCGGCCGCGCGGATCGGATGGTGCCCGAGCAGCAGGGCCTGCCCGTACAGCGCCTCGACGGCGAGCCCGACCAGCTCCGGGTCGTCGAGGGTGGTGACCCGGCGGACCAGCGGGTTGCGGTGGTTGAGCACGAGCTGCGGGCGGTCCGGCGGGGCGGACGCGGCGAGCGCGTCGAGCACCCCGCCCCACAGCTCGTCGGCGGCGTCCCGGGTCGCGGCGAGCTGGTCGTTGAACGCCGCCGACCGGCTGACCAGGTAGAGCGCAGGCAGCGACACCGGGTCGTACGCCCGCACCACCACCTCGCAGCCGAGCCGTTCCAGGGCCCGCTGCGCCCCGGCGAGGAACGGCCGCAGGGCCAGCTCGACGGCCGGGTCGAGGGCGTCGAAGCGGGTGGTCAGGTCGCTCGGCTCCAGCCGCTCGATGAGCACCGACCGGTCGATGGCCGGCAGCCGCTCGATCAGCTCCGCGTCGTACGTGAACCCGGCGTTGACCACCGCCAGGTCCTGCGCGGCGGCGACGGCGGCGAGCTGGCGGAACTCGTCCAGGCTGGCCGCGTACCGGACCAGGCCGTGGCGCTGCCGGAACTCGGCCAGGGTGAGGGTGCCGACGTTGGTCTCCATCGGCCACCACTGGTCGACCAGCCGCAGCATCTCGTCGTCGTGCACGGCGAGGGCCTTCACGCCGAGGTGGTGCACCTGGAGGAACTCGCCGAGCCGCCGCGGGTCGTGCCGGGCCAGCCGCACCAGCCAGCCGCGCACCTGGTCGCCCAGGGCCTCCCGGGTGGCGGTGAGCAGGGCGTCCTCGTAGAGCGCCTCGCGGCTGGCGGTGGGCCGCAGCTCCCCGGCGTCGACCACGCAGTGGGCGAAGAACGCCCAGTCGGGCAGCAGCCCGTCGGCGTGCTCGGTGAGCAGCATCCGCTTGAGGTAGACCCGGTGGCCGGCGCGGGCCGCCGGGTTCACCGGGGTCGGCAGGATGAACGCGACGCCGGTCAGGCCGGCCTCGGGCACCGACAGCGGCACCACGTCGAACGGGTCGACGCCGAGCAGCTGCCGGGCGTAGCGGGTCAGGGCCGGCCGGTCGACGCCCGCGCCGGGCGCGGTCGGCCAGGGCGGCCCGCCGGTGGTGGTGACCGTGTCGCCGACCCGGACGGTGACCGGCAGCAGCGCCCCGTAGAGCCGGGCCAGCTCGGTGACGGTCGCCGTGGCGAACCACTGGTCGGCGTCGCGGCGCGGCACCAGCGTCACCGTCGTCCCGGGCTCCGGGCGCTGCTGACCGGCCGGGGCGACCTCGACGGCGTACCGGCCGTCGGCGTAGCCCGTCCAGAGCACCGTCGGCTCGTCGGCGTGCCGGGTGACCACCCGGATCTCGTCGGCCACCAGGAAGCAGGAGAGCAGCCCGATGCCGAACTGGCCGAGGAACTCGTGCCGGGAGAAGCCCAGCTCGTCGCGCTTGGAGCTGCGGCCGATGGTGGCCAGCAGCTCGTGCACCTGCGCCTCGGTGAGGCCGATGCCGGTGTCGTGCACCCGCAGCGTCCCGTCGCCGGTCAGCTCGGGCGGGAAGATCCGCACCAGGGCCGGCGCGTCGGGCTCGCCCGCCCGCCGCGCGGTGATCGCGTCGACGGCGTTCTGCATCAGCTCACGGACGTAGACCCGTGGGCTGCCGTACAGGTGATGACTGAGCAGGTCGACCACGCCCCGGAGGTCGACCTGGAAGGTGCGGTCCAACGCTGCTGCTCCCCGGTCCGATGCCGGCGCTCACCGTACCGGTGATCACCGACGCGTGGCTGCCCCCGTTCGGCCCGATCGCCGGACACCCGGTCGTGCGGCCCCTAGCGTGAGGGCCGGGACGCGCCGAAGCGGGAACGGGCCGGACGGGGGGCACGGTGGTCGACGGCGGCACGAAGGAGCGTCCGCTGGTGCTGGCGGGGATCCTGCTCGGCGGGGCGGGCGTCTTCGACGTGCTGGTCGGCATCGGCGACCTCGTCGGCGACCCGTACATCTCCATCGAGGGCGGCGCGTTGTACCACTACGACGTCACCGGCTGGGCCTGGGTGAACCTCACCGCCGGGGTGCTGCTGGTGGTGGCGGGGGCACTCGTGCCGCTGGGTCGGCGCTGGTCCGCCCGGCTCGCGCTGTTCGCCGTCGCCGCCGCCGCCGCGACGCACCTGCTGATCCTGACCTACCACCCGCTCCGGGTGGTGATCGTCCTCGGGCTGGCCCTGGCCGCCGCCCGGTTGGTGCTGCGGCAGCGGCGCTCGCCCACCGCCTGACCACCTCCCCGGCTCATCGGCCGGTCGGGCCCGAGCCCCGACGGCGGTCGGCGCTACCGGGATTCCCGGGGCGGCTGGCAGACCTTGCCGGTCAGCGCCGGGTCCGGCTGCTCGCTCTCCTCCCACGCCGGGTTGGCCGAGATCGGCAGCGGGGGCGCCTGCCAGGCGGCCCCGAGCCGCTGGAGCAGGGGGTACTCGCGCGGGGTCCGCTGGACCGGCTCGCCGCCGAGGAAGTTCACCAACCGGTCCTGGACGAGGGACCGGTTGAGCAGGCCGCCGTGCACGCCCGGGGTCTGGAAGACCGGGATGCCGCTGTAGTCGCCGGGCGGCGCCTCGGCGGCCGTCGTGTACGGCAGGAAGGCGACCATCCGCACGCCGGGCACCGGGCACATGAGCTGGTTGCGGTAGAACGGGGCGTCGTCGAGCAGCGAGCGGATGAACGGCTCGTCCGGCCCGTTGCCCGGCGCGCCGGCGAGACGACCCAGCCCGAACATGGCGCGGAGCATCCAGCCGGTGGCCACGCCCCACCCGTGGCCCTGCCCGCGCGGCGGGTAGTAGGCCCGGCCGGCGTTGATCAGCGGGCTGAACATGACCAGCGCGTCGACCGCCGGATGGGGCCGCCGGGCGAGGTAGGTGCGGGCCACGAGCGCCCCCTCGCTCTCCCCGACCAGGGCCACCTTCCGGCCGGTACGCCGGTGCAGCCGGTCCACCTGGTCGGCGAGCAGCCCGACGCTGTCCGCCACCGAGATGGTGGTGTCCTGTGGCCGGTAGGGCAGAGGCCGGCCGTCGGAGCCCAGCCCCCGGTAGGAGAACCGTTCCACCCTCGGGTCGTGCGGCTGCTCGCCCCCGTACGCGGAGCCGTAGCCGGCCAGCACCACCACCGCCTCGGTGACCTCCGGCGGCAGCGGCCGGGTGAGCAGCACGTCCTCGGTGCGCAACTGGTTGCCGGGCACCGTGCTGGCCAGCGACGGAATCAGCAGCGGCACGACGAGTGCCAGCAGGGCCACGATCGGGGCCACCGGCACCCGGGCCCACCGCAGCCGGGGCGCGAGCACGGCCGCCCGTACCGTCCGGTTCCACAGCACGCCGTTGACCACGCCCGCCGCCGCTGCCACCGGCACCGTCCACCAGCCGGGCACGCTCCACGCCACCGCCCCGGCCACCGTGAGCACCACGAAGTTCAGCAGCGTCCACCCCACCAGGGGCAGCGAGGGCAACCCCCGCCACCACGGCCCGACGGCGGCGGCCCGTTGCAGGAACGGCGCGAGCAGGAACATCGGCAGCAGCGACGCGAGCAGCACCCAGGACAGCGCCACCACCGACGCGGCCACCGAGATCACCGCCCACGGCACGACGAGGACCGTGACCACCACGGAGACACCGACGTTGCGCTTCAACAGCTGGCGTACGGGCGGCCGGGGCGCCTCGACCGGCCAGGCCAGCGCGACGAGGCCGGTGGTCAACGCGCCCCGGGTGAGCGCCACGTAGGCCAGCCAGAGGACGAACTCCGGCCACGACCGGTGGTAGACGAACAGCCACCGCAGGTCGTGGTACGTGTCGTACGGCCAGACCGCGCTCACCTGGGGCGCGATCCCCTCGGCCGCCACGAAGTCCATGGCGACCAGGACGGTGGCCTCGGCCGCCGGGAACACGGCGGTCAGCACGAGCAGCGCGACGAGCCTGCGGTCCAGGGTCAACACGGCCTCCTCGCCACCGTCGTGGGTCCTGCCCCTCTCGCAGGCTCCACCGGTGGCGGGCTCCGTGTCGGCGCATCCGGCACATTGCCCACAGAAGGACGGGTGCGGGCCGTTGTCGTGTCCCCGGGGCCGGCCGCCCGTGGCCGGGCGCGGGTCAGCCGGCCAGGCCGCCCGGCTGGTCGCCCTTCACGACGGGGGCCCGCACCAGGTTGCCCCACTCGGTCCACGAGCCGTCGTAGTTGCGCACCTGCGGGTAGCCGAGCAGGTGGTGCAGCACGAACCAGGTGTGGCTGGACCGCTCCCCGATCCGGCAGTACGCCACCACGTCGTCCGACGGGCTCAGCCCGAGCTGGTCGGCGTAGATCGCCCGCAGCTCGTCGGCCGACTTGAACGTGCCGTCGTCGTTCGCCGCCGACTTCCACGGCTTGCTCACCGCGCCCGGGATGTGCCCGCCGCGCAGCGCGCCCTCCTGCGGGTAGTCCGGCATGTGCAGCATCTCGCCCGTGTACTCGCCCGGCGAGCGCACGTCCACCAGCGGCCGGCCGGCGGCGACGTGCGCCATCACCTGCTCCCGGTACGCCCGGATCGGCGCGTCGTTGCGCTCCGGCACCGGGTACGCGGCGCGCGGCCGGGTGACCTTCTCCCGGGTCAGCTCCCGCCCCTCGGCGGCCCACTTCTGCCGGCCGCCGTCGAGCAGCCGCACGTCCGCGTGGCCGAAGAGCGAGAAGACCCAGAGCGCGTACGCCGCCCACCAGTTGAAGTTGTCGCCGTAGAAGACGACCGTGTCGTCGCGGCCGATGCCCTTGGCGGCGCACAGCTCGGCGAAGCTGGCCGCGTCCAGGTAGTCCCGGGTCACCTGGTCGTTCAGCTCGGTGTGCCAGTCGACCTTCACGGCACCCGGGATGTGCCCGGTGTCGTAGAGCAGCACGTCCTCGTCGGACTCGACCACGACGAGGCCCTCGTCGCCGAGGTGCTCGGCGAGCCAGTCGGTGGTGACGAGCCGCTGCGGGTCGGCGTACGACTGGAGGCGGGGGTTCGGATCACTCGGCACAGGCATGAGCCCAACCTACGCCGCTTCCCCGAACCCGGGGCGACGGTCGGGGCGGTCGAGCGGTCAGGCGCGGCGGTGCACGAGCCGGCCGGCGACCACGGTGGCGACGCAGCTCCCGTCGTCGGCGAAGACGGCCAGGTCGGCCCGGCCGCCGGTGACCAGCTCGGGCGGGCGCGCGGACGCGAGCAGCGCGACCCCGTTGCGGGCGGCGGCGGCCCGCAGCCCCGGGTCGGTCACCCGGTCGGCGAGCACCGCGGCTGCCCCGAGCCCGAACAGGGCGTGCACCCGTTCGCGCGGGGTGGGGGCGGGCGGCAGCGGCCCGTCGTGCACCAGCGCCGGCCCGAGCATGCCGGCCCACCGCCGCACCCGCACCCCCGGGTACGCGGCCGTCAGCTCGCCGGCCGGCGCCACCGCCTCGATCAGGTCCCCCGTCACCAGCACCGCCGTGTCGGCGACCGGCCGGTCGTCGAGGGTGCGCCGCAGCAGTGTCGCGGCGTGGATGGTCCGCACGTCAGTCGGCGACCGGGCCGAGCATCGGCCGCTTCGCGGTGACGGTGTCGCCGGACGAGCGGCCGGTGAGGCGGCGCTTGATCCACGGGGCGAGGTGCCGGCCCGCCCAGCGCAGGTCGGCTGCGCGGGCGGCCAGCCACGGCGTCGGCGCGGGGTGCGGCGGGACCAGCAGCCAGTCCTCGTCGCAGCCGACGCCGAGGGCGGTCAGCACCTGCCCGGCGACCCGCCGGTGCCCCGCCGCCGACAGGTGCAGCCGGTCGGTGCTCCACAGCATCGGGTTGAGGAAGGTGTCGTCGGCGTAGAGGTCGACCAGGATCGCGCCGTGCCGCTCGGCGGTCTCCCCGACGGCCCGGTTGAGCAGGTGCACCCGGGGCGCGACGAGCCGCTGCCCGGGCAGCCGGGCCATCACGTCGGCGAACCGGAACAGCAGCACGTCCGCGCCACCGGAGCGGAGCTGCCGGACCACGTCGTCGAAGCGGGCCACCAGCGCGTCCGGGTCGAAGGTGCGGCGCAGCACGTCGTTGCCGCCGGCCGCGAAGCTGATCAGGTCGGGCTTCATCGACAGCGCGGCCGGCACCTGCTCGGCCACCACGTTGGGGAAGAGCCGACCCCGGATCGCCAGGTTCGCGTACTGGAAGTCGGGGCCGGCCTCGGCGGCGAGCCGGGTGGCCACCAGATCCGCCCAGCCCCGGTAGGTGCCGTCCGGATACGCGTCGTCCATGCCCTCGGTGAAGCTGTCCCCCACCGCCACGAAACTGCGCCAGCCCACCGAACCCTCCGCCTTGCCGGCAAGGAAGGGCCCTGTTATGAAGGGCCCCTGCTCAACGTCAGACAGTCTGGCACCGGCCACCCGCGCGCATCGTCCCGGCACCGGGAACGTGAGGGAGTTCATCGACAGCGAGACGCCTCCGGTCGGCCGCGCCGGTAAACCGCGTCGCCCGGCCGGTCACCGCGGCCGTACGCTGCGCTGATGTTGTTGCGCATGTCGACCCTGCTGCTGCGGACCCTGCGTGAGGACCCGGCGGACGCGGAGGTGCCGAGCCACCGGCTCCTGCTGCGCGCCGGCTACGTCCGTCGCGCCGCCCCGGGCGGCTACACCTGGCTGCCGCTGGGCAAGCTGGTGCTGGACCGGGTGACCGAGATCGTCCGGGGCGAGATGACCGCCATCGGCGACCAGGAGGTGCACTTCCCGGCGCTGCTGCCGGCCGAGCCCTACCGCACCAGCGGCCGGTGGGCCGAGTACGGCGACGACATCTTCACCCTCGCCGACCGCCGGGGCGCCGAGCACCTGCTCGCCCCGACCCACGAGGAGCTGGCCGCGCTGCTGGTGAAGGACCTGTTCACGTCCTACCGGGACTTCCCGGTGACGCTGTTCCAGGTGCAGACGAAGTTCCGCGACGAGGCCCGCCCCCGCGCCGGGCTGCTGCGCGGGCGCGAGTTCCTGATGAAGGACGCGTACTCGTTCGACCTGGACGACGCCGGGCTCCAGGCCGCCTACGACCGGCACCGCGAGGCGTACCAACGCATCTTCACCCGGCTCGGGCTGGACTTCACCGTGGTCCGCGCGACGTCCGGGGCGATGGGCGGGTCGGCGTCGGAGGAGTTCCTGGCCGCCACGGACGTCGGCGAGGACACCTTCGTCGGCTGCACCGCCTGCGACTACGCCGCCAACACCGAGGCGGTCGTCACCCGGCCCCCGGCGGCCGGCGACCCCGACGCGCAGCCGGCGTCGGCCGTGCACGACACCCCGGAGACACCGACCATCGCCGCGCTGGTGGACCTGGCGAACACCCGCCGGCTCGCCGGCCGCGCCGACTGGACGGCCGCCGACACCCTGAAGAACGTCGTGCTGACCGTACGCCGGCCGGGCGTGGCCGAGGCCGAGCCGCTGGTGGTGGGGCTGCCCGGGGATCGCGAGGTGGACCTGAAGCGGCTCGGGGCGGCGCTCGCCCCGGCCACCGTGGCGGTCTTCGACGACTGGGCCGCCCACCCGGAGCTGGTACGCGGGTACATCGGGCCGCAGCGGCTGGCCGGGCTGGGCGTCCGCTACCTCGTCGACCCCCGGGTGGTCCCCGGGACGGCCTGGCTGACCGGGGCCGACGAGCCGGGCCGGCACGCCACCGACGTGGTCTGCGGCCGGGACTTCACCCCGGACGGGACCATCGAGGCGGCCGAGGTGCGGCCGGGCGACCCGTGCCCGGCGTGCGCCTCCGGCGCGCTGACGATGCGGCGCGGGATCGAGGTCGGGCACATCTTCCAGCTCGGCCGGCGCTACACCGACGCGTTCGCCGTCGACGTGCTCGGCCCCGCCGGCAAGCCGGTCCGCCCCACCATGGGCTGCTACGGCATCGGGGTGTCCCGGGCGGTCGCCGCGATCGCCGAGCAGCACCACGACGACCGGGGCCTGGTGTGGCCGGCGGCGGTCGCGCCGTGCGACGTACACCTGGTGGCGGCCGGGAAGGGGCCGCAGCTCGACGCGGCGCTGGAGCTGGGCGGACGTCTCGCCGCCGCCGGCCTGCGGGTGCTGGTCGACGACCGCACGCACGTCTCCGCCGGGGTGAAGTTCACCGACGCCGAGCTGATCGGTGTCCCGCGCGCCGTCGTGGTCGGCCGCCGTCTCGCCGACGGGTACGTCGAGCTGCGCGACCGGGCCACCGGCGAGCGGACCGAGCTGCCGCTGGCGGGGCTGGTGGACCGGCTGCGCGACGAGGCGCTGCGTGCCCGGGGCGATCTGGTGTAGCGGGCGGCGCACTGGGTACCGGTTACCGATCGGCACAGGTGTGTATTCGGAGGCTCCCATGACCGGTTACCGGGTCAGCGACGTGATGACGAGGCAGGTGGTCTACCTGCCTGCGGAGACCACCCTGGACGAGGCGGCCAGGGTGATGAAGGAGGCGGACATCGGCGACGTGGTGGTCACCGACGGCGCGAGCCTCGCCGGCATGCTGACCGACCGCGACATCGTGGTCCGGGCGGTGGCCGAGCGCAGCGATCCGGCGACCACCACGATCGGTTCGGTCATCACCCGCGAGGTGGTGATGATCGAGCAGCACGCGACCGCCGGGGAGGCGGCGTCGCTGATGCGGGAACGCGGCATCCGGCGCATCCTCGTGTGCGACGGCGAACGCAAGCTCGTCGGCATCGTCTCCCTCGGCGACCTGGCCATGCAGCTCGACCCCAACTCGGCGCTGAGCGACATCAGCGAGCAGGCCCCGACCGTGTGAAAGGAGGGGCCCCCTGTCAACGCCTCCGGTAGGGCAGGGGCCCCTTCTTGACCACCGTCGGGCTGCCACCGATCGACCGTCGGTAGCCTGAACGGATGCCCGAGATGCCGACCAAGCTGGCCGAGATCGTCGACGAGTTCGCCGCAGCCCCCCGCGACGTGGTGCTGGAGATGCTGCTGGAATACGCCGACGTCATCCCGCCGCTGCCCGGGGAACTCGCCGGCCGGGAGGGCATGGAGCAGGTCCCCGAGTGCCAGACCGCGTTCTTCCTCCGCGCCGAGGTGAACCCGGACCGGACGGTGACCACCTGGTTCGACTGCCCGCCGGAGGCGCCGACCACGCGCGCCTTCGCCGGCATCCTCGCCGAGGGGTTGTCCGGGGCGAGCACCGACGAGGTGCTCGCCGTGCCGGACGACCTCTACCAGCGGATGGGGTTGGCGCAGGCGATCAGCCCGCTGCGGGTCCGGGGCGGCACGGCCATCCTGGCCCGGCTCAAGCGCCAGGTCCGGGAACAGATCTCCTGATCGACGGGTTGTCGCTGGTCATGGAGATCGAGATCTACGCCGACGTCGTCTGCCCCTGGTGCTGGATCGGCAAGCGCCGGCTCGAACAGGCGCTGGAGTCGTACGGCGGTGAGGTGACCGTCCGGTACCGGCCGTTCCAGCTCGACCCGTCGCCGGTTTCCGAGCCGAAGCCGCTGGTGGAGGCGCTGGCCGCGAAGTTCGGCGGCCGGGAGCGGGCGGAGGGCATGTTCGCCCAGGTGACCCGGGTCGCCGCTGGCGTGGGGCTCGACATGCGCTTCGACCGCGCGGTGCACGCCAACACCTTCGAGGCGCACCGGCTGATCCGGTTCGCCGCCGAGCGGGGCCGCTCCGCCGAGCTGGTCGAGGCGCTCTACCGGGCGCACTTCGCCGACGGGGTCGACATCGGCGCGCGGGACGCCCTGGTCAAGCTGGCCACCGGGGTCGGCCTGGACGAGGTCGAGGCCCGGGACTACCTGGAGTCGAACCTCGGCCGCCGCGAGGTGGCTGCCGACCTGGCCGCCGCGCGCGAGCTCGGTGTCTCCAGCGTGCCGACCTTCGTGCTGGCCGGGAAGTACGCCGTCACCGGCGCCCAGGAGCCGGAGACCCTGCTCGCCGCCCTGCGCGAGGTCGAGCAGCGCGAAGCCTGACGCGTCAGGGCCACGATCCGGGCAGCCAACGATCGGCGTCGATCACGTTCCACGTGAAACGACATCGATCTACGCCGTGGGCTGGGCGGGCCTGGCCAGCCCCTCCACCACCCGGGCGCCGGGGAGCGCGCCGAGCGCCGGCCCCGGCAGGGCGATCTTGCTGTGCCGCACGCCGGAGCCGACGATCACGTACGGAGCGGCGACCACCCGCGCGTCGACCAGGATCGGCCAGTCCCCGGGCAGCCCGATCGGGGTGATCCCGCCGTACTCCATGCCCGTCAGCTCCACCGCCTCGGCCATCGGGGCGAAGCTCGCCTTGCGTACGTCAAGTGCCCTGCGGGCCACCCCGTTGACGTCGGCCCGGGTGGTGGCGAGGACGACGCAGGCGGCGTACCGGATCTCGCTCCCGCGCTTCCCGGCGATCACCACGCAGTTCGCCGACACGTCCAGCCCCACCCCGTACGCGGAGCAGAACTCGGCGGTGTCCGCGAGGCTCGCGTCGATCGGCGCGACGAGCACCTGGTCGACGTCCACCGGCGCGTCGGCGGGCCACTGCCCGAGCGCGGCGGCCACCGGGGGCGCCAGCAGGTCCGATCGGCTCCGGGCGGGCTCGGTCTTCAGCGTTCCCATCACGGCTGCGATCCTCGCATCCCCCGACGCCGCCGGCTCGCGGGACGCCCACCGCAGGTGGCCGGGCCCACGCCCAAGCGAGGCCGGACCGGCGATGCCGGTGTTACCACCTCGGGGCCGGCCCAGCCCCGTGCCCGGGCCGGCCCCGAGGTGCGTCCCCCGCCCCGCCGGGGGAGCTGTCCGGCCCCCGTGGGGACCGGTGCCAGGTCAGCCGTTCGCGACGAACGGGTTCTCCCGGACGAACGTCCGGTCCTGCGCGGCGGCGACCTCCTGGGAGCGCAGCACGCCGGGTCGGCGGGCCTCCAGGTCTTCGAGGGCGTGCCGTACGGCGAGCCGGATCACCCCGTAGAGGAAGACGAAGCCGGCGACGTAGAGGATCACGGTGGAGACGAGGACCAACATGGCGTCACGGTAGGCAGACGTCGAACGGGGAGACTTCTCATCTACGGTCGGTTCCCCCGTACGTGGCGGCGAGGTGGTCCGCCCAGGTTCGGCTGCCCGTCACAGTCGCGGCGGTGGTGAGACCGCCCGCGCGCAGGGCCCGCCCGAGCCGCCCCGGCAGGCGCACCGGCAGCAGCGGGCGGCGGGAGCCCCGAGCGGCGCGCCAGGCGTACGCCGCCTCGTCGAAGCGGAGCACCTGCGGGCCGCCGTACTCCTCGATGTCGCCCAGCGGCCCGGCGGAAAGCCGCGCGGATAGCCGGGCCGCCACCTCGCCGGGGTCTACCGGCTGGACGAGCAGCGCCCGGTCCCCAATCACGGGGCCGAGTCGACCGGACATGGTGAGCAGGCGGTCGAGGAACGGGTGGAACTGGGTGGCCCGCAGCACCGACCAGGGCACCAGCCCCTCGGCGATCACCCGCTCGGCCGCCAGCTTGTGCCGGTAGTAGGGGAACGGCACCCGGTCCACCCCGACGATGGAGACGTGGAGCAGGTGCCCGACCCCGGCCCGGCCGGCGGCGACGGCCAGCCGGCGGGTGCCGAGCACGTCCACCTGGTGGGTACGCCGCCCGCCCCCGGGCAGTGAGGCCAGGTGCAGGACGGCCTCCACGCCGGTCACCGCCTCGGCGAGGCCCGCTCCCGTGGCGAGGTCCACCACCGTCCACTCGGCCTCCGCTCCGGTGCGGGGCCGCCGGCTCGTCGCCCGCACGGCGAACCCGTCGGCACGCAGCCGGGGCAGCACGACCCGCCCGAGACCGCCGGTGGCCCCGGTGACCAGCACCTTCATGTCCATCTCCCTCCCGACGCCCCCGGGCAGGGTCGTCCACCGACCCGACGAGCCGGCCCGCCGGCTCGTGACCGGACCCGCGCCGCGAAACCGGGCCGGACAGGTGGGCCGGCTACCGGGGGCCGGGCCGCCAGGCCAGCGGACGCCTGCCGGCCGGGATCTCACTGCCGGGAGCCCGGAGCCGGCCCTGCCGGGATCACCCGGCCGGCGAGCAGGACGCCCAACCCGGCCAGGCCGGCCGCCAGGACCAGGGTCACCGCGTAGCTCGACCGGCCGGGGGTGGTGCCCGCCGCGAGCACCGCGCCGGTCAGCGCCAGCACGGTCGCCGCGAAGAGCGAGTCGCCCAGTTGCAGGGAGGAGCTGTTGCGGCCCTGCTCACCGGGGGCGGACAGCTCCAGGGTGAGCACCGACAGCGACGGGTAGAGCAGCCCCATCCCGAGCCCGGCGGCAGCCCAGCCGAGCACGCACACCGGCAGCGGCACCGCCGGCCACACCGCGAGCGCCACCGTGGCGGTCCCGCCGGTGATGCAGGCGAGCCCGGCGCGGACCAGCGTGGCGGAGGACCGGGGCGCGAGCCGGTCCCGCAGCCCGGCCAGGAGACCGCGCCGGGCCGCCGACGCTGGGGCGGGCACCGCGGAGCCGGGCGCGGGCAGCCGGCCCTGCAACCAGGACCCGGCCGACCAGGAGAGCGCGCCGACGGTCAGGACCAGACCCGCGCCGGTCGGCGTGAGCCCGCGCTCCCGGGACAGCATCAGCGGGATCACCACCTCGGCACCGGCGAACGCGGCCGAGGCCAGCCCCCGCAGCCCCACCACCGTGGGCAGGCCCCGGCCGGCCCGCAGGAAGCCGGCCGGCAGCAGGCGCGGGGCGCAGCAGAACAGGCCCGCGAGCGCGGCACCGACCAGGCCGACCGCGAGCACGCCGCGCTGCTGCCCCCCGTAGTGCAGCAGTGCGGCGCTCGCCCCCGCCCCGAAGGCCCAGCCGACCCGGGCCGCCGCGCCGGTCGACGGCCGGACGACGGCGGACGGTGCGAGGCTGCGCAGGCCCGGCTGGACGAGCAGCAGCGCCGGCACCGCCACCGCGGGCACCGCCAGGAAGACCCACCGCCAGCCGAGGTACTCGACGACCAGCCCGGCGATCGCCGGGCCGACCAGCGACGGGATGACCCACGCCGCCGCGAACGCGGCGAAGATCCGCCGGTGCAGCGCCTCCGGGTACGCCCGCCCCACCACCACGTAGAGCGCGACCGACAGCAGGCCCGAGCCGAAGCCCTGCACCATCCGGCCCGCCACGAGCACGCCCATCGTCGACGCGGAGCCGGCGACGAGCAGCCCGGCCACGAACCAGCCCGCCCCGTGCCACACGGGTGCCCGGGGGCCCCGCGCGTCGCACCACACCCCGGAGACGACCATCCCCACCACGCCGGAGGCGAAGGCCCCGCCGAACGCGAGCCCGTAGAGGGACAGCCCGTCGAGGCTGCGGGCGACGGTGGGCATGGCGGTGCCGACGGCCAGCGCCTCGAAGGCCAGCAGCGACACCAGTGCCACCACGCCCACCGTCATGGCGCGCAGCGCGGGGGCGAACAGGTGCCCCGGGGCGGCCGGGGGCGCGACGGCGGTCACCGCCGGCCGGCTGTGCGGAAGACCCACGCCGGTGGCGCAACCGGGGGCTTCCGCCGCCGCCCGCCGGCCGGGCGTTCCCGGCTCACCTCGATCCTCAGCAGTTCGATCAGCATGCGCCCAGCCTGCGACCTCAACCCGGATTCAGGTCAAGCCGGACGTGACCGGGCTCTCACCCCGCGCGATCGGGCCTCACCCACCCCCGCTCGACGCGCCGCAAAGGATCAGGCGGACTCCAGCGCCTCGCCGATTCCCCTCGCCAGCCCGGACAGGTGCTGGTCGGCGAGCAGGTGCCCGGCGGTGATGACCAGCGCGAGCGGCCACTCGATGACCTGGAGCGCGGCGAGCACCCCGAGGCCCGCGTAGTAGGCCACCTTGTCGGGCGGCGGCACGGCGACCTCGCCCAGCATCGGCACCTCCACCCGGCGGCTGTACGTCCGCACCATCTCGTGCGCCCCGCTGAGGTGTCGCGTGATCGTGCTCATCCCGGCCTCCCCTGTGTCGTCCGCGCTGGCCATGACCCGAGCCGCGTTCCACCGTCGGTCGCGTCCATGCCAGTGGCGGAGGAACTTCTCGGGCAACCGCCGAGAAATTCCCGGACGAAGGGGGCATGACGCCCGAGCGGGCGGGAAGTCAGCCCGCCGGGACCGAGCGTGGGAGGCGAGATGGCGTACGGCGGGAGCAGCGGCGGCACCGGGAAAGCCGGCCGGCGGCGCTCCGGCCGTACCGCTCGATGACCTCGCTGGGTCGGCTCGCCGGCCGCCTCCTGCCGTCGGTGACGATGCCCCTGGTCGGCGACGTGTCCCGGACGGTGCCGCACCTGGTGGGCGACGCCTCCCGCAGCGTCGGCGTCGCCGCGACCCGGCTGGCCCGGTCGGCCGGCCTGACCAGTCGCCGGGTCTGGTCCCGGCCGGGTCGGCACCACATCGAGGTGCACGGCGTCGGCCAGGACGGCGGCGACCGGCTCGCCCGCCAGGTGGAACGCACGCTGGAACGGCTGCCCGGGGTGACCTGGGCCCGGGTGAACGCGGCATCCGGCCGCGTGGTCGTGGCCGTCGGGGAACCGGAACCGAAACTGCGCGACCTCATCACCACGATCGCCCGCTGCGAACGCACCTGCGACCACGAGCCCGACCCGGAGATCCCGCCCCCGCACCCGCCCGAGGACGGGCCGCGCACCCCCCGCACCCTCGGTGCGCTCGCCTCGGACGCGCTCGGCCTGACCATCTCGGCGGCCACCCGGATCCTGCCGTTCACCCCGGTCCCGGGCGAGGTGTCCGGCCTGCTCGCCGCCGTCGACCTGCACCCCAAGCTGCACGCCCTCGCCGGCCGGGGGTTACGCGCCGACCCGCGCGCCGACATCCTCTTCCCGCTCGCCGAGGCGGTCGTGCAGGGCCTCACCGGCGGCTGGGCCGGGATCGTGCTGGACGGCGCGCAGCGCGTCGTGCAGTGGGGCGAGGCCCGCGCCCAACTCACCGCCTGGACGAAGGCGGAGCCCCGACTCACCGGCGACCCGGACCGGGCCGTCGCCCGGGTCCCGACGGCGGAACGCCCGAACCCGAAGCCGGACGGACCCGCCGAACGCTTCGTCAGCCGGATGCTGACGGCGGGCGCGGCGTCCGCCGCGGCGGCGGTCCCGGTGGTCGGGGGCAAGCGGGCCGCCGCGCTCGGGCTCTCCAGCCTGTCCAAGGCCCCGGGCAGCGGCCGTGAGGGGTACGCCGCCCAACTCGGCCGCATGCTCGCCCGGCGCGGCGTGATCGCCATGGACCGCAGCGTGCTGCGGGAACTCGACCGGATCGACACGGTGGTGCTGGACGCCGCGGTGCTCGGCTCGCAGCGGGCGGTCCTCGCCGATCTCGCCCCGCTGTCCGGGGCGGACACCGGGCAGGTGGCCGCCCGCGCCTTCGCGCTGTTCGACCCGGCCGCCCCCGGCCAGGTGCAGCAGGCCGACGGGTGGCGGCTCGGCCCGCTGGACGCCGTCGGCGCGACCGACCCGGGCGACACCGACGACAGCCGGCGGCTGCGCTCCGGCGGCGGCACGCTGCTCGGCCTCGCCGAGGCGGACCGCCTCGTCGCGCTGCTCCGGGTGGAACCGGAGCCCGCCCCCGGCGTGGACGCGCTACCCACCGCCATCCGGCAGGCCGGCCTGCGGCTGGTGGTCGCCGGCGACGACGACGGCCGGTACGCCTTCGCCGACGCCGTCCTTCCCGGCGGCCCACGGACCGTCGACACCGTGCGTCAGTTGCAGCGCGACGGCGCGGTGGTGCTGCTGCTCTCCGCCGACCGGACGGCACTGGGGGCGTCCGACTGCGGGCTCGGGGTAACCGGGCCCGACGACCTGCCGCCGTGGGGGGCCCACCTGCTGGTGGGCACCGACCTGCGGGTCGCCGCCCTGATCATCGAGGCGGCGGGGGTGGCCCGCCGGATGACCGCGCAGAACATCCGGCTGTCGCTGGCCGGCACCGGGCTGGGGGCGCTCGGCGCGTTCACCGCCGACCCCCGGCAGCTTCCGGGCCGGACGCTGGCCGCCGTGAACGGGGCCGCCGCCCTGGCCTTCCTGCACGGGGTGTGGCGGGCGGGCCGGCTGCCGGACCGGGCGGACAGCGCGCCGCCGGCCCCGACGGCGTGGCACCTGATGCCGACCGACGCGGTGCTGCGCCAGCTCGGCACCGGCCCCGACGGCCTCGACGACGCCGAGGCGCACCGCCGCCTGGGCCGCCGCACCGGGGACACGCCGGGCCCGTCGGGACTGCTCCGCGCGTTCGTCGACGAGTTGGCCAACCCGCTCACCCCCGTACTCGCCGCCGGGGCGGTGCTCTCCGCGAGCTTCGGCTCGCTGGTCGACGCCGCCCTCGTCGGCGGGGTGGTCGGCGGGTCCGCGCTGGTCGGTGCAGTCCACCAGCGCAACACCGAACGGTCGCTGGCCGAGCTGCTGTCCCGTTCGGCGGTCACCGCCCTGGTCCGCCGCGGCGGCACGGAACGGACCGTCGCCGCCGAGGAACTGGTCAGCGGGGACGTGATCGTCCTGGGGCCCGGCGACGCCGTACCGGCGGACTGCCGGGTGCTCGCCACCGACGGGTTGGAGGCCGACGAGTCGTCGCTGACCGGCGAGTCGCTGCCGGTGGGCAAGTCCGCCGACCCGGTGGTCGCCGCCGCCGTCGCCGACCGCCACTCCATGCTGTACGAGGGCACCACCATCGCCACCGGCCACGGCACCGCCGTCGTCGTCGCCACCGGCTCGGACACCGAGGCGGGACGCAGCCTGGCGCTGGCCCGGCAGTCGCCCCCGGCCAGCGGCGTGGAGGCCCGGCTCGGCAAGCTCACCAGGTCGGCCGTCCCGTTGGCCGCCGGGTCGGCGGTGGCGGTGGCCGGGGCGGGGCTGCTGCGCGGCGTACCCCTGGCGGAGACGGCGGCGACCGCCGCGAACCTGGCGGTGGCGTCGGTGCCGGAGGGCCTGCCGTTCCTGGTCAGCGCGGCCCAGCTCGCCGCCGCCCGGCGGCTGGCCGAGCACGGCGCGCTGGTCCGCAACCCGCGCACCATCGAGGCGCTGGGCCGCGTCGACGTGCTGTGCTTCGACAAGACCGGCACCCTCACCGAGGGCAAGCTGCTGCTCGCCGGCGTCGGCGACGGCAGCGGCACCCGGTACGCCGCGCCGGAGGATCTGGACGGTGCGCTGCGACGGACCCTGGCCGCCGCGCTGCGCGCCACCCCGGCCGGCGACCCGGACGAGCTGCCCCAGCAGACCGACCGGGCGGTACGCCGGGGCGCGGCGGCGGCCGGGGTCGACGAGCGGACCGACGCCGACGGCTGGCAGGCGGCGGGCGGCCTGCCGTTCGAGCCGTCGCGGGGCTACCACGCCACCGTCGGCCGGGCCGGCGGCGGGCTGCTGCTCAGCGTCAAGGGCGCCCCGGAGACGGTGGTGCCCCGCTGCGCCGCCCGGCGCACCGCCGACGGGCACGACCGGCCGCTGGACGACGCCGGCCGGGCCGAGCTGCACCGGATGCTCGCCGAGCGGGCCGGCGCAGGGCACCGCGTCCTGGCCGTCGCCGAGCGTCCCGTCACCGCCGAGACCGTGACCGACGACGACGTGACGGGCCTCGTCTTCGTCGGCCTGCTGGCGATCGCCGACGGGGTACGCGAGTCCGCCGCGCCCGCCGTGCGCCGGATCCGGCAGGCCGGCGTGCACACCATCATGATCACCGGGGACCATCCGGCGACGGCCGAGGCGATCGCCGCCACCATCAGCCCCGACCACGGCGAGCAGCGGGTGGCCACCGCCACCGAGCTGGACCGGCTCGACGACGACGCGCTCGCCGAACGGCTGACCCGCACCGACGTGGTGGCCCGCTGCACCCCGGCCCACAAGGTACGCATCATCCAGGCGTTGCAGCGCAACGGGCGGACCGTGGCGATGACCGGCGACGGGGCCAACGACGCCCCGGCGATCCGACTCGCCGACGTCGGCATCGCCCTCGGCCAGCGGGGCACCCCCGCCGCCCGCGCCGCCGCCGACCTGGTGGTCACCGACGACCGGCTGGAGACCATCATCGCCACCCTCGTCGAGGGTCGGGCCATGTGGTCGTCCGTCCGGCACGCGCTGAGCATCCTCGTCGGCGGCAACCTCGGCGAGATCGCGTTCAGCGTGCTCAGCGCCGCCAGCACCGGCCGGTCGGCGCTCAACGGGCGGCAGCTGCTCCTGGTCAACCTGCTCACCGACCTGGCACCGGCGCTGGCCATCGCCGTCCGGCCACCCGCCGACGGCCACGCCGACCACCTGCTACGGGAGGGCCCGGACAGCTCGCTCGGCGAGACGCTGACCCGGGAGATCGCGCTGCGGGCGGCGTCCACCACGCTGGGCGCGACGGTGGGCTGGACGCTCGCCCGTTACACGGGGCGACAACGGCGGGCCGGCACGGTCGCGCTCGCCTCGCTCGTCGGCACCCAGCTCGGGCAGACCGTGTTGGCCGGCGGCACCAGCCCCACGGTGCTCGTGTCGACCGCCGCCTCCGTCGGGGCGCTGGTGCTCGTGGTGCAGACGCCGGGGGTCAGCCAGTTCTTCGGCTGCACCCCGCTCGGGCCGGTCGGCTGGAGCATCGCGGCGGGCTCGGCGCTCGGCGCGACCCTGGCCAACGGCACCCTCACCCGCCTGCTGGGTAAGGAAGGGCCCCTTGTTGACGCCTCCGGTAGAGAAGGGTCCCCTTCTCACCCCTGAACCGCAGGCGCCCGGCACCGCCGCCCGACCGCCCCGCGTCAGGCGTCCGACCGCCAGGTCGCCGCCGCCCGGCCCAACCGGTCGTTGACCGCCCGCCCCACCCCGACGTCCGGCACCCGCTCCGCGACGATCTCCGTCACCCCGGCCGCGTCGAGTCGGTGCAGCGCGTCGAAGAGCCGGGCCGCCGCCACCGTCAGGTCACCCCCGGGCGACAGCACCTCGACCGCCGCCCAGTCGCCGCCCGCCGGTCGCTCCCGGAAGGCCAGGAAACCCCGCCGGGTGCCGTCGCCGGCCGCCGGCTCCGCCCCACCCGCCACCCGCAACGGGGTACGCGGGGCGTAGTGCGCGGCCAGCGTCCCGGGTGCCACCGGCTGGCCGGAACTGCCCGGGCGTACGGTCACCGGGCCCACCGCCTCGACCAGGGTCTCCACCGGCAGCGCGCCGAGCCGCAGCACCACCGGCCGCCCGCCCCGGGCATCCACGATGGTCGACTCGATGCCGCAGCGGGTCGGTCCGCCGTCGAGCACCACGTCGACCGCGCCGCCCAGCCCCGCCACCACGTGCTCGGCCCGGGTGGGGCTGAGCTGCCCGAACCGGTTGGCGCTCGGCGCGGCCACCGGCACCCCCGCCGCCGCGATCAGCGCCCGCGCGGACGCCTCGTCCGGCACCCGCACGGCCATCGTCTCCAGCCCGGAGGTGACGATCGGCGGGATGGCGGCGGGACGGTCCACGATCAGCGTCAGCGGCCCCGGCCAGAACCGCTCGGCCAGCGCCGCCACCGCCTCGGGCACGGGCCCCACCAGCCCGGCCAGGTCGGCCGCGTCGGCGAGGTGGGTGATCAGCGGGTCGAAGCTCGGCCGCTGCTTCGCCTCGAAGATCCGGGCCGCCGCACGGGCGTCGAGGGCGTTCGCGCCCAGCCCGTAGACGGTCTCGGTCGGGAACGCCACCAGCCCCCCGGCCCGCAGGACCGAGGCAGCCTCGGCGATGCCGCTCTCGACGGGCAGGACGCGCGGAGATCCGGTGCTCACCCCCCGACGCTAACCTGCCCGTCCCGGGCGCACCGGCTCGCCCCTTCTCCTCTCCCCGCCGGTACGAGAGGATGCGGGCATGCTCCGGACACCGCGTGCGCTCCTGCTCGACTTCGGCGGGGTCCTCGCGGACGCGCCACCGCAGCCACCGAACCCGCCCGAGCTGGTCCAGCGGCTGTTCCGGCTCGTCGGCGGCGCGGTCCCCGCCGAGCAGATCGCCCGCGACCTGACGGCCGGCGCCCAGGCGTACGGGCTGTGGCGGGACGAGGAGAGCGCCGGGGAGCACCCCGTCGAGCTGGGCCACCGGCAGGTGTGGGCCAGGTTCGTCACCGGCGGCTGGCCGGCTCCGGCCCGGGCCGCCGTCGACCGGGAGGCGACCCCGCTGGCGTACGCGTGGACCTGGCACCAGCAGTGGGCCGTGCGCCCCGGCATCCCCGACGCCCTCGCCGCCGCCACCCGGGCCGGCCTCCCGCTCGCGGTCGTCAGCAACACCACCTGCGGTGCCGCCCCACGCGACTTCCTGGCCGCCGCCGGCCTCGGCACACTGTTCACCGCGCAGCTCTACAGCGACGAGGCGGGCGTGCGTAAGCCGAACCCGGAGCTGGCCCGGCTCGCCGCCCGGGCGCTCGGCGTGCCGGTCGCCGACTGCTGGTTCGTCGGCGACAGCCGGCACCGCGACGTCGCCTGCGCCCGCCGCGCCGGAGCCGGGGCGGCGGTGCTGATGCGCTCGCCGCGCACCGACCGCGAGGAGCCCCTGCCCGCGCTCGCCCCGGACGCCGTAGTCGAGGACGGCCACGGCCTGCTCGCGCTGCTCCGCGACGCCGGAGTCACCGCCCCGGTCGGCTGAAGAGCAACGTTGCGGCGCGGGAACATACGCCCTAGCGTGTGCGACGTAGATATACATGAGTCGATGCCCGGGGGCGTGGATGCGCGCGTTGGCCGCTGTCGTCGTCGCTTTCCTCACCATGACCGTCGCCTCAGCCGGAGCAGCCAGCGGAGCGACCCTCGCGTGGCGGGCCTGCCCAGGTGTCGACGACACGCGCCTGCGCTGCGCCACCGTCCAGGTGCCGCTCGACCATGCGCGGCCAGCCGGCCCGACGATCGACATCATGATCTCCCGGCTCCCCGCGACCGACCCGGCGCTCCGCCGCGGCGTGCTGGTCACCACGGGCGGCGGGCCGGGTGGTGCCGGCGTCCCCGAGCCGCTGAACCTCGCCGCCATCGTCGACCCCGCAGTGCTCGCCCGGTACGACATCGTCGGGTTCGACATGCGCTTCGTCGAACGCAGTACTCCGATCACCTGCGGCCAGCCGGAAGAGGAGCCGGGCGGCTACTGGGTGCGCACCGCGACCTATCAGTCCCTCAAGGACACCGCCGCCGAGGCCCGCGAGTACACCCGCGACTGCGCCCGGCACGCCGGCTGGGCGCTGCCGTTCGCCACGACCGCACAGGCAGCCCGCGACATGGACGCCATCCGGGCAAGCCTCGGCGAGCGGAAGCTGTCCTTCCTCGGGGGCTCGTACGCGGCGATGCTCGGCGTCGCGTACGGCACACTCTTCCCGCACCGGGTGGACCGGTTCGTGCTGGACAGCCCGGTCAACTACGACCTCGCCTGGCGCCCCTACGAGCTGAACCGGATTCCCGCCTTCGAGGAGAACTACGCCGCGTTCACCGGCTACCTCGCCGACAACAGCGCGGCGTTCGGGCTCGGGAGCACGCCGGCCGAGGCCGCGGGAACCTTGAGCGAGGCTTTCGCCGAGGCGGCGATCGAGCCGATCGTGGCCGGAGACCACGCCTGGACCGTCGGTGAACTCGGCTCCCTGACGGTCATCGCGACGTACTTCGAGCAGCTGTGGCCGGTGGTCGCGACCAACCTGGCCGCCATCCTCGCCCGGACCCCACCGCCGATCCCACTCGACCCGCGACCGGCCCCCCTGCCCGGGACGCCGGGTGTGCCGGCCGACAACCACACCGCGGTCAACATGGCATTCCGCTGCGGCGACAACGCGTGGCCGCGCGACCTCGCGACCTACCGCCGCGACCTGACCCGCCTCGGCACCCGCTATCCCGTCTTCGGCCCGTCGATGGCCAACCTCAACCCCTGCGCCTTCTGGCCGGTCAGCCGGGACAACACCCCGCCGCTGGCCAGCAACCGGGCACCGGCGGCGCTCGTCGTCGCCGCGCTGCGCGACGCCTCGGTGCCGCCGGCCAACTCGATCGCGACCGCCCGCGCCATCACCGGCTCCCGACTGGTCACCGTGGACAAGCAGACACACGTGCCCCTGCTCAGCGGCCAGGCCAACGCCTGCATGACCGACATGGTCACCGCCTACCTGGTGCACGGGCACCTGCCGAAGCAGAACACGGCCTGCTAGGCCGCGCTTCAGAAGCGGGAAACCACTCGTTTACCGCTCGCTGCGACGTGCACGGTGGCCTCGGCCATCGATCGCGTGCTCGGCGAGGAAGGAACGGCGTGAACCGCTTGGCTGTACGGATGGCTGTACTCGGGACCGAGATCAACCAAGGAAAGTGCTGGTGGAGCCCAGGGGACTCGAACCCCTAACCCCTGCCTTGCAAAGGCAGTGCTCTGCCAGTTGAGCTAGGGCCCCGAAGGCGGGCGGATCCGCCCGGAGCTGACAGTCGAAGAGACGGTCAGCGCAGGTCGGGCGCGGTGGTCGCCTCGTGCCACAGGGCCCGCTCGTCGTTGGAGGCCTTGACCTTACGAGCGACCAGGGCAGCTACACCGACGACGCCGGCCAGAATCAGAAGCTTCTTGAACATGGGGCGACCCCTTGCGCTCGACAGCCGTCGGAACGATGTGCGGTGGGGCTAGCTGGAATCGAACCAGCGACCTCAGAGTTATCAGCTCTGCGCTCTAACCGACTGAGCTATAGCCCCGCGTGGCGACGGCCAAGGTTAACGCATCCGCCCGCCGCGCCCCAAATCGGGGGCCGCCGAGCGCCGCACGCCCCGCCGTACCCCCCGAAACTACCCGGACGCACGACGCCGGGGCGACCGCTTTACGCGGCACGCCCCGGCGTCGGACGCGGTCAGTCCCGCTCGGCGAGCGTCAGCTCGATCCCGCCGACCAGGTCGGCGCAGACGTTGTAGACGAACGCGCCGAGAGTCGCCAGCGCGGTGAACAGGACGACGTTGACCAGGCCGATCAGGGCGGAACTCAGGATCACGCCCTTGGCGGTGATCTGGAAGGTGCTGCTGCTCTGCCCGCCGGCGGCCACCAGGTCGGTCAGGCTGTCGTTGACGCTCTGGAACACGCCCATCGCGTCCAGCGCCAGGTAGAGCACCGACGTGGCCACGACCACCACGATGAAGAGCACGACGGAGACAGCGAACGCGAACTTCATCACGGACCAGGGGTCGATCCGCTTGAGGTTCAGCCGGGCCCGGCGAGGCCCGCGCGACGCGGCCGAACTGACCGAAGTACGCGCCGCGCGTACCGCGTCACCCACGCGGGCGGCACCCACGGCCGACGCACCGGCCACCCCCGGCGGCAGCCCGCCGCCACTGGCGGGACGGCCGGCACCGGCCGGACGGGCTCCGTCCGGCTGCGGCTTCGTGGCGGTGCCACCCCCGATGCGCGGCAGGGTGCCTGTGACGGCGCTGCTGCCGGCCGCCGACTGCCCGCCGCCGGTCCTGATCGGCTGGGTCGTCGCCGGACGGGCCGCACTGCCCGCCGCCACGGCCGGAGCCGCCGCGGAGGTGGGCGCGTCGATGCCGGATGTCTCGGTCTTGTCGCTCGCCCCCGAATCGTCGCCGGGGGAGTCCGGCGGCGGGGCCATCCCGGGCGCCCGGGTGAACTTCGGGGCAGGCGCGTCGGCGGGGACGGTTGCCCGGCCCACGGCCGCGCGGCCGGTCGCTGGTGCGCCGCCCTTTGCGGCGGCCTCCTCGTCGACCGGGTTGGCCGAGGTCCCCTTGTTCCCCGACTTCGCCTGTGTCTCCGTCATCAACTAGTCCTGTTCGTCAGGCTCGTCGGCATTGCGAGCAATCGCCACGATAGTCACGCCGTCCGGGAGGTCCATCAGCTTGACCCCCATTGTGTTCCGGTCACGCGTACGGCGTACAGGCTTCACCGGAGTCCGGATGACGCCACCGTTGCTGGTGATCGCGAACAGCTCGTCGTCCGGGTGGATCACCACAGCGCCGACCAGACCACCGCGGCGCTCGGTGATCTTCGCAGTCAGCACGCCCTTACCTCCCCGGCCCTGCACCGGGTATTCCTCGATCGGGGTACGTTTCGCATATCCCCCGTTCGTGGCCACCAGGACGTCCAGCCCCTCGCGGACCACCTCCATGGCCAGCAGGACGTCCTCGTCGCTGAACCGCATGCCGATCACACCCGACGTGGCCCGACCCATCGGCCGCAGCGCCTCGTCCGTGGCGTTGAAGCGGATCGCCTGCGCGTTCTTCGACACCAGCAGCAGATCGTCGGACGGGGCGACGAGGGCAGCACCGACCAGCTCGTCCTCATCGCGCAGGTTGATCGCGATGACTCCGCCGGAACGGTTGGAGTCGAACTCCTCGAGCCGCGTCTTCTTCACCAGGCCGTTCTTCGTGGCCAGTACCAGGTAGGGGGCCACCTGGTAGTTCGGGATTTCGATGATCTGCGCGATCTGCTCGTCCGCTTGGAAAGCGAGCAGATTGGCCACGTGTTGGCCCTTGGCTACCCTACTGGCTTCCGGAAGCTCGTACGCCTTGGCCCGGTACACCCGGCCCTTGTTCGTGAAGAACAGGATCCAGTCGTGCGTCGAGCACACGAAGAAGTGGCTGACGATGTCGTCCTGCCGCAGCGTGGCCCCGCTGACGCCCTTCCCGCCGCGCCGCTGCGAGCGGTACAGGTCGACCTTCGTCCGCTTCGCGTACCCGGTGCGGGTGATCGTGACCACCACGTCCTCGCGGGCGATCAGGTCCTCCATCGAGACCTCGCCGTCGAACGGCACGATCTTCGTACGCCGCTCGTCGCCCCACTTCGCGACGATCTCGCCCAGCTCCTCCGAGACGATCCGCCGCTGCCGCTCCGGCTTGGCCAGGATGTCCTTGAGGTCGGCGATCTCCAGCTCCAGCTTCGCCAGATCGTCGAGGATCCGCTGCCGCTCCAGGGCCGCCAGCCGGCGCAGCTGCATGTCCAGGATCGCCGTCGCCTGGATCTCGTCGATCTCCAGCAGCCGGATCAGGCCCTGCCGGGCGTCCTCCACCGTCGGCGACCGCCGGATCAGGGCGATCACCTCGTCCAGGGCGTCCAGCGCCTTGCTCAGACCGCGCAGGATGTGCGCCCGCTCCTCGGCCTTGCGCAGCCGGAACGCCGTCCGCCGCCGGATCACCTCGATCTGGTGCTCGACGTAGTAGCGGATGAACTGGGCCAGGTTCAGCGTGCGCGGCACCCCGTCGACCAGCGCCAGCATGTTCGCGCCGAACGTCTCCTGGAGCTGGGTGTGCTTGTAGAGGTTGTTCAGCACCACCTTGGCGACCGCGTCGCGCTTGAGCACGAGCACGATCCGCATGCCCGTACGCCCCGAGGACTCGTCCCGGATGTCGGCGATGCCGGCGAGCTTGCCCTCCTTGATCAGCTCCGCGATCCGCTCGGCCAGGTTGTCCGGGTTCACCTGGTACGGCAGCTCGCTGACCACCAGCGCCGGGCGGCCCCGCTTGTCCTCCTCCACCTCCACCACGGCCCGCATCCGGATCGACCCACGACCCGTGCGGTACGCGTCCTGGATCGCCTGGGTGCCCACGATCAGACCGTGGGTCGGGAAGTCAGGACCCTTGACGATCTCGATGAGCGCGTCGAGGGTCGTCGCCTCGTCGACGTCCGGGTTCTCCAGGCACCACTGCACCGCCGCGCCGATCTCGCGCAGGTTGTGCGGTGGGATCTTCGTTGCCATGCCGACCGCGATGCCCTCGGAGCCGTTGATCAGCAGGTTCGGGATGCGCGACGGCAGGATGGTGGGCTCCTTGGCCCGGCCGTCGTAGTTGTCCTGCAGGTCGACGGTGTCCTCGTCGATGTCCCGCAGCATCTCCATCGCCAGCGGGTCGAGCTTGCACTCGGTGTTGTGGCTGACGAACCCGTCGGAGACGAACGAATGGTCGTCCGTGTCCACCCGGATGCTGTAGACCGGCTGCACCCCGGCGTCCGTGACGCTGGCCACCTCGGCGTAGTAGAACCGGCCGTCGACCAGCGGCTCGACCACGTCGAGCACCTCGCGCTCGGTGATCCGGGCGGCGATCTCGTCGCGGTCCCGCTCCCAGCGCTCGATCCGGTCCACGTTGTGCCGGCGCAGCCAGTCCCGCTCCGTCCACCGGGTGGCGCCGTGCTCGCGGATGAAGTCGCCGACCAGCGGCACGTGGTCGCCGGAGAGGGCGGTGCTGCTCGCCGGCACCTGGGCCAGCTCCGACTCCAGCTTGACCTGCTTGCGGCCGAGGAAGCCGACCTGCTGGGCGAAGATCTGGGCGTCGCGGCGGTTGGTCACCACCACCTTGATCTCGCCGCTGTCGTACCGGCACTGCTTGCTGATGACGCCGAACTCCAGCAGGAGCTGCTGCACCTCACGGGCCAGCCGCTCGCTGCGGGTCGAGTACGAGATCTGGATGGTGTTGCGGGGCAGCAGCGACGACGAGCCGTCGCCCTCGAAGAGGGCCTGGAGGAAGGCCCGCTTGATCGCCGCCGGCCCCCGCCAGACGAACTCCGGCACGAACTTCGCGGCACTCCGCGCCCCGACCAGCTCGCCGAGAAGGCTCTCCCGCAGCACGGAGAGGTCCTGGACGTCGATCTCGTGCAGCAGGTTCCCGGAGGCGATGGTGCGCTGGCTGACGTAGCGCGGGCCGCCGACGGCGAGGTCGTAGGCCGCGAGGACCCGGACGAAGAACTCGCGGTCGGTGTTGTTGAAGCCGGCCCGGCCCTCGGACACCCAGCCCTCGCTGACGAACGCGCCGGCGAGGACGGCCGCCTCGACGTGCTCCAGCATCGGGTAGCCGATCTCCTCCGGCACCGTCCGCTGGATGACCACCCGGTCACCGGGGCCGATCTCGGCGAGCAGCTTCCACAGCAGGGTCGGCACGCCGGCCACGTCGACCAGGCAGAGGACCGGGTGGTTGTGGGTGCCGGTCAGCTCGTACCCCTCGCGGGTGCGCAGCCGCAGCGTCGGGTGCTCGCCGGAGTGGAAGAACTTGCTGGCGCGGACCAGGTCACCGTTGCGGTCGCGGACCTTCAGCTCGATGTCGGTCTCGCTGCTCGGCGCGGCGTCGGGAACGACGTCGCCGATCCGGACCGCACCATCGGCGGTACGAATGCGGACATTGCCGGTCAAGCAATATCTCATCGCGGCAGCCGGGTCATTTCCGGGCGAGCCGAAGTTGCCGTTGCCGTCGACCAGCGGGTAGCGCAGCGACCAGGGCTGCGCCATCCGGACCAGCGCGTCGTAGATCGCCGAGTCGCCGTGCGGGTGGAACTGACCCATCACGTCGCCGACGACGCGGGAACACTTCACGTAGCCGCGGTCCGGCCGGTAGCCGGAGTCGAACATGGCGTAGAGGATCTTGCGGTGGACCGGCTTGAGCCCGTCCCGGACGTCCGGCAGTGCCCGCCCGACGATGACGCTCATGGCGTAGTCGAGGTAGGAGCGCTGCATCTCCACCTCGAGCCCGACCGGCTCGATCCGGTCGTGCGCCACGACTGCGGCGGCGGGGGTCTCGGGGACCTCGGGCTCGCTCGGGGTGGACTCGGGGGTATCGGTCACTGTTAACCCTTATCAGAATCAGAGTCGGTTTCGTGCTGTGGATAACCGCTGTGGAAACCGGCCACACTGTGGATAACTCTGTGGATCGGCGGGCCGCCGGTGGACGGCCGGGCGGGCCCGCCGGCTCCGTCAGATGTCCAGGAAGCGGACGTCCTTGGCGTTGCGCTGGATGAACGAGCGGCGCGCCTCGACGTCCTCACCCATCAGCACGCTGAACAGTTCGTCGGCCACCGCCGCGTCGTCGAGCGTGACCTGACGCAGGGTGCGGGTCGCCGGGTTCATCGTGGTCTCCCAGAGCTCGGGGTAGTTCATCTCGCCGAGGCCCTTGAAGCGCTGGATGTCGTCCGGCTTGGCGTTGGGCTTCTTCTGCTGGCGCAGCGCGATCAGCCCGTCTCGTTCGCGGTCGGAGTACGCGTACTGCGCGTCGTCGCCCTTCTTGTTCCACTTGATCTTGTAGAGCGGCGGGGCGGCCAGGTAGACGTGGCCCAGTTCGACCAGGGGCCGCATGAAGCGGAACAGCAGGGTGAGCAGCAGCGTCTGGATGTGCTGGCCGTCGACGTCGGCGTCGGCCATCAGCACCACCTTGTGGTAGCGCAGCTTCTCCATGTCGAAGTCGTCGTGGATGCCGGTGCCCAGGGCGGTGATCAGCGCCTGGACCTCGTTGTTCTTCAGCACCCGGTCGATCCGGGCCTTCTCCACGTTGAGGATCTTGCCGCGGATCGGCAGGATCGCCTGGGTGCGCGGGTCGCGGCCCTGCTTGGCCGAGCCGCCGGCCGAGTCGCCCTCGACGATGAAGACCTCGGACTCGCGCGGGTCGGTGGACTGGCAGTCGGCGAGCTTGCCCGGCATCGAGCCGGACTCCAGCAGCGACTTGCGGCGGGCCAGCTTGCGGGCCTGCTGCGCGGCGATGCGGGCGCGGGCGGCCTGGGACGCCTTGGTGATGATGATCTTCGCCTCGGCGGGGTTCCGGTCGAACCAGTCGACCAGCCACTCGTTGCAGACCCGCTGCACGAAGCTCTTCACCGGGGTGTTGCCGAGCTTGGTCTTGGTCTGGCCCTCGAACTGCGGGTTGGCCAGCTTGACCGAGATGATCGCGGCGAGGCCCTCGCGGATGTCCTCCCCGGAGAGCTTCTCGTCGCCCTTGAGCAGCTTCTTGTCCGCGCCGTAGCGGTTGACCACGCTGGTCAGCGCCGCGCGGAAGCCCTCCTCGTGGGTGCCGCCCTCGTGGGTGTTGATCGTGTTGGCGAAGGTGTAGACCGACTCGCCGTACGACTCGTTCCACTGCATGGCGATCTCGACCGACATGCCCTCCTCCTCGGCGCCGAACTCGACCACCGTCTTGTGGATCGGGTTCTTGGAGGCGTTGAGGTGCCGGACGAAGTCGGCGATGCCGCCCTTGTAGCAGAAGGTGACCTCGCGGGTCTTGCCCTCCTCGCCCTCGGGGACCCGCTCGTCGAGCAGGTGGATGGTCAGGCCCCGGTTGAGGAAGGCCATCTCCTGGAGGCGGCGGTAGATGGTCTGGAAGTCGAAGTCGACGGTCTCGAAGACGTCGGCGTCGGGCCAGAAGGCGACGGCGGAGCCGGTGCGGTCGGTGGTCTCGCCCTTCTCCAGCGGCGTCGGCTTGGAGTTGGTGTATTGCTGCCGCCAGACGAAACCGGACTTGTGGATCTCCACCGCCATCTTGGTGGACAGGGCGTTGACGACGGACACGCCGACGCCGTGCAGACCGCCGGAGACGGCGTACGCCTTGCCGTCGAACTTGCCGCCGGCGTGCAGCACGGTGAGTGCCACCTCGACGCCGGGCTTCTTCAACTTGGGGTGCAGGTCGACCGGGAAGCCACGCCCGTTGTCGGTGACCCGGACCCCGCCGTCGGCCAGCAGCACCACGTCGATGGTGTCGCAGTAGCCGGCAAGCGCCTCGTCGACCGCGTTGTCGACGACCTCCCACACCAGGTGGTGCAGACCGCGCTCGCCGGTCGACCCGATGTACATGCCCGGCCGCTTGCGGACCGCCTCCAGCCCTTCGAGGACGGTGATCGACTCGGCGCCGTACTCCTGCTTGTCCTGCGCTGCCACCCTCGGCCACTTTCTCGCGCCGCCAGCGCCGCAAGCGGCGCGAGTCGGGCGCGGGTTCGGCGGACAGGACGCGACGTCGGCGCGCGGACCGGCACCGGGCGTGAACCGGGGCACGGGCCGGAGCGCCGGTCGCCGCGGATGCCCGCGGATCGCGATCGGCTCGACCCGACGTGGGACAATGATCTCGGGCCGGTGGGCCCGTGTCCGTCGCACCGTGTCGGGTCTTCGTCTCGCCCTCAATCTTACTGTGCGCAGACGACAGAACCGCCACTCGGCACCCCTTCGCGGCGGCTGAGAACTCCGTAGCCGGCCGATCCGCGCCACCCGCGACTCCCCCTACGGGCGAGCCCCGGATCGGGTGGCGGCGCCGCCGCCGGGACTCGGGGGGTGGGGGTCGCGGCGGGAGGGACGGTGGGCGTAGGTTTGCGGCGCCCAGCGTGGCCGGTCTTGATCTTTTCCGGTCGGAACCGGACGATCGACCCGAACGCTTCGACACGTGCTCTCAAGGGGTGACGCCAGATGGGGCTGGACAACGTCGCGGTGCACTGGCCGCGGACCGGCCGCTTCTACGATCCGGTCGCACCGGCCGAGTTCGTCGACTTCGGCGAGATCGTCGACCTGCCGCGGATCTCCGCGCCGACGGCGGCTCTCGCCGAACACATCGCAAAGACCGGCACGGTCCGGGCGACCGCCTACACGGAGCTGGTCGACCTGCTGCTCGGGCTGGAGAATGTGCTCTACGCCACGGAGAACGCGGCCGAGGACGAGGATCCGGTGATCGACCCGGACGGCTGCGCCTGGATCGCCGGCGGGATCGAGCGCTTCGTGGCCGGGCACCGGCCGCACGGAGAGACGGTCACCTTCGACTCGGTCAGCACCGTGCTGCGTGGGCTGCTCGGCGACGGCCGCCTCGCCGAGCAGCAGTTGCGCTGGCTCGACACCCGCCTGGACGGGCTGCGCGACGAGAACGGCGACCCGCCGCAGTGGGACTTCACCTGCGCCGAGCTGGGTGTGCTGGCGGCCTTCTACCGCCGCTGCGCCGACCGGGGCTTCGCCGTCTACGCCGACGCCTGACCCGCCCGGCGCCGGCCCGTCCCGCGCGTGGTGATCGACTCCATGTCGGCGACGTGGCGGTATCCGGGCGGCCGGGATACCGCCACGTCGCCGACATCGCGCGGCCCGGACCCGTCGGACGCGGCCCAGGCCCGTCCGCGCGGGCCCCGGCGTCAGCCGTACGTGTCGCGGGGGCCCCTGCCCCGGACGCGGCGCGGCCCCCGGGACCAGGACGGCGCGGCCGGCCCGTGGATGTGCAGCTTGCGCACCACGTTGTGGCCCACCTCGCTGGCGATCTGCCGGAGCAGGGAGGCGGCGAGCAGCCGCAGCTGCGTCGCCCACGCGGTGGACCGGGCCTCGACGGTCAGCTCGCCGTCCTCCAGCTTGACCGGGCGGCTGTTCTGGGCCACCTCGGGGCCGACGACCCGCTCCCACGCGCCGAACACGGTCGCCTCGGCGGCCGGCTGCTCCCAGCCGCGCGCCTTCATCAGCCGGCCCAGCACGACACCCAGCGGCTGCGGGTCGCGGGGGTCCGGCCCGGGGCCGGAGTAGCCGCGTAGCCGCCGCCCGCCCTCGCCGTCGCCGGAGACGACGCTGCGGCGGCGGGTCTTGGCCGCCGCCTCGCGGCGGGCCCGCGCGGCGTCCAGCACCGCCCGGGCCAGTTCCGGCCCCGCCGTCCCGGCGGGCGCGTCGCCACCGCCCGCGGCGGCCGGGCCGTCGGGCCGTCCGGTCCCGTCGGCCGCCCGGCCGGCACCGCGGCGTGCGCCGCCGCCCGGGGCTGCGGCGTCCCGGCCACCCGGCCCGACGGCGGGGGTACGGGGCCCGAGCCGGGCCGGCGGCAGCTCCTGCTCATCCGGCACGGCGCACCTCCCCATCGCCGACCTGGTAGCGGACGCCGTGCAGGCCGGTCGGCACGTCGTCGTCCACGGCGCAGGTCACCAGCAGTTGGCTCGCCCCGCCGACCAGCCCCGCCAGCCGCTCGCGGCGGCCCGCGTCGAGCTCGGCGAAGACGTCGTCGAGCACCAGCACCGGCTCGATGCCGTCGGAGCGGAGCAGGTCGTATCCGGCCAGCCGCAGGGCCAGGGCGAACGACCAGGACTCGCCGTGGCTGGCGTACCCCTTGGCGGGCAGCGGGCCAAGGGTGAGGGCCAGGTCGTCGCGGTGCGGGCCGACGAGCGTGGTGCCGCGCTCCACCTCGGCGGACCGGGACTCGGCCAGCGCCGCGAGCAGCGTCTCGGCCAGCGCCGCCCGGTCCGCCACCGGGTCCGTCAGTTCCACCGACGGCCGGTACGTGATGCCCGCCGCGCCCTTGCCGGCGGCGACCGCGTCGTAGGCCTTGGTGACGTGCGGGCCGAGTGCGGCGACGAGTTCCAGCCTGCCGGCGAGCAGCTCGGCCCCGTGCCGGGCGAGGTGGGTGTCCCAGACGGCGAGGGTGGACAGGTCCCCGCCGCGCGACCCGCCGGTCTTGCGGGCCAGGTACGCGGTGCGCAGCAGGGCGTTGCGCTGCTTGACGACCCGTTCGTAGTCGGCGCGTACCCCGGCGTAGCGGGGCTGGCGGCTGACCAGCAGGTCGTCGAGGTAGCGGCGGCGTTCCGCCGGATCGCCGCGGACGAGTTCCAGGTCCTCCGGGGCGAACAGCACCATGCGCAGCGCGCCGAGGACGTCGCGGGCCCGCCGGGCCGGTGAACGACCCAGCCGGGCCCGGTTGGCCTTGCCGGGGACGATCTCCAGCTCGACCAGCAGTTCCCGGCCGTCGTGCGCCACCGCGCAGCGGATCACGGCCGAGGTGGCGCCCAGCCGCACCAGCGGGGCGTCCGTGGCGACCCGGTGCGAGCCCAGGGTCGCCACGTAGCCGAGCGCCTCGACGAGGTTGGTCTTGCCGGTGCCGTTGGCGCCGACCAGGACGTTGGGGCCGGGTTCGAGGTCGACGGCGACCCGCTCGTAGGAGCGGAAGTCGACCAGTTCGAGCCGGCGGACGTACACGGGTGGCGGACGCCGCTCAGCGCTTGTGGACGGCGTGGCCGCCGAACTGCTGGCGCAGGGCGGCGACGGCCTTCATGGCGGGAGAGTCCTCCTGCCGGGAGGTGAAGCGGGCGAACAGCGAGGCGGCGATGACGTTCAGCGGCACGGCCAGGCGGATGGCCTCGTCGACCGTCCACCGGCCCTCGCCGGTGTCCTCCGTGTAGCCGCTCAGGTCGGACAGGTCCGGGTCCTCGTCGAGGGCGCGGTCGAGCAGGTCGAGCAGCCAGGACTGGACGACGGTGCCCTCGCGCCAGGACTTGAACACGCCCGGCACGTTGGTGACCAGCTCGGACTTGGTGAGCAGCTCGTAGCCCTCGGCGTAGGCGTGCATGAGGCCGTACTCGATGCCGTTGTGCACCATCTTGGCGTAGTGGCCGGCGCCGACGGGGCCGGCGTGCACGAAGCCGTGCTCGCCGGCCGGCTTGAGCGCCTCGAAGATCGGCATCAGCCGGTCGACGTGCTCCTGCGCGCCGCCGACCATCAGGGCGTAGCCATTTTCCTTGCCCCAGACGCCGCCGGAGACGCCGACGTCGAGGTATCCGATGCCGCGCGTGGCGAGCCGTTCGGCCCGGGGGGCGTCGTCGCTGAACCGGGAGTTGCCGCCGTCGATGATGATGTCGCCGTCGCCGAGGTGCTCGGCGACGGCGTCGATGGTGGTGTCGGTGACGCCGGCGGGGACCATCACCCAGACGGCCCGGGGGCCGTCGAGCTTCTCGGCCAGCTCGGCCAGGCTCGTGACGTCGCTGCGGTCGGCGTTGCGGTCGTAGCCGACCACCTCGTGACCGGCGGCGCGCAGCCGCTCGCGCATGTTGCCGCCCATGCGGCCGAGTCCTACGAGGCCGAGCTGCATGTGTTCCTACCTCCGCTGCGTCCGGGTCGGGTATGCGCGATCAGCGGGAGACGCGGATCGGCATGATGAGGTACCGGTACCCGGGGATGACCTCGCCATCCTCGCCTGCGGGGGAAATCACCGCCGGCTTGAAGGCGTCGACGAACGCCAGCTGCGCGAACTGGGCGCCCAGGTTGGCCAGCCCGTCGATGAGGTACTGCGGGTTGAAGCCGATGGTCAGCGGGTCGCCGGTGAAGGTGGCCTCCATGGCCTCGCTGGCCCGCGCCTCCTCGGTGCCGCCCGCCTCCACGACGAGGCCGTCGGAGCTGAAGCTGAGCAGCACGGGGGTGGTGCGCTCGGCGACCAGCGCCACCCGCTTGACGACCTCGATGAGGGTGCTGACGGCGAGGCGGGCCTCGGCGTTGTGGCTGGCGGGGAAGAGCGAGCGCACCGGCGGGTAGTTGGCGCCGTCGAGCAGCCGGCTGGTGGTGCGCCGGGTGCCGCCGGAGAAACCGATCATGCCCTCGCCGGCCGCCCCCTGGGACAGGGCCATCGTCACGTGCCCGCCGAGCGGGCCGAGGGCCTTGGCGGTGTCGTGCAGGGTGCGCGCCGGCACCAGGGCGTTGATGCTCACCTCGGGGTCGTCCGGGTGCCACTCCATCTCGCGCAGCGCGAGCCGGTAGCGGTCGGTGGCGAGCATGGCCAGGTTGCCACCCGAGAGCTCGATACGGACGCCGGTCATCATCGGCAGCGTCTCGTCCCGCCCGGCGGCCACGGCGACCTGGGCGACGGCGGCGGCGAACGCGGCGGCGTCGACCGTGCCGGTGCTCTCCGGCATCTCGGGCAGGGCGGGGTAGTCCTCCACCGGCATGGTGGGCAGGGTGAACCGGGCGCTGCCGCAGACCAGTTCGAGGTGCGCGCCGACCGCGGCGATGTCCACCGGCTTCGCGGGGAGCGCCTTGGTGATCTCGGCGAGCAGCCGGCCGGAGACCAGGGCGGCCCCGTCGGCGTCACCCTGCACCTCGACGGTCACCTGGCTGGAGACCTCGTAGTCGAAGCCGGAGACCTGCAGGTTGCCGTCGGTCACCCGGAGCATCACGCCGGCCAGGACTGGCACGGACGGCCGGTTGGGCAGGCTCTTCGCGGTCCACGCCACGGCCTCGGCGAGCGCGTCGCGCTCCACTCGGAACTTCATCAATGCCTCCGCGTCGACGTCAGCGACAACTCTCTCATGCCGACCGCTGCCCACCGTCCCGCCTGACTGTGCGGGTTCCCATCGCACCTTAGGGCGCGTGGGCATCGGCTGTGCGCCCGACCCCGTGGATCCGGCCGGTGCCGGAGCGACTGTCTCCGGCCGTTCCGGCCCCATCCACAGGAAGTCCAACGGTGATGATTGGTTTTTGTTCTCTTAGAAGAACAAACTCATCGTCTTCGTAGCACCTGTGCAAACTGTGGAAAACCCGCGTCTGTGCAGGTCAGGCACGTTATCCACCGGTGGTTAGCCTGTGGAGAACCCGGGGTAAAACCGGGCCGGTCGTCCACAGGCCCTCCGATCCACCGGGTTGTCCACCGCCGTCCACCGGTTATCCACCGGTTATCCACCGACTTTCTCCCCAGTCCTGTGGACGGGCCGCACCGGTCTTCGCGTCGTTGTCCCCAGAACCTTCAACAGGAAGCCCACAGCCGTCCCCCTGCCTGTGGGCGACGGGCGGCATCGTCCACAGGCGTCCACAGGCGTCCACAGGTCCGTCCCCAGGGTTTGTCCACAGCCTGTGGGTAACCGAGGTCGGACCGTGCGTAGTTTTCCACCGTCGGTGGACAACCGGCTGTGGACAGCGTGTGGAAACCGTGGACGAGCATGCGCCGATCCTGGGGCCTGAACCGGGTCGAGGGTCAACACGAGGCGTCCCGGTGCACCTGTGGACGACGGCTCCGGGGCCTGGAAGTGACCGGCGTCACGTCGACCCGGGTGGTCGGGCGCGGGGGCCGACGCCGCCCCGGGACGCGAGAACGCCCGGCCGTGGTCGGCCGGGCGTCGGTCGCCGCTGCGGGCGAGGGCGTGGTGGGCGTACGCCTCAGGTGGTCTGCTTGATCCGGTTGGTCAGCTCGGCGATCTGGTTGTAGAGCGAGCGGCGCTCCGCCATCTGCTGACGGATCTTCCGGTCGGCGTGCATGACGGTCGTGTGGTCCCGCCCGCCGAACGCCTGCCCGATCCGGGGCAGCGACAGGTCGGTCAGCTCCCGGCACAGGTACATGGCGACCTGGCGGGCGTTGACCAGCACCCGGGAGCGGGAGTGCCCGCGCAGGTCCTCCAGGCTGACCCCGAAGTAGTCGGCGGTGGAGACCATGATCTGGTCGGCGGTGATCTCGGGGCCGGCGCCGTCGGGGATGAAGTCCCGCAGCACCTCCTCGGCCAGCGACAGCTCGACGGTCGACCGGGTGAGGCTCGCGAACGCGGTGACCCGGATCAGCGCCCCCTCCAGCTCCCGGATCGAGTTCGACACCCGCGACGCGATGAACTCCAGCACGTCCGGCGGCGCGTAGAGCCGCTCCTGGGCCGCCTTCTTCTGCAGGATCGCGATCCGGGTCTCCAGGTCGGGCGGCTGGATGTCGGCCAGCAGCCCCCACTCGAACCGGGTGCGCAGCCGGTCCTCCAGCGTCGCGAGCTGCTTGGGCGACCGGTCGGAGGTGACGACGATCTGCTTGTTGGCGTTGTGCAGCGTGTTGAAGGTGTGGAAGAACTCCTCCTGGGTCCGCTCGCGGTTCTCCAGGAACTGGATGTCGTCGATCAGCAGGATGTCGACGTCGCGGTAGCGGCGCTGGAACGCGCTCGTCTTGTCGTCGCGCACCGAGTTGATGAAGTCGTTGGTGAACTCCTCGGTCGAGACGTACCGGACCGAGCGGGCGTTGCCCAGCGTGGTGGCGTAGTGACCGATGGCGTGCAGCAGGTGCGTCTTGCCGAGCCCGGAGCTGCCGTAGATGAACAGCGGGTTGTACGCCTTCGCCGGCGACTCGGCGACCGCGACGGACGCGGCGTGCGCGAACCGGTTGGACGAGCCGATGACGAACGTCTCGAACATGTACTTCGGGTTGAGCCGGTTCCCACCGGTCTCCGCCCCGCCGGGGAGCCGCCGGTCGTCCCGTCCGCCCGGACGGTGATCCATGCCACTGCGACCCGGTCCGCTGTCGGTGCCGCCGTCGCGCGGCAGCCGCTGGGGAGCCGGCACGGCGCCGGCCGCGTATCGGCCCTCGTAGGGCCGGGCCCCGCCGACGTCGAGCCGGGGCCGCTCCTCGAAGCCGCGCCGGTCGGCACCCGGCACCAGCGGTTCGGCGAAGGCGTCGCCGAACAGGGGCTCCTGGGCGTCGCGGGCGGCCGGGACCAGCCCCGGGCGGTGCCCGTCGTCGGTCGGGGCTGGCCGGGACGCGGGCCCCGGCTCCGCCGCCCCGTGCCCGGGATGCCCGGCGGTGCCGTCCTGGCCCGGGTGGGGTGGCCGCGCGGGGTCGGCGCCCGGCTCGTCGTGGCCGGGATGGCCCGGGGCGGGAAAGCCGAGCGCGGGTTCGTGCCGGCCCGCGCCGGACTCGTCGTATCCCCGGGCGTCGAACGCCGCTGCGGAGTCGAAGCCGGCGGACCCGTCGAGGGCGGGCTGTTCGCCCGGCCCGGCGTCCGGGGTGCTGCGGTAGACCGTGCCGGCGGGGCGGCCCGAGGGGTCCTCGGCGACCCGGACGGTCACCGCCACCTGGATCGGGCGGCCCAGCCGCCGGGTCAGCGCCTCGGTGATGGCCGGCCGCAGCCGGGACTCGATCACGTCGCGGGTGAAGGCGTCCGGCACGGAGAGCAGGGCGGTGTCCTCGACGATCGCGCGGAGCCGGGTGAGCCGCAGGTACGCGCGTTGCTGCGCGGAGATGATCTCGTCGGCGAGTTCGTCCGTGGTCGCCGTCCACACCGCGGCTAGGTCGGTCGTACCGGCCACCGTCGTGCCACCCCCCTCGCTTCTGCTCCCGACCGCCGCGGTGGTCCAGCCGGACGGCTCACCGGCCGTCGTCCACAAGTTATCCACAGCCTGTGTGTACTGACCGATTGTGGCCCCCCGCCCGAAGCGGGTGGGACCTGCCCCCTGTCTGAACGGGCGCTGAAGCGGGTTTCACCGTGCCGAACGATTCACTGCCTGGTCGGGTCTTGCCCGAGTCCGGTCCTGCTCGACGACGACCGTCTCGCCCGACGACGGGAACGGGGCGACGACGCCGACCGCAAACGCGCACGCTAACAGCGCGGGGCCGGGGCCATCAACCGTCGACGCGGTGGCACCCTTGGCGACATCAGTGAAAAGCAGCGCTTCGGTCGTGGTCAGGGGCGCTGTGGGGGTGTGGCGGGGTGTTTGACGCTCATTGCCCCTCTGCGTAGGCTGGAGCGGCTGCTCTGCCGCCCTCTGCTAGGGTGGTGCGTGCTTGCTGTCCGCGGTCGCCTCCCTCGCATCGCCGAGGTTCCGCGCCGCCGGGCAGCACCGATCGGGGGCCACCGCCGAGGTGGCCTGGACCACCACACGACCCCGGCGATCCCGCGCCCGGGGCGTACGAAAACGGAGAGCCTGACGTGAGCAAGCGCACCTACCAGCCGAACAACCGCCGGCGCGCGAAGACCCACGGCTTCCGGCTGCGTATGCGCACCCGGGCCGGACGCGCCATCATCTCGACCCGTCGCGCCAAGGGCCGCGCCCGCCTGTCGGCCTGAGGCCGACCGGGGCCGGTCCGGGGGACGTGGGCAGTCGTGCTGGCCGCCGCGCAACGACTGCGGCGCAGCAGTGACTTCGCCGCAGCGGTCCGGGCTGGTCGCCGGGCGGGCCGTGGCGTGCTCGTCGTCCACCTGACCCTGCCCGGCACACCGGGGACACCGACGGACGTCTCGCCGAAGCCGGCGCGGACCACCGCTGCGGAGCACACCTCCGCAGCGACCCGCGCCGGCTTCGTCGTGTCCAAGGCCGTCGGCCCCGCCGTCGTCCGCAACGTGGTCCGGCGTCGGCTGCGGCACCTGGTCCGCGAGCGGCTCGCGGCCCTGCCCGAGGGCAGCACCCTGGTCGTACGGGCACTCCCGGCCGCAGCCGAGGCGTCATTCTCCCGGCTGGGGGCCGACCTCGACGCGGCGATCGCCACAGCCCGCGCCCCCCGGGGGCGGCGGCCCCGATGAGCAGCGATTCCACGGCGTCGCCGTCGACGAGCTTGGGTGCCCGGGTGCTGACCGGCCCCATCGTCGCGTACCGTCGTTGGATAAGCCCGGCGCTGCCGGCCCGCTGTCGGTTCTACCCGTCGTGCAGTGCGTACGCCCTTGAGGCCGTGGCCCGGCACGGCGCGATTCGGGGGGCCGGTCTGACGGTCCGACGGTTGTTGCGCTGCCACCCCTTTCACCCTGGTGGACACGACCCGGTGCCCGAGCCGGGCGGTCGCCGCCGTGCCGAAGTGACTGGAGCCTGAGAATTGTTCAGTCTGGACTGGATCTACTACGCGATCTCGTGGATCCTGCTGACCTGGCACTCGGCCTGGGACGCCATCGGAGTACCGGTCGACGCGGTGATCGGGACGAACTGGGCCTGGATCCTGGCCATCGTCTTCCTGGTGGTCACCGTCCGGGTGATCCTGTTCCCGGTCTTCGTCAAGCAGATCAAGTCCCAGCGGGCCATGCAGGCGCTCCAGCCCAAGGTGAAGGAGCTCCAGGAGAAGCACAAGGGTGACCGGGAGACGCTCCAGAAGGAGATGATGGAGCTCTACCGGAAGGAAAAGGCCAACCCGCTCATGGGCTGCCTTCCGATGTTCCTCCAGATCCCGGTCTTCCTCGGCCTCTTCCACGTGCTGCGCCGCCTCGACCCGGCCAAGATCAATAAGACGCTCTACGGCTGGACGGTCGAGCAGTTCGACAGCGCCTCCAGCGCCAAGCTCTTCACCGCACCGATCGCCGGCAAGTTCGGCTCGACCGCCGACGAGCTGGCCCGCCTCGGGGCCAACGGCACCACCGTGAAGGTGATCGCCGGCATCCTGGTCCTGGTGATGATGGGCACCACCTACCTCACCAGCCGCCAGATGATCCTCAAGACCGGTTGGGCGGAGGACCCGCAGCAGAAGATGGTGCAGCGCCTGATGCTCTACGGCATCCCGCTGTCGCTGCTCGTCTCCGGCGCGATCTTCCCGATCGGTGTGATCATCTACTGGGTCACGAACAACCTGTTCACCCTCGGCCAGCAGCAGTGGGTGCTGCGCAAGTACCCGCCGCCGCCCACCCCGGGCCGCACCGGCGTCAAGTCCAACAGCCCGGTCCAGCCGGTGAAGACCGCCGGCCTGTTCGGCCGCAAGGCCGCCCCCGCTCCGGTCAAGCAGGCGCCGGCCACGCCGAAGGTCGCCGGCCCGAAGCCGGGTGCCAAGCCGGTCAACCCGAAGAAGAGCGGCCCGGCCAAGCGCCAGGGCTGACGCCTCCCCGCCCGCGCCGGCCGCCCGGCACGGGCGGGACCGGGCCCTGGCCGCCGCCCGTGGGGCAGCGCCGGGCCCGACCCACCGCGCGTAGCGCGGTCGCGGGCGACAGCCGCCCGTACAGACGTGCCCGTGGGCACCGGTGATCTCCCGCCGGCCCCCGGGGAACCAGCGGACCCGACGGTCCGGCCGAGCGAGTACGGAGATGAGACCGTGACCGAGACCAGCATCCCCAGCGCTGACCAGTCAGTGGACGAGGAGAGCACGCCGATCGAGGCCACCGACGACGACACCGAGGAGGAGGCCGAGACCGGGGCCGCTCCCCGGGAGAGGAAGGCGCCGGCCGAGAGCGAGCTGTTCCGGCAGAGCGAGATCGCCGCCGACTACGTCGAAGGGCTGCTCGACATCCTCGACTACGACGGGGACATCGACGAGCTGGTGTCCGGTGGCCGTCCGGTGGTCGAGGTCGTCGGCGGCCGACTGCAGAACCTGGTCGGGCAGCGCGGGGCCACCCTGGAGGCGCTCCAGGAGCTGGCCCGGCTGGCGGTGTTCCGGCAGACCGGGACTCCGAGCCGGCTGCTGCTCGACGTCGGCGGCTACCGCGCCACCCGGCGCAAGGAGCTCGCCGCCGTCGCCAAGAACGCGGTGGAGAAGGTCAAGGAGTACGGGGAGCCGGTGCGGCTCGAACCGATGTCCGCCTTCGAGCGCAAGTGCGTCCACGACGTCGTCAACGCGATGAGCGGCGTGGAGAGCGAGTCCGAGGGCGTCGAGCCGAACCGCCGCATCGTCGTCCGGCCCGCGGACTGACCGGGTGACCCACGACGACACCACGGCGGCAGCCGTGTCCGGCCCGGGTGGCACGCCGCCCGGGCCGTCGCCTGCCCGGCCCGGGTCGGCCGACGAAGCAGCGCCCGGCGTCGAGGCCGCGCCGCCCAGCGTGACGGCACCGGCCCTCGGGGACGACGCGCCCCGCCCGACCGGGGAAGCACCGGATCCGGCCGTCGCGACGCTGCCGCCGGAGCTGGCGGAGGCCGCCCGTGCCCTCTTCGGCGACCGGCTTGAACTCGCCGCCGCGTACGCGGAACTGCTCGCCACCGACGGGGTGGTCCGCGGCCTCATCGGGCCACGGGAGGCACCGCGGATCTGGGACCGGCACCTGCTCAACTGTGCCGCGGTGGCGGAACGGATCCCGCCGGACGCGTCGGTGCTCGACGTCGGCTCGGGTGCCGGCCTGCCCGGGCTGGTGTTGGCCATCGCGCGGCCCGACCTGACCGTCACCCTGGTCGAGCCGCTGGCCCGACGCACCTCGTTCCTCGTCGAGGTGGTCGAGAGTCTGGGGCTGGCGAAGACGGTCCGGGTCTTCCGGGGGCGGGCCGAGGAAGCGGCGACCGGCTCGACCGGGGTCGGCCCCTTCAGCGCGGACATCGTCACCGCTCGCGCCGTGGCACCGCTCGACCGCCTCGCCGCCTGGTGTCTCCCCCTGACCGTGCGCGGCGGGCGGCTGGTGGCGATGAAGGGCGCTTCCGCCGCCGACGAGATCGCGGAGCACGCCGAGGCCGTCGCCAAGTTGGGCGGGGGCGAGCCGACCGTGCAGCGCTGCGGGGTCGGTGTGATCGAGCCGCCGGCGACGGTGGTGGAGATCGTGCGCGAGCGGGTGGTGAACCAGCCCCGCGTCAAGTCGGCGGCGAAGCGCTCGCGCGGCGGGCGTCGCCGGGGCCGCTGACCGCCTTCGTCCCCTCGCGCCGGCTTCCCGCCGCAGGTCGGGTCGTTGATACGGGTGCGGGCACGCGCGGGCGGGAAATCCGGCGTGGACCGGCCGCGCCCGTCCGCCGTAGGCTGACCGCGCGTCGATAGTGTGGAGTGGACGGCATCTGACCCCGAGGGGGTCCCGGCCGCTCCCGCCGGGCCGTAGGCTCCGTGATGCGAACGAGCGTGGCCAAGACGACGGGGTGCGGGCCGACCATCCGGAGCGGGTAGGGATGACAGGTGCATGACGACGGCAGGTACGACGATCCACGGGTGAACGGTCGCGGAGAGCGGTCCGCAGCGGGCCCCGTTTCACGTGAAACCGACGAGCCCGGCTGGCCCGGCGACGCCTACGGGGCGGCGGCACACCCGATCGGCGGCGGCTCCGCTCCGCGCCGCGACGCCCCTGTCGCCGCCGGCACCGGCACCACCGCCCCCCGGGCGGAGGCGTCCGGGACGGTCTACGGCAGGGCCGGCCGCCCCGGCGTTCCGGCGGCCGACGGGTCCGACCCGGGGCTCTCCGCTCACTTCGAGTCGACACCCCGGCCTGCCGTCGTGCTCCCCCAGCAACCCGCACCGCACGTGGTGCCCGACGCGGCCCCGGGAGCCGCCGTTCCAGTCGACACGCCGGCACCGCCGGCCGGGGCCTATGGCACCGAACCGGCCGATGCCGCGTACGTTTCACGTGAAACCCCGACGCGCGAAGAGGATGACCCACCGTTGGCTATGGAGGCTATGCGCGCCGTGCAGATCCTTAATCCGAGTGGCGAGGTGACCATGCCGCGTCCGGAGCGGACCCGGGTGATGTGCGTCGCCAACCAGAAGGGCGGCGTGGGGAAGACCACGACCACGGTGAACCTGGCGGTGGCGCTCGCCCTGCACGGCAACCGGGTTCTCGTGGTCGACCTCGACCCGCAGGGCAACGCGTCGACCGGGCTGAACGTCCCGCACCACACCGGCGTGCCGGACGTCTACGACTGCCTGATCAACAGCGTCCCCCTGGAGGAGGTGGCCCAGGGCGTCGAGGGCATCCCCAACCTGTGGTGCGTACCGGCCACGATCGACCTCGCGGGCGCAGAGATCGAGCTGGTGTCCGTGGTGGCCCGTGAGTCGCGGCTGTCCCGGGCGATCGACGCCTACCCCGGCCACTTCGACTACGTCTTCATCGACTGCCCGCCGTCGCTGGGCCTGCTCACCGTCAACGCCCTGGTGGCCGCGCAGGAGGTGCTCATCCCCATCCAGTGCGAGTACTACGCGCTGGAAGGGCTGAACCAGCTGATCAACAACATCAACCTGGTCCGCAAGCACCTCAACCCCAGGCTCGACGTCTCCACCATCCTGCTCACCATGTACGACCGGCGCACCAGGCTGGCCGACGCGGTGGAGCAGGACGTCCGGAACCACTTCGGCGACAAGGTCCTGCAGGCGGTGATCCCCCGGAACGTCCGAGTCTCCGAGGCACCGAGCTACGGCCAGTCGGTCATGACCTACGATCCCGGTTCACGGGGGGCGACGAGTTACTTCGAGGCCGCCCAGGAGATCGCCGAGCGTGGGGTCAAGGAGCCGGTGAGCCGGAATGCGTAGTGCGGACAAGTCGCTGGGAGGCATCGTATGAAGAACCGTCCTCGGGGGGGTCTGGGTCGAGGGCTCGGGGCGCTGATCCCCACCGGCCCGGTCCAGCCCGTCGAGACGACGACGGCGATGCCCGAAGACGGCGAGGCGCCCGTCCCGGCCTCTGCACCGGCCCCGATGGCGGAGCCGGTTGACGTCGAGGCCCCTGTGGCCATGCCGCCGTCCGAGCCTCAACTCAGCCCGGTGCCCGGTGCCCGGTTCGCTGAGGTGCCGGTCGACGCGATCGTGCCCAACCCGAAGCAGCCCCGCCAGGTCTTCGACGAGGAGGCCCTGGAGGAACTGAAGACCTCCATCCAGGAGGTCGGCTTCCTCCAGCCGATCGTGGTGCGGGCACTCGACGGCGAGAAGTACGAACTCGTCATGGGCGAGCGCCGCTGGCGGGCCGCGCAGGCCGTCGGCCGGGAGAACATTCCCGCCATCGTCCGGGACACCCGCGACGACGCCATGCTCCGGGACGCGCTGCTGGAGAACATCCACCGGGCCAACCTCAACCCGCTGGAGGAGGCCGCCGCATACCAGCAACTGCTGGAGGAGTTCGGCGCGACCCACGAGGAGTTGGCCCGCCGGATCGGCCGGAGCCGCCCGCAGATCTCCAACACCATCCGGCTGCTGAACCTGCCCGCCCAGGTGCAGCGCCGCGTCGCCGCCGGGCTGCTCTCCGCCGGCCATGCCCGCGCGCTGCTGAGCCTGGACGAGGCGCAGGCGCAGGAGCAACTCGCGGCACGCATCGTCGCCGAGGGGCTCTCCGTCCGATCGACCGAGGAGATCGTCGCGCTCGCGCTGGTGGACGGGCCGGCGAAGGCCCCGGCCGCGAAGCGGCGGACCACTGCCCACGCCCCGGCCCTCACGGACCTCGCGGACCGGCTCTCCGACCGGTTCGACACCAGGGTGAAGGTGGACATCGGCCGGAGCAAGGGCAAGATCACCATCGAGTTCGCCACGGTCGACGACCTGGAACGGATCGTCGGCATCATCGGGGTCGGTCAAGAGGACACCTCCGAGGACTGACCTCCGCGCCTGCCCGCCGGCCGCGCCGTCCCACCCGGGCGACGCGGCCGGCGGCGTTTCGGGCTGCTGCCCGGGTGGTCCCGAGGGGCATCGCCTTCCGCTAGTCATCGCCCCATTTCGGTCGGCACGATGCGGCCCAGACTCCGTGAGGCGGTGCGGGGCCATCCACCTCCGTGCGCCGTGGTCGCCGACACGTTCCACGTGAAACCTCCCGGTCGTCGGTGGGCTGCCCGCCGTCGGAGGTGACCGCCAGGCGGGCTCGCCCCCTGGTGGTGGGAGGCGGGACACGTTTCGGCCGACGATCAGCTCCGGAGCTCCTCGCACACGCAGAAGACGTTGGCGGACAGGTAATGCCGAGCACGCGGGATCGGTGCCGTTGGCACGCGGGCTTGCCGCCGTCGGCTCGCGGGCTCGCCGCCCGCGCCGGCCGTGCGCGCCTCGAATGGGCTATGCGGGGCCGGCAGGGCCTACGCCTCCGCCAACTTGGGCCTCTCCCCGGCCGGGCATCCGATGGCGGTCACCGCCGACCTGGCGTCGTTGCTCGACATGTCGGCGACATGGCGGTATCCCGAGGCCCCGGATACCGCGATGTCGCCGACATGGTGGCGGGTGCCGGAGGGAGGAGGGCCGCCGGACGGAGGAGGGCCGCCGTGTCGACCCCGAGCTGCGTCGGTCCTCGGCGATCAGCCTGTAGACGGGTTCCACGTGAAACGAGGACATCCGCACGGACGCCACTCAGCACCATGCCCCGGCTCCAGGCTCTCGCCCCGTAAAGCCGCCGCAGACAGCGTCCGAGCCGGTCACCGAGGTTCGGCTCCCGCCGGCCGAATCCGCGTAACTCACCGCCTGGCCCGCCCGATGCCGCGAGTGTCCCGCCCACTGGTTCCACGTGAAACGGTCCTCCGTGTCGGGAGGTGGTGCCGTGCCGCGAGGCCTTCGGCAGCCGCAGTCCCGGCAAGGGGAGCGACGGCGGCGAGTTGGTGACGATGAGCCGCTCCACCTCGCTCGCGGTCTGTGGCTCGTGACGGCCGATGCCCGAGTAGCTGTGCTCGGTGATCCCCTCCGGCTCGCCCCCCGCCGGGGCGGCGAGGGAACGGCCCATCCCGGCCCCGTGCGGAGGCGAGCTGCCGCCCTGTTTCACGTGGAACCGGAAGCCGGGAAACCCTCGGCATCACCGGTGCCGACACGCAGCACGCCGACCCAGGGCCGCGTCCCGGGGCCGGCACCAGCCGCCGGCCGGAGCGCGTGGCTTCAGGAGCCATCGGACACGAAGGGACGTGGAAGCCGGGATCGGGAGGCCGGGGCGCGGAGAAGGCAGGACGCTCGGGGACACGCTCGGGACCGTCCGATCGGTGCCCCGCGGCCGGGAATGGCGGGCCCCGGACGTGCGCGGCGCGAGGCGGCTCCGGTGCCCCCTCTGGTCGGCGCAAGTACGGCCGGGCTCCGGCACCCCGGCCCTGAACCCGTAGCCCTTGTCGGGGACGCGGCCCCTCACGAGCGCGACCTGAGAGACCGGGGCAGGCCAAGGCTGTCGCCCGTGAAGCGGCGGCAGACCATCAGCTGGCCCTCACGCCATCGCAGGCTGCGATCCGACCCCATTGCACCCCGCTCGCCGGTTCGGACCTGCACGGCCTCCTCAGCGGGCTGGCCCGCTTTCTCCTGTGCGGTCGCGAAGCGACGAGTTGTTCGCCGCGCGCCAACGGCGATCTCCCCGCTCTCCCGTCCTCGGCGGTCCTCGGCGGTCCTCGAGCCTCGGGAGCCCGGCCGGCGGTCCTCGACCGGCCCGCGCTGCGCTCGGCGGTCCTCGACCGGCCCGTGTTGCGCTTGACGGTCGCCACTGCCCCGACGGCGTCGCTTGCCCCGACGGGTGCAGCAGCAGCCGCGACGGGTGCAGCAGCAGCCGCGACGGTCCAGCACCAAGGTCGGCACCAGCACGTCGCCCCGTCGCCGTTCGGCTGGATGCCCACGGGAGCCGGTCTTCGGCGGTCATGACGACCGCACCTTCCCGACGGGCTGCCGCCGCTTCGCCGCCCCGGTCGGCAGCGGGCACACCGACGGCACCACGCGGCTGCGCTGTGCGCGCCCGCGCCGAGATGACGGGAGGGTCGCGACCGGCGTCGGGTCGGTGGGAGTTGTGGAGCCCTTCGCCGATGGTCAGTTCCCCGTCATCCGGGGACGGTCACGTGGGAAGGGCCTCGGGAGCCCGGAGAGCCAGGGCGCGGCCATCTGCGGACGCCCGGCTGCGCCCCTCTGATGGCCTGTCCGACCCGCGCGGCACCAGGAGCAGGCGTCGCCCGGCCCGGAAGACGGCGGCAGATCGGCCCCATCTTCGGGCGCTCAGGCAGCGACCCGCAGGCCGCCGGCTCGTTAGGAACGAGGGAGACAAGAGGCTGTGCACAACCCTCGCCGAGAAGCGCGGAGTTATCCACAGCGGTTTTCCACAGCCCCACCCTGTTTCACGTGAAACCCCGCGTGAAACGCGTTGTCAGCCTGTGGACGACGGGCCGTGGCGACGGTCTCGACGGCCTGTGGATAACGTGTGGACAACGCTCGTGGACCGCGCGGGACGGCACTGCGCGGGGGTGCGGGACTCGCCCCGTCCGGCGACCGCGCGGGCCCGGTCCGAGGGGCCCGGCCGCCCTCGACGCTGGACGAATCAGGTAGGGACAGGGCCCGCTTGCTCGGCTAGGGTCAGCGTCGTGCACGACACCCCTCCCGCAGTCCCCGACTTCACCTCCTGGCCTTCCTTTCCCTTCGAGGGCGACCTCCGGGTCAAGCACCTTGAGGATCCCGTCCCGGTGGAACCCCCGCGCAAGGGCGAGGGCAACCGGGAGTGCACGGCCTGCGCCGCGCCCGACGACGCGTACATCTGGGTTGGCGAGCGGTGGCGTGTCCGCGCCATGGACCGGCCCACCGGGCTGCCGATGGTGCTGATCCTGGAGTCCCGCTCCCACCTCGACCTGGGCGACCTGCCCAATCTTCTCGCCGCCGAGCTGGGCGTGATGACGGTACGGCTGGAGAAGGCCATCCGGTCCCTCGACGGCGTCGCCCGCGTCCACGTGAACCGGTGGGGCGACGGATCGGCCCACCTGCACCTGTGGTTCCTCGCCCGGCCGTACGGGCGGCTCCAGTTGCGGGGCACGTTCCTGTCGCTGTGGGACTCCATCCTCCCGCCGATCTCCGAGCAGCAGTGGCGGGAGAACCTGGCCATGGTGGCCGCCTGGCTGGCTGAGTTCGGTGGCCGGCCGCTGGCCGAGCCGCCCCGAATCCAGTGGCAGGCGCCGTCGAGTATCGGCACCCAGTCGTCCTCCGACGCCGTGGGCGAGGACGACGGCGTCGGCGTGATCGAGGCCGCCGAGGAGATCCCGGAGCCGGCGGACGGGCCGACCGACGCCGCCCGGTAGCGGGGGCGGGTGGTCGGCCGCGTTGGAGGAGCCGGTCAGCCGCGCCGGGCGGCGGCCCGGGTCACCAGGGAGCCGATCAACCGGCCGAAGTCCAGCCCGGCGGCCTGGACGGCGAGCGGCAGCAGCGACGTCTCCGTCATGCCCGGCGAGACGTTGACCTCCAGCACGTGCGGCTGGCCGTCGGCGTCCACGATCAGGTCGACCCGGGACAGGTCGCGCAGCCCCAGCGCCGTGTGGGCCGCCACGGCGACGCGGGCCACCGTGTCGGCGACCTCCGGGTCGAGTCGCGCGGGGGTGTGCCAGGTGGTCCGGCCGGCGGTGTACCGGGCGGCGTAGTCGTACACGCCGTTGCGGGGCACGATCTCCACGGCGGGCAGCGCCTGCGGGCCCTCCCCGAGGTCGACCACCGACACCGCGACGTCCATGCCGGAGACGTACCGCTCGACCAGCGCCGTTGAGTGGTACGCGAAACAACCGACCATCGCGGCCGGCAGCGACGCGGCGTCCCGGACCACGGCGGCGCCCAGGCCGGAACCGCCCTGCGCCGGCTTCACCATCAGTGGCAGCCCGAGCCGGTCGACGATCCGGTCCAGCACCGCCACCGCCCCCAGCTCCGAGAAGCGGTCGTGCGGCAGGGCCACCCAGTCGGGGGTGGGCAGGCCAGCCTCGCGGAGCACCGCCTTCGCCGACGGCTTGTCCCAGGCGACGCGGGACGCCCGGGCGTCGCAGCCGACGTACGGGACGTCGCACAGGTCGAGCACGCCGCGCAGCGAACCGTCCTCGCCGGTCGCGCCGTGCAGGGCGATCACCACGGCATCCGGCGGGTCGGCGACCAGCGCCGGGAGCAGGGCCACGTCGGCGTCCCGCAGCTCCGCCTCCACCCCGACGGCGCGGAGCGCGTCCAGCACCCGGCGGCCGGAACGGAGCGAGACGTCCCGCTCGTAGGAGAGGCCACCGGCGAGCACCAGCACGTGCAGCTCGGTGGTGCTGTTGGGGGCGGTCACGGTGATTCGCTCGGCAGGGATCGCAGCCATGCCGGAATCATGCCAAGTCGGGTCCCGGGGTGTCCGCGCCGGCCTGCCCCCGCCGCGAACCGGGACGACCGACGGTGTTCCCGAAGACCCGGCGCATCGCGATCTCCTGCTCCATCACGCCGGCCAGCCGGCGCACGCCCTCCCGGATCCGCTCCGGCGTGGGGAAGGAGTAGTTGAGCCGCATGTTGCCGGTGCCGGTGCCGTCGGCGTAGAAGCCGGTGCCCGGCACGTACGCGACCCGGGCCGCGATCGAGCGCGGCACCATCGCCTTGGCGTCCAGGCCGTCGGGCAGGCTCGCCCAGACGAAGAGGCCGCCGGTAGGCCTGGTCCAGGTGGTGCCGGCCGGCATCAGGTCCTCCAGCGCGGCCAGCAGGGCGTCGCGGCGCTCCCGGTAGAGCTCCCGGTAGACCTTGAGCTGCTCGCGCCACGGCATCGTCCCCAGGTAGGTCGAGACGGCGGCCTGGGCGTACCCGCTGGGGCAGAGGATGTTCGCCTCGCTGGCGATGACCAGCTTGTCGCGGACCGCGTGCGGGGCCAGGATCCAGCCCACCCGCAGCCCCGGGGCGAAGGTCTTGGAGAAGGTGCTGAGGTAGAAGACGCCGTCGCGCCGCCGGGCCCGCAGCGGCCGCGGGGCGTCACCCTCGAAACCGAGCTGCCCGTACGGGTCGTCCTCGATCACCAGCAGGCCCGCGCGCTCGCAGATGTCGAGGACCCGTTCGCGTCGTTCCTCGCTGAGCGTCACGCCCATCGGGTTCTGGTACGTCGGGATGGTGTACAGGAACTTCACCCGCCGCCCGGCCCGGGCCAGCTCGGCGACCGCCGTCTCCAGCGCCTCCGGGATCAGCCCGTCGTCGTCCATCGGCACGTGCACGACCTGGGCCTGGGCGGCCTGGAACACCCCGAGCGCGCCGACGTAGGTCGGCCCCTCGGCGAGCACCACGTCACCCGGGTCCAGGAAGAGGCGGGCCACCAGGTCGAGGGCCTGCTGCCCGCCGACGGTCACCACCACGTCCTCCGGGGAGGCCCCGCACGACGCGTCGATGCCGGAGAAGGCCATCACCTCGCAGATCCGCTCGCGCAGCTCCAGGGAGCCCTGCCCGATGCCGTACTGGAGGGTGGTGACGCCGTGCTCGGAGCCGAGCCGGCCGAGCATCTCGCCCACCGCGTCCAGCGGCAGCGCGGCGATGTAGGGCGCGCCGCCGGCGAGGGAGACCACCTCGGGCCGGCTGGCCACTGCGAACAGGGCGCGGATCTCCGAGGCGGTCATGCCCCGGACGCGCCGGGCGTACCGGTCGGTGTAGTCGTCGAGCGTCGTGCCGGTCATGACATCACCTCGATCGCGTGTCGGGCGGCTCCCGCCCCCCGGGGGTACCCGGGACACCGCAGACCATGGCGGCACGGGACGCAGACCACCGATGGTAGTCCCTTCCCGCTCGGACGGGCCGATCGATTTGCCGGCCGTCCACATCCCGGACCGGCCCGGCGGCGCAACGGCAGGCCCGCATGGGCGCTGCGGGGTGTTTCGCGCGTCCCCTCCCGTACCGCCGTCCGGCGGCGTACGATCGCTCGTCGGAGGTACCGAAGGCGGCGGCGTCGTTCTCGCCTCCGAGCCTAAGGTGGGGATGCGCCGATGTCGCGACGTCTGGTCAGTTTGACCCTCGACACCCTGGAGGACCTGCCCCGGCCGTGCCGGCAGTGCGTCCACTGGGAGCTTGATCCGGTTTCGGCCGACCGGGCGTGTGCCGCCGGCGACCCGGGGCTGGAGAAGGAGGCCTGGGTCTCGCAGACGCTGCTGGAGTGGGGCTCCTGCGGCAAGCTCGCGTACGTCGACGGCATGCCCGCCGGGTTCGTCATGTACGCCCCGCCGGCCTACGTGCCCCGCTCGATGGCGTTCCCCACCTCACCCGTCTCCGCCGATGCGGCGCTGCTGATGACCGCGCACGTGGTCGCGCCCTTCGCCGGTGGCGGGCTCGGCCGGATGCTGGTGCAGGGCGTCGCCCGGGACCTCACGAAGCGTGGCATCAAGGCGATCGAGGCGTTCGGGGACGCGAAGTTCGGCGACGAGGGCGACCCGGCGGGCGGGTGCGTGGCCCCCGCCGACTTCTTCCTGTCGGTGGGCTTCAAGACGGTCCGCCCGCATCCCCGCTTTCCCCGGCTGCGGCTGGAGCTGCGCACCGCGCTGAGCTGGAAGTCCGACGTCGAGTACGCCCTGGAGAAGCTGCTCGGGTCGATGAGCCCCGAGACCCTGCTCCGGCCGGTCCGGCCCGCCCCGGCGACCCGCTCCACCGGCGGCTGACAGACCTGCCACCGACGCCCCCGCCGCCGTCGGGCACCGGCCCCGCACACGGGTGCCGGCCGTCCCGGGCCGGGCGGCTCAGTCAGTTCGCGCCCACCCGGCGACCTGCCGCGACCGCCGCGCGCAGCGCGCTGACGTCGATCGAGCCGGTGGGCACGTCCCGTTCGATCGGGAAGTACATGCGCTGGACGGCGGCGACGATCGCCTCGACCAGCCGGTCCCGGAACCGGGGGTCGACCAGCCGCCCCCGGTCGGTAGGCGACGTCAGGTAGCCCACCTCCACCCGCACCGCCGGCATCCGGGTCAGCCGCAGCAGCTCCCACGTCTTGGCGTGGGTACGGCAGTCCCGCAGGCCGGTGCGGGCCACGATCTCCCGCTGCACCAGCCCGGCCAGCCGCTCGCCCGTCGCGGAGGTGACCCCGTTGCCGGTGCCGTAGTGGTAGGTGGCCACCCCCTCCGCCTCCGGGTTGGCGTGCCCGTCGGTGTGCAGCGAGATGAACACGTCGGCACCGAGGGAGTTGGCCAGCTGCGCCCGCTCGGCGTCCGGCAGGCAGCTGTGCGGCGTCGGGCCCCGGGTGAGCTGCACCCGCACGCCCGCTGCCGCGAGCCGCCCCTCCAGCCGACTGGCCAGGTCGTGGACCAGGTCGGCCTCGGTCCAGCGCAGCGGGCCGTCCGGCACCACCACCCCGGGGTCGGTGCCGCCGTGCCCCGGGTCGATGACCACGGTCCGGCCGACGAGGGTCGGGCCGGCCTGTCGGATCGCGTCGGACTCGCGCAGCCACTGCGGCCGGCCGCCCACCACCTTCCGCCCCAGCCTGCGCAGCGTCCCCATGGTCTGCGGGCCGCAGGAGCCGTCCGGCTTGAGCCCCATCTCGCGCTGGAACTGGGCCACCGCCCGCGAGGTGCGTACGCCGTAGACGGCGTCGGCGCGTCCCACGTCGTACCCCATCTCCAGCAGGCGTTCCTGGAGCGACCGGACGTCCTCGCCGGTCAGCGGCTCCGGCACCGCGTGGTAGAGGGTGCGCGCGCCGAGCCGCCAGCGGGCGGCGTCCAGGGCGCGCCAGGTCTCCGCGCCGACCCGCCCGTCGACGCTGAGCCCCCGGGACTGCTGGAACGCCCGCACGGCGCGTTCGGTGTCGGCGTCGAACTCGTCGCCGGCCGAGGGTCCGGCCGCGAGCAGGTCGAGACCGGTCAGGACGGCGCGGATCTCGCGCACCGCCGGTCCACGGTCACCGGGTCGGATCGGACGCACGCTCGCCCCCTTCGCAGGGTCGCCGGCCGGCGGCTCCCGGGTTGAGGCTATGCGGTCCGGCCGCCCGAGGTGGCGGTGTCCGCGCAGGTCAGGGCCGCGAAACGCGAAACCCCGCACCCAACGGGGTACGGGGCTTCGCGCAGCGGCTGTCAGAGCGCGGACTGGATCAGCTTGACCAGCTCGCCCTTCGGCTTGGCGCCGGCGATCGACTGGACCGGCTCGCCGTTCTTGAACACGGTCAGGGTCGGCACCGACATCACCCGGTACGCGCGCGCGGTCTCCGGGTTCTCGTCGATGTTGAGCTTGACGATGCTGACCTGGTCGCCCATCTCGCCGGCGATCTCCTCGAGCAGCGGCGAGACCTTGCGGCACGGGCCGCACCACTCCGCCCAGAAGTCGACGAGCACCGGCTTGTCGGACTTCAGCACGTCGACGGCGAAACTCGCGTCGGTGACCGCCTTTGTCGCTCCCACTATGACCCTCCTACGGGGGTTGCGATGTGTTCCTTCAGTCGTTCGGTGCGCCACCCGGGAAGCCCGGGGTGCGGCGCTCAGCCTTCGAGCGTGGCGATGAACCGTTCGGCGTCGAGGGCGGCGGCGCAGCCGGTGCCGGCCGCGGTGATGGCCTGCCGGTAGGTGTGGTCGACCACGTCACCGGCGGCGAACACGCCCGGGACGCTGGTGCGGGTGCTGGGGGCCTGCACCTTGACGTACCCCTCGTCGTCCAGCTCCACCTGGCCCCGGAAGAGCTCGCTGCGCGGGTCGTGGCCGATCGCCACGAAGACGCCGGTGACGTCGAGGACCTTGGCCTCCCCGGTGTGCACGTTGCGGACGCGGACGCCGGTGACCTTGCCGTCGTCGCCGAGGACCTCCTCGACCACGCTGTTCCACTCGACCTTGATCTTCTCGTTGCCCAGCGCCCGCTCGGCCATGATCTTGCTGGCCCGGAACGAGTCGCGCCGGTGGATGATGGTGACCGACTCGGCGAACCGGGTGAGGAAGCTGGCCTCCTCCATCGCCGAGTCGCCGCCGCCGACGACCACGATGTGCTGGTTGCGGAAGAAGAAGCCGTCACACGTGGCGCAGGACGACACGCCGTGGCCCAGGTATTCCTGCTCGCCCGGCACGCCCAGCGGGCGCCAGGCGGAGCCGGTGGAGAGGATGACGGCCTTCGCCCGGTATGCCGTCTCGCCGACCCACACGGTGCTCACCGCGTCGGAGCCGACGCTGCCGGTGTCGGTCAGCTCGACCCGGGTCACGTCGTCGGTGAGGAACTCGGCACCGAACCGCTCGGCCTGCTTGCGCATGTTGTCCATCAGCTCGGGGCCGAGGATGCCGTCGGCGAAACCGGGGAAGTTTTCCACCTCGGTGGTCGTCATCAGCGCACCGCCGGACTGCACGCCCTCGATGACCAGGGGCTTGAGGTTGGCGCGCGCGGCGTAGACCGCCGCCGTGTAACCGGCCGGCCCGGAGCCGATGATGATCAGGTTGCGGACCTCGTCCACTGCCGTCTCCCGATGTGTGTGGTCGCCATCGGCACGCGCACCGATGCCGGTCGGAGCGTCGACGCCGCGCGGACGCCGACTACTGACTTGCAGAACGTCATCGTACGAAGTGGGGATTCCCGAGCCGGTCATCCGGTGGGTCACGTCACGTGGAAGAACGGCAGATGTGAATCAGGCGCGGCCGGTGGAGGCCCGCCGGGCCGGCCGCGGCCTCACCCTACCCGCGTCCGGTAGCGGGTGTCGGCACCGGACCCGGGCACCCCGCACTCGGGGCCGCTCACCCACGCCCAGCGCTCCCCGGACGGGTCGACGAAGCGTACGACCAGCGCCGGCGCGCCCCGGAAACGCGCGTAGTCGACGAGGTCGACGGTGAGCGGACCGGCCCCGTGCTCGGCGCTGACGGCCGTGAGGCAGTCGGCCAGGGCGGCGGTGCCGGTAAGTCGGCCCAGGTCCCCGACGGCCGGCATCCGTTCGCCGCTGTCGCCCCCGACGGGCGCGTCCGGCCCCGACCCGAACGACCTCGGCGGCTCGCTGGCACCGGGGGACGGCCGACCGCCGGCGGCCAGGGTCTCCGGCGTCCAGTCGGTGCCCGAGCGCCGCGGCGCGCCGGCGATGGTGAACGCGCCGCCGCCCGACTCCGCCTGCGCGCTGATCGCCCGGTCGGCCGTGCCGCCGCTCTGGTCGCTGTCGCCGACCACCTGGTTGAGCCCGAACCCGACGGCGACGACCGAGGCCGCGGCCAGGGCCACCGGCCCGGCGAGCCGCGCCCAGCGCCGCCCACGGCCCCCGGGGCGGCCGGTCGCCGGGCCGGGACCGCCGGCGGGCCGGCGCGTACCGCCGGTGGGCTGGGCGGGCACCCGGCCGACCCGGGCCGGGTCGGCGAGGCCCGCCCGGTTGGGCTGGTCGGTGACACCGGCGGGCGTGCCGGGGCCGGCACCGGCCAGCGCGGCGGTGATCCGGTCTGCGACCACCGGCGGCATCTGTGGTGCGGGCCCGGCCCAGGCCGCGAGGGCGTCGCCGACCGGGGCCAGGGCCGCCGCCAGCGCGTCGTGGGCCTCGGCCCAGGCCGGGTCCTCCGCGACGAGCCGCGCCACGACCGCCTCGTCGGGGGTGCCGTCCAACGCGCCGCCGAGGTAGTCGGCGAGCAGGTCGAGGTCGACCTCCCTGAACCCCCCGGCAGTCACGAGTCCTCCTGGTTGGCGACGCGCCGGGAGCGTCCCGACCCTGATCGGACGCCGTCGGCCGGCCGGGGGTTCCCCTGGGTGACGGCGGGCACGTCCGGGCCGTGGGAGCCGTCGGCACCGGCGCGCGGCGAGGCCAGCCGCACGGCGGGGCCGGGCTGTCGGCCCGCCCCTGCGGCGTCGCCGGCCGGGCCGTCGGGCAGTGCGCCCGTACGCAGGTGCCCGAGGGCGACGGCGAGCCGGGCCCGACCCCGGGCGCAGCGGCTCTTGACCGTCCCCTCGGCGACGTCGAGGATGCGGGCCACCTCGGCCACCGGGTAGCCCTGCACGTCGACGAGGATCAGCGCCGCCCGCTGCTCGACGGGCAGTTCGGCGAGCGCCTGCCGGACCACCAGGGCGGTGTCGTGGTCCTGGACGGGGGCGGCGGGCTCCAACCCGCCGGTCGACGGGCCGCCGTCGACGCCGTGCGTGCCGTCGGGCAGCGGGACGGTCGGGTGCGCCTGCCGGCGGCGGATCCGGTCGAGGCAGGCGTTCACCACGATCCGGTGCAGCCAGGTGGTCACCGCCGAGTCGCCCCGGAACCGGGCCGCCGCCCGGTGGGCGGACAGCAGCGCGTCCTGGAGGGCGTCGGCGGCCTCCTCGCGGTCGCCGAGGGTCCGTAGGGCGACCGCCCAGAGCCGGTCCCGGTGCCGGTGGAACAGCTCGGTGAAGGCGTCCCGGTCACCGGCGACGTGGGCGCGCAGCAGGTCGACGTCGCTCGCGCGCTCGCCGTGAGCGTCCATCACCGCGCCCGATCGCTGCGGTGCCCCGTCGCCGGGCCCCGGTTCACGACCCCTGGACCGTGATCTCCTGGACGCCGACCTGGTAGCCCCGGTCGTTCGGGGGCAGCTCGGTGATCCAGAACAGCAGGTAGCGGTATTTCGCGTCGGCGTCGAAGCCGTTGAAGGTCATCGTGGTGCCGTCGTGCTGCTCGAAGGGCTGCCCGATCGGGTTCTTCTTGTAGCTGGCGAACAGCTCCTTGTCGCCGGACGACGTGGGCGGCGGGTCGGTGGTGCCCGCGAACAGCTGGGCGGAGGCCCCGGTGGCGGAGAGGCTCACCTGCACCGACTTGACGGTGCGCTCCTCGCCGAGGTCGATCCAGACGCCCATGCCGCTCTTGGTGTTGCCGAAGTTCGACCGGGTGTAGGTGTCGGTGTCCCAGCCCTTGTCCGCGTCGCCGTCGATCACCTTCTCGGCCCCGCCCAGCTCGTCGCGGAGCTTGCTGTCCGGGTCGACGATGCGGACCTCGGTCACCGACAGCTTGCGCACGGCGGCGGCGGGGGTCGCCTCGGCCGCCGGGGCGCTGCTGGACGGCCGGGCCACCGGCTCGGTCTGCGGCGTCTCGTCGTCGTTGCCGAGGATGCTGATGCCGATGAGCAGGCCGACGAGGGCGACCGCCAGCAGGCCGGCGATGCCGACGGCGACCTTCCGCCCGGCGACCGAGGCCAGCGGCGACGGCTCCTCGCCGTTGTCGGCGGCGAACCGCAGCGGGCCGGCGGGCTCCAGGTAGCCGTCGTCCTCCACCGGGATGTCCAGCCGGGCCAGCTCGGCCGAGAGCACGTCCGACGGCGGCGGGGCGATGCCGGCGTCGAGCAGGTCCATGGTGAGGTCGTCGAGGTAGGCCGGCACGCCGGCCCGGACCTGGCGGGGCGCGGCGATCGCGCCGCTGGCGTCGCGCACGGCGTCGGGGATCGCGGCCCGGCCGTGTCCGGCGGTGGCGCCGTGCAGCGGGGCCTCGGCGTGCGGCCAGTGCCCGGTCAGGGCGAAGTAGAGGATGCCGCCGATCGCGCGGACGTCGTTCTCCTGGCTGTCGGCGCCGTCGGTGCGGGCGTCGGCCAGGACCACGCGGCCCTCATCGCTGATCATGACGGTGCCCGGGTGCACGTTGCCGTGCACCATGCCGGTGGCGTGCACGGCCGCCAGCGCGCTGGCCACGGCGTTGCCGATCGCGGTCGTCCGGCCCGGGTCGAGGGGGCCGTCGGCGACCATCTCCCGCAGGGACCGGCCGTCCACCCACTCGCGGACCACGTACGCCCGCTCGGCCTCGTCGATCGCGTCGTACACGCCGACCAGGTTGGGGTGGATCACCCGGCTGGCCGCGACGGCCGCCTGGAGCATCTCGGTGGCCGAGTCGCCGCCCGGGTAACGCAGCACGACCGCGACCGGGCGGCGCAGCACCACGTCGACCCCGCGCCAGACCAGCCGGCCCGCGCTGTCGTTGTTGATGTGCTCGACCAGCTCGTACCGCTCGGCGAGGATCTCACCGGTCGTGGGAGCACCGAAGGTCATGATCGGCGGAGCGCTCTCCTCCGCCTGCTGACCCTCGCCGACCTGGGTCACCCGTCCTCCCTCGGTGATCGTGTCGATCGATGGACCCGCGCTGCTGGGCATCTGGCTTCCCGCTCTGCCTGTTGAGGAACCGACCGACGGTCTCGACGCGGAGCGCCGGGGGTCAGCCGTACCCGTCGAGAGCGACCTTACCCGGGTTGCCGGCCTCCCCGACATGTCATCTTCCCGGCGTACCCGGCTGAGGTGCCGGGAGTGGCCGCGCCTGTCCGGTTACGACCGTTGTCGGCCGCGTTGCTGGCACATGTACTAGCCAATCTAGAGGTTGACGGCAAGTAGTCGTTGCAGGGGCCGCGCCGGTGTGGCGTCCGGGCGACGGCGACGGATTCCCCGCCGAACGGCCCGCCATACTCAGCCTTACGGCTGGTTGTCCACAGGGCCTTATGGCTGCTGAGCGGCGAATCGCTGAGTTATCCACAGGGCTGTCCCCAGCCTGGTGATCCTCGATCACGCTCCGTGTCTGCCGAGCGGAGGGTCCGCTCGACCGGCCGGCCCGAAGCGGCCAGCGGGCCCGGTCAGCGGCCGAGGCGGCGGCGGACCATCCCGACCACCTCGGTGATCTCGCCGATCCGCAGCACCATGGCGAGCCCGAGGTACGTCCCCGCGATGACCGCGCCGCCGACGACCAGCCGGAACACGGCCTGCGGCCAGCTCAGTGTGTCGCCGCCCGGCAGCAGGTTCACCACGAGCAGGCCGGCCAGCGCGGCACCGAGCGCGGCCACCAGGACCTTGCCGAGGGTGCGCAGGATCCCGCCCAGCCCGATCCGGCCGACCCGGGGCCGCAGCAGCATCGCGGAGAACACGGCGGCGGCCAGGTAGGAGACCGCGTTGCCGATCATCATCCCCGCCGCCGCGAAGGTGGCGGAGAAGGCGGCGAACAGCGCGATCTGCACGCCGATCCGCAGCGCCACCACCGGAATGTTGATCAGGGCCGGGGTGCGGGTGTCCGGGAGCGCGTAGAAGGCGAACGTGAACAACTGGCTGACCGCGAACGGGACCAGGGCCAGCGCCGCGACCAGCAGCACCAGCGAGGTGGCGGTGGCGTTCTCGTCGCTGAACGCGCCGTAGCGGAACAGCGTCACCGACAGCGGGCCGGCGAGCACCGCGTAGCAGACCGCGATGGGGGCGAGCACCGCCGTGACCGTCCGGGTGCCCCGGGACAGGTCGGCGGCGAGGTCGGCGTACCGGCCGTCGGCGGCGGCGGCGCTCATCCGGGGCATCAGCGCCGTGATGATCGACACGGCGATGATGCCGTGCGCCATCATCAGCAGCAGGAAGACGTTGTTGTAGATCAGCGGGCCGGCGGCGTTCTCCCGGCCGGCGCGGTTGAGCAGGTTGAACAGGACGATCAGGCCGATCTGGCTGACCGCCACGTAGCAGAACATCCACGCGCCGAGCCGGCCCAGCTCGCCCAGGCCCAGCGCCCGGAAGTCGAACCGCAGCCGCCAGCGGAACCCCACCTTGCGCAGGGCCGGCAGCAGCCCGGCCGCCTGGATCGCCACCCCGAGCAGGGTGCCGCCGCCGATCAGCAGGATCCGCCCGGTGGTCATCTGCTCCGGCTCGACGATCTCCGCGCCGAAGATGGCGATGTAGAGGCCGACGGTGCCGATCACCACGAGGTTGTTCAGGATCGGCGCCCACATCGGGGCGGCGAAGTGCCCCCGGGTGTTGAGCACCGCGCTGATCAACGCGCTGAGGCCGGTGAAGAAGATCATCGGCAGCATCAGGTACGACAGCTTGGTGACCAGATCCTGGTAGTCGCCGCTGGACTTGTCGCTCGCGTACAGCGCGGTCAGCAGCGAGGCTCCCGCGACGGCCAGCAGCGCCGCGACGGCCAGGGTGACCACCGCGAGCGTCAGCAACCGCTGCGTGTACGCCTGCCCCTGGTCCGCGTCGGCCTTGCGGCGGCGCACCAGCACCGGGATCAGGACGCTGGTGAGGATGCCGCCCAGCAGGAACTCGTAGACCATCCCCGGCAGGATCTGCGCCGTCGTGTACGCGTCGCCGACCAGCGCCCCGCCCAGCGCGGCGGTCAGCGCCAGCGTGCGCAGGAAGCCCGTACCTCGACTGACCAGGCTGCCGATCGCCATCACCGCGCTGTTCGTCGCGGCGCTGGCCTCGGCGACCTGCTCCTGGGGCGGCGCGGTCGACTCGATCGCGGGCTGGTTCAGCGGCTCCGCCGAGATGAAGGTGGCGTCGTCGCCGGGGGGCCGGCCGCCGCCCTGCGCGGCGTTCGCGCTGCGGTAGAGACCGCCGCTCATCTCCAGCCTCCCAGGGGTACGTCGGAGCCGGGCACCGGCCCGCACACCATGACCATAGTCAACACCTGCTGGTTACCCGCGCCCGGCGGATCAGGCCCCCGACCCGACCGATAGGCTGGCGATCCCATGTCCGAAGCCTCCGCACCCCACGCCGCCGACCGCCGCGAGCTCACCGCCGCGCAGCGCAACGCCGTCGCCGAACTGCTCCGCGTCTCGCCGGTCGCCGACGAGCTGGGCCGCCGGTTCGCCGACGCCGGCCACGAACTGCACCTGGTGGGCGGTTCGGTGCGCGACGCCCTGCTCGGCCGCCTCGGCGACGACCTCGACTTCTGCACCGACGCCCACCCCGACCAGACCCTGCGGATCGTCAAGGGCTGGGCCGAGTCGATCTGGGAGACCGGGCGGGAGTTCGGCACCATCGGCTGCCAACGCGACGGGCTGCGGCTGGAGATCACCACGTACCGCGCCGAGGCGTACGACCAGGTCAGCCGCAACCCCGTCGTGGAGTACGGCACCAGCCTCACCGAGGACCTCAGGCGCCGCGACTTCACCATCAACGCGATGGCGGTGAGCCTGCCCGCGCACCGGTTCACCGACCCGCACGGCGGCCTCGACGACCTCGCCGCCCGGGTGATCCGCACCCCCGGCACCCCCGCCGAGTCCTTCGGCGACGACCCGCTGCGGATGCTGCGGGCCGCCCGGTTCGCCGCCCAGCTCCGCTTCGCGGTGCACCCCGACGTGCGGGCCGCGATGACTTCGATGGCCGCCGACCTCGACCGGATCACCGCCGAGCGGATCCGCGACGAGTTCACCAAGCTGCTCTGCGGCGCGGACCCGATCACCGGCCTGCGGCTGCTGGTCGACACCGGCCTGGCCGACCGCTTCCTGCCCGAGCTGACCGGGCTGAAGCTGGAGATCGACGAGCACGCCCAGCACAAGGACGTCTACGAGCACACGCTCACCGTGGTCGCCAACGCCGTGTCGTACGAGACCGACGGGTGCGACTTCGTCCTGCGGATGGCCGCGCTGATGCACGACGTCGGCAAGCCGGCCACCAAGGCCGTCGGGTCGGACGGCCGGGTCAGCTTCCACCACCACGAGGTGGTCGGCGCCCGGCTCACCAAGGCCCGGATGAAGGCCATGCGATACCCGAAGGACGTCACCGCCCAGGTGGTCAAGCTGGTCGGCCTGCACCTGCGCTTCTACGGGTACGGCCGGGGCGAGTGGACCGACTCGGCGGTCCGCCGCTACGTCACCGACGCCGGTGACCTGCTGGCCCGCCTGCACAAGCTGACCCGTTCGGACTGCACCACCCGCAACCGGCGCAAGGCGGCGGCCCTCGCGGCCGACTACGACGCGCTGGAGGAGCGGATCGCCCGGATCGCCGCCGAGGAGGACCTCGCCCGGGTCCGCCCCGACCTCGACGGCAACGCCATCATGGAGCTGCTAGGCGTGCCGCCGGGGCCGATCGTGGGCCGGGCCTGGAAGCACCTCAAGGAGCTGCGCCTGGAGCGCGGCCCGCTGGACCGCGACGAGGCCGAGGCGGAGCTGCTGCGCTGGGCCCGCGAAGAGGGCGTCGGCGGCTGATCGCGGGTCTGCCGGGACGGCGCGACGCCCCGATCGCCCGTCCTGTCGGGAAACTGACGACGCGACGGCAGCGTATCGACCGATCGGCTGAGGTAATTCCGTTCGAGCAGCGTCCATGATGATGCAACATCATCGTGGCCTCCTGTCCATTTCAGTGTGAGGCCTGATTCATTGTTCTCGGCCGTCCGAGGTGGATGGCCGATGCTGCAACGGGGAGATCTCTTTGACACGTCGTGGCGTAATGCGCCGCTCTGCGGTGGCCGGGCTCGCCCTCGCCTCCGCGACCTCCATCGCCCTCGCCACCACCGGCGGCGCGGCGATGGCCGAACCGACCCCCCAGGCCAGCCCGGAGACGGCCGGCGTGGAGGCGTCCAGCCTGGACGCCGCCGGCAACCCGGTGCGGCCGAACCTGACCGCGCCGAAGCGGTCGCAGGCGCGTGACGCCTCGACCAAGGGCGTCGTGCCGGGCCGCTACATCGTCAAGCTGAAGAACGGCAAGGCCAGCGCGAGCACCACCCGCAGCACCGTCAAGGCCCTGTCCAAGGCCAACGGCGGCACGGTGCGCAAGGTCTTCACCGGGGCCCTGCGCGGCTACTCCGCGCAGCTCACCCCCGCTCAGGCGAAGCGGCTGGCGGCCGACCCGGACGTCGCGTACGTCGAGCCGGTCCGCAAGGTCTCGGCGAGCGGCACCCAGACCAACCCGCCCTCGTGGGGTCTGGACCGGATCGACCAGACCACTCCGGCGCTGAGCAAGTCCTACACGTACCCGTCGTCGAGCGGCGTCACCGCGTACATCATCGACAGCGGCATCAACATCAACCACCAGGACTTCGGCGGCCGGGCCAGCTCCGGGTTCGACGCGATCGACGGCGGCGACGCCGCCGACTGCAACGGCCACGGCACGCACGTGGCGGGCACCGTGGGCGGCACCACCTACGGCGTCGCCAAGGACGTCGACCTGGTCGCGGTCCGCGTGCTCGACTGCGAGGGCTACGGCTCGACCGAGGGGGTCGTCGCCGGGATCGACTGGGTGACCAACAACGCCCAGAAGCCCGCGGTGGCGAACATGAGCCTCGGCGGTGACGTGGACCCGGTGCTGGACGACGCGATCGCCACCTCCATCGGCCAGGGCATCACCTACGTCGTCGCCGCCGGCAACGAGGCCGACGACGCCTGCGCGTACTCCCCGGCCCGCGCGCCGGCCGCCATCACCGTCGGCGCCACCGACCGGGTCGACATGATGGCCGGCTTCTCCAACTACGGGACCTGCCTGGACACGTTCGCTCCCGGCGTCGGCATCACCTCGGCGTGGATCGGCGGCACCACCGCGACGGAGACGATCAACGGGACGTCGATGGCCGCGCCGCACGTGGCCGGCATCGCCGCCCAGCTGCTCGCCCAGAACCCGAGCTGGACCCCGCAGCAGGTGCGCAACGCCGTCGTCACCAACGGCGTCTCCGGCGCGGTGCTCGGCCCGGCGGGCAGCATCGACCGGCTCGCGCACGTGGGCGCGGCCCCGGTGGCCCGCACCAACGTCGGCCTGCGGGCCCGGGTCAACGACTCCCTCGTCGTGGCCGAGAGCGGCGGCACCAAGCCGCTGATCGCCCGCAGCTGGCAGCTCGGCGGGTGGGAGAAGTTCGACGTCGTCTCCGTCAGCAGCGGGGTGGTCGCCCTCAAGTCGAAGGCCAACGGCAAGTACGTCGCGGCCGACGGCAGCGGCAGCAAGCCGCTGATCGCCAAGAGCACCGCGATCGGCTCGTGGGAGAAGTTCGCGCTCGTCAACAACACCGACGGCAGCGTCAGCCTCAAGGCGCAGGTCAACGGCAAGTACGTGGCCGCCGACGGCGCTGGCACCAAGCCGCTGCTCGCCAAGAGCGCCAGCATCGGCGCCTGGGAGAAGTTCGACTTCGAGGCACCCAACCCGATCGTCAGCGTGAAGGCCAAGGCCAACGGCAAGTTCGTGGCGGCCGACGGCGCCGGCAGCAAGCCGCTGCTGGCCAAGAGCACCGCGGTCGGCGCGTGGGAGAAGTACGAGCTGGTCGACCTCGGCTACGGGTGGGTCGCCTTCCGCGCGCTGGTCAACAACAAGTACGTGACGGCGCAGAGCGGCGGCTCCCAGCCGCTGCTGGCGAAGGGCAGCGCGGTCAGCGACTGGGAGGCGTTCTTCGTCGGCTGGCACCACCCGGACGGCACCGTCCACCTGTACGCGAACGCGAACGGCAAGATCGTCAAGGCGGACAGCGGCGGCAGCAAGCCGCTGATCGCCAAGAGCACCTCGGTCGGCGCCTGGGAGCAGTTCACCATCGGCCTCGCCTGAGGATCCCGCACCACAATCCGGCGCCCGTCGGCACCGCCCCCAACGACCGGGGTGGTCCGGCGGGCGCCGGCCTTTCCCGGGACGGCCGAATCCTCCGTACCGAAAGCGAAGCCGGCCGGGCCACGACGGGCCCGGCCGGCTTCGTGTTGCTGATCAGGCTCAGCGGTCGACGGCGGTCCCGTCCACCGTGGCCGCCTCGGTGCCTGCGTTGCGCGCCGCGCCCAGCTTGGCGAGCAGGCCGGCCAGGTCGATGCCCGTCAGGTCGGTGCCGAGCTGGAGGCCCTGCGCCACGTTGCTCGCCACCGACTTCGTCAGCGTCGACGCCCCGTCGGTGGAGATGACCGTCATCTTGTCGATCGCGCCGATCGGCGCGCTGGCGGCCTCGACCACCTGCGGCAGCACCCGGACCAGCAGGTCCAGCACCGCTGCCTCCCCGTACGCGGCGAACGCCTCGGCCTTGCGGGCCATCGCGTCGGCCTCGGCCTGGCCCTTGGCCAGGATGGCCGCCGCCTCCGCCTGGCCCTCCCGCTCGACCGCCTCGGCGATCGCGGACCGGCGGCGCTGCTCGGCCTCGCCCTCCTTGGCGCCCTCGATGGCGTTCGCCTCGGCCAGCGCGGCCCGGCGGGCCCGCTCGCCCTCACCGGTGAGCCGGGCCTGCTCGGCGGCGGCCTGGGCGGCGGCGATGGTGGCCTGCCGCTGCGCGTCGGCGTTGAGCACCGCCGCGTTGCGAGCCGCCTCGGCCTCCTGCTCCACCTTGTACCGGGCGGCGTCGGCCGGCTTGCGGACCTCGGTGTCGAGCTGGCGCTGCTTCAGCTCGGCGTTGCGCTCGGCGACCTTCTGCTGCTCGGAGAGGATCGCCTGGTCCCGCTCGGCCTGGGCGAGCGGGCCGGCCGCCGCCGACTTCGCCTTCGCCGCGTCGATCTCCGCCTGGATGGCGGCCTGCTTGAGCGACAGGTTCCGGTTCGCCTCGGCGATGGCCTCCTCGGCGAGCAGCCGCTCCTGTTCGGCCTGCTGCCGGGCCCGGGCCTCGGCGATCGCCGCGTCCTTGAGGACACGGGCCGCCTCCGGCCGCCCGAGGTCCTGGAGGTACGACCCCTCGGCGACGATGTCCTGGAGCTGGAAGGTGTCCAGCACCAGCCCCTGGTTGGTCATCGAGTGCTCGGCCTCCTCGGCCACCGCGCTGGCGAACGCCGCCCGGTCCCGGATGACCTCCTCGACGGTGAGCCGGCCGACGATCGAACGCAGCGCGCCGGCCAGCACCTCGCGGGTGAAGTTGTCGATCTCGTCCTGCTGGTGCAGGAAGCGCTGCGCGGCGGCGCGGATCGCGTCCTCGGTGCCGCCGACCTTGACGATGGCGACGCCGTGCAGCTCGGCCCGGATGCCCTGCTTGCTCACGGCGCCCTTGATGCCGACGTCGATGCGGCGGCTGGACAGGTCGAGCGACTGGAGCTTCTGCACCACGGGCAGCACGAACACCGACGCGCCGAGGACGACCTTCTGGCCGGACATGTCGGTGGACCGGCCGCCGTCGGCGGTCTCGGTGGTCCGGCCCTTGCGGCCGGTGACGATGAACGCCTCATTGGGCCCGGCGACCTTGATCCGGGACAGCACGAACAGGACGAGGACGACGACGAGGAGCACCGCGCCGCCGATGGCGATGAGAAGGGGCATACGACTTCCGCTCTGCGACAGGGGAGGGGGACGGTGGGGTCAGTAGGTCTCGACGTGCACGCTGGTCTCGCTCAGGGCCTCGACCACGAAGATCTGCTCGCCCATTCCGATCGGCCGGTCGGCGCGGGCGTTGAGCTTGACCGGCTGGCCGGCGACGCGGACCCTGACCTCGCCGTAGCCGTCCACGGGGATCGGGGTCACGACCAGGCCGAGCGCGCCGACGAGGTGGTGGCGGGTGGGCGTGGGGTCGGTGCGCATGGTGCGGGCCGCCCGGCTCATCCGGGCCGCGACCCACGCGGTGGGCACCGCCGCCACCGCGCCGCCGGCCACGGCCGCCGCCACCATCCCGGGGGTACGCGCACCGAGCAGCTCGTTGACGATCGCCGCGCCGAAGCCGAACGCGCCGGCGAACCCGGCGACCGCCTCCAGGGACACCGGACCGTCGGCACCGGGATGGCTGAAGTGGAACAGCTCGGTGCCGAGCAGGGCCAGCGCCAGCACGCCGACGCCCGCCCCGCCGATGATCAGGAAGATGAGCGTTCCGGTGGCCACGACCTGCACGGTAGCCGCCCTGTGCAAGGTCATCCGGGTGTGGCGGGGTGCCCCGTCACGCGGGACGTCGTGCTTTCCCGGTCCACCGGACCGGCCGGAACCGGCTGCGGTGTCCGGCGGAGTCGAAGGCGCTGAGGTCATTCACACCTAAGGCGCCTTCCGCTGCAATACCGCGTAAATCAGCCCTCGTCTGAGCTGCAAATTTCGGCGCGCGGGAGTTGACCATACCGCGCAGCGGGGAAGCCCTTGCCCTGGTAAGGAGTTCCTACATAGCATATTGACACTCTCAAATTTTATCGATCGAGAGTGAGATCCTTCTGATTCGAGACCCTGACGCTTCCTCTCCTTTCTTAGGGTGTCGGCAGGGGAATTGTTCGTGAGCGAGGAGGAGTGATGAGAGAGATCAGGATCAGTCGACGGGGAGGGTTTGCCGCGCTGGGTGCGGGCCTCGGCGCCGCCCTGCTCGGCACAAGCCTCACCGACCGGGCAGAGGCCGCATCGCGTGCGGCATCGTCCCACGGCATCCAATCGAAGAAGGGCGCGGTCGGCTACAGCATCACGATCTCGAACAATTCTGCGCTGGATGGCATGAATGCCATCCTCTTCCAGGAGAACCCCGTGCTTCCGAGCGACGCGGTCACGCTCGCCTGGATGTCGAAGATGTGCCACCCGTCGACGACTATCGAATATCAGTGGAGCATCGACTACAACTTCGTCTGGGGTCAGGTCGGAACTCTCGTCCCCGGTACGCAGTTCGTGGCAGGCCAGATCCTCCAGGCCGACCTGACCCAGAACAATCTGGTGGCCCTCTCCTACGTCGACGGCGGTTTCGAATTCGGCCCAACCAGCCCGTCCGGAAAGAATGGAAGCCTGATGATCAAGGAGGACGACACCGTGCCGGGGCCGGGGAACGACGACCAGGGAAGCGTGGGAATCGGTATGTCGGGTGCCGGCACGTTCGTGGTGCCGACGGTGCCGAACACCGGGGTCGAGTTCGACCCCAAACCCACCTACTGGGTCGCCTTCGGGAGCTTCGCGAGCAGCGAGGTGATGGACGTCTCCGAGCTCACCCAGCCGGCCAAGGTGGTGTACCCCGACGGCATGACCAGCGCCAAGGCCCTCTTCGACGGCAAGGAATGGAGCATCTCCTACGGGAACTAGCGGCCGGGTGGGCACAGTTCACGGCCGCCTGCACCGTCAGCCGGGCGCGACGGTGAGGTTACGGTCGACCAACTCGGGCGGGAGCGGCTGCCGCACCAGCTCCCGCCCGGTCGGGTCGGCGAGCACGAAGTCTCGGTCGGCGGGGTGGCCGGTCGGGGCGTGTCGCGCTGGCGGGGGAGAATGGGGCGTGCGCTGGACTGTGCTCGACTCCCCGATCGGCGCGTTCTCCGTGGCCACCGACGACGACGCCGTGTGCGGCGCGCACTTCGGGCGGGTGGAGAGCGGCGTCGACGTCCCCGGCGACGAGCTGTCCGGCCGGGCCGTGGCCGAGCTGCGGGCATACTTCGCCGGGGAGCTGACCGAGTTCACGGTGCCGGTGGCGGCGCGCCGGGGCTCCGAGTTCGAGCGCGCGGTGTGGCGGGAGATGACCCGCATCCCGTACGGGGAGACGTCGACCTACGGCGAGGTGGCCCGGCTGGTCGGCGGCGGTGACCCGGGGGCGGCGCGGGCCGTCGGGGTGGCCTGCAACCGCAACCCGATCCCCGTGATCGTCCCCTGCCACCGGATCGTGGGTGCGGGGGCGAAACTGGTCGGGTTCGGCGGCGGCCTGCCCCGCAAGGTGAAGCTGCTGGAGCTGGAGGCCGGCGTCGCCCTGCGCCGCGCCTGGTCCTGACCGTGCAGATGCGTCGAAGCACGGTCCACTCGTGGTGCTGCTGCCTACGAAAGGGTGAACCCAGGGCTGGGGCCATGATCGTCTGACGTCTACCGAGAGAAGGAACGGCGTGTCGTGTCCGTAAACGACAGACGATCATGGGCTGGGGAGGGCCGGGTCCCGACGGACCCGGCCCTCCGTGATCGTGCTGTTGGTCAGCGCGTCAGCGCTCGACCTCGCCCTTGATGAACGCCTCGACGGCGGCGTGCGCGTCGTGGTCGGCGTACTGCACCGGCGGGGACTTCATGAAGTACGACGAGGCCGACAGGATCGGGCCGCCGATCTTGCGGTCCAGGGCGATCTTCGCGGCCCGGACGGCGTCGATGATGACGCCCGCCGAGTTCGGCGAGTCCCACACCTCGAGCTTCAGCTCCGCGTTGAGCGGGGTGTCGCCGAAAGAGCGGCCCTCCAGGCGGATGTAGGCCCACTTGCGGTCGTCGAGCCACGGCACGTGGTCCGACGGGCCGATGTGCACGTCGCTCTTCTGCATCTCGTGCGGGATCTGGGACGTGACCGACTGGGTCTTCGAGATCTTCTTCGAGACCAGCCGGTTGCGCTCCAGCATGTTCATGAAGTCCATGTTGCCGCCGAAGTTGAGCTGGTACGTGCGCAGCAGCTCGACCCCGCGGTCCTCGAACAGCTTCGCGAGGGCCCGGTGCACGATGGTCGCGCCGACCTGGCTCTTGATGTCGTCGCCGACGATCGGCAGGCCCGCGTCGGTGAACTTCTTCGCCCACTCCGGGTCGGAGGCGATGAAGACCGGCAGGGCGTTGACGAACGCGCAGCCGGCGTCGATCGCGGCCTGGGCGTAGAACTTGTCGGCCTGCTCGGAACCGACCGGCAGGTAGGAGACGACGACGTCGACCTGCGCGTCGCGCAGCGCCTTGGCCACGTCGACCGGCTCGGCGTCCGACTCCTCGACGATCTCGCGGTAGTACTGGCCGAGGCCGTCGAAGGTCGGGCCGCGCTGCACGCTGACGCCGGTCGGCGGCACGTCGCAGAGCTTGATCGTGTTGTTCTCGCTGGCGACGATCGCCTCCGCGAGGTCCATGCCCACCTTCTTGGCGTCGACGTCGAACGCCGCGACGAACTCCACGTCCGAGACGTGGTAGTCGCCGAAGGTGACGTGCATGAGACCCGGGACGCGGTCGTTCGGGTCGGCGTTGCGGTAGTACTCCACGCCCTGTACGAGGGACGAGGCGCAGTTACCCACACCGACGATGGCGACGCGGACGGAGCCCATAGCGTCTGCCTCCTTCTTCTTCATCACGGCCGCTCTTTCCTGGACTCTCCAGGCGGAGGCGGGCTGTCGTTATCTCGTCGGCCGCCGGCCGTCCCGGTGTCCGGGACCGTCGGGGCACGGCCGGAGCGCTCGTTGGCGATGAGCTCCTCCAGCCAGCGGACCTCGCGTTCACAGGCGTCGAGGCCGTGGCGCTGAAGTTCCAGGGTGTACGCGTCGAGGCGCTCGGCCGCCCGGCCCAGCACGTCGCGAAGCCCCTCGCGGCGTTCCTCGATCTTGCGGCGGCGGCCCTCCAGGATGCGCAGCCTGGTCGCCTGGTCGGTGCGGGCGAAGAACGCGAAGTGCACGCCGAAGCCCGTGTCGTCGTACGTCTCGGGGCCGGCCTGCGCGATCAGCTGGGCGAAGCGTTCCTTGCCCTCCGCAGTGATCTTGTAGACCACCCGCCCCCGGCGGCTGGTCAGTGCGGGGACCTCCTCGGCGGTGGCGGGCGTCTCGTCGGCCTCGGTGATCCACCCGGCCGCCTGCAGTCGGCGCAGGGTGGGGTAGAGCGAGCCGTAGCTGATCGCCGCGCGGATCGCGCCCAGCTTGGCCGCGAGCTCCTTGCGGAGTTCGTAGCCGTGCATCGGGGACTCCTGGAGGAGGCCGAGGATGGCGAGATCGAGCACGGGCCACCCCTTCTTACCCCCGACGCGGAGACTCAACCACCGCGATGTATCGGACCGATACATCGCACGTTAGCCGCTCACCAAGGATCAGGGCAAACCCCCACGCCGAATTCTCGGGGTCACCGATTGTGACGGTGGTCGCCTCGCCGCGCCGGACCGCGTACCCTTCTCCGCATGCGTACGCAGCGCCAGGTCGTCGACTACTCGCTCCGGAAGCGAGCGGTGCTGCGTGAACTTCTCGCTGGCCGGGTGGGCACGTACGACGTCTGCGACGCGTCGCCGTACCTGAAGAACGCCGCCCGCTTCCACGGTGAACCCACCGAGGAGCGCTGCCCGATCTGCCGCAGCGAGAACCTCACCCACGTCCACTACATTTACGGGGACGAACTCAAGCAGTCCGCCGGGCAGGCGCGTACCCTTGCCGAGTTGCCCGTCCTGGCGATGACGCTGCGTGAGTTCCAGGTGTTCGTGGTGGAGGTGTGCCTCGGCTGCGGCTGGAACCACCTCGTCGAGCAGTTCCTGCTGGGCCGGGACGGGCTGGCCGGCGGCGCGGAGAACGGGTCGGACCAGGGCGCGGCCGGCGCTTCGGCCGCCACGGCCCCGGGTGCCGGCCCGGCCGTTCGGCGGAGGCGAGAGGCGCAACGGTGAACCCAGCTGACTCGGTTGGCCCGATGTGGAGGAGGCGGGACGGCCGACAGCTCTTAGGACCGATAGGTCCGATTGATCCGGAAGTGATGCCCTCGGCCCGACTCGTTCGGGCGGCGGCGTCCTGTGTTTCAGCTCACGGCAAACCGGTGGCGGCGCGATCGCGTCCCACCGCGACCGGCAGGGTGTGAGGAATGAACTCGTACGGCGATCCCAGCTCCTCGCGCGGGCGGGCCCAGATACCGGGCGCCCACGGCGACCCGGGTGCGGGCCCGGCCGACGCGTACCGTCGCGGCGACGACGCCCGCGGCAGCTGGTCAGAGGGTACGGCACAGCCGGGCCGCGCCTCCGTGCCGCCCCGCGGCCAGGCTGCGGGTGGCCGCGCCTCGGTGGGTGGTTCGGCGGCGGTTCCGCCGCGCGTCGGTTCGGCGGCGGTGCCGCCGCGTGCCGGCTCCGCAGCGGTGCCGCCGCGCGGCGGAACCGCCGCCGGCTCCGCCTCGGTGGGCTCCGCCTCGGTCGGGCGCGCGGGGGCCGGCCGGGCCTCGGTGCCCGTCTCCCCGGCGCCAGCTGCCGGGCGAGCCGGTGCGGGCCGGGCGTCTGTGCCGGTGTCCCCGGCGCCCGGTGGGCGGGCCAGCGTCGGCGCGGCGGCCGTCGGCGGGCTCGCCGGGCGGGCCTCCGTCGGTCGGGCCGGGGTGGCTTCCGTCCCTGGTGGTCCCGGCGGGCCTGGTGGTCCTGGTGGTCCCGGCGGGCCGGTGGGCCCGGCCGGCGGGCGGAGCGGCCGGGGCGCCCGCGACCCGGGTGCGAGCGCGCGGGCGAAGAAGCGGCGGCGGATCAACATGATGATCGCCGGCTTCGCGGTCTTCATCATGCTCGCCGGCATCGGCGTCGTCAGCTTCACCTACTACTCGACGACCGTGGTGTTGCCCGCGCAGGTTCCCCTGCCGCTCTCCACGACGGTGTACGCGAAGGACAACAAGACGGTCCTGGCCAAGCTCGGCAGCGAGAACCGTCAGCTGGTCAAGATCACCGAGATCCCGGAGCACGTGCAGCACGCGGTGGCCGCGGCCGAGGACCGCAACTTCTACCGGCACTCCGGCGTCGACTACAAGGGCATCGCCCGCGCGGCCTGGAACAACCTCTCCGGCGGCGACAAGCAGGGCGCCTCGACGATCACCCAGCAGTACGCCCGTAACGCCTACGAGAACCTGAAGGACGACTCGTACGCCCGGAAGGTCAAGGAGGCGATCCTCGCCTCCAAGCTGAACGACAAGTACAGCAAGCCCGAGATCATGGAGCACTACCTCAACGTGATCTACTTCGGGCGCGGCGCGTACGGCATCGAGGCCGCGGCTCAGACCTACTTCGGCGTGCACACCAAGCAGCTCACCGTGGCCCAGGCGGCGGTGCTCGCCGGGCTGATCAAGCAGCCGGTCGCGAGCGACACCCACCAGGGATACGACCCGGCGGTCAACCCGGTCGACGCCAAGTCGCGCTGGACCTACGTGCTCGACGGCATGGCGGCCGAGGGCTGGATCGACGCGCCGAACACGCCGAAGCGGCCCACCGACGCCGAGTACCCGAAGACGCTCAGCCCCAAGAAGGCCGGCTCGGCGGCGTTCGGTGTGGCGAGCCCGCGCGGCAACGTGATCAACTACGTGCGGCAGGAGATGGACCAGTGGGGCATCTGCTCCGACAGCGGGGCGGCGGGCAAGATCAGCTGCGTTGACGCGCTGCGCGACGGCGGCTACCGCATCCAGACCACGATCGACCCGAAGCTCCAGACCGCTGCCGAGAACACCGCGATGCGGGCCAAGAAGAACTCGGAGCTCAACGACCAGCCCAAGAACCTGATGGCGGCGGTCGTCTCGATCGAGCCGAACTCCGGCCGGGTGCTCGCCTACTACGGCGGCGACAGCGGCGCGGACTTCGACTACGCGGGCAAGAACACCGACAAGAACGGCGATCTCGTCGGCGGGCACCAGCCCGGTTCGTCGTTCAAGGTCTACACGCTGGCCGCGGCGGTGAACGCCGGCATCTCGGTGAAGTCGCACTGGGATGCCACCCCGTTCAAGCCCGAGGGCTTCGATTCGCCGGTACAGAACGCCAACCGGGACGTGAGCCGGACCTGCGGCAAGTGGTGCACGCTGGAGTTCTCCACCATCCAGTCGTACAACGTGCCCTTCTTCCACGTCACCGAGAAGATCAAGCCGTCCGCCGTGCTGGACATGGCCAAGCAGGCCGGCGTGTCCACGATCTGGACCGTCGACCCGCCGAAGGCGTACGACCTCAACAAGAACGACCCGAAGGATCTCGCCCCCAGCAAGTTCGACCGCGTCATCGGCTACGGCCAGTACCCGGTCACGGTGCTCGACCACGCCAACGGACTGGCCACGCTCGCGAACGACGGCAAGTACAACAAGGCCCACTTCGTGATCAAGGTCGAGAAGCAGAACGTCGACACGGGCAAGTGGGAGATGGTCGCGAGCGAGAAGCTGAAGCCGCAGCAGCGGATCCGCGCCGACGTCGCGAAGGAGGTCACCGGCGTCCTCAAGCAGATCCCCGGCCCCAACAACCGGTCCCTGGACGGCGGTCGGGAGGCCGCAGCCAAGACCGGTACCTGGGAGTACGACAGCAGGCACAACGCGCACGCCTGGATGGTCGGGTACACCCCCCAGCTCGCCACCGCCGTCTGGGTGGGCAGCCGAGACCCGAAGAAGCCGCAGATCATCGACAAGGACGGCAACGACATCGGTGGCTCGAAGCTGCCCGGCGCCATCTGGCAGCGCTACATGAACGCGGCACTGAACGGCAAGGACAAGGAGAGCCTGCCGGCGGCCACCGGGATGGGTGACCAGGATGCCGGCAACGGCACCGAGCCGCCCCCGCCGCCGCCGACCACCCCCGAAGTGCCGAACTGCAACCCGCTGGACATCTTCTGCCAGAACCCCACCAACCCCGGCCCCGGTGGCCCCAACAATCCTGGTGGCCCCGAGTCCCCGACCCCGCCGGGTGGTGACCCGACCGATCCACGACCAGGCGGAGGCAACGGGGGAGGCATTCTGCCGACGCTCGCACCCCGCGCGCGGGAGTAGCTGAGCGGTCACCACATCACGAACGGCGGTCGGACTTCACGTCCGGCCGCCGTTCGCGCCTCCGCTGCCCTTCGACCGGGACCGGTGACGAAACGATGAACCGGCGGTGAGTGCCTGGGAGAACCTTTCGGCAGCTGATGTCTTGGAGGTGCACCTTGCTCGGAAGAAGAACTGCTCAGGTGGGCGCTGTGCTGGCGCTCTGTCTTTCCACGGGACTGCTCGCGCCATCGGTGGCGAGTGCCGCGCCGTCCGCGCCGCACGGCGTGACCCCGGCGTCCGCCGTCGTCACCCCCGAGAACCTCGACCCGGAAGAGGGGACGATGATCTCGGATGCGGAGCTGCTGGCGACCGGGTGCGGCGCCACGTGCGACGGCAAGAACCCCGCGAGCTACAAGATCTACTCCAGTGGCTGTAGCACGTGCTACCACTACTGCGCTGACGATGCCGTGACCGCCAAGTCCAACACCGACGGCATCAACCTCGAGCTCCGGTACAGCCCGAGGTGCCGGACCGCCTGGGCCCGGGTCAGCTCGGACTTCTACTACCCGACGGTCAAGAGCTACTACACCAGCGGCGCGGTCCGGACCTCCTACAGCGGATTCGCCGGCGCCTACTACACGCCCATGGTCAACGACGCGGGCCTGCTCGCCCGGGCCGAGGCGTCGGCCGGCCCCACCACTTGGTGGACGGACAAGTACTGAGGCGACAGGTGACCCTGGTGGGGCGGCGGCCCGGAGGAACGACCGGGCCGCCGCCCCACTTTCGCTCAGGCCGTCGGGACGGCGGGAAGAGACGAACGGCGTACCCGCATCGTTCCCGGCGAGGCTCGGCGAACGGCCCCGGGCACCTGCGCGGGCTCGTCCACGTCCGGTGTCCTCCCGAGGTGACGCTGGAGGCTCTGGACGGCGGCGCAGGCGTCGATGCCGAGTTCCCGGGTGAGCCGGGCACTGAGCTGCTGCAGGACGTGCAGGGCCTCGCCGGTACGTGATCTGGCGTGGAGCGCCTCGGCCAACCGGCAGTGCAGGCCCTCGTGGTACGGGTAGCGCTGGACCCAGTGGTGTAGGTCGATCAGGATGCTGTTGTGCCGATGTCGACTGAACTCGACGTCGACCAGGCTTTCGACGGCGTTCAGTCGGGCTTCCTCCCACCCGATCGCGTCTCCGCGTAACGTCAGCGAGTCGATGTCCTGGAAGGCGGAGCCCTGCCAGAGGTCGAGGCCGCTGTGGAGACGTTCGGCCGCGCGATCAAGTTCGCCGAGTCGTCGAGCCTGCTCAGCTTCGGCGCAGAGCCGACGGAACCTGAGCCCGTCGACCTGTTCCTCGCGGACCTCCAGCAGGTAGCCGCCTCCGGTGCTGCGGATCCCCTGGCCAGGCGTGCGCCCCAGCAGGGCGCGGAGTCGGCCGATCCTGTTCTGCACCTGCTGGCGCGCGGTCTCCGGGGGATGATCCCAGGCGACGTCGATCAACCGGTCGATGGAGACCGTCCGGTTGGCGTCCAGCAGGAGAGCCGCGAGGAGGCTTCTGTTGCGTGGCCCCGAACACGACAGTGTCGATGATCCTGATTTGATTGTTAATGGACCAAGGAATGCGAATTTCAATTCATGCCCCCGTGCAGTATTGATGCGACCCTAGTCCAAGGTCACGCCAAGCATAGCCATTACTCGATGCTCGTCAAGCGACTTCGCAGCGTGGTCGGGCCGTGGGGGCGCGGCTGAGGCCGGCCAGGTGGCGGTGGGCCGGGCGCAGGCCGTCTGTCCCCGGCGGGCCGGACGCCCCGACGGCAACACGCCGTCGGGGCGCCCGCTGGGCAGCTCAGTATTTGCTGGTGCAATACATGATGGTCTTCTTGTCGTTCGCCTGATCAAGCTCGGAGTTGTACTGGTAGAAGCAGGCGCGGGCGAGCAGGCCCTTGTCGTTCGCCATGCTGGACCACGTTCCGGCGTACCCGGGGATGTCGTCGTACGTCGCGCGCAGGCGTCCGTCGGTGTAGTAGCTCTGGACCAGAACCCCGCTCATGTAGCCGATGCTTCCCGTCTGTCGGGCCCACGCGGTCCGGCACCAGGGGCTGTACCGAAGCTCGGCGTAGGTGGTCGAGGCCGCCGTGATCGCATCCTGGTAACAACTGCCGCTCCCAGTTCCCACGACCGCCGTGTAGGTCTGCGGGTCCTTGTTGTCGCAGGGGCTGCCACACCCCACGGTGGCTGCGGAAGCGCTGGCGGGAGCGAGGAGCACCGCGGCGACGGAGGCCGCGGCGGCCATGATGGCACCCGGCCTCGCCAGACGGTGGTGACTCGGCCCGTCGAATCCGGCTCGGGAGCGCAGGCCGCGGTTGAGGAACGGCATCGGCATGGTCCAATCACTTGAGCTGAATAATGGGCAGATCATGCAGGCAGGGGCCACCGTTCGATCATCGAACCGACACAGGCGGGGTCAGGCGGCCCGCCGGGCTCCAGTCGATCGGCAACCTGCGGTCTAACGCCCGAAGCTCTCGTCCAGAACGCACTTGTGCGGCAGGATGCCATTCATGAGCATCCAGCCGACGGCCGGCACAGACGACGCTGGCACTGGTGACCACCCGTCCCGGTCGGACGGGTTCGTCCGTGGCGCATCCGAGCTGATCGGTGGCCCGCTGGGCGACCACGCGGTGGCGCTGGACCGGCCCGCCGACCGGGAGAGCCGGTTCTGGACGGCCGCCCGGATCGTGCTGGCCCTGGCCTGCCTGACCCTCGCCCTGCACTGGGTGCAGAAGTCCCCCTGCCAGGACGGCGCGTGGCAGAACAACATCCAGTACACGCGGATGTGCTACACCGACGTGCTGGCGCTCTACTACGCCGAGGGGCTCAACGAGGGCAAGGTGCCCTACCGGGACCACCCCGTCGAATACCCGGTGTTGACCGGTTACTTCATGGGTGCCCTCGGGCTGCCGGTGCACGCCCTCGGCGTCGACAACCCGGAGATCAACCAGGGGCAGTGGGCGTACAACGCCAACGCCCTGGTGCTCAGCGCCCTCGCCGTGGCGACCGTCGCGGTCATCCTCGCCCTGCGCCGCCGACGACCCTGGGACGCCGCCCTCTTCGCGCTGGCCCCGGCCCTGTTCCTCACCGCCACCGTCAACTGGGACCTGCTCGCCGTCGGGCTGGCCGCGTTCGGCTTCCTCGCCTGGGCCCGCAGCCGGCCGGCACTGGCCGGGGTGCTGCTCGGCCTGGCCGGCGCGGCCAAGATGTGGCCGCTGTTCGTCCTCGGGCCGATCCTCGTGCTCGCGCTGCGCGCCAACCGGATCCGCGCCGGCCTCACCGCCGTCGGCACGGCGCTCGTCGCCCTCGTCGCGGTCAACCTGCCCGCGGCAGTGCCCTACCGCGACAACTGGGACCGCTTCTTCGAGCTGAACACCACCCGGCCCATCGACTGGGGCACGCTCTGGTACATCGGGCGCTACCTCGACGGCAAGGTCAACACCGGTGGCCCCGGCTCGATGGGGCCGTTCGAGTGGCTCAACGCCAACATCCCCACCCTGAACTGGCTCTCGTACGCCCTGTTCGGGCTGGCCTGCCTCGGCGTCGCGGTGCTGGCCCTGCGCGCGCCGAAGCGGCCCCGGCTGGCGCAGCTCGCCTTCCTCGTCGTCGCCGCGTTCCTCATCTTCAGCAAGGTCTGGTCGCAGCAGTTCGTCCTCTGGCTGCTGCCGCTGGTCGTCCTCGCCCGCCCCAAGTGGGGTGCCTTCATCGCCTGGCAGGTCGCCGAGATCGGCTACTTCGCCGCCTTCTACGGGGAGCTGCTCGGCTCGGCGACCAGCCGCCCGGTCTTCCCCGAGGGGGTATTCGTGCTGGCGGCGACGCTGCGGCTGGGCACCGTCGCGCTGCTCTGCGTGCTGGTCGTGAAGGAGATCCTGCACCCCGAGCGCGACGCGGTGCGGGACACCTACGCCGACGACCCCGACGGCGGGGTGCTCGACGGCGCGCCGGACGCGCCCTGGGTGGACCGGTGGCGACGGCGACCCGAGCCCAGCGAGCCCGCCGCCGTGCCCGCCCCGACGGCGGCCTGACGGCGCTCGGCACGGCCCGGGCTTCCGGCCCGGGCCGGCCGCGTCTCGGGCCCGGCGCGGCAGCCGGGCGCGCCGTCAGAAGCGGAAGACCACCGCGTTGTCGACCTGCTCGCGGGTGATGCCGAGCGCGTCGACCGGGGCGTCGATCGTGGTGGCCCACGGCGTGCCGGCGATCCGGTCGCGCAGCACCACCACGTTGCGCACGCCCAGGGCACGCAGGTAGGTCACGCTCGCCTGGTCCGGGAACGTCTCGGTCGCCTTCCGGATCTCGATCTGCCGCTGCGGGGTGAAGCCGCTGCCGCCGTTGACCACGTCCTGGAACCGACTGGTCGACCACAGCATCACCAGCTGGTCCGGGCCCTGGTCGCTGGGCAGCACGAGCAGCGGGCCGTCCACCGACCGCATCGCGGCGGGCTGGACCGGCACCACCGGATGCGGGGTGACGTTGAGGCCCTCGGCGATCACCAGCAGCAGCGGCAGCACGGTGGCCAGCCGCAGCCACGGGCCCGGCCACGGCGGGACCCGCTCGGCGGCCCACTCGCGCACCCGGATCGCGAAGGCGCTGACCGCCCCGGCGGCGAGCAGCCCGAGCAGCAGCGTCGTCCAGAGCATCATCCGCCCCGGCGTGCGCAGGCCGTTCCAGCCCGGCAGATACTCGAACAGCAGACCGTAGGTGAAGGTGCCGCCGAAGAACCGGGTGCCCATGGCCAGGACCGCCGTCACCACCACCCCGGCGAGCAGCAGCAGCCTGTGCCGCAGCCGCCACACCGAGAAGAACAGCCCGCCCGCCGCCAGCGCGTAGAGCACGAAGCCGGGCAGCAGGGTCATCTCCGGGGAGTTCCAGGGCAGCCCGGCGCGCGCCCCTTCGTGCAGCGTGCCCCAGACGCGGGACTCGGCCGGTGCGGTGAAGAAGCCCGCAAGCGGCGGCGAGTAGATGCCGACGTCGTCGAGGGTGCGGGCCGCGTTCGGGTGCAGCTCGGCGACCTTGAAGTAGGGGACGGCCAGCAGGGCGCCCACCCCCGCGAAGAGCAGCGCGCCGACGACGTCGGCGACGAGCAGCCGCACCCCGAACGGCCGCCGCACCGACCGGCGCCGGACGAACCAGGTCACGGTGGCGACGAGCGTCACCACCGCCAGCACGTACGCGAACGGCAGCCCGATGCCGAAGCCCAGGCTCAGCTGCCAGGCGGCCACCACCCACCCGGCGTACGCCCACCCGGCGTGCCGCCGCTCGGGGCGGTAGCCGTGGCGCAGCGACCAGCCGTGCCCGCGGGCCAGCATGGCCAGCGCCAGCGGGATGCCGCCGTTGGAGATGATGTGCAGGTGCCCCGCCTGGGCGAGCAGCCAGGGGGCGTACGCGTAGCCGACCCCGGCCACCGCAGCGCCCGCTCGCCCCGCCCCGAGCTGCCGCGCCAGCGCGTACGCCCCGAGCGTGGCGAGCGCGTGGGCCAGCACGAACATGATGTTGTAGCGGAGCAGGGCCGCCTCGGGGCCGGTGCCGATCATGCCGGCCGGCGCGTACCCGAGGAGGGTGTCGGAGAAGGCGAAGCTCCACGGCTCCGGGAAGAACGTGTTGGAGTGCCACAGCTGCGCGGGGTTGGTCTTCAGGATGTGCCCCGACCAGGCCATCTGCCAGGTCTGGAGGCTCGGGTCCCAGTAGTCCTGCGGAAGCGTGTGGCGCGGGTAGCGCAGCGTCGGCCAGGTGAGCGCGACGGCCAGCGCCAGCGAGCCCAGCACGGCCAGGGTCCACTCGTGGACGCCGAAACGGCCGACCGCGCGCAGCCCGCGCCGCAGTCGACCCGGCACCGGCTCCGGGGCGGGGGCGAACGCCTCCCAGCGGTCCGGCTTCCCGCCCTCCTTGCCGCTGCTGTCGTCCTTCGTGCCGTCGCCGTCCCTGGAACCGCCGGCGTCGGTGTCGCCGCCCTTCGCGCTGCTGGCGTCCTCGGTGCCGCCGTCCTTTCTGGGCTCGCCGTCCTTCCCGGACTCGCCGTTCTTTCGGGCGTCCTGGTCGCCGGAGGTGGTGGCCTTCCCGGCGGTCTCGCCGACGGCCGGCTCGGTCCCGGCTGTCCCGCCCGCGGCCGGCTCCGTGCCGGTGGCGTCCGGCCCGGCCGCGTCCGCCGCGGGGGCGCCGGCCGTGGTCGGCTTCGTCGCGGCGGTGGCCTCGTCCGTGGCGCCGGACTGCTCGGTCGTCATGCGGCCGGGCTCCCCACGGCGAGTCGGTCGCGTAGGAAGGTGATGTCCGCACCCTGGCCGTCCACGCCGCCGGGGGTCTCCACGATCGCCGGGGCGCCCGCCGCGCGGATCACGGCCACCACCAGCTCCGGGTCGATGGTGCCGCCGTCGAGGTTGTCGTGCCTGTCCCGCCCCGAACCGAACGTGTCCTTCGAGTTGTTGGCGTGCACCAGGTCGATCCGCCCGGTGATCGCCTTCACGCGGTCGACCAGGTCGAGCAGCTCCTCACCCCCGGCGTGCGCGTGACAGGTGTCGAGGCAGAAGCCCACCTCGTAGTCGCCGAGCGCGTCCCAGAGCCGGGCCAGCGCGTCGAGGCGTCGGGCGCAGGCGTTGTCCCCACCTGCGGTGTTCTCGATCAGCACCGGCAGGGCGAAGCCCCCGGCGTCCGCCGCGTACGCGAAGGTCTTGCGCCAGTTGTCGAACCCGACCGCCAGGTCGTCGCCCGCGTTGACGTGCCCGCCGTGCACGATCAGGCCCTTCGCGCCGATCTCCGCCGCCGCCGTGGCGTGGCCGAGCAGCAGCTTCCGGCTCGGGATGCGGATCCGGTTGTTCAGCGTCGCCACGTTGATGACGTACGGCGCATGGACGTAGAGGTCGACCTCGGCGGCGCGCAACCGGTCGGCGTCCTCCCTGGGTTTCGGGGCCTTCCAGCCCTGCGGATCGGAGAGGAAGAACTGCACGGCGTCGGCGGCTCGGGCGGTGGCCTCGGACAGCGGGTCGGCGGAATCGACGTGGGCTCCGATACGCATGCAGGCGAGCCTACGTCGAGGCACCGACGTGCGGGGCGACGGAGCGGCCGGGTCGCGGTGTCGGTCGGGTCGCGGTGTCGGTCGGCGGGTCGACCGGTCGTCACCCGGCCGGCCCGCCGGTCGTTGGTCCGGGTGGGATCGACGGCGGGCCTTCTGCCGATCATCGGGCAAAAGTGCTGATTCTCTCCACACGTGACGAAATCGTTGTACGGTCGGATAACAACACAAGAAGCTCCGCGGGGCGTTTCGGTCCAACCTCATCGGTGTGGTCGTTCCTCCCCAGGTCCCACCCAAGGAATGCGGACGGGACGCCCCGCGGCCTCGTGACCGGGGGCCGGGTTCGACGCGCGTCGTCGGCCCGGCCCCCGGTTCCCGTACGCGCGCCCCTGCCCGCCGCCGGGTCGCGTCCCGGCGGCGGCGCGGGAACCGCCGACGTCGACCTGCCCGGGCATGATCGTCCGGGCCGGGTATCCTGGTCCGGTTGTCCGCGTCCGGCCGGGTTCCCCCGGTCCGGAGCGGTCACGACGCCAGACCTCCTGCCACGGAAGGACCGTGGCCGCCTAGCCCACAGGAGGTGAGCACGTCTTGCGTCATTACGAGATCATGGTGATCCTCGACCCCAGCCTCGAGGAGCGCACCGTCGCCCCGTCGCTCGACACGTACCTGAACGTGATCCGGACCGCGGGTGGCTCGGTCGAGAAGACCGACGTATGGGGCCGCCGGCGCCTCGCGTACGAGATCAACAAGAAGGCCGAGGGCATCTACGCTGTCGTCGACCTGCAGGCCACGCCTGCGGCGGTGGCCGAGCTGGATCGTCAGCTGCGGCTCAACGAGTCCGTGCTGCGCACCAAGGTCATCCGGCCGGAGACGCGCTAACAGTCCACCCGGTTCACCACCCGGATCAGCCTCATCGAGGTTGTCGTAGGGCCCTGAGAGCCTGTACGGCGAACGATGAGTGCGCGAGGAGATGGTCATGGCAGGAGACACCACCATCACGGTCATCGGCAATCTGACCGATGACCCCGAGTTGCGTTTCACCCCTTCGGGGGCCGCGGTCGCCAAGTTCCGGGTCGCCTCGACGCCCCGGTTCATGGACAAGGCGTCCGGCGAGTGGAAGGACGGCGAGCCGCTGTTCCTCGCGTGCACGGTCTGGCGGCAGGCCGCCGAGCACGTCGCCGAGTCGCTGCAGCGCGGTGCCCGGGTGATCGTGTCGGGCCGGCTGCGTCAGCGGTCCTACGAGACCCGCGAGGGTGAGAAGCGCACCGTCATCGAGCTGGAGGTCGACGAGATCGGCCCGTCCCTGCGCTACGCCACGGCGAAGGTGCAGAAGATGTCCCGCTCCGGTGGCGGCGGCTTCGGCGGTGGCGGTGGTGGCAACCAGGGCGGCGGCGGAGGCAACTTCGACGACCCCTGGGCCTCGGCTGCGCCGGCTCCCTCGCGCGGTGGTTCGGGTGGCGGCAACTTCGACGAGGAGCCTCCGTTCTAATGGCGCCGAGCGCCCGCGATCGCAAACCAGGAGCCCGAGCAATGGCCAAGGCCGCTGCACTTCGCAAACCAAAGAAGAAGGTGAACCCGCTCGACAAGGACGGGATCACGTACATCGATTACAAGGACACCGCGCTGCTGCGCAAGTTCATCTCCGACCGCGGCAAGATCCGCGCTCGGCGGGTGACCGGCGTGACCTCGCAGCAGCAGCGGCAGATCGCCCGCGCGGTCAAGAACGCCCGCGAGATGGCGCTCCTGCCGTACACGGCCACGGCCCGCTGAGAGGAGGCACCGATATGAAGATCATCCTGACTCAGGAGGTGTCCGGCCTCGGTGCCCCGGGCGACATCGTCGAGGTCAAGAACGGCTACGGCCGTAACTACCTGCTCCCGCAGGGCTTCGCGATCGCCTGGACCAAGGGCGCGGAGAAGCAGGTCACGGTCATCAAGCGGGCCCGCTCGGCCCGCGAGATCCGCGACCTCGGCCACGCCAACGAGGTCAAGGCCCAGCTCGAGGGCCTCAAGGTCAGCCTGAAGGCCCGCGCCGGCGACGGCGGGCGGCTCTTCGGCTCGGTCACCCCGGCCGAGATCGTCGATGCCGTCAAGGCGGCCGGCGGCCCGGCCCTCGACCGTCGACGGCTGGAGACGCCCGGCCACATCAAGTCGCTCGGCGCGTACCCGGTCAGCATCAGGCTGCACCCCGAGGTGACCGCCAAGTTCGACCTGAACGTCGTCCAGGGCTGACACCCGACAGCACCACGCGAAGGGCCCGCACCGGATCGCCGGTGCGGGCCCTTCCGCTTCGACGGGTGGACGATCCCGCTCGGCCGGCGGCGCAGGCAGACGATCCGCTCAACCGTGGAAGGCGCGAGCAGACGGACGGCCCGCTCTGCGGCGGAGTGTCGCCGAGGGCCGCGTGCGGCCTCGGTCAGCCGATGGGCTGGCCGGTCACCGCGCTGATCATCACCGTCGACAGCCCGCCGCCGACGACGGCTGCCGCCAGCGCCACCGTCGCCGACCGCCACGTCGTGCCGACCCGCCGCAGCAGCAGCGCGACCAGGAGGCTGCTGGCCAGCGCCAGGCCGAACCGGGGTGCCCCGTTCACCAGCGAGCCGATGGCGTGCGACCGTGGCGAGTCGCAGCCGCCACCGCTGATGTCCGTCACGCAGCCGGCCGGTGCCTGCCCGTCCAGCGTCAGCAGCCAGACGAAGACCAGCACCGCCGGCAGCAGATAGCACGCCGCCGTGTAGACCAACGGCCGGAACGGCCCGCCCGGATCCGGGTCGAGCAGGTCGTCTTCGAGACGACGGTTCCAGGACCTGGCGGGTGTCGACTCTGCCCGCCGACGGGACGGCACGTCCGCCGTCCGCGCGCCGACCGGCTCGCCCCTCCGCCGGGCCGGCTCCGCCCGGCGCCGTGGCGCCGACCGCGGCCGGGGGGCGGTGTACGGCACCACCGGTGACCGCGGCGCGGACGCCGGCGCGTCCATCCACCGGGGATCGTCGCCCGCGAGCCGGGTGCCCGACCAGAACCCCTCCACGTGCTCCGGCCAGGACCATCCCTCGATCGAGCCGTCCCCGGACCGGGGCTCCACCGACCGATCCCACCGTTGCCCGTCGTCGACCCGGCCCCACTGCCCCGTCTCGGTGGTCGACCGTTCCCGCCGCCCGGTCTCCCCGGCCCGGTCCCAGCGGCCGATCTCCCCGGTCTGGTCCCACCGGCCGACGTCCCCGGTCTCCTCCCACCGGCCGATCTCCCCGGTGCGGTCCCACCGCCCGATGTCGCCGATCTCGCCGGTCTGGTCCCAGCGGGCCGCGCCGTCGGGTGACTCCCACCGGCTCTCGACCGCCGACCGGTCCCACGCGTGCACGCCGGAGGCGTCCCACGGGTCCACCGCCGGCTGGTAGGAGGGCGTCTCGCTGCTGGTCTCCGGCGCGTCCGCGGAGCCCCGCTCCCACGGGTCCACGGCCGGTCGTGCGGACCAGGTGTCCGCGCCCGCCCGGCGGCTGCGGCGGGTCCGCCGCCCCCCACCCTCCGTCGCGTCCGCGCCGGTCGCGGTGCCCACGTCCTCCAGGCCCGACCAGACCACCTGGGGGCGGCGCGACGACGACCGGCGGGGGCGGGCCGCCCGCGCCGCGCCGGACACCGGATCGTCCTCGTCGGCCCGCCTGCTGCCCACGTAACCCTCGTCGCGGGAAGGCTCGTCGCGCCAGCCACCGGGCCGCTCGGGCTCCGGGGCCGCGCCGATCGCGGGCACGTCCCGCCATCCGCCGGGCCGCTCCCGCTCGGGGGCCGCCTCGATCGCGGGCACGTCCCGCCAGGTCGTCTCGCTGACGCGCCGCCAACTGGTGGTCGTCTCGGTGGTGCGCCAGCCCGAGCCCGAGCGGGGCCGGACGTCGTCATCGTCGTCGTCGGGGGCCGCGTGTCGACCCCCGCCGTCGGCCCGCTCGACACCCGAGTCCAGCGCCCACCGCGGCAGGTAGGTCTCGACCGGCTCCTGCTGACCACGGCGCGCGGCCCGGCGGCGGCTCGGGGTGCGGTAGCGCTCGACGGCCGAGCTGGGCGGGTCGACCGGAGGCTGGTCGCCGGAGGCGTCCCACGGGAGGCTTGCCTGCCACTCGCGCGGGCTGCCCTCCCCGCGTCCCCAGTCCCGGTGTCTCACGGCCGGAGCGTGACCCTTCTGAACCGAAAGTGCAATCCGCTGTCCAGGTGTAGCCGTTTGCAGGAGATAGTACGGGACGAAGCGCCGGGGAAGCTCACCAGAAATTTCTCCTCCACAGGGTGGGGACGGTGTTTGCGCAGGTCACGGCGTTTCGGGCCAGAATTCCCCAACACTTATCCACAACCTGTGCACACCCTGCGCACATGTTGTCCACCGGCGTCCACAGGTTGTCCCAAGGCTCGTCCACCGGCCTGGTTGAGTCGCTGACCTCGGGTTCCGTATGGTTGCCTCTCGACCGACGGTGCGATGACCCCCCGATCGACCCGACCGGTCCGATCGGACGTCGTCGTGCCCGGCGGCGGAGCGGTAGTCCATGCCGACGCAGCGGAGGGGGGATCCCGTGTCGGTCACCGACGACATGCGGACGGAACCACGGGGCGGCGGCCAGCCACCGGCACCCGCGCAGCGGGACGGCCAGTTCGAGAAGACCCCACCCCAGGACGTCGCCGCGGAGCAGTGCGTCCTCGGCGGCATGCTGCTGTCCAAGGACGCCATCGCCGACGTCGTCGAGATCCTGAAGTCCACCGACTTCTACCGACCGGTGCACGCCACGATCTTCGACGCCATCCTCGACATCTACGGCCGGGGCGAGCCCGCCGACGCGATCACGGTGGCCGCCGCCCTGGCCGACTCGGGCGACCTCGCCCGCATCGGCGGCGCGCCCTACCTGCACACCCTCATCGCGACCGTCCCCACCGCCGCCAACGCCGCCTACTACGCCCGCATCGTCGGGGAGCGGGCCGTGCTCCGCCGCCTCGTCGAGGCCGGCACCAAGATCGTGCAGCTCGGGTACGGCACCGGCAACAACGGCAGCCGCGACGTCGACGACATCGTCGACCTCGCGCAGCAGGCGGTCTACGAGATCACCGAGCGCCGGGTCAGCGAGGACTTCGCCATCCTCGCGGACATGCTCCAGCCGACCCTCGACGAGATCGAGGCGGTGGGCGCCCAGGGCGGCGTCATGACCGGCGTGCCGACCGGCTTCACCGACCTCGACCGGCTGCTCAACGGCCTGCACCCCGGTCAGCTGATCATCGTGGCCGGCCGACCCGGTCTGGGCAAGGCGCTCGCGCTCGACACCCCGCTGCCCACCCCCGACGGCTGGACCACGATGGGCGAGGTGGCGGTCGGTGACCGGCTCCTCGCCGCGGACGGCACACCGACCACCGTCACGGCCGCCTTCGAGGTGCGGCACGACCGCCCCTGCTACGAGGTCGAGTTCTCCGACGGCTCGGTCGTCGTGGCCGACGCCGAGCACCTGTGGCGGACCACCGCCGCCCAGGACGCGGTGACGACCGCCCGGATCGCCGCCACGCTGCACACCGACGCGGCGGGCCGGCAACCCCGCCACGCCGTCGGGAACTGCGCGCCGCTGCGGCTGCCCGAGCGGGATCTCGCCGTCGCGCCGTACACCCTCGGGGTGGGCGTCGGCGAGGGCAGCGCCGAGCCGCACCTCCCGCCGGAGTACCTCCGCGCGTCGGAGGACCAGCGCCGGGAACTGCTCGCGGGCCTGATGGACGCCGCCGGGACGGTGCGCCCCGACGGGACCCTCCGGTACGTTTCGACCTCCCGCCGGTTGGCCGGCTGCGTCCGGGAACTCGTGGTCGGCCTCGGCTACCAGTGCACCATCGACGAGCAGCCGGCACGGGAGGGCTCGCCCGCCGCGTACACCGTGGACTTCTCGACGCCCGACACCGTCTTCCGCCTGGCGGACAGGCGGGCGGCGCACGCCGCGCGGCAGCGGACGGCCCCGGACGCCCGCGCCCGGTTCATCGTCGACGTCCGGCCGGTGCCGAGCGTCCCGGTCCGCTGCGTGACGGTGGACAACCCGGACCACCTCTACCTGGCCGGCCGGTCCATGATCCCGACGCACAACAGCACCGCGAGCATGGACTTCGCCCGGAACGCGGCCATCCGGGCCAATCAGGCGTCGGCGATCTTCTCGCTCGAAATGAGCAAGGTCGAGATCGTCATGCGACTGCTCTCGGCGGAGGCCCGCGTCCCGCTGCACGTGCTGCGCAGCGGCCAGCTCTCCGACGACGACTGGACCAAGCTGGCCCGTTGCATGGGTGAGATCAGCGAGGCGCCGCTCTTCGTCGACGACACGCCGAGCATGAACCTGATGGAGATCCGGGCGAAGGCGCGTCGGCTCAAGCAGAAGCACGACCTGAAGCTGATCGTCGTCGACTATCTCCAGCTCATGACGTCGCCGAAGCGCACCGAGAGCCGACAGCAGGAGGTCGCGGACCTGTCCCGTGGCCTCAAGCTGCTTGCCAAGGAGGTCGAGTGCCCGGTGATCGCGGTGAGTCAGCTGAACCGTGGCCCGGAGCAGCGTACGGACAAGCGACCGCAGTTGTCCGATTTGCGAGAATCCGGCTCGATTGAGCAGGATGCTGACGTAGTAATTCTTTTGCACCGAGATGACTATTACGACAAGGAGTCGCCGCGCGCCGGGGAGGCGGACTTCATCGTCGCCAAGCACCGAAACGGGCCGACCGATTCGATCACCGTGGCCGCGCAGCTCCACCTGTCCCGTTTCGTCGACATGGCGATCGTCTGAGCCGGCGCGGCACCCTCCGGCCTGGCCGCTTCCCAGTGACCCGGCCGCCCAGTCGGTTCAGCCGATCAGCGGGAACCAGCCGGCGGCCTCGCCCAACTCCCACCGGTCCCGGTCGGTCAGCGGCACCCGGCCGGCAGCCTTGAGCAGGAAGTCCCGGTCGTCCCAGCCGACGGGCCGGACGGCGTCGTCGCTGAGCAGCCCGCAGAGGCTCGCCACCGCGACCCGGACGGGCAACGCGGCCGGTGGCGGGGCGTCGGGCAGGTCGACGATCAGGTCGAGGTGGTGCACGACCGCCTCGGTGGTGAGGGTGGCCAGCAGGTCCGGCACCCGCAGCACGTGGCCCTGCGTGGTGACGAAGCCGGCCGGGTCGGCCGCGGCGGCGGCGCGCACGGCGGCGGGGGCCGTGTCGGCCCAGACCCGGACCACCCCGCTCGGGCGCTCGAACGCGGCTGCCGAGCGCCGGACCCACGAGGCGTGCCGGCCACCGCTGCCGGCCTCGTCGCGGGCCGCCCGCCGCCCGGTCCCGGTGCCGTCGGCCGGGGCGGTGAAGGCCCGCCAGTAGGAGACGTCGTCGCAGTCGGCCGGCCCGTCGGCGGGGCTGGCGAGCGCCACCAGTGCCCGCTGCGCGTCACAGAGCACGTGGAACAGCAGGTCGGCGACGAGCCAGCCCCGGCACCGGGTGGGCCGTTGCAGGCCGGCGTCGTCGAGCGGGGCCACGACGTCGGTGATCCCCGCGTACGCCTGCGCCAGCGCCTCGGGCTGCGAAACGGCCGTCATGGACGCAGCCTCGCACGCCGGGCGTCTCCTGGCATGTCGGCGACGTGGGGCGGTCACCAGGACCGGATCTGCCCCACGTCGCCTGAAGGGGTCAGTCGAAGAGTTCGCCGAGGAAGCCGTGGTGCTTCTTGCGGCGGTAGTGGCCGTGGTAGCCGTAGTGCGGCTGGGCGTGCCCGCCGTACGCGGGGGCGGGCGGCGGGTAGCCGTGCGTCGGGGGCGGCGGCGGGGGCGGGGGCACCGCGCCGTAGCCCGGCTGGGGGGCGGGAGGTGGAGGCGGCGGGTATGCGCCGGGCGCCTGCGCCGGCCGGGCCTGGTTCGGGGCGCCCGCCGACTGCTGCCGGTTCCAGTTCGCCTCGGCCTCGAACAGCTTCTCCAGTTCGCCGCGGTCGAGGAAGATCCCCCGACATTCGCCGCACTGGTCGATGACGACTCCGCTGCGCTCGTACTGGCGCATGTCTCCGTGACACTTGGGACAGGTGAGCTGCATTACCCGAAGGTACCCCGTCAAGTCACCCGATCGCCGCGAGCGCGTTGGTCACCTCGTCGTCGGACACCTCGTGGAAGTCGAAGTAGTAGGCGCCGACCGCGCCGAAGTCGGCGGGCCGCTCGGCGCAGACGACCTCGTCGGCCTCGGCGGCGAGCATCTCGTACGCCTGCTGCGAGCCGACGGGCACCGCGACGACCACCCGGCGGGCGCCGAGGTGCCGGGCCACCTGGACGGCGGCGCGGGCGGTCGCCCCGGTGGCCAGGCCGTCGTCGACGACGACGGCGGTGCGGCCGGTCAGGTCGAGCGGGGGTCGCCCGGCCCGGTAGCGCTGCTCGCGGCGTTCCAGTTCCGCCTGCTCACGGCGCTGCACGTCGGCGACCTCCCCGGCGTCGAGCCGGGCGGCCACCGTCTCGTTGAGCACCCGCACGCCGTTGGGGCCGAGCGCGCCGAAGGCGACCTCGGGGGCCAGGGGCAGGCCGAGCTTGCGGACCACCAGCACGTCGAGGGGGACGCCGAGCCGCTCGGCGACCACCCGGGCCACGGGCACGCCGCCCCGGACGAGCCCGAGCACGGTGACGTCGGAGTGCCCGACGAGGCCGGCGAGCCGGTCGGCGAGGACCCGGCCGGCGTCTTCCCGGTCGTGGAAGGTCGTCGTCATACCTCAGGTGTACGCCGTGCCGGTCGACCGCGCCGGCCGTCGGGGCGAAGCCCCCCGGTCAGGGGGCGGCGGGGCCCGGCGCGGGGCGGGCCAGGGCGGCTGCCCAGGCGAGCAGGGCCACCGGGTAGAGCAGGTAGCCGAAGCGGGTGGTGGGCATCAGCAGGATCGCCGCGAGCAGCCCGTACCCGCAGATCAGGGCGGCGGCGGCGGCCGTGCGGGGCGGGCGGTGCAGGAGCCGGACGGCGATCGCGGCCCCGGCGGCGACGAGCAGCGCGGCGGCGACGACCCGGCCGGCGGGCAGGGCGGTCGCGATGAGGTGACCGGGGAACGGGGACTGTGCCGGGCTGGTCACCAGGCCGTGCCCGAGCGGGAAGCGCAGCACGTTCTCGACCAGCGCGTCGCGGTCGACGAGCAGGGCGGGGAGCAGGGCGAGCGCCGGCACGCCGAGCGCGCCGGCGGCGAGCCGCCCGGCGCAGCGGTGGGTGGCCGCCCAGGCGATCAGCACGAGGGCGACCGGCCAGGCGAAGAGCTTCAACGCGCCCGCCACGCCGATCGCGAGGCCGGCGCGGCCCGGCCGGCCGCTGGCGGCGAGGGCGAGGGCCAGCAGGCAGGCGGCGAGCACCGGCAGGTCGTCGCCGCCGGTGGCGAGGGTGAGGGCGCAGACCGGCAGCACGGTCGCCGCCTGGATCCCGCGCAGCACGGCCGCCGCCCGGTCGCCGTCGCCGGCCGGGTCGCCGGCGGCGGCCGAGGCGCCGAGGGTGGCCGGGGCCCCGGTGCGCAGGGCGGCCACCGCCAGGGCGAGGAGCAGCGCGGTGGCGACGGCGAACCAGACCCGGGCGTCCGTCCACCAGCCGTCCGCGACGGCGCGCGGCAGGCCGAACAGGGCCATGCCCGGCTGGTACGGGGTGTAGCCGAGCAGCCGCTCGTCGGCGGGGAGCGCGGCGATCGCGTCGTGCCCGAGGTAGGGCGTGCCGGTCTCGACGAGGCGGTTGCCGCTGTGCTCGACGACGACCACCTCCTCCTGCGCCCGGTCGGTGCGGCCGGCGGCCCGCTGCGCGCTCTGCACCAGCAGCGGCAGCAGCGTGGTGCTGGCCCAGGCCAGCCCGGTGACCGCCCAGCGGGCCGGCAGGGCGGCGAGCGGCGTGCCGGCGTCCCGGCGGCGGGCGGCGAGTTGACCGGCGACGGCGAGCGCGGCGAGCAGGTAGCCGAACGCGGCGACGGTGCCCCAGGCGCGGTGCGGCGGGAGGGTGGAGGTGCCGGCGGTGACCGCCGCGAACGCCGCGGAGGCACCGTAGAGGCCGAGGTCGAGGGCGAGGCCGCCGGCGGCCCGGTCGATCCTGCGCCACAGTGCGGGGGCGCGGGTGGCCCGGTCGGCGGCGGCGGTCACGCGGGCAAGTGTGGCAGACGCTCTCCCCGGCTGCGGCCACCCTGCCGCCGCCCGGCGGGGAGCCGGACCACGGTGCCCGCGTCGTGCAGCGGCGGGGCGAGGGTGCCGGTGCGACCGCCGAAGCCGCGGTGCAGGGTGGACAGGAGCGTGCCGGCCGGCACCGGCCGGCCGAAGAGGTGGCCCTGCCCGGCGGTGCAGCCCAGCTCCCAGAGGGCACGGCGCTGCGGTTCGCTCTCCACCCCCTCGGCGACGACGGTGAGCCCGAGGCTGCGGCCGAGGTCGAGGGTGGACCGGATGACGGCGGCGGCCTCGGCCGACCCCTCCATGGCCGACACGAAGCTGCGGTCGATCTTGAGCTCGTGGACGGGGATGCGGGAGAGCAGGGACAGCGACGAGTAGCCGGTGCCGAAGTCGTCCAGGGCCAGCCGGACGCCCTCGTCGCGCAGCCGGCTGAGCACCCGGTCGACCACGTCGAGCTGGCTGAGGGTCAGCGTCTCGGTCAGCTCCAGGACCAGCCGGTCCGGCGGCAGGTCGTGGGCGCGCAGCCGGGCCAGCACGGAGCCGGGGAAGCGGGCGTCGAGCAGGCTGCGCGGCGACACGTTGACCGCCACGGGCAGGTCGAAGCCGGCGTCGCGCCAACTGTTGGCGGCGATGAGCGCCTGGTCGAGGATCGCCTCGGCGAACGCGGGGAGCAGGCCGGAGCGCTCGACGGCCTCCAGGAAACGCAGCGGGTCGATGATGCCGTGCACCGGGTGGTGCCAGCGGGCCAGCGCCTCCGCGCTGGTCACCTCGCCGGTGCCGAGGTCGACGATGGGCTGGAAGTTGACGGTGAACTCCTGGTCGGCGACCGCCCGGGGCAGCTCACCGCCGAGGGTGAGCCGGCCGAGGTCGGCGGTGTCCCGGGCCGGGGCGTAGGTGGCGATCCGCTGGCCGGCGCGCTTCGCCTGGTACATCGCGACGTCGGCGCGGCGCAGCAGCTCGGGCATTCCGCCGCTGGCCGGCGCGATCGCGATGCCGCCGCTGGCCTCCACGCTGATCCGCATGCCGTCGACGTCGAGGGGCTCGTGCAGCGCGGCGAGCAGGGCCTCGGTGCGGTGCGCGGCCACCGCCGGGGCGGGCAGGCCACGCAGGAGCACGGCGAACTCGTCGCCGCCGAGGCGGGACACCAGGTCGTCGCCCTGGGCGGCGCCGCGCAGCCGGTCGGCGACCTGCAGGAGCACCTGGTCGCCGGCAGCGTGGCCGAGGGTGTCGTTGACCTCCTTGAAGTGGTTGAGGTCGATCAGCACGAGCGCGGTCACCCCGTCGGCGTGCCGGGCGTTGAGCTGTTCACTGCCCTGGTCCAGCAGGTGCCGCCGGTTGGCCAGGCCGGTGAGGGTGTCGTGGGTCGCCGCGTACGCGTGCTCGTCGGCGACGCGGGCCAGCTCGGCGTACGCCTGGGCGTTGCGGACGGCGGTGCACAGCGCCGAGGTGAAGGTGCGCAGGGTGTACTGCTCGCGTTCGGAGAACTGGACGGGGCCGTGGAACCGCAGGCGGAGCGTGCCGACGTCGACGGTGCGGTCGTGCCCCTCCAGGCGGGCGGAGATCACCGACCCGTGCGCCGTGCCGCCGGGGCCGGTCGGCCCGTCGTAGGTGAGGGTGCCGGCGGAGCCGCGGACCGTCCGGCCCGTCCCGCGCAGGGAGATCTCCACCTCGTCGGCGGAGAACAACTCGGCGGCCTGGGTGACGGCGGTGGTGAGAACCTTGTCGAGGTCGACGACGTTGAGCGCGTCGGTGGTGCGGGCCAGGCGCTGCCACGCCTGCTGCTCGGTGCGGGTGCGGACCCGGTTGCTGTAGAGCAGGTGCAGGCTCAGCACCAGGGGCGGGACGGCGAGCAGGAGGCGGCTGTCGGCCCGGAGGATGAAGACGGTGCCGATGATCACCAGGAGCCGGGCGGCGGCGGTGGCGGCCCGCAGGCCCCAGTCCTCCCGGAACAGGTCCCGCAGTCGCTCGCCGGTCGCCATCGCGATGACCGGGAGGGTGACCAGCTCGTCGAGGACCACGGCCGCCAGGTAGGCGACGGAGAGCGGCAGGACGAGATGGACGATCAGGTCGTCACCGGTGCGCCAGCCGGCGGCGTGCAGGGTCGCCCCCGCGACGGCGGCGACCAGCGTGTTCTTGCCGATGCCGAACAGCGTCTTGAGCGTGGTCTTACGGTGCAGCCAGGTGGTGATCGCGATGCCGAGGCTGGTGGCCAGGACCACCATGGGGGTGGGGGCGACGGCCAGGCCGATGAGGATGGCGGTCTCGGTCCAGGCGATGTCGTGGTTGGTGGCTCTGATCCGGACCCGGACCTTCACCGTGACCCCGATGGCGACCAGCGAGACGAGCGCCGCCCAGAGTGCCAGGTTGCCGGGGTCGTTCCCGGCCAGGAGCTGGTCGGTGGAGACGACGAGGGCGGCGGACGCACAAACGACGACGAGACCGACTAGCGACTGGAGTCGCCGATCGGTCTCGGTCCGTCGATTCGTCGGAGCGGCCACCCATCGTCCTCGCGTTGTCACCGATGGCTATGCGTTCCTCAGGGTACTGGCCATTGTCCGCTCCGAGAAGTGCTCTCAACTCCACTCGTGCGACTTCATCACAGCCCCCAGCCTTTCTGCCGTTCCTGTCTGACGGAGGAAAGCTTAAGGCCGGTCCCGTCCAATTCTGTACTGATAAATGTCGGTATGCGCAATATAAGCCAACCCGGGGATGATTTGTCACGTTGTGTTTACGGAACCTGTGCGGAGCGCTCTACAGGGAATTGCGTCGCGCTTGTCGTTTCTGTGTCGCGCGGCTACGTGGTCGGCAAAGAGTACGGCTCGTCCCCGTACCCAGTCTGGCGAGGTCCGCCTCTCGGTTCATCCGCGCTTCGGGTGTTTCTTTCCCGCTCGCCCCGGAAGTGGCGGTGTCTCCCGTCGCAGCGTGACGCACCGGGACGGACCGACTCCCGGCAGTCGCACCGAATGACCCCCGGCGGGGAAACGCCGTCTCGTCGATGCAATTCCTTTGTCCGTCCGGACGCCCGTCCACGGGACCGCCCCGCGCCGGGGAAGGTGGGAACCGGGGCCGGGCGTACCGGAGGATAGGCTCGCGACCGTGACGGATCCCGCCCAGCTCACCCACGTCGACGCGGCGGGCGCGGCCCGCATGGTCGACGTCTCCGCCAAGGCGGTCTCCGGCCGGCTCGCGGTGGCCGCCGGCCGGCTGCGGACCACCGCCGAGGTGGTCGACCTGCTGCGCCGTGACGGGCTGCCCAAGGGCGACGCGCTCGCCGTCGGTCGGCTCGCCGGCATCATGGGGGCCAAGCGGACCCCGGACCTGATCCCGCTCTGCCACCCGATCGCGCTGCACGGCGTGACGGTCGACCTGGCGCTGACCGACGACACCGTCGAGATCACCGCCACGGCGCGGACCGCCGACCGCACGGGCGTGGAGATGGAGGCGCTGACCGCCGTCGCGGTCGCCGGCCTCGCCCTGGTCGACATGGTCAAGGCGGTCGACCCGGCGGCGTCGGTGGACGCGGTGCGGGTGCTCCGCAAGGAGGGCGGCAAGACGGGCCTGTGGCAGCGGCCGGCGGACCGGCCGTGATCCGCGCCCGGGTGGTGGTCGCCTCCAACCGCGCCTCGGCCGGGGTCTACGCCGACACCAGCGGCCCGCTGCTCGTCGCCGGCCTGCGCGAGCTGGGCTGCCAGGTCGACGACCCGGTGGTGGTGCCCGACGGCGAGCCGGTCGGCGCGGCGCTGCGGGCCGCCCTGGCCGACGGGGTCGACGTGGTGCTGACCAGCGGCGGCACCGGCATCACCCCGACCGACCGCACCCCCGACGTGACCCGCGCGCTGCTCGACCACGAGATCCCCGGCATCGCCGAGGCGATCCGGGCGCACAGCCGGGACCGGGTGCCGACGGCGGCGCTGTCCCGGGGCGTCGCCGGGGTCGTCGGCCGGATGCTGGTCGTCAACCTGCCCGGCTCCACCGGCGGCGCCCGCGACGGGCTCGCCGTCCTCGGCCCGATCCTCACCCACGCCGTCGACCAGCTCCGCGGCGGCGACCACTGAGCGACCGGCACCCGGGACGGCGCGCCACTGGCCGGGTGGGTCCCGCCGGCCGACGATAGGCTCGGCCGGTGAGCACGGAAACCGCGTCCGCCGCGGAACAGGTCGCCGTACCGCCGCCGGCCGGCTGGGAGGAGGCCCGCTCCCGGGTGTACGCCGTCGGCCTCGCCGCCGCGCTGCCCGCCGTCGGTCGGCCGCTCGCCGACACCGACGGGCACACCCTCGCCGAGCCGCTGACCACCCGCACCGACCTGCCCGCCTTCCCCACCTCCAGCGTGGACGGCTGGGCGGTGCGCGGGAACGGTCCGTGGCGGGTCGTCGGCCGGGTGCTGGCCGGTGGCAGCCCGGCGCCGCTGACCGACGACGGCACCACCGTCGAGATCGCCACCGGCGCGATGGTGCCCGAGGGGGTCACCGCGATCCTGCGGGTCGAGGAGTCCACCCGCACCGCCGACGGCCGGGTCGCCGGCACCCCCCGGCCGAGCCCGGAGTGGCGCGAGCCCGGCGAGGAGGCACGCGCCGGTGAGGAGCTGCTCCCGGCGGGCACCCCGGTCGACCCGGCGGTGATCGGCCTGGCCGCCTCCTGCGGCCACGACACGCTGCGGGTGCGCCGGTCGCCCCGCGCCGCGCTGCTGGTCTTCGGCGACGAGCTGTTGACGTCGGGGCCGCCGGCCGCCGGCCGGGTGCGAGACGCCCTCGGGCCGGCCGTGCCGGCGTGGCTGCGCCGGTACGGCTGCCAGGTGCGCCCGGCCGACGTCGTCGGCCCGGTGGCCGACACGCTGCCGGCGCACGTGGCGGCCCTGCGCGCGGCGCTGGCCACCGCCGACCTGGTCTGCACCACCGGCGGCACGATGCACGGCCCGGTCGACCACCTGCACCCCACCCTGGAGGCGCTCGGCGCGGACTACGTGGTCAACACGGTCGCGGTCCGCCCCGGGTTCCCCATGCTCCTGGCCCGGCTGGTCGACCCGGACGGCCGGGTCCGCTTCGTCGCCGGCCTGCCCGGCAACCCGCAGTCCGCTATCGTCGCGCTCGTCTCGCTGGTCGCGCCGCTGCTGGCGGGCCTGCAGGGCCGGCCGATGCCGGTGCTGCCGCACGCCACGCTGGCCGAGGCCGTGCCGGGGCGGGGCGACTACACCCACCTGGCCCTGGTCCGGCTGGACCGCGTCGCCGGCACCGCCCACCCGGTCCGGCACGTCGGGTCGGCCATGCTGCGCGGGCTGGCCGGCGCGGACGGCTTCGCGGTCATCCGCCCCGGCAGCACCGGCGAGCCGGGCGCGCGGGTGCCGGTCGTGCCGCTGCCGCTGCTGCCTGGGGAGCGGTCGTGTCCGTGAGAAGGGGGCACCCGGTGACGATCGAGGAGCCGACCGTCTTCGGCACGGTCACCACCGAGCCGCTGGACCTGGCGGCGCACGAGGCGGCGGTCGCCGACCGGCGGGCCGGGGCGGTGGTGTCGTTCCAGGGCGTGGTCCGCGACCACGACCACGGCCGCGCGGTGCTCAGCCTGGAGTACGAGGGGCACCCGAGCGCCGCCGCCGTGCTCCGGGAGGTCGCCGCCGAGGTCGCCGCCGACCCCGACGTCTACGCGGTCGCCGTGTCGCACCGCGTCGGCCCGCTCGTCATCGGCGACGCGGCCCTGGTGGCGGCGGTGAGCACCGCGCACCGGGCGGCCGCGTTCGCCGCCTGCGCCCGGCTGGTCGACGAGGTGAAGGCGCGGCTGCCGATCTGGAAGCGGCAGGTGTTCGCCGACGGCACCGAGGAGTGGGTCAACTGCCCCTGACGGCGCTCGCGGCGCGGCCGAACCGGTCGGCGTAGAAGGCCGGCTCGGCGCCCGGCCGCCACGGCAGCGCGGCGACCAGCACGATCAGCGCCACGGCCAGCGAGTTCTCCATCAGCGCGCCGAACAGGCCGTCCTGGTAGTGCGACACCTCGGGGAGCTGGTGCTCGTACGGCCAGATGGGCGAGATCAGGAACAGCAGGTAGAGCCCCACCGCCGCCACGCCGTGCCGCAGGCCGGTCAGCGTCGGATACCAGATCGGCGGGCGCAGCCCGTTGACCCCGGGCAGCCCGCCGTAGGACGACGCCTGGCCGGGCCGCTGCGCCACGCCCCGGCTCGCCTCGCGGCGGCGCAGCGCGGCGTCGGCCAGGACGATGACCGCCGGGATGACCCAGACCAGGTGGTGCGACCAGGAGATCGGGCTGACCACGTTCGCGGTGAGCCCGACCAGGGTGAACGCGGTCAGCTCGTCGCCGTCGGCGCGCGCGCTGACGGCCCGGGACAGCCCGAGCGCGAGCACCAGCACCGAGAACGACAGCCAGAGCAGCCCCGGGGTCTCGATCGAGTCGTAGAGCCGGGCCAGCAGGCCGGCGAGCGACTGGTTTGGGGTCATGTCGGCCGCGCCGACCCGCTCGGTCTGCCAGAGCACGCCGCCGAAGTAGGCCCGCGACTCGGCGCCGACCAGCGCGAAGCCGGCGAGGGTCACCCCGATCGTGGTGCCGACCGCCGTGGCCGCCGCCCGCCACTGCCGGGTGATCACGAGGTACGCGACGAAGAGCGCCGGGGTCAGCTTGACGGCGGTGGCCAGGCCGATGCCGACCCCGGCCCACGCCCCGCTGAACACGAACCGCCGCAGCGGCCCGACCGCGTCGTCGAACCGGGTGCCCCGCCGGGCCCGCCAGCGCAGCCCGATCAGGTCGGCCATGATCAGGGCGAACAGCAGCAGGTTGACCTGCCCGTAGCCGAGGGTCTCGCGCCCCGGCTCGATGGCGATCGCCATCGGCGTCGCGATGCCCACCGTGTACCACAACGGCCAGCCCAGCCGGTCGACGATCGGCCGCAGCAGACCGGCCAGGACGAGGGCCAGCGCGCCGATGCTGGCCAGCGCGTTCAGCCAACCGGCGACCTCCACGGGCACCAGCGCCATGGGCAGCATCACCAGCGCCCCGAACGGCGGGTAGGTGAAGCCGAGCGTGGTGGAGGGGGCGATGAACTCGTACAGCTCGTTGCCGTTCGCCCACCACACCACCGCGCCGTGGTAGATCTTCATGTCGAAGAAGTTGTACGGCCGCCCGAAGGCGCCGATCGCGAGCCACGCCGCGTACGCGACGGTGGCGATCACACCGGCGCGCACCGCCGTCCTGCGGTCCACCCCACGGGTCGCGCGACGGACCGGAGCGAGGCGGTCCATCCGTCGTCCGACGGTCGCCGGCACGTCGTGGCCACCCCCATACCAAGGTCGTCCTGCCCGTCCAGGTCCAGCACGGAGCCTAGAACGGCGCCTCACGTTGATGCCTCCCGCGTTATGCGACCGTGTCCGATCCCACACTGGTTTTTTACATTTCCACCGCGTTAACGCCTACCGGGCGGTTCAGGTAATTCGTGGCGTTGGTGGGGGCGGGCCAACGCCGGGAGGGGTCGCGCCGCAGGTCAGCCCGGCAGTCGACGGGCGGTGGCGGCCGATCGTACGGCGATCCGGGCCTCGCGGCGGGCCGTCCGGACGGCCCGGGCCACCGACCGTCGCGAGTGGCCGATCCGGTGACCGGCGCGCCACCGCAGGCCCGGCCTGCCCTCGGTGTCGGCGGCGGCCAGCAGCAGCCCGCCGAAGAGCCCGAGGTTCTTCAGGAAGTGGACCTGGTTCTGCATGCGCTCGGCCGGGTCGGCGCTGTTCCAGAAGGGATGGCCGGCGGCGGTCGTCGGGATCAGCGTGCCGGCGAGCAGCAGCGCGGCCGGGCGGGTGAACTTCCCGGTGGCCAGCATCAGCCCGCCGACGAGCTGGGTGGCCGCGTTGGCGCGGATCAACGTCTCGGTGTCGGTGGGGATGCGCGGGGAGACCTGCTGGAGCAGCGGGGTCACCCGGTCGGTGACCGGCTTCGCCGCCGGCACCAGCCGCCCCGGATGCTGAAGGTTGCGGGCGCCGCTGACCACGAAGATGCCGCTCAACATGACGCGGGCGAGGGAACGCACGGGTGTCATGGGTCAGTCATACCCCGTCGCGGGCACCGCTACCCCTGCAACGGCCCGATCCGATCGGTGAACGTGGACGTCGCCGCCGGGCCAGTGGCCTGCGGGTCGGCGCGGCGATCGGGACCCGTCGGGCAAGGGAACACCACGCCGATGCGGGCCCGTCCGCCACGGGAGCGCCACGCCGATCGGGGCGACCGTCGGTGGTGGACCCGGCCCGGCGGGTAACCTCGCCCGGGTGACGACTCTGCGGCTGCGGCCCGAGGGCCCGGCGGACACCGGCCCCGTCCGGCGGGTGCTGACCGCCGCGTTCGCCCGCCCGGACGTGTCGACCCCGCCCGAGGTGGGGCTGGTCGAGGACCTGCGCGGCACCGACGCCTGGATCCCCGAGCTGGCCATGGTCGCCGAGTACGGCGGCGAGGTGGTCGGCTACGCCCTGCTCACCCGGGTCCACGTCCGCGACGACGGCGGGAGCGCCCCGGCGCTGGCCCTCGGCCCGGTGGCGGTCGCCCCCCACCGGCAGCGGGTCGGGCACGGCACGGCCGTCGTGCAGGCCGCCCTGGACGCCGCCACCGAGCTCGGCGAGCGACTCGTGGTGGTGCTCGGCGACCCGGGCTACTACCGGCGGTTCGGCTTCACCCGCGCCGACCGGATGGGGCTGACCAGCCCGTGGTCCGGCCTGGGCGAGCCGTGGCAGGCGCTGGTCCTGCCCGCCAGCACCAGCGGGGACGGGCCCGTGCCCCGGGGCGAGGTGCTGTTCCCGCCGCCCTGGTCGAAGGTCTGACCACCCGGCGCGTGCTCAGGCCGGCTGGGTGCGCAGGTAACGGCCGAAGTGCGGGACGGTGAACGCGACCGTGCCGCGTTCACCGGAGTAGATCAGCCCCTTCTTGATCAGCGCGTCCCGCGCCGGGGAGAGGCTCGCCGGCTTGCGCCCGAGCGCCCGGGCGATCTCGGCGGTCGGCACGGCCGCGTCCATGTCGTCCCGGCCGCCCGCGTCCCCCTCCACCAGGGACAGGGTGGCCATGGCGCGCATGTACTCGCGCTCGGCCGGCGTGGCCCGCTCGAACCGGGAGCCGAAGAAGCCCACCGCCAGCTCGGCCTCCGCCTCGGGGGCGGCCACCCGCACGTCCGCGTCGGTGATCGGGGAACGCGGCGCGTGGTCCCAGGTGGCCTTGCCGTACGCCTGGACGAAGTACGGGTAGCCGCCCGACTTCTCGTAGAGCAGGTCGAGGGCCTTCGGCTCGTACTCGACCTCCTCGCGCTCGGCCGGCGCGCAGAGCGCCTGGTCGGCGGCGATCCGGTCGAGCCGGTCGATGCGCTGGTAGCGGAACAGCCGCTCCGAGTACGACTTGGCGGCGCTGAGCACGGCCGGCAGGTGCGGCAGGCCCGCGCCCACCACGATCAGCGGCGCGCCGAGCTGCGACAGCTCGTGGCAGGCGGCGCAGAGCGCCGAGACGTCCTCGGGGCCGAGATCCTGCATCTCGTCGATGAAGACGGCGATGCCCGTGCCGACGTCGGCGGCCACCGCCGCGGCGTCGCTGAGCAGCTCCACCAGGTCGATCTCGATGTCGCCCGAGTCGGCCCGGCCGGTCGCGGCCGGCACGTCGATGCCCGGCTGCCACCGGTCGCGCAGCTTCGGGGCCGCACCCGCCCGGCCGGTCGGCGCGGACCGCTGGGCGAACGCCTTGAGCACTCCGAGGAACGCGTCGATCCGGTCCGGGGCGCGGTGCCGGGGGGCCAGCTCCCGCACCGCCATGTGCAGCGCGGCGGCGACTGGGCGGCGCAGCGACTGGTCGGGTCGCGCCTCGATCTTGCCGGTGCCCCAGAGGCGGGTGATCGCCTGCGAGCGCAGGGTGTTGAGCAGAACGGTCTTCCCCACGCCGCGCAGGCCGGTGAGCATCAGGCTGCGTTCGGGGCGGCCCCGCGCGATGCGCTCCAGCACGACGTCGAAGACGTCCAGCTCCCGCCCCCGCCCCGCGAGCTCGGGCGGGCGCTGGCCGGCGCCCGGGGCGTACGGGTTGCGGACCGGATCCACGAATTGCACAGTATCGGGCCGTCTAGCTGCGGGGCTAGACATCCGTAGAGGACCCTACCGGCGTGTCGTCGGCCGTCGAGGCAAAACTAGGGCTGTCTAGCGTGGACGCTAGACAGCCCTAGTTTCGGGTAGCGGGCCCGCTCTCAACGGGTGCGCTTCTTCAGGCAGAGCACGTAGTCGAGGGCGTTGACCGGGTTGTCGCTGACGAAGTTGGCGGTCGCGTCCGGCGACGCCGTCTTGCACCGGTCGCCGTCCGTGGTGCCGGGGATGCGCAGCAGGACCTCGTACGTGTCCGGTCCGCACGGGACCTTCCGCAGGTCGGCGTTGGCGTCCGTGCCGTCGTTGACCACGCAGTCGCCCCTCGCGAAGTCCCGGTCGTCGTCCTCGGTCGGGCTCGGCTCGGCCGTGGTCGGTGCGGCCGTCGGAACGTCGCTCGGCTCGCCCGTCGGCACCGTCGGCGCGGTCACCGTCGGCGCGGCGGAGCCGCCGTCGTCGTCGGCCGCCTGCCAAATCCCCCACCCGGCCAGGGCGAGGCAGGGGCAGAGCAGCAGCACGACCACCAGGGCGATGATCAGGGCGATCCGGCCGCCCCGGCGCGGCGCGGGCGGGGCGACGGGCGGTGGCCCGTACCCCGGAGGCGGCGGCGGGCCCCACGGCCCGGCCGGCCCCGGCTGGTTGACCGGCGGGAAGGGGCCAGGGGGCGGGTACCCACCCGGCTGGCCGCCGGGCGGGAACGGGCCGGGCGGCGGATACCCCGACTGTTCCGGCGGGTAGCCCGGCTGGCCCGGCGGGTACCCCGGCTGGTCACCGGCGGGTGCCGGGCCCCACTGCGGCAGGGTCGGGTCGACCGGAGGGCCGGCGGGCGGCCTGGCGTACGGGTCGTCGGGTGCGCCGGAGCCGGGCGGTCCGAACGATGACATCTCTCCCCCAGGGGTGTGGCGGACGGAGGGCGCGGCACCGGATGAGCGGCGTCAGCGCGGCTTCGGCGCGGATCAGCGGAGCTTCAGGCAGAGCACGAAGTCCAGGGTGTCCAGCTGGCTGTCGAAGAAGTACCAGTTGGTGTAGCCGGTGACCTTGGCGCACTTCGCCTCGGCGTCCTTCTCCCCGCTGGTCTGCCCGTCGAACCGGCGCAGCACCTCGTACGTCTTCGGGCCGCACGGGCTGATCAGCAGCTTGGGCTTGCCGCCCGCCGGCCCCTCGTTGCGGACGCACTGACCCACCTTCACGAACCGGGGATCCGCCGACGACTCGGGCGCCGGGGCGGTGGGCGCGGTCGTCGGCGCCGCCGGGGTGTCCTCCACCGTCGGAGCGGCGCTGGGCGCGGCGGGCCCCGCCGCGGGCGGCGGATCGTCCTGCCGCAGCAGATACCACACGGCCGCGCCGCCGACGAGCGCGAGCACGACCAGGGTGGCCAGCACCGCGGTCAGCGGACCGCGTCCGCGCTTGCGGTCAGCCGGCGGCCCCGCCTCCCCGGGGTACGGCGGCACGGGCCGCCCGGGATACGAAGGCGCACCCCCGGCGGGGTAGGGCGGCGCAGGCTCCCCCGGGTACGGCGGCGCACCGCCCGTCCTCGGGTACGGCGCGGGAGCCTGCCGGTCGTCGGCGTACCGGTCCCCGGGGTGCGCCGGGCCGACCCCCGCCGGCCGGTAGACGTCGGGGTGCCCCGGGTCGCGGGGACCCGGCCCGCCCCACGGGCCGGGCTGCGGTTCCCGGGCACCGGCCGCGAACCGGCCGGGGTCACCCGGCCACGGTGCCCGGTCGGCCGGGTGGGGTCCGGGCTGCGGGGGACCGTACCGCCCGGCGGGACCCGGCTCGGGCGGCTGCCCGGCGTACGTCGGGTAGGGACCCGGCTCGGGCCGGTAGCCCGGATACTGGCCCGGCTCGGGTGGACGGCCGGGGTGCGGACCCGGCTCGGGCCGATGGCCGGATCGCGGACTCGGCTCAGGCGGATAGCCGGGGTGCGGGCCAGGCTCGGGCCGGTGGCCGCCCTGCGGATAGGGGGCCGGCCCGGGACGGTAGCCGCTCTGCGCCGGGTACCCCGGCTCCGGCGCGCCCGGGCGGCGGGGTGGAGCCGCCGGATCCGGATCCCCCCAGGCGTCGTCCGCCCACGGCTCGGCCGGCGTGCCGTACCCGTCGTCGGGCCGACGCCCGGGCCGCGCCCCGGCGGGACCCTCACCCGGTGGTCCGTAGTTCGACATGCACACCCTCCTACCCCGAGCGGTGAGGCCGGCCACCAACCAGGGACGCCGACGCCGTGGTCACCGTAGCGTGGCGAACCGATGACATCACCACCCCGGCGGGTTACGCCACCCCTACCGAACGTGCCGGAGCCGACCGGCGCAGCCGCCGCGCCGGCGGCCCGACCGGCGCTGATCTGGGCGGCGCTGGCCGTCGTCTACGTCCTCTGGGGCTCCACCTACCTGGCCATCCGGGTCGCGGTGGAGTCGCTGCCGGCCCTCACGTCGGCCGGCCTCCGGTTCGGCGCGGCCGCCGCCGTGCTCGCCCTCTTCCTCCGGGTACGCCGCGGCGCCGGCGCCCTGCGCGTCGACCGGCGGCAGCTCGGCTCCGCCGCACTCGTCGGCGTGCTCCTGCTGGCCGGCGGCAACGGCCTCGTGGTGCTCGCCGAGTCGGGGCCGCCCGGGACGGCGGTGCCCTCCGGCATCGCGGCGCTGCTCGTCGCCACGGTTCCGCTGCTGGTCGTCCTGCTCCGTACGCTCGGCGGCGACCGGCCCCGGGTGTGGACCTTCGCCGGGGTGACGCTGGGCTTCCTCGGCCTGGTCCTGCTCGTGCTGCCGACCGGCGGGTCGGGCGCGGCACCGCTGGCCGGCGCGCTGACCGTGGTCGCGGCGGCCACCTGCTGGTCGGTCGGGTCCTTCCTGGCCGGGCGGCTGCGGATGCCCACGGATCCGTTCGTCGCCACCGTCTACGAGATGGTCGCCGGCGCGCTGGCGCTGACCGTGCTCGCCGCCGCCCGGGGCGAACTGCGGGACCTCGACCTCGGGCAGGTCACCGGACGGTCCTGGCTGGCCCTCGCGTACCTGATGGTCGCAGGCTCGCTGGTCGCCTTCACCGCGTACGTCTGGCTGCTGCACCACGCGCCGATCTCGCTGGTGTCCACCTACGCGTACGTGAACCCGGTCGTCGCGGTCGCGCTCGGCGCGCTGCTGGTCGCGGAGCCGATCACCGCCCAGGTGCTGCTCGGCGGCGCGGTGATCGTCGCCGGGGTCGCGCTGGTGGTCAGCACGGAACGCCCCGGACGGCGCACCGGGACGGCGACCCGACCCGCCCGGCGGTAGCGTCCGGCCGGTGCCCACCACCGGCGTGCTCGTTCTCGCCCTGACCAGCCGGCCGACCGTCGGAGTCCTCGTTCTCGCCCTGACCGGAGCGGTCACCGGGGCGTTCGTGCCGTGGCTGGCGGGGCGCTTCACCGGCGTACCCCGGCTTGCCCCGACCCGGGGGAGGGCGGTGGCCTGGGTGGCGGTGGCCGCCGTGGTGTTCGGCGGGCTCGGCGTCGCGCCTGGCGTCGGCCCGGCGCTGCCGGCGTTCCTCGCGGTGGCGGCGGTCGGTCTGGTGCTCGCGGCGGTCGACCTGGCCTGCCTGCGGTTGCCGGACCCGCTGGTCGGCCTGGCGGCGCTCGGCGCGGTGGCCGGGCTGGTCGCGGCGGCGGCGGTCGACGGCCGGCCCGGCCGGCTGCTCGCGTCGCTGGCCGGGGCGGGGCTGTCGTTCCTTGGGTACGCGCTGCTCGCCCTCCTGCCCGGCTCGCGGCTCGGCTTCGGCGACGTGAAGCTGGCCGCCGTGCTGGGGCTGCCGCTCGGCTGGCTGGGCTGGCCGGCGCTGCTGACCGGGCTGGTCCTGCCGCACGTGCTGCACGGGCTGGCCGTGCTCGGCCTGCTGGCCGCTCGCCGGGCCCGCCGGGAGACCCTGCTGCCGCTCGGGCCGGCCCTGCTCGCCGGCGCCTGGCTGGCGACCCTCACCGCCTGAGCCGCCCCGCCTTCTCTTACAGCAGGCGGAGCTGGCGGTCCTTCGGGCGGCGGGGTTCCGCCTCGCCCAGGCGCTCGAACAGCCCCGGGTCGATCACGTCGAGGAACGGCGTCGGCCGGCAGTCCCGCTCCGCCCCGTGCCGGGCGCGCCGGGCCGCGTGGCTGACGTAGAGCCGGTCCTGGGCGCGGGTGAGGCCGACGAAGAACAGCCGCCGCTCCTCGGCGATCGCGTCCTCGTCGGGCGTCGAGCCGGGCCAGCGCAGCGGGAGCAGCCCGTCCTCGCAGCCGACGAGGAACACGACGGGGAACTCCAGCCCCTTCGCGGCGTGCAGGGTGAGCAGGGTGACCGCCTCGGCGCGCGGGTCGAGGGCGTCGACCTCCGCGCCGGTGGCGAGCTGGGACAGGAACAGCTCCAGGTCGTCGCCGCAGCGGCGGGCCAGCGGGGTGAGCAGGTCGACGGCGGCGCGGACCTCCTCGGGGCGTACCACGCCGGAGCCGTCGAGGGTGGGCGTGGCGAACCGGTCGGCGACGACCTGCGCGGCGAGCCGCACCCGGGCGGGCAGGCCGCCGGAGCCGTCGGCGTGCCGCAGCTCCCGGGCGATCGCGGCCACCCCGGGCCGGTCGCGCAGCCGGTCGTGCGAGCGCTTCTGCACGGGCACGTTGGCGCGGGCCAGGGCGTCCACGATGGGGGCGGCCTGCGCGTCGGTGCGGTACAGCACGGCGATGTCGGAGAAGGACAGCGAGGTGGACCGGCCGTCGATGCGCCCCGAGTCCAGCGACCGGTGGGACAGGCCACCGACGAGGTCGTCGACGGTGCGTACGACGAAGTCGGCCTCGTCGGCGACGGACGCGGCGGCGTACCGGCCGACCAGCGGGGCCTCGGGGTCGAGCCGCGCCGGGTCGAGCCGGCGGCCCCGGACCAGCGACGACGGCGCGATGGCCTGGACGGCGGCGGCGAGGATCGGCGCCGACGAGCGGTAGTTGCGGTTGAGCCGCACCAGCCGGGCGTCGGTGAAGTCCTGCGAGAAGCGCAGGAAGTAGCCGACGTCCGCGCCCCGGAACGAGTAGATCGCCTGGTCGGGGTCGCCGATCGCGCACAGGTTGCCGTCGGCGGGGCTGAGCAGCCGCAGCAGCTCGTACTGGACGGCGTCGACGTCCTGGTACTCGTCCACGAAGATCCACTGCCAGCGGTCCCGGTAGCGCTGCACCAGCTTCCGGTCCGCGCGCAGCAGCTCCACCGGCAGCGTGAGCAGGTCGTCGAGGTCGACCAGGTCCCGCTTGCGCAGCAGCGCGGTGTACGCCGCCTGGTCCTCCCCCGCCTCAGCCTTGGCCGCCGCCCGCTCGGCGTCGTCGGCGATGCGGAAGTCGGCCGGCAGCCCGGCCGTGCCCGCGTTCTCCCGCAGGATGGTCAGGCCCAGCGAGTGGAACGTGCCGACGGTGATGTCCTCGGCGACGGGCCCGAGCAGCCCGTCGAGGCGGTGCCGCAGCTCCTCGGCGGCCCGCCGGGTGAAGGTGATCGCGAGGCAGCGCTCCGGGAACACGTTCAGCTCGGCGCACAGGTAGGCGATCCGGTGCGTCAGCGTGCGGGTCTTGCCGGTGCCCGGGCCGGCGACGATCAGCAGCGGGCCGCCCGGCGCGGACGCGGCCACCCGCTGCATCGCGTCCAGCCGGTCCAGCAGCCCCGTGCCGACCTCCTCCATCCCGGCGAGCATCGGCTCGAACGGCTCGTGCGGGGAGGGCTGCGGCGGGATCGGCGGCGGCGGGGCCGGCGGGGTGGGCTTCCGCTTCGGCTCGGCCTTCGCGGCGGCCGGGCGCTTCGCCTTCGCCGCCGGCTCCGCGGCCGGTCGCTGCGCCGGCACGGGTACGTCGAACAGCGTCTCCGCCTGCGCCCCCGTCCCCTTCCCGCCCAGCTCCGCCGGGTCGAAGAGGGTGATCACCCCGTACTCGCCGTCGTAGCCGGGCACCCGGCGCACGTCGCCCCGGCGCAGGCGGCCGATGCCCTCGGCGAGCAGTTCCCCGCCGACCCGGCCGATCTCGTCGAGCGGGGCGCGGGTCAGGATCTCCAGCTCCGGGCCGAGCGCGGCCACGAGGTCGTTGAGCTTCCCCTCGACCTTCTTGGACTTCGGGCCCACGTGGTTCAGCTCGCCGAGGATCTCCGCCAGCGGCACCAGGTGGGTGACGTCCCGGGCGTGGGCCGGCCGGTGCCCCTCGGGCCGGTCGGCCAGCTCCTCGACGCGGCTGAGCACCCCGACGGTGAGCGGCTTGCCGCACTCGGGGCAGCGACCGCCGGCCGCCCGGGTCCGCTCCGGCGACCAGTTGACGCCGCAGAGCCGGTGCCCGTCGGCGTGGTACTTGCCCTCTTCGGGGAAGAACTCGATGGTGCCGGCGAGCCCGTCGCCGGTGCGCAGCGCCTCGCGGATCGCGAAGTAGTCGCGGCCCGTGGCGAAGACCGTCGCCTCGCGGGCCAGGGCGGGCGGCGAGTGGGCGTCCGAGTTGGACACGAGCTGGTAGCGGTCGAGGCTGCCGACCCGCCAGTTCATCTCCGGGTCCGACGACAGTCCGGTCTCCACCGCGAAGATGTGCCCGGCCAGGTCGGCGTAGCAGTCGGCGATCGCGTCGAAGCCGGACTTCGAGCCCAGCGCCGAGAACCACGGCGTCCAGATGTGCGCCGGCACGAGGTAGCCGTCCGGGCTGGCCTCCAGGGTGATCTCCAGCAGGTCCCGGGAGTCGAGGCCGAGGATGGGCCGCCCGTCGGAGGCGATGTTGCCGATCCGGCCGAGGGTGGTGTTGAACCGCTCCACCGCGTCGAGGTCGGGCAGGTAGACCAGGTGGTGCACCTTGCGGGTGCGGTCGTCCCGCTTGTAGATCGTGGAGATCTCCACGCTGAGCATGAACCGGACCGGGTCCGCCTCCGCCTCGCTGGCCAGCCGGGGCGGCAGCCGGCGGGCGACGTCCCGCTCCGTCTCGGGGGAGAGGCGGTATAGGCCCGGCTCGGCCGGGTGCAGCGTCTGGCGCAGGTGGTCGTACCAGGCGGGGTGGGTGAAGTCGCCGGTGCCGAGCACCCCGATGCCCTTGCGCCGGGCCCACCAGGCGAGGTTCGGCGTGGTCAGGTCGCGGCTGCACGCGCGCGAGTACTTCGAGTGGATGTGCAGGTCCGCGACGAACGGCGAGGGGCCGGCCGGGGGTACGGCGCTGAACGGGAGCACGCCGCATCCTGTCACGCCCGCCCCGACGCCCGCCCGCCGCCACGCGTACGCGTGACCTGAGCAATCCTTGTCTGGACACCGGGGCGAGGGCGCGCTACGCCGATCAGGGGGTGCGCAGCTCCACAAGGGTGATCTGCGGGTTCGCCCCCACCCGCACCGGCGGCCCCCAGAAGCCGGCGCCGTTGGTGACGTACACCTTCGTGCCGTCGACCTCGCCGAGGCCGGACACGACCGGCTGCTGGAGCCGGACGGCCAGGTTGAACGGCACCATCTGGCCGCCGTGGGTGTGCCCGGACAGTTGCAGGTCCACGCCGAACTTCGCGGCCTCGACGGCCGCCACCGGCTGGTGGGCCAGCAGCACCACCGGGCGGCTCGGGTCCCGGCCGCCGAGCGCGGCGGCGAAGTCGGCGGGGGCGGCCAGCCCGGTCCCGGCGGCGGTGACGTCGTTCACCCCGGCGAGGTCGAGCACCCCGGCCGGGGTGCGGATCTCCTGGCGGACGTTCTGGAGCACCCGCAGGCCGATCCGGTCCACCTCCCGCACCCACTCCTCCACGCCGGAGTAGTACTCGTGGTTGCCGGTGACGAAGAAGCTGCCGTAGCGGGAGCGCAGGTTGCCCAGCGGGGCCGCCGCCTCGCCCAGCTCGGCGACCGACCCGTCGACCAGGTCACCCACGACCGCGACGAGGTCGGCGTCCAGCCGGTTGATCATCGCGACGATGCGCTCGGTGTGCGCCCGGCCGCGCAGCGGGCCGAGGTGGATGTCGGAGACGGTGGCGATGCGCAGGCCGTCCATGCCGCGCGGGAGCTTCGCCAGCGGGATCTGCACCCGGTCCAGTCGGGGCGGGCCGAGGGCGTTGCGTACCCCGTACCCGACGGTGCCCGCGGCCGTGAGGCCCGCGAAGATCGCCGCCCCACGGGCCAGCAGCAGCCGGCGGGACGGGTCGTGGTCGGGCTGGTCGACGGCCTCGGCGGCCGGCGGGTCGGCGGCACCGGACGCCCCGACGAGCACCGGCTCGGGCGCGGCGGCGGCCGGCTCGGCCGCGACCGCCCGGCGGCGCAGCATCCGCCGGGCGACCAGCATCGGCACCTCCAGCACGGCCAGCGCGACCAGCAGGTAGAACATCAGGGCCAGCCACACGTACCCGGGCCAGGCCAGCCAGTACAGGCCGTTCTGGGTGCCGGCCATCGTGGCGGGCACGAGCAGCGTGAGCAGCGCCGCCGCGATCACGCCGGCCCGGCGCAGCCGCCGGGACGTGGTGGTGTCCGCGACCAGGCGCTTCCACAGGTAGAGGTGGATGAGGCCGATCACGACCAGCACGAAGCCCACCAGAGCCACAACCGCCAACACCGAGCCTCCTCAGCCGCCCGCGAACGGCGGCAGCACGTCGATCGTCGCCCCTGCCGGCAGCGGTGTCCGGCGATCGTGACAGGTCACGCCGTCGACCAGGAAACTCGCCACCCTCAGCACGGCGGCGAGGCGCTCGCCGTGCCGTCGTGTCAGTTCGTCCGTGAGTTCGTCCAGGCTGCGGCCGGCGGATGCGGTCTCCTCGGCCGTGCCGGCGGCGGCCCGCGCACCGGCGAAGAAACGGATGGTGAGCTGGTCGGGCACGTCGTGGCGCACCGGTCACCCGCCGATCGCGGACATCGGCCGGGCCGGCTGGAGGAACGTCGGGTCGTCGATGCCGTGCCCGGCCCGCTTGCCCCACATCGCCGCCCGCCACCGCCGGGCCAGCTCGTCGTCGTCCGCCCCGGCCCGCAGCGCGCCGCGCAGGTCGGACTCCTCCGTGGCGAAGAGGCACGCCCGGACCTGCCCGTCGGCGGTGAGCCGGGTGCGGTCGCAGTCGCCGCAGAACGGGCGGGTGACGCTGCCGATCACCCCGACCCGGGCGGGACCGCCGTCGACCAGCCAGGTCTCGGCGGGGGCCGCGCCCCGCTCGGCCGGGTCGGGGGTCAGATCGAAGCCGGTGCGGCGGGTAGCTCCGGTGCCTGCGTCGCCTCGGGTGCGCGCGTCGCCTCCGGTGCGGAGGGTGGCGAGGATCTCGTCGGCGGTGACCATGGCGGCCCGGTCCCAGCCGTGCTGGGCGTCCAGCGGCATCTGCTCGATGAACCGCAGCTCGTAGCCGTGGGCCAGGGCGAAGCGGAGCAGCGCGGGGGCCTCGTCGTCGTTGACGCCCCGCATCAGCACGCTGTTGATCTTGACTGGGGTGAGCCCGGCGGCGGCGGCCCCGGCCAGCCCGGCGAGGACGTCCGCGAGCCGGTCGCGCCGGGTCAGCCGGGCGAACCGAGCGGCGTCGAGGGTGTCCAGCGACACGTTCACCCGGTCCAGGCCGGCGGCCCGCAGCGCCGGGGCCAGCCGGTCGAGACCGAGCCCGTTCGTGGTCAGCGAGATCCGGGGCCGGGGCTCCAGCGCGGCCACCGCCGCGACGATGCCGACCACCCCGGGACGGATCAGCGGCTCCCCGCCGGTGAACCGCACCTCGGTCACCCCGAGCCGCTTTACCGCCACCCGCACCAGCCGGACGATCTCGTCGTCGCTCAGCAGCTGCGGCCCCGCCAGCCAGGGCAACCCCTCGGCGGGCATGCAGTAGGTGCAGCGCAGATTGCACTTGTCGGTCAGCGAGACGCGCAGGTCCCGGGCGACGCGGCCGTACCGGTCGACGAGGACGCCGTCGGTCCCTCGCGCGGCGGTCACCGTTCGACGGTAGCGCGCCCCGCTCCGCGCAGGGTGTCCCGGGCGGCCGCACCGACCGCATCGCGGTACGCCGCGCCGAACAGGGCGGTGTGCACCAGCAGCAGGTGCAACTGGTGCAGCGGCACCCGCTCGCGCCACCCGTCGGCCAGCGGCCACGCCTCCCGGTAGGCCGCCATGATCCGCTCGTGGTGCGGCGGGCCGCCGAAGAGCGCCAACTGGGCGAGGTCGGTCTCCCGGTGTCCGCCGTGCGCGGCCGGGTCGACCAGCCACGCCCGCTCGTCGGCCCCCCAGAGCACGTTGCCCGGCCACAGGTCGCCATGCACCCGGGCCGGCGGTTCGTCGCCGCCGAACTCGCCGACCCGCTCGACGACCTGCTCGACCAGGGCGGTCTCGGCGGCGGTGAGCGCGCCGGAATCGACCGACATCCGCAGGTACGGCAGCAGCCGCCGACGGGCGAACCACGCCGGCCAGGGGCCGTCGTCAGGCGTGTTGTCCTGGGGGAGCGCGCCGACGAAGCCGGCCCACTCCGCGCCGAACGCGGGGGCCCCGGCGCGGTGCAGCGCGGCCAACTCCCGGCCGAACCGCTCGGCCGCCTCCGGCGTCGGCTCGCCGGGCTCCACCCAGTCGAGCGCCAGCAGCTCCGGCAGCGCCACCACCACGTCCGGTACGGCCACCGCGCCGGCCTCCCGCAGCCAGCGCAGCCCCGCCGCCTCGGCCGCGAAGAAGCCCTCCGGCACCGGCCGCCCCGCCCGCTCCGCGGGCCACGTCTTCGCGAAGACCGAGTGCCCGTCGTCCAGGGTCAACCGGGAGGCCGCGCAGACGTCCCCGCCGGCCACCGGGGTCTCCCGGATCCGCTGGTGGGTGAGGAACGTCGGGAGGTGCTCCGGATGCGCCCGCAGGTACGCCAGGTCCATGTGCGCAAGGTAGCCGCTGCGCCGCCCCGCCGTGCGGGCCGCCTCTCCTCCGCGCCGTCGATACACCACCGGCGCACCGCGCTGAGCTGCTCGAATACTGTGAGTAGTGTGGACAACTCGGCGTGTCGTCCACAGGCCCCCCGGAGGGCCCCCCGCCCGGCCCACGCTGCCTGCATGACCCGCACCGATCCCGCCCGGCTCACCGTCCGCTCCCCCGCCGACCTCATCGCCGCCGTGCCCTACCTGCTCGGCTTCCACCCCGCCGACAGCGTGGTGGTGGTCGCCCTGCAGGGTCGGCGGATCGTCTTCGCCGCCCGCGCAGACCTGCCCGGCCCCGGCGACGACCCGCTGGACCCGGCCGTCCACCTGGCCGGCGTGATCGCCCGGCAGGGCGCCGAGTCCGCCACCGTGCTCGGCTACGGCGACGCCTCGGGGGTCACCCCCGCCGTCGACGCCGTACGCGACTCGCTGACCGCGGCGGGGCTGGCCGTGCTCGACGTGCTGCGGGTCACCGGCGGCCGATACTGGTCGTACCTGTGCGACGATCCGGCCTGCTGCCCGCCCGACGGCACCCCGTACGACACCGGCACCAGCGAGGTCAGCGCGGCGGCCGTCTTCGCCGGCCAGGTGGCGCTGCCCGACCGGGCGGCCCTGACCGCGCAGGTGGCCCCCTTCGGCGGCCCGGCGCGGGTGGCGATGCGCCACGCGGTCGACCGCGCCGAACGCAAACTGGACGCCCTGATCACCGCAGCCGGCGAGGCCGACCTGCTCGGCGGCCGGGCACTGCGCCGGGCCGGCATCGACGCCGTCCGTGGTGCCCTGCGGGGGAGCCGCCGGGGCGAGCGGCTCACCGACGACGAGGTGGCCTGGCTGACCTTGCTGCTGACCCACCTGCCCGTCCGGGACCACGCCTGGGAACGCACCGACGGGCGGGACCGGGACATCGCCCTCTGGACGGACGTCCTGCGCCGCGCCGAGCGGGACCTGATCGCTGCCCCGGGCTCCCTGCTCGCCTTCGCCTGCTGGCGGGCGGGGCAGGGGGCGCTGGCGGCGGTGGCGTTGGAACGGGTGCTGGAGGCACATCCGAACTACTCGCTCGGCCTGCTCCTCGACGACCTGCTGCGTCGCGGGGTGCCGCCGTCGCAGCTCGACGGCTGGCCGGCGAACCGTCCCCCGGGGGTGCTCCGTCGCCGTCGACGTCGCCGTGATCCCTGATTCGTCAGGCGGACGCTGGTCGGCTCGCTCGTCTGGTTGTCTGGTCGGCTCTGTTGGTTCTTGCTGGCCTGCTCCGTGTGCTTGTCGCGGGTGTGGGTGGGGGTTCGCCGGGGCCCGCCCGCTCCGGGCGGTCAGGCTTGATCCCTCCGCGGGCGGGCCCCACCCGGCCCCGGCTCGCTTCCCCAAGCGGTAGATCTTGGTGAGAAACGGCCCCTCTGGGGGCCGAAATGCACCAAGATCTATGCGTGGCTCGGATTCATCGTCTGTCTGGCAGGGGTTGGTGGCTGTTGCTGCGCGATTGTCTGTCGCGGAGTGGTGTCGTGTTTTCACGCTTTGCGGCACACCCGCATCGATTCGGTTCCGCCGTATGCTGTGCGCGGCCCGAAGCGGCCGAGAATGGTGTGAGGCAGGAGTCGATCTTGCGCAGGCAAGTGAAGGAAGACTGCACACTTGATCTTTAGCGCTCCAGGCCAAGAAGTCTGCTCCCCGCACACGCGGGGGTAATCCCGTCACCGCGAGCAGCCCCCCGACCCACAGCAGCTGCTCCCCGCACACGCGGGGGTAATCCGAGATCCGGGCCCCTCACTGCATCAGCAGGCACCTGCTCCCCGTGTGCGCGGGGGTGATCCGTACCGCTGGGGGTGTCCCCGTGGTTCGTGCGCTGCTCCCCGCGTTCGCATGGGTGGTCCGGGTGCGGCAGGGGGTTGGTGTGGATGCTCTTTGCCCCTGCTTTGCGCCCCGGCTCTTGTCGGTATGCCACGCATGGTGTTGGTGCAGGTCGGTGTGGATGGCCTGTTGGCTTGTGTCAGGTGTAGAGGGTCGTCGATCGATAGGGTTCGAGGATGACTCCGGACGAGTTGGTAGGGGCCGCGCTGGAGGCCGCCGAGGAGGGGCTGGCCGTCGGCGAGCAGCCCATCGGGGCGGTGGTGCTGCTGGGTGACGAGTTCATCGGTCGGGCGTACACGCAGGAGCGGACGAGCGGGCGACGACTCGTGCACGCCGATCTGCTCGCCATGATGCAGGCCGACGAGGCGTTGGGCTGGCGTCGCCGGCCGTACCCGGTGCGACTCGCGGTGAGCCTGGAGCCCTGCGTGATGTGCCTGGGCGCGGCCATGGCGATGAGGGTGGACGAGTGTTACTTCGCGTTGGAGTCGCCGAGTGACGGCGGGGCCGCGCTGGCGGCTGCCTGGCGGCCGAGCCCCGACCTGCCCTGGTTCGCCCCACCGAAGTTGTTCGGCGGCATCCGCCGCGAGGAGAGTCGCAGTCTCTTCCGCCGCTACTGCGAAACCGCCCCGGAATCCGGCGCGCGCCGTTGGGCCCAGTCCCTCCTGACCGTGTCGTCGCCCTCGACGGGTCCATGATCGTCTGCTGAAAGGTGAGACGACACGCCGGCGGGAGTGTCTGAAAACGACAGACGATCATGAAAGTGCGGGTCGGATGAGCCGTGGAGGCGGCCGGCAGGACGGGCGGCAGGAGCCTCCTGCCGCCCGTCCTGCCTGGTTCGGGCGTACCGTCGTGGGTTGACTCTCAGTCATGAAACGAACCTGGAAGGTGACCTCTCGCCTCCTCGCCGCAGGGGTCCTCGCCGGTGCCACGGCGCTGGCCGGTCCGGCGGCGGCCCCCGCCCCCGCGCAGGCCGCCCCTGCCCCGGGGGCGGGCGGCACGACGATCCTCGACCTGATCCCGGGCGGCACCCGGGACCGGATGGTCGCGCAGGTGCCGCTGGTCGACGCGGCCACCGGGCTGCGGGCCGCCGTCGAGCGCGCCCCCTCGCGCGGGTACGCCGGGATCGGGCTGGTCGGCGACCACGTCACGCTCTGGTGGAAGGGCAGCCTCCCGGCCGACGTCGCCTCGGCCGTCGCTGTCGCCCGCCGGATCGCGCCGGTCGAGGTCGCCAAGGCGGCGTACGCCAAGACCGAACTGGCCGCCGCAGCCGCGCGGATCGCGCCCGTGGTGGACGGCGACGCGCGCGACTCGGCGCACGACGTGCGGTTGCGTACCGACGGTTCGGGCATCGAGATCGCCGTCGACGACGCCGACGCGGCGCTGCCGAAGCTGCCGGCGACCGGGGTACGCACCACGATCGTCGAGCGGGACCGGCTGGTTCCCCGCTCGCGTGAGGACGACTCCGCGCCCTGGAACGGCGGGGCCCGGATCTGGAACGACTCCGGTGCCGGCTGCACCGTCGGCTTCGGCGTGCGCGAGGTGGCGGCCGGCACCAACCACCTGCTCAGCGCCGGGCACTGCGGCTCGGTGGGGTCGCAGTGGAGCGACGGCCAGGGCGAGCCGATCGGCGTGCAGACCCACAAGAACACCGACCACGACACGATGCTCATCGGCACCCCGTCGGCCGGCGGCTGGCTCTACGTCGGCGGCTCGAACGACGAGGTGAAGGCCCGGGTGGTCGGCTGGACCGAGGTGTTCCCCGGCCAGATCCTGTGCCAGTCCGGGGCGACCTCGGCCTGGGAGATCGGCGTCCCGGTCTGCAACCTGGAGGTGCAGTTCCACTACGACGACCGGGAGGACCTGGTCGAGGCCACCCAGCTCGACGGCGACGAGTCGGCCCGCAGCGGTGACAGCGGTGGCCCGGTGTACGCGGTCAACGCCAACGGCACCGTCCTGGCCGCCGGCACCACGACCCGCTCGGCGGGGCCCGGGTTCGGGTTCCAGGACTTCGCCACCGCCCGGGACGACTTCGGCGACATCGTGCCGGTCACCGGGACGGCCGCCACCTGCCGGGTGTCCTTCGCCGTCGTCAACTCCTGGGGCACCGGCTACGAGGCGGCCGTCACCGTCTACAACGACGGCCCGCAGGTCACCGGCTGGAACGTGGGTTGGACGTTCGGCGGGAGCCAGGTCGTGCAGGGGCACTGGAACGGCGTCTTCCAGCAGACCGGCGCGACCGTCACGGTCAGCAACGAGAACCACAACGCGACGATCGCGTCCGGTGGCTCGGTGAGCTTCGGCTTCACGGCCGACGGGGCCCCCACCAACCCGGCCCCGTTCACCCTGAACGGCGCCACCTGCTCCTGACCTCAGCTTCCCACCACGGGTGGGTCCCATCGGGCGGGCACCCGGTGGGACCCACCGCTCTGCCATCCACGCCGAGCATGCCGCGCTGAGCCCACCGCGCCCTTACTCCTCCAGCGCGAGGCGTTCGCGGGCGTAGATGCGGGTCAGGCCGTGGAAGGCGTACCGGTCGCCCCGGGGCAGCAGCAGGCCGGCGTCGACCAGTTCCTCGGCGGCGGCCGCCGCGCTCTCGACGTCGACGCGCGTGACGGCGGCGAGTAGGCCGGCGTCGAACTCCGCCCCCGGCACGAGGGACGCCCTTCGGAAGACCCCGGCGATCGTCGCGCCGAGCCGGCGGTACGACACGTCGAACGTCGCCCGGACGTCGAGGTCCCCGGCGGTCAGCGCGGTCAACCGGCGGCGTGGGTCGGCGAGTTGGGCGACGAGCTGGGCGACGGGCCAGCCCGGCCGGCTGGCCAGCCGGTTCCCGGCGACCCGGATCGCCAGCGGCAGCCGGCCGCAGAGTTCGACCAGTTCGGCCGTGCCCGTCGGGTCGGCGGCCAGTCGATCCTCGCCGGTGATCGAGGCGAGCAGCCGCCAGGCGGCATCCGGGGCGAGCAGCCCGACGGGGACGCGGACGGCGCCGGTGAGCCCGGTCAGTGGTCGCCGGCTGGTGACCAGGGTCAGGCAGTGCCGCCCGGCCGGCAGGAGCGGGCGTACCTGGGCCTCGTCGGCGGCGTCGTCCACCACGATCAGCAGCCGCCGGTCCCGGGTGAGGGTGCGGAACAGCCGGCCGCGCTGCTCCGACGGACCCGGGATCGCCTCCTCGGGCACCCCTAGCGAGCGCAGCAGCCCGGCCAACGCCTCGGCCGGATCGACGATGCCGGCGAACGCACCGCCGGTCCGCCCGGTGTCGACCCGCCCGGTGTCGACCCACCCGGTATCAACCCACGCGCCCACGGCCCGTCCGCCGTCGGCCCGCCCGGTGTCGGTGGGCGCGGTGCCGTGCAGGTCGAGGAAAAGCTGGCCGTCGGTGAACGCGGTGCCGAGGCGGTGGCCGGCGGCGACGGCGAGGCTGCTCTTGCCGGTGCCGGGAGGGCCGTGCAGCACGACGACGGAGGCGGTCGTGGCGCTGCCGTCGGTGACTCCGGTGGTGAGCCGGGCCAGCACGGTGAGTTCGGCCTCCCGGCCGACGAGGTTCGGCACGGCGGCGGGTAGCTCCGAGGGGACCACCGGGGACGCGGCGACGATCCCTGGGTCGGGTTGCGGGCGGTGCCCGGCGCGGGCCAGCCCGACGAAGCGGTCGCGGTCCGCGCCCGCCAGGCCGAGCGCGTCGGCGAGCAGTGCGACCGTACGACGCTGAGGTGTGCGGACCCGGCCGCGTTCCATTTCCCGGATGGCGCGGACGCTGGAGCCGGACGCCTCGGCCAGCTCCTCCTGGGTGAGGCCGCGGGTGTCCCGCAGCGCCCGGAGCCACTGCCCGAAACCAGCTCGATGCTGCATGCCGACGCGCATGTCCCCCCACAACCGCTGACACGTCTGCGCTCACTGAGCGTGTGTCGATCGTGGCACGGCGCGATGGGGCGACGATATCCACAGTGGCGTGAGCATCGCCATAACAACTGGTGAGTAACCGGCCGCCACCGCCGGCCGCCACCACCAGCCACCGCCACCAGCCGCCATCGCCCGGTCGCCACCGCGTGCGGGTAGGTCCGCCTGCGACGGACTCCGGCTCGATACGATGACCCGTTCCGGATCCCGGCACCGCAGGAGCCGCACATGCACCACACCGCACCGGTGCCGATCGCGGCACTGCTCGCCGGCTACCGGCCGCGCACCGCCGCCGAGAGCGCCGACGTGCGCCGGGTCCTGGACCTCGTGGCGGCCGGTGACCCCTGGTCCCGTGAGCTGCCGCTGCACGTCACCGCGTCGGCGTTGGTCGTCCACCCGCCGACCCGGCGCGTGCTGCTGCGGTGGCACGTCCGGATGCGGTCCTGGTTGCAGATCGGCGGCCACGGGGACCCCGGCGAGCGCGACCCGCTCGACGTCGTGCTGCGGGAGGGGGCGGAGGAGACCAGCCTCGACGACCTGGTGTGCTGGCCGGACGGCGCGATCAGGCAGGTGGTGGTCCTGCCCGTGCCGGCCAGCGCCACCGAGCCTGCCCACGAGCACGCCGACCTGCGGTTCGTGCTGGCCACCGGGCAACCCGAGCGGGCCCGGCCCGAGCAGCCGGCCGCCGCGCTGCGCTGGCTGAGCCTGCCCGAGGCGCGTGCCCTCACCGCCGAGCCGAACCTGCGTGAGCTGTTCACCCGCGTCGAGGAGTTGCTCGACCAGCACGGCTGACCTCAGCCTGGACGGCTCAGCCCCTGCTGACGCCGCCCTGCCCCGCCGCCGCGATGCGGTGGCCGCCCGTGTAGACGTTCATGGTCCGGCCGCGCAGGAAGCCGACCAGGGTCATGCCCGCCTCCTCGGCCAGGTCACCGGCCAGGGTGCTGGGGGCGGAGACCGCCGCGAGCAGCGGCACCCCGGCCATCCACGCCTTCTGGGTCAGCTCGAAGCTCGCCCGGCCGGAGACCAGCAGCAGGTGCCCGGCCAGCGGCAGGCGGCCCTGCCGGACGGCCCACCCGACGACCTTGTCGACGGCGTTGTGCCGGCCGACGTCCTCGCGTAGCACCACCAGCTCCCCGTTGCCGGTGAACAGCCCGGCCGCGTGCAGCCCGCCGGTGCGGTCGAAGTGACGCTGGGCGGCGCGCAGCCGCTCCGGCAGCTCGGCCAGCAGCGCGGCCGGCACGGTGAGCGGGTCGTCCGCGACGGCGTACGGCGAGCGGGTCCGCACCGCGTCGATGCTGGCCTTGCCGCAGACCCCGCAGGAACTGGTGGTGTAGAAGTTGCGGGTCGGGTCGGCGGCCGGCTCGGGCACGCCCGGTGCGAGCACCACGTCGACCACGTTGTACGTGTTCGGCGTGTCCGGGCCGGCGCAGAGCTGCGCGGTGCGCACGTCCGCGTCGCCTCGGATGAGCCCCTCGGTGAGCAGGAACCCGATCGCCAGGTCCAGGTCGTCGCCGGGGGTACGCATGGTCACCGCCAACGGCCGCCGTCGGCCCGGCCCGGCCGGCCCGACCCGGATCTCCAACGGCTCCTCGACCGAGAGGCTGTCCGGCCGGCGGGTGGCGACGCGGGCCGGGTCGGCGGCGTCGAGGTCGATCCGCAGTACGTTCCGCCGGTCAGTCGCCCGTCCCATCCCGCCATCCTGCCCGACCGGTGACCCGGGCGAGGCGCGGACCCTGGCCACCGGCGATGGCGGCGAGCCTCCTCGCCCGGGATGCAACGGATGCGGGGGCGATCCCGTAGGAGAGGTGTCCGAGTGGCAAGCGGGGACGAGAAGAGGTGGGTGGCCTGTGAAGCGGCCTTCCGAACGGGATCGCGAGTTCACCGAGTTCGTGACAGCCCGGCGCGCCGCACTGGTGCGCGTGGCGACGCTGTTGGTCTCCGGTGACCTGGCCAGGGCCGAGGACGTGGTGCAGACGGCACTGACCCGGCTGTATCTGGCCTGGCCGAGGGTGCGGCCGGACACCGCGTACGCGTACGCGCGGCGGTGTGTCGTGAACGCGGCGACGGACGAGCGCCGCAGCCTGTTCCACCGGCGGGAGCGGGTGCACGCGCAGTTGCCCGATGTCGTCGCCGGCGAGGACCCGGGCGGCGACGGGACGCGGGTCCTGGCGTTGCTGGCCACCCTGCCGACGGGCATGCGGGCGGCGGTGGTCCTGCGGTACGTCGAGGGGCTCAGCGTCACCGAGGCCGCCGACGCGATGCGGTGCAGCGAGGGCAACGTCAAGAGCCAGAGCGCCCGTGGGCTGGAGCGGCTACGGGCGCTCCTCCCCACGCACACGTACGACTACGCCTGATCCGACCCCTGATCCGACTTGATCGAAGGAGTTACCGACATGTCAGACGTCATGGACGTCCTGCGGGCCCTGCCGGGTGCCGTCACGCCCGACCAGACCGACCCGGACGTCGTCGCCGGCGACGTGGCCCGGGGGCACCGGGCGTTGACCCGCCGCCGGCGGCAGCGTTTCGCGTGGTCCGGTGCCGCCGTGGTCGCCGTCGCCGTCGTCGTGGTGGGCGCGGGGCAGTTCGGCGGCGCCCCGCCCACGACCACGGCCGCGTACGGGCCCGCGCCGACGGGAACGCAGGCGGCGCGGCTGCGACTCGTCGCCTACACCGGCGCCCAGCCGGTCGGCTTCGAGGTGAGCACCGTGCCGGAGGGCTGGCAGGTGGTCTCGTCGGACCGGAGCGCGTTCGTGGTGGCGCCGCCAGGCCAGTCCACGGCCGCGCCCGTGCCCGGGCGCGCCGTCAGCCTCCAGGGCCGCATCGCGGTTTCCCTGCAGAGCCTGTCCCGGCTCCCCGAGGGCACGCCCGTGACGCGGGTCGACGTCGACGGCAGGGCGGGCCAGCTCGGCTTCCCGTGGGAGGCGGAGGGCAAGCTGTCGGACGTCCGGTGGCTGATCTTCCCGGACGCCTCGGGGCGGCGGGTCCTGGTGCAGGTCCCGGCGGCGCTGGGCCTCGGCGACGACCAGATCGTCCGCTTCGCGGAGGGCATCACCGTCACCGCCGCGGCGGAGACGGTGGGCGGCTGACCGCAGTGCCGGTGAGCGGCTGACCCGCCTCCCGGTCAGGCGGCCGGCTCCTCGGAGTCGCCGGCCAGGATGCTCTCCAGCCAGCTCACCACGAGTTCGGCGACGGCGTCCGGCGGGGGCATGGCGATGCCGAGGGCGTTCTCCCGTCGCCACAGCTCGAAGATCACCCGTTCCTGCGGTTCGACGACGGTGTGGCCCTCGTCGCGCAGCGCCTCCACGTGCCGCCGGGTGGTCTTCTTCGTCCACATCGACCTGTTCATGCTCGGGAAGAAGATCGCCGGGCGTTCGCTGGCCAGCAGGGCGGTCTGCGCGGGGGTGCCGGCCAGGCCGAGTGCCGCGGCGGCGATCGTGCCGGCGGTCGCCGGCAGGACCACGATGCCGAGCGAGCGCCGGGCGAACTCGGTCGGGTTCAGGGTCGGGTCGCCGCTGGCGTACACCTCGTCGGCGTACCAGGCGGCGACCTGGGGCTGCACGAACCGCTCGGCGCTGGCGGTGAGCAGCACCCGCAGCGGCAGGTCGATCTCCTGGCGCAGCCAGGAGAGGTAGCCGGAGGTGGCCATGGCGGCGCTGGAGCCGCAGATGATCACCGAAAGCGCGTCGTCTCGCATCCGGACAGCGTCGCGGCGCGGCGACGCCGGGGACATGGGGGAACGGCCCCATCTTCGCCCCCGCCGCCGAGCGGGAGTTTGGGTGTCGCTCCCCATGCCGCCGGGCACGCCCGGCTGGCAGGTTCGTCCTCAGCCGGCCGCCCCAACGACCAGCCGGCCGAGGAGGTGAACGGAAATGAAGAAGATCACGATCCGCAAGACGGGCTCCATCAAGCTCACCACGTCGGCGCCGCTGTACTGCACCGACTGCTGCTGACCGGTCCGGCCGTCCCGGCTCCCGAGCCGGGACGGCCGTCGCCGGGTCCACCCCTGGGAGGCCACCCCGAAAGGCCCGGTCCACGCGCTGGAGGAGCGATGTCAAGCACCCGCCTGGAGTTCCATCCGCTCACCTACGTGCCGGAGCGGGACGGGGTGACGGTCGGCCGGGTCGACGCCACGTCCTTCGCCCTGCTGCCCGAGGACGGCGTCGCGCTGCTGCGCCGGCTCGCCGACGGGATGCCGGTCGGTGAGGCTGAGCAGTGGTACCAGCGCACCTTCGGCGAGCCCGTCGACATGGCCGACTTCGTCGACACGCTGCGCGAACTCGGCTTCGTCCGGGCCGACGGGGAACCGCCGGCCACCGCGCCGAAGGTACGCTTCCGCCGGCTCGGCCGGGCCGCCTTCTCCCCGCCGGCCTGGGCGGCGTACGCGCTGATCGTGGTCGCCGCCGCCGTGGCCATGGTGTCCCGGCCGGAGCTGCGACCGCACGCCTCGAACGTGTTCTTCGTCCCGTCGCTGCTGGCCGTGCAGCTCGGGCTGGCCCTGTGCCAGTCGCCGGCCATCCTGTGGCACGAGTGGTACCACCTGCTCGCCGCCCGCCGGCTCGGCCTGCCGACGAAGATGCGGGTCGGCCGCCGGCTCTACTACGCGGTGGTGGAGACCGAGCTGGACGCCCTGCTCACCGTGCCGGCCCGGCAGCGCTACCTGCCGATGCTGGCCGGGCTGCTGGCCGACGCGGTGCTCTTCGGCGCGCTGGTGCTCGTCGCGTGGGCCGGCCTGTCCGACGGGCTGTCCTGGCCGGGGCGGCTCGCGCTGGCGGTGGCGTACACCGTGCTCCTGCGGATGTCCTGGCAGTGCTACGTCTTCCTGCGCACCGACCTGTACTACGTGGCGACCACGGCGCTGGGCTGCACGAACCTGGACGAGGTGAGCCGCGCCTGGCTGCGCGACCGGCTCGCCTGGCTGCCCGGGGTGCGCCGGGCGGACCTGGCCGACGCCGACTGGTCCCCGCGCGACCGGCAGCTCGCCCCCTGGTTCGCGCTGATCACCTGCGGGGGAGTGGCGGCACTGCTGATCACCGTCACCCTGTGGACCGCGCCGCTGGTGCTGGAGTTCGCCTCCCGGGTCTTCACCGCCCTGGCGCACGGCTCGCCCACCGGCCCCGGCTTCTGGGACTCGGTCGGCTCGCTGCTGCTGGTCACGTTCGAGATCGTGCTGCTGCCGCTGCTCGCCGGGCGTACCCGACGGCGGCCCGCCCCCGCCACGGAGCCGGCCGAGGCCGGCTGACGGCCCGCCCGGCCCACCTCCCCCGACACCCACCGCGAACAAGGCCCACCAAGCGAGGAGCAACGGCATGACTGCACATCAATGGCGGATCGGGCCGGCGCCGGTCGACGGCGAGCAGGTCGATCTCGCGGTCGACTCGCACCGGGGCCTGCGCGGCCCCTACACCGGGCTGGGCAGCGTGCTGCGGCAGCTCGTGCCGCAGGCGTACGAACGCTGGCCCGACCTCGTGCAGCGGCACCTGACCGAGATCCTGTCGGCGGCCCCGGAGCTGCGCGGGACGCTCGACGCGGCCCCCGAGACGCTCACCTCGCTGGCGGTGCCCGAGGAGCGGACCCGGATCTACCCGGCCAACCGCACCCGCCGGCTGGCCCACGGCGCGACGGAGTTCCTCGCCGGGTACGCCACCCGCGCCGGCCGCCTCCCGCTGCGGCTCGCGTTCGACCGGGTGGACCAGGCGGACCCCACCGACCAGGAGTTCCTGGCCATCTTCCTGCGGCGGGTGCGACCCGACGTGGTGCGGGTGCTCGTCGGCACCGACGGCGCACCGCTGGAGCCGGAGCTGACCGGTGCCCTCGACCGGTACGCCGACCGGCTGCCGGAGCTGCCCCGGGCCGCCGGCCCCGCCGGGCGCGGGCCGGCGGCGCTGCTTCGGGCGTACGTCGACGCCGACGGCACCTCCACCGACCCGGCGGAGTCGGCCGCGTACCAGCAGGCCGACCCGCAGGTGCGGGCGACGCTGCACGACGCGCGCGCCGCGCTGCTGCGCGAGCGGGGCGAATGGAGCCTGGAACTCGGCGCGATCCCCTGGCACCTGGAGCGCGGCAGCGACCCCGCCGGGGCCGGCGCGGAGGCGCTGTACGAGGCGGCGCGGCACTGCGGCGCGCTGGGCTACTACCACGCGGTGATCGACTACGGGACCCGTGGCCGGGCGATCGTCGACCCGGACACGCAGATGGAGCGGTTCTGGCTGCTCAGCACGCGGGCGAGCTCGGCCATGGTGGTGCTCGGCCGCACCGTCGAGGCGGAACCCACGTACCTCGACCTGCGCAGCCGGTACGCGGACCCCGAGCTGCAGATGTCCACCGGGTACGCGCTGGCGATGCTCTACACCCGTTTTCATCCCGAGGAGCTGAAGGACCACCACCTGGCCCGGGGCTACATCAACAACTCCATCGCGATCGCCTCGCTGCTGCCCGACCCGCAGAAGCGGGCCTTCCACTCGGTGTTCCAGAACAACGGGCTGGCGCTGATCGAGATGCGGCTCGGCCGGGTGGCGGCGGCGCTGCGGCTGGTCGACGACGGGCTCGACCGGCTCGACCGCGAGCTGCCCGGCGACAAGCACCGGCTGCACCGCTCGGTGCTCGTGCACAACCGGGGCAAGGCGTACCTGGCCCTGGGCCGGCTGGACGAGGCCCTCATCGACCTGACCCGGGTCATCGAGCTGGACCCGAACTACGCCGACTACTACTTCGACCGGGCGGACGTCCGGCGGCGGCTCGGCGACCTCACCGGCGCGGTGGCCGACTGCGACACGGCGATCAGCCTGTCGCCGCCGTTCTTCGAGCTGTACTACAACCGGGCCGACCTCAAGGCCGAGCTGGGTGACGTGGCCGGGGCGATCGCCGACTTCGGCTACGTGGTGGAGCTGGAACCCGACCAGCTCGACGCCCGGGTGAACCTGGTCAGCCTGTTGCTCGACGACGGGGCCGTCGACGCCGCCCGGCCGCACGTCGAGGAGGGCCTGCTGCGCCACCCCGCCGACGCCCGGCTGCTGCACCTGCGGGGCGTGCTGGCGCTGGCCGACGGGGCGGAGGCGGAGGCCCGCCGCTACCTCGACGAGGCGCTGGCGGCCGACCCGGGGCTGGTCGCCGCGCTGGCCAGCCGGGCCGCCCTGGCATTCGACGGCGGGGACCACGGGAGGGCCGTCGCCGACCTGACGGCCGCGCTCGCGGTGGACGGCGACAACCCGGACCTGCTCTACAACCGGGGGTTCGTCCACGAGGCGGCGGGCCGGTGGGCGGAGGCGGTCGCGGACTACGGCCGGGCGCTGGAGCTGCCCGGCGCGGACCGGGCGGAGCTGATCGGCCGCCGCGCCCGCTGCCAGGCGGAACTCGACGGGACGGCCGCCGGAGGGCCCGGCGGGGCGGCCGGACGGCCGGACCTGGCCGGCGCGCGATGACCACCGTGGTCCCCCGGCACGCGGCGACCGGCCCGGAGCGGGCCGCGCCCGCCGGCGGCCCGGGGCCGGACCGGGCGGCTCCGGTCGGCTCGGGTCCCGATCGGGCCACCCCCGTCGGCGGGCCGGAGCTGCGGGAGTTCATGCGCAGCTGGGCCACCGGCGTGGCGGTGGTGACCAGCCGCGCGGCCGGGCACCCCGTCGGCTGCACCGTGAACGCGTTCACGTCCGTGTCCCTGCGTCCGCCGCTGCTCCTCGTCTCGCTGGCCCGGACCAGCCGCACCCTCGCCGCGATCACCGCCGAGGGCGGGTTCGCGGTGAACCTGCTGGGCCGCCGGCAGCGTGCGCTGGCCGACCGGTTCGCCACCGGCGCCGTCGAGGACCGGTTCGCCGGGGTGGCGCACCGCGCCCTCGACGGGATGCCGCTGCTCGACGGGGCGATGGCGGCGGCCGTGTGCGCGGTGACCCAGGTGATCGCCGTCGCCGACCACGTGCTGGTGCTCGGCTCCCCGTACTGGTGCGAGGCCGCGGACGACGCCGACCCCGCCGTCTTCCTCGGTGGCCGCTACCGGACGGTCAGTCCGGCCTGACCTCCTCGCGGACCCGGGCGGCGTAGCGGCTCAGCGCCGCCCGGTTGGCCTGCTCGGTCTTGGCGATCAGGCTCGCCACGTGCTTCTCCACCGTGCGTGGCGAGATGAACAGCTCGCTGGCGATGCTCCGGTTGTCGGACCAGTCCGCCATGAGCTGGAGCACCTCGTACTCCCGCTCGGTCACCCCGATCATCCGCAGCGGCTGCGGGACCCGGCTCCCGATGCGCCGGTGCGGCACCACCACCCCCAGGTCGCGCAGCTGCGCCCGGCAGGCGCGGGCCGGCGCCGGCACCCCCGCCAGCCGGAAGTATTCCTCCGCGCCGCGCAGCCAGTCGACCGGCTCACCCCACCGGTCCGCGTGGGCGCAGGGCGCGACGAGCCGCAGGCCGAGGTGGAGCGCCACGGGGTGGGTGGGGGTCCGGCGGAGGGCCGCCACCGTCGCGCCGGCCGCCTCCCGGTCACCCCGCCGCCCCAGCAGCACCGCCCTCGCCAGCAGGACGAACTGCCGGTTCCAGTGCAGCCGCCCGGCGGGCGTGCCACCGGCGTCGCCGCAGAGCCGCCGGTCGGCGTCGCCGGGCAGCACCGCCAGGAGCAGGGCCAGCCCGTGCTGGCCGGCGAGCGGATAGGGCGCGGGACAGCCGGCGTCGTACGCCGCCGCCCGGTCCAGCTCCCGGCGCGCCCGCGCCGGGTCCTCCTCCAGCAGCGCGCACACCGCCGCGGCCATACCGTGGGCGAGGGCCGCCACCGGCTCGCCGTCGCCCGACAGGCCGGCCAGGGCCGCGTCCAGTTCGTGCCGTCGCCCCCGGTGCCCCGCGCAGACGGCCCGGACGAGCGACAGCAGCGGCGCGGACTCGCCCAGCCCGAGCCGCTGCGCGTCGGTCGTGCACTCCTCGACGAGCCGTTCGGCCTCGGCGTACTCGGCCCGCAGCGCGTGGTCCCAGGCGAGCCGGACGTCGACCGCGTGGCGCAGCGCGTGGGCGCCGAGCTGCCGGGCCCGTTCCGCGCTGCGGGCCAGCGCGTCGGCGTCACCGGTGAGCAGCCACCGCTGCTCGGCGAGCAGGGCGGCGGCCTGGGTGCGCCACAGCGGCAGGTGGTGCCGCTCGGCGATCCGGCGCATCCGGGTGAAGCAGGGCTGGGCCCCCTCCGGCCCGGTCCGGCGGGCCAGCACGCCCCGCGCCTGCCAGCCGAGGCAGGCGACGCCGGGCAGCCCGGCGCTCTCCGCCGCCGCGGCGGCGCGCGTGGCGAGCCGGGTGGCCCGCCCTGGGGCGTCCAGGCCCAGGTGGGCGGCGACGGCGTCGACCGGCGCGGTCTGCCGTTCGGACGCGCCGGGGCCGAGCAGCGTCCGGGCGGAGTCGAGCTGCGCGGCGGCGTCGGTACGCCGTCCGGCGAGCAGGGCGAGCCGGGCGAACAGGACGTGCACGGCCGCCAGCCGCTCGGGCGGGACCGCCGGGTGGCACAGGTCGTCGAGGCTGTCGAGCAGCCGCAGCCCGCGCCCGGCCTCGCCGCTCTCCAGCAGCGCGCACAGCAGCTCGTGCAGCACGTCGGCGCGCAGCGCGACGTCGACCCCCGCCGCCGCCAGCCGCCACGCCCCGTCGAGGGTGTCGGCGGCCGACCGGAGCCGCCCGGCGTTGAGGTCCCGGCGACCGGCGAGGGCGAGCAGCCGTACGGCGCCCGGCACGTCGCCCGCCAGCCGGGTGAGCCGGGCCGTGAACCGGCACCAGTCCCCGGGCAGGCCCGGGTGCAGCTCGTTCACCGCGTCCACCGCCTGGTGCGCGAGAGCGGCCCGGTCGGTGGGGGTGAGCTGGCCGAGCAGGGCGACGGCGGTGGTCATGGTGCGGAACGCGTACCAGTCGTGGTCGCCGCCCTCGGCGGTGACGAGTCCGGCCGTGACCGCCGCGCGCAGGTGCCGGAGCAGGTCGTCCTGCCCCATCTTCAGCGCCAGGCCGAGCACGGAGACCGGGAACCGCTCGCCGATCACGGCCGCGGCGGTGAGCAGGTGCCGTCCGGCGGGGCCGAGCCGGTCGGCCTGGTCGGTGACGCTGCGCCGCACGGTCGGCGGCACCTCGGTGGGTACGCCGTCGACCAGCCGGCACCCGTCGTCGTGCACCACCAGGTTGCCGCTGTCCAGCATGGCGCGGAGCAGCTCCGCCGCCAGGAACGGGTTGCCGGCGCTGTCGCGGCAGAGCCGGTCGAGAACCGGCTCCGCGATCCGCTCGGGGGCGAGGCCCAGCCGGGACGCCACCAGCAGGCGCACGGCGCGCCGGCTCAGCGGTTCGAGGCGCAGGACGGTGCCGCTGCACCGCCGGCCCAGGGCCTGCGCCAGGTCCCACGCCGGCCCCGGCTCGGCGCGGAGGGTGGCCAGCAGCAGCACGCCCTGGTCGGCGAGGTTGTCGGCCAGGTACTCCACCACGGCCAGGGTCGCCGGGTCGGTGTCGTGCAGGTCCTCCAGGGCGAGCAGGCAGCCCCGCCCGGCCCCGGTCACCGAGAGCAGCCGCAGCACCGCCTCGGCGAGCAGCACGGGCGACGGTGGACCCGCCGTCCCCACGGACAGGTCCTGGGGGATGAGCCTGCCGAGGGCGGACCGGTAGGGCCGCAGGCTCGCGTGTTCCAGGACGGGCTCGGTGCGGGACAGGGGGGCGAGCGCCTCGGTCAGGGGGCGCAGGGCCACCGCGCGGCCGGTCGAGCCGGCGCGGCCCACCAGCACCGCCATGCCGGCCTGCCGCCCGTGGTGCGTCGCCTCCAACGTCAGCCGGGACTTCCCCAGGCCGTCGCCGCCGACCACGAAGACCGCGCCGCCGCATCCCGCGCGGGCCTGGTCCAGCGCCTCGCGCAGCAGCGCGCGTTCGGAGTCCCGGCCGACCAGGACGGGCAGCTCGGTGTGGTCACCTGCTGACATGTGGCACCTCCGTCCACCTCGAAGAACGTCACGCCCGGCTGAAGGAGCGGTCGTGATCGGCCGGACCCGACGGGTGGGGCGGACTTCGAAACGTAACGTTCCTGAGTCGTCACTCTAGGAAGTAAGTAACAAGATTTACAGGCCCCGCCGGACCGACGTCCGGCGCTTCGCCTGTCGACTGCGCGACATGCCCCCACGGCCCCACCGGGCGGTACGGTGGCCGCGTGGGGGACTGGGCGGCGGTCGTGCTGGCGGGCGGGGCCGCGCGCCGGATGGGCGGCGTGGACAAGCCCGGGGTGCCGGTTGGCGGCCTGCCGATGCGCGACAGGGTGCTCGACGCCGTCGCCGACGCCGACGTACGGATCGTGGTGGGCCCGGCCGGCCCGGTGCCGCCGGGCGTCCGGTCGACCCGGGAACGCCCCCCGGGAGGCGGGCCGGTGGCCGCCGCCGCGGCCGGCGTGTCCCTGCTGCCCGTCGGCACGACGACCGTGGCGCTGCTCGCCGCCGATCTGCCCCTGCTCACCCGGGACGCGGTACGCCTGCTGCGCGACCACCTCGCCGACCCGACCGTGGACGGGGTGTGCCTCGTCGACGGCGACGGCCGGCGGCAGCAGCTCTGCGGGGTGTGGCGGGTCGCGCCGCTGCGGGCCGCGTTCGGCCGCCTCGCCTCCGCCCGGGGCGGCTCGCTCGGCGGCGCGGCGGTGCGGGCCCTGCTCGCCGGGTTGACGGTGCGCGACGTGCCCTGGTCCGGGACGGGCCCGCCGCCCTGGTTCGACTGCGACACTGACGATGACGTACGCCGGGCGGAGGAGTGGACACGGTGACGACGCTGGAGGACTGGGTGACGGCGGCCTGCGCGGAGCTGGGCCTCGACCCGGCCGAGGTGCCGGTGCCGGTGGTGCTCGACCTGGCCCGGGACGTCGCGCACCAGGTGCTGCGGCCCGGTGCGCCGGTCTCCGCGTACCTGCTGGGGGTGGCCGTGGGACGGGGGGCCGATCCGGTCGCGGCGGCCGACCGGCTCAGCGCGCTGGCGGGCGGTTGGCCGGTCGAGCTGGGGGACCGGCCCCCGGCCTGACGGCCGCCCCGGCGCGTCGGTGTCCGATCCCGGTCCGGCCTGATTCGGGTTCCGGGCGGCCTGGGTAGGGTGACCGCAACGGACGGAGGCGATCATGACGGTAGGCCACCCCTCGACGCCGGCCTCGGACCCGCCCGGCGGCACCCCCGAGCACGACGGCGAGCCGGAGCACGGCGGCCCGTCGGCGTCCGGCGGCCCGTCGGAGCACCAGCACGAGTCGATCCTGCTGGACGAGCCGACCACGGCCGACCTGCGGGCGAAGGTGACCCAGGCGTGGCGCGAGTTCGCCCGGGCCCTCGCCGAGCGGCTCCGGGAGCTGCCCGCCGGCACGCACGTCGAGCTGACCCTCGACCCCACCGCCTCCGGCACGGGCGACGCCATCTACTCCATCAGCATCGACCTCGCCGACGACGGCCGGCTCTCCGCGTGGGCCGTCGGCAACGCGACCCTGCCGCAGGGCTACCGGCTGGACCGGGCGGCCGTCGCCGACATGGTGGCGCTCGGCTGGTCCCCGCCCGGGGTGATCGAGGGCTCCGGCGAGCACTTCGGGCTGACCGGCGACACCACCGAGGCGACCCGGCTGGCCGCCCTCCTCTCCCGCACCCTGCGGGACGTCTACGGGGCCCCGCACCCGGCGTTCCTGGTCTATCTGGTGCACGACGCCGAGGGCGGGCCCGTGCCGATGGAGCCGCTGGGCACCGCGCGCAGCGAGTTCGGCCCGGACCAGGACGTCGAGGCGGACCTCGACGAGGCGCTGGCCGCCGCCCAGGGGCCGCGCACCGACGTGCTGGCCCTCGCCGAGCAGGTGCGGACCGTGGTGTCCGCCATGCTCAAGTCCGACTCCGACAAGTTGCAGGTCGACTCCGACGGCGACATCAACATCCGGGCCGGGTCGGCGATGGTCTTCGTCCGGGTCCGCGACAACCCGCCGCTGGTCGACGTCTTCTCGCCGGTGCTCACGGAGGTCGAGCCCACCGAGCGGCTCTACGTGAAGCTGTCCGAGCTGACCAACCGGATGCCGATCGGGCGGCTCTACTGCGCCGACGACACGGTCTGGGCCTCCATCCCGGTCTTCGGTCGCGACTTCCAGGCCACCCACCTGATGCTGGCCGTGCAGGTGATGACCGGTCTCGCCGACGAGCTGGACGACCGGCTGCACGGCGAGTTCGGCGGGAAGCGGTTCTTCGGCGAGGGCGACAAGCCCGGCCGGCGGGACCAGGGCGAGCACCGCACCGGCATGTATCTCTGAGGCCGACGGCAGGGTCCTCCGCGGCCGGCTGATCTCTGCCGCCCGCAGGGCTCCCCCGACGACGCGGAGGCGGGTGGGGCCCGGTCGGCCCGAGTGCCGGGCCCCACCCGCCGGCTCGGAGGGTCAGGTCGCCGGGAGCCAGGCGATCCTGACCGGCCCGGCGACGCCGGCCGGGTCGTCGGCCCGCAGGCCGGCGTCGGAGACGGTCCAGAGGACGCCGCCGACCAGCAACGACCGGCTCACCGGTGCGCGGCCGGGGTGGGTGACCGTGCCGGCCGGCACGATGGTCGCCCCGGCGACCCGCAGCAGGAGCAGCCCGCCGTCGTGGACGGGGAGCGCCACCAGCCCCGTCCCGGGGTCGTACAGGAAGGCGTGCGGGTCGAACTCCACGGCCGAACCGGCCCCCGGCAGATGGTGGCGGGCCAGCCGGGTGGGCCGGTCCGGGTCGGCGACGTCGAACAGCGAGACCTGGAGGCCCTGCGCCCGCCCGTCGGCGTCCGCCTCCTGGCCGACCCCGAGCAGCCGCCCCGGCCCCGCCGGGTGCAGGTACGCCGAGTACCCGGTGATCTTCAGCTCGCCGGTGACCCGGGGCGCCGCCGGGTCGGTCAGGTCGAGCGTGTAGAGCGGGTCGGTGCGCCGGAAGGTCACCACGTGACCGGTGGGGCCGAGGTAGCGCACCGAGTGGATCCGCTCGCCCCGGCCGAGGCCGGTGACCGCGCCGACCCGGGTCAGCAGGTCGCCCCGCCGGGTCAGCACGTACACCCCCGACTCGGTCGTCGGGCGGGACCCCCGGTCGTCGCCGCTGGTGGTGGCCACCCGCAGGTGGCCCTGCCACTCCGACAGGGCGTACTGGTCGAGCAGCGTGCCCGGCACGGTGCCGGCGGCCAGGTAGCGGGGGCGGCCCGGCGCGCGGGTGTCGAACTGGTAGATCGCGGTGCCCGGGTCGCGTCCGGCCGGCCCGCCCCAGCCGCGCGGCCGGAGCTGGCCCGGCCGCTGCCGCTGCCCGGCGAGGTAGAGGCTGCCGGCGGTGCCGTAGACGGTGTCCGCGTCGCCGGCCACGCTCACCGGGTCGCCGTCGCCGAGGCGGCCGGCGGCCAGGTCGAAGCTGAGCACGGTCAGCAGGGCCGTGCCGGTGGTGTCGGCGGTGGCGGCCAGCCGGTCGCAGCCGACCCGGCCGCCGCCGCGCCGGTCGCCCTCGGTCCAGTCGTACGCCGGCAGCCACGCGTCCAGGTCGGCCCGGCCGATCGCCGCCCGGTTCGCGGCCAGCCGCTGCGCCTCGGTGGCCCCGTCGCCCGGCTCGGGGAAAACCAGCCGGGCCTGGGAGCGGACCACGACCCGGGCCGTCGGGCCGGTCAGCCGCGCGTCGAGCAGGCTCCCGTCGATCCGGTACGTCCCGACCAGCGCGGGCCGCCCGGCCAGGTCCACCAGGAGCAGCCTGGCCCCGGTGGGCCCGCCCGCCGGCCGGCGGGCCGACGTGCCGTTCGGGAGCACCGGCGTGCTGCCCCGGAGCAGCACCAGCGCCCGGTCGCCGTGCAGCAGCAGGCTGCCCTCCCCCGGCCCGGGTCGCGCGTCGTCGCCGGTCAGGTCCAGCCGTCCGCTCGTGCGCCGGGTGGCCGGGTCGACGACCCGCAGCACGCCCCCGGTGACGGTGACGATCCGCCGGCCGTCGGTCTTGACCAGGTCCGGCTCGTCGGCGCCGGGCTCGTGGACGTTGGTGCCGGAGTGCTCCGGCGTCGCGCCCTGCGCCGCCCGGGCACCGTCTCCCGCCCTCGAAAGCGCCAGCGGCTCGCCGGCCCCGCCCGTGGCGAAGCCGGTCCGCCAGCCGGGCTGGAAGCCCCACGGCCCGACCGAGGCGGAGGCGGCGGCGCGCAGCCGGGCCAGCGCGTCGGCGCAGGTGTCGAAGGAGACCAGCCGGGGCGCGGCGGTCGGCGGCGCCGGCTCCGGGGCCGGCCTCGCGGCGGCGCTGCCGGCCAGCAGGGTCAGGGCGGCCAGCGTGCCGACGGCGGCGGTGACGGTTGCCCGGGTCATGCCGCTTCGACGCCGCGTGTCCGACTCCGGTTCCCGTGCCCGACCGGGCGGCTCAGGTCGGCGTCCCTCAGGTGGAGGGGCCGACGCCGGGGGACTCGGCGAGGCGGGAGAGCACGATGGTGCTGCGGGTGGAGGTCACGAACGACTCGGCGCGCAGCCGTTCGAGGGCCTCCTCCAGGTGCGAGATGTCCGCCGCGCGCAGGTGCACCAGCGCGTCCGCCTCCCCGGAGACCGTGTACGCCCCGACCACCTCCGGATGCCGGCGCACGGCCACCCCGATCTGGGCGGGGGTGGTCCGCCCGGCGCAGAACAGCTCGACGAAGGCCTCCGTGGTCCAGCCGACGGCGGCCGGGTCGACGACGGCCGTGAATCCCCGGATCACCCCGGCTGCGCGTAGCCGGTCCACCCGGCGCTTGACGGCCGGGGCGGAGAGCGAGACCCGGCTGCCGATGTCGGCGTACGAGGCGCGGGCGTCCGCCACCAGCAACGCAATGATTCGCTGATCCACCGCGTCTATCTGCAACGTTCCGCCCTCAGGAAGCAATGGTTGTGGCTGTTACCAAGGTTCAAGGCTACCTACTCTTGGTTTCCGTGAACCAGCACCGGATCCCCAGAAAGCGGACATATCTCATGTGTTCGCCCGAGCATTTCGCCGTCGCGTACGCGATCAATCCGTGGATGGACGTCACCACGCCCGTCGACGCGGCGCTGGCGGTCAAGCAGTGGGACCGGCTGCGCGAGACGCTGCTCGGTCTCGGCCACGACGTGCACCTGCTCACCCCCGAGGCCGGCCTGCCCGACATGGTGTTCGCGGCCAACGGCGCGTTCGTCGTCGACGGGACGGTCTACGGCGCCCGGTTCAAGCACGAGCAGCGGGCCGCCGAGGCCGCCGCGCACCGCGCCTTCTACGAGGAGCGGGGCTGGCACTTCATCGCCCCGAACGAGACCAACGAGGGCGAGGGCGACTTCGCGTACCTGCCGGAGGCGCACGGCGGGCTGGTCCTCGCCGGCCACGGCTTCCGCACCGAGCTGCCGGCGCACGCCGAGGCGCAGGAGGCGCTCGGCCGACCAGTGGTGTCGCTGCACCTGGTCGACCCCCGCTTCTACCACCTCGACGTGGCGCTGGCCTCGATCGACGACGGGAACATCGTCTACTACCCGGGCGCGTTCTCGGCGGCCAGCCAGCGGGTCCTCGCCCAGCTCTTCCCCGACGCGATCGTCGCGGACGACGTTGACGCCCTGGCGTTCGGCCTGAACCTGGTCAGCGACGGGGCGAACGTGGTCCTGAACAGCGAGGCGTCCCGGCTCGCCGGCAAGCTGAAGGCGGCCGGCTACACCCCCGTGCCGGTCGAGCTGACCGAGGTGCGCAAGGGCGGCGGCAGCGTGAAGTGCTGCATCGCGGAGCTGCGCGACTGACGGGCGCGACCCACCCGCGCACGGGCCGGTCTCGCCTGGGGGGAGACCGGCCCGCGCGGTGTCGTCGGGTGGGCGGTCAGCCGAGCGTGGCCAGCTCGTTGATCAGGACGTTGGAGAGCACCTGGCCGTCGCGCTGCACCTTGCGCAGGTACCACTTCTGCTGGGGTGTTCGCGGCTGGTTGAACTGCCACGCCCCGCGCGGGCTGTCGATCTGGCCGATCTTGCCCAGCGCCAGGTTGACCTGCTGCGGGGTCGGGTCGCCCCCCGCCAGCCGGATCGCCTTGTCCAGCACCTGCGCCGCGTCGTACGACGCCATCGCGTAGGTGGTCGGGGACGCGCCGTGCGTCTTGCGGTACGCCGAGGCGAAGGTGCGGTTGGCGGTGTTGTTCAGGTCGGCGGAGTAGTTCAGCGCGGTCACGATGTTGCGCGCCTCCACCTCCTGCACCTCGTCGAGCACGGTGCCCTCGGTGAGGAAGCCGGGCGCGTAGATCGGGCCCGTCCACCCCTCGCGGTACAGCTGCTTGATGAACTGCACCGCCGCCGGCCCGGCGAAGTGGCAGAAGATCGCGTCCGGCTGGCGGGCCAGGGCCGTGCGGATGTCGGCGGTGTACGCGGTGCCGCCCGGCGTGCTGCTGGTGTCGGTCCAGATCACCGGGTCGGCGATCCGGGGGTCGCCCGTTCCGGCTGTGCTGAACTGGGCTTGGAGCCCCTGGATCACGTCCCGGGAGCCGAGGTTGTCGGGGGCGATGATGGCGACCCGACTGCCGGTGGGCAGCCGCTGCGCCATGTACGGGCCGATCGCCCGGCCCGGCTCGTCCAGCACGTAGGAGGTGCGCCAGATGTAGACGACGCTCTGGAGGCTCTTCGGCGAGGCGTTGGAGCCGACCAGCGGCACCCGGGCCTTCTCGACGGTGTCCCGGATGCCCACCATGACGGCCGAGTTGACCACGCCGGTGAGCGCGAGCACGCCCTGCTTGAGCAGGCTGTCGACGGCCGCCTTGCCGGTCTTGGCGGTCTCACCCTCGTCGGCGGTCACCACCGTCACCGGATGCCCGCCGAGCTGCTGGCCGTTGAGGGTGAGATAGAGCTGGAAGCCGTTGACGATCTCGTCGCCGATGGCCTTGAAGCCACCGGTCTGCGGTGCGATGAGACCGATCTTGACCGGCTTGCCGGTGGGGGTCGCCGGCCCTTCGTCGCCGTCCGTGGCGCAGGCGGCGGTCAGGCCCGTGGTACCGAGGGCGGCCAACAATTGGAGTGCCCGCCTGCGGTTCATCTGGGACACCGAATTCCTTCCGGGAGCTGAGCTGGGCCGATACCGTCCCCTCGGCGTTCTACCGGTTCGGCGACGCTGCGTCAATGTTCAGTGATCAAAGTGCAAGGTTCGCAGCCCACGGGCCACCTCCGGCCAGGCGGACGACTCGGGGTCGATGAGCCCGAAATGCTCGCATTCGGGAAGCTCTACGAGCTCCACCGGGCTGCCGGCCGCCCGCGCGGCGGCGGCATATGACCGGCTCACCCCCATCGGCACCTGCCGGTCCAGCCGGCCGTGCAGGATCACCGTCCGTGTCGGGATGGGCACCAGCAGGCGGGGGTCGGCGGCGGCGTACCGCTGCGGGTGCTCCGCCGGCCCGCCGCCGAGCAGCGCGGCCACCGCCCCGCCGTCCAGGTCCAGCCGGTACGCCTCGGTCAGGTCCGCGACCGGGGCGAGCGCCAGCACCCCCGCCACCGTCCCCGGTGCGGTGGCCGCGGCGTACAGGGCGAGGTGACCGCCGGCCGAGTGGCCGACCAGCAGCGGCGGCCCCGGGCGCAGCCGGTCGCCCAGCACCGGCCCGGCCAGCCCGGGCAGCGCGGCGACGCCCGCCAGCACGTCCGCGAGGGTGCCCGGCCAGCCGCCGCCCGGCTGTCCGGTGCGCCGGTACTCCAGCTGGGCCACCGGATAGCCGAGCGCGGCCAGCGCCGCCGCGAGCGGCCCGGTGTGGCCGCGGTCGTACTCGGCCCGCCAGAAGCCGCCGTGCACCACCACGACCAGGGGGAGCGGCGGGCCGTCCCCCGCCGGACGGCGCAGGTCGGCGACCTGGTCCGGGTGCCCGCCGTAGGCGACGGTGGCGTCCGGCGCGGGGGCGGGGCGGTCGAGCACAGAACGGGGGTCGGCGGGCATGCCGGCGACGGTAGCGCGGCAGAAGGCCCCGAGGGTGCCCGGTCGGGGAACACCCGCGACCCGGTGCCGGTCCCGGCGAGCGGGCGGCCCGTCGCCTGGGTCAAGATGGAACGCATGACCGAAGCGCACTCCGCTGGACAAGACGACGAGCCGGGCCGCGACGGCACCGGGCGATCCGGCACCGTGGTGGTGGTCGGCCCGGACGGCCGCCCGGTCGGCACCGTGCAGACCGACGAGGCCGCGGGCGAGGACCCGACCCGCCTGGTCGAGCAACCCGCCAAGGTGATGCGGATCGGCAGCATGATCAAGCAGCTGCTGGAGGAGGTCAAGGCAGCCCCGCTCGACGACGCGAGCCGGCACCGGATGCGCGAGATCCACGAACGGTCGATCGTCGAGCTGAAGGAGGGCCTGGCCCCCGAGCTCCGCGACGAGCTGGAGCGGATCTCGCTGCCCTTCACCGAGGACAAGGCGCCCAGCGAGGGCGAGCTGCGGATCGCCCACGCCCAGCTCGTCGGCTGGCTGGAGGGGCTGTTCCACGGCATCCAGGCGGCCCTGGTGGCGCAGCAGATGGCCGCCCGCGTGCAGTTGGAGCAGATGCGCTCCGGCCGGCAGGCGCTGCCCAGCGGCCCCGCCGGGATGATGCCGGGCATGCCGGGCATCGGTCAGCCGCAGGGCGGCGAGGGACACAGCACCGGGCAATACCTCTGACCGTCGCGCGCCGGGCCGCCGCAGGCCCGGCGCGCGTCTCAGCCCACCCCGAAGACCTTCTCCAGGTACGCGGCCACGCCGTCGGCGGAGTTCGCCGCCGTCACCTCGTCGGCGATCGCCAGGACGGCGGGGTGCGCGTTCGCCACCGCCACCCCCCGGCCGGCCCAGGTCAGCATCGGCACGTCGTTGGGCATGTCGCCGAAGGCCAGCACGTCCCGCTCGTCGATCCCGAGCCGGGCGCAGTACCAGGCCAGGCCCGCCGCCTTGGTCACCCCGGCCGCCGAGATCTCCACCAGCCCCGTGTACGACGAGTGGGTCGCCTCGGCCAGCCCGCGCAGCGCCCCGGCGACCACCTCCACGAACACGTCCGGGTCCTGCTCGCCGGCGCGGGCCAGCAGCTTCACCGCCGGCACCGAGTGCAGCTCCTCCGGCGAGGTGATCGCCCGGATCGCCTCCGCGTCGGCGTCCCAGCGCAGCGGATAGCCGGCCTCGTGCCGCATCTCGCGGCTGTCCACGATCTCCACCGCGAAGCTGACCCCGGGCACCTCGGCGCGCAGCCGCCGGGCCACCTCGGCGAGCAGCTCCGGCGCGAGCGGGTCGGCCCGGAGCACCTCGTCGGCCACCGGGTCGTACACCACCGCGCCGTTGGCGCAGATCGCCGGCAGCGGCTCGGCGAGCTGCTCGTACACCAGTTGGAGCCAGCGGATCGGGCGGCCGGTGACCAGCACGACCGGCGTGCCCCGCGCGGACATCCGGGCCAGCGCGTCGCGGGTGCGGGGGCTGAGCGTCCGCTCGTCGGTGAGCAGGGTCCCGTCGATGTCCGTGGCGACCAGCCGAGGTGTCTCTCCCATCACCGGGAGAGTAGTCGGTCCAGGTAGACCGCGACTCCGTCGTCGTCGTTGCGCAGCGTCACCTCGTCGGCGGCGGCGCGGACGGTCGGGTGGGCGTTGGAGACGGCCACCCGGGACCACCCGGCCCACTCGAACATCGGCAGGTCGTTGGGCATGTCACCGAAGACCAGCACGTCGGCCGGGTCCACCCCGAGCCGCTGCGCCACGACGTGCAGCCCGGACGCCTTGTCGACCCCGGGCGGGGAGATCTCGACGAAGCCGAGCCCGGCCTGGGTGAGCGCGGCGACCTCGGGGCCGATGATCCGGCGGGCGGTCTCCAGCAGCGCGTCGACGTGGTGGTCGGCGGTCCGGGCGAACGCCTTGATCACGTCGGTGCCGAGGCACTCGTCCCGGGTACGCGGCTCGAACAGGTCCGGGTACGGCCAGCTCGGGTGGTAGTCGCCCCAGAGCGGGGCACCGGCCTCGCCGGACGCCTCGACCATCACGGTGAGCGGGCCGACCTCGGCCTCCAGGTCGGCGAGCAGCCGCGCCAGCACCTCCCGGGAGAGCCGCTCCTCGCGCAGCAACTCCGGGCCGGCCGGGTCGCTCTGGTCGACCACCCAGCCACCGCCGGCGAGCACCAGGAAGTCGGCGGCGCGGATGTCGTTGCGGGTCAGTTCGGTGAGTCGCGGGCCCCGGCCGGTCGCGCCGACCACCGGGATGCCGGCGGCCCGCACCCGGTCGAGCACCTCATGGGTGTACGCGGAGACGGTCTCGTCGCTGCGGACCAGCGTCCCGTCGAGGTCGGTGGCGATCAGCTTGGGCAGCCCCGGGCGGGTCATGGTTCCTCCTTCGCCCGCCGCCGTCGCGCCGGCCCTGTCTCTGGGTCGTCGGTGCCTCGACCAGCAGTGACGGCGGGCAGCCACCGTACCTCGCGTAACCGGGCGCGGCCATGGCTTCCCGGCGAACCGGGCGGCAACTCGACACCACACCCAGGTTGCGCGCGCCCCGGGCGCTATTCCGGGCGGGCGAAGGGGACCGTCGGCTGCACCGTGAGGTCGGCCGGCCCGAGGGGCAGGTCGGTCTCCTCGGCGGGCGGGTGCTCCGCCTGCGGCGCGCTCTCGTCCGGTGACCCGGATTCGGTCCGGCCGGCGAGGTACAGCGCCGCCGCCAACAGCACGCAGGCCGCGAAGGCCGCCACCAGCCCCCGGCCGTACTCGACCTGGAAGCCGTCCTCCGAGGAGTAGAGGGCCTGCCGGCCCGAGTCGTCCAGCGACACCGACGTGGCGACCAGGACGCCGACCAGGGCCGTCGACAGGGCGAGGCCGGCGACCCGCGCGTCGTGCCGCACGGCGGCGCTGCCCCGCAGGGCCAGGGCCGCAGCCGTGACCAGCGCGAACAGGCCCACCAGATAGCCCAGCCCGAAGCCGCCGACGTCGGACACCCCGCCCGGCACCCGCAGCGTGTCGCCCTCGGGCCCCCCGGTCGGCACGGTCATCACCAGCCACTCCCCGACCAGCGAGGCGAACGCGGCCACCCCGCCGAGGCCGGCCGCCACCAGCGGGATCCGGCGGTCCCGCCCGAGCCGGGACAGCGGGCGACCCACCCGCCCCGACGGGGCAGGTTCGGGCCCACCCCACTCCACGACGCTGGCACCGCCGGCCCGGCTGTCCTGCCGGGGGATGGAAAGATCGTCGGACATCGGCCACCTCTCCGCGTTCGTGGGCCTGAACCTCGCGGGCCTGAACCTCGTGGGCCTGAGCCGAATCATGACACAGCAGGCACCGCGTGGCCGGGAACGCGACCGCCACGATCGGCGTGGCCGGATCACGGGCACCGGGTCGCCCGCCGCCCGGCTTTCGGTTAGCGTCGGCTCATGCCTATCCGTACCGCTTCCGCACGCTGGCAGGGCGATCTCACCGAGGGTTCCGGCACGGTCCGCACCGGCAAGGGCGGGCTCCAGGGAAACTACTCCTTCAAGTCGCGGTTCGAGGAGGGCGAGGGCACCAACCCCGAGGAACTCATCGGGGCGGCCCACGCCGCCTGCTTCTCGATGGCGTTCTCCAAGCAGCTCGCCGACGCCGGCGCGACCGGCACGTCGGTGGAGACCACCGCGAAGGTGCACTTCGACAAGACCGACGCGGGGATGACCGTGACCCGGATCGACCTGGAGACGGTCGGCCAGGCCCCGGGGCTCGACGAGGCCCAGTTCGCCAAGCTGGCCGAGACCGCCAAGGAGAACTGCCCGATCTCGCGCCTGCTCTCCCCGGGTGCCCAGATCAGCCTCACGGCCCGGCTCGCCTCCTGAGGCTCCCCGCGCCCACGTGACGCGGAGGGTCCCCGTCCGCACGGACGGGGACTTTTCCGTACGAGAGGGATCTTGGGCCCCGTGCGCGGGGGCGGCTCGGGGACAATGGGGGCGTGGCGGTCCAGATGAGCCGGGAGCGCTTCGAGGAACTGGTCGGGGACGCCCTCGACGAGGTCCCCGAGGAACTGCTGCGGCTGATGAGCAACGTGGTGATCCTCGTCGAGGACCACCCGCCCCCCGGCGACGAGGACCTGCTCGGCCTCTACGAGGGGCACGCCCTCACCGAGCGGGGCTGGGACTACGCGGGCGTCCTGCCGGACCGCATCTTCATCTACCGGCACCCCATCCTGCGCATCTGCGACAGCGAGGAGGACGTCGTCGACGAGGTGGCGGTCACCGTGGTGCACGAGATCGCCCACCACTTCGGCATCGACGACGAACGGCTGCACGACCTCGGCTGGGGCTGACGGGTCGGCGTCGGAGTCCCCTCCGTCCGGTCCGCGCCGGCGTCCCCGTCCCCGTCCCCGTCCGTCCGGTCCGCGCCCAGCGACGGTGGGCCGGCCCCGCTCGGCCGATGTCACCGGTTGCGCTGGTCACCTACCCTCCGGGCAGACACCCCGAGTCAGGAGGCATTTCCATGCGCAGCGCGCTGTTCTCCGCCGAGAACCTGGAGAAGGAGTCCACCCAGCCCGGCATGCGGCTGCAGAACTCCAAGATGTTGAAGATCGAGCTGAACGGCGAGGCGATGGCCCGGGTCGGGTCGATGGTCGCCTACCAGGGTCAGGTGCAGTTCCAGGCGCTCGGCTCCGGCGGCCTGGGCAAGTTCCTCAAGCAGAAGCTCACCGGCGAGGGCGTCCCGCTGATGAAGCTCACCGGCCGGGGCGACGTCTTCCTCGCCGAGCTGGCCAAGGACGTGCACATCATCGACCTGGAGCCCGGCGACGCCCTGTCGATCAACGGATCCAGCGTGCTGGCCTTCGACTCCACCCTGCAGTACGACATCCGCATGGTCGGCGGCGCCGGGATGGCCTCCTCGTCCGGCCTGTTCAACTGCGTCTTCACCGGCCACGGCCGGATCGCGATCACCACGAAGGGCACCCCGGTGGTGCTCAACGTCGACGCCCCGACCTACGTCGACCCGCAGGCCGCCGTCTGCTGGTCGGCCAACCTCCAGACCGGCTACCACCGGGCCGAGCAGTTCGGCCTGGGCACGCTGCTGGGGCGCAGCACCGGCGAGGCGTTCACGATGAGCTTCGCCGGGCAGGGCTTCGTGGTGGTGCAGCCCTCCGAGGAGCCGCCGATCGCGGGCAGCGGCGCCCAGGAGCAGCAGGGCGGCCTGCTCGGCGGCCTGCTGAGCTGACCCGTCGCCGGGCCGGCGACGAGCTGACCCGGGCGGGGCGCCCGACACGGGGCGCCCCGGTCTCAGCTCGCCGCCGCGAGCCGGGCCGGCGAGGCCGGGGTCAGCTCAGCTCGCCGGCGCGTAACCGGGCCAGCCAGGCCGCCGCGTCGGCGTAGTCGGCGTCCGACAGGCCGGCCGGTGCGGGGATGGGCCGGTCGCCCGCCGGCTGCGCCCACCGGTGCCGGGGGTACGACCCGAGGAACCGCACCTGGGCACAGACCCGGCGCAACCCCTGCAACGCCTCCCCGAGCCGTGGCTCGGCGACGTGGCCGGTGCAGTCGAGGAAGAAGACGTACCGGCCCAGCGCCTCGCCCGTCGGGCGGGACTCGATGCGGGTCAGGTTCACCCCGCGCACGGCCAGTTCCATCAGCACCGACAGCAGCGCGCCCACCCGGTCATGGGCGATGTAGACGGCCAGCGACGTGAGGTCGTCCCCGGTGGGGGGCGGGGGCGGGCCCGGGCGGGACAGCAGCGCGAAGCGGGTCACCGCGTCGGGATGGTCGGCGATCTTGTCGGCGAGCACCGCCAGCCGGTGCCGGGCGGCCCCGATCGGGGCGCAGATCGCCGCGTCGTACTCGCCCGTCGCCGCGCCCGCCGCGGCGGCCCCGTTGGAGAGCACGTCGACCACGACCGCGTCCGGCAGGTGGGCGCGCAGCCAGCCCCGGCACTGCGTGGACGCCTGAGGATGGGCGGCCACCGAGCGGATCTCCTCCGGCGACGTCCCCGGGCGGGCGCCGAGCACGAACTCGACCGGCAGGATCACCTCCCGGGTGATCACCAGCGGTTCCCCCTCGGCCAGCTCGTCCAGGGTCACGCCGACCGCGCCGCCGATCGAGTTCTCCAGCGGCACCAGGGCCGCGTCGGCCTCGGAGGCGCGGACGCTCTCCAGGGCCTCGCCGACGCTGCGGGCGGGCGTGCGGGTGCCGCGCTCGGCGGCCGGCACGGTGCGCAGCGCCTGCTCGGCGAAGGTGCCCTCGGGGCCGAGGTAGACGAAACGGGTGGGCGGTGTTCCCGGCATGCCGCCAGCCTACGCACCCGGTACGGCACCGGGGACGGCGTCGCAGGCGAGTGCCCGGATGCCGGGCGGCCCGGCCACCCGTACCTCGATGGTGCAGACGTCGGTGCCGGCGGTGACCAGCTCCAGGTCGCCCGGCCGGCCCCGGGTGACCACCTGCAGCTCCTCGTGCCCGGTCACCCGCAGCACCGTGTACTGCCAGTCCCCGGCGCAGAGCGGGCCGTCGCCCGCCCGTACCGCGACCGAGCGGGACAGCACCCCGGCCGGGCCGCGCAGCAGCGCGACGACCCGGTCCACCGACGGGCCGTCGGGGCAGGGGCCGGCGACCAGGTCGGAGGCCGGGGTGGTCGGCGGCCCCGCCGCCGGCGGGGTGAGCGGTGTCGCCGGGCCGGTGGGCGGGGCGGAAGCCGACGGGGTGGTGCCGGGCGTGCCGATGCTGGGCAGGGCGGCGGGCTGGCGCAGCTCCGGCGGCGTGCCGCAGCCGGCGAGCGTGCCGGCGAGGACGGCGAGCAACACGACCGCGCCGGGGACCCGGAGCGAACCGGAGCAGCCGGGCACCCGGGAGGAACCGGCGTGACCGGGCGCGCGGGACGGACCGGGGGCGCCGGGCGCGCGGGACACCGGTCGGTGCGGTGCGGATGGCGGCACGAGCCGATCCTTGCATCGGAGGACGTCGTTGTGGCCGGGCGGCCGAGCTCATCGTAGGAGCCATCGGCCTGGCCGTGAAGGCCCACCGGGCAGGTCTCGCGCGGGCGACCGTCCGGGGGCCGTCAGTCGAGGACGCGGTGGCCGGCGCGGCGCAGCGCTGCGGTCGCCTCGCCCAGCCGCACGGCCGGGACCAGCACGTGGTCGGTGTCGTACGTGGAGAACGCCACCGGATCGACCCGCGCCTCGGTCAACGGGCCGATGAGCGCGGCCAGGGTGCCGGTCACCGCCTGCCCGAGCGGGCCGACGATCCGCAGGCAACGCCAGTCGGTCTCCACCTCGGCCGGCGCGCGGGGGACCGGGCAGATCACGGAGACCCCGTCGGCGGCCCAGCTCACGCTGACCACCTCGGCGTCGCCCAGTTCGCCCCAGAGGGCGGGCCCGAGGACGGAGCCGGCGACCAGCCGGCACACCGCGTATTCCCCCGGCAGCAGAGCGACATCGACCATGAGGGCACCCTACGGCCTGGCGGGTGTCCGCCACAGCTCCCGAGGGTGCGGCGGATGCCACATTCGCCCAGGTCAGGCCCGCAGTGCGGCGCATCGGTCCACAGGGCAGCCGGGACCGGGCCGCAGCGGAGCCGGGTCAGACCTCGGAGAAGAAGGTCAGCGACCCGGCGACCCGTCCGTCGGTGAGCACCGGCGTCGAGATCGCGTCGACCGTCGGGTCCGTCCGGCCCGCCGCCGCGGCCTGCACCCGCAGCAGCCCCCGGGCGAGACGCCCGGAGTGCAGGGCGAGCAGCGGCGGGATCTTGTCGGTCTCCTGCTCGGTCAGCTCGCCCCGGTGGGCGGTGAAGTCGAGCAGCCGCAGGCAGCCGTCGAGCAGGGGCAGGCCGATCACGTCGTCGGGACAGCCCAGGCAGAGCAACTCGCAACCGGACGCCGACACCGCGACGACCCGGGTGTCGGCGTCGATCAGGAGGCAGGGCTCGTCGGCCCGGGTCACGGTGGCGGACCACTGCCCGAAGTTGTCGGACTTCTGCTCCAGCGGTGTCCGGGCGGTGGGCGCGAACACTTCCGAGAGCGAGAGTTCGACGTGGGCCACCGCGCCTCCTATGTACACCGACGGTCTGTCCACGCTAACCGGTCGTTGTGGGTGCCGCCGACCGCGCTGGGGCCGCCGGGACGCCGGGGATCGGTTGCCCTCACCCGGGCGTCCGGCGCCGGCGCGGCCGGTGGTTGCTCCGGGTGCGGGCCGGACCGCGTGGCGTCGCGGGAGACGTTACCGGCGGTTGGCCGGCTTGTCAGCCGCCGTTCGGCCGCCGTCGTACCACCGGTAGTCGCCTGCTGGACGGTACGTGCCGTTCATCCAGGTCCCCGGGTGCTGCGCCACGCGGGCGAGTTTCTCGGCCGTGGCCGGGGTGATCCGGTTGCCCCCGGCCACGAGCAGGCGGTCCAGCTCGCGGTGGGTGGCCATGAGGCAGTCCTTCGGCAGGCCGTACACGCTGATGACGCCGGAACCGACGAAGGTCAGCACCGGCGTCACGGGAATGGGCAGTCCCACCGCCTGGGAGAGCACCTTGCTCGCCCGCTTGGCGTCCCGGCGGGCCTCGGCCACGTACGGCGGGCGCTTGCCGTTGATCTGCACCACGTCACCGGCTACGAGCACCCGGGCGCGACCGTGGTCGGCGATGGTCACCGCGAACAGGCCGCCCGGCCCGATGGCGAGGAACCCGGCCCGGTCGTCCTGCGCGGGGTCGAGGAGGAGATCCGTGGTGTCCGTGCGAGGCCACTCGACGACGTGCCACCCCGGCCCCAGATGGTCGAGCCGGCCCAGGGCGCGGGCCCCGGCCGCTTCCAACCGGCGGGCCCCCCGCTCGGCGCGCCGCCGCCGGGCCCACTCCAGGGGGCTCGGACGGGTCGGGTCGAGCACCCCGGGGGCATCCGCCCTGGGGTGTGGCACCGAGACGGGCGGCAGTGCCCGTGCGGTGGGTGCGGCTCGACGTGCGGGAAAGACAGTCATCGCGACCTCCGGCAAAAGGTCCCTCGAAGTTATGTCCTCACTACCCTACGTTGACATACCGGGTACCCGGCAAGTCGGAGCGCCGGAGTGAGTGCGGATGAATGCCATATTCATCCACAGACGTTTTACCGGATGCCGCCAAACCCTGCCCTACCCTTGGCCGGGTGACCCACTACGTGGACAGTGAAGTCGGCCGCCTCGGCACCGTGCTGCTGCACCGACCGGGCCCCGAACTGGCCCGACTCACCCCCCGGAACAACGACTCGTTGCTGTTCGACGCTATCCCATGGGTCGGACGGGCACAGGAGGAGCACGACGCGTTCGCCGCCGAGCTGCGCGCCCGCGGGGTGGAGGTGCTCTACCTCGCCACCCTCCTCGCCGAGACCCTCGCCGTCGCCGAGGCCCGCACCGAGCTGACCGAGCAGGTGCTCAGCTCGCCCCGGCTCGGCGACACCCTGCGCCGCCGGGTGGCCGACCACCTCGCCTACCTCGACCCCGCCGCCCTCGCCGACGTGCTCATCGCCGGGCTCGCCCACGAGGAGCTGCGGATCAGCCGGGAACGGCCCGGCGGGCTCGTCTACTCCCTGATGGACCGGCACGACTTCGTCATCGATCCCCTGCCCAACCTGCTGTTCACCCGCGACTCGTCACTGTGGATCGGCGACCGGGTCGGGGTCACCAGCCTGGCCATGCCAGCCCGCCGAAGAGAGACGAGCATCACCGACGCGATCTACCGGCACCACCCGCGCTTCGTCGGCACCGAGTTCGTCTACCACCCGAGGCTGGAGCACCTGGAAGGCGGCGACGTGCTGCTGCTGGCCCCGGGCGTGCTCGCGGTCGGGGTCGGCGAGCGCACCACCCCGGCCGGCGCGGAGCGGCTCGCCCGGCAGGTCTTCGCCGCCGGGCTGGCGCACACCATCCTGGTGGTGCCGATCGCCCAGGAACGCGCCACCATGCACCTGGACACCATCTGCACGATGGTCGACGTCGATGCCGTGCTGATGTACGCGAACGTGGCGAGCAGCCTCGTCGCGTACACGGTGGTCGCCGGCCCCGACGGCGAGCCGCAGGTGGACGGCCCCGCGCCGTTCCTGCGGGCCGCCGCCGACGCGATGGACCTCGACCAGCTCCGGGTGATCGACACCGGCCTCGACCCGGTCACCGCCGAGCGGGAGCAGTGGGACGACGGCAACAACACCCTCGCCATCGCCCCCCGGCTCTGCGTCGGTTACGAGCGCAACACCGGCACCAACGCCCAGCTGGAACGGGCCGGCATCGAGGTGATCCCGATCGCCGGCTCCGAGCTGGGCTCCGGCCGGGGCGGCCCGAGATGCATGTCCTGCCCCCTGGTCCGGGAGTAAGGAAGGGCCCCTGTCGACGCGAGACGTCGCACAGGGGCCCTTCCTGACGCGCGGCTCAGCGCAGGGTGAGCTGCCGGCCGAGCAGGCCGTGCCGGGCGCGGCGGCCCGCCGCGTCCAGCGGCTCCTTCTCGGCGAGGGCCTCGGCGTAGCGCTCGGCGAACTCCCGCACCGGCTCCTCCCAGTCGGCCGCCGGGACGTCCTCGGGCAGGTCCCAGACCGGCACGAGGCGTCCGTGCGCGCGGAACATGCCGGCGAACTTCGTGCCCCCGGCGAGCGGCAGCGTGCCGGCGGCGCTCAGCCGCGCCAGGGCGTCCAGCGCGGCGTCCTCGTCGTCGGGGAGCACCCAGCGGACGTGCGCCTTCTCCGGCACCTGACACCAGTACGCCGCCCGCGCCGCCGCCAGCCGTACGGTCGGGTAGATGGCCGCGTTGGCCCGCTCCAGCGACGCCTGGACGGTCGGGTCGTCGGCCGCCCCCGGGTCGAGCCAGAACTCGAAGCCCTCGTGCATGCTGATCTCCAGCGGCCCGTCGACCAGGATGTCCTGGAGGCGGGGGCCGGGGCCGGGCAGCGGCGGCACGGTGACCGTCCGGCCCGGCTCGGTGCGCAGCGCGCAGAGCAGCGCCTCGGCCAGGTCCCGGGAGACGTCGCCGGACTGCTGGTGGCGCTGGAGCCCGACGAAGACCCGACCGTCCGCCTTGGTCATCGCCGGGGCGGCCATCGGCAGCACGGTGGCCAGGGTGACCGGGCGGTCGCCGTGCTCCTCGACCAGCTCGGGGACGAGCCGCAGCGGCGCGGACGCGGCGGGGACCAGCTCACGCAGGGCGATCCACTCCGGCTCGTCGGCCAGCCCCTCGAACGGTCGGGGCACGAAGACGTCCCGCACCTTCTCCCGCTTCCCGGTGGCGCTGACGTCGGCGGCCCGCTGGATCCTTCTACGCTTGCTCACGGCGAGACAGCCTAGAGCCCACGGCCCGCCGGGGTGGGGAGGACCCGCCCCGCACGGACGGCCCGGCGTGGCTCAGCCGGCGGCGACGAGATCGGTGCGGGGCGTGGCGGCGGGGTCGAACTCGGCCCACACGCACTGCCCGAGGCCGTCCCGGTCGACGCCCCACCGGCTGGCCAGGCCGGCGACGATGTGCAGGCCCCGGCCGTCGACCGCATCGGGGCTGGCGACCCGGACCAGCGGCCCGGCGGCGGCCCCGCCGTCGGTGACCCGGAGCTGGACGAACTGCCCGTCGGGGGTCCGGCGCAGCCGCCAGGCCACCCGGACCACCCCGCCGGGGAGCGCCTCGGCGTGCCGGACGGCGTTGCCGACCAGCTCGGCCAGGACCGCCACCAGGTCGGCCAGGAGCATCGACGGCACGACGTCGGCCAGCTCGTCGGCGAGCCGGTGCCGGGCCAGGCGCGCACCGGTCGGGTGGTGCGGCACCACCACGCACCACGACCTCTCGACCGGCTCTCCCGCCACCGTCGCTTCCTCTCGCCCCACCACACCCCGGCCGCGGAGACCTGCCTCGCAACCGTGGCCCCGGCCCCGCCGGCCGGGCTCACCCGCGTGGCAGCCGGACCTCTGCGACCGTACCGCCACCTTCCCTCGGCCGGAGGGACACCCAGCCGTTCTGCTGTTCAACGATCCGGCGGACGAGATAGAGGCCGAGACCCGCCCCCGGATATCCCCGGCGGTCGCCGGACTCGCCCTGCCAGAACCGGTCGAACGCCCGCTCGACGTGCTCCGGCCGGATGCCGATGCCCCGGTCGCTGACCCGCAACGACACGGTCCGCTCGTTGCCTCCGGCGGTGATCTCGATCGGGGTGTCGGGCGCCGAGTACTTGTCGGCGTTGGTCCCCAGCTCGGTCAGCACCGTCGTCAGCGACTGCCGGCTGCCGAGCGCCTTCGGCAGGCCCTCGGGCACGTCGAGGACGACCCGGCGGCGCAGGTCGGTGGGCAGGTCGGCTACGGCGGCCCGGAGCGCCTCGCCCAGGTCGAACGGGACGGACGGCTCGCCGGGCCGGCCCTCGGTGGCCGAGGTGAGCAGCCGGTCGACCAGCCGGGCCAGTTCGTTGGCCCGCTGCCCGATGACCCGGGCGGCCTGCCGCCGGTCGGCCTCGGTCAGGGAGTCCCAGTGCTCGGTGAGGGTGTCGGCGTACCCCTTGATGACGGTGACCGGCGTGCGCAGCTCGTGGCTGGTCACCGCGACGAAGAGGTCCCGGTCCTGGTCGCGGAGCTGCTGGTCGGTGATGTCCCGGAAGGTGACCACGCGCAGCGCCCCGGGGCCCGGCAGCTCGCCCGAGGTGATCTTGATCCAGCGGCCGTCGGGCAGCCGGTGGTCGAGGACCTGCCCGGACGGGGGGAGGGGGAACGGCAGGGCGCGGTTGAGCGACTCCGCGACCGACCGGCCGGTCACCTGGGCGGCGGCCGGGTTCCAGAGCCGGACGCGCCCGTCCCGGTCGACCACGGCGAGCCCGTCGGCCAGCGCCGCGACCACCGGGCCGTCGCCGTGCACCGGCAGCCCGCTCTGGTCGCTGTACATGTGGGCGATGCAGGAGGCGATGTACGCCACCACCTCGTGCTGCCCGGCGGCCGTCGAGTCGTCGTCGTCCGGGTAGAACGCGTGCAGGCTGCCGACGGTCAGCCCGCCGATCTCGGCGCGGGCGGCCACCATCCGACGCAGCCCCCGGTCGACCAGCTCGGCGCCGATCGGGCCGGGGATGCGGTCCACCCGGATGTCACGGACCCGCGGGCCGGAGAGCAGGCAGACGGTGGCCGGGTCGGTGGGCGACACGGGCCGGCCGACGGCCCACTCGGCACCCCCGGTCGCGGCGATCACCCGGCCGCCGGTGGGCGCGAACTCCACGAAGGCGGTGCTGGCCGCCCCGATCGCCGGCTGGACCACCTGGAGCAGCCGGGCGAGGACGGGCAGACCGGCTTCACCAGAGTTGATCATCTCGATAACCCTGCCATGGCCGGTTATCAGGGCGGCGAGGTCGGTACGCTCCGGCATGTCCCGAGTGTGCCGCGCCGACCCGCTCCCCGACACCCCCGCGCGGGCGGCCCCGGCACCCGCGCCGCCCGGCGAACCCGGCCTGACCAGCCAGCGGACGACGCCGCCCCGCCGGTTCACCGGCCCCGTCCGGTGCGGAGGCGACCTCGGCGGCGGACGATGCCGCCCGACCCGTTCACCGGCCCAGCCGGGCCAGCGCGTGCGCCGGCCGGTCGGTGATGATGCCGTCCACCCCGACGTCGAGCACCAGGTCCAGTTCGGCGGGCTCGTTGACGGTCCAGACGTACACCTGGTGGCCGGCGGCCCGCAGCGCGGGAACCAGGCGCGGCCGGGCCCGGACCAGCTCGACCCCCGGCCCGGCGATGCGGGTGCCGAACGGCAGCCGGCCGAGCCGCAGCCAGCGCGGCAGCACCTCCAGCAGGAGCACCGTGGGCAGCCCGGGGGCGAGGTCGCGGACGCGGCGCACGGCCAGCGGCGAGAAGGACATCACGGTGACCTGGACCAGGGCGTCCGGGTCCGGCTCGGCCAGGCCGTAGCGGCGCAGCAGGGCCACCAGCCGGCGCTCCACGTGCCCGCCGTACCGCGAGGGGTGCTTCGTCTCGATCAGCAGCCGCACCGGGCGGCCGGCGGCCAGCACCGCGTCGAGCAGCCGTTCGAGGGTGAGCAGCCGCGTGTGCGACTCGTCGGGCAACTCGTCGCCGTCGGGCGGCACGCAGCCCGGGTGCCAGGAGCCGAAGTCCAGCGCCTCCAGCTCCGCCAGCGTGCGGACGCTGACCAGGCCGGTGCCGTTGCTGGTGCGGTCCAGCCGCCGGTCGTGGACGCAGACCAGGTGCCCGTCGCGGGTCAGCCGGACGTCGCACTCCAGCCCGTCGACGCCCTCGTCGAGGGCCCGCAGGTACGCGGCGAGCGTGTGCTCCGGCAGGTCCGCCGAGGAGCCGCGGTGCGCGAAGACCAGGGGGTCACCCATGCCCGTCGCCCGTCGCTCTCAGATGACCTGGCCCGGCCCGCCGTCCCCGGCCACCACGGGTCGGCCGACGGCCGCCCACTGGCGCATTCCACCGTCGGCGTTGCGCACCTGGTCCCAGCCGTTGTTCCGCAGGTAGGCCACCACCTGCGCCGAGCGCCCGCCGGAGCGGCAGATGACCGCCACGTCGCGGTCGGTGGGCACCTCGGCCATCCGGGCGGGCAGCTCCATCATCGGCAGGTGGTGGGCGCCGGGGGCGTGCCCGGCGGCCCATTCGTCGTCCTCGCGGACGTCGAGCAGGTAGGTGTCGTCGGCGATCTCGGTCACGGGCACGGTGGGAACCTGGGGTCCGAACACGGTCACCAAGCCTAGAGCCTCGCCCGGCCGCCCGGTCGGGGGCGTGCGAATCCGGGCGGGTCGGGACGAATCCGCAGGTCAGCGGCGGGTGGGGAGGTGAAGGCGGGGGCGGCTCGGCGGCGGGTGGGAAGGCGAGGGTGGAGGCGGCTCAGAGACGGGTCACCCAGCGCGGGTTGGCCTGGACCCAGCCGGGCATCCGGGCGCCCCGGACCGCGTCGAAGAGGGCGCCGCCCCCGCCGTCGAGCACGACGTACGAGATGCCGTCGATGGTCTGCGGGTGGGACGGCACCTGGACGCCCGTCAGCGCGTCCGGGGGGAGGTCCCGGAGGGTGAGCAGCAGGTCCTCCAGGGGCACCCCGTTGGTGTCGACGGTCAGCGACGCGCCGACCGCCCGGATGAGCCGGTCGAGCCGCACCGGGTCGCGGCGCAGGTTCGTCTCGCCGGCCCGGTCCAGCATCGCCCGCAGGAGCTGCTGCTGGTGGCGCTGCCGGTCGTAGTCGCCGCCGGGCAGGTCGTAGCGCTGGCGGACGTAGTCCAGCGCCCGCGCGCCGTCCATCTGCTGGCAGCCGGGGCTGAACAGGGTCCCCGTGTGGATCGAGCGGACCTCGGTGTCGACGCACATGCGTACGCCGCCGAGGAGGTCGATCACCTGCCGCAGCCCGGCGAAGTCGATCAGGGCGGCCCCGTCGAAGCGCAGCCCGGTGAGCCGGGTGAGGGTGGCCGAGAGGAGTTGGACGCCGGCCTCGCCGCCGCCACCGTGCTCGTACGCCGCGTTGAGCTTGTCGCTGCCGCCCCCGTAGCCGTTTCCCCCGGGCGGGATGCTGACCAACAGGTCGCGGGGGAACGAGACCAGATAGGCGCTCTTCGTGTCGGCCGGCACGTGCACGACCAGGATGGTGTCGGAGCGCTGGTCGTCGCCGGCCGCGCCGGGCCGCCGGTCCGAGCCGACGAGAAGGTAGTTGAGCGCCCCGTCGAGGTCCGTCCGGTCGCGCCGGGCATCCGCGTCGAGCAGGTCCTCCCGGGTCACCGTGCGCTCGTACCGGTGGCCGAGGGCCCGGAGCCCGACCACCGCGCCGGCGGCCAGCAGCGCCAGGGCGAGGCCGGCCCCGAGCAGGATCCGGCTCCAGCGGGGTACGCCTCGACGGGCCGGTCCCCGCCGTCCCCGTCCGGTTTCCCCCGACCTGGCCGTGACGCCCCCCGTCGCCGCACGTGAATGGTTCTCACGTCAGGCTACGGGGGGCGTCGGGTCCGGCGGAGGGTTTCCCCTGATCAGGGTGCTACTTGCGGGTCGACAGCACGCTCGGATTGGCGTAGACGAACTCGGCGAGCTTGTCGTTCTTGATCGCCTGGAACATCTCCATGGTCTGCGGGCTCAGCGACTCCTTCGTCCCGCTGGCGTTCGCGTGGAACGTGCCGCCGTTGGTCCGCAGCGTGGTCAGGTCGTTGCCGGTGACCCCGCGCATCGTGTAGATGAAGTCGATGATCGGCACGCCGCCGGTGTCCAGGACGAACGCCTTGCCGGCCGCCTTGATCAGCCCGTTGAGCTTCACCGGGTTGGTCAGCGTGCCGTTCTCGGTCGCCTTCTTCGCCATCGCCTTGATCAGCTGCTGCTGGTTCTGCTGGCGGTCGTAGTCGCTGTTCGGCAGGCCGTAACGCTGCCGGGCGTAGTCGAGGGCGGCCCAGCCCTTCATGTCCCGGCAGCCCTTCTTGTGCACCACCGGGGTCATCGGCTTGCCGGTCTTCTTCGCGTCGGCGTTCCACATCGGCTTGCCGTCGACGTACGACATGTGGTGCGACTTCACCTCGTGGCTCACGCAGATCCGCACGGTGCCGAGGGCGTCGATGACGCCCTTGAAGCCGCCGAAGTTGATGATGGCCGCGCCGTCGAAGCTGATCCCCGTCATCTTCTTGATCGTCTGGGCCATCAGCTGCGCGCCGCCCTCCCAGCCGCCGCCGTTGCGGGCGCCCGCCTGGAACGCTGCATTGATCTTGTCGGTGCCGCCGCCGTAGCCGCTCTTCTTGAACGCCGGGATCTGCGCCTCGGTGTCGCGCGGAATGGAGATCAGGTACGCCTGGTCGTGCGAGGCGGGGATGTGCAGCACGATGATGGTGTCGGCCCGGACGTCGTCGGCGGCCCAGCGCTCGCGGGCGTCCACGCCCAGCAGCAGCATGTCGATCGGGCCGTCCAGGCTCGCCCCGCCCTCGGCGTCGGACTTGCCGGCGTCGCCGAGCAGGTTGCGCTGCGCGATGTTGCCGGTGGCCTGGCTGATGAACGCCTTGCTGCCGACGATGGCGATCCCGCTGGTCATCATGAGGATCGCGCCGAAGACGACGGTGAGGCGGGCCCACAGCGGGTCCTTGCGGCGCTTCTTGCGCTTACGGGCGGGGACGTCGGCGGGGGGTCGGCCGCCGCTGCGGGGTTGCGACGGGATGGCCGACGGAACCCGTGCGACCGCGCCGACGGGCTCCTGCGACGGAGGGCGACGGCTGGTATGAACCGGCATGCGTGCTCCAGCTCGCGTGATCGGGGGGCGGGACCACTGTACGTACCGCTTCCCGTCAAGGCGAGTTCGTCCCCCGGCTATTCGCAGTTATCTTGGTAGTTGCCTGCGGAATTCACCCGTTCGGTCAACAGGAATCAGCCGGTCGGCGGTAAGGCCCCCGGTGGAACGGGGTCCGGCCGCCGACCGGCGCTGATGTGTGTCGAAGTAACGACCACCCGAATCCGTCTCCGTTACCGGAAACTCGTCACCCCGAGCTGCCCTCCGGCGGGTTGGCCTTCACCCACTCGGCCATCTTGTCCGCCGTCATCGCCTGGTACATGGCCAGCGCCTTCTCCCGGTCCGAGACCACCACCGACTCGCCGTTGATCGTGTCGCTGCCCGAGTTCGGGCTGGTGACGAAGATCAGGTTCTCCCCGCGCAGGCTGCGGAACTGCAGCGCCATGTCGACCAGCGAGAAGCCCTGGTCCACGGTCACCGCGTCCGTCACCGACTGGAGGAACGCGTTGAGCTTCTTCGGGTTGGTCAGCGTGCCCGTGCTGGCCGCCTTGTCCATCAGGGCCTTGAGGAACTCCTGCTGGTGGCGCATCCGCGCGAAGTCGCCGTCGGGGAACTGCTTGCGCTGCCGGATCCAGTCCAGCGCCTCCGCGCCGTTCATGTGCATGGTGCCCTTGGTGAACTTGCGGAACGGCTTGTGGATCGAGGTGATCGACCGCTCCACCTTCAGGTCCACCCCGCCGAGCGCGTCGGTAACCTGCTTGAACCCGGCGAAGTCGATCGCCATCACGTTGTCGATGCGGACGTCGGTGAAGCACTCCACCGTCTTGACGGCCAGCGGCAGGCCGCCGAACGCGAACGCGGCGTTGATCTTCGCCCGCTGCCCCGAGGCGCAGTCCGCCTGGGCGTTCTCCGGGATCGGCACGTACAGGTCGCGGGGGATGGAGACCAGGTAGGCGGACTTGTGGTCGGCCGGGATGTGCATGACGATGATCGTGTCGGCCCGCCACTGGCTCTGCTGGTCCACCGGGGCGTCCGGGTCCCGCGAGTCGCTGCCGACCAGCAGGATGTTCAGCGCACCGTCCACCGCCTTCGGCGGTCGGCCGCCGGTCAGCTCCGAGAACGGGTCGGTGCGGGCCAGGTCCTGGTTGAGGTTGCGGGTGTAGAACCACGCCCCGGCCCCGCCGAGCAGCGCGAGGACGAGCACCGCCACGCCGGCCACCAGGCCGATCCGGCCCCACCTCGGGCGCGGCCCGCCTCCACCGGCCCGCCGGGGAGCGCCCGGTCCCCCGGGCCCGCCGGGGCCGTCCGACCCGCCGAAGCCGCCGCCCCGGGGCCGGTCGTCGTGGGTGGGATACCACTGGGCCCCGGGCACGCGGGCGCGCCCCGAGCCGCCCTGGCCGGGGCCGGGCACCGGGGCACGCCCCGCGCTGCGACGCAGGTGGGGGAACGGAACGCCGGCGGAAGCGGTCGCTGACATGTACCCGAGGGTACGTAGCCCCGTCGAGTGTCGCCCTCAATCGCAGGTCGGCCGGCGGGCCGCGGCGCGCCGACCGGCTACCCTAGCCGCTCGCGGAAGTGCTCGATCGTGCGTCGGAGGCCGTCTTCGGGCGCCACCGCCGGCTCGTATCCGAGCAGTTCACGGGCGAGGGTCAGGTCGGGGCGGCGCATCTCCGGGTCGTCGGCCGCCCGGGTGACGTACGTCACCTCGGAGGTGCTGCCGGAGAGTGACACGATCAACTCGGCCAGTTGCCGCATGGTCAGCTCGTGCTCGGTGCCGCAGTTGACCGGGCCGGTCTGCGTCGAGTCGAGCAGCAGCAGGATGCCGCGCACCAGGTCCTCGACGTAGCAGATCGACCGGGTCTGGTTGCCGGTGCCGTGCACGGTGATCGGCTCGCCGCGCAGCGCCTGCGAGATGAACGTCGGGATCGCCCGGCCGTCGTCCGGCCGCATCCGCGGGCCGTACGTGTTGAAGATCCGCACGATCGCGGCGTCCAGCCCCCGGTACCGGTGGTAGGCCATCGTGGCCGCCTCCGAGAACCGCTTCGCCTCGTCGTAGACGCTGCGCACGCCGATCGGGTTGACGTTGCCCCAGTACGTCTCGCGCTGCGGGTGCTCCTTCGGGTCCCCGTACGCCTCGGAGGTGGAGGCCATCAGGAACCGGGCGCCGTCGGCGACCGCGCGGTCCAGCAGGTGCAGGGTCGCCACCGACCCGACCCGGAGGATCTCCACTGGCAGGGTGGCGAAGTCGGTGGGGCTGGCCGGGGAGGCCATGTGCATGATCGCGTCGAACCGCTCGGCCAGGGCCGGGTGGTGGGTCGGCAGCCCGTCGGAGATGTCCGCCTCGACCAGCGTGAAGTTCGGCTTGTCGTGCAGGTGGGCCACGTTGTCCTTGGAACCGGTGACGAAATTGTCCAGCGCCACCACCGTGCAGCCGCGGGCGACGAGTGTGTCGACCAGGTGCGACGGCACGAAGCCGGCGCCGCCGGTGACGAGGACGCGGTGACCGGGACCGAAGCGCGGGGCAACCTTCATGCCGACCAGCCTATACAGGCACGAGATGGAAGGAAGGGCCCCCTGTTAACGCGAAACGTTGTACAGGGGGCCCCTTTTAACCAGCTCGGCCGGTGCGGGGCCGAGCGGGATCGGTACGCACCCGGGCCGGTGCGTACCGGCCTCAGTGCGCGCCGGCGCCGGTGAGGGAACGCACCTCCAGTTCGGCGTACTTCTCCTCGTCGCTCTCCTTGGAGATCATCGTGCCGATCCACCCGCACAGGAACCCGAACGGGATGGAGAGGATGCCCGGGTTGGACAGCGGGAACCAGTGCCAGTCGTGGTCCGGGAACATCGACGTCGGCGCCCCGGAGACCACCGGCGAGAAGAACACCAGCAGCACGGCGGCGAGCAGTCCGCCGTAGATCGCCCAGACCGCGCCGGAGGTGTTGAACCGCTTCCAGAACAGGCTGTAGAGGATCGCCGGCAGGTTTCCGGAGGCGGCCACCGCGAACGCGAGCGCCACCAGGAAGGCCACGTTCAGGCTCTGCGCGTAGATCGACAGGGCGATCGAGACCGCGCCGATGACCAGCGCCGAGACCCGGGCCACCCGGACCTCCTGGCGTTCCGACGCCTGCCCGTTCTTGATGACGTTGGCGTAGAAGTCGTGCGCCAGGCTGGACGACGAGGCGAGGGTGAGCCCGGCGACCACCGCCAGGATGGTGGCGAAGGCCACCGCCGCGATGATCGCCAGCATGGTCGCGCCGCCGAGGTCGCCGCCGAGGAAGTCAATGCCCAGCTTCTCGGCGAGCTGCGGCGCGGCCGTGTTGCCGGCCTTGTCCTGGGCGGTGATCGCCGGGCCGCCCACCAGGGCCGCCGCGCCGAAGCCGAGGGCCAGGGTGAGCAGGTAGAACGAGCCGATGATGCCGATCGCCCAGAGCACGCTCTTGCGGGCCGCCTTGGCGGTCGGCACGGTGTAGAAGCGGATCAGGATGTGCGGCAGGCCCGCCGTGCCGAGCACCAGCGCGATGCCGAGCGAGAGCAGGTCGACCTTGTTGTAGAAGGTCTGCGTCGCGTTCCCGGCCACCTCGACGCCGTAGCGCAGGCCGGGTTCGAGGAAGGCGCTGCCCTTGCCCGAGGAGGCGGCGGCGTCGCCGAGCAGCGACGACAGGTTGAACTTGTACTTCGCCAGCACCAGCAGGGTCATCACCAGCGCGCCGGTCATCAGCAGGAACGCCTTGACGATCTGGACGTACGTGGTGCCCTTCATGCCGCCCACGGTGACGTAGATGATCATCAGGGCGCCGACCATGATGATCGTGGCGACCTTCGCGGTGTCGGCGTCCATGCCGAGGAACGTGGTGCCCGGCTTGATGCCCAGCAGCAGTGCCACCAGCGCGCCCGCGCCGACCATCTGGGCCAGCAGATAGAAGATCGACACGGTGATGGTGGAGACCGCCGCCGCCGTGCGGACCGGCCGCTGGCGCATCCGGAACGCCAGCACGTCCGCCATCGTGTACCGGCCCGAGTTGCGCAGCAGTTCGGCGACGAGCAGCAGCGCCACCAGCCAGGCGACCAGGAAGCCGATCGAGTAGAGGAAGCCGTCGTAGCCGTAGAGGGCGATGATGCCGGCGATGCCGAGGAACGACGCGGCCGACATGTAGTCGCCGCCGATCGCCATGCCGTTCTGGAAGCCGGAGAAGGACCGGCCGCCCGCGTAGAAGTCGGTGGCGGTCTTGGTCTGCCGGCTGGCCCAGATGGTGATGGCCAGGGTCACCGCCACGAACACCAGGAACAGCGTGATGGTCAGGTTGCGGGCGGTGCCGCTGCCCGCCTCAGCCGCGAGGACCGTGTTCATGGGTCACCTCCCCCATCTCGGCGCGGATGCGGTCGGCGATCGGGTCGATCTTCCGGTCGGCGAACCGGGAGTAGAGCCAGGCGATCAGGAACGTCGAGACGAACTGGAGCAGGCCGAAGATCAGGGCGACGTTGATGTTGCTGCCGAACAGTCTCGTGCCCATGAAGTCCCGCGCGTACGCGGAGAGGATCACGTAGAGCGCGTACCAGAGGAAGAACGCGACGGTCATCGGGAAGATGAAGCCGCGCAGAGCGCGACGTAACCCGGCGAACTCGTCCGAACGCTGTACGGCGAGGTACCGGTCCGCCGTGGACGCGGCCGGGCCCGCCGTCTCCGGCTCGGCCGGTGCGTCCGGCGGGGGTGTGTCCGTGGACATCTGTGGATCACCACCTTCACAGGCGTAGGGGGTTTCGCGCACGGTAGGAACCGCGCGCCCCGCCCGGGAAGACGTGGATCGACGAGGGTCTCCACCTGCGCCGAGCGGTCGCCTGCCTGCGCCGAGTGACCCAGGTCACTCCGGTGACCGGTGGTGGCTGGTCAGGTCAGCTCGTGGTAACGACCCCGGTAGTGCAGCAGCGGGTCGCCCTCCCGCGTCAGGTCGATGCACTCGATGGTGGCCTCGACGAGCAGCGCCCAGCCGTACTCGCGGGCGGTGTCGAGCCGGCACCCGGCCCAGCCGGCGGCGTCGGCGGGGACCGGGCCGTACTCGGTCTCGGTCCAGGCGCCGGTGGCGAAGAGGCCGCCTGGCGACGGGAACAGCCCGGCGAACCGGTCGGCGAGCTGCCGGTGCGGCGGACCCAGCGGCGCGACGGCGAACCGCCCCGCCGCCTCGACCGCCGCCCACAGGTCCGACTCCGCGTCGATCAGGCCCAGCAGCCGGTCCGGCTCCCCCTCGGCGACCAGCGTGGAGGACACCGTCAGGCCGGCGGGGCCCGGCGCGGTCCACAGCGTGACCGGCGCGGCGAGCCGACCCCGCAGCCGCCGGGCCGGGGAGCGCTGTCCCGCTGGTACGGCGAACGGGTCGACGTGGTGGATCTCGGCACCCGGCTCTGGATTCACGTGAAACATTGTGACCCCACCCGGCCCCCGCCGGCCGCCGGTCGGAACCTTCCGCCGGGCCCGTGCTCAGGCCCGCCCGCCGCCGCACCGCGACGGTCGCAGCCCTTCCGCCCTCTCCGGCACCGCAACCCCCGTGAGCCCCCTTTGCTCTGCACCCGGATACGCATCGCTCACCGAGCGCAACCGATGGCCGCATGCCTCGGCTCCGTCGGCCCCGCACCCTCGCAGCTCAGGAGGGTGCTGCGCGGATGGGTGCAGAGCAAAGGGGAGGTGAGGGCGTGGAGGGTCGGGAGCGGGTGACCACGGAGAGCAACGAGACACGGTGACCCGGCGGCGCGGCGCGGGGCCGCGCGGTCACTCGTCGGAGCGCAGGGCGCGGCGGGCGGCGGCCAGCACCTCCGGGTCGGTGCAGCCAGCGGCGTACCCGGCGATCCGGCGGCGGATGTCCCGGCCGAGCAGCCAACTCCCGACCCGGTGCGCGACGGGGCGCAGGAACGCCGGCCGGCAGCGGAAGTGGTACCGCCAGGTGGCGACCGACGTGCCGGGCTCCGGGCCGGGGGCGAACCGCCACCCGCCCGCGAACATCTCGAAGAACCACGGGCCCCGGACCATCTTCATCCCGACGTGGCTCGGCGGCGCGAAGGAGACGTACTCGCTGACCATCGTCAGGCCGTGCCGGGAACGGGTGAAGGTGCGCACGCCCTTGCCCGGGCGCGTCGCCCCGTCGGTGAAGTGCTGCTCGCGGACGAACGGGTCCCAGCGGTACCGGGTCGGCGCGACGGTCTGCGACACCGCGAAGGCCAGTTCGGGCGGCACCGGCACGGTGATCACCGACTCGACGACAGGCATCGCCCCATTGTGCCGGCACGCGTGCGGGGGGCTCCTATCGTGCCGGGCATGAGTCCCGTGACGCCGCAGCAGCTCGCCCAGACCCGCGTCGTGGCCGCCGACGCCGTGCTCCGCAACGAGGTGGACTTCCGGGGCTATCCCCACCGCCACCTCGCCATCGCCGCCCGCCCGCGACTCAGCAGCAGCGGCGTCACCCAGCTCCTGGAGGCCGTCGAATACCTCGCCCACTACGGGTGGGAACTGGTCAACGTCAGCTCCTCCAGCAACAGCGGCCTGTTCTACGCGTTCCTGCGCCGCCGCTGAACCGCGTTCAGCGGCGCGGGGTCACGGCCGTCAGCAGCTCGGGGGCCCGCCGGTCCAGCACGTCACCGGCCAGGTACGCGCCGAGCAGCGCCGCGCCCAGCCCGTACGCCAGCCCCAGGGGCGGGGCCAGCCAGAGCCAGGCGTCGCCGAGCAGCGCCGCGGCGACCACCATCGGCACGCTCGCCACCGCCGTGCCCAGCATCGACAGCAGGGTGAGGAAGCTCTTCGCGACCCCGGCCCCGCTGTTCATCGCGAACGGGTTGCTCGTCTCCGGCAGCGAGTACGCCCCCAGCACCGAGACGAAGGCGCTGATCGCCAGCCCCGCACCGTACGTGGCGAGGAGGCTGCCCGCCATCACGCCCAGCCACGCCGGCCGACCCAGCAGCACCCCCAGGACCACCGTGACGACGGCGAGCATCGGCAGGACGTACACCGAGAAGGCGGCCATCCGGGCCCGCAGCTCCAGCCGGCCGGGGACCCCGGCGACCACGTTCGCCGCGTACGCGCTGCCGTCGAAGCCGAACTGGTTGGCCAGGGTCACCGAGGCGAGCAGGCCGACGAAGACCATCGAGATGCTGACCAGCACCGGGGACGAGTCGGGGGCGGCGAACTCCATGCCCTCCCCGGTGGAGAAGCTCGCCCCGCCGAAGTTGACCATCACCGGCACGAAGATGCCGACCACGGCGATCGTGATCAGGTTGGCCCGCCGCCGGGCGTCCCGCCACCAGTAGCGGCACTCCCGGGCCACCAGCGCGCCGAACCGGTCCCGCCGCGCCCAGCCGACCGCCTTCGGAAAGAGCTGCCCGACCGCGCCGGAAACGGCCCCCGCCGCGCCGCCGCGCGCCCTGATCCGGCCGTGGCTGGTTGCCCCGACCATGGCCGACTCCAGCGACCGGGACCACCACCACAGCAGCGCGCCGATCGTGAGCGCGGTGATCAGCAGCTTCACCGGCACGGCCCAGGCCCGCCCCTCGGCCACGTCGATGCCGACCGTCCACGGCGCGCCGAACGGGGTCCAGCCGACCACCCGGGCCACCCCGGTCAGCCGGTCCCAGTCGGCCTGCTGCACGGCGGCCAGCACCGCGATCTGCAACGGGCCGAGCAGCGCGGCGAGCACCGCCAGCAGCACGGCCGCCAGGTCGCGTACCCGACGGGAGCGCAACATGGTCGCGAACGCGCTGGTCATCGCCCGGCTGGCCGCGACGCAGAGCAGCAGCCCGGCGACCACCCCGACGGCCGCAACGAGCGCCGCCGCCGCGCCGCCGAGCAGGCCCGAGGTGAGCACCAGCCCGCCGGTCGCGATCAGCGCCGCCACCGCCGGCACGCTGACCAGCGCGGCGGCGAACAGCCCGGTGACCAGGGTGCGCCGGGACAGCGGCAGCAGGGCGAACCGGGCCGGGTCGAGCGTCTCGTCCACCCCGAAGAAGACCAGCGGCAGCAGCAGCCAGCCGAGCACCAGCAGGCCGCCGCCGAACGCGGCGGCCATCAGCGCGTACGTCGGCTCGTCGGCCAGCCCGGGGGCGGCCAGCAGGAAGAAACCGGTGGCGGCGAACCAGAGCCCGGCGATCATCCCGCCCACGAACATGGCGATGCGCCAGCCCTGGCCCCGGAAGTTGTTGCCCATCACCCGCAGCTTCAGCCGGACGAAGTGCCGGGCCGAGACGGGGCGGACCCGCTCGGCCGGCTGGCCGCCCGGCCCGGTCACCGCCATGGTCGCGCCCCGCTGGCCCGCGCTGGTCACCGGGACAGCCACGCCAGCTCCTCGCCCGTCGCTGTGCGCCCGCCGACCACCTCGACGAACACGTCCTCCAGCGAGCGGTCGCCGCGCACCTCGTCGAGCGTGCCGACCCGCTTGATCGTCCCCTCGGCGAGGATCGCGACGTGCGAGCAGAGCCGCTCGACGACCTCCATGACGTGGCTGGAGAAGATGACCGTCCCGCCGCCGACGACGTACCGGTGCAGGATGTCCCGGATCAGGGCCGCCGACACCGGGTCGACCGCCTCGAAGGGCTCGTCGAGCACCAGCAGCCGGGGCCCGTGCAGCAGCGCGCAGGCCAGGCCGATCTTCTTCTTCATGCCCGCCGAGTAGTCCACGACCAGCGTCCGGCCGGCGTCGCCGAGGGCGAGCACGTCGAGCAGCTCCGCCGCGCGCTGGTCGACCACCGTCGGGTCCATGCCGCGCAACAGACCGTGGTACGCCAGCAGCTCCGCCCCGCTGAGCCGGTCGAACAGCCGTACGCCGTCGGGCATCACGCCGAGGAGCTGCTTCGCCCCGACCGGGTCGGTCCACACGTCGTGCCCGAGCACCCAGGCGCCCCCCGCGTCGGGGCGCAGCAGCCCGACCGCCATGGACAGGGTGGTGGTCTTGCCGGCCCCGTTCGGGCCGAGCAGCCCGTAGAACGAACCGGCCGGCACGTCGAGGTCGACGCCGGCCACCGCCACCTTGCCGTCGAACCGCTTGGCGAGGCCACGCAGCACGAGCGCGGGGTGCTCATCAGTCATGTACCGACCGTATCCGGCGCTGGCCAGCGACCGCTCCCGCCCAGGGACGACCTGCGCCTCCTCCCCGAGGGTGAGAAGGGAACCCCTCCCTACCGGATGCGTCAAGAAGGGGCCCTTCCTTCGGCGCGGAGCGCCTCGGGGGAGTGCAGGCGCAGCATGGTGCCGGCCACGTCGGCCGGCAGCCGCCGCCGGGACGCCACCGACACCGCGATCATCACCGTGAACGCGAGCGGCACCGTCCACGCCGCCGGCTGCGCGGTGAGCGTGGCCGGCCAGCCGGACAGCGGCGGGCCGAGCACCGTGACCAGCACCGCCCCGATCGCCGCCCCGCCGCCGGCCAGCACCCCGGCGGCGGCCCCCACGTCGGTCAGCCCTCGCCACCAGATGCCGAGCACCAGCAGCGGGCAGAAGCTCGACGCGGCGACGGCGAAGGCCAGCCCGACCACCTGGGAGACGTCCAGCCCCGACACGTTCAGCGCGAGTGCCGCCGGCACCCCGCCGGCGATGACCGTGGCCAGCCGGAAGCCGCGCACCGAGCCGCGCCCCAGCACGTCCGTGGAGATCACCCCGGCGACGCTGGTGAGCAGCCCGGACGACGTCGACAGGAACGCGGCGAACGCCCCGGCGGCGACGAGCGCGGCGAGCAGCCGGCCGGTCAGGCCGTCGCCGAGCGCCGCGCCGGGCAGCAGCACCACCACCGCGTCGGTCTGCCCGGTCACCAGCAACTGCGGGGTGTAGATGCGGCCGAGCACCCCGTAGAGGGTGGGCAGCAGGTAGAACACGCCGACCAGGGCCAGCACCACCAGCGTGGTGCGCCGGGCCGCCGCCCCGTCGGGGTTGGTGTAGAACCGCACCAGCACGTGCGGCAGCCCCATGGTGCCCAGGAACGTGGCCAGGATCAGCGAGTACGTGGCGAACAGCCCCCGGTCGTCGTCCCCGGCGGCGCTGGGCAGCAGCCAGTCCGCGGCGTCGGTGGCCGTGCCGGAGACCTGCGGCACCGGGTCGCCGGCGGCGAAGTCGAGCCGGTCGCCGGGGCGTACCTCGCGGATGTCGCCGTCGGGGAGGGTGAGGGTCGCGCGGTGCTCGACCACGACGGTGGTCGCGGTCCGGAACGTCGGCCCGTCGGGCGGGGTCACCGCCGGGCGGGCGTCGGCCTGCCACTGCAACACCAGGAAGATCGCGGGTACGGCGAGCGCGGTCAGCTTCAGCCAGTACTGGAACGCCTGGACGAAGGTGATGGCCCGCATCCCGCCCAGCGCCACGTTCGCGGTGACCACCACCGCCACCACGAGCGCACCGACCGGGTACGCCGCCCCGGTCAGCGTGGCGAGGGTCAGCCCGGCCCCCTGGAGCTGCGGCACGAGGTACAGCCAGCCGATGAAGATCACGAACGCGGTGGCGAGCGTACGCAGCCGCCGCGACCCGAGCCGCACCTCGCAGAAGTCCGGCAGGGTGAACGCCCCGGAGCGGCGCAACGGCGCGGCCACGAACAGCAGCAGGGCCAGGTAGCCGGCGGCGAAGCCGACGGGGTACCAGAGCACGTCCACGCCGTACTTGAGGATCAGCCCAGCCACGCCCAGGAAGCTCGCCGCCGACAGGTACTCCCCGCCGATCGCGGCGGCGTTCCAGGTCGGGCTGACCGAGCGGGAGGCGACCAGGAAGTCGGAGGTGGTCCGGGCCAGCCGCAGCCCGTAGAAGCCGATCCCGACCGTGACCAGGGTGACCGCGACGATCGCGGGGACGACGTACCCGTTGCCCATCTCAGCGCTCCGGCCGCTGGACCAGGTCGGTGAAGTCCTGCTCGTTGCGCTCGGCGAGCCACACGTACGCCCAGCCGACGGCGATGAGGAACGGGAAGGAGACCAGCCCCAGCAGCAGCCAGGGCAGGTTGATCCCGAACACGGTGACCCGCCCCACGGAGGGCGCGATGGCGAACAGCCAGGGCAGGCCGCCCAGGCCGATCAGCACCACCAGGCTCAGCCGCAGCGCCAGGGCGAGCTGGGCCCGCACCAGGCCCCGGACCAGCGCCTCGCCGACCCGGGTCTGCTGGGCCAGCTCGGCGCGGGCCCGGTCGGCGTCGGGTTCGCGGCGGGACACCTCGGCCAGCACGATCCGGGTCCGGCCGGGCGCGGTCGGCGCTGCGCCTGTCGCCTGGCCCGGGGTGCCGCCCGGCGTCTCGTCCCGGGCCGGTGCCCGGGGTGCCGGTGCGGGGTCGTCGGGTGCGGCCACCCCGGCAGTCTGGCCCGATCGGTGGGAATGTCAAGACCGGTGTGGCCGCTGGGCGTATCGCCCCGGCTCACCGGGTTCCGCAGTCGACGGCCGGCGCGCCGATCGGTCCCGCCGCGAGCAGGTCGCGGGCGGTCGCCCGACCCAGGTTGGCCGTCCAGGCACCGTCGGCCGGCAACGTGCCGGCGAGGTCCCGCAGCGCGCAGGAGCGCAGCGGCTCGGGCAGCCGGGCCAGCGCCGGCACCGCGTCGGCCGACAGCCCCGACAGGTACGACACGTCGATCCGGCCGGTCTGCCGGTGCCGGTCGACGTTGCGTTCGGCGATCAGCCGGTCTGGGTTCACCGCGGCCAGCCCGAGCAGGGCGAGCACCGCCGTGCCCACCACCAGCACGGGCAGCCGGCCCGCCCGCAGCAGCAGCACGGCCACCCCGACCAGCACGAACAGGGCCCCGAGCCACAGCTCGACGGCGGCCACCACCAGGCGCAGCCGGGTCGCCCCGTACGCGTCGGCGTAGACCTGCATCCGATACAGCGCCGAGGCGACGACGACCAGGCTGAGCGCGGTGAGCGTGCCGAGCAGGACCCGGACGAGGACCCGGTCGGCGCGGGTGGCGCGGGGCGCCCAGCGGGCCGCTCCGGCGATCACCAGCAGGGTCAGCGCGGAGACCGCGAGCAGCTGCCAGAACCCGCCGCGGGCGTACTGGGCGTAGCTGAGGCCGGCGGTGCGCAGCACGTGCGCGGAGCCGCCGAACAGCACGGCGAGCTGCACCAGCACGAACGCGGCGAACAGCGCGTCGAGCAGGGCCAGCGGCACGGCCCACTCCAGCCGGCGCACGGACCGGGCCGGGGCGACCCGCAGCCTGTCCAGGTCGGCCGGCGCGATCACCAGGTACGCCGCGCCGAGCAGCCCGCCACCGACCAGGGCGACGCGGAACAGCCAACCGACCGCCCCGCCGACGCCGACCTCGGGCAGCGCGCCGGTGAGCAGGTCCGCGAAGACCGCGTCGGCGGAGGCGAGCAGCAGGCCGAAGACGAGGAGCAGTCCCACCGTGGCGGCGCCGGTGGCGAGCGCGCGCCGCAGCGTCGAGGCGGCCGGGCCGACGCGGCGTGCACCCCGTACCGCCCAGGGCAACGCCCGGAACGGGGCGGCCGGGGTCAGCGCGACGGCGGCCAGCATGCCGAGCGGCGTCCGGGCGCCCACCACGGCGAGCGCTCCGGTGACCACGGCGGCGAGCAGGCAGAGCGCGAAGAGCCAGCCGGCGGCCCGGACGTACCCGACCGAGACGAGGGCGATCGTCGCGGCGGCCCAGACCAGCCGGGCGGCCCGCCCCGGCGCCCCCGTGGCGTCGGGACGGGCCACCCCCGCTGCGACCCCGCCGGCCGGGGCGGGCGTGGTGCGGGCCGCCGTTACCAGGGCGGCCGTGGCGACGAGCGTGGCGAGCGGCCAACCGAGGCCGGGGCGGTCGAGCGGGACGACCGTCGCCGCGACGACGGCGGCACCGGCCACCGCGCCGAGTACGACGGGCCGAGCACCGTCTGTCGCCCGCGACGCCTTCAGATCTTGGTACGAATGCGCCCTCATGGGGGCCGTTTCGTACCAAGATCTCCCGGCGGGTTGGGGTGCAACAGGCATGGTGACTCCTCGGTCGGGCCGGGAAGGGACAAGTCGGGCCGGGAAGGGAGAAGAGAGGAAGCGACCGGGTCAGAGCGGGGCGGTGGCCGGGAGGGTGACCCGGATGCGGCAGCCCGGGGGTGCGCCGGGCGACTCCGGGTGCGGATCGAGGACGGCGATCGTGCCGCCGTGCAGCTCCACCACCCAGCGCGCGATGGCCAGCCCCAGGCCGGTGCCGCCGCCGGGTGACCGGTCGCCCCGGGTGAACCGCTCGAACACCCGGGACCGCTCCTCGACCGGGATGCCGTCGCCCTCGTCGGCCACCTCGAAGTGCAGCCGGCCGTCGCGTTCCGCCGCGCTGACCAGCACCGTCCCGCCGGGCGGGCTGTGCCGGGCGGCGTTGTCCAGGAGGTTTGCGAAGACCTGGTGGAGCCGCCCCGGGTCGGCGTACCCGGTCAGCGGGGCCGTCGGCGGGTGGAGCCGGAACCGGACGTCGCGCCCGACCCCGGCGGACGTCGCCGCCGCGTGCTCCACCGCCTCGCCGAGGAAGTCGACCAGGTCGATCCGCACCCGGCGCAGCGGCACCACCCCGGCGTCCAACCGGGACAGGTCCAGCAGGTCCGCGACGAGGTGGCCGAGCCGCTCCGTCTGGGCCAGCGCGGTCCGCAGCGCGGCCGGCTCGGTGGGCGCGACCCCGTCGACCAGGTTCTCCAGCACCGCGCGCAGCGCGGTGATCGGGGTACGCAGCTCGTGCGAGACGTTCGCGATCAGCTCCCGCCGACGCTGATCGGCGGCGGCGAGGTCGGCGGCCATCTTGTTGAACGCGTGGGCCAGCTCGCCCACCTCGTCGCGCGAGGTGGCGCGCACCCGCCGGGAGTAGTCGCCCCGGGCCATCGCCCCCGCCGCCGCGGTCATCTCGCGCAGCGGGGAGGTCATCCCGTGCGCCAGCACCTGCGACGTGAGCAGGGCCAGGCCGATCGCGGTCAGCGAGGTCATCGGCGGCAGCCAGCCGATGGCCCACCAGAAGTAGCCCATTCCGGCGGCACCCGACGCGACCAGCAGCAGGCCGAGCTTCACCTTGATCGAGCGGACCGGGTCGAGCGGGCGGGGCAGCACCTTGTTGAGCCAGGTCACCAGGCGGTCGGTCACGGCTGGACCTCCAGCGCGTACCCGACGCCGTGCACGGTGCGGATCAGGTCCGCGCCGAGCTTGCGCCGCAGGGCCTTGACGTGGCTGTCCACGGTGCGGGTGCCGGAGCCCTCGGCCCAGCCCCAGACGTCGGCGAGCAGCCGCTCCCGGGGCAGCACCGTGCGCGGTCGGCCGGCCAGGTGCACCAGCAGGTCGAACTCGGTGGGCGTCAGGTGCACCTCGACGCCGGCCCGCGACACCCGACGCTCAGCCTGGTTGATCTCCACGTCGCCGACCGTGAGCGCGGCGGGCGCAACAGCCGCCGCCCGCTCGACCCGGCGCAGCAGCACGTGCACCCGGGCGGCCAGCTCGCGCAGCGAGAACGGCTTGGTGAGGTAGTCGTCCGCGCCGACGGCCAACCCGACCAGCAGGTCGGTCTCGTCGTCGCGGGCGGTGAGCATGAGGACCGGAACCGGCCGGTGGGCGCGGACCGCCGCCGTGGCGTCGGGCGGCCCGGCCTGGATCCGCCGGCACACCTCCAGGCCGTCGAAGCCGGGCAGCATCACGTCGAGTACGACGAGGTCGGGCTGCCACGCCCGGAACCGGGCGACCGCCGTGGGGCCGTCCCCGGCGGTCTCCACCGTGAATCCCTCGGCCCGCAGCCGGGCGGCGACCGACTCGGCGATCGTCCGCTCGTCCTCGACCACCAGGATCCTGCGTTCCCTCATGGCAGCTGACTGTAGGCAGCGGCTGTGGAGATCGGTGGGGAGCCTTGTGAACAACCTGTGGAGAACTCTCCACACCTGTGGATAACCCGGTGGATAACCCGTGGACGAGCGCTGTGGACAACCTGGCCGACCAGACTGCGTCAGCGGTTCCAGTCCTGCTTGGCGGCGCGCACCAGCTTGTCCTTCAGCTCCCGGGTGTGCCGGCGGCTCACCGGCAGCTCCGTCGAGTCGATCACCACGACGTACCCGGAGTTGACCAGCCGCAGCTCGGCGATGAGCTTGAGCTGCACCAGGTACGACCGGTGGATGCGGACGAACCCGGCGTCGGCCCAGCGCTCGGCGAGGGTGGCCAGCGACACCCGCACCAGGTGCGAGCCGTCGGCGGTGTGCAGCCGGGCGTAGTCGCCCTGCGCCTCCACCCAGCGCACCGCCGAACGGGGCAGCATCCGCGTCGTCCCGGCCAGCTCGATCGGGATCGTCGGGTCCTCCTCGGCGCGGGCCAGCGCCGCCGGGTGCGTGGCGACCACCCGGGAGCCGATGACCCGACGCAGCGACTCGGCCAGCCGTTCCGCCCGCACCGGCTTGCGCACGTAGTCCGTCGCGCCCAGGTCGAAGGCGTCCACCGCCCCGTCGTCGTACGCGGTGACGAAGACGATCGCCGGGGGCCGGGCGAACCGGCGCAGCACCCGGGCCAGCTCCATCCCGTCGAGGCCGGGCATCCGGATGTCGAGGAACACCACGTCCACGTCGGCGTCGCGGAGCACCCGCAGCGCTTCGGTGGCGTCGCCCGCCGTGTGCAGCCGGGCCACCCGGGGGTCGGCCCGCAGGTGGTACGCCAGCTCGTCCAGCGCCGGCGGCTCGTCGTCGACGGCGAGCACCCGCAGGAAGCCGGGGGAGGTCACGAGGCGACCCGCACACCGGGGTGGAACTTCGGCACCCGCATGCTCACCTTCGTGCCCGAACCGAGGCCCGTCTCGACGACCAGGCCGAACCGGTCCCCGAAGGCCGAGCGGAGCCGCTCGTCGACGTTCGACAGGCCGACGTGCTGGCCCGGGTCGTCGGTGGGGTCGCTGCCGGCCCCGGCCAGCTCGGCGATGCCGGCGGTCAGTGTCGTCGGGTCCATGCCCACTCCGTCGTCCTCCACCGTGATGTGGCACTCGGCACCCGCGTCGCGGGCCTCGATGCTCACCATGCCGGGGCCGGGCTTGCGGGACAACCCGTGCCGGACGGCGTTCTCCACCAACGGCTGGAGGCAGAGGAACGGCAGGGTCACCGGCAGCACCTCCGGGGCGATCTGCAGCCGCACCTGCAGCCGGTCGCCGAACCGGGCCCGCTCGATGGTCAGATAGCGGTCGATCGAGCGCAGCTCCTCCGCGAGGGTGGTGAACTCGCCGTGCGCCCGGAAGGAGTAGCGGGTGAACTCGGCGAACTCCAGGATCAGCTCCCGGGCCCGTTCCGGGTCGGTGCGCACGAAGGAGCCGATGGCGGTCAGCGCGTTGTAGATGAAGTGCGGGCTGATCTGGGCGCGCAGCGCGCGTACCTCGGCGCGGGCCAGCCGCTCCCGGGAGGCGTCCAGCTCGGCCAGGGCGAGCTGGTTGCCGGCCCAGTGCGCCGTCTCCAGGGTGGCCTGCACCAGCCCCGGTGCGGGTGGGCCGTCGGCGACGGCGATCAGCGCGCCGACCACCCGGCCGTCGGCGCGCAGCGGCGCGACCACCGCGCCCCGCACCGGGCAGTCGACCCGGTCGCAGTGCAGCTCCGCCTCCCCCAGCACCGTCGACCGCCCGCCGGAGGCCGCCCGCCGGGCCGCCGCGACCAGCTGGTCGGCGTGGTGCGTGCCGCGCCCGTCGAGGGCGAGCAGCGCGTCCCGGTCCGTCAGGGCCAGCCCGGCCGCGCCTACGAGGGCCCGCAGATGGCGTACGGCCTTCGCCGCGCCCGCCGCGCTCAGGCCCGTACGCAGCGGCTCGGCGGCCAGCCCGGCGGTGTGCAGCACCTCGTACGTGGCCCGCTGGGTGGCGGTGGCGATGCCCCGGCGGGCGCGCAGCCGGACCACCGCGTACAGGGCGGCGCCCAGCGCGGTGACCAGGGAGACGACGCCGAGCACGGCGGAGAGGTTGCCAGCCACCCCGCGATCCTGACGGCTGCCGTCGCCGCGCGCTAGTACGCGCCCTTGCGGGCCAGCACCACGCCCACCGTGCGCCACAGGATGCTCAGGTCGTACGCCAGCGACCAGTTGTCGACGTAGTAGAGGTCGAGCCGGACGGCCTCGTCCCAGGACAGGTCGGAGCGGCCGGAGACCTGCCACAGCCCCGTCATGCCGGGCCGCACCAGCAGCCGGCGGCGCACGTCGCCGAGGAAGTCACCGTCGTCGGCGGGCAGCGGACGCGGCCCCACCAGCGACATCTCGCCCCACAGCACGTTGATCAACTGGGGCAGCTCGTCGAGCGAGGAGGCCCGCAGGAAGCGGCCCACCGGGAAGACCCGAGGGTCGTGCTTCATCTTGAACAGCATGCCGTCGGTCTCGTTCTGGTCGACCAGGCCGGCGAGGCGGTCCTCGGCGTCGACGTACATGGTGCGGAACTTCCACACCCGGAACGTGCGGCCCTCGTGGCCGACGCGGGGCTGGCGGAAGAAGACCGGGCCGGGGTCGGAGAGCCGGATCGCCACCCCGATCGCCAGGAACACCGGCACGAGCAGGAGCAGGCCGAGGCCGGCGGCGACCCGGTCCATCAGGTTCTTGGCCAGCAGCGCCGGGCCCGACAGGGTCGGCTCCTCGACGTGCAGCAGCGGCAGCCCTTCGATGGGGCGGATGTGCACCCGGGGGCCGGCGATGTCGGTGAGCTGCGGGGCCACCACCAGGTCGACGCCGGAGCCCTCCAGCTGCCAGGCCAGCCGGCGCAGCTCGCCCGGCTCGGCGCTGGCGGAGCCGCAGACCGCGATCGTGTCGCCGCCGACCTCCCGCACCAGGGCGAGGACGTCGCGGCCCGCGTACACCGGGACGGGGGTCTGGATGCCCCGGGCCGCCGCGTAGCCGTCGGTGATGTGGATGGCCACGGGGACCAGCCCGGCGCTCGGGTTGCGGGTGACCGCGGTGTAGACCTCCAGGCACTCGGGAAGGGTGCCGACCAGCACCATTCGGTGCCCGGCCTGGCCGACCCGGCGGCGCACCGCGTGCAGGGTGAACCGGGCCAGGATGCGGCCCAGCAGGATCAGCACCAACGCCCCGAGCAGCGCGAAACCGACCGTGTAACGGGACAGGTCGGTCTTGGTGGCGAACGCGATGAACGAGACGGTGGCGGCCACCGCCACCCCGGCGCGGATCACCCGCTTGAACTCGTCCGGCCCGAGCCCCATGTAACGCCGGTCGTAGGCCCGGTTGCCCCAGAGGATGACCAGCCAGCCGAGCGGCAGCAGCAGGAACGCGACCGTGTAGAACCAGGTCGGGTCCTCCTGGGCGTTGTAGAAGCCGGCCCGGGCCTGCCCGAACGCCTCCTGCGCGGCCCAGTCGGCCAGCACCACGGCGAAGAAGTCGACCAGCAGCAGGGCGGCCGTGTAGGGGCGGTGCCAGCGGGAGACGCGCCGGCGGGCCCGCGCCCACGCCGACCGGGGGACACCGTTGTGGGACGGCGGTGTCGGCGGCTGGATCTCGAAGCTGTCGACGTGCCGCACGAGTTGGCTCCGGCCTGTGTTGGTTACCGGGCGCTGGAGGCTAGTCGTCACCTCACCCATGTCCTCCCGCATGACGCGCGCCGCTCACTCGCAGTGAGGGCCCGGGTCGCCCACCGTTCAGTTTCCCACGCGGGGCCCGCGCCGGACGTCGACCCGAGGGACTTCGCGCCCAGTGCGCCGCATGGGATCCGGCCGGCTCCACCTCAGGTGCGAAAAGCCGGGGACCGGGCCACTATACCGATGGATGACGGGCCGGGTAGAGGCGCGGACCGGGAGGATCGGCGCTCCGGAGGCGATTCCCCTCCGTAACCCCCGGGTGTCGTTACTCACCGTACGATTCGTGACAACCGTCGGTCAGCCAACGGCTTCCCGCCGGTCTGACAGGTCGGGCAATATTGCAGGCTCGAATCGGCGAAACTGACCTCCCGGACCGTGTCGCCGCAGACGGGGCACGGCAGGCCCGTCCGGGCGTGCACGGCCAGCCCCGAACGCTTCTCGCCCTTCAGCTCCGCCGCCCGGTGTCCCAGTGAGCGGGACACCGCGTCGCCCAGCACCCGCCGGGTCGCCTCGTGCAGGGCGGCGACCTGATCGTCGGTGAGCCGGTCGGTCAGCGCGAACGGCGACAACTTCGCCGCGTGCAGGATCTCGTCGGAGTACGCGTTGCCGACCCCGGCCAGCACCGACTGGTCCGTCAGCACCCCCTTGACCTGGCCCCGCCGGCTGCGCAGGCGCGCGGCGAACGTGGGCAGGTCGGCGGCGAGCGCGTCCGGGCCGAGCTTCGCCACCCCCGGCACGGTCGCCGGGTCGGCGACCAGGTAGGCGGCCAGCTTCTTCTGGGTGCCCGCCTCGGTCAGGTCGAAGCCGGAGCCGTCGTCGAGCCGCACCCGCAGGGCGATCGGCCCCTTGCCGGGGCGCAGCGGCGCGCCGGACGGGAACGACTCCCGGTAGTGCAGCCAGCCCGCCCGCGCCAGGTGCACCACCAGGTGCAGGTCGCCGTCGAAGACGACGTCGAGGAACTTGCCGTGCCGCCGCGCGTCGGTCACGGTGCGCCCCGACACGGCGGCGGGCGCCGGGTCGTACGTCTTCAGGGCGCTGATCGCGGCGACCTCGACCCGGTCGACGCGCCGGGACACGGCGCGCTCCCGCAGGTAGCCGGCGAGCGCTTCCACCTCGGGAAGTTCGGGCATGCTGCAACGGTAGCCTTCGTACCCGTGAGAATCGTGGTGGCGCACAACCGGTACCGGGAAGCCCAGCCGTCCGGCGAGAACACCATCGTCGACGCGGAGATCACCCAGCTCCGCGCGGCAGGGGTGGAGGTGCTGCCGTTCCTGCGCAGCTCCGACGAGATCCCGAGCCTGCCGAAGACGGCGAAGGCGCTGCTGCCGATCTCCCCGATCTACGCCCCCCGCGCCCAGCAGGAGCTGAGCCGGCTGATCACCGAGCACCGGCCGGACGTGCTGCACCTGCACAACCCGTACCCCCTGCTCTCGCCCTGGGTGGTGCGGACCGCGCACAAGCACAACGTGCCGGTGGTGCAGACGGTGCACAACTACCGGCAGGTCTGCTCCTCCGGGCTCTACTTCCGCGACGGGGTGATCTGCCAGGACTGCCGGGGCAAGGCGCTCGGCGTGCCGGCGATCGTGCACCGGTGTTACCGGGGGTCGCGGGCGCAGAGCGCCCTGATGGCCACCACCCTGGCCGTGCACCGGGGCACCTGGCACTCGGTGGACCGGTTCATCGCCCTCACCAGCGCCGTCGGCGACCACCTGCGCGACTACGGGGTGCCGGCGGAGCGGATCGTGGTGAAGCCGAACGGCATCCCCGACCCGGGCACCCCCGCGCCGCTGGGCGACGGGTTCCTCTACATGGCGCGGCTGTCGCCGGAGAAGGGGCTGGGGCTGCTGCTGGACGCCTGGCGGCGGCACCCGGACGGCTCCCTCGGCCCGCTGCGCATCGCCGGGGACGGCGAGCTGCGCCACCTGGCCGAGGCCGCCGCCGCCGAACGCGCCGACGTCACCTATCTGGGGCCGCTGGACCGCGCCGGGGTGCGCGCCGCCATCGACGCCAGCGCGGTGATCATCGCCGCCTCCACCTGGCACGACGTGCTGCCCACGGTGATCATCGAGGCGCTGGCCAGCGGGCGGCCGGTGCTCGGCACCGCCCTCGGCGGCATCCCGTACCTCGTCGGCGCGGACGCCCCCCGCGAGCCCGCCGGCACCGGCCCGGCCGCCGTCGCCACGGCCGCCCCCGGGGTGGGCCGCGTCGCGCTGCCGCACGGGGTGAAGGAGGGCGAGACGGGCTGGGTGGTGGCCCCGGACCCGGCCGCGATGGCCGCCGCGCTGCCGGTCGCCCGGGCGGGCGCGGCGGCGCTGGCCGCCCCGGCGCGGTTGCGCTACGAGCGCACGTTCCACCCCGACGTGGTCACCAAGCGCCTCATCGACGTGTACGCCTCGCTGGCGCGCTGAGTCCTCCCGAGCCTTTCGGCTGCTACGAGGCGAGCCGCTCGGGTGCGTGGCGGCGGGGGTCGGTCGGCTCGATGGCGCGCACGGGCCTGTCGACCTCGGCCTTGTCGATCTCTGCTCGGTTGATTTCGGCCCACACGGCGTCGAGGGAGAGGCCGAGGACGTCGGCGATCGCCGCGATGGTCGAGAAGGCCGGGGTCGCCACGCGCCCCGACTCGATCTTGCGGAGGGTCTCCGGCGAGACGCGGGCGTCGAGCGCGGTGTGGAGCATCGAGCGGTCCCCCCGGGCGTGGCGCAACAGCGCGCCGAGGCGCTGCCCGCGCTCGACCTCCTCGGGGGTGAGCGGCAACCTGACCATGCGACCGATTCTAGTACCGGGATAGTATGGCCGGGATAGTTATTGGTGGCACGAGGAAGGCGCCGCATGATCGAGATCCTGAGCCCCACCCAACTGCCCCGGGCGCGGGAGGCCGGCGCTCTGGTCGCCGACATCCTCCAGACGCTCAAGGGCCGCTGCGAGGTGGGCACCAACCTCCTCGACATCGACCGGTGGGCCCAGGCCATGATCGTCGAGGCCGGCGCGTCGTCCTGCTACGTCGACTACGCGCCGTCCTTCGGGCGCGGGCCGTTCGGCCACTACATCTGCACCTCCGTCAACGACGCCGTGCTGCACGGGCTGCCCCACGACTACGCGCTCGCCGACGGCGACCTGCTCTCCCTCGACCTCGCCGTCTCCGTGGGTGGGGTAGTCGCCGACTCCGCGATCAGCTTCATCGTCGGCGACTCGAAGCCCTCGGAGAGCGTGGCGCTGATCGCCGCGACCGAACGCGCGCTCGCCGCCGGCATCGCCGCCGTCGGGCCCGGCGCGCGCATCGGCGACATCTCCCACGCCATCGGCACGGTTTTGCAAGATGCGGGCTACCAGGTCAACACGCAGTTCGGCGGGCACGGCGTCGGGTCGACGATGCACCAGGACCCGCACGTGTCCAACACCGGGCGGCCCGGTCGCGGCTACAAGCTGCGCCCCGGGCTGCTGCTGGCCCTGGAGCCGTGGATCATGGCGGACACCGACGAGCTGATCACCGACGAAGACGGGTGGACGCTGCGCAGCAAGACGGGCTGCCGTACGGCACACAGCGAGCACACGATCGCCATCACCGAGGACGGGGCGGAGATCCTCACCCTGCCGAGGCGGGCGTAGTCGTGACGCCGCAGCCCTGGCTCCGCTGAGTCGAGCGGACCCGCCTACCGGGTTTCGGAGGTGGAGCCCGGTCCGGCAAACCCTCCCGAACAGTCGACCTGCCCTGCTCCGGTCCAGCCGATGCCCGGACCGGATGGTCCGGGCATCGGCCCGTTCAGCCTGCTCGGCGGGCTTCGCGCGACTCGTGTTCGGATCGGGCGGCGGCTCAGGCCCAGTCGTCGCCGTCGGACAGCAGGATCATGTGGTGGGCGTCGAGCGACTCTCCCAGCGCGGCGAACTTCTCCGCCGTCCACACGGGCGGCAGCTTGCCGGACGGGTCAGGATCCTCGCCGTGCTGGAGAAAGAACTCCTCGGCCCCCGCCGGGGTGTAGAAGACCAGCAGCTTGGCCTCCTCCGTGCCGAGGTTCCTGAACCCGTGACGGGTGCCACGCGGGATGTAGACGAAGTCGCCCGGACCGGCGGTGAAGGTGCGGTCGCCGTTGATGAACCGGAACTCGCCGGACACCACGTAGAACGCCTCGTCCTCGGCTCCGTGAGCGTGCGGAAGGTTGCCGAACCCGGGTGCGATCCGGCCTTCCATCAGGCTCAACCGGCCATCGGTCTGGCTCCCCGTGACCTTGACGCGCATGATCTCCTGCCCGCCGTTGATCAGCTTGAGGGCGCCTTCGGTATCGCGCACCACGAAGCCGTTGGCGGCGGTCCAGATCGGGTCGCTCCGGTCAGGCCGCGAGTTGAGCGGATCCATGCCGATCGCCCTCCCTTCCGTTCTGGTCGGGCACCGAGGCCCAGTTCGCCGCACCGGCGATGTCGCCACCGTCGACGACCAGGTCCGCCCCGGTGACGAATCGGGAACCGTCGCCGGCGAGGAAGAGCACGGCACCGGCGATGTCGGCCGGCTGCCCGACGCGCTTGAGGGCGACGTGGGCGGTGTCGAAGTCAGCGCCGTCGGTCAACGGCGTCTCGGTCTGCCCAGGGTGGACGGCGTTGACCCGGATGCCGTCCGCGCCGAGCTCCAGGGCGGCGGCCCTGGTGAGCCCGCGGACCGCCCACTTGCTCGTGATGTAGCCGGTCATCAGCGGGTAGGCGCGGAACGCACCGATCGAGCCGACGTTGATGATCGAACCTCCGCCGACCTGCCGCATCGCGGGCGCGACGGCGGCGATGCCGTGGAACAGCCCCATCACGTTCACGTCCAGCACCCGCCGGAACGCCTCCTCGCTGTGCTCCGCGAACGGCGCAATGGCGGCGACGCCCGCGTTGTTGACGAGCACGTCCACCCGCCCGTACGCGCGCTGCGCCTGGGCCACGACCCGCGACCAGGCTCCGGTGTCCCGCACGTCCAGTTCCACGAACCGCGCCCGCTCGCCGAGGGCCGTTGCGAGCTTGCCTCCCTCGGCGACGTGAACGTCGGCGATCACCACTGTCGCGCCTGCGGCGTGCAGCGCCTTTGCCACCCCCGCACCGATTCCCTGTGCCCCGCCGGTGACGATCGCTGTTCGCCCGGCCAACTCCCCTGACATGCCGTGCCTCCCTTGCGCTGGGTTCCGCTCGGCTCACCGTACGAATTTCGTTGAACGCCGGTCAATGAGATCGATATCACTGAACAGCGTTCAATGAACGGCGTGCAACACTGGCTGTGGGAGCGACGCGTAAGGAGCAGAGGCACGTGACCGGACCGACCACGAAACGCCAGGCCGCCGCCGAGCAGACCCGCCAACGGCTGCTGGCTGCGGCAATGGCGGAGTTCTCCCGGCGGCCCTACGGCGAGGTGACGGTCGGCGACATCGCCCGCGCCGCCGGTGTGTCCCAGGGGCTGCTCGCCCACCACTTCGACAACAAGTGCGGCGCATACCTGGCAGCGCTACGCACAGCCCGCCGCGGTCTCGGAAGCCTGCCGGCCACCCGCCCGGACCTCCCCCCCGGCGCTCGCATCCGCCTCTACTGGGAAGGCCACTTCACCTACCTGGCGGACCATCCGGACCTGGCGCTCAACCTCGTCCTGTCCGACTCCGGCACCCCCGAAGGCACCGCCGAATTCGAAGCCGCCCGCCGCGAGGGCCTCCACGACCTCTGCCTGATCCTCGGGCTCGACCCCGACAACCCCGCCGTCGCCATGGCGCTACGGGCCTTCGGCGACGGAGTGGACCGGCTCACCGTGGAATGGCTCCGCGCGGGACAACCGTTCACCGTCCCGGTGCTCGTCGAGGCGAGCATCCAACTCCTGGTCGGGGCTGTCCGCGCACTGCCCCTCATGGACCCCGACATCCGGGTCGATAAGGCTGTCCGCCTGCTCCTCAAGAAGCCGCCAGCCGACCAGGGCCGCTGACCAGTGTGGGTACGGCTGGTCGACCGCGAGGACGAGAAGGGCGAGAGGTGCAAGGTCGTGCTCGATCGCGGAAAGAGTGGCCTCCGAGCGGCCACGACACCACTCTTTCCCTGATCGAGCACGACCTTGCTTCCTGATCCGGCGCGACCCCGAGCTGGGATGGGCCGACTTCACTCCTGGTGCCAAGGCACCTCGTTCGCCCAGGGCGGCCGTGTTCCGCACGTAGCCGGAACCATGGCCCGCTGGTCGGCGCAGTAACCCGCCGATCAGTGCGTAGATCTTGGAAGAAGTCGGCCCCTGGAGGGGCCATTTGATTCCAAGATCTGTGTCGGTGCCTACCACCGGTCGTCCGCTGGCCTGAGTTCGATCTCGGTGGCGGCGTCGATGACGTTGCGGGCGGCGGTCGCCACCCGACACCCCAGCGTCCGGCACACCCGGCAGCGACCGTCCGGCCCGGCCCGATGATCGCGCAGCACCGCCCTGGCGGTCAGGATCAGCCGGTTACGGATCTGCGCCAGCGACAGGAACGGCCCGGTCATCCTCAGGTCACCCCGACGGCGACGGCGAGTTCAATGATCGCGGCCGGGGCGTGCGGGTCGCGGGCCACCTGGGCGAGCACCTCCCGGGCGGCCGGCCGGTGGCGTACCTCTGCGGGTGCCAGCCGGTCCGCGTCGAGCAGCACCCGACCCGCGCGGGCCGGGTCGTCGGCCCATGCGTAGGCGCGGGCCGCGTCGACCAGGTGCGCCGCCCGGTGCTCCAGCGGCAGCCACCGCCAGCCGTCCCGCCGGGTCGTCCGCTCGTGCCAGGCGACCGCCTCGCCCGCGTCGCCCAGGTCGAGGGCTGCGGCGGCGCGGGCCAGGTCCACGGCCGTCGGCCCGAACGCGGTCCGATGATGATCCTGGCCGTCGCCCACCCGGGCGGCCATGCCGGCGGCCTCGTCGAGCAGCTCGATCGCGGCGCGGTCGTCGCCCCGGCGGGCCGCCGACAGGGCCCCCTGCACCAGCAGCGTCCCGCACAACGACAACGCCCCGGGCGCACCCTCCGCCGGATCGGCCGGCGCGATCTTGTACCCGGCAGCCAGCACCGCCGACTGCGCCGCCCGCGCCCGCCCCGCCGCGCGGAACACCTGGCCGAGCTGCACCGCGGCGGCGGCCACCAGCACGGGATCGCCGGTCGCGGCGGCCATCGCCCGGTCCGCCGCCAGCCAGCCCAGCTCGACCTCGCCGAGCTTCACCAGCACCGACGCGGTGAGCCGGTACCCCTCCACCAGCAGCGGTCGGCCCCACCCCGGATCGTCGGCGGCGGCCCGCTGCACGCCGGCCAGCAGGCCCGGCACGGCGGCGACAGCCTGCGGATACCGGGCATGCTGGAACGTCACCCACGCGTGCTCGACGTCCCGGGCCAGCCGGTCCGCCGGCACGGCACCGTTGCGGGCCACCGGCCGACCCAGAGCGATCTCGTACGTCGACAGGGCCTCCCGGATCCGCTCCACCCCCTCGACCCGCTCGGCCATCGCGGCGGGCTGGGCGTCCCGACCGAGCAGCACGGCGGTGTCGATCCGCAGCACGGCGGCGATGTCCCGCAACGTCGACACCTTGTCCAGCGAACGCACACCCCGCTCGACCTTGTCGACCCAGGACTTCGACCTGCCGAGCCGATCGGCGAACACCTGCTGCGACAGCCTCCGCCGCCCCCGCCAGTACGCCACCCGCCGGCCCACCGGCAGCAGCTCAGGGCTGTTCACGCTGCCACCGCCGGTCCGCCTTCGCCCGGGTGCTCTCCTCGGCGGGGATCCGCTCCGCCTCGGCCTGGGCGAGGATCCGCTGCCGGGCGGCCTCCCGCTCGGCGGCCTGGATCTGCTCGCCCCGGTCCTTGCGCTCGGGCTTCCGCCGCGCCGTCACGACCAGCGCCCCGCGCGATGGTCCCCGGCGAGGGCCGGCGCCGGCCGTTCCGGCAGGTAGGGCACCCGCGCCACGCCGATGGCCCGGTATGCCGCCGGCCGATCCGGGACTGTCCTCGGTGGGCAGAGACAGTCGGGTGGGTTCGCGCGACGGGGCTTGAAGGGCCGGAGCCGGCGCAGCAGACCGGGGCGTGTCGGGTTCTTCGCATGCCGAGCCATGAGTCCTCCCGAATGTAGTGACTTCTCTCTTCCCATGGGCCAACACCTCGGAGCTGAGCCTCGCCGCAACCCGGTCTGCTGCTGTGCTTCGTCCAGCGCGCCAGCGACATCCGCTGTGCCTGGTGCACGATCCGAGCGGTTGGTAGCCCCGTCTCCGTTGCCCATCCAGGGGAACCTATCGGCGACCCCCTGTCAAGTAAGAAAGGGGGGTCTGGGAGTCTACAGATGGCTTCCTGCCAGCACTTCAAGGTGATTCGTCCCTACTTTCGAATTAGTAAGGGGGTCGGCTCAGGATGCTTCAACAATGGGCTGGCGACGGAAGCTGTACGGGAGTGCAGAGCTTCAGGAGCGCCTGGGCGTCTCGCGCGTCCGGGTCGTCCAGCTCACCAGTCGACCTGATTTCCCCGAGCCGTTTGACCGGTTGGCTGGCGGGGCAGTCTGGCTGGTGGAGGACGTGGAAGCTTGGATAACCGTGCACCAGCCGTGGAAGGCGCGGGGAGCGGACGAGCCGCCGCCGCCAGAGATCTGAGCAGTCAGGAGATTGGACGCGCAACGGCCGGGTTACTGACGCTTTGGCCCGTTCGGCGGGATCCGCGCGCTCGCGTAGAAGTTTTGCCCGAATTCTTGCTGCTCGTCAGCGCCTGCGGTATAGGTGTAGTTGGCGCATCCGCCACTCATGCCTGCGAAGCTTGGCGCTCAGCTGAAATGAGGTCCCGGAAGCTCCATCCGGCGGATCGCCGACGAGATGAAGTAGAGGCTGACATGTCGAACCCCGACCTCACCGGCGCGGTGTGGCGCAAGTCCACCCGCAGCGACTCCAACGGCGGCGCGTGCGTCGAGGTGGCGGACCTCCGCGACGGGGTGGCCGTCCGCGACAGCAAGGACAGGTTCGGCCCGACGCTGGCCTTCGACGCCCGTGGCTGGCGCACGTTCATCGACTCCCTCAAGAGCAACTAGGCCGTTTCTCTTATCAGTGTGTGGCGAGCCGTGGTTGGTTCTGGCCCGGCGGGGTTGCGAACCTCCGGAGCTGCGTTCGGCGATGGCACCAGCAGCGGGGTAAGGAGAGTGCATGGTCGGGAGGTTCCCGCCTGACGTCGAGCGGGCGTTGCAGCGCGCCGGGTGGCGCTCGGGGCGGCGAGTGGAGACGGCGCGATGGCGAGCGGAACTGGTTGGGCTCGACATGCACCCGGCAGCAGAGGCGTTCCTCGCCGAGTTCGGCGAACTCGTCGTCGATCTTGATGGACCGGGACGGACGGCGGCGCGCGTCCCGTTCGAGCTGAATCCGTCGCTTTGCGTCGGTGAGGAGGATCGGTTCCTGGCGTGGGGTGATGAGACCGGACGGTCGCTCTACCCGCTGGGCGAGTTGGACCAGGGTCGGTACTTCCTCGGGATGGACGATCGGGGCGTGATTCTCCTGGTTGAGACTTGGGTTGCCGCTTTCGGGCCAGGTGACCAGGGCCTGATTGCCTTGTGCGAGGGAACGATGCCTACACGGCTCCAAGCCGGCGGCTAGACCTACCGAGGTTCTGACTTCTGAAACACGGTCCAGCGCCGCTGCTCGCACCAGCGAGGCAGTGACGTGCCCCGGCTTACCTTCTCGGAGCCGGGGCGCTTTGCGCATCTCGGCTGTCGCACGACAGGGGTGGAGCTGTCTCACGTGCCCTGCGCTCCGCAGCCTGTCATACGGGGTTGGCATGATCACCCGTGCGCGGTTCCGGGGTGCCGGTCACGCTGGGCGACAACTATCCGAAGGAGACGTCGTGTCCGACTGGGACGACCTGCTTGGTCACGCGTTCGGGCTGTTGCTCGGCCAGCCGTTGGCGGAGTTCGACGCGGCGGGGACGTACGCGGTCTTCTACTACGACGACGAGACCGCCGGCGAGGCACTTGAGGACCTTGATCCCGGCGAACTCGTGGCCGACATCGACGGGAGGTCAGGCGACCAGGGCGGTGATGAGCTCTATCCGGACCGCTGGGTGCCCGACCTGGCCAGGTCGGCGTTCGTCGCCACGGAGGTGCGGCCCGCCGCGCTCCAGCCGCTGCTGACCGTCACGACGGACGACGACCGGGCCCTGGTGTGGGGCAGGGACATCGGCAGGGCGCTACAGGCCGGCTCGCTGAGTCTCGACGAACTCACCCCCGACGGCTACCGGCTGTTTCCCCACCTGCTTCTGCGGCCACGGACGGACGGCTCGCTGCTGGACGCGATGCGGGCGGCGACGTGGACGATGAGCGCTCCGGACGGCCTGTCCGACATCGGCGACAGCCTCGTGCGGGATGGGTACGTCACGTCCGAGGTCAGTGTGGTTGACCCTCGTTGGGAATCGGCCCTGGACCAGGTCGGCGACGATGCGCTACGACGGCATCTTCGTGGGCTGTGTCTCGACGCTCACTGGGCACGGATGGCCGGCGCGTACTACCTCGGCCCCGGTGAGTGCCCGAGCGATTTCGGGCCGATCGCCGCCTTGCCGGGCAGCAAGGTGATCGCCGGCTGGGAGTTCGGTGAGGGCCAGGGCGCCATGGTCGTCATGCATCTGAGTGAGCCTTCCGTCGGGTCGCACGGATGATGCCGGTCGGTCGGGCGACCCGCTGAGTTCGGCCCGAAGCTGGCCTTCGACGCCCAGGGCTGGCGCACGTACATCGACCCTCAAGAGCAACTAGCGCGGCCTTCCGCACCGGCTACACAGTGACGCGCCCCGGCTCCCCACTTCGGAGCCGGGGCGCGTTGCTTCCTGGGCCGCAGCCCTCCGCCCTCCACGACGCGCCGATCTTGCACTTTCGGCCCCTCACAAGAGGGATTCATCCCTCTTGCCTGGGCCCTAAGTGCAAGATCGCGGGCGCATCTTGTCCTGGTGGACCGGTCGGCGGGCCGTTCGCGTACGTCGAAAGGTTGTTGATGCGCTCGCGGCCTTCCTGGTGGTGCCTGGCCGTGGCTGGACGGTGCCGGTCATCGCCGGTGTCGGTGCCGGTTCGCCTGCTCACCGGCCCGCTGGGTGCTTGACCCGTGTTATGGACGGAACCTAAACTTTCGATCTGTTATCGCTAACAGTGGCGTCAGTCGATGAGAGCCGACGGGTCATTGACGCCGGGGTCAAGGGCAGTCCCCAGGGCGACGCTGGAGGGCGGTGCCGACCGGTCCGGGCAGGACCGGGGCACGCGCGCGTATCACCACCACCAGCCAGGAGGACGCACCATGACGCAAGATCAGAACGGGCCGGTCAGCGGCGAGCGGCGCACGCTGAGCCGGAGAGCCGTCCTGACGACGGTGGGGGCCGTGCCGGTCGCCGCAGCGGCCGGGACACTGCTGGGGGCCACGGGCGCCTCGGCCGCGCCCGCGACCATCAACGTGTCGGCGCAGCGGCAGACAATCAAGGGGTACGGCGCCATGGCCCACGCGGCCTGGATCGGCGACCTGACCGCTTCCCAGCGGGAGACGGCGTTCGGCACCGGCGAGGGCCGCCTGGGCTTCTCCATCCTGCGGATTCCCGTCGGCGAGAGCTCGGCTGACTTCGGTCGCGACCTCGCGACGGCGAAGCGCGCCGTCGAGCTGGGGGTGACCGTCTTCGCGTCGCCGTGGAACCCGCCCGCCAGCATGATCGAGACCTTCACCCGGGGCAGCCAGACCAACGCGAAGCGGCTCCGCTACAGCTCGTACGCCGCCTATGCGCAGCACCTCAACGACTTCACCACCTACATGCGCAACAACGGGGTGCCCCTCTACAGCATCTCCGTGCAGAACGAGCCCGACTACGCGCACGACTGGACCTGGTGGACCACCACCGAAATGGTGCGGTTCCTGAAGGAGAACGCCGGCTCGATCAGCACCAGGGTCATGGCGCCCGAGTCGTTCCAGTATGTCAAGTCCATGTCGGACCCGATCCTCAACGACGCCGCCGCGCTGGCCAACGTGGACATCATCGGTGCCCACCTCTACGGGACGTCGTACTCGAACTTCCCGTACCCCCTCTTCAAGCAGAAGGGTGCGGGCAAAGAGCTGTGGATGACCGAGGTCTACTACCCCAACAGCAACGCCAACTCGGGTGACGCCTGGCCCGAGGCGCTCGACGTGGGCGAGCACATCCACCGCGCCATGGTGGACGCCGAGTTCCAGGCGTACGTGTGGTGGTACCTGCGGCGCAGCTACGGCCCCATGCGGGAGGACGGCCAGATCAGCAAGCGCGGTGCCATGATGGCGCACTTCGCTCGGTTCGTCCGGCCCGGCTACACCCGGATCGACGCGACGGCGAACCCGGCGTCGAACGTCTACGTGTCGGCGTACCGGGGCGGCGACACCGTCGTCATCGTCGCCGTCAACAAGAACACCTCGTCGGTGAGCCAGCAGTTCACCCTGTCGGGTGCCACCGCGTCCGGCAGCGTCTCGAACTGGCTGACCGACGCGAGCCGGACCGTCGCGCCCCAGAACGCGCTCACCATGTCCAACGGCTCCCTCACCGTCACGCTGCCCGCCCGCAGCATCATGACCTTCGTGACCAGCGTGAACGGCACCACGCCGCCGACTACGCCGCCGCCCACCACCCCGACTCCCACGCCCACCGTCACGCCCCCGGCTGGCGGCACCGGTCCCCGGGTCGCCTACACGATGAACTCGTGGGGCACCGGCTTCACGGCCAGCATCGACATCACCAACACGGGCACCTCGGCGATCAACGGCTGGACGCTGGCCTTCACCCTGCCCTCGGGCCAGTCGATCACCTCGGGCTGGGGTGCCACCTACTCGCCGTCCAGCGGCCAGGTGAGCGCCCGCAACGTCGACTACAACGCCACGATCGCCCCCGGAGCCACCATCAACGTCGGCTTCCAGGCCACCACCAGCGGCAGCACCGCCGAGCCGACCGCCTTCACCCTCAACGGCGTCGCCTGCACGGTGGTCTGACCGGTACACCGGCAGGACAGAGATCGGGCCAACGGTGCGGCCCCTCCGGCGACGGAGGGGCCGCACCGTTCTCACGGGGCGTGCCCGGGGCGGTGGCTACCAGTTGCCGAGCACGAGGCGACCGGCCACGTTGCCGAGGCTGAACGGTCCGCTGTTGTACCAGACACGAGCGGCGAAGTTCCCGTTGCGCCAGACGTAGTAGGAGAAGGTGCCGTCGGGTTGTTGGTAGGCCATGACGATGTCGTCTTTGCCGTCGCCGTCCACGTCATCGGCGGCCATGCGGTCGCCGACGACGCTGAGCCGGAAGGCTCCGGAGTCGTAGTCGGTGGTGCGGTTGAAGGAGTTGCCGTCGGAGAGCCAGCGGTAAGTCCGCATGGTGCCGTCGCCTTGGTCGTAGGCCATTGCTGGTTCGGCTTTGCGGTCGCCGTTGAAGTCGCCGAGTACGAGGCGGCCGGCGACTCTGCTGAGGGTGAAGGGTCCGCTGTCGTACCAGACGCTGGCGGCGGAGTTGCCGTTGCGCCAGACGTAGTAGGAGAAGGTGCCGTCGGGTTGTTGGTAGGCCATGACGATGTCGTCTTTGCCGTCGCCGTTGACGTCGCCGGAGGCCATGCGGTCGCCGACGGCACTGAGCCGGAAGGCTCCGGAGTCGTAGTCGGTGGTGCGGTTGAAGGAGTTGCCGTCGGAGAGCCAGCGGTAAGTCCGCATGGTGCCGTCGCCTTGGTCGTAGGCCATTGCTGGTTCGGCTTTGCGGTCGCCGTTGAAGTCGCCGAGTACGAGGCGGCCGGCGACTCTGCTGAGGGTGAAGGGTCCGCTGTCGTACCAGACGCTGGCGGCGGAGTTGCCGTTGCGCCAGACGTAGTAGGAGAAGGTGCCGTCGGGTTGTTGGTAGGCCATGACGATGTCGTCTTTGCCGTCGCCGTTGACGTCGCCGGAGGCCATGCGGTCGCCGACGGCACTGAGCCGGAAGGCTCCGGAGTCGTAGTCGGTGGTGCGGTTGAAGGAGTTGCCGTCGGAGAGCCAGCGGTAGATCCGCATGGTGCCGTCGCCTTGGTCGTAGGCCATTGCTGGTTCGGCTTTGCGGTCGCCGTTGAAGTCGCCGAGTACGAGGCGGCCGGCGACTCTGCTGAGGGTGAAGGGTCCGCTGTCGTACCAGACGCTGGCGGCGGAGTTGCCGTTGCGCCAGACGTAGTAGGAGAAGGTGCCGTCGGGTTGTTGGTAGGCCATGACGATGTCGTCTTTGCCGTCGCCGTTGACGTCGCCGGAGGCCATGCGGTCGCCGACGGCACTGAGCCGGAAGGCTCCGGAGTCGTAGTCGGTGGTGCGGTTGAAGGAGTTGCCGTCGGAGAGCCAGCGGTACATCCGCATCGTGCCGTCACCCTGGTCGTACGCGACCGTCGGGGCGGCGCGCCCGGCTGGCGTCGGCGGGGGCGGCGGCGTGGAGGGTGCCGCGATCTTCGTGTACCGCCGCGCCACGTAGCTGGTGGCCTGGTGGCTGTCGATCGTCCCGGCGTCGATCGCCGCCGTCCTGATCTTCACCGGCGTCGACCCGAAGGTGTAGTAGGTGAAGTGCCGGCGGTCGGTCTTCCAGCTTTTGAAGAGGACGACGTGCTTCGAGGCGATGTTGAGGATGTCGCCGGCCTGGAGGTCCGCCTTGCTGATCTGGTTGGAGAACTGGGGCAGCGTCCGCGTGCTCGGGTCGGCGTTCAGGTGCCAGGCCATGCCCACCAGCCCCGAGCAGTCCCGCCGGTACTTGCGGGTGTGGGTGGGGTCCCAGGAGAACCCCTGCTGGCTGTACGGGCCGGGCTGGTGGTCCACCCAGCCCTGGGCGCGCTGCATGATCTCGTTTCGGGTGATCGGCCCACCGATCGCGGAGGCCGACGCGGACATCGTGCCACCGTCGGCGTCCCGGGTCGCCGAGGGATCCTCGGTCTCCTCGACCGGATCGGCGTCGGGCAGTTCGTCGCCGGGGTCGTTGAGCTGGCATCCGTCGAGCTGGGCCGCGATCTCCGTCGGCACCGACTCGTCGCAGACCCCGCCCGAACCGACGTTGAGCGGCTTCCACTGCTCCGCCGCATCCTCGTAGCGGAACAGCACGAAGGACGCGTCGTACTCCCCCTCCGCCGGCACGACCGCGGTGGCCCAGGGCAGGGCACAGCTCACGCCCTCCAGCACGGCGGGATTCCCGGCCGCCTCGTCGGTGAGGGGATCGGCCCGCAGCGCGGCCAGCAGGCCGGCCGCCGTCGGACAAGCCGGAGCCGCCGCCCTGGCCTGGGTCGGTATCCCACCCGGAGCGGCGAGGACACCCGCCATCATCAGTACCGTCGCGAGCCTTCGCCCGCCGGATCCACGCACAGTCTTCCTCCCCGTTGGTCGCTAGCGCACGTCCGCACGTCGCAGGTTCGAGGAGCGGGTCAGGTCGTCGGCACGCCAGGCCCTGTCGGCCTGTACGAGCGACGGAGCGGACTGCCCGCGCCACGGCAGACGTCGATGACTGAACGCACAGGTCACCCCGGACACATCCGGGGCGTAACTCCCGACTTGGCTAGATGCCGGGGCGAATGCGTCCGAAATGGAGACTACGGGGAGTGGCCGATCCAGTGTGTCCACGATCCGACGCGTGGACCGGGATGGTTGGAAAAGTCGGCGCTGGGGCCGGGCCTGTCTGCTGACGGTTCCACGAGGCGGCGGGCCACGCACGATGTGTGCGTGGCCCGCCTGGGTCGCGGCCGAAACTGCGCCTGCCGGGCCCTACTTGTAGACGATGTTGGACGACGTGTACTTGCAGTACGTACCGTCGGGGCCGCTGCCCGTCTTCACGGGCTCCTTGCCGGTGTTGTTGCCGGTGTAGCGGTCGCAGATGGAGATCTTCTTGCTGCTGTCGCCGTAGATGGTGATGCCCGAGAAGGTCGCGGTGTCGCCGTAGTTGGTGTTGATGCCGGCGAGCGCCGATCCGGGCGCGGTCACGGTGACGTTCTGGATGACGACCGTCCGCTTGTACTGGGTCGAGCAGTTGCCGCACGACCGGTACAGCTTGCCGAAGTTGCTGACGTCGAAGTTCTTGATGGTGAGCTTGCCGCCGCCGTTGTGCTGGAACACCTTGTCGGAGGCGGACCGGGCACCGCCGCCATCGACGGTGTAGTTGGCCGACGAGCCGCCCTTGAACGTGGCGGCGTCCTCGCCCACGTCCTCCCACCAGACGTTGATCAGGGTGCAGCTGCCCTTGCAGTGGATGCCGTCGGCGGCCGGCGAGCCGATGATCAGGTTCTTGACCACGGCTCCGTCGGCCAGCTCGAAGAGCGGCTTCTGGCTCTCGCTCTGGCCGCCGTCGCCCATCGCGCCGCCGGCCTTGTAGCGCACCAGGCCGAAGTCCTTGGTGCCGCTGACCGACTGGGTGCTGGTCACGGTCGTGGTGCTCTTGGGCGTCGGCCAGGTGGCGGCCTGCGCGCCGGTCTGGGTTACGGCCAGGCCGGTGGCGACCAGTCCTGCGGTGACGAGCGGCAGCAGGGCGAGCCGCCACCGCCGGTGGCGGGGCGTCGCGCCGTTCTCACGTGTGGTCACGTGTCCTCCGAAGGGGATCAAGGGACGGGGTGGTGTGACGGACGTGCGTCCGCGTGCGTAGGGACGCTTCCCGTGCGCGCCGCACGCACTGGGAAAGCGCTTGCCTACGAGTTGTTACAGTACGACAACCGTCGATGGCACGGAAGGGGCTTCCCTGGTGAGTGCCGAAATCGGCCCCCTCCCCGTCACACGTTGTCGAGGACGAACGACCGCATGAGGGTGGCGCACTCGGCCGCGTGCGTCTCCAGCAGGAAGTGCCCGGCGTCGTAGATGTGCGCGTCCATACGGTCGAGGGCGCGGTGGTACGCGAGAACCTCGTCGACGTCGAAGTACGCGTCGTGCCGCCCCCACAGCACGAGCGCCGGCGGCTGGTGGTCCCGGTGGTACGCGGCGATCTCGCCGAACCGGGCGCGGTGGTTGGCATAGTCGCCGAACAGCGCGAACTGCGCGTCGAGGTTGCCGGGCCGGCCCATCCGCTCCCAGTCGAGGTGCCACGACTCGGGCGCGTGCAGCGTGCGCAGGCGTTCGGGGAGCCCGGCGACGTACTGGTCACGGGTGCCGGCGAAGGTCAACCAGCCCGGCAACTCGGCGCGCCTGTCGTCGGTCGGGTCGGCCCAGTACGCCCTGGCGCCGTCCCACTGCCCGCCGAGGCCGTCCTCGTGGGCGTTGCCGCTCTGCACGACGAGGCCGCGGACGCGATCCGGCGCGCGGGTGGCCAGGTGGTATCCCACCGGTGCGCCGAAGTCGTGCAGGTAGACGAAGAAGCGTCCGACCCCGAGCTGGTCGAGGAACCTCCCGATCGTGTGGGAGAGGTTCTCGAAGGTGTAGTCGTATTGCTCGACGGTCGGCGACGAGGACATCCCGAAGCCGGGAAGATCAGGCGCGATGACGTACGCGACGTCGGCCAGCGTCGGCATGACCTCGCGGAACGTGTGCGAGGAGCTGGGGAACCCGTGCAGCAGGAGCACGGCCGGCTGGCCGGGGTGTCCGGCCTCGCGGAAGAAGACCTCCAGCCCGTCGACGTCGGCCCGTCGATGGCGCACCTTCTGCACCGCCCGCACCGCGCCGCCACCTCCCACCCAGCGCCGCCGCCCAGCGCCCCCGCCCAGCGGCGGTCAAGAAGGGGCCCCTGCTATGCAGAAGGCGTTGACAAGGTGCCCTTCCTTACAACGAGGCGCGGGCGGAGAAGGCGATGCTCGCCAGGAGGAAGCCGCCGTTGACGATCGTGAACGCCACGATCACCCAGAAGGTGAGGGCCGGGGCGAACGCCAGCACCAGGCCCGCCACGAAGATCACCGCGCCGTAGTCGCGGACCAGCTTCACCAGCCGCACCGGCAGCGACGTCGAGGTGACCATGCTGGCGGCGTTCGGGCCGGACTGCATCACCGACGTGACGAGGTTGACCATCCAGGTGCCCGCGAAGAGGGCGACCAGCCACGTCGGCGTCGACGGGCGCTGCGCCACGGCCGTGGCGGAGAGGGCGGCCACCAGGGCGATCTGGGCGGCCACGTCGGCGAGCACGTCGACCCGGGCGCCCGCCGGGCTGCCCGTCTTGGTCACCCGGGCGAGCTGCCCGTCGGCGCAGTCCAGCGAGTACGCCACCTGCCAGCCGACCAGCGCCGCCAGCCCGACCACCCAGGCCGGGACGGTGCCGGCGGCCACCTCGTCGGCGAGCGCGACCACGGTCACCGAGGCGGCCAGCCCGAGCACCAGGTTGGCCAGCGTCAGCGCCGTGGGGCGCAGCCCGAGCCGCTGGGCGACCAGCGCGAACACCGCGCCCAGCCACTGGCTGACCGACTCGCTGAACAGGCCACCGCCCCGGTTGACCCGGTGGAAGTCGGCTACGGAGGGGCGGGCGGGATCAGCCAAGGTCGCGGAGTGCACCGGCGTAGTCTGCCAGCCGCTCCCGCGTCTCGGAAGCCGACATCGCCAGGTGCTCCAGGATGGTGTACCGGTCGGGGCGGGTGGCCGGCGCGAACTGCACCGCCTCGACGAACTGGTCGTCGGTGAGCGCCACCTCGGCCGGCAGCCGGGGCAGGTTGTGCCGGGCCAGGCACGCCGACATCTCCGCGAAGCGGCGCACGTCGCCGCGCAGGAACGTGCAGAACAACGCGCCGAGGCCCGCCAGCTCGCCGTGCGAGGCGGTCCCGGGGAAGAGCGCGTCGATCGCGTGCATGATCTCGTGGCAGCCGCCGCTGGACGGGCGGGACGTGCCGCACACCGCCATCGCCAGCCCGCTGGAGATCAACGCCTCGGCCAGCACGGTGACGAACGCGTCGTCGGTCATGTCGCCGGGGTGGGCGAGGACCGCCTCGGCCCCCATCCGGGCCAGCGACGCGGCCAGGCCGTCGACGGGCTCGCCGCGTACCTGGCGGGCCAGCTCCCAGTCGGCCAGCGCGCTGATGTTGCTCACCACGTCGCCGATGCCGGCCCGGTTGTGCCGCTCCGGCCCGGCCTCCACGAAGTCGAGGTCCACGATGACGGCGATCGGGATGTGCACCCCGTAGGAGCCCTTGATCCCGCCGGTGATCAGCGACGCCACCGGGGAGGCGATGCCGTCGTTGGCGAGGCTCGTCGCCACGGTCACCATGGGCAGGCCGCGCCGGGTGGCCGCGTACTTCGCCACGTCGATCGTCTTGCCGCCGCCGATGCCGACCACCGCGTCGTACGACCGGGCGCGCAGCTTCCCGCCCAGGTCGTCGGCGGCCTCCAGGGTGCCCCCGGCGACGGTGAACACGTCGGCCGAGCGCAGCGACGGGCGGATCAGCTCGGCGATCTGCCCGCCCTGCCCCGGCCCGACCACCACGGCGACGTCCCCGCCGGAGGAGATCCGCCCGTCGGCCAGGATCGCCGCCAGGTCGGCCACCGCGCCCCGCCGCACGTCGATGTGCAGCGGGGTGAGGATCGTCCGGGCTAGTAGCGGCACGCGATCTCCCGCGCGCGGGCCAGGTCGTCGTGGTTGTCGACCTCCACCCAGGAGACGTCCCCGATCGGCGCGGCCCGCACCTCGCCGCCCCGCTCGGCGAACTCCTGGTAGCCGTCCTCGTAGTAGAGGTTCGGGTCGCGCCGCCAGGTCGCCTCCAGCGCGTCGGCGAGCGCGTCGGCCACCTGCGGCTCGATCAGCGTCGCGCCGATGTACTCCCCGTACGCCTCGCCCGGGTCCATCAGCTTGGTGATGCGGGTGAGCTGGCCGGCGGCGTCGAAGGTGGTCTTCATCTCCTCCTCGGCCAGCGTCTTGAGCGTGTCCACGGCGAGCAGGATGCCCGGCCCGCGCTCGGCCAGCAGCGTCCGCTCGACGCTCACCGGGTGCACGGTGTCGCCGTTGACCAGCAGCACGCCCTTGGCGAAGTGCTCCCGGGCCAGCCACAGCGAGTACGCGTTGTTCCACTCCTCGGCCTTGTCGTTGTGCACGAGGGTGAGCGTGACGCCGTGCCGCTTCTCCAGCTCCGCCTGGCGGGTGACGACCGCGTCGGCGGCGTACCCGACGACGACCACCACGTCGGTGAGGCCGACCTCGGCGAGGTTGCGCAGCGCGATGTCCAGGATGGTGGTGTCACCGTCCACCGGCACCAGCGCCTTGGGCAGGGTGTCGGTGTACGGGCGCAGCCGACGCCCCGCACCGGCCGCGAGGACCATCCCGATCATGCAGTTGCCTCCCTGGTTCGACTCCGGGTCACCGGTGGAGGATAGCGCCGGGGCCGACCCCGCCCACCGCCAACCGGGGCGTCAGCCCGGCAGGGCGGCCAGGTCCGCCAGCATCGTCAGCCGCTCCTCGGCGGTCAGCGCCGCGTACGGGCCGGCCGCCCGGCGGTCCGTCTCCAGCTCGATGGCCAGCCGCTCCGGGCCCGCCGGCAGCTCGCTGACGCTCAGCGCGGTGTGCCCCGCCGCCGTCCAGGCCGCGGCGTGCGCGTCGGCCCGGTGGTAGCGCAGCGTGCCCAGCCGGTTGAGCAGCAGCACCCCCGGGGCGGTGCCGTCCGGCTCGTACGGCGGCGCGGTCACCGCGAACGCGTCGCCCAGCACGTCGGTCTCCTCCTCGGCGCTGACCAGCGCGTGCGCCAGCAGCCGGCCGAGGGTCTCGACCAGCCGGAGCACCCGCTCGTCGTGCCCGGCCCACAGTTCCTCGGTCACCTCGGCGTGCACCTGGAACAGCTCCGCCAGGAAGGCGAGGCCGCGCTCGGTGGCGCAGAGGCAGCCGTCGGGGCGGCGGTGCAGCATCCCGTACGCGACCTGCTTGTCCAGCGCCCGCTGGCAGGACGCCGGGTCCCGGTACCGGGTGACCGCGGCGAAGCCCGCCGGGTCGACCGTCCCGCCCGGCGCGGCCAGCCGGGTGCGGAACTCGACGAGGAAACCGGTGGCCGCCGGCCCGCCGTACCGCTGGCTGAGCTCCGCGCCGCCCCCGTCCCGCCCGGCGAGGATGCCGGCGGCGAAGACCCGGTCGACTGCCGGGGCGACCAGCCCGGCGAACCGGTGCGGCGGAAGCTCGACGTCGTCGCTCACAGACCGATCGAGCGCAGCGCCGCGAAGCCGTCCTCGGCGATCCGCCGGATCAGCCCGTCGTTGACGTCGCGGTGTTCGTCCAGCACGGCCAGGTCCCGCTCGGTCAGCCAGCGGAACTCGGTGTGCTTGCCCTCCTCCAGCCGGGGACGGGTCAGGTCGCCGTCGACCCGGACGAGGAAGTCGCTCTCGATGCGGGCCAGGCCGTCGTTGCCGGTCCACCGGTATTCGCCGACCGTGCCGAGGATGTGCGACACCGTCCAGCCCGTCTCCTCGGTGACCTCCCGGCGCAGCGTGTCCTCGATCTCCTCGCCCGGCTCCAGGTGGCCGCCGACGATGTCCCAGGTGTCGGGGAAGAGGACTCGCTGCGGGGACCGGCGCTGGAAGAAGAGGCGGCCGTCGTCGTCGACGATCAGCGCGCCGGCGCAGCGGAGAGGCTCGGTGGGCACGTCACGACAGTAGCGAGCCGGGGCCGTCAGGGCGATGCCCCGTACGGCCCCGGCTCGTCACCGCTGGCGTCGTGCTCGGGTCACGGCCCGACGAAGACCGCCTTGGCCCGCCAGTCGATGCCGTTGACGAGGCGGTTGCTGCGCACCGTCCAGCTGCCCGACGGCGCGCCGTTGACCCAGCTGGCCGACGACAGGTTGCCCAGGAGCCGGCTGACCAGGTAGATCCGGTCACCGGAGACGAAGACCCCGGCCGAGTCGGCGAAGCCGGTCGTGGCCGCGGTGAACTTGTCCGCCCCGACGGTGCCGCTGTCCGGGTTGAACCAGCGCCAGTACAGGCCGCTCTGCCCGTTGAGCGTGTAGTAGAGCCGGCCCTTGGTGTAGAACATGCCGGTCACGTTGGCGATCTCCGGGTAGAAGCTCACCGTGTTGCCGGCGTACGTCTGGCCCTCCGACCCGGAACCGGTCACCACCGTGTCCCACAGCTCGTCGTGGTACGGGTCGACCTTCGTCGGGGTGCCGAAGGTGGTGCCGTCGAACGTGCGCCGCCACAGCGCGCCGCTCATCCCGTAGAACAGGGTGCCGCCGACCCAGAAGGCGCTCTTCGCCGACGACCAGGTGGTGCCGTCGGGGTTGGCGACGGCCGTGGCCGCGCCGATCGCGCTCGTCCCGTCGTACGTCCGGCTCTGCACCGCGTTGACCGAGCCGCTGCTGAACCCGGCCAGGTAGACCTTGCCCGGCAGGGAGGCGGTGGCGGTGGAGTGCGGGGCGGCCCCGCCGCTGAGCGGGAAGAACGCGATCCGCCCCCGGCGGTACTGGAAGTTGCCGATGTACTCCTGGTCGGAGCCCAGCCAGATGCCCTCCGGGGTGACCAGCAGCTTTGCCACGCCGTAGCCGCGCGGGTGCCGGCCCGGGTTCCACGACAGCGGCAGGCCGTTGAGCGGGTCGAGCGCGGCGATGCTGGGCCGGGCCACCGCGCCCGGGTACGCCGAGTTGGTGGCGGAGGTGTTGTTGAGCCAGCGGAAGTGGCCGCCGACGTAGATCGCCTGCTCGGTGATGCCCACGGAGAGGAACGTGTCGCCGCCGGTGTAGGCGACCCAGGTCGGCTGGACCGACGTGCCGGTGGACGACGTCTCGAAGCGGGCCGCCGCGTCGCAGAGCGTCCCCGCGTACGGGGCGCCCGTGCTGACGATGACGAAGTAGCTGCCGTCGGGGGAGAAGCTGACGTCCCGCACGTACGAGTCGAACGACTTGTAGGCGCAGCGCGGCTCGAACCGGTTGGTGTTCCACGACGACACGGTGGCGGCGGACGCGCCCAGGTTGATCCGGACCACCTGGTCGTGCAGCACCCCGTCGGCCTTCTTGAAGTTGCCGATCACCACGAGCTGGGTGCCGTCGGGCGAGACGGCCAGCTTCTCGGGCCCGATGCCGGCGTTCGCGCCGCTGACCCCGTCGTAGTTGTGGTGCTCGGTCAGCGAGGTGGTGAGGTAGTCGTCCACCACGCCGGTGACGGCGTCGAGCGAGGCGAGGCCGTTGCGCGGCTTCGTGGCGGCGGTGGTGAAGATGCCGCCGACGAGCAGCCGGCTGCCGACCTTGACGACGTCGTTGACCAGGCCGTTGAAGGCCAGGTTGGGGAAGCTGGTGACCACGCTGCCGTCGGCGAGGTTGAGCAGGGCCAGCTTGCGGCGGTTGGTGCCGTTGACGGTGTTGAACTTGCCGGCGAGGTAGACGGTGCCGGCGGTCGGGCCCGCGAGGATGTCGCTGACCTCGTTGTCGACCACCGGGGCGAACGCGGTGTCCACCTGGCCGGTGGTCTTGTCGAAGGCCAGCACGTAGTTGCGGGCGATCGTGACGTCCGAGTTGCGGTTCTTCACCTGCGTGAACGAGCCGCCGACGATGACCTTGCTGCCGGCGTCGTGGATGGCGAAGACGGTGCCGTCCACGATGTTCGGGGTGAGGGCGGAGGGGACCGCGCCGACCACGGTGGTGTGGTCGGGCGCCGCGGGGGCCGGGCCGGCGACGAGGATGCCGGAAACGGTCAGGGCGGCGGCGGTCAGGACCGCGAGAGGTCGGCGACCAAGCGCCGGGAAACGGGCCACGGGCAACTCCGGATGAACGGCGGAGATCGATGTGAGGTGCCTCCGTGCGAGCGGGCGAACCCGTTCGGTGACCGCCGGGCGCTGACGCGGCGACCGGGGGACGGAAAGCTCGATGACACAATTGCGCACGGAAGGCGCGGCGTCTACCCCGGGTTGCGTCTTGTGGCCGACAACGCGTCGGCCGTTGCCGGGACAGCCGGTCTCGCCGGACGAAAAGACGAGGTCACTGGGTTCGTGGGCCGTGCGCCGGGGTGGGGGGCGGCGGCGCGGAGAACCACGGGTCGGCCGTCAGTTCCCGGAACGCGGCCAGCCCGTCCGGGTCGTCGTTGAAGGTGCTGTCGTACGCGGGCTTGGTCTGCTTCGCGGCGAAGTAGACGACCGCCTTGATCTGCGGGTGCCGCTTGATGTAGTCGCCGGCCTCGCGCAGCCACGCGCCGCGCTGCCCCGGCGAGCCCGGGTAGGTCACGCCGAACTCGCCGATCACAATCGGACGCGGGTGCTGGGCGGCGAACGCCATGAACTTGTCCATCTGCGGGGCGAACCCCTCGAACCCCTTGCCCGGGTAGACGTCCGTGCAGAGCCAGTCGACCTGGTCGTCGCCCGGATAGTATGCGGCGGCGTCACGGGAGGAGTCGACGAACCCCTGCACGTGCGGGCACCAGACGAAGCCGGCGTTGGTCGCGCCGACCTCGGTGAAGATGCCCCGGATGCGCTTCCAGGCCGCCACGTAGTCCTCGGGCGAGTGGATGCTCTGTTGCAGGTTGGGCCGGTCCATCTCCCACCGCCAGCGCAGCAGCAGCGGCACCCCGAACTGCTTGATCTTCTCGGCCCGCTGCCGGATGAGCTGGTCGTAGACGCCGTCGCGGATCGACCGGGTGTCCGCGCCGGACCAGGAGATCATCTGGAGCTTCCCGGCGGCCTGGAAGGCGTGCTCGGTGGGGCCGGGGAAGTCGTCCTCCCACTCGTGGAACATGTGCGCCAGGTTCACGTTGCCCTGGGTCTGTGCGGCGAACGCGGCGAGCGCCTCGACCCGCCCCTCCGGGGTCTGCCAGTCCGGCTTCACCCACGCGCCCAGCCACGCGCCCTTCTCGGGCAGCTCCGGGCCCCGGCCCGTGGTGGCCAGGTCGTCCGTCGTGCGGGGGGACACCGTCGGCGCGGCGCTGGACGGGGGCGGCACGAAGTCCGGGGCCTGCTCGGAGCAGGCCGTGACGGCCAGCGCCGAGGCGAGCAGGAACGCCGCCGCCCTGTGGAACCGCTTCATCGTCTGCCGCACCTTCCCCATGCCGCCGACGTGCCCGGCGGCGGTCGTTTCCGTGGCTGTGAGACCCGCGCCGGGCCTCAGCGTCGGCGGCCCCGGCGCAGGGCCCGCAACGCGTCGAGCTGGAGCACCCGCCGCAGCCGCCACGCACCGGCGAGATACCCGGCGGTGCCGAGCACCGCGAGCACCGCGAGGGTGACCGGCCCGGAGTCGAGCACCGCGCGGGCGATCAACGCCGGCACGCCGAAGCACGCCACCGCGAGGCCGGCGGCGGCGAGCGTGCCCCGCCCGAACGGGTGCAGCCGGTACGCGTGGTGCAGCTGCGCCAGCGGCACCAGGTTGGTGATCAGGATGGACGCCGACCAGGCGACCGCCGCCCCCATGATGCCGAAGCGCGGGATGAGCAGCACGTTCAGCACCACGTTGACCAGGGTGCCGGCCAGCGCGTTGTAGAACGTCCAGGACGTGCGCCCGGCCATGTTGAGCACCGTGTCGACCATGCCGCAGCCGGTGGCCACCAGCATCGTCAGGGCCAGGAACACGGTCACCCGCGCCCCGGCGGAGTATCCCTCGCCGAACAGGTGCAGCATCGGCTCGGCGAACACCGCGAACAGCAGGTACGCCGGCCAGGCCAGCAGCACCAGCCAGCCCGTCGCGGCCTGGTAGAGCCGGCCCGCCGCGTCCCGGTCGTCGCGCACCAGGTGCTCGGCCAGCCGATGCTGCACGGCGGTGGACAGCGCCTGCCCGGAGAGCTGCCCGAGGGCGAGGAACCGGGTGGCCGCCGTGTAGAGCGCCGCCTCGGACAGCCCGCGCAGCGCGCCCAGCAGCACGATGTCGAGCCGCTGCACCGCCATCTGGGCCAGCCCGCTGAGCGCCCGGGGCCCGCTGTAGCGCCAGTACGGCCCGAACTCCTCGCGCAGCGACACCGCCGGCACCTGCGCGCCCCGCTCCGCGCGCCGCACCAGCCGGGCCAGCCACACCGTGGCGACCAGGCCGGCCGGCAGGTAGGGCGCGACCCAGGCCAGCGGCAGCGCCGTCGTCGCCGAGAGGCCGAGGAGGGCGGCGAGCCCCACCCCGGCCACCTGCAACCCCGTGCGGCCGAGGCGTTCGATCAGCAGCAGCGGGCGCATCTTGCCGAAGCCCCGGCAGGCGGCCAGGGCGAAGTCGCACAGCGCGGCCACCGGCACGAAGACCAGCAGCACCCGCAGCGCGCGCACCGCACCGGGCACCGGCTCGTCGAACGTCAGCGCCACGATCCGGGGGGCCGCCCACCAGCCGGCCACCGCGATCAGCGTGCCGACCCCCAGCACCGGCAGCAGCCCCACCAGCACCGACGCGCGCAGCCGCTCCGGCTGGCCCAGCGTGCGGTAGCGGCTGATGAAGTAGACCGAGCCGACGCCGGTGCCCAGCCGCGCCGCCGCGTACGCGATCATGAAAGCGCTGGTGGCGGCGAAGAAGAGGCCCGCGTCGGACATGGACCAGCCGCGGGTGACGATGATGTTCAGGCCGAACCCGGCGACCGCCGCGACCGCCACCCCGAGCAGGTTCGCGACCCCGTGCCGCGCCGCGCCGCCCAGCTCGCCGGCGGCCGACCGGGCCGGGGCTACCGTCGCCACGACGGCACGCGTCCCCACCAGGTGCTCAACCGCTCGTCGTACGGGGCGAAGTGCTCCTCCAGGCGGGTCCGCAGCGCCGGATCCATGGGCGAGCGGGACCGCGCGTTGTGCTTGCCGAACGAGATGTCCGCCCAGTGCGGCAGGCCAAGGAAGTCGCACACCGCGTCGAACGCCGGCCGGGGCTCGGCGAAGAAGTCGTCCGCGTCGATCACGTGCAGCCGGTCCCGACCGAAGATCGACTCAAGGCGTTCGAGCTGCTCCACGTACTGGCCCCGGGTCAGGTACGCGTTGTGCTGGAAGTGGTGGCTGTGCGCCGTCGGGTCGGCGAGCAGCCGCTCCCGCTCCCCGGCGATCCGCTCCTGCTCCAGTTCCAGGGCCCGCTCGAAGCCCTCCGACTCGAAGCCCCGCGCCGCCTCGTGGGTGTGCGCCGAGTACGCCCGCTCCACCGGGTCGCGCAGCAGCACCAGCAGCCGCACCCCCGGCAGGTCCTTCGCGATCCGCTCCCCCGCGAGCGGGTGGAACATGTAGTACGGGCTCGACTCGCCGGTCACCCCGCGCACCCCGACCTGCGCGCGGACCGCCTCGGCCCGGCGCACCGTCGGGAAGTGCCCGAGATACCAGTCCATCCCCCGGTCGTAGCCGGTGTCGAAGTAGTGCACGCCCTTGTGGTAGACCGCCGGCAGCACCGCCGGATGCTGCGACAGGGTCTTGAACAGCGAGGTCGTGCCGCAGCGCTGGGCACCCACGATGAGGAAGTCGGGGGCGAGCCGCGACCCGGCGGTCCACCGGCCGTACGTCCGGCTCACCGACCGCACCGCGCGCCGCGCCTGTGCCTTGACCAGCGTCACTTCGCCACTCCTCCCGCACCCGGCCGTCCGGCCAGGTGTTCCTCCACCGCCGGCAGCAGCCAGGCGTCCACGTGTCCCAGCCGCGCCCCCGCCTCGGCCTGCCGGTCGCGCAGGTAGCGCGCCGCCAGCTCGACCAGGTAGAGCACGGCCACCAGGTCGGCGACCCCGGCCGGCTGGCCGAACGGGGTCAGGTCGTCGGTCGCCCCGGCGATCAGCCGCGCCGCCGCCGCCCGGGGCTCCACCCCGGCCCGGGTGATCGCCGTCTGCACCCGCCGGTGCAGGGCGTCGAACCCCAGCGGCACGTCGTCGGCGAACCGCTCCCAGTCCCACACCAGCACCCGGCCGTCGGCCAGGGCGGCGCTGTTGCCGCCGTTCCAGTCGCCGTGCCAGGCCCCCAGGCCCAGCACCGGGTCGACGCGGCGCACCTCGTCCAGCACCGCGCGCAGCCGGGCCGCCTCCGGCCGGTCCCCCAGCGCCGCCAGCTCGGCCCCGAGCCGCCGGTCGTGGGCGCTGCCCGCGTACGGGCGGTGGTCCACGCCGACGCAGCGGCTCACCGCGACCATGGCGGCCCGCTCCGCCTCGGCGGCCGGCGCGGGCGCGGCCCGGGGCAGCCCCACCGGCAGGGCGCTCTGCACCAGCAGCGCGTGCCCGCCCCACACGCCGTGGTGCAGCACCTCGGCCACCTGCACGCCGGGCACGGCGAGCGTCGCCAGCCGGGCCAGCGCCGCCGCCTCCGCCTCGACCAGGGCCCGGGTGAGCGGGTCGACGCCGAGCTTCGCGTACCCGATCGGGACGCCGGCGGCGTCGAGGAGCTGGACCACCGGCTTGCGGTTGGCCCGCGCCGGCCCGATGTGGATGCTCAGCAGCGCCGGGCGGCCCAGCACGGCGGCCAGGTGCGCGTCGAGCGCGCCGCCGCCCGAATCGCCCGCGTTGCCGCCCGCGTCGACGACCAGCCGGTCCCGGAACGCGAGCCGGCCCAGCCCGGTGCGGAACGCGGTGGCCAGCACCGCGCGGCGCAGCCGGGCCTTCGCGCTCTGCGCCTCCGTGGAGTGCCGCACCGCGCCGGCCGCCGCCCGTCGGGAGCCGGCCGGCACCAGCAGCCGGGGCCGCGCGGCCGACGGCACCACCGCGAACCCGGCCCGGCCGCCGCGCCGCAGCGCCGGTCGCGCCGGTGCCGGCCAGACCAGACCGGCCAGCTCCGGCAGGTACGCGCCGCGCGCGTCGGCGCCGGGGGGAGGGGTGAGCATCAGCGGAACCGCCGTTCGGGCCGGGCACCCGGCGTGGCCGGCGCGGACGCGGCCTCGACGGCGGCGAGCCGGGCCTCGCGGCGCTCGGCGCGCAGGTGCAGGTCGTTGCGGGCGAGCAGCGCCACGCTGATCAGCCCGTACGCCAGGGTGGTGTTCAACGAGCCGTAGAGGAACTGGAAGAACAGCATCAGGATCAGCACCAGGCTGCCGGCGATGCCGATCGGGGTGTTGTCGTGGCGGAACCGCCACAGGCACCACAGGAAGAACGCGCTGTAGCAGAACGCGCCCACCCAGCCCTGGCCGGTCAGCAGGTTCCACACCTGCCCGTTGCTGCCCAGCTCCCGGTTGCCGCACTGCTTGCACTCGGCCGACTTGCCGATCGCGATCGACCGGTTGCTGCCGATCAGGGCGCGGTTGCCCCCGTAACCGAGCACCGGCGAATGGTTGGCCGCCTCGACCGCGCCGCTGGACAGGGTGGCCCGGATGTCGTCGCTGTGGCCGTTGGCCATCCGCTCGTTGAGCAGGTCGCCCAGCGGGGACGCCAGCACCGCCACCCCCATCAGCCCGCTCGCCAGCGCCAGCCCGACCAGCACCACGACCCGGCCGCGCAGCGCCAGCCGCACCGCGACGTACACCGCGCCGACCACCAGCCCGATCCACAGCCCCCGGTTGAGCGAGTAGACGATCGGGAAGACGGCGGCGACCACCACGAGGTAGCCGGTGAGCCGGCGCGGCCCCCGGCCGAGGACCACCCAGCCGACGATGAACCAGATCAGCAGGATCGCCATGTTCTCGCCCCAGGTGTTGGTGTATTCGAAGGGGGCGGCCGGGCGGGGCGAACTGGCTTCCCCGGCGAGCACCTCCTGCACCTGGGCGACCTCGACGTGCATCAGCCGGTTGACGAACGGTTCCTTGGCGATGGCGGCGGGCAGGATGTAGTTGAGCGGCGCGACGAACTTGAGCTGCGGGAACAGCGCGCCGACGTACCCGCCGATGACGGTGACCACGGCCATGAAGCCGAACAGCTTCACCAACCGGCCCCGGGGCAGCTCCCGCTCGCTGAGGTTGAGGACGTAGAGCATCGTCACCGTCAGGGCGGTGTAGTTCATCACCCGGATGCCCCAGCCGATGAATCGGCCGGAGCCGCTCGGGGGGAGCGTGTTGGGTGCGGTGATGCCGAGCATCAGCCCCGAGAGCACCACCCAGGCCAGCAGGATCAGCCAGATCCCGAAGCCCGGCGGCACCTTCACGTTGCCGCGCCGGTAGAGCTGGAACGCCATCGGGATGGCGAGGATGGCGAAGATGAACGAGGGCAGGCCCAGCGCCCACCACACCGGGTAGAGCACGAAGAGCGCGGTCACCGGCCAGGCGACGGGCAGCCGCAGCGACCAGCGCCGGGCCGGCTCCGGCGGGTGCTGCGCGGGGTGCTGCGGCGGGCCGGCCGGACGCCGTCCCGCCGGTGCCGGCTCGGGTCCCGGTGCCGGCCGGAGCGGGGCGGCCATGGTCATGTCACGCTGACCTTGGCGGTCTTCGGGGCGTAGATCACCCAGGCCGGGCCGGGCTGCGGCCGGACCTGGAAGCCGCCCTCGTCGGTGACGTTGCAGACCAGCTTCTGCCCCGGCTTGCTCCACTGCGCCTTGGCGCTGGACGGGCCGGAGACCACCAGCGCCGCCCCGGAGCCGTAGACGTTCGCCCCGGGCAGCGAGCGGGGGCTGGGCTTACGCACGGTGAGCGTGCGGTATTCCATCGTGAGCACCACCACCGAGGCGACGCTCACGGTGACCTTGCCGACCCTGCCCCGCCACGACGCGCTGGCCGCGTCGTACGCCCAGGTCTGCGTGGGGTGCCCAGGGGCGGCGATCGTCAGCTTGCCGGCCGGGGCGACGCCCTGGCTGGCAAGCGGCGCGCCCGGGGTGGCGTGGTCGAGGACGGGGGTCGGCGCGGCGCCGCCCTTCGGGGCCGCCGCCCGCAGCGCGGCGGTCGACGCCTGACCCGACGGGAACGCCCCCTCGCGCTGCGTCGGGGTGACGCCCTTCAGCTCGGCGGCGGCGAACTGGTTGAGGAAGCCGGTCGGCCCGCCCGCGTAGCCGACGAAGGGGTGCAGCACGCCGACGGTACGGATGTCCACGGGGCGGATCTCCGCGACCGGGCCCACCTTCGCGGCGTCCCGGGACTGGTAGACCGCCGTCAGGTGCAGGCTCTCCGACTCGGCGAACTCCTGGTAGACCACGTCGGCCTCGGCCAGCCCGACGGGGCTCGTGCCGGGCGTCACCCGCACCGGCACCACCACCGCCTGGCGGCCCGCGACCTCCTCGGCGACCGGCTTGCCCGACAGCGGCGCGGTCGGCAGGCTCGGGGTCGGGGTGGGCCGGGGGGCCGGTGAGCCCGGGTCGACCACGTTGGTGGCCCCGGGCGGCTGCTCCTCGGCGCAGCCCGCGCCGAACGCGGCGACCAGCGCCACCGAGAGCGTGCTGCCCAGGGCGCGCCGGCGGTTCACTCCCTGTCCTCGACCGGGTCGAGGGCCATCGAGTATCGACCCGGGTCGACACCGTCGGAGTCCCGCGACGACCGGTAGACGGTGGACTTGCCCGGGGGCTTCGGCTGCGTCGTCGGCCGGGCCGGCGGAACCGGCTTCGGCGGGACGGGCGGCGGGCCCTGGACCGCCGGGGGCGGCGTCGGCGGCCTGGCGGAGGCCTGCGGGCCGGCCGGCGGATGAGCGTCCCGGCCGCCGGCCGAGGGGCGGGCGTCCCGGCCGCCGCCCGACGGGCGGGTGTCCCGGTTGCTGGTGGCGGGGCGGGGCAGGATCATCGTGGACTCGATGTTGGGCGGGCCGGCCTGCGACGGCACCGCCGGGTTGGGCCGTGGGCGGGGCGACGGCGGGCCGTCGCGCCGCGCCGCCGGGGCCGCGGGCGGGGCCGGGACGCGCTCGGCCAGCCGGGGGGCCAGCACCGCGCCGAGCACCGGCGCGTCGACCTGCTCGAACTGGTGGATCGCGGCGGTGATCTCGCTGCTGCGGGTCTGCCCGCCCTCGATCACGAGGATCACCCCGTCGACGTGCCGGGCCAGCGCCTGCGCCTCCACCGCCGCCGTCGGCTGGGCCGTCTCGATCAGCACGTGGTCGAAGCGGGCGGCCAGCTCGCCGAGGACCTCCAGCATCATGGCGACGGGCAGCTCCACCTCGGTGTCGAGGGCACCGGGGAACAGCACCCGCAACTGGCCGAGGCCGGGGGCCGGGGTCAGCGCGGTCAGCGCCGACACGTCGTGGCGCAGCACGTCGGCGAGGGTGTGCCGGGGCTTGATCCCGCCGAGCATCGTGGGCAGCGGGGAGTCCCGCTTGGTCGTCACCACCGCGACCTGCGCGCCGGTGCGGGCGTACGCGGCGGCGAGGTTGCCGACGACGAAGCCGGCCGCCGGGCCGGGCGAGGTGTCGGTGAGCAGCAGCTGGCGGCCCCGGCCGGGCTGCGGCTCGGGCATGGTCGACAGCAGCACGTTGCGCAGCCGGCCCAGCTCGCGGGAGACCTCGTGCCCCGCCGGCAGGATGGTCAGCCCGGCCTGGCCGGTCGGCAGCTCCAGCAGCATCGGCACGCCGAGCCGGTCGGCGACGTCCCGGCCGCGCCGCACGCGGGTGTCGAGCCGGTCCAGCACCAGGGCGACCACGATGCCGAAGAGCAGACCCGCGCCGAGGCCGCTGGCCAGGTTGAGGGTCGTGTTCGGGGAGCTGGGCTTCCGGGGCAGCGGCGCGTCGGAGATGATCTCGCCGGGGTCGAGGGCGGTGCTCAGCAGCGGGCTCAGCCGGCTGTTGAGGCTGGCCAGCTGGTTGGTCAGCACGTTGCGGTCGGCCTCGGCGCGGGCGCGCTCCACCGAGTTCGGCGGCGCGGCGGCGATCTTGCCGGCGACGGCGGCGAGCTGCTTGTTGGTCTCGGTGATCTGCTGCTTGAGCGCGGTGGTCTCGTTCTCCAGGGACCGGGTGGCCGTGGCCAGCCGCAGGTCAAGGTAAGCCTGGGCGAAGGAGTGCGAGCCCGCCTGCGCCGCCTCGGGGCTGGCCGCCTCGAACGCGATCTGGAGCACCTGGCTGTTCGGCGGCACCGTCACCGACAGCGACCGGACCAGATCCTCGGCGGGGAGGTCGGTCTTCAGCAGGGCCTGGGCCCGCTCGGCGACCACCAGGGAGCGGACGACCTGCGCCTCGGTGTCGAGGTTGACCTTGGCCCCGGGGTTGGCGTCCGGGCCGACCTGGCGGACCAGCAGCGACGTGGTCGACACGTAGGTGCGGGTCTGCACCTGGCTGACCAGCATGCCGGCGCCCGCGCCGAGCAGCGCGGCCACCACGAGGATCCACCACCGGCGGCGTAGCCACTCGAGGTAGGTCATCAGGGTGGGGCCGTCTGAGTCGCGCAGATCGGCGTGGTGAGACGAGGGCATCGGGGTGTGTCGCTCCCTTTGGACCGGACCGGCCAGTCGTCCGTGACGGACGGCGTCACGGCGGAAACCTGAGTCTCCCTGATCCGGGCGGTCAGGGGAAGCCGACGAAGCGTCGCTTTCCAGCAACGGCGTCGCAAGGGAGGATAGGCGGGTGCGGTTTTGCTACCACATCCAGAGCCACCGGTCGCCGGAGCAGCTGAACCGGCTGGTGCACGCGGTGAAGAAGTACAGTCCCGACAGCATTGTGCACGTCAGCCACGACGTGAACGGTGCCCCGCCGGACCTCGCCGAGCTGCGTTCGATGACCGACGTCGTCGTGCAGATGCACGAGGGTGGATACGGTGACTTCAGTCATGTCGACCGCTACATGGCCGCCGTCGACTGGCTGAACGACGAGGGGGTGCAGGTCGACTGGCTGGTGAACATCACCGGTCAGGACTACCCGCTGCGGCCCCTCGGCGATTGCGAGGCGGAGCTGGTCGACTCGGGTGCCGACGGGTTCATGGAATATTGGGACGCCTTCGGGCCGGAGAGCCACTGGCCGCGCAGCCGGGTCCGCTCCCGCTACCACTTCCAGCACCGCCGGGTGCTGCCGCTCAGCCCCCGGGGCAAGAAGCTGCTCCGCCCGCTCCAGGCGGTCAACCGGGTGCAGCCCCTGGTGCGGGTGCACGTGTCGTACGGGCTGGCCCTCGGCCGCCGCGCCCGCACCCCGTTCGGCCCCGACCTGCGGCTGCACGGCGGGTCGGCGTTCTCCTCGCTGAGTTGGCCCGTGGTGGCGTACCTGCGGGACTACTTCGACCGGCGACCGGACGTGGTGGACTATTTCCGACACTGCCTCTCCCCGGTCGAGGCGGTCTTCCAGACGATCGTGTGCAGCGCCGACCGGTTCAACCTGGTGCCGGACTGCAAGCGCTACTTCGACTTCCGCAACAGCACCTTCAACCACCCCAAGTCGCTGACCGCCGAGGACCTGCCCCTCGCGCTGGCCAGCGGGGCGCACTTCGCCCGCAAGTTCGACTACGAGCGGGCCCCCGAGCTGATCGACACCCTCGACGCCCACCTGGCCGCCGGGGTGTGAGGGGCGGCGCCCGTCAGCGGTAGCCGTAGCGGCGGCGCAACGGCCAGGTCATCGCCCCGACCAGGCGGCGGGGCCCCGGGGCGTACTCGCGACGCCACTTCTCGTCCAGCGCCAGCGTGATCGGGCCGCTGCGCATCCGGATCCGGCCGCCGGCCACCGCGTGCGAGCCGGCCTGCTCGAACTCGTTGTCCCGCAGGAACTCCAGCGGGTCGACGACCTCGGTCACGTCGGCGGTCAGCGCCGCGATCCGGCCCAGCTCCCCGCGCGGGTCGCGGACCAGGTCCTCGTACCGGACGGTGACCCGGGGCACGCCCCGGCGGCCCAGCGCGGCGACCATCGCGTTGACGGTGACCCAGCGCCGGGCGGTCAGCCGCGCCGACCGCTGGTTCATCCGGCCCTTCGTCGAGGTGCCCTCGGGCAGCTCCACCACCTGGCTCCACGAGTACGCCACCCCGCGCGGGTCGCGCAGCACGTGCACCAGCCGCAGGTCGACCTGCGGGGCGCGGGCCAGGATGTACGCCAGCGAGGGGCGCTTGGTGGAGTCGACCACGACCCGCGCCCCGGACACCTCGGCCACCGCCCGGTAGAGCGGGGTCAGCAGCTCGGTGTAGCGGTCGAGGTCCCGCCGGAAGGCCGTGGACATCCCCGGGTTCACGATCAGCGGGATCTTGGCGGTGGCGTCGACCCGGCTCTGCAGCGCCCGCACGTCGGCCACGTCGATCTCCGACCACCCGCCGTACGCCCGGCGGCCCACCTCGCCCCAGAACGGGCACGCGTCGAAGTGCTCGCCGCAGGCGCACCGGAAGTTGCGCTCGACGCCGGACTGCCACAGGTAGAACAGCTCGCCGACGTCGCAGTGCCCGACGAACTGGCCGAGCATCAGGTCGAGCAGCGTGGAGCCGCTGCGCGGCATGCCGCAGACGTAGAGGACGGTGACCGGGTCGGGGGTCACCCCGTTGCCGGCACCCTGTGCTGCCTCGGCCGTCTGGTCGGTCATCCGCGATCCCCTCGCCCCCGGTGCTGTCAGCGGCAGTCTAGGTGCGCAACGGGGGAGCCCGGCATTGGCGGAAGGTCCTGCTGGCAACCATCCGACAGGCCGGATGATGGTGAACGCCACTTATGTTTCTGTTCCGGAGGCCGCTACATTGTGGCGGCGTCGCGCCGCCCGGTCGACCGCCCCCCGTGGGCGCGTCCCGGGGCGCGGTGGGCCCTCGGGAGGCGGGTGGACGTGGAGTCTGGTGAAGTCATGCTCGTCGGTTCCAGCGGCGGGCACCTCGCCCAACTGGTGGCGCTCGCACCGTGGTACCGCGACCGGGCCCGCTCCTGGGTGACCTTCGACACCCCGGACGCCCGTTCGCTGCTCGACGGCGAGGACGTCGTCTGGGCCCACCACCCGACCACCCGCAACCTCAAGAACCTGGCCCGCAACCTGTGGCTCGCCGTGCGGGTGTTCCAGGGGCGGGACGTCGCCGCGGTGGTCACCACCGGCGCCGGGGTCGCCCTGCCGTTCGTGATCGTGGCCCGGCTGCGCGGCATCCCCACGGTCTACATCGAGGTGTACGACCGGATCGACACCCCGACGCTGTCGGCCCGGCTGTGCCGGCCGTTCCTCTCGGCGATGCTCGTGCAGTGGGAGGAGCAGCGCCGGCTCTACCCGAAGGCGACCGTGGTGGGAAACCTGCTGTGAGCCTGCCGATCCCGCGCCAGCGCGGCAACTCCCCGGCCCCCCGCACGATCCTCGCCATGGTCGGCACGGACGTGCACCGCTTCGACCGGCTGGTCGACTGGCTGGAACGCTGGCACACCGGCCGCGACGCCGCCGCGCCGGAGGTCCGCCTCGTCGTGCAGCACGGCCGCAGCCGCGCGCCCCGGGTGCCGGGCGGGGCACCGTTCCTGGCCCACGACGAGCTCCAGCGGGCGATGACCGAGGCGGACCTGGTGGTCTGCCACGGCGGTCCCGCCACCATCACCGAGGCCCGCCGGCACGGGCACCTGCCGATCGTGGTGCCCCGGGATCCGACCCGCGACGAGCACGTCGACAACCACCAGCAGCTCTTCGCCCGCCGGCTCGGCGCGGCCGGGATGGTCAAGCTCGTCGAGGCCGAGGCCGACCTGGTCGAGGCGCTCGACAAGGGCGTGGCGGACCCGCTGACGTACGCCCTCGCGGCCGACCCGGACCGGCCCGACCCCCGGGTCGCCGCCGCCACGGCGGTGGGCCGGATCGTCGAGGACCTGGTCCGTGCCAGCCGGGCGCCGGGCCGGCGCAGGTGGTGGCGGTGAGCGCCCGGGTGCTGTTCGTCGGCGGGCTGGGGCGCAGCGGCTCCACCCTCCTGGAGCTGATCCTCGCCCAGCACCCCGACGTCTGCGCCGTCGGCGAGGTGGTGCACCTGTGGGAGCGGGCGCTCGGCGGCGACGAGCGGTGCGGCTGCGGCGAGCGGTTCACCGCCTGCGACTTCTGGCAGCGCGTCGGCGAGCACGCCTTCGGCGGCTGGTCGGCGGTCGACCGCGCCGAGGTGCTGGCGCTCAAGGACGCGGTGGACCGCACCCGGCACATCCCCCGGCTGGCCCGCGCCGAGCTGCCCGCCGCGCAGCTCGACGAGGTGCGCCGCTACGCCGACCTCTACACCCGCATCTACGCCGCCGCGATGGCGGTGACCGGCGCGCGGCTGGTGGTGGACTCCAGCAAGCACGCGTCCACGGCGTTCGCGCTGCGCTGGGCCGACGACCTCGACCTGCGGGTGCTGCACCTGGTGCGGGACAGCCGGGCGGTGGCCTACTCGTGGGCCAAGCAGGTGCGCCGGCCCGAGGTGGTCGACGCCGAGGCGTACATGCCGACCTTCTCGCCGTTCACGGTGAGCAAGCTGTGGACGGCGCAGAACGCCGCGTTCCACCTGCTGGCCACCCGCGCGCCGGTGGTCCGGCTGCGCTACGAGGACTTCACCGCCGACCCGCGCGGCACGGTCGCCCGGCTGCGCCGCTTCGCCGGCCTGCCCGACGACCCCGAGGCGCTGCGGGTGCTCGACCCGTCGCCCGCGCCGCTGCGCCGGGCGCACAGCATCGCCGGGAACCCGCTGCGGTTCAACGCCGGCCCGCTGCGGGTCCGGCAGGACGACGCCTGGCGCACGGCCCTGCCGTCGCGCAGCCGGGTGGTGGTGAGCGCCGCGACGCTGCCCCTGCGTCTGCGGTACGGATACGTCGGCCTCGGCCGCCCGGGTTCCACGGAGGCACCATGACCGAGCCGGTGAACGACGCGGGCGCGACGGCCGAGCCGGGCGCGACGTACCCGTCGGTGACCGCCGTGGTCCCCACCCGGGACCGCCCCGAGCTGCTGCGCAAGGCCCTCGACGCGATCCTCGGCCAGGACTACCCGGGCCGGGTCGACGTGGTGGTCGTCTACGACCAGTCCGAGCCGGACCGGTCGCTGGCCGACGACCCCCGGGTCACCGTGCTGGTCAACCAGCGCACCCCCGGCCTGGCCGGCAACCGCAACACGGGCATCCTGGCCGCCACCGGCGACCTGGTGGCGTTCTGCGACGACGACGACGAGTGGCTGCCCGGCAAGCTCGCCGCGCAGGTGGCGGCGCTCGCCGCCGCCGGCGACGGCGCGTTCGTGAGCTGCGGCATCCGCGTCGACTACGACGGCCGCCAGGTCGACCGGGTGCTGCCCGTCGACCGGGTGCCGCTGGCCGCCCTGCTGCGCGACCGGCACACCGAGCTGCACCCGTCGACGTTCCTCATCCGCCGGGACGCGCTGCTCGACGGCATCGGGCTCGTCGACGAGGAGATCCCGGGCAGCTACGCGGAGGACTACGAGTTCCTGCTCCGGGCCGCCCGGCACGCCCCGCTGGTCAACCTGGCGCAGCCGTACGTGACGGTGCGCTGGCACAAGCGGTCATACTTCGCCCAGCGCTGGGAGACCATCTCCGTGGCGTTGCAGTGGCTGCTCGGCCGCTACCCGGAGTTCGCCACCGTGCCGGCCGGCGAGGCCCGGGTCAGCGGGCAGATCGCGTTCGCCCAGGCGGCGCTGGGCAACCGGGGCGAGGCCGTGCGCTGGGCGCGGCGCACGCTGTCGCGCAACCCCCGGGAGCCGCGCGCGTACCTGGCCCTGGCCGTGGCCAGCCGGGCCGTCGACCCCGACCGCGTCCTGCGTACGCTGCACAAGCGCGGCCGGGGCATCTGAGCCTCGTCAGGAGGCGGCGCACCAGGCTCGCCACGCCTCGCGGCTCGGCGCGTCGAGGAGCCGGAAGTCGCCGCCGGCCACCTCGTAGTCGTAGTACGCCACCCACAGCGGGCGCTGCCCGTCGAGGTAGCGGCTCATCGACCGGATCCATGCGGCCCGGCCGGTGCCGCTGCTGTCCCCGGCGATGCGGACGCTGCCGGTCTCGGCGAGCCCCCACGGCTTGCCCAGCGCCTTCGACTTGTTGATCATCGGGGTGAAGACCTGCGCCGGGTCGGTGTACCTGTTGTATTTCCCGCCGCTGTTGTAGCAGTCCCAGCCGAGCACGTCGATCGCGTCCCCGCCCGGCCAGTAGTCGTCGAAGCTGCGCCGGGAGTTCGGGTTGAGCGTCCAGCACATCAGGATGAGCGTGGACCGCAGCCGGGCGTTGCCGGCCCGGTCGGCGAGGCCGGCGAGGCGCTTCCACGCGGACCGGTACTGGGCGGCCGTGTACGAGCCGCGCTCGATGTCGTCCTCCGGCTCGTGGAAGTAGGACCAGTAGACGTCGAGGTCCCGGGGCACGGAGCGGAACCAGGCGGCGAGCCGCGAGTCGTGCCTGCCGGCGGCCACCTCACCGGGCGGGGCCTTGAACGAGACGACCACCGTCCGGTCGGCGACGTCGGCGCGGGAGCCCGACCAGGACGGCGGCAGCCCCGGATAGAAGACCCGGACCATGCGCAGCGGGCCGTAGCTGCGGTCGGACCGGGCGAGCCCGGCGGCGAAGCTCTCGCCGTTCTGCAGGTAGATGCTCGCCCCCGGCAGCGTGTTCCGGCTGCCCGGGAAGCCACCCGAGGTGGCCCCGCCGCTGACGCTCGGGCTCGGCGAGCCCGACCTGGGGCCCGCGCCGAAGCCCTCGTTGCCGCCCGGCGTGGGGCGGCTGCCGGTGGCTGCCGGGCCGAGGCCGGCCTTGCCGCCGGTGGCGTCGGTGCCCGTCGGTGCCGGCCGGCCGGGCAGGTCACCGTTGGTGGCGAGGGCGACCGTGGTGCCCAGCACGAGCGCGCCGGCGGTCAGCGGCAGCAGCCACCAGCGGCCGAGCAGCAGCCGCCGTCGGCGACGGGGCGGGTCGGGCTCGGGCGGGGCTGGCGCGAGGGTGGGCGCGGCGGTGGGGCCGGTGCTCATGACCCTCCTCGGATCGGCGGTGCCGGAAGCGGGCGTCGTCAACGGTAGCGGTCGATGGCCGCGAGCAGGGACCCCGCGTGCTCCGGCCGGCACACCAGCAGGTCCGGAAGGCGCGGGTCGTCCCGGTTGTAGCGCAGCGGCGAGCCGTCGATCCGGGACGCGTGCATGCCCGCGCCGAGGGCCACGGCGACCGGGGCCGCCGAGTCCCACTCGTACTGGCCGCCGGCGTGCACGTACGCGTCGACCTCGCCGGTGACCACCGCGCAGACCTTCACCCCGGCCGAGCCCATCGGCACCGCCCTGGCACCGATGCCCTCGACCAGCTCGCTGACGAACGCGGGCGGGCGGCTGCGGCTCACCGCGATCCGCAGCGGCCCGTCGACGGCCGGCGCGGCCGGGACCCGGTTGCCGAGCACCAGCGGCGTGCCGTCGGGGCCGGTCCGGGCCGGCATGCCGACCGCGCCCGCGACCAGCGCGCCGTCCGGGCCGGCCGAACGCTGCCACAGCGCCACGTGCACCGCCCAGTCGTCGCGCCCGGACTCGGAGAACTCGCGGGTGCCGTCCAGCGGGTCGATGATCCACACCCGGTCGGCGGTGAGCCGGGTCGGCCGGTCCCCGGCGGACGGGTCGTCGGCCCAGGCCCGCCGGCTGTCCGCCTGCTCCTCGGAGAGCACCGCGTCGGCCGGACGCCACCGGGCCAGGGCCGTCGACATCAGGTCGTGGGAGACCTTGTCGCCGGCGTCCTTGAGCGCCTTCGCGTCGGCGAAGCCCTGCTCGGCGCGGAGCGCGGTCAGCGCCACGCCGGCCTCGCCGGCCAGCCACTCGGCGAACGCCTGGTCGTCGAGCCGACCCGTACCGTCCTCGGTCACGTGAAACTCACCACTCCTCCGGTGCCACCGCCGGACCGTCCTGCGCCGTCCGGCGGACGCCATCCTTCGGCGGTCGCGCGGTCGCGGCCAGACACCGGTCCGATAATCGACAACGAGTGTCCCGCACCTTCGGTGCTCCCCGCGTCGGCCGTTCGCCGCCCGTGGACTGCCCGCATGTTGAACTTGGCGTGTATGCCGGTCGGAGCGCCCGGGCCAGGCCCTAGGCTCGTCCGCATGACCGCCGAGCAGCTGATCTCCTTCGCCCGTGGCGCTCCCTCGCTGGACATCGTCGATGTCGAGGGGCTCAAGGCCGCCGCCGTCCGCGCCTTCGACGCCGACCCCGCCGGGGTCACGGCGTACGGCACCTCCGTCGGGTACCCGCCCCTGCGGAAGTGGATCGCCGACAAGCACGGCGTCGAGGCGGACCAGGTGCTCGTGACCAACGGCTCGCTCCAGGCCGACGCGTTCCTCTTCGACCACCTGGTCCGGCCCGGCGACTCGGTCGTGGTGGAGCGTCCCACGTACGACCGGACGCTGCTGAACCTCCAGCGGATGGGCGGCGAGGTCCACGGCGTGACCGTCCAGCCCGACGGCCTGGACACCGCCGAGCTGCGCAAGCTGCTGGAGTCCGGGGTACGCCCCAAGCTCGCCCACGTCATCCCGAACTACCAGAACCCGGCGGGCGTCACGCTGTCGCTGGACAAGCGGCGGGAACTGCTCGACCTGGCCGCCGAGTACGGCTTCACCCTCTTCGAGGACGACCCGTACGCCGACATCCGGTTCCGGGGCGAGCCGCTGCCCTCGATGCTGTCGATGGACACCCGGGGCGTGGTGGTGCACGCCTCCAGCTTCACCAAGACGGTCTGCCCCGGCGTACGGGTCGGCTACCTGGTCGGGCCGGCGGACCTGATCGGCGACATCGCGAAGAAGGCCACCAGCCTCTACATCTCGCCGGGCATGGTGTCCGAGGCGATCGTGCACCAGTTCTGCGTATCCGGCGACATCACCCGCTCGATCGAGAAGGTCAGCACCGCCCTCGGCGAGCGGGCCCGGGTGCTCGCCGAGTCGCTGCGCCGGCACATCCCCGAGGCGCGCTTCGTCGAGCCGGACGGCGGCTACTTCCTCTGGGTCGAGCTGCCCGAGGACGTGCTGGTCGACCGCCTCGCCCCGGCGGCGGCCGAGCGTGGCGTGGCGGTCGTCAAGGGCAGTGACTTCGTGGTCGACGGCGGGCAGCACGCCCTCCGGCTGGCCTTCTCGGCTGTCACGGCCGACCGGATCGACGAGGGTGTTCGTCGACTCGCGGAGGCGATGGCGGCCGTTCGGGGCTGATTGCCTGTCAGTTTGGTCACAACACGGTGGTGTGGGCCGGGTGGGGTCTCCCGCCCGGCCGATCTACGGCCCACAATGCTGCGAGCGCCGTTCACACCGGCCGGCCTGCCTGCCCCGACGCGGGCCCGGCGGCCCGGCCGGCGGCGCGCGAGGCATCACCCCCGCCCCCAAGGGCGCCGGGTGGGCCGGGCCGCCCCTCACCCCCCTGATGCGACCCGGCCCACCCGGCGCCGCCCCGACCCGACCGGTCCCGGCGGCAGCGTCGGTCGGGCCCGCCGTGCGGCGTGCGGTGGCGGTCGGCCCGCGCTGCGGCGGGCGGCGGTCGATCCGCCTCCGGCGGGCGTACCCTGCAACCCGCGGCGGCATCGGCGGTCGCGGCAGCGTGGGGAGGGGGTCGCCATGTCGGACCGGACGGAGCGGAACGAGGCCACGTCGCCCACGGGCGCGCGGGCGATCAAGCCCCGGGCCTGGGCCCCGGTGCGGGCGATGACCCGGATCCTCAACGCCGACGGCAGCCAGCGCACCGCCGTACCGGCCGGCACCGGCACCGGCCGCAGCGCGGTCATGGACTCCGCCCTCTACGTCGACGGCCGGCGGCAGCCTGGCGACCGGCACTACGCGGAGGCGCTGGCCGCCGCCCGCCGCGAGCGCGGCTTCGTCTGGATCGGCCTGCATGAGCCGGAGCTGGCGGAGATGACGGCGATCGCCGCCACCTTCGGCCTGCACGAGCTGGCCGTCGAGGACGCCGTCAAGGCCCAGCAGCGGCCCAAGCTGGAACGCTTCGGCGAGGTCAGCTTCCTGGTGCTGCGCACCGCCCGCTACTGCGAGCACGACGAGCTGACCGAGAACTCGGAGGTCGTCGAGACCGGCCAGGTGATGCTCTTCATCGGCCCGAACTTCGTGATCAGCGTCCGGCACGGCGACGCCTGCCGGCTCGCCCCGGTCCGCGCCGACCTGGAGGCCAAGCACGACCTGCTGGCGCACGGCCCCTGGGCCGTCGCGTACGCGATCACCGACCGCGTGGTCGACGTCTACCTGGAGGTGGCCGACCAGCTGGAGGACGACCTGGACGTCCTGGAGGCCGACGTGTTCGACCGGCAGAGCAGCGGCCGGATCCAGCGGATCTACCAGATGAAGCGGGAACTGGTCGAGTTCAAGCGGGCCGTCGTCCCGCTGCAACGCCCGCTGATGACCCTCACCGCGCAGGTCAGCCGGGAGATCCCGCAGGAGGTGCGGCGCTACTTCCGGGACGTGCAGGACCACCTCAGCCGCACCGTCGAACAGGTCAACTCCTACGACGACCTGCTCAACTCGATCCTCCAGGCGCGGCTGGCGCAGGTCACAGTCGACCAGAACAACGACATGCGCAAGATCGCGGCCTGGGCGGCCATCGCGGCGGTCTGGACCGCCATCGCCGGCATCTACGGCATGAACTTCGAGAACATGCCGGAGCTCAAGATGACGTACGGCTATCCGGTCGTGCTCGCCCTGATGCTCGCCATCTCGCTCGCGCTCTACCGCTGGTTCCGCCGAAACGGCTGGCTCTGACGGCTCCGCCGCAGCGGCTGCCTCTGACGGCTCCGCCGTAGCGGCTGGCTGTGCCGACATCGCCCACGGCGCGGGACGACGGGGGTCGTCGCCGCGCCGCGGGCGGTGGCACGAGGGTCAGCGGCGGCCGCCGGAACCGGCCGTCTTCTCCTTGTTGAGTGCCTTGTCGAGGTTGTCGGCCGGGCGGCCGGAGACGTCGCGGGCGCCTTCGGCGACCGAGGGGACCTTGTCGGTCGGGTGGACCACCGGCTGGGCGGCGGGCCGGGGGGTGGAGGAGTTGGCCGAGGGGGTCTCCACGATCAGGGTGTCCACCTCGTCGCGGGCCGGCTCCAGGGTGCGGGCCGGGTCGTACTCGGACCATTCCTGCTGCTCGCGGCGGCGGCGCAGCGCCATGGCGCCGGCCAGGCCGGCGACCGTGCCGGCGGCCAGCAGGCCGACCATCGTGCCCCGCGAACGCTTCTGCTTCCGCTTCGCCTTCATGCTCTTCGCCTTGACCTTCCTGCTCACGGCGGCCTGCCGCGCGGCGGCGGCCTTCTTCCCCGCGACGGCCTTCCCGGCCGCCTCGGCCTGCGCGTTACGGACGGCCAGGGCGAGCGGCGCGAGGGCCGCGACCGTCGACGCGAGACCGCTGGACGCCCGGTCCCGCACCACGAGGGCGGTCGGCGCGACGGCTCCCCGGGCCGCCTGGACCCGCGGGCCGACCGTGGCGCCGGCACCCTTGGCGGCGTACGTCGCAGCCTGCCGCAGGTGGCCGATGCCCTGGTTCAGCTCGGCCCTCGCCAGCTGCCCCTGGGTCTTGCGCCGCACGATTCCAAACACGGTCCCACCTCCTGGGAGTTGTTCCTTCGTCATCCTCCACCTTCGGATGCCTCCGCACTGCCAGAACGGGCACATGGGAGGATCCGCATGGAACTGACCAACGACTGAGGAGTACCCGTGGCCGAGGCTGTCTACGCCACCTTGCACACCAACGCCGGCCCGATCCGGCTGGAGCTGTTCCCCAACCACGCGCCGAAGACGGTTCGCAACTTCGTGGACCTGGCCGAGGGCAACAAGGAGTACATCGACCCGCGTACGGGTCAGCCGGGCAGTGGGCCGTACTACGACGGCACGATCTCGCACCGGGTGATCAGCGGCTTCATGATCCAGATGGGTGACCCGACCGGCACCGGTCGCGGCGGCCCGGGCTACAAGTTCGGTGACGAGTTCCACCCCGAGCTGCGCTTCGACCGGCCGTACCTGCTGGCCATGGCGAACGCCGGGCCCGGCACCAACGGCTCGCAGTTCTTCATCACCGTCGGCCCGACCCCGCACCTGAACAACCGGCACACCATCTTCGGTCAGGTGGCCGACGAGGCGTCGGCGAAGGTCGTCGACTCGATCGCCAACACCCCCACCGGCCCGAGCGACCGCCCGCTCCAGGACGTCGTCATCGAGCGCGTCGAGATCGAGCGCGTCCCGGCCTGACCGGCTGCGCGAGGTACCTTTGCTCGCATGACCGAGCGCCCCGCCGCACCGGGAGGCAGCAGCCGTGAGTGAGTCCCCGCCGACCACCCCGGTCTGCTACCGGCACCCCGGCCGGGAGACGTACGTCCGCTGCACCCGCTGCGACCGGCCGATCTGCCCCGACTGCATGCGGGACGCCTCGGTCGGGCACCAGTGCCCGGAGTGCGTGGACGAGGGACGCCGCAGCGTGCGGCCGGCGCGCACCGCCTTCGGTGGCGGTGCCGTCGGCCGCCTCGGCTACGTCACCAAGGCACTCATCGCGCTCAACGTGCTGCTCATGCTCCTGTCCATCGCCTCCGACCGGGGCGGGGACGCGCTGGCCGGCGGCTCCGGGTTCGGTGGCCTGATGGGTGGCAGCACCCCGCTCACCGACTGGGGCTCGGTGCTCGGGCAGGCCCTCTTCCCCGACGGCAGCGTGCACGGCATCGCCCAGGGCGAGTGGTACCGCCTGGTCACCGCGATGTTCCTGCACTACGGCATCGTGCACCTGCTGCTGAACATGTGGGCACTGTGGGTGCTCGGGCGGTCCCTGGAGGCCAACCTCGGCCCGCTGCGTTTCCTCGCCCTCTATCTGATCGCCGGCCTCGGCGGGAACGTGGCGGCCTACCTGTTCAGCGCCGAGAACGCCACCACGGCCGGCGCGTCGACCGCGATCTTCGGCCTCTTCGCCGCGCTGATCGTGATCGAACGCCGGATGGGGCGGGACATCTCCTCGGTGCTGCCGGTCCTGGTGATCAACCTGGTCTTCACCCTGACCGTGCCGGGCATCTCCATCCCGGGTCACCTCGGCGGCCTGGTGACCGGCGGGGCCATGGCGCTGGTGCTGGCGTACGCGCCCCGGTCCCGGCGGACGCTGTTCCAGGTCGCCGGCGCGGCCGTCCTGCTGGTGGCGCTGCTCGCCCTGGCGGTCGTGCGCACCCTGACGCTGACCGGCTAGCCGGCCCGTTCAGCCCTGGTCGGCCCCGTTCAGCCCCGTCCGGCCCGGTCGGCCGGAGGCGGCGGGCCCTGGCCCGGGAACGCCGGCCGCCGCACAGGCTGTGCCCACTCTCCGTGCGTCACGGCGGGGCGGTCCCCGCCGGCCGGCCGATCTCACTCCGAGTGTTCTCCTGCCGGCCTGCCACCACGCCCGGCGCTCCCTTTGCTCTGCACCCAGATAAGCAGCATCAGCCTGAGCTGCGTTGACGCGGGATGGTCAAGGGCGGGGGCGGTGACGACCGGTTGCGCTATGTAGACCGTTGCGTATCCGGGTGCAGAGCAAAGGGCCGGAGCAGGTGGTTGGCCCCGCGCTGGCTCGTTGCTTTCCGTCACCGGGCCCGAGAATGATCGTGGTGCCTCCGAGTGGCGTCGGCGGAACGGCGAAGCGGCGGGACGGCGGGACGACAGGGCGGCAGGACGCGGAGCCGCCGCCGGGCCGTCGCCCGGACCGCGGCGGCGGCTCGGGCGCGACAAGCTAGGGGCGGTCCAGCCCGCCCGGCCCGCCCGCGCCGCCGGGGCCGCCCGGCTCACCCATCCCGGTCGACCGGGCGCGGGCGGCGCGCAGCGCGTCGGCCACCTCACCGGGCGGGGCGTCCAGGTCGTAGCGGCCGAACAGGTGCAGCGACTCGCCCGCGTCGATCTCCAGGATCTCCGTGGACAGGCCCAGCCGGGGCCGCCGGTCCACGGTGATCGCCTCGACGGCGCCCCAGTCGAGGCGACGCCGGCCCGCGAAGCCCCGGACCACCGTGATCCCCGCCGGATCGACCGCGAGCCGCACCGGGGCCAGCAGGTCCCGCAGCGCCCAGCCGACCAGTCCGGCGGCCAGCACCCCGGCGAGCACCAGCCGCACCCGGTCGCCGTCGGCGAACACCAGCCCGAGCCCGACCAGCGCCGCCGCGCCGACCAGCTTCAGCACCGGCAGGGTGGGTGGGACCCGCCACTGCCGGACCGACGGTGCTGCGGGGGTCAATGCCGACTCCATCCCACCAGGATGCCAGCCGGGCCCACCCGTGACAGGGGCCCGCCCCGACCGCCCGCGACCGCCCCGACCGGCCCGGCCGGCGTGGGGGGACGGCCGGGCGGCGGAAGACGTACTATCGGGGCAGCCAGGTTAGCGGGGAGTAAACATGAGTGACGCGGTCATCGTCGGTGCGGTACGCACCCCGGTCGGGCGGCGCGAGGGCAGCCTCGCCGCCGTACACCCGGTCGACCTCTCGGCCCACGTGCTGCGGGCCCTCGCCGAGCGCACCGGGATCGATCCCGCGCAGGTCGACGACGTCGTCTGGGGCTGCGTGTCCCAGGTCGGCGAGCAGTCGTGGAACGTCGCCCGCAACGCCGTCCTCGCCGCCGGCTGGCCCGAGTCGGTGCCCGGCACCACGCTGGACCGGCAGTGCGGCTCCAGCCAGCAGGCCCTGCACTTCGCCGCCGCCACCGTCCTGTCCGGGCAGGCCGACCTGGTCGTCGCGGGCGGCGTCGAGTCGATGACCCGGGTGCCGATGGGCTCCAGCGTCGCCGGCGGCACGCCGTTCAGCGCCCAGGTCCGCGACCGCTACCGGGGCGTCCAGGGCTTCGCCGGGGACGAGCCGCTGCCGTTCAACCAGGGCGTCGGTGCCGAGCTGATCGCCGCCCGCTGGCACTTCTCCCGGGCGCAGCTCGACGAGTTCGCCCTCGCCAGCCACGTCAAGGCCGCCGCCGCGCAGGACGCCGGCGCGTTCGACCCGGAGCTGGCCCCGGTGGCGCTGGCCGACGGCGGCAAGTTCGCCGCCGACGAGGGCATCCGCCGGGACACCTCGCTGGCGAGGTTGGGCGGGCTGAAGACCCCCTTCCGCGCCGACGGCGTGGTCACCGCCGGCTCCGCGTCCCAGATCTCCGACGGCGCCGCTGCGCTCGCCGTCACCACCTCCGAGTGGGCCAGCCGCCACGGCCTGCGCCCGCTGGCCCGGGTGCACACCGCCGTGGTCGCCGCCGACGACCCGGTCACCATGCTCACCGCGCCCATCCCGGCCACCGCGAAGGCCCTGCGCCGTGCGGGGCTGGGCATCGAGGAGATCGGGGTGTACGAGGTGAACGAGGCGTTCGCCCCGGTGCCGCTGGCCTGGCTGGCCGAGACGGAGGCGGACCCGGAGCGGCTGAACCCGCGCGGCGGCGCGATCGCCCTGGGGCACCCGCTCGGCGCGTCCGGGGCCCGGATCATGACCACGATGCTCCAGCACATGCGCGACAACGGCATCCGCTACGGCCTGCAGACCATGTGTGAGGGCGGCGGCATGGCCAACGCCACCATCGTCGAGCTGCTCTGAGCGGGCGGGCGGGGAAAACCCCTCGCCGGCCGGCACGGCGCTGCCTACCCTGCCCACCGTGACCAACGCACCGACGCCCCCCGCCGACGCGCTGACCCCGCCTGCCGACGCCCCGCCGCCGTCCACCGACGCGCCGACGCCGTCCACCGACTGGGCCGACCCGCGCTGGCAGGCCCGCGCCCACGACTGGGTCGCCGGGCGGCTCGACCGGGTCGGCCGTCGGGTCACCGGGCCGGTGGAACCCCGCCTCCGGCCCTGGTCACTGGTGTGGCGGGTGCCCACCGACGCCGGCCCGTACTGGTTCAAGGCCAACAACGCCGGCACCCGCTTCGAGGCCGGGCTGCTCGGCGCGCTGGCCCGGATCGCCCCCGGCCGGGTGCCCGACCCGGTGGCGGTCGACGCCGACCTGGGGTGGTCGCTGCTGCCCGACGGCGGCGAGACCCTGCGCGACGCGCTCGCCCGGCACCGCGACCCGGCCGTCTGGGAACGCGTCCTCCCCCGGTACGCGGCGTTCCAGCGCGCCGTCGCGCCCCGGGTCGGCGAGTTGCTGGCCCTCGGGGTGCCGGACCACCGCCCCGAGGCGCTGCCCGCCCTCCTCGCGGGGCTGCTCGACGACCCCGACGCCCTACTCCTCGGCGTGCAGGGCGGCCTCACCCCCGAGACGTCGGCGCGGCTGCGGGCGTTCCTTCCCGAGTACGCCGACCGCTGCCGCCGGCTCGCCGCGTTCGGGGTGCCCGCCAGCGTGCAGCACGACGACCTGCACGACGGCAACGTGTTCGCCGCCGACCACCGCTTCTTCGACTGGGGGGACGCCTCCGTCGCCCATCCGTTCGGCACGCTGCTGGTGACCCTGAACTCCGTGGCGCACTCCTTCGAGCTGCCCGACGGCGACCCGGTGCTGCTGCGGCTGCGAGACGCGTACCTCGAACCGTGGACCGACCGGCACGACCGGGCCGACCTGCGGGAGGCGGCCGCCGTGGCGGTCACGGTGACCAAGGTCAGCCGGGCGCTGTCCTGGCGGCGCGCGCTGAGCACCCCGGACCCGGCCCGCGCCGAGTACGCCGAGGCGGTCCCCGGCTGGCTCGCCGAGCTGTTCGAACCCGACCGCCTCTGACAGCCGTCCACCGCGCACGTGGAAGTTCCGTAGATTGGCGGTTGCCCATATCAGGCGCGGGGCGGGCTCGTTGGTCACGTCATGGACGTCTTCTCCCGCACGTTCCTTCCGGCCGCCGCCGAGACCGGGCTGGCGGTGCAGGCCGTCAGCCGGCACGTGCCGGTCTTCCGCCGTTGCGTCGGCGCCGGCGACGCCAGCGTCCTGGTCGCCCGGTGCGGCCGACCCGACCGGGCGGCCGGCGAATACCTGCTGCTGCTCACCCACCGCCGGCTCGTGGTCACCCGGCAGACCCGGGTGCTGCACCGGCTCCGCCTGCACCTCAACGCCGAGCTGGGCGAGCTGAGCGACGTCACCTGGAGCGCCGACCCGCGTCAGCCGGCGGTCGAGCTGGCCGCCACGGCCATCGACGGCGTGCGGGAACGCTTCGTCATCCGCGTCCAGCACCCGAGGCAGGTGTGGCAGCTCGACGCGCTGCTGCACCACGCGTTCAGCACCCGGCTGCGCAGCTCGCGGGAGCGGGTGGTGGCCGCCATCGGCGACGCGCCGACCGCTGCCCGGGGTGCCGCGTTCCGGCCCGTCGTGGTGCACTGATCGGGTCCTTACCTGATCCGAACATGTCCTGACGCCCTCGGTCGGGCGGTGGTCGGCAATCATGGTCCGGTGACCGTCGACGCACCGCAGCGCGGGCTGGTCCTCGTCGTCGAGGACGAGCCGGCGATCGCCGAGCTGGTCCGGCTCTACCTGACGCGGGACGGTTTCGGCGTCCATCTGGAACGCGACGGCGCGGCGGGGCTGTCCGCCGCCCGCCGGCTGCGCCCGGTCGCCTGTGTCCTGGACATCGCCCTGCCCGGGCTCGCCGGCACCGAGATCTGCCGGCGGCTGCGCGAGGCCGGCGACTGGACGCCGGTGCTCTTCCTCACCGCGCGCGACGACGAGGTGGACCGGATCATCGGTCTGGAGCTGGGCGCGGACGACTACGTGACGAAGCCGTTCAGCCCGCGCGAGCTGGTGGCGCGGGTCCGCGCGGTGCTGCGCCGCACGGCGGGCGTGCCGGAGGGCGTGGAGCGGCCCCGGACGGTCGGCCCGGTCACCCTCGACCCGACCCGCCGCACGGTGACCGTGTCCGGCGAGCCGGTGCAGCTCACGTCGACCGAGTTCGACCTGCTCGCGCACCTGATGGCCCGCCCCGGCCGGGTCTTCACCCGCGAGGAGTTGCTGGCCGGCGTCTGGGGGTACGCGGCCCACTCCGGCACCCGCACCGTCGACGTGCACGTGGCGCAGGTCCGGGCCAAGCTGGGCGGGGCGGCCGGGGTGATCCGCACGCACCGGGGCGTCGGGTACGCCGCCGATGGCTGACCGACCGGCGACGCCGGGGGAGTCCGTGCCGGCCCAGCCCACCGTCGCGCTGCCGGTGATCGGCCCGCGGCCGGCCGGCCCGCGACGGCGTCGCCCCGGGCGTACGCTCACGGCCCGCGCGGTGCTCGTCACCTGCGCGGTCGCCCTCGTCTCGGTGCTGGTCACCGCGCTCGTCGCGGTCCCGCTGGCGGTGCGCGGGCAGGAGCGACGCGACCAGGAGGCGCTCGCGGCGCAGGCGCGGCTCGCCGCCGACGTGCTGCGCGTGCGGGCCCCGAGGCAGCGGGACGCGGCGGGCGAACGGTTGATCCGCCAGCTCCAGGAGCAGGACATCGACGTGTACGTGATCCGCGCCGGCACGGTCGACCGTGCCGGCCTGCCCCGGCAGGTCGTCAATCGGGTCGCCGCCGGCAACACCGTCTCCGGCCGGCGGCTGGTCTCCGGCGAGCGCGCCCTCGTCGAGGGGCGACCGCTGGCCGGCGGGGACGGCGTGGTGCTGACCCGGCCCGCCACCCCCGGCCTGTGGGGGCGGGTCGTCCGGGGCCTCTGGCTGCCGCTGCTCGCCGGGCTGGCCGCCGGCCTGGCGGCCGGGATGCTGCTGGCCCGCCGGCTGGCCCGCCCGATCCGCGTCGCCGCGACCGCCGCCGCCCGGCTCAGCGCCGGTGACCGGGCCGTCCGGGTGCCGGTCGAGCCGCCCGACGAGGTCGCCGAGCTGGCGCTGGCCCTGAACGGGCTCGCCGCCGCGCTGGCCACCAGCGAGGACCGGCAGCGGGAGTTCCTGCTCTCCGTCTCCCACGAGCTGCGCACCCCGCTCACCGCCATCCGCGGGTACGCCGAGGCGCTGGCCGACGGGGTGATCGACGCGGACGACACGCCGCGCACCGGGCGCACCATGCTGGCCGAGGCCGAGCACCTGGACCGGCTGGTCCGCGACCTGCTCGCGTTGGCCCGGCTGGAGGCCGCCGACTTCCCCCTCGAACCGGTGCCGGTCGACCTGGCCCGGTTGGCCGCCGACGCGGAGCACACGTGGGCCGACCGCTGCGCGGCGGTGGGGGTGACGTTCCGCATGGAGATCCCCGACGGCGTGGTGCCCGCGTACACCGATCCGGGGCGCATCCGGCAGGTGGTCGACGGGCTGCTGGAGAACGCGCTGCGGGTCGTACCCCCGGGTGCGCCGGTGGTGCTCGCGGCCCGGCCCGCCGGAGCCGACCCGGCGGCCGGCGGGATCCTGGAGGTGCGCGACGGCGGCCCCGGCTTCACCGACGACGACCTGGCGGTGGCGTTCGACCGGGGTGCGCTGCACGCGCGCTACCGGGGGGTACGCAAGGTCGGCAGCGGCCTCGGGCTGGCGCTCGCCGCCGGGCTGGTCCGCCGGCTGGGCGGGGAGATCGCCGCCGGTCACGCCGCCGAGGGCGGCGCGGCGTTCACCGTGCGGCTGCCGGCCGACCCTTACCTGACCCGAACATCGCGCTGACGCCCCCTGAGCACCGGGGCGGGACGCTGGGACCCTCACCGACGAGAGGGATACCACAATGGCACGTCACGGATTCGCGGTCGCCGCCACCTCGCTGCTCGCGGCGGTCGCCCTGGGCGTCACCGGCTGCGGGCCGGCGCAGGTGGCGCAGGACGCCTCCAAGGAGGTCGCGGTCGACGTGTCCGCCGCGCTGGGCGCGGAGGGACAGGCGCTCACCGCGCTGGGCTTCGACCCGGGCGACCTCGACCTGGTGGCCGCCCCGGCCCCGGCCGGTTCGGACCCGACACAGTCGGGCTCACCCACGCCGGCCAGCGGCGAGCCCAGCGCGAAGGAGCGGCGGGGCGAGCGGGCGCAGGAGTGGCGCAAGCGCCGGCAGGCGCGGGTGCTGCTGCGGAAGAAGAACACCCTGCACGGCGAGGTCGTGGTGGGCACGAAGGACGGTGGCAAGAGGACCGTCGCCGTGCAGCGCGGCGAGGTCACCGCGATCGACGGGGACTCGATGACCGTGAAGTCCACCGACGGGTTCACGATGACGTGGACCTTCGGCGACGACCTGCGGGTGGTCGAGCGGCGCAAGACGATCCAGCCGGAGGCGGTGCGGGTCGGCGCGACGGTCGGCGTGGCCGGCGCGAAGGACGGCGACGCCGCCAAGGCCCGGCTCGTCCTGCTCAAGTGAGCAAGCAGGACCCTGCCAACAACCCGCCACGTCAGCGGGGCGGCGGCAGGGCGTACCCGACGTAGCCCCGCCAGGTCAGCGTCCAGCCGGCGGGCACCAGGTCGGCGCAGACCTTCCGGGTGCCCGTGCAGACGATCGCGTCCGTCGAGGCGGGGTCGGCCGGCGGCCGGTCCGGCAGCACCGACTGGAGCGCCACCAGCTCGGGCGGCCGGCCGTCGGCGTCGCGCAGCAGGAGCCACCACGGGTACTCCCAGTTGTCGTTCTGCTGCACCAGCCCGATCCGCCGCGCACCGCTGGCCCGGACCGCGTCGGCCGCCGCCCGGAACTCGTCGGCCCACTGCGGCCGGCGCAGGAAGCGGGTGTCCCACTCCGAGGTGGTGAAGACGGAGCCGGCCCCGACCAGCCGGCGTGGGAAGCCGTACGACAGGGCGAGCACGCCGGCCAGCGCGGACCCGGCCAGCATCGCGACCGCCAGTCCGACCGCCACCGACCGGCGGCCCGAGGCGGAAGGAGCGCCGCCGGAGACCCCGGCCCCGGGCCTCGGGGCGAGCCGGCGGCGCAAGAGCGAGTCCAGCCAGAGCCCAGCGAGCGGGGCCGCCAGGACCAGGGCGTACAGCAGCAGCCGGTTCCCCCACGGCTGCCACTTGATCATCGCGGTGTGCAGCGCGACGGCCGTCACCACCACGATCGCGTACCCGCGCAGGGCACCGGCCGCCGTCGGGCTGACCCGGGCCGGCCGGGCCAGCGCCAGCGCCGCGCCGACCAGCGCCAGCGCGCCGGCCAGCGGGAACGCCACCCGGTCCTCGTCGGGATACCAGGACGGCACCGGGAAGGTCTCCCGGCCGAAGGTGATGGCCCGGTCCTGCGGGTCCACGCCGATCGCCCGCGCCCCGGCCATGATCGCCTCGGCGGTGCCCGCCCGCACCGGCGCGAGCGGCGTGTCCAGCGCGGTGTGCCCGATCCGCAGGGCGTTGACCAGGACCGACGGCGGGTCGTGCCGTTCCATCGGGATGGACTCGCGCAGCCGCGGCGGCCCCAACGGGTGCCCGAACTCCGCCTGCACGCGGGCCAGGAACGGGCCGACCACCAGCAGGGCCACCAGCACCACCAGCACGGAGCCGGCCACCGTCCGGACCACGCCGCCCGCGCGGGAACCCGGCGGCTCCGGCGCGCCGCCCGTCCCCGGCCGGGCGACGTCGTCCGCTGCGGGCGGGGCCACCGGGTCGGCCCCGCCGGTCGGCAGTCCGACGCGACCCGCGCCGACCAGGGCTGGCAGGGCCGGTCCGTCGACCCTGGCCCCGGCCCGCCGGTCGCGGTCCGCGCCCCGCACGATCCCGCCGAGGTACGCCAGCCGGAGCTGGCCGATCCCCCAGAGCAGCAGCAGCGGGCCGACGCCGATCAGGCCACTGGTCTTCGTCACCGCGGTCAGTCCCGTCGCCGCGCCGAGCAGCAGCAGCGTGCCGACCCCGGCCCGGCGGCGCAGCCCGTCCAGGGCGAGGGTCGCCACGCAGGCCACCCAGGCGGCGCAGACCAGGTCGGTCTGGGTGCTGGTCGCCTGCAGCGCCACCATGGGCGTGGTGCCCAGCACGAACGCGGTGAGGAGCTGGGCCCGCCGTCCCCCGCCGAGCTGCGCCGCGATCCGGGCGACGGCCAGCAGGCAGCCCACCCCGGCGGCCCACTGGACCAGGTTGTGCAGCGCGTCGCCGCCGGTGAACAGGCGCAGGTGCAGCAGCAGGTACTCCGCACCGGGCGGGATCGTCACCTGCCGGTGGATCGCGGTGGGCCAGAACTCCAGGCTGCCCTGGGCCACCCAGTGCTCCACCTTCGGCAGGTGGTACGTCTGCGAGTCGAAGTTGTTCGGCTCGGCGAGCAGCGCGATCAGCAGCTCCACCAGGACGAGCCCGCCGACCGTGCCGGCGAGCAGGCGCTCGCCCCGCCCGGCCGTACGCCATCGGTCGGTCAGCCGGGCCCGGACGGCGGCCAGGTCCCGGGCGGCGCCGGACCCGGTCGGTGCGGCGGTGCGGCGGCGTCGCCAGCCCGCCGCCGTCACGGTGGCGGCGACGAAGATCAGCCACGCGACCGCGAACGCGGGCAGGGTCAGCAGGCGCAACGCGCCGAGCAGTTCCACGGTCAGCACCGCGAACGCGCCGGTGACCACCGCGGCCCGGACCACGGCGAGGCGCAGCGGGGCGACGGTGTCCGGCCGGGCGGGGCGCAGCGCCACGGCGAGGGACAGGACGGCGACGAGCGGGGCCGCCACGAGCAGGGAGCCGGCTGCCGACATGGCGCGAAGTAAACACCATCCGGCTGAACGCGCCGAGCCCGACGCCCGGCGGTGCTGCACCCCGCCGCCCTGAGCTGCCAAGCTAGGCTAAGCCCGACGTGTCGCCGTTAGCGTGGAGATTCCCGTGAAGCTCTCGATCCTCATGCCGGTCTACAACGAGGAAGAACGCATCGCGGATGCCCTCAAGCAGGCACTGGCGGTCGACTATCCGTGCGAGATCGAGCTGGTCGTGGTCGACGACGGCAGCCGCGACGGCACCGGGGAGGTCCTCGGCCGCGCCGACGACGCGCGGCTGCGGGTGATCACCCACCAGCGCAACGCCGGCAAGGGCGCGGCCATCAAGACGGCGGTCGACAACGCCGAGGGCGAATACATGGTCATCCTCGACGCCGACCTGGAGTACGACCCGCAGGACATCCCCAAGCTGCTCGACCCGGTGCTCGACGGCCGTGCCACGGTGGTCTACGGCAATCGCACCTTCGGCAGCCACAGCGCCTACAGCTTCTGGTACGTGATGGGCAACAAGGGCGTCACCATGGCGGCCAACGTGCTGTTCAACTCGTACATCGGCGACCTGGAGACCTGCTTCAAGCTGATGCCGGTGGCGCTCTACCGTTCCCTCGACATCCGCTCGCGGGGCTTCGGCATGGAGGCGGAGGTGACCGGCAAGCTGTTGCGCCGGCGCATCCGCCCGTACGAGGTGCCGATCAGCTACCGCGCGCGCGGCCGCGAGGAGGGCAAGAAGATCACCTGGAAGGACGGCGTCGAGGCGATTTGGATCCTCGGCCGGGAGCGCACCCGCCGCCGCCCCGCGGGCGCCTCGCAGCACTGATTCCGACGGCTCCGCCGTGCTGGCGGTCATGCGGGCCGTGCCGATAGCCTGGTCGAGTTGAAGTCCACTTCAATTCAAGGCGACGTGATGCAGGAATCCCTGACCATCGGCCAGCTCGCCGCGCGCAGCGGGGTCGCACCCTCGGCGCTGCGCTACTACGAGCGCCTCGGCCTCATCCGGGCCGACCGCACCGGCGGCAACCAGCGCCGCTACGCCCGCACCGAGCTGCGCCGGGTCGCGTTCATCCGCGTTTCCCAGCAGGTCGGCGTCTCACTGGAGGAGATCCGCGAGGCGCTGGACTCCCTGCCCGCCTCCCGCACGCCCACAGCGGCCGACTGGGCCGAGCTCTCCGCCGCCTGGCGGGCCCGGCTCAGCGAGAAGATCCGCCTGATGACCAAACTCCGCGACGACCTCGACGGCTGCATCGGCTGCGGCTGCCTGTCGTTGCAGCGCTGCGTCCTCTACAACCCCGAGGACAAGCTGTCCGGCGAGGGCCCCGGCGCCCGGCTCATACTTCCCCGCCCCGAGCCCGCCGCCTCCGCCTGCGGCGACTGCGCCCCCGCCTAGACGGTCAGCAGCACCTTCCCCACGTGGGCGTTGGACTCGACCAGGCGGTGCGCCTCGGCGGCCTCGGCCATCGGCAGCCGCCGGTCGACGACCGGCCGGACCGCGCCGGCGGCGACCAGCGGCCACACCTGCTCGCGTACGCCCGCCACGATCTCCGCCTTCTCCGCCAGCGGCCGGGAGCGCAGCGCGGTGGCCGCCACCGACGCCCGCTTGGCCAGCAGCGCCCCCAGGTCCAGCTCCGCCTTCCGGCCGCCCTGCATCCCGATCACCACCAGCCGGCCGCCGGTGGCCAGCGCCGCCACGTTCCGGGCCAGGTAGGACGCGCCCATGATGTCGAGGATCACGTCCGCGCCCCGGCCGTCGGTGACCCGGCGGACCTCCTCGACGAAGTCCTGCTCCCGGTAGTCGATCGCGTGCGTCGCGCCCAGCCCGCGCAGCCGCTCGTGCTTGGCCGGACGGGCGGTCACCACCACCGTCGCACCGAGCGCCGCGCCGAGCTGCACGGCGAAGGTGCCGATCCCGCTGCCCCCGCCGTGCACCAGCAGTGTCTCGCCCCGCGCCAGCCCGGCGAGCCGCACGACGTTCGACCAGACCGTGCACGCCACCTCGGGCAGCGCCGCCGCGTCGACCAGGTCGACGCCGTCCGGCACCGCCAGCAACTGCCCGGCGGGCACGGCCACCCGCTCGGCGTACCCGCCGCCGGCCAGCAGCGCGCAGACCTCCCGGCCCACCTCCCACCCGGCCACGTCGGCACCGATCGCGCTGACCACCCCCGAGCATTCCAACCCGGGGTACGCGGGCGCGCCCGGCGGGGGAGGGTAGTGCCCCTGCCGTTGCAGCAGGTCGGCCCGGTTGACCGCGCTGGCCCGCACGTCGACGATCACCTCGCCGGGGCCGGGCTCGGGGTCGGGCACCTCCGCCCAGACGAGTGCGTCGGGTCCACCGGGCTCCGGGATCGTGATCGCGCGCATGGCCCAGTCATACCCGATCCGGCGCGCCCTCCACGTCCGGGCTGTCCCGGTCCGTCGACGCCCGGTGCCGGTGGGACGGTGATTCGCGGGTTGGCCGGCTTCTGGCAGACTAGGCAACGGTCGTGCCCTGCGGGGCACGCGCCGGGAGGGTTCGCCTAGTGGCCGATGGCGCTGGTCTTGAAAACCGGTAAGGCAGCGATGTCTTCGTGGGTTCGAATCCCACACCCTCCGCTCTCTGGACAGCAGAAACGGCCCCTGACCAGCGCGGACGCCAGCCAGAGGCCGTTTCGTCATTCGTGAGAAAGTCTCACTTCGTCCCGCCGGGGGCCGTCGCGTCTCGCTGGTCGTGTCGTATTCGTGTCGGCGTTACCCGGCTTCCTCGGTGCCCAACGCTCCCTCGATCCGCTTCCGGGCCGCTTCGTCCTGGCCGTCGATGCACGAGGCGTAGACCTTCAGCAGGACGTGCACGCTGTGCCCGGCCCACTGCGCGACCTGGGTAGCGGGCACCCCGGCGTTGAGCCAGAGCGACACGGCGGCGTGCCGCAGGTCGTACGGCCGGTGCGCCAGCGGTGACCGCTGCTGCGCGGGCGTCAACGCTGCCTCTCTGGCCTGCCTCCAGGCGCGCAGGTAGGTGCTCTTCGACACCGGGGCCACCCTGGCACCGGCGGCGTTGAACATCCGGCCGTTGGCGTTGCGGCAGTGCTCCCGTAGGTGGTGCCGCAGGATGCGTACCAACTCGGGGCAGGCCGGTACGTCGCGGGTCGCCTTCTTCGCCCGGTGCTTGAGTTCCCGGTCCTCCAGCGACGTGCCGCCGTCGCTCCAGTCCTCGCCCACCTGCTGAGTCGACCCGCTGAGGTGGAGCCATCCCCAACCGGTCTCGGGTAGCTCGCACTCGTCGGCGCGCAGGTGGATCACCTCGGAGGGGCGGAGCGCGGCGAAGTACATGCAGGCGAAGAAGCCTTCCAAGTGTGGGTCGCGGTTGCGCACCGCCGAGAGCAGGGAGCGGGCTTGTTCGGGATTCACGACCACCTTCCGGTCAACCTGGTCGGTGTTCTTCGGTGCTCGCCACTGGATGAAGTCCATCGGGTGAGCGTCGAGATAGCGGAGTTCTACGGCGTACTTCAAGGCGCTGTAGAGCACGGCCCGTTTCCTCGCGACGGTGTTCGCGGCGGCGGGGCCGCCGTCGATCCGGACCGTGAGCGCGTCGAGCGCCTTTCGGGTGGTGGCGGGGTTCGCCACGTCCGACAGCGGGAGCGTGTTCGCGGCGAGCCAGCAAACGACCGGCGCGATCTGCTCCGGCGGCAAGCCGTTGTCACGGTCGCGCTGCAACTTGTTGAAGGTCCAGGTGTAGAGGGCGTGCCGGATCTCGGCGTCATCCGGTGCGCCGCGCGACGTGCCGAGCAGGGCGAGCGTGGCCGTGGTGAGCGCGTCGGCGATGCTCTTGCGCTGCGTTGCGGCAGCACGCGGCCATTTCATGTCCACGAACGCGACAGCCAGGTCATACCAGTTCCGGGCGTTCAGTTCCCGGGCCATCGGTTCCGGCAGCCCGCTCTTCTCGTCGAAAGCCGTTCCCTCCCGCTGGGCAACGACCAGCTTCGACCGGAAGCTCTCGGCGAGCGCCGCGGTGGCGTAGGTCTTCCGGAACGACTTGCCGGCGACCCTCCATCGAACGGAGTAGGACTTCTTCTTGCTGGCGAGGGTGTTGGTCAGGATCGCGTGAATGCGCACGTCGTAGCTGCTCAAGCGGCCTCCTCGTGATCGTTGAGCCAGTGGTCCAGGTCGCGGCGGCGGACGTAGAGGCTGCCGTTGGGGTACTTGATGGTTCGGGGCGCGCGGCCGGTGGCCTTCCACTTGAAGAAGGTCGACCGGGGTACGCGGAGTTCGTCCAGGACTTCGGCGAGGGTGAGCAGGTTGCCGGTGGGGGTGGTGTGCTTCGGCCTGGCGGTCACGGGCGACTGTCCTTCCTCGGGGCGTCGTCGGCGGGGTGCGTCTGGTCAGGCGGCGAGAATTAGGGAGCATTGCCGCAGAACGGCGCAGAAAGGGCGACTGAGAGCCGCAGAGAGCCAAGATTCAGGGCGTGCCGGTGTTCGGCATAGGGTCCGACCGTCTGTGTGGCTCTCAGCGGGCCGGTGTGGTCGGGAGCGAGGGCGTTCGTGGGTGGTCTGTGCGTGGGAGGGCTGAACCATCTCCGCATCTCCGCATCTCCGCAAACATGGCTGTGAGCTGGGCGAATGCTTGCGGAGATGCGGAGTTCCGCTGAGGGGTCATCTCCGCAAAGGGGGTGTGATCTCCGCAGCGGCTTGCGGAGATGCGGAGATCGATGCTCTTCTAGGTTCTGATCTCCGCAGAGTGTTTCCGCTGGTAGGGCGGGGTTGGTGCGGCGTTGCGGAGATGCGGAGATGGTTCAGCGGGTTTCATCCCTGGTGGTGTTCGACCCAGAACACCGACCGGTCGCCCCGGTCGTTCTTGCCGGCCCGGACGACGTGTTCACCGCGCCACCGCCCGGCCTGCCCGGTGAGGAGTCGGCCGAGTTGGAGCGGGTTGGGTAGGCGGCCGTTGTGGGTGGTGATGAACTGGCCGTCCCACGGGTCATGGGTGTCGCTGCCGATCTGCATGGGTTCGGCGTCGCGTCGTAGGTCGGCGGCGGTCATCGGCCGGTTGCTGTGGCGGTCGTGCCAGCAGGTGAGGAACGCGCGCCAGCGCGTTTCGTCTTCGTCGATCTCGCGGACGTCGGCGGCGTTGGTGAGGAATCCGTCGATGCCGTGGTGGGCGAGGAACCCGCCGAGGGCTTGCGCCCAGGGGGTGAACTGCCGCATCGACAGCCCGGACACCCTCGGCGCTCCCTGCCGCGTCCAGTCGAGGACCAGCACGAGCAGGTGCCACAGGACGGTGAGTTGGTTGGTCGGGTCGGTGATCCACTGGTCGAGGTGAGGGATGCCGAACCCGGCTTGGTCGCGCAGTTCGGGGCGGGGCATGTCCGGGTCGAGGTGAACGCGCACGGTGCGGCTGGCCATGTCTCCGCCGACTTGGAGGTTGTTGCCGGTGGCCATCCACAGCCGGTCGTTGACGGTGGCCACGTTGCGCGACGCGCCCAACTGCCGGTCGGACCACACGCCGGAGGTGACGAGTTGGGCGAGCACCGGGGAGTCGATGACGGTGCCCTCGGCGAGGTTGTCCCAGATGACCACACCGACCTGCTCGGCCAACACTGCGGTGATGGACTTGCGTAGCTCTTCGTCGGAGTAGGCCCAGGTCATGACGCGCTGCCCGTAGAGCATCCCGGGACCAGCGGTGAGGATGGTCTTGCCGGATGACGGCATGGTCGCGTCGATCAACGCGAACGGCGTCAGGCTGCGGGTGAAGTGCCGCAGGATCGGCGTGGCGAGCAAGGCCACGTAGTTGGCCCGGTCGGCGGCGGATGCCCAGGGGAAGTCTCGCAGGAACCGGCCGAGCAGGAACGTGCGCGCGTCGCGTACCTGCTCCGGGGTGGGCTGGTCGGGCACGGGCGGGAGGGCGACTTTCGCGGCGAGGTAGAGGCCGGTTTGCGGATCGTAGCCGGGTTGCTGCAACAGGGTGCCGTCGCGGCGCAGCACGGGTGCGCCGATGATCCCGCGCAGCGGCGGCACGCCGGGCCAGGTCTTGCCGGCGAGCACGGATGACAGGATGTCGCGGGGCGGGGTCACCTCGTCTTCGTAGGGTTCCGGGTTGCCCTTGTCGTCCTTGCGGGTTTTGAGCTTGTAGACGTAGGCGTGTTCGGCGAGGAGTCCGGCCAGGCCGGCGGGGTTGAGGGTGCTCGCGCTGATCGGCAGCGGGGAGTCTTCGTCGGCAGCGGTGGGCAGACCACCGGACACCGCTTCCATGTGCACGAGGGAGCCGGCGGAGACGTAGGTGTCGGGCAACAGCCCGTCAACGAGGGCGGCTTTGAGCACGCGGATGGTTTCGGGGCCGGAACCGATCTGCAAGCGGGTACTCATGCGGCCCTCCGATCGGTGGCGAGGGTGCGCGGGTTGCGGGCACCCACACGGAGGCCGGATGCGATGGTCCGGGCGATCTCCCCGCGCCGTAGCCCGATAGACAGGGCGGCGGGTTCCAGGACGGCGGTCACGTCGTCGTCGGTGAGCGCGCCCCCGGCGGCGAGCTGCCCGAGCGCGACCGCGGAGGTGAACAGGGCGTGATTGCGCTGCCCTTCACCGGCGCCGGTGAGGTGGTCGACCTGGCGGCGGATCGCGGCGGCCAGGTAGCGGCCGTGCCGGTCGGCCGGCAACGCCACCGCAGCGGGCCGGTGCGCCGGCCGCGCGGCGGGGGCGAGTAGGGCGGTGAGCCAGTCGGGCAGCGGCGCGGGGTCGACGTCGAGGGCGACGGTGTAGGGGCGACCGGCGACGGTGCTGCCGGCGGCGACGACGTAGCCGCCGTGGGCGCGGGTGTCGACCAGCCATCCGAGCGCCCCGGCGGTGTTTCGCAGCGTCGGCCCGGTGGAGGGGTGGCGGTAGTAGAGGTGGCTTCCGCCTCGCCCGGTGGTCACCGTGTACGTGGTTTCGATGCGGTGGCCGTGCTGGTGGCAGACGGTGGCGAAGACGTCCACGCCGTTGCCGCACAGGTCATGGTCGGCCGGTGGGATCTGACCCGGCTTGGGCACGTCCAGGTCGACCACCACCAACCCCGACGGCCCGCACGCGATGCCGATGCCGTAGGGGCGGGTCGACCACGCGCGGCGGATGCGGCTCGGGTCGGTCGTGGCGCGTTCCTCCCACCCGACGTGCCGGCCCGCCGTCTTGCAGCGGGGGTCGGTGAGGTCGCACCGGTCGGCGGTGCAGCGAGACGGGAACGCGGGCCGCTTCGCACTGTCGTCGGCGGTGCGGGTGTCGGGGCGTAGCGGGAAGACGTGCCAGCCACGTTCGGCGTAGGCGAGCGCGGCGGCGAGCAGGTCGGGCATGACGGTCCTTCCTGGCGCAGGCGGGCGGTGGCCAGCGCCGCGCGGACGCTGGCCACCAGGGCAGTGAGCGCGCGAAGCGCGCCGATCAGGTCTTGGGGCAGCCGGCGTGCTGTCGGCGGTGGGCGCGGGCTGCGTCGAGGTCGACCAACGCGCCGCCCCGGTCGGTCGGCGTCGGGGCGGGTCGGCGGCCGGCGGCGGGGGCGGTGGTGAGGGCCAGGCGCAGGAACACCCGCCACCGGCCGGCGTCGGCCCCGACGAGCGGGTGCCGGTCGCCGAGCTGGACGACGTAGGCGACGGCGGTCAGCGCGTCGGTGGCGGCGTCGAGTTCGGCTGGGGTGCCGATCAACCACGTTTCCATCAGCGGGTTTCGGGCGGGTTGGCGATGGTGAGCAGCACGTCGGCGTGGCAGGGCTGGTCGGGCGGGCACCAGCAGGCCAGGTCGCGGCCGGCGAGGTCGCGGCGGGCGGCGGCGATGAGGTCGGGGCGGGTGGCGATCCACTGTCGGTACTGCTCGGCGGCGGCGGCGCGGCCGGCGGCGGTGGGTGTGGTGGCCGGGTAGGGGTTGCCGTAGCGGGTGGGGCGGCCGACGTAGACGGCCCCGGCGGGCATCCGCCAACCAGGGGTGCGGCGGCGCTGGATTCGACGGGTCATCGGGGTGCCTTCCTGGGGCGGGGGTGGCCGGCGACGGCAGCCCGGGTGACGGTGTCGGCCAGGTCGCCGAGCAGTCCGGCCAACTGCCGGCGGGCGGCGATCTCGCCGGGGGCCAGGGCGACCCTGACGCGCACCTCGGCGTGCTCTCGTCCGGTGGTGGTGCGCACCCGCACGAGGACGGCGCGACCGCGCCCGGCGAGTTCGACCACGATTTCTTCGGAGCGGTGTTCGCCGAGGTTGCAGCGGTGGTCGCGTCCGCACCATCCGGTGTGACCGTCGCGGCGGGGGCGGGCGGTCACTGCTGGCCGTCGCGGTACTCGGTGCGGATGTGGTCGAGGAGTCGGCGGCCGGTGCGGACGCGGATGCCGGTGCCGTCGCAGCGGGGGCAGTCGCGGCGGGTGCCGATGGTGGTGCGGTGGGAACGGGCACCGTGGCAGCGTCGGCAGCGTCCCCACGGGGACACCGCACACACGGCCAGGTATGACGCTGCGTAGACGAGGATGGCGAGGCTAGCGAGCGGCAGGATGGGGGTCACGAAATGCCTCCACAGGCCGGATCGGGGGCGTAGAGGGCCGTCGCCGCTAGTTGTTAGGGCGCTGGCCAGGTTTGGGGTCGGCTGCTAGCGGGGGTGCTAGGTCTAGCGGGGGGTGCCGCTAGACCTAGCACCCGACGGCTGTCCGGGTTAGGCGGCTTTGTCGCCCCGCCGCTTGTTACGTTCCGCGACCGCGTCGGCGATGTGCTGCCGGTCGATGCCGCGCCTGTTCGCGCCCTTGCCGGTGGTCGGGTCGGTGCCCCACACCTGCCCGGTGGTGATCCCGTACGGCTTCAACGCCGCCGTCAGTTGGTCGCGGGTCAGGTCGCCGTACGCATCGCCGTTCAGGTCGGCGAGGCGTTCGGTGAGCGTCTCGGCCCACACCTTCGGCTCGGTCGCGGGGACGACGGTGAGGATGTCGTCGAGCAGGGTGTCTCGCCGCGCGGCCGGGGTGGTCGGGGCTTGCCCGGCCGCGTGACCCGTGAGGGTCCCGGCGGCTTCGCGTAGGGCGCGTGCCCGGTCGGTGATCTTCTCGGCGGTGGGCCCGTCGATGTAGAAGGTGCGGACGATCTGGGCGTCGTCGGCCGCGCCGACGAGGTAGCCGACGCCCTTGTCCTTCTTGGCGAACATGGTCGCCCGGATGCCGTTCTTGTACGCCGACGTCCCGAGGATCATGTCGTTCTCAATCTGCCCCATCACGCGCAGGCAGAACCGGGTACCCGCATTCGCCGACACGCCGGTCGGCAGGCTCTTGGCGTCCGGGCGTTGGGTGGCCACGACGAGGATGACGCCCAGGGCGCGACCCAGCTTGATGACCTTCTCGGCCAGCTCGCCGGCTTCCTTGCCGAACTCCGGGTGCGAGAACAGTTCCTGCACCTCGTCCAGGGCGACCACGAGCCAGTGCAGACCGAGCTTCTTGCGGCGGGCGAGGTCGGGGGTGACCTTGTTGTCCGGGCACACCTGCTTGGGGAGTCCCTTGATGACGGCGGCGCGGCGCTGGCATTCCTTGCGCAGCTCCCGCAACGCGATCAGGCCCTGCTCGGCGGTGTCGTCGTCCTGCCCCGACGCATACCGCGCCGACACCTTCTCCAACGGATCCAGACCGCCGGTGCCCTTGAAGTCGAAGCACCACAGTTCGGCGTACGGGTCGAGGGCGGCGGCGAGCAGCGGCACCTGGGTGGCGGCGGTCTTGCCGTAGCCGGGAATCGACCCGATCAGCACGTTCGTGTACGGCAGCTCGAAGGAGATGATCCGCCCGCGCGGGTCGGTACCGAACGGCACCGGCCGCCCCAGATCGAAACCGCCCGTGGTCTTGAGTAGCGGCCACGGCTTCGGCGGCGTCGCGGCCATGTCCTGATCCCCGACCCACAGCAGCAACCGCCCCGGGTGCACCTCCGGCTGCCCTTCGGGCCAGACGCAGCCGAGGGGGCGGGTGAGGCCGGCGGCGAGCCGGTCCCGCCGCTCGATCACGTCCCCAGCGGTGACGCCGGGCGGGAGGTCGATGTCGGCCCGCCAGCCGGGGCCGTCGCGGGTGATCGGCGCGGTGAACGCGATCGCGCGCTGTCCTTGCTTGGCGATGGCCTGGGTGATGCCGGCGATGCCGAGCACGGCCAGGGCGCGCACGACCACGTCGGAGGTGAGGCGGGCCACGCGGGGGATGACCACGGCGGTGTCGAGCAGCGGCTTGTCGGCCGGCTGCCCCACCATCCCGCACAGGGTGACGAGCAGGGCGGGTATCGCCCACTGCGCCCATCCCGGGGCCAGGGCCACGGCCACACCACCGGCCAGGGACAGCGACAGGGTGAAGGTGGCGACGATGCCCCGCCACCGCACCCGCCGGTCACGCTGCTTCGACAGCTTCAGGTACAGCTCACCGTCGCGGGTCTGCGACGTCGACTGCCGCAGGTGCTCGCCTTCCCAGTCGAACACCCACCGCACCCCACCCGACACCAGGCGGGCGGCGCCGACCGGGGCGCGCAGGGCGAGCTTGCCGGCGTACTTCGGCACCCGCAGCACGTGGTAGGTGGAGGTGTGCAGCAGGTGCCCTACCGCCCAGCGCATCACGTCGACCAGCTCGGCACGCGAGCGCAGCCAGGCGGGCAGGATCGGGCGACGCTGCCCAGCCCGCGCACCCGACAGGGTGAACCGCGGGGACCGCTGCGCGTCGGCGGAGTCGACCAACAGCGGCCCGCCGTCACCGTCGCTGTCGGTGGGGTCGGGGGTGGTGCGGGCGGCGCGGGCGGCGTCGAGGTCGACCACCTCGGCATCCGGGCCGGCGGTCACGTCGGCTTCGGCGGCCTGCCAGTCGAATCGGTTGTCATCGTGGGGGGACGTCATGATGGGTGTTCCTCCGTGGTCGGCTGACGATTCGGGGAGGGCCGGCGGCACAGCACTGGTTCCTAGGCCGTTGGGCTGTGCCGCCGGGCAGAACTACGTGCCGGTCGCGCCGCAGCAGCAGCGGCGCGAGGCGGGCGTTAGCGGCGACCCTTCTTCTTGTCCTTCCGGCTGCCGGTGTTGCCGATGGCGACCGCGCCGTGGCCGATCGCGCACGTGCCGGTGACGTTGATGCCGCCGGAGATGTTGATGCCGGTCGAGCTGGTACGGCTGGCGTCGAACGTCCAGTCACCGCAGTTGCACTTGCCGAGGGTGCCGGTTTCGTCGGTGGAGACGGAGACGCAGGGCGTGCCGCAGGACTTGCACTTCACAGCGGTGGTCCTTCCGTTGGGGCGGGCCAGGGGGTCTGGCTGCCTCCGCGTGCCGCCGGGGTAATGGGGTCCGGCGGCCACGGAGGCGGTCAGACCTCCCACTTGGCTCCGCAGTGGGTGCAGACCAGGTACTTCTTGCCGTCGATGTAGGCGTAGTGGAAGACGGGGTGGGCGCAGCTCGACATGTCGTCGGTCCTCTCGGGTTGTGCCGTCCAGTCGCTCTGGCGGCCTCCGCGTGGGCATCCGGTGATGGGCGGATGCCCCACAGGGGCGGTCAGACCGCGCAGAACAGGGCGGCGACGAACAACCAGGCGTAGTGCCAGGACTGGTCCAGGGCGTAGGCCCCGGTGCCGAGGGATGGGTTGTCGTCGTGGCCGGGGCGGGGTGCGCCGAGGGTGTAGAAGCGGGCGGAGCCGAGGGCGGCGGCGATGCGCTTGAGCGGGGTGCGCCGGTCGGCGATGTAGTGCGTGACCGCCGACACCGCCAGGCCAACGGCGACGCCGCACGGGTCGAGGCGTAGGCCGGTGCCGGCGACCACGAACAGCAGGGCGATCAGCGCGGTGAGGGTGTAGGTGGTGACGTGGGCGGCGCAGGCGATACGGCCCGCCCATCCGGGCTGGCCCTTGCAGTCGGCCTGATGCTGGGTCTGCACCCAGTGGTCGGCGACCTGGTGGGCGACGTAGAGGGCGACGAACACGGCAGCGAACGCGGCAGCGCGGGTACCGGTCGGGTCTGCGAACATGGTGGTCTCTCCTGAGGTCTGTTGGGCTGAGGGGTGAGACCGGCGGCACAGCACTGGTTTCCAGGCCGTAGGGCTGTGCCGCCGGGCGTAGCTAGTCGGTGGCGTGCATCAGGTGTGCCAGGGCCGCGCCCATGCCGAGTACCGCGACGGGTAGGCAGGCGACGAGGGTGGTGATCCACCAGGGGGCCGAGGTGACTCCGGCGGCGATCAGCAGGTGATAGGCGACCTGGCCGAGCGCGCCGATGGCGAGGGAGCCGAGGGCGGACCACTTGGCGAACCGGGCCGCCCGTGCGGGTACGCGGCCGGAGAGCCACACGTAGAGGGCGAACGCGCCGTAGGTCTCGACGCCGATCGGGAGGGTGATGGCGGTGTCGATGACCCACCCGGACCCGATGCCGGGCAGCAGGTTGACCTTCCCGAACCCGGTGAGCTTCCCGAGGCCGACCCAGCCGCCCCAGATGGCGACGAACGCGGGCAGGGCGAGCAGGATCACCGGCCACACCACCGCCCGCCGCGACCGTGCGGGCCGAATCTTGGTACCCGGGCTTTCGACCGTGCTGACCTGCTCGGCCGGCGTGACGTCCACCGGCGGCGGGACGGGGGCCGGGTCCGGCGTGGGCTGCTCGGGCCGGTCGGGCGTGTCCGGGTCCGTGTCGGCGGTGGTGGTGTCCGGGGTGGGGTCGACCGGGACCAGCACCGGCCGGTCGGCGAGGCTGCCACGGAGCACCATCGCGGCGTGCAGCGAGTCCGACCGGTCCTGCTGGGCGCGCTCCTCGCGCAACCGGGCAAGCAGGTCGTTGGCCTTCTCCGACCCGATCCGGAACTGCTTCATCAGCCGGTTTCGCGACGGCAGCGCGTCCAACTCCTCGGCGAGGGTGCGGGCGGCCGGAAGCAACTCGTCAACGGGCTGCGGGTAGCGGGTGCCGTTGATGGTGGGGGCGGTCATGCTGCTTCCTCCTCAGGAAACGTGGCCGGGTCGGCGCAGGACAGGCACTCGCCGAGCGAGCGCGGGATGTAGTAGGAACGGGTCACGCCGCAAACGCGGCAGGTACGACGCGCGGTCAACGCCTTGCCGATCGCGGCCCGCTGGGCGGGGGTAGCGGTGCGCTTCGGCCGGGCCAGGTCAACCCGGTACAGGTACGCCGCACGGGTGCCCCCGACGCCACGCCAGAGCACCTGAGCAGCGACCGGCTGACCGGCGGGGCGCAGGCCGGCGGCGCGGAGCTGACGGTGGGTGGCGTAGCCGGGCGGGGCACCTCTCCACCAGAAGGTGGGGATGCCGTAGCGGGTCCCGTCCGGGTCCCAGTAGGCGGCGCGGATGCGAGACATCAGGCCGCGTGAGCCATGCCGGCCCGGTACCCGTCTTCGGTACGGTGAAGCACCTGCTCACCGCCACAGTCGGGGCAGCGCACGATCTCGCAGCCGTAGCCGCAACCGGTCCAACCGACGACGGCCAGGCTGTGCGACACGCACCCGTCGGCGCTCCAGGCCGGGCGGACCGGCATCGTGGCCGTGCGGGTGACGCGGGCCTCAGCCCGGCGCAGCCGTCGCCAGTCCAGCGGCGACGGGCCGCCGTGGTCGGCGGCGTTGATCAGGCTGATCTCAGCGTCGAGCAGGTCGAGTTCGGCGGCGATCAGCGGCCATTCGGCCTCGATCGCGGCCAGGTCAGCGGCGGACGGCTCGGGCCGGTCGTCGGGGTTCACTTCGATCGGTTCCTTTCGGTACGGCGAGAGCGCGACGACTGCCGGCAGGGCCGGCAGTGCTGTTCGTCGGGGGCCAGCGGGGCGAGGGAGCCGCACCGGCCGCAGTCGCGCCACACGGCGCTGCTCTTGGTCGTAATCCGCACGGCGGCGGCGATGCTCACGGACATGGGCGGCTCACCTCTCCCCAGCTCGAATCAGTCGGACGAATAGCCAGAGCGCGGCCAGGTCGGCGCGCTCCGGAGTGATGAACAGGGCGTGCCGTGCTGGCACACCGGGCGACCCTCGGTTGGGCAAGCGAGCGGACACGTCTTGCGGCCGGACATGTCACGGCCGACACCCGCAGCCACCCCTAGATCGCATGCTCGGGACCAATGAGGAAGACGAATCTCCCTGCGTCCCGGACCTCTGTGTAGTTGTCAAACACCAAGCGCCAGTGCGGTCCAGCAGATTCACGAGCGGCGCAGCCGAAGCCGCATCCGCCGGCTGTGGAGTCGCCAGCAGGTATACGTGTTCTATGCGCCATAGAACACGTATACCTGCGACCTGTCAAGCACTGCGTTGGGCGGTGCTGGGAGGTCGCGTCCTTCGTGGTGGTGCTGGAACCCAGCTAAGCCGCTATCGACGCAGGTCAACAGGGAGATCAAGGGGGTTCATTGGAGCGGCCGGGGGGTTCACTCGGGGGAGCACTTGCCCCGGCTTGGTGTTGACCTTGCAGGCGAGTACACACTTGACTGCGCAGAGAGTTCGATCACTGGGGAGGTGGCGTGCCCAACGAGCTGCTTATACAGGCGCTCGCACGAGCCGGTTGGTCCAACAAGGGCTGTGCAGCCCGACTCCGGGCCTTCGGCGAGGCCAGGGGAGTTGAGCTCCGCTGCACCCACGTCGATGTGCGCCGCTGGCTAGATGGCGTGCAACCTCGGCCTCAGACCGCTGTGCTCATCGCCGAAGCGCTCAGTGACGCCCTGGGGGCGATGCTGACACCCTCCGCGCTGGGCTTCGACTATCAAGCACGCGGCGCGTTGTCAATCGATTCGCTCCACTACGCCGACGCATTGCCTGATACCTACCGCAGCTTGACCAGCACGGCCGAGCATGACATTTCCGGTTCTATTGAGCTCCAAAAGGCGGCGGCGGTATCAAGCGCGTGGACCGGCCCACTCATGGCATGGCTACTGTCTCGCCCTGAATCTGTGCCCGTTAACGCGACGGGCCGTCGGGTAGGAATGGCCGAGGTGGCTGCCGTCTGCTCAACCATCAAATTATTCATGAACCTAGACTTTCAATTCGGCGGCGGCCACGCCCGGACGGCCCTCGCACAGTACTTCCGGCATGACGTGCTGCCTCTACTCGACGGCATCTATTCGGAGAGTGTTGGGCGGAGATTGTTCTCGGCGGCGGCTGAGGTAGCTCAGCTTCTCGGTTGGACAGCCTACGATCTCGGTCAACATGGCTTGGCTCAGCGCTATCTGATTCAAGGTCTCCGGCTTGCCCAAGCGGGCGGCGATCGCGTAATGGGCGGTCGCCTACTCGCCAACATGAGTCATCAAGCCAACTATCTAGGGCACTACCAGGAAGCAGCGCAACTTGCGCGTGCCGCGCAAGAGGGAACCCGAGGTGTAGCGAGCGCAACCGTCTCAGCGATGTTCCTTGCAATGGAGGCGAGGGCGCGAGCTGGGGCCGGTGACAGTCGTAGCTGTGCGAGTGTCCTACGTGAGGCAGAAAGCGCGTTCAATCGTCGTGCTGCCTGCGACGACCCGCCTTGGATCTACTACTTCGATGAAGCCGAGATGGCGGGCGAGGCTGCTCACTGTTTTCGGGATCTGCGCTCGCCTGTGCAGGCGCTGGAATTCGTGACGCAGGCTATCGCGCTTACCGATCCTGCCTACGTTCGCACTCATGCCTTTATCAGGCTCGTAAACGCGGCAAGCTGTTTGCACACACCCACTCCCGATGTGGGGAAGGCGGCTGAGGTAGCGCTTGAGGCAATTCACCTTGCTGGGGCGCTCAAGTCGGAGCGCTATCTACGCTACGTGAGAGACCTCCGGTCCGACTTCACGCCGCATGCCGGCAGCGCAGAGGCTAAGCGAGCGCTGGCCATGTTCGACGCGGTATTGGCCGGTCAGTAGCCAAGTTTCCTAGAATGGCTGCCACTCCGACCTTGCTGTCGGGCGACGCAACGTGGCTAGCCGCCTGTCGAATTCCTCTGCGTGCAGGTCGCTTTCGCCCACGTTCTGCATCAGCCAGGTTGTCATTTTGAACAGGTTGATATCGCGAAGAACCTGAAATCCGTCCCATTCCCGTACATCCGCTCCGTATGCCTCACAGAATGCGTGGTAGCCCTCCGGGCTGTGCCACCCGATCTCGTATTCGGTGGCAGTGACGGAGAGGTCTACCTCAGGCGGCCCGAAGCAGAACGCCTCAAAGTCAATCAGGATTGCCTTACCGTCAGGAGTGCAGATTAGATTCTTGACGTGTGCGTCTCCGTGAAGCGCGACGGGAGGACTCGGAAACGAAAGTGCGGCGTACGCTGCTCTTAGGTCGTCTAAGCGGGAGTGAAGGAAATCGAGTACCTCCGGCGAGACATTCGCTGCTTGATCCAGCCGGTCACCGACGCGCCCAAAGATGTCGAGCCTTGGGAGTTCAACGGCGTCGTCAATTCCGCAGTCGTGGACAAGGCGAAGCGCTGCGCCCAAGGCGCTGGCGGGAGCCTTCTCGCCGGTGTCAGCAACTTTTCGCCAGAACGTCACGGGGTGCGCACCTATAAGGATTGGCTGCTCTACTGGATAGAGGCGAGCGGCGGGCACCTCGCAACGCTCCAGCCATCGGGCGACACGGACCTCTTTCTCGGCATCCTTTAAGTGGCCCCTGCTGCGAGCGATGCGAACGACGAGAGAAGGGTGTTGAACGGAGAAGATCGCATTCTCTCCGAGCCTCATCAGCGTCGCGTTGGTCGACCAAGCGCCAACGACGGAACAGGCTTTCCTAAGAACTAGTGCTGCTGCTGTTGAACTGAACGGTTGCGATGCTTCCTCAGTTGTCAATTTATCCATCCGAGGTAGTGTCGTTCCCTAAGACTATGCGAGGTTTGCCCGGCGGCCTCGCGATTAGGCCATTGGACTCTAGAATATCCAATGCGCGGCGAACCGTACTGCGTGCCACGCTATAGCGCCAGGAAAGATCCTTCTCCCCGGGAAGTTCGGTGCCGACTGGAAAATTTCCAGCACGAATCTCTCCTTCTAAGGATCGCGCTACCTCCTCTGCGCGATTCTCAATCTTGCTACTCTCCTGAGGTAACGTAACGAAGCGGCCCCGGCCCGGAATCGTGATGGTAAATCCGCCCCTGTCGAGAATCAGGAGCGCTTGACGAGATGTGCCGCGCGCAACCCCGTATCGTTCGCTTAGCGATGCCTCGCTATCGACCCTCGCGCCGGCCGCTAGCCGTCCGCTTTGGATCTCCGCTCGGATCTCCGCAGCGATCGACTCGGCGCGGCTCGCGACTCGCGGTTGCCCCTGATCCTCGGCCTTCACGAAGCGGCCCCGACCGGCAACCGACTCGATCAGCCCCTCAGCCTCCAATGCGCCCAGGGCGCGACGTGCCGTCACTCTGGACACGGCCCAACGCCTGCATACCTCCGACTCAGGGGGCAGCGCCGCTCCGGGTGCTAGCTCCCCGGCCTGGATCGACTCTCGCAGGGTCTGGGCGATCTCGCGATAGCCGGCACCTGAGACGCCTCCGGTCTTCACAGGTCTCCTCGCTGTCGTCGTGTACATAGATCAGGCTATGCACACGAGGAGCAGCCGGCCACCGTCCGGCGCGCTCGCCGGGTGGGTGAGGTGTGACCGCGTGCCGCATTCGTGTCGTCGTGTCCGAGATCACCAGCGTTCGCGCTGGTCAGCGTCCTGAATGACGTGGGATTCCGTTCTTCGGCCTGCCGCGCGGCTGTGCGGTCACCGGGGCGCGGGGCGCGCGAAGCGCGGCGAGTCAGCGGTACCTTGTCACCATCAAACGAGCGGCGCGGGCGGAGGGATCTTGGTCGGGGAAGTGAATGAAATCGGCATTGTTGATCTTTAGCGGTCCAGGTCAGGAAGTCTGTTCCCCGCGCACGCGGGGGTGATCCGGGTCAGTTCCTCGTCCGTGACCGGGACGGCCGCTGTTCCCCGCGCACGCGGGGGTGATCCCTCTCCGGCGACAACCAGTTCGACGCCGGAGAGCTGTTCCCCGCGCACGCGGGGGTGATCCCCGGTTCGCACGGGCCCGACCGAGCACGCACGACTGTTCCCCGCGCACGCGGGGGTGATCCCGCGTCGTCGAGTTCGGTGACTCGCGTAGTGAGCTGTTCCCCGCGCACGCGGGGGTGATCCCCACGAGCGGTTCAGCATCGACCCCCGGTACGGCTGTTCCCCGCGCACGCGGGGGTGATCCCGTAGGTGGCCCACGCCGACCCCTCGACGGTGGCTGTTCCCCGCGCACGCGGGGGTGATCCGATGTTCGTGCTGCAGGTGCCTTTGGTGATCGGCTGTTCCCCGCGCACGCGGGGGTGATCCGGGGTGCCCCTCCGAGGCGCAGCAGCGCCGCCACTGTTCCCCGCGCACGCGGGGGTGATCCCATCCCGACCTGGAGCAGCGCGATGCCGGCCAGCTGTTCCCCGCGCACGCGGGGGTGATCCTGTGGAGTAAGCCGATGAGCACCGCGAAGACGCCTGTTCCCCGCGCACGCGGGGGTGATCCGTCCTTCGACAGCAGCGGCACCTTGCCGGCCTCCTGTTCCCCGCGCACGCGGGGGTGATCCGGCGCGCAGGTTGCGGTACTTCTTGTGGACTGTCTGTTCCCCGCGCACGCGGGGGTGATCCCGTGTGGGCGCTGGAGCGGGGCGACAACGACATCTGTTCCCCGCGCACGCGGGGGTGATCCGTGCCGGCCGGTGACGTCGATGTCTTGGACGACCTGTTCCCCGCGTACGCGGGGGTGATCCGTCGCCTCCATCGGCCTCGGGGATGCCCTCGGTCTGTTCCCCGCGTACGCGGGGGTGATCCGTAGCAGGGGAGGGAAGGCATGGGGACGTTCGCCTGTTCCCCGCGTACGCGGGGGTGATCCGCGGTCTGTCCACGCCTGCACGTGCATCTCCTGCTGTTCCCCGCGTACGCGGGGGTGATCCGTAGCCCCGGATCCACTCCTGGCGGATGGGTGCCTGTTCCCCGCGTACGCGGGGGTGATCCCGCGTTCTTCTCCGACCAGGTCATCAACGGCGACTGTTCCCCGCGTACGCGGGGGTGATCCCAGGGCGGCGGTCGTGCAGATCCACGCCTCATCCTGTTCCCCGCGTACGCGGGGGTGATCCGCTCGCGTGGATCGCGGCGAAGCGGCAGGGGCACTGTTCCCCGCGTACGCGGGGGTGATCCCGTGTTAGCGTGCTGTAGCCCGATCAGGGCAAGCTGTTCCCCGCGTACGCGGGGGTGATCCTCGATCATCGCGCTTCTGTCCGGCGTCGCCGGCCTGTTTCCCGCGTACGCGGGGGTGATCCCGTGACCGTTCGGTTTCCGGCGGCGCTTTTCGCCTGTTCCCCGCGCACGCGGGGGTGATCCGGAGATCCCCGTGAAGTGCTCCCGCTGCGGCAACTGTTCCCCGCGCACGCGGGGGTGATCCGGCGGCGCTGTGGTCCGGCGCTGACGTCTACGTCTGTTCCCCGCGCACGCGGGGGTGATCCCCACCACCACGCCGCCTCCAGCGACGTCCCACCCTGTTCCCCGCGTACGCGGGGGTAATCCCATGTTCCGGATGTCGGCCGGAGTGAACGTCTACCGTTTTTCGCGCTCTACCTTCGCTCCCTCCATGTCGTGTACGTGTCGGCTGTCACCGATCAGGTGCCATCGGGGCAGGTCAGGGCCGTGTAACTCTTGGTCTTGAAAACCGGTAAGGCAGCGATGTCTTCGTGGGTTCGAATCCCACACCCTCCGCTTCCTGGGCAGCGAAAATACCCATGAAGTGGTGCCGCGGCGCGGTGTGGTAGACCGCCATATCACGGTATGGTGATTGTATGGCTGCTAGGAAGATTACCGTCACCCTCCCCGAAGAGTTGGTCGAAGCGCTCGGCGCGGCCGCTAGTGAGGATGGAGTGCCGCTGTCGAGGCTGGTCGCCAGCGCAGCGGAGAGCGAACTCCGGCGGCGGGTGGGTCGACGGTTGGTCGCGGAGTGGCAAGCCGAGCACGGAGCGTTCACGGTGGAGGAACTCGCCGCAGCGCGCGCCGAGATGGCCGCCGCCGACGCGCAGGCGCTCGGTGTCGCAGGGCAAGCTGCCGCGTGAGCATTCCCTACGTCTACGACGCCGGGGTGCTGCTCGCGATCGACGGCAACGACCGGCGGATGTGGGTTATCCACCACCTGGCCGTGGAGGAGGGGCGACGCCTGCTCATCCCGTCCGTCGTGGTGGGCCAGGCGTGGCGCGATGCCCGTCGGCAGGTCCAGCTCGGTCGGTTCCTGCACAGTTGCGAGGTCGTTCCGGTCGGGGTCGAGCTGGCGAAGGCGGCCGGTGTCCTGTGCGGCAAGGCGGGCACGCGTGACGTGGTCGACGCCTGCGTGGTCAATGTTGCCCTGGCCTGCGGCGGCATCGTGTTCACCAGCGACCCCGAGGACATCGCGCAACTGTCGGCCGCCGCAGACGTCAAGCCCGGATTGGTCATCCGCCGCCTCTGACGGTGGATGCAGACACCGTCGCGTCAAGGGCTTTGCAGGCAGCGCGACGGGCAGGGATCGAAAGCGTGCCGGTGGTCGATAGGCGGGACGTCGCGGGGTAAGAAGGGGCGCAGGAAATCACGTCCACCGGAAGGACCATCCCCGATGTCCCTGGAACGACCGATCGCCCCGGACCCGTACGAGCTGCTGCCCACCGTCGCGTCGTTCGCCCTGACCAGCGACGACGTGCACAACGGCGAGCCGATGGACGCCCGGTACGCCCACGGCAGCGTCGGCGGCGAGAACGTCTCGCCCCACCTGGCCTGGTCGGGCTTCCCGGCCGAGACGAAGAGCTTCGTGGTCACCTGCTTCGACCCGGACGCGCCGACCGGCAGCGGCTTCTGGCACTGGGTCCTGGTCGACGTGCCCGCCTCGGTGACCGAGCTGCCCCGGGGCGTCAAGGAGGCCGACCTGGGCGGCGCGTTCAGCGTCCGCAACGACTACGGCGACACCGGGTTCGGTGGGGCCGCCCCGCCCGCTGGCGACCGCCCGCACCGGTACGTCTTCGCCGTGCACGCGGTCGACGTCGAGCGCCTCGACGTGGGCGCGGGGGCGAGCTGCGCGTACGTGGGCTTCAACCTGGCCTTCCACACCCTGGCCCGGGCGGTGATCCGCCCGACGTACCAGGTCAAGGACTGACCCTGCCCCACTCCGCTTCCGCGATCTTGCACTTGGGGCCCGCCGCTCGCGGCCTTTGCCCGTTCTGTCGGGGCCCTAAGTGCAAGATCGTCGCAGGAGGGGCTTCGGGTCAGGCGGGGACCCGGGCGACGGCGAAGACGGACTGGCCGAACGGGGGGCGGACCAGTTGCTCGGCGGCCTTGGTCGCCGGGAGGACCAGGGTGTCGTAGACCTTGACCATCGGGCCCTCCTTCGGCATCAGCCGGAAGACCTTGGTCGCCATGAAGTAGCCGATCAGGCCGAGCGCGTTCGCGTAGTGGATCTTCTCCACGGTCAGGCCGGCCTCGGTCATCGCGGCGGCCAGGGTCTTCTTCGTGTACCGCCGGACGTGGCCGGTGGCGATGTCCGCCGGGCTCATCGCGAACTCGAACGCCGGCACGATGATGATCACGTTGCCGCCGGGCCGGACCAGGTCGCGCATGCTGCGCAGCGCGCCCACGTGGTCCTCGATGTGCTCCAGCACGTTGTACGAGACGGCGGCGCTGTAGTCCCCGCGCTCGGAGTGCGGCAGCAGCATCTGCCGCACCTCGATGGTCGGCTGCTCGGCGAGGCGCTCCTTCAGCGCGATCAGTCGATCCGGGTCGGCCTCGGTGGCCGTGAACCGGGGGAGGTGCGCCGACCACTCCAGGGCGTAGTCGCCCAGCCCGCTGCCGATCTCGATAGGGTTGTCACCGAGGTGCGGGACGGCCAGTTCGACGAACCACCTGCGGTGGTTGACCGCCGTCGCGAGCCCCTCGAGGACCTCGGACTGGACTCGCTGATCCCCAGTGATATCTGCCATGCGTCGATTCCTCACGGTGTGACTCGACCTGCCCCGGGACCGACAGAGTGAACCATCCGAAGCGGACGGCGGGGAAATCGGGGCACCGAAGTGGCCGAATTGCGGTCGGGGGTGGGCACGAGATCGGCGGTCGGCGAACCCGGCACATAGTACGCCAGTCCCCAGAAACATGTCACGTCAGTGCCAAACCCTGACTACTCTACGAATTGTCATGACTACTAATCAATCGGGCCGCCCCGACGGCGAGGCCGGGGGCGGCGGGGGCGGCTCCCCGGCGCAGGGCGCCCGCGAAGAGCGGCGGGCCGGTGCTGCGGCGACCCGCCGGGGTCGGTGGACGGACGCCGCCGCCGTGCTCAGCTTCGCGCTGATCGCGTTCTGGGTGACGCTGCGCTTCTGGTTGAACCCGGCGCACGGGGTGCGGGACAACCGATCCGATCAGGCGCTCTTCGAATGGATGCTGGCGCACGGCGCGCGCGTGGTGACCGATTTCGCATACCCGTTCGGCTCGGACCGGATGAACGTGCCGGACGGCGTGAATCTGATGGCTAATACATCCGTATTGTCCATTTCATTGCCAATGACGCCGATCACCGTCCTGTTCGGCCCGCGTACCGCATTCCTGGTCTTTCTCACCGGCGGCATGATCGCCACCGCGACCGCCTGGTACTTCGTGCTCTCCCGGGTGCTGATCGGCGCCCGGGGGCCGGCCTGGCTCGGGGCCGGCTTCTGCGCCTTCGCCCCCGCGATGGTGTCGCACGCCAACGCCCACCCCAACATCGTCAGCCAGTTCGTCGTGCCGCTCATCGTCTGGCGCACCCTGCGGCTGGCGGACGGGGGCCGGTGGCTGCGCAACGGCGTGCTGCTCGGCCTCGTAATCGTCTGGCAGGCGTTCATCAACCTGGAGATCCTGCTGATGACCGCGATCGGGCTCGGCGTCGTGGTCGTCGCGCTCGCCCTCGGCCGGCCCGACCTGCGCCGGCAGGCCCGGCCCTTCCTCGCCGGCCTCGCGGTCGCCGCCGTCCTCTCCGCCGCCCTGCTGGCCTACCCGCTCTACGTGCAGTTCTTCGGCCCCGGCGCATACGAGGGGTTGTCCCGGCTGATCCGCGGCTACCGCACCGACCTGGCCGCGTTCACCGCGTTCGCCCGCGAGTCGGTCGCGGGGAACCCGGAGGCCAACCGGGAGCTGGTGAAGAACCCCACCGAGGAGAACGGCTTCTTCGGCTGGCCGCTCGTCGTGCTGGTGGGCGCGATCGTGTGGTGGCTGCGGCGCAGCCCGGCGGTGCTCGGCCTCGCGGCGGTCGGCCTCCTCTTCGCCGTCCTGTCGCTCGGCCGCGAGATCCAGTTCGAGGGCCGGGCCACGGGGATCGCCGGCCCCTGGGCCGCGCTGGAGGACCTGCCGATCCTGCACTCCGTGGTGCCGACCCGGTGGGCGCTGGCGACCGTACCGATCGTCGGGGTGCTGCTCGCGCTCGGCGCGGACCGCGCCCGCCGGCTCGCCCGGGATTACCCCGCCGCCCGGCCGCAGATCCGCTTCGCCACCGCCACCGTGCTGACCATGGCGCTGCTCCCCGCGTTCCCCACCCCGCTGCCCTCGGCCCGCCTCGACCCCGTGCCCGAGTTCGTCACCTCCGGTGCCTGGCGTCCGTACGTGGCCGGCGGCCGCAGCGTGGTGACCCTGCCGCTGCCCGACACCGACTACCCGGACCCGCTGCGCTGGTCGGCGGCCACCGGGCTGGACCTGCCGCTGGCGCGCGGCTACTTCCTCGGGCCGGACACCCGCCCCCGGGCACCGGAGGGGCGGATCGCCCTGTTCACCGCGCCGCCCCGCCCCACCAGCAGCTTCTTCATCACCATCCGGCGCACCGGCCAGGTGCCCCCGGTCACCCCGCTGACCCGGGTCAGCGCCGTGGACGACCTGCGGTACTGGCGGGCGGGGGTGGTCGTGCTCGGCCCGCACGAGCACGCCGACGCGCTGCGCCGGGGCATGACCGAGCTGACCGGCATCCGCCCCACGTACACCGGCGGGGCCTGGGTGTGGGACGTCCGCCCGCTGACGAACTGAAGCCCGGCGGCGGCCGGCCGGAGGGCCCGGTCTGCCGGCGAGCGCGGGCGGTTGGCGAGCGCGGGCGGGTCAGCGCGGGCGGCCGGCGGGTCAGCGCGGGCGGCCGGCGGGTCAGGCGGAGCGGAGGCAGCAGCCCTGGCAGACCTTGGGCCGGGGCAGCGTGAAGGCGAGGCAGCAGGTGCGGCGCTGGACCGTCGGCTCGCCGGCCGGGCCGGGCACCAGCTCGACCAGGTCCGCCAGGTCGAGCGCGCCGAGCAGCGTCTCCACGTGCCGGGCCGCGGGGCCGGGCAGCGCGTCGGCCGCCCGCAGGACGCCGTGCGCGATGCCGGAGGCGACGGAGCCGAGCAGCGTACGGGCGCCGATGCGGACCTCGGCCTGGATGGCGGCGACCAGCGGGGCGAGGTGGGCGTCGAGCAGCGAGGCGCGGAGCGCGGCCAGCAGCGCGGCCTCGTCGGCGACGACCCGGATCTCGGGGAGCCCCGCCAGGGCCAGCGGGTCGCCGGGGAGCACCGCGACGGTGGTCGACCGGCGCAGCCCGAGGGTGACCAGCGGGCGATGGTCCTCAAAGTGGATCAACACGTCGGTGGGGTCGAGCAGCGGGACCCGGCGGGCCGCCGCCCAGCCGAGGACGGCCGGCAGGGCGGCCCAGTAGCTGTACGACTTCCAGGCCAGGGCGGCGCAGGCGTGCGGGGTGCCGCCCCAGCGCAGCGCGGCGGCCGCGAGCAGCTCGGGCAGCCGGCTGCCGTCGACGAGGGTGGTGGCCGGGGCCCAGCCGAACCGGTCGTCGGTGACGAGCAGCCCCGGGGCGAGACCGGGCAGGTCGTCGGTGCCGAACATGGCGCGCAGGGTGTCGGTCACCGGGGCGAGCGGCGTCGCGGTCTCCCGCGTGGGCAGCACCGCTGTCACCTGATCCCCCCGCCTCTGCGCCCGCCGGACACGCCGGCCAGTGAACTAAGGCTAGCCTAACCATCCCGGTCGGATAAGGAAAGCCTCACCTGGGTGCTGGAGGGAGGCTCCGGTCACTCCGGCGGCCCGTCGACCGGGAGGGTCGTGCGCCGCTACTACCCTGCCCGGGGTGGCGGAAACGCCGGGCCGGGGCCCGGAACGGCGTCGAGTCGCAGGGCCGGCGGGCGGAAGTCCGGGGGCGGCGGGAGGCGCGAGGCCGGCGCTCGGGTCGCGAAATGATTGACGTTCATGGGTGAATTGTCAAGTTGAGTGTCGGCAAGATGTCATTCCTGTGCGCGTTCACGTACGGAACGTGAAACTGATACTCCCCGGCGTTGAGGAAGCTGATGACGACCTCTCCCATCGAGCGGGCCGCCGAGTCGTTCGCGGCCGAACTTGCCCGGCACCGGACCGAGCGGGGGCTGTCCAAGAAGCAGCTGGCCACACTGATGGGTTTCGACCCGTCCTACGTCAGCCACGTCGAGGGGCGACGGCACCGACCCACGGAGGACTTCGCCCGCCGGGCCGAGGCCGTCCTGGAGGCCAGCGGCGCGATCTGGCAACGCTTCCGGGAGTACGACGAACTGCGGCACGGCCGCTCCGCCACGCCCGCCCGGGACCACCCCGCCCCCGGCCAGTGGATGCCCCCCGGCACCGGGCTCATCGTCGAACGCGAACAGGCCGTCCTCACCCACACCGACGACGCCTACCACTGCCTCATCCGCCGGGAGCTCTACAACGCCGGCACCGAACCGGTCACCCGCTACCTCGTCCGGGTCGCCGTCGACCGCTACCCCAACGACCCGGGCCGGTCCAACCGGCACCACCGGGAGCACCCGCTCACCTTCGCCGAGCTGCAACTGCGGGCGCACCGGGACGACGGCGGCGGGCAGCCCGAGCCGATGCACTGGCGGGCCAAACACGACCGGGACGCGTTCAAGGAGATCTGGCTGCTCTTCGAGAACGACGAGGGCCGGTTCCCGCTCTACCCCGGCGACCGGGTCACCATCGAATACGCGTACCAGGTCGGCCGCGAGAAGTGGGGCCCCTGGTTCCAGCGCGCCGTACGCCTGCCCACCCGGCACCTGGCGGTGCGGCTGGACCTCCCCGCGGAGCTGGACCCCCAGGTCTGGGGGCTGGAGACCTCGCTCTCGGCGGAGGAAGGGCCGCTTCGCCGCCCCGTCGTCCGACACGACCGCGCCGACCGGGCCGTCTTCGACTGGGCGACGGAGGACCCGCCGCTCAACGCCCGGTACCGGCTGCAGTGGCGGTTCCGCAGCCGCCCGCCCGACTCCGACCCGGGCGGCCCGGCCGGCGTCGCCCGGGTGCGGGCCAGCGACCGGATGCGCGGGCTCGGCATCGTCCAGCGCGGCGCGGACCTGCTCCGCCAGCCCAGCCGCCAGTTCGACCTGCCCGCCGAGGAGGGGATCGCCCGGGAGGTCGTCGAACGGCTCGGCTCGGCGCTCGTCCGCCTCGACGAGCTGCACCCGTTCAGCAAGGGCGTCGGCATCGCCGCGCCGCAGCTCGGCCTCGCCTGGGCCGCCGCCGTCGTGCGCCCGCCCGACCGGGCCGCCGAGCCGGTGGTGCTGCTCAACCCCCGGGTCGTCGACTCGTCCCCCGAGACCGACGAGCAGTACGAGGGCTGCCTCTCCTTCTTCGACCACCGCGGGTTGGTGCCCCGGCCGCTGCGCATCGACGTCGAACATGCCCAGTGGGACGGCACCCGCCTCATCACCTCGTTCGAGTTCGCCATGGCCCGGCTCGTGGCACACGAGGTCGACCACCTGGAAGGCCGCCTGTACGTCGACCGGATGACGCCCGGCGTGCCGCTGGTGCCCGTCGAGGAATACCGCGAGACCGGCACCCCCTGGCGGTACTGAGCGGAGGCGACCCCGAGTCGAAGTGATCCGTGCCGGGTGCCCCTGGAACGAGAGGGGGACCGGGTCGCGTGCCCCAGGGGGCGGGGGCACGCGACCCGGTCTTTTTCGGGGGGAGGAAAGCTTCTCTGCCACCGACCCCGCCCGGCTTGCCGGCCGGGCGGGGAACGACGGCTGCCGGCCGACCTACAGGTCGCCGAAGGTGTCGTACCGGATGTTCGGCGGTGGGACCTCGTCCTCCGCGAGGGCCCGCAACGTCGACCGGACCATCCGCGCGGAGCCCGAGACGTAGCAGTCGTGGGTCGTCCACGGGCCGTAGCGGGTGATCACATCGGAGATGTCACCCCGCTCGCCGTCGAAGTCCGGCTCCTCGCTGCACGCCGGCGTCACCGACAGCCACGGGTGGGCCTCCACCAGCTCGCGGAGCCCGGCCAGCCCGTACAGGTCGGCGGCGTGGCGGGCACCGTAGAAGATGTGCACCCAGCGGGCCCGGTTCCAGCCGGCCAGCTCCTCCACCAGCGCCTTGATCGGGGCCAGCCCCACCCCGCCGGCAACGCAGAGCACGTCCCGCTCGGAGTCACGGTCCAGGACCATCGAACCCATCGGCGCGGCCACGCGCAGCAGGTCGCCCGGCCTCGTGCGCCGCACCAGCGCCCCGGAGACCCAACCGGCCCCCGGGGGCGTACGGACGTGGAACTCCAGGACGTTGTCGTCGTTCGGGGCGTTCGCCACCGAGTACGTCCGCCACACCCGGGGCAGGTGCCGGGGCACCTCGACGCTGACGTACTGGCCGGCCCGCCACCGCAGCTGATGCTGGAGGGCGCGCACCGTCAACACCGCGGTGTCCTGCCCGTGCCGCTCGTGGGTCAACACCTCCGCGTGCCAGAACGGCGGATTGTCGTCCGCCGCCGCCCCGGCCAGCATCTTCGCCGAGATCGCCCCGTACGCGTCCCGCCAGGCCTGGTCGTACTCCAGGTTCCAGCCGTCGCCGGCGGTGCTGCGCAGCGCATCCAGCAGCGCGACACCCATCGTCTCGTAGTGCGCCGCGTCGACGTGGTACTTCCGGTGGTCCCGGCCGAGCGAGCGAAGATACTCGTCGAAGCTTTCCGGATCGTCCACCACCTGGGTCGCGGTGACGATCGCGTCGAGGATGCGGTCACCCTGGCCGGTCATCTCGACCGGGAAGAGCGGACGCAGCGCGGGGTCGAGGAGGAAGAGCCGGGCGTAGAAGTGACCGCTCAGCCGGTCCCGGTCCTCCTCGACCAGGGTCCAGCTCTCCTTCAGCAACCGCGCGACATGGTCCACGGGGGCGCTCCTCCTGACGGCGGATCGGGCTGACGGCGATCGGGCACCCATAGAATGTCCACGGAGCGTGCCCGTCGGTCGCACAGAATGTGCGATCGCCTCACACCGCCCGGTTGACCCGTGTCCGCCGGGCCGGGTGGTCGGGCACAGTGGTGCGGTGACCGTTGAGGAGCTCACCCGCCCGGTGTCCCGCCGGGTCCTCGGCACGGAGACGCTGCTGGTGCTCGGGCTGTCGCTCGGGCAGTCGGCCGTCTACGCGCTCGTGTCGATCATCGCGAAGCTGACCGCCGACGGCCCGCTGTCCAAGCAGACCGCCGCGCTGAACACCTCGCACTCGGCCCGCCCCTGGCTCGACCTGACCTACCAGCTGCTCGGCATCGTCTTCGCGCTGCTGCCGGTGCTGCTCGCCGTACACCTGCTGGCCCGCGACCCCGGCGACCCCGGCCGTACCCTCGGGGTGGACCTGCGTCGGCCCGGCTCCGACCTGGCCCGCGGTGCCGGCCTCGCGGCGCTCATCGGCCTGCCCGGCCTCGCCCTGTTCTGGGCCGCCGCCCAGCTCGGCGTCAACGCCACCCTCGTGCCCGCCGGCCTGCCGGACGTCTGGTGGGCCGTCCCGGTGCTGATCCTCGCCGCCGCGCAGAACGCCGTGCTGGAGGAGGTGATCGTCGTCGGCTACCTGGTCACCCGGCTGCGCCAGCTCCAGTGGCGGCTCGGCGCGGTGCTCGCGGCGAGCGCCGTGCTGCGCGGCTCCTACCACCTCTACCAGGGCTTCGGCGCGTTCGTCGGCAACGCCGTGATGGGCGTCGTGTTCGGCCTGTTCTACCTGCGCACCAAGCGGGTGATGCCGCTGATCGTCGCGCACACCCTGCTCGACGTGGTCGCCTTCGTCGGCTACGCGCTCCTGCCGAAGGCCTGGTTCAGCTGGCTCTGACCGGCCCCGGGGGCGGCACCTCCGGGGCCGGGGTCGAGGCCGGGCGCGGGCGGTAGGCGGCGACGGCCCGCGCCGCCAGCCGCTCGGCGGCGGCCGAGTCGCCCACGGCCGCGGTCAGCACCGCCGCCCCCGGCAGCAGCCGGGACACCACCCGCACCCCCAACCACCCGCCGGGCCGCCCGGTCAGCGGCGCGGCCAGCCGCCAGACCGCTCTCGCCGCCTGCGGCGCCCCCGCCGTCGCCTGCCCCGCCGACCCCCGTCCCGTCGCCGTCCGCTCCGCCGCCGTCCGCTCCGCCCTCATCCGCTCTGCCGCGTCCAGTGCCGCCCGGGCGCTCTGCGCATCCGGACGCACCCGGGTCAACACCAGCAGCTCCACCGCCCGCTCGGAATCGGCCGGATCCCGTCCGTACGCCGCCGCCAGGTGCAGCACCAGGTTGGCCTGCGCCCACAACACCGCCGTCAGCTCCACGACCGGGGCGAACAGGCCGGCCAGCGCCGCCACGGCCCCACCCGCCCCGGCCAGCCGGACGAATCGCCGGGTCGCGAGCCGGGCCAACCCGTCCGGCGTAGCCGCCGGGTAGGCGGCGCGATGCCACGCGGCCCAGTCGGCCGCGCGCGGCCCGAGCGTCCGCACGGCGGCGAGGGCGAGCAGCTCCGGAGCGAGGTCCGGGTGGTCGAGCGCCCACCCGGCCGTCACCCGCGGGCCATCCTCGGAGATACGCGCCGACGCCGCCCCTGGTGCCCGTCCACCCGTACCGGCGTCGGCCTCCGGGGCAGGGCCCGGGCGGGTCGGCTGCTCGGACACGGACACGACCGGGGGCACCGGCCCGGCCGGGGTGGTGGTGGCCCCCTCCGATCGTTTCCCTGCCGGAGTGGCCCGTCGCGGCTCGCTCGCCTTCGCGGCTGTCCCGCCCGGCGCGGCCGCCCTGCCTGGCGTCGCCTTCCGGGCAGGTGCCTTCCGGACAGCCCGCGGCCGAGGGGCCGGGCGGGTGGGGGTGTCCTCCGTCGCAGCCCGCTCAGGCTCGCCCGGCTTCCTCCCGACCTCCGCTGCAGCATCGGCGCTCGGTCCGGGCGTTTCCCCGGCGGGGCTGGTCCCGGATGTCCTCGCGGGTACGTCCCCTGCGGCGGACTGCCCGGCCGGCTCCACCTCGGCGGGCCCGGCCGGCGCCTCTCCGGCGTCCGTGTGTGGCTGATCACGTCGCCCAGCCGTACCCTCGGCCGGCGCGGGCGCCTCCGAGGCCGCAGAAGAAGCCGGGGCCGGCCGGGCCGCGACCCGCCCCGGGCCCGGCGGCGACGATGCCGGCTGGTCGGGTGCGGGCGGCTGGAAGATCACCCCGGGGGCCGCTCGCGGCCGGCGCGACCGGGGGCGCGGGGCCTTCGGAGCTTCGGGGCCCTCGGGTGCCTGATCCTCCGCCGGCGGTGGCGCGGGCTCGGGGACGACCGGCGGTATGAAGGCCGCCTTCGGTGAACGGCGTCGTCGCGCACCCTCACCAGGCTCGCGGCGGGACGGGTCGCGCGGCGACTGCTCCTCCATGTCGATGGAGCCTAGCCCCGATCCGGGAGCCGCACAGCGGGGAAACGCCTGCGTGGGAGGCACCCGTCCGCCCGGCACCGGGCGTTCCTTCCCGCCCCGCCGGCAGCGCTGCGATAGTCGCTTTGCCCCGGAAGGGTGCGGGCCTGTATCCTCGGGCGCGGTGGTCTACGGGCCACCTGGGAGACTTCGCCTAGTCTGGTCTATGGCGCCGCACTGCTAATGCGGTTGGGGTCTTAAAGCCCCTCCCGGGTTCGAATCCCGGAGTCTCCGCGCGAAAGCCGGTGTGTAGACTGGCCCAGCAGCAAGCGCCCGTAGCTCAACGGATAGAGCATCTGACTACGGATCAGAAGGTTAGGGGTTCGAGTCCCTTCGGGCGCACTTCACGATCAAGGCCGTGACCAGCGGAAACGCCGGTCGCGGCCTTGATCGCTTCTGTGGGTTGGGACGGATCGTCCCAGGATTTGGAATCTGGTGCTCCGATGGTGCTGCGTTGTCGGTGTGCTGTCCCGGCCGGGGTTCGTGCTGGTTGGTGCTGACCAGTGCGTTTGCGTGTCGGCTGGTCTGGATCATGGACGGGTGCCAGTGCGTCGGGGTGCGACTGCTGTCCACTGTGGTCAGTGTCGTGGATCTTGCCTGGCTGGGTGGACGTCTGGGTGGTCGGTCGTGGTTGACCTGGGCGGGCACAGGTGCCGAACAAGGGTCGGGACAACGGCCAGGCCAAGGGTCGCCGGTGACTGCCGAAAGGTCCACGCACCTGATTCCCGCACTTCTGACCAGCGCGGCGGAGCCCCGGGGGGCACGCCGGGCCGTCGGCATGACGGGCCACCTCACGCGTCCCGCCGGGACCTACCGGTGGTACGTGACACGGCCGGACTGTGCGTGGGCGCGGGTATATCGGTGCGGTGGGAACTGGTCGACTGGCGCGCCTGCTAGTACAGCCCCTACACGGTGGGGGACTGCCCTTCGGGATGGTCAGCGTTCGGCCTCGATGCCGAATCGGGTGTGGTCGTGTGTTCGGGTTTCCCAGGTCGGCTGCTGGGGGTCGTCGTTGTGCACGATGATGTCGGCGCGGGATGACACCTGGCGTTGGCGGATCACGGCGCGATCCACGGTCTTGTCGAGGGCGGTCGACACGGAGATGCGCAGGTCCCATTGGTCGATCAGTTCTGGGCGCAGGAGGAAGACGCCGTCGAAGATCAGTACGGCGTCGGTGGGGGCGGTCCTGATCGGTGGGGACAGCGTGGTGTCGGTGGTGTGGTCGTAGACCGCGGGTTGGAAGCGTCGATCTCCGCCCGGCCCGAGCGGGTCGAGCAGGACTCGGTTCAGCGCGTCGTGGTCGTGGGTGTGGAGGTAGCAGCCTTCGGCGGAGTACTCGCCGCGCGGGTAGCGCTGTGCGCGGGGGAAGAGGAAGTCGTCGATCGTCGTACGGATGATGTCGCGGCCCTGTGCGCGCAGGGCGGTGGCCACACTGACGCCGAAGCCCGCGGCCAGACGGGTGAAGGTGTCGCCGTTGCGTAGATGAGCCAGTGCGAGTAGGGCCTGCCGGCCGGGGCTGAGTCGACGCCAGTGGGATCGCTGCTGGTGGCGGTGGGCGTGGATCAGGTCAGCGAGGTGGTTCAACGATCGGTTGGACAACGGAATCGAGGCGGGGTGAGACAGCGACGAGGCTCCCGGTGGGGGCATCTTTCTTGGTCGATCGCTGTCCTACCGGGAGCCTCACCTCAACCCGCTGTCGGGGCACCCGAACCCATCCCCACCAGCACAAAGCCAGTTGAAGAACGCTCAATGGCTTCGGATCAGGTCCGCTTGCGGCGCGCGATCTCGTCAGAGAGTTGCTGCACATAAGCGGGGTCCGCGTCCCGGGCAAGGGCGACGTAGTGGTCCATGACGGCCGGCCGGTAGCGCACGGGCAACGTCTGCCCTGGGGCGAGTCGGGTGAGCTCGGTGATCGTGAGGCCTTCGTCTGCGATACCGCGGAACGAGATGCCGTCGGCGGTCTCCACGTCGAACATCAGGATCACGCGAGGGTTGCTGTTCACCTCCCGCCAGTCGACGAGAACGCCGAGCGCAAGCGCCCCCGTACGCAGTTCCGCATTGCGCTTCCGCGCATCACTGCTCATCAGCGGGTTCGGGGCGATCCCGGGGAAGTCGGGCCCGACGCCGAGCGATTCCCGACTCAGGTCGGGCCTGAGCTGGTCCATCTGAGCGCTGAGGTTGTTCGTCGAACCGATGATCCTGCCGATCATCGCGTCAGAGGGTGGTTCGGGAGCCTTTGTCTGATGTGGGCTTGGCGGTTCGTTGGAGGCCCTGCTGGTGGGGTTACGCCGAGGTCGTCGGCGGGGCCAGGGTGAACAGTCCGGCCTCGGGTTCGGTGAGGATCTGGCGGGCGACGAGGCGTTTGAGCTTGGCGCGGAGATTCTCGGTGTCCTTGGCGGTGGCGCCGGTGCCGAGGGCCTGGCAGATGTCCTTGGCGCGCATCGGCGCGGTCCCGGCGTGGAATACGGCAAGGATCTGTTGGTAGGCGGGGCTAGCGACGGTCGGATCAGCAGGTGCCGTCGTGTCGAGTGGGCCGCCCAGGCTCAGGAGCGTCTTGCGGGTGATGGCGAGTTCGGCGACCTCGGTCTCGGCTGCGGTGAGTTGCTCGTCGAGGGAGGCGATCTGGGTGCGGAGCCGCTCAACGGCAAGGACGGCGGCGGTTTCGCGTTCGGTGAGCAGGGTCAGCAGCGTCGGCTGGGTCACCGTTGGTAACGCCAAGACGTGGTGGCGGTGCCGGTCAACCGACGCACCAGGTTCGCCGTCGAGGCCCACCAGGTGCGGGACACCGCCGAGGCCGGTCGGCTTTCGTACTCGCGGACCAGGCGGCGGTGCAGCATCAGCGTGCCGTGGGTCTGCTCGACCACCCACCGGCGCTTCACGGGCACGAACCCGGCGGTCGTGTCGGACCGAAGGACCTGCTCGACGTCGATACCGTTAATCGCGCCGTGGATCTGCACGTCGTCCTTGAACCCGGCGTCGACCCACGCCTTGGTCACCGTCGGGGTGTGCGCGAGGACGTTGTCCAGCAGCCGGATGCCGATCGCGTTGTCGGTGACCGACGCCGCCGTGACCACCACGGCGATGATCAACCCGAGGGCGTCGACCGCGAGGCCCCGCTTCCGGCCTGGGACCTTCTTCGCGGCGTCCTTGCCGGTCGTCGCGGCCGGGACGTGGTTCGCCGCCCGGATCGACTGGGTATCCAGCACCACCGCGCTCGGATCCTCCCGACGGCCGGCCTTCTCCCGGGCCTGACACCGCAGCAGATCATGAATCACCTGGTCGGTGCCGTCATCACGCCACAGGGCGAAGTAGTAGTAGGTGGCGGACTTCGGCGGTAGGTCGTGCGGCAGGTACGCCCACTGACACCCGGTCCGGTTCTGGTAGAAGATCGCGTTCACGATCTCTCGCAACTCGTACCGACCCTGATGCCCCGACACCGACGGGTGCCGGTCCTTCCACGCCTGCAGGAACGGCCCGACCACCGCCCACTGATCATCGTTCAGGTCGCTCGGATACGCCGCACGCTCACCCATGATCGGCCCAACGCGGCCGGGGCCCTACCGGTTACGACCACGCCTCACATTCACATGCCGGCCCAAACCCACAATGGACGGAAGCCACCGAACCACCCTCTCAAACATCCTGCCGAACATCCTGACCCCTCCCTCACACCGGTGCCGGGATCTCGGCCTGGCGCTCCGCCTTACCGCGATTGTATGGCGGCCATTCCCGAGCGCCATCGCACCGCGCGTCACCGGAGCGCAGCGCGACGCCCAGCGCCGCTGACGCGTCCGGCCAGGCCAGGTACGCGCTCCAGAGGCGTACCTCCGCCTCGCGCTCCTGGATCTTCGCCAGGCCCAGCACCCGCCTTGCCTCGCGGATCCGGACCGCGGCCGGTAGCACCTCCATGATCTCGGCAGCCGGGATCAGCATCGCCGTGTCGACCTCGGACAGTGCCCGGTCGTACAGGTTCGCGCGCCGGGCCGGGGCGACGGCGTCGAGCAGCGTCGCCAGCGCCCGGCTGTGTTCCCGGTACCGGCTTGCCAGGGGCACCAGCTCGTCGGTGGGCAGGACCGCGAGGCGGCGGCAGTGCGGTCCGTCGTAGCCAGGCCGCGCGGCCGGGTGTGGTGAGCAGCCGGGCGACGCGACCCGGATCGTGTGCCGCGAGTCGTCCGTACGCGTCGAGCGGGCCGGGTAGCGACTCCTCCGGTGCGTACCGTTCGAGCAGATCGAGTGCCTGCGCCGGGTCACATCGCAGCACCGCGGCGGCGGCCTCGGCCCAGATCCTTGCCCGCAGTTCGGGCGGGGCCGCGGCCAGCCGCTCGCCAGGCGGTGGGCGTGGACCGCCCGCGGGTCGTCGAAGTCGATCTGCCCGTACGGGGTGTGGATGCGGTCGTCCTCGGCGGCGTGCATGCTGGTGTAGCAGCACTGGTTCAGGTCGTCGAGGGTGCAGAGGAACCGGACCCCGGGGTCCGCCGCGTGCAGCCCGCCAACGAAGGCGAGCACCTCGTCGAGAGAGCCGATCTCCGACAGCCGCGCGTAACTCAGGGAGTCGACGGGGCGGTAGGGGCCTGGTGCGGCATGGTCGACCAGCCGGACCTTCATCCGAGCAGCCGGCCCTTCGACGGTGGAGACCCGTGGCGCCCCGACGATTCCAGGGCCTGTTGCTCGCCCACTCCCGGGCGGATCAGCCCGCCCTCGTACGCCGCGATCGTTGCCTGCACCCGGTCGCGCACGTCTAGCTTGCCGAGGACGACCGCGACGTGGTCCTTGACCGTCGACGCGCTGATGCCCAGGACCGCCGCGATCTCGGCGTTGGACAGCCCGCGTGCCACCTGGTGCAGCACCTGCGTCTCGCGTGGGGTCAGCCCGCCGAGGCGCGCGGCGTCTTCGGGCCCGGGACCGGTCGCGAACCGGTCGATGAGCCGGTGGGTGACCCCCGGGTCGAGCATCGCGTCCCCGGCGGCGACGACCCGGACGGCATCGACGACCCGCTCCGGCTCCGCGTCCTTGAGCAGGAACCCGGCCGCTCCGGCGCGTAGCGCCGCGAACACGTACTCGTCGAGGCCGAACGTCGTCAGCATGACGATCCGGGTCGCCGGGTGCCGCTGCCCGATCGCGGCGGCCGCCGCGATCCCGTCGGCGCAGGTCGGCGGGCTCGGCGGAGGGCCGTCCGGGCGGACCCCCCAAACCGACGGATCCGGGGCAGGAGGCCGGCGGACAGGCATGCGCACGTCCAGGACGGCGACGTCGGGGGTGGTCGACGCGACCAGCGCGACGGCCGAGTCGCCGTCGTGGGCCTGGCCGACGACCGCGATGTCCGGCTCGGCATCGAGGATCGCGGCGATGCCGGCGCGCACCGTGGCCTCGTCGTCGGCGACGATGACCCGGATCACCGCAGCGCCTCCGGCAACCAGACGCGGACCGTGGTGCGGTCGGTGTCGACCGCCACCGAACCGTTGGCAGCGTCCGTCGACTCCCGCAGCGACCGCAGCACCTCCGCACCGACGGGCGGGCAGCGGCGTACCTCCAGGCCGATGCCGCTGGCGCCGTATGTCACCGTGGCCACCGCGCCGTCGGCGATGAGCGCCGCGCCCACCCGGTGCGCGGCCACCTCCAGGGGCGCGGGCAAGGACCGCGGCTCGCCGACGAACCGCAGCGCCGACCGGCGGCGTGCCGCCAGGTCGAACAGGGCGGCGATGGCGGGCGGTGGGTCGGGCCAGTCCTGGGGCAGCCCGTGCAACAGCCGTCGAAGGGCGACCAGGCCGGCGCGGGCCTGCGCTGCGACCTCGTCCAGCCGGCCCGCCTCGGCCGCGGCGAGCGCTGAGGTGGCGTGTGCCCGCGCGCTGCCGCGCAGGCCGTCCACGATGCGCGCGCGTTCGTCCCGCGCCGCGCTGTCGGCGTGCCAGTGCACGGTCTCCCGTGCGGCAGCCTCGGCGGCCGCCCGGCGGGACCGGCGCGCCGTCATCAGCCTGCCGGCGAGCCAGCCAGTGCCCAGCGGTACCGCGAGCATGACGCCCAGCACCGCACCGGCCGCGGCGCGGTTTCCGGTGATGTCGGTGCCCGAGCCCAGGGCCACCCCGCCCACGGCGGCCACCGCCAACGGCGCGGCGAACCCGAGGCCGGTTGCGGGTCGGTAGGCGCCCACCGCGTACACCAGCGCCAGCTCGACCCACCAGCACCACAGGAACGTCTCCGCCGGGTCGTGCCGGGTCCAGCCAGCAGCGGTGCCAGCAAGCCAGGCGACCTGGATCGCCAGCGCCGCGACCAGCGCCGGGCCGGGCGCGAGCCGGCGCCACGCCAACGGCAGCGCGTGCAGCACCAGCAGCGCGACCAGCAGCGCCGCCGGCATCGGCGCGGCCAGCGGATCGGGGCTGTCTCCGCCCGGCAGCAGCACCGTGCCCATGGACAGCCCGAGCGCGAGGACGACCATCGCCCGGTCGCGGACCGCCGCGCCGGCCCACGTCCGGACGCCCGGCGTCGCTCCGGTTCTCGGCGGCGTGCCCGGTGTCGCCTCGGGTCGCCATGGCAGCCGGGCTCGGACCCGCCACCCCGGTCCGTCCGGTCCGGCGTCCAGGTCGCCGCCGACCGCTTCGACCCGGGCGCGAAGCCCGGCGATGCCGTGCCCGCTGCCCACGTCGCCGGCCGCGCGGCTGCCACCACGGTCGAGCACCGTCACGGTGAACCCGCCGGGGTCGGCGGTGATCCGTACCGACGCCGCCGCGCCCCGCGCGTACCGCATGATGTTGGTCAGCGCCTCGCGGACGATCCCGTGCGCCAGGGCCGCGACGGCCGGCGGGACGATCCGCGCGGTGCGCTCGTAGCGCACCCACGGGTGGCCCGCCACCAACTCGTCGACGGCCTCGATGCCGACCTCGCCATCCCGTCCCGCCGACGCCATCACCCGGTCCAGATCGTCGACCGCCGCCTGCCCGGCACCGATCGCGTGCTCGATCGCCCGCTCCCGCAGCACCGGGTCGGCGAGGCGTAGCGCCGCACCGGCGGACACGAGGATCGCGGTCAGCCGGTGGCCGGCCACGTCGTGCAGCTCGGCCGAGAGCCGCCGACGCTCCTGCGCGACCGCGAGCGGCACGAACCCGTCCACGGCGGCCCGGAAGACCTCGGCCGAGGCCCGGTCGGCGCGGACCCGCCGGCGGAACCGCCCGACCGCCCACACCCCGGCCGCCACGGCACCAAGCTGGAGTGCGACCGCGAGAGTGGTCCGCACCGACCCGCCGGAGGCCGCCGTCGTCACGGCGAACCCGGCCACCACGGCCGCGGCGCCGGCCGCCGAGACCGCCGCCGTGCGGTGCACCGCGAGCGCGTACGCCGTCAGCACCACCGCGGCCGGGCCTGCCGGTGCGGACCCGACGGCGGGGGCGGCCAGCGCGGTGGCCAGGGCGGCGCAGGCCAGCGCCGGACCGGGCACCCGCCGGCGGTAGAGCAGCGCGACCACGGCGACCACGGCGATGGCGCAGACGCCGGGCGCCAGCCGCGGGTCCGGCCGCGCGGCGAGCCACCACAGCACCTGCGACACCGCCACGGCACCGGGCACCCAGGTGTCACCCAGGTCCGGCACCCAGCGTCGCATGCCCCGATCGTACGGGCCGCCCGGCCGGTGGGGACCCCCGCCGCGAGACGGGGGTGGGGCGCGCGGAAGCCGTCCTGCGGCACGACGCGCCTGCACCCGTCACCAGCCAGCATGATCTTCATGGTTCGTTCCTTCCTTCGCCGGAGCACCGGCGTCCTGCTGCTGCCGGTCGCCGTGGCCACCGCCGTGACGGTGGGCGCCGCCGGCTTCGTCGCCACCGCGTTCGTCACCGCCTGGATACCGCTGCTGTGTGCGGTGGGGCTCGTGTTGCTGGGTACCGTCGCCCAACTGTTGGCCCGGCCCGCGTTCGCGCTGCTCGGCGTACGACGCCGGAGCCGCGCCGCGACGGTGCTGGCCGTCGCCGTCACCGTCGCCGTCGCCGGGCTCGCCGCCGCGACCGTGTTCCGGCCCGGCCCGCACCCGGCCGCCCCGCCCCCACCCGCCGGCGTCCGGTTCTGGGACCTGCCCACCGGATCACGGATCGCGTACGTCCACGCCGTCGCCTCCGGCACGCCCCGCCCGACGCCCGTGCTCTTCCTGCACGGCGGCCCCGGCACCCCGGGCGAAGGCATGCCCGCCGTGGGCACCCTGCTCGCCGCCGACGGCTTCGAGGTTTACGCCTACGACCAGCTCGGCGCCGGCCGGTCCACCCGGCTCGCCGACGTCACCGGCTACACCGTCGCCCGGCAGGTCGCCGACCTCGACGCGATCCGCGTCGAGCTGGGCGCTGAGCGCATCATCGTCGTCGGGCAGTCCTGGGGCGGATCGCTCGCCGCGCAGTACCTCGCGGCCCACCCGCAGCACGTCGCCCGGGCCGTGTTCACCTCGCCCGGACCGATCTGGGCGGGCGCCTACCCGGACGGTGGAGGCGGCGACCCCTGGGCCCGGATGACCGCCGAGCAGCGTCGGCAGCGCGACGACCTGTTCGCCTCGCCCCGGGTCATCGCCCAGGCGATCCTGCAGGGCGTCAACCCGAACGCGGCGCGCGCGCTCGTCGGCGACGACGAGGCGGACGCGCTGATGCACGCCGTCGCCGTGCTCGGCAAGGACACCGCCCGCTGTCCCGGTTCGGCACCCGCCGAGACACACGACAACCACCAGGGCTTCTACGTCAACCAACAGACGGTCGAGGACTTCGCACACATCCCCGACCCGCGGCCCGCGCTCCGGCAGGCCCGGGTACCCGCGTTGATCATGCGCGGCGAGTGCGACTTCGTCCCATGGGAGGAAACGTACGAATACCGACGCACGCTGCCGCAGGCGACCCTGGTCTACCTACCGCATACAGGACACGACATCGCCGCCGGCCAGCCGGAGGCATACGACGCGCTGCTCCGCGCGTTCCTCCGCGACGAGCCACTGCCGCTGCCGCCCTACACCTCGGCCCAACCCCCGTCGTGAGTCGGACCCCGGCGACGATCGTTCCAGCGTCGGCTCGGCGTCGACGCGGTGTGCGAGTAATCGTTTCGCGCACAGAGGGGTCACCGGATGCTTCGCCGGTCGCCCGTGACAACGGAATCTATCTATGCCCCCCAATGGGTGGACGCGACCGGGGAAGGTCCCGTTGTCTGCTGAAATCGGACGCGTGGTGGCGTTTGATCAAGGCTGTGAGCTGGTTCGGCTGGCTTGTCGTCAACGGATCAGAAGGTTAGGGGTTCGAGTTCCTTCGGGCGCACTTCACGATCAAGGCCGTGACCAGCGGAAACGCGCGCCACGGCCTTGATCGCTTCGGCGGGTTGGGACGGATTGTCCCAGTATTTGGAAGCAGTTAAAGAACGCTCGATGGCTTCGGATCAGGTCCGCTTGCGGCGCGCGATCTCGTCAGAGAGTTGCTGCACATGGGCGGGGTCCGCGTCCCGGGCAAGGGCGACGTAGTGGTCCATGACGGCCGGCCGGTAGCGCACGGGCAACGTCTGCCCTGGGGCGAGTCGGGTGAGCTCGGTGATCGTGAGGCCTTCGTCTGCGATACCGCGGAACGAGATGCCGTCGGCGGTCTCCACGTCGAACATCAGGATCACGCAAGGGTTGCTGTTCACCTCCCGCCAGTCGACGAGAACGGCGAGCGCAAGCGCTCCCGTACGCAGTTCCGCATTGCGCTTCCGCGCATCACTGCTCATCAGCGGGTTCGGGGCGATCCCGGGGAAGTCGGGCCCGACGCCGAGCGATTCCCGACTCAGGTCGGGCCTGAGCTGGTCCATCTGATCGCTGAGGTTGTTCGTCGAACCGATGATCCTGCCGATCATCGCGTCAAACATCCTGCCGAACATCCTGACCCCTCCCTCACACCGGTGCCGGGATCTCGGCCTGGCGCTCCGCCTTACCGCGATTGTATGGCGGCCATTCCCGAGCGCCGTCGCACCGCCCCGTCTCGATGGGGTCGCCGTCTGTGTTCGCGGACGGGCTCGGTCGGTGCACCTGTCTGTCGGACGAGCCACGTCCGCACGCCGACAGCTCGGGATCGAAACGTCTCCCGAGCCCGTACCGGGTCCTGCTCGTGGCGCAGCCGGCCGAGCCGCACGACCATCGTCCGGGGCCGAAGGTGGCGGTGACGGCCGGAAGGTCTACGCATCTGATTCCTGCTTGTTCGACCAGCACGCCGGGCCGTCGGCATGACGGGCCACCTCACGGGTTCCGGGGGCCTGCCGGTGGTACGTGACACGACCGTGCTGTGCGTCGCCGGCAGGGTATATCGGTGGCGGTAGGAGCCGGGTCGACTGGCTTGCCTGCCAGCACAGCCCTTCGTGGTGAGGGGACTGCCCTTCGGGACGGTCAGCGGTGGGTCTCGATGCCGAAAATTGGGTGTGGTCAGTGTGTTCGGGTTTCCCAGGTCGGCTGCTGGGGGTCGTCGTTGTGCACGATGATGTCGGCGTGGTCGGTCGGGCGGGCGGTGGCGAGGTAGAGCTGTTGGGAGGGGATGTAGCGTTCGCGCCAGCGTCTTTCGACGTCGGCGCGGGATGACACGTGGCGTTGGCGGATCACGGCGCGATCCACGGTCCTCTCGAGGGCGGTCGACACGAAGATGCGCAGGTCCCATCGGTGGATCAGTTCCGGGCGCAGGAGGAAGACGCCGTCGAAGATCAGTACGGCGTCGGTGGGGGCGGTCCTGATCGGTGGGGACAGCGTGGTGTCGGTGGTGTGGTCGTAGACCGCGGGTTGGAAGCGTCGATCTCCGCCCGGCCCGAGCGGGTCGAGCAGCATCCGGTTCAGCGCGTCGTGGTCGTGGGTGTGGAGGTAGCAGCCTTCGGCGGAGTATTCGCTGCGCGGGTAGCGCTGTGCCCGGGGGAAGAGGAAGTCGTCGATCGTCGCGCGGATGATGTCGCGGCCCTGCGCGCGCAGGAGGACGGCCAGTTCGTCGGCGAGGGTGGTCTTGCCGGCGGCGGGAGGTCCGTCGATGGCCACCCGCGTCGGGTGTGCGACGGTGACGGATCCGACCGCCGCGGCCAGGCGGGCGAGCATCTCGTCGCGGGTGCCTCGGTCCATGTCCTGCCCCGTTCTGGTCTCGCGAAGGCTAATGCTTCGAGCCGGCCCTTGTTCCCGGCCAGCCTTCCACGCCCGGCATGTCTCGAGTGAGCGAGACTGCCCTGTGATGACCGTTTGGCATCGACGCTGTTGCATGCCCGACGGCAATCGACTTCTTTGTGCGCGGATCGACGCCGAGGCTCGACGTGGTGCACGAGATGAGGGCGGCCATATGCGTAGGTGGGGTGACGGTTCGGCGTGGGACTGCTCCCGGATGCGGTCCCTTGGCCGAGCGGCGAGATGCTCGGTCAGGGTCGGGCTTCGTTAGGTTCGGTGGCGCTTGTTGCGGTTAGCGGTTTCACGGGTTGGCGGCAGGTGATGTCGCCTGGCGTGGAACCGCCTCCCACACCTACATCCAGTGCGGCTATCAGGCGTCCGCCCTGCACGTGGTGAACTTCGACGGGGTCAACAGCACCATCGACACCCGACGCTCGGGGCAATGGGTCGTGCCGCCACTCACCGTCGGGTCGACGTGCTGCCCGACCGAAGCGGCAGTACGCGGCGCGGCCCCTCCCGCCGGCACATGGGACTGGTTGGCTCAGACCTTCGGCGGTCGGTGGTCGTCGGCCAGTTCGACGATCGCCGACCATGCCTGGCCCTCGCCGAACTCCCAACCTGCGACGACCCGGGCGGCGGCGGATCGGACCGGTTCGCTGCCGCACGGCCAGCGGGCTCCGCAGTACTCGCCGCCGTAGGCCCGGGCGGACTCGGCGTCGAGGAACAGCGCGCTCAGGTGGGAGCGCAGCTCAACGTCGGCAATCCCGTCCAGCGCCGCCCGCCACCGCGGGTCGACCTCGGCGTCCGGATCGGCGGGCTCCAGCCCGGCTCGGTTCATCGTGCAGGTGGCCGCCCGGAGCGCGTCGAGGAGGCTCCCGTCGGTGACCACCCGCACATGGATCGGCATGACCACGCCGTCCTCGGCGAGGTCCTCCGGCGCCACGCCGTGCCGGCTCAGCACCCGCGCCAGCTCGACACCGGGCACCACAGCCCGGCCGCCGGAGGGGCGGGCCGCAGCCAGCAGGTCGGCGGCGGGCCCGCCCGCCAGCGCCTCGATCTTTCCCGCGTCGTCGACCGGAAAGATCGAGCGGCCGAGGTCGAACGCCCACCGGTCCCAGCCGATGCCGCTCGTTCCGTTCCCGGCCACGATGCACGACTGCGGCTCGGCGAGCGCGGCGAGTCGGTCGAGGTCCGCGTCCTCGAAGAACTCGCTGGCGAGCATGTCGTCCCAGTGGTAGAAGGCGTAGCGGGCCCTGCGCGAGTCGTCCGTCAGCGGCTCAGGCAGGAACCGCTGCAACTCCCGGATAAGCAGTTGTTCCCAGTCCGACACGCTCCGCCCCTCCACGCCGCCGACGATCATGGGCCATGATACGAGAGGGCCGTGTGCTGCACCGCTGATCTCGGGCACGGACCTCCTGCGGACCAGTAGTGCTTTGTTGGGTCGGCGCGTCGTTGGGACGCCGGAAGCGGTTCGGGTAGTTCGACGATGGCGTGACCCCTGATGGCCTTTCCGGTGCGGCAACGGCTTGAGGCGTTCGCCGCAGATGTGTTCCTTCGGCTCCGCCAGAGCCAATGTTCGGCCGGCGTCGACACGGCCAATCGACGATCTGCCGTGAATGGTGCTCCGGGAACCGCGCAGGGGTGGGCCGACAGCGTCGTGCCCACCCCTGGACATCACGGTCAACCCAACAGGAGCCGGTTCTCGGTGATGCCCTTCGGGTCGCCGAGCGTGGGCGGCGTCTGCCAGACCCGGCAGTTGGCGTCGTACGGGTCGTCGGCGACGCAGTACCGGCCGTCGACCACCACCACCGCCAGGGTGGTGGTCCGCCCGCCGGGCAGGGTCACCCGGGCCGCTGGTGCGCTGGTCGCGGGGCCGCAGGCCCCCGCCGCCAGGCTGCTGGGCAGCGCGCCCTGCCGCACCCAGCGGCCGTTGGCGTCGGTCGACCACACCGTGCCGGCCCGACCGCGCGGGTCGCAGTTCCACAGGTTCATGGCCGCCACGCCCTGCAACGTGGTCGGGTCGGCAGCCGCCTTCGCGGTCCACTGGCAGAAGAAGTACGGGTTGCCCGCCCAGCCAGGCGAGCGGGCCCCGAGCAGGAAGCAGTACTGGGTGCCGGGCTGCAACCCGGTGACCAGGTGACTCATCCGTCCGGTGCCCGGGGTGCCGGCCAGCACCACGTCGGGCACCCCGGACCGGACCAGCCGCCACTCGGCCTCGCCCATGGCGACGTCGTCCCAGCTCAGCATCATCGAGGTGTTCGAGACTCCGGTCACCCCCACCCGGGCCGGCTGGGGGTACGCCCCGGCCCAGGTGGTCGCGCAGACCGCCGGCGGGGTGTGCGAGCCGTACGCGTTGTACGCGGTGGCGAGGTAGCAGTAGGTGCGCCCCCAGTCCACGGTCAGGTCCATCTCCCAGTACCCGGCCGGGTTGCTCCAGGTGCTGTGCGGGGTGGGCCAGTCGGTCCACGGCCCGTTCGGTGTGGGGCCGCGCCACACGCTGACCTGGGTGGCGTCCCGGGTGCCCACCCGTACGTCGACCTCCATCCGGGGGGTCGGGTAGTCGGGGGCCCGTACCAGGAAGTGGTCGATCACCGGTGCGCCGCCCTGGGTGACCGTCCGGCAGGGCAGCGCGGTGTCCACCCCCACGCCGACGTTGAGCGCGGTGACGCAGACCGTGTGGTCGCCCCGGGCCGCCGGCACCAGCAGGTCGAAGCCGTGGTCGCCGCCGTAGGCGGGGTAGCTGGCGGCCACGTCGGTACGGGTCGTCGAGGCGACCAACGCGGTGTGCAGCCGGCCGTTCACCCGCACCGACACGGTCAGCGGCGAGGCGGTGTCCGGGTCGATGACCCAGCCGCGTACCCGCAGGCCGGACGGTCCGGGGGAGAGTTCGTCGAACGAGCCGAACGGGTCGAACCGGACGGCGAGCGCCCGACAGGCGGTCTCGCCGACCCCGGCTCCCTGGTTGACGACGGTGAGGCAGACGGTGTCCCCGTACCGGGCGGGGAGGGTCCGGATGAAGGCCGAGCCGGAGGCGACACTGAACCGGCCCACCTCCACACCGGAGATCTTGGCGATGACCTGGACCGACGTGGTGGCGTCCGGGTCACCGGCGCTCCCCTTGACCTGCACGCCGGTCGGTACCCGGCTGGCCGAGGTGAGGTTGACCCAGGCGTTGTCCTCGTCGACGTCCCCGCCGCACACCGGAGGTGGCTCGGGGACGTCACACACGGGCGCCGCCACGGCGGGCTCCGTGAACACGGCGACTGGCCCCAGGGCCAGCGCGAACGCGGCGAGGCCGCGCATCAGTTTGGGTGACACGCGGTGAGGGTGACAGGGGTACGCAAACCACGCCCGCACACCGGTTCGCCGGTCGCGGACGGCCCGCGGGGCCGGGCGGCCCCGGGCCGGAGCCGCTCGCGCGGTACCTGCCCGGGGCCGCTCGTGCAGCAGGCGCAGCGCGTCGACCCGGCCCCCGGCCGCAGCGGCGATCAGCTCTGTGTCGGAGCTGTCACCGTCGACCGGGAGCGGGTCCCGCCGTCGCCATCGGGGAAAGGTGGGCACGTCGCCAAGCGGCTGGACCGCGGAGCGCTGCGCGCGGGCTCGCAGTTCCGGTGGACCACCCCCGTACCCGAGACGCCGAACACTCCTGCCGCGACCCTGTCCATCACCTCCACCGTCCACCAGCTCAAGGACAACACGTGCATCCGCTGGTCCGGGCCGGCAGTCGGTGAGGGCCTCCGCATCGACATGGGCATCCACGTCTGGAACTTCACGCCCGTCAAGGGCGGCGTGCTGGTTCGCGACCGATGCCTGCCATTCGCATCGGCACCGGCACGGCAGCCCAGCGGCGACTGCGCTACCGGACCAGCAGCGGGAGCGCGGTGAAGGTGTGGTCCCGCCACAGCCGCCGTGAGGTTTCCTCCGGGTACGCGACGACCGCCGGCTGCTCGTCGAAGACCCGCGTGCTGCGACCGGCGTCGTACGACGGCCACCCGGGATCGCCGTTCGCGGCGAACGCCGTCCACGCCCCGCGAATCTGCCCGGACAGCTCCTGCGCCGCCGGGGCGGGCGGATCGCCGATCAGCATCGCGGGTTGCCCGCTGGTCAGGTTGCCGAAGACCAACGGCACGTCCAGGCCGTGACAGGCACCCAGGCTGCCGCCCAGGCCCGGCGCCGGCCAGGTCAGCTCGTAGAGGTAGGCCCGGCCGCCACCGGCGAGTTGCGCGTCGGCCAGGTGCAGGCTCGGCATCCGGAACAGCCAGTCCGCGTTGACCAGCTCGTACAGTTGCTCATCGGTCGCATCAGGGAACGCCTCCCGGTATCGGCAGGAGCCGTCCGTGCCCGGGGCCAACATCCGCAGCGCGGTCTCGGCCTGCTCCGGCGTGACCTGGCCGAGTACGCCGTCGAGCAGGCTGAACAGCCGGTGCTCGTCCCGGGTGTGTCCGACGAGCAGTTCGACGTCCCGCGCGGCGCCATCGGCAAGCGCCCGCCAGGGGGTCGCCGGCAGCACGTCACCATCGACGACCGGCGCGAACGGGATCGGCCGGTGGGTGATCCGCCCCCAACGCTCCCGCCACGCGACGATCCTGGCCGAGATCGCCTGGCCCACGGCCGGCAGCCGGGCCGGAGCCACCGTAGACAGGTCGGCCAGGGTTGGTCGTACCCCCAACTCGGCGGCGCAGGCGGCGGCGATGTCGGCGGCCAGGTCGGGCGAGAAGAACGTACCCGGAATGCTCTGCGCGACCACGCGCCGGAACAGTCCGGCGGCGCGCGGCATGGCCAGCAGCGCGGCGACCGAGCCGCCGCCGGCCGACTGCCCGAAGACCGTCACCCGGTCCGGGTCACCACCGAAGGCGCGGATGTTGTCCCGTACCCACTCCAGGGCCGCGACCTGGTCGAGCAGCCCCCGGTTGGCCGGGGCCCCGTCGATCTCCCCGAAACCCTCGAAACCGAGGCGGTAGTTGAGCGTCACCACCACGGTTCCGCTGCCGGCGAGATGCCCGCCGTCGTATTCCGGAAGGCCGGAACAGCCGACGAGGTAACCACCACCGGGGATCCACACCATGACCGGCATCCGCGCCGCCGGGTCCGGGGCCGGCGTCCAGACGTTGAGCGTCAGCCAGTCGTCGCCGACGCTCTGCGGGGACATCCCGAACGCGCCGGGCTGCGGGGGCGGCGGACCGTAGGCGACCGCCGGACGTACGCCCTCCCAGCCGCGCCCCGGCTGCGGCGCGGCGAACCGGAGGTCGCCGACCGGAGGCTCGGCGTACGGGATGCCGCGAAACACCGCCAGGCCCGCCTCCCGACTGCCATGCAGGACACCGACCATGGTTCGCGCTTCCGGCTCGGACTCCGACTGCATGCTGGCGCCTCCCCGATCCCGGTCGGCCGCAGCATCCCAGCGCCCGCCGACCACCGACAAACCAGTTAGGTCTTTCGTAGACCGGACGCATCGACTACTATCGATGTTTGTGGAGCAATTGGTGCGAGTCATGTTTTTCGACACTGCAACCGCGTGACCCGGCGCGTACTCCCACCCTCAGCAATCGTCAGTGGACGACTCGACACTCCCAGACGGTGGCCTTGCACTCGATCAGGCGGACAAACCTCCGCGCATCTTCGCACGGCTTGAACCCGCCCGACCCGGGTTCGTCATCCGTCCGCGCCACCGCAGCCGAAGGCGCGGCATCGAGACCAATCGGAGCAGAGAAAGGTGTTGGGATGATGATGCAACCCGTTCCACCGACCGTTCGGCGGCTGCCACGTGCCTTGGTGGCGGCCGGCCTCCTGGCAGCGCTTCTGGGTGCCGTCTCGGCCCCTGCCGCGGCGAGTGCGGGCCCCGCCGCACGCAGCACGTCGGCCGTTGGTGACTGCCCCTTCGCTAACACGCTCTGCCTGTTCGAGGGCACCAACTTCACCGGGGAGCGTCTCACCCTTACCTCTCTGGTATCGCCCGGTACGTGCGTGAGCCTGGTGGACGCCGGTTGGGGAGACCGTGCGCGTTCCGCGATCAACACCAGCAGTCGGAGTGCTGCGATGTTCATGAACGACGACTGCGCCGGGGGGGCCTTCGAAGTCCCTGGCAACAGCTCCCTGCCGGACTTCGGAGGGTTCACGCCCGAGAGTGCCTGGGTGCCTCGGTAAGGCCACCGCCGGGTGGCACGCGACCGCGTGTCACCCGGTTCCTCCGGTTCGGGAGTGTGTCGACACTCCGGCTCTGTCGCAATCCGGCTGGTCAGGTCTCGCCGACCGGGCCGGCAGGTGTCCGACGTCTGGTTGGGCATCCGTGATGACCGGTCGGTGTCCGGCCGGCGGTGCTCCGGTGTCCGGGAACCAGCCGGACAGCCCGGGCTCTGCGCAGCCTGGTCGAGACAGGCGTGACTGCGGGGGGATCCCCGTGCGACCAGAGGAGAGCCATGCTGGGAAAGAGATGGGCGGTAGTAGCCCTAGCCGCCGTTGCCGTCGCCACCGTAGCCCCTCCGGCCGGGCCAGCGGCTGCCGCCACGACTACCGACCGACCCGCCAGCGCCGGAGCGGCCCAGTCCGGTCACCGGCCCGTGAGCACGACGGCACCGGTGGACGGCACGGCCGTCGGCGTGACTCCCGCCGTCGGGATCGAGGCGATCCTCGGCCCCGACACCCGGGTGCCGGTCGGTCCGACCACCACGTTTCCCGCCAGCGCCGTCGTTCGGCTGGTCTTCACCGGCGGCCAGTGCACCGGCTTCATGATCAGCGAACGTACCGTGGCGACCGCCGCCCACTGCCTGCACTCCGGCGGCTCCAGCGGCACCTGGCGTACCAACGTCGTCGCGTACCCCGGGCACGACGGCACGACGGCACCCTTCGGCGGGTGCGCGGCACTCCGGCTCTTCGTCCCTTCGAACTGGACGGGCGCGAACAATGCCCCTGGCGGTGGCGACCCGGCCTTCGACTACGGAGCGGCGCAGCTCAACTGCGCGATCGGCACCAGGACCGGCTGGCTCAACCTCGGCTATCCGACCCAACCGGTGACCGGATCCTGCACCAGGACCCAGGGATATCCGACCGACCGGCCCGGACAATGGGCGAGCGACGACGCCGTCCGGGCCGAGGACGCTGCCGCTCTCTACGTTCGGCATCCCCTCGTCAGCGGGCTGGACGGCAGCCCCGTCTACTACACGCCCGACCCGGAAGACTGGTGCCCGGTGCGGCCACCGCTGGTGGTCCCGTGTCCGTGCCCGCCGCCGCCCTGCGTGTGCCCGACCCCGACGGTGCTGGGGATCCTCTCCCGTGGACCCTTCGGCAGCGGGCCCAGCGCCACCAACAACATCGCCGTCCGGATGACGCTACCGATCATCAACAACTTCATGCAGTGGCGTTGACCCCTCCGACCTGCGCTGTCGGGGCGCGCGGCGAGATTCCGCCGCCCGCCCCGACAGCGCTTCGGCCCGCTGGTCACGAAACCGGGCGGGCTCCGCCGCGCAGCCGGTCCCGGAGCTGATCGGCGTCCGGGTGGCCGAGCAGCTCCAGGATCTTCAGCGCTCGCCGCCAGGCCCGCCGAGCGGGGCCCGGCGCACCTGCGGCACGGTGGCTGTCGCCGAGATGGGTCAGCGTCGTCGCCTCGTAGTAGCGCTCGGCCGCTTCCCGCCACAGCGCGAGCGCGTTGCGGTAGCAGCGGATCGCCTCCGCCTGCTGCTCCAGCCGGTGGTGCGCGTAGCCGAGGCTGTCCCAGGTGTGCGCCTGCCAGTACCGGTTGCCGACCTGCCGTTGCAGCACCAGCGCCTGCGTGCAGTAGTCGATCGCCTGTCGGTGGTTGCCGAGCTGGCTGTGGTACCAGCCGATGTTGTTCAGCGCGTTCGCCCTCCCGTTGGGGTTCTCCGCCGCTGTGAACAGGTCGAGGGCCTGCTGCGCGTGCTGGAGCGCCTGCTCGTACCGGCCCAGCCGCTCGGCCAGGATGCCGAGGTTGAGATGAGCCCGAGCGCTGCCGATCGCATCGCCGAGGCCGGCGTAGAGCCGCAGTGACCGGCGCAGGTGCACCCGGGCCTGGTGGTGGTCCCCCAGCCGCAGGCAGGCTACGGCCCGGTTCCGGTGGGCGCGGGCCTGCCCGTCCCGGTCGGCCACCCTCGACGCGGCGAGCAACGCCCACTCCTGGACCACGAGCTGCTCCTGCCAGGCCCCGAGCCGATCGAGGTACGTGTTGACGACCCAGGCGAGCTGCCAGGCGGGTGTGTCGAACCTGGCGTCCGTGGCGAGGCCGATGACGGTCAGGAGGACTCGGTGCTCGCTGGTGAACCAGCGCCACGCCGCCGCCCGGTCGATGAGCGCGGTGATCGCGGTGCCCGGCCGGGCCGGGGCGGGGCTGATCGGGTCCCGCTGGTCGTAGAGGAGCAGGTCTGCGGCGTACCCGGTGTGCAGGTAGGAGTCGATGAGCCGGCCGAGCGCCTGCCGTCGGGCCTGCTCCGGCTCGTGTTCGGCGACCAGCTCGGCCGCGTAGGCGCGCAGCAGATCGTGCAGGACGTACCGCTGTGGGAGATGCTCGGAGAGCAGGTTAGCGCGGACGAGCGCAGCCAGGGTCCGACCCGCCTCCGCCACCGGTGCGCCGACCAGGCTCGCGAGCGCCGGCACCGAGACATCCGGCCCGGGGTGCAGTCCGAGCAGCCGGAACGCCCGCGCCGAGGTCGCGTCCAGATTGCGGTACGACCAGGAGAAGACCGTCCGGACGTCGGTGGCCGCATCTTCGTGGCTGAACCGGTCGAGGCCGTCCGACCCGGTCAGCTCGTCGGCGAGCCGACCGAGGCCGAGAGCTGGCTGGACGGCGGCACGCCCTGCCACGATGGCCAGCGCGAGCGGCAGCCCCGCCGCCGCGTCGACGATCCGGGTCGTCGCCTCCGGCTCGCTCTCCAGCCGATCCGCGCCGAGTCGCCTGGACAACAACTCGTGCGCCTCCCGCCGCGGCAGCGGGTCGAGGAGGAGCGGAACCGCCCCCTCGATGGTCACCAGCCCCGCCAGGTGCCCACGGCTGGTGACCACCACCAGACATTCCGGCGATCCGGGCAGCAGGGGGCGGACCTGGTCGACGTCACCAGCGTTGTCGAGCAGCACCAGCACCCGCCTGCCGGTCAGCACGCTGCGGTACAGCCCGGAGCGGGCATCCTGTCCCGCCGGGACGCGCTGCGCCGGCACTCCGAGAGCTTCGAGGAACTCGCGGAGCACCTCCGCCGGGCTCGCCGCCGGCCCGGTCGCGTCGAACCCACGGAGGTTGACGTAGAGCTGTCCGTCGGGAAAACGGTCGGCAACCTGGTGCGCCCAGCCGACCGCCAGGCTCGTCTTGCCGACCCCGGCCGTACCGCTGATCAGGCAGATCGTCGTGGTGCCCGGGGCGCGGTGCCGGTGCGCCAGCAGGGCGTCCAGTGCGGTGAGCGCCGCCCTGCGACCCACGAAATGGGGTACGGCCGCCGGCAGTTGCCGGGGCGTCACCCTGTCGAGGGCACCCGCCCCTTGCCCGGTCGGTGACGATCCGGGAACCGGCGGCTCGGGTTGGCTGGCCGGCGCGGCACTGCCGGTGCGGCGGCCGATCTGGGCGTGGGCGGCGGCCCGCAGCCGATCCTCGGTATGGGCGGCGTCGGCGATCCGCAGCAGCCGCCAGTGTCTCGCATCCCAGTGCCTCATCTCGGTCAGGTCGGCGGGGAGGCGGACACCGGCCCGGTCGGCGTGCGCCACACACGCCTTGACGAAGGCGACGACGAAAGGCCAGTCAGGCAACGACTTGGCGTTCAGCTTGTCGCTGATCGTCGAGCGGGCCAGTGGCTGCCCCTGCGCTGTCGAGATGGCGACCAGGGTGTTCAACGACGGGGCCCCGGAAAGCTGCCGGAGGCGTCGGAGTTCGCCGGCGAACCAGGCCGACGCCTGCTGCGCATTTCCGCCCACTTCGCTCACCCGTCCGAGCTCTCCACGCCGGACGAGTCTATCAATGCATAGAAGTTATCCGATGTTGTATTGACGTCGGGAGTTGGCGTCCGTCCACACCGCCGTGTCGCATGCTCAGCCCGTTGACCCCCTCGCGGTCGGCGAGCCGGACCGCCTCGACCACCACCCGCTGCTTGCTGAGCCCCGCGTCTGACGCGTCGCATCGCCGGTGACCACGGCAGCCAGCGGGTAAAAGAGCATCTTCAGACGCCGCATCACGCATGACTCCCTTCCGCGCCCTGGTCGCCTTTCGCCCGGCCCGGCGGCGACGATCGTGGCCCGGGTCGCGCCCTGTTCGCACAATCGGCGGCGGGAGTCAGGGCCGGCAGGCGAGTGGGACAGAGCCGCGACGTCGATCGGTCTGACCGGACGGGTTCGGAAGGCGAAGCGTGAACACGGCTCCCGCCCCGGCGGTGCCGGAGACCTCTGCGGTGCCGCCGTGTGATTCGGCGATCTTACGGACGATGGCGAGCCCCAGACCGCTGCCGCCCATTTGCCGGTTGCGGGATTTCTCGGCCCGCCAGAACCGTTCGAAGACCAGGCCACGCTGTTCCTCCGGAATTCCCGGCCCGGTATCGGCCACGACGATCTCGGCGTGCACACCCCCAGTCCGCGAGGAGATGGTGACCCTGCCGTTGGCGGGCGTGTGCCGGATCGCGTTGGTGATCAGGTTGCCGATGGCCTGCCGGAGCCGGATCGGATCGGCGCTGAGAGTGCCGGGTGTGGCATCGACGACCAGCGCGACCCCGGCGGACTCGGCGGCGGGGGCGAAGGCGTCCGCCACCTCCTGCAGCAGTTCGGGCACCTCGACCTGTCGCCGGTGCAGCTTCAGCTCGCCCGCGTCGGCTGCGGCGAGGTCCTGGAGGTCCTCGATGACGTGCTGGAGCAGCAGCGCCTCGTCCAGCAGCGAGCTGACCAGGCCCACGTCCAGTTCGACCACTCCGTCCTCGGCCGCCTCCAACCAGCCACGGATGTTCGTCACCGGCGTACGCATCTCGTGCGCGATGTCGCCGACCATGTCGCGGCGCAACTGCTCGACTCGGCACCGCTGCTCGGCCATCTCGTTGAACGCGTTGCCGAGTCGGGCGATCTCATCGCGCCCGGAGACCCGGACCCGTGCCGCGGTGTCGCCGTTGCGCATCCGCCCGGCCGCAGCGGTCAACGCGTGTAGCGGCCGGACCAGGCGTACCCCCACCAGGACCGTGACACCGACCGCGACGAGCAGCACCAGCCCGGCGACCCCGAAGATCCGCAACCGGTTGGCCGGGGTGAGGTCGAAGGCGCCGACCGGCGCCGGGGTGCCCGGCTCGGTGACGAACAGCAGCACGGGCGGCGCGACGTAGTCGGCCATCTGGGTGCGCCGTGCCTCGGAGACGCAGCCGTTGACGTCGTCGCGCTGTTCGGCGGTGATCGGGTCGGCCCTGGTCGGGGTCCACTGTCCGTCGAGGTCGGCTCGCACCGCTGGCATCCGCTGGCGGCCCAGGCATGTGTTGACCAGGTCGTCGAGCTGACCCAGCGCTCTCCGCTCGGTGGGGGTCGGCTCAGCCAACGCGTCGAACGCCTTCGCACACCGGATGTCGCCGGTGACGGCGGTGCCTCGGGACTCGATGCGGGGCCGACCGCCGGGAGCGACGACGATCTCCGCGTCGGTGTACGCCGGAAGTAGCCCTTCCGCCGCGATCATCGGGACTGCGGTGGCGACATCTACCGGGCCGCGCAGACAGTCCCGCGCTCTTTCCGCCATCTTGCGCAGCGCGGTGCGTTCGGCGTCCGGCAGTTGGTACGGGCCGGTCGCCCGCGCGTCGATGCCGCCGCGTCCCGCCGTTGCGGCCAGGCTGGTGTCGACGTCGAGCGGGTCGACGGTGGCGGAGGCCCGCTGCGGCAGTGCTCCCTCGCCGGACGCGGCGATCGGGGCTCGGTTGCGGTCGGTCAGGACGACTCGTCGCTCGGTGGTCGCCGCGAGGGACCGCACCAGTGGCAGCACGTCCGTCCAGTCCCGATGGGTCGCGGCGTGCCCGAGCAGGGCGTCGTAGATTCTCGCGTCGTCGGCGAGTGCCCGGCCGCGCTCCTGCTGGAGCGCCCTGGTCGTGTCGCGTACGGCGAGCCAGGCGGTCGCCGAGATCGAGAGTACGGAGATCACCACGCTGAGGCCGAGCAGCCGGACCAGGAGGCTGCCGCGCCTGTGCCGCTCAGCCATCGGCGAGCTTGTATCCGATGCCGTACACGGTGAGCAGCCGTACCGGGCGGCGGGGGTTCGCCTCGATCTTGCGGCGCAGGTTCATCACGTGCACGTCGACCGTGCGGCAGGTGATGTACGAATCGAGCCCGTGCAGCCGGCGAAGCAGCAGATCGCGGCTGAACACCCGCCCCGGCTCCGCCGCGAACGCGCTCAACAGGGCGAACTCCCCCGGGGTGCACACCACCGGGGCGCCCGCGACGGTGACCTCGTGGCGTACCGGATCAAGCAGGAGGTCGCCCACCCGCAGTGACGGCGCGACGGGCCGCGCAGCCGTGGACCGGGTCCGGCGGAGCAGGGTGCGGACCCGCGCCGCCAGTTCCCGCGGGCTGTAGGGCTTCGTCAGATAGTCGTCGGCGCCCAGGTCCAGGCCCAGCAGCAGATCGTCCTCGGTGCTGCGGGCGGTGACCATCAGCACCGGCACCTCCGAGTCCCGACGCAGGATGCGGCACACGTCGAGTCCGTCGACGCGCGGCATCATGACGTCCAGCACCAGCAGATCCGGCGGGCAGTGGCGGATCTCGTCCAGGGCGGCCCGGCCGTCGTGGACCACCGACACCCGGTGGCCCTCGTGCTCCAGGTATCGCCGGAGCAACTCGGCCTGCTTGGGGTCGTCCTCGGCGACGAGCACGTGCGCGTTCACGGCGGCGAGTCTATGAGGCGTCAGGGCATCGAAACAGGTCGAAAACGGGACCACTACCGGATCACAACAGGTCTCTGACAAGTGGCCGCCAGGATCTCCCTGCCGGTGGCACCGCCGCGGTCCTGTCACGGGGAAGGCAGGTCGTCCGGGTCGTCCGACTCGCTCCAACGGAGACCCTGTCCCTGCGAAGGAGAAGAAGTTGTCACTGTTGAAAGGCCTGGCCGCGGTGGTCCTGGTCGCAGCCGGTCTGGTGCCCACGTCGCCCGCCCAGGCGAAGGGCCGCACCTATCCGGTCCGGTCGCTCGACTACACCCTCGGCGACAGCGCTTTCACGGTCGCCGGTTTCCATACCGACGGCCCGGACTCGCCGACCCTGGCACCGATCGAGCTGACCGGCAACGTGCACTACCCGGCCACCGGCAGCGGGCCGTTTCCGCTGGTGGTGCTCTCGCACGGCTACTGGGGCACGTGCGCCGACCGCGCCGCCGACGCCGAGGCGGCTCGGATCGAGAAGGAGTCGCCGGACGACTACTACGACGATCCGCGCTGGTTGGAGGCCATCCACCGGCTCTGGCAGTGGCCCTGTGCGCCCGGTGTCGCGGCGCTGCCCAGCTATCGCGGCTACGACTACCTCGCGCAACAGCTCGCCGCCCAGGGCATGATCGTCATCTCGATCAGCGCGAACGGAATCAATGCCGGCCAGATCGGCACCGAGGCCGACAACGCCCGCTCGAAACTCATCAACAAGCACCTCGCGCTCTGGACCGAACTGGCCCGCACCGGCCGTGGCGCCCTGGCCGGCCACTTCAGCGGCCCGGAGCCGGACTTCAGGGGCAAGATCGATTTTTCCCGTACGGGAACACTCGGGCACTCACGTGGCGGCCGTGCGGTGGCCTGGCACGCCGCGGACGTCCACCGCGCCGATCTTCCGGCAGGCGTACGACTGGCCGGCGTCCTCGCCCTCGCCGCCGCTGGCTCGGGCAACGCCACCAACCCGGGCTCCCCGGACGCCAAGCTCTACCGGGTGACCTCGGCGCCGCTCGCGGTCTGGGTGGGCGGCTGCGACAGCGAGCAGGGTCTCGACTACGCGAGATTGGCAACCGGTCACACCCGAAAGCCGATCTACACCTGGCACGTGCGCGGCGCCAACCACAACTTCCTCAACACCCAGTGGTCTCCCGAGAGTGGGCAGGTCGGAGCAATCGACGACCAGGGATTCGGCCCGGAGCCCGGCTGGTGCGGCACCCCGACGTACCCGGACTGGGACCCGGACAGCGGCACGCCGGAGCCGCCGATCGAGTGGTCGCACGTGACCCGCAAACTGACCGAGACCGAACAACGCCAGGTCAGCGCCGGTTACGTCACCGCGTTCTTCCGCTCGGTGCTGCTCGGCGATCAGCAGGCCGAGGCGGTCATCAGCGGCTGCGTCGACCCGTACGCCTCCTTCACCGTGGTCGACGCAGAGAAGATCGATCCCCAGCTTCGCCGGGGATCGAGGTAGCGGCCGGTGTGGGCCGCGCCCCGAAGCGGGGTGCGGCCCACGGCGGCCGACCGGACGTTCCCGTCAGGAGACGGCGCAGCTGACGCCGTTGAGGGTGAATGACCCGGGCTTGGCGGTGTTGCCGGTGTGGGTGGCCTGGAAGCCGATGTCGGTGGATCCGCCTGCTGCCAGCGTGCCGTTGTACGAGACGTTGCGTGCGGAGATCTGACCGCTGGAGCCCGTGAAGGTGGCGTTCCAGCCGCCGGTCACGGTCTGCCCGCTGGGCAGGGTGAACGCCAGGGTCCAACCGTCGATCGTCGTCGTGCCGCGATTGGTGATGCGGATGCTGGCGGTGAATCCGTCGTTCCAGGAGTTCATCGTGTAGCCCACCTCGCACGCACCGGACTGGCCCGGCGGCGGGGTGGTCGGCGGAGGCGTGGTGGGCGGCGGGGTAGTGGGCGGCGGGGTGGTGGGCGGCGCGGTGGAGAAGGTGATGTTCGAGACGTAGGCGTTGATGTTCCAGGTCGCGTCCGAGTCGGTCTGGCTGGTGACCGGCTTGCCCTGGACGGTGAAGTTGCTGAAGTGCACGCCGCTGATGTTGACGGTCGACGACTTTCCGTGCAGGTTGACGACCTTCTTCACGTCGGAGGAAACGTTCGTGAAGTAGGCGTTCCGGATGGTCGAGGTGTTCTTCACCGTCCGCCAGGACGGCGGGCGATCCTCCTGGAGGTCGATCAGGCTGTCGGTCTGTTCGACTCTGACGTCCTCCCACCGGGTGTTCGAGACGACGGCGGTGTCGACTGCGTCGATCACCATTGAACGCCCGGCCTTCACCACGTCGATGTCGCGGAAGACGATCCCGTCCATGGAGGTGCCTTCGGTCTTGGTGCCGATCTTCGCGCAGGCGGAGTTGCTGTAGCAGACGATGTGCTCGTGGATGACGTTCTTGGTGTTGATCGTGCCGCTGTTGGCGAACTCGTTCTTGGTCGCCATGTTGTCGTCGCCCGTGTAGAGGAACGCGTTCGACAGCAGGCTGTTGGTCGACTCGTCGAAGTCCACGCCGTCGGTGTTGTTGTACCCCGTCGTGGGCCGGCAGTTGATCAGCTTGTAGTTCTTGATGGTGACCCTGTCGCTGCGGTAGACGAGTGTGTTCCAGTAGCTGGAGTCGCGGACGGTGACACCGTCGACCAGGATGTCGGAACTCTCCTCGATCTTCAGCAGGGCCAGGTTGATGCCCTGGGCCCGCAGGTACTTCCCGTTGCCGTCGATGACACCGCGACCCAGCAGCTTGGCGTTTCTCACCTGGTACATCCGGAGGGAGGCGTGCTGCATGCCCTCGATGTTCACCCCACCGCTGCCGGTGTTGAAGTCCGCCTTCTGGTTCGAGCCGTAGAGGACCGCACCGGTTGCCAGGTAGAGGGTCATGTTGCTCTTCATCCACAGCTCACCGACCTGGTACCGGCCCGGCGGCACGTACAGGATGTTGCGGGTCGCCCCGGACGCGGCGTCGATGGCGCTCTGGATCTTGGCCGTGACGAGCGTCGCCCCGGTGTTGTCGACGCCGTAGTCGGCGAGGTTCTTGACGTTGGCGTCTCCCAACTGGGGCGCGTTCGTCTCGGGCGCGTCGATCAGGATGAACAGCAGCTCCTTGGAATCGAACTGGACGATCAGGTAGTTCGGGCCGCTGTTGAAGGTGATGGTGTTGCCGCTGCGGGCGACGGCGAGTTTCCGGCTCTTGGGGCTGACGGTGTAGGAGCTGAAGCCCTCGGCGACAGTGACCGAGAACTGGGCCGTGCCCGCTCCCGCCATGGAGCAGTGCGCATAGTGCACCTGCATCTCAGGCGCGTACTTGGTCATCTTCTCGACGAACAGCGGCGCGGCGTCCGCCGTGACGGTGTAGAGCGGACTCTTCGTCGCGCCGCGCAGGGCGGGATCCGCGACGCAGCCGCCGGCGGCCAAGCCGGGCGAGCTGTTCCCGGCCGCTGTGGTCGCACCGTAGACCGGGGCCACCAGGGCACCGGTCCCGACGCCACCGATGGCGAGGAGAGCGATCGTTGCCCAGATCGCGAAGCGTCTGTTCTTCATAGGGACCTTTCTCGGGATTGACGGAGCGTGCCGTACGGCCGCACAGCCGATTGCTTGTCACGACGGCGGAACAGCCCAGCCCGGGGTGCCGGTCACCGGGGTGCCGCTTCTCGTGGTGGTGAAGAGCTCCGGCCACAGCAGGAAACCGGCGGGTCGTTCGTGCCGCCGCGAAGCTCTTCCACTCCGGTTGCCCGGCCGATCCGGTCGCCGAGAACCGTCACGCTGCCAGTTGCGGCGGAGTCGCCCGGCCAACGCCCGGCGACGGCGACGGCGGTGGGCCGGAGGCGACCTTTCCGTATCGCTCTGTTCATCGCTCGGGTTTCCTTGCCCAGGGGATCGGGAGCGGAGGAGTGGCTTCATCAAGAAACTTTCTACGCCGACGCTACGCCCTGACGTCGATGTTCGTCAATGAACGGGTCGCTGCGGGCTGGAAACTATCGGAGCAGAGCCGGGAAAGTTTCCGTCCCGCCGGTGGCGAGGCCTGTCGTGGCTCCGTAGGGGTCGAGCAGTGCTTGGCCCGGATCGCAGCCACCCCCTTTGGGCGGGGCCCGGGCGGTGTGCCCAGGCAGCGATCCTGCGGCTCCGCACCGTGTTCGCGTTGGCGGTGACGCGCTGTGTGCGTCGTGCTCGGTGGCGGTCCATCCCGTGGCCCGACGCTGGGCGGGAGGTGGCACGCGGGTGGTCCTCGACCGGACGTGCCGGCCGCAACCTTGCCCCATTCATGCATGTGCATCTATTCTTTGGCGGCCATCGACTGCCAACGAAGGCAATCGAAATATCGTCGAATCGCTTCGACAACCCAGCGTGACGGTTGGTTCGAAGACGGGAGATGCTTGTGAAACCCACACTCAGGAAGGTTCAGTTCGCCCTACTGTCCGGCGTACTGGCGCTGGCCGGAACCACAGCCGTGCTGCCCAGTGCCGCGTCGGCCGACAGCATGGCCCAGCTCAACGCCACCCAGCTCGTCGCGAACATGGGGGCGGGCTGGAATCTGGGGAACGCCCTGGAGGCCAACGTCAACGGGATCCCCAGCGAGACGGCATGGGGCAACCCGGTAGTGACGCAGGCATTCATCGACCGGGTGAAGGCGGCGGGATTCAAGACGATCCGCATCCCGGTCTCCTATCTGGGAAACATCGGGTCCGCCCCGAACTACACGATCAACGCCGCCTGGCTGAATCGGATCCAGGAAATCGTCGACTACGCCTACGGTCGCGGTCTGTACGTGCTGATCAACATGCACGGCGACGGTTACAAGACCGTCACCGGCTCCTGGTTGATCTGCGACTCGTCGAACCAGACGACGATCAGGGACAAGTACCAGAAGGTCTGGCAGCAGGTCGCGACCAGGTTCCAGAGCTACAGCGAACGCCTCATCCTCGAATCCATGAACGAGGAGTTCGACGGCCAGTACGGCAATCCCACCCAGCCGTGCTACTCGAACATCAACGCCTACAACCAGATCTTCGTGGACACGGTCCGGCGGACCGGCGGGAACAACACCTCGCGCTGGCTGCTCGTTCCCGGCTGGAACACCAACATCGACTACACGGTGGGCAACTACGGATTCGTGCTGCCGACCGACCAGTACCGGTCGTCGTCCATCCCGGCCAACGAGCAGCGACTCATGATCTCCGTGCACTACTACGACCCCTGGGACTTCGCCGGTGAGGAGAACGGCACCATCACGCAGTGGGGGCCGGCCGCCACCAACCCGGCACGGAAGTCGACCTGGGGACAGCAGGACTTCATGGACGGGCAACTGAAGAAGGTGCGGGACACCTTCGTCTCGCGTGGCTACCCGGTGTTCGTCGGTGAGTACGGTTCGGTCGACAAGACCTCGGCCGACTCGACGAACAACAGGTACCGCGCGGACTACGCGCGCACCCTGGTGTCCACCGCCAAGAAGTACGGGGCGGCCACCGCCTACTGGGACAACGGCTACAACGGGGCGTACGGGTTCGGGCTGTTCAACCGCAGCAGCGCCACGGTCACCCAGCAGGGCATCATCGACGCCATCATGAGCGCCGTCGGCAGCACCACCCCGACCACGCCGCCGACCACCGCCCCGCCGACCACCCCGCCCCCGACCACCCCGCCCCCGACGACCCCGCCGCCGTCGGGCGGGCGGTCCTGCTCGGCGTCGTACACCCTGACCGGTGAGTGGCAGGGTGGCTTCCAGGCCGAGGTGCGGGTGACCGCGGGTAGCTCGGCGATCAGCGGGTGGACGGTGACCTGGACGTTCGCGAACGGGCAACAGGTGTCGCAGGCGTGGAGCGCGACGCTGACCACCAGCGGCTCGACGGTCACCGCCCGCAACGTCAGCTACAACGGTTCGCTCAGTGCCGGCGGCAGCACGACCTTCGGCTTCCTGGGGTCGTCGAGCGGCACCAACGGCGTACCGTCGTTGTCCTGCGCGGCGAGCTGAGCAGGCCGTGAGCCGCGGGCCGGGCGTCACGGACGCCCGGCCCGCGCGGTCAGGGCGCTGAGGCCCGGAGCGGTCGCTCGCGGGCCCCTGTCGCCCACGCCGTCGACCTGCTCGGCGCGGCGGCCGTGCGGGTCAGAGCGCCGGGGAGAGGTACAGGAGGCGGTTGGGCGAGCCGGCCCCCGGGTTGATCACGACCGGGCTGGCGACGCCGAACAGGTAGCTGGCCACCTGGGCCGGTGTCCAGGTCGGGTTGTTGCTGAGCACCCGGGCGGCAACGCCGGCAACGAGCGGCGCGGCGTGCGAGGTGCCGCTGATCGTCTGGGTCGCGGTGGTCGAGCTCCACCAGGCCGACGTGATGCGGTCGCCGGGAGCGAAGATGTCCAGGCAGGGGCCGAAGTTCGACCAGCTTGCCCGGTTGTCGTTCATCAGCGTCGCGCCCACGGTCAGCGCGGTCGGCACCGACGCGGGTGAGACGGTGCAGGCGCTCACGTTCGAGTTGCCGGCGGGGACCGTCACCGTGATGCCGTCGGCGACCGCGTTCGTCACGGCGGCGTCGAGCGCGACGGTGGGGCTGGTCAACACGCCGACGTTCGCCACGGCCGGCTGCCCGGCGGGGTGGTTGGCGATCATCCAGTTGATCCCGTTGATCAACATCGACAGCGTGCTCGGCAGGGCGCAGTCGAACACCTTGACCGCGACCAGCACGACGTTCTTGGCCGCCCCGAAGGTCGTCCCGCCGACGGTGCCGGCGGCGTGGGTGCCGTGCCCGCTGCAGTCGTTCGCCGGCAGCGTGCCGTCGACGGCGTCGTAGCCGTATACCGCCTGGCCGCCGAAGTCGGCATGGCTGATCTGGATCCCGCTGTCCACGATGTACGCCCGGACGCCGGTCCCGACGCTGGTGAAGTTGTAGGTGCCGCTGAGCCCCAGCGATGCGTCGATCCGGTCGAGGTTCCACGGCGCGTTCGTCTGGGTGGTGGCCAAGCTGGTCAGCCGGTCCTGCTCCACGGCCGCCACCGCCGGGTCGGCGGCCAACCGGCGGGCCACCTGCTCCGAGGTCCGCACGGAGAAGCCGTTCAGCGCGTCGCGCCAGACCTGGTCCGGGCGGAAGCCGTACCGGTCGGCGAGGCGGGCCGCGCCGACGTGTCGATCGTCGACCGAGCCCCCACTTTCCTTGAGGGTGACCACGTAGCTGCCGGGCACGCGGGCGGCGTCGCCGGCGCCGAGGATCCCGCCGGCCGTCCCGGACGGCGCTTCGGCGGTGGGTGCCGCGGTGGCCGGTCCGGCAGTCATGGTGAGGAGCACGGCCGCGGTGGCGAGCGTGGCCGTGACGGCGGTTCCGGCTCGACGCCCGCGGGCGAAGATCGCGTGGCGGTGGATTCCCATCTCCCAGCCTCCCTTGTTCCGGCCATTCCGGCGGCCGCGCGACGTGCCGATCGAATGGTCCGAAAGATTTTGGGGGAGCGTACAACGGATATTCGATCTGACTCCACGGATGAATTCGCCGATCCAATCGAGATGAGTCTTTTTCAGCGTGGGGTGAGAAGAGTTCTTGCCTGATGTATCAGGGTTGTCCCGGACCTCGACTGCGGCTGTTGCCGGCGCGAGGCCGCGGGTGCCTCGCCAGGGATGTCGCCCATGGCCCCCGTCGCAGTCGTGACCGGGTGGCGACGAGCTGCTTGCCGCCCGTGCGGCTGGCTCTGCCCGGCAGGGCTCCGGCGTCACTCAACCAAATTGATGGCGATCGGCGTTGTTCTAGGTACGAGCCCCACACGAGGAAGAGGGCCCGATGCCAGCCCAGGATCGTTACAGCGGCTTCCGGGAGAGTTGCGGTCCTGGTTGCGTCGTCGCCGGTATCCCCAAGTACCCGTGGGGCCGTCCCTTCGATCGATGGTCGCCGCGCCGCAGGCGTGTAGCGTACGGTGTCGAAGCGGTGACCTCGGTTCATGCGGCGTCGGGAGGAACACCATGATCTCGGAAACTGTGGAATGCGCCTACTGCGGGCAGCCCAAGTCGGATCGAGTGCGCAAGTGCCCGCATTGCGGCAACGGCTGACAGGCCGTTACCGCACCTGCATCTGCATGACCTGCCCCTCGGGGTCGGTGCGAACCGCGAACGGACGCTGATCGGCAGTTCCCTCTGCGGACCACGACCTGTCCACCAGTTGCACGACCTGCAGGATCTCGATCGTCCGATATCCGACCGAGGTGAGGTGGGCCGTTATCGCCGAGGCGATGCTGGCAGCGCTCGCCGGGGGTTGCTTCACCAGAATTCCGCGTGCGCGCAGCTCAAGCGCCACGGCCTTCAGCACGTCGTAGGTGAAGTTCCCGGCCACACCAGCCAGAACGGCGTCGCGGAGGAAGTCGGCGACGCCGAGAGTGTGGGCCGCGTCCGACAGTTCGTCTCCGGCAACCCCGTCCAGCACCAGGGAGGAACCGTCGTCCAGCGGAACGATCAGTTGCGTCATGCGGACATGCTGGCAGACCCGCGCACCGTGATCGTAGGAGGACCGTGTGGAGGGTTACCCCGGATCTGGACGCGTGTGGTGGCTCGGTTTCTGGCAGACCGCCAAGCACGCCCACTGGTGGCTCAGCGCGGACGTGCGCCCGTCCGGCAGCGCCGATCCCCTGGCCGTGGGTTCGATCGACCTCGACCGGCTGACCGAGCCCCTGGCCACCCTGGCGGCTTCGCTTCCGGACCTCGTCGCAACGGAACGGGCGACGCTTGCCGACCTCGACCGCCGCATCAGGGACGCGGTTCCCCGGGACGACGACGCATCGATGGCGTCCGCCATCGCGAGCCGTATCGAACTCTCCCGGGAAAAGGTCGCCCTCTTCAACGCCGCCGCCCGACGCGCCTGGACCGGTGCGATGGTCGATCCGGCCGGCAACCTCGCGTTGTGCCGCGAGCTGGGCGGCATCCTGCTGCCACAGGAGCTGCGAGATCGGCTCAGGACGTCGCACGCGGACGACACGACGCTCGTCGTAGCTCCTGGTCCCGGCCTGTCGAGCGTGCCGTGGGAGCTTCTCGTCATCGACGACGACCACGACGTCCGGCTCGTCGAGCGCGCCAGCGTCCTCGGTGGAGTCAGCCCGGCCCTGCTGGTCAACCTGGCCAGGCCGGCACTGCCCTGGGCCGGTGGCGGCCGGGCCGTGCGGGTCGTCGATCCCACGGCGGCCGGGAGCCGAGCCGGGGGCGGACGCATCTACCCCGACGGGGTGCCCGAGGCGTGGCGCAGCCGCAGTGGCGACGACGACGCGCTGCTCGGCGCGGGTGCGACCATGGGCTGCTCGCCCACGGAACTGGCCGCGACCCTCCAAGCGGAGGAGTGGGCCCGCCTGGTGTTCGTCGGCCACGCCTCCGCCACGGACCCGGCGATGCCGACCTCGGCGGGCCTGGAGCTGGCCGTCGACGTGGAGATTGGGGACTCGCGGCTCACCGCCGGGCAGTGGCTCAGGGAACCGGCGCGGTGGCCCGCCCCTCGCCGGGTGGGCTTCGTCGCCTGCCAGTCCGACGACGCCGGGTACGCCGAGCAGATCGGCCTCACCCTCGCGGCGTTGAACGCGGGCGCGCGTACCGTGATCGCCACCCGGTGGAGCCTGCCGAGCGACGGTTCGGAGCGCCTGGTGGCCGGCGGGGCGCCGATCGGCTCGGCCACGACCGCGCTCGCGCTGGCCGTCGATGCGGCACTGGGAGCGACCGATCCCGTCGGGGCCGTCGGCGCGTGGCAACGTGACCGGCTCGACTGCTGGCGCTCCGCGAGCAGCGACGCCGCCCGCCGCCTGCACGCACCGTTGGTGTGGTCGGCCCTGGTGACCTACGACGTTCCTGACGCCGCGGTCAGCACGATCCCAGGACTCGACCAGCCCGTCGTGCGGCGGCCGGTGCCCGAGGCACCACGTCGCGACGTCCCCCGGGAGCCACCGGCCGGCGATCCCGCCGAGGTGGCGAAGAGCAGCCTGGCGGCCGGTGTGGCGGCGTTCGGCCGCGCCGACTGGCAGGAGGCGCGCGAGCACTATCTTGTCGCCCTCGCCGCCTTCACCGCCTGCGGCGACCCGAAGGGCGTCGCCGACGCCACGACCAACGTCGGGAACACCGCCTACTTCCTGGGAGACCTGGAGGAGGCCGCCGACCGGTACCGGACGGCACTGCCTCTGTACCGGGACCTCGGCCTCGATCGGCAGACGGCCGTCGTCGGGCAGAACCTGGGCAACGTCTCGTTCCAGCGCGGTGAGCTCGACGTAGCCGCAGAGCAGTACCGGGCGGCCGCCGAAGCCCTGCTCAGGGGTGGCTTCCGCCGCCACGCGGCGGACACGCTGGTGAACCTGGGTGCCGTCCTGATCGAACTCGGCCGCCCGCACCTCGCCCTCGAACACCTGGACCAGGCAGGTGCCCTGTACCGGGAGACGTGCGACGAGAGCGAACTGGGTGGCAAGCTCGCCGAACTCGACCAGAACACCGGGTTGGCGCTGGCCGGGGTCAAGTCCTTCGAGCGTGCCCGCGCCCACCTGCTCTCCGCCCTGCGGCACTGGCAGGCCGGCGAACCGTCGGCGGAGCGGGCCGCCCGCGCCAACCACAACCTGGGTCTCGTCGCGTTCCGCGCGGGCGACCTGCCGGAGGCGCAGCTCAGGTACGGCCTCGCGCTGGAGCACTTCCACACGGTGGGCAACGAGCACGAGGCGGCCGACGCCAGACTCGGCCTGGGGACCGTCGCCCGGCACCGGGGCGACGTGAGCGGAGCCCGGTCGAACTTTCGGCAGGCACAGGAGCACTACCGCAGGACGGGGCAGTGGCTGGCCTACGCCCAGGCCGCGTTCAACGAGGGGCTGACCCATCCGGGTGACAGCGGCCAGAGGTTCGATCTGCTGGCCGGCGCGTGGGCGGCGATGCAGTCGATGTCGTGGCGGCTCGCGCACGTCAGCGAGCGGGCGGCTTGGCGCGCCGCCCTCGACCACGCCAACGACGAGGTCCTGGAGTCCGCTCGCCTCAGTGGCCGCGACCGCCAGTTCGCCGAGTTGCTCGAGTCGCTGCGAATAGCCGGCACGCTGCGCCGCGTCGGGCCGACCCCACTGTCTCCGGCGCTTCCGGCAGAGGCCGACCGGGACGCCCCGTTCGTGGAGCCGCTGCCGTCGATGACCCTCTCCGCCGGACCGGTCATGCCCTGGGCGCCGTCGTCGGCCGCCGACGAGGCTCCCTGCGACGCGCCGCCGTGGATCGACTGCGGCTGGCCCCCCACCCTGGCCGACGCCGTCGCGCGCGCCGAGGAGATCATCGCCGTCGCCGGGTCGGCGACGCTGCCCCTACGCAGGGGGGCGGTGTCGCTGGTTGCGCTGCTGAACCGCCACCCGCAACAGGAATGACCCACGACCGAGACAGCACGGGTACGCAATCCGACCAGACCACGGAGGTGGCTCACCCCATGTTCCCACTCGAGCTGGCGCACCAGGCCAAAGGCACGCCCGTGGAGACCCTGTACAGGATCGTCGAGGCGGTGGGCCTCGTGATCACCGTGCAGGGCTCCGGCGATCTCGCCCGGATCGTCGGCGACGTGGTGGCGGTGGCCCCCCGCCTCGCCGAGGACCACGAGGTCAGAGCCGATGGCCTGATCATGAGCCGCGTGGGTCTCTACCGCGTCTTCTGGGGCGCCCTCAAATGGCCCGGCGGAAGCCTGGCCATCCTGGCCCCGCTTTCCCTGCACGACAGGCAGGACGTCAGCGAGTGGACCCGGCACTTCGTCAGAGAGGTGCTCGATCCGATCCAGACCCTGTCGCGGCAGGGCTATTCCGTCGGCGGAGGCGGCAAGGGAATGGTGACCGAGGGGGACTTCTGCCGCGCGTTCCAGCAGGCGTACGTCTAGCACTCCGTCCTGGCCGAGGCCCGCCGCCCGGCTCGGCGGTCGACCGACGGGGGCCCGCACCCCCGCAGCCCTGCCGCCGCAGGTGGGTGGGCCGTGAACCTGATCGGCAGTTCGCCCGACTGTTCCTGGTGACAGGAGGACGAGATGACCGATGAGCTGCTGGTGGTGCGAGCCCAGCTCGGCGAGCGGGCGGCGTTGGCCGAGGTGGTGCGTTGCCGGTCTCGGCCGGACCCGGCTCGCCAAAGTCCGTCCACGACGCCGGTTGGGCCGGCTTCACCACCCTGCTGGAGTACAAGGCCGCCCGGTACGGGCGGACGTTCGCCCGGGTGGACCGGTTCTTCCCCTCCACCCGCACGTGCTCGCAGTGTGGCCGGATCACCGAGAAGATGACGCTGAACGTCCGGTCGTGGGACTGCCCCTGCGGAGCAACCCACGACCGGGACGTCAACGCCGCCATCAACGTGTTGGCCGCCGGGCAGGCGGACAACTCAAACGACCGTGGAGCGCGGGTAAGACCAGGACTCGTCCCGGCACCGCGCGGCGAAGCGGTAACCCACCCGCACGCCGCGTGTCCCACACGCAGCATGGAGGGAACCTCCGTCCTTTAGAACGGAGAGGATGTCAAGGGGGCTGGCTGCTGATTCCGCCCGCAGGGTGCCGCTGTTCGCCTCCGAACAGGTGGTCGCCGCCTGGATCGCCCTGGCCGCCTCCGTCGTCACCACCACGATCGCGGCCGTCGCGGCAGCCCGCAGCGGTGCCGGCCTGGGGTTTGCGCTGGCGTCCGGGGGCCTGTTCGTCGCGGTGGCGCTGGTGTTGGCCGTGCGGGCGCACCGCCGACGTGCCGCGCTGCTGCGTCGCATGCGGGAGCTGACGCAGCGGGAGCGGTCGTGACGTCGTCGTCCGGAGCCGCCGGCTGACTCCCGCGCCGTCACGCTGACGGAGGGCCGAAGTGCCGGGTGAGCGAGGCGCGCAGCGTGTCGGCGTCGCCGGCGGACCAGGCGACGAAGCAGTCGGGGCGTACGAGCAAGGCGGTCGCGGTCGTGCCCTCCAGCGGGCCGGTGACCACGTCGACCCGGTCGCGCCACCCGGCGGCGGTCTCCGCGTAGGTCCCCGTGGAGTCCAGCAGCAGCGGCCGGGCGGTGCGGGTCAGCTCGGCGAGCCGCGTCGGCCCGTGGTCGCCGTGCACGACCACGTCGGGGGCGCTGCGGCCGGCCAACGGGTCGGCGGGGTCGGCGGGGTAGCGGACGTCCGCGCCGGACATCAGCCCCGCGATGTGCCCGGTCACCTCCGGCAGGCGGAGCAGTTCGGCGAAGAGCTGCCGCAGGCCGGTGATCTCGTCGCCGGGGCCGATGAGCGCCGACTGCGCCTGGGTGGACATGACGACCCGTTCGGCGACGGGCCGGCGCTCGGTCTCGTAGGTGTCGAGCAGGCCCGGCGGTGCCCAGCCGCGCACTGTGGCGGCGAGCTTCCAACCCAGGTTGACGGCATCCTGCAGGCCCAGGTTGAGACCGGGACCGCCGATGGCGGGGTGCACGTGCGCGGCATCGCCGACCAGGAGCACCCGACCGGCGCGGTAGCGGGCGGCGATCCGGGTGTTGCGGCCGGTCAACCGCCGGAGCAGACCGGGGCCGTCGGGAGCACCGACGGGGAGGTCCGCGCCGAGCACCCGGGCGACGCTGGCGCGTAGCTCCGCCAGCTCCATCGGCGCGTCGTCGCTCGTCGGCGCGTCGGGCCACTCCGTCGTGGTCAGGAGCGCCGGTCGGCCGGGGAACGGGGCCCAGGCGACCAGGCCGTGCGGGGTACGGGTGTGCTGGAACGGGGGCACGACGCCGTACCCGGGGACCCGCAGGCCGCCGGTCGCGGGGTCGAGGAAGGACGCGGGGACGGTCACGGTGGCGGTACGGGAGACCGACCGGTCGTCGGTGACGCCGGGAAAGTCGATGCCGACGAGGCGGCGCACCGTGCTGCGACCACCGTCGGCGCCGACGAGGAACCGGGCGGTGAGCTGCGTACCGTCGGCAAGGCAGACCTCGACCGCGTCGGGCCGTTGGTGGAGGTCGACGACCTCGTGGCCGCTGCGCAGGTCGACCCCGAGCTCGGCGGCCCGGGCGACGAGGGCGGCCTCGAGCTGGGCCTGCGGCACGCCGAGCACGTAGTGCGGGTTGTCCGCGAGGACCGTGAGATCCAGCGGGAACGCACCGAAGGTGAAGGCCGGCTGCGGGGACGGCGGGCTGCTCTCGCCGCTGAGCCGCGCGTAGAGGCCACGCCGGTCGAGCAGGCGGACGACCTGGCCGACGAGGCCGTTGGCGCGGGGCTCACCCCCGGGCGTGGGACGGCGCTCGAGGACGACGGGACGGACGCCGGCGAGGGCCAGTTCGCAGGCGAGCATGAGGCCGTTGGGGCCGGCCCCGGCGATGAGGACGTCGATCATGATCGTGGTCCCTTCAGGGTGTGCGTCTTCGCCACGACGGGCGCGGCGCGCTGCCGGCCCGCCGCGGAGGTGTGACGCGACTGAGGCGTGGGTGGGACGGTGGCCCGGGCGGGGGCCGGGCTTCAGCGGGGCGGCGCCGGGAGGCCGGCGGCGACCTGGGCGAAGGCGTCGGTGATGAGGCGCTCGATCGGGGTGGGCGGGTCGCCGCCGTCGAGGTAGTGCTGCATGGCGACGCCGACGGCGGCGCTGGCGGCGGCCGCGACGAGCCTCGGATACATGTCGGTGGCGAGGTCGGTGCCGGTGCGCTCGGCGACCGCGGCGGCCAGCCCGGCCTCGGCGATCGCGGCGGCGCGCAGCCGCTCGCCCTGCAGCGCGGGCTCGGCGAGCATGGTCCGCACGCCGGCCACCCACTGGGCGTGGGCGGGGGACGGCATCGCCTCGACCTCGGGGCCGGGCGTGAACTGTTCCAGTGCGGCCGCGGTGAGCGCCGCCCAGAGCGGCTCGTCGGCGGGGCGTTCGCGCAGCGCGGCTGCGGTGCGCAGGCTGCGGTCGAGGTGGCGGCAGGCGATCGCCTCCGCCTTGCTGGAGAAGTAGTTGTTGAAGGTGCGCGGGGAAACGCCGGCCGCCTCGGCGATGTCCTCGACGCGGACGTTGTCGTAGCCGCGTTCGGCGGTGAGGTGGATCGCCGCCCAGCTGAGCGCCGCCCGCGTCTCGGCCTTCTTGCGCTCCCGCAGCCCCGTCATGCCGCCACACTAGCATTGGTTGCGTGAGACGCAAATATGCGTGCTCCGCAGGAATTCGTCGCCGGGGTGCGGGCACCTCCACGACGTGCCCCTGGCTGCGAGCCGCCCGGTCGGCCCGGGGGCGCTGGCCACCAGCCAGGACTGGGGCCCAGACCAGGGAGAACCCCGGTCCGTACGCCGCGCCGGCGGCACACACTGCTGCTAACCGTCCGGCTGAGCAGCCGGGCGTTCCATCAGGGTGAAGAGGGGTACGACATGAGGCGCAAGACCGTGCGGATCGACACCATCCCGGCCGACGGCGTGGAACTGGCCGACGAGCAGCTCGCCCGGATGCTGGGTGGCCTGCCGAGGCGGGATGCCGGCGGCTCGTCGAAGACCATCGACGACATCCCCAGCGGGGGCCGGAACGACACCGACAGCGACTTCTGATCAGCCGCCGGCGCCGACCCGCCCTCCCCGGGCAGGTCGGCGCCGGCCGCTCCGGGCGGCGGGGAGGCGTCAGTCCGCGAAGAGGTCGCTGGCGGGGGCGTGGTGCGCGATCTCGCCGTCGAACACGTACCGGACGCTGATCTGCCAGCCGTCCGGGTGGTCCGGGGCCGACTGGTGCCCACCCGGGTGCACCCGGACGTCCTGCCCCGCCACCGAGACCTCGAAGGCCAGGTGATCGGCGCGGAGCCGGACCGCCTGGTAGCCGTACCGGCGGCGGATCGCGACCGCCGCCGCGGCAGCGGTCCAGACGGTCGCCGGCACGGTGACCCCGTCGCCGCCCAGGCAGCTGAGGTCGAACCGGCCCTGACCGGTGTGGACCATGCCGACCAGGACGTCCGCCCCGGCACCCCGGGTGGGCTGGCACAGGTTGCGGGCCAGGCCGGCCCAGTGCCGGGCCGGTACGTCGACCGCGTTGACGACGAGGTGGTCGGAGGTGCCGCTCTGGAGCTTCACGAAGCGGATGTTCATCGCGTTCTACCTGTCCGGGAGAGGCGGGCGTCTTCAGGAGGGGCGGGCGCCCTGCGGGATGGCCGGCGGCGCGACCACCGCCGCCCGGCCGGCGGCGCGGCGGGCCCGGCGTTCGGTCCCGACCACGGTGGCCAGCGCGGCCACCGCCACCGCCAGGAGCACGGCGGGGAGCCCGTACCGGTCGGTGAGCGCCCCCACGGCGATCACGGTGACGGTCATCCCGGAGAACGCGACCCCGTAGAAGAGGACCATCACGGCGGGCAGGTCGCCCTGGTCGGTGCGGGCCAGCACGACGCCGAAGGAGACCAGGTACACGATCTCGAAGACCATCGTGTAGACGAAGTAGCTGGCGAAGGCCGGTGCCGTCCGGTGCGTGGCGAACGGCACCAGCATCAGTCCGGCGGTCAGCGCGAAGAGCAGGCGGACCGGCAGCCGCCAGCGCGCCGGCAGGCCGACCATCACCAGGACCATCCCGGCGACGATCCCGGAGACGCTCACCGCCTCCAGCCAGGCCGCGCCACTGGCCGGCGTGCCGAGCCAGGTCAGGGGGAGCCAGACCCGGGCGATCTGGTTCACCCCCTGGAAGAGCACCACGGTCGCGACCAGGTAGCTGAACGCCCGGGTCAGCTCCGTGTCCCGCCGCAGCACCCCCAGCGAGCGACGCCACACCCCGGACGCCACGCCGGCTCCGCTGCCCGGGGCGGGCGCGGGCGGCAGGGCCCGGCAGCAGGCCGCCGAGACCGCGAAGCCCACCGAGGCGAGCGCGGCCACGACGACGACCGGCACCCGGCCGATCACCACCCCGCCGACCAGGCCCCCGGCCGTCGACCCCAGGAAGTACGCGCTGTTCAGCAGGGTGTTGCCCCGCTCCACCAGTTCGTCCGGGAGGTATGTCTTGATGGCCACCCCCCGGGCGGACTTCGTCGTCATCTCCAGGAAGCCCCGGGCGACGAGGAGCAGGAAGACCGGGAGGAAGGCGGCCCCGAAGACGACCCCGATGCCGAGCGACACCACCACCGAGACCAGGTCGAGCCGCACCATGAGGGTCCGGGTCGGCAGCCGGTCACAGAGGCGGGTGGCGATCGGCATCAGCACGATCAGCGGCAGGAACTGCGCGGCGAAGACCAGCCCGGCGGCGAGGGCCTCCCCGCTGCGCTGGTAGTACGCCACCGAGAGCGCGACGAGCAGCAGGCCGGTCCCGATCGTGCTGACGAACATGCTGCTCCACAGCGCGACGAACGGCCGGGACCGGGCCAGCGTACGGAGGCTGTCGCGGGTTTCCATCGTGCCGCCTTCCCTCACTCGGGCGTGCCGGTCACCGGATCAGCGGTACGCCGACGCTCTTCTCGAAGAGGCCCAGCAGGTTGTCCGCCTCCCGGCTCGCCTCGGCCAGGTCCGCGCCCCGCACCTGGTAGCGCGCCAGGATCTCCAGCTCGGCGACCTGCGCCCCGGGCGTCAACCGGTACGGGTCGAAGGCGATGACCCGGTCGTCGTACTGGTCGAGCCACTCCAGCGGGATCTCGTCGGCGAGCCGGCCCGCCCGCAACGGCATCAGCTTCCGGGTCGTCACGCACGAGGTCGCCACCGGCAGCGGCTCCTCGACCGGCTGGCCCAGGTGGATCCGGAGCAGGCTGTCGTGGATGTTCACCCCGGTCACGTGCTGGTAGAGGCTGGGCATCACCCCGCCCATCAGCCGGGGGTTCGCCTCGACCAGGACCGGCCCGTCGGCGGTGACCATCAGCTCGATGTGGAAGATCCCCAGGTCGAGGCCGAGGGCCCGGCAGACCTCCTCGGCGTACGCGAAGCACCGGTCGGCGGTCGCGGGCGTGACGTCCGCGGGCATGAACGCGCCCATCTCCACGCACTCGTTGGTGATCGCCCGGGGGCGTCCGGAGAGCATGAACCGGTAGAAGCGCCCGTTCCCGGCCCCCAGCTCGGCGGAGACGAGGTCCCCGATCAGGTACTGCTCGACCAGCACGCCCCGGGTGAACTGGTCGTGCATCAGCCGAGGGAGCCGCTCGACCTCGTCGAGCACCCGGCGGGCCGCGTCCGCCACCTCGGCGGGCGTGTCGGCGCGGAACGCGAGGATGCTGTCGGCGCCGCTCGGCGGCTTCACGATGACCGGCAGGCCGATCGCCTCGGCCGCCGCGACGGCCTCGGAGACGGTCGACGAGACCGCGTAGCGGGCGGAGGCGAGCCCGGCCGCCGCGAGCCGCTCCCGGGTGCGTCCCTTGTGCCGCGCGGTGACCACGGCGTCGGTGTCGGTGAACGGCAGGCCGAGTTCCCGGGCCATCAGCGCGGTGGCCTCCACGCAGAACTCGTTCTGCGTGATCACCGCGTCGACCGGCTCCTCGGCCAGCACGGCACGGACCGTCGCGGTGAGCGCCGCGACGTCGCTCGCCATCTCGATCCGGCGGCTGCGGTGCACGGCGGCCAGGACCGCTGCGGTCTCGGCGTTGTCCGGGTACATCCGGTAGTCGGTCGAGGTGATCAACGTGACCCGGTGCCCGGCGGACAGGGCCCGCCGCATGGCGTCGATGCCCGGCACGTTCGAGTCGACGAAGAGAATGTGTGCCATCGGTCCACCCTCCGGTGGGTCAGTGCTGGTGGATGGGGAACCGGCCGGCCAACTCCTCGACCTGGGTCCGGACCTCGGTCTCGATCTTGGCGATGTGCTCGGGCTGGTTGACCAGGCCGTCGAGGACGTCGGCGACGAGCCCGGCGAGGACGCGCAGCTCCGCGTCGCGCAGCCCTCGGGTGGTCACCGCCGAGGTGCCGAAGCGCAGCCCGGAGGTGACCGACGGCTTGTGCGGGTCACCGGGGACGAGGTTCTTGTTGCAGGGGATGCCGGCGTTCTCCAGGCTGCGTTCGGCGACGTTGCCGGTGAGGCCGTGCCGGCGCAGGTCCACCATGACGATCGGCGTGTCCGTGCCACCGGTGACGATGTCGTAGCCACGGTCGGCGAGGACCGCGCCGAGCCGGCGGGCGTTGGCGAGCACCGCCTCGGCGTACTCCCGGAAGTCCGGTCGGAGGGCCTCGCCGAAGGCGACCGCCTTCGCGGCGATGAACTCGGGCAGCGGGCCGCCCTGCACGCCCGGGAAGATCGCCGAGTCCAGTCGCCGGCCCAGATCGGGGTCGTCGGTGAGGATCAGGCCGCCCCGGGGCCCGCGCAGGTTCTTGTTGGTCGTGCTGGTCACCACGTGCGTGTGGGGGAAGGGGGAGGGGTGCACCCCCGCCGCCACCAGGCCCGCGAAGTGGGCGATGTCCGCCAGCAGGTACGCCCCGATCTCGTCGCAGACGGCCCGGATCCGGGCGAAGTCGACGGCCCTCGGGTACGACGAGCCGCCGACGACCACCAGCTTCGGGCGGTGCTCTCGGGCGAGTGCGGTGAGCTGGTCGTAGTCGATTAGGCCGCTCTGCGGGTCGATGCCGTAGCTGACCACGGTGAAGTACCGGCCGGAGAAGTTCGAGCGTAGGCCGTGGCTGAGGTGGCCGCCCGCATCCAGCGACATGCTGAGGACGGTGTCGCCCGGCTGGAGCAGGGCGAAGAAAACCGCCTGGTTGGCCTGGGTGCCGGAATGTGGCTGGACATTCGCGTACCGGCATTTGAAAAGTTCTTTCGCCCGGTCCCGGGCGAGGTTTTCGATGACGTCGAGATTGTCCATTCCGGCATGGAACCGCTTGCCCGGGTAGCCCTCGATGGTGGTGAAGGAAACGATCGATCGAAACGCTTCCCGAGTGGCCATGCTGGCGTAGTTCTTGGGGGCGAGCAGCTCCAGTTGGCGCTGCTGGCGGCCCTCCTCCCGGCTGATCGCCTCCTGCACGCCGGGGTCGGACCGGTCGAGCCCGGCATTGAAGAATGCGTCGACCGGCTCGGTGAACGCGCGCATGGGCATCGCCCCTCCAGCGAGGATGAGAATGCGTTGAAGCGGATCGGTTGACCGGGGTCCGCGAGAATTCAGGGGCGTCTCTCCCTGTGACGGGGGTAATTCAAACAGTAGCGATGGTCGATGTCAACACTGCCCATGCTCTTCTCCTCCTGTTCACGGAAAGGCCACATGGGTCGATGTCTAACGATTGTTAAGTCGCACCCCGGTCGGCCGGCTTCCAGGATGGACGGTGGTGAGCTGCCGCTTCCTCCGCGGCGGTGCTCGTCGAACCGGGGGGACCGACGGCAGTTACCGGATTAATGTGAATCCGTGATTGCGGGACGGCGCATTGCCGGTTCAGGCCGGACGGTGACGCGCCGGTCGCCAACTCCACCCACGGCCCGCCCGGCCCGCCGGAGTCGTACCCCTGGTCCAGACTGCGTGGCGTGGACCTGACGCATGCGTTCGCCGCCCTGCTCGGGCGGTCCGATCTTCCCGCCGGCTCCTACGACGCCTACTACGGCGGCGACACCCTCGACGAGTTCCTGTTTCCGGCCCCCTGGCTCACCCCGGCCGCCCTCGCGTCGTCCGCCCCGGTCGCGTTGCCAGACGTCGCCTGCTACCTCGACGACGACCATGCGGCCCTCGCCTGGGAGTTCGACCTGGCCAACTCGCTGTTCGCGGTCGAGTGGGCCGACGACGTGCTGCCGGCGGCGTTCCTCGCCGACGTGCGGGCGGCCGATCCCGACATGCTCGTACGCGGCGCCGACCTGGGCGTGCTGCTCGCCCGCCACGGCATCGAACTGGCGGCCAAGTCGGCGCGGCGCCTGAGGTACCGCATCACGGCGCTGCTGCGCCTGGCCACGGACGGCACGCTCCACGACGCCATGCGCATGGCGACGTTCACGCACCGCCTGCCGGCGCTGGCCGTGCTCGGTTCGAACAGTCAGCGGCGGGTCGAGCAGCGCTGGGCGGAGGCGCTGGCCGGGGTCGAGCCGCCGGAGCTGCGTGACCACCTGCGCCTGCACTGCCTGGAGCCGTTCTGGTCGCGGGCCGCGGGTGCCTGCTACCTGGGCGCGAGCGAGTGGCCGACCGGCACCTCGGCCCTCGACGGTCGGCGCAAGCTGGTGGCGGGCTGGGAGTTCGGCGAGTCCCAGTCCGGGGTGGCCGTGGTCGGCTGAGCAGGATCTGAGTCCCGCCCCGCCCCGCACCGGTTGCGCTGTCGTGTCCGGCCGGAGCTGGCAGGATGGTGCGCAGGAAACCGGGGCGGGCGGGGCGAGGAGTGGTCATGAGCGACTGGAACGAGAAGGTCATCGCCGAGTTCCGCGCCAACGGTGGACGGGTGGGCGGCCAGTTCGCCGGTGCCCCGCTGCTGCTGTTGCACACCGTCGGCGCCAGGAGCGGCCAGGCCCGCGTGAATCCGATGATGTACCAGGAGGTGGACGGCGGCTACGCCGTGTTCGCGTCCAAGGCCGGCGCGCCCACGAATCCCGACTGGTACCACAACGTGCTCGCCCATCCCCGGGTGCGGGCCGAGATCGGCACGGAGACGGTCGAGCTGGTCGCCAGGGTCGCCGCCGGGGACGAGCGGGAGCGGATCTGGAGCGCGCAGAAGGCCGCGTATCCGGGCTTCGCCGACTACGAGCGGAAGACCGACCGCCAGATCCCGGTCGTCGTGCTGGAGCCCGCGCCGTAGCCGGTGACGGTGCGCTGACATGCCGGGTCAGCCCTTCACCGCGCCCGCCGTGAGCCCCTCGGTCAGGAAGCGCTGCCCGAAGGCGTACATGATCACCACGGGGATGCTGACGAGCAGCGACGCCGCCGCGAGCTGCCCCTGCGGCACCACGTCCCCGGTGATCATCGACTGCATCCCGACGGAAAGGGTCTTGTACTCGTCCTTCGTGATGAACACGAAGGCGAAGAGGAACTCGTTCCACGCGTTGGTCAGGGTGAACAGCGCGACCGCCAGCAGTCCCGGCTTGGCCAGGGGCAGCACCACCCGGCCGAACGCCTGGAGGCGGGTGCAGCCGTCGACCAGCGCGGCCTCCTCCAACTCGACGGGGATCGACGCGAAGTATCCGGTCAGCAGCCAGGTGGCGAACGGAAGCGTGAACGTCGGGTACGTCACCACCAGGGACCACAACGAGTCGGTGAGCCGCGCCCCGATGAGCAGCTGGTAGAGCGGGATGAACAGCAGCGCGCCCGGCATGACGTAGGTGATCAGCACCGTGACGGTGAAGCCCTGCGCCCCGCGGAACCGCAGCCGGGCCAGCGCGTAGCCGGCGAGGGCGGCGCAGACCAGCGCCACCACGGTGGACGCCACGGACACCAGCACCGTGTTGACGTACCAGCGGCCGAAGGGCTTGGTGGCGAAGAGGTCGGTGAACTGCTGCAGGGTCCACGGGGTCGGCCACAGGTCGTGGACGCGCATGACGATCTGACCCTCGGACTTGAAGGCCGTGACGGCGATCCAGTACAGCGGGGCCAGGACGAAGGCCAGCAACAGGGCCAGGGCGGCACCGGACGCCAGCCCGGACACCAGCGCCGACGACCGGCGGCTTCCCCGTGCGCCGAGCGCCGAGACCACCCGGCCGACCGCCGCCGCGACCAGCAGGAGCACCCCGAGGAGCAGCGCCGCCTTCCAGGCGATGTGTGGCGACGCCCAGACCAGCAGGCCGGCGACCACCGCGGCGACCGCCCACGGCAGGGCCTTCCGCGCGGTACGGGCCGTCGACGCGGTACGGGCCTTCCGCGTCGCGCGGGCCCGGCGGGGCGGCTCGGTGCCGGCGTCCCGGCGCAACAGCCGGACCAGCACGTACACCAGGCCGCCGATGACCGGCAGCATCACGAGCGTGACCGCCGCCCCCGCGCCGTACTGCAGTTGCAGGATCGCCTTCGAGTACGCGACCAGCACGTACGGTGCCGTCGCGTTGCCGGGGCCGCCCTGCGTCAGCAACCAGATGAGGTCGAAGTTGTTGAACGTCCAGATCGACGACAGGGTCACCGTCACGGTGATCACGTGGCGCAGCCCCGGCAGCGTCACGTGGGCGAACCGCTGCCACGGCGAGGCGCCGTCGACGGTCGCCGCCTCGTAGAGGTCCGCCGGGATGGCCTTCAACCCCGCGAGGAACGCGACGGTGAAGAACGGCACGCCCTTCCACACGTTGACTCCGATCACCGACGGCATGGCCAGCGACGCCTCGGACAGCCAGCCCGCCGGCCAGGCTTCGACCAGGTGCGCCCTGGCCAGCAGCGGCCCGATCCCCGAGTCGGTGAGCAGGACGTTGACGCTGCCGAAGATCGGGTCGAGCAGCGCGCGCCAACTGAACGCCGTGACCACCGTCGGCACCACCCACGGCAACAGGAGCAGCCCGGCCAGCACGGCCCGGCCACGGCGCAGCTGGTGCAGCAGCAGGGCGGCCGACAGCCCCAGCACCACCTTGAACACCTCGGCGTAGGCGGTGAAGACGAACGAGTTCACCACGCCCGTGCGGAACTGCTCGTCGTCGGCCAGGGCGGCGTAGTTGGCCAGGCCGACGAACACGCTGTGCTGCCCGTGCCGTTCCGTGGTGCTGGTGACGATGGACCAGGCGATCGGCACGAGCACGAGGCTGCCGACCAGCACGGCCGTGGGCGCCAGGAACAGCGCCGCGAGCCGCCAGTCGCGGCCCAGCCGTCGCTGGGTGGCGGTGAGGGAGCCGGACCCCGGCGGCGGGGGCGCTGCCGCCGCCGGGGCCGATGCCGACCGGGTGGACGTCACTGCGGCAGCCCCTGCTGGGTGAAGATCTGCACCATCTTGGCGTGGGCGGCCTGCACGGCCTGCGCCGGCGGCGTGCCCTGGATGACCTGCTGCATCATGTCGGTGAGGACGTAGGCCCCGACGGCGGCCTGCTGGCCCGCGCTGGCCTTCTGCGGGAAGTCCAGGCCGTTCTTCGTGGACAGCGGCAGCGTCTGCTGGGTGATCTTGCGCATCACGGGGAACGCCGGGTCGCCGCTGGTGAAGAACGGGTCGGCGTCCCAGACCTTGTCCCAGGCGGGCAGCGCCAGGCCGGGTGCCTCCTTCGCCACCCCGAGCAGCGCGGGCGCGGTGATCAGGTATTGCGCCAGGAGCTTGGCGAGTGCGGCGTTCTTGGCGCCCTTGAAGACGACGAAGCTCTGGGACTGGCCGAGCAGCAGGGACGTGTCGGTGGCCGGCCCGGTGCAGTCGGCGAAGACGTGGGTGTTGGCGTAGACGGGGTTCTTCTTCGTCTTGGAGTCCGCGTAGACGCTGAACTGGTTGCGGGTGTAGCCGAGGATCCCGGCGAGCCAGTTCTCGTTGTTGCTGGAGTCGGTCCAGGCGGCCACGCCCGGCGGCAGCATCGGCTTGAACCGGGGGTTGGTGTAGATGTCGGCGAGGAAGGTCACCGCCTGCACCGTCTCGGGCGAGTCGAACGTGACCTTCCTGCCGTCGTTGGAGGCGATCGCCCCGCCGTACGAGTTGATCAACGCCTCGATCATGCCGTTGGCGTCGCCGGACCGGTTCACGGTCATGCCCCAGCCGAACCTGCGCTTGCCCGGATCGGAGATCGCCAGGCACACGTCCCGCAACTCCTCCCAGGTGTAGACGTCCTTGGGGGAGATGCCCTTGTCCTGCATCCAGTCCTTGCGCAGGAACGACCCGATCCCGATGAAGTGGTAGGGGATGGCGAACCATCTGCCGTCGAAGACGCAGTAGTTCTTGGACTCGGCGGTGGGCTCGCCGTACTTCGCCGTCAGCGCCTGGACGACGTCCGTCACGTCCTCCAGGTCGCCCAGCGCCTGGAACTGCGCGACGAACCGCGAGTCGGTCATGAACGCGAGGTCACGTGCCACGCCACCCTCGACCTCGGCGTGGATCTTGGCGACCGCGTCACCGGCGTCGGCCTGCACCAGGCTGTTGCCGATCTTCGTGCCGGTGGCGTCGGCGAAGTTCTTGATCGAGCTGTCGAGCGCCGCGTTCGCCGCCTCCGAGTACAGCTTCTGCGACAGCATCCCCATCGAGGAGCCCCGCAGCGCTGCCGCAGCGTCGATCAGTTCCTTCGGGACCTCGGCCTGCACGCGGGGCGCCGACGAGGTGTCCCCGCACGCGGCCAGGCCGGCCGCGCCGAGCAGTCCCACCCCCATGCCCAGAAAGCCGCGTCGGGTGCGTAACGGGTTGTCCTCCATGGCCTGTCGCCTCCTTCGCCTCGCCGCTGCACGCCGGAGGCGGCCGAGAGGCGTGCTGCCCTCTCTGGGCGCAGGCGACCCGCACACGAGGGCGCTTGCCCGGTCGGGTGGTCGCAGCCGGCCTCTGGCGCGCAGTCATCGGAAAAGTTGCCCCGGTGCGCGGTGGCCCTCCCCCGACCTGTTCCGGGACACGCGCCGCTGGCCCGACATCGGCTGGCCGGCGGTGCGCTCACTTTACACATTTCGGAAAGTCGCGCCTAGGGGTGGAGCGATTTCCGGAAATCAGATCAGCATCATCGAAGATCAATGTCTGTGGTCAACCGGTGACTCGTTCGGCGGGGTGTTGCCATTGAGGGTGGTCGCGCTGTAAGCGTCCTTGTTCGCGGTGGGGGAGGGTCGATTCAAGCGAGCAGTCTCGATGTCTTGACAGCCCGGATGAGATCGCTAACACTGGGCCGAAACGTGGAGTTAACAGCCAGAACATGCTGCCCGCACCGTTCCTGGAGGACGTCGTGACCGTGGTTTCCCGTCGAGTGGCCCGGTCGTCACGTCGGTTGCTGATCGCGCTGGTGACCGCGCTGGCAGCGATGGTCGGCGGCGTCGCCGTCGTGTCGACACCGGCCGTTGCCGCCACCAGTCAGTTCCGTGGCATGAACTGGGCCGTGCTGGGTGACAACTTCAGCACCGGCCCCCTCGTCGTGCAGGGCCTGAGTTCGTCCGACAGCAATGCGACGGTACGGGCCAAGGCGAACGCCCTCTATGACGACATGGCCGCCACCATGGGGGTCAACACCATCCGGCTGCCCATCAACACCCACACGGTGGGGACGGCGTGGTGGGAGGCCTATCGAGGCGCCATCGACGCCGCCACCGCCCGCGGTTTCAAGGTCATCCTTGCCTACTGGGAGGACGGCGCCGCCTCCGGCGGCAGGATCACGAACCTCACCGCGTGGAACGCGATGTGGTCCACCGTGACCAACGCGTACGGCTCGAACCCCAACGTCTACTTCGAGCCGATGAACGAGCCGCACGGCTACAGCTCGACGGAGTGGCGCAACGTCGCCGCCAACTGGCTCAGCTACCACTACTCGGCGGTGCCCGGCCGGGTGCTCATCGGCGGTACCGGCTTCAGCCAGGACCTGCGGGACATCTGCAACGACAGCCGCTTCAACGCGACGCTGCTGTCGTTCCACTACTACGCCTTCTTCTACGGCGAGATGACCTACGACGCCTTTCGGAGCCACATCCAGGCCCGGCTCGGCAACTGCGCCTCCCGGGCGGTCGCCACCGAGTTCGGCGCGCCCATGAACGACGGCCGCAACTACGCCGACGCCAACAGCACCGACAACTTCGTCCGCTACATCCGCGCCATGGCGCAGGTCATGCGCGACAACCAGATGGGCGGCACCTACTGGCCCGCCCTCGGCGGCAAGCCCGGCAGCATCGGTTACGACTGGTACTCGATGTACTCGCTCGGCGGCAGCGGCACCGACCTCAACCTCACCGTCCGCAACCCCTCCGGCGCCGACCGGGTCCGCTACGGGTGGGGCGACACCATCGGCAGCGAACCCACGACGCCTCCGCCGGCCACGGGGACGTACTACCGGGTCACCGTGCGCCACAGCGGCAAGGCCATGGACGTCCAGCAGCCGAACACCGACAACGGCGCGCGCGTCGGCCAGTACACGTACGGCGGCAACGCGTGGCAGCAGTGGCAGTTCCAGGACGCAGGTAGCGGCTACTGGCGCATCGTCAGCCGGCACAGCGGGAAGTGCCTCGACGTGGTGGGCGCCTCCACCGCCGACGGTGCCGAGCTGATCCAGTACACCTGCGGCAGCGGCACGAACCAGCAGTTCCAGATGGTCGCCAACGGCAGCTACTTCCAGCTCCGGGCGCGGCACAGCGGCAGGTGCGTGGACGTGCCCGCCGCGTCGACCGCCGACGGCGTGGTCCTCAAGCAGTACGCGTGCAACACCGGCACCAACCAGCAGTGGTCGCGTACGGCAGTCTGACGACCGGCCGGTCGTGTCCCGTCGGCGGCGCGGAAGTGATGGCTGAGCGCACCTTCCGGCCCCGACCCTGACCTTGGAATACTCCCGGCATGGCCAAGTTCGGACGCCGGTGGGCGTGGGTAGCCGTCCTCGTGCTCGGCGTAGCCCTGTACATGCTCGTGCTGGCGACGCTCGTCGACACCCGGAACATCAACTTCATTCCGGCGCTCATCATGCTCGGCTCGTCCATCGCCCCCGCGACGTTCCTGACGTTCGCGCAGGGTCGCTCGGGCCACTGGCAGGTGCCCGGGTCGGTGATCGCGGCGGCGGCGTTCTTCGGCGGCATCATCGGCGTGGTCGCCGCCGGCTGGCTGGAGTACGACACCCTGCGCAGCCTCGGCGTCCTGCCGATGCTGTTCGTGGGGCTGATCGAGGAGACCGCCAAGCTGGTCGCCCCCGTGCTGATCCTGCTGTTCTGGTGGCGACACCGCTCGGCCAGCAACGGCCTGGTCATCGGCGTCGCCAGCGGCGCCGGGTTCGCCGCCCTGGAGACCATGGGGTACGCGTTCACCGCCCTCGTCCAGTCCCAGGGCAACCTCGGCGACGTCGAGCAGACGCTGCTCGTGCGCGGGCTGACCGCCCCCGCCGCCCACCTGTCCTGGACCGGGCTGACCGCAGGCGCGCTGTTCGCGCTCGCCGCCGCGCCCAGCGCGCGCCGGGTGATCGTGTTCGGGGCGACGTTCGTCGCCGCGGTGGCGTTGCACGCGTGCTGGGACACCTTCGCCAGCCAGATCGCGTACGTGGTCGTCGGCCTCGTCTCGCTGGGCTGGGTGCTGCTGCAGATGCACCTGTACCGCCGGGCCGATTCCCGGGCCCGGATCGCGGGACCGCCGATGGCCGGGTGACAGCCGGCCGACCGTGAGCCGCGCCGCTCAGGCGCAGCCGCGACAGTGCAGCTGCTGGTGGTGCCACCCCGCTGCCTCGCCGGGCTCATGACGGGCTCTCATCGTCGTCCGGCCCGGCTCCGAGGTGCCGCTGCGACCGTGGTGGCGAGAACCGGGCCACCCGGCCCGCCGCCCAGCACACCCCGAGGAGCAGCATGCGCAGACGCCTCCTGACGGCGTTCGTCGTCCTGGCCGTGGCCGCGGCCGTGCCGCCGGCGAGCGCACGGACGCGACCGGCTACCTCCCCCGGCCCACACTACGAACCGATCGAGGTCGTCGCGACGATCCCCTTCCCCGGCGGGGTGGTCCCGCAGGATCCCAAGACCGGCGGCACCAACTTCAGCGCCGACCTGGCCCCCGACGGCCGGCACATCGTCACCACCTTCGCGCCCACCGAAGGGGAGAAGCAGGTCGGGGTGATGGACCTCGACGGGACCGGCTTCCGCTGCATCACCTGCGGCAGGATGAAGTCGGCCTGGAGCCCGGACATCTTCCCCGACCAACGGCGGATGCTGGTGCAGGTTCCCAGCCCCGTCGACAGGGTGACGGAAGCGCTGCCGGACGGGCTCAACCCGCTCTCCGCCGGCACCGGCGACCAGAGCTACGCGGTCGTCGAGTGCCTGCCGAGCGTCTACGACTGCCGGACCCTGCGGCGGCAACCACTGGAGTTCCCCCGCAACTCCCTCCTTGAGGGGGCGCAGAACCGGACGGTGTCCGTCTCGCCGGACGGCAGGTACGTCAAGTGGGCGGAGATCCGGACGCTCCAGGGCTCGGTGATGGTCATCGGCCGGCTCCACGCCGACGGCACGAAGTACACCGTGCGGGATCCGCTCGTGCTGAACCCGCCGTACCGCCTCGACTCGGACGTGGCCGCGTGGTCCGACGGCAGCCGCTACTACGAGACGGGCGCCTTCGCCGACGGCGGCCGGACCCTCAAGTACGGCACGGAGGGCACGGCGCTCAACTACGACATCTACGAGCTGGACCTGGCCACCGGGCGGCGCACCCGCGTCACGACGGACCTCGACTACAACGAGCTGTACGCCGCCTCGCCCGACGGCACCAGCCTCGCCTACAGCTCCGGCCGGGGCCTCGACCGGATGACCGTGTTCTCCCAGGTGACCCGGCCGCCGCTGATCGACCTGATGAGCTTCTCCCAGCTCGGACGGATCGCGCTGTGGAACAACCGGCTGTGCATGAACGAGATGTGGCTCATGCCCCGGGGAACCCAGTCCGGCACCTACGGCGGGCAGCCCGTCGTCCCCGAGGACAACTGGCACATCCGTGGTTGGAGCTGGTTCGCCGACGGCACGAGGGCACTCGTCACCGAGTTCCGGGACCCGTCCGAGGTCGCGCCGGGCAACCCCGCCGACCGGGTCCGGCTGCAGATCCTGTCCTTCCCCGACCGGAAGCCGACCGCCCCGAAGCCGGTCGTCGATCTCGACACGGTCGACATGGCCAGCTGGGCGATCCCCTACGACCGCTACGTCGGGATGGGGGCCCACGCGGTGACCGACCGGACGATCAAGGGCAAGGCCGCCGGCACCGCCCGAGTCCGGTATCTCGGCACGTTCGCCGCCGGGTCGTGGACCGTCGACTACGACCACTACTCCGAGGACGGCGTCACGTTCCTCGACGGCTCGGAGAGCATGGCCACCCCCAGCCCGGTCCTCCTCGGCGTCTACCAGGCCGACCTGAGCCTCACCGGCAGCCGGCGCGGCTACCTCCGGGCCGACCTCACCGTCCTCGGGCAGGACCGGTATCGGGGCAGCATCGAAAGCGAGGTCGACGGCAGGCGACTCGGCGGCGTACCGACGCAGGCGACGTGCCCCGGCGTACACCAGCCCGGCCTGCGCCTCACCGCCACCGCCACCGCCACCGCCGTGACCGCCGGCACCGCCCGGATCCGGGTGACGGTCGACAGCCGCGTGCCGGCCGACGCGACGTACCGCCCGGTGGCCGGCGCCACCGTCGAGGCCGGCGGGGTCACCGCGACGACGGGCGCGGACGGCACCGTCTCGTTCGACGTGCCCGCCGCGTCAGGTGACGTGCTGTCGGTCCGCGCCGACGCGGGCGGCTTCCGGCCGGCCGACGTGCGGCTGACCGCCGGGTGAGCCCGGTGGGGCCGGCCGACAGCCTCGCCGGCCCCACCGCCTCCGGGGCGCGCGGTGCCCGCGCCGGTCGTCGCGCCGACCGGAACGGCGCTCATGGTCGTCGATATTGCCGGAACGGGTGCGGCGTGCTGGAATGGATCACATCGCCGCAGCACGGGGGCAACCGCGCTGGGAACGGTGAGCACGGGAGCATCGCAGCGCCGGCACCGCGCCGCTTCGGCGGGCGCGTGCCGCATCGCCGGGCAGTTCCGCGACGACGGGCAGGTGCCCCGCCGTCCGTTTCCCGTCCCGCACGACCGAGACGTGCGACCTCCGACCCGCCGCAAACGGCCGAGGCTCCGGACGTCATGGAGGATGACCATGCGCAGTTTCCTCGCGGTGCTCACCGCCGCCCTGATCATCGGCAGCGCCGCCGGCAGCGTCCCGGCCGGTGCGTCGGGCGTCTCCCCGCGGTCCTGCGACCGTGGCCTGCTCTTCTGCGAAGACTTCGAGCGGCTGCCGCCCGGCGGTCCCAGCACGTTGAAGTGGGGCGTCGACACGCGCAACGGCACGCTCACCGTCGAGCGGGCCCGCCACGGCAACCAGGTGCTGCACGTCCACACCGTCGACAACGGACGCGCCTTCCTGCGCGTCGACGACTTCGCCGCACCGGGCAACCGCTTCTTCGGCCGGATGCGCCTGCGCGTCGACGCCTTCCCCACCGCCCCCGACTGGGCGCACTTCACGCTGGTGGAGGCGACCGGCACGGGCAGCTCGGAGGTCGTGCGCCCGGTCGGCGGCCAGTACGCGCCGACGGTCCCCGGAACCTTCTGGGGCGTGGGCGCCGACGGCGGCCCGACCGGCGACTGGACCAACTGGCGGGAGTCCGCCCCGGTCACCGAGGACACCTGGCAGTGCTTCGAGTGGGAACTCGACCCGGCGGACAACCGCGTCGCGGTGTGGATCGACGGCGTGGCGAACCCGGAGCTGACCGCCTCCACGACCGAACACGGCGGCAACGACGTCCCCTTCGTCCTGCCGGCGGTCGACACGGTCAAGATCGGCTGGCAGCTCTACCAGGGCGGCACCACGCCGGGCGAGTTCGACCTCTGGATCGACGACATCGCGCTCTCCACCCAGCGGCTCGGCTGCTGAGGCCGGGCCGGGGCACTATCGTTCTGGCGTGCACATCCGCTTCGACGTACCCGCCGACCCTGACTACCCGGGCCGCGTGGCCGCGGCGCTCAGCAGCGTCCGGCTGCGGAGGTACGGCCTGGTCGGCGCGGTGCTGACGGTGGTCGGGGTGATCGGGTTCGCCGTCTCGCGGGGGTCCGCGCGGGGCGAGCAGTTCTCGTCGCTGTGGCTGGCGATGCTCGTGGGCGGCCTGCTGTCGATGCTGTACGCGCCGTGGGTGCGGTGGCGGGCCCGGCGGCGGTCCGGCAGCTATGCCGTCGAGGGCGGCTACGACATCACCGACACCAACATCATGATGCGCAGCGGCTCGGAGTCCGGCGGCATCGCGTGGGACGGGGTCGATCAGGTGCGGGTCACCCCGGAGTTCTGGATCGTGTACGTCGGCCGGATGCCGGCGACCGTGATCCCACGTGGCCTGATGTCCACCGAGGACGCCGAGACGCTGCGCGCCTTCATGACCGCACGCGGGCTGCTCCAGGACCGGTGACCCGTCCTGCACCGACGGGCCCGTCGGTGCAGGACGGTCCGGTTCCGGGGCAGCGGGGAGGGACCCGTGGCCGGCAGAATAGGCCCGGTGAGGGCGGTCTCCCGGTGGTTGGTGTACGGCTCGGTGGCGCTGTGCGCCGTGGTGGTGCTGCTGGCGGCCGGCACGTACTGGTTCTTCCTCCGCCCCTCGGATCCGCTGCACGACAGCGCGGTCGCCGACGCCGCCAAGAAGGTGGACGCCGTGGAGCAGCGCTTCGACTACGACCACATCTACAAGGCCGACGACTTCGTGCACTCCGCCGGCCAGCACCCCGACGTCACGGTGCTCTCGGTGCGGGGCGAGACCCACTGGCAGACCGGCGTGACCCTGGTGCTGCGGGTCGTCGGGCACGGCGTCGAACTCGGCGCGGACCGGTCGGTGATCGACGAGCGGGACGTGCCGATCTGCTTCCGCCTCGATCTGGGGCCCGACGAGGACAGCCGCGCCGACGACGTCGACTGCCCGGCCGGCGAGCCCGTGCCGGTCAGCAGGGACCCGTCGCTGCGGGGCGTCGACGACCGGCTGGCGAAGGCGTTGGACAAGGCCGAGCCCACGGAGGCGTCCGTCCGGGCCGCGCTCGCCGGGCTCGGGATCGATCCCGCCGTACGCCAGGAGGTCCTCGGCCAGGGCGGCCAGGTCGGCGTGGCCCTGCGGGCGGCGCAGTACGACTGCGTCATGGCCCGCGTCACCGCCGGCGGTGCCCGGCTCTGGCGGCCTTCGCACACCCAGCTCGCGCCGGGCGAGCTGAGCTGCTCGGCGGAGGTGGCCCTGAGCGGCGTCTTCGGCCGGGACTGACGGACGTCCCGCTGCCGGGCCGGTGGAAGCCGACCCGAAAGCGGGACCGGGCGGGTGCCTCTCCGGGCGTCAGGCGCCCGGTCGCCCCGCGCCGCCCACGGTCGGGAGCCCGTCGGGCAGGCGGTCCCGGCAGAAGTCCCGGAACGACCGGGGCGGGCGGCCGGTCACGTCCGCGACGGTGCTGGTGGTCCGGTCCTCCGCGCCGGCTGCGATCGCCGTGTCGAGCCCCGCGAGGAGCCGGGCGAAGTCGGGCGGGAGGCCGTGCGCCTCGTGGTACGCCGCGAGCGCGTCCTCGTCGACGGCACGGTGCCGGACCGGCCGGCCGCCGATGTCGGTGAGGATCGCGGCGACGTCGGCGTAGCTCAGCGCCTCGGGGCCGGTGATGACGTGCTCGGTGTCGTGCGGCGTCGGGTCGGTGAGGGCGCGCACCGCCACCTCGGCGATGTCGGCCGGGTCGACGAACCCGACTCGGGCGTCGCCGGTGGCGCTGACGATCTCGCCGCGTTCCCGGGTGCTCGTCGCGTGCGGGTGGTCGCCCACGAAGTTCTCCATGAACCAGGACGGCCGCAGCACCGCCCACTCGGGAAACATCCCGCCCAGCCGGGACTGCACCTCTCCCAGCCCCGGCTCGCCCGCCTCGATCGCCGAGGAGCTGAGCAGGACGGCCCGTCGCACCCCGGCCTGCCGGGCCAGGCCCAGGAAGGGCAGCATGACCTGTGCCGGGTCGGCGTCGCCGACGGGCGCGATCAGGTACAGGCCGGTCGCGCCGTCCAGCGCGGCCGCGTGCGTGCTGCGGTCGTACCAGTCGAAGCGGACGTCTCCGGCGGATGCCCGGCGGCTGGCGACGCGGGTCGGGTGGGTGGTGGCGGCGAGTCTGGCGGTGACGAGCCGGCCGGTCGTTCCGGTGCCCCCGATGACGAGGATCATGAGTGCAGCAGCCCTTCGCCGAGCAGCTCCTGCGCGGCCTGCGGATTCCAGTAGTCGCGGTAGCGCACGATGCGTCCGTCGCGGATGGTCAGCACGGCGATGTACCGCAGCTGGTACGGCCTCCCGGTGGCGACGACGACGCCGGAGGCGGTGAACTCGGCGACGACCACCGTCGGGTCTGCGGTCTCGTGCACGGTGACGTCGGTGATCTCGCGGACGTCGAGGAGCTGCGGATAGTCGATGAGGTAGTCGTGCAGGGCGGCCCGGCCGGCCACCCGGTCCGGCTGCCCGGCCGGCGCGAAGGGGAGTTCCAGCACGGCGTCGTCGGCGAACAGTGCGATGAATCCCGCCATGTCCTTGGCGAGCAGGAGATCCATGGCCTGGTGGAACAGGTCGGTGGCGGGGTGCGACACGGTCGTCCCTTCGTCGTCGGTGGCCGTTCGCTGCGGACTACCATTAGCGGACGGCTGGTCCGTTTCCAGCTTAGCGGACCGCTGGTCCGTTTGCGAGGGGGTGGGGTGTGCGCGCCGACGCGGTACGCAATCGTGAGGCGGTGCTGGCCGCGGCGGACCGGCTGTTCGGTGCCGCGACCGACCCCGAGCAGGTCTCCATGGACGACATCGTCGCCGCCGCGGGCGTGGGCAAGGGCACGCTGTTCCGCCACTTCGGCGACCGGGTGGGCCTCGTCCGCGCCCTCTACGAGAGACGCGGCGACGACCTGCGGGCGGCCCTCGCGGCGGACGGAGCGGGCGGTTCACCTGCCGAACGGGCCCTGCACCTGCTCCGCGAGTTGGTCAGGTTCAAGCGGGACAACCGGGTGCTGACCCTGGCCCTGGAGAACGCGGGCGACGGCAGCCCCTACCGCACCGAGTCCTACGAGCACTGGCACGCCCTGCTGGCCGCCCTCGTGTCCGAGGCGCGCGGCCCGCAAGCGGCGGACTACCTCGCCCACGCCCTGCTGGCGGCCGTCCGTAGCGACCTCGTGGAGCACCTGCGCGACTGGTCCGCCGAGCAATGGGACGCCGGACTGGGCGCACTGACCCGGTCGGTGCTGGGCGGCGGGACGGCCACCGGCGGCCCCGGTCCGGGGATACGTCAGCGGCGGAACAACGACGGCTGACGGGCCCGGGTGGTGCCCATCATCATCGCCTCGGACACCATGTCGTACGCGCCCCGCCAGGCGCTCGCGCGCGCCTCGGTCCACGCCTCGCCCAACTCGGCCGCGAACGACTCCAGCAGCAGGTCGCGGAAGAGCCGGTAGTGGGCGGCGCGGACCCCGTACCCGCCGTGCCGGGCCCCGAGCAGCCGGGCCCGGGCCAGGAACCCGTCGAGATCCGGGATCGCCGCCACGATGGTCTGCAACTCCTCGGCGAACTTCTCCCGCTGGCCGGCCAGCTCCGCGGGGAACATCGCCCGCAGTTCCGGGTGGTGGGCGAACACCCGTCCGTAGAAGTCGTCGGCCACCGCGTCCAACCGGGGGGCCATCGCCCGCAGGCTGTCCCGCACCAGCTCCACCTGCTCCGGGCTCACGCCGCACCGTCCTCTCCGGCGCGGGCCCGACCCACCGGCCCGATCATCTCGGCCAGCTCGCTGCGGCTGTTCACCCCGCACTTGGCGTAGATGCTCTGCAGATGGTTGTCCACGGTGCGCACCGAGATGACCAGTGTCTCGGCGATGCTGCGGCTGCTCTGGCCCCCGGCGACCAGCAGCGCGATCTCGCGTTCCCGGGCGGTCAGCGGCTGCTGCGCCGACGAGGTGAGCAGGCCCGGCGTGCGCGCCCCCTCGCAGCGCGCGGCGAGCGCCGCCGCCTGGTTGGCGCACAGCGCCGCCTGCCGGGGGCGGCCCGCGGACCGGTGCAGGTCGGCGGCGGTGACCAGCGCCTCCGCCGCGAGCAGGTCCGCACCGCACGCCTCGAACGCGCGGGCCACCGCCGTGAGCGCCTCCGGGTCGCGGTCGAGCACCGCCCGGGCGTGCCCGACCCGCGCGGCGGCGAGCTGGCCCTGCACGCCCGACACCGTGAGCAGCTGCCGGGCGGCGTCCTGGTCGCCGAGCCGCACCGCGTCGTGCAGCAGCTCCACGGCCAGCCCCCGCCGGCCCCGGCCCAGCGCGGTCGTGGCCCCGGCCAGCAGCTCCCGGCGGGCCTCCCGCTGCTGCCCCGCGCCGGCCAGCGCCCAGGCCCGGGAAGCCGGCGTGACGAGGTCGCGCTCCGAGTCGTCGAGCGGTTCGTCCGGGGCCGGCGCGCCCTGCCAGGCCAGCGAGACGACCAGCCCGGACAGCGCCCCGCCGAGGGCCGCCGGGCGGCCGGTCCCGCGCAGCTGGGCGAGCGCCTCCCGGAAGTGCCGTTCGGCGGTGACGACCAGGCCGCGCAGCAACGCGATCGCGCCGAGCTGGGCCGAGAAGACCCCGATCAGCGAATCGACGCCGTCGCCGACGGCCAGGCGCAGGCCCCGCCGGACGGCCTGCGCCGCCTCGTCGAGGCGGCCCTGCCGCAGCAGCGCCTCGCCGAGCACGGTGAGCTGGGTGGCCGGGTGCGACACCACCATCCGGTGGTCGAGCCGCTGGTGCAGGTCGACGCCCCGTTCCGCGCCGGCCACCGCGTCGACCACCCGCCCGGCGTCGACCAGCAGGGTGGCCTGCGTCCGCAGCCACAGCACCCGGCTGAGGTCGTGGTGCTCGTCGGCGGGCTCGTCGCCCAGCCGCCGCAGCGCCGAGTCCGTGTCCGTCTCGTTCAGCAGCAGCGCCTCCACCGCGGCGAGCGCCGGATGGTCGGGCGGCACCTGGGCGCGTACGTCCGCCAGGCAGGCGTCCGCCCCGGCCACGTCGCGCAGGCCGTGCAGCAGGTTGAGTGCCCGGGTCACCGCGAGCCGCAGCAACGGGGGCCCGCCGGCCACCCCCGCCGCCGCGGCGAACGCCCGCTCCGCCTCGACGTAGCGGGCCTGCTCGTGCAGGGCCGCGCCGAGCAGCAGGCCGACCGCCGGATCGGGGCCGTGCCGCAGCGCGGCCTCCGCCAGGCGCGCGGTGCGGGGCAGGTCGTGTGCGAACCGGGCCAGGTGGGCGGCCCGGGCCAGCAGGTCCGGGTCGGCGGTGCCGGTCGCGTCGAGCCGCCACGAGGCCAGTCGCAGCGGGTCCCCACTGCGCCGGGCCCCGTACGCCTCGATCCGGTCGGCCTGGGTGAGCAACAGCGACCGGGCGCGCAGCCGGGGCATGGCCCGTTGCAGCGCCTGGGCGTGCAGCGGATGGACCAGGGTGAGGTCCTGTCGGCGACCGTCCTCCCGGACCTGGACCAGGCCCTGCTCCTCCAGATCGGCCAGGACGTCCATCGGGGCGTGCGCCAGCAGGTCGTCCACGCCCAGCGGCTCGCACAGGGCCAGCAGTTCGAGCACCGCGCGGTGCCCGGGGGTCAGGGCGTGCAGCCGTCGGCTGACCATCTCCACCACGCCGGCGCTGCCGGTCAGCGGGCCGGTCAGCCGCCACGTCCCGTCGGCGCAGACGAGGGTGCCGTCCCGCTGCCCGCAGCTCACGAGTTCCCGCAGGTAGAGCACGTTGCCCTGGCTCGCCTGCCAGAGCGCCTCGCTGGCCGCGGCGCTGACCGGGCCGCCGAGGGCGAAGTGGAGCAGGGTCTCGACGCTGCGCCGTTCCAGCGAGTCGAGCCGCAGCCGCAGCGCCCGCCCGTCCCGCCACCGGCTGTCCAGCGCGTCCGGCACCTGGCTCTCGGTGCGTTGGGTGGCGATCACGAAGAGGCTGCCGTCGGCCAGCAGGAACTGCAACAACGCCAGGGAGACCGTGTCGAGCAGGTCGACGTCGTCCACCGCGAGGACGAAACGCCGGCCGCCGGTCTGCTCGCGCAGCCGGTGGCGCACCGCCTCGAAGAGTTGGTGCGGATCGGCCAGTTGGACCTGGGCCGGCAGCAGCGGGGCCAGCGCGGACAGCGGTACGGCGGAGGCGCTGGCGGTGGCGGCCACGTGCGCGACCGGGTGGCCCCGGGACTCCGCTTCGGCCAGGCACTCCCGCGCCAGCCGGCTCTTGCCGACCCCGGAGGCGCCGGTCAGCAGCACCGCGTCGAGGTGCCCGGCGACGAGCGCGTCGGTCACCTGTTCCACCTCGGCGTGCCGGCCGACGAACGGCCAACCGATCGCGGTCGCAGTCGCCACCGTCGCCCCCTGTCCCGCCCGGTCGCCCCGGTGCCGGCAGCACGGCCCGCCAGCCGGCCCGGCGGGGCCAATCCTCGCACCCGTGGCGGCGGCCGGTGATCATCCGAAGGCACAGCACGGCTCGGGCGGCCGGTGGTTCCGGCCGCCCGATCTTCCGTACGGATCACCAGGTCAACAGGGCGGAGCGGACCTGCGGGCGGAGCATCGCCACGAGGGCGTCCTTCACGGGCAGGTTCGGCCGGCGGCGGGCGAAACCGCAGCGACGGTGGAGACGGTCGCGGCCGTGACGGCGGCGAGGGCCGCCGCAGCCAGGCGTCGGCGGCGTCGGCGGTGTCTCTCGGCACGGGCAAAGGTGGTGTACGGCATGGTTTCGTCGCTCCTGGACCGGTGAACCGGGATCCCCGGCTCGCTGGAACCAGTCTCGGGACGAGGCCCCGTCGCATCCTGAGCAACGACTACTCAATCCGCCCCCGCCCCGGCTACCTACCCGGGGGAGGGCCGGGATCGAAGCCACGGGGAGCACGCCGAATGTCCTTCTCGGCCAGGTATCTATAGATGATCATTGATATAGTGACCTATTGGTGCGATGCTGGTGGAAAGCGCTCTTAACCCTATATTGAGCGCCGGAGAAGGAGGATGTGCTGTGCTTCCACCCCAGTCCGATCAATCCGGTCGTCGGTCCCCCTCGGCCGTCCGCCGGTCCGTGCAGGCGCTCGTCATGGTGTTCGCCATGCTGGCCGGCACGCTGACCTGGGCCGGCGCGGCCCAGGCCCACGGCACGATCGTCAGCCCGGCAACCCGCGCCTACCAGTGCTGGCAGGCATGGGGGAGTCATCACACGGACCCGGCCATGCAGCAGCAGGACCCCATGTGCTACCAGGCATTCCAGGCCAACCCGGACACCATGTGGAACTGGATGAGCGCGCTCCGGGACGGCCTCGGTGGCCAGTTCCAGGCCAAGACTCCCGACGGGCAGCTGTGCAGCAACGCCCTCAGCCGGAACGACAGCCTGAACAGGCCCGGCGCGTGGAAGAAGACCAACATCGGTCGCAACTTCTCGATCCAGCTCTACGACCAGGCCAGCCACGGCGCTGACTACTTCAAGGTCTACGTCAGCAAGCAGGGGTTCAACCCCGCCACCCAGAGTCTCGGCTGGGGGAACCTCGACTTCATCACGCAGACCGGGCGCTACGCGCCGGCGCAGAACATCACGTTCAACGTCTCGACCTCCGGATACACCGGTCACCACATCGTCTTCGTCATCTGGCAGGCGTCGCACCTCGACCAGGCCTACATGTGGTGCAGCGACGTGAACTTCTCCTGATCGGCACGACCGGCAGCATCGGCACCGCTCCGGCCCGACGACACCCCGGGCCGGGGCGGTGCCGGCGCTGTGTGGGGTGCCCCGCCTGGGACCGGCCCGCTCCCTGCTGAGTCGGGGCTCAGTCTGGTCGGGCTGAACAGATGGCAAGTGCGTCGATGTCTTGAGGCGGTGGGAGCGCTCCCGTAACATACCTGACGCGGCTGTTAACGGTCACATGCTGAGACCACCACCAATTGCAGGCCGCCGTCCCATCAGGAGGATGCCTTATGGCAAGATCCAAAGCGACCAATGTCAGTGTGGTGTCCGCCGGCGTCGCGTTGCTGGCTTCGGCGACGGTCGCCGTGGCGTTGCCGGCCAACGCCGCAGCCGCCGGCTGCTCGGTGAACTATGCCGTGTCGTCGCAGTGGCAGGACGGATTCGGCGCCAACGTGTCGATCACCAACCTGGGCGACCCGTTGAGCAGTTGGACGCTGACGTGGTCCTACGGCGCTGGCCAGACGGTCACGCAGGCGTGGAACGCGACGGTCACCCAGAGCGGGGCCGCGGTCACCGCGAAGAACGTGAGCTACAACGGGGCGATCGCGACCAACGCCTCGGTGTCGTTCGGCTTCAACGGGTCGTGGTCGGGCAGCAACCCGGCGCCGACGAGCTTCGCCCTGAACGGCGTGACGTGCAACGGCGGCACGACGCCGACGACCCCGCCGACGGGGTCCCCGACCAACCCGCCGACGACGCCGCCCCCCACGACGCCCCCGCCGACGACGCCGCCGCCGGGCGGCACGTGCAACCTGCCGTCGACGTACCGGTGGTCGTCGACGGGCGCGCTGGCGCAGCCGAAGTCCGGCTGGGTCTCGCTGAAGGACTTCACCGTCGCCCCCTACAACGGCAAGCAACTCGTCTACGCGACGACCCACGACAACGGCACCAAGTGGGGCTCGATGAACTTCGGGCTGTTCACGAACTGGTCGGAGATGGCCACCGCGAGCCAGAACACCATGTCCTCGGGGACGGTCGCGCCGACGCTGTTCTACTTCGCGCCGAAGAACATCTGGGTGCTGGCCTACCAGTGGGGCGGCGCGGCGTTCAACTACCGCACGTCGACCGACCCGACCAACCCGAACGGGTGGTCCGCGGCGCAGACGCTGTTCACGGGCAGCATCACCGGCTCCGGCACCGGGCCGATCGACCAGACCCTGATCGCCGACAGCACGAACATGTACCTGTTCTTCGCCGGGGACAACGGCAAGATCTACCGGGCCAGCATGCCGATCGGGAACTTCCCGGGCAGCTTCGGCTCGTCGTACACGACGATCATGAGCGACACGACGAACAACCTGTTCGAGGCACCGCAGGTCTACAAGCTCCAGGGCCAGGACCGGTACCTGATGATCGTCGAGGCGATCGGCTCGCAGGGCCGCTACTTCCGCTCGTTCACGGCCACCAGCCTGAGTGGTTCGTGGACGCCGCAGGCGGCGACGGAGAGCAACCCGTTCGCCGGCAAGGCCAACAGCGGTGCGACCTGGACCAACGACATCAGCCACGGTGAGCTGATCCGCACCAGCGCCGACCAGACGTTCACCGTCGACCCGTGCAACCTGCAGCTGCTCTACCAGGGTCGTTCCCCCAGCTCCAACGGCGTCGACTACGGCCTCCTGCCGTACCGGCCGGGTCTGCTGACCCTGCAGCGCTGACAGCGCGAGCCGACGCTGACGGCGTGAGTCAGCGGCCGGCGTGAGTTCGATCGAGCGGCGGGTCCGGCGCAGGCCGGGCCCGCCGCATCGTCGTGGTGGTCCACGGCGACCGCGTCGCCGGGCTTCCTCGCCCTGCCCGCATACGGGATGATCGATGGATGTTGGACCCTGCAGTCCTGCACCGGCTCGACGCCCTCCTCGCCGACGACGACCGGCAGCGGGCCGCGCGATACCCGGGCCTCCCGCCGACGGGCCAGCCCGTGCACACCGTCTACGTGCCGGCCGACCGGTACGGCCCGCACACCGTCGACGAGTGGCGGGCCGCCGCGCTCGCGGCGCTCGACCGGTACGGCCCGCTGCCCGGCGTGGCCGACGCGCTGGCCGCCCGGGTCCGCGCCAAGCTCGCCGCCGAGCCCATCGAGGACCTGCGGATCGACTTCGAGGACGGGTACGGCGTCCGGGGCGACGCCGAGGAGGACGCCGCCGTCCGGGCCGCCGCCACCGCGCTCGCCCGGGGGCCGGTGCCCCGCCACGTCGGGCTGCGGATCAAGTCGCTGGAGCCGGCGACCCGCCGTCGGGCGGTACGCACGCTCGACCTCTTCCTCGACGCGCTGCTGCGGCACCGGAGCCTGCCCGACGGGTTCCGGGTGACCCTGCCGAAGGTGACGTCGCTGCCCCAGGTCGAGGCGATGGTGCAGCTCTGCGCCGAGTTGGAGGCCGCCCACCGGCTGCCGCCACTGCGCTTCGAGATCCAGGTGGAGACCCCACAGGCCGTGCTCGGTGCCGACGGCACGGCGACCGTCGCCCGGATGGTGCACGCCGCCGCCGGGCGCTGCGTCGGGCTGCACTACGGCACCTACGACTACTCGGCGGCACTGGGCGTCGCCGCCGGCTGGCAGAGCCTGGAGCATCCGGTGGCCGACCACGCCAAGGCGGTGCTCCAGGTGGCGGCGGCCGGCACCGGGGTCGCGGTCAGCGACGGGTCGACCAACGTGCTGCCGACCGGCGACCGCGCGGCGGTGCACGCCGGCTGGGCGCTGCACCTGCGGCTGGTCCGCCGGTCCCTGGAACGCGGCCTCTACCAGGGCTGGGACCTGCACCCCGGGCAGCTGCCCACCCGCTTCGCGGCGACGTTCGCCTTCTACCGCGACGGGCTGCCGGCGGCTGCCGGGCGGCTGCGGGCGTACCTCGACCGGGTCGACAGCGGCATCCTCGACGAGCCGGCCACCGCCCGGGCGCTCGCCGGGTTCCTGCTGCGCGGGCTGGACTGCGGGGCGCTGGACGACGCCGAGGTGGTCGGCCTGGCCGGCGTCGACCGCTCCCACCTGCGCGAGACGGCCGGTGGCCGGCCGATGAGTTTGGGATGATGCGCCGGTCTGCCTACCGAATCACCTGATCCCAAGGGGGCATCCGATGGCGAAGGTCATCTCCACGCTCTTCATCTCGGCCGACGGGGTGGCCGAGATCGATCCCGACTGGCACATGCCGTACTTCGACGAGAACATGGGCCGCGCCGTCGGCGAGGACTACGACGCCGCCGACGTGCTGCTCATCGGCCGCGAGACCTACGACAGCTTCGCCGGGGCCTGGCCCGACCGCGAGGCCGCGGGTGGGGACGACGCGCCGTTCGCCAAGCAGCTCGGGGACATGCGCAAGGTGGTCGTCTCGCGCCAGCCGCTGGAGTTCTCGTGGCGCAACTCCGAGCTGGTCGACGGCGATCTCCTGGAGGCTGTCGCCTCGCTCAGGTCCGACGCCGGCATCCGGGGCATTCTCATCCCCGGGTCGATCTCCGTGGTGCAGCAACTGCTCGCCGCGGGGCTGGTCGACGAGCTGCGCCTGCTGGTGCATCCGGTGGCGGCGCGCAAGGGGCGCCGGCTGTTCGACGAGGGGGACGCGCCGTACCACCTGAGGGTGACGGCGACGGAGGCGTATCCGACGGGCGTGCTCCGCGTGATCTACGCCCCGACCGTGGCACCCGGGAAGGTCGGCTACGACGAGATCAAGGACCAGGTGCCGGGCGGGAGGTAGCGCACGGGTCGGGTCAGCGGCTCCGGCGGCCCGGGTAGGCCGGTCGCGTGGGCCGCCCGGAGCCGCGCCCCGCGGCCGGCCGCTCGGCCCGGGGCGGCTGCGGCGCGCGCCGCCGGTCGGCGAGGTTCCAGTGGGAACGCTCGTAGAGAGCGATCCCGGCGCAGACGGAGACGTTCAGCGACTCCGCGGCCGGGTTGATGGGGATCGACACCGAGTGGCTGGCGATGCTCTCGAACGAGCGTGACGTGCCGGTCTTCTCGCTGCCGAGCAGGAGCGCGAGCTGCTCGTCGGCGTCGCGCAGGTCGCCGACCGCGAGGTCGCCCTCGGTGTCGAAGGCGATCAGGGGGACGCCGGTGCGCTGGAAGTGGGCGATCGCGTCGGCGCGCGACGCGAGCACGATCGGGAGCGAGAAGACGTAGCCCCGGCTGGCCCGGACCAGGCGTCGGTCCGCGATGGTGGTGAGGTCGCTGTCCACGAGCACGATGCCGCCGGCGCCGAGCGCGAAGGACGTGCGCACGATGGCGCCGATGTTGCCGACGATCTTCACGCCGTCCAGCACGATGATGTCGCCGGTCGTGCGGGCCAACTCGTCGAAGCTCCACGGCCTCGGGACCCGGGCGATCCCGAACGCCTTGGGCTTCTTGTCCGTCTTGAACAGGTCGTTCATGATCGGTGCCCCGACCAGGCGGACCGGGATCTCCCGCTGCCTGCAGGCCGCGAGCACCTCGCCGGGCAGTGGGGTGGTCTCCACCCCGTAGACCTCGATGAACTCCAGCCCGGCGCGGATGCACTCGACCAGCGGCTCGGCGTCCTCGATGAGCACGGTGCGGACGACGGACCGCGAGGGTTTGGTGACGTCGGCGATCCGCTGCACGGCCGGATCCGACCGGTCGGTGATGACGTCGAGGTTTACCACGAAATCGACCCTAACAGAGGCGTGATCGACCCCGCCCGTGGTGGACCGGCCGTTCGTGGTGGGCCGGCCCGGCGCCGCCGAGTCGCTTGCGCCGACCGTCGGCCGCCACTAACGTACAACCATATGGTTGTAGAAATGGTGAGCGGGGAGCAGGCCGACCGCGTCTTCCACGCCCTCGCGGACGCCACCCGGCGCGACATCGTCGCCCGGGTGATCCGCCACGCGGAGTCCGTCTCGGCGCTCGCCCGGCACTACCCGATGAGCTTCGCGGCCGTGCAGAAGCACGTCGCGGTGCTCGAGAGAGCCTCGCTCGTGACGAAGGAGCGGCGGGGGAGGGAGCAGCTCGTGCACGCGGACATGACCGTGCTCCGCCGGGCCGCCAGGCTCCTCGACGCGTACGAGGAGATCTGGCGGGAACGTGTGGCCCGCATCGACCAGCTGATCGCCGAAGACTGAGAGAGGGAACCGAACCATGCCCGTGACGAGCATCCAGAAGGACACCGAGGCGTTGACGCTGACCTTCGTCGCCGAGTTCGACGCCGGGGTCGAGCGCGTATGGCAGGTGTGGGCGGACGCCCGCCAGCTGGAGCGGTGGTGGGGGCCGCCGACCTGGCCGGCCACGTTCGAGCAGCACGACTTCGTGGTGGGGGGCTGGTCCCACTACTACATGACCGGCCCGGAGGGCGAGAAGGCGCGCGGCTGGTGGCGGATCACCGCGCTCGACGCGCCGCACCAGCTGGAGTTCGACGACGGCTTCTCGGACGAGCACGGCACCCCGACCGACACCGACCGGCCGACCCACGCCGTCGCGACGCTGACGGCCGACGGTGCGCGCACCCGGATGACGCTGGTCAGCAGCTTCGTCGACGCCGAGCAGCTCGAGCGGATGGTGAACATGGGCATGGAGGAGGGCCTCCGCGAGGCCCTGGGCCAGATCGACGGCCTGCTCGCCGGGTAGGGCCAGCCCCACCCGAAGACTCGGCCCAGCGCCCTGGTTCGCGCCGGTCGCCTTGGCTAGCTTGGGCGCATGACGTCGACGACCACGCTGCTCAGGGCGGTGATGCGGCCTGGTTTCCTCCTGTCGACGTGGCCGTGGCGCGGGATCGTCTACACCGCGACCACGGCCGTGGCCTCGGGTCTGCTCTGGCTCGTGCTCTCCTTCCCGCTGGCTCCGCTGGCCCTGGCCGTCGGGGTGCTCAAGGCGGAAGGGGCGCGGGCGGTCGGGGCGACACCACACTGGTGGGCCGGCACCTACGTGTCGGTCGCGGTGGTGCTCAGCCTGGTCGGGGTGGGCCTGCTCGCGCTGACGGTGCCGAAGCTGGCCACCGCCGTGGCCGGCATCGAGCGGTGGCGGTTGCGGCTGGCCGACGACGCCCCGGCGGTGGCGCGTCGAAGTGGCAACCTCTACACCGACCCGGCCACCTGGCGTTCCGTGGCCTACCTGCTGCTCCTCGGCATCGTCGCGCCGGTGTGGCTCGGCGTGCTGGGCCTCGCCGGCCTGCTCGTCGTCTCCACCCCGATCGCGGTGCACTACCGGCTGGTCACCATGGAGTCGACGGGCAGCGCGGTCAGCCGTGCCGTCCTGGGGCTGGTGCTGATCCCGGCGGTGCTCTATCTGACCTCGGCGTTCGGCGGTGGGCACGCCGCGCTCGCCCGGCTGCTGCTGTGCTGCGAGCCCGACCCGGCCGCAGCCGAACTGGTCGAGGTGACCCGGTCCCGGGCGCGGCTGGCCGACGCGTTCGACGCCGAGCGGCACCGCATCGAGCGTGACCTGCACGACGTCGCCCAGCAGCGGCTGGTGAGCCTGACCATGCAGCTCGGCCTCGCCAGGCTCGACCTGCCGAGCGGCTCGCCCGCAGCGGTCGCGGTGGCCTCGGCGCACGACCACGCAAAGGCCCTGATGGCGGAACTCCGCGACCTGATCCGGGGCATCAGCCCACAGACGCTGCGCGAACTCGGGCTGCGGGCCGCGATCGAGGAGCTCGCCGCCGGCAGTCCTCTCCGGGTCCACGTCGACGCCGACCCGGGTCGGTTCCCGCCGGCGGTGGAGACGGTGGCCTACGCCGCCGTGTCGGAAGCGCTCGCCAACGCCGTGAAGCATGCCGCCGCCACCGAGGCCACCGTCGCCGCCCGACGATCCGGCGGCATGCTGACGGTCCAGGTGCGCGACGACGGGCGCGGCGGTGCCGACCCGTCGCGCGGGTCGGGCATCACGGGCCTCGCCGACCGGGCGGCCGCAGCCGGCGGTCGGCTGCTCATCTCCAGCCCACCCGGCGGGCCGACGACCCTGCGGGTGGAGTTGCCGTGCGCGTCGTGATCGCCGAGGACTCGGTCCTGCTGCGCGAGGGGCTGGTCGGGCTGCTCTCCCGGTTCGGCTTCGACGTCGTCGCCGCCGTCGGTGACGCCGCCGCCCTGGTGACGGCGGTGGAACAGACCGCCCCCGACCTCGTCGTCACCGATGTCCGCATGCCGCCGGGCTTCACCGACGAGGGGCTGCGGGCCGCCGTGGCCCTCCGCGCGGCGCGCCCCGACCTCGCCGTGGTGGCGCTCAGCCAGTACGTGCAGCACAGCTACGCCGGCGAGCTGCTCGGCTCGGGCCAGGGCCGGGCCATCGGCTACCTGCTCAAGGATCGGGTGGCCGACGTCGCCGAGTTCGCCGACCTGCTGCGGCGGGTGGCCGAGGGCGGCACGGTCGTCGATCCCGAGGTGGTGCGTCAGCTGATGCTGCGGGGCCGAGACCCGATCGAGCACCTCTCGCCCCGGGAGCGCGAGGTGCTGGCGTTGGTCGCCGAGGGCCACTCCAACGCCGCGATCGCCCGCATGCTCACCCTGACCGAGGCCGGCGTGGGCAAGCACATCGGCAACGTCCTCGCCAAGTTGCGCCTGCCGGTCAGCGACGACACGAACCGGCGGGTCCTCGCCGTCCTCACGTACCTGCGGGGTCAACCGTGATCCACGACCGGGACGGCCGGCCCCGTTCACCCACTCGATCGATCCAGGGAGCCCTCGTGACCAGTTCCGCTGCCCCGCCGCACCCGGCGGGCGTCTCCGGCCGGGTCGTCGCCGCGCTCGGCGTACTCGCCGCGGCCCTGGTCGTCGCCTTCGTCGTCGCCCCGCCCGCGCTGACGGCGGACCGGGCGGGTGGCATCGTCGACAGGCGCGACCTCAGCGAGGCCCTGCGGGCGGCGTTCGTCGCATACTGGCGCTCCGGCGACCGGGACCTCCCCCCGGACCTGGCGCGGGTGGTCGACTACTGGTCCCGCTACCACCTGGTCAAGGCCGTGCTCGCCGCGCTGTTGCTGACCGTGCTGGTTGCCCTCGGCTTTCGTCTCGCCAGGGCGTTCGTGACGGCCGGCGGTCTCGGGGCGGGAAAGCGGGCCGCCCTCGCGTCGGCCGGCGTCCTCGTCGCGGTGCTCGCACCGTTCTCGTTGGCGATGGTGATGGCCAACGTCCAGGGTGCCGTCGCGCCCTTCGCCTCGTTGCTGCCGATGCTGACCGAAGGCGTGACCGACGCGGAGCTCGCCGACACCCTGACCCAGGTCGAGCGGGGACTGGCCGAGTCGGGCGGCCCCAGTGGCAGCATCCCACCCGCCCTCGACCTCATGATCGACGACTTCTCCTGGTATCACGAGGCGATGGCCGGGACAGCCGCCGTCGTGGCGGTGGTCCTCGTCGCCACGAGCGTGCTGGCCTGGCGGAGATTCGCGGCGACCCGCCCCGCTGACCGGCGAAGGCGGCAGGTGCTGGCGGCGTACGGTCTTCTCTCGGCGCTGTTGCTGCTGCCGGCGGTCGCGCTGGCGGTGGCGAACGCGACCACGGCGGCGGACCCGGCACCGGCGCTCCTGGCCTTCTTCCAGGGCGGCTGGTGATCGGGTTCCCCCGGTCAGGTCGCCTGGTGCCGGGGAGTGTCCCGGACGGGCCTGGTCACCTGCTTCGACACGCAGGCCGGCAGCCCCACCGTGCTGAGCGCCGCGCGCTGCCGGTAGGTGCTGGGCGGCATCCCCACCAGCTCGGTGAAGCGGGTGCTGAAGGTGCCCAGCGACGCGCAGCCGACCGCGAAACAGACCTCGGTGACGCTGAGGTCGCCGCGGCGCAACAGCGCCATCGCGCGCTCGATGCGGCGCGTCATCAGGTAGGAGTACGGCGACTCGCCGTAGGCGAGGCGGAACTGGCGGCTGAGGTGGCCGGCCGACATGTTCGCCCCCCGGGCGAGCGCCTCCACGTCCAGCGGCTGGGCGTAGTCCCGGTCGATCCGGTCGCGGACCCGCCGCAGCCGCGCTAGGTCGCGCAGGCGCTGGGCTTCGGCGGCACCGCTGGTCACTCCCGGGATCATGCCACCCCGTCCGCGCCGCGACGAAGGACCGTGCCGTTGGCATCGCCATCTCCTCCGGTCGCTCCCTCCCCGCGCCGATCGGTGACGTCGAGTGGTCGCCTCGCTCGCCGGCCCACCCGACCGGGCTCCCTTTGCTCTGCACCCACCTGCGCAACAGCCACGTAGCGTCATCGGCCGTCACGGCCTTGGTCGTCCGTGCTCCGGTGTGAGCGCTGGTCGGGCGAGGTGCTGCGCCGATGGGTGCAGAGCAAAGCGGTCGAGGGCGTCCATGGGGGCCGGAGGAGAATCACGAAGAGTCAGGTCGACTGGCCGCAGGGTGCGGCTCCGCGATCATCACGGGGAGTGCCCGAGGCATGCTGGGTTCCGCGGCCCACCGAGGGCTGCCCAGCCGGGAGGGCCCGGCCGTTCGGCCGGGCCCCGGTGACCGACGGACGCCCGGGTCAGGGTGTGGCCACCTGGATCCGCACCGGCACGGAGTCCACGCCGACCAGCCCGGCCGAGTCGAAGACCTCCAGCCACACCGACCAGGTGGTGATGTTGTCCTTGCCCAGGCCCAGCTCCGCGCTGAAGCTGGCGCAGCTCTTCGGCAGGACGATGTCGTCGACCGGGCCGCCGGTGGGCACCGCGCTGCCCTGGCAGAGCACCTTCTTGACGCCGCCGTCGCCGTACGCGGTCCACCGGTAGCGGGTCCCGGCGACCGCGCCGTCCTCCACGTCGGTGGCCGTGCCGGCGAACGCGACGACCTTCGGCTTGCCGTCGACCACCGACAGGTCCAGCGCCGCCGCCGGCTTGGTGATCGTGGCGGTCGGCCGGTTCTGCCCGGCCAACAGTGCGGTGACCGTGAAGCTGCGCTGCGCGCTCGCGCCGCCGGCCGTGAACGTCGCCGTGTACGACCCCGCCGTGACCTTGCCGGCCGGCAGGAGCGCCTGATGCCCGGTCTGCTGGTGGACCACCGTCCCGCCCCGCCGGACCGTCCAGGACGCCTCGGCGTCGGGCACCGGCCCGAACGCGTCCGGGTCGTGTGACGTGCCGACCAGACTGACGGACTGGCCCGGGGCGAGCGTCAGCCCGACCGGAGGCGAGATGATGGCCGCGGTCGTCGGGCTGTCCACCACCGTGACCGAGACGGTCGCCGAGCCGGTGCGCCCGAGGCCGTCGGTGGCCTTGGCCGTGATGACGTGGGTGCCGGGCGACAGCGACGGCACGAACGTCTGCGACTCGTGGCCCAGCACGCCGTCGAGGCTGCTGATCCAGGTGATCGGGAGCTGCTTGCCGAGGAAGTCGGTCGCCTTGCCCCACAGGTCGACCGACTGGCCCACCCCGACGTGCTGACCGGTCGTCGGCGCGCTGATGCTCACCGCGGGCTTGTCGACCTTGACCCCCAGTGCCTTGGCGACGGCGGCCAGGGCGTCGACCCGGCGCTGGCTGCCCGTCACCTTGGCGCCGAGCCCGCCGACGTGCGCGGTGTCGTTGAGGATGTCCCGGACCTGCGCGGCGGTCAGGCTCGGGTCGGCGGCCATCACCAGCGCGGCGACGCCGCCCACGAACGGCGCAGCGGCGCTGGTGCCGCAGAACTGGGAGTGCGTCTTGTTGACGGCCGGGTTGCCGGGGTCCTTGAGTCCATTGACGCACATCGGGCCGTAGATCTCCACGGAGGTGGTCAGGTCACTGGTGCCGAAGTTCGACATGCCGTCCAGCGTCGCGTCCGTCCTCATGCCGCCCACGCACATGACGTGGGTGCTCTCGCACGGCACGTAGAGGGTGTCGCCGTCGATGTTCGCGGTGTCGTTGCCGGCGGACGAGACGATCAGCGCCCCCGTGTCCCGGATGTGCTTCATCCGCCGGTCGGTCCACTTGCTGGCCGAGGACTTGCCGAGGTTGACGTCGCGGGTGAAGCTGAGGTTGACCACGTCCGGGTGGCTCGCCTCGGCGGCCTTCTCAAGCCGGCGCAGCACCGTCCAGTACTCGATGCCGTTGCGCACGGCGACCAGCTCGTCGACCACCGGCCCGGCCGGCCCGGCGGTGCCGTAGCCGTTGTCGACCCGGCCCATCGCGGCGAGCACCACGTCCGTGGCGTGCCACGGGCAGGGCGTGCCGCCCGTGCAGTCGTTGGTGTTGGTCTTGCCCCATTCCACCGAGTGCAGGGACACCTTGGTCGGGAAGTCGGGATTGGACTGGAACCCGCCGTCCTGCACCAGGTACTTCACCTGCTTGGTCAGCTTGCCCTTGGCCTCCAGCAGCTGCCAGGCCGGCGCGACCCCGATGTCCATCGCGCCGCCGTACTCCATGAACATCCAGTCGAAGACGTTGTTGGTGATGTCGGGGGCCTCGTAGACCTCGCCGTCGGCGATGCCGGTCGGCTCCACCAGCCAGTCGAGGACCAGCTCGGTCCCCGCCCGCCACTCGGCGGCGGCGAGCGCGAGCAGCCGCAGCGCCCGCTCGTCGCCGACCCGGTAGGTGCCGGACTGGCCCGGCTCGGCGGCCCGCAGGTCGTCGACCAGCTTGGCCGGGTCGGCGCGGTCGACGTCCACTCGGACCAGGTGGTCCTGCCCCTGCTCGTCCGGCGCGAACGAGTCGAGCACCTGACCGCCCCAGCGGGTCAGGAAGGCGTCCAACTCGGCCTGGTCGGCGACCCGCACCATCACCTCGTCGAGCACCAGGCCGGCGGGCGAACCGTCCGGCCCGGCCACCACGCCGAGCTGCCGGTCGGTGCCGAGCCGGCCGACGGGGTCGATCGGCAGCCGGGGAGGGGCCAGCCCCGGGTCGACCCGGAAGGCCAGCGGCTCGCCGCCGGTGCCGCCGGGCGTCACGGCCAGGTCGGCGGTTGCCGGCGCGGCGGTGCTGGTTGGCGCCGGCGCCGCGACGGCGGCCGCCCCGATGTTCGTGACCATGCCTGCGGCGAGCGCCGCCGCCACGGCGGCGGCCAGGATCCGGCGCGGTACGGCGGCGGTACGGCGGCTGGCGGGTGTCGGTGTCATGAGCGTCTCCTCGGTGTCGGCGGTGCGCTGACACCGGTGGGAGCGCGGGCGGGTCGGCATGCCAACAGAAACGCACCGGGATTTATCTTTTCCGTTCTACTGGACCGGTCGGAGAGTGGTGGGGGCACGGATGGACACGGCGGCACAGGACGACAGGGCGCTCGTCGAGGCGGTGCGCCGGGGCGACCGGGCCGGCCTGGAGGGCATGTACCGGCGGTACGCCGACCGGCTCTACACGTACGCGCGGGTGCTGGTGCGCGAGCCGGAGGCCGCCGCGGACGTCGTCCACGATGCCTTCCTCACCGCCAGCGGGCGCATCGACCAGCTCCGTGACCCCGACCGGCTGCGGCCCTGGCTGTACGCGATCGTGCGCAACGAATGCCTCCGGCAGTTGCGGGAGCGGTCCCGATCCTCCGCCCTGGAGGAGGCGGGCGACCCGGTGGCCGACACCGTCGACCCGGGTGCCGGGGTCAACGCCGACCAGGTGCGTGAGCTCGTGCACAGCGCGGCGGCGGCGCTCAACCCGGGCGACCGCGAGGTGGTGCACCTGGCGATCCGCCACGACCTGTCCTCCGTCGACATCGGCGCGGCTCTCGGGGTGCCCACCAACCACGCCCACGCCCGGCTGTCCCGGGCCCGGTCGCAGCTCGAACGGGCGCTCGGCGCGCTGCTCGTCGCCCGCAGCGGGTCCCGGGACTGCCCGGCCCTCGCCGGTGTGCTCGACGGCTGGCAGGGGCGGCTCACCCCGACCCTGCGCAAGCGGGTCGCCCGGCACATCGACGGCTGCGCCACCTGCGGGCTGCTCCGGCGCGAGCAGCTCAACCCGGCGGCGCTGCTCTCCGCGTACACGGCTCCGGGGTTCCTGGTCGTCGCGGACACGGTGTGGCCGAGGCTGGCCGACTCGGTGTGGCCGGGGTCGCCCGACGGCGGGCCGGCGCAGACGGCCGACGGTGGGGTGACCGGGGCGGCCGACGGTGGGGTCGGGCCGTCCGCCGCCGACGCGGCGACCGCGTCGCCGCCGGCACCGGTCGAGCCCGCCGGCCCGCCGCAGACGGCCGGGCCGGACGGCGGGCCGGAGAAGGGCGCGGCGTCGGAGGAGGGCGGGCACGCCGCGAGGTCGGCGGAGCGGCCCGCCGCCGGGCCCGCCACCGCGTTGGCCGGGGGCGGCGCGGCGGCTCCGCGGGCCGGGGCGGAGTCTCCGCGTGCGGCGTCGCGGTCCCGGCGGCGGCGTCGGCTGGCGGCGAGCGCCGGGCTGCTGGTGTTGCTCGCAGCGGCCGGCACCTGGGCGCTCGGGCCCGGTCGTCCGGCCGCCGACCGGGTGGCGGCGACCTCCGGCGCGGCGGCCGACGGAACGGCGACGCCCCCGGTGGGGTCGGCGGGCCCGACCGACGCCGCCGCGCCCGGCGGCTCCGGGGCTCCGGCGGGGCCGGGACCCGAGCCGGACGGCACCGGCGGCACGTCAACCGGTGCGGTCCCGCCCGGTGCGCCGCCGCCCGGCGCGACCGGTCCGGTCGCCGGACCGAGCTCCGGGCCCGGACCGACGGCCTCGCCGACCGGGTCGCCGGTCGCGCCCCGGCCGACGGGCACGCCGAAGCTGGCCACGGCGTTCACGTTGCGGGCGAGCGCGCACGTGCGCTGCGGGGCGGACACCTACACCCTGGTCGTGCAGGCCACCGGCAGCGCCGCGATCGACGCGGCCCAGGTGCGCTGGACCGCGTCCGGTGGGACCGCGTCGAGCCGGGCCATGACCGTGGACGGGTCGTCGGCGCGGGCGAGCGTGGGCCAGCTCCGCGCGTCGGCCCTGACCTGGACGGTGCGGGCGACCGCCGCCGACGGCCGCACCGCGCAGAGCCCGTCCTACCCGGTCACCGATCCGTGCCTGCGGCCGGGCTAGCGGGGCGGAGTCGACGCGACCCCGCCCCGCCCGTGCCGTTCCTGGGGAGTCGTCCGGCGGCCGGACGACTCCCCAGCGCGTGGATCAGGCCCGCAGCGTCCAGCGCTGGTTGGCCTGGCCGCTGCAGGACCAGAGAATGATCTTCGTGCCGTTGGCGGTGCCCAACCCGCTGGCGTCCAGGCAGAGCCCGGACTGGGCGTTGGTGATGGTGCCGTCGGCGTTGACGTTCCACTGCTGGTTGGTGCCGCCGTGGCAGTCCCAGATGATCACCGGGGTGCCGTTGCTGGTGCCGGCGCCGCTGGCGTCCAGGCACTTGGTGCCGTACACCGTGAGCTGCCTGCCCGCCGTGTAGGTCCAGCGCTGCTGGGTGGCACCGTGGCAGTCCCACAGCTGGATCTGGACGCCGTTGCCGCCGTTGGTCGGCACGTCCAGGCAGCGGCCCGACTGGGTGCCGACGACCGTCACCCCGGCCGCCGGCGGCGGGGTCGTAGGCGGTGGGGTCGTCGGGGTCGGGGTCGGCGTCGGCGTGGTGGTGGTGCCGTCGAGGCCGAGGAAGGCGATGGAGTACGCGATCTGACCGGCCTGCGGCAGCTCGTGCCCGACGCCGCTGATGCTGATGCCCTCGACCGTCGCCCGGGTGCCGGTGTCGCCGTACCGGGTGCGGGTCCAGTTCGACTGCGGGCGGTCGGTGAACGCCGGCGTCTGGCTCAACCCGTGCAGGTTGGTCCACTGCTTGATCTCTTCACCGAAGTTGACGTACGACAGGGTGGTGTCGGTGGTCCCGTGCAGGAACTGCATCCGGGGGTACCGGCCGGTGTAGCCGGGGTACATGGCGCGGGCGGCGTCGCCCCACTGCTGGGCGGTCTTGGTGATCTGCCCACCGGCGCACTGGCCGTTCCAGGTGTTGGTGCTGCTGCCGGTCGCGAAGCAGGTCGCGGGCACCCCGCTGAACGCCGAGCCGGCGGCGAACACGTCCGGATACTCGGCGGCCATCACGTTGGTCATCATCGCCCCGGAGGAGAAGCCGCTGACGACGACCCGGGCGGGGTCGACGTTGTGCCGCTGCTTCGCGTAGTTGACCATGGAGATGATGCCGTCGGAGTCGCTCCCGCCCCCGCGCCGCAGCCCCTGCGGCGAGTAGACGTCGAAGCACTTGCTGCTGCGCGTGACCTCGGGCAGCACGATGATGTAGCCGTACCGGTCGGCGGCGGTGACGTAGTCGCGGCCGTTGCCGTTGAAGATCGCCGGCCCGGAGCCGCCGCAGTAGTGGATCAGCACCAGCAGCGCCGGCCTGGGCGCGACGTTGTCGGGCACGTAGAGGTACATGTTGAGGCCGCTGGGGTTGTTGCCGAAGTTGGTGACCTGGGTCAGGGCCGCCGCCGAGGCCGGCTGCGCGGCCATCAGTACCGTCATGGCGAGCAGTGGCACGACCGCGAGGGCCGCCACCGCCCTGAGTAGACGCTTCACGGACATGGGCTCCGATCTGGTGGGACGGGGATGGTGGTGGGGTGGGGCTACCTGCCGAGGGTCACCTTGAGGATCCGCTCGTTGCTGTTGTTCGGGACGCTGTCCTTGTCGCCGCCGGTGCTCGTCGTCAGCCACAGGTTCCCGTCGATGGTCGGCTCGACGGTGCGCAGGCGGCTGTAGGTGCCGACGAAGTACTGCTGCACGTCGGTGAGGGCGTCGCCGCTGATCACCTCCCGGTACATCCGGTTGCCGCGCAGGCAGGCGAGGTACACCACGTCGCGGACGATGGCGAGGCCGCTGCACGAGGCGTCGGCGACGGGGTACGTGCGTACCGGTGCGCGGTAGTTGGGGTTGGCGCAGTCGCCGACCGTGCCCTCGCAGGCCGGCCACCCGTAGTTGCCGCCCCGGACGATGATGTTGGTCTCGTCCATGACGTTGTTGCCGAACTCCTGCTCGAAGAGGCGGCCCCGGGAGTCGAACGCCAGCCCCTGCGGGTTGCGGTGGCCGTAGCTCCACACCTGGTTGCCGAACGGGTTGTCCGCCGGCACGGTGCCGTCGGGGCGGATCCGCAGCACCTTGCCGGCCAGGTCGTTGACGTCCTGGGCGCGGTCCGGGGTCTGCCCGTCGCCGGTGGCGGCGTAGAGCATCCCGTCGGGGCCGAAGCGCAGCCGACCGCCGTTGTGGTACTTGTTGCGCGGGATGCCCGTCACCAGCACCTGGAGGCTGCTCGTCTGGAGCGTGCCGTCGTAGCGCATGCGGACGATCCGGTTGTCGGTCGCCGTGGTGTGGTAGATGTACAGCCACCGGTCGGTGGCGAAGGTCGACGCCACGGCCAGCCCGAGAACGCCGCCCTCGCCGTTGGTGCCGGCGGCGTTCGGCACCGAGCCGATGCTGCGCTTGTCGGTGCCGTCGGGGTTCATGGCGACGACGTCGAACAGGTCGCGCCGCCCGTACAGGACGGTGCCGTCGGAGAGCTGCACCAGCCCCCACGGCAGGTCCCGCTCGGTGGTGACCACCGTCGTGCCGCAGACCGCGCTCGTGCAGGCCGAGCCGGTGCGTACGGTCACCGGGGTGCTCGCCGTCGAGGCGTTGCCCTGGGCGTCGCGGGCGACGACGGTGTAGCTGAACTGGGTGTTCGCCGCCAGCCCGGTGTCGGTGAACGTGGTGGCGGGCGGGTTGGTGGCCGTGCCGGTGACGGAGCCGACGGTCGTGCCGCCGCGCAGGACGTCGTACCGGGTGACGGCGACGTTGTCGGTGGCGGCCGACCAGGTCAGGCGCACGTCGGTGCCGTTGGCGGTGGCGGCGAGGTTGGTCGGCGTGCTGGGCCGAGACGTGTCGACCTGGCAGAACGGTGGCGTGACGGTGAGCGTGGCGCTGGCCTGCGACACGTTGCCGGCGGCGTCCCGGGCGTTGACGTACCAGCCCCAGGTGACGCCCTGCGCGACGGTGAGCGTGGCGGTCAGCGTGCTGCCGCCGACGGAGGTGACGAGCTGCCCGTCGTGGTAGACGTCGTAGTTCGTGACGCCGACGTCGTCGCGGGCCGCGGACCAGGTGAGCGTGACGGACTGGCAGGTCAGCCTGCTGCTGCGCAGGTTGGTCGGCGGGGTGGGCGGCCTGGTGTCGGCGGCGGACCGGGCGGCTGCGGCCGTCGACCCGCCGGCCGGCGGTGGCGCGGCGATGGCGGGTGCACCTGCCAGGACGGTGCAGGCGCTGGTCAGCAGTGCGAGGGTGGCGAGGGGGCGGGTTGACACGTGATTCGTCCCTTCCGGTGGATCCTGGCGGTCAGTACGGGTAGCCGGGCACGTTCAGCCGCACGCTGTAGAGGCCGGAGTCGTTCGTGGGGCCGGAGGTGACGTAGAGGGTCCGCCGGTCGGACCCGCCGAACGCCACGTTGGTGGTGCCCGTGGAGCCGGAGCGGACGGTGCCGAGCTCGACGCCCGTGGGCGAGTAGACGTGGACCAGGCCGTCGAAGCCCGACGCCCAGTACACGTTGCCGGCGCAGTCGATCGTGGCGCCGTCCGGGCCGCCGACGTAGTTGACGAAGACGCTGCGGGGGCCGGTGCTGCCGTCGGGTGCGACGGCGTACTTGTAGATCTTGTTCTCGCCGTAGGCGCCCACGTAGAGCGTCGCGCCGTCGGGGGAGAGCGCGATGCCGTTGGGCTGGCGCAGCGCGTCGTCGACGAGCGACACCTGGCCGCCGGAGACGCGGAAGACGCTGGTGCGCCCGCTCATCTGGTCGGCGCGGGCCCCGCGCTGGAAGTTGGGGTCGGTGAAGTAGACGACGCCGTCGGAGCGGACCGCCACGTCGTTCGGCGAGTTGAACGCCCGGCCCTGGTAGTTGGCGGCGACCACGCCGCGGGTCAGGTCGTCGATCCGGTACGACGAGACGCTGCGCTGGTCGTGTGTGGCGGCGACGAGCTGCCGCCCGTCGGGGCTGAGGGCGAGCCCGTTGCTGCCGGAGTTGGCGAGGAACGTGTCGAAGGTCGCCGGCGGGGTGAAGCGGCGGATGGTCGACGGCTGGACCCGCTCCGGCCCGGTGGCCGCGCCCATGTCGGACACCAGCAGGTAGCCCCGGTCGGCGAGCCAGACGGGCCCTTCGAGGAACGAGAAGCCGCCCCGGATCTTCGCCGCCGTGACCGAGGTCGCCGGCAGCGGCGGGCCGTAGCTGGCGCCGGACGGGCAGACGCCGGGCGGGGCCCCGGGTGGCCCGGCCAGCGCGGTCGTGGTGTGAGCGCTCACATGGCCGGCGCGAAGAATCTGCGGGGGCGAGGCGGCGGCGCCCACCGGGACGGCGGCGGGCAGGGCGAGGCAGAGGCTGGCCAGCGCGGCGAGTGTGGGAGTCGGGACCATCGGGGGCTCCGATCGGCGAGGGCCCGCCGCCGATGGCGGGCGCGGGGTGGCGCGGTGACGGATCCGCCGAGTGGCTCCGGTGGCGGCGGGCGAGCCCGTCGGGCGCGATGGGGACATCGGGCAGCATAAGTCCTAATCCATCGATCCGCATGATTTCGTTGCCGCCAACTTCCCATGTGGGGCGGGGTGCTGCGCGGGTCTTGAGTTTGGCGAAATGGCCCGGTAATATCGCAAAGCTTCAATGGCTTTCGTCGGGAGTGGGCACCGTTCGAGCCCCGGGCGCCTGACCCGACGCGGGCGGAATCGACGTTTCGGGGTTGCTCATCTACCCTCAGGGCACATCCGGCCTCAACTTTCGTGGGCCGGCGTCGGTTCGGCAGCCATGGGTGTCGTGTGTGGTCTCCCCGCCAGTCTGTGAGCGACCATGGCCGTGTACGGAGGGGTCGAAGCGTTGACCAGCGAAAAGGTGGCGCCTCCGGGCGTCGACACCACCCGGCCCAGCATTGCCCGGGTCTACGACTACTACCTAGGCGGCAAGGACAACTTCGCGGTCGACCGGCAGGCCGCCCAGATGGCCATGCAGGTCACGCCGGACGGTCCCGAGGCGGGGCTGGCCTGCCGGGCCTTCCTCCGTCGATCGGTCAGATTCCTCGCGGCCGAGGCCGGCATCCGGCAGTTCCTCGACATCGGCTCCGGGCTGCCCACCCAGGGCAACGTGCACGAGATCGCCCACGAGGTGGACCCGAACGCCCGGGTGGTCTATGTGGACAACGACCCGATGGCCCTCGCCCACGGCCGGGCCCTGCTCGCCGACGCCCGCACCACCACCGTGCTCGGGGGTGACGCCCGCCGGCCCGAGGAGCTGCTGGCGCAGCTCACCGAACGCAAGCTGATCGACTTCGACCAGCCGGTCGGCCTGCTGCTTCTGGCGATCCTGCACCACCTCAACGACGAGGACGACCCCGCCGGCGTCGCCCGGCGGCTCGTCGCCGCCCTGCCCTCCGGCAGCTACCTGGCCATCTCCCACTTCCACGATCCGGGCGACGCCCAGCCGGAGGTCTCGGAGCGGGCGCGGGCGGTGGAGAAGGTGTTCAACGCGACCCTCGGCACCGGCCGGTGGCGCACCCGCGAGGAGATCATGGGCTTCTTCGGCGACCTGGAGCTGCTGCCGCCCGGGCTGGTCCCGCTGGCGGAGTGGCACCCGGACGGCGAGGAGGACCCCAAGCAGACCGCCACCTACCACACCATCGTCGGCGGGGTGGCCCGCAAGCCCTGAGGCCCGTCGGGCGGCGGCTCCGCGCCCGAAGTTCGTTCACGATGTCCGGGTGTTCGCTCACGATGCCCGGCGAGCGAGCGGTGGACCTCCCCGGGGGCTCGCCACCAGGTGCGGGGCTGCGCCACCCAGGTTCGGCTGTCGGCCCCGGCGTCGCCGCCCGCCCAGGCCGGCAGCTCCTCGCCGAGCAGGGCGAACCACCGTTCGGCCTGTTCCACCCACGACCGGCCGGCCGGCGTGAGGTGGACGTGGAAGCGGGGATGGCGGGCCAGCCAGGCCCGCACCGCCGCCGATCCCTGCACGGCGGCGTCGTCGCAGATGACGTGCACGTCCAGTGCGGCCGGCACCGCCCGGTCGACGGCGAGGAGGAACCTGCGGTACTCGGCGGACCGGTTCCCCCCGCGCCCCGTCGCGGCCCCGCCGGCCGGCGCGCGGGGGGCCGGCACGGTCGTCGACCGGGTCCACCCGGGGCCCCGCGTCGGCGGAGCGTCGTCCGTGCACAGCACCACCGCCCGCCCCGGCGGATGCCGATAGAGGCCGACGACGCCGACGACCCGCGCCACGAACCGCGGGTCGGCGGCGAGCCGGTGCCCGTCCTGGACGTGCGGCCGCAGGTCGAACCGCCGCCAGATCCGGCCGACCGTCGAGGCGGACAGCCCGCTGTGCGCGGCCATCGACGCCCGGGACCAGCGGGCCGCCCGCTCCGGCTGCGAACTGAGGGTGGCGGCCACCACCTGCTCCACCCGGCCCGGCCCGATCGTCGGGGGCCGGCCGGCGCGCGGTGCGTCGGCGAGGCCCGGCAGCCCGCGCGCCACGAACCGGGACCGCCACTTGCCCACGGTCGGCGGTGACACGCCGAACCGGGCCGCGACCTCCGCGTTGCTGGCCCCGTCGGCGCAGGCCAGCACGATCCGGCAGCGCAGCGCGTACGCCTGTGTCGAGCGGGCCGCCCGGGCGCCCCGCGCCAGCCGTGCCCGTTCCTCTTGGCTCAGCATCAGCTCGGCCTTCGGCCGGCCCTTTCCCCCCATGCGGCCGATGGTACATATATGTAAACGAATTTGTGGCGCAAATATTCGGACGTCGCAGGTGGTGGGACGAATCGATGTCCCTTCTGGACAGCGTCAGGCCCCCTCGGTATGGTCCCGACGAGTTCCCAAGCGAGGGATTCGCTCGCTGCTGCAAGGTCGCGGTGGCCCGTGGAATCACATTGACATGGAGACCGCTTCAGTGACTATGACCGATTTGCAACTGAAGATGACATCCATCTGCGCCGACGTGCTGAACCGTTCCACCCTCGGGCCGGACGAGGACCTCGTCGCGCTGGGCATGGACTCGGTCGCGGCGGTGGAGATCGTGACCCGCGTCGAGACGGCCTACGGGGTCGACGTCGTCGACGTCATCTTCGACAATCCCACGGTGAACCGCCTCTGTGACCTGGTGGGGGCGGCCGCCGGCAGCGACAGCACACATGCCTAGTCCGCTGGACGAGCCGGATCTCGCGGTCACCACGAACCTGCTCGACCTCGTCCGCGCCGCCGCCGAGCGCCACGGCGACCGCCCGTACCTGGTCCCCGCCGAGCCGGGCGGCCGGACGGCGAGCTTCGCCGACGTCCTGACCTTCACCCGGGGCTGCGCCGCACTGCTCGACGAGCACGGCGTGCCACCGGGCGGCCGGGTGGCGGTGGTCATGCACAACTCCTCGCTGACGGCGCTGCTGTTCATCGGCGTCATCGCCGCGCAACGCGTGCTCGTGCCGCTCAACCCGAAGTCGGGGCCGGGAGAGCTGGACGCGCTGCTCGCGCACTGCGCGCCCGCCCTGGTGCTCGCCCCCACGCCGGTCACCGCGAAGATCGGCCCGGGGCCCCGCCGGGTCGCCGTGGACGACGCCGAGGCCCTCCTGGCCGACGTGCTGGCGCGCGGCGCGGCGTACCAGGGGGACCTGACCGCCCCCCGCGACGGCGGGGCGGGCGACGCGGAGATCGTCTACACCTCCGGCTCGACCGGGGTCCCCAAGGGCGTCGTGCTGTCGCACCGCAGCCTGCTCGCCAACTCGCTGGCCATGGTGAAGTGGGCCGACGCGGGCCCCGACGACGTCTTCCTCAACGTCGTCCCCCTGTTCCACGCCGGCGGGCAGGGGTTCCCGACGCTGACCCCGCTGTGGAGCGGCGGCCGGTCGGTCTGCGTGCGCTCCGAGACGGCGCTGGTGCGGTTCTGGCACTACGTCGACCGGCACCGCCCGACCTGGACGCTGGTCGTCAACGCCTACCTGGCCAACCTGGTGGAGCGGCCGGAGCGGCCGGCGACCGACAGCCTCAAGGGCGTCCTCGCCGGGGGCTCGGCGCTCGGCCCGGAGCTGATCCACCGCTTCGAGGACACCTTCGGCATCGGCGTCTACCAGGTGTACGGCATGACGGAGATGACCTCCCTGACGACGGTGGAGCCGCGCGACCGCCGGCCGGGGGAGCCCCGCAGCGCCGGCCTGCCCGTGCCGTTCGCCCGGGTGCGCGTGGTCGGCCCGGACGGGCGGGACGTCCCGGCGGGCGAGAACGGCGAGGTCCTGCTCAGCGGCCCGAGCATCTTCACCCGCTACGAGGCCGCGCCGGAGCTCACCGCGAAGCGGCTCGACGACGGCTGGGTGCGCAGCGGCGACCTGGGGCACCTCGACGAGCGCGGCGAGCTGTCCATCGTCGACCGGATCGACAGCATGGTCATCGTCAGCGGCGAGAACGTCTACCCCGCCGAGATCGAGAACGCGGTGCCCCACCTGGCGGGCGTCGAGGACGCGGTCGTGGCGGCGCTGCCGCACCCGGTCACGGGTGTGGAGCTGATCCTCGTCTACACGCTGCTGCCCGGCGCCGTCGCCGACGACGACGCCTGGCGCGCGACGCTGCTGCGGTTCCTGAGCCCGTTCAAGGTGCCCCGCAGGTTCGTCGTGCTCAAGGAGATCGGCGTCGACGCCTTCCCCCGTACCCCGCTCGGGAAGATCCAGCGGCCGGAAGTGCAGCGGCTGGCCGTCGACGGTCTTTCACCGACCCGGACCTGATTCGGGCCACCAGAACTCCACGCGATTAGGCGGGAATGCCGTAACGGTGCGGCATCCCATTCTTTCCGGCCGGCACCATTCGGGCTTTAGTCGACAGGAGGTGGTTTGTCATGTCAGTCGAGATCCTCGACGACGAGGAAGTCGTGGTGCGCACCCCCGAAGAGTTCAAGCGCATGCCCCGGGCGTACCAGAAGGCGCTCATCAGCCAGGTCATGATCAATACGGAGGGCGAGCTCTCCGGCGGCGACGACTACACCATGATGTTCATCCCGCTGGCCCCCAACGCCGAGGAGCGCCAGGTGTGCGCCGAGCGGGCGGCGGAGGAGTACGACCACTACAAGATCGGCAAGCGGGTCCTCGCCGAGATCGGCATCGACACGACCTACATGGAGGAGCAGACGATCGAGGAGCGGCGGCTCTTCTCCGACAAGCGCCTGCACCAGTGCACCACGTGGGCCGAGCGCGGGATCTACTCCTACATCGGCGAGGAGAGCGCCCTGCTGATGATCAGGGAGTTCGCCGAGAGCAGCTACAAGCCCTGGGCCGACGCCGTCCGCACGATCATCCTGGACGAGAAGATCCACATCGCGCACGGCGCGCGGGTCTGCCGCAACCTGGCCACCACCGACGAGGGCCGCGAGCAGCTTCAGGCGGGCCTCAACCGCCTGTGGCCGGTGTTCCAGGGCCTCTTCGGCACGCCGGACTCCGAGCGCTCCAAGCGGGCGGTCCGGTTCGGCCTGCGCAGGACGACCAACCGCGAGGCCCTGGAGAAGTGGTTGCAGACGGTCACGCCCCGCATCCACTCCCTCGGGCTCGTCGTACCGGACTGACGGAAGGGACGACCGCGTCATGCCCACCCCTGTCGCCATCAATCCACGCCCGCCCTCCCGCAAGGAGGCCAAGGCCCGGCTCCAGGCGCTGCTCGCCGGCCGCCCCGACCTGGCCGGGCGGCTCGCCGCCGTCCGGGACATGGGCCTGCGGGTCACCGCGTCCGAGGTCCACCTGACCACCACGTGCAACATCCGGTGCAAGGGCTGCTGGTACTTCGAGGGAGGCTTCGACGCGGCCGTCCCGGAGACGTCGGACCCCGTGGTCATCTCCGACTTCGTCGACTCGCTCGTCGCCCGGGGCGTCACCCAGGCGACGCTCATCGGCGGCGAGCCCACGCTGGTGCTCAACCGGGTCGTGCCGTTCGTCGAGCGGCTCCCGTACGTCACGATCTCCACCAACGGGATCCGGCCGCTGCCGCGCGCCGGGTTCGAGGACGTCGCGGTGGCGATCAGCCTGTTCGGCGGCGGCCCGCTCGACGACTCCCTGCGCGGCTACCGTCCGAACGGATCGGCGTTCACCGGGCTCTTCGAGACCGCCCTCGGGCACTACCGCAACGACCCGCGCGTCATCTTCGTGTACGCGCTGTCCGAGGAGGGCCTGCAGTACGTCGAGCCGACGGTGCGGGCCATCCAGGACAACGGCAACCAGGTCACCTTCAACTTCTACTCCGACCACGGCAGCGACCACGCGCTGCGGATCGACAACGAGCAGCGCACCCTCGCCGAGGCGCTGCGGATCAAGGAGCAGTATCCGGAGACCGTGGTCAGCCACCCGTACTTCATCGAGACGCTGATCACCGGGCGCAGCCACTGGGGCGGTCAGTTCGGCTACGACGTCTGCCCGAGCATCAGCGTCGAGCACCCCGACCACGCCGACCGGATCGCCAACGGCAACCCCGTCCTGGACGGCTTCGCCGTCTACGGCGCCGACTACCAGACCCTCCAGTTCTGCTGCACGTCCGGCAACTGCGCCGACTGCCGCGACAGCCAGGGCGTCTACAGCTGGCTCCTGGTCAGCGCCAACCGGTTCCTCGACGACGTCGGCCGGCTGGAGACCTGGCTGGACCTGGCGGAGAGCTACTGGCGGCAGTGGTACTGGGCGCAGCGGCACCACGCCAACTTCGCCCGCCGCGCGCCGCTGGCCGCGTAGCCAACCCATCCGATCGAAGGAGTGCCCCGCATGTCTTCCCCCTCTGCCCCGATCACCGAGTCCGTCGTCGCCGACCGGCTCCGCGTCGAGCTGATCGACCTCGGCGTCGACGAGGAGGCGATCACCCCGGACGCCAAGTTCGACCAGCTCGACATCGACTCGCTGGACGTCGCCGACCTGATGGCCATGGTCGTCAAGGAGTTCAAGGTGGAGATCCCGCGCAGCGAGCTGGCCGACGTCACCATCGGGCAACTCGTCACGCGGATCGTCGCGGGCGCGTCACATTGACCTCCCTGCTCAGCCTGGACAAGCGCCGCTACCTCGTCACCGGCGTCCTCAACAACGAGTCGATCGCCTGGCACGTGGCGGCGGCCCTGCAACGGGAGGGCTGCGAGGTCGTCCTGACCTCGTTCGGTCGGGTGGCCCGCATCACCCGCAAGGTGGCCGACCTGCTGCCGTCCCCGGCCGAGGTGCTCGACCTGGACGTCATGTCCGACGAGAGCGTCGCGTCCCTGGCCGAGCAGATCGAGAGCCGCTGGGGGCAGCTCGACGGCGTGCTGCACAGCATCGCCGCCGCGCCGCCCGACGCGCTGGGCCCGGGCTTCGTCAGCGCGCCGGCCAGCGGCGTGCTCGACGGGTTCCGGGCGTCGGCGTACTCCTTCCAGCAGCTCACCACCGCGCTCGCGCCGCTGCTCGCGCGCGCCCCGGGCGGCGGCGCGGCGGTCGGCCTGACCGTCGACTCCACCCGCGCGCTGCCCGGCTACGGCTGGATGGGGGTCTACAAGTCGGCGCTGGAGGCCGTCGCCCGCTACCTCGCGCTGCACCTCGGGCCGTCCGGCATCCGGGTCAACCTGGTCGCCGCCGGCCCGGTCGAGACCGTCTCGGCGCGCGGGGTGCGCACCTTCGCCGAGCTGGCCGACCAGTACGAGCGGTGGGCCCCGCTGGGCTGGGACCGCGCCGACCCGGCGCGTGTCGTCGGCGCGGTCCTGTTCCTGCTGTCGGACCTGTCCCGGCACACCACGGGGCAGGTGGTGCACGCCGACGGCGGCATGCACGCCGTCTTCGGCGGGGTCGGCGTGTCGCCGGCGACGGGCACCGGCGTGCCCCCCGCCGCGACGGCTCCGGCCGGCGGGACGACGGTGTCGCGCGGCGAGACCGCGACCGGCTGACACACACTGCGGGGAGCGACCGTGCGTCTTGTCATCAAGGGGACCAGCGAACCCCTCGTGGGGGAACTCGACATACCGGCATCGAAATACCATGCCCACCGCGCGCTGATGCTGGCGTCGCTCGCCGACGGGACGAGCCGCATCCACGGCGCCTGCGGCGCCGGCCACGTGCGCCACACCATCGGCGCCCTGCGTGACCTCGGCACGTCGATCACCGTCGACGACGACACGTTCGTGGTGCGGGGCGGCCCCTACCGGCCGGTCCGCCCGGAGGTCTCGGTCGGCAGCTCCGGCACGACGCTCTACTTCCTGACCGGGCTGGCCGCGCTGGCCGGGTCGCCGGTCACCATCACCGGCCAGAAGTACTTCCGGCGGCGGCCCATCGGCCCGCTGCTCGACGCGCTGGCCGGCATCGGCGTGGAGATCGAGTCCACGGGCGGGCTCCTGCCGATCCGGGTCCCGGCCCGCCCGCCGACCGGGGGCCGGGTGGAGATCCCGGGCACCCTCTCGCAGTGGATCTCCAGCCTGCTGCTGGTCGGCCCGTTCGCCACGGGCCCGACCGTGGTCGACGTCGTCGGCCCGTTCAACGAACGCTCCTACGTCGACCTGACCATCGCGATGATGCGGCGGTTCGGCCTGCACGTGAGCGTCGGCGCGGACGGGCGGCGGTTCGAGATCGAGCCGGGGCAGCGGGCCACCCCCGCCGAGGTCCACCTGCCGCCCGACGTCGGCGCGGCGGCCTTCGGCCTGGCGGCGGCGGCCCTGCACCCGTCCGACGTCCTCTTCCGGGGGCTGCCGGCCGGGCCGTCGAGCGAGGTCGACCACCCCGAGGCCGACCTGCTGGACCACCTGCGCGAGATGGGCCTGCCGCTGCTGCGCGACCCGGCCACCGGCTGGACGCGGGTGCGGCACGACGGATCGCGGCTGGGCGGCGTACGCGTCGACTGCCGCGCCGTGCCCGACATGCTCCCGGTGCTCAGCGTGCTGGGGGCCCACGCCCGGGGCAGCACCGTCCTGGAGAACGTGGCGCACGTCCGGCTCAAGGAGTCCGACCGGGTGGCCGCGATGCTCCAGCTCAACCGGATGGGCGGGCGGGTGCGGCTGGACGCCGACCGGCTCGTCTGCGACGGCGTGGACCGGCTGCGGGAGGCCGACCTGTCGTCGTTCAACGACCACCGGGTGCTGATGGCCCTGGCCGTGGCCGCGTCCCGGGCCTCCGGCGAGAGCCGGCTCACCTATCCCAACGCCCACCGGATCTCCTATCCGCAGTTCCTCGACCAGATGAACGCGGTCGGCCTGAACATGTCCGTCGACCGGGCACCGGTCGACAGGCCGCCGGTCGACCGGGAGCCGGCCCGGCCGGCGGCGCTGCCGTCCCCGGCCCGGCTGGCCGCCACCGGCCCCGCCGACCTGGTACGCCGGCACGCCCGCGCCCACCCGGGCACCGCCGCCGTGATCGAGGCCGCCTCGCCGGGGCGGCCGGGCGGCGTACTCACCTGGCGGGAGCTTGACCGGCGCGCGGACGCCGCGGCGGCGCTGCTGCTGGAGCTGGGCGTCGGGCCGGGCGACGTGGTCGCCTGGCAGCTGCCCAACTGGCACGAGTTCGTCGTGCTCACCCTCGCCACCCTGCGCGTCGGCGCGGTCTGCTGCCCGATGATGCCGTTCTTCCGCGAGCGGGAGGTCGACGACCTGCTGCGCCGCTCGCGGGCGCGGGTGTTCGTAGTGCCCGCCGCCTTCCGGGGGCGCGACCACGTCGCCGAGACCGCGTCGGTGCTGGCCGCGCCCGGCGCGCCGGCCGTGGCGCACGTCCTCGTCGTCGGCGGCGACGGCCCGCTGCCGGCGGGCGCGGCGTCCCCGGGCGCGGCGTGCCCCGGCCCGGAGCTGGCGGGTCCGGTGGCGTCCGTTCCGCCGCCGGAGGGCGGCCCGGCCGCGCGGTGGCAGCGGTTCGACGCGGCCCTCGCCCGGCAGCGTCCCGACGCGGCGGCCCTGGCCGCCCGCCGGCCCGCCCCGGACGCCCTCGCCCAGCTCATGTTCACCTCGGGCACGTCCGGGCAGCCCAAGGGCGTGCTGCACCGCGCCGACACGCTGACCCGCGCGGCGGCCATGCAGGCCCGCCACCTCGGGCTCACGGCGGCCGACCGGTTGTACGTGCCGTCGCCCCTGGCGCACCAGACCGGCTTTCTCTACGGCATGTGGGTCGGCTTCGTCCTCGGCGCGCCGGTCGTGCTGGAGCCCATCTGGAGCGGCCCCGCCGCCCTGGCCACCCTGCACCGCACCGGCGCGACCTTCGTCCAGGCCGCCACGCCGTTCCTCGCCGACCTGGTGGACGCCGTCGAGGCCGGCGGCGGGCCGCCCAAGGCGCTGCGCGTCTTCGTCGCCACCGGCGCGGCGGTGCCCCGCACGCTGGCCGAGCGGGCCACCCGCACCCTGGGGGCGGCCGTGTGCGGCGCGTGGGGCTCCACCGAGTCCTGCCTCGGCACGCTCGCCGCGCCGACCGACGAGCCGGCCCGCGCCTGGGGCACGGACGGCCGCGCGCTGCGCGGCGTGCGGATCCGGGTCACCGACGACGACGGCACCGTCCTGCCCGCCGGCACCGAGGGCAACTTCGAGGTCGGCGGCGACTGCCTCTTCGCCGGCTACCTCGACCATCCGGAGTGGACGGCCGCCGCGCTGACGCCGGACGGCTGGTACCGCAGCGGGGACCTGGCGGTCATCGACGAGGCCGGCTTCGTGCGGATCACCGGCCGGGTGCGCGACGTCATCAACCGGGGCGGGGAGAAGATCCCGGTGGCCGAGGTGGAGCAGCTCCTGCACACCCATCCGGCCGTCCGCGACGTGGCGATCGTCGCGATGCCGGACCCGCGCCTCGGCGAACGGGCCTGCGCCTTCGTCGTGCCGCAGCCGGCACCGGAGGCATCCGGACCGGAGGCGGTCGGGCCGGAGGGTTCGCCGGAACCGCTCACGCTCGACGGGATGCGGCGGTTCCTGGACGAGCGCAAGGTCGCCAAGCAGTACTGGCCCGAGCGGCTGGAGACCGTGCCCGAGCTGCCCCGCAACGTGGTCGGCAAGGTGCAGAAGTTCGTGCTGCGAGACCAGCTCAAGCAGATCATCAGCGAGGAGGCCACGTGACCGACGACGACGGCGAGGCGTTCGCGACGCTCGCCCGCGAGGTCGAGGCGTTCGTCCGCGGGCCCGGCGAGGACTACGCCGAGACCATCGAGCGCACCCGGGCGGTGCCGCCGCAGCTCTGGGACGACCTGCGCGACCGTGGCTACCTGCGGCTGGCCGCCCCGGCCGAGTACGGCGGCGCCGGGCTCTCCTTCACGCAGTACCTGCGGCTGCTCGAACTGTTCTCCATGTCCCACGCGTCGCTGCGGATGATCGTGCACGTCTGCAACGGCGTCTGGCGGGCCATGGACCAGTTCGCCACCGACGAGCAGCGCAAGCGGTTCGTGCTCCCGCAGGTGGCCGGCGACCTGCGGGTGGCGTTCACCCTCACCGAGCCCACCGCCGGCACCGGGGCCGACCTGCGCGCCAGCGTGGTCCGCGACGGCGACACCTACCTCCTCTCCGGCGAGAAGCACCTGATCACCTTCGGGGTGAGCTGCGACTACTGGCTGCTGTTCGCCCGGCTCGCCGGCACCACCGGCAAGGACGGCACCGTCGCGCTCATGGTGGACCGGCACGTCCCGGGCGTCCGGGTCGAGCCGATGGCCGACACCATGGGGGTACGCGGCACCGACCACGCCCACCTGATCTTCGACGGGGCCCCGGTGCCGGTGGCCAACCGGCTCGGCGAGGAGGGCGCGGGCCTCACGGTCGCCCTCGGCGGCTTCCTCACCCCCAGCCGCATCGGCGTCGCCATGACCTGCGTCGGCCTGGCCCGACGCGCCCAGGAGCTGGCGGTCGCCCACGCGCGCCGCCGGGTCACCTTCGGCAAGCCGCTGACCGCCCGCCAGGCGATCGCCTTCGCGCTCGCCGAGAACGCCGCCGACATCGAGGCCGCCCGGCAGCTCACCCTGCACGCGGCGCGGCGGTGGGAGGCGGGGGCCGCCGACGCGGACGCGCTGTCCTCGATGGCCAAGCTGGTCGCCGTCGACATGCTGACCCGGGTCACCGACAAGGCGCTGCAGGCGCACGGCGGCATCGGCTACTGGGAGGGCAGCCCCATCGAGCGCGTCTACCGCGACGCCCGCGCCCAGCGGTTCGAGGAAGGCACCAACGAGATCCAGAAGACGGTCATCGCACGAGAGATCCTGGCGGAGCAACGGTGACGAGCTACCACGGCAAGACCGCACTGATCACCGGCAGCTCCCGGGGCATCGGGCGGGCCCTCGCGCTCACCCTGGCCCGGGGCGGCGGCTCGGTCGTCGTCAACTACAAGAAGAACGCGGAGCTGGCCGACCAGGTCCGCAAGGAGATCGAGCAGCTCGGCGGCCGGGCGCTCACCGTGGCCGCCGACGTCGAGCAGCCCGAGGAGATCGACCGGCTGTTCGCCGTCGCCGAGCAGGAGTTCGGCACCCTCGACTACTTCGTCTGCAACGCGGCGGCCAGCTCGTTCAAGAACATCATGGACCTGAAGGTGCACCACCTCGACCGCTCGTACGCGATGAACCTGCGCGCGTTCGTGCTCGGCTGCCAGCACGCGGTGCGGCTGATGCCCGACGGCGGCCGGATCGTGGCCCTGTCCAGCTACGGCAGCATCCGCGCCTACCCCACGTACGCGAACCTCGGCGCGGCCAAGGCCGCCATCGAGGCGTGGGTGCGCTACATGGCCCTGGAGTTCGGCGGGCGCGGCATCAACGTCAACGCCGTCAACGGCGGCATCATCGAGACGGAGTCGTCGCAGTACTTCTACGACGTGCCCGGGATGGCCCCGCTGTCCACGGTGCTGCCCAAGATCCCCAAGGGCCGGATGGGCACCGCGCAGGAGATCGCCGACGTCGTCGCGTTCCTGCTCTCCCCGGCGGCCGAATACATCACCGGGCAGACCATCGTCGCCGACGGCGGACTGTCGATCGTCTCGCCGCCGTTCGTCCAGGACCTGACCGCCCCCCTGACATGACGACCGGCCTGGAGCACGTGCTGCGCCCCGGCCGGATCGGCCGGCTGGCGCTGCCGCACCGCGTCGTCACCGGGGCCATGCACCTGGGCTGGGAGGCCCGCGACGACGGCGGGGCGGCGCTGGCGGCGTTCTATGTCGAGCGGGCCCGGGGCGGGGCCGGGCTGATGGTCACCGGCGGCGCGGCCGTCAGCCCGGAGGGCGCCGGGGGGCCGGGCTACGGGGTGCTCGACGACGCCCGCTTCCGCGCCCGGTTGCGGCGCGTCGCCGCCGAGGTGCGCGCCGCCGGAGGGCTGCTCGCGCTGCAGCTGTTCCACGCCGGCCGGTACGCCCGGCCGGCGGCGGGCGGCCCCCACCCGGTCGCCCCGTCCGCCGTTCACAGCGCGTTCTCCCGGCACACCCCGACCGCGCTCGACGCCGCCGGCATCGCCCGCACGGTCGCGGACTTCGCCCGGGGGGCCGCCCACGCCCGCGACCTCGGCTTCGCCGCCGTGGAGATCATGGGCTCGGAGGGCTACCTGCTCGACCAGTTCCTCTCCCCGCTGACCAACCAGCGCCACGACGAGTGGGGCGGCGACCCCCAGCGGCGGTCCCGCTTCCCGGTGGAGGTGGTCCGGGCGGTGCGCGCGGCCGTCGGCCCCGACTTTCCGGTGATCATGCGGATGACCGGCGACGACCTGATGGCCGGCGGCACGACCCGCGACGACGTGCTGGCGTACGCCCGCGCGCTCGCCGCCGCCGGCGCGGACGCCCTCAACGTCGGGGTCGGCTGGCACGAGTCCCCGGTCCCCACCGTGCAGGCCGTGGTCCCGCCCGGGCACTGGGTGCCGGTGGCGGCGGCGGTCAAGCAGGCCGTCGGCGCGCTCCCCGTGCTGGCCAGCAACCGGATCAACCGGCTGTCGCAGGCCGAGGCCGTCCTCGCCGGCACGCCGTTGGACCTGGTGTCGATGGCGCGGCCGTTCCTCGCCGACCCGGAGCTGGTCGCCAACGCCCGCGCCGGCCGGCCGGTGAACGTCTGCGTGGCCTGCAACCAGTCCTGCATCGACCGGTCGCTGGCCGACGAGCCGGTGTCCTGCATGGTCAACCCCCGGGTCGGGCGCGAGCACGAGCCGGCGGTGTCGCCCGCCGCGTCGCCCCGCCGGGTCGCCGTCGTCGGGGCCGGCCCGGCGGGCCTCAGGGCCGCCCGCGAACTTGCGCTGGCCGGGCACCGGGTCACCGTGTACGAGGCCGCCGACGAGCCCGGCGGCCAGTTCCGGCTGGCGGGCCGGGTGCCCGGCAAGTCCGACTACCTCGCCGCGATCGGCTTCCTCGTCGCCGAGCTGGCCCGGCTCGACGTCGAGCTGCGCACCGGCCGTCCCGTGACCGCCGCCGACCGGGACCTGCTCGGCGGCTACGACGGGGTGGTCGTCGCCACCGGCGTGCTGCCCCGGCCCGTGCCGATCCCCGGCGCCGACCTGCCGCACGTGCTCGGCTACCCGGCCGCCTTCGCCGAAGGGGCGCTGGGGGAACGCGTCGTCGTGATCGGCGGCGGCGGCGTCGCCGTGGACCTGGCGCACCTGGCCAGCCACCCGGCCGGGCCGGCACGGCGGGTCACGGTGCTGCACCGGGGCCGCCGGCTCGGCCCCCGGCTCGGGCGCTCGACGCGGTGGGCGGTGCTCGCCGAGCTGCGCCGGCAGCGGGTCGACGTCGTGCCCGGCGTCCGCGACCTGCGGATCAGCCCGGCCGGGGTGCACTTCGCCGACGCCGAGGGGCAGCCGCGCACCGTACCCGCCGACACGGTGGTGATCGCCGCCGGGCAGGTGCCCGACGACGGCCTCGTCGCGACGGTGCGCGCGGCCGGCGTCTGGCACCACGTCGTCGGCGGCGCGCGGGACACCGCCGGGCTGGACGCGGTGCGGGCCTTCGCCGAGGGCGGGGCGGCGGCGGAGGCGTTCCGGCGCGCGCAGGACCGCGCCGACCAACTCGCTGGGATCGAGGAACGGGTATGACCATCGACGGGCCGGAACGCATTACCGCGCTCGGCGTGCTGCGGCGCACCGCCGTGGACCGGTGGCGCATCGTGCGGCTGCTGCCGCGCGCGGGCTGGGCGGCGGTGACCGCCGCCGTCGTCAACAACGTGCTGCTGGCCGCCGCGCCGGTGCTGTTCATCGTGATGACGAGCCTGCTCGTCGGGCGGCTGCCCGCCGCCGTCCGCGACGGCGTGGACTCGCCGGCGTTCGGGCGGCTGGTGACCGCGTTCGTCGTCGCCGCCGCCGCGCTCAGCGCGCAGCAACTGCTGGCCCAGCTCCAGCTCACCACCGGGCTGTTGGTCCAGCGCCGCGTCGACGGGTGGGTCGCCGACGAGCTGATGGCCGCCGCGCTGAGCAGCCCGGGCATGGAACCGCTGGACGACCGGGCGCTGACCGACCGGCTCAGCGAGGCGTCCCGCGAGGTGGAGCAGGGCTTCCAGAGCCCCGGGGCCGCCTGCGCCGGGATGCTGGCGCTGCTCGCCCGCTACGGCCAGCTCACCGGGTACGCGGTGGTCGTCGGCGTCGTGTTCTCCTGGTTCGCGGGCGTGGGCCTGCTCGCCGCCGTCCTGGCGTTCCGCCACGGGCAGCGCGGTGGCCTGCGCAAGTACGCGGCGATCTACGGCACGATCGTGGCCCGGGTGCGCCGGCTGACATACTTCCGCTCCGTCGCCACGGGCAAGCCGGCCGCCAAGGAGATCCGCGTCTTCGGTCTCCTGCCGTGGCTGCGCGAGCAGTACGCGGCGGCGTACCTGGACTGGATGCGCCCGGTCTGGGCCGAGCGCCGCCGCGTCTACCTGCGGCCCTACTTCGGCTACACGGCCCTCGGGCTGGTGGTGCTCGTCGCGGTCCTCGCCGCGCTGGGCCTGGCCGGCGGGCAGCGGGAGGTCGACCTCACCCGGCTGGCGCTGGTCATCCAGGCCGTCCTGGCGGCGATCCAGCTCGGCGAGTTCTATCCCGAGGCCGACGTGCAGACCCAGTTCGGCATGAACGCCTACCGGGCGGTCGACGAGTTCCGCGCCGGCATGCGGGCCCGATCCGCCCCGGCCCAGGCCCCCGCCCCCGCCCCGGCCCAGGCCCCCGCCCCCGCCCCGGTCCAGGCCCCCGCCCCGGTCCAGGCCCCCGCCCTCGCTCCCGCATCGGCACCCCCGCCGGTGCCCGCGCCGCGCCCCGCCGGGGAGCCGGGCGCGCCGCCCGCCGCCGTGCCGATCCGGTTCGAGGCGGTGTGCTACCGCTACCCGCACCGGTCCGCGCCCGTGTTCACCGACCTCGACCTCACCCTGCCCCCGGGCAGGTGCACCGCGATCGTGGGGCTCAACGGCGCCGGCAAGACCACCCTGGTCAAGCTGCTCGCCCGGCTGGCGACCCCGACCTCGGGCCGGATCACCGTGGGCGGGCAGCCCGTCGACGCCCTGCCCGTGGCGCGCTGGCGCGGCAACCTCGCCGTGATCTTCCAGGACTACCTGCGGTACGAGGCCAGCGCCGCCGACAACATCGCGCTCGGTGCCGCCGGGCACGCCGGTGACCTCGCCGGCATCCGGGCGGCGGCCGAGGCGGCGGGGATCCTGGGCACGCTCGACGCGCTGCCGCGAGGGCTGGACACCCCGCTGTCCGGGCAGCTGCGCGGCGGGGTGGACCTCTCCGGCGGCCAGTGGCAGCGGCTCGCCATCGCCCGGGCGCTGTTCGCCGTCCGCCACGGCGCGTCGGTGCTCGTGCTCGACGAGCCGACGGCCAGCCTGGACGTCCGCGCCGAGGCGCGGTTCTTCGACGAGATCATCGCCGCCACGGCGGGCGTCACCACGGTCCTCATCTCGCACCGGTTCGCCACCGTGCGCCGCGCCGACCACATCGTCGTGCTGGCCGACGGGCGCGTCGTCGAGCAGGGCTCGCACGACGAACTGTTGCGCCACGGCGGCCGGTACGCCCGGCTGTTCGAGTTGCAGGCGGCCCGGTTCCTCGACGACCGCCCGGACGGCGACCCGGACCACCTGGACGGCGACGGCCCGGACGGCCGGGACGGCGACGACCCGGGCGGCCCGGAGGGCGACGGCGCGCCGGCGGAGATCGGACAGGAACGGAGCCTCGGATGAGTCGCGGACTGCTGTCGGCCGCCTGGTCGCTGTGGCGGACCTCGCTGCGGCAGGACCGGCGCAAGGCCGTCACGGCGTTGGTGCTCGTCGTCGCCGGCGCGGCGGCGTGGCCCCTGGTGGCGATCATGCTGCGCGTCCTGTTCGAGGCCGCGAACGCCGGGCGGCCGGTCGCCGCGAGCCTCGCCGGGGTCGCCGTGGCGGTGCTGCTGATCGCCGGCCTGACCCTCGGCCACTTCGCGCACATCGCGTACTTCGAGCTGTCGGAGCTGGACGTCCTGCACCTGCACCAGGAGCTGATGGACGCCACCAACGGCTCGGCCGGGATGGCCCACTTCGAACAGCCCGAGTTCGCCGACAAGGTCAGGATCCTGGAGGAGGACGTCGAGCAGCTCCGCGTCGGCCTCCAGGCCGTGCTGACCGGCGTCGGCCTGGCCGTGTCCATGACGCTGACGACGGCGGTGCTCGCCTCGCTGCACCCGCTGCTGCTGTTGCTGCCGCTGGTCGCCGTGCCGCCGCTGCTGGCGGGCCGCCGGGCGGAGCGGATGGTGGACCGGTCGAGGGAGGCCAGCGCCGAGTCCACCCGTCGGGCCCTGGGGCTGTTCCGCCTCGCGACCCACGCCGCGTCCGGCAAGGAGCTGCGGGTCTTCGGCCTGGAACAGGAGGTACGCCGCCGGCACGGCGCGTTCTGGCAGGACGCCACCCGGCGGCTGTGGCGCACGCAGGCCGTGGCGAGCCTCGTCCGCATGCTCGGGCAGTTGGCGTTCGCGGGCGGCTACATCGCCGCCGTGCTCCTGATCCTGCGCGACGCCGTCGCCGGCCGTCGGGGCGTGGGCGACGTCATCCTGGTCATCACCATCGCGGCGCAGGTCAACCAGCAGGTGGCCGCCGCGGTCGGTGTCCTCCAGGACCTCCAGCGGCTGCGCAGCGTCTACCAGCGGCTCGACGAGGTCCACGAACTGGTCCGGGCCGGGGAGCGCGCCGACCGGGACGAGGCCCGCCCCGCCGCCGCTCCGGCCGCGTCGCCTGCCCTTCCGGCCGTGCCTCCCGCCGCCGCACCGGCCGGGTCGCCGCCGCCGGAGCGGCTGCGCGACGGCATCCGGCTCGTCGGCGTCGAGCTGCGCTACCCCGGCGGGGAGCAGCCGGTGCTCGCCGGCCTCGACCTGCACCTGCCGGCGGGCGCGACCGTGGCGATCGTCGGCGACAACGGCGCCGGCAAGACCACCCTCGTCAAGCTCGTCTGCGGGCTGCTGCGCCCGACCGCCGGCCGGGTCCTCGTCGACGGCGTCGACCTGGCCGACCTGTCGCTGCCCGGGTGGCGGGCCCGGATCGCGGCCGGCTTCCAGGACTTCGTCCGCCTCGAACTGCCGGCCCGGCGGACCGTCGGCGTCGGCGACCTGCCCCGGCTCGACGACGAGCCGGCGGTGCGCGCCGCGCTGGAGCGCGCCGGCGCCGGCGACCTCGTCGGGCAGCTCGAAGCCGGCCTGGACACCCAGCTCGGCCGCGAGTACGCCGACGGGGCCGAACTCTCCGGCGGCCAGTGGCAGAAGCTCGCCCTCGGCCGGGCGTTCATGCGCGACGCCCCCCTGCTGGTCGTCCTCGACGAGCCCGCCGCCGCCCTCGACGCCGAGGCCGAGCACGCGATGTTCGAGCGGTACCGGCTCCAGGCCGCCTGGGTCGCCGCCGCCACCGGCGCGGTCAGCGTGTTCGTGTCGCACCGCTTCTCCACCGTCCAGTTGGCCGACCTGATCGTGGTGCTCGCCGACGGCCGGGTCGCCGAGCTGGGCGGCCACGCCGACCTGATCGCCGCCGACGGCCTCTACGCGGAGATGTTCGAGCTGCAGGCGAGGGCGTACCGGTGACCGGGGCGGACGCCGACGTCCGGCCCACCAGCCACAGCGAAGTCCGGAGGACCCGTCAGTGACCAGCGCGACGCACACCGCAGAGTTCGACCCCTTCTCCCCGAGCGCCATGGACGACCCCTATCCCGCGTACGCGGAGCTGCTGCGCCACGAGGAGCCGCTGTACCTGGCCGACCGCGACATGTGGCTGGTCATCCGGTACGACCACGTGCGCGCGGCGGCGAAGGACCACGGCGGCCTCTCCTCGGCCGAGGGGATCGCCTACCACCGGTCGACGCTGCCCGTGCTGTTCGGGCTCGACCAGCCCGACCACACCCGGATGCGCGGGCTGATCCGGCACGACTTCTCGCCCCGTGGCGTGCAGTTCTGGCGGCCGTTCATCGAGCAGGTCTGCGGCGAGCTGCTCGACGAGGCCGTCGCCACCGGCGACATCGACCTCGTCCAGCAGGCGATCATCCTGCTGCCCGTCAAGGTCGTCACCACGATCGTCGGGGTGCCCAGCGACAACCTGGCCAAGCTCAAGCTGACCGCCGGGGTGCTGGAGAGCTTCATCGCCAACGCGAAGGTCGGCGAGGACGCCCCGGACGACCCCGACGAGAACGCCCTGCGGCTGCGGGCCGCCAAGTCCGCGCTCTCCTCCGTCGCCGGCCTGTCCACCTTCCTCGGTGGGCTGCTGGAGGAGCGCCGGACGCAGCCGCCCCGCAGCGACGTGGTGTCGAAGCTGTTCGCCGCCGCCGAGAAGGGCGGGGTGACCGAGAACGAGATCCTCTGGCTCTGCCTCACCCTGCTCGTCGGCGGCCAGGAGACCATGACGCACTTCCTGGGCAACATGCTGGACGCCCTGCTGAACCACCCCGACCAGTTCCGCCTGGTGCGCAGCCGGCCCGACCTGATCCCGGCGACGATCGAGGAGACGGCCCGCTTCTATCCACCTGTGCAGAACGTCTTCCGCACCGCCACGACCGACGTCGTCGTCGGCAACACCACCATTCCGAGGGACGCCCGGGTCGAGCTGTCGTTCGCGGCGGCCAACCGCGACCCGCGCAAGTTCCCCGACCCCAACGCGTACCGGATCGACCGCCGCACCGACGGACACCTGGGCTTCGGGGCGGGCATCCACACCTGCGTCGGCATGCACCTGGCCCGCCTCCAGGCGGCGACGTTCCTGCGCCTGCTCATCGAGCGCACCGACGACATCGAGCTGATCGGCGAGCTGGTCAAGATCCCCAGCCCGGCGTTCCGGGGGCTCGACCACCTGCCGCTGCGCCTCACCCCGAAGGGCGGTCGCCCGGCCGCCGCGCCGGTGAACGGGGGGCACCGTGCGTGACGCGACCACCGGCGGCCCGCCGGACCCGGCCGTGCTCGACCTGCCGTTCGCCGTCGGCGAGGCCGCGTCCGGGCCGCTGACCTGGGCGCAGAGCGTGATGTGGGACGCGATGCAGTGGTTCGGCAAGGAGGCGAACCAGTTCAACATCGGCCAGCCCCTCGTGCTCGCCGAGCCCGTCGGGCAGGCCCGGCTGCTCGCGGCCCTGCGGGACCTGATCGAGGCGCACCAGACGCTGCGGACCCGGTACGTGGCCCGGTCGGGCCAGCCCCGCCAGGAGGTCCACGCCTCGGGGGCGTACGACGTCGTGGTGGCCGACGGGCACGACGACCCGCCGCGCGTCGCGGAGGAACTGGCCGGGCGGTTGGCGGAGACCGCGTTCGACCACGAGGCCGAGTGGCCGCTGCGGGTCGGCTGCGTCGTCGACGGGGACGGCCGGGTCACCGCCGTGGCGCTCGTCGGGTCGCACCTGGCGTTCGACGGCTGGGCGTTCCACACGTTCGTCGACCTCCTGCTCGCCGGGCTCACCGGGGAGCGGGGTCAGCCGGAGCCGGCGTCGGCCGCCGCCGTCGGGCCGCCCGTCGGTGCCGAGCCGGCGGCCGGCGGGGGCGTGCCGCAGGCGCTGGAGCAGGCCGCCTTCGAGGGCTCACCCGCCGGCCAGCAGCAGAGCCGGCTCGGGCTGCGGCACTGGGAACAGGGCCTGTCCGCCGCGCCGGCGTCCATGTTCGACCTGCCGCGCGCGGCCACCGGCGACCAGCCCATCGAGCGGCACCTGCTCGACTCGGCGGCGGTCGCCGCGGCGGCGGCCGCCCTCGCGGCGCGCACCCGCACGTCGTTCTCGACCGTGCTGCTCTGCCTCACCACGCTCGTCCTGACCGCCTACAACGGCCACGACACCGCCGTGCTCAAGCTGATCACGGGGAACCGGCTCGACCGGCGCAGCCGCGACCTGATCGCGCTGAACACCCTGGACGCGCTGCTGGCGTTCACCGTCCCGCGCGACGTGGACCTGCTCACCGCCATCCGGCAGACGCACCGGCCCGCGTTCGACGCGTACCGCCGGGCGCAGTGCGACCCACGCGCCGTCCGGACGGTGGTCGAGGAGGTGGGCCGGCGGCGGGGCGTGTCGTTCGACCTGTCCACCTACTTCAACAACGGGCACCGGGGCAACGACTGGGCCGTCACCGGCCCGGAACCGGGGCCGGACCGGCTCGCCGAGCTGCGCGCCGGGTCCCGCTACACGTGGCTGGACCCGTTGCCCCGCAGCGACATGAAGTTCATGGTCGCCGCCAGCAACGCCGGGGAGGGGCTCTGCCGCCTCGGCCTGCTGGTGGACACGACGTACCTGCCGGGCGCGCTCGGCGAGACCATCGTGCGGGGCATCGAGACGCTGCTGTGCGACGCGGTCGCCGCCGAGATCGGCGTCGCCGAGATCCCCGGCCGGATCGGCCTCACCCCCGCCGTCCGGGGGGCGGACTGGGTGCGTACCCCCGCCGGCTGGGTGCGCCCCGCCGACGTGGCGGAGCTGGTCCGCGAGGCGGCCGGGGGCGTCGAGGTCGCCGTCCTGGCCACCGGGCCCGCGCCGGGCACCGGGCTGACGGCGTACGTCGCCGACGCCTCGGCCGTACCGGAGGAGCTGCACCGGCGCGTGCTCGACCTGCTGCCGGGCCGCACGGGCGTGGCCGCGCCCGACGGGTACGTCGCCTGCGTGGCGGCCCCGCCCGCCGGGGCCGGGCCCGACGCCTGGCGGGGCGTGCCCGTCGCGGCGTGTGGCCCGGGGCGGCCGGCATGACCGGCGGGCTCCCCGGGACGACCGGCGGGGCGGCCGGCATGCGCGGCGGAGAGATCGGCGGGGGCGGCAACCGTCGCACGGACGCCTGCCGCGCGGTCACGGCGATTGATAGTCTGCGGTGGGTCGTTCGATGCCTGAGAAGTGGGGCCGTGGCGGGATGGTAGGGGGCGACGTCGTCATCACCGGCATCGGCGCCGTCACGCCGCTCGGCCTCGACCGGGAGAGCACCTGGCACGGCCTGCTGGCCGGCAAGTCCGGCGTCGGCGCGATCACCGCGTTCGACGCCGCCGACCTGCCCACCCGCATCGCCGCCGAGGTGCGGGGCTTCGACCCGGCGGCGCACTTCACCCCGAAGCGGGCCCGCCGGATGGCGCGGTTCAGCCAGTTCGCGGTCGTCGCCGCGCGGGAGGCGGTCGCCGACGCGCGCCTGACCGTCGACCCCGACCACGCCGACCGGGTGGGCGTGGTGGTCAACGCGGCCGTCGCCGGCTTCGACACCGTCGAGGCGGCCACCCGGGGGCTCCTCGCGCCCGTGCCGTCCGCGCCCAGCGCCCAGTTCGTGCCGTCCTCCCTGACCAACATGCCGGCCTGCGAGATCGCCATCGACCTGGGCGCGCACGGGCCGGTCAACGCCAGCGCCCTGGCCTGCGCCAGCGGCGCGTACGCGCTGCTCGACGCCCGCCGCCTGATCCTCAGCGGCGAGGCGGACGTGGTCGTCTGCGGCGGCACCGACGCGGCGATCACCCCGGCCATGTTCGCCGGCCTGGTGAGCATGGGCGCGATGTCCGAGCGCAACGCCGACCCGGCGGGCGCGAGCCGGCCGTTTGCCGCCGACCGCGACGGCTTCGTCTTCGGCGAGGGCGCGGTGGTGCTGGTCCTGGAGTCGGCCGAGCACGCCCGCCGCCGCAGGGCTACCCCCTACGCCACCCTCGCCGGTGGCGCGCTGACCAGCGACGCCTTCCACGTGAGCGCGCCCGCCCCGGGCGGCGTGCACGCCGCCGCCGCGATCCGGCAGGCCGTGGCCCGCTCCGGGCTGCGCCCCGACGACGTCGACTACATCTGCGCCCACGGCACCTCGACGAAGGCCAACGACCGCACGGAGACCGTCGCGATCCGCGCCGCGCTCGGCGACGCCGCCGACCGGGTGGCGGTCAGCGCGCCCAAGTCGATGCTCGGCCACCTGATCGGCGCGGCCGGGGCCCTCGGCGCGATGGTGTGCGCCATGGCGATCCGCGAGCAGGTCGTGCCGCCCACGATCAACCTGCACGAGCCGGACCCGGAGTGCGACCTGGACTACGTGCCGCACCAGGCCAGGGAGATGCCGGTGCGGGCCGCGCTCACCAACGCCTTCGGCTTCGGCGGGCAGAACTGCGTCGCCGTCTTCACCGAGCCACCGTCCCGAGGAGAGCCCAGATGACCGCCGAGTTCCGGTTGAGGCGAACCGACCACCCGACTCCCCAGCAGCAGCGGGAGGAGATCCTCGCCGATCCCGGGTTCGGCCGGCACTTCACCGACCACATGGTGACCGTGACGTGGACGCCGGACGTGGGCTGGCACGACCACCAGGTCACCGCGCTGGCCCCGTTCACCCTGCACCCCGGGGCGGCCGTCCTGCACTACGCGCAGGAGATCCTCGAAGGGCTCAAGGCGTTCCGCCGCGCCGACGGCAGCATCTGGCTGTTCCGGCCCGGCCTCAACGCGCGTCGGTTCGTCGCGTCCGCCGACCGGCTGGTCCTGCCCGAGCTGGACGAGGAGACCTTCGTCGAGAGCGTCGCCGCGCTGGTCCGCGCCGACGAGGCGTGGGTGCCGCCGTACGGCGGGGAGCAGAGCCTCTACCTGCGCCCGTTCATGTTCGCCTCGGAGGCGTTCCTCGGGGTGCGGCCGGCGCAGCAGGTCACCTACTGCGTGATCGCCTGCCCGGCCGGGTCGTACTTCCCCAACGGGGTCACCGGCGTGACCCTGTGGATCTCTACGAAGTACAGCCGGGCGTCGATCGGCGGCACCGGCGCGGCCAAGTGCGGCGGCAACTACGCCGCGAGCCTCGCCCCGCAGCGCGAGGCGCTGGGGCACGGCTGCGAGCAGGTGCTCTACCTGGGCGGCGAGCAGCGGCGCGACATCGACGAGTCGGGCACCATGAACGTCTTCTTCGTGACCCGCGACCAGCAGCTCGTCACGCCGAGCCTCGGCACCATCCTCGACGGGGTGACCCGCGACAGCGTGCTGGCGCTCGCCGCCGAGCACGGCCTCGACCCGGTGCAGCGGTCGATCGGCATGGACGAGATCCGCGACGGGCTCGCCGACGGCACGGTCACGGAGGCGTTCGCGGCCGGCACCGCCGCCGTGATCACCCCGATCATCGGGTTCAAGAGCGAGGAGTTCGCCGCCGAAGTCGGCGACGGCACCCCCGGCAAGTACACCCGCCAGTTCCGCACCCACCTGCTGGACATCCAGTACGGCCGGGCCGAGGACACCCACGGCTGGATGCACCGGGTCCTGTAGTGGGCACACCCATCGCGGTGGTCGGGATGGCCGTCCGCGCGCCGGGCGGCATCGCCGACCTCGACGCGTACTGGTCGGCCATCCTGCACGCCCGCGACCTCACCGGCGACCTGCCGGCCGACCGGCGCGACGCGTTCGGCGCGGCATGGGACGGCATGGTCACCCGGGGCGGATACCTCGACGCGGCGTTCGACTTCGACCCGAAGTTCTTCGGCATCGCGCCGAAGGAGGCCCGGGTGCTCGACCCGCAGCACCGGCTGCTGCTGGAGGTCGCCTGGGAGGCGTTCGAGCACGCGGCGATCCCCGTCGCCGCCGTCGCCGCGTCCACCGGTGTGTTCGTCGGCATCACCGGCCGGGACTACTGGCAGTGGCTCTCCGGCGACCCCAACTCGTACTGGACCATCGGCAACGGCCACGCGTTCGCCGCCGGCCGGGTCGCGTACACCCTGGGGTTGGGGGGTCCGGTGTTCGCGCTGGACACGGCCTGCTCGTCGTCGCTGGTGTCGGTGCACACCGCGTGCCGGGCGCTGGCCCACGGCGACTGCGACGTGGCCCTCGCGGGCGGCGTCAACCTGGTCCTCGCCCCGGGCACCACCCGGGCGGTGGCGCAGACCGGCGCGCTGTCGCCGCAGGGCCGCTCCCGCCCGTTCGACGCCGACGCGAACGGGTTCGTCCGGGGCGAGGGCTGCGGCCTGCTGGTGCTCAAGCGGCTCGCCGACGCCCGCCGGGACCGCGACCGCGTCCTCGCGGTGATCGGCGGCACCGGCATCAACCACGACGGGCGTACGGCGACGTTCACGACGCCGAACGTGTCGGCCCAGGCGGGGCTCATCGACACCGTCCTCGCGGCGGCCGGCGTGTCCGCGCGGGACGTCGGCTACCACGAGGCGCACGGCACGGGCACCCCGCTGGGCGACCCGTCCGAGCTGGAGGCGGTCGTGGCCGCGCTCGGCCGCCGCGAGGGCCGCCCGCTGTACGTGGGCTCGGTGAAGGGCAACGTCGGCCACACCGAGTCGGCCGCCGGGGTGCTCGGGCTGGTGAAGGCCGTGCTGTGCCTGCACCACCGCACGATCGCCCCGCAGGCCAACTACCGGGCGCTCAACCCGCGCGTCGACCTGGCGGGCACCGGCATCGAGATCGCGGCGGCGGCGGTGCCCTGGGACGACCGGCTGGGCCCCTGCGCGTCGACGAGTTCGTACGGGATGAGCGGCACCAACGCCTTCGCGGTGCTGTCCCCGGCGCCGCCGCCGGAGCCGGCCGGGGAGGCGCCTGCCGCGCGCGGCTTCCCCGTGTCGGCCGCCACCCCGGGCGCGCTCGCCGAGCTGGCCGGCCGGTACGCGACGCACCTGGCCGCCCTGCCGGGCGCGGACTACCCGGCGTTCGCGTCGACCGCCACCGGCGGCCGTACCCGGCTCAAGCATGCGGTGTGGGTCGAGGCGGCCGAGCCGGCCGGCGCGGCGGCGGCGCTGGCGGCCCTGGCCGCGGGCGAGGCGCACCCGGCCGTGCGGGCGCTCGACGCGGACGAGCCGGTGCCGGCCCCGCCCGGCCGGGCGGTCGTCTCGCTGCCCGGCTACCCGTGGCAGCGCGGCACCTACCTCTCCGCCCCGGCCTGACCGCCCCGGCCACCCGGTCCGGCCGGCACCTCCGCCCCGGCCCGTGCGGCCCGGCTGGCTCGGCTCCGGCCCGGTTGACTCGGCTCCGACCTGGGCGGCCCCGTGCTACGCCCCGGCCTGGGCGGCGAGCGTGGCCGCGCGGGCGGCCCGCGACGGCAGCGCGAAGTGCAGCGTGGCCATGGCGACCAGGCGGCCGCGGTGGTCCGTGGCCCGCGCGTCCACGACCGCCGAGCGGCTGGCGATGTTGACCACTTCGGCGGCGACCCGCAGCACGCCGGGCTCGGCCGGCTCCAGGAAGCTGATGCTGCTGTTGGCCAGCGCCATCGCGGGCGCTGGCCCGACCAGCACGTTCACCGCGACGAAGCCGGCCAGGTCGATCGCCCAGAACATGGCCGGCCCGGACAGCGCCCCGTCGATGCGGCGTTCGAGCCCGTCGGGGCCGGCGGCGCAGACCACCCGGCCGCCGTCGATCGCCTCCACCCGGAGCCGGTCGGTGCCGGACAGGATCTCGGCGAGCCACGCCCGCGCCTCGTCGATCGCCATCACCGGTTGCCACGCCATGGCCACACTATAAGTCGTGATCGATCTCTTCCGGTCGTCTCGTACGGTGGGGCGATGGGGGAGAGAACGGTCCTGATCGTCGGCTACGAGGGCGCGGAGCTGATCGACATCGCCTGCGTCAGCTCCAGCCTGGACATCGCCAACCGCATCGGCGCGGACCCGCCGTACCGGATCGTGCTGGCCACGCCCGGCGGGCGGCCCATCACCTGCGACTCCGGCCTGCGACTCTGCGCCCAGGAGACGCTGGAGCGGTGCACCGGGCCCGTCGACACGCTGGTCGTCTCCGGCGGCCTGGGCCACACGCGGGCCGCCGCCAACCCGCTGGTGACCGGCCACGTGCGCCGGCTGGCGGCGCTGGCCCGCCGGGTCGCGTCGGTGTGCACCGGGGCGACCGTGCTCGCCGAGGCCGGCCTGCTCGCGAACCGCCGGGCCACCAGCCACTGGATGTACGCCGACCAGCTCGCCCGCAGCTATCCCGACGTCACCGTCGACCCGGAGCCGATCTACATCCGCGACGGCAACGTCGCCACCTCCGGCGGCGTCACCAGCGCCCTCGACCTCACCCTCGCCTTCGTCGAGGAGGACCACGGCATGGCCCTGGCGCGGGGCGTCGCGCTGGGCGTGGTCGCCTACCTGCAACGCCCCGGCACCCAGGCGCAGCTGAGCATGTTCCTGGCCCGCTGCTCGACCGACGACCTCGTGGTGCGCCGGGCCCGCAGCCACGTCGCCACCCACCTGGCCGACGACCTCGGCACCGCCACCCTGGCCCGGCTCGCCGGGGTCAGCGAGCGGCAGCTCTCCCGGCTCTTCCTCGCCCACGCCGGGTCGACCCCCGCCCAGTACGTGCGGCGGGCGCGCACCGAGGCCGCCGCGCACCTGCTGACGTCGACCGCGCTTCCGCTCGCGGCGGTGGCCCGGCGGTGCGGCTTCGGCTCCACCGAGTCGCTGCGCCAGGCGTTCCTCGCCCACTACGCGGTGACCCCGTCGCGTTTCCGGGCCGAGCGCCGCAGGACCGTCGACGCCCCGTGACCCCGTCGGGCGGGACCGGGGTTGGGCACCGGCCCGTGGTTTCTGTAACTATCCGTGGGGTGACGTTCACGGATGGGGTCGGCGTCTCGGGGACGTCGGGATGAACGGCCGGCTGGGCGCCCTGCTGCGGCGGCACCGCACGGACGCCGGCCTGACCCAGGAGGAGCTGGCCGACCTCGCGGGCGTCGCCGTGCGTACGGTGCGGAACCTGGAGCTCGGCCGCGTGGCCCGGCCGCAGCGCCGCACCGTGCAGGAACTGGCCGACCGCCTCAGCCTCTCCGAGCCGGACCGGTCCCGGTTGCTCACCGCGGCCCGCGGGGGCGGGTGGGACGACGGGGCGGGCTCCCTCCCCGGTGACCTGGCCGACTTCGCCGGCCGGGCCGGGGAACTGCGCCGGCTGGCCGGCGCGGCCGAGGCGGCCGGACGGTCCGGCGTCAGCCGGGTCGTGGTCGTCAGCGGCGCGCCTGGTGTCGGCAAGTCCAGCCTGGTGGTGCACGCCGCACACGAGCTGGCGCGCCGCTTCCCGGGCGGGCCCCTGTACGTGGACCTGCGGGGCCTGGACGACGAGCCGACGACCCCGGCGCAGGCCCTCGACCAACTGCTGACCGCCCTCGGCGTGACGGCCCCACCGCCCGCCACGGACGCCCGGCTGACCCTGTGGCGCACCCTCGCGGCCGACCGCCGCGGGCTGCTGGTGCTGGACGACGCACGCGACGAGGCGCAGGTGCGGCCCCTGCTGCCGGGCGGGCCGGGCTGGCTGGTGCTGGTGTCCAGCCGCAACGCCCTGGCCGGGCTGGTCGGGGCGGACCGGATGCCGCTGGGCGTGCTGTCCGACGCCGAGACGCGCACCCTGCTCGCCGCGTCCGTGGGTGGCGGGCGGATCGCCGACGACGACCCGGCGGCGGCGGAGCTGGGCCGGCTCTGCGGCGGGCTGCCGCTCGCCCTCCGGGCCGCCGCGAACCGACTCGCGGTCCGGCCCGAGTGGAGCGCGCGGTGCTTCGTCGAGCGGCTCCGCGACGAGCAGCGCCGGCTCGACCTGCTGCGGGCCGGCGACATCCAGGTGCGGGGGGCGTTCGAACGGTCGTACCGGCTGCTCGACCCGTCCGTCCGGCGCACGTTCCGGCTGCTGGGCGCGGCCCCGCTGCCGGAGTACACCGCGCCGGTGGTCGCGGCGTTGTCCGGCGAGCCGGTGCCGGTCGCCGAGGACCGGCTCGACAGGCTGGTCGACGCGGGACTGCTCGGCACCGGCGCGGCCCCCGGCCGGTACGTCCTGCACACGCTGCTGGCGCTGTTCGCCGCCGAGCGGTTCGCCGGTGACGAGGCGGCCGGGGACCGGGAGGCGGCCCGGGGGCGGTTGGCCGCCCACCTGCGGGGTCGGGGCGCGGGGGCCGGCGGGCCCGATTCCCTCAGGTGACCGGGTCGGTGCTCCCCGACCGCCGCCGCACCAGGCCGAGGGTGATCGCCTCGCGGGTCAGCTCCGCCTTGTTCCCGACGTCCAGCTTGGACCTGATCCGGGTGAGGTAGGTGTTCACCGTCGCCTCGGAGATGCCGAGCCGGCGCGCGGCCTGCGCGTGCGTCAGCCCCTGGGCGATCAGCGTCAGCGTCGCCGCCTCCCGGGGGGCGAGCGCCGGGCGGCCGGGCGGCCGGAAGCGCGCCCGGTCGCGGCCGGGGCCGGGCCCCGGCGCGCAGGCCGGGGCCCGACCTCCGCCGGCCACCGGCCGCCCCGCCTCCGGGCCGGTCGCGCAGGCCCGGAGCCGCGCCGACAGCGTCGGGCACAGGTAGAACCCGCCGGCCGCGACCACGTCGAGGGCCGTCCACAGGTGGACCCGCTCGGTCGCGGTGGTCACCACCGAGCGGGCGCCGGCCCGGATCGCGTCCAGCGTCGCGCCCTCCGCGGACTCCGGCACCATCACCAGCGTCGGGTGCCGGGCGCACGACCAGCGGAGGACCTGCGGTGGCGGGTCGACCAGGACCACGACCGCCACCGTCCCGGCCTCCACCTCGCTCACCGCGTCGACGGCGCGCAGGCTCCGCACCCGGTCGTTGCCGTCGATGAGCTGGCGCACCCCGCGCCGGGCCAACGGCTCGGCCACCACCACACACACGTCGAACATCGCCCCACCCCTCGGTGAGCAGTCAACTACGGTGCGGTTGGCGGGGCGAGGCAAGACGACCGGCAAGAACGGGTTCACACCGACAAATAGCCGAGTTCCACCGCCCGCCGGGTCAGCTCCGCCTTGTTGGCCGCCCCGAGCTTGCGGCGCAGCCGCTTGGCGTACGTGTTGACGGTCTGCTCCGTCACCCCGAGGCGGTGGGCGACCTGCCGGTGGGTGAGGCCCTGCGCGATGCACCGCAGCGTCTCCACCTCGCGGGGGCCGAGCGACACCTCCGACCCGCCCGGCGACGCCCGGCCGCCGCCGTCCGGTCGGCCGCCGACCAGCGCCGCCACGCTCCGCGACAGGTACGACCCGCCGGTGAGCACCGCCGACCGGGCCAGTTCCAGCTCGTCGACGCCGTCGCCGTCGCGCAGGACGGCCCGGGCCCCGGCGGCGAGCAACGCCAGCGGGTCGACCGTGGTGGCGCGGGGCAGCACGAGCAGCACCAGCCCGTCGGCGGCGAGCGTGGCCAGCTCCGGCCAGCGTTCGCCGGTCAGGCGGTCCCACCGGACGACGACCGGCGCGGGGCCGGCGTCGGGTGGATCGACGGTCGGCATCAGGTTGCTCCCGGGAAGGATGGGTGCCCGAACCCCAGCGTGTACCGAGCGCTACCGATGGTAGATGCCGGAGAAGTCCCCAAAATGACGGCTGTCCATGTCCCCCGCGCGCCGCGCACACTGTCCCCCGCGGCGTCGACGTCGCCACCTCCCCAGCACCGGCCGTCCTGCCTGCGCCGCCCCGGCGTCGTCGCCCCGCGCGGCCCGGTGTCGGCGTCCGGCGCGTGCCGGCGCGCGGTCGGCGTCGCCGTGGCGGCAAGGGAGACAGATCACATGATTTCGAGGGATCGCCCGATCGTTGCGGCAGAACACCCCCGCCTGTGGTTGCGGTGCTTCGGCGGATTCCGGCTGGAACTGGACGGCGTCCCGGTGGTCTGGTCGGGCGTCCGGCCCCGGGTCCGGACCCTGATGCGCTTCCTGGCGGCCGAGGCCGGCCGGCCCGTGCACCGGGAACGGATCATGGCGGCGCTCTGGCCGGAGCTGCCGGAACGGGCCGCCGTCAACAACCTGCACGTGAGCGTGTCGACGCTGCGCACCTTCCTGGAGCCCGGGGTGGCCCGGGGCGCGTCCCGGTTCGTCGTCCGGGACGGGGCGTCGTACCTGCTGGACCCGGGGCCGGGCGGCGGCAGCGACGTGCTGGCCTTCGAGGCGGCGCTGGCCGTCGCCCGGCATGCCGGGCCGACCGGCGACGCCACCACGGTCACCGGGGCGCTGCGCGGCGCACTCGATCACTACGGCGGTGACCTGCTGCCGGAGGACGGGACCGCCGAATGGGTGGTCGCCGACCGGGAACGGTACCGGGCGCGGGCGACGGAGGCGGCGGCGCTGCTCGCCCGGGTGGAACTGGACCGGGGGCGGGCACGGGCGGCGGTGCTGGCCGCCCGGCGGGCGCTGGAGCTGGACGGCTACCACGACGACGGCTGGCGGCTGCTCGTGGCCGCGCAGCGTCGGGCCGGCGACGTGGCCGCGTCCCGGCGCAGCCAGCAGACGTACGAGCGGGTACTGCGCTCGCTGGGCGTGGCCCACCCGTCGGCGGCCCGGCCCGTGCACGTCACGGCCGCCTGAACACCTCCACCTCGGCCAGCGCCACCTCCCGCCCCCGCTGCGCGCCGTAGCTGGCGTCGATCGTCAACCGGAGCCGGGTCACCCCGCCCACCACGTGGTGGAAGGTCTGCGGCCCCGGCCGGTCGGTCAGCCGCAGCTGCCGGGCGCTGCTCGGGCCGTCCCCGGTCCACAGGGTCATCGTCAGCTCGGCCGGTCGCGCCTGCCGGACGAAGGCGTCCTGCTGCGGCGACGCCCCGGTGTGCACGATCAGGTCCATCAGCCGGATCGGCGGGTCGAAGGTCAGCTCCACGTACTGGCCGGTGGCGGGCCGGTCGGCGGCGGGCGCCCAGTAGCGGTTGTTCAGGCCGTCCACGACGGACCGGGCGGGGTGCCCGCGCGCCTCGCTGGAGGCCACCACGGCGCTGGGCAGGACGGCCTCGGGCGTCGCCGTGCGGTCCCGCACCGCGTCGACGGCCCGGGGACCGAACCGGACCGCCGCCCAGACCGCCGCGGCGAGCAGGGCCAGGACGACCAGCACCGCGAGCAACCGGCGCAGCCCGCCCCGGCCGGGTCGCCGCCGGGGCCAGCGCAGACGACGCCACCACGGCACGGCCCCCGCCGGGCCCGTCGGCGCGGCCAGTGGCCCGCCGCAGCGGCGGCAGAACGACCGGCCCGCCGGGTTGCCGGTGCCGCAGGCCGGGCAGACCACGTCGCCCGGCGCGCCAGCGGTGTCCCCGGCGAAGTCGCGGACCACCGGCGCGGGGGCCACGGGCAGCCCCGGCTGCACCGCCCGGGGCTGGTCGGCGGCGGGCGGCGGCTCGGCGGGGGCCGACGCGGGCACCGGGTCGGGCGGCCCGCCAGGTCCGTCGTCGTCGGCGGGGCGCACCGGTACGACGAGCGCGGCGGCCCGCCGCGCGGCGGTGTCCCCGGCGTCCGCGACGGGCCCGGCGGCGGTGTCCGCGACGGGCTCGGCAGTGGCATCGTGGGCCGTGGCCGTCGGGGCGGGCGGCGGCGTGGGGTCGTTCCAGGCGAGGAACGCACCGCAGTTGCCGCAGAACCCGTCGCCGGGGGAAACCTCGGCGCCGCAGTTGTCGCAGGTCCTCATCGCGCCCCGCCCGTCGCCGGGCCGCCGTCGGGCGGCAGCACCTCCACCGTGTACGGCACGTGCGCCGGCCTGTTCGCCTCGATGACCGCCCGCAGCCGCGCCGCGAGCGCCGGGCCCGGCTCGGCGACGCGGATCCGCACCGTCAGGGCCGGCTCGGGCGACCCGGGCAGCGCGCCGCCGGGGGTGGCCGACCAGGCGGTGCCGCCGCTCTCGACGATCTCCGCGGCGATCCCCGTGGCCAGCCGCACCTCCTCGGCGAGCGCGGCGGCCGTGCCGCGTACGCGGTGCCGGCCGACCGCACCGGCGACCACCCGCCGCCGGTCGTCGCCGGCCCCGTCGGGCGGGCCACCGGCGGCGACCCAGCCGCCCAGCCAGTCCACGAAGTCGGGCGGGGCCAGCGCCGGGTCGAAGTACGCCCACAGGTTGTCCAGGGTGGCGTGCACCGGCGCGATCACCTGGTCGTACGCGCCGGTCAGGCGCTGGGCCAGGTCGTCGGCGGCGTAGACGGCGGGCAGCCGCCGACCCAGCGGGTCGGGCGTGGCCAGCCCCTCGACGGCGGCGCGCATGCCACCCCCCTCTCGCTCAGGCACCCGACCGGTGCTCGTCGACGCGGACCTGGTGCTGGTGGGAGAAGACGAGGGCGTGCCGGTCCAGCTCGATCCGGGTCACCTGCTCGCCCCGGCGGCCCGTCAGCGGGTCGGCGGGGAACATGCGTACCTCCTCGACGACCTCGACCCCCGGCAGCCGTTGCAGCACCCCGAACACCTCGCCGGAGTGCACCTGCCGCCCGAACGGCCAGCCGGTCCCCTCCGGCCCGCCGCGCACCGGGTCGAGATAGCGGTAGAGGGTGGCCGTCGCCTCGGCCCGCAGCTGGGCGACGGCGGTGTCGGGGCGGGGGACGAGCCGGGCGACGACCGTGACGCCCTGGTAGAACGGCGGCTCCACGACCAGCCGCGCCCCGATCGGGCGGCGGGCTTCCAGGTGCTCGGCGATGGTGGCGAGCATCCCGTCCGGGGGGACGAGGTCCTCGAAGTGGAGGCGGCCCTCCTCGTCGGCGACGGCCTCCGGCACCACCAGCAGGCGTACGCCGCCGGCCGCGCTGCCGTCACCGGCGGGCAGGCACCGGACCCGGGCGGCGGCCGGGCACGCCTGCCTTGCCAGCAGCTCGTAGTCGCGGGCGGTGACCGCCCGGTCCTGGGCCCGCAGCTGCACCGGCCCGCGCAGCCGGGCCTCCGCGACGGTCTCCCCGTCGACGCCGCCGGTGGCGGGGGCCCGGTTCTCCACCCGCGACACGTACGGCATCGAGCTGCGCAGCACGGCCAGGGCCCCCCGGGCGACGTTGCCGCTGTGCCCGCCCCCGGTGCGGTAGCGCCGCACCCGGATCCGGGAACCGGCCGTCGGCACGGCACCGTAGCGGCGCAGGGTGCCGTCGGGTTGCCGGACGGCCGGGCCGAACAGGATCTCCCCGGCGGTGCGGTCGACGACGACGTGCCGGTCGCCCGGCCCGGACCCGCCGAACGTCTCCACCTCCGTCCACTCCAGCCACCCGGTGCCGTCGCTGCTCTCCACCACCAGCGGGTGCTCGTCGGGGACGATGGGCGGCCGGGCCACCGTCAACCGCTGGCCGGGCACCCCCTCCGCCTCGCCGACCTGCTCGCCGAGGACGGTCTCGGCGTGCACGGCGCCGACCGTGCCGCCGATGGTGGCCGCCTCCACGGAACGCACCGTCGGCGAGGCGGCGTAGAACGGCTGGCCGGGCCGGGCCGCCACCAGCCGGCACCGCAGCCAGCCGGCCCGCTGCCCGGCCACCACGGAGGTGACGTGGGCGGCGGGCACGTGCAGCACCACCTCGCCGGGCCGGTTCAGCCCGCCGGTGTCGTCGTGGTCGACGTCGCACGGCGACCAGCGCTCACCCGTCCACGCCTCCCACACCAGCGGCGGCTGGCGTGGGTCGACGCCGACGCCCTCCACCCGGCTGTCCATCCGCAGCAGCACCGCGCAGGACGGCACGGCGGCGGAGAGGCCGACGAGCATGGCGTCGCCCACCGACGGGACAGCGGGAAAGCAGGACACGTCCCGGCCGTCGAGCAGCTCCTCGGTCCGGTCCGCCGGCGGGCCCTCGGCGGGGTGGCTGCGTAGCCGGGTCAGCTCGCAGGGCACCACCGCCAGGTCCGTCGTGGTGGTGAACACGACGGCCTCGTCGGTCTGGGTGCGTTCGGTGCCGACCTCGGTGCCGGCGCGCAGCAGCACCGGCTGGGTCTGCGGGCCGGAGAGCCAGAACGTGACGTCGCCCCGCGCGGCCGTCGGCGGGAACGGCCGCACCCCGATCAGGTCGAGGAACGCCAGGTAGTTCTTCTCCGGCACCCGGTTGAGCCGGTAGAGCAGCTGGTCGACCATGTGGGCGAACGTCTCGACCAGGGTCACCCCGGGGTCGGAGACGTTGTGGTCGCTCCACTCCGGGCAGCGCTGCTGGATGAAGCGTTTCGCCTCGTCGACGAGCTGCTGGAAACGGCGGTCGTCCAGGTTGGGCGCGGGCAGCGGCATCAGGCGGCGCTTTCCTCGTGGTTGCTTCCCCCGCGCGAGAGGGTGCTCTCCTCGTGGGAGGGGATGACGTAGAACGGGAAGACCAGGTTGCGCGGGTCGTTGGTGCCCCTGATCGAGTAGCGGACGTCGATGTAGAGCACCCCGGCGTCCTCGGCGTCAAAGTTGATCACCACGTCGGTGACGTCGATGCGGGGCTCCCACCGGTCGAGCGCCCGGCGCACCTCGAAGGCGATCCGTCCGGCGGTGTTCTCGTCGGCCGGGGCGAAGACGTAGTCGTGCACCCCGCAGCCGAACTCCGGCCGCATCGGCCGCTCGCCCGGCGCGGTGCCGAGGATGAGTCCGATCGCCTCGACGATCTCCCGCTCCCGGTCCACCAGGGCGATGCCGCCGGTGGCGTCGGTGCGCAGCGGGAACGCCCAGCCCGCCCCGATGAACTGCTCGGCCACCGCCGCCTCACCCGCCGATCAGCACGGTCGTCGCCCCGGTGCTCACCACGGCCTTGCAACCGGTGGCGTCGCCGCGCCGCGCCGCCTGGTGCCCGCCGATCAGCACCCGGCGCAGCGGCGGCGGCACCGCCGGCACGATCCGGTTGGTCAGCAGCAGCACGGCGTGCTGCGGCGGCTTCTCGCAGACGCAGACCGTGCCGACCACGGCGGCCGGCCTGCCGGCGATGAGCACGCTGGACACCCCGAGCAGCGGGGCGCCGGGCGTGCCCGGCGGCAGGGCCTGCCCGCCCGGCGGCCCGATGGTCCCCGTGGGCGGCCCCGGGGTGACCCCGGTGGCCAGGTGGCTGATCTTGTCACCGATGCGCGCGGCCGGCGGCATGAGCGTCCCTCCGGTCAGTTGAGCTTCACGAGTGGTGCCTGGATGTCGACCTGGGTGCCGCCGTCGACGCTGACCGACCGGCCCTTCAAGGTCAGCTCGCCCGCCCCGGCGTCGAGGGTGATCCCCCGCCCCTTCACCGTGACCTGCTGCCGGGCCTCGATCTCGACGCTGCCGTCGCTGTGCACCACCACGGCCGTACGCCGGTCGTCGAGGTGCACGGTCAGCCGGTCCCGGGCCGTGGTCAGCCGGATCCCGCGCGGCCCCGAGGGCAGCGCCGACTCCAGGAACTCGATCCGGTCCCCGCGACGCGAGGCCAACGAGCGGCGGTTGATCCGCCCCGACGAGGCGTCCACCAGCGCGCCCTCGTGCACCGACGGCTTGTCCACCCCGTTGTACAGCCCGCCGATGACGTACGGGCGGTCCAGCAGCCCCTGCTCGAAGCCCACGAGGACCTCGTCGTTGACCTCCGGGCAGAACACCCCGCCCCCGCCGACGCCGCCGAGCTGCACCGTACGCACCCAGTCCGTCTCGTAGTCCGGCGCGTCCGTCAGCCACGGGAAGCGCAGCCGCACCCAGCCCTGGCCGACCCGCTCGGGGTGCCGGCGGTCCACGTCGGCCTTGGTGTTGGTGACGATCGCGACGGCCAGCCCCGGGATCCGGGTCGCCCGCGCGGGCGCGGCGGCCCCCGTGGCGAGGCCCCACGTCGACCGGTCCTGCCGGCCGCTGACCGTCAGCCACGTCTCGTAGAGCTGGGCGGGGCCGAAGACGTGCCGGCTCGCCGTGATCGTGTACTTCCCCTCGAACGGAGCGCCCACCTGCTGCAGCGACAGCGGCACCCCCGCCCGCAGCCGGGGGTTGCCCCGGATCCCCACCTCCAGCTCCGCGAACGCCGCCGTCACGTCGGCCGCCACCGCCCCGGCCACCGCCCGCGTCTCGGCCACCGTCCGGTAGGGCACGTCCGCCACGCAGAGCCGGGCCGCGCCGAACGGCTGGGCCGCCTTCGCCGGGGTGGTGCCGATCTGCACCTCGTCGCTGGCGTCGGTGGCGACCTCCGTACTCACCGGCCGCTTCGCCCGCACGTCCCAGCCGCGCACCGTCACCCCGGCCACCTGACCCACGGAGGTGACGGTGGAGCGCACCGACAGCAGGTTCTCGTTCATCTCCACCACGAACGGGCTCTGCTCGGCGGTGACCCCCGCGCCCGGCGCGGCGGCGGCCCGCACCGACCGGCGGAAGAAGAACCGGCCGTCGACCACCACCACCTCGGCGTCGTTGTCGACCGCGAGCATCTTGAGGAACTCCCAGTCGTTGACGTTCGGCTGGGTGACCGTCTCGTACACGGTGGGGGTGGGGTCGATCCGGCCCACCGGGATCCCGGCGGCGGCGGCGACCTCCCGGGCGATGTCGGAGGCCTTGCGGTTGACGAAGCTGCGCACCCGCTGCCCCCGCATCAGCCGGTGCGACAGGTCCAGCGCCCGGACGGTGGTGAAGGTGCCCACCCCGTCGTACTCCGACTCCAGCGTCACCACCTCCCCGGCGAACAGCGGCAGCGGGGCGGCGTCGCGGCCGGTGCGGACCCGGACGGTCACGTCGGTGCCGATGGTCACCCCGTTGTCCCGCAGGAACCGGCTCTGCTGGTCGCGGAAGCGCAGGGTCGCCGTGGCGGCCAGGTTCGTGCTGTCCTCCACCACCGCCGACACCAGCCGGTCGGCCCAGGCCCGGGGCAGCGCGCCGGGCAGGCCCACGACCAGGTTGTTGGTGTGGTCACCGCTGGACATCGAAGCCCTCCCCGGTACGCAGTTCCTCCGGCGCGGGCAGCAGGAGTTGGCGGCCGGGGCGCAGCCGCACCGGGTCGTCGATGTCGTTGGCCTCCGCGATGACCCGCCACGCGGTCGGGTCCCCGTACTCGCGGTGGGCCAGCAGCTCCAGGGAGTCCCCGGCGACCAGCCGGTGCACCCGGCGGGCGGTGCGGCTGCCCGACGTCGGGTTCTGCCCCGGGGTGGAGCCGCTGACCTCGTTGAGCGTCAGCGAGCAGGTCGCCCGCAGCGGGGTGCCGTCCGGGTCGAACAGGCTGTAGGTTGCGTTGACCTGGCTGACGTACGAGTAGAACGACACCGTCTGGAACTGCCCCCAGGCGAACTTCACCCACGGCGGGGACGGTGCCTTCGCCGCGATGCTCGCCTTGGTGGGCACGCAGCAGGTGAGCAGGGCGTCGACCCGGTCCTGGACTGTGCGGGAGTGGGTGTCCGTGGCGTCGAGGAAGACCTCCAGGGTCAGCGTCCGGGGCCCGGACCCGCTGAACTCGGCGACCCCGACGTCCGCCGCCCCGCGTACGACGTGCGGGATCCAGCTCGCCGACTTGGTCAGCGCGAGCTGCTGCGGGTTGAACATGAAGGTGATCGGCCCGCCGAGGGCACCGCCCGGCTGGTTCCCGCCCGAGGTGGGCGGCTGGTACCGCTGCAGGTGCGCCGCCACCTTCCCGGCCCGTGACCTCATCCGCCGACCTCCAGGAAGCCGTGGTACGCCAGCTCGATGCTCTCGCTGGCCACCTCCGAGCGGTTCGGGTCGAACGACGGCCCGGACCACCGCACCAGGACGACGTCGGCTAGTCCCCACTGCACCAGCATCGCCAGGTCGGGCCGGAGCGCGGCGATCTGCGCGGTGCCCCGGCGCACCCCGCTGGGCAGTTGCGCGAGATAGCTGGAGACCTTGGCGGTGTCCCTGGTCAGCGGGCGGGTCAGGGTGACGTTGGAGTAGCGCAGCCGCGACGGCAACTGCCAGACGAACTCGTTGTTGCCGCCCTCCTGGTACTGCTCCAGCTCGACCTCGCAGCCGAGCCCGTCGCAGCCACTCCAGTCGCCCAGGTCGATGCCGTCGATCTGGAGCCGGAAGTGGACGCTGGTCCCCGGGTCGTCACCGGCCATCGCCGTCTCCCCTCTCGTGCTGATCGGTGCGCCGGCTCATCGGGTGCCGTCCCGCCACCGGCCGGTCCGTTCCCGGGCGGCCCGCAGGTCGGCCCGGACCAGCCGGCTGACCGGTTCGACCAGGCGGTGGGCCAGGGCGTCCAGGTGCCGCCGGTCCAAGCCCCGCAGCAGGGTCTCGGGGTCCGGCCCCGGGTCCGGCTCCGGGGCGGTGCCGGTGCTCACGGCGGCTTCCCGCCGCTGGACGGCCGCCGGTGGGGCGGCCCGCCGCGTCGGCCCGCCGCCCCCCGGCCGGGCCCCGGCGACACTCGTCGTGCCGGTGCCGCTCGTCGCGTCCGGCCGGGCCGTGGCCCGCTGGACGGCCGCCGGGGTGCCGCTGGCGACCCCCGTCGCCGTGCTCGTCCGCCGCGCCGGGCCCGTGGTGCCGTCCGGTCCGCCGGCCGCCACCGGGCCCGCCGCCCGCCGCGTCGGCAGCGGTACGCCCGCGAAGTCGGCCTGCCGCGGCGACGTGCCCGGCGACGCGTGCGGTGCCGGGTTGGCCGCCCCGGCGAGGAGGAGCACGGGAACCGAGCCCCGCCCGGTGCCCGGCCCACCATCCGCCCGCCCGCCCTGCCCGCCCTGCCTGTTCTGCCCGCCCTGCCTGTTCTGCCCGCCCTGCCCGGTCCGGCCGTCGGGACCGGCCCCGACGGGTCCGGTCGTGCCGTGGCCGTCGGGTGCCCGACCGCCGCTGGCCCCGGCGGGCCCGCTCGCGCCGGACGGTCCCGCCCGGTGCCGGCCCGTTCGCTGGGGGCTCCCCCCGCCGGGGCGTCCGTCGGCCGTGGCCGCCGGACGGGGCGTGCTGCCCGCGTCGACCCGGGGGGCCCGCTGGACGGCGGTCGGGCCGCCGGACGGCGTTCCCGGCCTGCCCGACTGCGTTCCCGCCCTGCCGGACGAGGTTCCCGCCCCGCCGGACAGCCCGGCGGAGGCCGGTTCGGGGTTGCCCGCACCGCGCGTCCGCCAGGTCACCGGCACCCCGGTCCGTGCACCGGCCGGGACCGCGCCGGCCGGTGCCGATGCCCCGGTCAGCAGGGGCAGCCCGCGTCCGGCCAGCAGCGGAACCCGGCGCGGACCGGCCGGATCGGGCGACGCGCCCTGAGTGCCGGAGGCGGGCGGCGCGTCATGCCCGACGGAAGCAGCCGGCGCACCCTGCACCGCGGAAGTAGCCGGCGCGCCCTGCGCGTCGGGGGCGGGCGGCACGTCGTGCGGGACCCGGGCGGGCGGCGCGTCGCGGGGGCGGACCGGCGCGGGCGGCGGTGCTCCCTGCGGGACGACGCCGGCTGACGGCACGCCCTGCGGCACCGGTGCGGGCGGCGGCACCGCGCGGGCGGCCGGGTCCGGGCCGGTGTTGCCGGAGGGGGCGACCACCGCCGGGGGACCGCCTGCGGTCCCGGGCAGGTCCGCCGGCCGCCACCGGAGCCGCTGCACCGCCGGCCGCGACGAGGTGCCGGCGGCACCGCCCGACGCGCCGCCGACCGGGGGCCGGACCGGTACGCGTGGCGGTACGGGCAGCGCCCGGTGCCGGTCGCCGTCCGTGGCGCGGTGGGGGCCGTCCGGCGTGCCCGGCGACGGCCGGGTTCCCCCCGCCCGGGTGGCCGGTGCGCCGGCCGGGGCCGGGCGAGCGGGCCGAGGGGTGTCGCCCGTCGGGGCGGGACGCGGCGGCGCGGGGGCCGGCCGGTCGGCACCGCCTGCGGGGGCGACGGCCGATGGTGTGCCGGGCCGGGAGGACCCGCCTCGGGAGGCGTCGGTCGGGAGCGCGTCGTGGCTGGTGGGCGGGGTCGGGCGCACCAGCGGGGGCGGGGCGTCGGCGGGCAGCGGCGGCCCCAGGCCGGCGCGTCCGGGACGGCGCTCCCCGAGATCGGTCGACCCGGGACCGGTCGACCGGCGCGGGTCGCCGCCCGGTCGTGGGCCCGGGCCGGTGCTCGTCCCGGCCGGCTCCCGACCGGCCGGTGCGCGCTGCACCGTCGGCGGGTGGCCGGACGGCCCCCGGCCCGCCAGGTCGCCGGCGGTCGTGCCGATGGAGGGTCCCGGTGGAGCCGGTCGCCCGGCCGCGCCGGGTCGGGCGGTCCCGGGCAGCGCGGGCAGCGGGTCGCCGAGGCCGAGCCGGGCGGCGGGGCGCACCGGCGGTGGCCCGCCGCGCCCCTGCCCTGATCCACTGTGGACGACCGGTGCGGCCGACCCGCCATCCGGGGCACCCGGTGGGGATCCGCCGTCGGGCCCGGCGGGCGGAGCCGTGGCGTCCGGTCGGCCGGGCGGCATGCTGCCGGTGGCACCGCTGGGCGGGGCGCCGGTGAGATGGGCGGCGGTGGAGTGGGCGGCGTCGGAGGGTGCGGGGCCGGAGGGTGCGGGGCCGGGGGCGGCCGGAACGGTGCGGGTCCGGCCGCCGGTCGGGGCGACGGGCCCGGCGGGGCGCGGATCGGCGGCCGACGGGGGGCGGCCCGTCGGAGGGGGGACGGCCGTCGCCGCCGTCGCGGGCGGCGTGGCCCGCTGGACCGTGGCCGGCCGACGGGCCGGCAGCGGCGCACCGGCCAGCCTGCGGACCGGGCCCGGTGGCGGCGCGGTGACCATTGCCCCTGCCCCTGGCCCTGCCGCAGCCCCGGCCGGCTTCGTGGCCGCCACCAGGGGCGGGCGCGAGGCACCCGCTGGTGCCGCAACCCCCGCCGGTGCCGTCGCCGGGTCCGAGGCCGGAGCCAGGGGCCGGGCCGACGCCAAGGTCGGAGCTGACGTCGAGGCCGGTGCCGACACCGGGGGCGGTGCCGGAGCCAGGGGTGGGACCGGCGTAGGCACGGCCGGCGCGCCGCCGGTGGCCGGATCGGCGGCCGGGTGGTCCGCCCCCGGGCCGTCGGCGGGGAGACCGGCGACCCTCCGCTGGACGGCGGGCAACTGTGGAGCCGGCCCCCGGCCGGCGTCCGGTCGGGCCGGGCGGGGCCGGGCCAGGTCGTGGACGACCCCGAGCGGTGCCTGGTCGCTGACCAGGTGGTCGAGCGGCGTGCGCAGGGTCGGGTCGCGGTAGGTGGCCAGCCGGTCGGTGAACCGGGGCAGGTCGGCGACCTGGAGCGGACCCGTGGACACCGCCCGCATCAGCGGCGGCAGCGCCCGCCAGCCGGGGTCGCCGGCATCTGTGGGGACGCTGCCCGGGTCGCCGGGCGGCGGCGGGCCCGCCGGCCCGGCCGGGGCGGGGGACGGGCGGGCGTCACCGACGGTGCCGGCCACCCGGGCGCGGGTGCCGGCGGCCAGCCGCCGCATCCTGTCGCGTAGCCCCATCGCGCCTCACTGACCTTCGTTCATCCTGGTGTTGATGCGGGCGATCTCCGCGACGTACCGGGCCCGCTCGGCGTGGGTGAGGGCGAGGATCTCGGTGCGCGGCCAGTGGAAGTGGTAGGCGACGTACGAGACCTCCTCGTGGAGCCGGTCGGCCCCGTACGTCACGATTCCCCCGGGCGACCACCGGCCAGGTCCACCTCGAAGACCGACTCGCACGCCGGGCAGGTGACCTCGGCGAGGGTGTGCCCCTCGGCGTTGATCCGCCGGTACAGGTCCTGCAGGAAGGCCAGGTCGGAGGCGAAGAGCCGCTCGACGACCTCCGCCCGGACCTGGGTGATCGTGCCCAGCCGGGTGATCACCAGGCTGAGCAGGACGATCGACAGGTACGCCGGGTTCTGCTTGACCCGCAGGTCCACCAGGGGCGCCAGCTCGTCGCGGGCGGTGGCCAGCCGCATGCTGCCGTCCCGGTGTACGGTGCCGTCCTCGTCGACGTACCCCCGGGGAAGTTGGAAGGTGAACTCCGTCTGGAGCCGGACGGGCGCGACCGGCGCGACCACCGGCGAGGCGGCCTCCTCCGGGCCGCCGGCCGGGTCGACGAGGGTGTCGAGGCCCCCGGCCGAGACACCACGGCGTCTCATTGCGCGCTGATCTCCTCGTAGACCACGGTGACCTTCTCGGTCGCCGCCGTCGGGTCGCCGGCCTTCAGCCCCGGCCCCTCCCACTTGCTCACCCACGCGTTGGACAGGTCGAAGCGCCGCGTCTCGGACTTGTCGGCGTTGTTGAGGATGATGCTGATGTTCTGCCGGGCCGCCTCCACCGCGCCCTTCAGGAACGTCTCCTTGATCCAGTCGGTGAAGGCGCTGCTCTTGTCGAGCCCCCGGGTGATGGTGACCTCGCCGGCCTTCCGGGCCCCCGGGATCTTCCGGATGATCAGCTCGCCGGTGGCGGTCACCGACTTGACCTCGATCGAGTCCAGCTCGACGGTCAGGCCGCTGACCTCCTGCACCAGCTCCACCTGGATGCCGCCCAGCTCCACCTGGAAGCTGTGCACGATAAGGGTGTCACCACTGGCCATCGTGGCCGCCTTTCGTCAGGGTTTGTTCGGTCAGTCGCTGACCAGGCTGGTGCTGTCGGAGAACTGCGCCAGCCGGAAGACGACGAACTCGGCGGGCTTGACCGGGCAGATGCCGATCTCGCACACCACCTGGCCCCGGTCGATCACCTCCGGGGGGTTGGTCTCCTGGTCGCACTTGACGTAGAAGGCCTCCGCGGCGGTCGCCCCGAACAGCGCGCCCCGCCGCCACTCCTCGGTGAGGAAGGCGGTGATGTTGCGCCGGATCGTGCCCCACAGCCGCTGGTCGTTCGGCTCGAACACCACCCACTGCGTGCCGAGGAGGATGGACTCCTCGACGTAGTTGAACAGCCGCCGGACGTTGATGTAGCGCCACGCCGGGTCGGAGGAGAGGGTGCGCGCGCCCCAGACCCGGACGCCGCGCCCGGGAAACGCCCGGATGCAGTTGACCCCGATCGGGTTGAGCAGGTCCTGCTCGCCCTTGGTGACGTTGTTCTGCAGGTCGACCACGCCCCGCACCACCTCGTTGGCGGGGGCCTTGTGCACGCCCCGCTCGGTGTCGTTGCGGGACCAGAGGCCGGCGAGGTGCCCACTAGGCGGCATGAACACGGCCCGGCCGGTGCTCGGGTCGAACACCTTCACCCAGGGGTAGTAGAGGGCCGCGTACCGGGAGTCGTAGCCGGCCTCGTCCTGCCGCCAGGCGCGCACCTGCTGGGCGGTCAACTCCGGCGGCGGGTCGAGCAGGGCCATCCGGTCGCCCATCTGCTCGCAGTGCGAGATCAGGGCGAGCTGGGCGGCCTTGACCGCCTCCAGGTCGACGACCCCCTGCTGGTACGCCCCCATCAGGTCCGGCGCGGCGACCATGGTGATCTCGTCGATGGCCTCCAGGCCGGCCAGGCCGGTGCGGGAGTCGACGTCCCCGGCGAACTCGCCGGCGGTGAGGGCGGCCGGCACGGCGTCGCCGGGGGCGGTGGCCGGGGCCAGGGTGACCGTCTGGTTGGCGGGCCGGGCCAGCGCGTTGGCCGGGCCGACCTCCTCCATGGTGATCAGCTTGGACCGCTCGCGGACCTGGCTGACCACCGAGGTCTTGCTGTTGCGCCGGAACGAGCCGTCGTACTCCTCGGCCACCTGGCCGTCCCGGTGCACGACGAGCCGGAACCGGTCCTCGCCGGCCCCCTCGCCCTCGACGTCGGCGACCTCCACGCTGATCTCGCCGCCGCCGGCGGGGAGGGCGGCCACCCGGAACGTGCCGAGCGCCGACGGTTCCCCGGCGGGCAGCGCCTTCTGCCCGCCCCGGCCGCCGGTCGTCCGGCCGGTCGACGGGTCGCCGATCCGCACCACGTAGCAGACGCCCCCGCCGTTGGCGAAGTACCCGTACACCGCGTGCGCCAGGTAGGCGCCCTCGACCATCCCGCCGAAGAGCTGGACGTACTGGCTCCAGTTGGTGACCAGGGTCGGCGCGTGGAAGGGCCCCTTCTCGGCGAATCCCAGGAAGGCGGTGACGGCGGTCCCGACGCCCTCGATGGGACGCGAACCGCTCTGCACCTCCTCCACGTACACGCCCGGGGACAGGTACGTCGGCATGCAAGCTCCTCTGCCAGGTCGGCGGACGCTGGCCAGCCTGCTCGGCCGGGGAGCCGGCGGGAAGGTCCCTACGGGCCGCGCGGGGGCAGAGTCCCGCGCCGCAGGGGCAGGGGTGCGGGTGCCCGCCGGACGTGCGCCGCCCGGCGGGCACCCGTCCCGCAGGCCGGCCCGGTCGCACCGGCCTCTGATCCTGTCCGCGCGCACCTCGACCGGACCGCGGAGCCGGGACTACCGTGTACGTCGATGCCCGCCCTCGCAACGAGGAGGTGCCGACGTGCGCGCGCAGCGGCCCGCAGCGACATCCAGCTCCCGCGAGGAGCGGCCCCGCCCCGCCCCACCCGGCGGCCGGCGCGGCGACGCACCCGCACCCGCACCCGGCGTCGGCGTCGGCGTCGCTGCGAGGCACAGCCCCGGGGAGATCCTCACGCTGCAACGAGCCGTGGGCAACCGCGCGGCGACCCGGGCCATCGAGCGCGACCGGCACGAGCACGGCGCGGGGCTGCGGCCACGACGCCCCCGCCGTCCAGCGCTCCACCGTGCACGAGGTGCTGCGTGGCGGCGGGCGGCCGCTCGACGAGGCGACCCGGGTCGACATGGAGGCCCGGCTCGGGTCGGACTTCTCCGACGTGCGGATCCACGACGACACGACCGCGCGCACCTCGGCGGCCGAGCTGGGCGCGCGGGCGTACACGTCCGGCAACCACGTGGTGCTCGGCGAGGATGGCGGCGACCGGCACACCCTGGCCCACGAGCTGACCCACGTCATCCAGCAGCGGCTCGGCCCGGTCGCGGGCACCGACAACGGCTCCGGCCTGCGGGTCAGTGACCCGGGCGACCGGTTCGAACGGGAGGCCGAGGCCAACGCCCACCGCGCCCTCGCCACCGACGTCCCGGCGCAGGCCGACCCGGCCACCGTCGAGCTGCCCGCCCTCGCCGGCCCCGGCGCGCAGACCCCGGTGCAGCGGGTGCCGAGGGCGGAGGGCACCAGGACGACCAACCGCAGCGAGCCGTACAGCGGCCGGGCCACCCGGTCGAAGTCCAAACCGGAGGCGGACCTCAACGCTCCCCGGCTGACCTTCACCTCCTCCTACACCGGCCCGGCCACCCAGCGACTGGACACGCGCCAGTCCATCGGGTTCACCCAGGTGGCCACCCTGCACCGGCCGGACAACGCGGCGCTGTCGGCGGCGACGCTCTACGACTTCCGGCAGGAGGTCACCGACCAGTTCGTCGCGTACACGGTGGACGAGGACGGCGAGGTGGGCGCCCCGCAGCGCGTCAACCGGCCCTGGGTGCAGGACGGGCCGTACCGCCCGAACTACTCCAACCCGGTCATCCAGACCACGCCGGCGGCCATCGTCTTCAACGACGATCCGGGCTTCTCCACCACCAGCGCGATCGGCGAGGGCAGCTGGCTCGCCGAGTACGAGGTGCGGTTCCGGTGGCGGGTCAGGCGGCGGGACGTGGAGAGCCAGACCTGGGTCAGCAGCCCGGAGATGGTGCACACCCTCACCTCCGACTTCGACCCGGACGACCCGCCGCAGAGCGGCGCGATCGACCACGCCGCCGCCGGCGACCACGAGTGGACCGTCTCGCTCTGACCGGGTCGCGCCGGTCGTCGCGGTGACCGTGCCGTCCCCAGCCGCGTCCAGCGCGTGCCGGCCGGGCGCGGCGGGTCAGCGACGGTGCGGCACCCGGCCGGTCGGTGTGTCTCGGGGCAGCACCAGGCGGCCCAACTTGCGGTACTCGCGCTGGGCGGCGGCCACCAGCATCGCCATCGTCACCGGGCCGCCCGCCTCGGCGGCCAGATAGCCGGCGCTGACCACGCACGCCCGGATACCGCCCCCGCTCAGCTCGAAGTCCCGCGCGCAGCGGTCCAGGTCGACGTCGTCGGCCCGGGGCAGCTCGCCGCCGAGACAGCGGTCCCACAACGCCCGCCGCTGCGCCGCGTCCGGGGTCGGGAAGTCCACGACGACGTCGAGCCGGCGCAGGAACGCCTCGTCCAGGTTGGCCCGCAGGTTCGTGGTCAGCACCGCCACGCCGTCGAACGACTCCATCCGCTGCAACAGGTACGCGCTCTCCAGGTTCGCGTACCGGTCGTGGGCGTCGCTGACCTCCGATCGCTTGCCGAAGATCGCGTCGGCCTCGTCGAACAGCAGCACCCCGTTCACCCCGGCCGCCTCGGTGAAGATCCGCTCCAGGTTCTTCTCGGTCTGGCCCACGTACTTGTCGACGACGGTGGACAGGTCCACCACGTACAGGTCGAGCCCCAGGTCGGCGGCGACCACCTCGGCGGACATCGTCTTGCCCGTGCCGGAGTCCCCGGCGAACAGGGCGGTCACCCCGTGGCCCCGCCCGCCGCCGGGGCGCAGCCGCCAGCCGCCCAGCACCTGCTCGCGGTGGCGGACCCGCAGCGCCAGCTCGGTGAGCTGCTCCCGCGCCGGGGCCGGGAGGACCAGGTCGTCCCAGCCGACGGCGGGCTCCACCCGCCGGGCCAGCTTCTCCAGCGCCGCCGCGTTCTGCGAACGCACCCCGGCCCGTACGTGCCGGGCGGCGACCCGGTCGGCACCGTCGAGCACCGCCTGCTGCGCCGCCGCGACCGCCGCCCGCCGCGTCTGGTCGGGCGACAGCACGTACGCCGACAGCTCCCGCTCCGGGTCGACATCGTCCGCCAGCCGCGTCGACCGGCCGGCCAGGGTGTCCCGCCACAGCCGGGCCCGCTCTGCTGCCCCGACCGGGTGGGCGGTCACCAGCAGCGGGGACTCCTCCGCCCAGTGCGGATCCCAGCGCAGCCGCCCGGTGAGCAGCACCGGCACCGGGAGGCCGGCGAGCCGGCGCAGCAGCCGGGCGGGGGCCGCGCCCGCCGCCGGGTCGAGGGCGTCGACCGGGCCGAAGACCAGCCCGGCCCGCCGCAGCCGGGCCTCCCGCACCGCGCAGGCCAGGGCCTCCTCCGGCGCGGGGTCGACGCCCAACACGTCCAGGTCGAGGGCGAGGACGCCCCGACCGGCCGCAGCGAGGGCGGCGGCGGCCACCTCGTCGGCCGCCCCGCCGGGCTCCTCGCGCAGGTAGGCCAACCGGTCACCGGCGCGGATCGCCGCCGCCAACCCGGCGGCCACCGGCCCCGCCGACGCCCCCGGCCGACCCGACCGACGGAGCAGGCCGTCGAGCCGCTCGTCCACGCCGGCGTGCCCGAGCAGGTGCCCGGCCACCCGGTCCGGCACCCGCAGTGAACGGGTCAGGAAGGGCCGGTCGGGCTCCTCGACCAGGAGCAGTCCCCCGGCCACCAGCGGCCCGGTGTCGGCGAGGCGGGCGCGGGCCGGGCCGGCGGCCGGGGAGACGCCGCAGAGCGACAGGGCCAGCCCCGTCGTGGCGCGGCGGCGCGTCACGTCGTCGTTGAGGTAGCCGTACAGCTTCTCGTAGCGCCGGTCCAGGTCGGGCAGGAGCGCGATCAGCAGCACCTCCACGTCCAGCGGGCCCAGCCGGAACTCCTCGGCCACCTCCCGCAGCGGCACCCGGGCGCCCGCCGCCCGGGCCCCGTCGGCCCACCGGTCGGCCGTCTCCACCGCCTCCGCCGCGATCTCGTCGGGGACGGGCGGGGCCGGGCCGTCGGCGAGCCGCCAGGCGTCGTCGTCGGAGACGTGCAGCCCGCGTAGCGGGTCGTCCGGGGCCGGGTCCGCCGCGCGGGCCGCCGCGACGGCCCGCCGAACCCGCTGCTCCACGAGGAACAGCCGGGCCCGCAGGTACGTGGTGCCGGCCGGCTCGACCCGATCGGACCGCCGGGCACCGGAAGGTGGGCCCTCCGGCGCGGCCGCACCGGGCTCCGCCTCGACGGCAGCGCTCACCGCCGGCCGCCCCGGATGGGCCCGCCCGTGCCCTGCCGGCGCTGCCGCTCGGCTGCGGTGCCCCGCGCCCGACGTACGCCGATCGGGGTCGTGGTGTCCACCGGCTCGGGGTGGCGCAGCCGCCGCGTCTCCCCGCCCGCGACGGGCTCGGCCCGGTCGGCGGCGCGCAGCCGGAGCCCGTCGGTGACGGGCTGGGCGGCGAAGGTCGCGGACGCCGCGATCGGCGTGGTCACCACCAGGTCCAGCGACGGCTTCAGCGAACCGCCGAGGGCCGACCAGATGTCGGCGAGCCCCCGGTCCCGCGACGGCGGCACCGCGACGCTCATCGGCACGGTCAGCCCCAGCGCGGCCAGCCCGCCGACGAGCCGGGACGGCGGCAGCACGTCGTGCACGACCAGCCCGGCCAGCAGCACCGACAGCAGCCGGTGCTCGTCCTGCGGCTGCGCCGTCCACGCCGTCACCAGGTACGACAGGGCGAAGTACCGGGGCGGGCGGTGCTCGGCGACGACCGCGCCGTCGGAGTCGTACTCCTCGACCCGGCCCTCCCGACGGTGGGTCATCTCCTCGCGTACGTCGTAGAGGAACAGGTTCACCGTCGGGGCGTTGCGGCGGGCCTCCCACTCCCGGGTCGGCGCGTCGAAGGCGAGCTGCACGTCGGTGCCGGCGAGCATCTCCTCGGTCAGCAGCGCGTGCAGCGCCTCGTCGACCTCGTGGATCATCCTCGTCGTCCCCTCACCAGCCACGGAACAGCAGGCCGGGCGGCTGCTGGGCGGGCAGGATCACCCGGAAGTCGGTGCGGACGGTGCCGAACCCCGCGCCGGTGGCCAGGATCCTTCGGGGGCCGAGCTGGTCGCGCGGCACCACCAGCAGCTGCGCGGCGAAGGTGCCGTCGGCCGCCGGCACGGCCGGATTCGCGGCCGCGGTCAGGCCGACGTCCCAGGCCAGCCGCACCGGCACGCCGGGCGGGAAGTCGGTGCCCCGCACGGAGGTGACGAAGCCGGGCGGCCCGATGGCCGGCACGGCGACGATCCGGGGCTGCAGCACCCGGAACGGGGCCTGGGCGGTGTCGTCGAGACCCCCGTCGCCGGCCACCGTGCCGCGTACCGTCGTCGACGTCGCCGCGCCCGGGGCCAGCACGAACTCCAGGGACCGGCCGGCACCCGGGGCGAGGTCGGGGACCGGGCAGGAGGTCGCGGAGCACCCCGCCGGCCGGCTGCGCACCGGCACCCCCGCCGGCAGGGCGGGGGTGATCCGGATGCCGGTCGCCGGCCGGCCGCCGGTGTTGCGGACCGTGTAGGTCACCGTGACCGTCCCACCCACGTACGCCGGGACGGGGTCGACCGTGACCGTGATGTCGAGGCCCGCCGCCGGTGGGCTGGTGGGCGGCGGACCCGTCGGGGTCGGCGTCGGGGTGGCCGGGGGCGGGGTGGTCGTCGGCGGGGGGACCGGGACGACCGTCACCGGCACCGACGCCGTGTTGTCCGACGGCCGGGCGTCGGCCGTCCAACCACCGACCGTCCACTCCAGCGGGTACGTCCCGGCGGTCACCCCGGTCAGCTCCACGCGTACCCGCACCGTGTTGCCCAGCCCGATCGGCCCCAGGTCGCAACCCGGCGGGGCGAGCTGGCAGGAGCCCACCTCCGGCTCCAGCGCGGTGGCCCGGACCCCGTCGGGCACCCGCAGGTCGAGGCGGACGTTCGCCGCCGGGGTCGGCCCCCGGTCGGTCACCGTCAGCGTCAGCGTCGTCCGCTCGCCGACCCGCACCGGCGCGGGCGGCTCCGCCACGTCCGTGGCCAGGTCCACCGACCGCTGCCAGGTCGGCTTCCGGTGCCGGCCGGGGAACTCCCAGGTCAGCCCATCGAAGATGGCGGTGTCGAAGTCGTACGTCTTGACGTACTCGGGGCTGGCCGGGTCGGTGTACCGGCGCGAGTTGAGGGCGAGCCGGTGCCCGTCCGGCGACCAGGCGACGTCCCGGGGCCGGTGCGGGCCGTCCGGCGGGGCGACCAGCGGGCCGGCGCAGCCCGCCCCGGGGGTCTGCGGCGCCAGCACCCGGCAGTCGTCGCCGTCGGTGCCGGTGACGACCAGCCCGTCGGGGCCCCGCCCGAACGCGATCCGGCCGCCGTCCGGGGAGAAGCTCGGGCCGTAGTCCGCCCCGACGCACCCGGGGCAGCCGATGGCGGTCAGGTCCCGCTGCCCGCTGCCGTCGCGGGCGTCGACCGTCCACACGTGACTGTCGGCCGCCGCCCCGTCCGGCTGGCCCCGCACCAGGGCCAGCGTCGACCCGTCCGGCGACCAGGCCGGCTGGCTGTCGGAGCGGTCCGGATCGCCGCCCGACCCGACGGTGAGCAGGTGCTCCCCGGTGGTCACGTTTGCCACCACCACCCGGCTGGGCCCGCCCGGCCCGGCCAGCGCGTACGCGACGCGGGTGCCGTCCGGCGACCACACCGGGTCGGTCTCGACGTCGGCGGCACCGCGACCGGCGAGGGGAAGCAGCCGGGGATTTCCGCCGTCGGCGTCGACGATCCAGAGGCGGGACACCCGGTTGCCGCCCACGGTCTCGAACCGGTTCACCACGATCCGCCGGCCGTCCGGCGAGTAGTCGGGGCGGGCCGTCCACGGGTCGCCGTCGACGGGCCGCCACAGCAGGTCCGGATCCGTCGCCGCCCCCGGGTCCTCCCGCAGCACGGTCAGCCCCAGGTCACGGGGGTCGGTGGCGTCGGGACGGACGTCCTGCAACGTCACCGTGTACCGGTCCGGTGCGGTCGTCCGGCTGACCACCAGCGCCGGCGCGCCGGCACCCGGCGGGACGTACCAGGCGGGGTCGCCGACGAGGCGGTCCTCGGCGAGGCGGAGCACCGCCTCGCACGGGCACCAGTCGGGGCGCGGCACCCCCGTGTAGACCAGGTCGACCGCCCCCCGCGTGCCGTCGTCGGTGGTCCGGCTCAGGAACGCCAGGGTCGTCCCGTCCGGCGACCAGCTCGGCTGGTGGCTGTCCCACGACGGGGCGAGCAGCAGCCGGTCGTCGCCCCCGACGGTGTTGATCAGGTGGATCTGCCGGGCGTCCGGGTCCTGCGGCGCGGCGGTGTACGCGATCCGGTCGTGCGCCGGGTCCGGATCCCACGCGGGCTCCCCGGCCCCCTCCGGCCGGGCGGTCAGCGCGGTCACCGGCCCGCCGTCGACCGGCACCCGGTGCACCTGCGGCACGCCCGCGTCGTCGCGCCGCTCGAACGCCAGCGTCGTGCCGTCGGGTGACCAGGTGGGCCGGCGGTTGTCGTTGGTGCCGTCGGTGACCTGCCGCAGCCCGGTGCCGTCGACGCCGACCACGAAGATGTCGTGCCAGCTCCCCACGCCCTCCCGGGTCTGCTCGAAGGCGACCCGGGTGCCGTCCGGCGACACCGACGGCGCCCCGGCCACCTGCACCGGGTCGTCGACCAGGCAGGTCGGCTCCCCCGAGCCACGGCGCACCCAGAGCTGGGCCAGCTCCGACCCGCGCCGGCTGACCCAGACGACCACGTCCCCCGTGGCGGACACCTCGTCGTCGAAGTGCGCCGGGCCGCCGCCGAACAACGGCGGCGCGGTCGCCTCCGCCCCGGTGCCGGAGACCACGCCGATGCTGCGGTGCCCGGTGCCCAGGTAGGCCACCCGCAGGTCGGTGACCGGCGGCGGGTCGGCCGGCTCGGCGTACGACGCCCGGTCGGGCGGGACGCCCAGCGCCCACGCGCCCAGCAACGCGGCGACCGCCGTCGCGGCGGCGACGAGGGGAGACCTTCGGGTGGGACGCAATCGGCACCTCGACGGGAGACGGCGGGCGGGCGGCCACGTCGCGCAGGGCCCAGAGGGCCATCGTGGCCGCCCGCCGCCGCCCGGCACAGGGACCGCCGGCCAGGGACCGGGGCAGAACCGCCGCCGGTACGGGCAACACCCGCCCGCACCGGCGACCCCGGCCCCGCCCCGGCCGGCCCGCCGGTGCGGCCCGGATCCGGCCGCTCAGATCAGGTCGTGCCGCAGCGCGTACGCCACCGCGTGCGCCCGGTTGCGCAGGTGCAGCCGGGTCGTCATGCCGTGCACCACGTTCTTCACCGTCCGCTCCGAATACGACAGCTTCGCCGCGATCTCCCGCGTCTCGAACCCGTCGGCGACGAGCCGCAGCACGTCCACCTCCCGCGAGCTCAGCCCGCCCAGGCTCAGCCCGCGCGGGTCGAGCACCTCCCGCTGGAGCCGGCGCATCTGGTTCAGCAGCCGACCGAGCAGGTCGGCGGGGACGCTCCCCTCGCCCCGCGCCGCCGACAGGATCACCTCGACCAGGCGGCCGGCGGACGCCTCGCTGCGGCGTACCACCCCCACCACCCCGCACTCGACGGCGGCCGACAGCTGGGCGTCGTCGATGGTGGCCGGCACCAGCACCAGCCGGTTCTGCTCCCGGCGCAGCCGCCGCAGGGCCTGCACCACCGGCGGGGTCAGGCTGTCCACGACGACCAGGGTGACCGCCGCCTCGGCGGCGTCCGCCTGGGCCAGGACCCTGACCTCGGGACGACCCGTGAGCTGCCCCGTCACGCCCGTCCACGAGATCGGATCCGTCGCGTGCACGTAGACCGGTATCCGCTGCATCCTCGCCTCCTCTCCCCGTGCCGACGGCCGGCGGGCCGACGGCACGGCGAGTATGGGCGCGGTGTCTTTGCGTGTACTTAACGTCGCCCGGCGGGCAGCGACCTCTGCCCGCCGTCGTACCCCGATGGCCCCTGACAGGCCGCAGAAGCGCTCCTACGCTCCAGCAGATGCGCGCATCGGCGAATCTGGCCAGCACCTCCGTGAGCGTCGCCCCCGGCGGCGAGGTCGAGGTCCCGGTCACCGTGCGGAACGCCGGCGACACGGTCGAGGCGTACCGGTTCGAGATCCTCGGCGTGCCGGGCGAGTGGGTGACCGTGCAGCCGCCCACGCTCAACCTCTACCCGGCGGGCTCGGACACCGTCACGGTCACCTTCCGCCCGCCCCGCTCCGCCCGGGTGGACGCCGGCGACCGGCCCTTCGGCGTCCGCGTGGTCCCCGCCGAATACCCCGACTCCGCCGTGGTGGAGGAGGGCATCCTCACCGTCGAGCCGTTCTCCGAGCTGGCCGCGCAGGTGCAGCCGCCGTCGCGCAGCGGGTTGCGCGGGGCCCGCTACCGCATCGACACCGACAACCTCGGCAACGTCACCGAGCAGGTCGGCCTCGCCGCCGCCGAGGGCACCGACCAGGTGACGTTCGCGCTGCCCGCCGAGCCGGTCACCGTGCCCAACGGCACCCGCGCCGAGACCCCCCTCCGGGTACGCGCCCGCCGGCTGCTCTGGTGGGGCGCGCCGAAGGAGTACCCGTTCGCCGTCGAGCTGCGCACCTCGGACGGCCGGGCCCGTGGCCTCGACGCCGTCTTCGTCCAGCGCCCGATCATCTCGGCCGGGCTGCTGAAGCTGCTGGCGGCCCTGCTTGCGCTGCTCCTGGCGCTGCTGGCCCTCTGGTTCGGGCTGCTGCGCCCGCAGGTGGAGACCGCCGCCCGGGAGGCGGTGGAGGCGGAGCAGGCCCGGCAGGTCGCGCGGGGCGAGCCGGTGCCCAGCGCCGCGCCGAACCCGGCCCCGACGACCACCCCGCCCGGTGCCGGCACCCCGGGCGGCGGGACCCCCGGCGACGGCAGCACCGACGGCAGCGGGGTGGGCGGCCCCGCCGGTGCCGGTGGCCTCGGCGGGGAGCAGTTCTCCGTCGCCATCACCTTCCGCACCAGCCCCAACGGCTCGGCGGAGCGCAGCTACACCGTCCCGGCGGGCAAGACGTTCCTGCTCACCGACTTCCTGGTCGACAACGTGCAGGGGGACGAGGGCACGCTGACGGTCACCGCGAACCAGGTGCGGGTCGTCACCTACGCCCTGGAGAACTTCCGCAACCAGGACTACCACTCGGTCACCCCGATCCGCGTTCCCGCCCGGGGCCGGGTGACCCTCACGGTGGTCTGCCGCCGCCCCGGCACCCCGGCCAACGCCCCCCGCGCCACCACCTGCCGCGAGTCGCTCTACCTCAACGGCATCCTCCGGGACAACCCGGACCCGGAGGACTGACCGCGTGCGCCTGTCCGCCGCTCACCGCGGGCCTCACATCCGTTCCGGGGTGCGGATGCCCAGCAGGTCCAGGCCCTGCCGCAGCACCCGCGCGGTCAGCCCGCACAGCACCAGCCGGCCCTCCCGGACGGCCCCCTCCGCGCGCAGCACCGGGCACCGCTCGTAGAACGCGCTGAACGCCGCGGCCACCCGGTGCAGGTGGCCGGCGAGCTGGTGAAACTCCAACGTCCGTTCCACCTCGACCACCACCGGGGCGAAGCCGAGCAGCGCGAACACCAGTGCGCGCTCCGCCGGGTCCGCCAGCGGCACCCGTGCGGCTTCCACCGCCGCCGGCAGCCCGTCCGCCCCCGCCCGCCGGAAGAGCGACCGGATCCGCGCGTACGCGTACTGCAGGTAGGGGGCGGTGTTGCCGTCCAGGGACAGCATCCGGTCCCAGTCGAAGACGTAGTCCCGGTGCCGGTCGGTCGCGAGGTCCGCGTACTTCACCGCGCCGATGCCGACCGCCCGGCCCACCTCGGCCACTTCCGCGGCATCCAGCCCGGGATTCTTGCGCCGGGCCAACTCGGTGGCCCGCGCCACCGCCTCGTCCAGCAGGTCGGCCAGCTTGACCGGGGCGCCTGCCCGGCTGCGGAGCATCCGCCCGTCGGCGCCGAGGACCGAGCCGAAGCCCACATGTTCGGCGCGGGCCGCCCCGGGCAGCCAGCCGGCCGCAGCGGCTACCGCGAAGACCATCTCGAAGTGCCGCCGTTGCGGCAGGCCCACCACGTACAGCAGCCGGGTGGCTCCCAGCTCGCCGGTCCGGTACCGCAGCGCGGCCAGGTCCGTGGCCGGATAGCCGTACCCGCCGTCCCGCTTGCGGACGATCAGCGGCAGCGGCTCCCCGTCCCGGCCCACCGAGCCGGGCGGGAAGACGCAGGCGGCGCCGTCGCTGTCCCGGAGCAGCCCGAGCCGGTCCAGCTCCTCGACCACCGGGCCGAGCATCGGCTGGTAGCGGCTCTCCCCCTGGAAGTCCCGTTCGGTGAGCGTCACGTCCAACGCCCGGTACACCCCCAGGAAGTAACCCTCCGACCGGCCGACCAGCAGCCGCCACAGCCGTACCGTCCGCTCGTCGCCGGCCTGCAGGGCGACCACCCGCAGCCGGGACCGGGCCCGGAACCCCTCGTCCGCGTCGAACTTCGCTCGCGCGGCCCGGTAGAACGAGTCCAGGTCGCCCACCGACAGCTCGGCCGCCCCGTCGGCCTCCCCGAGGTCCAGCAGGTGCTCGATCAGCATCCCGAACGGCGTCCCCCAGTCGCCCAGGTGGTTGGCCCGGATCACCCGGTGGCCCCGCCACCGCAGCAGCCGGGCCGTCGCGTCCCCGATGATCGTGGACCGCAGGTGGCCGACGTGCATCTCCTTCGCCACGTTCGGTGCCGAGTAGTCGATCAGCACCGTCTCCGGTCCGGCGACGCGCGGCACGCCGAGCCGGGGATCGCCGACGAGCCCGGCGACCGCCGCGCCGAGGGCCTGGTCGGCGACGGTCAGGTTGATGAAGCCCGGCCCCGACACCTCCGCCGCCGCGCACAGGTCGCCCAGGACCGCCCGGCCCAGCACCTCTGCGGCGATCGCGCGGGGCGGGCGGCCGAGCCGCCGGGCCAGCGCCAGGGCCGCGTCCGACTGGTAGTCGGCGTGCGCCGAGCGCCGCACGGCCGGGTCGACCGGGGCGCCGGCCACCGCCGTGAACGCGGGCGCCAGCCGGTCGGCCAGCAACTGCTCCAGATCCATGGGTACGCCGATCTCGCTCGGGCCCGCCGTCGGACGGACCACCGGAAGGGACTCCGACGGAGCGAGAGCCTGATCGGGTACGCGACCGGCGGCTCGATCCGCCGGTCGCAGGAGAACGTGGGTCAGCTCAGCGTCGACGGGGGCTCGTCCGAGCCCGGCGTCGCTCGCGGCGCACCGATCCGACCGGGGCGTCCTGGGACGCGTCGGCGGTGGCGTGGCTGCCGCGGCTGATCACGTGGCGGAGCATAGCCGGCCGGCCCGGTGGACGCTGCCGCGTTTCCCGCTCCGGCCAGCCCGCTCCCGGCGTACCCGACAGGTCAGGTCCGGGTGCCCGCGGCCCGGCGGGCGCGCTCGGCCCGCCGCCGCACCTGCTGGTACGCCCCCGTCAGCCCCATCGCCCGACGGACCTCGACCAGGGTGCGCCGCACCTCGGCCCGGGTCCGCTCCGTGCCGTCGACGATGAGCTGGTCGACCAGGCCGGCGTCGGCCTCGATCCGGGCCCGCCGTTCCCGGATCGGGTCGAGGAACCGGTTCAGCGCCACCGCGAGCTGCTCCTTGACCTCGACGTCGCCGACCCGGCCGGCCCGGTACCGCTCCTTCAGGTCCGCCACCTGCGCCCGGTCGGGGTTGAACACGTCGTGGTACGCGAACACCGGGTTCCCCTCCACCGTGCCCGGGACGTCCGCGCGCACCCGGTTCGGGTCGGTGTACATCCCCATGACAGCCCGGCGGACGGTGGCCGCGTCGGCGGAGAGCGAGATCGTGTTGCCCAGGCTCTTGCTCATCTTCCGCCGGCCGTCCGTGCCGACCAGCGACGGCGTCTCGGCGGCGATCGTCTCCGGCACGGGGAAGACCTCCCCGTAGAGGTGGTTGAACCGGCGGGCGATCTCCCGGGTCACCTCGACGTGCGCCGCGTTGTCCTTCCCGACGGGCACCACCTGCCCCTTCACGCAGAGGATGTCGGCGGCCTGGAGGACGGGATAGCCGAGCAGTCCGTACGGCATCTCCTCCTTGCCGGCGGCCCGGGCCATGTCCTTGAGCGACGGCACCCGTTCCAGCCGGGGCACGGTCACCAGGTTCTGCAGCAGGGTGTTCAGGTCGCCGACCTCGGGGATGGCCGACTGGAGGTAGAACGTGGCCCGCGCGGGGTCGACGCCGGCGGCGAGGATGTCCGTGACCATCTCCCGGGCGTTGCGGGACACCGCGGCGATGTCCTCGCGGGTGTTGCGGGTGGTCAGCATGTGCAGGTCGGCGATGATGAAGAAGCTCTCGTAACGCTGGTGCAGCCGCACCCGGTTGGCGATGCTGCCGACGTAGTGGCCGAGGTGCAGCCGCCCGGTCGGGCGGTCACCGGTGAGCATCCGTGCGACGGACATGGGGATGTGCCTTTCGTGCCGTGGAAGCGGTGGGAGGCGCGCGGGCGCGCACCGACCTCGGGCGAATGCCCGTCGGAGGTCGGGTGGATCGGCTCGTCAGATCAGGGAGCCGGTGCGCCATCGCCCGCCGGCGCGGAACCGCAGTCCGCCGGCACGCAGGACGTCCAGGATGCGCTCGCGGCCGTCGCCGGAGCTGCCGGGCGGCACCGGCGCGGCACCCACCGGGAGGCCGTCGACGGCCTCCGGCGCGAGGGTGCAGGGCCGGACCACGCTTCCACGATAGACCGCCGGGCCGCCGTCCGTGCGCCCCTCACAGACCAAACGGGGTACGCGTCGCGGGCCCGCTGGCATACTCGCGGACCATGGTGTTGTCGCGCGGCTGGGCGCTCTTCCTCGTCGGGGTCGGCGTGTGGACGTGGGTGATCTGGCCCCGGTTCGCCGTCGCCATCTGGAACGACCCCCGCGCGTGGGCCGGCGGCGTCGTGGGCGAGGGGACGCCCACCGGGTTCCTCTGGATCCACGCCCTGTTGATCGCGGCGTCGCTGGCGATCGGCACCACGGTCGGTGTCCTCGGCGTACGGGGCTGGCGGGGCGCCCGAAGCCGGGGCTGACCCGCTGAGCTGCGGGTATCTTCGGTCACGAATGGTGTGACGCGGGCCTCTACCCCCCCGATTTGACGTTGAAACCCCGGGACGCGTAACTTTCTCTCTGCCAGCGCGGAACGGACGAAACAGGGCGAAAGTCCTGGGAGGCCGGAGCGCCGGACAGCACAGCTCGACCCTCCGGGGGCGAGCCGGGCGGGGCCACCGGATCTGCCGCAGGGCGGATTTGGAGCGGCGAAACCGACCGGGTAAGGTTGACGATCGGCGGGGAACCGGGCGAGATCGTGGGAGACCACGACGGCCGGCCTGCCAAATCCGATGATCACGAGCAGTGGTTCGCCGCTGCGCGCGCTCACCGGTGCCGGATCCGTACGAAGCACGACAGACCGGGACACACGGTTTGACACGGCGGAAACGGTGAGGTAACGTAGTAAAAGTGCCCAGCGCGAAAGCGGGGGGCGCGGAACGAACGAGATGCCCCGGATGGGGCCCCCGGGTTTGGGGGTTTCGGATGGTGTGTGGTTGTTCTTTGAGAACTCAACAGGGTGCTTGATAAGCCAGTGCC